>CAVQIY010000010.1:0-1096597 GCA_963712755.1 uncultured Gammaproteobacteria bacterium | reverse complement strand
AAAATGTTTTGCAGAAACTACCTAGGTGCTTTGTAAAGAAAAGTGCATCGAGTGGCAAAAGTTGTGCGTCGCGCCCCGCCGTTTCCGTGATCAAATCCACTCTGGTTCGAATCTGTTGACTGGAGTACATGAAATCATGAGCACAGAAGCAAAGAAGGGCATGACCCGACGCGAGGCATTGGGCGCAGGTGCAGCGGTCGCGGCCGGTGCCGCGCTCGCAACCAGCGCTGGACCAGCGCAGGCGGCTGAGAGTAGCAGGGCTGTGAAGAAAAAAGTCGACGGAAGAATGACCAGCACGATCAGTCTGGATTGGAAAGAGGTGTATTTCACCAACTGTCCGATGGTTTCGGCCAATAACGTCGACCAGGAACTCGGATGGTGCAAGACGGATTTTAAGGCGATAGGGGTCGACTACTCCTTTTTTCGGAGCCGTGTCGAGACCGACTTCTACCCACACTACATTCACAATCAGGATAATCTGATTCGCTTCGGCGGTCTCTATCCGCCTATCCAGGTGAATGCCGACGGCCGCCGCACCCGCTTGCTGGGCGCCACGTGGGTCTACGAGGGCGGCTGCATGGCTGTGCGTGAAGGCGATCCGATCTACCGGATGAAAGACCTGAAAGGCAAGAAGATTGCCCTCTCGAAGAGCATGAACACGCTCAAGAATGACTGGTGGCGCATTCAGGAGCACATGGGCATTCTGAATATGCTCATGATGAATGACATGACCATCGATGACGTTGAGATCGTCGAATTTCCATACCCCGATGACTGGTACAACGACCCGAAGATGCTGGCACCCATGATCAACCCGACCGATCTCTGGGGCACGCGCGACCACAAGCACGACCTGGCCTTCCGCCCGATGGAAGCCGCGCTGCTAAGCGGAAAAGTCGATGCGATCTATACCCAGAGCAAGGTGTTCCAGCACCTGCAGGAGGACACCGGGAAGATCAGGATGGTGGAAGACCTGTCCAGATACCCGGACTACCAGCTGCAGGTCGCCAATACGCCCGCCGTCATCACGTGTACGGACGTGATGGCTGAGAAGCACCCGGAACTTGTCGTCACCTACATGAAGAGCATGATCAAGGTGGGGCGCTGGGCCAACGACCACAAGGCGGCCGCAGCGGTGCTCCTTGACCGTCAGACCTTTTACCGTGACGCCGAGGACACCTACCAGGGCATCAAGGACGTGGACATGGTGCCGAACCTGTCGCCCAAGAATATGGCCTGCATCAAAACTGGCAAAGACTTCATGCTCAAGCACGGCTACATCAAGAACGACTTTGATGTGGATGAGTGGGCCGCGCCTGAATTCATGGAAGCAGCCGTGAAGGAATTGATCGAGGAACAGTGGACGAAAAAGAGCGGGGAAAAACTGCCTTCGGCTTCCGAGCTCCAGACATCGTCGCGACGGATCGGGTAGCAGGGAGAACACCCAACCCCTGGTGCATCGGCACGATGCACCAGGGGACGAATGGGGAAACTTTACTCGGCGGTACAGGATTCCTGCCGGCAGGGCCAGGCGTCACCGCCCCTTGAATTCGGGTTTGCGCTTTTCGTTCCAGGCGTCCACGCCTTCGCGCCGATCCTCGGTTCCAGTTAGACGGTTGTAGGCCTCGACTTCGAAGCGAAGTGCCGAGCGAACATCCATTTGCAACCCCTGGTGGATCGCCTTCTTGGCTTGACGCACAGCCAGCGGCGCGTTGCCGACTATTTTTTCTGCGGTTGCGATCACTTCGGGCATCAAGTCAGCCGCGCTACAGACACGATTGAAAATACCCCACTCAAACGCCTCGGTCGCGCCAAACGCCTCGCCGGCGAAGATGATTTCGTTGGCACGGCGCTCACCTGCTATTCGCGGCAGTGTCGTAGTGCCGCCTACGCCGGGAATAATTCCTATGATCGTCTCGGGGAACCACAACTCTGCACTCTCTACACCATAGGCGAAATCGGCGGCAAGGATCATTTCCAGGCCTCCGCCGTAAGCTTTGCCATTGACGGCAGCAATGACCGGCACAGGACACTCCATCATTGTCCAAAGCGCCTGCTCGAATATCTCATGCTGATGATGCCAGGCCTCATCAGACATCCCGTCTCGTTCCTTCATATCGCCGCCAGCGCAAAAGGCTGAGTCGCCCGCGCCCGTCAACACCACGCAACGAGTTTTACCACCTTCGCCAGCGCGTACCAGGTCTGTCCAAACGTCGAGTAGCTCAATACCCATCTGCGTATTCACGGCGTTACCCGCATTGGGCCGGTTCAGGGTGACAATGAGCAATCCATTGTCGCGTCGCTCTACGCTGAGCGTTGAGAACTCCGTGCCCGTAGCCGCGCTGGCTGGAGTCGCTGCTACACCTGCGCCAAGAGCTGCCAAGCCACCTGCCACAGCAGTCGTCGTGGTCACGAAATCGCGCCGTGAAAGTGCTGGAGAATCTTCTTTCCCGCTGCTCATGATTCTTTCCTGATTGCTTTAGGGCAGGGGATCAAACCCAGGTCACGTCGACAGGCTTCCTCTTCGGGATGCGCAGGTAAGTCTCGGTCGGATAGCCGATCAGGAATGTCGCGAACGGAATCTGTCCCTTCGGCATCCCGAGTACATCAAGCAGAGGCTGGTATGCGCGACTGGCATAGCCAATACCTTCCGTCCAGCTGGTGCCCAAACCAAGTGCGGTTGCTGCCAACTGAATATGAGTAATGGCATTCGCAGCTGCCGGAGGTGCGGTCCGCTCATCTTTCCCGGCCCAGGCCTGGATGATGCACGGCGCTCCCCTGGCGATGTGGTCTCTGCCAGCTTCCCAGTGATCAATAAACAGCTTCAGTTTCGCTTCATGGTAAAGCGTCGGGTTCGATTCTTTGGTGCTCTTCATCCAGTCAATTGTCAACGCAGCAACCTGATGAACCTTTGCAGGATCGTTAATCACCAGCCAGCGCAGCAACTGACGGTTGCCGCCATTTGCTGCATAGCGGGCAACGTCCAGTAACTGCAGAATCTTTTCCTTTTCTACTGGCTTGTTGACATAGCCACGAATTGAGCGCTTTGTGACCAGAAATTGCCTGGCCTCCTCCCATTTCGGGACGAGTTGAATGTCGATCGGGCCGCACTCTTCCGGCGTCATCGAGCGCTGCTGCAGAGCCTCGGTAGGACAGATAGCTACGCAATGGCCACAGTCAATACAGAGATCCCAGGAATCTTTCGTTGGAACAGGGAATTTCTCGTTGACGATCAGACCGCCGGGACAGCATCGGACGCACGCGTCGCAATTGATACACAAACTCTCATCGACCTTGATGATTTTATCGAGCTTGTAGGAGGCACTCATCTTCCGCTCTGCGGGCGTTGCCGTATCGCTGAGTTTGCTGGCCGCCGCTTCTGTTTCAATCGGTTCTTCGGCAGCTTTCGCTGATCCTGCAACATTTGCCAGAACGGCACCTGTTGCGACTGCCGCGGTAGCGCCTAGCGCTTGGCGTCGCGTAATTCGCGTTTCAGATTGGTCCGCCATGCTAAACCCCATCAATACAAACAGTTGGAAAAAGATGAAATATTCAACCAAAAGCGGAGCTGGAGCGATGCACAATAGCTGCCATCCGATGCACATTCTTCGACAAATTGGATCAGTAATTGAACCTATTCGGGCGCTACTTCATTATCGATTTCTCGAAGGATCTCATTCACGTATTCCTGAAATTCCGGCAAGAACGTGTTCTGCGTTTCGATATATATCCGCCTGACAGGAAACGGCACCACCTTACCCGCAAGAATCGCTTTCAATTGCTCACGCCCTGATCGTCTTCTCGCTTCTGAAATGAATCCGTTGATATATTGATAATGCAGGTTTTCCGAAGACGTCAGCAGTATACGCGCGTACTGCTGCATCACTATGTTCTCGTCTGGCGTCATGGATTCCGCGTCACCGGAATAGTACTTAGCCATTGCTGACGAGAATACCGGGTTCTCTGACGACGCCAAATACATTGACATACTGGTGTCAGTCCTGGATTGAAACGCTTGAGACATCGCAATTTCTTGAGACTGTTTGAGTTGAAAGCCGACGAACACGATCGAAGCAACAAGGGCAAAAATACCTACAATTTGCATCCAGTCATTTAGTTTCTGGGTATCTATTCCGTTTCCTGCAGTGACGCTACATATTCGCCCAATAGGATTATTTCATGGCGGCTATGGGTCAACTGCAGCCGATTTTGGCAGTTCCGGCCGAGGGGCCGCAGTTGAGAGTAAAGCGGTCGGTCAAAGATGTTTACCCCGGAGGGTACGCAGTCCGCGGAAACATCAGCGCGGCCGTCAGTTGTTCCAGCAACAGCGGAAGTCATTTCTCGACCTGGACGAATGCGTACTCACGGCCAGAAGAGCCCGCTTGGACTAGTTGGCGGTGTAGTTCCGAATTTGAAGGGCCACCAAGCCCTGGCAGCCCTTCTCAAATTGGACGACTTGATCTCATTCCTTGATCGTGCCGATGACATACCCCTCTGGCATGTCAAACTGCTCCGATCCATAGGGGAATACGTATTCATACGGCATGGGGAAGGGTGTGTAGAGTGTTACCCACATGGCGCCCTTGAATTGTAGACCCTCCAAGTCTCCCCCAACTCCTTTGGTAACGGCCTCAAACTCACTAATCCAGACGTTCATACCGCTGTCGAACTGCCGCCGACCGTGCCAGGTGCCATACCAGAAGCTTGTCGCACCGTCGACAAAGTCCTCGTATTCCTCCGAGAAGACCGCGTCTTTATTACAGCCCACCATTGGCACCACCTTCCATTCTCCCCATGCCGGTCCGCTACCATCGGCATCGTAATTCGCGTTGCTCGTGTACAGGGTGATACCGGTCATGCGTGGATCATCAGATGTGATGCAAGACCATCCAGCCCCGCCCCGTAGGTGCACGCGACCAGTCATCGAGTCGGAACAGGGAAATGGGATTTCCGCCAGCTCGCCACCGGGGCATATTATTGTTGGAGATGATTGCGGACCTCCTTGCCATCCCCAATTATCCCAGCCCTCGATTTCCGTGCGTGTGACCCCCGCATCAGCTGGAGGGTTTGCGAACACAGGAATCGAAACCAATAACAAACCGATACTCAATAGGATTGTGGCTCTAGTCTGCATGATGGCCTCCTGAATAGAAGTAACAAATCGTGTTGCTCAAAAGGTGTGTCTGAGAAACCCAATGAAGCAAATCAACACGACGGCAGCCCGGCTATCTTAGGGTCCTTCGTGGCGTCGCAGGAGGCGTCACGGAAGAAGCGAGGACCCGCGGCTTTGCGTCCCCAGCTTTGGCTGGGTTTGCCTTTTTCAGAAGGTGGTTTTGGGGCGGGGGGCCCTTTTTCAATCGGCGAAACTACGTAAAAAGCATGGTCTGCTGGGTCATCAGCAGTCATTCAGGCCAACATTGGCCCGATGTCCGCTTTCTGCGGTTAAGCGGACACTCAATGAGCATTGAGCAGGCACAAAAAAGCCCGGCACAAGGCCGGGCTTTCGGTTTCTTGGTAGCGGGGGCAGGATTGCCTTCGGCCCTTCGGGCCTCAGTTATGTCGGCCGGCTGCGCCGCCCTCGGAATGAACCTGCTTCGCAGAACCCAACCCTGCCTCAGTAGCAAAAATGAAAAAGGGCCCCGTAAAGGGACCCTTTATTCATTTTGGTAGCGGGGGCAGGATTTGAACCTGCGACCTTCGGGTTATGAGCCCGACGAGCTGCCAGACTGCTCCACCCCGCATCAGCAGGGGCGCATACTACAAATAAGGCAGTAGGATTACAACCCGGATTTACCGAAACCCGGGGACACCGAGCGCCTCCGGACCGTCGCACGCCAGCAGCCCCTCCACGGCCATCTGCCAGTCACAGCTATCGCCGGCATACCAGTTCGGCACACAGGCATCGGACTGGATCCCCAGCCGGTCGAAGCGCTCATGCAGGTACTCGACCGCCTCTGCGGCCGAGTTGCGCCGTGGCAGAACCGACCAGTGCGGCAGGGGTCGCTGCCGGGCATCCTTGAACACGACTTCGCCGGACGCGGTCCTCTCGCAGCTGAAGCCGCCCTCGTGTACCAGGCGATGGTGCTGGCGGCACAGCTGCACCAGGTTTTCCAGGCTGGTCTCGCCGCCCGCGCTCCAGTGCTCGATGTGATGGGCGTCGACGAAATGCTTGCGGGTGCAGCCCGGAAAGCGGCAGCCATCGTCGCGAAGCCGCAATGCGCGGCGGATGGCGGGCGGAACCAGCCGGGATCGTCGTCCGATTGATAGCGGTTCACCCTCATCAGTCTCCTTAATGCGGATTACGTTGCAATCGCAGCCGAGGCGCCTCGATGCTTCCGCACCAGGGTCTCGACGTGGTAGGCCGTGCCGTGCCGGGCGATGCTCAGCAGGAAATCCTCGTTCCCGGGGGTCGCGACACGCGTCATGGCTGCGCACCTTGGAGTAACTGAGCGTACCGGCTTCGAACGCCGCAGAGATCTTCGGCAGCCCGGCCAGCGCCCGGGCCACCCGGACGCGCTCGCGCGCCGCGTTCATGCCCATGCCGCACTTGAAGTTCAGCCAGTGAGCGCAGGACGAAAGCCCCGGTCCGCCCCAGTAGCCGTTTTCGTCGAATTCGCGGATCTTGACGAGTAGCTGGTATTCAGCGGCGTAGAGGTAGGAACAGAGCTCGGTGATCTCGTTGGCCAGGGTGTCGGCGCGCTCGTAGAAGTCCGGATATGTGGTCGCTGGCGGGGTGACGGTGCCCATGCCTGGCTCCTTCCATGGTGTTACTGCTTATTTGTACAGTACACCGGTAATACCATGATCTTTCTAGGAAAAATGGCACTTTGGCCGCGCATTTCGAGGTTCGTGCGGCGGCGGGTCGCGCTTCGAGAAGCGCTCCTACAGGCAGGTTGTCAAGCGAGAACTGCCAGGCACAGCGCCCAGAGCCAGCCCGGCACGATGCCGAGCGCCAGCACCGCCACGCCGTTCAGGCTCATCACGAGGCGGGTGTCCGTATTCGCCTGCAGGACCGCCAGGTCCTCCGGCTCTTCGAAGTACATGTACCAGACCACGCGCAGGTAATAGTAGAGGCCGGGCACCGAGGCCAGCATCATCAGGACCGCGAGCCCCGTGTAGCCGCTGCCGAGCACCGCGCTGATGGCGTTCAGCTTGCCGAAGAAGCCGATGAACGGCGGTATGCCGGCCAGGCTCAGCATCAGGAACATCATCATCAGCGCGAACCACGGGCTTCTTGCGCTCAGGCCCTTGAAATCGGCCAGCGCCTCCGCCTCGAAGCCCCGCCGGCTGAGCACGATGATCATCCCGAACGCGCCGGCCGCCGCCACCACGTAGGTCAGCGTATAGAAGAGCGCCGCCGCATAGCCCTCCGCCGTGCCGGTGTAGATGGCCAGCAGGATGAAGCCGACATGGGCGATCGTCGAATACGCCAGCATGCGCTTGAGGTTGGTCTGGGCGATGGCGACGATGTTACCGAGCAGCAGCGACAGGACGGCGATCACCATGACCATGTCGCTCCAGACCTCGTGCACCCCCCCGAGCGCGTCGACCAGGATACGGATGGTCAATGCGAACGCGGCGATCTTCGGCGCCGAGGCGATGTAGAGCGTCACCGGCGAGCGCGCACCGTGGTAGACGTCCGGCAGCCACATGTGGAACGGCACGGCACCGAACTTGAAAGCGATGCCGGCGATGATGAATGCGATGCCGAACCACAGCGGCAGGCTGTTCAGGGACGCGTCGCCCATGAGGACGGCTGCGATCTCGTCGAACTGGATGCTGCCGGTCACGCCATAGACCCACGAGATCCCGTAGAGCAGCGCCCCCGACGCGATGGCGCCCAGCACGAAGTACTTCATGGCCGACTCGGCCGACGTTTCGTTGTCGCGGTCGAAGGCGACCAGCGCATATTGCGACAGCGCCAGCGTCTCCAGGCCGAGATACATGGTGAGCAGGCTGTTCGCGGAGATCATGATCATCATGCCCAGCAGCCCGAACAGCCCGAGGACGTAGAACTCGCCCTTGTGCAGGTCGTTCGCACGCAGGTAGTCGCGCGCATAGATGAAGGCGACGCCCACGAAGCCCGTCACGGACAGCTTGAGCAACTGCGACAGCCCGTCACTGACGTAACTGCCGCTGAAGACCTCGGTTCGCCCTTCGGGCGCCGTGGCGACCAGCACCACCAGGGTGGCGGCAAGGCTCGCCAGCGCCATCCAGTACGTCAGGATGCGGCGCTCGTTGCTTACGAACAGGTCCGCAACGAGCACGATGCAGATCAGTCCCAGGAGGACCATCTCCGGTGCCGCACTCATGTAACTCATCCAGTCCATAATCCCTGCCGTCAGAACTTCGTCTGGCTCGCCTGCTCAACGAGATGCTCGATCGTCACGTTCATCATGTCGACGAGCGGTGCCGGCCACAGACCGAGCAGCAGCACGGCGAACGCGAGGATGCCGAGTACGATGAACTCGCGGCGGTTCAGGTCCTCAAGGTCCGCCACGTGCTCGTTACCGACTTCGCCGTAGATGACCCGTTTGACCATCCACAACGTGTAGGCCGCGCCCAGCACCAGCGTCGTCGCAGCGAAGAACGCAAACCACGGGTTTGCCTTGAAGCTCGCGACGATCACCATGAACTCGCCGACGAAGCCGGAGGTGCCCGGCAGGCCGGCATTGGCCATGGCGAACAGCACCATGAACGCCGCGAACACCGGCATGGTATTCGCCACGCCGCCGTAATCCGCGATCTGGCGGCTGTGCACGCGGTCGTAGAGCACGCCCACGCACAGGAACATGGCGCCGGAAATCAGGCCGTGCGACACCATCTGCACCATGCCGCCCTGCACGCCCAGCACGGCGCCGCTTTCGCCGAACAGGTGCCAGACGATGAAGAAGCCCAGCGTCACGAACCCCATGTGCGCGATCGAGGAGTACGCGATCAGCTTCTTCATGTCCTTCTGCATCAGGGCCACGAAGCCGATGTACACGACGGCGATGAGCGACAGCGCGATCATCATCCCCGCAAAATAGCGGCTGCCATCGGGCACCATGGGCAGCGAGAAGCGCACGAAACCGTAGCCGCCCATCTTCAGCAGGATGGCGGCCAGGATCACCGAGCCGCCGGTCGGCGCCTCGACGTGCGCGTCGGGAAGCCAGGTGTGCACCGGCCACATCGGTACCTTGATCGCGAATGCGAGCAGGAACGCGATGAAGATCAGCTTCTGTGCGGTCAGGCCGACCGGCACCTCCATCCAGCCGGCCATGTCGAAACTGCCGGTCAGGCGGTACAGGTAGATGAATGCAACCAGCATCAGTACCGAGCCGAGGAAGGTGTACAGGAAGAACTTGAGCGTCGCGTAGACGCGCCGTTCGCCGCCCCAGACGCCGATGATGAGGAACATCGGCACCAGCATGGCTTCCCAGAAAACGTAGAACAGCAGGCCGTCGAGCGCCGCGAACACGCCGTTCATGAGCCCTTCGAGGATCAGGAACGCCGCGAAGTACTGCGCCGGGCGCGTCCTGATCACGTCCCAGCCGGCGATGACCACCAGCGGCGTGATGAACGTGGTCAGCAGTATCAGCGGTGCGGACAGGCCGTCAACGCCCAGGTAATACCAGGCGTCGATGACGTCGATCCACGGCAGCCGCTCCACGAACTGCATCGCCGCGGTCGCGGTGTCGAACCCCGTGTAGAGGCCGATACTCAACAGGAACGTGAGGACCGAAACGCCGAGCGCCGTCCAGCGCATCGCGTTCGCGCGCGCGGAAGCGGCATCGTTGCCATCCCCCATGGCCAGCAGGACCACGCCGCCCGCGATGGGCAGCCAGACCAGGATACTGAGGAGATTGTCGAACATCGTCGTCAGCGCCCTTCCCTAGCGGAACCAGATCAGCCAGCCGAGCAGCATCGTGAGGCCGATGATCATCGCGAAGGCGTAGGTGTACAGGTAGCCGCTCTGCAGCTGGCGCATCACGCCGGCGAGCCGGGCGACCGAATTCGCCGTGCCGTTCACCAGCACGCCGTCGATGAAGAACTGGTCGCCGCGCTTCCAGAGCACCGTGCCGATGCGGCGTCCCCAGGCCGCGAACCCCTTGATGTACAGGTCGTCGAAGTAGTACTTGCGATCCAGCACCGTGTAGAGACCCTCGAACTTCCCCTTGATCTTCGCGGGCAGGTCGGGCCGCAGCAGGTAGAGATAGGCGGCGGTCGCAAGGCCGGCCATCGCGAGCCAGAACACCGGCGTCTGCCATGCATGCGTGAGCAGCCCCAGCGGCCCGTGCCAGTGCTCGCCGATGTGCGCGAGCACGTCTCGGGCGTGGTCGACATAGATCGCGTCACCGAAGAAGCCGCCGAACAGGACCGGCGTTACCGTGAACCAGCCGATGACCAGCGACGGTATCGCGAGCATGACGAGCGGCAGCGTAACGACCCACGGCGATTCGTGCAGGTGCGAGCGCGTCTTCTCGTCCATGCGCTCTTCGCCGTGGAACACGAGGAAGAACATGCGGAACGAGTACAGCGCCGTGACGAACACGCCGAGCAGCACGCTCAGGTAGGCGATCCAGTAAACGGCACCCTGGCCTTGCCAGTGCGACTCCCTGACCGCCTCGATCAGCAGGTCCTTGGAGAAGAAGCCGGCCGTCCCGGGGAAGCCGATCAGCGCCAGCGAACCGATGAGCGACGTCCAGTAGGTGATCGGCATGTATTTGCGGATGCCGCCCATCTTGCGAATGTCCTGCTCGTGATGCATGGCGATGATCACGGATCCGGCAGCCAGGAACAGCAGCGCCTTGAAGAAGGCGTGGGTCATCAGGTGGAATATCGCCGCGCCGTACGCCGAGGCGCCGAGCGCCACGGTCATGTAGCCGAGCTGCGACAACGTGGAATAGGCGACGACCCGCTTGATGTCGTTCTGCACGATGCCGAGCAGGCCCATGAAGAACGCCGTGATTGCGCCGATCACGATGACGACGGCCAGTGCCATCGTCGACAACTCGTAAAGCGGCGACATCCGCGCCACCATGAAGATGCCGGCCGTCACCATCGTGGCGGCATGGATCAGCGCCGAGATGGGTGTCGGGCCTTCCATGCTGTCCGGCAGCCAGACGTGCAGCGGCGCCTGCGCCGACTTGCCCATGGCGCCGATGAACAGCAGGATGCAGATGAGCGTCATCGCGTTCCACGGGCTGCCCGGAAACACGTCGATCGTCTGCGCCGCGACCGACTCGGCCTGGCCGAACACCGTCGCGTAATCCAGCGAGCCCGTGAACATCACGATGGCTGCGATGCCCAGGATGAAACCGAAGTCGCCGACGCGGTTGACGAGGAAGGCCTTGAGGTTCGCGAAAATAGCCGTGTCGCGCTTGAACCAGAAGCCAATCAGCAGGTACGACACCAGGCCGACCGCTTCCCAGCCGAAGAACAGCTGCAGGAAGTTGTTCGACATCACGAGCATCAGCATCGCGAACGTGAACAGCGAGATATAGCTGAAAAAGCGCTGGTAACCGGGGTCGTCGTGCATGTAGCCGATCGTGTAGACGTGCACCATCAGCGACACGAATGTCACGACCGCCATCATCAGGACCGTCAGCCGGTCCACCAGGAAGCCGACTTCCATGCGCAGCCCGTCCGTGACGGCCCAGGTGTAGACACTGATGTTCTCGGGTTCGGCACCGCCCCAGTACATCCGGTACAGCACGTAGAACGACAGCAGGCACGACAGGCCCACGGCCCCGATCGTGATCGAGTGCGCGCCCCTGCGGCCGATCTTGTGCCCGAACAGGCCGGCAACGATCGCCGCGAACAGCGGCGCCAGGACGATTGTCAGGTAGTAGGAGTACATGCGCCGCTATCCCTTCATCCTGTTCAGTTCCTGCACGTTGATCGAGCGCCGCGTACGGAACAGCACGACGAGAATCGCGAGCCCGATCGCCGCTTCCGCGGCGGCCACCGTCAGGATGAAGAACACGAACACCTGGCCCGTCTCGTCGCCCAGGAAGCGCGAGAACGCAATGAAGTTGAAGTTCACCGCGAGCAGCATGAGTTCGATGCACATCAGCAACAGGATCAGGTTGCGCCGGTTGATGACGATGCCGGCGATGCTCAGGACGAACAGCATGGCGGCCAGCGTCAGGTAGTGCTGCAGGCCGATCACTGCTTCTTCTCCGCGTCCATCTTCACGATCCGGATACGGTCCTTCGCCCGGACCGAGACCTGCTTCGCGATGTCCTGGACCTTGAGCCCCGGCCGCTTGCGCATCGTGAGCGTGATCGCCGCGACGATAGCGAGCAGCAGGATGACCGCGGCGATCTCGAACGCGTACACGTGCTCCGTGTAGAGCACCGCGCCGAGGGCCTTGGTGTTGTCGTAGCCTTCCGGGTTGGCGGCAAACGACGAGGAGATCGGCACGTCGCGGCTCCTGAGCCAGATCACCTGTACCAGCTCGATCACCATGATCAGCGCGACGACGATCGCGAGCGGCGCATAACGGGTCATGCCGCGCTTCACGGCTTCGACGTTCACCTCGAGCATCATGACCACGAACAGGAACAGCACCATGACGGCGCCGACGTACACGAGTACCAGCACGATCGCCAGGAACTCGGCTTCCGCCATGAGCCACAGGATCGCGCTGTTGAAGAAGGTCAATACGAGGAACATCACGGAGTGCACCGGGTTCCGGGCGAACACGACGCCCAGCGCGGCACCGATCAGCACCGCGGCAAAAAGATAGAACAGCATGGCCTCGAATATCATTGCTCGTCCTACTTGTACGGGGCGTCCGCTGCCTTGTCCGCCGCGATCATGGCAGCGTACTTGTCGCCGACCGCGAGCAGCTTGTCCTTGGTCATGATGTTCTGCCCCGGTTCCTCCATGTGATACTCGTGAATGCGCGTCTCGACGATGGCGTCGACCGGGCAGGCCTCCTCGCAGAAGCCGCAGTAAATGCACTTGAAGAGGTCGATGTCATAGCGCGTAGTGCGCCGCGTGCCGTCGTCGCTGACGTCGGACTCGATCGTGATCGCGAGCGCCGGGCACACGGCCTCGCAGAGCTTGCAGGCAATGCAGCGTTCCTCGCCGTTCGGGTAGCGCCGCAGTGCATGCAGCCCGCGGAAACGGTGCGACTGAGGCGTTTTCTCCTCGGGATAGGAGAGCGTCACGCTCTTCCTGAAGAACTGTCGAAGAGTGACCGACAGCCCACGCAGCAGCTCCCACAGCGCAAAGGTCTTGACGTAGCTCATCGCTCGATTCATAACGCGCCGTCCTTGCTCATCCTGCCAGGCCGGACCAGGGTCCGACTTTCAGCCATGCCATCACGCCTTCGACCGCGATCCAGACGATCGTCACGGGAATGAACACTTTCCACCCGAGCCGCATGATCTGGTCGTAGCGATAGCGCGGGAACGTCGCGCGCAACCAGAAGAACGTGTACATGAAGAAACAGATCTTGGCGAACAGCCAGACGAAGCTGCCCTCGCGCAGGAACGAATCGCCGAGGAAGGTCCAGCCCTCGAACGGCGACGCCCAGCCGCCGAAGAAGAAAATCGCCGTGAGCGCCGAGATCAACACCATGTTGGCGTACTCGGCGAGGAAGAAGAGCGCGAACGCGACGCCGGAATACTCCACGTGGAAACCCGCCACGATCTCGGATTCGCCTTCGGCCACGTCGAACGGTGCGCGATTGGTCTCGGCCACGCCCGATATCCAGTAGACCAGGAACAGCGGGAACAGCGGTACCAGGAACCAGTTCGAAACGCCGCCGGCCTGTGCCTCGACGATGTCGCCGAGGTTGAGGCTGCCGCCGGCCATCAACACGCCGACCAGCGCGAATCCCATGGCGATCTCGTACGCGACGATCTGCGCCGCCGAGCGCATGGCGCCGAGGAACGCGTACTTCGAGTTGGTCGCCCAACCCGCCAGGATGACGCCGTAGACGCCGACCGAGGTCAGTGCGAGCACGTACAGGAGCCCCGCATTGATGTCCGCGATCACGAAGCTGCCGTTCAGCGGTATGACAGCCCAGGTGGCGAGTGCCGGTATCAGCGACAGCAACGGCGCGACCACGAACAGGAAGCGGCTCGACTCCGAAGGGACGATCACCTCCTTGAACAGCAGCTTGAGAACGTCGGCAAAGGGCTGCAGCAACCCCCAGGGACCGACCCGGTTCGGGCCGACACGGGCCTGCATGCTGCCGATGACCTTGCGCTCGAAATAAGTGGAAAATGCCACCACCAGCACGACGCCGATCAGCACGACGAGGATCTTGACGGTCGAGACGGTCACGTACTGGACCATCGGCGGCAGCGAGTTCCAGAGGTCGATCACGGCGGACCACCCTCCCCGCGCGCGCGGCGTGCCGCTTCCGTGAGCTGCAGGGCCCGCGCCCGGCGCACCACCGGGTCGACCGAGTAGATCGGGATGTCGATGTCCGCGTCCGGCGCGTCGGCGCCGTTCGGCAGCGCGATGGCGCCGCTGCCGCTGTAGCTGTTGTCCGGCGGTACGTCACCCAGCTGCTCACGGAACTCGGCGAGGACTTCCTCGCTGGTCACGTACTCGAATCCCGGTGCATCGAGCAGGTTGCCGATCACCCGCAGCACCTTCCACGTGGGCCGCGCCTCGCCAACCGGGTTCGCGATCCCTGGGAAGCTCTGCCACGTACCGGCCACGTTGATGTAAGTACCGGAAGATTCGGCAAACGACCCCGTCGGCAGCAGCAGGTCCGCGGCATCGAGCAGCGATTCGGACGCGTACGGCGTGAGCGCCACCGTGAAATTCTGTGCCCTTATCTTCGCGACCGCGTCTTCGGCCGCCAGGACGTCCGCACCGGGCTCCAGGTTGACGAGCAGGAGGACGTCCAGATCCGCGCCCGGCATCTGCCCGGCGTGCAGCCCCGGCTCGGCGCGGGGAACGCCGCCCAGCCCGCGGTGTGGCAGCACACCGGCGAGCGCGGCGCCGGCGGAATTCGGGCCTTCCGACAGGCTGCCGAAGGTGGCGCCCGTCGCCGCGGCGATGGCGGCCGCGAGCGCCCGCACGGCCGACATGGCACGGTGCCGCCCGGCGATGTTGCCCAGCAGGACCAGCGCCTTGTCCGCCTTCTGCAGCGAAGCGGCAACCTGCTCATGGCCTTTCCCGGCCTTCACACCCTCGCACAGTGCGGCGACGTTGCCCGGCAGCTTGCTACCGCAAGCGGCCACGGCGACGCCTGCCAGCATCTCCACGAGACCCTCGCCCGACAGGCTGTTCGCCACTTTGAAGAAGTAATCGTGCTCGCGGCTGTTGACGAAACTGATCTCGGCACCCGCGAGAGCCGCTTTCCGGACCCGGTGCGCGAGTATCGGCGCCTCCTCGCGCAGGTTGCTGCCGACGACGAGGATGGCGTTCTGCCGCTCGACGCCGGCGATCTCGCAGCCCAGCGACGGAAAGACCGGATCGTTGTCCTGGTCCGAGAAATCGCGCCGCCGGATGCGGTAGTCGATGTTGCTGGTGCCGACATAGGCCGCAATGCCGGACAGCAGGTGCGCCTCCTCGGCGGTAATCCAGGGCGCCGCGAGCAGGCCGATTTTCTCGGGGGCCGCCTTGCGGATCAGCTCGGCGACGGTATTGAGCGCCTCTTCCCAGTCGATGTCGTGCCACTCACCGGCACGCTTGATCCTGGGCCGCTGCAGGCGGTCCTGGCTATAGACCGCTTCGTAGCTGAACCGGTCCCGGTCTGCTAGCCAGGTCTCGTTGATGCCTTCGTTCTCGCGCGGCACGATGCGCTTGACGGTGCCGCGCAGCACGTGCGCGTACATGTTGGAGCCGACGCAATCGTGCGGTGACACGGTGGCCTTCTGCGTCATCTCCCAGGCGCGGGCGCTGTAACGGTACGGTTTGTTGTTCAGCGCGCCTACCGGGCACAGGTCGATGATGTTGCCGGACAGCTCGTGATCGACGCTCTGCTCGATGTAGGTGCCGATCTTCATGTTCTCGCCGCGCTCGGTCGTGCCGAGGAACGGTATGCCCGCGATCTCCTGGCCGAAGCGGACGCAGCGGGTGCAGTGGATGCAGCGCGTCATGTCGGTGGAGACCAGTGGACCGATGTTCTTGTCCTTGACGACGCGCTTGCCGTCGTTGTACCGCGACACGTCGCGGCCGTAGCCCATCGCGAGGTCCTGGAGCTCGCACTCGCCGCCCTGGTCGCAGATCGGGCAATCGAGCGGATGATTGATGAGCAGGAACTCCATCGTCGCCTTCTGCGCCGCGATCGCGTAAGGCGACTTCGTGAAGATCTTCATGCCATCGGCGATCGGCGTCGCACACGCCGGCAGCGGCTTGGGCGCCTTCTCGACCTCGACCAGGCACATGCGGCAATTGGCGGCGATACTGAGCTTCTCGTGGTAACAGAAGCGCGGGATGTAAGCACCGATGGCGTCGGTCGCCTCGATGATCATCTGCCCCTTGCGCGCCTCGACCGGCTTGCCGTCGACTTCGATGTTGATGATATCGTCGCTCATCGTCAGGCAGCCTGTCCCGGTGCGGCATCGACGATGCTGCGTCCCTGGTTGCGGACCATGTACTCGAACTCGTGCCGATAGTGCTTCAGGAAGCTCTGCACGGGCCACGCCGCCGCGTCGCCGAGTGCACAGATGGTGTGGCCCTCGATCTTGTTCGCCACGTCGAGCAGCTTGTCGAGATCCTCTTCCTGGCCGCGACCCTCCACGATGCGCGTGAGCATGCGGTACAGCCAGCCGGTGCCCTCGCGGCAGGGCGTGCACTGCCCGCAGGACTCCGCCATGTAGAAGCGCGAGATGCGCCGCAGCACCCGGACCATGCAGGTGGTGTCGTCCATGACCATGACCGCGCCGGTGCCGAACGACGAGCCGGCCTCCGACAGCGAGTTGTAGTCCATCGTGCAGTTCATGATGATCTCGCCCGGCAGCACCGGCACCGACGAACCGCCCGGGATGACCGCTTTGAGTTTGCGGCCGCCCAGCACGCCGCCGGCGATCTCGAGGAGCTCCCTGAACGGAATCCCCATCGGCAATTCGTAGTTGCCGGGTTTTTCCACGTGGCCCGACACCGAAAACAGCGCCGTGCCGCCGGACCCTTCCGGGCCGAGGCCGGCGAACCAGGCCGCGCCGTTGCGGATGATCGCAGGGACGCTCGCAAGGCTCTGCGTGTTGTTGATCGTGGTCGGCTTGCCGTACAGGCCGTAGTTCGCGGGAAACGGCGGCTTGAAGCGCGGCTTGCCCTGTTTGCCCTCGAGCGATTCGAGCAGCGCCGTCTCCTCGCCGCAGATGTAGGCGCCGGCGCCGACGAAGGTATACAGGTCGAAGTCGATACCCGACCCGCCGATGTTCCTGCCCAGCAGGCCGGCCTCGTAGGCCTCTTTTACGGCCGCTTCGAAGCGCGGCACGGGCTCGTCGATGAATTCGCCGCGAATGTAGTTGTAGCCGACGGTCGCCCCCATCGCGTAACCGGCGATCGCCATGCCCTCGACCAGGGCGTGCGGGTTGTACCGCAGCACCTCGCGGTCGTGGCAGGTGCCCGGCTCGCTTTCGTCCGAATTGCAGACCAGGTACTTCTGCCCTTCGTACGCCCTGGGCATGAAACTCCACTTGAGACCGGTCGGGAACCCGGCGCCGCCGCGCCCGCGGAGGCCCGACGCCTTCACGGTGTCGATCACGTCGGCCGGCGACATCTCGCCCTCGAGAATCTTTCGCCAGGCTTCGTAGCCGCCATGCTTCTCGTACGCCGCACGCGTCCAGGACGCCTCTTCGCCGAGGGTCGTGAAGCACACGAGATTCTGTTCCCAGGCCACTAGTCGAGCCCGTCCAGGATTTCGTCGACCTGCTCGTTCGTCAGGTTCTCGTAGTACTTGTGATCGACCATCATCATCGGTGCCCCGCAGCAGGCCGCCAGGCACTCTTCCTCGCGCTTCAGGTAGATGCGCCCGTCCGCGGTACTTTCGCCGAGCCTGACCCCGAGTTTTTTCTCGACGTGCGCGACGATGTCGTCCGCCCCGCGCAGCATGCAGGACACGTTGGTGCAGATGGCGACGTTATGCCGGCCGACGGGCTTCGTCTGGAACATCGAGTAGAACGTCGCCACCTCGTAGACCTGGATGCTCGGCAGTTCGAGGTATTCGGCCACGGCATTCATCAGCTCCGGCGTCAGGTAACCCTCGTTCTCGTGCTGCACGGCATGCAGCGCGCCGATGATGGCGGAACGCTGCCGGTCTGCGGGAAACCGCGCCTTCCAGTGCTCGATTTCCTCGCGCACGTGATCCGAGAGAAGCGTCTCGCTGCTCATCGATCCACCTCGCCGAACACGATGTCCTGCGTGCCGATCACGGCGACAACGTCCGCGAGCATGTGCCCCTCCACCATCTCCGACATGGCCGACAGGTGCACGAAACCGGGCGCGCGGATCTTGACGCGATAGGGCTTGTTGGCGCCGTCGGAGACCAGGTACACGCCGAACTCGCCCTTCGGATGCTCCACCGCCGCGTAGGCCTCGCCCTCGGGCACGCAATAGCCTTCCGTAAACAGTTTGAAGTGATGAATCAGCGACTCCATGTCGTCTTTCATCTCGACGCGCCGCGGCGCCACGATCTTGCGGTCGTCGATCACGACCGGCCCGGGGTTCGCGCGCAGCCAGTCGATGCACTGGCGGATGATCCGGTTCGACTGCCGCAACTCCTCGACCCGCACCAGGTAGCGGTCGTAGCAGTCACCGTTGACGCCGACGGGAATGTCGAAGTCGAGCTGGTCGTAGACGTCGTAGGGCTGCTTCTTGCGCAGGTCCCACTCGACGCCGGAACCGCGCAGCATGGGCCCGGTGAAACCGAGTTGCATCGCCCGCTCGGGCGACACGACGCCGATGTTGACCGTGCGCTGCTTCCAGATGCGGTTGTCCGTGAGCAGCGTTTCGTATTCGTCGACGCAGCCCGGGAACTTGTCGGTGAACGCCTCGACGAAATCGAGCAGCGAACCCTGGCGGCTGGCGTTGAGACGGTCGACGTCCTTCTGGCTGCGAAATTTCGATTCCTGGTACTTGGGCATCGTTTCCGGAAGATCGCGGTACACGCCCCCGGGGCGGTAGTAGGTGGCGTGCATGCGCGTGCCGGACACCGCCTCGTAGACATCCATGAGGTCTTCGCGTTCGCGGAAGCAATACAGGAACACGGTCATGGCGCCGATGTCGAGGCCGTGGGCGCCGAGCCACATGAGGTGATTCAGGATCCTCGTGATCTCGTCGAACATCACCCGGATGTACTGCGCCCGCAGCGGCGGCTCGATGCCGAGCAGTTTCTCGATCGCCATGACATAGCTGTGCTCGTTGCACATCATCGACACGTAATCGAGCCGGTCCATGTAACCGATACTCTGGTTGAAGGGCTTCGATTCCGCGAGCTTCTCCGTCGCACGATGCAGCAGGCCGATGTGCGGGTCGGCCTTCTGGATGACTTCGCCCTCCAGTTCCAGCACCAGGCGCAGCACGCCGTGCGCCGCCGGGTGCTGCGGGCCGAAATTCATCGTGTAGCTCTGGATCTCAGCCATTCGCCTCGTCCTTCAGGTCCGCCGAGTAGCGGTTGTCGTCGCGAATGACCCTGGGCACCAGTGTGCGCGGTTCGATGCTGACCGGCTGGTAGGCCACGCGGCCTTTCTGCTCGTCGTAGCGGACCTCGACGTTGCCGATGAGCGGGAAGTCCTTGCGGAACGGGTGGCCGATGAAGCCGTAGTCGGTGAGGATGCGCCGCAGGTCGGGGTGCCCCTCGAACAGGATGCCGTAGAGGTCGAACGCCTCGCGCTCGAACCAGTTGGCCGAATTCCAGATATCCACGACCGAATGAACGAGCGGCGGATTGGACGTGCCCGTGAACACCCGCAGCCGCATGCGGACGTTGTGATGCAGCGATAGCAGGTGGTAAACGACGGCAAAGCGTCTCGGATCGAACTCGTCGGCCTCGTCGAGGATCACCGGTTCGCGCTCCACGCCGCGGCTGAAGCCGGTCTCGGTAGCGCTCTGCGTGCGCCACTCACCGCTGCCGTAAGTCAGGTAGTCCAGCCCGCAGACGTCGATGAGCATCTCGAAACCGAGTTCGCCGCGCAGCGCGGTCGCCACTTCGAGCAGGTCGTCCTTCGCGACTTCGTACGTGAGTTCGCCGCAGCTCGACGCGATGCGGAGCACCTTCTCCCCGAAGCGCTCGTCGATGCGAGCGGCCAATGTCTCGTAACGATCAGTCATGCCCGTTGTTACTGCCTGGCGATGGTGCTGGTTCGGCGGATCTTGTTCTGCAGCTGGATGAGTCCGTACACGAGCGCTTCCGCGGTAGGCGGACACCCGGGGACGTATACATCGACAGGAACGATTCGGTCGCAACCCCTTACGACCGCATAGGAATAGTGATAGTAGCCGCCGCCATTGGCACACGACCCCATCGACACGACCCAGCGCGGCTCCGGCATCTGGTCGTAGACCTTGCGCAACGCGGGTGCCATCTTGTTGGTGAGCGTGCCCGCGACAATCATGCAATCCGACTGCCGGGGACTCGGACGGAAAATGATGCCGAACCGGTCCAGGTCGTAACGGCTCGCGCCCGCCTGCATCATTTCGACGGCGCAGCAGGCCAGCCCGAACGTCATGGGCCACAGGGAGCCGGTACGCGCCCAGTTCATCACCGCGTCGACGCTGGTGACGACGAAACCTTTCTGTTGCAGGCTGTCACCGGCGGCTGCCGCATTCTCCTCTGCCGCGGGCGCCTCTGCAGTCGATTGCCCGGCTAGTCCCATTCGAGGGCCCCCTTCTTCCACTCGTAGATGAAGCCGACGACGAGAATCGCGAGGAAGATGCCCATGGCCGCGATACCGAAGCGGCCTACCGTGTCGAGCGAGACGGCCCAGGGAAACAGGAATGCTATCTCGAGATCGAAGATGATGAACAGGATCGCCACGAGGTAGTAGCGCACGTCGAACTTCATCCGCGAGTCGTCGAAGGCCTCGAACCCGCACTCGTACGGCGACAGCTTTTCCTCGTCCTTGCGGCCCGTTCCGATCAGGAAACCGAGCCCCAGCAGCACGCCGCCGAGGGCGGCTGCCACGCCGAGGAAGATCAGTACAGGTATGTATTCTTGTAACATTCTTTACCGTGACTGGACGGGCTGGCTCGCTCTTGAAGCGCGCCATTGTACCAGCGCGGCGCGCGTTGCACAGGTCCTGCCGGCGTTCCTGGCGGGGATATTCGACTAAAGAGATGGTGCTCTGGGCGAGACTCGAACTCGCACGGCTTGCGCCACTGCCCCCTCAAGACAGCGTGTCTACCAATTCCACCACCAGAGCTGTATCAGTTGCTCGCGATCACTCCGTCGTCGCGTCTTCGTCCGCCGTACCTTCCGCGGGCGGCGTTTCCTCGTCGAGTGACGGCAACGCGTCCATCGCTTCTGCGGCCGGTTCCTCGACCGATCCGGGGAGCGGAACTTCCACTTCGCCTGCTTCGAGCGGCACGGCCTGCGCTTCCTGCTCGACCGCCGGCGCGTCGTCCAGGAGGCTGGTCGGCCCGGTCGTGCGCTGGCTGCTCAGGTAGGCCAGCGTCAGGCTGCTGACGAAGAACGCGGTCGCGAGAATCGCGGTCGCGCGGGAGAAGAAGCTCGCCGAGCCTCGCGCGCCGAAAACCGTACCGGACGCGCCCGCACCGAAGCCGGCGCCGGCATCCGCGCCCTTGCCGCGCTGCAGGAGCACGAGCAGGATAATCAGGATTGCTATTAGCGTGTGCCCGATGAGCACAACCTGTTGCATAGTCGTCATCGTTTCCTCAAATTTCCGTTGCGGCCCTGGCAATTGCCAGGAAATCCGCGGCTTTCAGCGAGGCGCCGCCAATCAGCCCGCCATCGATGTCGGGCATGCCGAAAAGCCCTGCCGCATTGTCCCCTTTCACGCTGCCGCCGTACAGTATCTGCACGTTCGCCGCGACCGTCGCATCCCGCTCGGCCAGCACGGACCGTATGTAGCGGTGCACGTCCTGGGCCTGCTCGGGCGTTGCCGTCTTGCCGGTACCGATCGCCCACACCGGCTCGTAGGCGATGACGGCCGCGGCAAAGGCCGCGATGCCGTTTCTCTCGACCGCCGCGCCGAGCTGCGCTGCCACGACCTGCTCCGTCCTGCCCGCCTCGCGCTCCTCGAGCGTCTCGCCGACGCACAGGATCGGCACGAGGCCGGCGCCGAGCGCCGCCGCCATCTTGTCGGCTACCCGGGCACTCGTCTCGCCGTAGAGCGTACGCCGCTCGGAGTGCCCGACGATCGCGTAGCGGCAGCCCACGTCGGCCAGCATGCCGGGCGCCACCTCGCCGGTGTAAGCCCCCGCCTCATGCTCCGACACGTTCTGGGCGCCGAGTTCAACCGACGACCCTTCGAGCTGGCTGGCCACCGACGCCAGGTACGGGTACGGCGGGCACACCAGCAGGCGGACCCTGTCGGACGCCGGAGCGCCCGCGAGAATGCCCGCAACGAGTTCGCGGTTGGCTGCGTCGTCGCCGTGCATTTTCCAGTTTCCAGCGACCAGGAAATTGCGCATGACTATCTACCCGAGGGGCCCGAAATGGCGCGCAAGGATACCGGGGCTAACGCCGCAAATCAACGCAAGACAAGGCTTTTGCGGCCGAATTCGCGACTTTTCAGGCGGCGGCCTCGGCGACGACGGCGGCGAGCCGCTCGGCGACCGAATTCACCTGGCGTTCGTCGCTACCCTCGACCATCACCCGGATCACCGGCTCGGTCCCGGAGGCGCGCAGCACGATCCGCCCCCTGTCCGCCAGTTCGCTGCGGGCCGCGCTCATGGCCTCCTGGATCCGCGGCGACTGCTCCGGATCCAGGCGCTTGTCCGTGCGCACGTTCAGCATGGTCTGCGGGTACTTGGTCATGCCGGCTACCAGCTCCGACAGCTTCCTGCCACTCCGCTTCATGACGGCAAGCACCTGCAGGGCGGTGATCAGGCCGTCGCCGGTCGTCGTCTGGTCCAGCACGATCATGTGACCGGAGGTCTCGCCACCGATGACGCCGCCGGTCTTCCTGAGCTCCTCGAGCACGTAGCGATCGCCGACGTTGGCGCGATGGAACTCGATGTTGCGCTCCTTCAGCGCGTGCTCCAGGCCCAGATTGCTCATCACGGTGCCGACGACCGGCCCATGGAGACGGCCCTCGTCCTTCCAGGCCGTCGCCAGCACGTACAGGATCTGGTCGCCGTCGACGAGCTGGCCGTTCTCGTCCACGAGCACCACGCGGTCGCCGTCGCCGTCCAGCGCGATGCCGATATCGGCGGCCACGGCGGGTACCGTGAGCTGCAGCAGGTCGGGCCGGGTCGAGCCGCAGCCGTCATTGATATTGCGCCCGTTGGGCGAGCAGCCGATCGGGATGACCTCGGCATTGAGGTTCGCCAGCGTGCGCGGCCCGACCTTGTAGCCCGCGCCGTTGGCACCGTCGAACACCACCTTGAGCCCGTCGAGTTTCATGCCGCCCGGCAGCGTGGACGCGCAGAATTTCTCGTAGCGCACGAGGGCGGAATCGATGCGCTGCGCCTTGCCCAGCGATTGCGAATCGACGGTTATGGCCGCCTTGTCCAGGCTCGCCTCGATCGCCGCTTCGACGTCGTCGGTGAGCTTCGAGCCGCTACCGTCGAAGAACTTGATGCCATTGTCGAAATACAGGTTGTGCGATGCCGAGATCACGACGCCGAGGTCGGCCGAGAACGCCTGGGTCAGGTAGGCGACGCCCGGCGTCGGCAGCGGCCCGATCAGCAGCACGTCGGCGCCGGCGGCCGTGAAGCCGGCCTCGAGGGCCGATTCGAACATGTAACCGGAGAGCCGCGTGTCTTTCCCGATCAGCACCGTGCCGCCTTTGGGCACCAGCACCTGCGCCGCCGCACTCGCCAGCCGCAGCGCGAAATCGGCCGTCATCGGGTCCTTGCCGACCGTGCCGCGGACGCCGTCCGTTCCGAAATACCTTTTGCTCATCGATCCCTGCCCTTTTCCAAGACCGCCGCCGCGACGCGCAGCGCATCGACGGTTTCCCGCACGTCGTGGGCGCGCACGATCTGCGCCCCCTCGACGACCGCGATCACCGCGGCGGCGACGCTCGCCGGCACGCGTTCCCCCACGTCCCGGCCGGTCAGTTCCCCGAGCGTGGATTTTCTCGACAGGCCGACCAGGATCGGCCGCCCGACGGAGCGCAATTGTCGCAGATTCGCCAGCAACTCGATATTGTGCCGCGGCGCTTTGCCGAAACCGAACCCCGGATCGACGACTATGCGATCCTCCGCGAGCCCGGCGGCAACGCAGGCCCGCACTCGCCCGGCCAGGAATTCGGCGACCTCGGTGACGACGTCGTCGTACGCCGGCTGCACCTGCATCGTCCGCGGCTGCCCCTGCATGTGCATCAGGCACACCGGCACTCCGAGCTCCGCGGCCGCCTGCAGGGCGCCTTGCTCGCGCAGCGCCCGGATGTCGTTGATCATTGCGGCGCCGGCGGCGACCGCGGCACGCATCACCGCGGGCTTGCTGGTGTCGATGGAGACCGGCACGTCGACGGCGGCGACAATGGCCTCGATGACCGGGATGACCCGGTCGAGTTCCTCCTGTTCCGGCACGTCCGCGGCGCCCGGGCGGGTCGATTCGCCGCCGACGTCGATGATCGCGGCACCGTCCCGGGCCATCGCCGCGGCCTGTTCGAGCGCGGCGTCGCGGCCCGCGAACCGGCCACCGTCCGAAAACGAGTCGGGCGTGACGTTGAGGATCCCCATCACCGCGGGGACATCGAATTGCAGCGCACCGAGCGTCAGCATGGATTCATCACGACTGTGCAGGAGCGGTTCTCGAACCGCGACCGATCGTACTCGAACCGCAATCGCGTGCCGAGGCGCGCTCCTACAGGTACCGGCAATAGCGCCAAACGCGTGGCACAGCGTCCGCTAATGCTCGGAGGCCGGTCCGCCTATCTTGCCGCCCACTTCCGCTTGCGGTGCAGGTTCTTCGTCACGATCGGGTGTGCCCGCGGTGTCGTCCCAGTCCTCGGGCGGCCTGGGCTCGCGGCCGGCCATGATGTCCCTGATCTGCTTCTCGTCGATGGTCTCGTACTTGATGAGCGCCTTGGCCATCGCGTGCAGCTTCTCGAGGTTTTCCTCGAGCAGTTTCTTCGCGCGCGCGTAGTTGGTGTCGATGATACGGCGTACTTCCTCATCGATCGCGTGCGCGGTGTCGTCGGACACCTGCTTGTGCTGGGTGACCGAACGGCCGAGAAACACCTCGCCGTCGTCCTCGCTGTACGTCAGCGGGCCGAGACGATCCGAAAGGCCCCACTTGGTGACCATGTTGCGCGCCAGCTCCGTGGCGCGCTCGATGTCGTTGGACGCACCGGTCGTCACGCCGTCGGCACCGTTGATCATCTCTTCCGCGATGCGCCCGCCGAAGAGGCTCGCGATCTGGCTCTCGATGCCCTGCCGGGAGATGCTGTAGCGGTCTTCCTCGGGCAGGTACATCGTCACGCCGAGCGCCCTGCCGCGCGGGATGATCGTCACCTTGTAAACCGGGTCGTGCTCCGGCACCAGGTAGCCGACGATTGCGTGGCCCGCTTCGTGGTAGGCCGTGTTGAGCTTCTCTTTCTCGCTCATCACCATCGAGCGCCGCTCGGCGCCCATCATGATCTTGTCTTTCGCCTTTTCGAATTCATCCATGCTCACGACGCGCTTGTTGGCACGCGCCGCGAACAGGGCGGCCTCGTTGACGAGGTTGGCCAGGTCGGCGCCGGAAAAGCCCGGCGTGCCGCGTGCAATCTTGCTCGGCTCCACGTCGTCGTGCAGCGGTACCTTGCGCATGTGGACCTTGAGAATCAGCTCGCGGCCGCGCACGTCAGGCAGCGGCACCACGACCTGGCGGTCGAAGCGCCCGGGGCGCAGCAAGGCCGGATCGAGCACGTCCGGACGGTTGGTCGCGGCGATCACGATGATGCCTTCGCTGCCTTCGAAACCGTCCATCTCGACGAGCATCTGGTTGAGCGTCTGCTCACGCTCGTCGTGACCGCCGCCGAGTCCTGCCCCGCGATGCCGGCCGACGGCGTCGAGCTCGTCGATGAAAATGATACAGGGGGCCTGTTTCTTGGCCTGGTCGAACATGTCGCGCACCCGCGATGCGCCCACGCCGACGAACATCTCGACGAAATCCGAACCGGAGATCGTGAAGAACGGCACCTTGGCCTCACCCGCGATCGCCTTCGCCAGCAGCGTTTTGCCGGTTCCGGGCGGCCCCACCATGAGCACGCCCTTCGGGATCTTGCCGCCGAGGCGCTGGAATTTACTGGGGTCCTTGAGGAATTCGACGATCTCCGCGACTTCCGCCTTGGCCTCGTCGACACCCGCGACGTCGGCAAAGGTTATGCCGACCTGGTCTTCGCCGAGGAGTCGGGCCTTGCTCTTGCCGAAGGACATGGCACCGCGACCGCCGCCGCCGCCCTGCATCTGGCGCATGAAGTAGATCCAGACGCCGATCAGGAGCAGGATCGGGAACGAACTGATCAACAGCTGGCCGATCAGGCTCTGCTGCTTCGGCTCCGACGCCGAGAAACGCACGTCGTTACTTTCGAGAATGCCGATCAGCGGACTGTTGTCCGTCTCGGGGCTGATGGTGTAGTACGGCAGGGGCTCGCGCTGGCCGAAGCGGATTCGCTGGCCCTCGAATTCGACGAGGCTCACTTCGCCGTTGCGGACCTCCTCGAGGAATTCGGAGTAATCCCGCGCCTGCGGCTGGCCGCCACTGACGCCCGACAGGCCCTGTACGACGGACAGCAGGACGACGATGATGACGATGAAGACGAGTATATTCTTGGTCAGATCATTCACATTCTTTTCCGCGTGCGGGCCACTCCGGACACCCGATGTTTAGACAGATTCTAAAAGTTAGACAGTACTACAATCGGTAGTTTCTCGCTACCAGGTAAACCTCACGACTGCCGGGCCTCGAAGCCTCGGGTTTCATGACCCGGACGCGCCCGAAGCGCTCCCGCACGGCCGCAATGAAAGCGTCGGACCCTTCGCCCTGGAACATCTTACAGACGAAATCACCGCCCTGCCGCAGCGCCCGTTCACACAAATCCAACGCCAGTTCCGCCAGGTACATCGAGCGCGGCTGGTCGACCGAGCGGTTGCCGCTGATATTGGGCGCCATGTCGCTGATTACAAGGTCGGCGCGCGCGTCCCCCAGCGCGGCCTCCAGCCGGGCGAGCACGGCCTCCTCGCGGAAGTCGCCCTGGATGAATTCCACGCACGGCAGGGCGTCCATTTCCAGCAGGTCCAGCGCGAGGATCCGCACCCGCTCCCCGAGCGTCTCGGTGACATACTGGCTCCAGCTGCCCGGCGCGGCGCCGAGGTCGAGCACGACCATGCCGGGCTTCAGCAGCTTCTCCTTGCGGTCGATCTCCTGCAGCTTGTAAACGGCCCGCGAGCGCCAGCCCTCGCGGCGCGCACGGGCCACGAACGGGTCGCGCTCCTGCCGGTCCCGCCAGCTGCCCGAACTCCGCCGCGGCTTGCTCACGACGCCACGCGCCCGGCACGTAGGCTCGCGGCCGATCCGCTGTTACACTCCGCGCCCATGGCGCTCAGCGAATCGCAAAAGAAGTACCTTCGGGGCCTCGGACACGGCCTCAAACCCGTGGTCATGGTCGGTGACGCCGGACTCACGGAGGCGGTGCGCGCGGAATTCCAGGGCTCGCTGGACCACCACGAACTGCTCAAGGTCCGCGTGAAAGTCGGTGACCGGGACGAACGTGACCGGATCATCGCGTCACTGTGTGATTCCGCCGGCGCCGAGCTCGTGCAACGCATCGGCAACGTGGCGCTCTTGTACCGCGAGAACCCGGAAAAGAAGCGCATCCGGCTGCCGCACTGACGGGACGCCAGCACGCTAGATATAGCGAACCTCGATAATCTCAAACTGCTTCTCGCCGTCCGGTGCGGCAAACGTGATTACGTCGCCTTCGTTGCGGCCGATCAGGGCGCGCGCGATCGGCGAGGTATACGAAATGAGCCCGGCGCCGATATCGGCCTCGTCTTCCCCGACGATGCGGTACTCGATCTCTTTCCCGGTCGCCTCGTCCAGCAGTTCGACCGTCGAACCGAAGATGATCTTGCCGCGCGCATCCACCTGGGTGACGTCGATGACCTGCAGGTGCGAGAGCTTGCCCTCGATTTCCTTGATCCGGCCCTCGATGAATCCCTGCTGCTCCTTGGCCGCGTGGTATTCGGCGTTTTCCTTCAGGTCGCCATGCGCCCGCGCCTCCGCGATCGCCCTGATCACGTTCGGGCGATCGACCGATTTGAGACGTTTCAGCTCTTCCCTGAGCAATTCGTGCCCCCGGACGGTGACCGGTACCTTACTCATGCAACTACCTCGTTGTGCAAATCCTGCAACCGGTTCACATCGCCGTCGTCGAGATGCTCGATCGCAGTGCATGTCGCAATCGCCGCGCCGAGCGTCGTGTAATACGTGACGCCCTTGCGCACGGCTTCCGCGCGTATGGAGTGTGATTCGTTGATCGCCTGCTTGCCTTCGGTGGTATTGACGATGAGATCGATCTCACCGTTCTTGATCATGTCGACGATGTGCGGCCGCCCTTCGCGGACCTTGTTCGCCCTCCGGCATGATACACCAGCGGCCGCCAGGTGCCTTGCCGTGCCGTGCGTGGCGACGAGATCGAAACCGCGTGCCTCGAGAATTTTCGCCAACCGCACGGCCCCGTCCTTGTCACGGTCGCGGACACTCAACAAGGCTGCGCCCTGCCGCGGCAACACGACGCCCGACGCCAGCTGCGCCTTCGCATAGGCTTCGCCGAAGGAACGGCCCACGCCCATGACCTCGCCGGTCGATTTCATTTCGGGGCCCAGGATCGGATCGGCACCCGGGAACTTGATGAACGGGAAGACCGCTTCCTTCACCGAGAAATAGCCCGGCTTGCGCTGGTTCACGTACCCCTGCTTCGCCAGTGATTCGCCGACCATGACCTTCGCCGCGATCTTCGCGAGCGGGATGCCGATGGCTTTCGACACGAACGGCACCGTGCGCGATGCGCGCGGGTTGACCTCCAGCAGGTAGACGACGTTGTTCTGGATCGCGAACTGCGTATTCATCAGGCCGACAACGTGCAGCCCCTTCGCCAGCTTCACGACCTGCTCGTGCATCTCCTTCTGCAATTCCTGTGACAGGCTGAACGGCGGCAGCGAGCAGCCGGAGTCGCCCGAATGCACGCCCGCCTGCTCGATGTGTTCCATGACGCCGCCGATCAGCACGCGCTCGCCGTCGCACACGCAGTCGACGTCGACTTCCGTCGCCAGGTCGAGGAACCGGTCCAGCAGCACCGGGCTCGCGTTCGACACGCCGATGGCAGCGTCCATGTAGGCGGCCAGGTCTTCCTCGCTGTGCACGACCTCCATGGCCCTGCCGCCAAGCACGTACGACGGCCTGACGACCAGCGGGAAGCCGACATCGGCCGCCAGGCGCAGTGCTTCCTGCTTGCTGCGCGCCGTGCAGTTCGGCGGCTGCTTCAGTTGCAGCGAGTTCACGAGTTTCTGGAAACGTTCGCGGTCTTCCGCCAGGTCGATCGAGTCGGGCGAGGTCCCGATGATCGGTGCGCCGGCCGCCTCCAGCTGCCGCGCGAGTTTCAGCGGTGTCTGCCCGCCGTACTGGACGATGACGCCCTTCGGTTTCTCCTTGTCGATGATCTCCATGACGTCTTCGAACGTCAGGGACTCGAAGTACAGGCGGTCGGACGTATCGTAGTCCGTCGACACGGTTTCCGGGTTGCAGTTGACCATGATGGTCTCGTAACCGGACTCGCGCAGCGCCAGGGCGGCGTGCACGCAACAGTAATCGAATTCGATTCCCTGCCCGATGCGGTTCGGCCCGCCGCCGAGAATCATGATCTTCGGGGCATCCGTTGGATCGGACTCGCACTCGTCCTCGTACGTGGAGTACATGTAGGCGGTCGTCGTGGCGAACTCGGCGGCGCAGGTATCCACCCGCTTGAAGACGGGACGGATGCCGAGTTCGTGGCGCCGCCGCCTCACAGACTGTTCCCGGACGTGCAGCAGCGTCGCGATGCGCGCGTCGGAGAAGCCCTTGCGCTTCAGTGCCCGCAGCGACTGCTTCGTCAGCCCCGCGAGATCCCGGCCCTTCAGCGCCTGCTCGTCGCGGACCAGGTCCTCGATCTGGGCGAGAAACCAGGGGTCGATGCCGGATAGCGACGCAATCTCCTCGAGTGCGAAGTCGTGCCGCATGGCATCTGCGACATGCCGCAGCCGGTTGGGGCCGGGGATGCGCAGCTCGTGGCGCACGCGGTCGCGCTCGGCCTCGGTGGTGATCGAGACATCGATGTCGTCGAAACCCGAAATATCGATCTCGAGACCGCGCAGCGCCTTCTGCACGGACTCCTGGAAGGTGCGGCCGATCGCCATCACCTCGCCCACGGACTTCATCTGCGTGGTCAGCCTGTCGCTGCTGCCGGGGAACTTCTCGAAAGTGAAGCGCGGTATCTTGGTCACGACGTAGTCGATCGACGGCTCGAACGAGGCCGGCGTGGCGCCGCCCGTGATGTCGTTCCTGAGTTCGTCGAGCGTGTAGCCGACCGCCAGCTTCGCGGCCACCTTGGCGATCGGGAAGCCGGTCGCCTTGGACGCCAGGGCCGACGAGCGCGACACCCGCGGGTTCATCTCGATGATCAGCACCCGGCCGTCCTCCGGGTTGACCGCGAACTGCACGTTGGAGCCGCCGGTCTCCACGCCGATCTTGCGCAGTACTTCGATCGATGCATCGCGCAGCCGCTGGTACTCCTTGTCCGTCAGGGTCTGTGCCGGCGCGACCGTGATCGAGTCGCCGGTGTGCACGCCCATGGGATCGAGGTTCTCGATCGAGCAGACGATGATGCAGTTGTCATTGCGGTCCCGCACCACCTCCATCTCGAATTCCTTCCAGCCGATGACGGACTCTTCGAGCAGCACCTCGGTGGTCGGCGACATCTCCAGGCCGTGGGCGACGATGTACTCGAACTCCTCGCGGTTGTACGCGATACCGCCGCCGGTCCCGCCCATCGTGAACGACGGCCGGATGATCGTCGGGAAGCCGATAGCGGCCTGTTTCTCCAGCGCCTCCTCGAGCGAATGCGCGATATCGGCCCTGGGAACCTCGAGCCCGATCTCCTGCATCGCCTCGCGGAACAGCTCGCGGTCCTCGGCCATGTCGATGGCTTCCCGCGACGCCGCTATGAGTTCCACGTCGTATTTCTCGAGCACGCCCTCGCGGGCGAGATCGAGCGCGCAGTTGAGCGCCGTCTGGCCGCCCATCGTCGGCAACAGGGCATCGGGCCGCTCCCTGGCGATGATGCGCTCGACCGCGGCCCAGTGCACCGGTTCGATGTAGATCGCGTCCGCCGTCTCGGGGTCGGTCATGATCGTCGCCGGGTTGGAATTCACGAGGATGACCCGGAAACCCTCTTCCCGCAGCGCCTTGCACGCCTGCGCGCCGGAATAGTCGAATTCGCAGGCCTGACCAATCACGATCGGCCCGGCGCCAATGATCAGGATGCTTTGGATATCGGTGCGCTTGGGCATGTGGACGTTTTTATGAAAGAACTTTAGGTAAGTTTAATAAGTGTTTGTTTTATAAGTGTCTTAATTCGAGAACATCGCCTTGACCGGGGAGCGCTTCGCGGCCTGCATGTCGTTCAGGAAACGCTCGAACAGCGGCAGCAGGTCGTGCGGCCCCGGGCTCGCTTCCGGGTGCCCCTGGAAGCTGAAGGCGGGCTGCCCCGCGATGGCGATGCCCTGCAGCGTGCCGTCGAACAGCGAGCGGTGCGTCGCCTGGACGTTCCCCGGCAGGCTGGATTCGTCGACCGCGAAGCCGTGATTCTGGCTGGTGATCATCACCCGCCCGGTCGCGAGATCCTGTACCGGGTGGTTGGCGCCGTGATGCCCGAATTTCATCTTCTCCGTCTTTGCGCCGGCGGCGAGCGCCAGCAGCTGGTGGCCCAGGCAGATGCCGAAGACCGGGATCCGCTGGTCGAGAAAACGCCGGATGGCGCTGATCGCATAGCCGCAGGGTTCGGGGTCGCCCGGCCCGTTGGACAGGAAGATGCCGTTCGGTGCCAGCGCGAGGGCTTCCTCGGCGCTGGTTTTCGCGGGCACCACGGTCATGCGGCAGTCGAGATCGGCGAGCAGCCGCAGGATGTTGCGCTTGATGCCGAAGTCGTACGCGACGACGTGATACGGCGCGACCCGCCGGCTCAGGATGCGCGGCTTGCGCCCGAAGGTCGTCCCCTGGCTCCATTGGTACGGCTCGTCCGTGGTCACGAATTGCGCGAGATCCATCCCGGCGATTCCCGGGAACTTCCTCGCGTGCTCGACCGCGGTCTCGGCGGAGACGTCTCCCGTCATGATACAACCCGATTGCGCGCCTTTCTCTCGAATGATGCGGGTCAGCTTGCGGGTGTCGATGTCGGCGATGGCCACCGTCCCGCTCTGGCGCAGGAACTCGGCGAGCGAACGCTCATTGCGCCAGCTGCTCGTCACCATCGACAGGTCGCGGATGACCAGGCCCGACGCGTGCACGTTGGCCGATTCCATGTCCTCGGAGTTGGTGCCGGTATTGCCGATATGCGGATAGGTCAGCGTGACGATCTGCCGGCAGTAGGACGGATCCGTGAGGATCTCCTGGTAACCGGTCATCGCGGTATTGAAAACGACCTCACCGATGGTCTTGCCGTCTGCGCCGACGGAGGTGCCATGGAAAACGGTGCCATCTTGCAGAGCCAGTACAGCCGGCGTACTCAAATCTGGACCTCGGAGCGAACTCGACGGGAAACCAAAGCCAGACCGCGAGTCGATCAGCGCTGCTATCGTCGGCGCGCCCTGCAGGACGCGACCCGCAGATGTGCAAAAGCGGAAGGACGATGCCTCCCGCTCACGACTTCGCTGACCGCTCAGCGATCCGGCGTAGTGTACTGAACGGTGACACGGTGCGCCAGACCGGGCGCGCGGTTTTTTCCGGAATCAGCCTGCGTCGTCGCCGAACAACACGTCGTGCATGTCGTAGAAGCCGGGCTTCCGGGCGGCAACCCAGCGCGCGGCACGGATGGCTCCCTGCGGCAAACACGGTGCGCGTGGTCACGCTGTGCGTCAGCGTGAGGCGCTCGGTCGGCGACCGGAACAGGACCTCGTGGTCACCGGGCACTTCGCCGCGGCGCTCCGACTGGTAGTGCACCGAATCGGCGCCCTGCTGGTTGCGGGCAGTGGCGATGGCCTCGCCGAGCTTCAGTGCCGTGCCGGACGGCGCGTCCTTCTTGTGGATGTGATGGGTCTCGTGGATCTCGACCTTGAACTCGTCGCCGAGCGACTTCGCGGCGCGGCTGACGAGATCCTGCAGCACGGCGATCCCCTGGCTCATATTGCGGTCGTAGACCACCGCCACGCTCTGCGCGGCGCGTTGCAGGGCCTCGACCTGGGCCTCTCCCAGCCCGCTCACGCCGCAGACCAGCGCCTTGCCATGCCGCGCAACGGCGGCGGCAACCTGCTCCGTGGCCTCGAAAAGGCTGAAATCGATGATGACGTCCGCCGCCTTCACCACGTGGTCGATGTCGCTCGATACGACGGCGCCGGACGGCGTCGCCATGTCCTTCGCCGTATCCGGGTCACGCACCCAGACACTCGCAATTTCCAGGTCCGCAGATTCGTTGACGGCATTGATGATGGCGAGCCCCATACGGCCCGCACCGGCGATTCCGAGTTTCATCGGGTTACTGGCCAATGCGCTCGAAGAACCGCTTTACGGTATCGAACCAGGTGTCGGCTCGCGGCGAGTGCTTGTCACCGCCGGCCCGCACCTTCTTGTCGAATTTCTTCAGCAGTTCTTTCTGATCGTTGGTGAGATTCACGGGCGTCTCGACGGCGACCCTGGCGAACAGGTCGCCCTTGCGTGGATCCCGCACGGTCGTCACGCCCTTGCCACGCAGCCGAAAGACCTTGCCGGACTGCGTTCCGCCCGGCACTTTCAGCGCCACGTTGCCTTCGAGGGTGGGTAGTTCCACTTCGCCGCCGAGGGCGGCCGTGGAGAAGCTGATCGGCACCTCGCAGGAGAGGTCCGCACCGTCGCGCACGAAGATCTTGTGCGGATTGACGCGGATCTCGACGTACAGGTCGCCCGGGGGACCGCCGTTGCGCCCGGCCTCGCCCTCGCCCGAAAGCCGAATCCGGTCGCCGTCGTCCACGCCCGCCGGCACCTTGACCGACAGCGTGCGGTTCTTGCGGACGCGGCCGCGCCCGTGACAGTTCTCGCAGGGGTCGGAGATCATGGTACCGGCACCCTTGCACGCCGGGCAGGTCTGCTGGATCGAGAAAAAACCCTGCTGCATGCGAACCTGGCCGGCACCGGCGCAGGTCGAACACTGCTTCGGCGTGGTCCCCTTGCGCGCACCGCTGCCGTCGCACACGTCGCAGGCCACCTGCGTGGGCACGTCGATCGTGACGGTATCCCCGCGCACCGCGCGCTCCAGATCCAGGCGCAGCTCGTAGCCGAGATCGGCGCCGCGAAACACCTGCGGTCCGCCACGCCGCCCGCCGCCGCCGAAAATATCGCCGAACACGTCGCCGAAGATGTCGCTGAAGCCCTCGGCGCTGAATCCGCCGGGGCCGCCCATGCCCGCGCCCCGCAGGCCGTCGTGACCGAAGCGGTCGTAAGCGGCCCGCTTGTCGCTGTCGCGCAGGACTTCGTAGGCTTCCTTGGCCTCCTTGAACTTGGTGTCGGTGCCCGTTTCGTCCTTGTTGCGATCCGGGTGGTACTTCATGGCGAGGCGACGGTACGCCTTCTTGATCTCATCCGCCGAAGCCGACTTCGAGACCCCCAATACCTCGTAGTAGTCGCGTTTTGCCATGTTTACTCAAAAAGCGGGCGCCCGCGAGGGCGCCCTTGCTCAGTTTCCGGAGCGCGGATCCCGCCCTCAGGCCGACCTGGACTTGTCGTCCTTGTCGACTTCCTCGAATTCCGCGTCGACGACGTCCTCGCCGGATTCGGCCTTGCCTTCCCCGCCCGGGCCGGCTTGCTGTTCCGTGTACAGCTTCTGCGCCAGCGCGCCGGACGCTTCGGCCAGCGCCGCCGTCTTCTTCTCGATGGCTTCCTTGTCGTCCTTGTCGATCACGGCACGGAGATCGGAAACGGCGTTCTCGATCTTCATCCGCTCTTCGCTGGTCGCCTTGTCGCCGAGATCCTTCAGGGTTTTCTCCGCCGCGTGGATGAGGCCGTCCGCCTGGTTGCGCACGTCGACGAGCTCGCGGAACTTGCGATCCTCCTCCGCATGGCTCTCGGCATCCCGCACCATCTTGTCGATCTCGTCGTCGGACAGGCCGCTGGACGCCTTGATGACGATATTCTGGCTCTTGCCCGTCGCCTTGTCCTTGGCGGACACGTTGAGAATGCCGTTGGCATCGATATCGAACGTGACCTCGATCTGCGGCATGCCGCGCGGTGCCGGCGGGATGTTGGCGAGGTCGAAGCGGCCGAGCGACTTGTTGTCGACAGCACGCTCGCGCTCACCCTGCAGCACGTGGATCGTGACGGCCGTCTGGTTGTCGTCCGCGGTCGAGAAGACCTGCTCAGCGTTCGCCGGGATGGTCGTATTCTTGTCGATCAGCTTGGTCATGACGCCGCCGAGCGTCTCGATGCCGAGGGACAGCGGCGTAACGTCGAGCAGCAGGACGTCCTTGACGTCACCTGCGAGCACGCCGCCTTGAATCGCGGCTCCCAGTGCAACCGCCTCGTCCGGATTGACGTCTCTGCGGGGTTCCTGGCCAAAGAAGTTGTGCACGGCTTCCTGCACCTTCGGCATACGGGTCTGTCCGCCGACCAGGATCACGTCATCGATCTCGTTGACCTTGAGCCCGGCATCCTGCAGCGCGATCTTGCAGGGGCCCATGGTGCGCTCGATCAGTTCGTCGACCAGCGACTCGAGCTTGGCCCGCGTCAGCTTGATGTTGAGGTGTTTGGGTCCACTGGCGTCCGCCGTGATGTACGGCAGGTTGACCTCGGTCTGCTGCTGCGAGCTCAACTCGATCTTGGCCTTCTCGGCAGCCTCCTTGAGGCGCTGCATGGCCAGCGGGTCCTTGCTGATATCGACACCGCTCTCGCGCTCGAACTCCCTGGTCAGGTACTGGATGACGCGCAGGTCGAAGTCTTCACCACCGAGGAAGGTATCGCCGTTCGTGGACAGCACTTCGAACTGGTGCTCACCGTCCACTTCCGCGATCTCGATGATGGATACGTCGAACGTACCGCCGCCCAGGTCGAATACGGCGATCTTCTTGTCGCCGCGTTTCTTGTCCATGCCGTAGGCGAGCGCAGCCGCGGTCGGCTCGTTGATGATGCGCTTGACCTCGAGACCGGCGATCTTGCCGGCATCCTTGGTGGCCTGGCGCTGCGAATCGTTGAAGTAAGCCGGGACGGTCACGACTGCCTCGGTCACGGGCTCACCGAGATAGTCTTCCGCCGTCTTCTTCATCTTCATCAGGACGCGCGCCGAGATTTCGGGCGGCGCCATCTTCTTGCCTCCGGCTTCCACCCAGGCATCGCCGTTGTCGGCCTTGACGATCTTGTAAGGCACCATGTCGATGTCGCGCTGCACGACGTCGTCTCCGAATCGACGGCCGATGAGGCGCTTCACCGCGAACAACGTATTGCTCGGATTGGTCACGGCCTGGCGCTTCGCCGACTGCCCGACGAGCACCTGGTCATCCTTGGTGAACGCAACGATCGATGGCGTCGTACGGTCACCCTCACTGTTCTCGATCACCTTGGGCGTGCCGCCCTCCATGACCGCTACGCAGGAGTTAGTAGTACCGAGATCGATACCGATTACTTTACCCATGCTGATACTCCAAAAAACCGATGTATTTCAAAACTGATTGTGAGTTGGGGGCAAGCCCTTGCGTTTCAAGCGTTCGCAAGCTCGTATTTCCTCAGCTGCTCGTGGCGCCCGGGGGCGCCTCTGCCGCCACGATGACCCTGGCGGGCCGCAGCAGGCGGCCGTTCAGCGCGTAGCCCTTCTGGATGACCTGCGCGACCGATCCCGGCTCGACGTTCGGCGCAGGCATCATGCTCATCGCCTCGTGCAATTCGGGATCGAAGGGCTCACCCTGCGGATCGACTTCCGAGATACCGAAGCGCTCGAGGGTCGTCTTGAGGAGCTTGCAGGTCGCCTCGCTGCCCTCGCGCAGCGCCTGCACGTCCGCGCTGTCCGCGGCCGAGAGCCCCATCTCCAGGCTGTCCACGACCGCCAGCAGTTCGCGGCCGAAATTCTCGAGGGCGAACTTGTGCGCGTTCTCGACGTCGCGAGCAGCGCGCTTGCGGACATTCTCCAGTTCCGCGGCGGCGCGCAGGTAGAGGTTCCAGTTCTCGTCGGCCCTGGCCTGCGCCTCGGCCAATGCCGCATCGCCACTCTCCTCGGCAGCCGCTCCCGCGGCCTGCGCACCGCCGTTCTCCGGCGCGACCTCCGCGGCTTCGTGTTCGCCTTCAGACGGCTTGCGCTCAGCGCTCATGCATGCAACTCCACTTCTCTGCTGACCGCGCGAGCGCGCGGCCGGTTACAAGGAAGTTGCGAGTTTGGGGGCCGGGCCCGAAAAATCAAGCGCATCCGCCGACTTTTTTGGCGGACCGGGGGCTCAGCCCCGCTGCCCGAGCGCCGTCGCCAGCAGACGGGCGGTAATGTCGACGATCGGCACGACCCTGTCGTAGGCCATGCGCGTCGGGCCAATGACGCCGAGCACGCCGATCGTATCGTCGCCGATGCGATACGGCGCCGTGACCACGCTGCAGTCGTCGAGGATGCGAAACCCCGATTCCTCGCCGATGAACACGCGCACGCCCTCCGCATCGATACTGCGGTCCATGAGGTCGAGTATCAGGCGCTTCTTGGAAAACGCCTCGAACAGCCGCCGCAGCGTCTCGATGTCCGACAACTCGGCGAAATCCATGAGCTTGGTCTCGCCGGTGAGCACGAACTCGCCACCGGGCTTCTCCGTGCCCGCCAGTGCCGAGTGCGCCACGGCAATGATGTCCTGCATCGCCTGGTTCATCGAATCCCGCAACTCGCCGAGATCCGAGACGATCTGTTCGCGAACCTGCAGCATGTCCCTGCCGGCGTACTTCTCGTTGATGAAATTCGCCGCCTGCGTCAGTTCCGACTCGGTGTATTCGCGCTCGAGGTGCAGGATGCGGTTCTGTACTTCGCGGTCGTTGACCACCAGGATGACCAGTACGCGCTGATCCGACAACGGCAGGAATTCGATCTGCCGCAGGATGGCCTGCTGGCCGCGCGGAACGGTGACGACGCCCGCGAGACTGGTGATCTCGGACAGCATGTTCGATACCGAACTGATCAGCGCGGCGGGATCGTCGACGTTCTGCTGCAGGTGCGATTGCAGGCGCCGCAGGTCGTTGCCGCGCGGCTGCCGGTAGCGCACCAGCGTATCGACGAACAGGCGGTAGCCCTTGGCCGTGGGTATCCGGCCCGCCGACGTATGCGGCGCGGCGACCAGGCCCATCTCTTCCAGGTCCGCCATTACGTTGCGGATCGTCGCCGGGCTCAGGTCGAGCCCGGAGTCTCGCGACAGGGTCCGCGAACCCACCGGCTCACCCTCTCTTATATAGCGCTGTATCAGGACGCGCAGCAGGTGGCTGGCGCGCTCGTTGGGTAAGGAAGTCGTTGCTTCTGGCGTCATTTGCGAGAAACGGAAACAGCGGACGCACGCCGCTGTGTTACGGTAGAAAAAACAAGCTAGCAACGCCTTGGCGACCGGTCAAGGGTCTGCAACAATCGCTGCAGGCGGCGCGCTTCGAGCGGTAGCGGAAACAGGCACGACATGACGACGATGTTCAGGAAGGTAGCGGTACTCGGGCGCCAAGAGGACCCGCGTGTTGCAGAGCCGATCACCGTCCTCGCCGAGTACCTCGGGCAGGCGGGTGTCGAGGTGCTCGCCGCCGAGGACATGTCACTCGATATTGCGGCGCGGCGCATGCCCGAGTCCGAGCTTTCCGACACCGCCGACCTGATCATTGCCATCGGCGGCGACGGTGCGATGCTCTATGCCGGGCAGCTCGCGCGGCGCGGCGACATTCCGCTGCTCGGCATCAACCGCGGCCGCCTCGGCTTCCTGGCCGACGTGACCCCGGAGGAGATGCTGGACAGTGTCGGGCACGTGCTGGCCGGTGAGTTCACCACCGACAAGCGCCTCGTCCTGGAAGCAAGACTGGCACGCCCGGACGCGGCAGACACACGGGCACTCGCCCTGAACGACGTCGTCCTGCAACGCCGCGAAACCGGCCGCATGCTGGACTTCGTGACCCGAATGGACGGCCGCTACGTGAACACGCATGCGGGAGACGGGCTGGTCATCGCGACCCCGACCGGCTCGACGGCGTATTCGCTCAGCTGCGGCGGACCGATCATCGAGCCGCGCCTGGACGCCGTGGTGGTCGTACCTGTCGCGCCCCACACGCTGTCGGACCGCCCGATCGTGCTGCCGGCCGACCTGGGCATCGAACTCAGGCTACTGGAGCGCGAGAACACCCGCGCCGAGATCATGGCGGACGGACACTCGATGGGCGAGATCCGGCCGCAGGACCGCCTGCACGTCGTGGCCTCGGAAACGCGCCTGACCCTGCTGCACCCGCCGGGCTACGACTTCTTCGGCATCCTCCGCTCCAAGTTGCACTGGGGGCACGATTCGCGCAAGCGGGACCTGCCGGCGGAGGGCAGCTAGCCGTGCTGGTTACGCTGCAGGTGCGCGATTTCGCGATCGTCGACCGGATCGAGGTCGAGTTCGAACCCGGGATGACGGTATTGACGGGCGAGACCGGCGCCGGCAAGTCCATCCTCGTGGATGCACTCGGGCTGGTGCTGGGCGAACGCGGCAGCGGCAAGCTCGTGCGCGCCGGCGCGAAGCGCGCGGAGTTCAGCGCGGAGTTCGACGTCTCCGCTCTCCCGGGCGCTAGCGACTGGCTCGAAGAACAGGCGCTCGACGACGACGACGCGTGCCTGCTGCGCCGGGTCATCGGTGGCGACGGCCGCTCACGGGCGTTCATCAATGGCAATGCCGTGCCCGTACAGCAACTCAAGACGCTCGGTGAAATGCTGATCGACATTCATGGCCAGCACTTTCACCAGTCACTCGGCCGGCGCTCCGTGCAGCGCGATTTGCTGGACCACTACGGCGGGCACCAGGCGCTGCGGGCGCAGACCGCGGATGCGTTCGCGGCCTGGAAATCGCTGCTCGAACGGCTGCGGGCGCTGCAGGGTGCCGATGCAGACCGCGAATCCCGCGTCGACCTGCTCAGCTTCCAGCTGCAGGAACTCGAATCGCTGGACCCGAAGCCCGGCGAGTACCGCGAGCTTCGAACCGAGGCGCAGCGCCTTGCGAACAGCGGCCGCCTCGCCGAGGGCGTCGCCACGGCCCTGGAAATCCTTTCCGAAAACGACTCCGCCAACGTGGCCGGCATGCTCGCCGCGGCAGAACGCGCGGTGCGCGGACTGGTGTCGTTCGACGCGTCGCTCTCCCCTGTCGCGGAACTGCTGGACAGCGCCGGTATCCAGGTTGCCGAAGCCGCCGACTCGCTGCGCCGTTACGGCGATTCGGTCGACATGGACCCGGCGCGGCAGGACCTGGTGGAGCAGCGGCTGGACGCCATGCAGTCGATCGCACGCAAACACCGGGTCGAGCCCGACCAGCTCGCGGAACTTCGTGAGCGTCTGAGCACCGAGCTCGACGAGCTGACCCACGCCGAGGAGCGTGGTCGCGAACTCGAACAGGCGGCGCTCGACGCGGAATCGGCGTATCGCAAGTGCGCCGGCGAGCTGTCGCGGCTGCGCAAGGCGGCCGCGCACGACTTCGCCGCAGCCGTCAGCGGCACGATGGCCGGCCTGGGCATGCCCGGCGGGACATTCGATATCGCGCTCGAGCCGCTTGCGGCGGGTGCGGAACGCGCCAGCGGCGTGGACGCCATCGAGTTCCTGATCAGCGCCAACCCCGGCCAGCCGCCGATGCCGCTGTCACGGGTGGCGTCCGGTGGCGAGTTGTCGCGCATGAGTCTCGCCATCCAGGTTGTTGCGAGCGGCGGCAGCACGATCCCGACGATGGTCTTCGACGAGGTCGACAGCGGCGTGGGCGGCGGCGTTGCGGAGATGGTCGGGCGGCGACTGGCCGAGGTCGCCCGGGACCGGCAAGTCCTGTGCGTTACTCACCTGCCCCAGGTTGCGAGCCTCGCCGACCAGCACATCCGCATCAGCAAGGTCACCGACGGCAAGGCGACGCGCACCGGCGCCCACGTGCTGGAGCAGGAGGAACGCGTGGACGAACTGGCGCGCATGCTCGGCGGCGTCGAGATTACCGCCAAGACCCGCGAGCACGCCGCGGAGATGCTGGCCGGCGCGCCGAAAAAACGCGCCTGAGCCAATTCAGGCGTTACTCGTCGTCGGCGCTCGCTACCGCGCTTCACGTACAGCACGAGGCTGTGGTCGATCAGCTCGAAGCCGTGCTTCTCCGCGACTATCGTGTTGCAGGCGCTCGATCTCGTCGCTGGTGAACTCGATGACCTCGCCGGTCTCGACGCAAACCATGTGGTCGTGATGCTCGCCGTCGTCGAGTTCGAACACCGAGTGACCACCCTCGAAGTTGTGACGGGTTACGAGCCCCGCAGCCTCGAACTGCGTCAGCACCCGGTAGACCGTCGCCAGGCCGATTTCCTCGCCCGAATCCAGCAGGTCCTTGTAAATGTCCTCGGCACTCAGGTGCCGGTTCCTGGCATTCTCGAGAATCTCCAGGATCTTCAGGCGCGGCAGCGTGATCTTGAGGCCGGCCTTGCGTAATTCGTGTCGTTGCTCCATTGACGGTATTCCCGGTAGCACTAAGGGCGAGCGCCTATCGCGGCGTTTGGCAAGAAGGTATGATGCGCGCCTATTATGACGCAGTTGGCAGCGTGGCTCTAGCGGCACGCCGCTCGCACTATCCACCCCTGGGACCCGGTTAATCGCAAATGCAGTTTTCGTTTCGCAAGTCGATCATCCTCGGCATCGTCCTCGGCATGCTCGTCACGGCCTCGGGCTGTGTCTACCGCGCCAATATCTCGCAGGGAAACATCGTCGAAGAAGAGGATCTCGACAAGGTCGAGGTCGGCATGACGCGCAACCAGGTACGCTTTCTCCTCGGCACGCCCATGATCGCCGACCCGTTCCACCAGGACCGCTGGGACTACGTGTACTACGTCAAGATCGGCCGCAACGACGCCACCGGCAAGCGCTGGGTGACGATCCTGTTCGACGGTGAGACGGTCGAAGACATCCAGCGCAACCGGGAACTCGCGGAAAGTCTCTGAAGCTCACCCCTTGTCGACACGCGCACGCTGGCGCCGCGCGTCGCGCGGATCGATCGCGAGCGGTCGGTAGAGTTCGACACGGTCCCCCGGCGCGACGAGACTGTCCCGCGAAACCGTCCGCCCCCATATCCCGACCGGCATCTCGTCGAGGTCCAGATCCGGGAACTGCGAGCCGATATCCGACCGGGCTATGACGTCCCGAACGCGCGACCCCGCGGCAACGTCCAGCCCGAGCAGCACCTGCCGCTCGGGGGTCGCCAGCACCAGTTCCACCGCCAGCCGCTCAGCCACGCCCGGACACCCCGGCGCCGTAAATGTCGCCCGCCCTGCGTACGAAAGCGTCAACCAGTGAATTGCAGATGTCCTCGAAGTAGCGGCCGAGCAAGCGATTCGTGGTACGGCTCTGCACCTCGAACTCGACGTCCAGCGACACCTTGCAGCCGAGGTGATCGAGCTCCATGAACTGCCAGCCGCCGCTCAGGCGACTGAACGGGCCTTCGACGAGTTCCATGTCGATGGCCTCGTATTCATGCATCCGGTTGCGGGTGCGGAAACTGCGGCGCAGCCCGGCGAGGCGCATTTCCACCGAGCCTTCGAGCACATCGCCCTCGCGCCAGTGGAGCACCGCGGCGCCGCACCAGGGCAGGAACTCCGGGTAGGACTCGACGTCCTCCACGAGCACGTACATCTGCTTCGCCGAGTAAGGCACCAGTGCGCTGCGGCTTACCTTACGCATCTCGCGAGGTGCAGCAGGCCCGGCCGCCGATCACGACAGGTCGGGCAGCAGGCCGATGGCTTTGAGGAATACGAAAAGGATACCGACCGGCACCACGAAACGCGCCAGCACGCGCCACACCCGGTAGGTGAAGCCTGCCCCGCCGAGTTCCTCGGCCGTAGAGTTCCTGCACATCACCCAGCCCGCGAAAACCGCGATGAACAACCCGCCAAGCGGCAGCATGATGTTGTTGGTGAGGTGGTCGAGGTTGTCGAAGAGGGTGCCCTTGTAGAAGACGACGTCAGCGAGGACGTTGAACGACAACACCGTCGCGAAACCCAGCAGCCAGATCAGGCCGCCGATGATGATTGCGGCCTGCGAGCGGGTCCGGTTGTAACGCTCGACGAGCCACGCGACCGCCGGTTCCATCAGGCCGAGCGCCGAGGTCCAGGCCGCAAACGACAGCAGGATGAAGAACAGCGTCGAGAAGAACGCGCCGCCCGGCATCTGGCCGAGGGCCAGCGGCAGGGTCTGAAAAACCAGGCCCGGACCGTCGGCGGGATCGAGCCCGTTCGCGAACACCAGCGGGAAAATCACGAGACCGGCCAGTATCGCGATCAGCGTGTCGGCGGTAACGACGGCCGTGGAAGCGCCCATGATCGAGGTTTCCTCGGGCAGGTAGGCGCCGTAGGCCATGATGGCGCCCATGCCGATCGACAACGTGAAGAACGCCTGGCCCATGGCGGCGAGCACGCTGTCCCAGGACAGCTTGCTGAAGTCCGGGGTAAACATGAACGCCAGGCCTTCCGCGAAATGGCCGGAGGTGATCGAGTAGCCGAGCAGTACCAGCATCAGCACGAGGAGCGCCGGCACCATGAAGCGGACGGCCTGCTCGAGGCCGCGCTCGACACCGCGGGCAACGACGAAGATCGTCAGCGCCATGAACAGGGTGTGGCAAAAACCGACCGCGCGCCAGTCGCCCACGAAGCCGCCGAACTGCGCGCTGACGGCCGCCGCATTCGCACCGGTGAATGTGCCGGTCACACTCTTGAGAATGTAGGCGAGTGTCCAGCCGGCGATGACGCTGTAGTAGGACAGGATGAGGATACCGGCGACCACGCCCATGCCGCCGACCAGTTGCCAGCGCCGCGAACTGCCCTCTTCTTCGCCGAGCAGGGCCATCGTCGCCACCGGGTTGCGGCGTCCGCGCCGCCCGATGAGAATCTCGGACATCATCACCGGCATGCCGATGAGAAAGACACAGAACAGGTACACGATCACGAACGCGCCGCCGCCGTTCTGGCCCGCCACGTACGGGAATTTCCACACGTTGCCGAGGCCGACGGCCGAGCCGGTTACCGCGAGCACGAAGGCAAGCCGTGACGACCAGTGCCCGTGAAGGGACGTGCGCTTGCCGGAATCGGCAGCCTGGTTGCTCAGCATTGTCGCGCTCTCCGGGCGTAGGAAGGCGCGATTCTCATACAATTCCGGATAGGTGACAACACGACCGGCCGGGAGCGCCGCGCGCATCGCAGGCTGCGAAGCGCCGGGATTCCCGTATAATCGCGCCCCCTGCCAACGCCGGCAGAATCGCAACGATGAGCAAGAAGAAGCCCGACAACAGCAACCTGATCGCCGCCAACCGCAGGGCCCGGCACGACTATTTCATCGAGGACCGGGTCGAGGCAGGCCTGTCGCTGCTCGGCTGGGAGGTCAAGAGCCTGCGGGAGGGCCGCGCCCAGCTCACGGAGAGCTACGTGACGATCAGGAACGGCGAGGCGTACCTGGTGGGCGCCCATTTTTCGCCGCTGCTGTCGGCCTCGACGCACGTCAACCCGGACCCGACGCGCAGCCGCAAGCTGCTACTGCATCGCGGCGAGCTCGACCGCCTGATCGGCGCGGTCGAACGCAAAGGCTACGCACTCGTGCCGCTCGACCTGCACTGGCGCAAAGGCCGCGTGAAACTCGAGGTGGGGCTGGCGCGGGGCAAGAAGCAGCATGACAAGCGCGCCGCCAGCAAGGACCGTGACTGGGCGCGGCAGAAGGAAAGAATCCTGAAAAATTAATTTTTTCAGTTATTTATAAACTTTTGTTAATGTTGAATATCTAACCAGTACCGGCAATTTTGTGGCGCACCGCATTGCAAAGCGCCCGTTTGCCCATACACTAGGCGAACACGGGGGTGACCTGGCTTCGACGCGGGTCGCGAAACTCCGGGTGCATGCCGAGGGACAGAGGACCTCGTAAATCCAACTGTAAAACTTATAGTTGCCAACGACGACAACTACGCTTTAGCTGCTTAAAAACCAGCTCTAAGCCTTCCGCCCGGATCGTGCCTGTGCGTCCGGATCACGGGAGTCACCGACACAGGACCGCGGTGCGGGCCCGTTCAGTGTCCAAGCCGTTAAATCCTTACTGAACTGGCTGTGGGTTTTCCCTGCCCGTCGGGTAGCCCGCAGCGAGATTAAAGGCGGAATAAGCATGTAGAGCTCGTAGCGTAGGGCTTGCGGACGTGGGTTCGATTCCCACCACCTCCACCAAACCTCCCGGCCCTGCCCAACGGCAGGGCCGAGTTTTTTGCAAAGACCCCACAGGCGTCACCACGTAACACACTACCGTGGCGTTGCTGGCCGCTAGAAACTGCCGAACAGCATGCCGACGGTGATCAGGGCGACGAGCGCTGTCAGCGGCACGACGACGCCGGCCACGGCGATGTCGAAACAGGCCTGCCGGTGGGTCAGGCCGCAGATGGCCAGCAGCAGCGTCGAGAACACCAGCGCCGCGATCACGGACCACAGGTTCGCCCTGCCGGAAGATCCGGCCGCGGCCGGTGCGGACGTTCGTCGCGGTCACGAAAACCTTGATCTTCCGGCACGCGTTGACCGCATCGAAATCGATGGTGGCCGAGAGCAGGTCGCGGAGCGGATTGATATCGAATGGATTGAACTGGGCCGGCGCCAGCACCCGCGTCATCTGGTCGAAGAAATGGTACATGGGCGAGCGCTCCAGGCTGTAATTTCCCGACAGCCGGTCCCACAGCGTGCGCTGGATGGGCGAGAACCGCGCCGCGTCGCTCACCGCCCGCCAGAAGTCGCGCAGCGCCTGGCGCGCCTGCTCGCGGTCGCCGCCGCGCAGCCCTTCCGCGAGCACGACAGCGTTCATCGCGCCGGCGCTGGTGCCGCTCACGGCATTGATCTGCAGTCGGTCGTCCTCCAGTAGCCGGTCGAGCACGCCCCAGGTCAACGCGCCGTGCGAACCCCCGCCCTGCAGTGCCAGGTCAATGTACTTTCGTTCGGCCATGCGCGTCGCCTCTCCATGCGGGGATCGGCGCTCACTATGTTGCGATGCGGCATCGTTGTCAATCGCGCCGGCGCCGGCCGAATTCCGGCCGCAAAGTCCGCCGCGATAGCCGCCCGCCGTTCCCGGCTGTCAGTCGTACGGCCTGAGTCGATCCAGGCTGTGGATGAACACGACCCGGTCCTCGATCGAGACGATGCCCTCGTCGGCCAGGCTGCGCAGCAGCCGCGAGAGGGTCTCCGGCTTGATGGACAGGCGCGACGCGATGACGTGGCGTGGCAGTTCGAGGCGCGCCGTGGCCTGGTCGCCGCCGGGCGCGTCGACGATGTGGTCCATGATGTAGCTCGAGAGTCGGTGCCGCGCATTCTGGATCGACAGGTTCTCGATCTCGCGGACCCGCGCATGCAAATGCCGCGAGAGATCGGCCAGCAGACGCATGCAGGCGTCCCGGTTCGTGCGCAGCATGTCGAGAAAGCCGCGGTTCGGAATCTCGCAGAGCTGCGACGGCTGCAGCGCCTCGGCCGTAACCGGGTACTTGACCTCCTGCATGAAGGTCACGGCTTCGCCGAACGTCCTGCCGGGATTGACCACCTCGAGGGTCTTCTTGTCACCCGTCGCGGAGACGAGGCTCAGCTCGATCAGGCCGGTGTCGACAAAATAAAAACAGTGCGCCGGGTCGCCGCGATGGAACAGCACCTCGCCCTGGTCCAGTTGCCTGACTTTCATGGCAACCGCGAGCTGCTCGAAATCGGGCTCTTCCAGCCCGGCGAACAGGTAGTGACGCCGAACCGACTCGTACAGGGGCGAATTGCTGTCCATGGGCAGCGAGTCTAGCACCAAGCCATTCCGCGACATCGCACCATTCTCCCGCCAGCTCCACCAGGTGGGAAATAGTCGGGTACGACGCTGCCGAACGTCCTTGACCTGGATCAATGCGATCTCGTTGCGGGATACCTACCGTTGACCCTGTCTTCCGCAATCGCAGCAATGGCTGCCCGCAACGAGGTTATCGGAATGTCCAGCCAGCAACGCTGCAACGGGGATCGACCGGTTCCGACGCTGGCGGTCGTTGTTGCCATGCTGTGCACCGCCGGCGCGGTCGCCGAGACCCGGGAGAACGCAGACGCGCTGCCGCAAGGTGACAGCGCGGGCATCGAGGAGATCGTGGTCGTCGCCAACAAGCACGCACGCTCCCGGCGCGACATTACCGCCAACGTCACCGTGATCGGCGCCAGCGAATTCCATTTCGAGCTCGCCTCCTCCCTGGCCGACGTGTTTCGCTATGCGCCGGGCATCGACTACGAGTCGGACCGCTCCCGGTTCGGCGCCGAGAGCATCAACATCCGCGGTATAGCGGGCAACCGGGTTGCGATCCTCATGGATGGCGTCCCGGTCAGCGACCAGTTCGACGTCGGTAATTTCTCGAACGCCACCCGGGACCTCGTCAATGCCGGCTTCATTGACCAGGTCGAGGTGCTGCACGGCCCCGCATCGGCCGTCTACGGCAGCTCTGCCATCGGCGGCGTGGTCACCCTGAGATCGGTCGACCCGCGGGATTTGACGCTGTCGCGACACCACGCCGGCAAGCTCTACTCGAGTGGCCGCGACGACAACGCCAGCGTGTCGGCCACCGCCATGCACGCCGTTGCGTCCGATTCGTTTGCCGTGCTGGCCGGCATCTCCGCGAACGCCGGGCACGAGTTCGAATCCGCGGCGGCAGGCACCCAACTCGACCAGCGCGATTTCGACAGCCGCTCGGCGCTGCTCAAGCTGGTCGCCGACGATGCAAGCGGAAACAGCTGGCGCGCGACACTCTATCACCGGGACGGTGAAGTACAGTCCGATGCCCGCTCGCTGCTGGGCAGCGGCCGCTTCCGGAGCACGACGGCGCTGCAGGGGGACGACGACTACGACACGGATATCGTGGCGGTCGAGTACCGCTTTTCGAGCGCAGGCGCCGCCGCCGACGACGGCCTACTGCGGGCCTGGCTGCAGGCTGCCGAGGTCGTGCAAAGAACCCGCGATGAGCGGGCACTGGCGCCGCGCCCGGTCGCGATCGACCGCCTGTTCGTCTTCGAACAGGACGCAATCGGACTGGAAGCGAATCTGCAAAAGAGCCTCGTTCTGGGCGGGCTTGATCACCGCCTGATCTACGGCTTCGAAGCCAGGCGCCGCGAGACAGCGGAGTACCGGGACGGCACCGAGTCGGGCCTGCTCGATGACGAGCGGACCAATGTCCTGCTCGGCGAGGAATTTCCGCTGCGGGACTTTCCGCTCAGCAGGACGGACGAGTTGGGCGCGTTCGTCGAAGACACCGTGAGCCTGGGCCGCTGGTCGCTGACGGCCGCGCTGCGCGCCGACCACTACGAAATGCGGCCGACCGTGGACGCGATGTACGCGGGGGACTATCCGTTCGCCGAGCCCGTGTCCATTGCCGAGTTCGAGCTGTCGCCCAAGGCCGGCGTTATCTATCAGCTGGGCCCGGCAGCCGAGATCTACCTGCAGTACTCGCGCGGCTTTCGTGCCCCGCCTTACGAAGACGCCAACATCAGCCTGGAGCTGCCGCTGTTCAACATCCGCGCGGTGCCGAATGCGGAGCTGCGCTCGGAGAAGTCGGACGGTTTCGACCTCGGGGCGCGCTGGCGGGGAACGCGCGGCAATGCGTACGTCTCTGTATTCCGCACCGAGTACACGGACTTCATCGAATCGAAGGTGCGTCTCGGGCCCGATCCGGACAGCGGCCGGATCCTGTTCCAGTCGCAGAATATCGCCGCCGCGGTCATCGAGGGCATCGAGGCCGGCGCTGCGATCGAACTTGCCGCTGTCGCCGAGGGGCTGACCTTCGACGGCGGTTTCTTCATCGCCCGCAGCGAAAACCGCGACAACGGCGAGCCGCTGAATTCGGTGGGCCCGCCGCAGGCCGTGGCGGGCGTCAGCTGGCTATCACCGGGGGGCGCCCTGCAGGCGTCCCTGCGCGGCACCTTTACCGACGACTGGAGCGCGCGGGACGAGTCCGCCGGCGAATTGTTCGAGCCGCCGGGCCATGCGGTGTTCGACCTGTATCTCGCCTGGCGCGTCAATCGCTCGCTGACGCTGCGAGCCGGCGCGCTGAACCTGACAGACAAGATTTACTGGGCCTGGACCGACGTGCGCGGCCTGTCGCCCGATGATCCCGTGATCCCTTACCTCGCTCATCCGGGCCGCAGCTATTCGATCGGCCTCGAGATGACCTGGTAGCGCATCACACGCACCACCAACGCAGGAGCAACAAGACAATGAGACTTGCAAAGCCATTCAGGCAAACGGTCGCCGCCCTGGCCGGGTCGCTGCTGATCGTCGCTTGTTCACAAGCCGACGAACCGGCAGAGCCCGCGAAGGTCCATGCAGCCGAGACCGCTGCCGGTTCGTTCGACGAACTGATGGCGGCAGGCAAAGGCATCTACGAAGCCAATTGCGGCGCCTGCCACCAGCCGGACGGCAAGGGGCTGCCGGGCGCCTTCCCGCCGCTGGCGGGTTCGGACTTCCTCGAGGGCAAGCGTGACGACGTGCTTGCCGTCGCGTTGTTCGGCCTGTCCGGGCCGATAACGGTCAACGACAAGCAATATAACGCCGTGATGCCGAGCATGGGCCACCTGAAAGACGAGGACCTGGCCGCCGCTCTGACCTATGTGCTCAACGCGTGGGGTAATTCCTACGCGGCGGTGAGCGCCGCGGAAGTTGCCGAACTCAGGACCAGGCTCGGACAGGAGGACCGCGCAGCCGGCCAGCCGCACCAGGGCGCAACCGAGAGCGAACTGCGCTACCAGGGCGCGCCATCGACGATTCCCGCGGACGAGACGCGCCAGCTGCAGGGCGCCGAAGGCCCGGTACTTTCCGACGAACAGTACGCCATGGCCACGGAACTCTACTTCCAGCGCTGCGCCGGCTGCCATGGCGTCCTGCGCAAAGGGGCGACGGGCAAGCCACTGACACCGGATATCACGCGTCAGCGCGGGACCGACTACCTGAAGGCTCTGATTACCTACGGCTCGCCGGCCGGCATGCCCAACTGGGGCACCTCGGGCGAACTGAGCCCCGAGCAGGTCGACGTCATGGCGCGCTTCCTGCAGCAGGAGCCGCCCTCGCCGCCCGAGTTCGGGCTCGAGGACATGAAAGCTACCTGGAAGGTCCTGGTGGCGCCGGAAGACCGGCCGAAGAAACCCCTGCACGACCGCGATATCGACAATTTCTTCTCGGTCACGCTGCGCGACAGCGGCCAGGTCGCGATCATCGACGGTGACACCAAGGAAATCGTCAGCATCCTGAAGACGGGTTACGCCGTGCACATCTCGCGGCTGTCGGCCTCGGGCCGTTACGTCTACACGATCGGCCGCGACGCCAAAGTGGACATGATCGATCTCTGGATGGATCCGCCGCAAATCGTCGCCGAGCTGAAGGTGGGGCTCGAAGCCCGCTCCGTCGAGACCTCCAAGTACAAAGGCTACGAGGACAAGTACGCGATCGCGGGTGCCTACTGGCCGCCGCAGTACGTCATCATGGACGGCGATACCCTGGAGCCGATCAAGGTGGTCTCCACCCGCGGGATGACCGTCGATACGCAGGAGTACCACCCGGAACCGCGGGTCGCCGCGATCGTGGCCTCGCACGAACATCCCGAGTTCATCGTCAACGTCAAGGAGACCGGGCATATCCTGCTGGTCAACTACAGCGACATCGACAACCTCACGGTCACGGACATCGGTGCCGCACGATTCCTGCACGACGGTGGCTGGGACCGCAGCAAGCGCTACTTCCTCACGGCGGCGAACCAGTCCGACAAGATCGCCGTCGTCGATTCGCGCGAACGCGAACTGGAAGCGCTCGTCGACGTGGACAAGATCCCGCATCCCGGGCGCGGCGCCAATCTCGACGACCCCGACTTCGGGCCGGTCTGGGTAACCAGCGCACTCGGCAACGACAAGGTGACGTTCCTCGGTACCGACCCCGAAGGCCATCCCGAGCTTGCCTGGAAAGTGGTGCGTGTGCTTCACGGCCAGGGCGGCGGATCGCTGTTCGTGAAGTCGCATCCCGCGTCGAAGAACCTGTGGGTGGATTCACCCCTGAATCCCGACGAAGCGATCAGCCAGAGCGTCGCCGTGTTCGACGTCGACAATCTCGATGCCGGCTACGAAGTGCTGCCGATTGCGGCGTGGGCGAATCTCGGCCCGGGACCGAAGCGGGTCGTGCAGCCCGAATACAACAAGGCGGGCGACGAAGTCTGGTTCTCGGTGTGGAGCGGCCAGGAGGAAGAATCGGCCATCGTCGTGGTGGACGACAAGACCCGCAAGCTGAAACACGTGATCAAGGGGCCCGAAGTCATCACTCCGACGGGCAAGTTCAACGTCCACAACACGGTAGAGGACGTCTACTGATCACCGCCTCCGGAGGCTGCCTGCCGCGGCCTCCGGAGCGCTTACACCGACGCCGGGCGCTGGCGATGCGACCCATTCATACTCGTCCGGCGTTACCGCGGCGTGCTCGCGGAAGTCCGCCCGCACGCGCATGTCTTATTGCTCGTCGTCCTCGGCGAGGCGCTCCTGCACGACACTTTCGAGCCCGGTGAGCCCGCCTGCGCGCCCCAGCGCCAGCGCGCTCTCGTCATCCGCGCCGTCCAGGCTTGCACGCAATGCCAGCAAGGCGCCGACGCGATTACCGCTGCCGCAATGGACGAGTACCGGCCCCGGGTATTCCTGCAGCAACGCGTCGAGCTTGCGCGCGTTCTCGAAAGAAATGGCGTCGCCGTTCTCTATCGGCAGGGTCACGTAATGCAGGCCCAGTTCCTCGACCAGCGCCGCTTCGTCGAAGCCGCGCTCCTCGCCCTCGCCCCGCAGGTCGATAACCGTGGCGTACCCGGCATCCGCGAACACCTCGAGGGCCGCCGCGTCCGGCTGCCCGGCGGAGGTGACGCCATTGACCGGCGACACCGTCCCGAGTTCGACGACCTTCTCCAGGTCGACCTTGAGACTGCTGACGGGTCCGAAGTCCGTCTCATCGGCCGCAACACCGAAGGTGAGCGCGATGACTGCCAAAGCACTGATGTATCTGAGCACGTTTCTTCCCCTTCTCATTTGTCCGTCCGTCCGCGATCAATCCGCGAGGCTCATATCCGAGTCGATCTCGATGCCACGCCCGGTGAATGTTACGTCAACCTCCAGGCGCTCGTAGAATTCGGCGGCCGCCGCGAGTATATCGGATACGGCCTTGCGCATTTCCTCCGACATTTCCTCGTCGTCGCTCGCGCGCATCGCGTCGCCGAGGAAGCTGTAATACTGCTTGCCATCGAGGCCCATGCTGAGGAAAGGCGGCGGCGACCCGCTGTCGGCCCCGAGCAGCGCCGGTAACAGCGTCTCGCCCTCGTCGCTGACCGACAACGCGATGGCCGAATCCGCCAACGCGACCCAGGCTTGCTGGTCACCGGATCCCGCATCCGGCAACCGGAATGAATGGGCCTTGCCGTCCGGCTCGATACTCAGCTCGGCGAGCTGCGGGATCAGGGCCTGGCCCATCGCCAGGAGCCCCTGCGCGTTGTCGATCGCGAGCAGGACGCTGGCGTCGATCGCTGCGGGCGGCTGCCCCGACGCCGGGTCGAATCCCTGCAGCTCGTTGACGACGGCCAGGAACCCCTTGAAATCGTAGAGCACGGGCGGGACCGGCTGGGCCAGGGCCTGCTCGCGCGCCGCGAACAGCCCGTCCTGCAGCTCCGCCAGGTGCTCGCACTCCCACGGATCTTCCTGCAACGCGGCGACGTGCTTGTCGAAGAAAGTCCGCACGGCCTGTATCTTCAGGCTCATGCCGAACGCAAACAGGCCGTCGTAAATCGTACCGAGGCCCGGCACCGGCGTGACGAAGGTAGCGAATTCGGACGCGATGTCGGCGCGCAGTTCGATGGCCGCGTGGGAGCGGATCTTCTCTGCCGAGATTTCCTCGTAACCCGTCACGATACGGGGCGCGAGCGCTGCGAGTGACCTGAACTCCGCCTTGCAGACGTCGCTCAGGGTGGCTGCGTCGTAGCCGGCCATTTCGAGCAGCAGGGCGTCGAGGCCCGCCGGTTCCTCGATGAACGTCTCGGCGAGGCGCATCGTGTCCACGAGACCGACGTATTCGTGCAGGTACCCGTACTCGTCCGCTATGGCCTGCAGCTCTCGTGTCTGCGCGATGTTCTTCGCCGGGAGGGTCAGGCCGAGCAGGCTCGCAAGCGCGGCCTCGTCCAGGCCTGCGGGTGCAATCGTGAGCACGAGCTGGTCGCCGACCGTGGCGAGGATGGCGCGAACGTCCTCGTCCTCGACGAAACGGTACGGTGTACCCCTCACCTCGGCAACCGGCAGTTGCTCGCCGGCCGCCACCTCGATCCGCGTAATGGCGTCGTCGAACAGGTTCGCATCGGTGAGCGTCACGCGCAGCACCGGGAGTAGCCCGTTGCCATAGAGGACGGCCGTGGATTCCGGCGTAACGCCGGCGCCCGCGAGCCCGTCGAGCGACATCAGCGCGCGGACCTCCGCAACGACGGTGCGAATTTTCTCCAGGTCCTCGGGATCCACCTCCTCCTCAGCCTCCGCCTCGGCGAAAGCGGCGCCCAGCATCCGGGAATACGCAGCCAGCAGCCGGTCCAGCTTCGGTTCGATCCTGTCGAGAAACTCCTCGGGCGGCGGGGCAAGGGTGCCGAACACGTACGGCGTGTCCGCGGGAACGTACTGCAACAGCCCACCGCTGTCGGTCAGGGGCGTCACGGCCCTTTTTTCGTCGGCGGACTTGCCGCAGGCCGACACACCCACCGCGCAGCAGGCGAGCAGGACAACGTAGCGGGCTTTCACGATCTTCAACATACGGATCTTCCTGGTTGGCCAGACATTTGCCGGACGTCGGGCGTCCGGTGCGATAACGCCGACACCGGGCAGGATAAAGTAGCGAGGTATGGCGGTCTCGTTAACGTCGACTGGATCGAATGCCGCCTGTGGCGCAGTATACGTAAATCCATGATGAATGCCGAGCCGGAGACGAGAATTACGCTGCGCAGGGTCCGGGAAGCCGACCTCGACCGCGTGCTGCGGCTCAACGAGGGCGCGGTTCCCGCGGTCAACAGCGTCGACCTCGCCCAGATGCGCTGGTTCGCCGACAACGCCGCTTACTTCGGCGTGGCCGTACGCGACGGTGACGTCGTCGGATTCCTGGTGGGTTTGCGCCCGGGAACGAGTTACGCGAGCCCCAACTACCGCTGGTTCTGCGACAGGTACGACGAGTTCGGCTATATCGATCGCGTCGCGGTCGCGGCAAATGCGCGCCGGCTCGGACTCGCGACACGGCTGTACCGGGACTTCGAAGCAACCCTGCCGCCGGGTGTCGGCGTGCTGACCTGTGAAGTGAACATCGTGCCGCCGAACGAATCGTCGCTGCGTTTCCACGAGGAATACGGCTTTCGCACGGTCGGCACGCTGACACTGGAAAAGGACGGCAAGACGGTCGCGTTGATGGCCCGGGAGCGCAGCGCGTGAACGACGCCAGCCGGGAATTCGACGTTATCGTCATCGGCGCGACCGGTTTCACGGGGGCGCTCGTCGCCGAGTACCTGTGCGCTCGTTACGGCGTCGATGGCAGCCTCCGCTGGGCCGCGGCCGGCCGCAGCGAACAGAAACTCTCGGCCCTGCGCCAGTCACTGGGAACCGCGGCCTCGGCGCTGCCACTGATCGTCGCCGACACGCTGGATGCACAGTCGATGGGCGAACTCGCCCGGCGTACCCGGGTGGTCCTGACGACCGTCGGTCCCTATGCCCGTTACGGCTCGGAACTCGTCGCCGCCTGCGCGGCGAGCGGCACGCATTATTGCGATCTCGCGGGCGAGGTGCAGTGGATCCGGCGGATGATCGACGCACACGACGCGGCCGCACGGAACAGCGGTGCCCGCATCGTGCACTGTTGCGGCTTCGATTCGATACCCATGGATATCGGCGCCTGGTTCCTGCAGCGCGAGGCACGCGAGCGTTACGGTGCCCATTGCGATGCCATCGTCCTGCTGGTCAGGGCCATGAAGGGCGGCGCGAGCGGCGGCACCATGGCCAGCATGATGAACCTGATGCGCGAAGCACGCGCCGACCGCGAAGTCGCGCGCATGCTGGCGCGCCCCTACAGCCTCAACCCGGACGGTGAGCAGCGCGGTCCGGACCGGGGCGACCAGCGGGGCGTGCGTTTCGACGACGATGCGCAAAGCTGGACCGCGCCGTTCATCATGGCCTCCGTCAACACCCGGGTGGTGCGGCGCAGCCACGCCCTCCTCGGCTATCCCTGGGGCAGGGACTTCCGCTACCGCGAGGCGATACGAACCGGTCGCGGCCTGGGCGGCTGGTTGCGTGCGGCGACCATCACGGCGGGTCTCGGCGGCCTCGTCGGGCTCGCTTCGTTCGCCTGGAGCCGCGGCCTGCTGGAGCGTTTCGTGCTGCCGAAACCCGGCACCGGGCCGGACCGGGAAGCGCGCGAGAACGGCTTCTTCAGGCTCGAGCAGATCGGCAGGCTCGCCGACGGCCGCCACATCACGAGCCGCATCAGCGGCGACCGCGACCCGGGTTACGGTTCCACCAGCAAGATGCTCGCCGAGAGCGCCGTGTGTCTCGCGCTCGACGAGCTCGACTGCGGCGGCGGCGTGCTGACGCCGGCGGCGGCGATGGCCGCACCGCTCTTTGCCCGGCTCACGGAGAATGCAGGCCTCGCTTTCGAGATTCTGCCAGCCCGCTCATCGTAGGCGCGCCGCGGCGCGCGATCGCGGTTCGAGAACCGCTGCTACTGGTGAACACCCGTACTGCCGACGTACGCGTCGGGATTGAACAGCTCGCCCGCGGTCACCCTGACCGGCAGGCGATTGCGCGGCGACGCCACCGGGCAGGTCGAGAAGTCATTGAACGCACAAGGCGGGCTGTAGGCCCGGTTGAAATCGAGCACGACGCGGCCGTCGTCGCCGGGCAAGGCCGTGTACAGGAACCGCCCGGCCGGATAGGTTTCCGTGCCGTTGGTGCGATCCCCGAAGACGAAGAACAGCCGCTCGCCGGACGCATACGCCTCGAGTCGGTGGGTCTCGCCGTCCTTGCGGAACACGGCAACACCGGGCGATACCGGGTTCCAGCCGAGACCCTCGATCACGGTACTGGCCGCTACCGTTCGCGGTTCCGCGTAACGCTCCAGCGTCGCCTCGACCCGCCACGACGGATCGATCGGGAAATACTCGAGCGGCGGAAACGAGGCCAGCACGGGGTGTTCGAAGTCCCTGAGACGCACCGCGTAGCGGCCATCGCGCTTGATGACGGTCCAGGCCAGCGAGCCGTGGCTGATCATCACCGGGTCGTCCGTGGTGTCGTCGGCGATCAGCATTTCGCCCACCTGCTCCCCGCCCCGGTACACGGCGACATCGGGGCGCAGCTCCATCACGACGCCGTCGCCCGTGACTCGGAAAAGGCCGATATGCGGGTCGGCGGCGGCCGGGAACACGAGATCGTTGTCCGGCGCAGAACCGAACGTGGCTGTCTCCCCCTCGAGCCAGAACAGCCCGGCCAGGGTGAGAAAGCCCGTCGGCGCCAGCAGGGCTGCACGCCGGCTGTCGCGCCATTCCAGGATCTCGGCCTCGAGGGCCGCGCGATCGTTACCGTCGTCGGCACTCGTGCAGGCCGCATTCGCCACCAGCGCCAGCAGCAACGCGCCGACCCGGCGCAGCGACCGGGTTGCAGGGTATCTTGTGTCAGGCACGGCGAACCCTCGAAAGACAGCGGCGTAGCGTATCATCCGCCGAATGAACCGCAACAGTACTTCGCTGGCTTACGCCGAGCTCCAGCCTCAGGACTTCCTCGACGCGCTCGAAGACCTGGGCTTCGCCTGCAACGGCCGCCTGCTCGCCCTCAACAGTTACGAGAACCGCGTCTACCGCGTCGGGATCGACGACGACGATGCCATCGTCGCGAAGTTCTACCGGCCGAACCGCTGGTCCGACGCAGCGATTCTCGAGGAACACGCGTTCGCCGTGGAGCTCGCCGCGCAGGAGATCCCGGTCGTCGCGCCGCTGGTCATCCAGGGTACGACCCTGCACACGGTCGGCGAGTTTCGCGTCGCCGTGTACCCGTGTCGCGGCGGCCGCGCTCCCGACCTCGACAACTTCGAACTGCTGGAGCAGCTGGGCCGCTTCGTGGCCCGCATTCATCTCGTCGGCGAAACCGCACGGTTCCGGCACCGTCCGGGCATCGATATCGAGACCTATGCGATCGAGTCCATGGAGTACCTGCTCGACCACGACTTCATTCCCGCCGAGCTCGTACCCGCCTACGAGAGCGTGGCGGAGAGTGCGATCGACGGCATCGAGGCGTGTTTCGCGCGCGCCGACCATACGTCGCAGCTGCGCATTCACGGCGACTTCCATCCGGGCAACGTGCTGGTGGCCGGCGAGCAGCTGCACATCGTCGACTTCGATGACACGCGCACGGGTCCCGCCGTGCAGGACCTGTGGATGTTCCTGTCCGGTGATCGCGAGGAGCAGATTCCGCAGCTCGACGCGTTGCTGGAGGGCTATACGCGGTTCCGGCAATTCGACAGCCGCGAGCTGCATCTCGTCGAGGGCCTGCGCAGCCTGCGCATCATGCACTACGCCGCCTGGCTCGCCCGCCGCTGGGACGATCCCGCGTTCAAACAGGCCTTCCCGTGGTTCGACTCGCACCGTTACTGGGAAGAGCATGTCCTCGCGTTGCGCGAACAGCTGTCGCTGATGCAGGAACAGCCGCTGGAGTGGCGGCCGTTCTGAACGCTCAGCGCGAAGGCAACGCGCGCCGCCGCGGCGCGATGTCGAAACGCTCGATCCAGCGCGAGAACGTGCGCCGGCTCAGGGTCTGCAATGCGTCGATCCGGCCGGCGGTCTGCCGGCGTATCGCCTCCGGGTCCACGCGTCCGGCCTCCTCTGCAAGCATCGGCTGGTTGTCGGCCACGGTGAGCCACCGCTCGACCAGTGAAGCGTCCACTTCCAGGTGAAACTGGAAGCCGTAGGCATGCTCGCCGAAGCGAAATGCCTGCACCGGACTGGCCGCCGACGTCGCAAGGTGGTCCGCACCCGCGGGCAGGCTGATGCCGTCCTCGTGCCACTGGAATACCGGCTGCGTCCCGGCAAACGTCGACATGACGGGGTCGGCACGCCCGGCCTCGGTCAGTTGTACGTCGTACCAGCCGATCTCCCGCTGCGCGTTTCTCGATACCCGGCCGCCCAGCGCCTTGGCGAGCAGCTGCGCACCGAGACAGATACCGAGCACCGACATGCCCGAATCGACGGCCTCGCGAATGACGTCGACTTCCGTCAGCAGGTTCGGCCAGGTGTCGATCTGGTGGGCGTTCATCGGTCCGCCGAGCACGATCAGCGCCTCGTACCTGTCGAGCGAGGGGCGCTGGTGCGGGTCACGGCCGAAATTGACGTAGCGAATGCGGCACCCCGCCTCTTTCAGCAGCGGGTCCAGCGTACCCAGCGGCTCGTAGGGAACATGTTGAAATACAAGTATTTTGGGTCTGGCCATGCCTGAACGCACCGGGTTGCGGACCGCTTGCTGCAGTCTCGTTATACCTGCCATTCCGCGCGTCGTGAAGACCGCACCCCATTGCATAGGCCAGCGCGCGGCACTACAGTAGATTCAGTGTTCAAAGAGTGGCAATCGAGGGAACTCTGTAGCGCGAAACGACTCTGATCGATTGATCGTACGCGTGCACTGCAGCGGGAACATTTGAATTGAGAGCGAATTTGCGCAGCCTCATCGGTGGAGTACTGTCCGCAGTGCTCATGGCAGGCTGCGGCGCAAACGTAACGCTCGACCCCGTCACCATTCCCGCCCCCCTGATCGACCCGATGCCGTTATCGGTCGCGATTCGCATCCCCGCCGAATTCGAGCACTACGTGCACGAGGATGAAGTCCTCGGCCGCGAGAAGTGGCGCATCGATCTCGGCCGGTCGAATGCCGCACTGTTCTCCCAGCTCTTCAAGTTCATGTTCGACGAGGTGACGGTCATCGGACCTGACGACGACGTCAGCAGCCTTTCGATCGATGCCCTGGTCGAACCGAGCATCGACGCGTTCGAGTTTTCCGTGCCCAGCCAGAGCAAGACGGAATCGTATGCCGTGTGGATCCGCTACCGGCTGAAGATTTACGACAGTGCCGGCGACATGTACGCCAACTGGCCGCTCAGCGCCTACGGCAAGAGCGAGCAGTTCGGCCTGACGGGGGACGAACCGCTGAAACGCGCCGCGATACTCGCGATGCGCGACGCCGCGGCGCTGATGATCATGAACCTCGACAAGGCCACGGCGATCTCGGTCCTCAAGGACCGCCCGGCCACCGCCGTTTCGTCCGCCGCGCCGCCGGCCGCCAGCGCAGAGCCCGCGCCCGGCGACAAGCGTTCGCCGTTGCCGAAACGCCGCGAGGTGGCCCTGCCGCCCCCGGGTCCGGCGGCCGGCCCGGCGGTATTGTCGATGGATCCGGATGAGAACGAAACTCGGGAGGAAATCCCGGAGGGAAGCAGCAATGAGTGAAGCCACCATGCGCCCGGGCAGGATCGTAATGACGGTTGTCGCAACGCTGGTGCTCAGCGGATGCATTACGTCCCGGGTCGAGGATGCGCGTGAGACCGTGACCGGCATCGAGACCGGCGAGTCCATCGTGATACTTGCCAAGAGTTACCATCTCGGCAACGAAACCGAAGACAAGTACATCAGTTGCATCGAAGACGCACTGGCGCGCGGCTCCAAGGGCCTGCGCGTCATCCCGCACAAGCAGTTCATCGACTCGCTGTTCCCCTGGTTCGAACCGCGGACCGCGCCCGCCGAGACCAAGGGGCTCCCGAGGCTGATGGAGCGCCCCGGGGTCGCCGAGCGCATCGCGGAACAGAATGTGCGCTACATCGTCTGGCTGGACGGCGACACCGATCGTGTGGCCGGCGGCGGCAGCCTGTCCTGCGCGGCAGGCCCGGGCGGCGGCGGCTGCTTCGGTTTCGCGTGGTGGCAGAACGATGCGGACTACAATGCCGCGGTCTGGGACCTGAAAGGACTCCAGTCGGCCGGCTCCGTCACCGCGGACGTCAGCGGCACCTCGTTCCTGCCCGCACTGGTCGTGCCGATCCCGCTCATCGCACGCGCGAGGGCGGCGGCCTGCAAGGGCCTCGCCGACCAGCTGCGCACCTTCATCGTCGACGAGCCGCAGGCCTGACGACGGCCGCCGGAAGCGCGCGCGTCTAGCGGACGCGACCTCCGCGTACGAGTGCCCGCCGGTAGTACTCGGCATCGAGGGAATCCACCGATACCCGCTTGCCTGTCGAGGGTGCGTGCACGAACCGCTCGTCGCCCACGTAGATCGCCACGTGCGACAGCTTGCCGTCGAAGCGGAAGAACAGGAGGTCACCGACCTGCAACTCGTCGTCGGCCACCGAGCCGGCAGTGTCCCAGAGCTGACCGGTCGTGCGCGGCAGCTTCTTGCCCGCCTCGCGATAGGCGTACTGAACCAGCCCGCTGCAATCGAAGCCGGCGGGCGATGCGCCACCGTAACGATACGCCGCCCCGACCTGCTGCAAGGCGATCGCCGCAGCACGCTCGGCCACGGTTGCGGACACCCGCTCCGCGGCCGATACTGCGCCTGGCTTGGGCCCCACGCCGCCCGGACCGGCGCAGCCCGCCAGGAAGAGCGCCGCGATTGCGGCATGTAAAAATGGGCGATGCAAGTCCGCTATCATGAATTCAGCTCTGTGCCGCCATAAACCCAAGGATACGCCGTGAGGCCTCGCAATCGCATGAACTGTTTCTCAGGCTGCCCCGGCCGCCGCCGCGCCGGACGCACGCGCACGACGAACCTGCGCAGCCTCGTATTCGTCCTGCTGGCCGCTCCCGTCATGGCCTGCGGCGGACCGAGCAAGGATACCCGGGATACCGCGACGCCCCCCGAATACAAGCTGGTCTACCGGATTACTCCCTCGCCATCGCAAGCCCGGGTGGCCGTCGCACTCGAATTGCGCCAGGGCGACAGCCTGTTGCGCGAGGTGCGTTTCAGGGCGCCGGGAGAACGCTTCAGCGATTTTTCGGGCGACGGTGAGATCCTGCGTGATGGCACGCTGCTCACCTGGAAACCGCCGGCGGGCGGCGGCACGCTCGAGTGGCAGGCCAGCGTCCCGCACCGGCGCAACAAGAGCGGCTACGACGCGTGGCTGGCGGACGACTGGGGGCTGTTCCGCGCCGAGGACATCATCCCGGCCGCGGCCACGCGCACGGCAAAAGGCGCGCGCAGCGTCACCCGCCTCACTTTCGACCTGCCCCCGGACTGGTCGGTGGTCACCCAGTACCCCAGGGAAGGCCGCCTGTTCCTGGTGAGTAACGACGCGCGGCGCTTCAAGCAGCCGAAGGGCTGGATTGTGATGGGCGACCTCGGCGTTCGCCGCGACCAGATTGCAGGGGTCAACGTTACCGTCGCGGCCCCGGTCGGCAACGGCGTCCGGCGGCTGGATATCCTCGCGCTCCTGAACTGGACGCTGCCGGAGCTCGCGCGCATCGTGACCGACCTGCCGCGCTACATCACCATCGTGAGTGCCGGCGAACCGATGTGGCGCGGCGGCCTGTCTGCCCCGGCGTCGCTGTATATCCATGCCGAGCGCCCGCTGCTCAGCGAGAACGGCACCAGCACGTTGCTGCACGAGATCATGCACATCGCCCTCGATTTCGAGACGGATCACGCGCACGACTGGATCGTCGAAGGCCTCGCCGAGTTCTACAGCCTCGAACTGTTGCGTCGCAGCGGCACGCTTTCCCGGCCGCGCTACGAGCGCGCCCGCAAGGCACAGGAGAAGTGGGCGCGTGCATCCGATACGCTGTGCGGCGGCCCTTCGTCCGGTGCGACCACGGCCAAGGCCGTGAACGTCTTTTTCCAGCTCGACAGGGAGATCCGCCGCAGCACGTCAGGCGCAAGCAATCTCGACGACCTCGTCCGTTCGATCGTGGCGGAACACGGCAAGCTCGACGTCGACGTGCTGGACCGACTCACGCGCGACATCATCGGTGAGAATCCCGACGCACTGCACATCGACAGGCTGCCGGGTTGCCGTAAGATGGCCCAGCCGTAATCGAATACCGGTTCGACGGGATGGATCGCCGCCAGGATCTCGAAATCATATTGCGCTCGCGCACGCCCCTGATCGTCATGGAGACCAGAGACGAGAGGCGGGTGCTGCGCATGCTGCAGACGATCGGCATGCAGGCGTCGACCAGCGAGTACCTGCCGCTGTTCCGCTGGACCATTACCGACGGCCTGCAGCGGCTGGACATCGAACTCGCCCCGCAGCTGATGAACTCCGAACCGGTGGACGTGCTCAAGCACATTCGCGCGGTCTCGAAGCCCGGGATCTATATCCTGCTCGACTTTCACCCGTTCCTCGACGACCCCGTGCACGTGCGCCTGATCAAGGACATCTGCATCCATTACCGTGAGGTACCGCGTCAACTGGTACTGATCAGCCACCAGCTCACGCTGCCCAGGGAACTCGAGCCGTACAGCGCGCGTGTCGATGTGGCGCTTCCCGGCGCGGCGGAACGCAAGGCGATCGTCGAGTCGGTTGCCAGCCAATACCAGGCCGAAAACCCGGGTACCCGTGTCCAGGTGGACCCGAAGGCCTACGAATTGCTCATCAGCAATCTCGCAGGCCTAACCTACGCCGATACCGAGCGGCTTGCCCGCAACGCGATCGAGGTCGACGGCGCCATAACCCGCAGCGATCTTCCGGGGGTGATGCAGGCAAAGTACGAATTGCTGAACAACGGCGGCGCCCTGCAGTACGAATACGACACCGCGCGTTTCAGCGACGTCGGCGGGCTCGACCGGCTGAAGAACTGGCTCAGCCAGCGGCGCGCACCGTTCCGCAACGAGAAGGACGCCGCCCACCTGGACCCGCCGAAGGGCATCCTGCTGACCGGCGTGCAGGGCTGCGGCAAGAGTCTCGCCGCCAAGGCGACCGCCGGCATCTTCGGTGCGCCCCTGCTGCGGCTCGATTTCGGGACGCTGTACGACAAGTATCACGGCGAGACCGAGCGCAAGCTCCGCGAGGCGCTCAAGACCGCGGACGTGATGGCGCCCTGCGTGCTGTGGATCGACGAGATCGAGAAGGGCATCGCCGGCCGCGGCGGGGAAACCGGTACGACGCAGCGGGTGCTCGGGACGTTTCTGACCTGGATGGCGGAGCGAAAATCGCCGGTATTCGTCGTCGCCACCGCCAATGACATCTCTGCACTGCCGCCGGAACTCGTGCGCAAGGGTCGTTTCGACGAGATATTTTTCGTCGATCTGCCGGGCGCAGACGTCCGCTCGACCATCCTCGCGATTCACCTGAGCCGGCGCAATCAGCGCCTGAGCGATTTCGACATCCGCTCGCTGGCCGATGCGATGCAGGGCTTCTCGGGCGCGGAGATCGAGCAGGCCGTGGTATCCGCGCTGTACGCCGCACACGCAATGAACGAGCCGCTCGCGTCGCAACACATCCAGCGTGAAATCGAACAGACCAGGCCGCTGTCGGTTGTCATGCACGAACGGATCAGTGCACTGCGCGCCTGGGCGAAAGGCCGTACCGTGCCCTGCGACTGATCGCTACTTTACGTAATCCCGTCGCCCCGGCTTGCAGACTGCCCCACATCCTCGGGATAATGAGGATGTATGGCTAATGACAATAACAACTTAAAAGAATTAGTCTCGGACGATCAGGAGCGAACAGCGGAACTCGAATCGCCGACGTGGCGGGAACCTGCGGCGGACGCTGCAGCGGACGAGGACCGCAGCCGCGATATGGAGGCACCCGACTTCGATCCGTACGTCGCGCCCATCCGCAATCGTGACGCGGTGATCCGTGACCTCAAGGCCGACCTGCGTATCAAGACCGAGACGATCGATCGACTGCAATTCGACGTCGAGCGGCTGCGCTCGCGGCGCATCGGCCTGGAGACGGAAGTCAAGGCACGCGAAGCGCAGACCCGCAAGCTCGCGAAGGCCGTCGAAGAAGCAAACAGGCAGATCGATACCTTGACGTCCGCGCTCCGCGAGGCCAAGAAGTCCTACGATGACGTCTCCAGTCGTCTCGCGTCCGCGCAGTCTCGGCATGAAGAGGAACTGCGCACCCTGCGCTTCGAACTCACGGAAGCGGCTGAAACCGTTGCCCAGCATGAGCTGATCAACGAACAACTCGCGGCCGACCTGGTGAACACGCGCGGGTTCAAGAACCAGCTCGAACACATGCTGACGTCGAGCGAGGACTACAGCCAGGCGCGAATCAGCCAGCTCGAGGCCGAGCTCGATCAACTGAAGCAGGCCAATGCCGACTACGAAGCGGAACTCGCCGCCAAGAACGAGGCCATCACGGACCTGCTCGAGCAGATGTCGGGCAAGGGCCGGCAGGACGACTCGATCCGGGAACTGGAGGCGGCCATCGAACAACTCGACGAATGCATGTCGGAGCGCCTGCGTGAGAGCCCGCTGCCTGCCGCCGGCGACAAGGACCGGATGAGCCGCGTCCTCATCGGCCGCATAGGCGACCAGGAACTCCGCTTCCCGCTGTTCAAGAAACGCCTGACGATCGGCCGCACGCAACAGAACGACATTCAGCTCCAGGCGCCGCACATCAGCCGCCGGCATGCCGTGGTCATGACCGAGGGCGAGGTCACGCGGGTGATCGACTGGGGCAGCAAGAACGGGGTTTATGTCAACTCGAACCGCGTCACGGAGCATTTCCTCAGGAGCGGCGACGTCGTGTCGATCGGCGACGCGAAGTTTCGCTACGAGGAACGCCCCAAACGGGACAGCTGACCGGCGCGATCGTTTCGCCCGCAACGAAATGTGCGCGCAATCACGGACAAGCGCGCCGCCGACAGCTAACCTGCAAGGCAATTCCAGGGACAGGAATCGCTTTGATGCCGGGCAGCGCGGGGACCCATTCTCAAGACCTCACCGGGAACCGGGCAAGCATGCGCAGCGCCGGTTCTCTCGTTTCCCGCAAAGTCTGGCTGCCGAAAGCGATCTACGTCGCGCTTCCCTACTTCTACCTGTTGGCGGGCAGCGTCGCCTTCCTCGCCACGCTGTACATCAGCAACTGGCTTTGGGTGCTCCCCCACTACCTGTTGTTCTCCGCGGCCTGCCTGCATCTCGGCGTGCTGATCCTGCGCCGGCGGCGGCGGCCGCGCGAACGCAGCGACGTACCGGAGCCGGGTTCCAACTGACCGCCATCCGCCGTGCCGTCCCGGGGTTGACCTGCAACAGGGTGTGGGCAAGGATACGCCGGTGTACAAGACGGACGACCCCGTGAACGACCGGCAAACCAGCGTGCGCAAGACAATCACCCGGGAAGCGGGCTTCCTGGTCGCCCTCTTGCTGGTCGGCCTGCTGTTGCTGCCCGTCGCCGTCTACTTCGTCGGCCAGGCAATCTTCGGCGACTACGGCGGCGGCAGCTTCAGCCACTTCTATGCCGAGCTCAGTGGCCGTATCCGGGCCGCGGACCCCGCTGCATGGTTCCTGGTGCTGTCCCCGTACCTCGGCCTGCAGACCCTGCGGCTCATCGTACGGGGGTGGCGGGCAGCCGGCCGCCGGCCGGCGCCCGGTACCCGATAGGCCTGCCAGCGCCGGTTCGTGAACGGCATCACATTCGCCGGGCGAAAAATCGTATATCAAGTGGTGAATGGCGCCGTTTATGTCAATAACCCGCAAACGAGCCCGCGATCGGCTCTATAGTATTCAGCGGGGCTGTATTGGCAAACGATAATCCGAAGGGTAGTTTTCACTCATGTTCAAGCGATGGATCAACTGGCTAAAGGGCGATGCCGCTTCTGATCCAGCACGGCCGCCCCAGCAGCGGCGGCGTACCTCCGCCCACGCGGCGCTGCACGCCCGCTCGACCCCGCCTGTGGCCGCCCGCCAGCGGCCGGATGCGCGTGTTGCGGCCCCGAGGTTCGAGGGCCGCATCGAAAACATCGGGCCCGGCAAGAACGTGCTGGTCCGCACCGGTGAGACGATCGATGACGCCGGCGCCCGCGAGCCCCTGGAGCTGTTCGACGATTCGCCGCTCGACGCCGGCGAGCCCGTGGGCATCGACCCGTACAATTCGGGACAGTTCGACCGTTCCCGGCACTGGAAAAGCCGCTTCCGCGACTGATCCGGCGCGATCTTGCGCCACCCGCCCGACGTGTTAGTCTGCGCTGCCTCGGCGCGGGTGGAGCAACGGCATGGGGCTCAGAGTCAGTTTCGATCTCGACGACAACGATCTCAGGCACTTTCGGCTGATCATGCAGCAGGCGCGCACGACGGCCGCTCGCATCGCGCCGGAGGAAATCGTTGCCAGCGCCGAGGTGCTGCTCACCCGTATCGGTTCGGAGGGTATCCCGGCGTTCGTCGCCGAGCGCTTGCAGAAGCTCCGCCTGCTCATCGACATGCTGTCCGACATCGAGTGGCGGCTGCCGCAGGCCGAAGCGGACCGGGTACTGAATGCCCTCGCCTATTTCGCCGAGCCGGACGACCTCATCCCCGACAACATTCCCGGGCTTGGCTTCCTCGATGACGCCATCATGATCGAGCTGATTTGCCGCGAACTCAAACACGAGATCGAGGCCTACCAGGACTTTTGCGATTACCGCATGCGCATCCGCCACGACGCCGGGCGCAACGCTCGCGTCAGTCGCGACGACTGGCTGGAAAACCGCCGCGCCGAACTGCAGTCGCGCATGCGCCGCCGCAAGCGCCGGCAACACGAGGGGAAAGCCGGGCGCGACATCCGCCTGCTCCGCTAGCCCGCGTCACGGCCAGTAATACCAGGCGGTGCCCAGCAGGCCGAGCCACAGGAGCGCCTGGGCCGCATACCTCGCCCGGTGGCCGATCAGCAGGGAATAGAAACTCGCGGCCGAAATCGCGGTCATACCGAGGAAGATCAGCAGGCTGCCGAGCAGCGGCCGGAATTCGTGCTGCAGCCGCGGGTGATCGTCGCCGAGCCACAGGAATACGATGACCACCAGCGCCAGGCTGATCGTGATCGCCGCGCAGGAGCCGAGCAGAATGCCGGTAATCATGGTAAGAGGACGCATGCAGGAGTTTCCGAAGCGGACCAGAAGTCGCAAAGAGCGCGATTTTATGCCAAATACGCCCTTGATCGAAGGGCCGCGGACATCTAGCCTAGCCTACTGAGCCGGTTTGAAAAAAGCCGGCCTGACCATATGGAGATTGCCTTGGAAAGACACAACGACCGTCGCACCCGCTGGATCGCCGGCGCGCTACTGAGCTTGACGGCTGTGCCGCTGATGGCGACCACGTCGATGGACGACGAGGGCCTGCACCCGGACCCGCGGCATGAGAACGTCGGTGAACTGGTCACCGAGTTCATCCAGAAATCCCACTATTCGCACATCGCGGTCGACGACGAACTGTCGTCGCGGGTGATGGACCGCTACATCGAGTCGCTGGACAGCAATCGCATGTACCTGTTGCAGAGCGATATCGAGTTTTTCGAGAATTACCGTTACCAGCTCGACGACGTGGTCAGGAACAAGCCGCTGGACCCCGTATTCGAGATGTTCAGCATCTACCAGACCCGCGTCCGCGAACGGCTGGACTACGCGCTCTCGCAGCTCGACTCCGAGCCGGACTTCACGGTCGACGAGGAATACCAGTTCGACCGTTCCGAGGCGCCCTGGGCGAAGACCGAGGCGGAGCTCGACGAAATCTGGCGCCTGCGGGTCAAGAACGACGTATTGCGGCTGGAACTGGCCGACAAGCCGTGGGAGGAATCCCAGGATCTGCTGCGCAAGCGCTACAAGCGTTACCTGAAGCGCATCAACCAGGTCAAGGCGGACGACGTCTTCGAGACCTTCATGAACGCGTTCGCCCACACGCTGGACCCGCATTCCAGCTACCTGTCGCCACGCAATTCCGAGGAATACCGTATCCAGATGAGCCTGTCGTATTTCGGCATCGGCGCATCGCTGCAGCTCGACGAGGACTACGTCCAGATCGTCAACATCATCCCGGGCGGCCCCGCGGCAATCGACGGCAAGCTCAAGCCCAAGGACCGCATCACGGGCGTGGCCCAGGGGCACGAGGGAGAGGTCGTCGACGTCATCGGCTGGCGGCTGGACGATGTGGTCGACCTGATCCGCGGGCCGGCCAATACCGTGGTGCGGTTGCAGATCATCCCTGCAGGCGCCCTCCCCGGCAGCGGCGAGAAGGTCATTGCGCTGACGCGCGACCAGGTGAAGCTCGAGGAGCAGGCGGCGAAGAGCGACGTGATCACCGTACCTCGCGATGGCCGCGAGTGGCGCATCGGCGTCATCGAGGTACCGAGCTTCTATCGCGACTATCGCGCCATGAGCAGTGGCGACAAGGACTACACGAGCACCACGCGCGACGTGAAGCGCCTGATCGGCGAGCTCGAGGAACAGGGCATCGACGGCCTCGTGCTGGACCTGAGGGGCAACGGCGGCGGCCACCTGACCGAAGCCACTGCGCTGTCGGGTCTGTTCATCGACAACGGACCGGTGGTGCAGCTGCGTAACTCGAACGGGCGGATCAGCCGCCTGGACGATCCCGACCCGGTGGCCCGCGTGGCGTACAACGGGCCGTTGACGGTACTCGTGGACCGCTTCAGTGCGTCGGCTTCGGAGATTTTTGCGGCCGCAATCCAGGACTATGCGCGCGGCGTGATCATCGGCCAGCAGACCTTCGGCAAGGGCACGGTGCAGAACCTGTATTCCCTGGACCAGTACCTGAAGCCCGAGGACGGGCCCGGCTACGGGCAACTCACGCTGACCATCGGCAAGTATTACCGGGTCACGGGCGAAAGCACGCAGCACCGTGGCGTGGATCCCGACATCACGCTGCCCTCGCTCATTGACGCCGAGCAGTTCGGCGAGAGCGTTCGGGACAGCGCGCTGCCTTGGGACACGATCCAGACGACCCGCTTCCGTGCCGGTGAACCCCTCGACTCCACGATCGAGTCGCTCACGGCCAACCAGCTGGAACGGGCAAAGACGGACCCGAATTTCCAGTACCTGATCGACCGCACCCGCGATGCCGAGGAAGCACGCGAGCGCAAGACCGTGTCCCTGAATTACGAATACCGGCTCGAGGAGCGCGAAATCGAGATGGCCCGGGAGCTCAAGCGCGAGAACGAGCGCCGCGCGGCGCTGGGACTCGACCCGCTGGAGACCCTGGAGGACCTCGACGAGGAGGACATTCCCGACGTCCTCCGGGACCAGGCCGCGGGGATCGCCGCGGATCTCGCGGAAATGCGCGAACTCCAGCGCGTGCCGGCGCAAACGGCCCAAAACCGGAGCTGAGCGCCCACTTGCGTCCCGTCCGCCCGGTGTTATACTCGACTATAACACCGGGCGGACGTTTTTCCGGAGGTGACCTTGACAATCCAGCAGGCACCACGAGGTAAGGTGGCACGGCGACATCTGAGCGCCGCGGCGGCGCTCGTGCTGACTGCCCTGGCCACCCCCTCGCTCGCCGCGACCGGGACCGAGGCGCGGCCCGACCAGGCGCTGTACGCGCCGCCGATGTCCCTGTCCACCGACCACGATGCGTCGCTCGCGGTCATCGATCAGGGCGCCGCCCGCGCCGTAACACCCGACGCCCCGGCCGGCGACGATGCCGAGGCCGTCCCGGACGCCGCCGCGCCGCCGGCAGGCCTGCGGGTCGAGATCATGCTGCGGCGGATATTCGATGAAGCGCAGGCGCGCCAGCCGACGCTGCAGCCGCGGCAGGAAGACGACGATTTCAACCCGCCACTCGCGGTCGAGCAATCGGAAACCCTGGACAACCCGCGCGGTGTGGTGGAGGCCGAAGCGGCGGCTCAACCGCCCGGATTCGGCGCGGATGACCTGTTGCGCTACCGGCAGCAGATGTACCGCACGGATATCTGAGCGCGCTCAGCGGCTCAGCACGTTCGCCAGTCCCCAGTAGTTGTCGCCGAGCAGGTTCGCGTCGGACTTGGTTACGACGCCATTGCTATTGATGGCGAAAACGGTGGCTACGGTGCCCGCAACCGGCACGGCATCCTCGTTGTCCTTGAACATCGCGTGTTCGGCGACCAACTCCGCGCGACGCCGTAGAATCTCGGCGTAATCGCTCGCCTTTTCCAGCGCGTCGACCTGCAGAGCAACGCGCTCCAGCAGCAGGTCGCAGTCCCGCTTGCTACCGTAGTTGATGGCACCGACGCTCTTGTCGCTCGACTCCTTCACGAGCGCGACGAGGTTGCGGTCGTCGAACTGCAGGAACAGGTGCTGCGCGAAGGCCAGGATCATGAAGTTGACCGACCGCTTCTCTGCAAGGCTCAGACCGGGTGGGTCGGGAAGCGCGCCGTTCTCGAGCGCCTCGACCTTCTCCAGCACTGCCCTTTCCTGCTCCCTGAGGGCTTCGAGCTTGCCTTCGAGTTCGGCGAGTCGCCCGGGCGCCGAGCGCTTCCTGAACATCCGTGAAAAACCGTTCACGGTCGCCGCACGCTGCCGCTCGGCGTCGAGTTGCCCCTCGAGCTTCCTCAGTTGCTGGCGCCGCGCAGAAAGTTCCTGGTCGAGGCGCTTACGACGAGCGTTGCACTTGTCCCGCCAGGCGCTGATCTGCGCGTCCCGCAGGCGCTTCTCTCGCTGCTGCTTGAGCTGCTCGGCGAATCGCGCAAGCTTGCCTGCACAGCGGCGGTTCAATGAGCGAAGCTGGTAAAACACCACGACGGTGTGCACCCACTCGGGGTCGGCCAGCAGGCTCTCCAGGTGCTCCAGTCGCTGTTCGATCCTGGCCGTCGCGCCCTGTTGCTCCTTTACGAGCTGCTGGAGGCGATAGCGCTCCTTGCTGAGGGACGCAAACTCCTTCTTGAGTTCGGCACGATTGCGGAAAAGCTCGACCAGCTTCTCGTTTTCGTCACCGTGTTCGCTCACAACGCCAAAGATTGGTTGCCGGCTGGCCATATCGCGTCTCTTGACATAATTCGCACCGCCGCCGGGTCGCAGCGGCGTACCGAATGATGTCAATTCTGCAATCGTACGGCTTGGACCTGATCGACAGTTTGCGGATCTGTCCCGGCCGGCCGCTAGCGTTCGAGGATCAGGTGCCCCTGGTCGGACAGGTATTCGAGCCACTTGTTGAGGATGATGTTCCTGCGCCAGCGCGCGTCGAGCTCGCCACGATTCTTCCTGATGAGGCGCCGCAATGCCTGGTGCTTGTGATCGGCTCCGAGGCGCATCGCCTCCGCCAGGCTACCGTCCAGGTAGGCGCGAACCCTGATGTCGGGATCGGCAACGTGTCCCGCTTCGGAGTCGAACCGGTAAGTCAGCGACATCGTAATCGTGTAGCGGCTGCGCTCGAGAATCTCGACAAAGAGTTCGCAGTCTCCCGCGACCCGCGAACGGAAACAGCCATCGAGACGCTCCAGTTCGGGAACCAGCTGCAACAGCCGAAGGTAGTTACTCTCGTACAACGCCATCAGACCGACGAAGCTGCGCGGTCGTACGAGGGTCTCGGGTACCAGCTGCGAATCGAGAAACATGCCGCCAATATAGCACAGCGGCTGCCGCCCAAAAGGCAGGCAATTACCGTTCCAAGACAGGCGTCACAAAGTGAAAAATCAGGCTCGAACTCGTCGCTCGACGCCGGTACTATCGAGGATGCGGCTCGCGATTTCCTCGATTGAGAATTCCGTGGTATCGACGTTCGGAATGCCGTAACGCCTGAATATCTTCTCCGACTCCCGCAATTCGTAGCGAACCTGTTGCGCGCTCGAATACGATCCGAGCGGCCGCCGTTCCTTGCGGATGTGGCGTAATCGCTCCGGGGCAATCGTGAGCCCGAACAACTTGTGCTTTTGTTCGAGCAGGACCTCGGGCAACGCGCCGCTCTCGAACTCTTCGTCCGTGAGCGGGAAATTGGCGGCGTAAACGCCGTATTGCAGCGCCAGGTAGAGACAGGTCGGCGTCTTGCCCGAGCGCGACACGCCAATCAGGATGACGTCGGCCATTTCGTAATTTCGGCTGATACCGCCATCGTCGTTCGCAAGCGCGAAATTCGTCGCCTCGATCCGGCGCATGTACGCCTCGATGTCGGTCATGCCGTGCGCGCGCCCTGGCTCGTGCGTCGATTCCTGCTGGAATTCGATCTCGAGCGGCTTCAGAAATACGTCAAATATGTCGAGGTGGAGTCCATCCGCTTCCCTGACGATCGCACGCAGATTGTCCTGGACCAGCGTCGAAAACACGATCGGTCGCAGGGTATCGGCCCTCCCCGCCTTGTTGATTCTCGCAACGGCCTCATGTGCCTTGTCATCGGAATCTATAAATGGCAAAGTCACTTGCCGAAATTCCTGACCGGTGAACTGAGTCAGCAGACTGTGGCCGAGCGTTTCCGCGGTCACGCCCGTCTGATCCGACAGAAAGAAGATTGTGCGTCCAGTCATATTCAGCTGTCTCGTCCGGTCGCGGCGATCCCTATCGCCGACCACACCCGTCTCCGGGTTCGATTGTCCACGTCCTGTAATGGAACACAAGGGAGCCTAGTTTGGAAGCATACGTCGTCAAGCTCACCGAGCTTGGAATGAATGATGTGGAGCGCGTCGGCGGCAAGAACGCTTCACTGGGCGAAATGATAGGCAATCTCAAAGAGCTCGGGGTGACGGTCCCCGGCGGCTTCGCGACAACGGCGGCAGCCTATCGCGATTTCCTCTCGGTCAACGGTCTCGACGCCCGCATCAAGGCGGTCCTCGACGATCTAGATGTCGACGACATCGACGCCCTGACCTCGGCCGGGCGGCAGATCCGCGAGTGGGTCCTCGAGTCACCGCTGCCCGAGCGCCTGATGAACGAAATCCGCAGCGCCTGGAAAGAGATGAGTAACGGCGAGGACATCGCCGTTGCGGTACGTTCTTCGGCGACGGCGGAGGACCTGCCGGATGCCTCGTTCGCCGGGCAACAGGAGACGTTTCTCAACATCCGCGGCCTGGAACATCTAAACGTCGCGCTGCACCACGTATTCGCATCCCTCTTCAACGACCGCGCGATCGCGTACCGTGTGCACCAGGGGTTCGATCACAGCCAGGTGGCGCTGTCGGCGGGCGTGCAGACGATGGTACGCAGCGACGTGGGCGCGTCCGGCGTCATCTTCACGCTGGACACCGAGTCGGGATTCCGGGACGCCGTATTCATCACCTCTTCGTACGGCCTCGGAGAAACCGTCGTGCAGGGAGCCGTCAATCCGGACGAGTTCTACGTCTACAAGCCGGCGCTTCGGGACGGCAAGTACCCGATTCTCCGCAAGAGTCTCGGCGGCAAAGGCATCAAGATGATCTACAGCGACGATCCGACACCCGGCAAGACCGTCGCCACCGTTGACGTCGACGACGCCGATTCGCACCGCTTCTCCCTGAATGACGACGAGATCATTCAACTCGCGAAGATAGCCGTCACGATCGAGGATCATTACCAGCGCCCCATGGACATCGAATGGGGCAAGGACGGCAACGACGGCAAGCTCTACATACTGCAGGCGCGCCCCGAGACGGTACAGAGCCGCAGCGGCCGTACCATTCAGCGCTTCACGCTGAAGGGCCGGTCGGAGATCGTCAGCAAGGGCCGCAGCATCGGCCAGAAGATCGGATCCGGCACGGCAAGAGTGATTCGCGACGTCAGCGAGATGAATCGCGTGCAGAATGGCGACGTACTCGTGTCCGACATGACGGACCCGGACTGGGAGCCGGTGATGAAGCGTGCCGCGGCCATCGTCACGAATCGCGGCGGCCGCACCTGCCACGCGGCCATCATCGCGCGGGAACTCGGGATACCGGCGGTCGTCGGCTGCGGTGATGCGACCGAGTCGATCAAGGACGGCGCCGACATCACGGTTAGCTGCGCGGAAGGCGACGAAGGTTTCGTTTACGCGGGACGGCTCGAGTACGAGCGCACCAAGATCGAACTCGACTCGCTGCCGGAAATTCCCGTGAAGATCATGATGAACGTCGGCAACCCGGACCGGGCATTCGACTTCGCCAACGTCCCGAACAGGGGCGTGGGCCTCGCGCGCCTGGAATTCATTATCAACCGCATGATCGGCGTGCACCCGCAGGCACTGCTGGAATACGACTCGCTCGACGACAAGACGCGCAATGCCGTCGACGAACAGATGGCCGGCTATGACGACCCCGTGAGCTTCTTCATCGACCGGCTCGCCGAAGGTGTATCGACGATTGCCGCGGCGTTTGCGCCGGAGCCGGTAATCGTGCGCATGTCGGACTTCAAGTCCAACGAGTACGCCAATCTCATCGGCGGCGAGAAGTACGAGCCCGACGAAGAGAACCCCATGCTCGGTTTCCGTGGTGCTGCGCGTTACGTCGCCGACAGTTTCCGGCCGTGCTTCGAGATGGAGTGCGCGGCAATTCGCAAGGTACGCAACGACATGGGCCTGAAGAACGTCCAGGTCATGATCCCGTTCGTTCGTACGGTGAAGCAAGCCAGCGACGTTATCGAACTGATGGCCAGGAACGGGCTCGAGCGCGGCAGGGACGATCTCAAGGTCATCATGATGTCGGAGCTGCCGACCAACGCCCTGCTCGCGGACCAGTACCTCGATTACTTCGACGGCATGTCCATCGGCTCCAACGACATGACGCAGCTCGTGCTGGGGCTCGATCGCGATTCTGCCCTGGTAGCCGAGCTCTTCGACGAGCGCGACGACGCCGTCAAGGCCATGCTCGAGATGACGATATCCGCCTGCAAAAAGCGCGGCAAATACGTCGGGATCTGCGGGCAGGGACCGTCCGACCACCCGGACCTGGCACGATGGCTGCTGGACCAGGGAATCGAGAGCATGTCGCTCAACCCGGACAGCGTGGTCGAAACCTGGCTGTTCCTCGCCGGCGAATCCGTCTGAGGAGCTCCCGGTTCAGAAGCGATCGTAGCGTGAACGCCGCTGCCAGCGGATTCGCGGCAGCCACAGGCCGAGCACCATGCCGACGACCAGCACCAGCGCGCCCGACATGAACCAGTAGCGCGTCGTCTGGCTGCTCAGCTCACGATTCTCCTGCTCGAGGGTCGCCACCCGGATTTCTTCGGCCGCCAGCTGCTCGCGCAGCTGCTTGTTCTGGTTATTGATCGACAGGACGTTGGCAGCGGTGCGCTTGATCTCGGCAAGCTCTTCTTCCAGCTCGCTCTTATCGCGCTGCAGGGTCTCGATTTGCCGGGTTGCAGAGTCGTATTGCGAGCGGATGGCCGACAGCTGGCTGTTCAGGGTAGTGCCGCGCGACGCCTCGCTGGTGAGCTGGCTCGTCAGGCGCGCGAGCTGCTCCCTGGCCGCCGGCTCGTTCATCAGGTACCGGGTGAGCACGTAGCCCTCGGTGCCGCCACCGGTGCGAACCCGCGAGTAACCGGTCTCGGCATCTCGTTCGAGTACCTCGAGCTCCGTGCCGCTGTCCAGCATTCGCTCGATGGCGTTGCTGGTGGACGGACCACTGCGCAAAGTGATCTCGAATTGATCGCTCACCCAGGCGGTTTCCGCGCTGGCGCCCCCCGCGACAAGCAACGCCGACAGGAGCGACGCCGCAAAACTTTTGTTCATCAGTTTCATGCGGGCAACTATAAGACAAGCCGCGATGCGGTTCTAGCCAATAATCTGCCAAATCAGTCGCTTATCGGCGACAGGTTCGCGGCATTCCCGCGGCTGGCCCAGACGGCCAGGAGATTGTTGGCGGGCATCGCGTAGAGCCGCGCCAGCCCCAGTCCGGTTTCCCCGGCCAGGACCTCGAGGTCGTCGAGGTCGCGGATGCCCATGGCGGGATTGCGTGCGCGCAGCGATGCATCGAAAGCCGCGTTGCTCGCCGTGCTGAAGCGGCCGCCGCGGCCGAACGGGCCGTACAGGCAGAAGACACCGCGGAACCCCAGCATCGCACCGGCCAGCAAGAACATCCGGCGCACGGCAGCGTAACTCATGATGTGGGCCGTGTTGGCGGAGAATACGGCATCGTACGGCCCCGCGGGTGCACTCGCGGTCAGCACGTCGAACTCGAGTGGCGGCAGGACGTTCGGAAGCCCTGCCTCCTCGATCCAGGCACGGATGCCATCGTGCGACTGCACGAGGTCGCTTGTCTGCCAGGTTATATCGGGCAACGCAGCCGCGAACCTCACCGCGTGCTGGCCGGTCCCGGAGCCTATCTCGAACACGCTCGAACGGTCGCGGAGTTCGTACCGCAGTACGCCGAGAATCGGCGCGGCATTGCGGGCGGACGCGGACGCGTAAGGCCTTGCCACTAGCCGGCGTCGGCGCGCAGTACGGAGGCGTCGAGCAGGTGGTCGCGATACCACGCCAGCTCGGCGATCGAATCGCGAATGTCCGCGAGCGCGCGGTGCGTGGACTCCTTCGTGAACCCCGCCGCCACTTCCGGTGCCCAATGCTGGGCCAGTATCTTGAGCGTGCTCACGTCGAGATTCCGGTAATGGAAGTAGCTCTCCAGCGCCGGCATTTCACGCGCCATGAATCGCCGGTCCTGGCACACGCTGTTGCCGCACATCGGCGACGCGCCCTTGTCGACCCAGCTGGCGAGGAACTCGAGCGTCGCCTGCTCCGCCACCGCGAGGCTCACCCCGCCCGTGAGCACCCTGCTCGTCAACCCGGATTCACCGTGCTGCCGCGTATTCCACTCGTCCATGCCGTCCATGATCTCCCGGGGCTGCGCAATCGCGAACACCGGCCCCTCGGCGAGCTCGTTCAGGTACTTGTCGGTCACGATCGTCGCCACTTCGATGATCCGGTCGTTGACGGTGTCGAGTCCCGTCATCTCCAGGTCGATCCAGATGAGGTTGCTGGCGGTGTCGATCAGGGCTGGCCGTTGATTCATTGCAGGTCCGGTATCCAGGTACAAAGGCGCTAGTGTACAACGCACGACGGTGCATGGTGGGCCATGTCACGGCATACTGCGCATCATGCACATAGCCTGGCCACGATCGTGACTGCTGCGACCGCTCTCGTCGTCGCGACGTACAGCCGGCGCATGCAGCTGCAACTCCCCGATGGCCGCAAGATCGATGCTCGCATCAGGGGCAAGCGCATCAAGCCCGTCTGCGGAGACCGTGTCGAAGCAGAGCCGATTGCCGACGAGCCGGACTGGCTGATCACGGCAATCTGCGAACGTCATAACGAACTGACCCGCCCGAACCTGAGGGGCCAGGTCGAGGTCCTCGCCGCCAATATCGACAGGCTGCTGGTAATGGCCGCCCCGTCACCGCAACCCGACTGGTCGATCGTGGACCGCTACCTGTGTGCCGCAGAGCTGATCCACGCGAGTGCCGCCGTGGTTTTCAACAAGATCGACCTGCACAATGCCGAGTCCTCCGACGCGGTTCTCGAGGACTACGCACGCATCGGCTACCGGACTGTCCGTTGCAGCGCGAAGTCCGGCGAGAACGTCGAGGCCGTCACTGCCCTGCTCCAAGACGGCGTGTCGATCATCGTGGGCCAGTCGGGCGTCGGGAAATCCAGCCTCATCAATTGCCTGCTGCGCGATGAACGACAGCGGGTCGCGGCGATCTCGGACAGGAGCGGAGAAGGCCGTCACACCACCGTGAACTCGGCGCTGCTGCAGTTGCCCGGCGGCGGCGCCGTAATCGATTCTCCCGGGGTCCGCGACTATGCGCCGGCGCTACAGCCCGCCGAGGTCGTCGCAGGTTACCGGGAAATCGCGGCCGCCGGCCGGGATTGCCGGTTTGCGAACTGCCGTCACCTGCGCGAACCGGCATGCGCCGTCAAACATGCCGTCGAGGAAGGAACGATCAGCGAGCGCCGCTACGACAGCTACCGGCACCTTCTGGCGCTGACGACCAAGCTGACCAGCGGAAAATTCTAGCCGGGCGGCCAGCCCATGCGCCTGCCGCCCATCAGGTGCAGGTGGATGTGGAATACACTCTGCCCCGCCGCCTCGTTGCAGTTCATGACCACGCGATAACCGTCGTCCGCGAGACCTTCGTCCGCAGCGATCCGCGCCGCCGTCACGAACAGCTCGCCCGCGAGTGATGCGTCGCCGTCGTGCAAATCGTTCATGGTGGCGATATGGCGGCGCGGAATCAGCAGGATGTGCGTCGGCGCTTTCGCCGCGATATCGCGGAACGCGATGAGCGAGTCGTTCTCGTAAACGATGTCCGCGGGCAGGTTCCCGTCGACGATCCTGCAGAAGAGGCAGTCTTGTTGGCTCATGAATTCCCCCTATTCGACCAGGCGACGTCCGTAGAAGGCATGCGACAACGTCCCGCCGTCCACGTACTCGAGTTCACCGCCGAGCGGAACGCCGTGCGCGATCCGGCTCGCCTTCACATTATGCCGCTCGGCCAGGTCGGCGAGATAGTGCGCGGTCGCATCCCCCTCGACCGTCGGGTTCGTGGCGATGATCACTTCGTCGATGCCGCCCTCCGACAGCCGCTGCTCGAGCGACGACAGCCCGAGTTCCTGCGGCCCGATGCCGTCGAGCGGCGACAGGTGCCCCATCAGCACGAAATAGTTGCCGCGGTATCCCGTCGCCTCTTCAATAGCCATCACGTCCGCCGGGGACTCGACGATGCAAAGCTGTGTACGGTCACGGCCGTTTGCACTGCAGATAGAGCACAGGTCGTGCTCGCTCAGCATCCGGCAGCGCTTGCAGTGACCGATGCCCTGCACGGCCTTCGATAATGCCACGGACAAATGCGAGGCCCCGTCGCGGTCGCGCTCGAGCAGGTGAAACGCAATACGCTGTGCCGACTTCTTGCCGACGCCCGGCATGCAGCGCAGCGCGTCGATCAACTGGACCAGCAGGGGCGAATACGACATGCGCGTCAGAAAGGCAGGTTCATCCCGGGCGGCAGCGACATGCCCGAGGTCAACCCGGCGAACTTTTCCTGCACGGTCCGCTCGACTTTCGCCACGGCGTCGTTGAACGCGGCCGTGATCAGGTCCTCGAGCATTTCCTTGTCGTCGCCGATCAGGCTGTCGTCGATCTCCAGCCCCCGCAGGCGATGCTGGCAGGTCATGGTCACCTTCACCATGCCACCGCCCGACTCGCCCGTAACGGTGAGCGACGCCATCTCTTCCTGGGCCTTCTTCATGTTGGCCTGCATCTGCTGGGCCTGTTTCATCAACTGGCCGATACCACCTTTCATTGCTTGCTCCTTGCTAATCGGATCGTGACGTGTCGAGCGGCTCGATCGAATCGGCCTGCAACTCCGCTCCGAACATGTTCTTGAGTGCCTGCACGTTGGGATCGGACTCGAGCGACTTGCGTGCCGCGACGATGCGCTGGTCCGCCATGCGGTTCTCCTGCTCGTGCGGCGTCTCCGGCGGCGCCTCGGCAACCCGGATATCGACCAGCAGCTCCTCACCGAAGTACTTCGACAGGGCCGCCGCGAGTGCGTCCCTGCGTTGCCGGGTGAGCATCGACTCGGAACGCGGATCGAGGCTGAAGTACACCGTGTCGCCTTCGCGCCTGTCCAGCGCACAATTCCCCGCCAGCATGCGCAGCGACCCCGTCAGGCCGATCTCGTTCATCAGGCTGGCCCAGTCAGGATCCCGCCAGGCGCGCACCGGCGGCGCTGCTGCCTTGCTGCTGCGGGCCCCGGGGCTCGCGGCCGCCGCCGTTTTCACGGCCGTGCCGGCCGCCCGCTTGCCGCCGGACCCCGCGCTGGCGGCGTCGTCCGCTGCCGGCCTGAACGCCAGCATCCGCAATAACGTCATCTCCGCGCCGCTGCGCGGGTCGGGCGCGAGCGGCAGGTCCCGCCGGCCCAGCAACGCGGTCTGGTAGTAGAGCTGGACGTCCGCCGGTTCGAACAGCCCGGCCAGTTCGGCCAGCATATCCTCCGCGATCTCGTCCTCGGAATCGACCGAGCCCACCAGCTGGAACACCGCGATACGCTGCAGCATCCGCGCGAGATCTTCCAGCAGCCGCGCGTAGTCCGGGAACTGCTCGTCGAGTTCGGCGACGAGGTCGATCACCGCGGGCGCATCGTTCGCCGCCAGCTGCCTGAGCAGCCGGACGACGTGATCGCGGTCGATCGTGCCGAGCATGAGTGCAAGCGAATCCGCCTCCACACTGCCGCCGCAGTACGCGATCGCCTGGTCGAGCAGGCTCAGCGCGTCCCTGAGGCTGCCGTCGGCCGCCCGGGCCAGCATGGCGAGCGCGGGCGCCTCCGCCTCGATCCCTTCCGCATCGCAGATGTGCGCGAGCCGGTCCTGGATGAGCTTCGGCGTCAGGCGCTTGAGATTGAACTGCAGGCAGCGCGACAGGACCGTGACCGGCAGGCGCTGCGGGTCGGTCGTCGCCAGCAGGAATTTTACGTGCGGCGGCGGCTCTTCGAGCGTCTTCAGCAAGGCGTTGAAGGAACTGGTCGACAGCATGTGCACCTCGTCGATCAGGTACACCTTGTAGCGCCCCCTGGAGGGCGCGTACTGCACGTTATCGAGCAGGTCGCGGGTATCGTCGACCTTGGTTTTCGATGCGGCATCGACCTCGATGAGGTCGACGAAACGGCCCTCGTCGATCTCCCTGCACGCACTGCACGTGCCGCAGGGTTCCGATGTGACGCCTTGCTCGCAGTTCAGGGCTTTCGCCAGGATGCGGGCGATGGTGGTCTTGCCCACGCCGCGGGTGCCCGTGAACAGGTACGCGTGGTGCAGGCGGCCGGAGTCGAGCGCATTGACCAGGGCCTTGAGCACATGCTCCTGCCCGACCGTGTCCGCGAAGGTTTTTGGCCGCCATTTCCGGGCCAAAACGAGATAACTCATACCGCAACCAAGAGCCGTAGGCCGACACCCACCGAAGTCAGCCAGTGTAACGCACCGACCTCCTGCCGCAAGAGGCAACTCGCGGCGGCCTGCAGCGCCCGGGCAAAGGAGTGGCCCGCGCCAGCGGATCCCCGGCACCCGGCGTCACCGCTACCGCTGCTCCCTTCCGGGCCTGACGGGGTTCACGGCTGGCCGTCGCGGGGAAGCCGGCGCGGACCGGCCGCGATTATGGCTGCTCTGCGACGCGGATACAAACCGGGCCTCAGAAGGTACGGGAGAATTTCAGGAGCAAATAGCTGCCGTAGAGCGCCAGCACGATGACCGCTTCGCCTTTCTGGATGCCGCGCTTGCGCAGGAAGAACACCAGCACGGTCAGCGTCAGGAAAAACAGGAACGGCAGCTCGTATCGCAGCAGGTTGCCGTCGAAGCGCAAGGTGGCGATCGCCGCGGCGGCCCCGACCGGCACCAGCGTATCGAAGATGTTGCTGCCGACGAGATTTCCCACCGACATACGCGCCTTCTCCCTCAGCGCCGCACCAACCGAAATGGAGAGCTCCGGGAGGCTGGTCCCCAGGCCGATGATCACGACCGCGACGAATGCCTCGCTGATATCCAGTGCCGCGGCGACCGAGATGGCGCCATGAACCGTCAGTTCCGCGCTGATTCCGACGACGGCGAGGCCGATCAGGAGGTACAGCCAGGCTTTGCCGGTGCCCAGGCCGCCGCTTTCCCCTTCCGGATCGCTGCTCTTGTGCCGGTCACCGAACAGCGCGGCAAAGTAGATGAGATAGACGACCAGCAGCGCCAGCCCCTCGGCTCTCGACACCGTGCCGTCGAAGCCGAAGACGCCGAGCAGCACGGCCGAACCGAGCAACACGCTGCCGTGCTGGAAAACGATGCTCCGCGGCAGGGTCAGGTAGGAAAACAGCGCCGCCGCCCCGAGCACGAACCCGATCTGGCCGAGGGAACTGCCGATCGCGGTGCCGACGACGACATCGGATGCGTCGCCCTCGTGCAGGTTGATGATGGCGCCGTCGATGGCGATCGCGAGTTCCGGCAGGTCGCTGCCGATCGACAGGATGGCGACACCGACGATGAACTCCGACACACCGAGCCGCGACGCCACGGTAACGGCACCCCGAATCGTCAGTTCCGTGCCGAACCAGAGCCCCGCGAGGCCGAACAGCAGCGACAGGTAATCCAACCGTCCGCCCCTATCGCTCCCGGCGCGCGTCCGCGCTTCTCTCCCGTACCGCCTTGAATTCCGATCCTGCTCTCCATTCCGGCCAGCGGCGCGAGTTGCCGAGATCCTCGATGATCGTGCGAAACAGTTCGATGTCCTGCGCGGCGCCGCGAAGATCCCAGTCGGGATCCCAGGCATCGCAGGTCTGGTGGTAGCAGCTGCCGATATAGTCGTCGATCCACGCCTTGCCCGCCTGCCGGCCGCCGTCAACGAGATCGGCAGCTCCGGCTATCTGCATGATCAGCAATACCGGCACCCCGCCGCGCGCCATCGGGAAGTGGTCGGCCCGGTAGAAGAGCCCGTTTTCGGGCAGGCTCTCGGGCGTGACCTTGCGCCCCTGGGCGGCGGCAGCCCGCGCCAGGTCGTCCTCGAGTTCACTCTGGCCTTCCCCGACGAGCACGACATCGCGCGACGGGCCGGCCGTGTTCAGAATATCCAGCGTCAGGTTCGCGACCGTCTTCTGCAGCGGATAGACCGGGTCCTTCGCATAGGCGTCCGAGCCGAGCAAGCCGCTCTCCTCGGCCGTCCAGGCCGCGAACACCACGCTGCGCCCGAGCGGCGGCCCCGCTTTCAGCACGCGCGCGAGCTCGAGGACGCCCGCGATCCCCAGCGCATCGTCGTTGGCTCCCGGCCGGATCGTACGGCCCTGCTCGTCCGGCTCGCCCACGCCGTAAGCATCCCAGTGCGCGGAGACCATGAGCACCTCGTCCGGGTGCTTAGTGCCCGGCAATAACGCGAGCACGTTGCTGCTCTCGAAGTGATCGACGTTGACCGCGACGCTCGCTGCGAAGCGCACGTCATCCATCTCGAAAGCCTCGAAATCCGGACTCCGGGCGCGGCTACGCAGCACATCGAGATCGTGGCCCGCACGGCTCATCAACGCTGCCGCCGCATCCCGGTGCAGCCAGCCCTGCAGCAACACCGGCGGCACGGGCTCGTCGGCCGAAACCACCGCGTAGTTTTCGCCCGGCGAGGACGACGCGACGTTCCAGCCGTAGCCGGCCGCTTCCGTCTCGTGTATCACCAATGCCGCGATGGCGCCCCGCCGCGCGGCCTCTTCGAACTTGTAGGCCCAGCGGCCGTAATACGTCATCTTGCGGTTGCCGAAGCGCCCGGCCGCCGGCTCTCCCGGCTGCGCGGCAAAGTCGGGGTCGTTGACGAGGAACAGCGCGACCTTGCCACGCAGGTCGATGTCGCCGTAGTCATCCCAGTCGCGCTCGGGCGCGTAGGCACCGAACCCCACGAATACGACGGGGGCATCGATGTCGATCGCGTCCACCGCCCGAACCGTGCTTGCCTCGATATCCACTTTCTGCTGCAGCGCCTGTGCATTGCCGTCAACGACGAAACGCATCTCGCCGGGCCCGTCGAACAGCGTGTGGATCATTGGCACGTTGTCGGTCCAGGTGCCGTTGTCACCACCCGGCTGCAGGCCGAGCGCGCGAAACTGCTCCACCAGGTAGTCGACGGTTTTCCTGCCGCCCGCGGTGCCGGGTGCGCGTCCCTGGTACTCGTCCGAGGCCAGTTCCTTCACGATCGAGGACAGCCGCTCCGTTTCGATCGACGCCGCGTGCGCGTGCGCCATGGCGATGATCAGCATCGCGCTGGCAATTACTCGGTACTGCATGGATCGCTCCTGATTACTCGGTTGTACGGCACGTTCCCGCGGAGACTAAGGCGCGCATCCCGGCGGGACAATCAGTATAGTTGGCATTGAATTGTACTTGCTGACCGCTGCGTGGTTTCAACCGCCTTGATCGACGCTCTCCTTCTGCTCGGTGGCCTGGCTCTCCTGATAAAGGGAGCGGACCTGCTCGTTTCCGGCGCCTCGTCGATTGCCGGGCGGCTGGGCATCTCTTCGCTCGTCATCGGCCTGACGGTCGTGTCATTCGGCACGTCGTTGCCCGAGATGGTGGTAACGCTGGTGTCCGGCCTGCGCCACAATGCCGACCTCGCAATCGCCAACGTCATCGGCAGTAACATCGCAAACGTCCTCCTGGTGCTGGGGATCGCGGCGGTGATCCGCCCCCTGCCCGTAAAGGACTCTACGGTTGTGTCCGAGATCCCGTTCTCGCTGACCGCCGCCCTGCTGGTCGGATTCCTCGCGAACGCGGCGCTGTTTTCCAGCTACCACGAACTCAGCATCAGCAGGCTCGACGGCGGCATCCTGCTGTTCTTCTTCGCGTTGTTCATGCTCTATGTCTACAAGATCAGTCGCGACGGCACGCACCACAACGATGACATACCGAGGAGCCTGACGGCAACACGCTCCGCGCTGCATATCGTGCTGGGCGTGACCGGGCTCTACTTCGGCGGCGGCTGGGTGGTGGACGGGGCCATCGGCATCGCCCGGGCGCTCGACGTCGACGACGCCTTGATCGGACTCACGATCGTCGCGGTCGGCACATCGAGTCCCGAGATCGTCGCTTCGGCGGTAGCCGCGTACCGCAATCAAACCGACATTGCGGTCGGCAACGTCGTCGGCTCGAATATTTTCAATCTCCTGTGGGTGCTCGGTTTTACGTCCAGCCTGGTCGAACTGCCGTTCGAGGTCGTGAACAATACCGACCTGGTGATGGTAATCTGCTCCAGCGCCCTCATCCTCCTCGCCCTGACGACCAGCCGCGACAACTCGATCCTGCGGTCCCACGGCGTGGTCTTCATTGCACTTTATGCCGGGTATCTCTTGTACGTGACGACCCGCTGATGGAGTAGTACGATGCGGCGTTTCCGACCACCCGGGAGCGATGCGAGGGGCAAGCCCATGCGACCGCAGTTGCAAATACCGCTGCTTTTAATGGCACTGACCGCCGCGGCCTGTGGCCCCGAACCCGACGACCCGAACTCGACCCGAGCCGACATGCCCAAGCCACTCAATGGACCTTTTGCCGGACTGTCCGCCACGCCGCCAGAGGCCGACAAGCGCCCGGTGGAAATCGAGCAGCACGGCGCCAGGCGCATCGACAACTACGCATGGATGCGCGACCGGGACTGGCAGGAGGTCCTGCGCGACCCCGGCACGCTGGATGACGACGTTCGCGTGCATCTCGACACCGAGAATGCCTACTACGAGGACGCTACCGACGACCTCGAGACCCTCCGGGAGCAGCTGTTTGCCGAAATGCGTGGCCGCATCCGGGAGGACGACAGTACCGTGCCGGCGGCCGACGGCGATTTCGCCTATGCAGTTCGATACCGCGACGGCGGCGAATACCCGGTCTACGTGCGCACGCCGCGTGAGGGCGGCGCCGAGACGATCCTCTACGACGGCGATCTCGAGGGCGAGGGCGAGGAGTTCTTCCGCATCGGCGCGGTCGACCACAGCCCGAACCACGCGCTGATCGCTTACGGGGTCGACCGGCTCGGGTCCGAGTACTACGACATCCGCATCCGCACGATCGACTCCGGGGACGAGTACGCGGAGACGATCCCGTCGACCGACGGCTCGGTCGCCTGGGCTGCGGACTCGAAGTCTTTCTACTATGTCGAGCGCGACGACAACCAGCGACCCAAGCGCGTCAAACACCATCTCGTCGGCACGAGCCCCGCCGACGACAGGCTGGTCTACGAGGAACCCGACGACAGTTATTTTCTCGACATCGCCAGATCGCAGAGCGGTGAATTCATTTTCATCATCGCCAGCAAGAGTACTTCGAGCGAGTACCGCTACCTGCGCACGGACGCCCGGTCGGGCACGGAACCGCTACTCTTCGCGCCCCGGCTGGAAAACGAGCTCTACCAGGTCGACCACGCCGGTGATTATTTCTATGTCCTCACGAACGCAGGGGACGCGGTCGACTTCAAGATCATGCGCACGCCGGTGTCGAAACCGGGCCGGGAACACTGGCAAGCCTGGCTGCCGCACAAGGCCGGCACCTACATCAGCGACATGGTGACCTTCAGGGACCGCATCGTGCGCCTCGAGCGCGAAAACGCACTGCCCCGCATCGTGGTATCCGACTACGCGCAGGACGAAGTGTACGACATCGACTTCGATGAAGCTGCGTACCACCTCGGCCTGTCGCCGGGCTACGAATTCGACACCCGCATCCTGCGATTCAGTTACGAGTCGCCATCGACGCCCGAGCAGACCTTCGACTTCGACATGAAGACGCGCGAACGCGTCCTGAGGAAGGCCCAGGAGGTGCCGAGCGGCCATGATCCGGGGCTGTACGTCGTCGAGCGGCTGTTCATCGCGGCCGCCGACGGCGCCGAGGTGCCCGTGACCGTGCTGCGGCTCAGGGCGACACCGATTGACGGCACGGCGCCGTTGTTCCTGTACGGCTATGGCAGTTACGGCCTGACGATGCCGGCCGGGTTCAATACCAGCGTCCTGTCGCTCGTCGACCGCGGCGTCGTCTACGCCATCGCGCATATTCGCGGTGGCGCCGCCAAAGGCCGGCAGTGGTACCTCGACGGCAAGCTCGGGAAGAAGAAGAACTCGTTCTCCGACTTCGCGACCGTAGCTGAACAGCTGCAGGCGCGCGGTTACGGGCGCAAAGGTGAAACGGTCATTTACGGCGGCTCGGCCGGCGGCCTGCTCGTCGGCGCAACGCTGAACCTGCGCCCCGACCTGTTCGGCGGCGCCATTGCCGCCGTACCGTTCGTGGACGTCATCAACACGATATCGGATGCCGAACTGCCCCTGACGCCGCCGGAGTGGGTCGAATGGGGTGACCCGATCAACGACCCGCAGGCATTTGCGACGATCGCCGCGTATTCGCCGTACGAGAACATTCGCAGCGACGTCGACTACCCGCCGGTACTCGCCACCGGGGGGCTCACCGACTACCGCGTGACCTACTGGGAGCCCGCGAAGTGGATCGCCCGGCTACGCGACGAGGCGAACGGCGGCCCGTTTTTCCTGAAGATGAACATGGACGCCGGCCACGCCGGCTCGGCTGCCCGCTTCGAGCGCCTGAAAGAGCGCACCCACGATTATGCGTTCGCGCTGAAGGTGTTCGGGCTGACGGAGCGGGCGCCCGTCCGCCACGGCGACGGAGGTTCCTGAACGCCCCTAGAGGTAAGGCGTCTCGTCGACGTCGAACTCGACCTCGACCTTGGCGCTCTCCGGCAGCCTGGCCATCGCCTCTTTCAGCATCGCGACGTGCTCGGTCTCTTCGTCACGCAGCTCGGTGAAGAGCTCGACGACCTCGGGATCGGTAATGCCGGGTAAAGCGGCGTCGTAGAAGTCGTAGGCTTTCTGCTCGGCGGCGAGCCCCAACTCGAACGCCTGCAGCGTGGACATGCCGCGACGCACCGCCCCCATCTCCGGCGCCTCGACGTCGTACAGGTCGTCCAGCGTCAGTCGTGCGGGGCCGTCACCGAACAGGGCCTTGCGGCGCTCCGCCAGTTCGCTGCCGTGCTTCGCCTCGTTCTCCGCCATCGAGGCAAAAAACGCGCCGGCATCGTAACCGCCGGTGCGGCCGAGCTGGGACGCGAACAGCTTGTAGCGTTCGTACGCCTCCATCTCGATCAATATGGCGAGGTCGATTGCATCCATCAGGCTGAGCTTGGACAGGTCAAGACGGGTGGCCATTGAAATCGTCTCCTGGTCTGGGTTCGGCGTTCAAAAGCGGATTTGATCTACAGTGCAGCAGCGATCTCGGGCGTTGTATAGGTGAAACTACGTAAATGCACGGCGTTTACGGTAACGGGACATCGGCCGCGCCGTGAGGCTTCCCGGAAGCGCGCTATAATTTCAGCATGCGAAAGGACATACCTGTAGCCGTTGCGATTACGATATGCCTTGCCGTCCAGGCGGGTTGTGGTGCCGCCAGGGAAGAAGCGCCGCCGGAACAGATCCTGCCCTCCGGCCCACCCGTCGTGGAACTGCTACCGCCCGAGAGCGTCGTGCCCAATCCATGCAGGGCCGCCATCGAGTACGAGAACGAGCTCGCAAAAATGCGTCGCAAATTCTCCGAAACTCATCCCGACGTCGTGCGGCTGCGCGAGTTGGCCGACTCGGCGAAAGCCGAATGCTTCGCGGCCGCGGGCCAGCCGCGCAAACCAGGCGAATGGGTGGAGAAGGACGGCGTCCTCGAATGCGAGGGCTACATGACCCGTCGCGCCGACCAGGACTACTGCGCAGCCGAGATTCCCGAAGACTGGGTGCCCTTCACGTTTGACGGCAAGGAATATTACATGCAGCCATTGGCAGAGCGCCTGTAACCTTCCGCGTTGAACAATAAACCCCTGCCGCCCGTTCCGCATCCCGAGGAGGACCCACCGAATGCCCGTTGAACTCAAAGTACTGGGCTACGCCGCCTTGCTGCAATTCGTGCAGTTCATCGTCATGGCGATACCCGTCAACAAGCAGCTTGGCGTCGCCTACACGGGCGGCAACCGCGACGAGCAGAAACAGGCAACCGGCATGGCCGGGCGACTGAAGCGCGCCCTGGACAATCACTTCGAAGGGCTGATCCTGTTCACGATTGCAGTCCTGGTCGTCGTACTCGGCGAGGCCAGCACCGCGCTCACGGAACGCTGCGCATGGGCGTATCTGTGGGCGCGGATTCTGTACGTACCCGCGTACGCCTCCGGGGTGTTCCTCGTCCGGTCGCTCATCTGGACCGTCGGCTTTGGCGCGACGGCGATCATGCTGATCGCGGCCCTGCTCTGATCACGGAACGATCGGGATGGTCCGTGCCCGCATCCTGTTGCCGCTGGCTGCCGCCCCCCTTGTCGCGTCTTGTTTTGTATTTCAATGCGGTCCGGACAATTGCCGCGAAGCGGTGGAAGGCCGAACGCTCTATGCACCAGTGCTCGCAGCAATCGAGGAGTATCGCGAGCAGAACGCTGCCTATCCCGAGGAACTCGCTGACCTGACGCCGCTGTTTATTGGGGAGATCCCCGTCTCCGCGAACGATGATGGGCCGAAGCTCCCGGAATACGAACGTGTCGGTGACACGTTCCGGTTCTCGTTTCGATACTTCGGACCGGGCCTCAACAGGTGTACGTATTCGCCGGAGAAGCACTGGCGCTGTGACGGCCACTACTAGCCGGCGAAGACCTGCGAGGCGGCCGCATCGGCCGGCGATGGCAGTGACGCTGTGTCCGGCACGGCTCCGGTTTCGGGTGGCGGAGAGGGGGGGATTCAGCTCGACCGCTGTGCGATCTCGCTGCCGACAGGCCGCGTTGCGGCCGTGTCGGTCGAACAGGGACCTCATCCGCCACCGCACTCGGCAAGAAAACAAAAAGGGCCACAAGGGCCCTGTTTGTTTTCCTGGCGGAGAGGGGGGGATTCGAACCCCCGGTACGGTATCACCGTACACTCGCTTTCCAGGCGAGCACCTTAAACCACTCAGCCACCTCTCCGTATTTCCTGTCCCGCCTCATTGCGAGGGGGGATTGATTCGGGCCTGCGGCCCTCACCCGTCAAGCGGGCGCTCGCTCATTCCGACGCCTGTATGCGCGGCGGCAGGTCCAGGCAGGGCGACCCTTTCGGCCGCTCCGGCCTGGGATTGGCCTCGGGAATCGGCATCTCACGGGCCGGCTGCGGTGCGTCCAGGTCTTCCGGGGTCCGCAGGCGCTCGTTCTGGAACGCCGCCTGGTACGGACTCGGATCGTCGCACGTCAGGTCGATCTCGCCGCCACAGCCCGCCAGGGCGGCCAGCGAACCGAGCGAGATGCCAACCAGCAGCCCCCTGGCTTTGCGCATCGGCATCAAGCGTTGATCTCCACGCCAGCGCCGGCCATCGCTGCGCGCATTTGCTCATGGTACTGCTCGCTGTACTCGGTCAGCGGCAGCCGTATGAAGGGCGCTATCAGACCCATTTGGCTCACGGCCCATTTCACGGGAATCGGGTTCGACTCCACAAACAGCGCCGTGTTCAATGGCTGCAGCCGCTCGTCGATGGCTTTTGCCGCATCGTGCTCGCCGGCGCTGGCCAGGCGGCAGAGCTCCGCCATCAGCGCAGGCGCCACGTTGCCGCTGACGGTCACGACCCCGTGCCCGCCCTGCTCGATGAACGGCAGTACGGTGAAATCATCGCCGCTGAACAGGCCGAAATCAGCCGGCACCAGTGCCTGGATGTCCCGCAGGCGATCGATCGATCCTGTCGCTTCCTTGATCGCCCAGATGTTCTCGTGCTGCGCCAGGCGCGCCACGGTCTCCGGCAGCAGGTCCGCCACGGTCCGCCCGGGCACGTTGTAGAGCATCACCGGCTTGTCGACGGCATCCGCCACGGCGGAAAAATGCCGGAACATGCCCTCCTGTACCGGTTTGTTGTAGTAAGGCACCACGACCAGGTAGCCGTCGATCCCCGTGTCGCGAACCGCCACGGACAGGTCCACGGTCTGGGCCGTCGAATTCGAGCCGGTCCCGGCAATGATGGGCAGGCGGCCGTCGGCGAGCTCGACGGCGCGGGCGATGAGGTCGATGTGCTCGTCTCTCGCCAGCGTTGCAGATTCGCCGGTCGTGCCGGCGATGACCAGGCCATTGCTGCCTGCTGCAACATGAAAATCGATCAGCCTCTTGAGAGCCGCGTAATCGACCCGATTATGGTCGTCGAACGGCGTCACCAGGGCGACCAGGCTGCCCTTCAGCACGGTTTGTCCTCGCTTAAAATGAGGCGGCGATGTTACTGTTCACGGTCGGTGCTGGCAAGAAACCCCGAGATTTGACCGTTCTCCCGGCCCCGCCACCGCACGAGTGGCGTTCCCGGATCGAAAATTATTTACTACAAAATCTAATAAAATGACACAACTTATTGTTTTATCTGCAATTGGCTCCGATCGAACCGGTATGGTCCAGGACATCACCGAAGTCATCCTCAATTGCGGCGGCAACATCGAGGAAAGCCGCATGACCACCCTCGGCACCGAATTTGCGATGCTGATGCTCGTTTCCGGCAACTGGCACACCCTGAACCGGCTCGAAAAGGGGCTCGAGAAGCTCGATGACGGCGACCTGACCTTCACGATTCGCAAGACCGCGGAACGACCGGTCAAGGAAGACCGCATGCCCTACGCCGTCGACGTCGTGAGCCTCGACCACGAGGGCATCGTGTTCAGTCTCGCGAGCTTTTTTGCTGCCCACGACATCGAGATCGCCGACGTCCTGACGCGCAGCTACCCGGCCGCCCATACCGGCGCCCACATGTTCGCCGTGCAGATGACCGTGAACGTCCCTTCCTCCATCCACATCGCCCAGCTGCGCGAGGAGTTCCTGGAACTGAGTGACCGGCTGAATCTCGACGCCATACTCGAGCCGGTCAAGGGCTGACACCCGATTCGAAGGAGAAAACAGTGAGCGGACCCACGATCAACCGAGTTGTCGCCGATTTCTCGGCCGAGTCGACCGGCGACCGGACAGTGCGTTTGAAGGACCTGCGTGGCAACAATGTCGTCATCTATTTCTACCCGAAGGACAGCACCCCCGGTTGCACCCTCGAAGGCCAGGATTTCCGCGACCTGTATCCCCGCTTCAAGCGGCACAACACCGTGATCCTGGGCGTGTCGAAGGACAGCATGGCATCGCACGAGAAGTTCAGGGCGAAACACAAATTCCCCTTCGACCTGCTGTCGGACCCGGACGGCAAGCTGTGCGAAAAATTCGACGTCATCCGTGAGAAGAACATGTACGGCCGCACGTTCCGGGGCATCGAGCGCAGCACCTTCCTCATCGATGCCGACGGCAAGCTGCGGCGGGAGTGGCGCAAGGTGAAGGTCAAGGGGCACGCCGAGGAAGTGCTAGCAGCCGTGAAGGAACTCGGCCAGTAAGCCCAGCCAAACCAATCCATTAGGCACCCGTACGTGCCCGGCTGCGGTAAAATGGCCGCCGTCCGGGCCGCCCTGACGGGTATCATTGGGAACGGTTCCCGACGAACTCAGTCTGATACATCGGTACATTTACACGCAGGCTACCGCCTTGATCGCACGCAGATTCAAAATAGTCGTGATGTCTATGCTGGCGTCGCTCCTCGTCGCCAACGGCGCCGCGGGAGCAGACGACATCAAGCTGCCGGACATGGGAAGTCCGGCCGACGCCATATTGTCCAAATCCGAGGAAGCCCAGATCGGCCGCGCGATCATGGCGCAAATCCGGCAGACCGGCACTGTCGTGGAAGACCCGCTGGTCACCGAGTACATCAACGACGTCGGCAGCCGTATTGCCGCGCAGGCCAACGACGGTAGCCAGAGCTTCAGGTTCTTCGTCATCGAAGACCCGAACATCAACGCGTTCGCCCTGCCCGGCGGCTTCATCGGCGTACACACCGGCTTGCTGGATGCCACCCGCAACGAAGACGAGCTTGCCGGTGTCCTGGCCCACGAGGTCGCGCACGTCACACAACGCCACATCGCGAGGGCGATCCACTCCAACAGCCGCCAGAGCATCATGTCCACGGCCATCATGCTGGGCGCCATCCTCGCCGGCGTCGTTTCCGGCGACAGCGATGTCGCCCAGGCGGGCATGGTCGTCGCACAGGGCTCGGCCGTGCAGCAGCAGATCAACTTCACCCGCAGCAACGAGTACGAAGCCGATCGCATCGGCATCCGGGCGATGGGCGAAGCGGGCTTCGATCCGCACGGCATGGCGTCGTTCTTCGAGGTCATGTCGCGGCAGTCGCCGGCCGACCTCGACATGCGGATGCCGGAGTTCCTGCGCACCCACCCGGTGACGACGCAGCGCATCGCCGAAGCGAAAAACCGGGCACGGGAGTACCCGCGCCGGCCCAGCAACGACACGGTGGCCTACGGCATCGCGAAAGCGCGGATGAAGGTCGAGAGCTTCGACACCGACGAAGGCGCGTTGGCGTACTTCGAAGCCCGCGACTACGAACAGCAGAACGACATCGAGAAATACGGGCGCGCCGTCGCCTACCAGCGCGCGGAGCGGCACCGGGATGCCAACCGCATCTTCGAGGAACTGCTGGAGCGCAATCCGAAGATCATCGCCTACCATATCGGTGCCGGCGAGACCCAGCTCGCGCTCGAGCAGAACGACCGCGGCATCGCCACCTTCGAGCGGGCCGTCAGCCTGTTTCCGCGCAATGTGCCGCTGGTCATCCACTACGGCGAAGGCCTGCTGAATCTCGGCCAGGCGGACAAGGCACACAAGCTCCTCCTCGACCTGATGAATAACGTGCCGCCGACGCCCGAGCAGGTGCGCCTGATTGCAAGAGCGGCGAACGACGCGGGCGATACCGCCGAAGCACTGTACTATCTGTCCGAGTACCACCTCATGACCGGCAACCTGGTCGGCGGCATCAGTTTCCTGCAGCGCGCCCTGGCGCTCCCCGAACTGCAGGAGATCCAGCGGATTCGCTTCGAGGCTCGCATCGATTTCATACGCGAGTACATGAGCGAGGAACAGCTCAAGCAACTGCAACGCAGCGAGCCTGTCGGCGCAGCTGCACGCAACGCAGGCTGAGACGCACGGTCGTGACTGCAGCCAGCGGCATCGGTGCATCGGGATGGGTGTTTTTCGCGCTTGCGTTCCTGTTGGCCGGGTGTGCCGGGACACCGGCCGGGGCTGACGACGAGGCACCGGTCCGCACCGAGTACGACCCCCTGGAGCCGCTGAATCGCAGCCTGTACACGATCAACGACGCCATCGACCGCGTGACGCTCAAACCGATCGCGCGCGGCTACAAGGCCGTCGTACCCGAGTTTGCCCGCCGCGGCGTCACGAATTTCTCACGCAACCTGTTCACGCCCCGCTCCTCCCTCAATAACTTCCTGCAGGGCAAGCCGGGGCCCGGATTCAGCGAACTGGGCCGTTTCATCATCAACACCACGCTCGGCGTCGGCGGACTGATCGATATCGCCACCCTGCAGGGAATGCCACAGTATGACGAAGACTTCGGACAGACCTTCGCCGTCTGGGGGATACCCGAGGGTCCGTTTCTCTTCATCCCGATACTGGGGCCGAACACCCTGCTCAGCGCGGCCTCCACGCCACTCAACATCCTCGCCGACCCGCTGTATCACTACGACAACTCATCGGTGCGTGACAGGGTTTACGCATTGCGCGTGATCGATCTGCGCATGCGGCTGCTGACCGCCGAGACCTTGCTGGAAGACTCCAAGGATCCGTACCTGACGCTGCGCGAGAGCTACCTGCAGAACCGGCGTTTCGAGGTCTTCGACGGCAACCCGCCCAGCACCGAAGAAGAAGAGGACCTGTTCGAAGAATTCTTCGAGGACGAGTGAACTGCCCGTCAGGCGCCGGGCGCTTCGATGAAACCCGCCCAGCGCTCGCCACGCTTCAGCAACTGCTCCACCTCGGTGGTGCGCGCTATCGCAAGGATGCGTTCCGGCTTCGAGAGAAAACGGATCTCGCGCACCGTGTGATTGGCCCACGTGATCCACTCGAGCAGCAGCGCAAGGCCGGCGGAATCCGACTTCGTCACGCCGGCAAGATCCACTTCGATCCGGGTGTGCTGCTCGAAAGGTTGCTCGCTCGCCAGCAGAATGCGCTCCGCAGTCTCGAACGTCATTTCACCATTCAGTTCGAATCGGCCTTCGCCCAGGTCCTTGAGTTCGAACTTACTCATCCGCAGTGGAACCGGCTTCGACTTCCAGTCGGTCGATCACGGCCTGCAGGCTCGAGCCCCGGATCTCGGCATCGAGTTCCGTACGGAAATTGCTGACGTAGGACACGCCTTCGACCTTGACGTTGAAGATCAGCCAGCGATCACCGCGGTTCACGAGGTCATAGTGCACGGGCACCTCGGTCCCGTCATCGAGCGTAACCGTCGTCTTCACGAGGGAACGCTTCGCTGAAGTGTCGCCGCGAAACTCGAGTACCTCGATACGGTCCTCGCTGAACTCCAGGAGCCCGTCCGCGTATTTCCTCAACAGCGAATTGTAGAAGGCGTCAACGAAGCGCTCGCGCTGCTCTTCGCTCGCCGTGCGCCAGTGCTTTGCGAGGACCAGCTGCGCGGCCAGCTTGCGATCGAATCGCGGCAGCAACACCTCGTTGATCAGTGCGTAGAGCTCGTCGCGGTTTTCCGCCAGCTCTTCCCTGCGCCCGCTGAGCCTCTCGGTGAGTTCGTCCACCGCGCCCTCGATGACGGCGTCGGGTGCGCCGGGGCTCGCCGCCGCGAGCGACGCGAGCAACAGGGCCGTGACGACGACGGCCGGCCTGCGCCAGTCACTCCGAGCCTTCATCGGACCCTCCCCTGACCAGGAACTTGCCAATCAGGCTCTCCAGTACGATGGCCGACTGCGTCAGCATGATTTCACTGCCGTCCTCGAGGTAGAACTCCGAACCGCCTGCCTGCAGTCCGATGTACTGGCTGCCGAGCAATCCCGCGGTAAGGATGCTCGCGTCGGAATCGTCCGGGATCTGGTCGTAGCGTGCGTCGATGTCCATCGTCACCACCGCCTCGAGGGCAGTCGCATCGAAATCGATGCGTTTCACGCGGCCGATCGTGACGCCGGACATGGAAACCGGGGCACGAGCCCGCAGGCTGCCGACGTTATCGAAGCGCGCCGTGATCTCGAAGGTCTCTGCGGCGGAAAAATCCTCACCGCCCGTCGTCTGCGTCGACAGGAAGAACAACGCGCCCATCCCGAGCAACGCAAACAGGCCTGTACCCAGTTCAACTGTGCGTGTCTGTTGCATGAATGCTTCCCTATATTGCTACCGCGGTGATCATGAAATCGAAGATCAGCACCACGATAGCGGTGTTTACAACGGTTCTCGTCGTCGCGCGTCCGACACCTTCGGCGGTCGGAACCGCATTATAGCCTTCCCATACGGCCAGAAGGCTCGCCGCTATCCCGAACACGACGCTCTTGATGATGCCCTCGTTGATGTCCGCAGCTTCCACGGATTGCTGCATCTGCTGCCAGAAGGAACCGACATCGACCCCGAGCAACGAAACGCACACCAGGTGTGCGCCGAGCAGGCCCACCATGCTGAAGATCGCCGCGAGCAGCGGCATCGCCACGACGCCGCCGAGGAAGCGCGGCACGACGACGCGCCGGATCGGGTTCACCGCCATCATCTCCATCGCCGACAGCTGGTCCGTCGCCTTCATTAGCCCGATCTCGGAGGAGAGTGCCGTGCCCGCCCTGCCCGCGAACAGCAGCGCGGTGATGACCGGCCCGAGTTCCTTGACCAGCGCAAGCGCGGCAACCGCGCCGACCGAGTCCTCGGCGTTGAAGCGCGACAGGTTGGAGAATCCCTGCAGGCCGAGCACCGCACCGACGAAAAAGCCGCAGATCATGATGATCACCAGCGACAGCGCGCCCGCATTGTAGACCTGGCCGACGACCAGTCCGAAGCGCCGCCACAGCACGGTCGGCGCATGCATGAGGAGGCGCAGGAAAAACAGTTGTAACGCACCGAACGTACGCACGAACTCGAACAGCGTGTAATAGAGATCCCGGAACATCGCGTCTAGTCCGCGTCGCGACCGAGGAGTTGCTCGGCGTAGTCGGGCGCATCGTAGTGGAACGCGACCGGACCGTCCGCCATGCCGTGCATGAACTGGCGTACGAGTTCGGACGATGCCCTGTTCAGTTCGTCGGGACTGCCGGACGCGGCAACCTTGCCCCTGGAGATCAGGAAGCTGCAGTCCGCAACCGTCGAAATCTCCTGCACGTCGTGGCTGACGATGATGCTCGTGATGCCGAGCGCGTCGTTCATCTTGCGCACCAGCCGCACGATGACGCCCATCGATATCGGGTCGAGGCCGACGAACGGCTCGTCGTAGATCAGGATATCGGGGTCCATCACCATGGCGCGGGCGAGCGCTACCCGCCGCGCCATGCCGCCCGACAACTGCTGCGGCATCATGTCCGCCGCGCCGCGCAGGCCCACGGCATGCAGCTTGGTCAGCACGACATGACGAATGAGGCGATTGGTCAGCCGCGTGTGCTCGCGCAGCGGGAACGCCACGTTCTCGAACACCGTCAGATCCGTCAGCAGCGCGCCGTTCTGGAACAGCATGCCGAAGCGCCTGCGCATCGCGTACAGCTCGTTGTGATTGAGCGTGGCGATATCCACCCCGTCGACCAGGATGACGCCGTGGTCGGGCACGATCTGCCGCGTGATCAGGCGCAGCAGCGTGGTCTTGCCGGTACCGCTCGGCCCCATGATCGCCGTGATCTGGCCGCGCTTGATCGTCAGGTTCAGGCCATTGAATATCTTGCGCGCCCCGAACGAATAGTCGAGGTCGTGAATCTCGATCAGGTTATCCGAGACTGCATCCATGTTGGCGTGGTCCAGACGGCAGCGTTGCCAGGGCCGGGAAAGCGCGCAGCATACCAAAAAACTTGGCCTGCGGAACAAAATGGGACTAAAATAGTCCTCTTTAATTACGGCAGGAACGGCACATGCTCAGGATCAGCAAGCTCACCGATTACGGCACGGTGCTGCTGGCGCATCTCGCCCGCAACCCGGACGCGGTCTGCAGTGCGGCCGAAATTGCCTCGCATACGGGGATTTCGTTGCCCACGGCGAGCAAACTGCTGAAATCGCTGGCTCGTAACGGGCTCGTAACATCGACCCGGGGCGCCAACGGCGGCTACATGCTCGCGCGCGACCCCGGCGTCATCAGCGCCGCAGAGATCATCGACGCGCTCGAGGGCCCGGTGTCGATCACCGAATGCAGCGCCGCCGACAGCAACTGCGACATCGCCGCGGCCTGCGGCGTCGGCAATGCCTGGCAGCGGATCAACGTCGCCATACGCGACGCGCTCGACGAGGTCAGCCTCGTCGACCTGATCCGCTCCAGCAGTCCGCCGCCCCGCTTCCGCTTCGCCGGCCTGCCCGTCAACGTGGAGGAAAAAAACTGAGTTCATGGCTACCGAAACCGAAAACCTGGAAACACTCGTCAATCGGCGCTACAAGCACGGCTTCGTCACCGATATCGACAGCGAGGGCCTGCCGCCCGGCCTGGACGAAGACGTCGTCCGCGCGATCTCGGCGCGCAAGGACGAGCCCGAGTTCATGCTCGAGTGGCGGCTGCGAGCCTACCGCCTGTGGCTGGAGATGAAGGAGCCGACGTGGGCCCACGTCCACTACCCGCCCATCGACTTCAAGGCGATCTCCTATTTCTCGGCACCGAAATCCGACAAGGACCGGCCGAAGAGCCTGGACGAGGTCGACCCGAAACTGCTGGAGACCTACGACAAGCTCGGCATACCGTTGCACGAACGCGCCCGGCTCGCCGGCGTCGCGGTCGACGCGGTGTTCGACAGCGTGTCGGTTGCGACGACGTTCAAGGAGAAGCTGTCCGAGGCCGGCGTGATCTTCTGCTCGTTCTCCGAGGCGGTCCGGAATCACCCGGACCTTGTCAGGAAGTACCTCGGCAGCGTGGTCCCGCAGCGCGATAACTTCTACGCCGCGCTCAACTCCGCCGTGTTCAGCGACGGCTCCTTCGTCTACGTGCCGAAGGGCGTGCGTTGCCCCATGGAGTTGTCGACCTATTTCCGCATCAACGCCGCCAACACCGGCCAGTTCGAACGCACGCTGATCGTCGCGGACGAAGGCAGCCACGTCAGCTACCTCGAAGGCTGCACGGCACCCATGCGCGACGAGAACCAGCTGCATGCCGCGGTCGTCGAGCTCGTCGCCCTGGAGGGCGCCCAGATCAAGTACTCGACGGTCCAGAACTGGTACCCCGGCGATGAGAACGGCAAGGGCGGCATCTACAACTTCGTGACCAAGCGCGGCGATTGCCGCGGCGCGAATTCCAAGATCTCCTGGACGCAGGTCGAGACCGGCTCGGCGATCACCTGGAAATACCCGAGCTGCATCCTTCGCGGCGACAACTCGGTGGGCGAATTCTACTCGGTCGCGGTTGCCAACAACATGCAGCAGGCCGATACCGGCACCAAGATGATCCACATCGGCCGCAACACCAGCAGCACCATCGTCTCAAAGGGCATCTCTGCCGGACGCGCGCAGAATGCCTACCGCGGCCTGGTGCGCGTGATGCCGCAGGCAAAGGACGCGCGCAATCACACCCAGTGCGATTCCCTGCTGATCGGCAAGGATTGTGGCGCGCACACGTTCCCTTACATGGAGATCAGGAACCCGTCGGCCCGGGTGGAACACGAGGCGACGACCTCCAAGATATCCGCGAACCAGTTGTTCTACTGCCGGCAGCGCGGCATTTCCGAGGAGGACGCCGTCAACATGATCGTCAACGGCTTCTGCAAGGAAGTCTTCAAGGAATTACCCATGGAATTCGCCGTCGAAGCGCAGAACCTGCTCAACGTGAGCCTCGAAGGCGCGGTCGGCTAGGAAGAATACAATGTTGGAAATCATAGACCTCAAGGCCAGCACCGGGGAAACCCCGATCCTCAAGGGACTGTCGCTGTCGGTGAAGCCCGGTGAAGTACACGCCATCATGGGCCCGAACGGCTCCGGCAAGAGCACGCTCGCACAGGTGATAGCCGGGCACGCCGACTACGTCGTGACCGGCGGTTCCGTCACCTACAAGGGCAAGGACCTGCTGGACCTCGAACCGGAGGAGCGCGCCCGCGAAGGCATCTTCCTGGGCTTCCAGTACCCCGTCGAGATCCCCGGCGTGAACAACGCCTACCTGCTCAAGGCGGCGCTGAATGCGAAACGCAAGCACCAGGGGCAGAGCGAAGTGGACGCGTTCGAGTTCCTGAAGCTCGCGAAAGAAAAAATGGCCATGCTCGGCATGGACCCGAAGTTCCTCAATCGCGGCGTCAACGAGGGTTTCTCCGGCGGCGAGAAGAAGCGCAACGAGATCCTGCAGATGGCGATGCTCGAGCCCGACCTGGCGATCCTCGACGAGACCGACTCGGGCCTCGACATCGACGCGCTCAAGGCGGTCGCCCAGGGCGTCAACGCCCTGCGCAGCCCGGACCGGGCGATCGTGCTGGTCACGCACTACCAGCGCCTGCTCGATTACGTCGAACCCGACGTCGTGCACGTGCTTTATGCGGGCCGCATACTGCGCTCGGGCGACAAGTCGCTCGCCCTGGAGCTCGAGGACAAGGGCTACGACTGGGTCCGGGAGGCCGCAAGCGCATGACCGCCCTCGCCCTTCCCGGCAAGGCGCTCGCATCGGCGGTGCAGGCGTTGCCGGACAACTCGCTGGCCGCCAATCGCAAGGCAGCCCTTGCCCGCTTTCTCGACCGGGGGTTCCCGACGACGCGGCTCGAGGACTGGAAGTACACGGACCTGACATCGATCGCGGAGATCAGCCAGCGCTGGCTCGAGAACGGCGCGCCGGTGCCGTCGGCCGCGGCCATCGACGAGCGTATCGCGGAAATCCGGTCGGCCATCGACGTCGACTGGATCGTCATCGGTAACGGCGTGATCAGGGATCGCGAGGGCCTGTCTCTCGCTGACGGCGCCAGCGTGGCGATGCTCAGCGACAGCGCGCACGATCCGGGGTTCGAGCATCCGCTCGCCGACCTGAACGCGGCACTGTTGCCCGACGGCCTGCACATTCGCATCGCCGCCGACACGGTGCGCGAACGCCCGATCGGGCTCATGCTCGTGGACGGCGCCGATACGCAGCCCGGCGTCGCGCAGACGCGCGTTAGGATCGAGCTGGCGCCCGGCTCGAAGGCGCAGTTCATCGAATACCACGCCTCGATCGGGGACTCCGATCACTACGCCAACGGGGTGGTGGAACTCTCGCTGGCTCGCGGCGCAACCGCGGACTACGTGCGCATCCAGGCGCGCGACCGCAATCACGTGCAAACGCACCGCACCGCCGTACGGCTCGGCGACGCAAGCACGGTACGTTACAGCGGCTTCGATCTCGGCGGGCGCCTCGTCAGGAACGACCTCGACGTCGATATCGCGGGCCGGGACGCCACCGCGCTCATCGGCGGGCTCTATATCGCCGGCGACGGCCAGCACATCGACAACCACGTGCGCGTCGATCACCGCGTCGGGCCCGCGACCTCGGAACAGGAGTATCGAGGCATCCTCGGCGGGCGCTGCCGCTGCGTCTGGAACGGCAAGGCTGTCGTCCACGCCGGCGCGGACGGCACCGATGCGCAGCAGTCGAACCACAACCTGCTGCTGAGTGACCGTGCGGAGATCGACGCCAAGCCCGAGCTGGAAATCTACGCCGACGAGGTCAAGTGCAGCCACGGCACGACGGTGGGCCAGCTCGACGATGCCGCGCTCTTCTACCTGCGCTCACGTGGGCTCGACCAGCAGGACGCGATGCGTGCCCTGACCCGCGCATTCGGTGCGAGGATCGTCAGCCATATGCCCATCGCGGTACTTTCAGATCACCTCAGCGGGATGGTGGAACGGCGGCTCTCCACATTGACCGACGGCAGCGACGCATGACCCACGCCCGGCAATTCACCGACGCCCGGTCCATCGCTGCGGCCTGCCGCGCCGACTTTCCCGCGCTCGACCAGGAGATCAACGGGCAACGTCTCGTCTACCTCGACAGCGCGGCATCGGCCCAAATGCCGTCCGTCGTCATCGATGCGATCGCCCGCTACGAACGTCACGATCACGCCAACGTGCATCGCGGCGTACATACGCTGAGCCACCGCGCTACCGACGCCTACGAAGGCGCCCGCGAAACGCTGCGCGCGTTCATCAACGCGGCCAGTACCCGCGAGGTGGTGTTCACCAGCGGCACCACGGAGTCCATCAACCTCGTGGCGCAGAGCTTCTGCCGGCCGAAGCTCGGGCCGGGCGACAAGGTGCTCATCACGCATCTCGAGCATCACGCCAATATCGTCCCGTGGCAGCTGGTCTGCGAACAGACCGGCGCGGAACTCGCCGTCGCGCCGATCAACGAGCGCGGCGAGCTGGTACTGGACGCGCTCTATGCGCGCATGGACGACTCGGTGAAGATGCTGGCCGTCGCGCACGTCTCCAACGCGCTGGGCACGATCAACCCGGTGCGGGAAATCGTCGCCGAGGCGCATGCCCGCGGCATCCCGGTTCTCGTAGACGGCGCCCAGGGCGTACCGCACATGGCGGTCGACGTTCGCGACCTCGATTGCGATTTCTACGCGTTCTCCGGGCACAAGATGTACGGCCCCACCGGCACGGGCGTGCTGTACGGCAAGGAGACCATCCTCGACGCCATGCCGCCGTACAAGGGCGGCGGCGACATGATTCTCGAGGTCCGCTTCTCGGGAACCACGTTCAATGAGCTTCCCTACAAGTTCGAAGCAGGCACGCCCAACATCAGCGGCGTGGTCGGTTTCGGTGCGGCGGCCAGGTACCTGCAGGAGCTCGGCCTGCACAACGTCGAGACCTGGGAACACGAACTGGCGCAGTACATGACGCAACAGCTCTCTGCGGTCGAAGGGATGCGGTTGATCGGCACGGCGGCGCACAAGGCCGGGGTGCAGTCGTTCCTGCTCGACGACATCCATCCGCACGACCTCGGCACCATCCTCGATCACCAGGGCGTCGCGATCCGCACCGGGCATCATTGCGCCATGCCGGTCATGGAATTCTTCGGCGTGCCGGGCACGGCGAGAGCGTCGCTCGGGCTCTATAACAATTTCGACGATATCGACCGGCTCATCGCCGCTCTCGAGAAAGCGCGAGAGATATTTGCATGATCGCCGGCAACATGAACAGCGACGACGTGCGCGACCTGTACCGCGACCTGATTCTCGATCATGCGCGCAACCCGCGGCATTTCGGCAAGCTCCCGCACACGACACACAGTGCGGAGGGAATCAATCCGCTCTGCGGCGACAAGCTCAGGCTGTACCTCGACGTCGACGCGGATGCGACGATCCGGCATGCCGCGTTCGAAGGCTCGGGCTGCGCGATCTCGGTCGCTTCGGCGTCGTTGCTCACGGATACCGTCATCGGCCTGAGCGCGGGCGCGGCGCTGGCGGTCTTCGATGCCGTAACGGCGCAGCTCTCCGGCCGCGAAGCGAACGATAGCGGCAGCGTCGACCTCGGCAAGCTCCGCGCACTGTCCGGCGTACGGGATTTTCCCTCGCGGGTGAAGTGCGCCACGCTCGCATGGCATGCGCTCAAATCGGCATTGCGGCAGGACACGGCGCCTGCCACCACGGAGTAGTACAGCAGATGTTCGGACACACGAATGAACCGGTAACCCTGTCGCGCGACGTCAAGGCGGTCATCATCCCCATGGGCGAAGAACTGACCCTGCGCGAGGGCACCACCGGATTTATCACGCAGGCACTCGGCGGCAGTTTCACCGTGTACGTCGAGGGCAACCTGTTTCGCATTGCCGGCGCCGATGCAGACGCGCTCGGCAAGGAACCCGTGCCGCCGCCCGATGTTCCGGAGAACGCTACGGACCAGGACATCGAGGCGGTCATCTGGGAGCAGCTGCGCACCTGCTACGACCCCGAAATTCCCGTGAACATCGTCGACCTCGGCCTCATCTACCGCTGCGAGGTGAAGTCGCTCGGCAACGGCCAGCGCTCGATTGAAGTGGACATGACGCTCACGGCGCCCGGCTGCGGCATGGGAGAGATCCTCGTGCAGGACGCGCAGGAGAAGATCGGCGTGATACCGACGGTGGCCGACGTCAGGGTCCAGCTGGTTTTCGACCCGCCCTGGAGCCAGAGCATGATGTCCGACGAGGCTCGCCTGCAGACCGGTTTGATGTAAACTCGCGTGCAACAGTCGTTGCTACGCCATGAAGACACTCACCTTAGTCCGCCACGCCAAATCGAGCTGGAAAGACTCCTCGCTGGCCGACCGGGACCGCCCGCTCAACAAGCGCGGCGAACGGGACGCGCCGGAGATGGGACGGCGCATTGCTGCCGCCGGCGTTCGACCGTCACTGATCGTCAGCAGCCCGGCGGTCCGCGCCTGGACGACAGCGAGGATCATTGCGGATGAGATCGGTTATCCGCGCGAATTCCTGCAGCGCGACCAGCGCCTCTACCTCGCGTCGGTCAATGCCATTCTCGATGTGATCGTCGCTCAGGACAACGGCTTCAACAACCTGATGATCGTCGGACACAACCCGGGGTTCACGGATTTCGCCAACTACCTGGTGCCCGGCCTGACCAACAACATTCCGACAGCCGGCGTCGTCAACGTACAACTGGATACCGACGACTGGAACCTTTACGACAAGCCTGGCGTCGAGCTGCTGCTCTACGACTTCCCGAAGAACGACGGCTAGCATTCCGGCACGTTGACCGCGAGACCGCCCTTGGAGGTCTCCTTGTAACTCGACGACATGTCGAGGCCGGTCTGGCGCATGGTCTCGATGACCTGGTCCAGGGTCACCTTGTGGGTACCGTCGCCGTGCATCGCGAGTGACGCCGCGTTGATCGCTTTCACGGCCCCCATCGCATTGCGCTCGATGCAGGGGATCTGCACGAGGCCGCCGATCGGGTCGCAGGTCAGGCCGAGATTGTGTTCCATACCGATCTCCGCGGCCTCCTCGACGTGGTCGTTGGTCCCGCCGAGCACGGCCGCGAGACCGCCTGCCGCCATCGAGCAGGCGACGCCGACCTCGCCCTGGCAGCCCATCTCGGCGCCCGAGATCGAGGCGTTGACCTTGTAGAGTATGCCGATGGCGCCCGCCGTCAGCAGGAACGTGCGGATGCCTTCCGCGCCGGCGCCCGGGACGAAACGCACGTAGTACATCAGCACCGCCGGGATGATGCCGGCGGCACCGTTGGTCGGCGAGGTCACGACACGGCCGCCCGCGGCATTTTCCTCGTTCACCGCGATCGCCCAGGCGTTGACCCACTCCATCGCGTCGAGCGGCGATGCCTTGTCACGTGCCTCGAGACGTTTGCGCAGCTTCGGCGCCCGCCGCGTGACGGCCATGGCACCGGGCAGCACGCCCTCGGTCCGCAGTCCGCGCTCGATGCAGCCTTTCATGGCGGCCCATATCGCGTCGATGGCGGCATCGACCTCGCCCCTGCCGCGCCACTGCAACTCGTTATCGAGCAGCAGTTCCGCGATGCTGCATTCGCGCTCGGCGCAGAGCGCCAGCAGCGACTGGCTGCTGTCGAAGAAATGGCGCGGTTCCCCGGCCTGCGCCGACGGTTCCGGCTCGTCGCCACGGGCGATGAAACCGCCGCCGAGCGAGTAGTAGACCTCGTCGAGCAGCACCTCGCCGTCGGCGTCCCGGGCGCGGAAGCGCATGCCGTTGGTATGCCGCGGCAACTCTTCCGTGTAATTGAAGATCACGTGCTGCTGCGGGTCGAAATCGATGCTGCCGATACCCGGCAATTCCAGCCGTTTCCGTTCGTGGATGCGGCGCAGGCGCTGCTCCACGGACTCCGGGTCGATGCTCTCGGGAAGCGAGCCCGCCAGCCCCAGGATGACCGCCGAGTCGGTGCCGTGTCCCCTGCCCGTGAACGCCAGCGAGCCATGCAGTGTCACCTCCACCGCGGCAACCGGCCTGGCGGATGCCGCGAGCGTCGCAGCAAAGGCGTTGGCGGCCTTCATCGGGCCGACGGTGTGGGAACTGGACGGCCCGATGCCGATCTTGAAGATGTCGAAGATGCTGATGGCTGTCATGGCTCAGTCAATCTCGAGCGAGAGGAGGCTCGCGTTGCCGCCGACGGCGGCAATGTTGTTGCTGACCGAAACCTCGGTGGCGAACCGCGGCAGGTAATGCGGGCCGCCGGCCTTCGGGCCGGTTCCCGAGAGGCCGCGCCCGCCGAACGGCTGCACGCCGACCACCGCCCCGATCATGTTGCGGTTGACGTAGATGTTGCCCGCGCCCGACCGTTCCACGAGCTTGCGCGCCCGCGCGTCGATGCGGCTGTGCAGCCCCATGGTGAGGCCGAAGCCGGTCGCATTCACGGCATCGATGGTCGCCTGAAGGTCCCTGCCCCGGAACCGCAATACGTGGAGTACCGGCCCGAACACTTCTCGCTGCAGTGCGGCGACGCTGTCGATCTCCACGAGCGCCGGCGCGAAGAACGTGCCGGCCTTCGTACTCTCGTCCAGACTGCAGCGGTACAGCACGTTTGCCGTCCGTTCCATCTGCTGCACGTGCGCGTCGAGCATGCTGCGCGCCTCCTCGTCGATCACCGGCCCGACATCCGTCGCCAGCAGCGCCGGGTTGCCGATGACCAGTTCCTGCATGTGGCCGATCAGGAGCTCGATCACCCGTTCGGCAATGTCCTTCTGCACGCACAGCAGGCGCAGCGCCGAGCAACGCTGGCCGGAGCTGTTGAAAGCGGAGAACACCGCGTCCTTCACGACCTGCTCGGGCAGCGCCGAACTGTCGACGAACATGGCGTTCTGGCCGCCGGTCTCGGCGATCAGCGTGCCGATCGGACCGTCACGCCCGGCAAGGGCACGGTTGATGTGTCGCGCCGTGTCGGTCGAGCCGGTGAATGCCACGCCGGCGACCCGCGGGTCGGCCACGGCGCGCCCGCCGATCGTCGCCCCGTCGCCGGGCAGGAATTGCAGGACCCCCGGCGGCACCCCGGCATCCAGCAGCAACTCCACGGCCCGGAAGGCCACGAGCGGCGTCTGCTCCGCCGGCTTGGCGAGCACGGCATTGCCGGCGGCAAGCGCCGCAGCGACCTGCCCGGTGAAGATGGCGAGCGGAAAATTCCACGGGCTGATGCACACGAACACACCGCGGCCCCGCATGCCCAGGACATTGCGCTCACCGGTCGGGCCGGGCAGCACCGTCGGATCGCCGCAATGCCTGCGCGCCTCGGCCGCATAGAAGCGCAGGAAATCGACGGCCTCGCGCAGCTCCGCCACGGCATCCGGCAGCGTCTTCCCGGCCTCCGAGATGCACAGCGACAGCAGCTCCGGGCTGCGCTGCTCGAACAGGTTCGCCGCTTTCTCGAGGATCCCGGCACGTTTGTCGGCCGGCATGCGGTCCCAGGCGGGCTGCGCCGCACAGGCAGCGGCGATCGCGTCGTCGACGTGCTCGGCGGTCGCCACCTGGCAGGTGCCGACCGTGTGCGATCGATCCGCGGGGTTCACGGAGTCCACGGGCTGCCCGGACACGGCCTTGCCATCGACGATCGGGTGCGCGGTCAGCGGCCGGGCGCCGGCGGCCTGCATGTCGGCTGAGCAGGCTCGACAGTCACCCGGTCGTCGGCCAGGTTGAGCCCGCGGGAATTCCTGCGTTGCTCGCCGAACAGGGCCGCCGGCGCCGGGATGCGCGGGTGCGGCCGGGCGTCGTGCGCCGCGGTCGCCCCGATCGGGTCGGCGACGATATCGGCCACGTCGATCGACTCGTCGACGATGCGATTGACGAAGGACGTATTGGCCCCATTTTCGAGCAGCCGGCGCACCAGGTATGGCAGCAGGTCCTTGTGATTGCCGACCGGTGCATAGACGCGGCAGGGCCGCGCGTACTTCTCGGGATCGACGATCTCGGCGTACAGCTCCTCGCCCATGCCGTGCAGGCGCTGGAACTCGAAGTCGTGCCGCGACCCGGCATAGTGCATGACGCTCGCCAGGGTGTGCGCGTTGTGGGTCGCGAACTGCGGATACAGCCGCTCGCCGGCTTCGAGCGCCTTGCGCGCGCAGGCGAGATAGGACACGTCCGTGTGCACCTTGCGGGTGAACACGGGGTAGCTGTCGAGACCGAGTTCCTGCGCGTGCTTGATCTCCGTGTCCCAGTAGGCGCCCTTGACGAGCCGTACCGGGATCCGCCGGCCGACGTCCCGCGCCAGCCTTTCCAGGTAGCCGAAAACGTCGCTGGCGCGCCGCTGGTAAGTCTGAACCGCCAGCCCGAGACCGTCGTAACCCGAGAGACCGCTGTCGCGCAATACGCGCTCGAAGACCTGCAGCGACAACGCCAGGCGATCCGCTTCCTCGGCGTCGATCGTCATGGCGATATCGCGCTTCCTGGCGTGCAGCGCGAGCTCGAGCAGCCGCGGCGTCAGCTCCCGCAGCACACGGTCCACCTGCGTGTACTCGTAGCGCGGGTGCAGCGCCGACAGCTTGACCGAAATACTCGGCGCCGAAAATATGTCGTCGCCCGCGGTGCGCGGCGCCGCCCCGATCTCGCCGATCGCAGCGTAATACGCGTCGAAATAGCGCCGCGCGTCCGCCGCCGTCAGCGCCGCCTCGCCGAGCATGTCGAACGAGTAGCGGTACGCCCGGTTGCGCTTCGACACGGAGCGCTCCAGCGCCTCCCGGATCGTGCGCCCCATGACGAACTGGTGGCCCATGATGCGCATGGCCTGGCGCATCGCCGTCCGCACGACCGGCTCGCCCGCCCGGCTCGCCAACCTGGCGAGCACCTGGGCCGGATTGGCGCGTATCGAGTCATCGACCTTCATCAACTGCCCGGTGAGCATCAGCCCCCAGGTCGACGCGTTGACGAACAATGACTCGCTGGTACCGAGATGGTCCTTCCATTTCGCCGCCGTGATCTTGTCCGCTATCAGCTTGTCGGCGGTGTCGGCGTCCGGGATCCGCAGCAACGCTTCCGCGATGCACATCAGGAGCACGCCTTCCGCCGACGACAGGTCGTATTGCTGCAGGAACGCGTCGATGCCGCCTTCCCGCGCCTTGCCCTTGCGCACCGCCGCTACCAGCTCGGCGGCCGTATCGCGGATCCGGCCGCGCATCGGTTCGCCCGGGTCAGCAAGCATACTGAGCTCGTTCACGAGCGCCTGCTCGTCGGCGAGATAGCGGGCGTTGACGTCGGTGATCGGGCTCGGCCTGGCAAGCGTCTGCCGTGTGAATAGCATGGATATACCCGCGTGTTGGTATCGTTGGAATTATGGGCGTCCTGATATACTTTGCGGCCTTTCCAGGTCGAGGGCAATCCCATGCCGGCATCATTTCTCGCCTCTCTTGCCGAACAGACAGAAGCACTCCGCGAGCAGGGCCTTTACAAGTCGGAACGGCTGATCGCCGGCCCGCAGCAGGCCGGCATCGACGTGCGCATGAACGGCGAAAGCAAGCACGTGCTCAACCTCTGCGCGAACAACTACCTCGGCCTCGCGAACCATCCGGAGGTCATCGCTGCAGCGCACAAGGCGCTCGATGACTTCGGTTACGGGATGGCGTCCGTGCGCTTCATCTGCGGCACCCAGACCATTCACAAGGAACTCGAGGCGCGCATCAGCGCCTTCCTCGGCACCGAGGACACGATCCTCTATCCCTCCTGTTTCGACGCCAACGGCGGCCTGTTCGAGACCATCCTGGCGCCCGAGGACGCGGTGATCAGCGATGCCCTGAATCACGCCAGCATCATCGACGGCATTCGCCTCTCCAAGGCGCAGCGCTTGCGCTATGCCCATGACGACATGCAGGACCTCCGCACCCAGCTACGGGATGCGGCGGACACCAATGCCCGGCTGATCGTCACCGACGGCGTCTTCTCCATGGACGGCACGATCGCCAACCTCCCGGAGATCTGTGCGCTGGCGGAGGAATTCGACGCGCTGACGATGATCGACGACTGCCATGCTACGGGTTTCCTCGGCAAGACCGGGCGCGGCACCCACGAATATCACGGCGTGAAGGGGCGTATCGATATCATCACGGGCACGCTCGGCAAGGCGCTCGGCGGCGCCTCGGGCGGCTTCACCTCCGGGCGCAAGGAGATCGTCGGCTGGCTGCGGCAGCGCTCGCGCCCCTACCTGTTTTCGAATTCCGTCGCCCCGGTGATTGCAGCGTCGTCGCTCGCGGTCCTCGACCTGCTGGAGCGCGACAACGCCCTGGCCGAACAGCTGCACGAGAACGCGCGCTATTTCCGCGCCAAGATGGAAGAACGCGGCTTCGACCTGAAGCCGGGCAAGCATCCCATCATCCCGGTCATGCTCGGCGACGCGAAGCTCGCCACCGAGATGGCCGAGCGCCTGCTGCAACGCGGCATCTACGTGATCGGTTTTTCATTCCCGGTCGTGCCCAGGGGGCAGGCGCGTATCCGGACCCAGATGTCGGCCGGCCTCACCCGCGAACATCTCGATCAGGCGATCGAAGCGTTTACGGCCGTTGGCAGGGAACTCGGAGTAATCAACTGATGAAAGCACTGGTCAAGGCGAAACGCGAGCGCGGCATCTGGATGCAGGACATCCCGAAGCCGGAGGTGGGACACAACGACGTCCTCATCCGCGTCAACCGCAGCGCGATCTGCGGCACCGACATCCACATCTACCAGTGGGACGACTGGGCGCAACACACGATCCCCGTGCCGCTGGCCGTGGGCCACGAATTCTCCGGCACGATCGTCGAATGCGGCATCGAGGTCAGGGGCTTCGAGCCGGGTGACCGCGTCTCCGCGGAAGGCCACATTACCTGCGGCGTGTGCCGCAACTGCCGCGCCGGACGCCGCCATCTCTGCATGAATACGAAGGGGGTCGGCGTGAACCGGCCCGGGGCCTTCGCGGAGTACATCGCCGTACCGGCCTTCAACGTCTTCAAGTTGCCGGATGCCATCACGGACGACATGGCCGCGATTCTCGACCCGCTCGGCAACGCGACGCATACCGCGTTGTCCTTCGACCTCGTCGGCGAAGACGTGCTCATCACCGGCGCCGGCCCGATCGGCATCATGGCCGTGGCGATCGCCCGCTACGCCGGTGCGCGGCACATCGTGATCACGGACGTGAACGAATACCGGCTGGAACTGGCACGCAGGATGGGGGCTTCCGTGGCGCTCAACGTCACACGCGACTCCATCGACGACACCATGCGCGCCCTCGGCATGGAGGAAGGATTCGACGTCGGCATGGAGATGTCCGGCAACCCGACCGCGTTTCGCGACCTGCTCCGCACCATGCACCACGGCGGCAAGGTCGCCCTGCTGGGCATACCGCCCGACGATACCGCGATCGACTGGAACCAGGTCATCTTCAAGGGCCTGATCCTGAAAGGTATCTACGGTCGCGAGATGTTCGAGACCTGGTACAAGATGTCCAGCATGCTGCAGAGCGGCCTCAACATCGAGCCCGTCATCACGCACCACTTCGGCATCGACGAGTTCCAGCCGGCTTTCGAGCTGATGGCGTCCGGGCAATCAGGCAAGGTCATCCTGCACTGGAACTAGCAGCCCGGGTGCGACAGGCGGCCAGCCGCGCCCTAGTCGAACGTGCAGAGGCAGTGCGCGTAGACGCCCTTCGGGTCGTCGAACCGGGTCAGCGGCGCCAGCGCCTCCTCGAGCCTGGCGGCGATCTTCTGCAGTGAACCGGGCCGCTCCTGCAGGAAATCCAGCTGCAGGCCGAAGCGCTGTGTCGAACCGAGCAGGTCGACGATCATCTGCTCCGTGGGCGTCAACTGCGTCCTGATCCACTTGCGGCCGTATTCCTCGTCCGGCAGGTCGACCAGCTCGGCGGCAAATGCAATGGCTTCCTCGAGGCCGCCCAGTTCGTCCACGAGCCCGTGCTCCAGCGCATCGGCGCCGGTCCAGACACGGCCCTGCCCCACGGCATCCACCTCGCTCTTCTCCATGCCGCGATAGGTCGCAACGCGGCCGATGAAGTCGTCGTAACCTTCCTCGATCACGAGCTGGAAGAGGCGCCTGGTCTCATCCGTCATCGCGCGATCCGGACGCAGCTGGCCCGCCAGCGGCGTCGACCCGACGCCATCGTTCGCGAGGCCGAGGTACGCGGCGGCACGCTGGTAGGTGGGGAACATGCCGAAGATGCCGATCGAGCCGGTAATGGTCGTGGGGCTGGCGAACACGCGGTCCGCGCCCACCGATATCCAGTAGCCACCCGACGCCGCAACGCTGCTCATCGACGCGACGACCGGCTTGCCGGCATCCTGCAGAGCCGCGATCTCGCTCGCGATCACGTCGGACGCGAAAGCGCTGCCCCCGGGACTGTCGACACGCAGGACGACCGCCTTTACCGACTCGTCGTCACGCGCGCGCCGCAGCAACTCGGCCGTCGAGTCCGCACCGATGGTGCCCGGCGGCTGTGCGCCACCCTGGATGGTTCCGGAGGCGATGATGATCCCGACATTCTCCGTTGCGACCGTCTCGCCGTTGAGCAGGTCCACGTGAGCGAGATACTCACCCATGTCAATGGCGCTGTAGTCCACGTCCGAGTCGTCCTGCGCGCCGACATAGCCGATGAGGAGTTCCCGCAACTCGGTGCGCGTCAGCAACTCGTCGACCAGTCCACTCTCCTGCGCCGCGCGCGCCAGGTCGCCATCCGCGGCGGCCACTGCGTCGACGAACGCACTCGCGTACTTCTCGAGGTCCGCGACGTCGATTTCCCTGGCCGCAGCAACCTCCTCCAGGTAGGTTCCCCACAGCTGGTCGATCAGGTTGACCGTCGCCTCACGATCGGCATCCGACATGTCCATGCGCTCGAAGGGCTCGACCGCCGACTTGTACGTGCCGACCTTGAAGATGTTCCAGTCGAGCTTGAGCTTCTCGATAGCGTCGGCAAAATAGGTCCGGAAGCGCCCGTAGCCCTGCAACAGGATGCCGCCCTCGGGGTTCAGGTAGACCTCGTCGGCGTGCGCCGCGATGAAATAGGCCTGCTGCGTCATGAAGTCCGCACTCGCGACCACGGGCTTGCCCGATTCCCTGAAACTCTCGATTGCACGGGCGATTCGCTGCAACTTGGGCAGGCCCGCCGGCCCCAGGGCACTGAGCTCGATATGGACGGCCTCGATGCGATCGTCGTCGGCCGCGTACTCCAGCGCATCGACGATGTCCTGCAACACGGTCTGCGGCTGGGCCTCGTCGAGCAGCTCGGCAATCGCGCGATCGAACGGATCGCCTTCCATCTCCTCGACGATTGCGCCGACGGGCATGATCAAGAGTGCGGCACGATCCGGCAGCTGCGGCACCGTGCCCGACAATGCGCCCGCAAAAATCGCAAACAGGAACAGCAGCAGCAACAGGTGCAATATCTTGCGAAACCCGTCGACGCCGCTCCAGATTCCGGACAACACCCTGGCAATCAGATTTTTCTTCATCGAACTAGATTCTCCTGGCGGGATTCAGGCGATCGCCGCATCGCGCGACAGTTTACGCGGTGACCGGTCGAGCGGCCAGCGCGGTTAGCCGGGCACCAGCAGCAGCGACAATGCGGGCCAGAACGTGATCACCAGCACCGACAACATGAGTATGACGAGGAACGGGAACGTTGCCGAGTAGACGTGCATGATGGGCTTGTCGAAGCGATAGCTGGCGATGAACAGGTTCAGCCCCACCGGCGGCGTCATGTAGCCGAGTTGCATGGCTGCGAGGAACACGATGCCGAGGTGCACGGGATCGACATTGTAGGCCGCGGCGATCGGCAGGATGAGCGGCACGACCAGCACGATCGCCGAAAAAATGTCGACGAGTGCGCCGAGTATCAGCAGGAACACGAGCAGCAACAGCAGGAACGTCGTCGGGCTCGACACCAGCCCCGAAACCGCGGCGAGCAGGTCCTGCGGCACTCCCGCACTGATCATGTAGTTGGTCGAGGCGAGCGAGACGCCGAGTATGGCGAGGATGCCGCCGACCAGCACCATCGACTCGCGGATGATGCGCGGCAGATCCGACCAGCGGATTTCCCGGTGAATCAGGACTTCGACCACGAACACATACAGCGCCGTGATGGCCGCGGCCTCGGACACGGCCAGGAAACCCGAGTAGATGCCGCCCAGCACGACCACCGGCAACGGTATCTCCCAGGCCGTTTCCCGCACGGCGCGGCCGAACTCGCGCAGCGAGAACTTCTGCAGCACCTTCGGGCTGCTGCGGCTCACGAACAGGCTCCAGCCCGACAGCATCACCAGCATCAAGAGTCCCGGCAGGATGCCCGCGAGGAACAGGTAGTCGATCGAAACCTCGGCGATCACGCCGTACAGGATCAGCGGCAGCGATGGCGCGAACAACAGGCCGAGGCTGCCGGACGACGTTACGAGGCCCAGGTTGAACTTGTCCGGGTAGCCGTCCTGCTGCAGCGCCGGGTACAGGATCGCACCCAGCGCGATGATCGTGACGCCCGACGCACCCGTGAACGCGGTGAAGAAGGCGCACGCGGCCAGCGATACGAGCGCGAGCCCGCCCGGCATCCAGCCGAGCACGGCATCCGTGAGCCGCACGAGGCGGCGCGGCGCGTGGCTCTCGCTCAACAGGTAGCCGGCGAACGTGAATAACGGGATCGCAGCGAGGAACGGCAGGTCGGCGATGCTCAGGATCTCGAGCGCGATGTTCATGAGATCGGTATCATCGCGCTGGAAACCCAGCATCGCGCTGGTCGCGATCACCGCGAACAGCGGCGCACCGAATACCGCGAGAAGGACGAGAATGAGCGCGAGCACGATCACCGCGGCGCGCTCTTCTTCAGGCCGGCCACCATCAGGAACAGCTCCCGGATCACGGAGACGGCGAACCGATAACTCATCAAAGCGAACGCGCCGGGCACGATCACGTGCGCCATCCAGGCGGGCACGTTGATCAGCACCGTGTCCTCGAATTCCATTTCCAGCTGCAGGTAGCGCCAGGCCTGCCAGGCGACGACCCCGCAGACGATCGCCGCGAAGACGTCGACGAACAGCCGGACCGCGACCACCGCCGCGTCGGGCAACAGGTGCGACAAGGCATCGATCCGGATGTGACGATTGTCGCGCGTGGCGGCGATCGAGCCGACCATGGCAAGCCACAGGACGAGCAGCTTGATCAGTTCATCCGCGCGGAAGAAGCCGGTCTCGAACACCTCTCTCAGGACGATCTGGCCGACGGCCAGCAGCACCAGGGCGCCCAGCAGAAAGACCAGCGCTGCATTTTCCGCCTGCCGGCCGAACCGCTCCAGCCGGGCCAGCACCGAGAGCGTGCGGTAAGTCACTGCGCTTCGGCCGTCGCCGCGCTCCTGGTTTCCCGGTATTCCTGCACGTAGCCCATCATCTCGTCGTAAAGCGCCATGCTGAATGCGCCTTCCCGGCCGAGCTGCCGGTTCGACTCGAGAAGCCGTTCACGCAGCCGCGCCACTTCTTCGACATCGAACGGCACGCTTTCTATGCCGGCATTCAACAGCGCGTCCCGGGCCTCGCGATTGTCCTCGAGATTCGCACGGTCGAAGTTCTGGTAGGTCTCCTGCATGACATCGCGAACGACCTGCTGGTCCGCTTCGCTCAGCTTGCTGAATGCGCGCTTGTCCACCGCCATGAATCCGACCGTGTAGACGAGCGGAATCTCGGTCATGTACTTGATCTTGGTGTGCCACTGCAGCACCAGCGCGCCGATCGGCGACATGGCGACGATATCGATCAGGCCGGTCTGCAGGCCGGTGAGTACGTCCGTCAGCGGCAGCGTGACCGGCGCCAGCGACAGGGCTTCCATCGACGCATAGCTGATGCTGTCGCCCTCGGGCACCCAGACGCGCTTGCCTTTTAGGTCGTCGAAGCTCCTGACCGGCGTGTTCGACATGACCATCGCGAATCCGCCCGCCGCGAACCCGAAGTTGACGAAGCCTGCCGTCTCCAGCCCCTGCTGCAGCTTGCCGTCGAGCCGCGCGCGCACGTACGTCGCCTCTTCTTCCGAATCGAATACGAGCGGCATGCCGTAAATATTCAGGTCGGGGTAGATATCGGCAAGCGCCGCCGGCGTAAAAGCACCGCCCTGCAGCGCACCGATGCGGATCTTGCCGAGCACCTTCGCATCGTTGCCCATGACACCGCCGCCGTAGTACTTGATCTGCACGCGGCCGTCCGTGCGCTCCTTGATCGCCTTGGCGCTCTCGCGCATGTCCGTCATCCACTGCGACCCTTCGGGCGTCACCGTGGCGATCTTCAGGGTTGCGGCGCTGGCGGCGCTGCCGAAGGCAAGTGCCAGCATCGTAATCAGGAATCTGTTCATCGGTCGTCCACCTCTGGAGGTTGCGATCAGAAATAGTCGTCTGCTTCGGCCAGGAGCTGCTTGGCTTCTTCCTGCGCCATGACATTACTCAGCGTGAGACCGTCCGCGTACGGGCTGGCCGCGACCACTTCGCCGAGCAGGCGGTCGTGCAATTCACGCTCGTACAGGAGCTTCGCGTAGCCTTTTGCGTACTCGACTTTCGCGCTGAGGTCCTTGCCGTCGGACATCGCGATCGCTTGTTCGAAATGCGCGCGCGCTTCCTCCGGCTTGCCTCCCAGCGAGGGCGGCCGCAACGTCAGCAAGATGCCCATGTAGGTGTGAACCGCCGCATCCGCGTCATCCCCCGCAATCTCGAGATAGCGGCCGAACAACGCCTCGACCTGCGGCAGTTCCGCGAGGGAGTTCCAGTCGTCGCTGTGGGCGCGCAGGTAGGCGAGCGTCGCGAAACCGTAGGTATACAGGTAGTCGGACTGGCGTGCGCTTACGCCGTCCAGGGTTGCAACGAACTCGTCGTAGTTGCTGTCCGGCCAGCCGCAGGCCGGAGCATAGGATTCGCACATGGCGCCCTGCGCGTAGTTGCGGGCGCGGGAGGTCAGCCGCGCCGCGCGCTGCGGGTCGTCCGCAAACACCGCGCCATAGGAAGCGTAGAGCGACGCCGCCGCGGCCAGCAGGTCGGGATTGTCGGGGTCGCCTTCCAGGAAGCTGTCGAGCAACAACATGTAGGACGGCGCTCCCGCCTTGACGGTCTCGGGGTCGTCCTGGTTGAGGATGGCACTGGACAGGTTGTCGGCGAGGCCGCTGGCCGCCGACGACATCAGCGAGGCGCATCCGCCGAGCAACAGGCTGGCGAACGCGAGCAGCAGAGCGCTGCCCTGAGTACTTCGAAAAATCGATCTCATGCCACGAATGACCCGGCCCAGGCGAATAGGTTCAGGCTAACCGACCCGCAGCCGCCAATTATGTGGACTCGGCCACAGATCCGGAAACGTGCCGCTGCCCGCGGCACGCCAGTTTCTAGATCTTTTCCTTGATGCGGGCGGCCTTGCCCGTGCGTCCGCGCAGGTAGTAGAGCTTCGCGCGACGTACGTCGCCGCGGCGCTTCACCTCGATCGAATCCACCGCCGGGCTGTAGGTCTGGAACACTCGCTCGACGCCCTCGCCGTGAGAGATCTTGCGCACGGTGAACGAGGAATTCAGGCCACGGTTGCGCCTGGCGATGACGATGCCCTCGAACGCCTGCAGGCGCTCACGGGTACCTTCCTTGACCTTGACCTGGACGACGACGGTATCCCCCGGTGAAAAGTCGGGGATTTCCTTGCTCATCTGTTCCTGTTCGATCGCTTCGATAATCTTGCTCATGTCACTTTACCCTGTTCCTTCAGGAACTCGTCGAGCAGCTTTTGCTGCTCACGGCCCAATTGCAACTCTTTCACCAGGTCCGGGCGCCTCAGGTAACTGCGACCCAGGGCCTGCTTGTAACGCCAGCGCGCAATGCGCGCATGATCGCCGGACAGCAATACCGCCGGCACCCTCCGGCCCTCGATCTCCTCGGGCCGTGTGTAGTGGGGATAGTCCAGCAACCCCGCTACGAACGAATCCTGCGCCGCCGAATCCTCGTCGCCGAGCACCCCCGGCAGCAATCGCACGACCGCGTCGATGACCGCCATGGCGGCTATCTCACCGCCCGACAATACGAAATCGCCGAGCGACAGTTCTTCGTCAACCTCGATCTCGATCAGCCGCTCGTCGACGCCCTCGTAGCGCCCGGCGAACAGGATCATACCCGGCAACGCGGCCAGCCGCGCCGCCTCCGCCTGGTCGAACACCCTGCCCGACGGCGACAGGTAGATCACCGGGCTGCCTGCGGGCAGCGCGGCGCGCGCCACGCGTATCGCCTCGGCTGCGGGCCGGTACTTGAGCACCATGCCCGGGCCGCCGCCATACGGCCGGTCATCCACCGTGCGGTGCACATCGGTCGCGTAATCCCGCGGATTGTCGACCCGCAGGGCGGCCAGCTGCCGCTCCATCGCACGCCCGACCACACCGTGCTCCGCCACCGTGCGGACCATTTCCGGGAACAGGCTGACAACGGCAATCTGCATGGTGTCAATCCCACTCCCAGTCGACCCGGATCACGCCCGCGGCGAGATCCACGTCCAGTATCACTGTCTCCGGCACGAACGGAATCAACCGCTCGACCGGACCGTCGACGACCAGCACGTCGTTGGCGCCGGTCGCCATCAGGTAGGCGACCTTGCCGAGTTCCGTGCCGTCCTCGTGCTACGACGGTCAAACCTTCGAGGTCGGCCCAGTAGTAGCGGCCGTCCTCCGCTTCCGGCAGCGTATCGCGGTCGATGCCGATATCCCTGCCGAGCAATTCTGCGGCCGCGTCCCGTTCTTCGATGCCCTGAAGACGGACGACGATACCCTTGCCGTGCTCCCTGCCCTCGGCAACCTCGACCGGCTCCCAGGCGCCATCGCGGCACAGCAGCCAGTCGCGGTAATCGAGCAGCGCTGCCCTCGGCTCCGTGTAGGAGTGCACCTTGACCCAGCCCCTGACACCGAAAAGGCCGACGATTCGGCCCAGTATCACCGGCTGTCGCGAAGCATCCGTCACGCTGTGCTCGACGGCCCGCGCATCGCGGGCCAGCCACGAATCAGGCGCTGACGGCGGCCTTGCGTTGTGCCTTCAGCAGCGAGGCAACCCGCTCGGACGGCTTGGCGCCCTGCCCGATCCAGAAATCCACGCGCTCGAGGTCGATGCGCAGGTTCTCCTCGTGCTCCCGGCCAACCGGGTTGAAGAAGCCGACGCGCTCGATATAGCGGCCGTCCCGACGGTTGCGGCTGTCGGTCACGACCACGTGATAAAAAGGACGCTTTTTCGCGCCAGCGCGCGAAAGACGAATACTAACCATTACATTCCCGTAAATGTCTCAAGGAGGCGGACACGCCTGATCTCGGGCGGGCCCGAGTAAAGCGCGCATTGTACTGGTTTCGCTCTAAATGTGAAGCGTTTTCCGGGCCCGATGCGACGATTTTTTCGGTCAAAAACCCGAAGTTTTACGGCAGCTTGGGCGACGCTCAACCGAAGCCCGGCGGCAGCCCGCCGCGCGGCAGCCCGCGCATCATCCTTTTCATCCCGCCACGCGACATCCGCTTCATCATCTTTTCCATCTGCGCGAACTGCTTCAGCAGGCGGTTGACGTCCTGTACCTGCAGCCCGCAGCCCCTGGCGATGCGCTGCTTGCGCGAGCCGTTGATGGTCTTCGGGAAGCGCCGCTCGGCCGGCGTCATCGAGTTGATGATCGCGATCTGCCGGCGCATCTGCTGCTCGCCCACCCCGTCTTTCAACGCCGCGGCGTTGACGTTGCCGGGAATGGGCAACTTGTCGAGCATCGCGCCGAGCCCGCCCATGTTCATCATCTGCTCGAACTGGTCGCGCAGGTCCGACAGGTCGAAGCCGCGCCCCTTCTTGAGCTTCCTGGCGAGCTTCTCGGTCTTGTCGCGGTTGACCTTGTCCTCGATTTCCTCGACCAGCGACAGGACGTCGCCCATGCCGAGGATGCGCGACGCCATGCGCTCGGGATGAAACGCCTCGAGGCCGTCGACTTTCTCGCCGACGCCGAGGAAGCGGATGGGCTGCCCGGTGATTTCGCGAACCGAGAGCGCCACACCGCCCTTCGCGTCGCCATCCGCCTTCGTCAGCATCACACCGGTCAGCGGCAGCGCCTTGCTGAACGCGGACGCCGCATTCACCGCGTCCTGGCCCGCCATGCTGTCCACGACGAACAGGGTCTCATGCGGCGCGGCCGCCCTGTGCACGGCGGCGACCTCGTCCATCATCGCGTTGTCGATATGCAGCCTGCCCGCGGTATCGACGATCAGTACGTCGGCGTGCGAGCGGCGGGCTTCGTGCAGCGCGCGTTCGACGATCGCGACGGGCGCCTCGGCCGCGTCGCTGTCGCAATGCAGCGCACCGACCTCACCCGCCAGCGTCTTCAACTGCAGGATCGCCGCCGGGCGGTGCACGTCGACACTCACGAGCATCACGCGCTTCTTGTCCTTGTCGATGATCCGCTTGGCGAGCTTCGCCGCGGACGTCGTCTTGCCCGCGCCCTGCAGGCCCGCCAGCAGGATCACGACCGGCGGCTGCGCCTTCAGGTTGAGCGGCGCATGGTCGCCGCCCAGTATGGCGACAAGTTCGTTGTGGATGATCTTGACGAGCGCCTGGCCGGGCGTGAGGCTCCTCGCGACCTCTTCGCCCACGGCCCGCTCGCGAATGCGCTCCATGAAGGTCTTTACGACGGGCAGCGCGACGTCCGCCTCGAGCAACGCGAGCCGCACCTGCCGCAGCGTGTCCTTGATATTGGCTTCGGTGAGCCGCCCCTTGCCACTCAGGCTGCGTGCGGCGTCCGATAACCGTCCGGTGAGATTCTCAAACATGGCGCGCAGTCTAGCAAAAGTCTGCGGCGGGACGGAGCATCGCCGTGCGCCGGGTTCAGATGGTCAGGACGGTCCCGCGGGAGAGCATCTGGATGTTCTTCTCGGGGGCGGCGGCGAGGACCTGCTTGAGGATGCGCGCTTCCTCGCCCGGCTTCATGCCCGTGAGCCAGATTTCCGGCTCGTGCCGCAGGCGCTCGAGGTCGCGCGTCAGCGTCCGCGGGCAATAGTGGCCGGCATCGGACGCCAGCTTTTCCATCTCGTTCGGGAATGACACCTCGATGACCAGCACCTTGAGATCGTCGCAGGCGTTGAGGACCGGCCACAGGGTCTCGTTGGTCTTGGTATCACCGCTGACGGCGAACACGCCGCCCGAATTCTGCACCGTGTAGCCCAGTGACGGCACGCTGTGCAGGACGTCGACGGCGTAGAAGTCCCGGTGGCCGATGCTGATCGTGTCGCCCGGGCTGCACTCGCGATAACGGAGCATGGGATTCTCGGGCGTCGGCAGCCGCGCGAAGTCCGGCCAGATGACATCGTTGAACAGGTGGTCCTGGATGGCATGCAGGGTCTCGGCACGCGCATACACGGTCACGGGCGTAGCAAACGCCTCGTCGAACACCGTATCCACGAGCAGCGGCAGCCCCGCGATGTGGTCGAGGTGCGCGTGCGTCAGGAAAACGTGCCGTATCGGCTGCAGTTCGGCGAGCGACAGGTCGCCGATACCGGTCCCGGCATCGATGAGGACGTCGTCATCGACGAGCATCGCCGAGGTACGTGCGCCCGCGCCGATACCGCCGCTGCAACCAAGGATTCGAATACGCATAACGTCGAGGGTTCTATTGACCGCCACCATGTGGGATGATGCACCCCAAGAAACGGTAGGTTATCGACCGACGGGTTTCTGTGTTTCAAATCACACTTCCATTTCTGTACCTGGTCGCTGCGGCGGGCTTTGCGATTAGCCGCCTGCGGCAGGACTCCGCATACGCCGGCCTCGCGCGTTCCGGCGCCTTCCTGCTTGCCGCCATTTCGATCGCGATTCACGGCTGGCTGCTGTTCCACTCACTGACCCGCGGCGGTGGCATCCACGTATCGCTGGCATCATCGGTTTCGCTGATCGGCCTGCAACTGGCGATCATCGGCACGCTTGCGGCGATCGATTCCGACCTGCGCGGCGTAACCGCGGGCCTCATCGTGCTCGCTGCGCCCACCGCCCTTGCGACGCTGACCGGGCCGGTCGAGATTACCGGCAGCGGGCTGAGCTGGCAGTTGCAGACACACGTATTCACCGCCATGTTCGCGTACGGGCTGCTGGCCGCCGGTGCCATCCTGGCGGTCTACGCGCTGGTGCAGGACCGGCGCCTGCGTGCCGCCAGGTTGTCGCGCGTGAACCAGCTTTTCGCGCCACTCGAAAAGACCGAGCGAGTGCTGTACGGGGCCGCCTCGGCCGGCATCGCCGTCCTCGCGATGTCCATGGCGCTCGGCATTACGTTCGTCGAGAACCTGTTCGCGCAACACCTGGTGCACAAGACCGTGCTGTCGCTCATCGCGCTGCTGGTATTCGGCATTCTCCTCGCCGGGCGTCACTTCGCGGGCTGGCGTGGCAGGCGCGCCATATACCTGTACCTGGGCGGCTTTGCGCTCCTGTTCCTTGCCTACTTCGGCAGCCGCTACATCCTCGAAGTCGTGCTCGATCGCAGCTGGGGCTAGGCCGGGCCCGGCGCGCGTTCCTTGACAGCCAGCCGGACGGCTGCTGAACTCCGTTGTTCAAGACAATTTCGAGGTATTCGTCCTTTGGACGATGGCGTTCCACTATCGGCCCTTTTCGGGCTGCTGATCGCTCTGCTCTTTCTTTCCGCCTTCTTCTCCGGCTCGGAAACGGCCCTCGTGAGCCTCAACCGCTATCAACTGCGCCACAAGGCCCGGCAAGGGCACCGCGGTGCGCGGCTCGCGGAGTCGCTGCTGCAACGCCCGGACCGGCTGATCAGCATGATCCTGCTGGGCAACAACCTCGTCAACTTCTCGGCCGCGTCGCTGGTCGCCATCATCGCCTTCGAGATGGGCGGCGAACCCGCGGTCGCGCTCGGCACGTTGTTGCTGACGCTGGTCGTGCTCATCTTCTCGGAGGCCGCGCCCAAGACCCTCGCCGCCATGCATCCGGAACGGGTCGCATTCCCGGCGGCGCTGATCTATTACCCGCTCCTGAAAATCATCTACCCGATCGTCTGGCTCACGAACGTGGCGTCGAACGGTGTCCTGTTCCTGCTCGGCGTGCGCCGCGGTGACTCCGAGTTGCAGCCGCTGACGCAGGGAGGAACTCCGCACCGTGGTACACGAGGCAGGCAGCCGCATCTCGAGCCGCTACCAGCAGATGTTGCTCAGCATCCTCGACCTCGAGAAGGTAACGGTCGACGACGTCATGGTGCCGCACAACGAGATCATCGGCATCGACCTCGAGGACGAGATCGAGGAAATCGAGGCGATCATCAGCAAGAGCGAACATACCCGGCTGCCCGTTTACGAGGACAACGTCGACAACATCATCGGCATCCTGCACCTGCGGCGCCTTGCGAACCTCGCACCACAGGCGTTCGACAAGACGTCGCTGCGGGAGCTGCTCGACGAGCCCTACTTCGTGCCCGAGGGTACGGCACTCAGCAAACAGCTGGTGCAGTTCCAGCGCCGTCGCGAACGCGTCGCGCTCGTGGTGGACGAGTACGGTGATATCCAGGGGATCGTCACCCTCGAGGACATCCTCGAGGAGATCGTGGGCGAATTCACGACCGACCCTGCCGACCAGATCGAAGACGTCGTGCGCGACGGGCCCGACTCGTTCCTCGTGAGCGGCACCGCCAACATCCGCGAACTCAACCGCGCGCAGGGCTGGGAGTTGCCGACCGACGGCCCCAAGACCCTCAACGGCCTGATTCTCGAACTGCTGGAGACGATCCCGGAACCGACGACCTGCCTGAAGATCAGCGGCTACCCGCTCGAGATCGTTGCCTCCGACGACAATCGCGTCCGCACCGTGCGCATCGGCCCGCGCGCGGCCGCACCCGAAAAGACCTAGAACGCCGCGTCGAGCGCTTCGCGCAGCCGCGTGACGGGCACGATTTCGATGCCGTCCACGGGCTTCCTCGGCACGTTCGAACGCGGCACGATGGCGCAGGTGAAGCCCTGCTTGGCGGCCGCCGCGATGCGTTCCTCGCCGTACCGGACCGGCCGCACCTCCCCGGCCAGCCCGACCTCCCCGAAGCTCACCAGCCCCTCCCGGCAGGGCCGGTCGCGGAAACTCGACACCACCGACAGCAGGGTCGGCAGATCCACCGCGGTCTCGCCGATCCTGAGGCCGCCCACGACGTTGACGAAGACGTCCTCGGCGCCGAGCTGCACGTCGCCATGGCGCTGCAACACGGCCAGCAACAGCGCCAGCCGGTTCTGGTCGAAGCCCTGCGCGACCCGTTTCGGGTAGCTGCCGCCACCGTCGGCCACCAGCGCCTGCATCTCCACCAGCAATGCCCGGCTGCCCTCCCAGGCCACCGAGACCACGCTGCCCGGCTCCGTCAGGGTTTCCCGCGACAGGAAGATTGCCGAGGGATTGCGCACCTCGCGAAAACCGCTGCCGGTCATGGCGAACACGCCCATCTCCCCGGTCGCACCGAAGCGGTTCTTCACCGAGCGGATCATCGTGTAACGGCTGGCCGGGTCGTTCTCGAAATACAGGACCGTATCGACCATGTGCTCCACCACGCGCGGCCCGGCGATCGCGCCTTCCTTGGTGACGTGACCGATGACGAACGCGGACACCTCGTTCTGTTTCGCGAACTGCACGATGCGGCCGACGCACTCGCGCAGCTGCCCGACCGAGCCGGGCGCCGAGGTCAGCTCCGCGGCCGTCATGGTCTGGATGGAATCGATGATCAGCAGCCGCGATGCGTGGCGGCGCGCCTCGGCCAGCACGTTTTCCAGCGCCGTGTCCGCGAGCACCTTGAGCCCGTCGCCGCCGGTTCCGAGGCGCCGCGCACGCTGGCTGACCTGGCGCAGCGACTCTTCGCCGGTTGCATAGAGAACGGGCAGCTCGCGCTGCAACCGGCCGCTGACCTGCTGCAACAGCGTCGATTTGCCGACCCCGGGGTCCCCGCCGAGCAATACGACGGCACCCGGGACCAGCCCGCCACCGAGCACACGGTCGAACTCCGCAAAGCCCGTGGCGTAGCGCTCTTCCGGGTCGAGATCCAGCGCGTCGAGCCCGGTCGCCGCAACGCCCCCCTTCGCGGCGGCGGGCGCGCCCGCAATGCGCATCTCTGCCAGGGTATTCCAGGCACCGCAATCCGGGCACTGGCCGGCCCACTTGACGCTGTGCGCGCCGCAATCGGCGCAGACGTAGGCTGATTTCGGCTTGGCCATCCCGCTCCTCGAACTGCTACCGCGTCCGGGTTACGCGTCCATTTCTCGAAAAAATCGAGAAAAATCGCATAACCTATTGTTTATATTGTCTTTATCGGTTTTATTTGCGTGGAGACCCGGCGGTAATCCGGCCCGCGCACGTCACCGATGATAGCACCGCGGATCAGGCGGTTATGACAAAAAATGCCAACCCTTTCTCATTAAACACGGCGCCGATTTCCTATACTTTTCCGCCACAAACAGGGACCCGAACGCTTGGACACCGGCTCGAACCAGAAAAGAAACCGCCTGATCGCACTGAGTTTCGCCAGCGTGCTGCTGCTGCTCGTTTACGGGCCGCTGGCGCCGTGGTTCGTCAGCGCCGACCGGTTTCTGTATGACACCCTCTCTTCCGGACTGCCGAACCGGCCGCTCGACAACGCATTTATCATCAGCATCGACCCCTCACGGAGAAGCCACGACGAACTGCTGGCCCATTACGGCCAGGTGCTGTCGGTGCTGACCCGCAGCCAGGCACGCCGCATCATCCTGCCGCAACCGCCCCAACTGGGCGCCGACGAACGTCTGCCGGGATGGTCCGCGGCCCTCGTCGGACCCGTGCCGGTCTACGTACCGAACAGCCATCGCCTTGCCGAACTGACCCAGCACACCGGCTTCATGGAGTTCGTGCCGGACGACGACGGCGTCCTGCGCCGGACCAATCTCTGGCAGCTCAACGGCGCCATGATGTCGCCGTCCCTGCCGCTCGCGGTAGCGCTCGACAACGAAGAACTCACGCCGCGCCGGCGCAGCTCGGCATCGGACGATACCGTCTACCTGTCGAAGTACGAAGAACTACCGCGGGTCCCGGTTGACGAGATCCTGTTCGGGGACTTTGCAAGCACGCGCCTGAACGACGCAACCATCTTCGTCGATCACGAACCGGCCCTCGTGGGCGCGTCAGCGGTGCTGCCTTCCGGGCAGTTCGTGACGCGCTCGGAACTCGCGGCCGCACTGATCGCGGATATCGAAGCCGACCGCAGCATCCTGATTCCGGCGTGGGTCAGCGCGCTGCAGTGGCTGGCGCCGGTGCTGCTCGCCGTCCTGGCGGTGCTGTTCCTGCCGGAACGCGATCGCCGCAGCATTGCGGTCATCGGCGTCGTGACCCTCGTCGCACTGTTGCTGGTCGAGATGCTGATGCTGTACGTGCTGCGTGTGCGCCTCGACGTCGGCCGCTCCATCCTGATTTTCGTCGGCGTCGGCCTGCTCAGTCTCTGGCTGGTCGGCGACCCGAAGAAAGCGACGAAAGACGCCTTCAAGCGCGGCACCGATTTCCTCGCTGCCGGCCGGCTCGAACCCGCGTTTGCGGAGTTCCGGCGTTGCTCGCCCTCGGATACGCTGGCCACGGTCATGTACAAGCTCTCCATCGCATTCGAGGAACAGGCGAAGCCGGAGCGCGCCGAGGCGGTACTCGAATGGATGAAACGCACGCACAGCACCCACGACGAGAAGCGCAAGAAGGGCCAGAGCGTTGCCGGCATGCCGAAACGACTGGGCCGTTACGTCATCGAGCGGCGCATCGGGCGCGGCGCCATGGGTGCCGTCTACCTTGCCAAGGACCCGCGCATCAATCGTGCCGTGGCCGTAAAGGCCATCCCGATCGAAAAGGAGTTCGAAGACGAAGAACTCAGGGAAGCCCGCGTCCGCTTCTTCCGTGAAGCGGAGTCGGCCGGCCGCCTGACGCACCCCAACATCATTACCGTTTTCGACGCGGGCGAAGACAAGGGCCTCGCCTACATCGCGATGGAATACGTGCCGGGCATCCCGCTCCGGGACTTCACGGACCCCAAGCGCCTGCTCGCCCCGAAGCGCGCGCTCGAACTCGCGGCAAGCACCGCGGAAGCGCTCGACTACGCGCACAACCAGGGCGTCATTCACCGCGACATCAAACCCGCCAACCTGCTCTACAACCCGAAGGAAGGAGCCCTGAAGATCAGCGACTTCGGCGTTGCGCGTATCACGGACAACAATCGCACCAAGACCGGTATCGTCCTGGGCACCCCGATGTACATGTCGCCCGAGCAGCTGGGCGCGGAAAATCTCACCGGCCTCTCGGACTTGTTTTCGCTTGGTGTTACCCTATACGAGCTCTTGATCGGCGAGGTGCCCTTCAAAGCAGGCAACATCGCGGCCCTGATGGCGAAAATAACGACTGAAGACCCTGCCCCGATCGCGGGTAAACGTGCCGGACTCGCACCGAGTATCGATGCCGTATTGGCGAAGGCCCTGGCCAAGCGCCCCGAGGATCGTTTTTCGTGCGGCGCCGAGATGGCGATCGCGTTGCGCAACTGCGCTCGATACGCGTAGCAACGTCCGGACCTGGGTAGTGCGAGTTTGAAAAGCCTGCGTGGAAAAATAGAATTTGCCGAATTCACGGATACCGGGCGGGTTCGCGAACACAACGAGGACGCGGTCGGCTCCAATCCGGACATCGGCCTCATGGTGCTTGCCGACGGCATGGGCGGGTACAACGCCGGTGAGGTCGCGAGCGGTATCGCCGTGCAGATCGTGTCCGAACTGGCCATCGCAGGCGCGAACCGCGAGGAACGCGAAGACATCGATCCCCACAGCGGGCTGATGCGGCAGTCCATCGTCCTGCGCGACGCGGTGTACCGTGCCAACAAGATCATCTTCCAGACCGCGCAGAGCCAGACGCGCTGCGAGGGCATGGGCACGACGATCGTCGCCTGCATGTTCTACGACAACAAGATCAGCATCGCCCACGTCGGCGATTCGCGTGCCTACCGCCTGCGCGGCGACACGTTCGAGCAGCTCACGCTGGACCATTCGCTGCTGCAGGAACTCGTGGATCGGGGCTTCTACTCCCACGACGAGGCGCAGCGATCGACCAATCGCAACTACGTCACCCGCGCCCTCGGCGTCGAGCCGACCGTCGAGGTCGAAGTGCACGAACACGAGGTGCTGCCCGAGGACATCTACCTGTTGTGTTCCGACGGCCTGCCCGACATGGTCGAAGATGAGGATATTCACTTAACTATCAGTACTTTTAATGCTAGTCTTGACGTCGTGGGTCAACAGCTTATCGAGTTGGCCAACGATCACGGCGGACGCGACAACGTGTCGGTAATGCTGGCGCAGGTGCTTGGGCCGTTTGCGGCGAGGAAGCCCCTGCTCACCAGGATCACAAGCTTGTTCCGCTGATGTTGGGGTTGCAGGGGTAGTCTGGAGATTGCAGTCGGAGACGAGCGATTCGGCCGCCGCTATGGCTGGCGATCTATTTCATGTTTCCTTCCCTGCTTGGTTGGGTCTCACTGAGGACGGCGAGAAATCATGGCACGTTTAATTCTTAGCCTGGACAACCAGGTTCTGGCTGAATACAACATGACCAAGGAACGCTACACGATCGGCCGTCTTCCGGATAACGACGTGCGGATCGACAACCCGGCCGTCAGCGGACACCACTCCCTGATCATCAACATCCTGAACGACTCGTTCCTCGAAGACCTCAACAGCACCAACGGCACCTACGTCAACGGCAAGCTGATCAAGAAGCATGCGCTGCAGCACGGCGATGTCATAACGATCGGCCATCACCAGCTGCGGTTCACGGACCAGGAAGTGCCGGAGGCGGAACAGGACGAATTCGAAAAGACCATGGTCATCCCGAGCGGCCAGCAGAGCGCCGAGCAGCTCAGGAAGGCCGAAAAGGCAGCGGAAGCCGCTGCCGCCGCGGCCGCAGCCGAAGCGAAATACGATGCCGCCGCGGGCGTGCGGCTGGACCCGGACGAGGCAGCCGCACTGCAGGAGACGCCGCGGCGCAGGCCCGCCGAGACCGTCGCGCACACCGCGACGGCAGCGCCTGTGCAGAAGCCGCGGCACACCGCCACCGCGGCACCGGTATCGCACACCGCCACCGCGGCCGGCATCGATCCGGCCAGCGTTCCCAACGCGCTGCCGCTCGCCAAGCTGCAGGTACTCAGCGGCGCATTCGCGGGCCGCGAACTCGAACTCACCAAGGCCCTGACCACGCTCGGCCGTCCCGGCGTGCAGGTGGCGGCCATTACGCGCCGGGCGGAAGGTTACTACATCGTCCACGTCGAGTCGGGCAAGGAAGGGGACTACCCGCTCGTCAACGGGCAACCGATCGGCGCGCAGGCCCGCAAGCTCTCCGACAACGACGTGGTGCAGCTCGCCGGCGTCAAGATGGGGTTCTTCGCGAGCTGAGCACAGCCTGTAGCAGCGGTTGTTGAACCGCGATCGCGCGCCGAGGCGCGCTGCCACCGATACGATCGCCCCTACGGAACGATCTCGCTGTCCTCGCGGTTCATGACGCCGCACACGAGTTCGTAAGGAATGGCGTCCGCCCACGGCGCGACCTCTTCGACCGGCAGGTTGTCACCCCAGAGCGTCGCGATGTCGCCGACCCGGTCCGGTGCACCCTCGCCGAGGTCGACCGCACACATGTCCATCGACACGTTGCCGACGAGCGGCACGCGCCGGCCGTTCAGCAACACGGGCGTGCCGCTGCGAAAGTGACGCGTATAGCCGTCGCCGTAACCCGCGGCAATGATGCCCAGGGTCGAGTCGCGTTCGCTGATGTAAGCACCCTTGTAACCGACGCGAGCGCCGGCATGCAGGGGCTTTACGGCGATCAGGCGCGCTTCGAACTGCATGACGGGCTTCAGCCCGAGTTCGCGGCCGGTCTTGCCGGCAAACGGCGATATGCCGAACAACGAGATGCCCGGCCGGATCCAGAAATCCCCGCCGAAGCCGAGCCGGCCCCTGGCATCGACGACCTGCGGCCAGCCGAGCGAAGCCGGCGAATTCGCGATGCTGACGGCGCCCGCAAAACCACGGGTGACCGGCGCAAAAGCCGCCAGCTGCGATGGGGTGACCGGGTTGTCGAGTTCATCGGCGCTCGCGAAGTGCGTCATGAGGCGCAAATCGTTCACCGCGGCGGCCGCTGCGAGCCGTTCGAGCAAGTGCGCGGCGGCGCTCGGTGAAAAGCCGAGGCGATTCATGCCGGTGTCGATCTTCAGCCAGACGGTGCCGCGACTGCCGGCCGCGCGCTCGAGCATTTCAACCTGGCCGATGTCGTGCACGACCAGTTCGAAACCGCGGTCGAACGCGACCTGCAGTTCCTCACCGGTCGCGACGCCCGCAAGCAGCACGATGGGCTTGTCGATGCCGGCCTCGCGCAGCAACAGGGCCTCGGGCAGCCGCGCAACGGCGAGGGAATCGGCCGCTTCCAGGTGCCGGGCCACCGGCACCAGGCCATGGCCGTAGGCGTTGGCCTTGATCACCGCCATGACCCGCGCGCCTGGCGCCACGTTCTTCAGGACGTCGAGATTGTGTCTTAGCGCGCCGAGCCGGATGAGGGCCCGAGCCCCGAAGCTCACGGATACGGCTCCTCCGCGTAGGTCTCCGGCACCCAGTTCTCGAACTTGGTGTAACGGCCGACGAAGGTCAGCGGGAAGTCGCCGATCGGACCGTTGCGCTGCTTGGCGATCGCGATGTCCGCAATGCCCTTGCGCGGGGTATCCTGGTTGTAGACCTCTTCGCGGTAAATGAAGACGATCATGTCCGCGTCCTGCTCGATGGCGCCGGACTCGCGCAGATCGGACATGACGGGCCGCTTGTCGGTGCGCTGCTCGACGCCGCGATTCAGCTGCGAGAGCGCGATGATAGGCAACGACAGTTCCTTCGCCAGCCCTTTCAGCGAGCGCGAGATTTCCGAGATCTCGGTCGCCCGGTTTTCCTTGTTGCCCGGCACCTGCATGAGCTGCAGGTAGTCCACGACGATGAGGCCGAGGCCGTGTTCGCGCTGCAGGCGCCGTGAGCGCGCGCGGATCTCGGTCGGCGACAGGCCGGGCGTGTCGTCGATGAACATCGGCGCGTCGGACATCAGCTGCACGGCCGTGTTGATGCGCGACCAGTCCTCGTCCGGAAAACGCCCGGTGCGCAGGTGCGACTGGTCGACACGGCCGAGCGACGAGATCATGCGGAACGCGAGCTGCTGCGCCGGCATTTCCATCGAGAAAATCGCGGTGGGCACCTTCGACCCGATGGCCGCATTCTCGGCGATGTTCACCGCGAGCGTCGTCTTGCCCATCGACGGGCGACCGGCGATGATGACGAGATCGCCGGGCTGCAGCCCGGCCGTCAGCTTGTCGAATTCCGTGTAGCCCGTGGAGATGCCGGTGATATCGCCGTCCGACTGGTGCAGCACGTCGATGCGGTCGACGGCGTCCGGCAGGATCTGTTTCAGCGAGCGGAATCCCACGCGGCCGCGCGCGCCGCGCTCGGCGATCTCGAAGACCAGCCGCTCCGCCTCGTCGACGAGTTCCGTGGCCGAGCGGCCATCGGTCGCAAACGCGCTGCCGGAAATCTGGTTGCCGACGTGGATGAGCGCGCGCTCGATGGCGCGGTCGCGGAGAATCCTGGCGTAGGCCCGGGCATTCGCGGCGCCGGGTGTTTCGTTGGCGAGGGTGGCGAGGTACTCGAGGCCGCCCGCGGCATCGAGTTCGCCGCGCTTGTCGAGGTACTCCGAGAGCGTGACCACGTCGCAGGGACTGCCCGCCTCGACGAGGTTGGCGATCGCCGCGAAGATCAGCCGGTGGTCCTTGCGGTAGAAGTCCTCCGCGACGACGACGTCGGCAATCTTGTCCCAGGCCTGCGCGTCGAGCATGATGCCGCCAATCAGGGATTGCTCGGCCTCCATGGAATTGGGCGGCACCTTGATGCGCTGCTCGGCGGCAGCCGTGCCGATGCCCTCTTCCAGTGCTCTTACCATGCGACCCTCCGGGTCCCTCGCGAACCCCGGATCAAAGGTACCACATCATCGCAATCGCGGAGCCGATCACTCGGCTTCCACGACCCGCACGGTGATCTCGACGTCCACGTCGGGGTGCAGGTGCACGCCCACCTGGAATTCGCCGAGTTCCTGGATCGGCCCTTCCGCCATGCGAATCTCGCTGCGCTCGATCTCGACCTGCACCTTCTCGAAGGCCTCGGCGATATCGATCGGGCCGACCGAGCCGAACAGCTTGCCTTCCGGCCCCGCGTTCGCCTGGATGACCAGTTCCATGCCTTCGATCGTGCCGGCGCGCGCCTTCGCCGCGGCGAGTTCTTCGGCCGCCGCCTGCTCGAGCTCCGCACGGCGTGCCTCGATTTCCTTCATGTTCTCGGGCGTAGCCAGCGCGGCCTTGCCCTGCGGCAACAGGTAATTACGGCCGTAACCCGGCTTGACCTTCACGAGATCGCCGATACGGCCCAGATTTTCCACGTTTTCCAACAGAATGACGTTCATTTCCTAAGCCTCGTCCTTCAATTCAATTCCTACCGCGCCACCGGCGCCCGGCGTCGCAGATCGAACCACGCGTCGATATAGCCCAGCACCGCGAGCCCGATGACGACGACCGCACTCAGCGGCAACATCAGCACGTAGACCATCGCAACCGCAAAGCCCGGCAGGATTCCCGCGCCGTGCAGCCAGTGCACGATAGCGAGCCCCTGCAGCCAGAACACCGCGAACATGACGAACGCAATATTCTGCAGCCAGGCCGCGCCGGTCACCAGCGCAATAACCGAGCACAGCGCCATGATCAGCGCCAGTACCCGCCCGAAATTCAAATCCCGGAACCGGCCGAAGCGGTCCGGTTCGCCGGGCAGCTGCCGAAACAGCTTGTAGCCCAAAACCAGTGTCGCGGCGTAGATCGTCCACAACAGCGTGACGATAAACATCGTCATCTGCGCCGCCAGCATCGCCTGCCCTTCGGCCAGGCTGTCCGCCAGTTCCACGGCGCCCATGCTGCGCCAGACCTCTGCGGCGGCGCCGAGCTCGGCCTGCCAGAACGCCACCGGGTCCCCGACGATACCGAAGAACACCAGCATCCCGAGTACCGCCACCAGCACCGACACCTGCAGCGTCAGCGTCAGCGAACGCGTGACCGCCAGCAGCGTGGCCAGCAATGCCGCGGGCAACCAGTAGACGACCGCGACAGCCAGGACCACCGACGGCGGGGTGCCGACCACCACCCCGATCAGCGCGAGCAACACGCCCGCGCCGGCGGCCTTCAGGGTCGCGGTGCGGGCGCCGTCGTGCAGGACCAGCAATACCACCAGGGCGGCGCTCAGGAACCCGAGGTAGGGCGACGAGGTCGCCGCCAGCACCAGGACTCCGTTCAGCGGCCGGGCTACCAGCCACTTGGCCACGCCCTGCATTGCCGTCGTCTCCGGCGGTCTAGTGCCGGTCGGTATAGGGCAACAGTGCCAGGTAGCGCGCGCGTTTGACCGCGCTTGCCAGCTGACGCTGGTAGATCGCCTTGGTCCCCGTGATCCGGCTCGGGACGATCTTGCCCGTTTCCGTGATGTAGGCTTTGAGCAGGTTGAGATCCTTGTAATCGATCTCCTCGATACCCTCGGCCGTGAAGCGGCAATACTTGCGCCTGCGTGAATAACGACTCATCTCAATACTCCTCAGGCGCTCTTCTGCGCGGCCTCGTCATCCTCCGCAGCCTGTTCGTCTGCGGCGGCGGCATCGGCGGCAGCCGTGCCCTCGTCAATCGATTGCTCGCTAACCTCGGCAGACTCGCCTTGCTCAGCGGATGCCTCGTCCGTCGCTGCCTCGGAGTCGGTCTGTTTCTCGGCCTCGTCGGACGTGTCTTCCTCGGCCTCGCTGCGCATCGCAGCTTCGGCCGCGGCCTTGGCATCGCGGCGCTGCTGCGCCTCCTTCTCCTTGGCCTTCTCCTCGGCCACGGCGACGGCCATCGGCGACGCCTCGGTGACGGCCTTCTTGCGGCTCAGCACCATGTGGCGCAGCACCGCGTCGTTGAAGCGGAACGCGCCCTTGATTTCCTCGAGCACCTCGTCGCTGCATTCGACGTTGAGGAGCACGTAGTGCGCCTTGTGAATCTTGTTGATGGGATGGGCCAGCTGACGGCGACCCCAGTCTTCGGTGCGATGAACCGCACCACCGGAACCGGTGACCATGCCCTGGTAGCGTTCGACCATGGCAGGTACCTGCTCGCTCTGGTCCGGGTGGACCAGGAACACGATTTCGTAATGTCTCATTGTCTTCCCTTCTGGATGAAATCCGCGCGGACAGTCCGCAGGATTACAGCCACCCGGCTGCCCGGTGTGGCAAGAGGTTGCGGCGCAACGCGCCGCCCCGCCCTTCGACGGGGACGCGCATCCTAACGAACGGGCACCCGCGACGCAAGCAGAATTACCGGAAATTCAGGCGGCTAGCGGCGCTGGCGCAACGCCTCGTAGAGGCAAATCCCGGTCGCGACCGACACGTTCAGGCTGGCCACCGTGCCTTCCATGGGCAGCCGCACGAGCGGGTCGCAACGCGCCGCGACGCCCTTGCCGAGGCCCGATTCTTCGCGGCCCATGACGAGTGCCAGGTGACCGTCCAGGGCGGCCTCGTAGAGACTGGTTTCGGCGCGGTCGCTGGTGCCGACGCAGGCGATGCCGTAGCCGGCCAGCCATTCGAGGACGCGGCCCACGTTGGCCACGGCCGCGAACGGCAGCGATTCGGCCGCGCCGGCGGCTACCTTGCTGACGGTGGGCCCGAGCCCGGCAGCGCCGTGCCGCGGCACGACGACGGCATCGACACCGGCGGCGTCGGCCGTGCGCAGGCAGGCGCCGAGGTTGTGGGGGTCCTGGATACCGTCCAGCACCAGCAACAACAGCGGCCGGCCGCCGCCCTCGAGCCTGGACTCCACCAGCGTCCGCAAGCCCGCCTCGTCGAGCTGCGTGTTGCGGCGCACCTCGGCAACGATGCCCTGGTGGCGCACTTCGCCGCTCATCTGCTTCAGGCGTGCGCGGTTCGCCTCCTGGACCTCGATCCCCTTTTGCCGCGCCTGGGTCACGAGCGCCTTTACGCGCGGATTCGCGCTGCGGTATTCCACGCAGATCCGGCGCACCTCCGCCTCGTCGCCCGCGAGCAGCTGCTCGACGGCACGCAGGCCGGTGACGTAGCCGGCACGGCTCAACGCCGCCGCCCCGAGCGCTCTGGCCCGGTCTCGTCGCGCAGCGGCCGGAAATCGATGCGCCGCGTATCCATGTCGACGCGCTGCACCTGCACCCGCATCGGCTCGCCGAGGCTGTAACGCCTGCCGCTGCGCTCACCGACCAGCTGCTGGCGCCCGGCGTCGAATTTGAAGTAGTCGCTTTCCAGGCTGGTGACGTGCACCAGCCCGTCGATCTGCAGCTCCGGGATCTGCACGAACAGGCCGAAGTTGGTGACACCGGTTATCACGCCGGGGTAGTCCTCGCCCACGCGCTCGAGCATGTACTGGCACTTGAGCCAGGCCTCGACCTCGCGCGTCGCGTCTTCGGCACGCCGCTCGTGCGCCGAGGTAATCGCGCCGAGGCGCTCCATCCTGCCCTTGTCGTAAGGGAACGCGGCCGGCTTGCCGCCGCGAACGACATGGCGAATCGCGCGGTGCACCAGCAGGTCCGGGTAGCGCCGGATCGGCGACGTGAAATGCGCGTAGGCATCGAGCGCCAGGCCGAAGTGGCCGATGTTGTTGGGCGTGTACTCGGCATGCGTCAGTGAACGCAGCATCGCCATCGAGATGGCGGCGCTGTCCGCGCGTCCGGCGACTTGCTCCAGCAGCTTGTTGAACTGCATGGGTTCGACGTGCTCGGAGTGCGGCACTTTCAGGCCGAGCGACACGAGGTACTGGCGCAGCTCGTCGAAGCGCTCGGGATCCGGCCGGGCGTGGACCCGGTACAGCGAGGCGATCCGGTGCTTGCGGAGAAACTTCGCGGCCTGCACGTTGGCTGCGATCATGCATTCCTCGATCAGCCGGTGCGCGTCGTTGCGCGGCGCCGTCACGATGCGCGCTATTTCCCCGTCCTCGTTGAGCTCGAACTTCGTCATCGGCAGGTCCAGCTCGATGGCGCCGCGGCGGGAGCGATTCAGCGCGAAAGCCTCGTAGAGGTCATGCAGGTCCCTGAGGCGCCCGTGCAGAGCCCGCGGGACTGCATTCACGGATTTGCCGGTCAAAAAATCGTTGACCTCGTCGTAAGTCAGCCGCGCCTTGGAGCGCATGACGCCCTCCACGAACTTCGCCGAGGAAACCTTGCCGGTCCTGCCGATGCGCATGTCGCACACCAGGCACAGTCGGTCCACCTTCGGGTTCAGCGAACACAGGCCGTTCGACAGTTCTTCGGGCAGCATGGGCACGACCCGGTCCGGGAAATAGACCGACGTGCCGCGCACCGTCGCCTGCTGGTCGAGCGGTGAGTCCATGTCGACGTAATGCGCGACGTCGGCGATGGCCACCAGCAGCCGCCAGCCCTCGCCGGTGCGCTCGCAATAGACGGCATCGTCGAAGTCCCGGGCATCGGCGCCATCGATGGTCACCAGGTCCGTTTCGCGCAGGTCCACCCGGCCTTTCTTGGCGGCCGTGGGTACCGTCGAGCCGAACGTCTTGACCTGCTTGCGCACGGCCGCCGGCCACTCCGTCGGGATGCCGTTCGAGTGGATGGCGATGTCCGTGGCGATGCCTTTCTGGTCCGGGGCGCCGATGACCTTGACGATGCGGCCGGTGGCCTGCTCGAAGTGCGTCGGGTAGTCGAGAATCTCCGCGACCACCATTTCCCCGTGCTTCGCCTTGCCGGTCTCGCCCTGCGCAATCAGCACCCGGTGGGCGATCCTGGGGTTGTCCGGTATGACGAGCCCGATGCCGCGTTCGCGGATGAACTGCCCGGCGACCTCGCGTGCGGCACGCTCGAGCACCTCGACGAGCTTGCCCTCCGGCTTGCCGCGCCGGTCCTGGCCGACGACCCGGATGACGACCCGGTCGCCGTGGAACAGGGCGCGCATCTCGCGAGCGGAGAGGTACACGTCATCGCCGTCGCTGTCGTCCCGGGCGACGAAGCCGAAGCCGTCCGGGTGGCCGCTGACGGTACCGGTGACGAGGTCGAGCTTCGCAGTCAGGCAGTACTCGCGACGGCGATTTTCGATGATCTGGCCGGCCCGGTGCATGGTCTCGAGGCGTTCCTCGAGCAGCGTACGCATGCGTTCGCCCTTGAGGCCGAACCCTTCAATAATTTGCTTTACTTTCAGTGGCCTGCCGGCTTTTTCAAGAAAGTCGATGAGCTCATTGCGGCTCGGGATGGGGTGTTCGTAAGGCTTTTTCTTCGACGCGGGACGTTTCCTGGTTTTTCTCTTCGGCAAGTGCTTTGGCTCCGGGGGTGGTTTTCAATTGACAGGCTGCGACTGCTTTGAGTACAGTGCGCGACCCTGCCCACCGCGCAATTGTACGCGGTAATGCACGGCCCAGGTGGCGGAATTGGTAGACGCGCTAGCTTCAGGTGCTAGTGGGGGTAACCCCGTGGAGGTTCAAGTCCTCTCCTGGGCACCATCGACGAAATCGCGGTTCGAGAACCGCTCCTACAGGTGGAACGTTGCCGTAGGAGCGGGCCTGGGCCCGCGATCGGTTCGCGGTTCGAGAACCGCTCCTACGGTCGTGAATAAACCACGCGGCCGCCGACGATCGTCTTCAGCACCTTCGCATCGCGAATGGTCTCCGGCGGTATCGCCGCCAGGTCGCGATCGATGAGCACCATGTCCGCGAGCATGCCCGGCTTTAGCACGCCCTTGCGGTCTTCCTCGAACGACGCAAACGCGCCCTCGTAGGTATAACCCCTGAGCGCCTGCTCGACGCTGATCTTCTGCTCCGGTACCCAGCCGCCCGGGTTGCGGCTGTCGAGGGTACGCCGGGTCACCGCGGCGTAGATGCCGGCGAGCGGATCCGCCGGTGCGACGAACCAGTCGCTGCCGAGCGCCAGGTGCGCGCCGCTGTCGATCAGCGACCTGAACGCATACGTCGTCTTCGCCCGTTGCGGGCCGATCACGTCCTCGGCCCAGCGGCCGTCGTCGATGGCGTGATACGGCTGCATGCTCGCGATCACGCCCTGCACCGCGAACCTGTCGATATCGTCCGGGTGGATATGCTGCGCATGTTCCATCCGCAGGCGCCGGTCGCGATCCCCGTTGCCGGTGGCGACGTCATGGAAGATATCCAGCAGGTCCCGGATCGCCTTGTCGCCAATCGCGTGGATGTTCAGTTGCAGGCCGGCCGCGTCGGCGGCCAGCATCATCGCGCGCAGGTTGTCGAGCGAATCGAGCAGGAAGCCGCTCTTCCCCGGCGTATCCGTGAAAGGCTCGAGCATCGCTGCCGTGTGCGAGCCCAGCGAACCGTCCATGAAGCCCTTGACGCCGCCGGTCTTGAGCCACTCGTTGCCGCGGCCATTACGTTCGATATCGTCCGCGAGCGCCTGCCACTCGGCGAGCGGCGTCACGGCGTAGATACGCGTGATCAGGTCACCGCGCGCTGCCGCCCTGCGATAAGTCTCGAGACCGGCCCAGCCATCACCGACGCCGTCGGACATGTCGTGAACGGTCGTGACACCGTTGCTTGCCACGTACCGCATCGCGGCGTCGAGGTAGCTGTCGAGCTGCCGTTCTGTCGCCGCCGGGACCGCCTCCTCCACCAGCATCATGGCGTTGTCCTTGAGTATGCCGCTCGGCCGGCCGTCCTCGTCACGAACGATCTCGCCGCCTGCAATATCCGGCGTATCCGCATCGACGCCCGCCTGCTGCAGGGCGAGCGAATTGGCGAGCGCCATGTGCCCGTCGAGTCGGAATATCCACAGCGGGTTGTCGGGCGTGACCGCGTCGATCCAGTCGCGGTGCGGCAGTTCACCGCCCCACAGCGTGTGATCCCAGGCACCGCCCAGGATCCACTCGCCCGGGTCGACGGTCTTCGCGAACGCTTCGATGCGGCCCGCGAACTCCTCCGGGGTCTGCGCGTCGCGCAGTTGCACCGACGCCAGCGCGGCACCGCCCGCGAGAAAATGCACGTGGGTATCGATGAGCCCCGGCACCAGCATGCCGCCGGCCGACTCGATGACCTCGGTATCGTCGCCGATCAACGGCGCCACGTCACCGGCCGTGCCTACCGCGAGTATCTTGTCGCCGGAAACGGCGACGGCCTCGGCCCACGGCCGCGCCGGATCGCCGGTCCAGACCCGCGCCCCGGTGACGACGAGCGACGCGGTGGGCGGTTCCGGTGAGGAGCAGGCGGCCGTGCAAGCCAGCAGCGCGGCGAAAACGAAATTACGGTTGCAGCGTGAGAACGAAGAGGCCATGGATACCGTCGCTTACGATGATTGTCCCTGAAGGCAGGTAAGGATACACGCTCCAGGCGCCGTCGAACGCCCCTACCCCGGTTTGCGGCACGGTATCGAAGAACGCGATCTCGGCGATCGCCTGGTTCGCGAGGTCGCCGAATTCCAGCACGCGCAGGCCGGCGCTGTAGTTCGCCTGGTAGACGCGGTTGCCCAGCACGTAGAGGTTGTGGTCGACGGTGGCCGTCGCCGCCTCGTAGGCATACAGGTATTGCGGACGGGTGAGGTCCGACACGTCGAAAACGTGGGTGCGCGTCGGCACGCCGAAGTCGAGCTCGTCCAGCTCGTCGCCCACGAACAGGAACCGCTGGTCCCCGGTGAGCCACGCCTGGTGCACGAATCCGAGTTGCGGATAGGTCGATTGCGACACGGTGAGCGGAGCGCCCTTGTCGGTCACGTCGGCGACCTCGACGTGATTCTCGTTGGCGTTGAAACAGATCTCGCGGCCCGTGAAGTCCACGTCCGGCCCGGCGTAGACCACGCACTGCGCGTCGTGCGTGTCCGGCGTCACGACATGACAGCCCGCGAACAACGGGTTGCCGGGATCGCCCAGGTCGATCATGTGCAGGCCGCCGCCGCAGGTGTTGGTGCCGACGGCATACGCGAAACCCGAGTCTTCGTTGATCGCGAGGTTGTGCGCGTTCGCAAAATCGCCGTAGACGGTATCGGGCAGCCAGTCCTGCGCGCTCGTCACGCCGCGCAGACGCGTCAGGTCGAAGACCTGCATCCCGTGCGCGCCCGCGCCGTCCGCCACGACGTATGCATGGTCCTGGTAGACCTTGATGTCGCGCCAGATCGACGACGTCGTCTGCGTGGGCAGGCGGCCGAGGAATAACGGGCTTTCCGGGTCCGTCACGTCCACGAAGGCGATGCCGTTCCGCAGACCCATCAGGGCGTATTCACGGCCCTCCCGGGCGTCGAACCAGCCCCAGATGTCGTTGCCGCCGACGCCGTCCATCGCGCTGATGGGCAGCCGCGAACGAAGGTCCACGCCGGAACAGGCGAAGCCGCCGGCGTCCCCGTCAGTACACACGTCCGGCCCCGTGCCCAGCGCGGGTGGCGGCGGTGGCGGCGGTGGCGGCGGTCCGGAAGTGAAGTCGCTGCTGCTGCCGCCGCCGCACGCCGACAGCGACATCAGGAGCCAGGCGAACCCGGGTGCCGTGAGGACGCGCTTCACTGGCCTAGTTCGACCGGGCCGGCGACTGCCTGCGCAGCGCGACCTGCCGCTGCACTTCGTTGAACAGTTCGTCACGCAGTCCCAGCAGCTTGAACATCTCGACGACCGTGAAAAACGGCGCGGCCAGGTTCGCCTGTACCGGGTGCTTCACCAGCACCGGCATCGACTTCTCGATGGCGTGGCCGATGAACTGCGCCGCGTAGCCGCCGAAGAACAGCACCGCAGCCACCGTCGCCGACGTGCCGAGAGACAGGTCGGCGATCATCGATGCGATGACGGTCAGGCCGAATCCGAACACGAGGAACACGATCGCGAACAGCACGTCGAGCGTAAGGTAGAACGCGAAGAAGCCGAGGAGCACCACGTGTGCCAGGCTGAAAGAGAACCCCCGCACGTCAATCGTGATCCAGCTCAAGGGAATCATCACGCCCAGCATGATGGTCGGAATGCCGATCATGTGCACGAAGATGTTGACCGGGTGCTGGTGCGAGGCCGCATAACCCGTCAACATGTCCATGAGTTTGCCGTCGGTCTTCATGCCCTGCCCTCGGTATGGCGATCGCGGGATAGTACCTGATTTGACGCCTCCGCCGGAACGCGGCCAAACCGGTATAATCGTTCGGACCAACAGCCCAGGGTGGCATTGATGTCTCTACTGATCACGGGAATCCTGCTTTTCACCATCGTCCACCTCGTGCCGGCGGCGTCGCCGGCGACGCGCACCCGGCTCGTGGACAGCCTCGGCGAAGGGCCCTACCGCGGCCTGTTCTCCGTCGTGATCGTCGCTTCCCTGGCCCTCATCGTGTTCGGCTGGAAAGCCGCTACGCCGATGAGCGTTTACGCACCCCCGGTCGGTGGCGGTCCGGTGATTTCCGCGCTGGTCTTCGCGGCGTTCGTCATGTTCGTCACGTCGAAGGCGCGCTCGAATTACCGGCGCTTCGTGCGCCATCCGCAGATGCTGGCCGTGATCCTGTGGGCCGCTGCCCACCTGCTCGTCAATGGCGACTCGCGATCGGTCGTCCTGTTCGGCAGCCTCGGCATCTGGGCCATGGTCGAGATCGTCCTTTGCAACAGGCGCGATGGTGCGTGGCGCAAACCGGACGTCATGCCGCTCTCCGCCGACATCCGCGTTGCCGTCATTGCCGGCGTTTCGTTTGCCGCCTTCTTCTTCCTGCACAAGGCGCTGTTCGGCGTCCTGCCTTACTAGCCGGGTCCGAGTCAGCATGAACAACAGGCATCTGCGCGAATTCGTCGAAATCGTCGGCGTGATCAGCATCGTCGCCGCCCTGCTGCTGGTCGCCTGGGAAATCCACCAGGCCAATCGTCTCGCCACCACGGAGATCGAATTGCGGCTGGACCGCAATTTCGACGAACTGAACCTGCGCCGCGCGATGTCGCCCGACTTCGCCAAGCTGTTTCCGAAACTCGGCGCGCCGACCAGCCATCTCGTGACGGCGACCGAGGAGTCCCAGATACAGGGGCTCGCGCGGCATCTCGTCAATGCCTATGCCGCGGTGCAGGCCGCGCATGACAAGGGGCTCCTGCAGGCCCGGGACCTCGACGAGCACCGCCAGGACCTCGCACGGACCCTCGACCGCCTGCCCGGGCTGGTTCCCGCGCTGCTCGCCATCCACGATGCGACGCCGGGCATGCGCACCATGCCGGTGTTCCAGCCGCTGAGAGATATCGAGGCACGGCGGGTACCGGCAACGGCCGACGAGACCCCGGCAGGGGACTAGTCCGAATTTCGCGATCGGGGGTCGACCCGGGCGCCATTTAAAGTAAACTCATCCCATATCGGGTTAGCCTGGGGAGGCTGGGATGAAGACCGTGCTGTTGCTGCTGGTGCTCGGCCTGCTGATCGCCTGGTTCTTCTACCGCCAGGGACTCGACAAGCCCGGGGAGCGCCGCGACCGGCGTATCTCTCCCATGCTCAAGGACAAGTCGAAGTTCCACGCGGTGTCGGTCAAGCCCGGCGCTTACCCGTGCGCGGCGGTCAACCGGATCGCAGGCCAGCGGTTTCTTGCGTCAGAGGCTCCGGAGCTTCCCCTTCCGGACTGCGACGCGGAGGAATGCGATTGTCATTTCGCCCACCACGATGACCGGCGCACGGGCAAGGACCGCCGCAGCCCGTTTACGTCAGGAGGAGTGGCTGCGGCGACCGGGACCTATGCCGGCGAGCGGCGCCACGGCGACGATCGCCGCGACGATTCAGACGACTACTGAGGGGCCGGCCCGCCGTCAGTAGTCAAAGGCGGCGACGGTCTGCTCGTAGTCCCTGAGCTCGTGCTCGTGGCGAGCCTTGTCGGCCACCAGTTGCGCGATTTCCGCCTCGAGTTCCCCCGTGCGCTCCGCCAGCTCCTTGATATCGGTCAGCAGCAGCAGGCGGTCCTGCGGCGTCACGTCGTCGCTGATCAGCACGGCTTGCTTGTCGCGGATCTTTTCCTTGGTGCGCTTGAGCTCCGCTTCCTTGGAATAGATTCGCGAGTTCGCATTGCTGACGTTCGAACGCAGGCTGTGCAGCTGCGAACCAACCCGGTAGGCGTCGAGGAATTCTTCCTCCAGGGCGACGTCGCAGACGCCGTAGTAGGTGCCACCGTTGGCGCCGAGGCTGTAGCCCCGGCTCGGCTGGCAGAACTCGACGAGGCCTTCCGCGCGCCCGGCCTGGTAGGCCTTGAAGTCCGCGGAGACGCCATGCTTGGCGCAGGCCTTGCGGCGGTTGCCGAACTGGTCCGTGGTGTAGCCCCGCGAGCCGTCCTCGTAGCCGATGGCGACCCAGTCGCTGTTGGCGCACTCCTCGCTGCTCATGGATGCACAGCCGCTGAGCACGGCAATTGCGAGTACTACTCCGCTATTGATCAAAATCCTGTACATGACGCACCCCGCCCTGTGTGAACCGATACCACCGACGCTAACAGCCGGATCACGCTGACTGCCGTGATGACATTCACAAATACCCCCACATCGCTGAACCGAAGCTGAAAACTGGGCACTGGCGCGGCTTCTCCTGCGCCCTGCGTGATGTGCGTCACAGAGTAGCCCGGCGCCGCCCGCTACCCTGCAGCTAGCCATTCAGAAAGGGGTGCGGGATGAACATCGAGGCGATCAGCGGCTCGGCCACAGTAGCCATCGCCTGCACCTTCGTGTTCCTGCTGGCGGCCAAATTCTGGCACCTTCTGGCGCGCTCCCTGAACGCGCACCCGAATTTCCCCGACGCCATCATGCGCGAGGCCGCGCAGCGATTCCGCGATGAATTCGAGGCCCTATCGCGCAAGCAGTCCGCTTACCTGGGCGCGAGCCTGACGTTCGTCTTCATCTTCGTCGTGGCTCACACCTTCGAGGCGCAGCAGTTGTTCGAGGGCTACCCGCTGTGGCAGCTATACCTGCTGCTCACAACACTGCTGGGCGCGGCGGGTTTCGCCCTCTACCGGCTCGTACGCACGGTCCGCGAGTGGCGCAGGGTCCGCTTCCTTCGCGACGCGAACATCGCCGTAGGCCATTCGCTGCAGCGCATCGCCGTCGGTCACGGCCGGGTCTTCCACGACGTGCCGACGCCGGCCGGTGTGGTCGATCACGTCATCGTCGGACCGGGCGGAATCTATGCGATCAACGTCGTTGCGCATCGCGCGCTGCGGCGTGAGAGCGTGCACCTCGCGGACGGCGAACTGTGCTTCAGGCCAGACGGCAAGACGATTCCCGTCACGGATATCGCAGCGCGCACCACGCGCCTCGAGCAGGAGTTCCGCGAGCTGCTCAAGAACTCCGTGCGCGTTCGCTCCGTCATCGCCGCGCCCGGCTGGCACGCCGACAGCCAGACCGGCGACGGCCATCTCGTGGTCAACGAGCGCACGCTGCCGATGCTCCGCGGCTGGAGAAGCGAAGCGGATTACCTCATGGACGAGGACGTACAGGCCTTGCAGAAGCACCTGACGAAGACCTGCAAGCGCTCACCCCTCGCGCGCCGCAAATCCGGATAACGGCCGTTGCCTATTTTCGCGCGGCCGCGTTCAACTGCCTCTGCGCGTCCGCAAACTGTTCCTCGGCCCTGCCCAGGTAACGGGCGGCCTCGACGTCGTAACCGTCGGCGGACGACGACCAGACGCGATTGACGTAGCGCTCGCCAGCCGCGAAATGGCTCATGATGTCGGCATAGGTCTGCAGGCCGAACAGGTGCACCATGCTCTCGCGTGCGTCGGCGAAACGCACGAGGTCCGGACGCAGTTTCTCGTCGATGCGATCCCGCAGCGCGGTGCCGCGCAAGCTGCCGGCGCTGACGATCTCGCGCAGGTCCTTCACGACGTTGTCAATGGACTCGCGAAGCTCGGCTCGATTGTTCTCGAGCACTTCCGTCGACTGCGCGATCGAGCGGGCGTGGCGCTTGATCACCACCACACCGGCAACGGCCGCCGACGCGGCGACCGCGAACAACGCCCAGCTGACATTCTCGACATCGAGAGCCGTTGCGTAGGCCGCCAGCACGAAGCCGGCACTCAGCAGCAAAAAACCCAGTCCCTTCACCGCTATCTCCTCCTAGGCCGCCATGAACACGTGACGTATCGCGTCGCCGACACCGACCAGTGCCTCGCCGACGATGAACCCGGCTGCGATCGGGATGCCGACCTGCTCCGCCCAGCTCTTGCCCATGCCACGCTCCGCGAGTTCGCGGCCGATGGTGCCCAACGAATAGGTAAGGACGATGTTGAACGGCAGGTAGAAGCCGAGGCCGACCGTGATGCCGAGACCGCCCATCACGGTCGACAGGATGCCGCCGAGGATCGCACCCGCAACGTACTTCTGGGTCGGCACGTCGCCGCCCATGATGCCGTCGATCGTGCTGGCGAGCGCCTGCGCCTGCGGCGCAGGCAGCCGCTCGCTGCCCAGCGTGTACGCTTCGTTCAGCGCGAAGATCACGAAAATCACGACGATGGGCCCGAGCCAGGCGCCCGCGAACTGCCCGATCTGCTGCATCCGCGGCGTCGCGCCGACGAGGTAGCCCGTCTTCAGGTCGAGCATCAGGTCGGTCGCCTGCGACATCGCCACGCACATCGCGGCACCCACCATGATTGCGGCAATGATCGACTCGCTGCGCTCCATGCCGAACGCCTGCGTCACGATGATCAGCAGCGTAATGCCGACCAGTGTCATGCCGGACAGCGGTGACCAGTTCGTGCGGCCGATTGCCTCGGACAGGATGATGCCCGCCATCCAGATCCACAGGGTGCCGAGCAGCGCCATGGCGATGCCGCCCATCAGCGTCATCGACTCCACGGCCGTCACCGCCATGAAAGCCAGCAACACCGCCGCGCCGACGACCGCGCCGTAAAGCAGCTTGATGGGCATTTCCTCCGCCGCAACGCCGGTCTCGACGGAGGCGGCCTTTTGCATCGACTTGATCGCGCTGAGTATCAGGGGCGCCGCCAGGATCACGCCCATGATCGCGCCGCCGATCAGCATGCCGATACCGAGCGGCCGGTACAGTAGCAGCCGCAGGTCGCCCGGCGTATTGATGAGTTGCCCGGCTTCGTTGACGGGGAATGCGCCGGTGACGGACAGCAGCGGGGAAACGAACCAGTAGGCCACGAAACCGCCGATGATGAACGCGATGCCGCCGCGGCCCGCGATGAACCCGACGCCGACGGTCATGAGCGACAGGTACCAGATCCCGTTCATGTATTCCGGCAGGCCGATCAGCGCCCCGAGGTTCCAGTTCGATACCCCGGTCTTGAGCGTGATGACGTGCACGGCGGCGCTGGCCAGTGCCGCGCCGACGAGAATGATCGCCTTGCGCACGCCGGCGCCCGGCGACTTCAGGATCGTCGCCACGGCGACCCCGCCCGGGTACGTCAGCCGCTCGTAATCGATCATGTGCTTGCGCAGCGGAATGATGAACGCGATGCCGAGGAACGCGCCGGCGATGCAGCCGAAAGTCAGGATGATCGGGTCGAAACGATCACTGTAGCCCAGCAGGAAAATCGCCGGGACCGAGAACATCATGCCAGAGGAGGCGCCGTTCACGCCGCTGGCCACCGTCTGCACGATGTTGTTCTCGATGATGCTGCGGCGGCGGAGAATGCCGCGCAGGATGCCGAAACCGAGGATCGCGGCCAGTTCAGAACCTTCGATCGAAAACCCGAGGATCAGCGCGGCGTAGCCGATCGACACCGCGATGATGACGCCTAGGAACCAGCCGACGCCGACGGCGACCCAGGTAAGTTCGGGATAAGGCTTGTCGGCATGTGCCGCAATGGTCGAGTCCGTCAACACGACTCTCCTTTGTCGTTCTTATTTTACGGCGAAGACTATCACAGCGGTTCGAGCCGTGCCGCCAGTTGATCCTTCTCCAGCACCTCGCGGAACTCGTCGGCGAGTTCGTCGCACATGTCCACCACGGTACGCCAGGCGCGCACTCGTTCGTCGCGCTCGAAATTGACGAAATCACGCCGGTCCGGGATCTTGCCGTGCGGCAGGCGGGACACGAACGCCCTGGAAGGGCTGACGAGGATGGTCCGGTCGACGTTCGAGGCCGCCGGCCTGCGCCACGCGAGCTTCTTATCGAACCAGCCGGGCACGATGCGATCGATGAAATGCAGGTACAGCGTCAGCCTTTCCGGCGCACTCAGCGGCAGGTCGAGGTGATAGTCGATGACGCCGCCGTCCCGGTAGATGCCCCGCGGCGCGCCGGCGATGTCGCGCACGCCGGACAGCACCATGGGAATCGAGCCGGAAGCGACGATCGCATCGGCGAGGTTGGTATCGGTCAGCGCTACCCGGCTGATGGGGAATCCGCGTACGTCGAAAAACGGCGGCAGGTCCCGCGCGTCGTAGAACAGCACCCGGTCGAAGAATGCGCCCAGCGAACGGCGGCTGACCGCGTTGAGCGCTGCCGCGGCCAGCAGCCCCGGCACCAGCACGGCCGGCCGCTCGCTCGCGGTCACGTGGCGGCTGCGAACGGTCATGACGTTGGTGCGGAATACCGGATGCGACAGGATTTCGGCGATGCCGGAGTCCCCGAGCACGGTGTCGAGGATCTCGCGGCTCTTCGCCGTGATCTCCTCGCGATCGGGGTCGTCGGAGTAGGTCTGGTCGAGGTAGGCTGCTTCGAAACGGGCGATTGCCTCGAGCGGCTTCCGCTGCGCGTAACAGGCGAACCGCCAGGCGCCGATCGACGAGCCGACGAGGTACACGGGTCCCCGCAACTGCGGCATGAGCGTGTCCGCAACGACCCGGTCGAGCTTGCTCAGGACGAGCCACTTCGCGCCGCCGGACGCGCCGGCCATCGTTCCCACCATCCCGGGTGAGAAGCCGTGCTTCCGTATCGCCTGCAGTGCCCCGGGGCCGGCCCGGAAATTCAGTACACCCGGCCGGGTCACTCGAACGGGTGCCGCTTGACGATGGTCTGTTCGCGATCCGGTCCCGTGGAAATGATGTCGATCGGGATACCGGCCAGCTCCTCGATGCGCTGCAGGTAGTCGCGCGCATTGTCCGGCAGGTCCTCGTAGCGGGTAATGCCCACGGTAGAGGCGCGCCAGCCGGGCAGTTCCTCGTAGACTGGCCGGCAATCCGCGAAGCGGTCGACGATGATCGGCAACCCGGCGATTGCCTCGCCATCGATCGTGTAACCGACGCAGATCTGGATCGTCTCGAGTTCGTCCAGCACGTCGAGCTTGGTGACGCAGAGACCCGAGACACTGCTGTTGACGATCGAGCGCTTGAGCGCGACCGCATCGAACCAGCCCACCCTGCGCGGCCGCCCCGTGGTTGCGCCGAACTCGGCGCCGACTTCGGCGATGTGCGAGCCGAGATCGTCGAATAGCTCGGTGGGAAACGGGCCCGCCCCGACGCGTGTCGTGTACGCCTTGACGATGCCGAGGATGTAATCCAGATCGCGCGGGCCAACGCCGGTGCCGGTGCTCGCCGCCGCGGCCACCGTATTCGACGACGTCACGAACGGATAGGTGCCGTGGTCGATGTCGAGGAAGGTGCCCTGCGCGCCCTCGAACAGGATGCCGTCACCCTGCCGCGACAGGTCGGTCAGGATCTGCGTAACGTCCGCCGTAATCGGCGCAATGTGCTCGGCCGCTTCGAGCGCGCCTTCGAGCGTCTTGTCGAAGTCCACGGGCTCGGCGCGGAAATAGTGCTTGAGGAGGAAATTGTGGTAGTCGAGTACCTCGCCGAGCTTGGCAGCGAATTTCTCGCGCAGGAACAGGTCGGACACGCGCAATGCGCGCCGCGCGACCTTGTCTTCATACGCCGGACCGATGCCGCGGCCGGTGGTGCCGATGGCGCCGGCACCGCGCGCTTTTTCGCGGGCCACGTCGAGAGCGACGTGCGACGGCAGAATCAGCGGACAACCGGGACTGACCTTGAGTCTCTCGAAGACCGGCACGCCGTTCGCGGTGAGCGCGTTGGCTTCCGACACCAGCGCATCGAGCGACAGCACCACGCCATTGCCGATGAGGCAGCTGACGCCGTCACGCAGGATCCCGGAGGGTATCAGGTGCAGCACCGTCTTCTTGCCGCCGATGACCAGCGTATGCCCTGCGTTGTGACCGCCCTGGAAACGCACGACCGCTTTCGCGCGGTCGGTGAGCAGGTCCACGATCTTGCCTTTGCCCTCATCACCCCACTGGGTGCCAATGACGACGACATTCTTGCCCATTACGGTTGGTCTCTTGTTGTTGGTCTAAAAGCCCCGCACGGCGAATAGCAGTACCAGGCCGGCGATCATGACGACCAGCCCGACCGTCCGCAGGTGATTGTCACTTAGCATGGCCATCTGCGCCACTATGCGGCGGTACCTGCGCGGACCGACGAACGGCACCATGCCCTCGATGATGAGCACGAGCGCGAGCGCCGTGAGGATCTCGGTCCAGGGCATGCCCGCCGGATTACTCGCCGCCCGACTGGTTCAGGTAACGGAAGAACTCGTTGTTGGGATCGAGCACCAGCAGGTCGTTGGACTTGCCTATGGCGTTCCTGTACGCGTTGATGCTGCGGTAGAAGGCATAGAACTCGGGGTCCTTCTCGTACGCGTTGGCATAGATCTCCGCTGCCTGCGCATCGCCGTCACCACGGATCTTTTCGCTTTCGCGGTTCGCATCGGCCAGTATGATCGTGCGCTCGCGGTCCGCCTCGGCGCGTATCCGCTCCGCCTCGGCGCGGCCCTCTGCACGGAGTTCCGCCGCGGCGCGGGCGCGCTCCTCGTTCATCTGCGCGTACACGGCGTTCTTGACCTCGTCCATGAGCTCGACCTGTTTCACACGAAAATCGATGAGTTCGACGCCCAGGTCCTCCGCCGTGGTCGTTGCGGTGACCAGCATGTCGCGCATCAGCTCGGCGCGCTCAGCCGCTATCGCCTGACGCACCGAACGTTTGCCGAATTCGGTCACGACGGCGTTCTTGATGATCTCACCGAGACGGTCGTTGGCAGCGACCAGGCTGCCGCCCGTCGAGGTATAGAAACGTACCGGGTCGACGATGCGCCACTTGACGAAGAAATCGACCTTGAGTGCCTTCTTCTCGGCCGTGAAGACACGATCCGGGCTGTCCTGGATCGTCAGGATGCGGCGCGGGAACTTGCGGATGTTCTGCACCACCGGGATCTTGAAATGCAGGCCCGGCTCGTAGCCGGACTCGACGACCTTGCCGAGTTGCAGCTTGATGGCGAGTTCGCGCTCATTGACCGTGAATAGCGAGAGGCCGACGGCAACCGCAACCAGTCCGAGCACAACCAGCAGGCGGAACATTGCATTACTCATTGCCGTGTCCTCCTTTCACGGTTTTCCATCTCGATGCGTCTCTCCGGAGACGTCGTGCGCGACTGCTCCGCCAGGCGATCCATGTCCTGCTCGGACTGTCGCTGGCCCGCGCCCTCGATCAGCCTGTCGATCGGGAGGTACAACAGGTTGCCGCTGCCGTCGCTGTCGATCAGCACCTTGTTCGAGCTCCTGTAGACCTCTTCGATGGCCTCGATGTAGAGACGATCGCGCGTTACGCGCGGCGCTTTCTGGTACTCGGCGAGCAACGCCTCGAAACGCGCCGCTTCACCTTCCGCATCGCGCACCACACGGTCCTGGTACGCCTTCGCATCGAGCACGATGCGCTGCGCGTCACCGCGGGCGCGTGGGATGATGTCGCGCGCGTACTTCTCCGCTTCCAGCCGGAACCGGGCGCTGTCGTTCGTCGCTTTCTGCGTGTCGTTGACCGCGGCCTGCACGTCCTGCGGGTAGTCGAGGTTGATGATGGAGACCGAGGTAATGTTGATACCCGACTCGTACTGGTCGAGCGTTGCCTGCAGGGTCTCGAGTGTGCGCTGCGCGATCTGGTCGCGCTCGCCGGTGACGAGCGTCTCGAGTTCGCTGGTGCCGATGACTTCGCGCAACGCGCTCTCGGTCACGTCCTGCACGGTCGCTTCCGGGTCGACGACCTTGAAGCTGTAGTTGACCGGGTCCGTCAGTCGGTATTGCACCACCATCTGGATGAAGACGTACTGTTCGTCGGCGGTGAGGATCTCGGTGCGGAACGGAAAATTCTGCACCGCGTTCGTGTTGACGATATCGACCGACTCGATCGGGAACGGCAGATGCCAGTGCAGCCCCGGCATCGTCGTCTTGGTGTAGGCGCCGAAGCGCTGCACGACGCCGCGTTCCGCCTCGTCCACCCGGTAGATGCCGGTAGCGGCCCACGCAACCAGGACGAGCCCGATCAGGATGTAGCCGCCGGCGCCGCCGGGCGCGCGAGCGCCACTGCCTCCGCCAGCGCCGCCGAGAAGGCTGCTCAGGCGCCGCTGCCAGTTCCGCGCGATCTGGTCCAGATCGATGGGCTCCTTGTCGCCCCTGTTCCAGGGGTCCTTGCCGTTTCCAGGTTCGTTCCAGGCCATAGTCTTACTACTTCATCCTTAGTAAGTGTGTCCGTTCAAGAATTTACCGTTGCCGCCGGTTTGATGACCGGCAGCGGCTCGAGTAGTTCCGGATCGACGTTTTCGCGCTTGATGAAACGCTGCAGATCCTGCTCCGGCATCTCCAGCTCCAGCGTCCAACCGCCGCCCTCCTCCGTTTGTTCGTGCAGCACCGCACCGAGTTCGAAAAGTCTCGAGCGCAGGCGACCTTGCGACGGCAGCAAATGAATGAGGCGATGCAGGGTCTTGCGATGCAACCGGCCGCTGATCACATCCAGTAACGCCGGGACGCCTTCGCCGGTCACTGCCGACAGCCAGACAGCGCGCCCCTCGCCTTCACGATTCGTCGTTACCCGCGGGCGCCGGCCGATCAGGTCGATCTTATTGTACACGCGTATCTGCGGTACGCGATCCGCATCGAGCTGTTTCAGCACCGAATTGACCTGTCGCACCCGCGCCCAGCGATTCGGGTCGCTGGCGTCGATCAGGTGCAGGATCAGGTCGGCCTCGCGCGCTTCCTGCAGGGTCGAGCGAAAAGCGGCGATCAGCTCGTGCGGCAGGTCTCTCACGAAACCGACCGTATCGGCCAGCACGACCTCCGTGCCGTCCGGCAGCTCGAGACGCCGCACGGTCGGGTCGAGCGTGGCGAACAGCTGGTCCTTGACGTACACGCCCGCGTGCGTCAGCGCATTGAACAGCGTGGACTTGCCGGCATTGGTGTAACCGACCAGCGCGACCGTCGGCACCTCGGCGCGGACGCGGTTGCGGCGGTTCATGGTCCTGCGCGCATCGACGTGCTCCAGGCGCGCGTTGAGCTGCCGGATGCGATTGTTCAACAGGCGGCGGTCGGTCTCGAGCTGGGTTTCGCCGGGACCGCGCAGGCCGATACCGCCTTTCTGCCGCTCGAGGTGGGTCCAGCCGCGAACGAGGCGCGTCGACAGGTGGCGCAGCTGGGCCAGCTCGACCTGCAGCTTGCCCTCGAAGCTCCGCGCACGCTGCGCGAATATGTCGAGGATCAGGCCGGCCCGGTCGAGCACGCGGCACTTCAGCTCACGCTCGAGGTTGCGCTCCTGGCTGGGTGACAGCGGCGAGCCGAAGATGACGAGCTCGGCGCCGTTGGCCTCGACGCTCGCTTTCAGCTGCTCGACCTTGCCCTTGCCGATGAGGAATCTCGGGTCCGGCCGCTTGCGCGCGCTGACGATCTCGTCGACGACGATCGCACCGGCCGAACGCGCAAGTTCCGCGAACTCCGAACGCTCGGAGTCCTCAGGTGCACCGCCGGGGCCCGCGTGGACGAGAACTGCTCGCTCGCCACTCTGCGGTCGTTCAAACAAATGCGCCCTCCTGCAGGGAGGGCAGCGCTGTGTGGTTAATCGTCACCGTCTCCTGCGTCATCGGGTAAAGGCAGACGCACGTTGCGCGATGGCACCACTGTCGAGATAGCGTGCTTGTAGACCATCTGGTTGACGCTGTTCTTGAGGAGCACGACGAACTGGTCGAACGAGTCGACCTGTCCCTGCAGCTTGATTCCGTTGACCAGGTAAATGGACACCGGAACTTTTTCCTTGCGCAAAATATTCAGAAAGGGGTCTTGCAATGTTTGCCCTTTAGCCATCTCGGGGTCTCCTTATTGTTGATTGTTATTTGAACCCGCATGCCGGTGGCGCCGGCGTTGCCCTTGTGCGAAGTTCAGCCTAAGCGTCGCATAAAGTTTATCACAGCCGGGCCAAAGCCAAGCCAAAAAACGCCCTTACAGGGCCTCCAAAACCCCCGATATAGCATCTGCCACGCCGGAATCAAGTGCGTCGAAGATTTTCACGCCCGATTCCGAGCGCAACCAGGTGATCTGCCGCTTCGCGAGCTGCCGCGTGGCCGCCAGCGCGCGGCTTTGCGCCTCGTCGAAAGTGCTCTCCCCGGCCAGGTGCGACCAGAACTGGCGGTAGCCCACGGCGCGCATGGCCGGGCTGTCGCGGTGCAACCCCGGGCGCCGCATCAGGCGCCGCACCTCGGCCGTGAACCCGGCCTCCAGCATGCGCTCGAGGCGCGCAGCGATCCGCTCGTGCAGCAGCGACCGCGGCTCTACCTGCAATGCCAGCTTTTCGAACGCGAGGTCCGCGCAAGCCGCCGTCGACTGCTGCCATGCCGACAGTGGCCGGCCGCTCAGCCGGTAGACTTCCAGCGCGCGCTGGATGCGCTGGCTGTCGTTCGGATTGATGCGCTCCGCGGCGGCGGGATCGACCCGGCGCAGCGCGTCGTGCAACGCCGGCCAGCCGTGCTGCGCGGCGTCGGCATCGATAGCCGCGCGGACGCCGGCATCGGCGGGCGGCAACTCGGCCATGCCCGCGGTCAGCGCGCGAAAATACATCATCGTCCCGCCCACGAGCAGTGGCGTACGCCCGGCCGCGAAGATCGCCTGCATCGCTTCCCTCGCGTCCCGGACGAAGTCGCCTGCCGAGTAGCTGTCCTCGGGATCGCGGATATCGACGAGGCGGTGCGGCGTCTCACGGAGTGTTGCCGCATCCGGCTTCGCCGTGCCGATGTCCATGCCGCGGTACACCAGCGCCGAGTCGACGCTGATCACGTCGAGCGGAAAGCGGCGGCAAAGTTCGATCGCGACCCGGGTCTTGCCGGTCGCGGTCGGGCCCATCAGGCAAATTGCGGTACGGGTTGCGATGGCGGGTGCCTTTACTGGCCGCGCAGGAACAGGCGATCGAGCTCCGCGAGGGAGATGGCGGTCCAGGTCGGACGGCCGTGGTTGCACTGGTCGGCACGCTCCGTCGTTTCCATCTCGCGCAGGAGCGCGTTCATCTCCGCCAGGGACAGCCGGCGATTCGCGCGCACCGAGTGATGGCACGCCATCGTCGCCAGGAATTCGTCGCTCGCGTCGTCGAAGCGGCTGCTGCTGCCCGCCGCGCCGATATCCGACAACAGGTCGCGCAACAGCGACTCGACGTCGGCGTCCTTGAGCAACGCGGGGACCTCGCGAACGACGAGCGTGCCCGGCCCCGCGCGACCCACGGACAGGCCCAGTGCCTCGAGTTCCGGCGACGCCTGCTCGGCCAGCTCCGCTTCGTTCTCCGCGACGGCCACCGTGACCGGCACCAGCAGCGGCTGCCGCACGATGGCCCGGTCGTCGAAGCTCTGCTTGAGCCGCTCGTAAGTGATGCGCTCGTGCGCGGCGTGCATGTCGACGACGATCAGTCCGTCGCGGTTCTCGGCAAGAATGTAAATGCCCGCAAGCTGGGCGATCGCGAAGCCCAGGGGCGGCACGTCGCCCGGTTCCGCGTCGCTTTGCAGGGCCGCCGCGTCACTCAGCGCCGCGTAGCCCGCGAGCGCCTCGCGCACCCGGCCCGCTCCGCGGTACCCGGGCTCGGGCAGCAGCATGGGCCGCTGTGCGGCCCCGGGGTAGCGGACGATGGACGCCGGCGCGGGCGCGCGGCCGCCGGGGCGGGTATCGGCGAGTGCCGCTTCCAGGGTCTGCGCGACGATCCCGTGCACGCGGCGGCCGTCGCGGAAACGCACCTCGTGCTTCGCCGGGTGTGCATTGGCATCGACGCCGGCCGGGTCCATGGCGAGATCGAGCACGTAAGCGGGAAACCGGCCGTGGAACAGGACGTCCCGGTAGGCGTGCTTCGCGGCATGCGCGAGGGTCCTGTCGCTGATGCTGCGGCCGTTGACGAACCAGTACTGCTGGTCGGGCTGGCTGCGGTTGTAGGTCGGCAGCGCCAGCCAGCCCCGCAACGCGATGCCGTCGGTCTCGTGCTCGAGATGAATCGAGTGTTCGGCGAACGTGTCGCCGCAGAGCTTCGCGAGGCGCGCGAGTTGCTGTTCCCTGTCGGCCGCCGCCGGCAATTTGAGGACGGTGCGCCGGTTGTGCGTCAGCGTGAAGGCAACCGCGGGCCGCGACAACGCGAGCCGCCGCAGCCACTTCTCGATATGGCCGAACTCGGTCCGCTCGGTGCGCAGGAAGCGGCGCCTCGCCGGCGTGTTGTAGAACAGGTCGTGCACTTCGACCGTCGTCCCGCGCCCGTGGGCCGCCGGCTGCGGGCCGCGGATTTCGCCGCCGTCCGCCTCGACCTGCCACGCCGTGTCGCTCGCCGCGGCGCGCGAGGTGAGCACCAGGCGCGCCACCGAGGCGATGCTCGGCAGCGCCTCGCCGCGGAACCCCAGCGACACGACGGCCTCGAGGTCCTCGAGGCTGGCGATCTTGCTGGTCGCATGCCGCGCGAGCGCGAGGCGCAGCTCCTCCCTGTCGATGCCGGCACCGTTGTCGCGCACGCGGATCAGTTTCGCACCGCCCGCCACAATGTCGATGTGGAGGTCGTCGGCACCCGCATCGAGACTGTTCTCGACGAGTTCCTTGACGACGGATGCCGGCCGCTCGACGACTTCGCCGGCGGCGATCTGGTTGATCAGGTGACCTGGGAGTTGCTGGATCGGCATGCGCGAAAACGGGCGTTCAAACCCGTCATTCTTTCAAATCGCCGTCGAATTGTCTCGGCTCGCGGCCGTCAGGTGCCCGCGTAAAGGGGGATGCTCAGCGTCTGGCCGACCCGGATACTGTCGCTCGACAGCTTGTTGGCCGCACGGATGGCCGCCGGGCTGACGTTGTAGCGCTCGGCGATTTCGGACAGCGTGTCACCGCGCGCAATGACGTGCCGCACCTGCTTTGCCGGTACCCGGCGCATTTCCATGGCGATGCGCGTATCCGGCGGCGGATTGGTGTAGAAATAGCTGCGTACGCCGGCGAGGATCGAATCGGCAAGCTGGCCCTGGTGGCGCTTGTCGCGCAAGCGCTGCTCTTCGGCGGGATTGGAGATGAACGCGGTCTCGACCAGGATCGACGGCATGTCCGGCGACTTCAGCACCAGGAAGCCGGCCTGCTGCACCGTGCGCCGGTGAACCTTGCCGATGCGTGCGAGCTCGCCGATGACCTTGGAACCCACGTCGAGGCTGGCGCTCAGTGCGGCGCTTTGCGACAGGTCGAGCAGCACCGATGCGAGCACCTCGTCCTTGTCCTCGAGGCTGACGCCGCCCACACGCACCGCCGCGTTTTCGCGCTCGGCCAGCTGCCGCGCGGCTTCGTCACTCGCACCCTTGAGCGACAGCGCGTAGACCGAGGCGCCGGTCGCGCGGCGATCGTCGACCGCGTCGGCGTGCACAGAGATGAAGAGGTCGGCATTGTGGCGCCGCGCGATCGCCATGCGCTCGCGGTGATCGACGTAGTAGTCGCCGTTCCTCACCAGCACGGCCTTCATGCCGGTCTCCGCGTTGATGCGCTCGGCCAGTGCGCGCGATATCTGCAGTGCAACGTCTTTCTCGCGGGTCTTGCCGCGACCGATGGCGCCCGGATCGTGGCCGCCGTGCCCCGGATCGATCGCGATCACGACATCGCGCCCCGGATGGTAGGCCTCGGCGGCCGTCTTGACGGTATGCAGGCTGCCGCTGCGCTGCAGGTCGATGACCAGGCGGTCGCCGTACTTGTTGTTGGGGCCCGCCGTGAAACTCCGCGACCGGACCGCCTCGTTGAGGTCGAGCACGACGCGCAGCTGGCCGTTGGCGCGCACCGCGCTGCGGATCGAACGCACCGAGCCCGCGCCCGCCGGCAACGACTTGAGCGAGTCGGCAAGCCGGCTCGATTTCAGGTCGACCACGAGCCGGTCGGGTCCGCGCAGGGTGAAGATGTTGTGGGCTGCCGGGTGGCTCAGGTCCAGGACGACGCGGGTCTTGCCTTCGTCGGACCAGATGCGAATGTTCTCGACGGTGGTCGCCGCCTGCGCTGCGCTGCAGAGCAGGACCAGGACACTACTGACGAGAAAACGCGAAACTCGCATCGCGACGCAACCACCCAAGCCTTGAGTTATGTCGCGTCAGTATACGAAATTCCCGCCAAATTCCAACAATATTCTTTTCAAAATTAGCAGGATAAACCGGTTTATTAATCTACTGGCTCAGTAACGGCTGCGACGGCGAGCCCTGCCAGGATGCGCTCGCCTCTCGCGCTCACTGCGCTGATCGTGGCGCGGCGCCCCGCATCCTCGTACTCGAGTTCGACGCGCAGGTCGGCCTGTGCCGCGATGCCCGGTGCGCGCTCCGGCCACTCGACGATGCGGAAGCCCTCGTCGAGCTCGGTCCAGCCCAGGTAACGGAGCTCGTCCTCGCTGGATACGCGGTACAAATCAACGTGATAGACCATGCCGCCCGGCAGGTCGTAAGGCTCCACGAGCGTGTAGGTGGGGCTCGGCACCGCGCCGCTATGGCCGAGCGCGCGGATCAGCGCGCGCGCGAACGTGGACTTGCCCGCGCCCAGGTCGCCCTGCAGCAGCAACGCCAGCCCGGCGGTGCGCTCCGGCAACGCGCCCGCAAGCTGCCTCGCAAGCGCAATGGTCGCGGCCTCGTCGGGGAGCGCGGCCTTCATGGGTTCACGACGGCGCGCAGTTCCGCGACCAGGTCGGATGCGATGGTGCCGCGCTCGCCGGCGCGCGCCGCGCGGTCACCCGCACGCGCATGCGCCTCGACGCCAACCACGGCGGAGGCCTCCTTGCCCAGGCCCTGCGCCAGCAATGCCGCGATGATGCCCGTCAGGACGTCACCCATGCCCGGGCTCGCCATCCCCGGGTTGCCGCCGGTGCAGAGCCACGGGACCTGCTTCTTCGACGTGACGAGCGTGTTGGCGCCCTTCAACACCACCACGCCGCCGTACTTGTCCTGCAGCGACGCCAGCGCGGCCCGCCGGTCGCCCTGCACCGTCGCCGTCGTCGCACCCAGCAGGCGGCCGGCCTCGCCCGGGTGCGGCGTGATGATGCGGCGCTCGCTGGCGGCCGGCGCCTCCGCGAGCAGGTTGAGCGCATCGGCATCCCAAACGGACGGCAATTCGAGTTCAGCCACGGCGGCATGGAGTTGTCGCGCCCACTCGGACGTACCGAGGCCGGGACCGAAGGCGATCGCCGTCGCCCGCTCGAGCAACGGCGCCAGGGCCGCAGCGTCCGCGACCGCATGGCTCATGAGTTCCGGCCGCGAGCCGACGATGACCGTCGCGTGCGAGGGGTGCGTGGCGATGCTCACCAGTCCCGCGCCCGTGCGCAGTGCCGCCTCCCCCGCCAGTCGCACGGCGCCCGGCATCCCTTCGCCGCCGCCGATGATCAGCACGTGGCCGAAGTCGCCCTTGTGGGCGCTCCGCGGCCGCCGCTTGAGACAGCGGCGCAGCACCCGGTCCGAGATCCGCCGGCACAGGGCCTCGCCGTGCGGGCGGCAATGCTCCGGCACCTCCAGGCCGTCGAACACCAGCGTGCCGCACCGTTCCGCGCCCTCGCCGGCGAAAAGTCCGGCCTTCAGGCCGACGAAAGTCACCGTCAGGTCGGCCGCGACCGCCGTTCCCATCACCTGCCCGGTGTCGCCATGCACGCCGGTCGGGATGTCGAGCGCCATGATGCGGGCCCCGTGTGCATTCATCGCGGCCACCGCCCTGGCGAATTCGCCGCCGACGTCGCGCTCGAGGCCGCTGCCCAGCAGTGCGTCGACCAGCAAATCGGCGTCTTCGTCCAGCCGCCCTTCCCAGGGCAGGACGATGCCGCCCTCCGCCGCAAAATCCCCGTAGGCCGCGGCCGCATCGCCGCGCAGCGATTCGGGATCGACCAGGGCGACGACGGAAACGACGATGCCTTCCTGCGCGGCCAGCCGCGCGACGACGTAACCGTCGCCGGCATTGTTGCCGGCGCCGCAGACCACCTGCCACCGCGTGGCTTCGGGAAAATGCTCACGCGCAGCGCGCAGCGCCGCGGCGCCCGCGCGCGTCATCAGCGTATAACCCGGTATACCCTCGTCTTCGATCGCCGTGCGGTCGATCTCTCGCACGGTCGCCACGGAATAGATTTCAATCGGCAGTGGGCGCATCGGCACGATTATACTGGCAGCGATGGATGAAGGCCGACAAAGAATCGACGATCCCGGCACGCTCAAGTCGGAAATTCGCGACTGGGCGCTGCAACTCGGGTTCCAGCAGGTCGGCGTCAGCGACGTCGATCTCGAATGCGCGGAGTCCAGGCTGCAGGATTGGCTGTGCGCCGGTTACCACGGCCGCATGGATTACATGGCGCGCCACGGCACCCGGCGCAGCCGGCCGCAGGAACTCGTCCCCGGCACGCTGCGCGTCATTTCCGCCCGCATGGACTACCTGCCGGAGGACCAGGACACGGCGCTCGGCCTGCTCGACCATGAACGGCGCGCGTACGTGTCCCGCTACGCGCTCGGCCGCGACTACCACAAGGTCCTGCGCGGGCGATTGCGCGCGCTGGCACGCCGGATCGAGGCACGTGTGGGTCCTTTCGGCTACCGTGTATTCGTGGACAGCGCCCCCGTACTGGAAAAGCCGCTCGCGGAAAAGGCCGGCCTCGGATGGATCGGCAAGCACACCAACCTGATCAATCGCGACGCGGGCTCGTGGTTCTTTCTCGGCGAGTTGTACACCGACCTGCCGCTGCCCGTCGATGCGGCCGAGGAATCGCACTGCGGCACCTGCCGCGCGTGCATCGACGTCTGCCCGACCGGCGCCATCGTCGCGCCCTATACGCTCGATGCCCGGCGCTGCATCTCGTATCTCACGATAGAGCTGAAAGAGTCCATACCCACCGAGTACCGCAAGGCGATCGGCAATCGCATCTACGGCTGCGACGACTGCCAGTTGTTCTGTCCGTGGAACAAGTTTGCGGTGCCGAGCAGCGAGGCCGATTTCTCGCCGCGGCACGATCTCGATGCGGCGGACCTCGTCGACCTGTTCGCCTGGGACGAGGCGACGTGGCTCGCGAAGACCGAAGGCAGCGCCATCCGTCGTATCGGTTTCGAGCGCTGGTTGCGTAACATAGCGGTGGCCCTCGGCAATGCGAAAGCGACGCCCGCGGTTATCGATGCACTGAACAAACGGCGTGATTCGGACTCGAAGCTCGTAGCTGAACACGTCGAATGGGCGCTGGCTCAGCATGAAGAATGTGACTAACAAGCAGGGAAAATACATGTTCGAGGCACCAGAGTCCGAGTACCTCGTGCCGTACGACGGCTCGTTCCGGGTCAGCGCGGCCAGCACCGCTCCCGTCACCGGGCGCCACCCGCACAAGGGAAAACACCGCAAGCACGCGACGGACCAGCTGAAGCAGCTGCAGCGCGTGCTGGCGGCCGGCGACCGTCACGCGGTACTGCTGGTGTTCCAGGCCATGGACGCCGCCGGCAAGGACAGCACGATCCGCGCCGTCATGCAGGGCGTCGATCCTTCGGGCTGCCAGGTGTTCAGTTTCAAGAAGCCGTCGAGCCAGGAACTCGACCACGATTTCCTGTGGCGCACGAGCCGCTGCCTGCCGGAACGCGGCCGCATCGGCATCTTCAATCGCAGCCATTACGAGGAAGTACTGGTGGTCCGCGTGCACCCGCAGCTACTCGCATCGCAAAAGATACCCGGCGAACTTAACCTGGAGACGATCTGGGACGACCGCTTGCGCTCCATCCGCGAACACGAGGAACACCTCGCGCGGAACGGCACCGTGATCATCAAGTTCTGGCTGAACGTTTCCCGCGACGAGCAAAAACGCCGCTTCCTCGCGCGCCTCGACGACCCGTCTAAAAACTGGAAGTTCGAACCCAGGGACGTCATCGAGCGGCAGCACTGGGACGACTACATGCATGCCTACGAGCAGGCGCTGAATGCGACGTCGCGGCCCTGGGCGCCGTGGTACGCGATTCCTGCGGACAGCAAGCCCTACATGCGGGCGCGCGTTGCAGAAATAATTATCCATGCGCTCGAAAGTATCGGCTTGCGCTACCCGGAACCGAGCGCGGAGGACCGCGTCGCATTTACTGCCGCGCGACAGGACCTCGAAAACGGCCAGTAGCCGTTGCCTGGCCGGTCCGACTCACCATATTGTGGCCCAGTCGGCGTTTTTGCCGACCGAAGTTCGACAGAATGCCCGGATGGAGCAAGCGCTGGCCATAAACTCGGATTATCAACGCTCCCTGCTGCAGGCCCTGGAGCTGTTCCAGGGCGTGCGCCCGCAGGACGTGCAGGACCTGTTGCAACGCTGCGACCGGCGCGACCTGGGCGGCGGCGAGTTGCTGTTGTCGCCGGGCGCCAGGAACGAGTACGTATTCATCGTGCTATCCGGCAGCCTGACCGTGCACGTCGGGTCGCCCGGCGGGCCGGTGGTGGCCACCATGGAAACCGGCGCCTGCGTCGGCGAGATGTCGATCATCGAGGACCGGGACCCGTCCGCGTACGTCATCGGCGCCGAGGACACCCACCTGCTGGTCATCCACCAATCCGTTCTCTGGGAGATGGTGGATGCCTCGCACGAATTTGCCAAGAACCTCCTCGTCGTCCTCTCCGAGCGGGTACGCAGCCATAACAAGGTGATCGCCGATAGTTACGGCGAGCTGCGCAAGTTCGAGCAGCACGCGACGACCGACGCCCTTACCGAGCTCGGTAATCGCCACTCGATGGAGGACTCCTTCCCGCGCGAGATCGCACGCTGCGTGGAGAACGATGCGCCGGTGTCGCTCATCATGGTCGACGTCGACAACTTCAAGGACTTCAACGACCGTTTCGGCCACATCGCCGGCGACCGGGCCCTGTCGGCCGTGTCGCGAATCCTGCGCAAGCAATTCCGGCCCCGCGACGTACTCGTGCGTTACGGTGGCGACGAATTCGCGGTGCTGTTGCCGGAGGTGGACCTGCAGGCCGCACTGGTGGTCGCCGACCGGGTACGCCGCTCGGTCAGCGGCGACACGGGCGACGGCAGCGACTCCCTGATCCAGATCCCGGTGCGCATCTCGATGGGCGTCGCTGAACTGCCGCCCAACGGCAACCTGGACAACCTCATCCGTGCCGCCGACGCCGCGCTCTATCGAGCCAAGCACGCCGGCCGCGACCGCGTTTCCAGCTAGGGTGCCCTAGATCGTCACCACGATGTTGTCGATGAGGCGTGCCTTGCCGAGGTGCGCGGCCGCCAGCACGACCAGCTCGTCGCAGTCGCGATCCGGCGGCTCCAGATTCTCGGCGCGGCGGATCGCGACGTAGTCCGGAACGAATCCGGCGGCTTCGAGCCTCCGCCGCGTGTCGTTCTCGAGGTCGCCGAAATCCCGCTTTCCGGATTGCAGTTCGGCACCGGCCGCTTGCAGCGCCGCGTGCAGCTGCGGGGCCACCGCCCTTTCCGCCTCGTTGAGGTACTGGTTGCGAGAACTCATTGCTAGGCCGTCAGGCTCGCGCACCGTCGGCGCGGTGATGATCCGTATCGGCAGGCTCAGGTCGGCAGTCATGTGCCGGATCACGAGTTGTTGCTGGTAGTCCTTCTGCCCGAAGATGGCGACGTCCGGCTGCACCAGCGCGAACAGCCGCGCGACCACCGTCGTCACGCCATCGAAGTGGCCCGGCCGCGACGCACCGCAGAAATTGCGCGTTAGTCCCGGCACGGAGACGATCGTGGCCCTGTCGATGCCGAACGGATAGACGGTATTCACGTCGGGCGTGAACAGCACGTCCGCCTCGAGCTTGCGAAGCCGCTGCGTGTCGCGCTTCAGCGTGCGGGGATACTCCTCGAAGTCTTCACCCGCGCCGAACTGCGTGGGATTCACGAACACCGTCACGACGACGCGTTCGGCGTGTTCGCGGGCGAGCTCGACGAGACTCAGGTGCCCCGCGTGCAGATTGCCCATCGTCGGCACGATAGCGACATCCTCGCCGTGGTGGCGCCAGCCCTCGTGCAGATCACGAATCTCGTCCCGGGTGGTGACTAGTTCCATCGGCGTCTTCCAGCGATCAGGAGAAGCAATGCTCGGGTGCCGGGTAACTGCGGTCCTTGACGGCGCTGACGTAGGCACGGATGGCTTCGAGCGGCGATGTCTGCCCCGCCTGGAAATTCCTGACGAAGCGCGGCGTCTTCCCCTGGGTTATATCGAGGATGTCGTAAAGCACCAGAATCTGGCCGTCGACATCGGGGCCGGCCCCGATGCCGATAACGGGCACCTCGAGCGCGTTGCGGATCGACTTGCCAAGCTCGTTGGGCACACATTCGAGCAGGACGATGTCCGCGCCGGCGTCCTGCAGCCGCTTCGCGGCGCGCTTCATCTCTTTCGCCTTCTCGGCCTCCCGGCCCTGGACGCGAAAACCGCCGATCTTGTGCACGGACTGGGGCTTGAGTCCCAGGTGCGCACAGACCGGGATGTCGTGACGCGCGAGGTGCTCGACGATCTCGACCTGCCCTTCGCCGCCTTCCAGCTTGATCATCATCGCGCCGCCTTCCTGCATCATGCGCACGGAATTCTCGAGTGCCTGGTCGGGATTCGCATAGCTCATGAACGGCATGTCGGCGACGAGAAACGGGCGCCGCAGCCCACGCGCGACCGCGCGGGTATGGTAGACGACGTCATTGACCGTCACCGGCACGGTCGTATCGTGCCCCTGGATGACCATGCCCAGCGAATCACCGACGAGCACCAGGTCCACGCCGGCGGCATCGACCAGCGCCGCGAAGCTGGCATCGTACGCGGTCAGGCAGGCGATCGGCTCACCTTCCTCTTTCATGGTGCGCAGCGTCGCGACATTGACCGGGGGTTCGGGCATGCCCCTTTGCTCGAGCTGGGTATACATCAACGGGTCTCCGCAGAGGCTTCGGGCCTGGCGCGGTCAGGCCAGTGCCGCCGCCGTCGGGTTGAAGAAGTGCCGCCCGCCGGTCGTGCGCTCGATCTGGCGAAACAGCTGCTCGTAATCCGCATCGTTGTTCACCGGGTCGATCTGCGACGCATTCACGATCAGGAGGGGACCGTCGTTATACCCGTGAAAGAAGCGCGCGTAAACATCCGTCAGCTGCTCGAGGTAGGCCCGGTCGATCCTGCTTTCGTAGCCGACGCCACGCCGGGCAATACGCCGGAGCAGGACGTCGACGGACGCCTGCAGGTAGATGACGAGATCGGGCACCGGCGGCTCGACGGCAAGCTTGTCGGACAGCTGCCTGTACAGTGCCAGTTCGTCGGCATCCAGGTTGATTTCGGCAAACAGCCGGTCCTTGGCGAACAGGTAGTCGCAGATCCGGACCGTGCTGAACATGTCCGCCTGGCGCAGTTCCTCGACCTGCCGCGCGCGCGAGAACAGGAAGAACATCTGCACCGGCAACGCCGCCGGCTTGCCTTCGCGGTAAAACCGCTCCAGGAACGGGTTCTCGAAGGCCTCCTCGAGAATCAACTCGCCCGACAGGCTTTTCGCGAGCCGCTTCGCGAGCGCCGTCTTGCCCGCGCCGATCGGTCCCTCGACGACGATGAAGCGCGGGCGGCCGGCACCTTGGCTGGGACTGCGGGTCGACACGATGGCGTTCCTGTCAGGTGATTCTCGAGATACGCGGCTCGCCGGTGTCCACCGGCAGGTCGCGCACGCGCCCCAGCCCGGGTATCCGGAAGTCGGGCGCGATCTCGCGTAACGGCAACAATACAAAATTTCGTGCAGCGATGCCCGGATGGGGCACCGTGAGCCCCGGCTCGTCGATGGCAACGCCGTCGTACGCGAGCAGGTCCAGGTCGAGTACGCGCGGGCCCCACCGAACCTCGCCGCGCTCGCGTCCGCGGGCCCGCTCGATTGCCTGCAGCGCATCGAGGAACGCATGGGGATCGAGTTCCGTCGTCAGCAGCGCAGCCGCGTTGACGAAATCGGGCTGCTCGATGCCGCCGAGCGGCGTTGACCGGTAAAGCGACGACCTGGCCACCAGGGCGGTCTTCCCCATCGCCTCGAGCATGCCGAACGCGGTCTCGATCTGGCGCGCGGGACCGTCGAGGTTGCTGCCGAGACCGACCAGGACCTCCGCAACAACCGGATTCACGACGGTTGCCTGGCTTTCGACCGGCGCCGGCGACGGCGGCTGCCGCGCCGTGACCCGGGCTTGCGGTCTATCTGGAAGGCCTCCGCCCTTTCGTCGGGCGACTGGTTCTGTACGTCGGTCCAGAGTCGCGCGAGTTCCTGGTCGAACTGGCCGGCTTCGGCCAGCAGCATCATGAAATCGTATGCGGCGCGAAAACGGCGATGCTCCAGCAGGCTCGCCGCGCGCTTGCCACGCGTCGTGGTGAAGCGCGGCTGCAGCGCGATCATCTCCCGCATGGGGACGGTGAAGCGGCGCGGGATCGACACGCGCCGCTGTTGCTGCCCCGAAAGTTCGTAGGCCGCCAGGCTGAGCGCCTGTGATTCGGACATCTTTTCCTCGGCGCGCATTTCCGCGGCGAGACGCTGGGCCGGGGCCCAGAAGAACACGCCGAGCAGGAACATCGGCGTCACGGACAGGCCCTGCGCGACGCGCTTGTCCGTGTTCCTGAGCGCGACGCGCACGAAGTCCGCGAACGCCTCGTCCTGCTCTATTTCCTGGTCGGTCGCCGGGAACAGCTTCGCAAACAGGCCGTAGTCGCGCAGCATGTCGAACGTCCGCTCGGCGTGCCCCGCCTGGAACAGCTTGAGGAATTCGTCGAAGAGCCGCGCCGGCGGCACGTTCGCGATCAGGTCCACCTGGCTGCGGATCGCCGCGCTGACGGAATCGTCGACCGTGAAGCCCAGTTTTGCCGCGAACCGCACGGCACGCAGCATGCGCACGGGATCTTCACGGAGCCGCTGCTGCGGGTCCCCGATCAGGACGATGTGTTTCTGCCTGATGTGCTCGACGCCGCCGACGAAGTCCCAGATGCTGTGGTCCGCGATGTTGTAGTAGAGCGCGTTGCAGGTGAAGTCCCGGCGCCAGACGTCTTCCTCGATGCTGCCGTAGACGTTGTCGCGAATGATGCGGCCTTCGTCGTCGTGGGCATGGTCGTCATCGACATGGTTGGCGGCCGCCCGGAACGTGGCAACCTCGATGATCTCGCGGCCGTAACGCACGTGCGCAAGCCGGAAGCGCCGCCCGATCAGGCGGCAGTTGGAAAACAGCGCGCGCACCTCGTCGGGCGTCGCGTCCGTGGCGACGTCGAAGTCCTTCGGATGCAGCCCCACCAGCGCATCGCGTACGCAACCGCCGACCAGGAATGCCTGGTAACCGGATTTATGCAGTCGGTACAGTACCTTGAGCGCGCTCTGCGAGACTTCGTCCCGGGAGACGCCGTGGGCCGAGCGGGGGATGATCGTGGGACCTTGTGACGCAGGTTTCCCGGTGTTCTTCAAATGAATTCCGCTTGAGGATTGAACATGCGGCCGTATAATAGCAGCCCCTGCCCTGCCGGGCAGACAAAAAAATCGGCCACTCCGCTCCCTTCGTCTAGCGGTTCAGGACGCCGCCCTCTCACGGCGGTAACAGGGGTTCGAATCCCCTAGGGAGTGCCAAACAAATGAATGGGCCCGCCTTGTGCGGGCCTTTTCATTTGTTTTGCCCTGCCTGTGGAGGAATCGAAACGCTGGTTCGAACCGAGGCCAGCGCAGCTGGCCGACAGACGCGCGAGCGTAGCGAGTGCGCCCGAAGGGCGAGCCGCGAAGCGGCGAGTCAATCCCCTGGGGAGTGCCAAATGAATACACGCGGCCCAACAGGCCCTTTTTTTTATTGGGCTGTCCCTGGGTGCGGACTAACGCGCATCGCTTGCGCTACCGATCAATGAAGTGCGCCTCCCAGGGCCCGAACCCGGTGATCTGTATTTCCGACGACTTGCTCGCCCAGACGGTATGGACCGCACCGCGCGCATTCACGTAGTAATCCCCGGGGCCGAATTCCGTGGCATCCTCGCGCGTTCCATTCGGACCGAACGCAACCGCCATCCGCCCCTTCAGCACCGTCACGCGCTCATCCTGCGGATGCGTGTGCGGCGGCATGACGAAATCCTCGCTCAGCCGGAAACGCACCGTGAACATTCCCGCGGCCCGCGGATTTCCTTCCAGTACGGCGATTTCGCATCCCGGCGGCAGATTCGGCGGACACGGCTTCCACGGCATCTCGTCAACCGGGACGGCATGCTGCACGACGCCCTCGGCGAAGTCGAATTCGCCAACGCGCGACTGGGCACAGCCTGAAACGAACAGCAGCACCGACAGGTAACAAAGCAGTGACTTGTTCATGATCCCCCATAACCCCTGCGTTACGAAAACGTGGGTATTCATCTTACAGGCTATCGGTGCCGGTGCAGTGGTCGACTAGCCTCACTTCACCGCCTGGGCTGCGAACGGCAGGGCGTGGTCAGCCCTCCTCCGGCGCGAGGTGCAGCCCCTGCAGTGCATCCCTCGTGTCGAGCACGATCGAGTTCTCGCCCGATGCGCCGGTGTAGTCGATTCGAACCTCGATTGGCGATGGCGCGATCGGAAAAAACAGGTCAAGCACCTGTGTCGAGCCAGGTTCGACCTGCAGCGGCAGAGGCGTCTGCCTTGCCTCGATGGTCACGTTCACCTTGCTGTTGTTGACGCCCCTCACGACCCCGCCAACGACGAGCACGGGCGCCAGCACCAGGGCGCCGGCCGTAACGCCCACGGCCGCACCGCTGCCGTAGATGGCCGCAACCCCGGCACCCGCGCCCACGCTGGCGCTGAGCCCGCCGGCGACGGCCAGTGCACCGCCGCCAAGGCCGGCTTTGACCTCGATGCCCTGCCCCTTGTAGCGCTGCGCCGTTTGCCTCGAGGCCTTGACGAGCTTCTTGCGGCTCGCGATCGAGTCGTGGCGATGCCCGCTCGAATCGGTCACCGTTACAGCGGTGATGGTGACGGGCTCAGGCGAGTCGTTCCTCAACGCGACCAGGTATTCGTCCCAGTCGGCGTTCCTGGCCCATGTTCCAGGGCCGTCACGGACGATCACCCAGTCCAGCGTCGCCGAAACAGCCGCGTCGGAGCCTGCCGCCAGCGCATCTTGCGCGGTCAGCTGCTGTGGTTCCTTGAGCAGCTTCGTGCCGCCACAGCCGCCGAGAACCGCGAGCATCGCCACGGCAAACAGGAACCTGCAGAAGCTGGGGGTTGAAATCATCACGGGCATCTCCCGGCAGTGAAACTGCCTCGCAGTCTCGCCTCACGGGGCCGGTCTTGCCTGATGTCCGGCTGATGTCCGCCTGATGATTAACGGGCCGGGGCAGTCCGCCTTGCCCGTGTTCGAACCGGTCAGTCTTGCCGCCGAGTTCGTCAGGTTCCGGCCCCGGGTGCCGAATGTGTAAACCCGGCACTCCACGACGCCCGGACGGCCGGGGTTTGCCGCTACTGGAGGTAGGTCTGCGCCTGATTTTCGATAGCGCCGAGCCGCATCGTGCGCCTGATGCTCCGGCGCAGATCCCGATCCTCGAAGCGTGCGACGTCACTGCCGGGATAGTGCGCCATCCGGTAATGCACCGAGTCCCGCACCGCCTGCCAGCTGCGCATCACGAACGAGCGCTCGTCCGTGGTCATCGGCGGCATCGCCGGATCGCGCGTCGGATAGCATTGCGACAGGAAGTGGCTCAGGCAATAGTCGCCACCGTAGCCGGTATGAAAGCCCCAGGTGACGTAGATGTTCGACTGCCGCAACGCGGCCTTGAAGGCGCCGGTCACGCTGCGCGTCGCGTCGTTGCACAGGGTGATCTCGTTGCGGCCCGCGTACAGCAGGTCGCTGTCGTAGTCCAGCGAGAACCCGAGCCGGGCCTCGGTCACTTCCGTGAAGACGACCGAGGCCAGGATGGCGCAGCCGTCAACGCCGATCGCCGGGTTGTCCGCGCGGGCCACGGCAGGCCCCGCGAGGCCTGCCGCCAACTGGAAACACATAACTGCGAATGTCCGTATCGTCATCTTGCCTCTCCGTGGATTGAATGAATCTCGAGGATCGGGCGACGGCCGTTCCCACGCGACCGGCAAATTTCGGCATTCAGTGCAGTTCGGACTATGATGCGCCGTGATGTCGCAGCCCACCCCCGTCAGTGAGCAACGCCCCCTGCTCGATCGCATACTCGGCCTCGAACGCCACGAGTATTACGCGGTCGCGTGGTCGTTCGTGTATTTCTTCTGCGTGCTGTCCGCGTACTACATGCTGCGCTCGGTGCGCGAGACGATGGCCGTGGAAGGCGGCGTGCAGAACGTGCCATGGCTGTTTTCGAGCACCTTCGTCGTGATGCTCGCCGTTGCGCCCGTGTTCGGCTGGGTGGCGTCGCGCTTTCCGCGGCGCAGGTTCCTGCCCTGGGTCTATTACTTCTTCGTCCTCAACATCCTGCTGTTCTGGGGCGGCTTCAGTTACGCCATCCACAACGACCTGAGTTTCGTCTGGCTCGGCCGCGCCTTCTTCGTCTGGCTCAGCGTCTTCAACCTGTTCGTCGTCTCGGTTTTCTGGAGCTTCATGGCGGACATCTACTCGCGCGAGCAGTCGCGGCGGCTGTTCGGCGTGATATCGGCCGGCGGCAGCGTCGGTGCACTGTTGGGCCCACTCGCAACGTTGTTCCTGGTCGTCCACATCGGCTTCGAGAATCTGCTGCCGATCAGCGCCTCGCTGCTGCTCTTCGCTGTGTACTGCATCTTCCGCCTGCGTCGCTGGGTCGAGTCGGAGCAACACGACAAACTCGCGTCGAGCATGGCGACAGCCAGGCCGCTCGGCGGTAACCCGTTCAGCGGTATCACGCACGTACTCCGCTCCCGCTACCTGACCGCAATCTCGATCGCCTCGATCATCGCGAGCCTGCTCGGTACCGCGCTTTACATGTTCATGGCCGAACTGGTCGGCGAGGCGTTCGCGACGACGGACGAGCGAACCAGGCTCTTTGCATTCGTCGATTTCGCGACGAATGCGATGACCATTCTCGTGCAGCTGCTGGTCGTAAGACATTCCGTTCGCTATTTCGGCGTTGGCATAACGCTGTCGCTGCTGCCGATCTTCTCGGTCATTGGCTTCGCGTTGCTCGCATTCAACCCGGCCTTTCTGCTGATCGCCGTCTTCCAGGCCCTGCGCCGCGCAATCGGCTTCGGCTTCTCGAAGCCGACCAATGACATGCTGTACTCCGTCGTAACGGCCGAGGAGAAGTACAAGTCGAAGAATTTCATCGACACGGCGGTGTATCGCGGCGGGGATCTCATCGGCATATGGATGGTTAAAGCCCTGTGGGGGCTCGGTTTCGCCGGGATCTCGCTCGTGATGTTGCCGTTCGCCCTGTTGTGGGGTGCAATTGCGATATGGCTGGGCAGGGCCTACCGCCAGCGCGACCGGGAAGTCAAAGCGGGAGAATTGGCATGACTGGCAGGATCTGGACGCGGCGGCGGATGGTCGCGTTCATGAAGGAGTTGTAAGCATGCAGAACACCGGCCTTTGGCGGCGCTTCGCGGCGATCGTCTACGACAGCCTGCTGCTGCTCGCGTTGTGGTTCATGGCCACGGTGCCCTACATCGCGCTGCAGGGCGGCGAGTCGATCGAAGCAGGCAGCGGTCCGCTGCACATCGTCTACCAGCTCACGCTGGTGCTGGTGGCGTATGTGTTCTTCGTCGGCTTCTGGTGCTACCGCGGGCGCACCCTGGGCATGCAGTCGTGGGGGCTGCAACTGCAATCACCGGACGGCACGCTGCCGTCGCTGGGCGCGGCGACGATTCGTTTCTTCGCAGCGATCCTCTCCTGGCTGCCGCTGGGGCTCGGCTTCTTCTGGCAGCTCTGGGACGCAGAGCACCTCACCTGGCACGACCGACTCAGCAAGACCCGGGTCGTCTACTACCCGCGCAGGAAACCACAGCCCTAACGTATTCGCGCCAGCGCCACGAGCGTGACCAGTAACAATGCGATCGACGGCAGCCAGGACACCAGCGCGGGGTTCAGGTTGAAGACCTGCCCGGAATTGGCAACCATCTCGCTCGCAAGGTAATAGGCCAGGCCGACACCCACTCCGATCATCAGGCGGGCGCCGGCGCCGCCGGTCCGCAAGGAACCGAATACGAATGCGAGCGCCAGCATCGGCATGATCATCACGGCGGCGGTCCGCGACACCCGGTACCAGAGTTCCGATTCGTAGTTCCGTGCGTCCAGGCTGTTGCGCTTGAGGTAGTCGATGTAGCTCAACAGGCCGCGCGCGGAGAGAGTCTCCGATTTCACCATCGAGCTGCCGAGCATCTCGGCATTGACCTCGAACGACTCCACCGCGACGGACGACTCCACGGCCTGCACGCTGTCGCGCCGAAACCGTGTTTCCCGGAAATTCTCCAGCAACCAGCGATCGTCCTCGCCGATGCCGGCGTTCTCCGCACTCGCAATCGACACGAGTTCGTTGGCAGCGTCGAAGCGGAATACGTAGAGCCTGCCGAAATCGAACTCCGTATTGACGCGCTCGAGGTGCAGATAGACCGGGCCGTCCTTGACCCATGCCTCGTTGCCGAGTCGCACGTCCTCCTCGCCGAGGCGCGCTTCGTTGCGCATGTTGCGCGCAAAGTAATCGAGCGGCGGACCGATGAACTCGCCGAGCAGTGCCGTGATGACCAGCATCACGAAGCCGGCGAGCGCGCTCATTCCGGCAAGCTTGCGGACGGAGAGGCCGGAGGCGCGCATCACGATGATCTCGCTGTTCGCCGCAAGCGCGCCCAGGCCGAGCAGCGAACCGATCAGCGCGGATACCGGGAACATCTGGAAGGCGAGATTCGGCAACCGCAGCGCGGCGAACAGGATGGCCTGCGGCGTCCTGTAGTCGGCCTGCACGTCCTCCAGTTCGGCGATGAACTCGAACAGGCCGGCCAGCGCGAGCAAGACCACGAGCACCAGCGCGGTGCTCGTGAGTATGGTGCGCATCATGTACTGGCTGAGTATGCCGGTCATCGGAATATGCGCCGGTGAACCTGGTCCTGCACGCCGAGCAGCATGAGTGCCGCCAGCAGGAACACGCCGTGCACCCACCAGAGGCCCAGCAGCGGATCGAGCTCGCCTTTTTCGACCCAGGCCTTCGCTGCACTCAACAGGTTGAAATAGATGATGAATACCAGCAACCCCACGGCGAGCCTGCCGTAGCGCCCCGACCGCGGCTGGCTGCGTGACAGCGGTACCGCGAAGATCGCCAGGATGATGGTCGACAGCGGCACGCCGATGCGCCATTGCAGCTCGGCGCGATGCACCGGGTCCGCCGAGCGGAGCAGCATGCTGACGGGCATTTCGCGTGGTTCCGGCTCCTGCGGATCGAGACTCGGCAGCCGGTAGGGAATGCCGTGTTCCGCGAATTCGACGACGCGAAACTGCGGCGTGCCCGGGACTCCTTCGTAACGGCGGCCATTGTGCAACACGAGAAAACGGATATCCGGGTCGTCGGAGTCCACCTGTTCGCCGCGCTCCGCCACGACGACCTCGACGATGTTCGCCTCGCCGTCATCGTCCTCGACGAAGCGCTGCAGGAAGACGTTTTCCATGAAGCCGTCGGCCGTGACCCGTTCGCCGTAGACAACCGCGTTGTTCGGTCCGAAAACCGTGAAGCGCCCGGGCTCGATACTGGCGAGATCCGCTTCGCGGCGCGCCTCGGCCCCGATACGCTCCACCGTCTGCAGCGCACGCGGCCCGAGATCGATCGCGAGCCACGCCACGCCGAGCACCAGCGGCAGCGTGAGCCAGACCAGCGGGCGGTACACCCCGGAGGGACCGACCCGACAGGCCATCATCGCCGGCATCTCGCTGTCGCGGTACAGCCGGCCGAGGGCCAGCATGATCGACAGGAACAGGCCGATCGGCACCAGCACGGTCAGGTACTGCACAACCGACAGGCCGATGACGTCCATCACCACCCCCTTGGGCAGCTTGCCTTTCGCGACGTCGCCGAGGATGCGGGCGAACTGGTTCGTCAGCAGGATCATCAACAGCACCAGCGTGACGGCAAGCCAGGTCGAGGCGATTTCACGAAATAGGTATCGATCGAGGATACGGAGCATCGATGTCAATGATTCGCTTAACGGTTTTGGGCCGAATCGGTTAGACTACCGCTTTTATTTTGCGCGGGACAGCCCGGAATTCCATGGAATATTTCACGACCACCAGCGACGCCGCCAGGCGCGCGACCGACTGCGTCATCGCCGGCATCTACGATGGCGGCAAGCTGAGCGCGGGCGCCCGGGAGATCGATGCCGCAAGTAACGGGGAGCTGCGCCGGCTGGTGAAGAGCGGCGACGTCTCCACGAAGCCCGGCCGTTGCACCCTGTTGCGAAACGTGGCCGGCGTAAAGGCACCGCGCGTTGCCGTCGTCGGCCTGGGCAAGCAGGGAGAATTCGACACGCGCAAGTTCAGCCGCGCCGTCGCCGCGGCGATCGGCTCCGTAGCCGAGAGCAAATGCCACGACATCCTCAATACCCTGACACTCGAGGACGTCGCCGATGCAAACCTGTACTACCTCGCCCGGCAGACCGTGCAGACGATCGGGGACTGCCTGTACCGCTTCACGGAAATGAAGAGCGACAAGAAGAATGCCCGCATGCCGCTGAAGAAGGTCGGCCTGTCGGTTGCGGACCGCGGCCACGCGAGCAAGGCGCTGCTCGGGGCAAAGCACGGCGACGGCATCGTGGAAGGCATGTCGCTCGCGAAAGACCTCGGCAACCTGCCGCCGAACGTCTGCACGCCCACCTACCTCGCGCATGCCGCGCAGAAGCTCGCCAGGGGTAACGGCAAGCTGTCGACGAAGATCCTCAACGAGACGGACATGAAGCGTCTCGGCATGCATTCGCTGCTGTCGGTAACCGCAGGCACCAGCGAACCCGCCAGGATGATCATCATGCAGTACAGGAACGGCGGCAAGTCGAAACCGATCGTTCTCGTCGGCAAGGGAGTCACCTTCGATTCCGGCGGCATTTCACTGAAGCCCGGCCCGGCAATGGACGAGATGAAATTCGACATGTGCGGTGCGGCCGGCGTGATCGGCACGATGGCGACGGTCGCGGCGCTCGAGCTGCCGGTGAATCTCAACGTCGTCGTTCCGGCCGTGGAAAACCTGCCGGGCAGCAAGGCCACGGTGCCCGGCGACATCGTGAAGAGCATGTCCGGCAAGACCATCGAAATCCTCAACACCGATGCCGAAGGCCGCCTGATACTGTGCGACGCGCTGACCTATTCGCGGCGTTTCAAGCCCGACACGATCATCGACGTGGCAACCCTGACCGGCGCGTGCGTCATCGCGCTCGGCCAGCACCACAGCGGCGTCATGAGTTACGACGACGCGCTGGCCGACGAGATCGTCGGCGCCGGCGTGAAAGCCTCGGACCGCGCATGGCGGTTGCCGCTCTCGGAAGATTACGCCGAGCAGCTCAAGAGCAACTTTGCCGATTTCGCGAACGTCGGCGGACGCGATGGCGGCGCCATCACGGCAGGCTGCTTCCTCGGCAAGTTCACGGACGGCCTGAAGTGGGCGCACATCGACATCGCCGGCACCGCCTGGAAATCCGGCCAGAAGAAAGGCGCGACGGGCCGCCCCGTGCCGCTGCTGGCCGAGCTCATACTGTCCCGGTGCAACGCCCTGCCCTGACGATGCCATGGCGCGAATCGACTTCTATGTCCTGAGTCAGTCGGGCGAACAGGCGCGGCAACTGTTTGCATGCCGTCTCGCGGAGAAGGCGTACAAGCTCGAACACACCGTACACATCCACGCGGGCGACGAAGCCACCGCCGGCCGCGTGGACGAGCTGTTGTGGACCTTTCGCGACGGCAGTTTCGTACCGCACGACCTGTTGCGAACGGCCACGGATGCGCCGCGCGCACCGGTAACGGTCGGTTGGGACCCGGAGTGCCGCGTTGCGCGCGACCTGCTCATCAATCTCGACGACGTCGTTCCCGCCTGCGCGAGCGCTTTTCCACGCATCGCGGAGCTTGTAACCTCCGACGAGGACAGCAAGCAGAAAAGCCGCAGGCGCTTCGTCTCCTACCGTGACGAGGGGCACGAACTCGAAACGCACAACGTCTGATTCACCGTGACCGAGCGCCGACACCGCATGGACAAGTCCTACCAGCCGAACGAAATCGAAGAACGCAGCTACGCCCGCTGGGAAGCAGCGGGCTATTTCGCCCCGCGTGGCGACGGCGAGCCGTACTGCATCATGATTCCGCCGCCGAACGTGACGGGCACGCTGCACATGGGGCACGCCTTCCAGGACACCATCATGGACGCCCTCACGCGCTACAAGCGCATGCAGGGCTGCAAGACGCTCTGGCAACCGGGCATGGACCATGCCGGCATCGCCACGCAGATGGTCGTCGAGCGGTTGCTCGCGTCCGAAGGCACCTCGCGGCGCGAACTCGGCCGTGACAGGTTCGTCGAGCGGGTGTGGCAATGGAAGGAGCAATCCGGCGGCCAGATTGCCAACCAGCTGCGGCGCCTCGGTGGATCCGTGGACTGGAGCCGTGACCGCTTCACCATGGACGAAGGCCTGTCGGCCGCCGTGGCGGAGGTGTTCATCACGCTGTACGACGAGGGTCTCATCTACCGCGGCAAGCGGCTCGTCAACTGGGACCCCGTCCTGCACACCGCACTCTCCGACCTCGAGGTGCTGTCCGCCGATGAAGACGGCCAGCTGTGGCACTTCCGCTACCCGCTCGCCTCCGGCGACGGCCACCTCGTAGTGGCGACCACGCGTCCGGAGACGATGCTCGGCGACAGCGCGGTTGCCGTGCATCCCGACGACGATCGCTACCGCGAGCTGGTCGGCCGGGACATCATCCTGCCGATCGTCGGCCGCCGCATCCCCATCATCGCGGACGATTACGTCGACCCGGAATTCGGTACCGGCTGCGTGAAGATCACGCCCGCGCACGACTTCAACGACTACGAGATCGGCAAACGTCACGAACTGCCGCTTTACAACGTGCTCACCGACGATGCCGCGATGAACGACGAGGTGCCGGAAGCCTACCGCGGCCTCGACCGGTTCGCGGCCCGCAAGGCGATCGTCGCCGAGTTCGAGTCGCTCGGACTGCTGGAGAAGATCGAAGCCTACACCGTGAAGATCCCGCGCGGCGACCGCAGCGGCGCCGTCGTCGAACCGTACCTGACCGACCAGTGGTACGTCAGCATCAAGCCGCTGGCCGAACCGGCCATCGCGGCGGTCGAGAACGGTGACATCCGCTTCGTGCCGGAGAACTGGTCCAAAACCTATTTCGAATGGATGCACAACATCCAGGACTGGTGTATCAGCCGCCAGCTCTGGTGGGGCCACCGGATTCCGGCGTGGTACGACGCCGACGGCAACATCTACGTGGGCCGCTCCGAGGACGCGGTTCGCGAGCGGCACGGACTCGGCAGCGACGTCGAACTGCGCCAGGACGAAGACGTGCTCGACACCTGGTTCTCGTCCGCACTGTGGCCGTTCAGCACGCTCGGCTGGCCCGAGAAGACGCCCGCGCTCGACGATTTCTATCCCGGCAGCGTGCTCGTCACCGGTTTCGACATCATTTTCTTCTGGGTTGCCCGCATGATCATGATGGGCCTCAAGTTCATGGGCGACGTGCCGTTCCGCGAGGTGTACATCCACGGCCTGATCCGCGACCAGGACGGCCAGAAGATGTCCAAGTCGAAGGGCAACGTGCTCGACCCGCTCGACCTGATCGACGGCGTCGACCTGGACACGCTGCTCGCGAAGCGCACCACCGGGCTCATGCAGGAGCACCTGAAGCCGCAGATCGAAAAGGCCACCCGCAAGCAGTTCCCGAACGGCATCGAGCAATACGGCGCGGACGCATTGCGATTCACGTTCGCCTCGCTGGCGACGACCGGGCGCGATATACGTTTCGACCTCGGCCGTATCGAGGGCTACAAGAACTTCTGCAACAAGCTGTGGAACGCCGCGCGTTACGTGCTCATGAACACCGAGCAACTCGACGACGGCGACGTCGAACTGAGTTCGGCCGACCGCTGGATCCGCGCCCGCTTCGACGAGACCGTCGCGTCCGTCCACCGCAATTTCGACAACTACCGGCTCGACCTGGTCGCGCAGGCCATCTACGAGTTCACCTGGCACGAATTCTGTGACTGGTACCTGGAACTCTCGAAGCCGGTCCTGCAGTCGGACAGCGCCTCGGCGGAAGCGCAGCGCGGCACCCGGCGCACGCTGGTCGGCGTGCTCGAGGGCCTGTTGCGCCTGCTGCACCCGATCATGCCGTTCGTCACCGAGGAGATCTGGCAGCAGGTAGCCCCGCGCGCCGGCATCGATGCCGAGACGATCATGCTGCAACCCTACCCGCAGCCGGCGGCGGATGCCCCGGACGCAACAGCCGTCGCCGATATCGAATGGCTCAAGAAGTTCATCCTCGGCGTGCGCCAGATTCGCGGCGAGATGGACATTTCGCCCGGCAAGCTGCTGCCCGTCATTCTCGCAAACGCGTCCGAGGCCGACCAGCGCCGGGCCGGGGAACACGTGGCGCTGCTCGCGCGCGTCGGCCGCGTCGAATCGGTCACCCTGCTCGCAGACGGCGACGAACCGCCCGCGGCGGCCACCGCGCTGCTCGACGATCTGCGCCTGCTCGTGCCGATGAAGGGCCTCATCGACGTCGACGCCGAGCGCAAGCGCCTGGCGAAGCAGGTGGACAAGGTGCAGGGCGAACTCGGCCGCGCCCGCTCCAAGTTGGACAACCCCAATTTCGTGAACAATGCCCCCGCCGACGTGGTCACACAGGAGAAGCAGCGCGCCGCGGAATTCGAACGGCAGATCGCGCAACTCCGCGAGCAGCTCGACAAACTCGACGAGCTCGGCTGATGCCCGGGGGTTCTGGGCACTGCGTCACACTCTGGATCGCCGGCAAGTGAAAACCGTCGCCGCTTCGGCGACCATACGGGTGACATAATTGGCCGATCGCCCCGGTCGCCGCACGCAGGAAGCAGGATATGAACGGCGCAAGCCCGCTTGAAAAGACCCCGCTCGGCAAAGACGCAGGCCGCCAGGCGCTCGATCGAGCGCGCGCCACACTGGGCACGATCATCCTCGACAAGAACCGGCAGATCGCACTCGCACTCGCGTGCCTGCTGGCGCGCGGCCACCTGCTGATCGAGGACCTGCCCGGCCTCGGCAAGACGACACTGGCGCAGGCGCTCGCGAAAGTGCTGGGCCTGAGCTACCGGCGCATCCAGTTCACCAGCGACCTGCTGCCCGCGGACATCGTCGGCGTGTCCGTGTTCCGGCGGGATACCGGCAAGTTCGAATTCCAGTCCGGCCCGATTTTCGCGCAGCTGATACTCGCCGACGAGGTCAACCGCGCCACGCCCAAGGCGCAAAGCGCGTTACTGGAAGCGATGGAAGAACACCAGGTATCGGTGGACGGCAATACCCGCCCGCTGCCCGAACCGTTCTTCGTCGTCGCAACGCAGAATCCCGCCGACCAGATTGGCACGTTTCCGTTGCCCGAATCGCAACTCGACCGCTTCCTGATGCGGGTGACGCTCGGTTACCCCAACGCCGAGAACGAGCGCGAGCTCATCACGGGCGAAGACCGGCGCAGCATGCTGGAGACCGTGACGCCCGCAATGACACCGGAGATCCTGGTGGCGCTGCAGCTCGAAGTTGCCGGGATGCACATGAGCGAGCACCTCGTCGACTATATCCAGGCGCTGGTGCGGCAGACCCGTGAATCGCCGGATATCGAGATCGGCCTGTCACCGCGCGGCGCGCAGTCGCTGGCGGCAGCGGCCCGCGCGCACGCCTTCGTCGAGCGCCACTCCGGCGTGTTCCCCGACGACGTGCAGGCCGTATTCGCAGCGGTGGCCGGGCATCGCCTGAAACCGGCAGGCAATACCACGTACCGCAGCCCCGCCGAGATGTGCCAGCATGTCCTCGATTCGGTGGCTATCCCCTAGCCGGCTCTTTCCCGGCATCAACAAGGCAGCCAGCCGGCGCGTCGGCCTGTGGGCGCGCAGGCGCCAGGGCGCCGACGGGCCGGTCACGCGCCTGCAGCCGCGCCGTATCTACATCCTGCCGACGGGAGTCGGTCTCGTGTTCGCGCTGATGACCTTCGCGATGCTGCTCGGCTCCATGAATTACAACAACAACCTCTCCTTCGTTCTCACGTTCATACTGATCGGCATCGGCTTCGTCTCCATGCACCAGTGCCAGCGCAACCTCGTCGGGCTGGAAGTGAGCTTCGCGGGAACCGAGCCCGTGTTCGCCGGCCAGGCCGCGCAGTTCCGCATCGCGGTCGCGAACCGCTCGAAGAGCCCCCGGCATCGCATTCGCCTGTACCTCGACGACGTGCAGAGCGAAATCGGCGACCTCGAGCCCGGCGAGAGCCGGATCTTCGTGCTGCCGGTGAAGACCGAGCGCCGCGGCCGGGTAACGCTCGAACGTTTCGGCATCCGCACCCTGTTCCCGTTCGAGCTGTTTCGTTCCTGGGCATGGCTGCACATGTACCCGACGGGCATCGTGTATCCGCATCCGGCCGCGCATGCCCCGCCACGGCCGGCGACACAGACGGCACTCGGTCACCGCCAGCACGACGCCCGCGGCGAGGAGGACTTTGCCGGCCTGCGCAGGTTCCACACTGGCGACTCGCCGCGCAACGTCGCCTGGAAAGCCTATGCGCGCAACGACCAGCTGCTCTCGAAGCAATTCGCGGGCGCCGACATGAGCAGCCAGTGGTTCGAGTTCGATGCGGTGGTCGCGGATGACCTGGAAGAGCGGCTTGCCATCCTCACGCGCTGGATCATCGACGCCGACAGGACGCGCGAAGACTACGGCCTGCGGCTTCCGGGGCAGGCATTCCCGCCGGCGCACGGCGACGCGCACCGCCGCCGCTGCCTCGAGGCGCTGGCGTTGTTCGGGCTGGAAAGCACCGATGGCTAGGACGCGCGGCACCGACGGTTCGCTGCTCGCGAGCCTGCCGTGGACGCTGCTCGCGCTCGCGTTCGCGCTGCTGCCGCACGTGCCCTACCTGCCGGTGTGGATCACGGCGGCGCTGCTCGCCTGTGCGACCTGGCGTTACTCGATCGAGGTGCGACGCAAGCCCGTGCCGCCCACCCTGCTGCGCGCCGCCCTCGCGCTCGGGTGCTTCCTCGGCGTTCTCTACACCTACAACACCATCAGCGGCGTCGGTCCCGGCTCGGCGCTGCTCGCGATCATGGCGGCGCTGAAACTGCTCGAGACGCGGCAGCGGCGCGACCAGTTCGTTCTGCTGTTCATCGCCATCTTCCTGGTCATGTCGTCGCTGCTGCGCGAGCAGTACCTGTGGTCGCTGCCGTACCTGCTTGTCGGCGTCGTGCTCATCATGACGGCCTGGCTGCGGACGGGCGCCGACGATAGCGAGTCCGTGCGCCGTAGTGTCGGCACCAGCGGCCGCCTGGTCATGTACGCGGCGCCGCTGGCACTCGCCATGTGGATATTCTTCCCGCGCATCGCGACGCCGTTCTGGTCGGTGCCGATCGACACGGGCACCGCGATCACCGGGCTCAGCGACACGATCAGCCCCGGCGACATCAGTGCCCTGTCGAAATCCGACGCGGTTGCTTTCCGCGTCAACTTCGAAAACGAGGTACCGCAGCCCAGGGATCGTTACTGGCGCGGCCTCGTGCTGCATCGCTTCGACGGCCGCGCGTGGTCGGGGATCTCGGAACCGAGGATTTCGAGTGACGCCTTCGGCAATACCGAGATCCACGGCGAGCCCGTCCATTACCGCGTGACCATGGAACCCACGCGACAGCACTGGGTGTTCGCGCTGGACATCCCCCGCGAGTGGAGCCTCGAGAATACGTTCCTCGGACCGCAGCACCAGCTGGCGCGCGTGCACCCGATCGACCAGCGCATCGCGTACGACGCCGTCTCCTACCCCGACTACCGCATCGACGCCGAGTTGCATCCCTACCGGCTCGGCTGGTACCTCGAGCTGCCCGACGGCCGCAACCCGCGCACGGCACAGCTGGCGCGGGAGATGCGGGCCGCAGCCGGATCGGACATGGCGTTCGTCCAGGCGGTGCTGGCGAAGTTCAACCGCGAGGAATACCACTACACGCTCGAACCCCCGCCGCTCGGCAGCAACCCGGTGGATCGCTTCCTGTTCGAGACCCGGCGCGGATTCTGCGAGCACTACGCCTCGGCGTTCGCGGTCATGATGCGCGCCGCCGATATCCCCGCCCGTATCGTGCTCGGTTACCAGGGCGGCGAACTCAACCCCGTCGGCGACTACATGATCGTCCGCCAGTCCGACGCGCACGCGTGGACGGAAGTCTGGCTGCCCGGACTCGGCTGGCAACGCGTGGACCCGACCGCTGCGGTCGCCCCGGAGCGCGTGGATGCCGGCCGCACGGGCGCCATGTTCGACGGTTCGGCGTCCGCGTGGGGTCTCGATGCGCCGTCGATGCTGTTGCACAACATCGTGCTGGCCTGGGACGCGGCGAATGCCAAGTGGAACGAGTGGATCCTCGGCTACGGCCCCGAGAACCAGCAGCGGTTCATGGACTGGCTGGGCATGGACGATCCGGACTGGCGCAAGATGATGCTGACGCTCGTCGCTATCGTGACCGCGCTGACGATGCTCATCAGCGCCGCGTTGATGCTGCGCTACCGGCCGCCGCGGAAAGACCGGGCGGCGAGACTGTACGCCGAGTTCGTGCGCAAGTCCGGTTTGCAGCCGGCGACCGGTGAGACACCCCGGGTGTTCGCAACGCGCGTGCAGCGCGACGGCCCGCTGCCGCCGACGGCCGTGTGCAGCATCATCGATACCTACCTCGACGTTCGCTACGGCCCGCCCAACCCGGCGCTGCTCGAGCGCCTCGAAGCGGATATCGCCGCCCTGTAGGCGCGGGCCCGGGCGCACGACCCGGTCGCGGTTCGAGAACCGGTCTTCCAAAGCGTGCAATCCGGCACTGTAGGAGCGGGCCTGGGCCCGCGAACCGATCGCGGTTCGGGAACCGCTGCTACGAGACGCGCTTGGCCTGCTTCTCCCGGACCACGCCCAGCAGCATGCCGCCGCCGATGAACAGCGGCAGCAGCGTCAGCAACACCCACTTCGGATCGTCCGACAACGTTGCCGCGATGCCGACGAGCATCGGGCCGAGCACGTGGGCGAACTTGGTCAGCATGTTGTAAAAGCCGAAGAACTCGCCGGGCGCATCCGGCGGTATCAGGGACGCGTAGAGCGAGCGACTGAGGCCCTGTACGCCGCCCTGCACACAGCCGATGATGATCGCCATGACGTAGAACTGCCAGACGTCGACCATGAAGATCGCCCACAGCGACATGAACACGTACACGACCAGCGCAAAATAGATGCCGCGTTTCGGGCCCCAGCGATGGCCCGCGATCCCGTACAGCAGGGTCGCCGGGAAGCCGGCGAAATTGGTCACCAGCAACGCCGTGACGAGGTCCTGCTGGCCGAAACCGAGGCGCTGGCCGTAATTCACCGCCATGAAGATCACCGTGAACACGCCGCCGATGTACAGCCAGTACGCGATCAGGAATATCACCACGTTGCGGTATTGGCCGATCCTCAGGATCGTCGTCCTGAGTTCGGCGTAGGCGGCGCGGATCACGCCCCCGGTAACCGCCGCCCGGCTGTGCCGCTCCGGCACGAAGATCATCAGCGGCAACATGAAGATGGCCCACCACAGGCCCACGGTCACGAATGCGAAGCGGATGACGGCGTCCGTCGAAGCGAAGCCGAATGCCGCCGGGTCCAGCAACATCCAGACGTGCAGCGCCAGCAGGACCGCACCGCCGAGATAGCCGAGCGAAAACCCCAGCGACGAAACGAAACTGTAGTAGCGCGGTTGGGTAACGTCGATGATCAGCGAGTCGTAGAACACCGTCGAACTGTAGAAGCCGACCGACGCCACCAGGTAAAGCGCCAGCGCCAGCGGCCAGTCGCCCTTGTCAACGCCGGCGAGCACGGCGGTGGCGATGGCGCCCGTCGCCGCCAGCAGGAACAGGAACCGCTTGCGGTAGCCGCCGGCGTCCGCGATGGTCCCGAACACGGGGGCGACGACGCAAACCACGGCGCTGGATGCGGCCGTTATCCACGCGAGGCGCGCCGTCACGGCGGCACCGGGATCGCCCGCACTCCAGTAACTGCCGAGGAACAGCGGGAACAGTACGGCGAGCACCGACAGCGCAAACGCCGAGTTCGCCCAGTCGTAGAACGCCCAGGCGAGCACCTTGCTGTCAAAGAGTGCCGATCGCTTCAATGGTCCGCGGCCGGCGCCATCGTCAATGTTCGCGCGTCTTGCGGAACACGATGTCGGGCCAGCGCTCCTCGGTCAGGTTAAGATTCACCCTCGTCGGCGCAATGTAGACGAGACTCTCGCCGTGATCCAGCGCCAGGTTGTCCTGCGCCTTGCGCTTGAAGTCCGCCAGCATCTTCGGATCGTCGCACTCCACCCAGCGGGCCGTGGCCACGTTGACGTTCTCGAACTGGCACTCGACCTTGTATTCGTCACGCAAGCGGTGTGCCACGACGTCGAACTGCAGCGGGCCGACGGCACCGAGGATCAGGTCGTTGTTGCGCAGCGGCCTGAACAGCTGCGTCGCGCCTTCCTCGCAGAGTTGCGCCAGCCCCTTTTGCAGCGCCTTGAGGCGCAGCGGATCCTTGAGGACCGCACGGCGAAATATCTCCGGCGCGAAGTTCGGCACGCCGGTGAACCGCAGCGCCTCGCCTTCGGAAAAACTGTCGCCGATGTTGATCGTGCCATGGTTGTGCAGGCCGATGATGTCCCCGGCGTACGCCGTCTCCGCGTGCTGCCGGTCCGCGGCCATGAAGGTGATCGCATCGGGGATCTTCACTTCCTTGCCCGAACGCACGTGCAGCACCTTGATCCCCTTGCGATATTCGCCCGAGCAGATGCGCATGAACGCGATCCGGTCGCGGTGCCCGGGGTCCATGTTCGCCTGGATCTTGAAGATGAAGCCGGTCAGCGCCGCTTCCTCCGGCGCCACCACGCGCTGCTCGGTTTCGCGCGGCAACGGCGGCGGCGCGTGGCCGACGAACTCGTCCAGCAGTTCCTTGACACCGAAATTGGACAGCGCGGAACCGAAAAACACCGGCGTCTGCTGCGCTGCGAGGTACTCGTCGACGTCGAACTCGGGGCACGCGCCCCGGACGAGCTCGATCTCGTCCCTGAATGCCTGCAGGTCGTCGCCCAGCACCTCCGCCGCCTCTGCCGAGCCGAGACCTTCCACGACGCGCCGCTCGGCAGCGCGCTCCCGCCTGCCGCCGTGGTACAGGTAGATCCGGTCCTGCTGCAGGTGATAAACGCCCCGCAGCGAACGACCCATGCCGATGGGCCACGTGATGGGCGCGCAATGGATGCCGAGCACGGATTCGATCTCGTCGAGCAGGTCGATCGGTTCGCGGCCCTCGCGATCGAGCTTGTTGATGAACGTCATGATCGGCGTGTCGCGCAGGCGGCACACTTCCATGAGCTTGATCGTGCGCTGCTCCACGCCCTTTGCGCAGTCGATGACCATCAGCGCCGAGTCGACCGCGGTGAGCGTCCGGTAGGTGTCCTCGGAGAAGTCCTCGTGACCCGGCGTATCGAGCAGGTTGATGACGCACCCTTCGTACGGAAACTGCATCACGGACGACGTCACGGAGATGCCGCGCTCCTGTTCGAGTGCCATCCAGTCGGAGGTCGCGTGGCGGGTCGCCTTGCGGCCCTTGACGGTACCGGCGAGCTGGATCGCGCCGCCATAGAGGAGCAACTGCTCGGTCAGGGTGGTCTTGCCGGCGTCCGGGTGCGAGATGATCGCGAAAGTCCGGCGCCTGCGGACTTCATCAGCGATCATCGGCTATCAGTTTCTTTGCGAGTACGGCGGCGTCTTCACGGCCCTCCGTCGCCTGGTAATAAGCCGGGCGCCGGGCAACACTGTGAAATCCCTTCTTTCGATACAGGGCGAGCGCGGTCAGGTTCGACGGCCGCACCTCCAGGAAAATCTCCCGCACGTGGGCCGCACGCGACTGCGCGAGGATCGCATCGAGCAATTGCTCCCCGTAGCCGTAGGAGCGGTAATTCGGATCGACGCAGAGATTGAGGATATGTGCCTCGCCGGCGGCGATCGAAAGAATCCCGTAACCGGTGACGCGACCGTCGCGTTCCAGCACGATGCAGTGGTAGCCGGCGAGCAGGCAGTCGCGAAACACGCCGTGGCTCCACGGGAACTCGTAGCTGCGCCGCTCGATGTCCGACACCATGGCAAGGTCCTGGTGGCCCATCGTGCGGATGCTCACGGGCGGCTGGGCGAGCGACCGGATCATGCGGCGGCCTCCGCCATGACCCCGGCGGCCATGCACAGGTCGTCCCAGGACTTGCGCTTTTGCGACGGACTGCGCAACAGGTAGGCCGGGTGATACGTTACCACCAGCGGAATGGCGCCGAGCCGGTGTACCCGGCCCCGCAGGCGGCCGACGGGCGTGTCGGTCTGCAGGAGCTGCTGGGCGGCGATACGGCCGACGGCGAGGATGATCGCGGGCCGCACCAGTTCGATCTGTCGCTCCAGGTACGGCCGGCAGGATGCGGCCTCCTCCTGGCTCGGGTCGCGATTGTTGGGCGGCCGGCACTTGAGGATGTTGGCGATGAATACGCTGTTCCTGTTTTGACCGACCGCGAACAGCATCTCGTCCAGCAATTTGCCGGCGCGCCCGACGAACGGCTCGCCGCGCCGGTCCTCCTCGGCGCCCGGCGCTTCACCGACGATCATCCAGTCCGCGTCGCGGTTGCCGACGCCGAATACCGTCTGCGTGCGGCTCTCGTGCAGCGCACAGCGCTTGCAGGCGGCGACAGTGTCGCGCAGCGCATCCCATCCCAGCTCCCCGGACCCCGTCGGCCTCGCCGGTGCCACGGGCACGGGATCGGCGTCTACCTGGTCGCGGGGGACCCAGACGTCGATTCCCATGGCACGCAGGTACGCGCGGCGCTCGTGTTCGGACTGCATCATGTTCGTGGTTCGGGTGTTCGCTCGCCGGCCGGTAGTTTGCCACGGCGCACCGGGCAAGTATCGTCCCGCCAATAAAATCGGCGCACGATCCTCTTCTTTTAGCGGGTAGTCAACTGCTTTCCGGGGCCAATACACCACACCGGTCGCGGGTTTCGGCTAGAATTCGCGGCTGATTCATCGGGATACCACGACATGCGCTACTCGGAATTCGGTCTCACCACGCTCAAGGAAGTACCGGCGGAAGCGGAGATCGTCAGTCACCAGCTGATGCTCAGGGCCGGCCTCATCCGGCGCCTTGCTTCGGGCCTGTTCACCTGGATGCCGCTCGGCCTGCGCGTGCTGCGCAAGGTAGAGAAGGTGGTCCGCGAGGAGATGGACCGTGCCGGCGCGCTCGAACTGCTGATGCCGGCCGTGCAGCCGGCCGAGCTGTGGCAGGAGTCGGGCCGCTGGGAGGAATACGGCCCGTTGCTGCTGCGCATGCGCGACCGCGGCGAACGCGAGTACTGCTTCGGTCCGACGCACGAAGAGGTGATCACCGACGTCGCGCGCCGCGAGCTGCGCAGCTACAAGCAGCTGCCGATCAATTTCTACCAGGTGCAGACGAAATTCCGCGACGAAATCCGCCCGCGGTTCGGCGTGATGCGCTCGCGTGAGTTCATCATGAAAGACGCCTATTCGTTCGACCTCGACGAGGACGGCATGCGCGTTGCGTACCAGAAAATGCACGCGGCCTACACCGCGATCTTCGAACGCCTCGGCCTCCGATTCCGGGTCGTGGATGCGGACAGCGGCGAAATCGGCGGCAGCCGTTCGCAGGAGTTCCACGTACTGGCCGACTCCGGCGAAGACGCGATCGCGTATTGCGACGCCGATGGCTACGCGTCGAACATAGAGACGGCGGCGACCGAGGTTCCTCCGGGCGAACGCCCTGCCCCGTCACAGGAAAAGGAGAAGATCGTGACGCCGGGAGCGCGAACCATCGAGGCGCTGCGCAAGTTCATCGGCATTACGGCCGAACAGACCCTGAAGACACTGATCGTCGAGGGCGATGAGCAGCCGGTCGCACTGGTGCTGCGCGGCGATCACGAACTCAATGCCGTGAAGGCGCAGAAAATCCCGGGCGTGGCAACGCCGCTGACGATGGCGGATGCGGACACGGTGCGTCGCGTAACCGGCTGCGAACCCGGATTCGCCGGGCCGATCGGGCTCGGCATCCCGGTGTACTACGACCACGCAACGGCCGTCATGGCCGACTTCGTGATCGGCGCCAACGAATCGGACATGCACTACACCGGCGTCAACTTCGGCCGCGATATCGAGGTGCCGGAGACCGTGGACCTGCGCAACGTCGTCGAGGGCGATCCCACGCCCGGCGGCAGCGGCACGCTGTCGATCGCGCGCGGCATCGAGGTCGGCCACATCTTCCAGCTCGGCTCCAAGTACAGCAGCGCGATGGGCGCGAAAGTCCTGGACAGCGACGGCAAGGAGCGCATCCTCGAGATGGGCTGCTACGGTATCGGCGTCACCCGCATCGTGGGCGCCGCGATCGAGCAGAATCACGACGAGCGCGGCATCATCTGGCCGGAGCCGCTGACGCCCTTCAACGTCGTGCTGGTGCCGATCAACATGCATCGCTCGGAAGCAGTGCTCGACGCGGCGCAAAGCCTGTACGCCGAGCTCACCGACATGGGTCTCGAGGTCCTGCTCGACGATCGCGACGCGCGCCCGGGCGTCAAGTTCGCCGACGCCGAACTGATCGGCATCCCCCACCGGCTGGTCATCAGCGAGCGGCACCTCGCCAATGGCGAATTCGAGTACCGCCACCGGCGCGCGACCGAGTCCCGTAACCTGAAACGTGATGCCGCTCTCAAACTGCTGCAGGAACACGCCCTAAACTAATGTTTTCTATGGAATAAGCGTCGCGCATGCTTACGGTCGCACGAATCGGAGTCATCGCCCTGCTGGCGGCCCTGCTGCTGCCCGCGACGCTGCTCGCCGAGCAGCGCCCCGACCCCGAGCTGCGCGAGGTCCTGCGCGCGGCGGCCAGCGAGATCGACACCTTCCCCGACCGCTTCGCAGGCCGAAGTCTGGCTCACCGACATGTCACGGCGCCTCGCGCGGCACGTCACCGATCCGCAGGAGCGCATCAAGCTCCTGACCCTCGTGCATTACGAGGCGAGCCGGGTCGAACTGCCGCCGGAGCTGATCCTCGCGGTGATCGAGGTCGAGAGCAATTTCGACCGCTACGCGATCTCCGTGGCGGGCGCGATCGGGCTGATGCAGATCATGCCGTTCTGGCTCGACGAGATCGGCAGGCCCGACGACAACCTGCTGCACGTCGACACCAACCTGCGCTACGGCTGCACGATCCTGCGCTTCTACTACGACAAGGAAAAAGGCGACCTGCGCCGGGCGCTGGGCCGCTACAACGGCAGTCTCGGCAAGCGCAAGTACCCGAACAAGGTGATCGACAAGCTGTCGAAAAAGTGGTTCCAGGCCTAGCCGGTGCAAAAGCCCGCCGGTGCCTCGCGCGCCACGTCCTGCACGACCACCCGGTCGACGCGCGCACGCGGCGGCCCGTCCTGCAGCCACTCACCGAGCCGGTCCAGCGCATCGCGCTCACCGCACGCAAGTACCTCGACGTCGCCGTCCGGCAGGTTGATGGCGTGGCCGGTAAGGCCCAGGGATTCCGCCACCTGGCGGGTACTGGCACGAAAGAAGACGCCCTGCACGCGCCCCTTGATGATATAGAGCCTGGCTGACGGCATCGTGCTCTCAGCCGCCGTTGCCGTCCTTCGTCGCTGCGCTCATTTGCAGTGCCTTTTGCGCGCGGTACTTCGCCTCGAGTGCGGCGTGGCGCGCTTCCCGGTACTGGTGGTGGTCGAGCCTGTCTTCCGCGTTCTGCAGGTACTTCTCCGCCGCGGCGAGTTCTGCCGCCGCGAGGTCGGCGGCGCCGGCCTCGCGCGCCACGGTGATCGCCTGTCGCGCGTCGCTCATCTCCTGCACGGGCGGCGCCGTCTCGCACGCAGCGAGCAGCAGCGCCAGCAGGAGGACGCCGATAAAGCGATTGAATGATCGGATGGAAGCCATTGTTGTTATTCTGAAACGCGGCGCGGAAAAAAGCTACCAACCGGTCCTGGCAAGGTCAAGCCGGGGACCGGGCGCTGACGGTACACGCACGGCCTGCTAGAGTGCGCAGCAGTTCGTTTCAGCCCAGATACAGCCAAACACCATGACGATCACGATCTACCACAACCCCCGATGCTCCAAGTCCCGGAAAACACTGGAATTAATCGAGAGTGCCGGCGTAACCCCGCAGATCGTCCGCTACCTCGACGAGCCGCCCGGTGCCGACCGCATTCGCGCGCTCGCGGCGGCACTCGGCGCGCCCGTGGCCGACCTCCTGCGCCGCAACGAGGACGACTTCCGGAATGCCGGCGACCTTCCGGACCTGGACGATGATGCCGCGCTCGCGGCCTGGCTGGCCCGCAATCCCCGGGTACTGCAACGGCCCATCGTGATCGACGACGACACCGGCGCCGCGGTGCTCGGCCGCCCGCCCGAAAACGTCGTCGAGCTGCTGGGATCATGAGCGATATCCTCGTCCTCTTCGACTCCGGTTACGGCATGACCGAGGCGCTCGCGCGCGAAGTGTGCCTCGGCGTGGACTCGGTGCCCGGCATGGCATCCCGCCTGCGGACCGTGCCCGCCGTGTCGAGCACGATCGAGACCCGCGGCGCTGCCGTGCCCGAGTCCGGCCCACCGTACGTCGAGCGGGCCGACCTCGACGAATGCGCGGGCCTGGTGCTCGGCAGCCCGACCCACTTCGGCAACATGACGGCGTCGCTCAAGTACTTTTTCGACAACACGATCACCGAATGGCTGTCGGGCACGCTCGCGGGCAAGCCGGCCGGCGTATTCACGTCGACCTCGTCGCTCCACGGCGGGCAGGAGACCACGTTGCTGACGATGGCGATCCCCCTGCTCCATCACGGCATGATTCTCGTCGGGCTGCCGTACACGGAAAAGGCGTTGTCGGTCACGACCACCGGTGGCACGCCTTACGGCGCCTCGCACGTCTCGTGGCGCCGTGAGCAGGACCGTTTGTCCGAGGACGAGAAGACGCTCGCGCGCGCGCTCGGCAAGCGCGTTGCCGACATCGGCAGGCGGCTCGCCGACTGACGCCGCGGCCGGGGGGTCAGCTGCCCTGCAGCACGTCCCTGACGAACGGAATGGTCAGCCTGCGCTGGGCGCGCAGGGCTTCGAGATCGAGGCGGTCGAGCAGCTCGTAGAGGCTCTGCATGTCCCGCCGGCTGCGGGCCATCAGGAATCGCGCCGTGTCCTCGGGCAGTTCGAGCCCCCGATGGCCGGCGCGCAGCTGCAGTGCCGCCATGCGCGACGCCTCGTCGAGTGGCCTGAGATGGAAGGTCGCGAGGCGCTGCAAGCGGCTCAACAGGTCCGCCAGCGCGATGCCGCTCGCGCGTGGCGCAGCGGCGGCACTCACCACCAGGTGGTGCCCCGCCTCGGTCTGGGCATTGCAGAGTGCGAACAGCCCGCGTTCCCAGGCGTCGTCGCCGGCCACGCTGTCGACGTCGTCGATGCACACCAGTTGCCGCGATTCGAGGCCTTCGAGGAGTCCGGGCCCGGCGCCCGCAATGTCGGCGAGCGGCAGGTACGCGGCGCGGTCCGCGAAACGCTCACAGGTGGCCTGCAGCAGGTGCGACTTGCCCGTCGCAGGTGCTCCCCAGATCCACGCACCCTGCCCCCCGGTGGCGGCCGGCAGCGACCGCAGGTAATCGACGACGGCCTCGTTGCCGGCGGCGAGAAACGTCTCGAACACCGCGTAATCGGCAAGCCGCAGCGGTAGCGCGAGCTGGCTCAAGACGCGTCCTTTGCGGCGGCCCCGGGGTCCCCCGCCGCGCCGGCCGCCTCACGCAGCTCCTCGGCTTCCTCCGGGTGCTCCTTGAGGTAGGTCGTGTAGGCGTAGCGCACGACGACGGACAGTACGGCAGCGGCCGGCAGCGCCAGCAGGATGCCGAAGAAACCGAACAGCTGGCCGCCCGCCGCGACCGCGAAGATGACCAGGACGGGATGCAGTCCGATGCGGTCGCCGACCAGCTTCGGCGTCAGGATCGACCCCTCGATGAGCTGCGCGATCGTGAAGGTGGCGACGACGCCGACCAGCCGCCACAGCGGGTCGGGCTCGAGGACCACGGTCAGCGACGCCAGCACGACGCCGAACACGAGGCCGAGATAGGGTACGAAACTGACCAGCCCGGATACGACGCCGATCGCGACCGCGAACTTGAGCCCGACGACGCTGAGCCCGGCCGAGTAGATGGCCGCCAGCGCCATCATGACGAGAATCTGGCCGCGCAGGAACGCGCCGAGCATGTCGTCGGCGTCGCGCACGAGGCCGAAAATCGTGTCGCGCTGGCTGAGCGGTACCAACGCGCCGATGCGGGCGACGATGAGGTCCCAGTCGCGCAGCATGTAGAACGTCAGGATGGGCACGAGGAAGAGACTGATGACGGCGGCCGCCAGCGCACCGCCCGACTCGGCAACGCCCAGCAGCACCTTGCCGCCCCAGTTGCCGGCCATCTCGCTGTAACGCGCGAGGAACGGCCCGATGCCGATGTCGTCGCCGAGCTCTATGTCGAAGGTCTGCACGACCCACGGCAGCCACACCTGCTCGAACTGGGCGCCGATCGCGGGCAGCGCGTCCAGCAGGGCGCCGACCTGGTTGCGGATCAGCGGCACGATCAGCAGGATCAGCAGGCCGAGCGTCAGGAAGGTGAGCAGGAACACGGCCACCACGGCGAGCGTGCGCGGCAACTTGAGTCCCTGCAGGCGATCGGCCAGCGGGTCGCCGACGTACGCGAGCAGAGCCGCGGCGACGAACGGCGTCAGGATCGGCGCAAGCAGGTACATGAGCCACCCCGCCAGCGCGACGGCGATCAGCCAGTTTAGACGCAGGTCAGTTTTCATACGTGCCTCCCGCTCGTGCGCGCCGCGACCAGGACCACACGTAGTCTGCACCACTGATGACCACGGTCACCAGGATCGAAGCCCCGAGCACCGTCAGGGTGATGGGTTCGGGCCAGCCGAAGCCGGCGTGGCTCAGGACGAAGAACAGGAACATCAGTTCGAGCGCCGTGTTCAGCTTGCTGATCCGCGACGGTTCGCCGCGCACCGGTTCGATGAGGAAATTGTAGGCCACCGCCCCGCCGAAAATGACCACGTCGCGCAGGATCACGATGCTGGCGAGCCAGGCGGGTATCAGTCCCACCCAGGCGAGCGTGACAAACAGGCCGGCGACCAGCAGCTTGTCGGCGACGGGGTCGAGCAGTCCGCCCAGGCGCGTCTGCCAGTTGAAGCGCACGGCCAGGTAGCCGTCGAGGCCGTCGGAGAACCCCGCGAAGAAGAACAGGCCGAGCGCCCACGCGTGCTCGCCCTGCAGGATCAGCATCAGGATCGGCACTATCAGCGCAATACGCACCAGCGAAATCGCATTTGGAATCCATCCCAGGTGCATCGGCAGGGCGTCAGGGACTGTAGAAGAATTCCAGCGTCGCAGCCGGAGCAGCTTCCGGGTACGGTGCGCTGTCGAAGCGGTCCTGCTCGATCAACCCGCCGAGACGCAGGGCACGCGCCAGCCTCTCCGCGCCGCCGTGCGCTTCCACCCGGTAGAGGATCCGGTCGCCCTCCACCGAGGTAATCGCGAAACTCTCGATGACGTTGATTCCGGAGAGGATGCGCTGCACGCGGCCGTACGCGTCCACGGTGCTGATTCCCGCGACCGCCAGTTCGACGCTCTGCAGCGTGGCGTCGCCGCCGATGGCGAATTCGGCCGCCAGCATGTCCGCGACCAGGTTGATCACCATTTCGGGCTCGCCCGTCCAGGCGCGTTCGGCGCCGGCGAAGTGATACGTCCAGCGATTGCGCTGCCCGGTGTCGGCCCGCACCCGGCCGATCAGCACGGAATTCGCCTCGTAACGCTGCGACGCGTCGAGGATGAGTTCGTCGAACCCGCCCCAGATATCCGGGAAGGTGACCCGCGCCAGGTCCTCGGTATCGAGCAGCGGGAACGCGACCGGCAGGCCGCGGCGCTCCGCGACGTCGAGCACGCGCTGCCGCAGCAGCCGGTTGCGGTCGATCGTGCGCGCCTGGTCGTCGCTGCGTTCGGGATCGTCGGCACCGAGGATCTCCCGCTCGCCCTGCCCCCAGTCCACGGCGAGCCAGACCAGGGTGAGCGGCCGGTCACGGCCCCAGACCGGCTGCCCATTGCGCCGCAGGACGTCCTCGACGGCATTGCCGTCGAAGGTAACCCACAGCGTATCGGCCTCGCCGGGCTGGAACTGCACGACGTAGGCCGCGGGATTCGGGAACAGCAGGTCGATCATCTCCGGGTCGTCGCCAATGCCGGACCCCGCGACGCGCAGCAGGACCACCGCGAGCGCATCCCTGTAGGCAGCGGCCCGCGGATCGTTCTTGCTGGCGTCGAGGGGCACTGCCGCGGTGTACAGCGACGTCATTTCGATGGCGCCGGCCAGGCCGGGCGACGCGATCGCGAGCAGAAGCAACGCACAAAGGGCGATGCGCCGGCGATTCGAGGCCGGCAAACGCAGTTGAGGGTGTATCAGCAAGGGTGGTTTCCCCGTGGAGGCCCAGCGACTATTATATCGCCCTCTCAGAAATTGCCACTTATCGATGGCCAACAAGAACCTGACCTACCGTGATGCCGGTGTCGACATCGACGCCGGAAACGCGCTCGTCGAGCGAATCAAGCCTATCGTCGCCGCGACGCGCCGGCCCGAGGTCCTGGCCGGCATCGGCGGATTCGGCGGCCTGTTTGCGCTGCCGCCCGGCCGTTACCGGGAACCCGTGCTGGTTTCCGGGACCGACGGCGTCGGCACGAAACTCAAGCTCGCCCAACAGCTCGGTCGGCACGATACCATCGGGATCGACCTCGTGGCCATGTGCGTCAACGACGTGCTCGTGCAGGGCGCGGAGCCGCTGTTCTTCCTCGACTATTTCGCGTGCGGCAAGCTCGACGTCGAGGTCGCCGCCGACGTGATCAAGGGCATTGCCGCCGGTTGCAGCCAGGCGGGCGCCGCCCTGATCGGCGGCGAGACCGCCGAGATGCCGGACATGTATGCCGAGGGCGAATACGACCTGGCCGGGTTCTGCGTCGGTGCCGTGGAACGGGATGCCATGATCGACGGCAGCGGTATCGGTCCCGGCGACGCGCTGATCGGCATCGGCTCCAGCGGGCCGCACTCGAACGGCTATTCGCTGATTCGCAGGGTGCTCGACCTGGCCGGCGACTGCAACCTCGACGGCGTGCCTGCGAGCGAACGCCTGCTCACGCCCACGCGCATCTACGTGAAACCGGTGCTCGAGCTCATGAACGCGGTTTCGGTCAAGGGGCTCGCGCACATTACGGGCGGCGGGATCACGGAAAACCTGCCGCGCATTCTCGACGCTGCACTGCACGCGGAGATCGATACGGCATCCTGGGAACAGGGCCCCGTGTTCGACTGGCTGGCCGAGGCCGGCAATATCGCGCTGGACGAGATGCGCCGCACCTTCAACTGCGGCGTCGGCATGATCGTCGCGGTCGATGCCGCGGACGCAGCGAAGTGCGTCGAAGTCCTCAATGCAAGCGGCGAGTCGGCATGGGTAATCGGCCGCATCGCCGCGGGTTCCGCGGCGGTGCAGTTCCTTTGAGTTCCGGGAACTGCAAGACGGCGATCCTGATATCCGGATCGGGCACGAACCTGCAGTCCTTCATCGATCGCGCCGCGCAGGGGTCCCTGTCGATCGAGCTGTGCGGCGTGTTCTCGAACCGGCCGGACGCCTACGGCCTGACGCGGGCGCGCGACGCCGGCATCGACACGCGCTGCATCGAGCACGGCCGCTACGGCACGCGCGAACAGTTCGACCGGGCGGTCGCCGACGCGCTCGCGCCGTGGGAGCCCGGGTTGCTGGTGCTCGCGGGGTTCATGCGCATCCTGAGCCCCTGGTTCGTGCAGCATTACGCTGGCCGCATCCTCAACATCCATCCTGCGTTGCTGCCGCTCTACCCCGGCCTCGATACCCACGAGCGCGTGCTCGAGGCCGGCGACACGCATCACGGCAGCACCGTGCACTTCGTCACCGAGGAACTCGATGGCGGACCGCGCATCGTGCAGGGCCGGATCCGCGTCGCCCCCACCACCGACCCCGGCGAACTGATGCGCCGGGTGCAGGCCGTGGAGCACCGCATCTACCCGACCGCGGCGGACTGGTTCGGCGCCGGGCGCCTGCAAATGAGGGACGGCGCAACCTGGCTCGACGGCAAGCCGCTGGACGAACCCGTTATCCTGGATTTCGACCTGTAATCGCAGCTGCTGCGTCTGTAGGAGCGGCTCTCGAGCCGCGATGCGGTCTTCGGCCCTGGTCGCGCTTCGAGAAGCGCTCCTACAGGTCGAGATACAAGCGCAGCGCAGCGAGCCATGAGGGCGACAAATGCCCCGGTCGCCTGACCCCGGGTCGAACGGCGCGTCAATCAGGCTTTCGGCAGAGTGACGCCGGTCTGGCCCTGGTATTTGCCGCCGCGGTCCTTGTAGGAGGTCTCGCAGGGCTCGTCGGACTCCAGGAACAGCATCTGCGCCACGCCTTCGTTGGCGTAGATCTTCGCCGGCAGCGGCGTCGTGTTGGAGAACTCCAGCGTCACGTGCCCTTCCCACTCGGGTTCGAGCGGTGTCACGTTCACGATGATGCCGCAGCGCGCATAGGTGGACTTGCCGAGACAGATCGTCAGGACCGTGCGCGGGATACGAAAGTACTCCACGGTGCGTGCCAGCGCGAAGGAATTCGGCGGAATCACGCACACGTCGCTCTCGAGATCGACGAAGCTCGTCTGGTCGAACCCTTTCGGGTCCACGATGGCGGAGTTGATGTTGGTGAAAATCTTGAACTCGTTCGAACAGCGCACGTCGTAGCCGTAACTCGACGTGCCGTAGGACACGATGCGCCCGCCGGCGTTCTCCCGTACCTGGCCCGGCTCGAACGGCTCGATCATGCCGTGTTCCGCCGCCATGCGGCGAATCCAGCGATCCGACTTGATGCTCACCGGCGCTACTCGATGACGATTTTGGGGAATTTCGCGCTGTAGTCCTTGCTCTTCATGGCGAGCGCGGCCGCCATGCGGCGCGCGGCGCTGCGGAAGGCCTCGGCGACATCCGAGTCCGGATCCGCGGCGACCGTCGGGTTACCCGAATCCGCCTGCGCGCGAATACTCGCATCCAGCGGCAGCCGGCCCAGCAGTTCGACACCGAAGTCGCGCACGATGGCGTCGGCGCCGCCGGTGCCGAAAATGGCTTCCTCGTGGCCGCAGGCCGTGCAGATGTGGGTGCTCATGTTCTCGATGACGCCCAGCACCGGGATGGACACCTTGCGGAACATCGCCAGTCCCTTGCGCGCATCGATCGCGGCAATGTCCTGCGGGGTGGTAACGACGACGGCCCCGGAGACCGGCACCTGCTGCGACAGTGTGAGCTGGATGTCGCCCGTGCCCGGCGGCATATCCACGATCAGGTAGTCGAGATCGCGCCAGCTGGTCTGGTTGAGCAGCTGGTTGAGCGCGGAGGTGACCATCGGCCCGCGCCACACCATCGGCTGGTCGGGGTCGATCAGGAAACCGATCGACATGACCTGCAGCCCCAGCGCGGTCATCGGCGCCATGCTCTTGCCGTCCGTCGTCGTCGGCCGCTCGCCGACGAGCCCGACCATGTGCGGCTGGCTCGGCCCGTAGATGTCCGCATCGAGCAGGCCCACCGTGGCGCCGTCCGCCGCCAGCGCCAGCGCCAGGTTGACGGCAACCGTCGACTTGCCGACACCGCCCTTGCCGGACGACACGGCGATCACGTTGCGCACCTCGGGCAGCGGCTTCAGGTTGGGCTGCACGCCGTGCGCGGTGACCGCGAAGGTGAGCGCCACGTCGACCTCGCCGGCGCCGGTTTCCGACTTCACGGCGTCTGCGATGAACGCCCGCCAGCGGGCGGCCACCCCCTCGGCCGGAAAGCCGAGCTCCACGCCGACACGCGTGGCGGAATCGCCGACCTCGGCGGCGGTCACGCGAGCGACCTTGCCGAGCGGATGATCGATCCCGGGCAGTTGCAGGGACTCGACGAGCTTTTTCACACTGGATTCTGTTGACGCCGTCACACTTCAGGTTCTCTTATTAGGTAAAATTTGCCTACAACCGACCCGTGGGAGGGGCGGTCGGGGCGCACATTGTAACCGAGGCCGCTACGCTGCCAAGTACCTCGTCCTGGCAGGACATGTGCCTCGGGCCTGAATATTCAAGGTTTTGGCTGGATTGTGCGCCGGGGTGATGTGGCATAATGCGCCGCATCGGGTTAGAGAGCGGAGTGTACGCGGCTTGCGAGGGGTGCGGACGCCCCGGCTTTCGCGTGGGCCAGAGCAAAACGTTTGTCATTTCCTAGCGCAAATACTCAAACAGGTCTCGCAGCAGGGATGCCAGTCACGGCGCGGGCCTGCCTTGCGCCGTACCTGCGCAGCGGAGCCCGGCAATGAGCCTGCTCGGCGGCTTTCGCTCGGAGCAACTGATCCAGCAACTGGTCGCCGAGAGGGACCCGACGAGCGCCGGTGCCCGCAAACTCGTCGCCAAGATCAAGAAAGTCGGCCCGAAAGTCATTCCCAAGGTCATCGACGCGCTCGCGATGTCCGACAAGTCGCACACGATGGTCTTCGTGGACATCCTCGCCGCGCTGGTCAACGACAAGACCCTGGACCACTACCGGGAGGGGCTTGCGGACGGTAACGAGCGGGTCGTCAAGGGCACCGCCTGGGCGCTGTGCAGCACCACCGATTACAACGCGAACCGGCTGCTGGACTGGTTCGACGACGTCGAAGTCTCCAAGCCGGCCCTGATCGAGATACTGCAGGTCCACAAGGACGACCTCAGCGTGCACGAGCTGCTGCAGCGCGCGTACGACCTCGACGTCAGGGAAAAGGCCGCCGTCTTCAAGATCATCGAGCGCATGATCCGCCCGCAGATGGTTCCCGACCTGATCGCCCGCATGGGCGGGCGCGACCCGGTGGTCAAGATTCACCTCATCAACCTGCTCAAGCGATTCGACAGCCCGGAGATCAATGCCGCGCTCGAGGTCGAGCTCAGGGACACCAACAAGATGGTGCGCGGGGCCGCGCTCAGCGCCCTCGCCTCGCGCGGCAGCAACGTCAACATCGCCGCCGTCGCGAAACTCCTGCAGGACCCCGACCTCGACGTGCAGAACAAGGCCGTCGAGATGATGATCCAGATCAACCATCCCGAGACGGTGAAATTCCTCGCGGATGCGCTGAAGGACGAGTCGGAGTATTCGCGCCGCGCCGCCGTCGAAGTCATCAACGAGGTCGGCAACCGGAATTCCGTCAAGGAATTGCTGGAAGTGCTCAAGGACGACGACTGGTGGGTGCGCTCGCGCGCCGGCGACGCGCTTGCCGAGATCGGCGGGCCCAAGGTCATCGACTCCGTCGTCGCACTGATCAACGACGAGGACGAGGAGATACGCCGCACGGCCATCGAGATCCTCGACGCCGCAAAGGACGAACGCGCCGTGGACCACCTGATTGCCGCCACGGACGACTCCGACTGGTGGGTGCGCGAACGCGCCGTCGATGCGCTGTCGAGGATCGGCAATCCCAAGGCACTGCCGAAACTCGAGTCGATGCTCGGCAAGGACTCGAAGACCGATACGGTGGTCGTGCGCGCGCTGTCCAAGCTCGGCAACCACAAGCACATCCCGATGATCGTGCCGCTGCTGCGGAGCCCGGACCGGGAACTCCAGATCGAGGCCGTCAAGGCGCTGTCGAAACTCGCCGACGAGACGCACGCGGACACCGTTCGCACCGTGCTGCAGAAGATCAAGCAGGCGGATGAGCCCACGGTCATCAACATCGCGGACAAGGCGCTCAAGGACCTCGACGCGCGCTTCTCCGCGACCGTGCTCGCCGAGAAAGTGCGCGCAGAAAAGATCGGCGACCGGACGCATACGCTGCTGCTGGACGACAAGGACCTGGAGAAGTTGCTGGACCAGCAGGCCAAGGCCCGCACGGCCGCTGCGCCGCTCGGCGACACGACGGTCGAAGGTACCGCTCCCGTCCCGTCCCCGGTACAGCCGCTGGACATCTCCAAGCTGAAGCCCGGGGACGTGCTCGAGGGCCGCTACAAGTACATCGAGAAGATCGGCAAGGGCGCCTTCGGCACCGTGCTGCTGATGCAGGACGAGGTGGTCGACGAACGGCTGATCCTCAAGTTCCTGAATCCGAACGTCTCGTCGGACGAGGAGATGATGAAGCGCTTCGTCCACGAACTGCGTTACTCGCGCAAGATCACGCACCGCAACGTGATCCGTATCTACGACTTCCTGAACCTGCAGGGTTCGTACGCGATCTCGATGGAGTATTTCCCGTCGCACACGCTGTCCGGCGAAATCCCGGACCAGAAGCCGATGGACATCGCCAAGGCGCTGCGCTTCTCGCGCGATATTGCCACCGGCATGGCCGTCGCGCACCAGGCCGGCGTCATCCATCGCGACCTGAAGCCCGCCAACGTGCTGGTCAACAACGAGGGCCTGCTGAAGATCGTGGACTTCGGCGTCGCGGCCGCGGCGTCGAGCGGCGACACCCAGCTCACGAAGACCGGCTACGTCATCGGTTCACCGAAGTACATGGCGCCCGAGCAGATCCTCGGCAAGAAGGTCGACGAAACGGCCGACATCTACAGCGTGGGCGTCATCATGTACGAGATGGTGACCGGCATCCCGCCGTACAGCCGCGGCGACCACATGTCGGTGATGTACCAGCACGTCCAGGGCAAGGCGAAGGATTGCCAGGAAATCAATCCGGGCATCCCGGACGATTTCGCCGCGATCATCAACAAGGCCATGTCGGTCGACAAGACCAAGCGCTTCCAGTCGATGGCGGAACTCACCGAGGCGCTCGACGCCGTTCAGGCCTGATGCGTCCGGGCAGCAATTGCCGAAAATGTGATGTCGCTCTGGCCAGCGCCCGGAAATCCGCCTAGGATACCCATAAGCTACTGATTTACTGGATGAACGGCGGTCTATGGCGCGTATCGATGCATTTCTGAAGCTCGGCCTCGCCCAGGGTTGCTCGGACGTGCACCTCGCGGTCGGGGTGCCGCCGATGCTGCGCATGAACGGCGACCTGCTGCCGATCAAGTTCCGGCAGCTCTCGGACACCGAGCTGGAAGGCTACGTGCGCGAGATCCTGACGGTGCAGCAGATCGAGCGCCTCGAGGCAGGGCACGACCTGGACTTTTCCTATGTCGCCGAGGAAGGCGGTCGGTTTCGCGTCAACGTGTTTCGCAAGGTGACGGGGGTCGGCGCCGTTTTCCGCCACATTCCCGGTACGGTGCCGACGCTCGCGCAACTCGGCGTGCCCAAGGTGCTGTTCAAATTCTGCGACTACCACCAGGGCATGGTGCTGGTGACCGGGTCGACCGGAACCGGTAAATCGACCACGCTCGCCGCGATGATCAATCACCTCAACGAGACGCGGAACCTCAACATCATCAGTCTCGAGGACCCCATCGAGTTCGTGCACCCGAGCAAGAACAGCCAGGTCATCCAGCGGGAACTGCACACGCACGTGCGCAGCTTCGCCGATGGCGTGCGCTCGGCGATGCGCGAAGACCCGGACGTGATCCTGGTCGGCGAACTGCGCGACGCGGAGACCATCATGATGGCCATGACCGCCGCCGAAACCGGCCACCTGGTACTCGGCACGCTGCATACGACCGGCGCCGTGAAGACCATCGACCGAATCATCGACGCGCTGCCGGGCGAATTGCGCGAGCAGACCAAGGCGTTCCTCGCGATGAGCCTGAAAGCGGTGGTCACGCAGGTGCTCGTGAAGACCGTCGACGGCAAGGGCCGCCGGGCCGTGCTCGAGATACTCGTGAACAATCGCGCCATCGCGAAGATGATCACCGCCGAGCAGACACACCAGATACCCTCGCAGCTGCAGACCGGTGCCGACCAGGGCATGCAGCTGATGGATTCGGCACTGCTCAGCGCTATCCAGAAGAAGGAGATCGACCCGGACGACGCGATCCGCTTTGCCAACGACAAGAAGAAGTTCCAGCGCTTCGTCACCGACACCGACGTCGTGCCCATGATCGACATCGGCGGCAACGAAATCCTGGGTGGCTCATGAAGATCGACCAGTACCTGACGTCCGCCCTGCAGTGCAAAGCGTCCGACCTGCACTTCGTGTCCGGCGACCCGGTGCGCGCGCGCATTCACGGCAACCTGCAGGTCATCGACAACGAGAGGCTGACGACCGAGCACGTCCGCGATTGCATGCTCGAGATCATGGACGGCGCGACCCAGCGCGACTTCGAGCAGGACGACGCTGCCGACTTCGCGTACGAAATACAGGACGTCTCGCGTTTCCGAGTCAACGTATTCCGCCATCTGAACGGCATCGGCGCGATCTTCCGCGCCATCCCGTCACAGGCGCTGACGCTCGCGGACCTGAACATGCCGAAGGTCGTCCACGAACTCTGCCGGCATACGCAGGGGATGATCCTCGTGACGGGCAAGACCGGTTCCGGTAAGTCGACGACGCTCGCCGCGATGATCGACTCGATGAACAAGCGCCTCAAGGGCCACATTCTCACGATCGAGGACCCGGTGGAGTTCGTGCACAAGGCGCAGGGATGCCTGATCAGCCAGCGCGAGATCGGGGTCCACAGCCCATCGTTTTCCGAAGCGCTGCATTCGGCCCTGCGTGAAGACCCCGACGTCGTGCTGGTCGGCGAAATGCGCGACCTCGAGACGATCAGCATCGCGGTGACCGCCGCGGAGATGGGTATCCTCGTCATGGGTACGCTACACACCAACGGCGCGGGACAGACCGTCGACCGCATCGTGAATTCGTTCCCCGCCGACAAGCAGAGCCACATCCGCACGATGATCTCCACGTCGTTGCGCGGCGTCATTTCGCAACAGCTGCTGCCCACGAAGCCGCACGCGGGCCGCGTCGCCGCACTCGAGATCCTCATCAACACACCGGCAGTCGCCAACCTGATCCGCCAGGGCAAGCTCGACCAGCTCGAAACAGCCATGCAGTCCGGCGGCAACGTCGGCATGCAGACCATGGACAATGCCCTGATGGGGCTCGTCCGGCAGGGCCTCGTCGCGGGCAAGGAGGCTTACCAGCAGGCCAACGACAAGTCCAAGTTCGAGCGCATGAAAGACGAGGATTGACCCGTAGGAGCGCGCCTCGGCGCGCGATCGCGGTTCGAGAACCGCTCCTACAATCACCTACCCGTGGCATAATCGCGCCCCATGAGCGACACACCCCGGAAGATCCTCGTTACGAGCGCGCTGCCGTATGCCAACGGCTCCATTCACATGGGGCATCTCGTCGAATACATCCAGACGGACATCTGGGTGCGTTTCCAGAAGCTCTGCGGCCACGAGTGCACCTACGTCTGTGCCAGCGACGCTCACGGCACGCCGATCATGATCAAGGCGCGCGAACTGGGTGTGACACCCGAGGAACTCACGACGCGAATGAGCGAGGAGTTCGTCCGCGACTTCGCGGCATTCGGCGTGGACTTCGACAACTTCCACACGACGCATTCGCCCGAGAACGAGGCGCTGACCGTCGAGATGTTCGAGGCGCTTCGCGATGCCGGGGACATCTACACGAAGACCATCGAGCAAGCCTACGACGAGAAGGAAGGCATGTTCCTGCCGGACCGCTTCGTGAAGGGGACCTGCCCTTTCTGCAAGGCGCCGGACCAGTACGGCGACGCCTGCGAGAACTGCAGCAAGACCTACACCCCGGCCGAGCTGATCGACCCGGTCTCCGTCATTTCCGGCACGACGCCCGTGAAACGGCAGTCGGAGCACTATTTCTTCCGGCTCGGCGAGTACGAAGACCGCCTGCGTGCCTGGATGAAATCGGCGACGCTCGACAGGAACGCGGTCGCCAAGCTCGACGAGTGGTTCGAATCCGGGCTGCAGGACTGGGACATCTCGCGCGATGCGCCCTACTTCGGCTTCCGCATCCCAGGCACCGAGGACAAGTACTTCTACGTCTGGCTGGACGCACCGGTCGGCTACCCCGCGAGCTTCATGAACCTCTGCGCGCGCCGCGACGACCTCGATTTCGACGAATACTGGCGCCCCGGGCGGCGATACCGAGGTGTATCACTTCATCGGCAAGGACATCATGTATTTCCACATGCTGTTCTGGCCAGCCGTGCTCGAAGGATCCGGCTTCAGGACGCCGACGAGCGTATTCGCGCACGGCTTCCTCACGGTGAACGGCTTCAAGATGTCGAAGTCACGCGGCACCTTCATCAAGGCGCGCACCTATCTCGACAACCTCGACCCGAGCTACCTGCGGTATTACTACGCGGCGAAGCTCGGGCCGACGATCGAGGACATCGACCTGAACCTCGACGACTTCGTCGCACGCGTCAATGCCGACCTCGTCGGCAAGCTCGTCAATATCGCGAGCCGCTGCGCGGGGTTCATCGGCAAGCGCTTCGACGGCCGGCTGTCCGCGCATCTCGCCGACCCGAGGTTGTTCGGCGAGTTCGCCGCTGCGGCGGAGACGATCGCGGCCCACTACGAGTCGCGCGAGTACTCCAAGGCGATGCGCCTCGTCATGGCCCTCGCCGACAAGGCAAACCGCTACATCGACGACGCCAAGCCCTGGGTGATGATCAAGGACGAGAGCAAGCTCGACGACGTGCAGCTGGCGTGCACGCAGGGGCTGAACATGTTTCGCAGCCTCATGGTTTACCTCGCGCCGGTGATCCCGGACGTTGCCGGGCGCGCCAGGGAATTCCTGGGCGAGGACGAGTGGCGCTGGGCGGACGCCGCAACACCGCTGCTCGATGTCACGATCAACAAGTTCACACCATTACTCGGCCGGGTCGAACCCGAACAGGTGCAGCGCATGATCGAACAGTCGAAGGAAACTCACCGGCCCGCGGCAGCGGAACCGGACGGGGCGGGCGATACGATCAGCATCGACGACTTCACGAAAGTCGACCTGCGGATTGCGCGCATCGAGAAGGCAGAGCCCGTCGAAGGCGCCGACAAACTCCTGGCACTGACGCTCGACCTGGGCGACTCGACGCGGAACGTCTTCGCCGGCATCAAGGCGGCTTACGCGCCCGGCGATCTCGTCGGCCGCCACGTGGTCGTCGTCGCCAACCTGGCGCCGCGCAAGATGCGTTTCGGCGTGTCCGAAGGTATGGTGTTGGCTGCAGGGCCCGGCGGCGAAGACATCTTCCTGCTGTCACCGGACGACGGCGCGGCACCGGGCATGCGGGTCAAGTAGCCAACTTTCACACCGGCGTGATCGTCGGGACATTGCATGACAGAACTGTTCGTGATCCTCGTTGCCACGGTGCTGGTCAACAACTTCGTGTTGATGCGCTTCCTCGGCCTGTGCCCCTTCATGGGTGTCTCGCGCAACCTCGAGGCCGCGACGGGCATGTCACTGGCGACCGCGTTCGTGCTCACGTTGTCGTCCGCAAGCGCCTACCTGCTGCATGTCCACGTCCTCGTGCCGCTCGAGCTCGAGTACCTGCGCACGATCACGTTCATCCTCGTCATCGCGGCCAGCGTGCAATTCACCGAGATCATGGTGCGCCGCCTGAGCCCGCTGCTCGACCAGGTGCTCGGCATCTACATCCCGCTGATCGCGACCAACTGCGCCGTGCTCGGCGTGGCGCTGCTGAACGTGCGGCAGTCGACCGGCTTCGTGCAGTCCGTGTTCTACGGCCTGGGCGCGGCCGGCGGCTTTGCACTCGTGCTGATCCTGTTTGCCGCCATGCGCGAACGCCTCGATGCCGCCGACGTCCCGGTGCCGTTCCGTGGTGCCGCGATCGCCCTCGTCACGGCCGGCATGATGTCGCTCGCCTTCATGGGGTTCGCGGGCATGGCGCGGCCCTGAGTCCGGCGCAGCCGCATGTGGATCGGCGTACTCACTCTCACGGTCATCGCGCTGCTCGCGGGCCTCGCGCTGGGTTTCGCCGCCCGCCGGCTGCCGCCGGACCCGTCGAGCCTCGTCGAGCGGGTCAATGACCTCCTGCCCCAGACCCAGTGCGCGCAATGCGGCTACCCGGGATGCCGGCCGTATGCCGCGGCGATCGTCGGCGCGGGCGAGGCGATCAACCTGTGCCCGCCCGGCGGCAACGACACGGTGCGGCGCCTCGCAGACCTGCTCGGCCGTGCGGAATCGCCGCCGCTCGCGACGGGCCCGGCTGCTCGCGCCGTCGCGGTCATCGATGAATCGCTGTGCATCGGCTGCACCTACTGCCGCGCCGCGTGCCCGGTGGATGCCATCGTCGGGGCGCACCAGCTGATGCACACCGTGATCGAGCAGGAGTGCACCGGCTGCGAGTTGTGCGTCGCGCCCTGCCCGGTCGACTGCATCGCCATGCGAGCGGCGTAGTGCCGGGCCCCGCGGCGACATTCGACCTCGGCAGGCTGCATGGCGGCCTGCGGCTCAAGGCCCGCAAGGCCGAATCGACGCGCACGCGGATACAGTCCCCGCCGCTGCCCGAACGGCTGATCCTGCCGCTCGAGCAGCACGTCGGCGGGCCCGCCCGGCCGCTGGTCGGCGTCGGCGAGCACGTCCTGAAAGGCCAGCTGCTCGCGGAACCGCCGGGGCCGCTCGGTGCGCCGGTGCATGCCTCCTCGTCCGGCAGGATCGCGGCCATCGAACCGCGGCCGGTCTGCGGCCGCTACGGCGAGCCGGCTCCCTGCATCGTGATCGACTGCGACGGCGACGACCGGGCCGTCGATACCTGGGGGCAACCGGTCCCGTATTCCGGCCTGCGCGGGGACGCCCTGCTCGAGAAGATCCTGCAGGGCGGGATCGTCGGTCTGGGCGGCGCGGTCTATCCCACTGCGCAGAAACTCAAGCAGGCCACCGCCTGCGACCTCGAATTCCTCGTCCTGAACGGTGCCGAGTGCGAGCCCTGCATCAGCTGCGATGACATGCTGATGCGCGAACGCGCGGACGCGATCGTCAGCGGTGCGCAGATCCTGCTGCAGGCGCTCGGCCTGGAGCGCGGCCACATCGTCGTCGAAAGCGACAAGCCGGAGGCCATCCGGCAACTGGCCACGGCGCTGACCGCGGCCGGCGAGGACCGGCTGCTGCTCAAGGAAATCCCGACGATCTACCCGTCGGGCGGCGAGGACCAGCTGGTCCAGCTCGTGACCGATCGCGAGGTCCCGAGCGGCGGGCTGCCCACGGATGTCGGCTGCCTGGTGCAGAACGTCGGCACGGCCGCCGCCATCCACGACTGGCTGCAGGACGGCGAACCGCTGGTCTCCCGGATTACCACCATCACCGGCGACGGCATCGCGAATCCGATGAACCTGCGCGTCCGTATCGGCACGCCGATCGCCGACGTGGCTGCGTTTGCGGGGGGCTACACGGCCAGTGCGAAGCATCTCGTGATCGGAGGCTCGATGACGGGCCGGTCGGTCACGACCGATCGGGTGCCCGTGGTCAAGGCGACCAACTGCGTACTCGTGATGTCGGAGATCCCGGCGAGCGGCACGGAGCTGCCCTGCATCCGCTGCGGCGACTGCGCGGCGGCCTGCCCCGTGCGGCTGCAGCCGCAGCAGCTGTTCTGGTATGCGCGCACGGATGACGAACGGCAGCTCCGCGAACTGGGCCTGACCGACTGCATCGAGTGCGGTTGCTGCGACCTGGTGTGCCCGAGCCACATACCGCTCACCCACGCCTTCCGCACCGCGAAAGCGCGCATCCGCGAACTCGAGGACGAGAAAGCCCGCGCCGAGCGGGCACGGCGCCGCTTCGAGGCACGCGAGGAACGCCTGCGGCGCGAGCAGCAGGCGCGTGAAGCGGAACTCGCGCGGCAGAAGGCGCAGGCAAGGAAAGCGGGCCCGGACGCCATCGCGGACATCATGAAGCGCAAGCAACGGGACGGGGACTGAGGGTGGAATTCGAGCGCCGCGAGGCCCCCTACCTGGCACCGGCCGCGAATGTCGCCGGCATGATGCTGCAGGTGCTGCTCGCGCTCGTGCCCGCCGCGATCGCCCACGTCTGGTTCTTCGGCCCCGGCCTGATCTTCAACCTGCTCATTGCCGCCGCGGCCTGCCTGGGCGGCGAAGCATTGATGATGCACTTGCGCGGCCGCCCGCCCGCGCGCGCGCTCGCCGACTACAGCGCGCTCGTGACGGCGGCACTGCTGGCCTTCGCGCTGCCGTCGCTGACGCCGTGGTGGGTCACGGCCACCGCCGGGCTGTTCGCCATCGTCGTCGCCAAGCACCTCTACGGCGGTCTCGGCTTCAATATCTTCAACCCGGCCATGGCGGGTTACGTGGTCGTGCTGGTCGCCTTCCCGATGCACCTCAACCTGTGGCTGGCGCCGCGCATGGGCGACATCGACTACCCGTTCCTGACCACGCTGCAGACACTGACGTACACGCTGACCGGGGCCCTGCCCGACGTGCTCACTTACGACGAAGTGAGCCGCGCGACGCCCCTCGACGCCATGAAGTCGGGTCTCAACGACATGCGCACGACCGCCGAGATCCGCTCCCTGCCCGTCATGGGCGATTTCGGCGGCGTCGGCTGGGAGTGGATCGGCAACTTCATCGCCATCGGCGGCTTCTGGCTGCTGGTCCGCAAAGTCATACGCTGGCACATCCCGCTCGGCGTGGGCGTCGGCCTGCTGATCCCGGCCACGGTCATGTGGCTCGCGAACCCGGACAGCGCGCCGGGCCCCGGTTTCCACCTGTTCAGCGGCGCCGCGCTGCTGTGCGCATTTTTCATCGCCACCGATCCCGTGTCCGCGGCCGCCAGCCCGAAAGGCCGCTTCATCTACGGCGCCGGCATCGGTTTCCTGATCTACGCGATACGCACGTGGGGCGCGGACGTCGACGGCGTGGCGTACGCCGTCCTGCTCATGAACATGGCGGTGCCCGTCATCGACCGCCTCACCCGCCCGCGCATCGTCGGTCACGGCAAGCAGCCGGGGGCGTCATGACGCCGCGAGTCGCCAGGGGCGCCGTAACGCTGGCGGCGATCGCCGCGATCTGCGCCGCGCTCGTGACGGCAACCTACCAGCTGACCGCGCAGCGCATCGCCGCGAACGAACAGGCCTGGCTGGAGAGAAGCCTGCTGCCCGCCCTCGGGGAGGTGCGATTCGACGGCAACATCACGGACTCGAAAATCGTCCTCGAACCGCCGCACGAACTCCCCGGCAGCGATGCCGCGGTGATCTACCGCGCCTGGTCCGGCGGCGTGCCTGCCGCCGCACTGTTCGCCGTCACTGCTCGGGGCGGCTATGCCGGCCCGATCCGCATCCTGGTCGGCATTCGCGCCGGGGGCCGCGTGACGGGCGTTCGCATTCTCGAACATCGTGAAACGCCCGGGCTCGGCGACGGCATCGAGGCGGCGCGTTCCGACTGGGTCTACCAGTTCGACGGCCGCTCCCTCGGCGACCCGCCGCTCGCCGGGTGGCGGCTGCGCACGGACGGCGGCCGCTTCGACCAGCTCACCGGCGCTTCCGTCACGCCGCGCGCGGTCGTCAAGGCGATCCGCGAGACGTTGCTATACTTCGACGCTCACCAGGCGGAGATTTTCGACATGCCGGCCACGGCGGATTCACAATGACTGCGGCGCTTCTCGTCGACCGTTTGCGGACGGGGCTCTGGCGGGAGAACCCCGGGCTCGTGCAGCTGCTCGGCCTGTGCCCGCTGCTGGCCGTCACCACGACCTTCGTCAACGGCCTCGGGCTCGGCGTGGCCACCGTGCTGGTGCTCACCTGCTCCAACGTCCTCGTGTCCGCGACGCGCCGCTTCATACTGGCGGAGATCCGCGTGCCGATCTACGTGCTGATCATCGCGAGCCTCGTCACCTGCATCGAGCTGGTCTTCAAAGCCTGGTTTCCCGCGCTCGACCGCTCGCTCGGCATCTTCATTCCACTGATCGTCACCAACTGCGCCATCGTCGCGCGAGCGGAGCTGTTCGCGTCGCGCAACGGCATCGTCGCCAGCCTGTTCGACGGGCTCGGCATGGGCACCGGGTTCGCGCTGCTGTTGATGGCCATCGGTCTGTTCCGCGAACTCGTCGGCCGCGGCTCGCTGTTCGCCGAACTCGACAAGCTGGTCGGCGGCGAACCGATGGCGGGGCTGGTCATCGTGGACGGCGGCTGGCTGCTCGCCGTACTGCCCCCGGGCGCATTCTTCAGCCTCGCAATCGCCGTCGCTTTCAAGAATTACCTGGACCACAAGCGGGACACGGCGCGCCGGACGTGAACAGGGACAAGCGCACAGCCATCTACAGCCGGTTGCGCGAGCTGGATCCGCACCCGACCACCGAGCTCGACTACGGCACGCCTTTCGAGTTGCTGGTCGCGGTGATCCTCTCCGCGCAGGCCACCGACGTCGGCGTCAACAAGGCCACCGCGAAACTCTACAAGGTCGCCAATACGCCGCAGGCCATACTCGATCTCGGCCTCGACGGGCTGAAGTCCTGCATCCGCACCATCGGGCTCTTCAACAGCAAGGCCGAGAACATCATCAAGACCTGCCGGATCCTCCTGGACGAGCACGGCGGCGAAGTTCCGCGGACCCGCGAGGACCTCGAGAAGCTCCCCGGTGTCGGGCGCAAGACCGCCAACGTGATCCTGAACACGGCGTTCGGCGAGCCCACGATCGCGGTCGACACCCACATCTTCCGCGTCGCCAATCGTACCGGCCTCGCGAAAGGCAAGACGCCGCTCGAGGTCGAGAAGCGCCTGGTCAGGCTCACTCCCGACGAATTCAGGAAGGACGCGCACCACTGGCTGATCCTCCACGGCCGCTACATCTGCAAGGCCCGCAAGCCGGAATGCTGGCACTGCCCCATCGTCGAATGGTGCGAGTACCGCGGCAAGGTGCTCGAATGATCTTCGGCCAGGACCGGCGGGAGCTCAGGAAGATGTACCTGGATGCCTGGCAGAAACACGTCGCCGGCCGCCCGATGTCGCCGCTCGAAGCGCAGATCGCGGACGTGGTCGCCGCGCATCCCGAATACCACGACGCGCTTACCGACGGCGATCTCGACCGCGACTACACGCCCGAGGGCGGCCGCGCGAACCCGTTCCTGCACATGGGCCTGCATCTCGGCATCCGCGAGCAGGTTGCGACCGACCGGCCCGCCGGCATCGCGGCGATCCACCGCAGGCTCGCGGCGCGCGACGGCGACCGCCACGTCGCGGAGCACCGCATGATCGAGTGTCTCGCCGAGACACTCTGGGAGGCGCAGGGCGCGAATCGCGCTCCCGACGAAGCCCTGTACCTGGAACGCCTGCGCCGGCTGTAATAAATGCCGCGCCGGGCTGGTCTGTTGTCGTAATCCAGCAGGTGACTCGATGAAGCAAAGCCACTACACAATATCCCGTCAGCGGCGCGGGCCTCGGCCTGCGGCGGCCGATCGCCGACAAGCTGATGGCCGATCCGCCCGCCGACGTCGATTTCATGGAGGTCGCGCCGGAGAACTGGATCCACGTGGGCGGCGCACTCGGCAGGAAGTTCCGCTGGTTCACGGAGCGCTACCCGTTCCTCATCCACGGTCTCTCGCTGTCCATCGGCGGCCCGGCACCGCTCGACGAGCAGCTGGTGCGCGACATCAAGGCGTTCATGGCAGAGCATGGCATTCGCATGTACTCGGAGCACCTGAGCTATTGCGGCGACGACGGCCAGCTCTACGACCTGATGCCGATCCCCTTCACGGAAGACGCCGTCGGTTACGTCGCCGAGCGCGTGCGCCGCGTGCAGGACATCCTGGAGCAGCGCATCGCGCTCGAAAACGTCTCCTACTATGCGCCGACCGACACTTCGCTGTCCGAAGCCGATTTCGTCAATGCGGTACTCGAGCAGGCCGACTGCGACCTGATGCTCGACATCAACAACATCGTGGTCAACAGCATCAATCACGGCTACGACCCGCACGCGTTCATGCTGCAGATGCCGGCCGAACGCATCCGCTACTTCCATATCGCGGGACACTACGTCGAAGCCGAGGACCTGCGCGTCGACACGCACGGCGCGGCGGTCGACGACCAGGCCTGGCAGCTGCTGGCGGATGCCTATGCGCATTTCGGTCCCGTACCCACGCTGCTGGAGCGCGATTTCAACTTCCCGCCCATGGACGAGCTGCTCGGCGAGGTTCGCCGCATCAGGGAATTGCAACAGCAGGCGCAGCCGGCGGAGGCCGCCCGTGGCTGAGCGGCCGAAGTTCCAGCAGCAGCAGTACGCCTTCGCGGCACACATACGCGACCCGCAGAATGCGCCCGCGCCCGAGGGCATCGAAGACCGCCGCATGGCGATCTACCGCGAGCTCTTCTTCAACAACCTGAAGAGCCTGCTGTCGAACATGTTCCCGGTACTCACGAAGCTGCACAGCGACCAGCACTGGCGCCGCCTGGTACGCAAGTTCATGCAGCACCACCAGGCGCATACGCCGTATTTCCTGCAACTGCCGGCGGAATTCCTGGACTTCCTGCAGAACGAGTACGAACCGGATTCGGACGACTTCCCGTTCCTCGCCGAACTGGCGCATTACGAGTACATCGAACTCGCGCTGTCGATCTCCGAGGAAGACAATGACCTGGAAGGCGTGGACCCCGAAGGCGACCTGCTCGCAAACGTACCCGTCAAGTCCGCGCTCGCCTGGGTCTACGCCTACCAGTATCCCGTACACCGCATCTCGGCGGACTACCTTCCGGAGGCCCCTGGCGAGCAGCCCGTCTACCTGGCGGTCTATCGCGACAGCACGGACAGGGTCGGCTTCCTCGAACTCAATGCCGTGACCGCGGGCCTCCTGAACGCTATCCAGGAAAACGACGCCGGCCTTACCGGCGAGGCGCTTTTGCGCAAGCTCGCAGCCGACATCAACTACCCCGATACCGACGCATTCGTCACCCACGGCCTCGCGGCCATGCGCGAGATGCGATCCCTCGACATACTGACCGGCGCACGCAACGCCGACTGAAGGAGCCCTTTCATGGACAAGCTCAAGGCGCTGTGGAAAGCCGTCGTCGATATTCTCGATCCCGCCGGCGACTGGGTGGCGTTGCTGCCCATCCGCCTGCTCATGGCCTACGAATTCTTCAAGGCCGGAATGACGAAGTTCAACGGCAACAACTGGTTCGGCAACGTGCAGGAGAACTTCCCGTTCCCGTTCAACGTCGTTCCCGTCGAGATCAGCTGGTTCCTCGCGACCTGGACGGAACTGCTCGGCGGGCTGTGCCTGTTCGTCGGCCTGTTCACGCGTTTCTGGGCATTCAGCCTCATCATCCTGACGATCGTGGCGATCTTCGGCGTGCACTGGCCGGACGAGTGGTCGAGCCTCGCGGAGCTCTGGAAAGGCTACGCCATCACGGACAACGGCTTCGGCAACTACCGGGTACCGCTCTTGTTCCTGGCGATGCTGTTGCCGCTGCTGTTCATCGGCGGCGGCAAGCTCAGTGTCGATCACGTGCTGGCGAGGAAACTCCGATAGACGGCCTGTCGGGGCTGGCTGCCGATTGCGAATCTGCGCGTAATGCCCTGATTTGTCGCTAAAAACAGTGGTTCGAGCTGAATAAAATGACAGTGTCTCCGATACCCGCAGGGAGCTGTGATCATGTCAGCCATACCGAATCCAATACCGCTACGCGAGATCGACGAACTCGATCGCGCGATCGTCGATCTTTCTGCCCGCATCAACTCGGAAACCTATGAACTGCTCGTGCTTGTCCGGGAATTCGACGAACGAGCTGGCTGGCTGAAATGGGGCTTCACGGACTGCGCCAGCTGGCTGCACTGGCGCTGCGACCTCAGCGTTGGCGCCGCGCGTGAAAAGGTGCGTGTTGCACATGCACTGAAATCGTTGCGGGCGGTCTCCACTGCGTTTCAGGCGGGCGAACTCTCTTATTCCAAGGTCCGGGCGCTCGTGCGGGTGGCGAATCGCGAGAACGAAGATGCGCTCGTTGACTTCGCGCTGAAAACGACGGCAGCCATCGTCGAGGAACGCTGCCGCGAATTGCGCTGCGGGACGCAAGACTCTTTGGACGAAGCGAACCGGGCCTACCTGGCGCGCTCGCTGACGATCCGCCGCGATGCGCGGCGCGGGATGATGACGATCACCGTCGAATTACCGATGGAGACCGGGGAACTCGTCGACGCAGCCCTCGATCGGGCCCGGGACGACTCCAATTTCGTCGAGTTCGGCGACGTGCCCTGGGCCGCCCGGCAGGCGGATGCGCTCGTGGCAGTGGCGCGTTCATACCTGTCGGGCGAGCAGCCTGCACCGCGTGGCACGACCGACAACTATCTCGTCAACATCCATGTCGACCACACCGCGCTCGCCGACAACGCAGGCCGCTCCGCGCTGCCGGTGGAATCCGTCCGGCGCCTCAGCTGCGATGCGGAAAAGGTAACCATCGTCGACGGCGACGACGGCGAGCCGCTCAGCGTCGGGCGCAAGACCCGGGTCGTTCCGGCCGCCATCCGGCGTGCCTTGCGGGCGCGCGACAAGGGCTGCACGTTCCCCGGCTGCAGGAACAGCCGCTTCGTCGACGCGCATCATGTTCGGCACTGGTCTGCCGGGGGCGAGACGCGGCTCGACAATCTGCTGCTCCTTTGCTCCCGCCATCACCGCCTCGTGCACGAGGGCGGCTATCGCATCGACAAGGACGTTCAGGATCGCTGGATCTTCAGGCGGCCCGATGGAATTGCCGTGCCGGCCTGCGGTTATCGCAAAGTCGACAGGGTGGACGACGAGGTGGATTCAAGAATCAACGACTTGCACGCGACTCCGCGGAGTCGTGCTGAACCGGGACTGGTCAGGGCGCCAGCGCCAGCCGGAGTGTTGCTGAGAAGTGCATCGGTTCCGCCTCGGGTATTTCCGTTTCCGAAACTGACGACTCCCGGCTCGCCCTGTGGCCCGACCGGCCCCGAGTCACCCTGCGGTCCTACGGGACCTTGTTCGCCTTGAGGACCAGTTGCACCAGTAGCACCGGCAGGACCAGTAGCACCGTCAGCTCCTGGAACACCTTGTGCTCCCACTGGTCCAGTTTCACCCTGTATGCCTTGAGGGCCAATTGGTCCAATCTCGCCCTGGATACCCTGTGGACCAATAGCACCAACCGTTAGGTTGTACTGACCGATACCCTTGGAATGAGAAATCGTTAACAAATAATCGCCTGGCAGATAAGGGTTACCCGGCGGGACAGCATCCAATGTGGCGGACAAAAAGGTATCCGAAATGGGATCAACCGTCATGACCAGGCCGCCCAATGTCACAGTGGGCGCAGCACCCCCGGCCAAAAAATTCAGTCCAACGATATTAACTGTGAGGTCGGCATCACTTGCGGATTGCGGCGAACGTGACGGACGCGCAGTAACTGTGGACGATGAGGTAATCGAGATGGGCCGCGCTCGGAATACCCTTTGATAAACAGCGATGCACTATCGGGGCTTTCAACGACCGCCGATGTGGTTATTGGCGAGACGCGGCAACCAAAGCTGAAATCATTGCCATCGGATGTCAGCTTTCTGGCCGAGAGCTGCGATTCGTATGTCCAGCGATTACTTTCGTCCATCTGAACGTCCGGTAACGGAATAGCTGACATCTAGACAGTACACCCCCCTCCTACGCGATGGTACGTTGATAAACTGCAGGGATATCAGTAATCCGCAAGAGGGTAATCGATGCTACGCATTCTACTGGCCATACTGATCAGCCTCATATCCGCTGCCACGTATTCGCAGACAGTACTGATCGAAAACGTCCGCATCTTCAACGGCGTAGACGAACGACTGACGCCCGGTCATGTACTCGTTGTCGACGGCATCATCGACACGGTGTCGAAGAACCGCATTGACGCCCCGGAAGACGCACAGGTCATCGACGGCGGCAACCGCGTGCTGTCGCCGGGCTTCATCGACCTGCACACGCATCTCTCCGGCCAGAATCCGCGCAGCATGGAGAAATACCACCCGACCGTCGCAGGCGCGACGGCTGCCGCAATGGCGAAGCACTACCTCGATTCCGGCTTCACCACCATTCGCGACGCCGGCGGCACGCACCCCGATTTCGCGCGCGCGATCGAAGCAGGCCTCGTGTACGGGCCGCGGCTGTTCCCCTCCGGGGCCGTGATCTCGCAGACCGCGGGGCACGGCGACTTCCGCGCCCCACACGACCCGCACCCGACGCTCGAGAGCGGCTCGCCCTACCTCGGTCACGGCAATTCAATCCTCGCCGACGGCGTCGACCAGACGCTGATGGCCGCGCGCGAGAACCTCAAGGCCGGTGCCACGCAGATCAAGATCATGGGCGGCGGCGGTGTCATGTCGGAGTTCGACCCGATTCACTCCCTGCAGCCCTCGCCGGACGAAATCCGCGCCGCCGTGCAGGCGGCCGGCGACTGGGGCACCTACGTGCTGGCCCATGCCTACACGAGCGAGGCGATCGAGCGCCTGGTGCAGAACGGCGTGAAATGCATCGAGCACGGACTGCTGATCGACGACAAGACCGCGAAGCTCGTTGCTGAGAAAGACGTGGTGATCAGTACGCAGCTCGTCATCTTCCGCACCCTGCAGGACCTGCCCGGCATCAGCGAGCGCAATCTCCGCAAGCTCGAGGCGGTACTCGCCGGCCAGGAGAACCTGATCCGCCTGATCAAGAAGTACGGCATCAAGACCGGCTTCGGCACGGACTTCATCCAGGGCGGCTACACGATGCTGACGCGCGAGTTCACCGAGCGTGCCGAGTACTGGACGCCGGCCGAGGTCCTGGTGCAGGCGACGTCCGAGAGCGCGGAGATCATCCGCATGATCGGCAAGCTGAACCGCTGGGGTAACTTCGGCGAAATCCGCGAAGGCTGGGTCGCGGACCTGCTCCTCATCAACGGCGAACCGCTCGAGGACATCTCGGTACTGCGCGACCCGGAGAGCGCCCTCGCCCTGATCATGAAAGAGGGCGAGATCGTGAAGCTGCGCCTCTGACGCCTAGTCGACCACGCGCACGGTCGCGTCGAGCCGCGTGACGCCGGTCAGCGAATTGGTGACGAGGCACGAGCGTTCCGCCTTTTCCAGGAGACGTAGTGCCTTTGCCTCATCGGATCCGGCCGGCACCTCGAGCAACACCGTCTGGTGAAATTCGGTGAACTGCGTCACCTTGTCCGACCCGGTCGAGCACGGCAACCACATCGCAACGTATCGACACCCACTCGAACTTCGCCGCACGCGCGATCGCCTTGAATGAGAGTTTGAAGCAGGAAGCAACCGCCGCCGCCAGCAGTGTCTCGGGCGACCAGTGATCGCCCGGGCCACCGAACTCGGCCGGGGCCGCGGCAGGCAAATTCGGCAAGCCCGGGCTGCTCAGGTCCACGTTGCTGTCATGACGCGCAGAGGCGGATGTCCTGTAGTGGTGGGGAAAGTCTTGCATAGCGGATCCTTGTTGATTTTGAGCAAAGCCGTGACGCCGCGGATTGCCGCGTATAATGCACCCGGTCGCGCGCACAATAAACACAACATGGGGCTGGGATGAGCAACGACAAGGGCGCGCAACTGCGCCGGGACATCGGTTTCTTCGGCGCCGCGTTCCTCGTCCTCAATGCGATGATCGGCGCCGGCATTTTCGCCTTGCCGGGCAAGGTCGCGGTCAACGCGGGCATGCTGAGCCCGTGGCTGTTTCTCGCGGTCGGCGTCGTGTTCCTCGCCGTGGTACTGACGTTCGCGGAACTCGCAAGCTACTTCCGGGATTCCGGCGGGCCCGTGCTCTACGCCAGCTACGCGTTCGGCCCGCTGGCCGGTTTCGGCACCGGCTGGATACTGTTCCTGAGCCGCATGACGGCGTTCGCCGCCAACGCCAATGTCATGGCCATCTATCTCGGGTCACTGTTGCCGTGGTTCGGCGAGGGCGTCGGCCGCGCAGCCGTCATCAGCGTCATCACGCTCGGCCTGACGTACGCGAACATACTCGGCGTGAAGGACGGCGTGCGCACCATGGGCTTCTTCACGATCCTCAAGGTGCTGCCGCTGATCCTGCTCGTCCTGCTCGGACTGCAGCACGTGACGGCCGACACGCTGATCCCCTCGGCCGCCGCGGTCATCGAGGACCTGGGCGGCACGACCCTGCTCCTCGTCTACGCCTACGTCGGCTTCGAGACCATGGCCGTGACGGCCGGCGAAACCGCCGAGCCCAGGCGCACGCTGCCCCGTGCCCTCATACGCACGGTCATCGGCACAGGCATCCTGTACTTCCTCATCGTCCTGGTCTTCATCTCCGTGATCCCCGAAGACACGTATGCCGACGCGACGCTCGTCGACGTGGGTCGCTCGCTCGCCGGTGCTGCAGGCGCGATCGGGATCACGCTGGCAGCCGTGTTCTCCATCGGCGGCAACCTCGCGGGTACCATGATCGCGGGGCCCCGCCTCATCTTCGCCCTCGCCGAGAACAGGCTGCTGCCCGCCTGGTTCGGCAACATTCACCCGCGCTACGCGACGCCCGATCACTCGATACTCGTGATGGGCGGACTTGCGCTGGTGATGGCCCTCAGCGGATCGTTCGTCGAACTGGCCGTCGCGAGTTCGCTGTCGAGGATGCTGTCGTACATCCTCTCCATCGCGTCGCTGCCGATCATCAGGAATCGTGCCAGCGACGCAATGAAAGCGCGTGCCTACCGTATCCGCGGCGGCTACCTGCTGCCGCTCGTCGGCCTCGCCATCTGCCTCTGGCTGACGGCGCAGGCGACGGCCGAGAACTGGCGCACGGTCGGCATCCTGCTCGCGATCGGCCTCGTGCTGTACGCCGTCGAGCGCCGTTTCCTGAACCGCTGAACGCTACTTCTTCTTCGGCATGTAGAGATCGGTAATGGTGCCTTCGTAGCCCTCGGCCGCGAACGCCACGGTCTCGGACAGCGTCGGGTGCGGGTGAATGGTCATGCCGATATCGGCCGCATCCGCGCCCATCTCGATCGCGAGGCCGATCTCGGCGATGAGGTCGCCCGCGCTGGGGCCCACGATGGCGCCGCCGAGCACGCGGTCGGTCTTCTTGTCGAACAGCAGCTTGGTGAAGCCTTCGTCACGCCCCAGCGACAGCGCGCGACCGCTCGCCGCCCAGGGGATCTTCGCCATGCCGTAGTCGATGCCTTCCTTCTTCGCCTCGGTCTCGGTCAGGCCGACCCAGGCCACCTCGGGATCCGTGTAGGCGACGGACGGAATGACGCGCGCATCGAAATAGCTCTTCTCGCCTGCGGCGACCTCGGCGGCGACCTTGGCTTCGTGGGTGGCCTTGTGCGCGAGCATCGGGCCGCCCGCGAGGTCGCCGATGGCGAAGATGTGCGGCACGTTGCTGCGCATCTGCCTGTCCACGGCAATGATGCCGCGCTCGTCGACCCTGACGCCCGCGTTCGCGGCATCGAGCTTGTCGCCGTTCGCGCGGCGGCCGATCGCCACGAGCACGCGGTCGTAGACGCCGGTTTCGGGCACGTCCTTGCCCTCGAAGCTGACTTCGATGCCCGCCTCCGTCGCACGCATGCCGGTGACCTTCGTCGACACCATGATCTTGTCGTAGCGCGGTTTGACCACCTTGAGGAACGGCCGCAACAGGTCCTTGTCCGTGCCCGGCATCAGGGAATCCATGAGTTCGACGACACTGACTTTCACGCCGAGTGCGGCGTAGACGCAGGCCATTTCGAGGCCGATGATGCCACCGCCGACGACCAGCAGGCTCTTCGGCAGCGGGTGCACCTCCAGCGCGCCCGTCGAGTCGACGATGCGCGGGTCGTCGGGCAGCCCGGGCAGCATGAAGGGTTCCGAGCCGGCCGCGATGATGCATTTTTCGAACGCGATCGTCTCGCCGTTGTCGAGTGCCAGGCGGTTGGCGGACTGGAACTTCGCGTAAGCCGTGATCACCCGTACCTTGCGCTGCTTCGCGAGCTGCGCAAGCCCGCCGGTGAGACGCCCGACCACGCTGTTCTTCCAGTCGACGAGTCTGGCCGCATCGATCTGCGGCGGGCCGAATACCACGCCGTGGTCCGCCATGGCGGCCGCGTCGTCGATGACCTTCGCCGCGTGCAGCAGCGCCTTCGACGGGATGCAGCCGACATTCAGGCACACGCCGCCGAGGTAGGGATCCTTCTCGACGAGGATGACGTCGAGACCGAGGTCGGCCGCCCGGAAGGCGGCCGTGTAGCCGCCCGGGCCCGAACCGATGACCACGAGTTGCGCCGAGTGCGTGGCGTCGCCCTGCGCTTTCTTGCCCGTCGCGGCCTTGATTTCCTCGGGCGTCATGCGTTGCGTGCGCACGGACCAGTCTTCGCCCTCGTCATCCTGCCCGGGCGGGGCCGCCTGGGGCCGCGCCGCTTCGGCCTCGACGATCGCCACGACATCGCCGGTCGACACGGTATCGCCGACGGCCACTGCCACGGAAACGATCCTGCCTGCATGCGACGCCGGCACGTCCATCGAGGCCTTGTCCGTCTCCAGCGTCACCAGGCCGTCTTCAACGGCGACGACGTCGCCCGGCGACACCAGTACCTCGATGATCTCGACGTCGGCGAAATCGCCGAGGTCGGGCACCCGGAGTTCGACTGTGCCGGCCACTAGGGGATCGCCTGCAACAAGGCGTCGACGTCCGCGAGCGCTTCGCCGAGGCGAGTAGTGAAGCGTACCGCCATGGCGCCGTCGATGACGCGGTGATCGTAGGAGAACGAGAGCGGCAGCATCAGGCGCGGCACGAACTGCTCGCCGTCCCAGACCGGCTGCATCGAATGCCGCGACACGCCGAGGATCGCGACTTCCGGTGCATTGACGATCGGCGTGAACGCCGTGCCGCCGATGCCGCCGAGGCTGGAAATCGTGAACGTCGCGCCCTGCATCTGCTCGGCCTTGAGCTTGCCCTCGCGCGCCGCGAGCGAGAGCTCGCCCAGTTCCTTTGCGAGCTCGTAGACGTCCTTCTGGTCGGCGTCGCGGATGACCGGGACGACCAGCCCCTGGTCGGTATCCGCGGCGAAGCCCAGGTGGCAGTATTTCTTCAACACCAGGTTCTCGCCGTCATCGGACAGCGAGGCGTTGACCTTGGGAAATTCCTTGAGTGCCGCCACGCAGGCCTTGAGGATGAACGCGAGCGGCGTGAGCGGTATGCCTTTCTCTTTTGCCGCGCCCTTGAGCTTCTGGCGCCTGTCCTCGAGCTCGGTGATGTCGGCGAGGTCGTGCTGCGTCACGTGCGGCAGGTTGACCCAGCTGGCTTGCAGCCGCGGACCGGAGATCTTCTGGATGCGCGTGAGCTTCTGCAGTTCGATCTCGCCGAACTTCGCGAAATCGACTTTCGGGACCTGTGGCAGTCCTGCACCGGCCGGCGCCGCCGCCTGCCCGCTCAGGATCGCCTTGACGAACGCCTTCACGTCGTCGTGCAGCACCCGGTTCTTCGGCCCGGAGCCCTTGACCTGCACGAGGTCGACGCCGAGTTCGCGTGCCAGCTTGCGTACCGACGGGCTCGCGTGCGCGCGCGCAAAGCCCGCCTCGTTGATGGGCGGCAGCTTGCCGGACTTCGACGACGCTGCCTGCTCTTCCGGCCTGGCCGGCGCCTTCGCCGGCGCCGACTTCTTCGCCTCGGCTTTCGGCTTCTCGGCCCGTTCGGGCTTCGCCGGCCTGGAACCGGCATCGCCGGCCGCCTCGATCACCACGATGGACGAGCCCCTTGAAACCTTGTCGCCAACCGAGACCTGCACCGATTTGATCTTGCCGCCGACTTCCGCCGGAACGTCCATCGACGCTTTGTCCGTCTCCAGCGTGATCAGCGGATCTTCCGCGCTGATCTCCTGGCCTTCCTCGACGTGGACCTCGATGACGTCGACGTCCTCGAAATCGCCGATATCGGGGACCTCCAGCGTTCGTTCGCCGCTGCTCTCCCCGGCCTGTTCGTCCTGCCCGTCCTCCTCGTCCTGCTCTGCGGACGAAGAATCGTCCTCCGGCTGTTTCTCGCCCCCGTCCCCCTCGACGGACATCCTGCCGATCACGTCGCCGCTGTTGATCCTGTCACCGGCCGACACCGAGAGTGATTCGATGACGCCGTCTTCGGGCGACGGCACGTCCATCGAGGCTTTGTCGGTCTCGAGCGTGATGAGCCCGTCTTCGCGTGCGACGCGGTCGCCCTCGCCGACGAGGACCTCGATGACTTCGACGTCCGAGAAATCGCCGAGATCGGGTACGACAATATCGATGCTGTTCGCCACAGGTCTCTCCCGCTGCCTAGAGCGTCACCGGATCCGGCCGTTCCGGATCGATGCCGTATTTCCTGATCGCCTGTGACACGGTCTTGCGATCCAGCGCACCGTCGTCGGCGAGCGCCTTCAGCGCGGCGACCGCGATGTGATGCCGGTCGACCTCGAAGTGCTCGCGCAGCGCCTTGCGCGCGTCGCTGCGGCCGTAGCCGTCGGTGCCCAGTGACACGAAGCGCCCGGGCACCCAGCGCTGGATCTGGTCGGGCACGATTTTCATGTAGTCCGTGGCGGCGATGTAAGGCCCGGGCCGCTTGGCGAGGCACTGCTCCAGGTAGCTCCTGCGCGGCTCCTGGTCCGGATGCAGCTGGTTCCAGCGCTCGGCCTCGAGCGCGTCACGCCGCAGCTCGTTGAAGCTCGTCACCGACCAGACGTCGACCGGGATGCGGAAATCCTTCGCCAGCAGCTCCGCGGCGGCGAGCACCTCGCGGAGGATCGTTCCGGAGCCCATGAGCTGTGCCCGGACCTTGCCCTGGCTGCCCACGTGCAGCAGGTACATGCCCTTGAGGATGCCGTCCTCGACGCCCGCCGGCATCGGCGGGTGCGCGTAGTTCTCGTTCATGCAGGTGACGTAATAGAAGACGTTCTCCTGCTCGCCGATCATGCGCCGCAGGCCGTCCTGCACGATCACCGCCAGCTCGTAGGCGTAGGTCGGGTCGTACGCCCGGCAGTTGGGGATCGTCGACGCGGCGACGAGGCTGTGGCCGTCCTGGTGCTGCAGGCCTTCGCCGGCGAGCGTGGTGCGGCCGGCGGTCGCGCCCACGAGGAACCCCCGTGCCTGCATGTCGCCGGCGGCCCAGGCGAAGTCGCCGATGCGCTGGAAACCGAACATCGAGTAGTAGATGTAGAACGGCACCATCTGCACGTTGTGGTTCGAGTACGCGGTGGCGGCCGCGATCCAGGAACTCATCGCGCCCGCTTCGTTGATGCCCTCCTCGAGGATCTGGCCGGACTTGTCCTCGCGGTAATACATGAGTTCGCCGGCGTCCTCCGGCTCGTAGAGCTGGCCCTTGGAGGCGTAGATGCCGATCTGCCGGAACATGCCTTCCATGCCGAAGGTACGCGCTTCGTCGGGGACGATGGGCACGATGTGCTTGCCGATCTGCTTGTCCCGGGTGAGCGCGGTCAGCATGCGCACGAACGCCATGGTCGTCGATATCTCGCGCTCGCCGGTGCCGTCGAGCTGCGTCTTGAAGAGTTCGAGCGCGGGCACGGGGAGATCCGGCCCCTTCACGCGCCGTGCCGGCAGGTAGCCGCCCAGCGCCTTGCGGCGCTCGTGCAGGTAGTCCAGTTCCTCGCTGCCCTCGGCCGGCCGGTAGAACGGCACGTCGTCGAGATGCTTGTCGGCGATAGGGATGTTGAAGCGGTCACGGAAAGCGCGCAGTGCGTCGAGATCCATTTTCTTCTGCTGGTGGGCAATGTTCTGGCCTTCGCCGGCCTTGCCGAGGCCGAAGCCCTTCACGGTCTTGGCGAGGATGATGGTGGGCTGGCCCTCGTGCCGGGTAGCCGCGTGGTAAGCGGCGTAGATCTTGCGGTAGTCGTGTCCACCGCGGTTGAGGCGCCAGACCTCCTCGTCGGACATGTCGGCGACCATCTCCGCGGTCTCCTTGTGCTTGCCGAAAAACTTCTCGCGCACGTAGGCGCCATCGCGGGCCTTGTAGACCTGGTATTCACCGTCGACGGTTTCCTCCATGAGGCGTCGCAGCTTGCCGGAATGATCCTCGGCCAGTAACGGGTCCCAGCGCGAGCCCCAGATGACCTTGATGACGTTCCAGCCGGCGCCGCCGAAGGCCGCCTCCAGTTCCTGGATGATCTTGCCGTTGCCGCGCACGGGCCCGTCGAGACGCTGCAGGTTGCAGTTGACGACGAACACGAGGTTGTCGAGCCCCTCGCGCACCGGCATCGTGATGGCACCCATGGACTCGGGCTCGTCCATCTCGCCGTCGCCGAGGAATGCCCACACCTTACGGTCGGAGGGCGGCATCAGGCCGCGGTGCTCCATGTAACGCATGAAGCGCGCCTGGTAGATGGCCATCATCGGGCCGAGGCCCATCGAGACGGTGGGGAACTGCCAGAATTCCGGCATCAGCCAGGGGTGCGGGTACGAGGACAGCCCGCCGCCGCCGACTTCCTGGCGGAACCGTGCCAGCTGATCCTCGGTGAGGCGCCCTTCCAGGAATGCGCGGGCGTAGATGCCGGGTGACGAGTGGCCCTGCACGAAAATCATGTCGCCGTTGTGATCCGAGTTCCCGCCGCGCCAGAAGTGGTTGAAGCCGACTTCGTACATCGTGGCCGACGAGGCATAACTGGAAAGGTGGCCGCCGTACTCGGTGCTTTGCCGGTTTGCACGGACGACCATCGCCATCGCGTTCCAGCGCAGGTAAGCCTCGATGCGGCGCTCGAGCGCACGGTCGCCCGGGTACTCCGGCTGCCGGCCGGGTGCGATCGTATTGACGTAGGCCGTGTTCGGCGAATACGGCAGGTAGGCCCCGGAACGGCGCGCGAAGTCGATCATGCGGTTCAGTAAAAAGTGCGCCCGCTCGGGGCCGTGCTGCGTGAGCACCGAGTCGATCGACTCCAGCCACTCGTTGGTTTCTACCGGGTCGATGTCGTCAAACGGATTGAACTTGGTCATGAGTCGTCCATTGTTGCCGGCCCCGACGTCGCTCGTGCACGGGGCAATCGCACTGCGTGATTATTCCGAGGTGTCCTGCTAGGATCACCGCTCGATCGCGACTGACTTCGCAATAATAATTATTCGCAAGTGCGATGTTCCGGGTTTGCACGGTGGCGGTCAAGCACACGGCAGGGATTACACAGGTATGCATCCACTCTTTCCCGACTCCAAAGAAGTCCCGATTTATCAGCAACCTGGAGGCATTACCGCGAAGCAGCTCGAAGCCATGGATCAGTTGCTGCTGATACTACCGGAAAGAATTCCTGCGTCACTGTGGAAACAGCTCCCCGAGGGGCAGAAACTCAAGGCTGCAATGCGCCGCCGCGGCGCCGACGCGGTGCCCGCGCTGTGCACACGCCTCGGCAACAAGAAGCTCACCCTGGTTGCCGGTGCCCGGCTTGCCGCCGACGCGAGCGCGTTCGAGCAGCTGACCCTCGCGCGTAGACTTGTCGCGAGCGTGGTCGCCGAGAAGGCCGGCAGCCTGGGCATCGCCGTGGTCGGAATCGACGCCGGCAGAGCCGCAACGATCGTGAGGAACGTCGTATCGGCGGCACTGGCTGCCGCGTTCCCGCTGCCGGCGTTCAAGAGCGACGCCCCGCAGGAAAAAATCCGCAGCCTACGCGTCGTCGGCCTGCCGGAAAAAATCGATGTCGACCGCGTGCGCGCCGAAGCCAACGGCAACAATCTCGCGCGCTGGCTGACGGCCATGCCGCCCAACAAACTCGACGCCGTCGGCTACGCGGACCTGCTGCGGGCGCTCGCGAAAGACCGTGGCTGGCAGTACAAGCGCTACTCGGAGAAGGAACTCGAGAAGATGGGCGCCGGCGCGTTCCTGGCCGTCGCGCAGGGTAACGACGACGACAGCGCGTCGATCGTGCGTCTGCGCTACCGCCCCGGCACAAAGTCGGCGGCGGCCGATCTGAGCCTCGTCGGCAAGGGGATCATCTTCGATACCGGCGGTACCAACCTCAAGCCCTTCCAGTCGATGCTCGAAATGCACGGCGACATGCAGGGCAGCGCCGTCGCACTGGGGACCCTGCTGGCCATCTCCGAACTGAAACTGCCGCTGGCGGTGGACGCCTGGCTGGCGATTACGGAGAACCGCACCGGCCCCCGGGCCTACAAGTCCCAGGACCTCGTCGTCGCGGCGAACGGCAAGACGATCCAGACCGTACATACGGACGCCGAGGGCCGCATGGCGCTGGCCGACACGCTGGTCTTCGCGAGCCGCGAAGCGCCGCGGCTGATTGTCGACTACGCCACGCTCACCGGCACCTGCATCCAGGCGGTCACGACACGCTATTGCGGCATTTTCACGAACCGCCCGGAATGGCACCCGCGCCTGAAGCGCGCCGGCCAGGAATCGGGCGAGCGCGTCTGGCCGTTCCCGATCGGCAAGGAGTTCCTCGAGGATCTCAAGAGCAGCGTGGCCGACCTGCAGCAGTGTTCGCCGAAAGGCACCGGCGACCACATACTCGCCGGCAGCTTCCTGGGCGAATTCGTCGACAACGACGTCCCGTGGATACACGTGGACCTCTCGGCCGGCAACCACAAGGGCGGACTCGGCCACGTGCCGACGGACGTCACCGGATTCGGGGTCCGCTACACGATGGGCCTGGTCCTGGACGAGAACATTCTCGAAGCGGCCGGTTGAGTGGCAGCTGACGTGACAATGGCGGACCGCTTCCGCGGCTTCCTGCCGGTCGTAGTGGACGTGGAAACCGGCGGCTTCAATGCCAGCACGGACGCACTGCTCGAAATTGCCGCCGTACTGCTGAAATTCGACGGCGACGGCAAACTACGCCGGGAAGAAACGTTTCGTTATCACGTCAAGCCCTTCGAGGGCGCCAACATGGACCCGGCCTCGCTGGCCGTGAACGGTATCGATCCCCATCACCCGCTGCGGCCGGCGATCGACGAGCGCGACGCGCTGCAGCGCGTATTCCGCGAGGTGCGCCGCGCCATTCGCGAAGCGAACTGCACGCGGGCCATCCTCGTGGGCCACAACTCCGCATTCGACCTCGGCTTCCTCAACGAAGCCATCGAGCGCGCCGCCATCAAGCGCAACCCGTTTCACCCGTTCTCGAGCTTCGACACGGCGACGCTCTGTGGCGTCGCTTTCGGGCAGACGGTACTGTCACGGGCGGTGAAGGCCGCGGGACTGGAGTTCGACGAGAGCTCGGCGCACTCGGCCGCCTACGATGCGGAGATCACGGCCGACGTGTTCTGCGAGATCGTCAACCGTTTCCGGCCGGTATTCGAGGCGAGCGTGCGCTAGGCGCAGGGCCCGAACCGCGATCGCGCGCCGAGGCGCGCTCCTACAGGCCGACGACAAGTTGTAGGAGCGGTTCTCGAACCGCGATTGTAGCGAGGTTGTTTCGCGCGCCGAGGCGCGCTCCTACAGGCCAGCGGCCTTCCGCAGGAGCGGTTCCCGAACCGCGATCAGGCCGGCGTTTCCTCGAGCAGCTTCTTGAGTTCGCCGGAGTGGTACATCTCCACGACGATGTCGCTGCCGCCGATCAACTCCCCTTTCACGTACAGCTGCGGGAACGTCGGCCAGTTCGAATAGGCTTTCAGGCCCTGGCGAATCTCCTCGTCCTCGAAAATGTTGACGAAGGCATACGGCTTGCCGATGGCATTCAGTGCCGCGACCGCCTGGCCGGAAAACCCGCACTGCGGAAAGTCCGGAGTGCCCTTCATGTACAGCAGTATGTCGTGCGATTTCAGCTGTTGCTCGATTCGCGCGTTTACGTCCTGGTTAGTCATCCTTCTTGGACCTCTCGTCCTCGTCAGTGTCGCGTTGTTCCACCGGTGCCACGTCCGCGCCGAGCAGCATGCCCGTGCAGCCTGATACCGCCAGCAGCGCCAGAATAATGATAAATGCTCTCATATAATAATGATTATCTTTTTGCCCAGGCAATCTCTTATAATACAGCGGGCGCGCGAGCGCCTCTATTCCTATTCGCATCGATTCAAACAACGACAAGACCCCGGGAGAAGCGAATCATGAATCCCCTGAATTCCGTCGGCGGCACGATTGCCGCGGGCATCGTCCTGGCCGTCCTCATCGCGGCCGCCACTGCCGGCGTGGCCTTCAACGCCGTCAGCTTCATCGTCTGGATCCACGTGCTTGCCGGTATTACCTGGATCGGCCTGCTCTACTATTTCAATTTCGTGCAGGTCCCGGCGCTGGCCGAGGCGGTGGCCGACGAAGGCGGCCCGGGCGGCGCGGGCATCACCAAGTACGTCGCGCCACGCGCGCTGTGGTGGTTCCGCTGGGGCGCACTGGTTACCTGGCTGTCCGGTGCCGCCGCGCTCGGCCACTATCGCATATTCGCGGATGCCTTCGCGCTCGGTATGCTCGGCGATACGCTCAATCTGCAGGCGATGTTCATCGGCATCGGTGCCTGGCTGGGCACGATCATGCTGTTCAACGTCTGGGTACTCATCTGGCCGAACCAGAAGAAAGTGCTCGGCATCGTGCAAGCCAGCGCCGACGAAGTGGCCAGGGCCAAGCGCGTCGCCCTGCTCGCGTCGCGCACCAACACGATGTTGTCCATCCCCATGCTGATGAGCATGGTCGGCTACGGGCACGGCGGATTCTTCCTGTAATTGCCTTTGTTGGCCCCTCTCACGGATGACGAGCGGCGGACCATCGGCCCCGCGGTCGCCGCAGCGCTCGCCGAGGACGTCGGCGGCGGCGACCTGACCGCGGCGCTGATCGACGAAGACGCAGTCGTCGGCGCCACCATCATCGCTCGCGAATCGCTGGTGCTCGCCGGTCATCCCTGGGCGACCGAAGTCTTTCGCCAGCTCGACGAGCGCATCCAGGTCGACTGGTACGTCGAGGACGGGCAGCACGCCGATGCCGACGACGTCATCTGCAAGCTCGTGGGCCCCGCTCGCCCGCTGCTGACGGGCGAGCGCACGGCGCTCAATTTCCTGCAGACGCTGTCCGGCACGGCGACGGTCACCGCCGAATACGTTGCCGCCGTGGCGGGTACGGGCGCCCGGGTGCTCGACACCCGCAAGACCGTGCCGGGCCTCCGCCTGGCCCAGAAATACGCGGTACGCTGCGGTGGCGGACACAATCACCGCGTGGGGCTGTTCGACGCCATCCTCATCAAGGAGAACCACATCAGGAGCGCGGGCGGCATCACCGCGGCCTTGCAGCGCGCGCAGGCGGCCGCGGCCGACGTGCTGGTCGAGGTCGAAGTGGAAACGCTCGACGAACTGCGCGAGGCGCTCGACGCCGGCGCCGGCCGCGTCCTGCTGGACAACTTCCCGCTCGCCGACCTGCGCGAGGCGGTGGCCGTCAACTCGGGCTACGGCTACGTGGCTGCCGAGCTGGAAGCCTCGGGCAACGTCAGTCTCGACACGATCCGCGCCATTGCGGAAACCGGGGTGGATTACATTTCGACGGGGTCGATCACCAAGCACGTGCGCGCCATCGACCTGTCGATGCTGTTCCGCATCGACTAGTCAGTCGAACGGTTCAGCGCTCGCCGGGCGCTTCCGTGTACGTGATGGCGCTGCTTACACGCTTGGGCTCGGAGATGCCGTAACCCTGGGCGTAGTCCACGCCCATGCCCCTCAACATCGTGATGATGTCCTCGTTCTCCGCGAACTCGGCAATGGTCTTCTTCTTGGTCAGGTGCCCGATCTCGTTGATGTTGCGCACCATCTCGCGGTCGATCTGGTCGTGCAGCATCTCCTTGACGAAGGCGCCATCGATCTTGAGAAAGTCCACGGGCAGGTGTTTCAGGTAACCGTAGGACGACATGCCGGTGCCGAAGTCATCGAGCGCGAACTTGCAGCCCAGCTCTTTCACGGCGTTCATGAAGCGGATGAACTGCGAATAACTGGCTACGGCCGCGTGCTCCGTGATCTCGAAACAGATCTTCGTGGCGTCGAGCCCCGACATCCGGAACTGGTCGATGACGAACGGCAGGAACTTCTCGTCGCCGAGGCTCTGTCCCGAGAGGTTGATGGAGCAAAGCGCCAGCCGCTCGCGCTCGTCGGCTTCCGAAACCAGCCAGCGGAACGCCTGGCGGATGACCCAGCGGTCGATGGCCGGCGTCAGGTTGTAACGTTCCGCCGCGCCGATGAACAGGCCCGGCGAGATGACGCCGCCGTTCTCGTCGCGCATCCTGATGAGAATCTCGTAATGGGCGCCCTCCTCGTCATTCTGCAGCGGCAGGATCGTCTGGCGGAACAACTCGAAGCGGTTCTCCTCGAGGGCATTGTTGATGCGGGCGGCCCACTGCATTTCGCGGCGCCGGCGCATCAGGTCGATGTCGTTCTCCTGGAAACTGTGGATGCGATTGCGCCCGGCTTCCTTGGCGGCCGCACAGGCACTGTCGGCCGCGCTCAGCAGTGCGGCAACGTCGTCGTTGTCGGCAGTGATGGGTACGACACCGATGCTGACGCCGAGCCGGAACGTCCGGTCGTCCCACATGAACTTGTAATCGCCGATCGCCACGCGCAGTTCCTCGGCGGTCTTCATGGCTTCGTCGAGGTTGCAGCTCTCGAGCAGCACGCCGAACTCGTCGCCGCCGAGCCGCGCGAGCGTGTCGCGCCAGCGGATCTTGGCCTTGAGCAGGTTGCCGAGCTGGTGCAGCAGGGTATCGCCGGCACTGTGCCCGCAGGTGTCATTGACGATCTTGAACTGGTCGAGATCGAGGTACAGCAGCGCGTAGGCCGTTTCCCGCGCCTTGGCACTCTTCAGGGCGCGCTCGAGACGGCTCTCGAACTCGCGGCGGTTGACGAGGCCCGTGAGGATGTCGTGGCTCGCATGGTAGCTGAGCCTGCGATTGAGCTCGCGCGACTCACTGACGTCGTGGAAGACCAGCACGCCGCCGGTTACGACGCCCTTGCCGTCGCGGATCGGCGATGCCGTGCTGTCGATGTAGAGTTCATTGCCGTCGCGACGGATCAGCAGCGTCGGACGCACCGACTTGATGGCCCGGTCGCGCCGGATCGACACGGTCAGCGGATTTTCGAGGGGCTCGCAGGTCTCCTCGTGGAAACCGCGGAATATCTCGTCGATCGGCCGCCCGCTGGCGTCGTCGACTTTCCAGCCCGTCAGGTCCTCGGCAACGGGATTGATGTACTCGACGTTGCCCCTGGCATCGGTCGTGATCACGCCGTCACCGATGGACTGCAGCGTGATCTGCGCGCTCTCCTTTTCCCGGAACAGCGCCTCTTCGTAAAGCTTGCGCTCGGTGACGTCCACCTCCGCCCCGAGCAGGCGCAGGAGGCGGCCGTTCTTGTCCAGCACCGCCTTGGCCCGGCTGGACATCCAGCGCCAGTCGCCGGACTGGTGTTTCATCCTGTGAATCGACTCGAAAAACGGCGTCTTGCCCTCGAGATGGTCGCGCATGCGCGCCTGCACGCGCGCCATGTCGTCCGGGTGCACGAGGTGATACCAGTCGAGCAGCACCTCCTCGTCGTCCTCGTTGTAGCCGAGCATCTTCTTCCAGCGGCGCGACAGCTCGACGCGCTTGGTCAGCCCGTCGAAGTCCCAGATGCCGTCGTTCGCGGTCACCGAGATCAGCTCGTTGCGCTCGCGCAGCTCGTCGAGGATTTCCTGGTCGCGCAGCCGCTCGAGCCCGGTGGCCAGCGACGCGCCGATCAGCTTGATGAGGAGATGCAGGTTCGCGTCCCAGCCCGTGTTGCCGTGCTCGTTGGCGAGCGCCAGGAAGCCGGCAACCTCGCCGTGGACGGCAAAGCCGATGATCAGCGCGGAGCCGATGTGCAGTTCGGCAAGCCGGCCGAGTTCGGCCTGCCCTGCGCCGGGTCCCGCCCGCGTATCGTCTATCTCGACGACCTTGAGGTGGCCGAGGCGGCTGACCAGCCAGGGCCAGTGTTCGACTCGCTCGCCGCCGAGGACCTCGGGCGTGCAGCGCGCGAAACCGGCCTTGCCGGCGAACACCGGCTGCAAGTGGCGGCCGTCCTCCGAAATCAAGGCAAGGAAGGCCGCATCGCAGCCGGTCGCGTCCGGTAGCTCGGCGATATTGGCCCGCAGCATCGCGTCGCGCTCGGACGCCTCGAGTTTCTGCAGATTGACGGCGATCTTGGTCTGCAGCGCGTCGAGGGCGCCGCGATTCCGTTCTCCGGCGCGCGGACGGCGCTGCCGGATACCCGTGGTGCTGGTCGTGTCGGACGGGTTCGCCATGGATAGCCGCATTCTGACATGTCACCGCAGGAATACAAGATAAGTTGCTGAATTTTTTTACGTTAAGCAGGCCAAGTCAACCGCCCGGCCCGGCGCCCGTTAATACCCCTGACGACTACGGTTCACGACACAAGGAGTTTCTCATGAACTTTTCCACCGAAGGCCTGCCTGGACTCTCAGGCGCAAGGAATGCAGCCACCCGGGCGGCCGTCACCGTCGTAGCGCTGTTGCTCGGCGCGTGCGGCGGCGGCGCGAGCACCAGTACGAGCGGCCCCGATCCGCTGGCGACCTGTGACCCGGGCGATCCCGGCGCCGTCGCCGAATGCGGCACCGTCATCGTCTCGTTCACCGACGCCGACGGCGATTTCCTCAACTACACGGTCGACGTCCTGTCGTTGACGCTCGAAACGGCCAACGGCCGCATCGTGGAGACGCTGCCGCGCACGACCCGCATCAATTTCACGGACTACGTCGAGCTGAGCGAGCTGGTGACGGTGGCGACGGTGCCGCCGGCGACTTACGTGGCGGGAACGATACGGCTCGACTACTCGGATGCCGAGGTCTTCGTCGAGGCCGGTGACGGCTCGAAGGAAGCCGTCGTAACGGACCCGGACGGCACGCCGCTCGCCCAGGCGGAACTGCGCATCAGGCTGTCCGACCGCGACCAGCTGATCGTGCGCCGCGGCCTGCCCTCGCTACTGCAGCTCGATTTCGACCTCGCCGCCTCGCACGTCGTCGACATCGTGCCGACGCCCGCCACCGCGGCCGCCGAACCGTTCATCGTTGCGGAAGTCACGCCGGTCGACGAGAAGACCACGCGCGTGCGCGGCCCCCTGCTAGAGGTCGACGAGGCGGCAAGCGAATACCTCGTCGCGCTGCGCCCGTTCCACCATCGCGACGGCGACTTCGGACGCGTGCCCGTGAAAACCACCGCGGACACGGAATTCGAGATCGACGGCGAGGCGTATTTCGGCGCTGAAGGACTGCGGGCGCTCGCGGCAGCCGGCCGCGGCACGCCGACGGTCGCGGGCGGCACCCTGAACGTCGCCGCACGCGAGTTTACCGCCGCGATCGTGCTGGCCGGATCGAGCGTGCCCGGCGCCGGACGGGACGCCGTCGTCGGCAACGTGATCGCCCGCGACGGCGACGTCCTCACCGTGCGCGGCGCGACGATCATCCCGCACGACCGCCGCGCTCATTTCCACGACGACGTACTCGTCCAGGTGGGACCGGACACGAAGGTGTTCCGCGACGGCGACCGGCGGACGGACCTCGGCATCGGTGCAATCTCCGTCGGCCAGCGGGTGACGATCCGCGGCAGCGGACCGGAAGCAATGCCCGCCGCGACCGATGCAAACTCGCCGCAGATCCTGTTCGACGCGACCGCGGGCGCCGTGCGCATGCACGTCACCCACCTGAGCGGCATCGTGAACGCGGTGGTACCCGGCCAGGTGGACCTCGAACTGCAGGCGATCGATCGCCGCCGCGCGGCTATCTTCGACTTCAGTGGCACCGGCGTGTCGGCGGATGTCGACGCCGATCCCGCGAATTACGAGGTCGCAACGGGGAACCTCTCGCTCGCGGGTCTCGCGGCCGGCAATCCGGTCGCGGTACGCGGCTTCCCCGAGGCCTTCGGCGTCGCGCCGCCGGACTTCACCGGCCGCACGGTCGTCGACTTCACGGACGTGCGCAGTGCACTGGGCATCGGCTGGGGTTCGGAAGGCACGATCGCCCCGTTCCTGAGCCTGGCCGCAGACGGCCTGGTCCTCGACAACCAGAACCCGGCCATCGACGTACGGCATTACATCAAGCAGGGCACGGTACTGATCGACCTGGCGACGCTCGACTCCGCCACGACGATCGTGCCGCCGGACGCCGGACGCACGCTGTATGTCATCAAGACCGCCGACAGCCTCCGGCAGTATGCGGATTTCGCGGCATTCGCCAACGACCTCGCGGCCAGCCTCGACGGTGCGACGAGCGCGCGATCGATGTTCGCACGAGGTCAATACGACCTGGACAGCAACGTCTTCACGGCGTTCAAGCTTGGCGTCTACCTGTTGGAGCCTTAGCAAGCCTGTAAGGACCGATAGTTCCCCCGCTATGCCTTACCTGCCTGGCTCACCCCCGCTACCCGACGGGTAGCGGGGGATCTTTTTGCCTTGCCGGCGCGCCGGGGGCACCGCATACTGCGGCGTTGATCATGGATACGGAATCAGAACTCGGCCTCCGCCGCAGCCTCGGCCGCTTCGCGACCGGGGTATCGGTCGTGACCTGCTGCGCACCGGACGGCCGCGCCTGCGGCATCACGGCCAACAGTTTCAGCTCCGTCTCGCTGGATCCGCCGCTGGTGCTGTGGAACATCGCCAAGGTATCCAATTCGCTGCAGGCCTACCTCGGCGCCGAGCACTTCGCGATCCACGTGCTCGATGCCGGCCAGCGGCACCTGGCCGAGCACTTCGCCAGGACCGACCACACCCGTTACAACGGCGTCGAGCACACGATTTCAGGGCAGCGCGTGCCCATCCTGCCCGGCGTACTGGCCCGTTTCGACTGCCGCACGCGCGAGATCCACGACGGCGGCGATCACCATATCATTGTCGGCGAAATCGAGGCCCACACCGTGCGCGATGGCGCCCCACTCCTGTTTTTCGCCGGCGAATATCGCACTTTTTGACGCAGCGCACCGTCCGTGTGCGCGAACGCTGCTAATGTGTGGCAACGCACCAAAAAGACTTCCCGCTTATGTCAAAAACGGGCAACCTGTGCAGGCAGACGGTCGTTATGAATAGTAGACGTTTACCAAATGCGGACGTCAGCTCGGTCGAGGAACGCCATCTTGAAATGGCTCGGCTCTGACAAGAACCGCTTCACCGAGCTGATGCGGCCTCATTTCGATGCGCTCTTTATCGCCGCGCAACGAATGACCCGATCCGTGGCGGACGCGGAAGACCTGGTGCAGGACGTGTGTCTGAAGGCGCACATGCACATCGACGAACTCGAGAAGATCGAGTTCCAGCGTGCATGGCTGCTGAAGACCCTGTACCACCGCTTCATCGACCTGCAGCGGACGCGCGAGCGCTCGCCGGTGGACATGGCGGAGACCGGCGCCGAGTCGACCGATCCCGATTTCCTGGAACGGGTGGGATCGAGACCGGACGACCTGGTCGAGCGGGACAAGCGGCTCGAGACGATATTTCGGGCCATGGAAATACTGGGCCACGAGGCGTCGAGCCTCCTGGCATTGCACGACATCGAGGGCTTTTCCCTCGAGGAGATACGGCAGGTAACCGGTTTGCCCGAAGGGACGCTGAAGTCCCGCCTCCACAGGACACGTGCCCGGCTCGGCCGGCTGTTGTCCAACCAGGATATGCACAAACCGGTACTGACCGTAGTCGGTGGCAAAAAATGAACTGTGAATCGGTAGTCGAGAACATCAAGGCACTGGCAGAAGGCGCATTGCACGGTGACGAAAAAACGGCGTGCATGAACCATGTCGCCGTGTGCCAGGATTGCGCCGATGCGCTGCGCGGTGTTCGCGCCATGCTGGTCGTGAGGGACCAGGCGGCGGTGCCGGGTTCGGAGCGCGTATTCAACCGCGTCATGAGCAAAGCCGGCTACGACCCGCACGAGGAAGCGTCACGCCGCGGGTTCTGGTTTGGGGCCGGCTTCAGCGGCGCCATTGCCGCGTCGCTGCTGGCGGTGGCGTTTGCGCTCGGGTTGTTTTCGAACCCGCTCCCGGAAGCCCGCGCCGCTGCCGAGTTTTACGTCTCGGCAACCGAGGTGAGGCCGATGAACATCGCCATCGAAGCCGACCGCCCGCTGCAGGGCGCGCAGATCAGCATCCTGTTGTCGGGTGACGTGGAGGTCGATGGCTACGTCGACCGGCACGAGCTCAGCTGGTTCGACGACCTCGAGCCGGGCGTCAACCAGCTCACGCTGCCGATCCGGGCCATTGGCGAACGCGGCGGCCAGATGGTCGTCAGGCTGAGCCACCCGGACAGCGAACAGATCTTTGTCGTGCAGCTGAAAGTAGATAGCTGATTATGTATCACGCGGGGAACCGCGGAACGGATTCGAACGTTTATTTGACTGGGCAGAGCGATTGCAAGTTTTCTGGATGAGTCAGATGAAGAGCAAAATTTTGATACCGGCGGCAGTTGCACTGATGAGTGTCAGTGCCGGCGCCTGGGCGGCCGACGACGATGGCGCCGAAGCGACCATACGTCTCATGGGCACCGCCGAGGCCGAAATGCCCGATGCGGTAACCAAGCAGATTTCGCTGCCGGATCACCTGCTCCTGGACGGCAAGGACCAGCGCGCTGCCGTTGACAAGGCCAAGGGCCAGGACAAGGCGAACGAGCGGCTCGAAAACGAGAAGCGCAACGAAGGCCTCGCGAAGGCCGAGAACGCACGTGAGCAAGGCGCGGAAATGTCCGAGAAGGCGAAGGAAGCCCGCGAAAACCGGGGCCGCTCGGAAGACCGTCCGGAACCGCCCGGCCGCCCGGATGACCCCGGCCGCCCGGACAATCCGGGCCGCCCCTGAGTACCGCCGTGCGACAGGTTCCCGCCCCCCGCCGGGAACCGTGATACCAGTCACAATAAGAGCCCCTCGCGCTATCCGCCGAGGGGCTCTTTTGTTATTTACATAACTGATATTTTTACAAAAACGGGGTCTCCCGCTCGAGCATGGTCCTCCGCCGACTCACCGTCCTGGCAGCGCTGCTGCTGCTCCACGCGCTCGCGTCGCCCGTCGTCGCAGGCCAGGCCGAGGACTGGGCATCCGGGCAGCAGGCCTTTGCCGCGGGGGACTTCGAATCCGCCCTGCTCTATTTCGAACTGGCGCGCGACGCCGGCCAGGGCGGCGTGGCCGTGCACTACAACATCGCGGTCAGCCAGTTCAAACTGGGACGCTTCGAGGACGCCAGGCGTAGCTTCGGCTACGTCGCCGCCAACTACCCGAAAATGCGCGGTCTCGCGGAATACAACCTCGGCCTCGTCGAGCGCCGGCTCGGCAATACGGCCGCCGCCAGGCAGCATTTCATTACCGCGTGGGACCTCAGCGCCGGCGACGAGACGCTGCAGTCGCTGGCGGCCGCGATGCTCGACGAACTGGAGCCTCCGCAACGCGCCGACTGGTATGGCGCCGTGGGATTGCGTGCGGGGCATGACGACAACGTCGCGCTGCGGGACAGCCTCGGGCTGCCGGCCGGCGTCACCGCGGAAAGCCCGATGGCCGACCTCTTCCTGTCGGGCGGCATCAATCCGCCCGGATTCGGGGGACTGTGGTTCGACGGCAGCGTTTACGCGATCACGTATCCCGATGCGGACGACTTCGACCAGTCCGAGTTCCGGCTCGGCGGGCTTTACGCCTGGCGACCGGGCGACTGGCGGCTGGAGACGAGCGCCCACTTCGTCTACGGCACGCTCGGCGGCACCGGCTTCGAGCGTGAGATCGCGCTCGGCGCTCGTGCGGTGCGCTATGTCGGCGACGACGGGGCGCTCGACCTGTATTTCCGCTACGACGACATCGACGAGGACGATCCGTCGTTTGCCGGCATCGCGGGCAGCCGGCAGCGGCTCGACCTGCGCTACCGCTGGTACCGCGACGACCATACCGTGATCCTGCGCCTCGGCGCGGAGAACAACGACCGCGCGGACCCCGGGGTTTCGCCGTCGCGGACCCGTTTCCAGGCCGATTACCGCTACCAGCCGAGCAACGGCTGGGGCTTCGAGGCGGGACTCGGTTTGCGCGCCAGCGACTACGACGACCTCGACGTGGCCCGTACCGAAGACCTGACCACGATCAGCGCCGCCCTGACCCGCACGATTGCGAACGTCTGGCTGCTCGCACTGCAATACCAGTACTCGGAGAACGACTCCAACGACCCGGTGTACTCCTACGAACGCAACCTCATCACGCTCGGCGTGCTGCGAACCTTCTGATTACTTCGCGTCGACCCGGATCGTGTGGGTCGCCCGCACGATCTCGACGATCGGCGCCTCCGGCACCTCTTCCACGTCGTAGACCTTCCCCAGGAACTCCGGGTTGGCCTTGCGGAACAGCAGGCGCGCGGTCACGTTCAGCTCGGTGAGGCCGGCGTTGTTGATGGCGAACACGATGTCCGACTTGCGCTCGCCGGGCGTGTCCTGGCTCGCCGACTGGGACAGGCGCGGGCGTGCTATGCCCGGGCAGCGGAACGGCACGTCGACGACGTCGCTGCCGCCGCTGCGGATGGTGCGCTTGTAGCTCGCCCCCACGACGTCCCAGAGGTTGTGGCGCTCCACGGGCAGCCCCTGGCTGTCGTACCAGTCGGCCTTGTAAACGACGGGCGCGTCGATCGACGGGCTGATGGAACGATCCGCACCGAGTTCCATGAGCGTATTGCCGAGGTTGTCCTCGACCGTCAGCTCGATCCAGCTCTCCAGTACGTCCAGCGGGCCTGCCGGGAAATCGTGGCCGGTCTTGTTGTTGTGCATGTGCAGCTTGATGTTGACGAGGTCGCCGGCGCGGATGCTGTCCGGCGCGTCGATCTGCATCTCCACGACCGGGCCGGTGGTCCACTTGTCGGCAATCTCGGGGACTTCGATCTCGCCGCGCAGCCACTTGACCGTCAGCTCGGCCTGCTCCTGCCCGCCGGGTATGTCCATGGTTGCCGGGATGTACATGTTGCTCGCCAGCACCCGGTGACTGCGGTGCTTGCCGTCGCCGGGGCTGCGGTAACCGTCGACGTCGTCGCCACGCGCCGGGTCGTCGCTGTCGACGAGCGGCATGTGGCATTCGCGGCATTCGATCGTCTCGGGATGGCCCTCGCCGTGGTAGAAGCGCCCGCTCTTCCAGCTGTCGTACTCGTTCTGCTCCTGGGCGAGGCCCGCCGAGGTCGCCTCGCCGGGCGCCGGCACCTGCTTGTGACAGGCGGCGCAGAATTCACTGGTCTTGTACAGCGGCCGCTTGTACTCGGCGACGTGCGTCTCCGGGTAGGAGCGAATCAGGAACTTGGCCGCCAGCGCCGTGAACCCGGATTCGCGGTCTTCGAACAGGTAGCGCTGACCGGTGCCTGGATCACGTAGCCGCCGTTGCCGTTGGTATCGGTCTCGATCGTGCTGTGACAGGTAATGCAGGAATTCGCCTCGAAGATCGGGACTTCCGCGCCCTCCGGCCACGGATCGTGTCGGGTACCGCCGAGTAACGCCGCCGGGTCGTGACAACCCGCACAGGCACGCGACTCGGCAACGCCTTTCTCGTCGATCAGCAACTTCTGGACCTGCAGGAACAGCACGTCTTCCGCGGCGAAACCGTGCGCGCTCGCGCGCCACTCGTTGTAGATCGACTCGTGGCAGCCGCTGGTGCCGCAGGTCGCCGACCCGGCCAGCGCCGACGGGCTTGAGCGATCCGGTCTCCTTCTGTTCGACGACGGCCCGCTCGACCAGCGTGCCGATGGCGGACGCGGCCTCGGCGTCCAGTTCGAGCGCCGTGACCAGTTCGACCGTCTGCGCGCGCAGGCCGGCGTCCTGGGGTCCTCGCAGGGCACTCCCCGAAGGCGGCGGCCTGTTCGGCGCCGACGACCTGCTCGACGTCGGCGAGGAAGCGAGTCAGCCAGGGCGTATTGGCGATCGCGACCCGGCTGGGCCAGAAGGCGCGGTCGTCGCCGTGCGGCCAGTTGTAGTCTTCGTCGAACGCCTGGAACTGGGACGGTTCCGTCTGCGCCTGCGACAGCAGCCCCGTTACGGCGAACAACACGAGCACCAGCGCCACGCCCGTCGCCACGAAGCGTTTCCGCGGCGCGCGCCGGGGTGACGCTTCCGTATTGCCGTAGCGTGCCACGAGGGGCGCCAGGTGCATCGCGATCAGCACACCGAGCACCAGCGAGGAGACCAGGTGCACGGTGTCGATCCAGTCCGGCACCCAGGTGCCGAACACGGCCATCGCGGTGATCAGCACGCCTGTGAACAGGCACACGATCAGTACGGCGATCGCGACCATTGCCGTGCGGGCGACCGGGGCCGGCGCGTCGGCCTTGCGCCGCTGCCAGTGCAGGTAGATGGCCGCAACCAGTGGCAGCAGCGACACCACGCCCACGACGGTGTGGACGATGATGGAATACTGCGCGTAGACACCGAACGGCAGCAGGGTTATCAGCAGGCCCGACAGCAGCGAATACGCGACCAGCGCGGTGGCGATCCACGTGAGGAAGGATCGATAGTCGATGACCACGTCGCCGGTCGTCGCGTTGGGGTCCTGCTTATTGTCCATGTGTTCCTCTCATTCGCATCGAGTCGTGCTCGTCAGTAGCCGATGCCGATCAGGCGCATCGCGCGTTCGCACTGGGTGACGGCCTGCTGGATCTCCGACAATGCCGTGTCCCAGTCCGATGCCTGTGCATGCCCCTCGGCGGCACTCGCCAGGTCGGCCGCCGACGCCAGCAGGTCGTCGTACATCTTTTTCGCGCTGTGCGGGGGCTCGCGGGTACCCGAAAAACGATCGAGCACCATCTGGTAGCCCTGGTACTGCTGCGCGAGGTAGGCGTACTCGTCTTCCGGGCCGTCGAAGGACTTCTCGTAGTAGACGGTCTTCTGGTCGTAGATCGCCACGAGCCTGCGCTGCAGCCGGTCGACGACCGGCTGCAGGAGCCTCGTGGCCGCCATGTAGTCACCGCTGACGGCAAGTTCCTCGGCACTGTCGATCTGTCGTTGCATGCCGGTGATATCGGCATCGCCGATACCGCGCACGTCTGCCGGCTGCGCGACGAGCGCCTGCAGGAAGCTCGTCGTCCTGCCATGCACGTCGCGGTAGATGCCGGCGCTCTCGTCACTGCGGTTCCTGGCCAGCGCGAATGCCCGCGACGCGAGGCTCAGGCCCGACGTCGCCAGCGACACCGCTTCGGCGCCGCATCCCTCGTCCAGGACGAGGCTCGCCTGCGTCGCGTCGCGGCGCGCCTGCTCGAGCACCTGCTGCGCTTCCGCGTTGTCGCCGTCGTCGACACGCTGCGCCGGCCCGCCGCTGCCCACCATGCGCTGCAGAAGGACCAGTTTCTGCTCCGCCTGGCGGATCACCGCGGGATCCGTGGTCGGCGTGCAGTCCGCCGCCTGCACGGCGGCGATCTCGCCGAGAAGCAACGGCAGCACGACAGGCAACACGTTGCGCGTCATCTTTCTCAAGGTGTGTCCCCCTCCCCCTGGGTCTTCGCCTGCAGGTCCCAGATGAATTCCTTGGCTCGCTCCAGGTGCCGCTCGTTCTCGGCGGCAAGGTGCGTATACGCCTGCATGGCGGCGAGCGCGGCCTTATCGTTGCCGTTTTCCCGCTCGGCCAGCGCGAGCCCGTAGTACGCATTATGCAACGACGGCCGCAGGTCGGTCGCCGTATTGAAGAAATCCGACGCTGCCCCGGGCTCGCCGGCGCCGAGCAGGGCGAAGCCCATGTTCACGTGCGCCTCGGGCAGCGCCGGGTAGATCGCGAGCACCTCGTGGAGCGCGGTCACGGCGTAGTCGAACTCACCGGCCTGCAGCATGGCGACGCCCTGCTGGAAGCTCTGGTGGGCGCGCCGCGCCTGCTCGTCGTCGAGAATCTCGTGCGCGCCCGCGGCGCTGGCCGTCGCCGCGGTCGCCGGCTGCGGCGCCTCGCGCGACAGCCACACGCTCAGTAGCGCCCCGCCCAGCGCGGTGATAGCCGATGGCCAGCGGTATCACGGTGCGTCGTTTGTCGGTCCGCCGCATCACATGACCCCCTTGTGCGGCGCGACACTCAGGAACGGCACGCCGAGGAACGTGAGGATCGCGAGACCGAAGATCGCAATCACGGCGGACCAGCCGTAGCTCGCGGGCATGCGCCGGAACGTCACCCGGGCGTGCAGCAGCAGGGCGATGCAGAGCCAGGTGATGAACGTCCACGTCTCCAGCGAGTCCCAGGCCCAGTAGCGCCCCCAGGCGCTGTGCGCCCAGATCGCTCCCGCGATCAGCATGAAACTGTGGCAGACGAAGGCGAGCGACAGGGTCAGCCAGACCGCTGCGTCCATCTCGCCGCCGCTCTGCGCGGCGCTCGCAGGCCGTGCGAGCAGCCACAACGCGGTCGCGGCCGCGGGCAGGCAAAGGCCGAGGAACAGCTTGCCGGCGGTCACGTGCAGCCACAGCCAGGGGTTGTCGAAGGTCGCCGGCAGCGGTACCGCCTCGGCCGGGACCGTCAGCGACCAGGCGCCGAGCACGCCGAGAAATCCGAGGACGATGGCGGACGACGTGCGCAGGGCGGGCACCAGCCATGCCGCGACGAGGTAGACGAGGGTCAGGCTGAAGAGGTTGCTGAGGAGCACGTCGTAGAGCGTCAGGAACGGGCCTTGCGACTCGCGTAGCCAGCGGCCGGCGACCGCAGCCGTCAGGAGTGCAAGGACGAGCGCCAGCCCGGCGCTGACGGCCGGCCACGAAGGCCTGCCTTTCGCGCGCGACAGCGCATCGAACAACAGCATCGCGGCAATGCCCACGACCGCCGCCACCAGCGTCGTTCTTTCGAGCGCCATGCTCATGCCGCCTGCTCGCTCCCGCCGGCCGGGACGGATTCCGCCGCCCGGGGAACACGGAATTTCTGCGCCATGTGCACGGCCAGCGCGCCGAGCGACAGGAACGCGGCGCTGAGCAGCCACGGCAACAGCGGGTTGTAGTCGACGCGATAGCCCATCCACAACCGCAGATCGATGATCGTGATTTCGCCGCCCTTCACGGCAACCGACTCGCCGGGGCCGAGCGTCCGTTGCGCCCCTGCGCTGCCCGACACACCGACGGCAAAATCGACACCGCGACTTGCAAGCGTCCAGGGCGCTTCATCGGGAACCCGTTCCGCGAGCTCGAGCTCGAAGGCGAGCGGCTCGCCGGCCGGGGTCGTCCAGTCCTTGCGCTGCTTCCACTCGAACTCCGGGAACGACGGGAAGTTGACCGTACCGAGGGCCTCGTTGCCCGCTGCATCGCGCCACAGCAGCAGCACTGCATACCCCTTGTTGAACGTCGTCGTGAAGCGGTAACCGTGCGAGTTGAAGCCCTGCCGGTCGCCGACATCGCGCTGTACCTCGCCGCCATCCGGCTGGCTCACGACGACGCGGCTGTGCGTGGTGTCGCGTTGCAGCCCGGCCCGATAATCGACCTCGAGCGGGCCTTGCGAGAAGCGCACGCGTTGCAGTCGATCCGGATGCAGCCAGCCGCGTCCCCGATCCGTGACGCCCGCCGCATCGAATGCCGTGCCTTCGACGACCTCGACACTGCCGTCGAAGCGCAGCAGGACGCCCGCCGCCACGAGCATCAGCACCGCGAGCAGCCCGACGTGGAACAGCAGCAGGGCCGCCTGCTGGCGGAAGGCGTGGCGAACCAGCAGCGCCGCGAGCAGATTGAGCGCGAGCACCGACAGCGGCAGCACGAGCCAGGGAATCGCCGCATCCGGCCACTGGCTGACCGCGAACGAATTCACGATCAGCGCGGCGAGGCCGACCAGCGTCAGCCTGAGCGATGCGATTGTCTTCAGGAGCGGTTTCATGGCGGGTTCTCGCAGACGGCGCGCATCCAGTCGCGCCCGATGCCGCCCTGGCCGCTGGCCGAGCCGCAGTCGGTCTCCGACCAGCTGCCGCTTTGCGCGAAGTTGCGGATCTTGAGCTTGGCGTTCAGGTAATACGGGCCCTGCGTGTAGGTCTGGGCGCTCGACGTGATGCTGATCTCGGTCCCGTCCGGAAGTCCCGCTTCGGCCCCGACGTCATTGAGATTCACCAGCAGCGCCTTGTTTTTCCAGCCGTGTGGCACCGCGACGTGACACCACGTGCACTGCAGGTTCTGGCCGACTTGCTGGGCGTGGAACGCGTGCAGGTTGGTGTCGCGGTCGTTATTGCCGAAGCCGCTGCGGAAAGCCGGCTCGTCACCGCGGTTCGCCTCGGTCGCGTAGCCCGCATGGTTGTGACAGCGGAAACAGATACCGTTCTGGTTGCTGCCGGTGTTCTGGTCCCAACTCCCTTTGAGGATGAAGTCGTTCTCCGAACCGTGCGGTCCCCAGGGCGTGCCGGCGGGCGGCACCGCCGTGCCGTTGGCGGTGTTGCGGCCGTGGCAGTCCGAGCAGTACATCGTCTGCGAGCCGATATTCGCGCCGCCCCAGGGCGCGAGAAACATATTCGAGTTGGACGCCATGCTCCTGGTTCCCGCCGTGCGCCCGGTGCTGTCCATCACCGGGTGCCAGGAGCGGTGGTTGCCGCCCGGCGCGCCGCGGTCGCCAATCGGCGCCTGGAACTCCATGGCCTGGTTGGTGTACTGGTCGAGATCGTTGGTGCCCAGCGGCGTGCCGCCGCCGGAGATGCCGAGATCGGGGCGCGTGCCGACCGGGTAGATGCCGTCGTCGTTGTAACCGTAGTCCGAGTGGCACTTCAAGCAGACCTGATATTCGCGCGTCACGTGCGGCGCATTCACCGCTGCGCTGGCACCGACACCGCCGTCGCCGCGCTTCACCTCGTAACTCGTCGGCAGGTCGAGAAACTCGCTGCCGCCGTAGACAGGCTCGACACCCCAGGAGCCGCGCAGCACGCCCGAGGCGATGTTCGTGTGGCCCGGCGCATGGTCGTGGGTCGCCTGCGCCGCCGTGCCGACGCCGTCGAAGCGCGCGTTGCGCATGACCCGGTGCGGGTTGTGGCAATCCGTGCACTCGGCGTGGCGGTTGATGTGATCGCCGCGGCCCAGCTGCGAACGTGGCTCGGTCAGGTCGCCGTCGACGATGTCGTGCACCTCGGTGGTCGCGCGCTGGTCCGCCGTGGTGATCGGCATGCGCACGGCGAGGTTGAACTCGGTCTGCAGGTCCTTCACATCGCCGTTCGGGTTGTTGACGATCGGCGCGGCCGAATGGCACTGGTAGCAGGTCTCCTCGATCGCCGACTGGCCGCCCGACTTCGGGGTGCCGGGTGCGTCCGTGCCCTCGCGCAACAGGCGCCGCGAGCCGTGGACGCTGTGGGTGTCATGGCAGTTGAGGCAGGCGGCCTGCCACACCGGCAGCCCGGTCGGGAACTCGCGCAGCTGCGCCGGCTGCTGCAGGTAGGTCTCGTCGGCGACGGACGGCACGGCGTGCGCCGAGGTCGACCAGCCTTCCTTCTCGTGACAGGCAAGGCAGTTGATGTCGTTGCCGGCGTCGAACTGGCCGCCCGGCTGGTTCTGCTGGAAGCGCTTCAGACGCAGGAACTTGTTGGTCGGCGAGATGCTCGTGTCCACGACATGGGGATCGTGGCAGGTCGCGCACTGCACCTGGCCGGCCCCGCCAGGCCCGGTGTTCTCCAGCGGCACCGGCGGCCGCACGCCGGGCTGGCGGATGGCGATGTGGGCGGTCACCGCCGGGTCCAGGAGTTCGCCGTCCGCTACGGCGAGCGTCGTGTCGTAGGTGAGCGAGATCGGATGGTCGTTGGAAAGGTCCGTCCCGAGGTTGCGTGTGAAGCCCGTCTGCAGGCCGGCACCCGCGGGCATGGTATCGCCCGGGCCGGCGCCCGTTATCGGTATGGTCGCATCGACCTGGCCGGTCAGTACGTTCACGGAACTGATCGCGAGCGTGCCGTCGTGGCACGACAGGCAGAGCTTGGAGCTGCCCGCCGGTTGCGCGAGCTGGCCGGCAATCGTCTCCGCATCGAGCGACGACGAGCTGTAAGTCGTGTAGGTCTCCTCGGACAGGGTACGGTTCCACAGCGGCGTGCCCGGCGAGTTGGTGGCGCCATGGGGCGTGTGGCAGAACACGCAAACCTGTGTTTCGCTGCTGGCACGTACCGTGCCCGGACCGTCGACGGACAGGTTGTGCGGCGTGCTCGCGATATCGTTGGTGGACTGAGCTCGCGACGCGAAATGCGTGCCGATACCCGCGGCAAAGAGCGCGAAGGCGAGCACGGCCGTACCGCGATTCACGATCCGCCCCCGAGGTAGTCGAGCACGACCACGCGGCCGTTGAACATGTCGGCCACGAACAGCCGGCCGCCGTCATCCGTCCACGCGCCTGCGGGCAGGAAGAACTGCCCGGCCGCGTTGCCGGTGCCCCCGATCGGCAACAGGAGATTGCCGTCGGCATCGAACACCAGCACATGATCGTAATACGACTCGACGATATAGACATGACCGTCGCGATCCGCAACGACGCCTTTCGGCCGCACGAGGTTGCCGACGAACAAGCCCCGCTGGCCGATGCTCGCTTGCGGTTCGCCCGACAACGACAGCACCTGTACACGCGCATTGAGCGTGTCGGTCACGTACAGCTTGTCGCCGCTGCAACTCAGGTGAGTTGGCCCGTTGAAGCTGCCGGCATCGAGCCCGCGTCCGCCGATGCGCCTGAGCAGGACCCCGGACGTGTCGAAAACCTTGATGTCGTGCGCCGCGGAATCGGCGACGAAAATCTCGCCCGAGCGGTCGCTCCGGCACAACCCGGTCGGCCGCTCCAGCACGCCGGCCCCGAGACTCCCGGCCGGATTGCCGTCGGCGTCCAGCCGCACCAGGTGACCGATGTCCGCGTCCGCCACGAGGAAGCCGCCGCTGCCGTCCGCCGCAATGCCGATCGGCGACAGGAAGCCGCGGCCCGGCTCGGCTTCCTGCCAGAAGCTCAGCTTGCCGGCGGACTCGTCGAACACGACGACCGCCTCGCGGCCGACGTCGGTCACGAGGATCCGGCCGGCCTCGTCCACCATGCCCGACTGGGGCCGGATCAGTTCCCTCACGTCCTTTTCGCGGCCGATGCCCGCAATCCAGCGCAATACGCGCAGCGCAGCGCCGTCGCGTTCCCCTTCGACCGTGCGGAAATTCTCCTCGCCAACGAGTTCGCCGGCGTAGGCGAGCCGCGGGACTTCGGGCGGGCCCGGCCAGACCAGGCGCGACTCCGGAACGCGCTCTGCCGGGAAATAGTGCATCTCGACCGGCGCCGCAGCGCAGCCGGCAAGCACGGCGAGCAGGAACAGTACGAGGCCCCGCATCGTCATTCCCTGCACGCGGGCTGCACCGCCATCACGTACACCCCGAACGGCCCCGCCGCAATATAGAGTTCACTGCCGTCGATCCAGAGATCGGTCACGGCCGCCACGATCTCCGCGGGCAATGCGGCGCGCGCATTCGTGCCCTGGTATTCGTACGAACTCACGAACAGCCCTTCCGCATGCCCGTCGGCCACGAACACGCGGCCACAGGGATCTGCCGCGATCGCCACCGGCACAAGCAGCGCGTCTTCGCCGAACGTCGCGACCGGCCGGCCCTGCAGATCGAGCTGGATGGCCTCGCGCGACGCCGTATCGAGGACGAAGACCGAGCCGTTGCTTGCGGCAATCGCCGCGATCGACGCCGCACTGATGACGGGCGACAGCGTGGAGTTCATCATGCCGGTCGGATTGGACAGGCCGTCGAACAGCACGAGGCGCCTCGACAACTCGTCGGCAATGACGACCGTCGAACCCCAGTTCAGCTCCGACACGTCCACCGGTGCGGGGATCAAGCGGGAATCGGCAAAGCGCTGCCGTTCCCATCCACTGTCGCTCAATTCGATGACCGCACGGCCGTGCCGATCCACCACGTAGATGGTCAGGTCCTGGGTGACGTACAGACCCGACGTGTTGGCATCCCGCAGTTCGCGTACCAGGCGCACGTCGCCGCCGAAGACATCCGCCCGTACCAGCCCCCCTGCCATGCTGTCGACGACGAACACCTGCCCGGCGCGTGCTGCGACGGCAGAGGCGAAGCCGAGCTGCCGCAGGTTGCCGTTCATGTTCAGCCCGGCGGCTCCACCGATGACGCTCACCGGGACCAGCGTCACGTCGATTCCGGCATCGTCCCCGGCGAGGTACCCGCCCGAATCGAGCGCGCACGCAGCAAGGCCGGCCGCGGCGGCAAGGCTCGCGACGGCCGCTGCCCTTCGCGCGTTCATCGGATTCAGCTTGCGATTACGAAAACTCGACACCGTCCTGCTCAATATAGGCCCGGACCCATGGTCTCATGCCCGCCCTTGATACCGGTCTCGAGGCCAGGGCGGCCCGAATGGCACAGGTCGCAGTTGTCAACCGACCAGGCTATGTTGCCATTGTGACACGCGCCGCAGTACTGACCATCGATCAGTTTTTCCATGGTTATCCCGGTGGTCCCCGCGCCCATCTTGATGCCGAGGTCCACGTGGCAGACGGAACACTGGAAGCGGATGCGATGAAACCAGTGCGGGTAAATGACCGGTGCCACGCCCTCGGTTTCCGAACGCGTGTTGATCGTTACGTCGGCGTACTCCGCCCAGGCCACGACGGCAGGGCCCAGGCAGGCAACGACGAGCAATGTGAGCACCCGGCCAGGCCATTTCTTCATTGAGCTCCTTCTCCCGCCGTCGCCGCTTCCCTGCCGAGCGTCGCCGGATCCGTATTGTGACAGCGCGCGCACTCCGTCAGCGGGAACGACACCGCCCCGTGGCACAGGCCGCAGTACTCACCTTCGAGAATCTTGCCCATGTTGATCGGGTTGGCATCGACCTGCGGCAGGAAAATCCTGTCGTGACAGGTCTCGCACGCCATCCACTGCGTGTGCGGCTTGTGCGGAAACCGCACGTACAGCATCGGGTAGGTGTTCTTCATGAGCACGGTGGTTTCGCGAATCTCGGGTTCCCTGTCGCCTTCGAGGCTCGGCCGCGGCGTGATCAGCCCCTGCTGTAGCGAAGCGACCCAGTCGACCTTGTTGCCCGCGCCGTCCGGAACCAGGACGCTGAGCGCTTCAGCCGGTTCCTGCAGCACCTCGAGCGCCGGATTGGCGGGATCGTGCAGCCCATCGTCCTTCAGGGGCTGCCAGTTGCCCGCGCCGACGACGGCACTGGCGAGTACCGTCAGCACGATCAGCAGGGCGATTGCGCGGATACGTCTCACCGTTGCTCAGCCGGGAATGTAAACGCCGGCACTCCTTATCGCGCGAATGAATTCCGTAGTCGATTCCTCCAGCAAACGAATCGCGTCTTCGAACTTCTTCCTGCTCGCTGCCGCCTCCGCCTCTTTGCGCAGCTCGCCGGCCTTTGCGATGAACCCATCGGCCGTCTTGCGCATCGGGCTGGCCTGCATCTTCTCGGCGAGCAGGACTTCCACGAGCATGCGATGCGTATCGTTGCGATCCAGTTCGTAATGGTACTCGTCTTCCGGCGTCTCGAAATTGAGCTCCCGCACCAGGGTGTCACCGCCGCGCAGGCCCTCGATCGACGCCTTGACCGACTCGTAGGTCGCGTCGAGCATGGCGCGGGCCTCGTCGCCCTTGCCCTGCGCCATCAGTTCGTCGGAAGCAGCCAGGTCGGCTGCGACCTTGTCCTGCAGCGCCCTGTTCATGTCTTTCATGCCCTTTTCCGTCGCGATGCGATCGTGCGCCTTTGCGAGTGCCGTGACACTCTCCTTCCGCGTACCGTAGTCGTCCGTCTGCTTCTGCGACACCTTGGCATCGCCGTTCGCGGCCCGCGCCGCCGTGGTCATCAGGCGAATCGCTTCCCGCAGCTCGACCTCGGCCGCTGCATCGTCACCGCTGTCGGCGAGCTTCCTGGCTGCATCGAAATGCGCCTGGGCCTGCGCTTTCATCTCGATTGCCTCGGGCTTGCCGCTCGCATCGACCTTCTTCGCAGCCGACGACTCGGTCAGCAGGCGTTCGACGTAGACGAGCCTCGACGAAACGTCACTGGTGGCGGCCGCCCCGGCGCTGCTGCCGCGCTGCCGGCGGCGATTACGACGGCGGCCAGGCCGATACTGGCAATTCTCACGAATAGTGTGCTGTTCATCTTGTTCACCTGGGTTGCGCAACGGCCCGGCTAGTTGGCCGCGGCCTGTTCCTTGGGCCTCGAGTGGCAACGCCGGCATTCGGATACCGGGAAGGCGACCTTGCCGTGGCAAACGCCGCATTTCTCGCCGAGCAGGATAGACGCCATGCTGATCTGGTTCGCGCCTTTCTGCGGAATGAAGATGGCCGGGTGGCAGTTGGAGCAGTCCAGCCACTGCGTGTGTTGCTTGTGTGGATACACGACGTCCGGCATGGAGCCCTTGACCTCGCGGACGATGTTCAGGTCGAGGACGATGGGCGGCGTGCTCACCGGCGTCAGGCTGTTACGCGGCTCGATGAGGCCCTGGTCCATCGCCTCGTTCCACTGCACGTAGTTTCCGGAATTCGAATCCGGCAGCGCCTCGAAAGCCTCCCGCGGCGTCTGCAGGAGGTGCGTGCCGGGGCTGTCGGGATCGTGGATACCGTCCTCGGGCGGCGGTGCATTGCGTTCGGCGGCGGGCTTCATCAGGCGATTGAAGCGATTCGGGTCCGATTGCGCCTCCGCCAGGCTCGCAAGCAGCAACATCGCCAACAGCGCCAGCCCCCCTGCAATCATCAGGATGGCAAGGCTCCTCATGTTGACGATCATTGGCCGCCCTCCGCAGCGCTGTCTTCAGCCTGCTTCGGTGCCGCAACGAGCTTCTGTACCGTACTGTGATGCACCTGTGTCGGCGTATTCGGGATGCCCGAATGGCACAGGTCGCAGTTCTCGATCGACCAGGCAACGTCGCCGTTGTGGCAGGCGCCGCAATACTCGCCATCGATGATCTTCAGCATGTTGATCTCGTTGCCGCCGGCCTGGAACTTGAAGCCGAGGTCACCATGACAGACCTTGCAGCGGAAGCGAATGCGGTGGAACCAGTGCGGAAACACGACCGGCCGCATGCCCGCCTCGTCCGAAAACTCGTTGATCACGACGTCGCCGTATTCAGCCCGCGCCGCCTCGAAATAAACCCCCGCAAACAGCATTGCAAGCAGCGCCATCGCCATCCATAAACGTGTAGGTGTTTCCATAGTCTCTCGTTCGCTCTTGTAGTTGTGCGTCGCGCGGTACGGCCTCTCTTCATGTCCCGTAGTAACGCCTGACGGAGAAAAATGTCTGACTGTTCCAGCGGCCGTTGATATCCCGCACCTCGGCCAGCAGCCTGAGTTCGAGCAGCCCGATGCGGTACGTGAGCTCGTTGCGCCAGCTGCTGTCGCTGCGGCTCGGGTCGAATTCGTCTTCGCGGCCGAAGGGGTCGTCGTCGCGAAATTCGGCACTCAGGTAACGCAGCTCGGACAGGAAATTGAGCTGATCGACGCCGAACAACTCGCGATCGGCATAGCTCAGGTTCACACTGTAGGTAAACGAATCCCGGTCCACCATGGGCGCGTCCGCCATATCGCCGCCCATCATCATCGGCGTGTTGCTGTTGCTGGACTGGATCGAGAACCCGCCGTTCAGCGACCGCGTGCGGCTCAGCTGCATGCGCGATGAGGCCTGCAACGAGGCCAGCCGGAACTCGTCGCGACGGTCGCCGTAGAGCCTGCGGTCCGACAGTGAAAGGCGCAAATAGCCGGTCGATCGCCCGCGCTGCCGGCTGTAGGTTGCGTACGCCGTGTGCACGAGCGACTGCTCCTGTCGGTCCTGCGTGTCCGAAAACGCCGCAAGCGACTGCGTGAGGCTGAACTGCAGTTGCCGGCCGGCGCCGAGGGTGGCCACGCGCGACAGGCCGTGATCCAGGCCGGCGCCGACCGATTGCACCGTCTCGACAACGCCATTGCTGTCCCTGCGATTACCCAGGTCGAGAGTCCCGCCCCAGTTGTACAGCATGCTGCCCAGCCCGAGCGGACGTGAACGGTAGGTGCCGCGCAGGCGCTGGAACGTGCCGGTACGGCTGTCGGTGCTGTCGCCGCCACTGCCGTTGAAGCCCGCACTTCCGGAAAACGTCACCTGCGGCGAATACTGGTAGGTCGCGGTGCCACTCATGAGGTAGTTGTGGGAGCTGCGGGTCGTGCCGTTGCCGGACTCCACGCCCTGCGCCACGAGCCGCCCGATCACGAGGAGCGGCTTCGCGGTATCCGGCCGCCAGTTCGAATAACCGTTGAACTGCAGGAAGCGCCGCAGCTGCTCGCTACCGTGCAGGTTCAGGCGCTCGTCGCTGTAGAACAGCGTATCGTCGATGTTGAATCGCAGGCCGCCACGGAACTGGTGGCGCAGGCTCAGCAGCGTCCGGTCCCGTGTCTGGAGCGGCGCGTCCCGCTCGAGTTTGCGCAGCGACGTCAGCAATCGGAAATCGTTGCGGCCGAACGCCCGGTTTCCGGTCAACTGCCAGAGTTCCGAGCCGAAATTGCGCTTCTCCGTGCGGCCATTGACCGTAATCTCGTCAGTATCGCTGGCACGATACTCCAGTGCGATACGGCCTCCGTTGCGCCGCGATGCGAGCTGTTGAAGAAAACCCCAGTTGCGCGTCGTGAAGTCCGAATCGAATACGTCGCCGTCCACACGACTGTCGCGGCTCTCGAAATACAGTCGCAACGGGAAGGTACTGCGGGCAAAGGCATTGGCGGCGATCGCACCGGTTACGATCGTGCCGTCGTTCTGGTTCCTGGAGTCCTGGTTGCGGCTCCGGGTCAGGCCGACGTTGCCGTCGAGCGTCAGGATGTACGGCTGCCAGACAAAAGTCGACGCCCGCGCGCGCCAGGTCGCAAGATGCTGGTCGCTACCCAGGCCGAGTTCGTTGCGTGTCAGGCGGTAGCGGTACTCGAGGTAACCATCGTGATCGATCGGCGCCATCTCGGCCACCGCGACCACCGAAGACAGCAATGCCGCAGCGCCCAGCATGGAGTGCGCAATTGTTCGCACTCTTCTGGATACCGGACTGCGTACGGCGTAAGTCATCGATGATCAGTCGTCGTAGTCGTAGCCTGGGGCATGCGCCAGGTAGTCCGTATCCATTCTTACGTCAGCATTCGCCCGTAGACCCGTCAACAACTGCTGCCATTGCTGCTCACCGGCATGCCGGACCCACAACTGCCCCGCGCGTTCCTCGACATCCGCGAAGTCCTGGAGCTGCCGCGGCTTGCTGTCCAGCAGTTTGAATATCGCGATTCCCTCGAGCACCCGAATGGGTTCGGAAACGCCACCGACCTCGAGCGCGGCAATGGCAGCCTCGGCATCGGGGCTCAGCGCGCCTTCGTGCTGGTACCCCATGTCGCCGCCGGCCTGCGCGGACGTGTCTGACGAATGCAGGGCCGCAAGCTCCGCAAAGTCGGCGCCCGCCTTGAGCTTATCGACGATCCTGCGCGCCTCTTCCCGGGCCGCCTCCCAGCCGGGCGCGCCTGCCGACGGCGCTACGCCCAGCAGTATGACCGCGATGCGATTGCTGGCCGGCTGGGTGAACAGATCCGGGTTGTTTTCGTAGAAGGCCTGGGCGGTCGCCGTGTCTGGTTGTTCGGCGCTGCGCACTTGTGCCTCGAGTCTTTCGAGAAGGCTGTCCTCCTCGAAGCGCTGGCGCAGCGCGGCAACCATGGCCGGCCCTTCGGCCTGCCATCGTTCCGTGTCGCCATACCGTACCTCGTACTGCGCGATGCGCGCGTCAATCGCGGCAGCATCGGGCGCGATCTCGCGCCGCTCGGCTTCCTCGAGCAACAGGTGCCGGTCGATCAGCCGGTCTGCGACGCCTTTGCGGAACTCGATGAACTCCTCCTTCCCCGGAGGCTGGCCGTGATAGTAGGTCTGGCGTGCAGCCGTATAGACCTCGCGCTCGAACTCATCGCGCGTGATCCTCGTCTCCCCTACGTGCGCGAAGATGGCCTCGTCGGCCGCCTCTTGCGCGTACGCCGCCAGCGACCCTGCAAGGGCCGCGAGTACGGCTAACGTGCCTGTGAACGCGAATGATTTTCTTTTCATGTCCATCCGATTACGCAACTCGGCCCGGACAACCTCGCGTTGCCCGGGCCGATCCTTCAGTCCGATTTATGCGATGAACCGTCTGTTCGGCGCAAAGCTTACTTCGTGTGGCACGCCGTGCAGACCGCGCTCGCCGCATTGCTCGTGCGCAAGAAGGAGACCTGGGTACCGCCCGCGTTATCCGAGTTGTGCGGATCGTGGCAGCTGCCGCACTCGACGAACGGCTGGGCCGAACCGAGGTCCGCGCGCGTATACAGCAGCATGTCCGTCTTTTCGCGAACCAGCGCGGTGCCGACATCGCTGTCGACCCACCAGATCGACTGTTGGTTGATCGTGGCCTTGACCGGATCGTTGAAATCCGGATCGCCGAGCGTCCCCGCGAACACGCCGTCAGCGTCGCCCTCGTCGGCGCCGCCGCCGCCGTACTGCATGCTGACCGGGTGGTCGTTGCTGAGGTCCTGGCCGAGCGTCGGCACGGGCGTACCCAGCATATTGGAGATCGCACCAGTATCAATCTGGGAACCCGCGGGATTGTATCCACCGGAGCCGGGCTGGTTCAGCACGACGTCCATCGCCTGGGTGCCGTCATGGCAGCTCAGGCACGCCAGCGATACCGAGCCCACCGGCGCTTCGAGCGAGTCGAAGGTCGGCGTGGCCAGCGTCGAGTAACGCGTGAACCGGGTCTGCTCCGAATTAAGTACCTTGTTCCACAGTGGCACCGGCGCCGTAATGTCCGCACCGTGAGGCGTGTGACAGAACACGCAGACCTCGTCGGTCGCCGACGTGACTGCCTGGGCGCTGCCGCCGGTCGTGAAATCGTGCTTACTGCCGACGATGGACTGCGCGAACGCAGAGGAACCGGCAAACAAACACCCCAGCAGAGCGAATTGAGCGATATACCTGAGCTTGTTAGTCATGTTTCTAGACCTTCCCCGAAGAACTGAAGTATTCCCTGCCCGCAATCCTATGAGCCGTCATAATCTGGGGCCAGTGACATAGTCACATTTAGTGGAAAGTACGTATATTCTGATCGTTTGGCTAGGGGCTTTGCCCTAGTTATACCGCCCGGACGACCTGTCAGCCAATGATGCGGCGCAACACCTGCCGGTCCCTGAGAATGATCCGTCCCCGCTGCAACTCCACGGCACCCATACCGTCCAGTTCCTGCAGCCGGCGGCTCACGACCTCACGCGCCGTGCCGAGTTCGGTGGCGATGTTCTGTTGCGTGACGCTGGCCACGGGCGGGTTGTCCCCGGATTCGGCGAACTTGCGCAGCAGGTACGCGGCGAGCCGGTGATCCACGCGCCGGGTCGTGATTTCCCGCACCAGCGCGATGATCTCGCCGAGCCGCAATACCGTCGCGGAAAAGACGTACTCGCGGACATTCGGGTTGGCGTCCGCGATCTGCCGGAAGCGGTCCGCTGCGATCGCTACCCCGTCGAGGCCACCGCAGGCGGTCGCGCTGGCGAAGGCGCCGATACCCATGACGGCGGCGCTGAGATTGACGGGACAGCTTTCCCCGCGGTGCACATGGTAGAGCGTGACCTCCCGGCCCGATTCGCCCGTCAGGTAGACGCGCAGACGTCCGCTGCCGACGAACACGATATCCCGGCAGGAGTAGCCGGCCTCCAGCATCAGCTGCCCGTCATCTGCGGTGACGGGATTCGCGGCCGCAAGGAGATCCGCGCGCTGTGACGGGCTGCTGTTCTGGTAGAAACCGTAGTGCTGCAGCACCTCGTGCAGGCACCGTTGCTGCGCGTTCAGCGTCTCGACGAAACCATCCCTAACCGCCGCATCCATCGTGTTCCACTCCCTGTCTGAAAGCCCGGCCTCCTAGAAACTGGCCGCTCGCGCCCCCATGTACCCTTCCTGCGGGCCGATCGCCGCCGGACGGTAGACATCCACCTTGCGGAAGAACTGGTCGACCATGTACACGCGCCCGTCCTCGTCAACCGCGATTCCGGCCGGCAGCATGTATTTAGCGGCGCCCGCGCTGGTCGAACGCGTCCCGATGAACAGCAGCAACTGCCCGGCCGGGTTGAAGATCTGGAAATTGCCGAACGCTGCATCGGTCACGTAGACGTTGCCGTCCGGATCCGTGGCCAGGCCTTTCGGCCGCGAGAACTGGCCGGGCTGCACACCGATCGATCCGAACGTGTGGACGTAGGTCCCGTCCGCCTCGAACACCTGGACCCGGAAGTTGGAACTGTCGACCACGTAGACGCGACCGTCGGGCCCGACGGCGATATCCTTGGGCAGGTTGAATTGCCCCTGTCCCGTGCCGCGATGGCCGATGTCGTAGGCAACTTCACCGGTGGCGATATCGAAGACCCGGATGCGGTGCTGGTCGGTACTGACGCCGCCCGTGTCGACCACGAAGGCGTAGCGGGCATCCGCATCGACGGCGACGTGCGACGGCCGTTCGAACTTGTCTTTACCGCCGAACGCCGTCAGGTATTTACCGTCCTGGTCGTAGACGACGACCCGCCTCAGCGTACCGTCGACGACATAAAGGTTGCAGTCGCCATCCACGGCCATGCCGAGCGGCTTGCGCAGGATGCCCGGTTCGTCGAGCCCGACCTCCGTGTAGTCGCCCGCAGGCACATTGAAAATATGCACGGAACGTCGCACGGTGTCGCTGACGTAGATGCGCCCCTGGCATGCCTCGACGTCGAACGGCTTCGAGAAACTGGTCGAAGCATCGACCTCGCCGGTCAGGATTCTCCGCCATTTGCTCTCGCTGTCCTCCACCTTGATGTCGGCGCTGCCGAGGATCGTCCTCTCGAAGACGAAACGCGGCGTCTCCGGCGGCGGCGGGAACACCAGTTCCTGCTGTTGTACGTCACCGCGCGGGTCCGCCGGCCGCGGCGCCGCGCAGGAGGCGAGCGCCCCGGCCAGGACGATGAGGAACAGGCCGCTGCCGGCGCGGACTAACCGGTCGGCAAGGTCTCGTGTCGATTCTGGAAGCATAGCGATACTCTGGCTCGGTTATGTTATCTCCCGGACGCCCGTGCGAACCCGTCCGTTCGTACAGCGACGGCCAGTTCGTCCTATCGGAAATCCCCGCGCGAGTATAGTGACTCGGCGCCCGCAGCAGGCTGTCGGCAAATACGTAGTTGCGAATGATAATCCAATGCAGTAAAAGCTGGCCACATGAACCCGATCACCCGCTATTTTTGTACCTTTCTGACGTGCATCACGACCGCGAGTGCGGCCGCCACCGCCGAAGATGCGATCGATGCGGCGGTAATTTACGCGGAATCCTGCTCCGTGTGCCACGGCGACGACGGCCGCGGTGCCGTCTGGGGGCAGGCGTCACTGGCGACGCCGCCGCGGAATTTCCATACCGAGGCGTCCAGGCGCGAACTGACGCGCGAGCGCATGATCGCATCGGTCACTGCGGGCCGCCCGGGGACGCCGATGCCGGGTTTCGGCACCCAGCTCAGCATCGAGCAGATCATGGCCGTGGTCGACTACATCCGCAGCGAGTTCATGGCAGTGGCCGGAACGTCGGCTGGTCCCACGGAGCTACTGCCCGGCAACACGGAATACGGGCCGATCGGCCGCAGCGAATTACCCAGGGACAACGCGCCCGCGGTGCAGGCCGGGGACGCCGCGCAGGGCGCGCTCCTGTACGCACGGAACTGCGTCGATTGTCACGGCGCGAACGGCGGCGGCGATGGCCCGCGCGCCTATTTCATCTTCCCGAAGCCGCGTAATTTCAACGACCCGGCGACGCAGCAGTACCTCACCCGCGGCAACCTCTACAACGGCATCAAGTACGGCGTCGTGGGCAAGGAAATGCCGGCCTGGGGCAAAGTGCTGTCCGATGCGCAGATTGCCGACCTGACGGAATACGTCTACCGCCAGTTCATCGCGGCCGGCAGCGCGGACCCGGCCGATTAATCGAGGCGCGCGATGCGCGCCACGCCGCCAAAGCCACCAACCCACTTGCTGCCATCATCGGCGGTGGCCATCGAGAATATCTGGTTCGAAAACAGGCCGTGCTCGGTGGTATAGCGAGTGAATGCGCCGTCGTCGAAGCGCGCCAGGCCGTTGCTCGTGCCCACCCAAAGGCGCCCCTCGGGGTCGACGTGCAGCATGAATACGTGGTTGCCGGGCAGGCCGTCGGCAACGGTGTAGGTCTGCCACGATTCGCCGTCGAAACGCGACAGGCCGCCGCCCCAGGTGCCGGCCCACACGGCACCGTCGTTGCCCACTTCCAGCGCAACGATGTAGTTGGGGTTGTACGCGACGTCGATCTGCTCGAGCCCCATCTCGACCTTTTGCCGGGCGTGATGCTTCGAGTACTGGCCCGGATCCATATCGAATTCGATCTGTTCGCGAACGACCTCGAACTCCGCGCCCAGGCCGTCCTTGTGGGTCCAGTTTTGCCACACGCCGTCCTTGAAGCGGGCGAGGCCGCCCTCGGTCGCAAACCACACTTCGCCGTCTTTGCCGGCATGCAGCGCGTAGACCCAGTCGTTGGGAAGCGCGCCGCCGGTGTTGGCAACGGTGTACAGGTCCCAGCTGTCGCGGTCGTCCAGGTTACCGCCGCGCACGCGGTTCGCACCCGACCAGGTGGCGATCCACATGTCGCCGTTGTCGAGCACCAGCGCGTCGTAGATGAAGCCGTCCCCGAGCCCGTCCGGGATGTTGTAGGTCTTCCAGCCGTCTTCGGCCTCGTTGAGGATGGACAGGCCGCCGCCGTAGGTGCCTACGACCAGCCGTTCGTCCTTTTTCCCGAGGTGAAAGACACCGTTCGCGAGCAACCCGGTGCGGGTGTCGAGCAGGCGGTAATCATCGTTTTGCGTGTCGTAGCGAATTACGCCCGCGGACGTGCCGACCCAGACGATGTCCCCGTCCGGGAGAATGGTCTTGACGTTGCGCTGGCCGACCCTGAAGTGCGTGAAGTGCGCGTCCGGGTCGATCGCCGCGACGGCACCGCTCGCGGCCGGCGGAGCAGACCCGGCACCCTGCGCCACGGGCGGATGCCCGGGCGGCATACCGCCCGGGCCGCCCTGGCCGGGGGCAACCCGGGGATGCCCGTCGGGCATTCCCTGGGCGGCGGACGGCTGCTGTGCCAGCGGTGTTTCCGGCGGCGTATCGGAGCCGATGAAAACCACCCCCGCGACGATGGCCGCGAGAGCGACCGACAATGCGATCCAGAGATTCCGGTTGGTCGAACTCATACAGATTTACTCTTGCGTTTGCCGGGGTGACAGGCGCGCTACGCCATCGCGGGTTCCAACCCAGACATCGCCCGTCCCGGTGGCAGCGATGGCGTACACGTCGTTGCCGGGGAGCCCCGACATGACATCGAAGTTACTGAACGATTTACCGTCGTAGCGGCTCAGACCGCGATTGGTGCCGAACCACATCGCCCCCGTGCTGTCCTGTGCGATGCTGTAGACGATGTTCCCGGCCAGCCCGTCCGCCATCGACAGGTTGCGCCACGCGCCATTCTCGTAGCGCGACGCGCCGCCGCCCCAGGTTCCGACCCATACGACGTCGTCGGTATCGATCAGCGTCGCAAACACGTAATTGGGGTTGTACGATTCCTGCCCGCCGACCAGCACGCTCAGGTCGTGACGCTCCCTCGTACCGAGGCCGGTGTTCGGGCTCACCGGGCGCGCGTTGTCGTTGGCCGCGCCGATGCCGTCATCGTGATTCCACTCGTGCCAGCGCTCGCCGTCGTACATGGAAACGCCGCCTTCCGTGCCGAACCAGACGCGATTCGCCGAGTCGACGTCGAGACCGTACACCCACTCGTTGATGAGCTCTTCCTTGTACTTGCTGAACTCCATCGTCTCCAGGTCGACACGGTTGGCGCCGTCCCAGGTTCCGATCCAGTAGATGCCGCCCTGCTGCTCGGCGAACGCGTAGATCCAGTAGTCCGCCAGCCCGTGCATCGGGAAGAACACGTCCCACTTGCCGTCCTTGTAGCGCGACGCGCCGCCGGCGTTGGTGCCGAACCACTTGTAGCCCTGGCTGTCGATGCCGATTGCGAAGACGTACTCGTTAGCGAGGCCGTCCTGCCGCGTGAACGTGTTGCGTAGCACCCTGCCCTCGAGACCGATCTCCATGACACCCATCGAGGTGCCGACCCAGAGCGTATCCGTGTCGGGTTCGATGGCGAGGGCACGCACGTAGATGCCGTTGCCGACGTCGAAGCGATCGGCAATCTCGTATTCGACGGCGGGCTCGTCTGCTGGCTGGTCGGCGCCGCAGGCAGCGAGCCATAGTCCGGCCGCCCAGAAGGGCAACCGCCTTACACCTAGCGTCACCGCTGCAACGTCCGGATATAGGCGACCACGTCACGGAGTTCCTCGTCGGTGAGCAGGCCGCGATAGCTCGGCAGGTGCCCGTCGCCGTCGCGCAGCCGCTGCACGAGATCGACGTCGGGTGCGTAGAGGGACTCGCCGCGGCTGAAGTCCGGTACACCGGGTTCCATCGCCTGGCCATCCATGCCGTGACAGGTCTGGCAGTGCATTTCGTAGACCTCCCTGCCGTTGAAGATGTCTGAGGCGAACGCGAGTGCGGACATGCACGCGGCCACTGCAGCTGCCACCGGCAGCAAGGTCTTTTGGTACGTCATGATCATTCCTGTTGTGTCTTGCTGCCAGCCAGTTCGGCTGCTCGCGACTGCCAGTAGGCCGCCCTGCCGGTGTCGGGCTCGACGCCAAGGCCGCCCTTTAGATAGGCCTGCGCCAGCACGCGTGCCGCACGATCGTTACCGGCGTCGGCTGCCTTTTCGTACAACGACCTTGCCTCGTCGAGATCTTTCTCCACGCCCTCGCCTTTCGCGTACATATCGCCCAGCCCGGCCAACCCTTCCGGGTGACCCTGTTCCGCCGAAAGCCGATACCAGCGTACCGACTCGGTGTTCTCTTCGGCGAGGTCGAGCAGGTATCCGAGCCATGCCTGCGCGTCCGCGGAGCCCGCGTCGGCCGCCTCCCGGAACAACGGCAGCGCGCCCGGGAGATCGCCGCGATTGTAAACCGCCAGCGCTTTTGCATAAGTGTCCGCGGACTCCTCGGCCCGCGCGTCGCCCGTGTACGGCAGCGCCACCAGCAGACCGGCCAGGACGATCGCGGGCGTCGACAATTTCAGCATCTCAGTCATCCCTTCGAAGGCTTTCCAAAAGCGGCACTATTACCGTATCAGCCGTCCTGTTGTCCAATACACCGAGGTGGCGGTAGCGGATCACGCCGTCGGCATCGACGACCAGAGTGACCGGCAGCGCCTCGATAGCCAGCGCCGCGCCGATACGGCCTTCGGCGTCGTAAAGACTGGTCTCATACGGATCGCCGAAGTAATCCAGCCAGCGCAGCGCGTCCTCGCGCTCGTCCAGGTGGTTGACGCCGAGCAATGCAACGCCCTGCTCCGCACGCAAACGCTCGAGCACGGGATGCTCCTCGCGGCATGCGACGCACCACGAGCCCCAGAAATTGATCACCCGTGGCTCGCCCGCGAAACTCGCGGAACTGACCGTGCTGCCGGCATCGGCGAGTTCTGTCAGCGTGACCGCAGGCCACGCGTTGCCAGCGCCATTGAATCGTGCCAGCACGCTGCCGGCCACGACGAGCAACGCAACCACGGCCAGGATTGTCCGGTACCTGTTTGTCATGTCCGCAATACCGTTGTCCGGTGGACTTGCCTCACCGCCGATTGCCTCTAGAATGCGCAACTCGCATTATGAGCAAACCGATCAAAAACGCCATCCAGTCGGCCCTGTTCGCGGCCGTCTTGCTCGCTTGGGCGCCTGCCGCGCCGGCCGATAACGCCGCCGACGGCGAAGCGATCTACCGCTACTACTGCTACCAGTGCCACGGCTACGCGGGCAACGCAGAAACGCTCGCGAGCGCCAGCGTGTCGCCGCCGCCCCGCGATTTTACCAGCGTCGACCCGGACGAATTACCGGTCGAACGGATAGTCGACACCGTGCTCCGCGGCCGCCAAGGCACGGCGATGGTGAGTTTCGCCTCGGTCCTCGACGCGGACGAGGCCCGCGCCGTCGCGGAGTACATCCGCGCATCGTTCATGACCGCCGACCGCATCGACGCCCGCTATCACTCGCCGGAGAACGGCTGGACCGGGCACGAACGCTACGCGGAAGCCTTTCCCTTCATCGACGGCAGCATCCCGTTGTCCACGCCCTGGGAATCGCTGGACGAAACCCAGCAGCGCGGCCGCCGGCTGTACGAAAACGCCTGCGTCAGCTGCCACGACCAGCCGCATACGGGCGCCGGCGGCGGCCCCGAGTGGGCACTGCGCGCCGTGTCCTACCCGCGCGACCATTTCAGTCACCGCGCGCCGAACCACGACCTGGTATCCGGCGCCTCGCCGTACGCGCAGCACGACATCCCGCCCGATCCCTCGGGCCTCTCGCCACTGGCCCTCGAGGGCCGGCCGCTGTACCAGGACAACTGCGCGTTCTGCCACGCCGCGGACGGCACCGGCCGCAACTGGATCGGCAGCTTCCTCGAGCCGCGGCCGCGCGACTTCACCGACCCGGCATTCCGGCCCGGCAGCGACGAAAATGCGCTGCGGCAGAGAATCCTGCACGGCATCCCGGGCACCTCGATGCCGGCCTGGAAAGACGTCCTGGCGCCGGACGAAATCGCCGCAATCATCGCCTATATCCGCGAATCTTTTCAGGCAGCACCGCCCAGCCAACCATAAAAGCTATATTTTTCAATAAAATACAGAACACTGAGTAACCGGATTTTGTTCTGGATTATGTTGAATCGGTGCAACTGCTCAACAAACTTCGTCGTTTATATAGGTGTGTAGTCAAGGTATGCCGGCGACAGCACGTGCCATGAAGTCTGTGGAACTGCGGAGGACCAGAGTGGCGCTGTCGCCGGCTTCCTTTTTCGGCCCGGCCGACACGAGCCGGCACGCCCGACGCCAGCCGGCGCGGCGAAAACCCCAACCCGGTTAATACCAGCAGCGAGTAAGAACAGCGGCCGTCAGCCGCCGAGGTGACGATCGTCGAGTGCGCGGTAGGCGGATTCGAATTCCTGCTGCAGGCGGCCAACTTCCTCGAGCAACTCGCCCTCTTCGACCGCGTCCTTGTGCTGCTCGATCCGCGCACACAGCGCCGCCATGCGCTCGGCGCCGATCTGCCGGCACAGGCCGAGCAGGCGGTGCGCCTGGCGGCGGACCGCGTGGGCATTGTTGCCGCGCGCCGCTTCCTCGAGTTCGCGCAGCCACGCGGGCATCTGCTGCAGGAACTGGTCGGCGAGTTCGCTGAACAGGTCGGCATCGCCCGACCCCTGTATCCGGCTCAGCTCTTCCACGATCGACGTGTCGAGAACGCGGTCGGGCAGCGACGACGACGGCGGGCCGGCATGCAGGTCGCTTGCCGACAGGTTGGCCACCTCGATGCTGCCGCTCAGTACGCGCCGCAGCGTCGACCCGAGTTCATCGACGAACACCGGCTTGCTGAGGTAGTCGTCCACGCCGGCTGCGAATGCCCGCTCGCGATCCTCCATCATCGCGTTTGCGGTCAGCGCGATAATCGGCGTATGCCGCTTGTCGCCTTCCCGCGCGCGAATGATCCGCGTGGCCTCGTTGCCGCTCATGCCGGGCATCTGCGAATCGATGAGGATTGCCGTGAAATCGTTCGTCTCGCTGGCTTCGATCGCCGCCTCACCGCTCGACAGGGTCGCGACCTCGTAGCCGAGCTGTTCCAGCATGCGCTGCGCAACCAGCAGGTTCACCTGGTTGTCATCGACCACCAGCACCTTGCCGGCGCTGGCGGGCGCCTCGAGTCCTTGCGGCGCACGCCGCGACCCGCGCGTTGCCGCAGTCTCGAGGGACGAAATGTCCTCTGCGTCGCCGTAGCCGACGGCAGCCGCGATCGTGAACCAGAAGCGGCTGCCCTTGCCCGGCTCGCTGTCCACGCCGATCGTGCCGCCCATCAGCGTCGCCAGCTCTTTGGAGATGACCAGACCGAGCCCCGTGCCGCCGTACTTGCGGGTATCGGATTCGTCGACCTGGCTGAATTCGCGGAACAGCTTCTTCTGGTCCTGCAGCGCGATGCCGATGCCGCAGTCCCTGACCACGAATTTCATTCGCACGTGGCCCTGCTCGACCTGGTCGCAGTCGACGCACTCGCAGACGATGCTGATGTTGCCGTCATGCGAGAACTTGATCGCATTGCTCACCAGATTCGCGAGTATCTGGCCGAGCCTGACGGGGTCGCCCCGCACCAGGTCGGGCACGTTGTCGGCCACCGCGTAGCTGATCGTCAGCTGCTTGCGCTTCGCCTCGGCCGAAAACAGCTGCGCGACGTCCGCGAGTTTCTCGCGCACCGAGAACTGGACCGTCTCGAGCACCAGCTTGCCGGCCTCGATCTTGGAGAAGTCCAGCACCGAGTTGATGATCTTGAGCAGCGACATGCCCGACGAATGCATGATCTCCGCGTATTCCTGCTGCTCCGCCGTCAGGTCGGTGCGCAGGAGCAGGCTCGCCATGCCGATCACGCCGTTCATCGGCGTACGGATCTCGTGGCTCATGTTGGCCAGGAACTGGCTCTTGGCCTGGCTCGCCGCATTCGCCTGGTCGCGGGCGATGGCGAGCTCGCGGCTGCGCTGCTGCGCCTCCGCTTCCCGCGCGGCCAGTGCGCTGGTGCGGTCCTCCACCATGCGTGCGAGCACCACCGCGCGCTGTTCGAGTTCGTGACGATTGCGAATGACCAGCGTTGCGATCAGGCTGAACGAAGTCACGAGGATCACGATGATCAGGATGTTGAGCAGGAAGATCTGCTGGCGGTCCGCCGCGATGATCCCGTCTATCTGCTCGGAGATGCGCGTGCAGAGCGCGAGCATCTCCCCGAATACGGCATCGAACTCCTGGTCCAGGTCGCCGCCGATCACGCCGGTCGTTTCGCGCGTGTCCCAGCGTTCGGAGAGGATGCGGTCGAATTCGGTGATGTGCTCGCGCAGGAGTTGCAGGTTCTGGCGCGCCTCCGGCAGTGCCGGGATCTCGCCCAATGGCGTGCTGCCACCGTAGATCGCCGCTCCGACGAGCAGCTGGGCCGCGTGGATCTGCGCCCGCACGTCGTCGTCGACGCTGATATAGCGATCGCCGCCGAGCGCCTCCTCGAACCACAGGTGCGCCGTCGCCAGTTCCTGCTGCACGGACTGCACCAGGCGCATGAAGAGCGTATTGCGCTGGAAGTCCCGCGTAACGAGCCATTGTGAATAAACCACGATGGCAATCGATACCAGGCCGACTGCGACAATACCTACGACAAGCGATTTTAATGAAAACGACCGCGTGCTGAGTTGCATCTCAAAGTGTCTACTTCGTGACCACCTGGAACGGCGTCGGTGCTGCGGTCATCGTCGCCGGTTTACCCTCGAATTTCTTGTTGTCATGCAGGACGTGTTCCTGCTATGGAAATCAATGCTATACGATGCGCGCCTCGAAATTCTGTAAAGATTTCCGACACGAATTCAACGACTTAACGACGACCAAGTGTGTCCGTGTTGTCCTGATATTTAGTTTTTTTTTTCTATATACGGCACCCGCTGCGACCGCTCCTGCCGCGCCGGCGCCCCGCGGCAGCGCCGCCGGCCCGCGTCGCCCGGCCGCGGGGATTATGGTGCCAATGTGAGCGTAAGTTGATTGACAGCCGGCCCAAAGTTCCTGAGCATCCGCTACAATCCGACCGGTGGCACGATTCGTTCGACTCGCGCACATTGGAATGCAACAACCCGCAGGGATGTAAGAATGTCAGATTCTTCGACACCGCCAATACGTGTTTTGCTCGTCGACGACCACCCGGTGGTGCGTTACGGCGTCAAACACATGCTCGACGCGGAGCCGGATATCAAGGTTGTCGGCGACCTCGAAGGGATGCGCGGCATCGAGGACATTCTCGCCGAGCTGTCTCCCGACGTCGTGTTGCTCGACCTCGAACTCGGCGACATCCAGGGCGTCGATGCATTGCGCGAGCTGCGCGAGATCGCACCGAACGTCAAGGTGATCGTCTACACCTCGCACGACGAAGAAGAGTACATCATCCAGGCGGCGGAACTGGGTGTCGACGGCTACCTGCTCAAGGGCAGCCCGAAGGAAGAAATCGTCAGCGCAGTCCGCAGCGTCAACGAAGGCAGGAGCGCGATCGAGTCCGCGGTGGCCGCCAAGCTCATGAGCCACATGACCAAGCGTTCGGCGAAGGCGAAGCAGCCTGTCGTCGAGTTCAGTAAACGCGAGAAGCAGGTGCTCGAACTGCTGGCCGGAGGCAAGACCAACCGCGATATCGGCGCCGCCCTTTTCATCTCCGAATCCACCGTGAAATTCCACGTGCACGCCATCCTGAGCAAGCTCGACGCGACGAATCGCACGGAAGCGGTGTCGATGGCCGTGCAGCAAGGCGTGATCTCGCTGCCCTCCGCGCGTTAACCCGGCCGGTTTCGGCCCTCCTCGAAGATCGGCCTGACGCGCCGGAACTCCGCCGCCAGGCGATCGAACTCGATCGGCAGGTCGCCGAGCCGGTTATCGCGACTCGCCTTGCCGAGCGCGTCACAACAGCTCCCCAGGCTCGTCACGCCCATCTCCAGGCAGGCGCCCTTCAGTGCATGACATTCGCGTCGCAGGGTCGTCAGGTCCTGCTCGGCCAGCGCATCGCGCATGACGTCGATGCGTGTGCTCGCATCGTCGATGAACAGGGTAATGAATTCCTCGAGGGCCTCGCTGTCGATGATGCCGGCGCGATTCTGCAGCCGGCCGATGATGTCTTCGCCGCTTTTCGAGGCGACGTCCGGGCCATCCGGATGCTGGCGCCGCCGGGAGTTCGCCATCAGCGACCAGCGCCGCAGACCCGACTTCAGCGTGTCGAGACGCACCGGCTTCGCGAGGAAGTCGTCCATGCCGGCTTGCATGCACTTCTCCTTGTGATTCACCGAGACGTCCGCCGTTATGGCAACGACAACCGGCTGCCCGGCCTTGCCGTGGGTGCGCTCCCGTATCACCCGGGTCACGTCGTCGCCATCCATGCCGGGCATCTGGCAGTCCATGAGGATCAGGTCATAGGCGTTCTCGTCCAGTGCCGTCAGTACTTCGGGGCCGTCGTTAACGGTATCCACCTCGAAGTCGAGGGACTTCAGCATGCCTTTCAGCAGCTTCCTGTTGATCGGGTTGTCCTCGGCAATGAGGATGCGTAGCGACTGGAAGACCTCGTCCACCGTCCCCGGTTCGCCGAGGTCCACCTCGAACAGGCGCGACAGGTTGTAGCGCAGGACGCTCGGCAATATCGGCTTGTTGACGCAGCGGATGCTGCGGATCGTGGATACCTGCCCGACTTCCAGAGGCTGCGCGATCGATGTCAGCAGCACGATTGGCAAGTCAGTCTGCTCGCGGATGGAGCGGGCGACAGCCAGGCGGTCTGTCGCCGCGTTGTCGACGTCCAGGACGATACAGTCGAACGGATAGCCTGCTTTCCGTGCAGCCTCGAGGCGGCGGGGCATGTCTTCGTGCCGTTGCTCCGTGTCGCAACTCATGTCCCAGGCAGTGAGGAAGCTGGCGATGGATTGCGATAGCTCGGGGTTGGCGTTGACAAGCAACAGGCGGCGATTGCTCAGGCCTCCGCGCTCGTCACTGACGGAACGGCTGGAATCCGAAACACGGCTCACAGGAACCGTAAACCAGGCGGTCGTTCCCTTGCCGAGCTCGCTCTCGAGGCTGATGCGGCCGTGCATACGGTCGATGAGCTGCTTGCTGATCACGAGCCCCAGGCCGCTGCCCTGGTTGGGATTGCCGATCTCCTCGCTGACCGAGCCGAAAGGCATGAACAGCTTCCGTGCGGTCTCCTCCGACATGCCGATGCCGGTATCGGCTACGGACACGGTCAGGCTCGCATCGCCCGCGGCGCCGGTTTCCACGCCGACGCTGACGATGACCTCGCCGCGATCCGTGAACTTGATGGCATTGCTGACGAGGTTGATCATGATCTGCTGCAGCCGATTGAAATCGCCCGTAACCTGTATGTCCGGCTCGTAGTCCGTCGCGCCCGCGAGTTCGATGCCCTTGGAGTACGCCTGGTAGCCCATGATTTCCAGGACGCGCTCGAGCAGGTCGGTGACGTAGAACGAATCGCTTCTCAGCTCCAGCTTGCCGGACTCGATCGTGGCGAAGTCGATCATGTTGTCGACGAGACTCAGCAGCATGTTGCTGCTGCTCTCCATGATCTGCACGTAGGATTTCTGCTTGCGCGTCAGCGAGGTCAGGCGCAGCAGGTCCGTCATGCCGAGGACCGCGTTCAGGGGCGTGCGCACTTCGTGGCTCATCGTCCGTACGAACTGGGCCCTGGCCCTGTGCGCCGTGGCCGCATCTTCCCGTGCGCGCTGCAGCCGCAACGCCATGCGCTCCTGCTCGTTGAGGTTGTGCAGCACCTCGACGGCCCCGGTGATGTCGCCGTTTTCGTCGTACAGCGGCGTCGCCCTCAGTTCGACCAGGCGTTCCGTGCCGTCGTCGTCAACCCGCGTCTGGATGTGCTTGCAGGACTCACCGGTCGACAGCACGCACGGATGCTCTGCCGGATCGCACGGTGTATCGCGCCCGTGCAGTGCGCGGTAGCACGGCAACGGCTCGCCATGATCGTCCCCGTTGCCCATAGCGTGGCGAGCGGCCCGGTTGATCGCCGCTACCCGGAAGTCCTTGTCGATGATGATCGCGGGATCCGGCACCCCGTCCAGCACGGACTGGCTGAACGACTGCGCATCGGCGAGTTGTTTCTCCATGCCCTCGAGCTTGTGCGCGAGGTCGTCCCTGGTGTCACTGAGTTTCTTGAGCGCGCCACGATCTGCACGGACGTACAACAGCACGAGGAGCACGAGCGCGACCAGCAGGGCATCGGCGAAGATACGCTCGGCGGAACCAACCGGCATGGGCAGCATGAGCATGACGAGCAGCGCCGCCGCCACGGCGCCCGAAAGCACTGCAATCCACCGGCTTTTCGTCATACTGCCAACCCTCTCCTGCCACTACGCAGGCGCCGGCGCGTGACCGGCGTTGTTCCTGACCTGCGTACGCGATGCGTCGCTACGGAGCACCGCTCGGCGTCCTCGCCGACTCCTCCAGTTCGTTCGCCCTGGCCATGCGTAACCGTAGTTCCTCGGTAACCTTTTCCATCTCGCGCGGATCCTCGATGACGCGCGGGCTCACGGTGATGATCAACTCGGTCCGGAGCGTATCCGTCGAGTTCGTGCTGAATAACGCGCCGAGCCCGGGTATGTTCATCAGGATCGGGACGCCCGATTTACCGTTGCTCGTCGTCTCTAGTATCAGGCCGCCGAGGACGACCGTCTGCCCGCTCTGCACGATCACGCTGCTGTTGATCGTGCGCTGCGCGATCGACACGTTGCCGCCGCCGCCGATCGCGGGCGACGCACCGGGGATGCTGACCTCCTGGCTGATCTCGAGCAAAATCTGGCCGCCCGCGTTGATCCGCGGCGTCACCGTGAGCAGCGTACCGGTGTCGCGGAACTGGACCTCGGTGACGATGGGCGCGTCCGGGTTCGTCGTGCTCTGCGAGCTGCGCGTGGTCACCGGTATCTGGTCGCCCACGCGGATGTTCGCCGTCTGGTTGTCGAGCACCATCACCTGCGGCGTCGACAGGAATTTGACGTCGGACTGGGTCGCCAGGACGTCGAAGAACGCTTTCAGGTCGCTGGTGGCGTCAAAGAATGCGAACGCCAGGCCCGGGCCGGAGGCATTCGCCGGCGCCGGCGCATTGACGCCCAGTTCCCAGTCCTCGTTCTCCAGGAACCAGCGCACGCCGTAGGTCAGGCCGTTCGACAGCGTGACTTCCGCGATCGTCGCCTCGATGAGCACCTGCCGCGGCGAGATGTCGAGGCGGCGGATGGTCGCCTCGATCGCGTGGTAATCCTGCGGGCTCGCCATGACCAGGATCGCGTTGTTGTCCTGGTCGGCGATGATGGTGACCTGCTGGGCACTCTCGGCACTGATGCCGTCACCGGCCTCGGCCGCCGACTCCGTTGCGTTCGACCCGGGCAGTGCCGTCGTCGCCGGCGTGGCCGGTCGCACGGCACGCATGCCCGTCGCCTGCCCCGGCAGCGGCGGCGGCCGCGACACGGTCTCCGCCCGGCGGAACACGCTGCTCGCGGCACCCGGCACGGCGAGTTCGCCGCTGCTCGACGCCTCGAGCTCCTTCTGGCCGTAGATCTGCTGCAGCACGCTGGCGATGTTCTCTGCCTTGCCGTTCTCCAGTTCGTAGACGAACAGCCGGCGCCCGGCGGCGCCTTCGAGGCCCCAGTCGAATTCCCTGATCAGCGTCTGGATGGCATCGATGTGCTCCGGCCGGTGCGTGATCACGAGCACGCCGTTGATGCGCTCGATCGGCATGACCCGGACGATGCCGGCAAGCGGCGTGTTGCCGCCCGAATCGATGATGGTCTCGATCTCCTCGACGACGGACACCGCGTCGGCATATTCAAGCCGGAACATGCCGAACGACATGCCGGAGAGCCAGTCGACGTCGAACGTGCGCACGGTCGCGAGCAGGTCATCGAGCCGGAACTTCGGCCCGGACAGGATCAGCACGTTGCGCGTCCTGTCGATGCTGACCGAGCTGCCTTCCGGAACGAACGGCGCGAGGATACCCTCCAGTTCGCTCGCCGCGACGTGCTGCAGCGGCACCACCTGGATGCTGTAGCCCTTGCGGCTCGACGACGGATAGCGCCCCACGGCCGGCGAGTTCGCAGCACTGGCCGCTTCGCCGAGCGGCAGTATTCTGAACAGGCCCTCGTCGCGGATCAGCGCGGCACCGTTCTGCTCCAGCACGGCCTCGACGATCGGCAGGACGGTGTCCGGGGTGACCGGTCGCGTGGTATGCAGCGTTACGACGCCGTTGATGCCGGGGGCCAGGAGGTAGTTCTCGTTGAGGATCGACTCGAACACGACGCGCAGGAATTCGGGCAGGCTGGCGTTCTCGAAATTCAGCGTAACGCCGTCGCCTTCGGCATAGCCGCTGCCGGCGCCGGTGCCGGCGCCCTGCACGAACACGCCGGAGCCCTTGCGGATCGTGTCGCCCCGTTGCTCCTCGGCTGATGAGTCCGGCGTGGCCGAAGGCCGGCCGGCGGTCGATTTGTCCTGATCTTTTCCGCTGGCGGCCTCGGGATCCTGTGCCGCAGCGGCACCCGGACCGGTATCGGTCGTCGCGGGCGGCGCACTGGCGCAGGATACCAGTAGCAGGGCCATAACCAGCAGCGTCAGGTTACAGGCGGATTTCTTCATAATTGTAGGCTACGTTCAGTGTCGTCCCAGACTACCCCCTGCCCGGGCCCGGCACACCCGACTTTCGATCAGGTTTTTCCCTTTAAATTCCTACATTAAGTCCAGTTCGGATCAGTCCTGTTGACCGGTTACTGGCAAGCCCCCCGGGGATAGCATGATCGGCGACTACACAGAAACCAGAAGAAGTGGCGCCCGATGACCACCCTAGCCGCAGAAAAAGTCGGGCCTGCGCGATTAGTAGCCGTAGGCAAACCAGAGCAGCCGCCGTTGTGCGGGCTGCTCGTCGGCGTTGGCAAACTCGAAGCCGCCGACGTCGACCGTGCCCTGCGCCTGCAAAAGGAGCAGGACGACTGGGAGCGCATCGGCTCCATCCTCGTGAAGCTCGGCCTGGTTTCTGAAAGAGACGTTGCCGAGAGCCTCTCGACACAACTCAAACTGGAGCTCGTCGACCGCGCCGACTACCCGGAAGAACGGGCGGATGGCACGCGGATCACCGAGCGCTTCCTGAAGAAGAACAAGGCCCTGGTCCTCGACGAGGATGACACGACCCTGTCGGTCGTGATGGCCGACCCGCTCGACGAGTACGTGATCGAGGCCCTCAGGCTGCGCAGCGGCAAGGCCGTGGCGCCGCGCCTCGGCGTTCCCTCCGAGATCGAATACGCGCTCGAGCAGCTCTTCGAAGCACGGCCCGGTGGGAACGGTGGCGGTCATACCGACATCGTCGCGGCCCAGTACCTCGACGACGTCGAACAGCTCAAGGAACTCGCGGGCGAAGCGCCCGTCATCAAGCTGGTCAACCAGCTCATCCACAAGGCCGCCGAGTGCGGCGCGTCCGACATCCACATCGAGCCGTTCGAGGGCCAGCTGAAGGTGCGCTACCGCGTCGACGGCATGCTGCGCGAGGTCGACTCCCCGCCCATGCAGTCGGCCGCCGCCGTGATCTCGCGTGTCAAGATCATGGCCAACCTGAACATCGCCGAGCGGCGCCTGGCCCAGGATGGCCGTTTCAAGCAGCGCGTGCGCGGCGTCGAGTACGACCTGCGCGTCTCGACCGTGCCGACGATGTACGGCGAGTCGGTGGTCATGCGCCTGCTGCAACGCGACGCGGTGGCGATGGACTTCGCTGGGCTGGGCTTCAACGCGTCGCAGATCAAGGCGATGCACGACGTGCTGGCGACGCCGCACGGCATCCTGCTCGTCACCGGCCCGACCGGCAGCGGCAAGTCGACGACCCTGTACGCCGCGCTCACGCACCTCAACCAGCCCGAGCGCATGATCATCACGGTCGAGGATCCGGTCGAATATAACATTCGCGGAATCAACCAGATGCAGGTGAAACCTCAGATCGGTCTCACCTTTGCGAACGCGCTGCGCTCGATCGTCCGGCAGGACCCCGACGTCATCATGATCGGCGAGATGCGCGACACCGAGACGGCGCAGATCGCCGTGCAGTCGGCGCTGACCGGGCACCTCGTGCTTTCCACCCTGCACACCAACGACGCCGCCGGCAGCGTGATGCGGCTGCTCGACATGGGCGTGCAGGACTACCTGCTGACCTCCGCGGTCACGGCCATCCAGGCGCAACGCCTCGTGCGCACGCTGTGCACCGAGTGCCGCGAGGAATACACGCCGATCGACGCGGTCGTCGAGCGCTGGGGCCTCGACCGTTTCGCCGCCGACGGCAAGGTGACGCTTCACAGGCCGGTCGGCTGCGAGCACTGCGGCGACACGGGCTACACCGGGCGTCTCGCGATCCTCGAGATCCTGATGATGTCGAACGAGATCCGCGAACTCGTGCTGAAGCGCTGCGACGTCGGCGACATCGCGCGGCTCGCCACCGAGCCAGGGCATGATCACGATGCGCGACGACGGCCTGCAGAAAGCCGTTGCCGGCCTCACGACCATCGAAGAAGTGCTGCGCGTCACGCCCGAACCCGCCGCGAAAGAGACCGGGGGTTCCGCGTGACCAGTTTCCAGTACAAGGCGGCCACGACGAGCGGCGAGATCATCGACGGCGTGCTGACGGGGTCCACCCGCGAGCACGTCATCGCGAAGCTGCAGTCGCTCGGCCACGTGCCGATCCGCGTCGACGAGTCGGCCGCGAAGCGCCGTTCCGTACTCAAGCTCCGGCTGCGCCGCGAGCGCGTCACCGACGAACAGGTCGGCGACGTCACCCGCGAACTCAGCACGCTGCTGCAGGCCGGGCCTGCCGCTCGACCGTGCGCTCGCGATCCTGGTATCGCTCGCCGACAGCGACGCGCTCCGGAACATGCTCGAGGACGTCCGCGACCGCGTCAAGGAAGGCTCGACGCTCGCGGACGCGATGGAAGCGCAGGATTCCGCGTTCAGCCGCTTCTACATCAGCCTGCTGCGCGCCGGCGAGTCGGGCGGCGCGCTCGAGGTGGTCCTCGAACGCCTCGCCGATCACATGGAGAGCGCGAAGGAGATGAAGAGCACGCTCTCGTCCGCGCTGATGTACCCGGCGATCCTCGTGGTCGTCGCGGTGCTCTCGATCTTCATCCTGCTCGGCTACGTCGTGCCGCAGTTCACGCAGATGTTCGACGGCATGGGCCAGGCGCTGCCGCTCTCGACCCGCATCACGATCGCGGTCGGCGAGACGCTGCAGTCCTACGGCTGGGTGCTCGTCCTGCTCGTCGTGCGGCGGCCTCTGGTTCGTGCGGCGGCAGCTCGCGGACCCGAAGAGCGCTTACAAGTGGCACGCGTGGCTGTTGCAGACGCCGTTCCTCGGCGCGATCGTCGTGAAGATGGAAGTGGCGCGCTTCGCGCACACACTGAGCACGCTGCTGCACAATGGCATCCCGCTGCTGAAAGCGCTGACGATCGTCAGGGACACGATGGGCAACCGCGTGCTGGCGAACGGCATCGAGAAAGTCACCGGCCACCTCAAGGAAGGCCAGAGCCTCGCCGACCCGCTGGCCGACGTCCCGCATTTCCCCTCCTTCGCCACGCACATGATCCGCGTCGGCGAGGAGTCCGGCGAACTCGAGGCGATCCTCGCCAAGGTTGCCGAAACCTACGACCGCGATACGCAGGTCACCATCAAGCGCACCATGACGCTGCTGGAGCCCATGCTGATCCTGGTGCTGGGCGTCGTCATCGCCGCCGTGATCATTTCGATCCTGGTCGCAATCCTCTCCATCAACGAACTCGTGATCTGATCCGGAGGAACCAGACAATGCCGCACACGAGACGACACCAACCACGACGCCAGTTCGGTTTCACGCTGATCGAACTGCTCGTCGTCCTGCTGATCCTCGGCCTGCTCGCGGGCCTGGTCGGCCCGCGCGTGCTGAAGTACCTCGGCGGCGCCAAGACCGACACCGCGCAGCTGCAGATCGAGGAATTCGGGGCCGGGCTCGATCTCTTCCACCTCGAGGTCGGGCGCTACCCGACCACCGAGGAAGGCCTCACGGCGCTGTCGGTCGAACCGACCGGCGTCGCGAACTGGAACGGGCCCTATCTCAAGAAAAAAGACATCCCCAGGGATCCCTGGGGTAACGACTATCACTACCGCGCACCCGGCGAGAACGGCGACTACGACCTGTATTCGCTGGGCGCCGACAACGCCGACGGTGGTGACGGCGAAAACGCGGACGTGGTGAGTTGGTAACGACACGCAACAACCCGATTTCCAGAACAGCCGGCTTTACGTTGCTGGAGCTGCTGGTCGTGCTCGCGATCGCGGGCATGCTGGTGGCGCTGGTGCCGGCCGCGGTGTCGGCCGTGGTGCCCGGCGCGAAAGCGAGAACAGCCGCTTACGACATGGCGTCGATCCTCCGCGACGCCCGTAATCTCGCGATCAGCCAGAGCACCCCGGTCGATGTCGTGTTCGACCTCGAGTCCGACTCGTACGCGATCGCGGGCTCACCCCCTACAGTTTTGCCCCGTGGCATGGCGCTCGTCATCCAAGAACGCAGCGGCTACGTCAGTGAGACACGTCGTGTCGCGGGGCAATCTTCTTTCGACCGCGAGGAGCCGGTTACGTTGCGGTTCTACCCCGACGGCAGCTCCAGCGGTCTCGACGTGCGCCTCGGCCCGGAGGACGGTGGCGGCTACGTCGTTGCCGTCGACTGGCTGTTCGGCGGCGCGAGCGTCACGCAGGCAACGGGCGATGCGGTTTGATCGTCGACAACCTGATGGCCGGCAGTCGGGCTACACCCTCATCGAGGTACTCGTTGCGTTCATGATCCTCGCGCTCGCGCTGACCGTGCTGCTGCGCATCTTCTCGGGCGGCCTGCGCAACGTGTCCGTATCCTCCGACTACGCCACGGCGACGCTGATTGCGGAGTCGCGCCTCGCGTCCGCGGGCATCGACGTGCCGCTCCGGCCCGGCGAAACCTCCGGCACCGAGGGCGAGCGTTTCGAATGGACGGTGAGCGTGCAGGACTACCAGCCCTGGCCGGGCTACCGCTCGGCGGCAAGAGGCCTCGACGCCTACCGCGTGACGGTGACGGTCGCGTGGCCGCACGGCGACAACACCCGCAGCGTGGGACTCAGCACGGTCCGGCTGCGCACCGAGGGAGGCGTCGGCTCATGAGGCGCTCCTCGCGGCTTCACGCTCATCGAACTGCTCGTGGCGATCATGATCCTCACGCTGTTCATGACGGCGGCCATGGGCGCGGTACGCATCGCGAGCAAGAGCACGACCGCGGGCGTCGTGCGCGCGGATACGACCGAAGAGATGCGCGCCGTGTCGGACTTCCTGCGCCGCCAGTTCGCGCAACTCCCGTACACGACGATCGGCGAAGGCAACGACGAACGCCTCGCCTTCGCTGCCGACCAGAAAAACCTGCGTTTCATCGCGCCCGCCCCGCTCTACTCGCGCGGCGCCGGCTTCATCATCTACACGCTCGCGGCCAAGCGCACCGACGACGGCCGCGAGGTACTCACGCTGTCCTATGCGCCGTTCGATCCCGGCAGCGAGCGCTTCGAGGGGATTCGCACCACGGAGCCGATGATCCTCACGGCGGCCTTCGACACCGTCGAGTTCGAGTACTTCGGCGCGGAGATGGAAAAAGACCGGCCCGACTGGACGCCGGCCTGGCGCGAGGACGCGGAGCAGCTGCCCGTCGCGGTGCGCATCCGCACGCGCACGGAATTCGGCGGCGCGGGCTGGCCGGACCTGTTCTTCAACCTGCGCTCGGGGCAACGCTCGTGAACCGCCTGCACGCATCGCCGATGCAGCGCCGGCAGGACGGCATGGCGCTGATCGTCGTGCTCTGGCTGGTCGTGCTCCTCAGCGTCATGGCGGCCGGCCATTCGAAAAACGTGCACACGGATACCACGCTCGCGGCGCGCCAGGTGCAGTCCGCGAAAGCACGCGCGCTCGCGGAAGCCGGCATCAATCACGTCATTCTCGAGATGCTCGCCGCGGACTCCGACCGCAAGCTGCCCGTCGACGGCAGCCTGTTCACCGTCCGCATCGGCGACGACGACATCACGATCGCGATCCGCGACGCCACCGGTTTCGTCGACCTGAATGCCGCGAAGCCCGAGCTGCTCGAGGCCGCCCTCGAGGCCTGCGGCGTCGGCGAGACGGCACGGCGCGACCTCGTCGACGCAGTGCTCGACTGGCGCGACCGGGACGACCTGCGGCGCCTGCACGGCGTCGAGGACGACGACTACCTCGCCGCGGGCGTCGCCTGGACGTCGCGGGACGGCGCTTTCGAGGCCGTCGACGAACTCAAGTACCTGCCGGGCATGAGCCAGTCGTACTACGACTGCCTGGCGCCCTTCGTAACCGTCCACTCGGGCCAGGGCGGGCTGAACATGGAATACGCGCCGCCCGCGCTGATCACCGCGCTGACCGGCGACGAAGTGCCGGCGGCCGAAGCGGACGACAACAGGGCCGGCGGACCCCGCAACGGGACCTTCCATATTTACGCGAGCGCATCGGGAAGCGCCGCCACGGTGGCCGCGATCGAGGCCGTCGTGCGTATATCGCGAACAACGAAAACGCCGTTCACCATCGTGGACTGGCGCGAACCGCCGCGGGCCGAATTCCCGCCGCGGGAAGGAGTCGAAGGATGAACGTAAGCGTGCAACGCAGCCTGCAACCCCTGCGCATCCGCTACGCGGACCCGCTGCTGGGCCGTTTGCGGAGCTTCTGGCGCTGGTGGTCCGGGGAACTGATCGAGTTGCTGCCGGAGAAACTGCAGAAAGCGATCGCACAGCGCCAGCAGAAACTGTATGTCGAAGTCGAGGAAGACAAGTTCCTCCTGAGCCTCGGCAACCGCGCCGCACAACGCGAGATACTGCGCCTGGCGCTCGACGCCGCCGATGCCGAAGACGAGGACATCCCGCGCGAGGTGCAACAGACCATCCTGCTGCTGCCGGACGACAAGGTGCTGGCGAAGCGCATCACCCTGCCGGCCGCCGCCGAGGAGAACCTGCGCGAAGTGCTCGGTTTCGAGATGGACCTGCACACGCCGTTCCACGCCTCCGAGGTCTACTACGACTACACGGTCGTCGGGCGCGACACGGCGCGCGGGAATGTCACCGTGGACCTCGTCTATGCGCCGCGTGACGCGGTGGACGCGCTCCTCGACGGGACAACGAACCTCGGCATGAAGACCGATATCGTCACCTGCCGCCGGCGCGACAACGCGAACCTGCAGCCAGTGAACCTGCTGCCGCTGGAGCGACGGCATGCCCGGCGCTTCGACGTAAAGAACCTGAACATGGCACTGACCGCTTTGCTGGCGGTGCTGCTCTTCACGGCGGTCACCATCCCGATCTTGCAGAAGAACCGCGCCATCGAAGCGCTCGAGGCGCAGGTCCAGGCCGCTGCTGCCGAAGCGCGCGAAGGCGCCGAACTGCGCCAGGATCTCGAAAAGATGGCGCAGGCTTCTCAGTTCCTCGTCGAAAAGAAAGCTTCGGACGTGTTGATCGTCGAACTGATCGACGAGGTTAGCCGCATCCTGCCAGACCACACGTGGATCACGCGGCTCGACCTGACCGAGACGGAGCTGGAAATTCAAGGACAGTCTTCGGCGTCGGCGTCACTGATCGCGGTCGTCGAATCGTCGCTCTATTTCGAGAACGCGCGCTTTGGCTCGCCCGTCGTGCAGATCCAGGGGACCAACAACGACCGCTTCCACATTGCTGCGGACATCGTGGCGACGCCGGCGTCCGGCGAGACGGAGCAGGCGCCATGATTGACAAACTCGACAGACAGCAACAACGGTTTCTCGCTATCGCGATTCTTGCCGCTGTCGTCACGGCGATATTGCTGGCAACCGCGGGACCCATCTGGGTCGCCAACAACTCGCGCCAGGCGACACTGGGCCAGGCCTACGAGCGCCTGCAGCGCTACCAGCATATCGCGGCGCGCGACGCGGAGTTGCTGCCGCAGTACGAAGCCCTGCTGCGCAGGCAGCGCGAGGCAGGCAATCACCTGCGCAGCGAGACCAGCGCCCTCGCCGGTGCCGAGCTGCAACGGATCGTCAAGACCGTAACCGGTAGCAACCAGGCGCAGATCATGAGCACGCAGCTGCTACCCGCATCCGAGCAAGACGGATTCCTGCGCGTGGCCCTCAAGGTCCGCCTGCGCGGCGAGCTTCCGGCAATTCTCCGCTCGTTGTATGACCTGGAGACCAACGACGTCTACATGTTCGTCGATGACCTCGCGCTGCGTGACAACACAGGCGGGCGCCGGACGATCCCGGGCCAGGCGCCGCCCATGGACGCCGAGTTCGAACTCGTCGCCTACATGCCGGAGGTATCGTGATGAACAAGCTCCGAATCAGCCGGCCGACGCAGCTGCTCATCGCTGCGAACCTGGTGCTGGCGATCGCGGTATCAGCAGAGGTGCTGTCACCGGCGCAGCCGGCATCCGCGCTTGCCGCCGTGGCGAACGGTGATCCTGTCTCGCTGCCCGAGTTCACCAATACCACGATTGACGCACCGTCTTTGTCGCAGCTCGTGGATTTGCTGGAGCGCCCGGTGTTCTATCCGGACCGGCGGATGCCGGAGCTCGAGGTGCAGCAGGCGCCTGCTCCGCCGCCCGCGCCGCTGCGGCTGAAGCTCGAGGGCATAGCTATTGCCGGCGGTTCGCGCGTCGCCGTATTACGTAATCTCAGCGGACCCGGACTGATGCAACTCGTCGAGGGAGAAAGCCACCAGGGCTGGACGCTGGACGCGCTCACGTCGACGTCAGCTCGATTCAGCCGCGACGACGGACAGACGTCGGAGCTTCTGCTCGACCCCGCGGCAGGCCGCTAGCGCCCACACCATCCAGTACCTGTCCGATCGGACAGTCCGAACTGTTCGCCCTGCGGGTAGCCTTCTGGCCCCTGTTGGATACAATCAACCTTACCGAATTATTGATTCGAGGCCGCCGCGTGTATAGACAAATTCGTGACCTGCTCGCCAGGTCCGCTGCGCTTGCAGCGATTCTTTGTGTTGCGTCCGCGCCTGTTTCAGCCGGGAACGCTCCGGCCGACCAGGCTGCCGCCGAGGCAAAGGCGCGCGACTACTTTTCGAACGTCGAGCTCATCGACCAGAACGGCGAACCCCGCAGCTTTTACGACGAGGTGCTGAAAGACAACGTCGTCGTGATCAGCTTCATCTTCACAAACTGCCAGTCGGCGTGCCCGCTGATGACGCGTAATCTCACGATGATCCGCGACATGCTGCGGGAAGATGAGCGCCAGGCTATCCAGTTCGTCTCGATCAGCATCGACCCGCTGCGAGATACGCCGTCCGCAATGAAGGAGTTCGCGCAGAAGCACGAGGCCGACACGGATGGCTGGCTGTGGCTCACCGGCCAGCCGGACGACGTCAACTACATCACCAAGCGGCTGGGCTCGTACACCGACGATCCGGAAATGCACACCACTACCCTGCTCGCGGCGAATGTGCGCACCGCGCATTGGACCAAGATAGAGCCCAACGTACCGCCGAACGGGGTCGTCGCACGACTGCGGCTGCTTGTCGAGGAAGATGCGGCACCGTGACCTCCGCAACGGGGCCGTAGCCGCAAGCAGAATCCCTCGGCAGGCAGCCGTGGCACTCCTGGCCGCTGCCGTTCTCGCGGGCATACTTCTGCTGTTGCCTGCTGCTGCGCCGCTCGCGGCTGACCTGACTGCCGCACAGGAGCGCGGCAAATACGTCTACGAGGAAGGCAGGTCCCGCGGCCGCCGCGTCATCATGGCGAAAATTCAGGGCGGCGAGCCGACGCCCGGGCACATCCTGCCGTGCATCAACTGTCACGGCGCCGATGGACGGGGTGCCGAAGACTATGTCGGCGTCGCCCCCCTCAACGTCAACTGGTACGCGTTGGCATCGGGTGGCTCTCACCAGCATGCGCTTCGCGCGCATTCCCCGTTCGACGAGCTTTCGCTTGCCCGCGCGATCATCCTGGGCAAGGATCCGGACGGCAACGACATGGACAAGGCCATGCCGCGCTACGACATGGCGCAGGAGGACGTCGAGGACCTCATCGCCTATCTCAAGGTCATGGACTCGCAGTCAGATCCCGCCATCTCCGGATCCTCGATCGGGATCGGCACGGTCGTGCCGACGGAAGGCCAGCATGCCCCGCTCGGCGAAGCCATCCGTGCAACGATCCAGGCCGTTTTCGATGAAGTGAACGCCCGCGGCGGGATTAACGGCCGGGAACTGAACCTGGTCATCGGCGGCTGGGGAGCGAACGACAACCCACAGATATGGACGGCCCGGGATCTCGTCAACAAGACTCCGGTGGCCGCAATGGTCAGCCCGTACGTCCCCAATTACGACGCGGAGCTCGAAGCGCTCGCCAACGAAAAACGGATGCCGGTCATCGGACCCTACACGGTCCTGCAGCCTGACGGCACCGACGACGAGGACAACGAATTTACGTTCTATATCCTTGCCGGGCTGGAACTGCAGGCGGAAGCGCTCGTGCATGCAGCCGCGACAGGAACGGACGCAGCGGATACCCGGCTCGCAATTGTCTATCCGCGCGTGAGGTTCTTCGATCGCCTCGCCGCCGCCGCGACGCGGGCGGCAGACGACCTCGGGTTCGAATCCGCGTTCGAGCAGGTCTTCGAGTTGAACCGGTTTCCGGCCGAATCCACGGTCGTCGAACTGCGCGAAAAGCAGGCTGGCGCAGTGCTGTTCCTCGGCTCCGCCGTCGAACTCGTGCAATTCAGTCGGGCTGCGGATGCCGCCGGCTACACTCCGCAGCTGCTCGCGCCCGGGCTGCTGGCAGAGAGAAACGTCTTCGAAGTGCCGCAGAGCTTCGACCGGCGAGTTCTGCTCGCCTACGCATCCCTGCCGATGGACTACAGCCCCGAAGGCGCGGCAGACTTCGAATTACTGCACGAGAAATACGCCTTCAATTACGACTTCAGTATCGCGCAGGTGAATGCGTACACGGCCGCGAAGGTGCTGGTCGCCGCCCTGCAGGACGCCGGCCGCCAGCTAACGCGCCAGAAGCTCCAGCGCGCACTGGAGGACCTCGACGGATTCCACCCGGGCCTGGTACCGGCGCTGAGCTACGACGAGGACCGGCGCATCGGCTCGGTCGGGGTGCACATCGTGCCTGTCGATCTCTCCGAAGGCCGGTTCACGGAGCCGGTGCGCTGGATCGTGCCGAATTCGGCCGACTGACGCCGTCTGCAGCAGGAGCAGGCCCCGGCCCGCGATTGATATTCGGGTGATCGCGGTTCGAGAACCGCTCCTACAGCGCGATTCACCACCGGGCTATCGCCTGCTGTAGGAGCGTGCCTCAGCGCGCGATCGCGGTTCGAGAGCGGTGCCTACCGTCGAACAACACCCCGGAGATCGTTATTGCGCAGCGTGCCAGCCGCTGCCGACCGGCTTGTAGGTCTTTTCGTCCAGGTCGACCGTGACGATGTGCGCGCCGCGCGCGCCGATGCGTCGATTGGGCCCGTAGCTGAGTGGCGGCGTGACCCCGGTCCTGAAGTCGTAAAGCGCTTCGATGCCATCGACCAACCGCACCCGAGTCAGGTTTCGGCCGGCTTTGCGCAGCCCCTGCACGAACAGCTTCGCAGCTGCGAACGCGGCGACCTGCGCCTGGATGTGATACGGCGGTAACCCGTACTTCCTGGCCAGGCGACCGAACTCCTCCTTGCCCCGCGAATCGATATCGCTGCTCAGCGTGGGATAGGCGAGAAAGACGCGCTCGTCGAAGATCGCGGGCAGATCCGTGAGCGGCCGCTCCATGAGCGATGACAACACGTAGATACGCGGCACTGGCGCCTGGTTCTTCAACTCCCCGACCAGCGCGTCAAACTCCTGCTGTGCGCCGACGAAGACGATCGCCGAGATTCCCTGGTCCGCAATCCCGCGCGCGACGCCTGCAGCGTCGAAACCGTCGGCCGGATAACTCTGCATCACGGCCTCGCCGCCCTTGCCGCGAACCTGGTCCCTGACCGCCCGCTGCAGTCGCATCGTTCGATCGCCATCGGGGCCAAGAACCAGGGTGTTTTCCGCGGCAGCACCGTCGGCCAGCGCCTGCTTCGTGAGCACTCGTACCTGGTCGTCGAAACCGGCATACAGGTAGAACGCGGCCTGGTCCAGGTAGGCGTCCCCCGGGTCGAGCGTGAACGGACCGACGAGAGGCACGTTGTCGGTGCGGAGAAATGCCAGCAACGGTTCGTCGAGGCCGATCGTATAGGCGCCTACGAGGGCAAAGATTCCCTCCGCGTCGAACGCATCGCGCAGCGTGTCGATGCTGGCCTCGGGCGTCGCGCCCATCGGCACCGCAAGTAGTTCGATTCGCCGGCCGAATACGCCTCCCTGCTCATTGATTTCGGAGAAGAAGGCACCGAGCACCATGCGCATGGCCTCGCCGGTATCCGTGGCATTACCCGTGAGCGGCAACAAGGTCGCTACCGTCACCGAATCGTCACTGACGCCCGGATCGACGTCGTGTTCGAGCACCTTCATGTAAGCCACGAGGTCCGCCATGTCCTCGCCGGACATCTGGTACATCGGCATCGAGCGGTCGATCGGGTTGTTTGCCGGATCGACGCCCGCGATCATCGAGCGAATGAAACTGTCGTCGTCGAACGGTGGATGCCGGCGCCCGTCGTGGTGGACGTGACCGTAGGTCTTTACGAGTTCGCTCCAGCGGATGTCGAGCGGGATAATGCCGCCTTCCGGGCGCCCCAGTCCGTCGGAGCCGTGGCACCCCGAACAGGGCATCGCACTGCCCGGAAGCATGGCGGCTTCGTCGCCGACCACCGCTGTTATCTCCGTCCCTCTCGGGCTTACTCCTTCGAAATAGATCTTCTTGCCGCGCTGCTGCGCATCGTTCAGTTCCGTTGCATTCGCCTGCAGCGCGATGCCGGCCAGCCAGAGCCCGGCCGCCAGCGCTACGACGCCGCGGATTCGGCTCCCTGCCGGCAGGAATCGTCCGGGCACGCGCTAGCCGCCGGCCTTACGCTGATCGCGCAGGTCATTCACGATCTGCACGATGCGGTCCGGATTGGGGAAGCCGAACAGCCGCTTCCACTCACCCGTGCGGCCGTCGCCAACGAGGACCATTGTCGGGTGATCCTCGAAGTTGGTCGTGTACGCGCCGAGGCCGGTCAGTACATCGTCGACGTCCGGTTTCACACCGGTCAGCCAGTACCAGCCCGCGCCCGCCTGGTGTTTCGCCGAGTAGGCCTTCAGGCGTTGCGGCGTGTCGCGGATGGGATCGACGCTCACCGATACCAGCCGGACCTCGCTGCCCACGCTGTCACCGAGCTTCGTCTGCACCTGCGTGAACAGTGCCGACAGGACCGGGCAGATCGTGGTACAGGTGGTATAAACGAAGTCCATGACGATAATGTTGTCGCCGATCACGTCGGTCGCGAACTTCACGTCCTCGCCATGCTGGTTGACCAGCAGGCGGTCGCGAACATCGACATCCACCGACTCCGCCGGCTGCGGCTTCTGCTTCATCATCGCGCGGTGCTTTGCATGCGGATCTTCGTCGGCTCGTGCGCCCGCCGGCATCGCGATCATCGCGGCCAGCAAGCTGATAAGAACTATGCGGCTGGAATATTTCATGGTGTCTCCTTGTCGTTGCTCGCCCTCAGCGGTATGAGCACTTCGACGTCTGCGGCAGCACGGAGCGTATCCAGTTTTTCCTGCACGGCTGCCTCCATCTTCTGTTCCCGGATGTAGTTGCGCAGTTGCTCGCGTATTTCCTCGAGCGGCAGCAATCGCGCTTCCTTGCGTTCCACGAGTTTGAGAATGTGTATACCGAATTCCGTGCTGACCGGCCCCGAGATCTCACTAACCTGCAGTGAGTACGCCGCCTTTTCGAACGCCGGGACCATCGTTCCCGGACCGAAAAAACCGGTGTCTCCACCCACGCTCCGCGTCGACGTGTCCTCTGAGAATTCCTTGGCAAGTGCCGCAAAATTCTCACCGGCGCGCGCGCGCTCGAGGATCGGCTCCATTTGCTTGCGCAACGCGGCGCGATCGTCCTGGGTCCCCAGTGGTTTCCACCGCAGGAGGATATGGCGCACCCGCACTTGCGTAGGCAGCGTCAGCCGCCGTTCGTTTTCGGCGTAAAACTTCTCGACTTCTCTATCGCTGACGTCGGCCACGTCAATGCGAACGCGATCCAGGTATACCTTGGCGGCGGCCATGCGTTCGACATGGCGGCGATAGCTTTCCTCGGTGAAACCATCGGCCTCGAGCTTCATCCTGAACTGGTCTTCGGTATCGAAGATCGAACGAAGCTCCCCAACCTGCTTGTCGACTTCCGTCGGGTCCACCTCGATACCTTCCTGCTCGGCAGCCTGCGCAGCGAGTTCCTGCTCGATGACCAGGTCCATGGCTTCTTTGCGCAGTTCCTTCATCAGTTCCAGCTGGTCGCCGCGAGCGCCGACCTGGACGCCCTTCGAGTTGCGGTACTCGACGTAGAATCCCTGGAAACGCTGGTAACTGACCGTTTCGTCGTTAACGCGCACCGCATCGCCGGGGTAGTACCCCTGCGCGTGCACACCCGTCGCGACGAACACCAGCGCGAGGGCCGGAAGGCGCAGCCGGTGAATCAATTGGATTCCTCCTCCCCGGGTTCCGTGGGGACATCCAGCGCCATCAGGCTCAGGAAAGGCTGGTCGGAATGCTGGAGCCCTTTCGATGGCGCGCCGACGAACACGTAATACGTTGCAGCCATACTGGCCTGTATGGTCGCCTCGTAGAGCCCGTCTCCCACCGGTATGGCCGGTTGCGTCACCCGGCCACGGCCATCCGAGCGATAGTAGAGCACCGATGCGTCGGGCACACCGATCACCGGTTCGCCAGTGGCCACGTCCTTCAGGCGGAAACGAACCGTCACAGGCTCGCCCACGCTGATACGACGGCTGTCGATCTCGAATTCGACGGCCAGCTTGCCGGCACCCGTGTCTTCGGCGGTTTCGTCGGGTTGCACCAGCGCAGTGAAGCAGTGCAGGAATTGCGGCGAATCGAACATGAACGCGATGTCATAAAGTCCTTCCACCGGTATTTTCACGCGGCCGCGGTAAAGGCCCGGCGCCACCTCGGCCAGGCTGCGATCGACGATCGTTATGGCACGCGCCTCGTGCCCGTAGTTGCGGAAGCTGCCCATCGGTGCGCCCATGCCTTCCATGTAATAACTGACCGTACCTTCCGCCTGGTTGACGATATAGGCCGCCGCGGCTTCCTTGACCGCGGGGACGATACTGTCCGCGATACTGATCTCCGCCGCCACGCCCGGAGGCCTCTGGCCGGCAGGGATGTAGGTGACCGGCGGCGTCTCGTCACCGTCGAGTTCCGACATCGGGATCAGGCCGACGTCCTGGGTTTCGAGCGAGCGGACGTAAGCGAGGGAATTGGTGAAGCTCACCTGGTACGGTTTCTTGCCCACCGAGATTGCATGCGCCAGCCGGTCACTCGACGAGTCGATGACGAACACCGTATCCGTGCTGGCGTTGACTGCCATGCCCCAGCGGCCATCGCGCGTGAATCGCAACGGCCCGAGCCCCGGCTCGGCCTCGATGGTCGCGCGGATGTTGCGCGTATCCGGATCGATGACAGTAATGGTACCCGCGTCCGCGTCCGTCACGTAGATTGCGCTGCCGAGCGGTGAATAGGCAACCGCCATCGGCCTGGGGCCCGTCTCAATATCGGCGATCTTCTCGAGCGATTGCACGTCGATGACGGAGACGGTGCCGCCGTCGCGATTGGTAACGAACACGTAGCGATCGCCGTCGGTAAAGGCGATCTCGTGGTGACCGATGCCGGTCTGGATGAAGGTGACGGGCTCGAGGTCCTGCGCATCGATGACCGTAACGCCGCTCTTTTCGGGATCGGCCGCATCGTTGCCGACCCAGAGGTAGCGCTGGTCGCGCTGCAGCTCGACGCGCATCGGCGTATCGCCCGCCTCGATTTCGTGGGTGACCTTGAACGACTCGGTGTCGGCCAACGCCACCTTGCCCGCGGACGGCAAGGTGACAAACAGCTTCTTGCTATCGTCGTTCAGCACCCAGTCGGCACCGGGGCGACTCAGGTTGATCTGCGCAAACAGGTTCGTGATGCCCGTGATGCCAACCGCGGGATCGATCACCGAGATCGAGTTGTCGCGGTTCATCACCAGCAGGAAATGGCTGTTGAGGTCGATCATCGGCCGTACGCCGACGATGCCCTGCAGGTAGGTTGCGACGCGGTCCTTGCAGCTCATCGGGCGATCGCCCATCGCCTCCCAGGCCTCGCCGATATCCATCCACGCGGCCGGGTAGCGGCCCTTGATGGGTTCGCCGGTACTTGCATCGGTGACCCGGAACGTCACGTCGGCCCAGTGGCCGGCCATGACCTTGCCGACACCGCCAAGCGGCAGAACGTCGAACTCGACGTTCACGCCTTCACGGGTGATCTGGTTGGGGTTTGGTTCTGCCTCGGGCTCAGCCTCGCGGCTGCAACCACTGGCGACGACCAGGATGGTGAGCGCGACCAGCGTCGCGCGTCGGATCAGAAAATGGGCGGCCACCATTTCTCTCCTCAGCTTGTGTGTGTCCCCGCCGATAGTATCAGCGGTTTCCTAGAAAAACCGTGGAGCGACCCTTTCGGGCCGCTCCACGTTGTTGCCTTGCCGGACGTCCATGTCCTCGATTGTTCCTCTTCGGCGGTTATGGATTCTCGACGCGGAGGATACCAAACATGCCGTTGCGGTTACCGCTCGGCGTGTAGTCGCGGAAAAGGTAGTCACCATCCACGGCAAAGGTACCGCCGGCATCGAACAGGATCGGCCAGTGTCCGTAGACGTGGCCCATGCCTTCCTCACCGCCCATGTACTTGCCGATGGGGTTCTTGCCCAGCGCCTGCGACGCGACCGAAGTCGATTCGCAATAGCCCGCCAGCCCCAGGTAGGCATCGTTCGGGCAGACGAACGGATCGCGCTGCCAGACGTGGCCGTGGAGGATGAACGTGCTGTCGCGGTCAGCCGACGCGCCAGTTACGACGTACATGCGCGTCGGCATGCCGGCCGTCGTGCGAAACACCGGCGTAGCCGGATCCCCGCCCGGGTTCGCATTCGGCTCACCCGCGACCAGGACATTCGCATAGAATGCCTGCTGGTTCGGGATACTGCCGAAGCTGTTGGGCGTGCCCGCGTTACCGAACGGCGTGTTGGGCGGCAGCTTGAAGCGGAACCAGCTCGGCTCCGTTCCATAGTTGAAGCCCGCATGGCCGCTGTCCTCGGCGCCTTCGACACCCAGTTCCTGCTGGTGGATGTTCTTGATGGCAGTGCCATCCGCCCACCGCAGGTTGGCGATCTTGTGCGCCACGGCGACCGCTTCCCTGTAGCTGCTGCCATCGTCCGCCGTTCCGCTGATGCCATCAGGGCCATTCGGCGCATTATTGATGGTCATCTGGGCACGGGTCGGACGGGTGTCGTTACCGCTGCCCTGGCCATCCGGCACCTGCGTGTCGACAGCGTACGTCGCACCCTTGGGCTCGATCACCAGCGACGCGAACAGACCCTTCTGCGGCTGCTTGATGCGATCCGCCGACAGCAGGTTGCTGCCGCCGAACTCGACCGGCGTGGCCTGGATCTCGAACGACCGACGATTGTTCCTGCCGGCAACGGGCACGTATTCCAGGTGACCCGCGTAGTAGCGCGCATTCGACGTGCCGCCCGGCGGCGCGATCTGCGGCTGGTTCTTGCCGACCCACAGGCCGTCGTCGCGACTGGCGTCGTACTCGACGAGCTGCGGGTGGATACCAGCATAGGCGCCCGGACGGACCAGGTTGTTGTTGAAGAAATGCATCTCGTCGTTGACCGGGATGCCGTCAGCTGCAGGCTGGATGCGGCGCGTGACGCCCCACATCATATCCTGCCAGCCGGCAAGATCCGGCGGCTGGTCGAGCACGACGTTGTTGCGCGCAACCGGCGTCACACCGTCCGCCAGGAACCAGTCGAGGTTCTTGCCGAGGTCCGCGAAGACTGGTTTGCCGTCAGCGTAGTAGACCTTGTCGCCGGTATCGGCCGTGACGGCCTGCCTGGCGACCAGGCGGTTACGCAGCGTAACGTCGATGCAGTCACCCGCGTTGGCGCGCAGCACCAGGGGTTCGACCGGCGCAGTATCGCGCAACCTGACCTGGCAGGTCGGCAGCTTGGGATCGTATCCGCCGCCTGACGTCAGGCAGCCGCCGAGATCCACGTTCTTCGCCGCGAGTTCCTCGGCGCAGCCCGCATTCGACGGGTTGAACTTGCCCTTGTTCTTGCCCTTGGCATTGAAGCAAGCGCCACCAGGCTCTGCCGCCATCTCGGCTACAGGCGCCAGGTCGTCCGTCATGACGTACATCATGGCCGTCGGGTCGTTCAGCGGTCCATCGCCGCCCTGGAACACCGTCTGTACACCGGCCTCGTTCACGGTAAGCGTGGGAACGTTCGTGCCGCGGCGGTTGTAGACCAGCGTACCGCCGTCGGGATCGAGCATGCCACCAACGTTATCGCCGATGCCGTCACCGTCCGAGTCCTGGTTCGCGTTGGTCGCAATCGTGACACCCAGCTTGTTCGGCAACACCTGGTTGGCGAGCACGGCCGTGAGGTCGAACTCCTTCACCGGCGCGTTCTTCGGGCAGACGCCGCTGAAGTCGCGCTGGTTGGTGAACTCGATACTGGTGCCGATGTCATTGCTCGGCAGCTTGACCAGGTCGCTACGCTCGCTCCCGTAGGTGCGCAGGATGCCCCAGGTGCCGAGCCAGATGCCCGGGCGCGTGGCGTCCTGTGCATACAGGTAGTCGACCGTCTGGCCAGCCTGGCGCAGCGCGGGGTTCATCGGCGCCTGCAGGCTGAACTGCTCGGAGATGCCGTGCGACTGGAAGTTGCGCCAGCCGGAGTTCGGCGCACGGCCGAAGCCGGAACCGTTCGACAGCCACTTGATACCGTGGATGGTCGTCTGGTGCTGCTCCTCAGTCGCGCCGACCTGGATCTTGACCTTCACCTGGTCACCTTCGTAGGTGCGCATGATGGGCGTGAACGGGTCGCCGACGCCGCGGTCGCAGTTGATCAGGTCGCCGTCGTTGCCATTGCAGTAGCCCACGGCAGCGCCCGTCGGGTACGGCGTATCGCCGAAGCGCGTGTTCATCTGCGGGATGGCGCGGTCGTTACGGCTCGAGAAGGCGAGCGCCAGGTCACCGGCAGGTCCATCCGCCTGAGCACCGTTCTGGCCGTCAGGCCCGACCTTGTTCGGGTCGAACACGCGATAGCCGACCGGCTCGTTGCGGTAGTTGACGACCCATGTCGACGAGTGGCCGACGTTGATCGCTTCCGGGCACGGACGCGGCACGTTCGGATCGAAGTTGCCGAGGGGACCCGGGCAAGCGCCCTTCGCCGTTACGACGTCGGGGAAGACGTGCGCCTCGAGCTTGAGCGTCGGATTCACGACTTCCTTCCAGGTCTCCTGGATGGTCGGCGCGAATGCCACCGTCGCATTGAACGGATCCGGCTGGTTGATCGGTGTATAGCCCGTGGTGAACTTGTTCGGGATACCGAACGTGTCCGCAGCCACGTACGTTCCGGGCTTGTAGGCGTGCTGGAAGTCGCTCATCTCGAAGTAGAACTCGCGATGCGCTTCGACGTCCGCGCCGCCGACAGTCTGCTGGTAGCGGTCATCGGTACCGGTCAGGATCGCTGCCTGCCAGGACGTGGGGCCACCGTCAGCACGGCCCTGCGACAGCGGCACGCCCGACTCGTTGTGCACCCAGGTCGAGCCCGCGGGCTCGGCAAGGATCGTCGAGTACAGGCCGATCTGCTGGAACGTGGACGGACCGTAGTGGTCGTGCGAGAACGTCAGGCCGAGGCCGCGGTCAACGCCGGCCACGTTCACGACCGGGTCTACCAGGATACGCTGGATCGTCGTGCGGGCACCGTGGTACATGCCGGCCGCTACCTGCGGGTTGGTGCCATCCGTGAATGCCGGATAGTAGTGGTCCGCTGCTACCAGCGTGGTTCCGCCCTTTACGGACGGCGCAAACGGGTCCGCGCCCTCGGCGACGGTCAGTGTCTGGACCGGCGCCAGGCCATTCAGGTCGATCGGACCGAGCTGGCCGGGCAGCGTGCCGGCAGGCACGATGCACGCGGGACTCTGGGGATCGCCACTGTCGATACACGCCTCCACCAGGTGGTTGTACTCGTTGATGGCGTGGATGCGTTCTTCGACCATCAGGGGTGACAGCGTGCCGTCTTCGTAGTTCCAGCCGTTCGCGGCGCCGTCATTCGTCGTCAGGTCCCACTTCGGCAGGTGGATGTGCTGGCCGATGATGTCGGTCGGCGTACGCACCTGGAAGTCGTCGACTTCGAACTCGGCAGGCACGAGATTGGCGTGCAGGATCTTGCCGCAGTCGAACGAGTTGAAACGCATTACGAGGGGCTCCGGCGGACGCTCCTTGAGCACCGTCGGTTTGACGTCGTCCCACAGGATGATGATGCGCTCCTGCGAGTAGTGATGCCCCAGCTTGTTGAACACCGCGTCGATCTGCAGGTTCGCGAGCTTGTAGGTGCGCGGGTTCTCGGCGTCGTACGGCGACGAACCCTTGGTATTGAGCGTCGTCCAGCGATCCTCGCCAGGACCGGGAAGGTCACTGTCGTACCAGTCACCCAGGGTACCGGCTTTCGTATGCCGGCCACGGTCGTCTACGCAGGGATCGTTGTACGGGCCACCGGGTACCGCCGGCGAGCCGTTCATCACGAATGCCCAGGTGCCTGGTGTCTGGTCGATCCTCGCAATCGGGTTTCCATCGGTGCCGTAGGCAACGCTCGGGCGATGCCGCACGGCCTGGTAGGCCATGGAGACCTTCTCCATCGCGGTTCCCGTCTCTGGGAAGAACACCGGCTGTGCCATGTGCACGATCTTGCGGAAGTCGAGTCGATTCTGCGTGTCGGCCGACAGACCGGCCGAGGTGTAACCCAGCAGCGCGTGGCGCGGCAGACCGCCATCCCAGCCACCGCCGAGATTGCCCCAGTCGATATCGTCCGCGTTGAGGTTACCGATATTCTGCATTGCAGCCTGTTCGGTCAGCATGTCGAGCGGCGGTGTCGGCATACGCTGGCCGACGATGCCCAGCGGACACGGATTGTCGGCCGTGGGGACACCGCACTCGTTACCGGCGAGCCAGAACGGGTAGCCGGGGCTGACGTCGTCCGGCGTGCCGGCGATGCCGTCAGGGCCTTTGGCCTGGGCATGGTCGACGACCGCCTGCGACGAGTCCCAGATGCCGTCCGGCGGCGTGCGGCCACCGAGCAGGCTGTTGCCGCCGCGATCGACCTTGACGAGGCTGACCTTTGCCGGCATCTGCGGCATGGGCTTGCCGGGCAGCGGCACGACGGCCGGGATCGGCGAACCGTCCGGCAGTTCGCCGTCGGGATACGCGCGGGAACCTTCTGCAGGCTTGCCGCTGCGCAGATCCCAGGGCTTGGTATGGAAACCCGTGTTGGCCTGTTGCGGATCGTCCGCGTTGGATACGGCCAGCACCGTGCCCGTCTGGAAAGTGTCGTTGTTACGCTGGTGGTACCACATGCCCTGGGCAAAGTGCGGGTAGAAGTGGCAGTGGAAAATCGCGTCGCCGACCGTGTGATTGCGGTTTCCGGCGCCGCCGTTCACCAACTCGTAGGTGTGGCCCGAACCCGGCATGATCTCCTGGGCGTCCAGGTAGTTCGCGTTGTCGTCGTTCGGGTTGAACAGCCACTGGTGGTTGTGGAAGTGGAAAATGTGCTGTTCGAACGCGCCCGCGTGCGTATTGCGGTACTTCACGTGGTCACCGGTGTACGCGTGGTGAACGTTCGAGGGATCTTCCTGGAACAGTGCGTAGTTGCCGGGGATCGGGCCGTTCGACAGGTTGGCGTTACGCCAGCAGGCGTTCGGGCTATCGGGGCCGGCTGCGATGTTCTCGGGGCTGCAGGCCTCGATACCCGTGTTCGCCGGGAAGTTCACCAGCAGCGCCGGGTCGCCGACCGTCTGCGAGGCCAGGAAGAACTCCTCGTAAGCGCAATCGGTGCAGTCGTGCATGGGGCCCGCGCGCAGGCGGTTGGCGATGATTTCCGAACCGATGCCGCCGGAGCCGTAGTTAATCATGAACTGGTCCTTGACGCCGTGCACGACGTGGCGCATCACGGGGTGGTTGTACCAGTTCGGGAATACCTGTGAGTTGGTCTGCTCGTCATGGAACTGCGAGGTGAACTCGCGGAATGCCATGATACGATCCGGCAGCTGCGGATTGACGTGCCCAACGCTCTCGAGCGGATAGGGGCATTCGGGACCGGGGCACTTGCTGCGCCAGGTGCCGTCCGCATCCGGGCCGGCGATGATCGCGTTGATGTCGCTGTGGACGAGCTCACCGCTGCGGCCATTCGCTCCTGTAACCATCCTCAGGACCGGCAGGTTGGCCTTGCCCTCGGAGATCCAGGGCTCGGCATTCGGATACACTGCATCGTAGTCCACGATCGGCTGGCCGCCGGGGTTGCATTCGGCGCCGGGAATTTGGCCGGGACCGCAGTCGCTCGGCGTCTGGCCGACCGTCGCGAGTCGCATCTCTTCTTCCGTGACCTGGCTCCGATACAGGCGTGCGCCCTTCGGCTGCACGTTCAGCGCACCGAACATGCCGATGCCGAGGTTGCCGGAGCTCTGCTCGCTGCCGAGCGTGGCGCCGTAGCTGTTGATGATGAAGGCGCCCTCGTGCGGCGTGTAGAGGTTGTACACGCGAGAGCCACCGGGCTCGGCAAGGCCGGGGCCGCATACGGCTGCACTCGGGCCGTTGGTCGAGTCACCGGCGTTACCGCCAGGGTTCGCGCCGACCATGCTGCCGTCATCCGAAATGTCGGTGACGAGCTCGGTACCCGACGCATGGAACCCGGCACAGCGCCCGGCCACCTGGTCGTTGTTGTTCAGTCCCGGGAAGATGCCGCCATCGGCCGCTGCAGTGCCGGGCGTGTTCTGACCCTGCCGGGCGTTGTTCGGGTTCGCGGCCGGCGTCAACAGGTTCGTGAAGTTCACGGTCAGGCACTGTCCCTCGACCGAGCGGACGACCAGCGGACGCGGGCGCTTGTCTGGTCGCAGTTCCACTTTGCCGAGCAGGTCCGTGTTCGACATGCCCGTCAACTGGGTGATCGGCTTCAGGTGGTTGCTGCTGCAGTTTTCACCGTTTGCATCGCAGCTTCCCCAGTCGACATAGACCACATCTCGTTCCAGCGCATAGATGATCCAGTTCGGGTTTTGCGCCCCAAGACGGTTGAAAACCGTCGGATTGTCGAGAACGACGACGTTGGCCGTAATCGTGTTTGCCGCCGTACATTGGGCGGCATAGGCGTTCTTGCCTGCGCCCAACGAGGCGACAAACAGGGCCAGCCAGAACAGGCTGTAGCCCAGCTTGGGCAGAACGTCAGTCTTACGGCTGATGTTGTCGAACAGTTTAAGTGTAGTCACGAGACCATCCTCCCTCTGCGCGAGCCGCTGCGTCCCGACGGGACGCGAGTGCGCTCGCTGATGTGCGCTGGCACGAACTGCCGTGCGTTTGGCGCGCTGGTTTTTGTTGAAAAGAAAAAAATGGGTGTTACCAGGTATTGCGAAATCGTTTGGAAAACATGGCGTGCGACGCGGAACAGGGGCTGCAGGCGGATGCGCAGCGAACGCCGGCCGGGAAGCCTGGCGTTGGTTTTGGAGACACGCTGCGGAGTGCCGTGCTGCATTTATTGTTGTCCTTGTTTTCCCCGTGCCGGGCCCGTCGGCCACGGCGCGTCGCTGACGGATGCAAGCGGCCCGGTGCTCGGGCCTGTACATCCTCGATGGGGAAATTGTGGACCTGCGCAGGTCGGGCGGCTTCATGCAGGGGGACAGATTTTGCCCCGTCCGTGGTTTAGACCTGACCTGACCCTTTGGACAGGGTCCAATGCCGGTACAGGCCCGCGTGGCCGGGCCAGTGTTTCCGGAATGTTCCGTAAAGGAAAAAAAGACGCGCCTTTCGGCGCGTCTCGGGTTTTAAGGATCGCTCCTTAAAATGTTGAGTACGGGCCCCGCCGCTGGCGATTCAACCAGGCGAGCGGGGTGTACTCGGTCGTGCCATGAAGCCTGTTACTTCGATCAGTTTTGCGGGCAGAGGCCCCATCCTCCGATCTTGGTATTGCTAAATACGTCCAGGTATCCGTCACCGTCCAGGTCATGGTCGGAGCACATCGCGGTGAAGATCTTGTGACCACCGACGATTTCGACGGAAACCATCGCGTTGGCCGCATTTGCGGCCGACGACATTCCTGCAGCGCAAAGGTCGATCTCGACCGTCTCCACGTCACCTATGCGGCTCGGACCTGCAACGGTTGCATCCGTGAGCGGGATAAACTTGTCTCCGCCCCGGTTGTTGCCAACACCTTGAACAGGCGTGATCGAGCTGTCCGTGATCTCGGCACTCACGTCGCCGCCGGCGTCGGTTACCAAGGTGTTCACGATGAGCGTCGCATCGATCAGGTTTCGCGACTCGACCTCACACCAGGCAGCGACCTTGATGCTGGCCTTGGGGCCCTTGTTGTCGTTGCCGGGGCCTGCGACAGCCGTAGCTGACAGGGCCGCAGCCATTAGCGCTGCCGAGGCAGCAATACCGATTGTTTTTTTCGTCAGTTGCTTATTCATCTTCTATTACTCCCTTCGGAGAACAAATTTACGAAACCGGACGAGTACGCAGCTCTAGTGCATGGGGTGGTAGTCATCCCCACTGAGGACTGCTTCATCGTCTCGATGAATAAACACCAGGGTGGGTAACGCAGCGGACTTGGTGTTTGTAGGTGAAAGTATGCGCGAGACGAACCGGGCCCACTTCCACCTGACGATCGGAGTTTACTTGCAAACTCGATCAGAGCGTGCCTGACCAATCGGCCAGTTTTGTGCAACTGCGCGCAAATAAAGGATTTTCTTGCGATTACCGCGAGGCCGCAAATGTTGTTATGTCAAGCCCCGGCTCAATGCGGCCGCTGGTCTTCCGCCGCCGGCCGCACGATGTCGGACGAGATGTCCTTGTGCAGCGCCGCCTGGGCGATCAGGTTGGCGCTGTTCGTGGCGCCGTTCAGGTCGAAGTGCATGCGGCGCGCCTGGAAACGCATGAGTTCGTGGATCTCGTTGGCAAGCGACGCGCCGTTCAGGTGCTGCGGTAGCAAGAGGCGCCCTGCCCCCCAGTACACGAGGCGCTGGGCCCGGACGATCTGCGCCTGGCGGTCGCCGTTGCCGCTGGGCACGAACAACGACGGTGTCCGTGCCTGCATGGTGTGCACCGCCGTGCTGTACTCGCACTGGCAAACGGACCAGCGCGCGGCCGCGAGTGCGGCGGCAAAGTCGGGGACGGTGCGCTCGACGGAGAGGTCCGGCGAATTTTCCGCCAGCATCCGCAGCTGCTGCCACTCCTGTTCCGGTAACTGCTCGCCCGCGATGATCTTCATCGGCAGCAACAGCGTCGAACCCAGGATCTTGTGGGCCTCGACCGCCGCGCGGTACAACACCCCGCCGTGCTCGCCGTCGCCCGCCGACACCAGCACGGTATCGGGCGCGATGCGGGTATCGCAGGCTTGTGTCGCCTGCTCGCCGTTCACGAAACCCGTGTGGTAGACCGGCACGTGCACGACGTTGTTGGGCTGGAAGAACTCCTCGATGCGCGCGAACACCGGGTCGGAGTGCACGATCACCATGTCGAAATACTTGTCGAGCAGCTGCGCCGTCTGGTCCCTGTATGCCTCGTCCTGTTCCACGTCATTGACGAGGATGCCATCCGTCATGCCGACGACCAGCGTATCGCCGTAGATGCCGTTGCGCGCCCGCTCGATCAGCGGCAGGATCTCGCCGCGCAGCGCGTGCTGGCGGAACGGGAAGTCCTCGATCGCAACCACGCGCGGCTTCAGGCGCTCGAATTCTCTCAAGAGGACGTCGCGGCGCGCGACGATGAGCTCGCGCAGTTGCTGCGAGCGGCGGATGTCGAAGACGTTGGTGTCCGGGTCGATGCCGAGCGACGGCAGCAGGACGATACGGACGTTTTCGGGGAATTCGATCCGGCCGGGTATTGCATCCCCGAGCATCACGGTCACTTCGAAGGTGTCGCTCAGCTTGCGCGCCACCTCGATCGTGCGTCGGAGGTTTCCGGAGCGTTTACCGCTGCGGCAGCAATACATCAATGCGGATCGTTTCATTATGCTTGTCGCTCTTTAAGTTCGGTTGGCGCCCCGGCCTCCGTGTCCGGGGCGCCACCGGTTACTTCGCTACAGCGGGATCGCTCATTCCATTTCCAGCTGAAGCTCACGTGCCTGTAGTACTGCGTCGCCGGTCTCGGTGCCGGTGACGTCGACGATGACGCCGCCCGTACCGACAGCGGTCCAGAAAGCGTCTGCCGATATTTGCGTAGAGACTCCGTTCTCGTCTTCAGAGAAATAATTGCCCGGAGAAACATTGCTCGTATCGACAGTCACGCCGAGGATCACGAACTCACTCCGGTCAACGACGCTTCCGTCTTCCACGAAGCCGCGCAGCTCGGTGTCCGCATCCTCGTCATCGCGCTCGATGCGAAACGCCGTGATCTCGCCCGGAGGCTGTTCCTGGCCGCGTGCCTCGACGTAGTCGCCGATGCGAACGTCGCTGATGGAGAACGGCTCGACCCGGGCTTCGCTCTTGTCCTCGAACTGCGTCTTGAGCACGTCGGTATTGACCGTGATGCTCAGGATCGTGATCGTCCCGGCAGCCGTGGAGACCGCGTCAACCAAACCCGTTACGCGAATATTGGTCGACGTCTTGATCTCGATCTTTGTCGCCTGTAGCACATCCGAGCTGTTCAGGTCGCCCTCGACCTCGATCTTGAGGTTGTTGGCGAGATCGGCAGCCGAGCCGCCCTCGTAGACGGTGCTGCTCGTCGTCGTGACCGGGATGACGAGGCTTCCGACGCGGAGGTTGAACTGCGCCGCGGAAACAAAGTCGCTGATGAAGCCGTCCACTTCGTAATGGTCGCCCGGGTTACCGGCCAGGACGGCGCCCTTGTACTCGACCTTGGATGCGCCCATCACCGGCGGTGTCACGCCGTCGTTGAAGTCGGCAGGCAGTCCCTCGACCTCCACCGGGTCACCATTGCTGATGTTCTGCGTACCGCCGGGGAAATTATCGTCAATCAGCGCATTGGCGTAGTTGACCTGCAGACCGTTGATCGAGAACGTGAAGTTCGCGGTATTGAGGTTGCTTACCGTGCCGTTCACCTCGTACTCGGTGACCTCGCCTGCCAACTTGCACTCGATGCGCGTGGCCGCGATGACGCCATTGGCATCGACGTTGCCGAATACTTCGACCGCATCGGCAGCGTCGAGCGATGCGGGGCAGCTGTCGTCGACCGCGGTGTCCAGCCCGATCGTCACCGTCTGGCCCAGCACCGTGAGGCTGCCATCGGCATTGAGGCTGCTGACCGGGCCCTCGACGATCTCGTCGAGCTCGACCGATTCCGCAACCGCGTTGCTGTTGTCGTCATCGATCGTGCCTTTGACGATGACGGTCTCGCCGACCTTGAAGTCCTCCTGCGAAGACGGGTTGTCGTCGCGGGTGAACGTCGCGCCGTCGGTGTTATAGGTAACGCCGTTGACGATGATGCTGCCGAAGCCGGTGATCGGCCCGGCGCCAACCGCAACGCCCGTGCGGACGATGCCGCCCGACGGCGGAGGCGGGGGCGGCGGAGGTGGAGAAACACTGTCGCCGCCACCGCTGCTGCCGCCACATCCCGCGGCGGTCATTACGGCAACTATTAAAACCGCGCCGAGTTTTCTCAACTGAATATTCATTGCACTAGTCCTTGTTCACTTTCGTCGTAAATGAGGTAAACACCGACGCCCAAGCGAACGGTGTCGGCGGTGGTGTCTTCCGTGGGTTCAATTTCGTGCTCGGTGAGCCACTGGTCGACGTCTTCCAGGAAGGCGAGTCCCCTGGACTCGACGAGCTTCCGGAAGGCATTGACCGCCCGTGGCGTAATTCGTTCGTTGTCGGCAATCGCTTCGAAGCGCCTTGCCGACGGCCGGTTGGCATCGAGGTTGTGCTCGAGCGTCGCGGCGTGGTCGTGCAGCGCGATGCCCAGCTGCCTGACGATTTCCGGGTCGAGTTCTGAATAAACAAAGTCACGTTTCAATACACGTATGTGGCCGTTATCCAGTTCCTCGACCAGCTCCCGCTTCTGCATTTCCTTGCGGATTGCTCCGTGCGGGAGGTCTCCAGCATAGCGTTTTAACAGAGCCGTTAGACTCCCCGATGGGCCAGTCGCGGGCAGATCCTTGGGTTGGCCTGCCGCGTCCGTGAACTCGGGGTCGAGGTGCCACCCCGTCAGGATCCGGGAGATCTGGTTGCCCTGCAGCTCGCCGGCCCGTTCCATGCCGTTCAGCAGCTGGTCACGCACGCGCGCGACTTCCCGGCGGCTGAGGCCGGTCAGCATGGCAACCCGCGAGTTGTTCGTGGGCCTGCCTTCGATTCCGTAGTCTTCGCGTGCCACCTTGACGTAAGCCTCCTTCGAAAGCTCGCCGAACTCGTCCCAGGTGACTCCGTGCTTGAGCAGGAAGCGCACCACCGGCAACAGCAGGTATCGGCAACTTCGAATGACGTGTTCCTTCACTTCCACGGTAAATCTCGCAGTCCGTATATGTGTGCAGTTTGCGCACACATATACGGCTTTGCAAGCTAAATATATGATTGAACCTGAAACTGGTTTTGGGAGGCCCCGGCCGGGTGGCGCCAAGTTCATGATTTATGGATGAATTTTTACCCCGGACCGCGCTTCGGGCGGCACGCGTTCGATTTGACGTAACGCGAATACGCTGCGCGGAATTGCGCAAAATGGGGTGATTACCCGCCCTGCAGGCGCGGTTCTCGAACCGTGATTACCCCAGATCGCGGGCCGAGGCCCGCTCCTACAGGGCCCGCGTCCCGGCCGGATGGATCGATCGCGGGCCGAGGCCCGCTCCTACAGGGCCCGGGCACGATTTACACCTGTAGGAGCGGTTCTCGAACCGCGATTACCACCGTTCGCGGGCCTAGGCTCGCTCCTACAGGGCCCGGGTCCCGGCCGGACAGACCGTTCGCGGGCCGAGGCCCGCTCCTACAGGACCCGCGTCCCGGCCGGATGGATCGATCGCGGGCCGAGCCCCGCTGCTACGGGCGTTTTTGCAGGTAGCGGCTGGGGTGGCGGTCGAAGACGTTCGCTTCGAAGCCCGCGACGTCGGGCGACACGAGGTGCTTGCTCACGTAGAAATAGAGCGGCGCGATCGGCGCATCCGCGAGCATCACGGCCTCGGCTTCCGCGTACAGCCGCAGTTGCTCGTCCGGATCGATGCTGGCCTCGGCCGCGGCGAGCAGCGCGTCGTAGCGCTCGCTGGCGTAGCCGGGCAGGTTCTGCGGGCTGCTGGAGCGGAAGATGTCGGCGAAGGCCGCGGGGTGATCGAAGTCGCCCGTCCAGGCGAAGCGCATCACCTGCCAGTCGCCACGTTCGTCCCGGGTATCGAGGAAGTACTTCCACTCGCGCTTGTCGAGCTGCACCTCGGCGCCGAGGTTGGTACGCCACATCTCGCTCACGGCCAGCGCAATGGTCTCGTGGATATCCGCCGCATCGTAGAGCAACGTCACCTGCAGCGGCGCGGCCGCCGAGTAACCCGCCTGCCCATACAGCTCACGGGCCTTCGCCAGCCGCTCCGCCGGCGGCAGTGACCGCCAGCCAACGTGCGCCGGTGCATAGCCGTCGATACCGCCCGGGACCAGCCCGTAGGCCGGTTGCTCGCCCCTGCCGGTTACGCGCACCAGCGCCTCGCGATCGATCGCCATGGACAATGCCTGCCGCAGCGCGACGTTGTCGAGCGGCGCCTCGGTCAGGTCGAATGCCAGGAAATAGGTGGCGAGGTACGGCGTTATGCGGAGCTCCCTGGCGTGGGTTTCGCGCAGCTGCTCGACGTGGGAGCCGGGCACGGCGAAGGTGATGTCGAGCTCGCCGGCGCGGTACATGTTGAGTTCCGTGAGCGGCTCGGTGATCGGGTAGTAGCGGACTTCGTCGATGGCGACCAGCTCCGCTTCGCGATACCCGGGATTCTTCCGCAAGCGGATGTCGCTGCCGGGCTCCCACCCGGCCAGCAGGAACGGCCCGTTGCCGACAAAGCGGGCCGGATCGGAAAACCGCCCGCGTTCCGCGCCGCCATCGTCGAGGAACGGCATCGCCGTCGGCATCGTCAACAGCGTCGGCAGGTACGGGGCGGGCGCGTGCAGCCGGATAACCAGCGTGCGCTCGTCTTCCGCGCTAACGCCGAGCGCCGTCGCCGGCAACCTGCCCTGCGCCACCGCCTCCGCGTTGTCGATCGGGTACAGCAGGGCCGCGTACGTCGAGCCGGTGTCGGGCGACAGCGAGCGCCGCATGCCGGCAACGAAGTGCTGCGCCGTCACCGGCGTGCCGTCCGACCAGCGCGCATCGTCCCGCAGGCGAAACGTGTAGGTAAGCCCGTCGTCGCTCACTTCCCAGGACGCCGCGACACCGGGCACGATATCGCCGCGCGCGCCGAGCGCCAGCAGGCCCTCGTAGAGATCGGCAATGACGTTGAACGCCTGGATCCCCTCGGCGCGCGCGGGATCGAGTGAATCGGGCTCCCCGCCGTTGCCGCGGTGGACCGTGACGAGGGCCTCGGTATCGCCTTGCGAGCCACCCTCGCCGCCCGGACCGCAGCCGGGCAGGATGAACAACGCGATGACCGGCAGCGCAACGAGCGAAATTGCACGCAGGTTCATACGCGCATCTTTCCACAGCGAAGGCCCGTCTGCCATACGTTTCAGCCAGCGCTACGCCGGCCTGGCCGCACCACATATGGGAGGAACTACGTATATTGCGGATCGCGATTAGTCGCTAGCATTGTTTAGACTTGGGCAAAAAGTCGGCGCCGCGATGACCAACGAATTGTTTCAGCAATTCGGCTTCGACCGCACCGCCATCGAGGAACGTCTCAACCTGCTCGGCCTGGGCGGGCCCGCGATTCTCATGATCGCCGAGGAGCTGCAGTCCCACGTCATCCAGCCGAACGTGGACGGCATCGTCGAGGACTTCTACGAGGCTCTCGAACTCACCGCCGCGTTCCAGGCACTCGTGCAGGGCCGCGGGCAGATCAACCACCTCAAGATGACGCAGCGCCAGTACCTGCTCAGCATGGGCCAGGAATTCGACACGCCGGACTACTTCGAGAGCCGCCTGCGGGTCGGCGCGGCGCACCAGCGCGCGGGCGTCTCGCTGAGCCTCTACCAGAGTTTCTACTGCCAGCTGCAAAACATGCTGCTGTCGCTCATTCCCGAGGAAATCCGCCAGAAGCCCGACGCGTTTGCCGAACTGGCGCATTTCATCATCAAGATAACCTCGCTCGACATGTCGCTCGCGATCGATGCCTACCACGCGGCGCGCGTGCACGATCTCGAAGACTCGATAACCCTGTGCCGCGCAGAGAGCGAGACGCTGCGGCGCAGCCTGCGCTTCGATACCGTCACCCGCGTGCACAGCCGCGCCTACGTCGTGCAGGCCCTCGCCGAGCGCCTGAAGATCGCGCAGCAGGACGGCCAGCCGTTATGCGTCGTGATGGCCGACCTCGACCACTTCAAGGACATCAACGACAGCCACGGGCACCAGGTAGGCGACCGCGTTCTGCACGACGTGGCCACCCGCATGGTCACGGGGGCGCGCAGCAGCGACATCGTCGGCCGCTACGGGGGCGAGGAGTTCCTGATCATTTTCGAGAACGCGACGCTCGACGTTGCCCGCGATCTCGCGGAACGCATCCGCATCCGCGTGCTGGCCGACCCGTTCATCGAGAACGCCGAGAAGCTGTTCGTTACCGTGAGCCTGGGCGTCGCGCAGGCACGTCCCGGCGAGAGCGAGGAATCGCTGATCGAAAGGGCCGACCAGGCGATGTACGAGGCGAAGGCCGCGGGCCGCAACCGCGTCCGCACGGAACTGGATATCGGTCCTTCGAGCCGGTCAGCGACTTGACTCAGCGGGCCCGGCTTGCCGCCTCGTCCCAGGCCGCGATGGCATAGAACACCAGCGCGAGCAAAATCACCGCGTTGAAGCCGAACTCGATCGCGAGCAGCGTTGCGAGCACTGCGCTCACCACCGAGGCAAAACCGTTGATGCCCCACGCCCAGGGCACGAAGCCGGGCGCCTGTTCGGCGAGTCGCGCGAGGCCCAGCGGGAACGGCATGCCCATGAAAAAGGCGAGCGGCGCGATCAGCAGCAGCGACAGCGCGATCCTGGCCGCATCCGGCAGGCCCATGAACCTCGAGAAGATCGCCGGCAGGACGACAACGTAAGCCAGTGCCAGCACCGCGATGGCGGCGACCGCGACCGTGACGGGCGATACGCCCGGCCGCGGCAGGCGTCGCGCCAGCCGTTCCGAGGCCGCGCTGCCGAGGCCCGCGAACAGCAGGAAACCGCTCAGCACGACAGCGACCGAGTACAGCGGGTTGCTGAGGAACAGGATGAATTTCTGGATGAACGCCATCTCCACGAACAGGAACGCGAGCCCGAGCAGCAGGAAATAGACGCCGAAGTTCCGCCCTGCCCCGGCCGGCCAGGCGTGCCTTGCCAGCGCCAGCGGCAGCAGTATCAGGACCAGCCCCAGTGCAGCCGCCTGCAGCAGCGTGGCCACGAGCACCAGGTAGCCCCACTCGATCAGCCCCGCGCCGCCCGCGGTGCGCAGCGCCAGCACTTCCGGCAACGTACGCCAGCGGAAGAAGTGGAAGAAGTACGGCCGGTTGTCGGTTGCCGGCTCGATATCGAACTTGTACCGCGCCGTGAATTCGCCGGCGTCGTCGCCGAGCAGCGCGACCGCGGCCTGGTACACCCAGGGTTCCTGCAGGCGGTTGTAGCGGTTGGCGTCCCCGGCTTGCATGCCCGGGAACCACGCGGTATCGAACGAGCGGCTCTCCGCGAACGCCCGGATGCGATCGATCTCGCCGGCCGTGAACTCGCCGTTTTTGACCAGCAGCGTGCTCGTGTTCCAGCTGCGTATCATCACGAGGCGCCGTCCCGGGTCGCTGACGCCGGCCCGGCGCAACGCCTCGATGGCCGTCGCCATGAGCTTGATGCTGTCCCGCGGCGGCAGCTTGATCCAGCGCGTGATGGCGAGGACGCCGCCCGGCGCCAGGTGCTGCAGGTACTCGCCCAGCGCCTCGACCGTGTAGAGGTAGCTCTCGTTGAGCGCCTGCACGCCCGCGCCGGACGCGCCGAACGAGTCCAGCAGCCCGATCTGCACGAGGTCGTAGCGGCCCGCGTGGCGTGCGACGAAGCCGCGGGCCTCGGTCGTGACCACGGTGACGCGCGGATCGTCGTAGATGTGACCCGCGAATCCGGCGTACGTCTGCGCGACCAGCGCGGTCATCTGCGGATTGAGTTCCACGGCGTCGACGCGGCTCGCGCCGTGGTACAGCGCCATCAGCACGTCGCTGCCGGTACCGGCGCCGAGCACCAGCACGGCGGGTTGCTCGAGCAGCGCGAACGGCAGCGCTGCGGTCATGTCGCCGAGATAAGCCACCGACGCGGGATCGCCGTCGAAGCGCGTGATCGCACTCATGCCATCCGCATCCGTGAATACCGCGAGCTGCTCGGGCGGGATGTGGCGCGTGCCGAAGCTGAGCCCGGGCGCGTGCCGAACCGGCACGGTCGGGCTGTCCACGACGGTGACCAGCCCGAGCGGGCTCGACGCCTGCCCGAGGATGCGGCTGTCGACGACCTGCAGCGCCTGGCTCAGGCCCTTGTACTCCGAGATGCGCAGTTCGAGCAGCGCCTGCGGGGCAACGACGGCGAGCAGCCCCAGCCAGGCCAGCTGCGCGACGCCGAGCGGCAGGCGCGCGACCGTGGCCGATGCGACGAGTACCGAGCCGAGCAGGGGCAACAGTGCCAGCAGCACCAGTGCCGTCTGCAGGCTGACGGCGAACAGCAGCGCGATGACCAGCAGCGCGCCGAGACCGGCGCCGACCAGGTCGAAAAAGTAGATGCGGCCGGATTCCCTGCTGCGGCACGTGAACGCGAGGCCGATGCAACAGGCCGCGAAGAAGAACGGTACGAAGAACGCCAGGTACACGAGCGCGAGGTTGAGGAACTGGCCGTGGTCCCAGACGATCTCCAGTGCGTTGAATGGCACGCGCTGGGCGAGGACGAAGCAGCCGACCATCGAGATGCTGAACAGCAGCGCGCTGGCCGCGAACGCCTGTTCGAAGCGCGGCTCCAGCCGGCTGCGCAGCAGCGCGATGAACGTGCCGCTGGCGCCGTAGCCCAGCAGCGCGAGGCTGATGATCATCCAGGCGAAGTGGTGCCACTGCACGATCGACAGCGCGCGCATGAGCAGGATCTCGTAGCCGATCGCCGCCGCGGAGACCAACAGCGTGGCTGGCAGCAGGCGCCGCACGGGACTCAGTGCTCGCCGGTCAGCGGCACGAAGCGCACGGCGCCGATCTGCCGCGTCACCACCTTGCCGTCAGCGTCCTTCTCCAGCAGCAACAGCAGCTGCGTCATGAATTGCGCGCCGACCGGGATCACCATGCGCCCGCCCGGTTTCAGTTGCTCGATGAGCGGCGGCGGCACGTGGCTGGCCGCGGCGGTCACGATGATCGAATCGAACGGTGCGTGTTCTTCCCAGCCGTAATAGCCGTCGCCGAGCCGGGTGGTCACGTTGTCGTAGCCGAGGCGTGCCAGGCGCTCGCCGGCCGAGGCCGCCAGCGCTTCGATGATCTCGATCGTGTAGACGTGGTCGACGAGCTCTGCGAGTACCGCCGCCTGGTAGCCGGAACCGGTACCGATCTCGAGCACGACGTCATCGGCGTCGGGTTCGACGAGGTCGGTCATGAGCGCCACGATGTACGGCTGGGAGATCGTCTGGCCGTGGCCGATGGGCAGCGGCCGGTTCTCGTAGGCGTACGCGGCCTGCGCCGGCGGCACGAACCGGTGGCGCTCGACGCGGCCCAGGGTCGCGAGCACCGCGGCGCTGAACGGAGCGTCCCCCGCGTAGCCGGCATAGGTCCGCACCTCGTCCACGAGGTCGGCCCGCAGCGCCGCGTAGTCGGGCTCGTCCGCGACCGCGGGCAGCGCGAGCAACAGCAATGCAGGCAGCAGCGCGCGCATCAGGCGAACATCCACGCGCCGTAGCCGACGACGAAGTCACGGGCTCCCGCCGTGTCGCCGGAGCTGCGCAGGTCGAGCGTCGTCACCTGCATGCCGCGGCGTTGCGCGGCGAGCAGCAGTCCGCAGAGCGGCGTGGCGCCGCAGGCGTCGTCATGCGCGATCGCGGTGTCGAAGTGCTCGATCCGCCGGCAGGTCGCGGCATCCTGCGCGCGGGCGGTGTCGTAGTCCAGGTAGTGGCTCAGGTCGGAGCTGACCACGATCAGCGTTTCCGGGCCGTCCCAGAGCGCCTCCAGCAGGCTGGCGACCGCCCGCGGACGCGCCTCGCCCACCACGATCGGCACGATGCTGAACTCGCCGAGCACCGTCTGCAGGAACGGCAGGTGCACTTCCAGGCTGTGCTCGTACTGGTGCGTCGCCTCGAACACCGCGACGCCCCGCTCCTGCAGCGCGGCGACGGTATCGCGGTCGACGGGAACGTCGCCGAGCGGGGTCCGGAACGCATCGGCGCCGCTCAGTGCCATGCCCGCGACCGGAACCCGGTGACACGGCCCCAGCAACACCACGCGCTGGTAGAGGTCCCGGTAACGGGACAGGCGCGCGTACGCTGACGCCGCGACGGCGCCGGAGTAAATGTAGCCCGCATGCGGCACGATGAGGGCCTTGGGAGGCACGTCGGCGTCGGGCTCTACCTCGCGGAGCAGCGCGCTCACGAGCGCCCGCAGTTCGGCCGGGTCCTCCGGGTAAAACTGGCCGGCAACGGCGGGTTCCCTGACGACGGTCATAGCGGCTCTGCCGGGCATAGCAGGATCATTCTAGGCGGCCCACGGCCCATTAAAATAGGTAACTTTACGGGTTACGGATTGATTCCGCGGCACCCCGCATCCATATAAAAGACTCGGATCATGGACACCGCCAACGCGATTTCGGGCACAGCGGCCCGCTACTGGCACCGCCTCGACGACGGCCGCCTGCAGTGCGACCTGTGCCCGCGGTTCTGCAAGCTGCACGACGGCCAGCGCGGGCTGTGCTTCGTGCGTGCGCACGGCGGCGACGAGCTGGTGCTGACGACCTACGGCCGCTCCAGCGGCTTCTGCATCGACCCGATCGAGAAGAAACCCCTCAATCATTTCCTGCCGGGCACCCCGGTGCTGTCCTTCGGTACCGCGGGCTGCAACCTGGCCTGCAAGTTCTGCCAGAACTGGGACATCACGAAATCGCGCGAATTCGACCGCCTGCAGGCGACGGCCGCGCCCGCGGACATCGCGGCCGCTGCCGCCGCAAACGGCTGCCGCAGTGTCGCCTACACCTACAACGACCCTGTCATCTTTCTCGAGTACGCGGTCGACGCCGCCGCGGCCTGCCGCGATCGGGACATAAAAAACGTCGCCGTCACCGCGGGCTACATCACGGCGCGTGCGCGGGAGGAGTTCTTCGCCGCGATGGACGCCGTCAACGTCGACCTGAAGGCGTTCACGGAGCGCTTCTACTGGAAGATCTGCGGCGCTCATCTCGAGCCGGTGCTCGACACGCTCCGCTACCTGAAGGCCGAGACCGACACCTGGCTCGAACTGACCACGTTGCTCATACCGGGCGAGAACGATTCCGATGCCGAGATCGACGCGATGACCGGCTGGATCCTCGACAACCTCGGCCCCGACGTGCCGCTGCATTTCACGGCCTTCCATCCGAGCTGGAAGATGATGGACACGCCGCCCACGCCGAAAAGCACGCTGACGCGCTGCCGCGACCTCGCGCTGCGGAACGGCCTGCAGTACGTGTACACGGGGAACGTGCATGACCCGGCCGGCGCGAGTACTTACTGCCCCGGCTGCGGTACGCTGCTGATCGGCCGCGACGGCTATCACCTCGGCGCATGGAATCTCGGCGCGGATGGCGGCAAGGGCAGCTGCCGCGGCTGCGGCGCGGCGATCGCGGGGGTCTTCGACGCCCGGCCCGGCAACTGGGGCGCACGTCGGCAGCCGCTCGCGCACCGGCTGCAGGCCGCGGAATAGAGCGGCCGCTCCAGTTCACCTATGGCCGGCCGACTGTGACTATAATCCGCTAACCACCAAGAACCGAGGGAGACACCGATGGGATTTCTGGATTTCGCAAAGGACGTTGGCCGGCAGCTGTTCGATACGGATGCCGAGGCAGCCGACAACATCAGGGAACACCTGGAGATCAAGCTGTCGGGCCTGAAGAACCTCGACGTCAAGTTCGATGACGGCGTGGCGACGATTTGCGGAGAATGCGTGAACGAGGCCACGAAGAACTCGGCCATCCTGATCGCAGGCAACGTCAAGGGCGTCGAGAAAGTGATCGCGGACGACCTTACGTTCCCCGCCCCCAAGGCGAACGAGGAGAAGGAGAAGGTCGAGTTCTACGAGATCGTGTCGGGCGACACGCTGGGCGGGATCGCGAAGCGTTATTACGGCAAAGCGTCGCTGTATACGCGGATCCACGAAGCCAACAAGGAACTGATCCCCGACCCGAACAAGATCTACCCGGGGCAGAAGATCAAGATCCCGCTCGACTGAGCCGCGCCGCTTTACTCAGGCTTTTTTGCCGGATCGCGACGGCACGGCCTTGAGCTGCGCCTTGCGCTTGCGGCGCATCTCGTCGAGGTTTTTCATGCGCCGCGTATCCGCCGCGGTCGTGCGGCCGGCGGCGCCCTGGTCCGGGACGGGCACGTTCATCACCTTGAGACGATGGTGCCCGAGCGAGATGACGTCGTTGTCGAGCAGCAGCGTGCTCTTGACCTTCACCGAGTTCACCGTCGTGCCGTTGACGCTGTTCAGGTCGAGCAGCACGAGGCCGTCCGAGTACAGCATCAGAAGGGCGTGGAACTTGCTGCAGAACTCGTCCTCGATGACGATGTCCGCGAATTCCGAGCGGCCGATCAGAACCTTCTTGTCGTCGAACACGAATTCCCTGAGCGTCTTGCCGTCCTTCGATATGACGAGGCTCGGCGGCTTCTCGCGCTGCTGCGGCAGTTTCTCGGGCCGCTTCATGATCCGTGTGACGGTCACCGGCAACTGCTCGGAACGCTGGATCGCGGTCAGCGCCAGGGCATTCAGCCGTGCCGGCCACCCCCTTGAGATCTCGTGCAGCTTGTCGCAGGCGTCGCCGGGAAAAACCGAATCGGGCACGCCGACGCCGCAGGCCTCCAGGCGCGCGTGCAGGTAGACCAGCGCCTCGTTGGCCGTCATGGGTTCGAGCCGGCGTACCTCGATGGGGCGCTCCGCGCCGAGCTTGCCGTCCTCTTCGGACAGCGCGTTGAGCTGCCGGCGCGTGGTCAGGATGATGCGCAGGGCGGGTTTGCCGTCCTCTTTCATGGCGGCGATCTTGCCGAGCGCCTTGAGCGTGCTCGGATACATCCTGTCGACGTTGTCGATCATGATGATGGGCGGCTGGTAGCTGCGTGTCTGCTGCCCGGCGAACATCGACAGTAACTGCAGCAACTCCTCGGTGGTCTGCAGGTCCGTCGTGTAACCGTAGCGCGCCAGGATTTCCGCCACGAAACCGCGCGGCTTGAACCGCGTGCCGTCCAGGGCCGCGATCGACGTGTCGCGCGGCAGTTCGCTGAGGAACTGGCGTACCACGGTCGATTTGCCCGACCCTTCCGGGCCTTCGATGACCCCGATGGCGTTGCCGCTGCCCAGTATGCTCCAGATGAAGTCGAGCGCATGCTGTTGCGACTCGTACCTGACCGTCGCGGACACCTTCGAGTCCTTGCCGAACGCCCGCTCCCCGAAATCGGTCTTCTTCAAATCCATGTTCAATTTCGTTTAGTCCCAACCCCATTAGTCATAACGACGAAAGTGCGCAAAAGGTTCCAATTATGTTTACAGCAGCCCGTCGAGACCGTCCAGATCGTTGATCACACGCCAGTGGCCGCCGGCTTTCTCCACCCGCCCCTGCCAGTTTTCCAGCCGAGCAAGGTACTCCCGCGGGTCGATATTGTCGCTGCGGAGCTTGGTGACATTCAGCGCGATGACCTCGAAGCCGCCCAGTTCCAGGTCGAAGTCGCGCACGTAGCCTTCCTCGAGGTCCTCCTTGAGGTCGGAGAAGATAAGGATGGTCTTGTTGCGCGTACCTTTCTCATTGAGGTACTCGACGGCCTGCAGTATGCCTCCCGAGATATCGGTGTACGGCGACGAGCGCTCGCTTTTCACGAAGTCCGCGACCTGCTGCGCGAAGACGCGTTTCTGCCGGTTCACCGCGCTCGGCCGGTCGTCGAAGGAGGCCTTGGCGATGATGTCCTTCTCGCTGAAACTGCCGGTATCGATCCGCGCCACGGCAAACGTATCGGTCTCGCCGAGCCGCGACAGCGTGTAACGAATGATCTGCTCCGCCTTGACCAGTTCCTCGCGATAGGTGCCGGAGGTATCGAGCAGCATGTAGACGCCCGTATTCTGCGGGCCCTGCTGGCCGCAGGACGCGAGCAGGGCGCACGCGAGCAACAGGATGAAACGCTTCATGACCGTGCCTCCCGTGACAGGGGCCGGTTGCCCCTGGCGGCCGCGGCCTGCCCCATGCGCTGTTCGAGCCACAGCGGTACGAACAGCGGCAGATCATAGAGCTGCTCGAGCAGCACGCCGATGTGCAGCGACGCGTTGCCGATCAGCCGCAGTGAGATTGCTGTGAAGCGCAGCAGCGCCATGCCGATCATGCCGACGACCGTGCGCAGCGAGTGCACGAACGTCTCCAGCGGGATCGCGACGAACGTCAGCGCGAACGGCAGGATGAAGCCCATGCCCATCTGTGCCGCGGTCGTGATCCAGAGATACTCGTTCGTCGCCGTCGCCGCCGCGTCACCGCGCAGCAGCGCGCTGGTCGCCAGCTCGTCGTGCAGCAGCACTTCGCGCATGTACGCGAGCCCCGCTTCGACGCTCGCGAGCAGGAACAGGATCGTGAACGTGATCACCGCCATACGCACCCGGACCTTGTCGGGCAGCGCGCCTATGACCGGGAACAGCCGCGTGATACGCAACGATTCCATCAGGAACAGGCCCATCGAGATCTCGACCATGATGATCACCAGCGCCGCGACGTCGGCCGTCCGGTAGCCGCCGATCAGGCTCGTGCCGCCGACCATCTCCGCCATCGGCCTCGCGATCAGTGAAAAGTTGATCGCTGCGCCGCCGATCGCCACGGCCAGGACCAGCGCCGAGACGAAGAAGTTGACCAGCGACGAAGACGACAGCACCGACACGGCGCGGTCGTGGCCGCGGACGATATCCTCGTATTCCTGCATCAGGCGGTCGATCGTGACCGAGCGCGCGAGCAGGCTGTCGACGTTCTTGCCGACGCGGCCCAGCGTTTTCTGGATCGCACGCCAGCCGGGCCGCATCTCCTTGAGGAGCTGGTGGCGCTCTTTCGAGGCCGAGACGTACGCCGCCATCGCTTCCTTGTGCGCCTTCACCATCGATTTGTGGATGTCGCTGAGGATGTTGCCGACGCCGAAACGTCCCTCGCGCTCGTCGATTTTGGCGATTGCATCGACCGCTTTCACCCAGCCCGGCGGCTCCGGCGGCACGTTGACCGACTGCTGGTGATCGTCCTCGATGCGCTTGATCGACTCGTCGAGCGACCGGTGCAGGGCCGAGTAGTTGCCGAGATCCTTGCGCACGGTGTCGTTGATGCGGTCGAACTCGCGTTCGATGACGCGTTCCTTGGCCTCGCGCCCGGCCGCGAGCAGCACGTCGCGGTTACGCGCCGCGAGCGTCTCCTGCGAGCGGGATACGGCCCTGGATGCCGTTCGAAAGCCGCGGTGGAATGCCCGCGCCATCGCCTGGATCGCCTTGTGCGCCGTCGGCCGCGCGAGGTACAGCGCGGCGACGATGAGTACGATCCAGAGTAACGCCGAGGCGACTGGCCACGGCGTAATGCCTAGCATGAATGCCATTGATGGTAACCCCGCTGTCCTGGCAACAGACCGTAGACCGGTGGCTTTGCGAAGCGCCCTTTCGAACGCCGTGCCTTTTTCATCGCCTTCGAGCGTTTCACAGCCGCTGCAAGCTTGTCAATTAAAGTGCGCGCGGGCGCGCAAGTGCCCGATTCATAAAGACAGCGGCGGGGATTGCGCATAATATGTTCAACGCGCTACGGCGCCGATAACAACAACGCATGTATAGGGAGAGAAAATATGAGAAGAACGATGACAGCATTGCTGGCAGTTGCCGGCCTCGGCATTTCAGGGCTCGCAACGGCGGACAGCTTCGCCAACGTCTACACCTGCAAGCTGAAAGACGACGTGGAAATGGAAGCGGTGCAGGAAGCTAACAGCAAGTGGCTCAAGTTCGTGAACTCGAAGATCAAGGGTGGCGGCATCACCAGTGCGATCGGCACCGCCGTCGTGGGCGACAATGAAGTCTTTATCTTCGTCGACACCTACCCCAGCCTGTCGACGTGGGCCGCCGCGCAGGAGCTGCTCGACAGCGACGCCGCCGACGAGATCGACGGGATCTTCGAAGACCTCAACGACTGCAGCAAGAACAGTCTCTGGAAGTTCGAAGACACCAAGTAGGAGCGGTTATCGAACCGCGACCCGTCGCTTTCGCGGGCCGAGGCCCGCTCCTACAGGGCTGATCGTATCGCCTGGTCGTAGGAGCGGTTCTCGAACCGCGAGTGGTGCAAGGCCGACATTGATCGCGCGCCGGGGCGCGCTCCTACGGATAAATCCGGTAATCGTACTGCGGCGCGACGACCTCGTAGAACGGCTGCAGATACATGACCAGGTCGATGAGTTCCTGGATGGTCATGTACCGGTTGTAGACGTACATGTTCGACTCGCCTTCCTCGGATACTCTTTCCGGGGGATAGCCGTCCGCCAGTTTGTGCGACGGGTTGATGATGGCCGTAACGAGTTCCCCGTACGACTTCACGCGGGTGACCTTGCCGCCCAGTTCGACGTACGGCGGTTCCAGCCCCGGTAACACCGGAAACTGCTCCCCTTCGATGAAGTGGCACTGGTGGCACTGCATGTAAACAAAGGTGTCACGGCCGGCTACGGGATCGCCTTTGGGCAGGCTGAATCCTCGTTCCGACATGCGGTCGCGCTCGCATCCACCCAGCACGGCCAGGGCAAGCGCCAGCAGGGCGAGTGTGGACGTCAGTTTCATTGCGAGCCTCCTTTGCGGGCAGGACCTGCCTCGCAACTTCCTAATATCACAGTAACTATCCGCGCAGCATTCGGGAAAACCGCAGCCGGTTGCGGCGTGTTGCGGGGCGCCGCACTGACGCTCATACTGCTGCGGTATGGGTCGTCGAGAACACTGGGAACAGGTGTATTCCGGCAAACCGCCGGACCGGCTCGGCTGGTACAAGCCCCGCCTGCAGACCTCGCTGGACTGGATCACCGACCTCTCGCTGGATGCAAACGCGCCGATCATCGACGTCGGCGGGGGCGCATCGACGCTCGTCGACGACCTGCTCGAGCGCGGTTACTCGGCGCTTACCGTGCTCGACCTCGCGGCCCCGGCGCTCGATCTCATCAAGGCGCGGCTGGGCGCGAAAGGTGCTGCCGTCAACTGGCTCTGCGGCGACGTCACGCAGGTCGAGTTCGCGGAGAACGTTTTCGAACTCTGGCACGACCGTGCCGTGTTCCATTTCCTGACCGAAGCGGACGACCGGGAGCGCTACAGGGAGAACCTCTGCAAGGCGTTGCGGCCCGGTGGCCATGTGATCATCGGCACCTTCGCTCCCGAGGCGCCGCCGCGCTGCAGCGGCCTGCCCGTGCAGCGGTACGACCTGGAACGGCTGCGCGAAACGCTCGGCGACGCGTTCGAACTGCGGCGGCAGCAGAAGGAAATGCACGTCACGCCGGGCGGCGTCGAGCAGATGTACCTTTACTGCGAGTTCCGCCTGCAGGCCTGATCGTCACGCACCCAGCCAGTCCGGGTAGGCCATGGATACCTCGACAGCGAGCGTCTCCGCGAGTTCGCGCAGAAAGCCCGTCACCACGGCGTCGAAGCCTGCTGCCGTCACTGCATCGTCCGGAAAAGCCTCGAACGCAATCGAGCAATGACGAATGCCGTCCAGTTGCAGGTCCGTCATCTCGAACCCGACGCCGCGGTCGAGGACCTTTCCCGGCGCTACTTCACGCGGTCCCGCAGCCTCGAGGCTGAGCATGCGCAGCGCCCGGGTCTTGTGCACCGACACCGTCGCCAGGCCGTGCCGTTCGCCGTCCGCAAACAAGGCACGGCAGGCGGCCGGAACCTCGGCACAGGTCCATTTGATCCAGCGCTGCACCCTGCCCTGGTGGCGGGCGTCGAAACGGCGTACGCCGAGGTCTTCGACCCGCCCCTTGACCTGCAGCGTGCCCTCGCGCCATTTCACGCCCATGTCGGTGCAACCGGGCATGAGCAGGTAGACGTCGGGCGCACCGCCGGCGCGTCCCCGCCACTCCGGCGCACCGATTCCCGCTGCCCGGGGGAACGGCGTGCTGGTCTCGAACCAGCGGCGCAGGCCGGGATGACGTTCTGAGCCGCCCGCGAAGAACCAGCGCGTCTCGATGCTCGTAAACGGCAACATGAACGCCCCTGCGCGAGCCGCTATTTCCCGGGCCGGGCCGTGCCCATCAGTTCGTAATGGCCGCCCTTGTCGAGCGCACGCAGGTAGGCCGGCCGTGCACGGATGGTCTCGAGGAAGGCCGCGAGGTGAGGATACTCGCCCGCGAGATTGGTGCGGACCTCGGCGGCTTCGAGTGCAAAGCTCATCTGCACGTCGGCCGCCGTAAAGACGTTGCCACAGAACCAGCGCGATTCGGACAGCCTGGCCTCCATGAAATCGAGGTTGCGCCTGACGTTCGTGTCGAGGTACGCGTCGCGCACTTTCTGCGCGATGCCTTTCGAGACGGGCCTCAGGAAGAACGGCATCGGCGCTTCCTCGATTCGGCTGAGGACCAGCGACAGGATCATCAACGGCGCGAACGTGCCCTCGGCGTAATGCAGCCAGTAATTGTAGGCCAGGCGCTCCTCGGTACCCTCCTGCGGGCGCAGCCGGCCATCGTCGTACTCGTACATCAGGTACTCGATGATGGCGCCGGACTCCGCGATCGTCCGCTTGCCATCGGTGATCACCGGCGCCTTGCCGAGCGGATGGACCTCGAGAAGCTCGGGCGGTGCGAGGCCGGTGTGCTTGTCCCGGCCGTAACGCCGGATCTCGTAGTCGATGCCGAGTTCTTCCAGCAGCCAGACGATGCGCTGCGAGCGGGAGTTCTCGAGGTGGTGGACGATGATCATGGCGGCACCTCTCGGGACGGACCTGCGGCTCGCGCCGCGGAAAGTTGACGGTTTTTACATAACGCAGCAACGCGAGCGAGCGCCCGCCGTCGTCACGCGAAACTCTGCACCAGCTCCAGCATCCTGTTGCGCGTGGCTTCGTCGGGGAGGCGGCCCATGCCGGCGCCCAGGTTGTCCACCAGGTGTTTCGGATTGGCCGTCTCCGTCAGCACGCAGGTAACCGCCGGGTGCGACAGGATGTACTTCAGCGAGAACTGCGCCCAGCTCTCGCAGTCGAATTCGGCCGCCCATTCCGGCAGCTGCCGGTCGCGCACGAGATCGAAATACTCGCCGTTCACGAACGGCCGGTTCACGAGGATGGCGACTTCCTTCTCCTGCGCCATCGGCAGCACGGTGTCACCCGCTTCCGGTTCGAGCAGCGAATAGTTCACCTGGACGAAGTCCACGACCCCCATCTCCATGAGCTGCATCATGGGCTCGTGGAACTCGAGCTTGTGGCGCGCGACGCCGATATTGCGGGTGAGCCCCGCCTCCTTCAGGCGCAGGTAGCGCTCGGGCTCCGCGAGAATTTCCTTGAAGTCGTAGGTGAGCACGAGATCCAGCATCTCCTTGCCCTGGGCGTCGCGCACCCGGCCGAGTTCGGCGGCCATGGCGTCGTACTGCACGGTACCGAGGTAAGTCCCGACGAACAGCCGCGACTGCAGGTCGTGGGCCTGCATGACGCTGGCGACGGTAAAGCGGCTCGGGCCGAGCGTGTCGACGTAGCTGCCGCCATACTTCATGAACAGCTCGAGCAGCTCCCGCGTCGCCTCGAGGTTGCCTTCCTGGAAAACCTGCGAATTGCCCAGACCGATCATGGGCAGCGTTTCGTCGGTCCCCGGGATCGGCCGTGAATGAATCTCCAGCTTGTCGTGGGCACGCGCAAGGGAAGGCAACGCCGTACTCAGCGCCGCGGCACCTGTAGATATGAGAAAATCACGACGGCTGATCATCGCTCGCCCCTTTGTCACCACTCCGCAGGAAGAGTATAAATCAGTCTCAACCGGAGGAAAGTCATGAATCGAAAAGCACCCGCCCTTCTCCTCCTCGTTTGCAGCATTGTGCCGTTACCGGCGTTTGCCGCGGATGCGCAGGACATCATCGACAAGGTCCTCGCGCTCGAGGAAGAACGCCGCGAAGGCGTGAATCGCTACGTCGTCGAGCAGGAAGTCATGGGACAGGTGTCGAAAATCACCTTCGAACGCACCACGGTAACGGGGCCGGACGGCAAGCCCATGGATACGTTCCGGATGGTGCTCCCGGACGAGATGCTGCGGGCCGCGCCGGGCGAAGACCCGGCCATGTCGCAGGACGACTTCGAGGACATGGCGCAGGAAGCCGTCTACAGCATCGCGGCATTCTCGGAGTCGGCCGAGCTCGTCGGCACCGAGGAGGTCGAGGGCCGCGAGGCCTACCACCTGGTTGCCGAGAACCTCGAGCGCAGGCACAGCACCGACGACGGCCAGGAGTTCGTGCTGCAGACCATCAATGCATGGATCGACAGTGACATGTATGTGCCGCTGAAACTGGTGATGGACGGCACGATGTCGACCGACGGAACGCCCCGGCCCGTCACCATCGAGACCATCGAGCGTGACTACCGCACCGTACCCGGCAGCAACATGTACGAGCCTTACCAGCAGGTCATGCGGCTCACCGGCGAAATGGCCGACGAGACGAAGCGCCAGATGGAGGAGGCGCGCACGCACCTCGCCGAGTTCGAAAAGCAGATGGCCGAGATGCCGGAATCGCAGCGCAAGATGATGATGAGCATGATGGGCGAGCAGATCGAGATGATGCGCAAGATGGCTGCCGGCGACGGCATCGAGATCACCACCACCGTGCGTTCGATCACGGTCGAGTAACGGAGAGCCCGGCATGGGTCTGAAAACCGCGGTGATCTACGGCAGCGTGCGCAGCGCCCGGCAGGGCATCAGGGCCGCGCGCTTCATCGTCGGCAAGCTCGAAGCGCGCGGCCACGAGGTTGTTCTCATCGACCCGCTGGAGAAGCCGCTACCGCTGCTGGACCGGATGTACAGGGAATTCGGCCCCGGCGAAGCGCCGGAGACCATGGAAGCCGTCGCCGCGGCATTTCGCGACGCCGACGGCTTCATCATCGTCAGCGGCGAGTACAACCACAGTATCCCGCCGGCGCTGAAGAACCTGCTGGACCACTTCCAGAAGGAGTACCACTACAAGCCGAGCGGCATCGTCACCTATTCCGCGGGCCCGTTCGCCGGGCTTCGCGGCCTGGCCAACCTGCGCGCCATTCTCGGCGAACTGGGTACGCCGAGCATCCCGACCGTGTTCCCGGTGTCGCAGGTGCAGAAAGCCTTCGACACGGACGGCAATGCCCTGGATACCGCGTATGACGACCGGGTCGTCCGCTTCCTGGACGAGTTCGAGTGGTACGCGCGGGCACTCAGGGCAGAGCGGGAGAAGACCGGCGCGGGGCGGCCGGCGCAGTAGTTCTACGTATCGCAGAACGGCAAGCGCCTCGCTAGGGTGACGCCGGGCCCGCAAAGGGCAACGGAGCCGATTACGCATGAAAACCATCATCGAGCCGCATCGCGTCAAGATGGTCGAGCCCATCCGTCTCACCGATCGCGACGAGCGCGAGCGCCTGATCGAGCAAGCGCACCACAACCTGTTCCTGCTGCACGCCGAGGACGTGATCATCGACCTGCTGACGGACTCGGGGACCAGTGCGATGTCCGCGGAGGCCTGGGGCGCGATGATGCGGGGCGACGAGTCCTATGCGGGCGCGCGCAGCTGGTACCGCTTTCTCGACACCGTCAGGGATATCTTCGGTTTCGAGCAGGTCATCCCGACGCACCAGGGCCGCGCGGCCGAGCGCATCCTGTTCAGCGTGATGGTCGGGCCGGGCTCGATCGTCCCGAACAACACCCACTTCGACACGACGCGCGCGAACATCGAATTCTGCGGTGGCAAGGCGGTGGACCTGCCCTGTGCCGAGGCGGCCGACCTGCAGTCCGATGCCCCGTTCAAGGGCAACATGGACACGGCCGCCCTCGAGGAACTCGTCGCGGCGCACGGCGCGGAGAAAATCCCGCTGATCATGGTGACGATCACGAACAACTCGGGCGGCGGCCAGCCGGTGTCCATGGCGAACATCCGCGAGGTCAGCCGCATCGCCCGCGAGGCCGGCATCCCGCTCTACCTCGACGCCTGCCGCTTCGCCGAGAACGCCTACTTCATCAAGCTGCGGGAGCCGGGCTACGACAACATGGCGGTCATCGACATCGCGCGCGAAATGTTCGCGCTGGCCGACGGCTGCACGATGTCCGCCAAGAAGGACGCGTTCGCAAACATCGGCGGGTTCCTCTGCACCAACGACGCCGAGCTCGCCCAGCGCGAACGCAATATCCTGATCCTGACGGAAGGCTTTCCGACCTACGGCGGCCTGGCGGGCCGGGACCTCGAAGCCATCGCGATCGGCTTGCGGGAGATCCTGGACGAGCACTACCTCGACTACCGCCTGCTGTCGACGCGCTACGTCGTCAACGGCCTGCTCCGGGCGGGCATCCCGGTCGTGGCGCCGGCCGGCGGCCATGCCGTGTACCTCGATGCGCGGCGCTTCCTGCCGCACATCGAGCCGCTGCAATACCCCGGGCAGGCGCTCGCCGTCGAACTCTACATCGAGGCCGGCATCCGCGGCTGCGAAATCGGCACCGTGATGTTCGGCATGGACCCGGGCAGCGGCGAGGAGCGCCCGGCACGATCCGAACTCGTGCGGCTCGCGATTCCGCGGCGCGTGTATACGCAGAGCCACATGGATTACGTACTCGAAGCCATCCAGTACGTGTGGGAACGGCGCGACGCCATTCGCGGCATGCGCATCGTCAAGGCGCCGCAGTTCCTGCGGCACTTCACTGCCCACTTCGACTGGATCTGACTTCCCATCCGACTCATATTCATAGCAACGGAATTCCCATGAACGATATCAAACCCGGCCACCGCACGTGGGCCGAACCCTATAAAATCAAGTCCGTCGAACTCCTTCGCATGACCACGCGCGAAGAGCGCGAAGCGGCGATACGCGAGGCGGGCTACAACACCTTCCTCACGCGCAGCCGCGACGTCTACATCGACCTGCTCACCGACTCGGGCACCTCGGCGATGAGCGATCGCCAGTGGGCCGGCCTCATGCTCGGCGACGAGGCGTACTCGGGCAGCGAGAACTTCTACCACCTCGAAGACGTCGTCCGCGAGTACTACGGCTACAAGTACCTCGTGCCCACGCACCAGGGCCGCGGCGCGGAGAACCTCATGTCGCAGATCCTGATCAGGGAAGGCGACTATATCCCCGGCAACATGTACTTCACGACGACGCGCCTGCACCAGGAGCTCGCGGGGGGCAAGTTCGTGGACGTCATCATCGACGAAGCGCACGACCCCGACTGCGATCACCCGTTCAAGGGCAACGTGGACATGGGCAAGCTCGACGCGCTCGTAAACGAGGTCGGCGCCGACCGCGTCCCTTACATCAGCCTCGAAGGCAACGTGAACATGGCCGGCGGCCAGCCGTTCTCCATGGCGAACCTGCGCGAACTGCACGCGTATTGCCGGCAGCACGGCATCCTCATCATGCTCGATGCGACGCGCACGATGGAGAACGCCTGGTTCATCCGCGAACGCGAAGACGGCTATGCGCACAAGACCGTGCGGCAGATCCTGCGCGAGATCTGCGATCTCACCGATGGCTGCACCATGTCCGCGAAGAAGGACGCACTGGTCAACATCGGCGGCTTCTTTGCCTGCAACGACGAGGACGTTTACCGGAAAGCACAGAACCTCGTGGTCGTCTACGAAGGCCTGCACACCTACGGCGGGCTGGCCGGCCGCGACATGGAGGCGATGGCGCAGGGCATCCGCGAAGCGGCAACGGAAGAACACCAGGCGGCGCGCATCGGCCAGGTGCGTTACCTCGGCGAAAACCTGCAGCGTGCCGGCATCCCGATCGTGAAGCCGATCGGATCGCACGCCGTCTTCATCGACGCACGCAAGTTCCTGCCGCACGTCGACCAGGACGAGTATCCCGCGCAGGCGCTGGCGGCCGAGCTCTTCGTCGAAGCCGGCATCCGCACGATGGAGCGTGGCAACGTGTCCGCGGGCCGCGACCCGGAGACCGGCGAGAACCGGCGCCCGGCACTGGAACTCGTGCGCCTGACCATACCGCGGCGCGTCTACACGCAGGCGCACATGGACGTCGTCGCGCAGTCCGTGGTGGACCTGTTTGCGCGCCGCGACCGCATTCGCGGCCTAAGGATGGTGTACGAGCCCGAATACCTGCGCTTCTTCCAGGCGCGGTTCGAACCGATCACCTGAGCCGGCGCCGCTTACTCGGGGGCGAGCCGGTCCCACAGGTAGGTGTAGATGAGCGCCTCCGCGCGCGCCGCCTGCTCGTTGTCCGAGGCACCGGCGTGGCCGCCGACCGTGTTCTCGTAGTACAGCAGTTCGTGGCCCATCTCCTGCATGCGCGCAACCATCTTGCGCGCATGGCCGGGATGCACGCGATCGTCGCGGGTCGAGGTCGTGAAGAACGGCACCGGGTAGTCGGCCTCGGGATCGAGGTTATGGTACGGCGAGTATTCCTTTATATACGCCCAGTCATCGGTATCCGGGTCGCCGTATTCGCCCATCCACGAGGCACCCGCGAGCAGCTTGTTGAAGCGCTTCATGTCCAGCAGCGGCACCTGGATCACGACACCGTCCCAGAGATCGGGCCGCTGCGTGAGCATGACCCCGGTGAGCAGGCCGCCGTTCGAGCCGCCGCGGATGCCGAGGTGCTCGGGACTGGTGATGCCGCGTCGCACGAGGTCCTCGCCCACCGCAATGAAATCGTCGTAGGCCCGCTGCCGGTTCTCCTTCAGCGCTGCGTGGTGCCAGGCCGGCCCGTACTCGCCGCCGCCACGGATGTTCGCCACCGCATAAGCGCCGCCGCGCGCAAGCCAGCTGTGCCCGACCGTTGCGCTGTAGCCGGGCGTGAGGCTGACCTCGAAGCCGCCGTAGCCGTACAACAACGTGGGCGTCGCGCCGTCGGCTTCGAACCCCTTCGGCAGCACGACGAAATACGGCACGCGCGTGCCGTCGCTGCTGGTCGCGAAATGCTGCTGCACCGACATGCCGTCGCTGTCGAAGAACGCCGGCAGCGAGCGCAATGCCTTGACGGTCCTGCCGCCGTCGTCGGCGACGAACAGCGTGTCGGGCGTCAGGAAGTCTTCGTAGGTAAAGAAGAAGATGTTGGACTCGTCGGACGACGAACCGAGGGTGATCGAGCCCAGGCCCTCGGTCTCGATATCCTCGCTCACCCACTTACCGTCGATGAATGAGAATCGCTTCATCTTCGAAACGACGTCGTCGAGCACCCGCACGACGATGTGATCGCGCGTCGTAATTACGCCGCCACGAGGGATGGCCATCGATTCGCCGGGCACCATGAGGATCTCGAAATCGCGGCCGCCGTCCATGAAGCGCTCGAAGTCGATCGCCATCAGGGCGGCCTGCGGGTAGGTGGTGTCCCCGATCTGCCAGTCCGTCTTCAGCTGCACGAGCAGCTGGCCGTTCATGACACCGAGGAAACGGGCATCGGCCGGTATGTCGATGTGCCGGAACTCGCCGTCACCCATGTAGAGGTAGTTCAGCGTCTCGAAAAAGCTCGGTACGCGATACGCCACGTCGTAGCTCCGGTCGCGGTCCCAGGCCCGGTACACGCCGGCGGCGACGTCCGCCTGCTCGCCGGCGAACACCTCGGTGGCCTCCTCGAGCGGCTCGCCGCGCTTCCACAGCCGCGCCGTCCTCGGGTAGCCCGAGTCCGTCAGGCTGCCTGCGCCGAAATCACTGCCGACCCAGACTGCGTTCTTGTCGATCCAGCTGACCCGGTGCTTCGCTTCCGGAATCGAAAAACCGTCCATCACGAAGGTCTTCGTCTCGACGTCGAATTCACGGACGACGACCGCGTCGGCGCCGCCGCGCGACAGGCTCAGCAGGCACCGCCGGTACTCGGGCCTGAGGCATTCGGCGCCTTTCCAGACCCAGTCCTCGTCTTCGCCCTCGGCCAGCTTGTCCAGGTCCAGCAACAGCTCCCATTCGTCGCCGCCGTCGATGTAGTCGTCGAGCAGCATGCGGCGCCAGCGGCCGCGGATATTGTCCGCGTCGCGCCAGAAGTTGTAGACGTAATCGCCGCGCATCTCGGGCGTCGCGATGCGCTCATCGGAGTTGTAGATCTCGAGGTTGCGTTCCCGTAGCGGCTCGTAGACCGGCAGCGATTCCAGGCGGCCGAGCGACACCGCATTCTGCTCCTCCACCCAGGCGAGGGCCTTCTCACCCGCGACGTCCTCGAGCCAGGTATGGTTGTCCTTCGAGAAATCGTACGCCGCTGCCGGCGCGGAGCCCTCCTGCTTGCCGCACGCCGCGAGCACGACGAGAGCCAGCACGATGCCGATGACCTTTCGCATGGTAAATCGCCCTGAATTCAAAGGCCGAAAAGTCTACCACGTTGCTATACTCGTGGGATTCGCAGCGGCATAACGGTGAGCACTATGCGTTACTCGACCCTGATCGGCCTCTTCTCCCTCGCCCTTCCCGGCTTCGCACTCGCACAGGGCGCCGAGACCGCCTGCACCTACGGCGACATGGTGCGGCGCGTCGTCGTCATGAGCGAACCCGGCGTGGCCGTGCCGTGCGAGGTGCACTACTTCAAGGACACCGAGGCGCCCGGTGAAGACCAGGTACTCTGGAGCGCGTCGAGCCAGGCGGGCTACTGCGAGGAAAAAGCGGCCGGACTGGTGGCCAGGCTCGAAGGCTGGGGATGGGATTGCGGCGCGGCCGCCCCGCCCGCGCCAGCCGAGCCGGCAGAAACACCCGAACCCGCGGAGGCGGCCGAGGCCCCTGCTGACACTACCGATGACCTCGCGCCGGCTACCGGGGAAGACGGCAACGAGTAATCGGTGCGCCGGCCCGCCGGGATACGGGGAGCGTCATTCGACCAGGTGCAGCCTGTCGGGCGCGAACACGCCGCTCGGCGAGAGCACGTAGCGTTCGCAGCGGAGTCCGACGAAAAAGCTGCCCGTCTCGTCCGGGTTTTCGGAGACCTTGATCTCGTCCGGATTGACGTGGCGTTTGACGAACTCGCTCAACAAGGTCGCAATGCTGGATTTCTCGGCGGCGATCACGATGTTCATGACATTCTCCTTGCAGGCCTGCGACGGCCGTTTCCCTGACTGTCGCCTGCAGCTTACGGCCGCGGTGCTTAACGCTCGCTGAAATTTGGCTGAACCCCGGCTGAAGGCCGGCGCGGCGCGGTTGGAAAACTGCGACCCTCGTCGTCACGGTCGGCGCCCGCCAGCCGGTACGCTTGCCGTCATGCAGATCAACCGCATCGTCATCACGGCCAGTTTCGCCTGGCTGCTCGTGTCTTTCTGGAACCGGAACGAGTTGCCGGGCCGCATCGACTACGTGCCGGAACTCCGGCGCGAGCCTGTGCAAACGCCGACCGACGTGCAGCCGTTCGACGTCGAGTTCAACGGCGTCGGTTACACGGTCGCGCCGGAATACGCCTACGACATCACCGGCATGATCGTGTCCTTCCGGCACCATGACGGCAACAGCCGCATGCATGCGCTTGCCAACGATCACCTGAACATGCTCGACGTGTGTGTCATCTGGGGCGACAACCCGGCGAACGAACGGCTGCACGAGATCAGTTTCTGGAACGGCATCTTTACCTGCAACGTGAAGACCCGGGACCGGCAGGCCTGGGACGCATTCGACATGAACCAGCTGTCGAACAACCACCTGATTTCCGACGACGACGTCATCCGCAGGCAGGTAAGGAAGATCAGGGTGGGCGACCAGGTTCGCCTGCGCGGCTACCTGTCGAGCTACACGAGCGAAGGCGGCAGCACCCGTGGCACGAGCACGACGCGTACCGACACGGGCGACGGGGCCTGCGAGACCATCTACGTCGAGCAGTTCAAGATCGTCGAAGCGGCGACCAATTACTGGCGCATGTCGATGTGGGGCTCGCTGGTCCTGCTGATGACCGGGCTGGTAATCCACTTCCGCAAGCCATACAGACCTTACTGAACCCCGTATCGGGTATAGTAGCGCCTGTCTCAACTTCGATAAGCACACTCATGGCTGCTAACGACCGCTCAGCGACGCGCATCCTCGCGCTCCTCGTTGTTATTCTTTCTTCTCCATGGAGCTATCGCCATGGCATCGACACACGACGATCTCGTGCGGCTCTTCGAAGACTGGCGCGCCTTCGAGTCACCGCCACTGCTCGACGGCGCACCGGACTATACGGCCGAGCGATTCGATGCCCGCCAGCCCGGCTACCTGGCGCTGCGTGCGCGGCTCGATGCCTTCGACATCAGCGACTGGCCGACTCCCGAGCAGGTCGACTGGCACCTGGTGCGCGCGGAGATGAACGGCTACGACTTCAATCGCCAGGTACTGAAGCCCTGGGAACGCGACCCGGCGTTCTACAAGTCGCTCTGGACCTACCGCAGCGACGTGCCGGCGCACGAAGGGCCGACGCATCATGCGGTCGTCGAACTGTGGACCTACGAATTCCCGCTGTCGTCCGCAGAGGCTCAAAGGCTCACAGCGGAACTCGGCGTCATTCCGCCGCTCCTGGAACAGGCGCGCAGGAACCTCACCGGCAACGCGCGCGACCTGTGGGTCACGGGCATTCGCGACATCCGCGACGACCTGGCGATTCTCGAACGCCTGGACGATGACGCCGGCGACAACCCCGAGCTTCGCGCGGCGATCGCGCGCGCCCATGCCGCAACGCTGGAACTCGCCGGGTGGCTGGAAGCCGAGTCGCCGAAAAAGACCGGGCCTTCCGGCATCGGCAGGGAGAACTACACCTGGTACCAGCAAAACGTGCACCTCGTACCGCTCACCTGGGAGGACGAAGTGCGGCTGCTGAAACGGGAACTGGACCGCGCCTGGTCGTCGCTCAAGCTCGAGGAACAGCGCAACCGGGGCCTGCCGCCCATGCGAGCGGCCGCCACGCCGGAAGAGTACGAGGCGAAAGCGCGCGAAGCGGTCGACCGCATCATGACGTTTCTCGAAGATAAAGAGATCGTGACCGTCGCCGACTACATGCGGCCGGCGTTGCTGGCCCACCTCGGTTCTTTTGTTCCGGAGGAGACGCGCAACTTTTTCTGGATCACGGCCCATTACGATCCGGCGCCGCTGTTCACGCATTTCTACCACTGGTTCGAGCTCGCGCGCATGGACAACGAACCGCACCCGAGCCCGATCCGCCAGGGCGCCCTGCTCTACAACATCTTCGACAGCCGCAACGAAGGCACGGCCACGGGTGTCGAGGAGATGTTCATGCATGCCGGGCTTTACGAAGACAGCCCGCGCTCCCGGGAACTGGTGTGGATTCTGCTGGCGCAGCGCGCCGCGCGCGGCCTCGGCTCGCTCTACGCGCACGCCAACGAGATGACCATGGAACAAGCCGGCGGTGTGCACATGGAATGGACGCCCCGCGGCTGGATGAAGACCGAGAAGGAACTGCTGATCTTCGAGCAGCACCTCTACCTTCGCCAGCCGGGTTACGGCACGAGCTACGTGACGGGCAAGTACCTGCTCGAGCGCACGCTCGCCGACTATGCAAAGCAGGTCGAGGATCGGGGCGGAGAATTCCGGCTGCAGGACTTTTTCGACACCCTCAACCGCATCGACAGTATCCCGATCTCGCTTGCCCGCTGGGAGATGACCGGCCTCGACGACGAGATCCGCACGCTGCTGCAACAATAGGGGCGGTTCGCGGGCCCAGGCCCGCTCCTACAGGCCTTTCCTGGGCAATGTAGGAGCGGTTCCCGAACCGCGAACCCATTCGCGGGCCGAGGCCACCACCTGCAGGCCCTGCCTGAGCAAATTGTAGGAGCGGTTCTCGAACCGCGAAATCGGCGCGGGCCCGGGCCCGCTCCTGCAACAAGCCCGGTGGCTAACGCTTCAACCGGTAGCTGACGTTGTTCTGCCTGACCACGATCAGGTTGCGTCGCTTGAGTTCGTCCGTGATGGCGTCCAGCTCGGCCTGGTCGAGTTTCTTCGTGAACAGCGTATTGATGGTGTTCTGCAGTGTCTTAACCTTGCGCGGCCGCGAGTGGCCGCGCTGGCGCAGGTTCTTCACGACCGCGTCGATCTGCTCGTCGCGACTCGTGGTGTCCGGAATGCGAAGCTCGGGAATCTCGGCGAGGTCCTTCTCGCGCCGTACACGCACCTGCTTCCCTTTAAGGTGCCGAATCAGCGGGTCGAAACCGCGGTCCTTGCTGATGATATGGAAGTGCGCATCCGGTTCTTGGGCCGCGAGTTCGCCGATGTAGTAGGCAATGTGGAAGTCGAGCGCATTCGGCCCGTTCCCGGCGATCTCGATATAGTTGGCCTGCTCACCGAGCGCCTGCATGGCGACCACGAAGTGCCGCGGGAATTTCGTCTGGTTGGCGCCGATGAACACCAGCACGCGAAACGGATGCTCCTTGAGCAGCTCGAGATTCCTGGGCTGGACGTTCTCGAAATCGACCAGCACGTACTTGGTACCGGTTATCGTCCCGGGCGGAGGCGATGTCACTTCTTCCTTCACCCTGTCCACCGGCTTGTTGCCGGCCTTCTTGCCGGCCTTCTTCGTGATCTTCTTGCTGATCGTCTTGTTCGTCTTCTTGTGCTTAGTGACCACTCCTCACCTGTCTACTGAAAATCGCCTTCACGCTACGAGAAATAGCGATGGAATGTCAGAAATCAACGCGTAAGGAAACGGACGACTTCCACCATCGCTTCGGTATCGAAGCGGCAGTAACGTCGTAACTGTTCGTCGAGTTCGGCCTTGCGCACGGGACTGACATCCGGCTGTATCGCCTCGATGAATCCATCGGAGGCCGCCGTGCCTTCGTTGATGCCCTCCAGTTTCGCGTAGTCCATACCCGGATTGATCGTCGGCATCACGGCCTTGATGGACCACGACCCGAGCATCGCGGGATGGTAGTAATTCTGTTTCACGACCGGATGCAGGTCGAAGAGGCGCTCGATAATCTTCGAGAGCTGCGGCGCCAGGTCCGGATACAGTTCCGATAGGGTCCGCAGCACGCCCTCCTCGTATCGTGTCCACATGAACACGGGACCCGCTTCGCCGAGGCACTCGATCGAGTTCGAGCGCCAGCGCGCGCATCGGCGGTGTCACCCGACAGGTCGAGGAACTCACGGTGCCGCAAGCGGCCGGCGTGCTTCCTCGATATGGCATGACCACTGGATCGCGAGCGCCTGGTACGGCCGCGTGCCGGCCCAGAACGGTACGGCCGGCGCGATGGTCTCGAAGTCGAGGTAATAGCGCGGGTAGGCCAGCGCCGCGAGTTCGCGGCGGGCGCCGTCGAGCAGCTCGGGTTCTCCGCTGCAGGTGACCCGGTGTATCCGCTGCCGGGTCTCCGCGGTGATCAGATCTGCGGGCACAGTCGCGTATATCGCGGTAGCCCAGCGCCACGTACTCGCCCAGTTTCGCCTTGCCGCCACCGAGACCCGCGACGGGGTACTCGGTGTCGGTCGGCCAGCAGAAATCGATGAACGGGCAGTCGTAGGGACTGCTGCAATGTGCACCGACACCACGTCCGGCCTCGGGCCGCTCACCGCGTCCCGGGCCCGACCGACGAGGTCGATCACGGTCGGTTCGAGCGTACGCACTTCATCCGTCAGGTCGTGCTCGACCAGGATGCCGTCGTACTGGCTGTCGCCGGGATAGACGAAGCGATTGTCGATGTGCGCGAGCGAAACGGCGGTCACGTCGATACCCGTAGTTGCGCAGCACCCAGTCCTGGATCGCGCAATCGAGTACGTGGTAATCCTTGACCGACGTCGACGCCTTCACTTCGATAATGCGCCAGCCGCCGGAATCGGGCATGAGAACGTCGACGCGTACGAGCACACCCTCGTAGCGGAACGTCGCTTCGAAGATCGGGAAGTCCGCGCCGCCTTCCAGCAACGCGCGCGTACGGGCAATCAGCCGACCGATGCGCTGGTCGAACTCGATGTTGACCGAGTCCGGGGTAGCGTAAATACCCTGCGCAATCTCGCCGACCCGGTGGCCGGTCTCCCAGAGTGAGCGGGTCTGCGGCGTGATCACGCCGAACTCCGGGTGGTGCTTCTCGAGATGCACGCGCTTCAGGCACTGCCAGGCGGAAATCAGGCGCGATTTGGAAAGCAACGGACGGCGAGCGGCCATGCGCGCAGTCTACACGATCAAAAGTGCGTTGTTTATTAGCTACAAACCACCACGGAATGCGGCCTCCAGGACGCGGAACAAGCCGGTATTTGACCGTCCCGATCATTTCATCGAATCTGTGAACGGAAGCACAATGCGGGTGTCAGACCCGGTTAGCATTCCACTCACTTGGGCAAAGCGAAGGACAACATCATGTTGCGTTCATCACTACTGATAGTACTGCTCGCGTTTTCGGCCACGGCCAGCGCAGAGGATTTCGACTATAACTGGCTGTCGTTCGGCTACGGCATGATCGACTTCGACGACATCGACGTCGACGGCGACGCGCTCGGCATCGACGGTTCGTTCGCATTCCACGAGGATTTCCATGCGTTTGCGTCGTACACGGTCGCCGATCTCGATTTCGGCGTCGATGCGACGACCTTCGACATCGGCGTCGGCTACAACACCGAATTGTCGAATGTCCTCGACGCCTGGGCGCGACTGTCGTACGAGTACGTGGAGGTCGACGTACCGGGATTCGGCAGCGAGGACGACAACGGCTTCGGCTTCGGCGTCGGCATGCGCTTTGCGGCGACGCCGCAACTCGAACTCCAAGGCGCGATCCAGTATGTCGACCTCAACGACAGCGGCGACGACACCGCGCTGGTACTCGGCGGGCTGTACAGCTTCACCCCGGCGTTTGCCGTCGGCCTGTTCGGCGAATGGGGTGACGACGTCACGTCGTACACGCTGCTCGGGCGCTTCTACTGGGGACAGTAATCCTGGTTGCCAGGCATCACCAGAGCCCCGCCTCGTGCGGGGCTTTTTTTTGGTGGTGGTCGCGCTTCGAGAAGCGCTCCTACAGTCGCGCCATTCACCTGCAGGAGCGGGCCTGGGCCCGCGATCGCGCTTCGAGAAGCGCTCCTACAGTCGCACCGTTCACCTGTAGGAGCGGGCCTGGGCCCGCGATCGCGCCATTAACCTGTAGGAGCGGGCCTTGGCCCGCGATCAGGCACAACGGCGCGGTAGAATGGAACCGCATGGAATGGAATTCCGTGTAACACCCAGGAGGTGGATGAGCGATGAACAAAACGAACACGAGAACACGAGGCTGGAGGATGGTGACGCCGGTGGCGGCCGCGGTCGTTGCATTCGCGGCGATGACCGGCTGCGAAACCACGACCCACGCGCAACAGGGCGAAGTCATCGGCGGCGTACTGGGCGGCGTACTCGGCTCCCAGGTCGGCGAAGGCAGCGGCAAGACCGCCGCGATTATCGTCGGCACGATGGCCGGCGCCATGATCGGCCGCCAGGTCGGCCAGACCATGGACGACGTCGATCGGATGAAGACGGCCGAAGCGCTGAACAACAACCGCACCGGGCAGTCGACCACGTGGACCAACCCCGATAACGGACGCGAATACACGGTGACCCCGACGCGCACCTATGAACAGGCATCGGGAACTCCCTGCCGCGAATTCCAGCTCGACGCGACCGTGGGCGGCGAACCGGGGCAGGAAGTGTACGGCACCGCCTGCCTGCAGGCGGACGGCAGCTGGAAGATCGTCCAGTAGACGGCTCCGCCGGTACCGCCGGTAGGCACGAGCCGCCACAAGCTGGTAGTCTCTCGCAACACTGCAGCGCGGCCGCTCGCCGCGCTGCGGCATTCATCAGCCTGTTTGAAGGAGTGTGTCCGTGAGAGTTTCGTTGCCGTTGATCCTGTTGTTCCTGGCCGGCCTCGTGCAGGCCGGCGAAATCGATGCCAAGGTCGAAGCCGCGCTTGCCGCCGAGTCCCGCCCGGAAGCGGACGTCGAACGCGATCGAAACCGCAAGCCGCTCGAGACGCTCAAGTTCTTCGGGCTCGAGGACGACATGACCGTGCTCGAACTCATTCCCGGGGGCGGCTGGTACACGCGCGTCCTCGCCCCGGTGCTTGCCGAGAACGGCAAGCTGTACGTATCGCTCGGCACCGGCAATTCGTCTCGGAAAACGTGCTCACCGAGCCCGGTTTCGAGAAAGTCGAGGTCATCGAGACCGACGCCAACATCCGCCGCCCGGAAGGCAGCCGCTATTACGCGCTCGATGATTTCGAGTTCGGCATTTCCGGCGTCGACATGGTGCTCACGTTCAGGAACGTCCACAACTTCGACGCCGAGTCCCGCGCGCGCATGAACCGTGCCGTGTTCGACGTACTGAAGCCCGGCGGGCTGTACGGCGTGGTCGACCACACGAAGCGGCACATGGAGCCCGAGAATTACGAGAACCGCCGCCGCATCGACCCCGTGCTGGTCATCAAGGAGATGCTCGACATCGGTTTCGAGTTCGTCGGCTACAGCGACCTGCACTATCGTGCCGACGACGAACTCCGCTTCGAGGTCGGGCGCCGCACCGTGACCGGCAATACCGACCGGTTCACGTTCCTGTTCCGGAAGCCCTGAACCCTGCCCGTCCCGCCACAAGAGACAAGAACCATGAAGAGACTGCTCGCAATCGTCCCGCTGGGCCTGGTGCTGGTCATCGCGTCCTGCAACCAGGCGCCGCCTCCCGGCAACCCGAAGATCATCGAGGATCTCTCGGCCGCTTGGAACGAGGCATTGAATGGCAAGGACCTCGATACGCTCGTAATGGTCTATGAGCGCGACGCGCGCATCATGCCCCCGAACGGCAGCACGGTACGAGGCGCCGACGGCGTACGCGCGGTATTCGGTCCCATGATGGACGCCGGCCTCACGGGCCAGATGTCGATCGAAGAGATCACGATGCAGGACAACATCGCGTTCAAGATCGGCAGCTACACGATCATGGACGGCGACAACGTCGTGGACGGCGGCAAATTCCTCGAGACCTGGCGGAAAGGCGATGACGGCAAGTGGCGCATCTCGAACGACATCTGGAACAGCGACAATCCGCCCGCGCCGCCGCAGGGCACGATGCAGGGCAAGCACCGCATGCAGGGCAAGGGCATGGGCCATTCCCATCTGATGATCCTGCACGAGGTCGAAGACGCCGAGCGCTGGCTGGCGGCCTGGCGCGGCGAGAACAGCCGCCATGACCTGTTCCGGGCCAATGGCGCTGCTCGGGTGCACACGTTCCAGAGCGAGGACAATCCGAACCTCACCGGCCTGGTCATCGGCGTGAAGGACATGCAGGCGCTGGAGGACATGCTCGCGTCGGACGAAGGCCGCGCGGCCGCGGCGGCGGACGGCGTCATCCGGGACTCCATGCGGGTTTTGAAAGAAACCCGGTAAACGCGGATCCGTTCGTTCAGCGCCTCGCGCATCTGCGACACGGACCGCTTTGCGGTCGACGACTGGTTCGAGTGGCCCTGGTACACCCGTGCCCCATGGCACTGGGGGCCTGCAGCGCCGGCATGACCTGCACGCTCGGCCAGTTCTATCCTGTCACCGACGCCCGGCTCGCGGAAATCGAGGCCATCATCCGTCGTCCCTGAAGGGAATCAGGCGAAGATCTCGTCGACAGCCGCCATCACGTCGGGTGTGAAACGCTCGGCGATGTCCACTGCCAGCATGTTTTCGTGAACCTGGTCGACGCGGCTCGCGCCGGTGATCACCGTGCTCACCCACGGGTTCTGCAGGCACCAGGCAATCGAAAACTGCGCCAACGTCGCGCCCATCTGCTCTGCGAGGGGCTGCAGCGCCGCCACCTTCGCGAGCCGGTCCGGGTCGGTAATCTGCTCGCGCAGCCACGCGAGGCTCTCCAGCGAGCCGCGGCTGCCCGCCGGCACGCCCGCCTGGTACTTGCCGGTCAGGGTGCCGGATGCGAGCGGGCTCCAGGTCGTCGAGCCGTATCCGTGGTCCTCGTAGACGTGCCGGTACGCCTCGCCGAAGCGGTGTCTTTCGAACAGGTTGTAAACGGGTTGCTCGACGACGGGCTTGTGCAGGTTGCAGCGCTCGGCAACGTCGATGGCGTACTGGATGTCGGCCGCCTCCCATTCCGAGGTGCCCCAGTAGAGCGCCTTGCCGCGCTCGATGATGTTGTGCATCGCCCAGACGGTCTCCTCGATGGGTGTCGAGGGATCCGCACGATGACAGAAAAGCAGGTCCACGTAGTCGAGATCGAGGCGCTGCAGCGAACCGTCGATACCCTCGAGCAGGTATTTGCGGTTCAGTGTATTGGATTCGTTGGGGTTGTCGTGCAACCCCCAGAACAGCTTCGTCGACACGAGGTAACTGCCGCGGCGCCAGCCGAGGCGCTTCAGGGCCTCGCCCATGATCTCCTCGGACTTGCCGTTCGCGTACGCCTCGGCGTTATCGAAGAAGTTGACGCCGGCGTCGTATGCCGCAGCCATCATCTCGACCGTGTCCCTGACGCCGACCTGGGTATGGAAGGTCACCCATGAACCGAATGACAATTCGCTGACCTGGATGCCGGCCTTGCCGAGATGACGGTACTTCATGACGTGCCCCGTGATTCCGTGGATGTGCGATGAACAACAATCGGCGCGGGCGCGAGCCGCTCACCGGCCGTGCCGCGACGCTTGCAAGGGCTATGAATGAGCAGTGCATTGCAGCGCCCGGACACAGCATACCCCAAGCCGCCCGCCACGGCGGCCTGGCGTTCCTCATGGGTCAATGCGCCGAAATACACGGCGTCGCACTGCTAAACTACGCGCATGTTTCTCGTGGTCATCGGCGCCCTGCTGGGCGCGCTCTTCGGCGGGTTCGCCGGACTCCTGATCGGCGCGGCCCTCGGCTACGCCGCCGGCGCCATCTTGCGGCAGTCCTTGATCGGCGGACTGCGGGTCGTCCAGTCCCGGCTGCTCGACTCGACGTTCGCCATCATGGGTGCGCTGTGCAAGTCGGACAACGTGGTCACGCGCGACGAGATCAACGCCGTCGAGAACATCTTCACGATGCTGAGACTGCAGGAGGAGCAGCGCCGCGCAGCCAGGGAAGCGTTCAATCGCGGCAAGCAGCCGGACTTCGACCTCGACGGCGCCGTCGACCAGTTCGCACGCGTCAGCCGCCGCCGCGCGCCGCTCGTGCAGCTTTTCCTGCAACTGCAGGTCATGGCCGTCGGCGCCGACGGCCGGGTACACCCGGCCGAGCACGCGATGCTCGTGCGTATTGCGCGCCGCCTCGGCCTGCAGGAACACGACGTCGCACAGCTCGAGGCCCTGTTGCGCGCCGGCGGCGCGGGGGCGTCTGCCCCGGGCGCACCACCGCGCGCAGACCGTCTCGCCGACGCTTATGCGGCGCTCGGCGTCAGCCCGGAGGCGAGCCCCGCGGAGATCAAGCGCGCGTATCGCAAGCTCATCAGCCAGAATCACCCCGACAAGCTCGCCGCACGAGGCCTGCCCGAGAGCATGCGCGCCGTGGCCGAGGAACGTTCGCGCGAGATAAACGCGGCCTACGACCTGATCAAGGACGCGCGCGGAATGGTGTGACGGTCCGTAGCGATCGCATCAGCGTTTTCGTGGTGGCCGGCGGCCATTGCCCGCGTAACGAACGGACGCAGTCCCCTCGATGCCGGGGACCTCGAAGGTGTCCGTCGCATCGAGATCGATGTCCCCTGCGTCGAGGGCGTCTTTCTGCGAATAGATGATGCGCACGTCGCCAACCGCGATTACATCGTTGTTCGCCAGCGCCAGGCGTTGCGCCGCCGCACCGTTGACCGCCGAACCGTTGGTGCTGCCGAGATCGAGGTAGTAGACGCCGTCCGCGGCACGTGCGACCAACCCGTGGAGCCGGCTGACCTGCGTGTCGTTGACACGGATGTCGCACAGCTCGTCGCGGCCGATGAGCACGTGACTGCCGTTGAGCGCCAGGGTCTGTTCCGGCTTGCCGTGCACCTTGACGATGAGACGGCCGGGCGTGTTTGCGTGCCCGCCGTTCACCGACAGCAGGGGCTCTTCCTCTGCACCCGACGGCGCCGGCATCAGGCCGAGGAGCCGGGCCGCCGCTTTGACCTCGGCCGTGGAAACGGGCCTGCCTGCCTCGTACGCCGACGTGGCAACCGCGTTGCGGCAAAGCAGGTCGATCGTCTCGGGCGCGCCGGCACTCAACTCGTGGATCAACTGGGTGGCGTACACCTCGAAGCGCGGCGCGGCAGCCGCACTGCCGGTGCCGTTCGAGACACGGCGCTCGAACCGCTCGCGAATGAACTCGCGGGTTTCGGACAGCACGAACGGCGTGAGCACGATACGCGCCGCCGCACGGGACGAGATCGCCTCGAGCATCGGGTCCACGGGTTCGAGCGAGTCGTTCGCCGGACACGTCGCAACGACCATGAGGCCGAGCGGATTCGCCGACTCCCCTTCGACCAGGTGACGGATGGTCGCCAGCACACCGGCACCCTGTACGTCGACATCCCGGATTGCCACCACCGTACGCAGCCGGCGCGTCTTCTGGCAGCGCAGGAACAGCCTGAACGCGTGCTCGAGTTGGGACAGGCTCGTCGCCCTGGAACCGAACCCGATGGCACTGATGATGTGCTCCATGAACGCGGCGGGCTCCGCAAACGACTGCTCGACGCGAATCACGACCGTCTCGCGGCCGATCGTGGCGAGAAACCGGTCGAGCACGTAGCCGGCCGCAAACCGGCTGTGGCTCACGAGCATCGCCGCCGGCGCGCAATCCCGGTACGCACGCGCAAGGCGTTTGACCGGTGATCGGCTGAGACGGCCGAGAACGGGAATCGACGGTGGATTCGACTCCGCCATCTCGAGATGGCGGCACTCGTTGTACTGTTCGACGATGGACTTCATATAGCGGCCTTTTTAAACAACGGTTTAAAGGCTCTTGTTGATTTCTTATCGAGCAACCGCAGTCTATTGGCTCTTTGGCTTTATGTAAAATCCTTTGAGGCGCCGACCCGTAAGTTATTGAAAAACAGGGGTCGGGTTGCGCTGTACCCGCGCGGCGCGGCGGGCCGCTCCGAGCGCAAGCCAGTTAACAGAATCCAGCCGGGCCGGTGCAAATTGCCGTTTTTCACGACGCCGTTTCGGCGCGGAGCGCGCTGCGTTTGCCGGCGCAGCGCGCTGCAGGTAAGGTTCTGCTACTCCCCCGAAAAATAAAAAAAACGAGGGTTGGCAATGGCAATGACGAATGCAGCGGCCGCGACGGCTGCTCTCCTCGGCGGTGTGTTGATTGCAGTAACGCTTGCTGCAGGCTCGCCCGGTAATGCGCAATCGCAACGCCCGATCGGCGAAGCAGGTACCGGCGACCTCCAGGCCGGGTATACCGTTCGTGGCCAGGCGTGGGCGACGGAGCTGTTCGGCCGCCGCTACGGCCGGCACCTGATGGCCGCCGTGGCAGCGGAACCCGGCGCTGGCGCGGCCGGCGCATAGCCGAACCGCGCCGCCCCCGCCGGGCAACCGCCATCCGGACGCCGCGCGGCTGATCGCGCGTGCGCGTTCGTAGTATCGCAGTGAAGCGCGGCGGTTCGCAGGGCAATCACCCGATCGATATGCGTGCAGGTAGGTAGATGCACCTATGGGTGCCGCACCTGGCGGATGACTAGACTGGGAGACACGACACGGGTATACGGGCATGCAGCCTACCGCCCACACGGCATCGCCGGCCGACCCCCGCTTGTCGCCAAGCGAGCGCGACAAGGTCGCATTCCTGAGTTCGCCGCAAAACTACCCCGAACGGCCGCAACGCGTCAGTGTCGTGGAAACCCACCACGCCTGGGTCTTCCTGACGGAGCGGCACGCCTGGAAGATGAAAAAGCCGTTCCGGCACGGCCGTTACGATTGCTCGTCGCTCGCCGCGCGCCGCCACCTCTGTAACGAGGAGTACCGCCTGAACCTGCCGCTCGCGCCGCTGACCTATCTCGGTGTCCTGCCACTCGTCATGGACGCTACCGGCGCATTGCACATCGACGGCGACGGGCGGCCCGTGGAATGGCTGGTCAAGATGCACCGGCTGCCCGAGGAACGCATGCTCGACAAGGCGGCACCGGCAAAGCGGGTCGGGCGCGAGGACATCGAGCACCTGGTGAACAAGCTCCTGGACTTCTACATGGCGGCACGCCCCTGCCCGTCCACCCCGGGGAACTACGTGTCGCGGCTGCGCACGGAGCTGGCGGAAACCGTCGCGGAGCTGCACAGGCCGGAATTCGGTTTTTCCGCACCGCAGGTCGACGCGCTCGCCGACAAGCTGCATGCCTACATCGGGAACGAGCAGGCGCTGCTCGAAAGCCGGCAGCGCAATACGCTGGTCCGCGAGATTCACGGCGACCTGCGGCCGGAGCACGTCTGTGTGCTGGACGGCGGCGACATCGAAATTCTCGACCGCCTCGAGTTCGACCCGGCACTGCGCTGCCTCGATTGCGTCGAGGAACTGGCCTACTTCGGGCTGGAATGCAGGGTACTCGGCGAACGCTGGATCGAGACGGCCTGCCGGGAGCTCTACCAGGCCAGGCACCATGACGCGGCGCCGCTACACCTGTGGCAGTTCTATGCCGCGCGTCGCGCCATGGTTCGCGCAATGCTCTCCGCATGGCATACGCTGGACGGCGACGATCGCCACCGCTGGCTGCGCCGGGGCCGCAACTACCTGTCGCTTGCCGAGGACTACCTGGACCCGGACGCCACGGCCATGTCCCGCAGCTGATCGGCGAACAGCGCTGCCGTTTCGACGACGCTGATTCTCGCCAGATGCGCGTCGGGAAGCCCCAGGTTCTCGACGGCCACCGTGTCGGTGACCGTTACGGAATCGATGCCGGCCTGCTCGAACAGCTTCGGCGCACCATTCTCGAACAGGCCGTGCGTGGCACCGACGGAAACGCGGCTTGCACCGGCCTCCAGGCAGGCCGCCGCGGCACGGCACAGCGTCGTACCGCTGCCGATCATGTCGTCCACGATCAGGACGTGATTGCCGGCCTTTCCGATGAGGCCGGATCCCGTTACGAGACCTTCGCTGCGTCGCTTGTCCATCACCGCCATCGGCAAGGTCTTGCCGGACAGCTCGTGGTAGGTGTCGACGAACAGGCGCGTCGCCTTGATGCCGCCCAGGTCGGGCGCGAGGATGCTGTCGACGCTGTCGCCGACGGTCCTGCTGAAGTGTTCGGCGAGCAGCCGGTGCGTCTCGATATTGATCGCCGGACCGCGAAAGCCATTGTCCAGCGCCGCGGGATTATGGACGTCCATCGTAACGATGCAGTCGACGCCGACACTTTGCAGCATCGTCGCAAGGTAACGCGCCGACACCGGGTCGCGCGGCTTGGTGCGGCGGTCCTTCCTGGAGTACGCGAAGTACGGCACGACCGCCGTCAGCCGCCGGGCACCGGCGTCCTTCAGGGCGCCCGCGAAGAAAGCGAGCCGGCAGATCTTGTCGTTGACCGAATAGTCGCGGTCGCCGTGCAGGGATGCCACGACGTAGACGTCCTCGCCCCAGACGTCCGTCAGCGGCCTGGCCTTGTGTTCGCCGCGGGCGAACTCGCGTTCCTCGTGCGGGTCGAGCGGCATGCCCAGCTGATCCGCGATACGCTGCCCCAGCCCGGCCGAGGCGTTGAGGGCGAAGAGCTTCATGGCCGGATTGTAAGCCCGCGCGGCACCGCGCATCTGTACGGAATACTACCGAGCGGTAAGTAGAATCACGGCTTGCGGCGCGCTGCGGGTCCGCGGATAGTGTTCGATACCGGACCGGCGACGACAGGGGTTGCCGGCGACACGCGCATGGATGACCGATCGCGCTGTCTGCGGCACCGCCGATTTTCATCATCGACTATGAGGGCATCCACGGCCACCCGACACTGAGGAGGCCATACCAATGCCGAACGCAACCACCGAACGCAACATCAAAGCCGGCGATGTCGCACTCGCGGGATTCCTGGAAATTCCGCAGGAGGCCTGCGGCATCGTGGTCTTCGCTCACGGCAGCGGCAGCAGCCGTTTCAGCCGCCGCAACAACGCCGTCGCGGCATTCCTCCGCGAAGCCGGCCTCGGCACCCTGCTGTTCGACCTGCTGACCGCCGACGAAGAGCGTGTTGACCAGTACACGCGCGAGCACCGCTTCGACATTCCCTTGCTGAGCCGGCGCCTGGAAGGTGCCGTTCGCTGGCTGGCCGGCGAAGCCGACGCCAGGGAACTCCCGATCGGCCTGTTCGGTTCCAGCACCGGCGCCGCAGCCGCGCTGATCGCCGCGTCTGATCTGCCGGAACTGGTGGCAGCCGTGGTGTCGCGCGGCGGACGCGCGGACCTCGCCGGCGAGGCGTTGTCCCGGGTCCGGGCGCCGTCGCTCCTGATCGTCGGCGGCCGCGACACGGAGGTGCTGCGACTCAACCGCGCCGCACAGGAAGAGATGCGTTGCCGCTCGGAAGTTGCGATCGTGCCCGGCGCCACCCACCTGTTCGAGGAGCCGGGCGCACTCGACGAGGTCGCCGCGCTGACGCGCGACTGGTTCGTCAGGCACCTGCAGCGAGTCCGGGCCGCCTAGTAATCGTCGACGTCGTCAGGGCGATAGTCGGATGCGGCAATGATGTCGAGCACGCGGTTGATGCGGTCACCGTGGCGCTGCTTGACGCCGATCAGGCCCTCGTCCGCATCCTGCAGTAATGCTGCGGCTGCCTCGATGTCACCGAGGGTCGGTTGTGCGCCGAGGATCTCGACGACCGTGTGGTCCTGTATTCCGGGGAACAGGCGCGTGATGTCGTGGCGGGTGGCTGCGTCCATGAAACCACGCTAGCACGCTGCCGAGGCTGCCGGAATCAGGGCTTGTACCGATCGATGGCCCGTTTCTGGCGCCCTTCGCGGGCGATAATCGCCTAAAATGGCCCGATGGCAGGCGGATTCGCAAAAGACGGCGCGGTGCAGGACCAGATCGACGCTACCGTGGAGGACGCGATCAAGCGCGCACGCAGCGAATTGCCGACCGGCGAGAGCCTCGCCCGCTGTGAGGAATGCGACAATGAAATTCCCGCCGCACGGCGCGCAGCGGTGCCCGGCGTGCGCCTGTGTCTCGCCTGCCAGGCGGAACGCGACAAGCAGCGCAAGGCCGTGAGCGGCTACAACCGCCGCGGCAGTAAAGACAGCCAGTTGAGGTAAGCCCGCTATGTTCAGGAAAAAACTGTTGTTGTTGGTCGGTATCGCTGCCGTTGCACTGCCGGTGACCGCGGTAACCGGGGAGACCACGCTGAAAGCGATCATGCAGGAGCTGCGCCGCAATTTCCTCGAGGTATCCGACGGTTTCCTGCTCGACGACTTCGACAGGGTCGCGGAAGGCGCGCTCGCGATCGCGGAACACCCGCGGATCCCGCCGGCGCAGATCAAGCTCGTGGCCAATGAACTCGGGCCCGAGATGCCCGTGTTCAAGAACTTCGACGTGGCTGTGCACGAACTGTCGCTGGAGGTCTACAAGGCGGCCAAAGACGGCGACCGCGCCGCCGCGATCGCCGCCTACCAGGGCATGGTGGCCGCCTGTTTCGACTGTCATGCGGCCTACCGCCAGCGCGTGGCCGCGGCCTTGATGAAAGTCGAATAACAAGAAAGTCTTTTAACCTATTGTTTTTGATTAAACTCTTATTCGCCTGAGTGCTCCTTAGGAAGTCCTCAGGCCGTCATCACGCGAACCTCATTCCCGCCGCCGGGGGCGCTGACAAACTGCGCCGCAACGACACTGCACCGGCAACGGGGAGACAACGTGATGAAGCACTGGCTACCGATACTTCTGGGGATGCTGTTCGCGGCCTGCGGCGGCGGTGGCGGCGATGAAGGTGCCGTCGAGGAACCCGGCGACGGCAACATCGGCTGGGTCGAGATCCGCGAGCCGATCGTCGGCACCGGCTCCTTCAGGACCATTGCGCCGAGCATCGAGATCGCCGGCAACGCCTTCGTGTCGCCGGCAGACACCGACTGTGTGACGGTACAGCCGGTGCAACTGACGCTTACCTGGCGCAACGACTCCACCGGGCAGAGCGGCAGCGGCGGCATATTTTCGTTTTGCCGGCGCACCTTCCTCGGCGTGCAGTGGGTGTCGAGCTGGGCGATTCCGCGAGGCGCGATCGACCTGCAGTTCGGCGACAACGTCATCGATATATCGGCTGCGGACAATGCCGGTAACAGCGGCACCTCGACGATCAACGTCATTCGTGACGACGACGTCATTCCTCCCGTGATCGTCGGCCGCCAGCCAGCGCACGGGGCCACCGATGTTGCGGTCAATCAAGCCATAACCGTGACTTTCAACGAAGCCATGCTCCGTAGCAGCCTGACGGAGGAGCGCTTCACCGTCACCGATCCGGACGGTTTCGAGATCACCGGATTCCTGGGCTACGACGACCGCAACCTTCACTGGCAGTTCGATCCGCAGTTCGACCTGCTCTATTCGACGACGTATTCGGTGACGATCAGCGGCCTCGTCGAGGACGAATTCGGCGGCAACCCGATGGGTAGCGACGTGAGCTGGACGTTCACGACGGGTCCGAATCCCGACGTCATTCCGCCTCAAGTCACCGGGGTCGTGCCCGATCCGCGCTCGACCTGCGTGGCACCCGACACCAACGTGATTGCAGCCTTCGACGAGCCGCTCGACTCTGCCTCGGTCAACGGCGCGACCTTCGCGCTGACGGCAACCGGCGGCGCCGCAATCGACGGGACGGTATCCTACGCGGGCACGACCGCCACGCTCGATCCGCTGCTTCCCCTGGTCCCCGCAACGGGCTACGAAGCGCGGCTGACAACCGGCATTACCGACCTCGCCGGCAACGCGCTGCACGCCGAATTCCGATGGTCGTTCACCACGGCGAATACCGTAGCCGCGGGCGACTGGAGCCGGACGAGCATGGCCGGCGCACCGTTCGAGCGCCTTTTTCACACGGCGGTCTGGAACGGCAGCGAGGTGATCGTCTGGGGCGGCTTCGGCTGGCTGCAGAGCATCGGCGCATTCGTCGAGACCGATACGGGCAGCCGGTACGATCCGATCACCGACACCTGGACGCCGATGAGCACGGAAGGCGTGCCTGCGAAGTCCGAACACACGGCCGTGATGGCCGGCAACGAGATGTTCGTCTGGGGCGGCAACACGAACACGGGATTCCGCTACGACCCGGTAACCGACGCATGGACTGCGATGAGCACGATCGACGCACCGTCGGCGCGCCGCGAGAACGCCGCCGTCTGGACGGGTACCGAGATGATTGTCTGGGGTGGCGAGAGTAGCGGTGGCCAGACACTGAATACGGGCGCACGCTACGATCCGATCAACGATGACTGGACCCCGATGTCGACGGTCAATGCCCCGTCACCGCGGCGCGGCATGGCGTACGTGTGGACGGGCACCGAGCTGATCGTCTGGGGCGGCGTCGAAGCGCTTTCCGGCGGACCGATTCTCACCGACGGCGCGCGCTACGACCCGGCGACGGATACCTGGAAGACCATGGCCGGCGGCGATGCCGCGGGCAGCACGGAGCTGATCGCGGCCTGGACCGGTACCGAGATGATCGTCTGGAATGGCGGCCTGCCGTCCTTCGTCGACGCCGGTGGATTCCCGGTAATGACGGCGACCCTGCGCCGCTACGATCCAGTGACCGACAGCTGGCGCGCAACGTCGAGCCCGTGCGAGCCCTACCTCGGCGCCGGCGGGTTTTATGCGCACTGGACCGGCTCGCGGCTGTTCGCCTGGAGCGGCGCCGACAACGGCGGCTATTTCTACGACCCGGCAGCGGACGACTGGGAGGCGATCGACAGCCTCGGCGGCCCGCCGGCGCGCAGCGATGCCGCCTCGGTCTGGACCGGCGACCGGTTCATTCTGTGGGGCGGCCAGGAAGCCTTCGGGTTGCAGGCTACGGGATTCGTGTTCCAGGAGTGACCGCCCGGGATTTGCCGCGCCGGCCGCATGCCAGCGCGGCATCGGTCACAATTTCAGCGTCATCATCACGACGCCCGGATCGTCCGGTGAGCGCTGCTGGTCGAACCCGAGGTCCTTCGCGAGCGCGATCATGCCCTTGTTCTCGCGCAGCACGATACCGACCATCTCCTCGAGACGGCGGTCTCTCGCGATGTCGATGAGCCGCCGCAACAGCTCGGTCGCGATGCCCTTGCCGTGCCAGTCGTCAGCGACAACGATCGCGAATTCGCAGCTGCGCCCGTCGGGATTCATCACGTAGCGGCCAACGGCGATCTGCCGATCGCGGCCGTCGGTATCGACGAGCGCAATCAGGGCCATCTCGCGGTCGTAATCGATCTGCGTGAAGCGCGACACCATTTGCAGGGTGATGTTCTTCAGCGAGTACATGAAGCGCAGGTAGCGCGAACGCTCGGAGAGCCCGTCGACGAATTCGCGCTCGGTCTCGGCATCCTCCGGCCGGATCGGGCGGATCGTGATGTAGGTGCCGTCGAGCAGCCGGTACTCGTCCACGAGCTTGCTCGGGTACGGGTGGATCGCCATGTGCGAGTATTCGCGCGCCGCAGGGCTCACGGGCTTGACCACGATGCGCGCGTCGAGCGCCATGGCCTTCTCGGCGTCGACGACCAGCGGGTTGATGTCGAGTTCCTCGAGCCAGGGCAGTTCGCAAACCATGTCGGACAGGCGCAGGATGACGTCCTCGAGGGCACGGCGATTCGCAGCCGGGCGGCCGCGGAATTCGTCGAGAAAACGCGAAGCCCGCGTGCCCGCGATCATGCTCCTGGCGAGAAAACGGTTCAAAGGCGGCAACCCGATGGCCCGGTCGCGCAATACCTCGACCATGGTGCCGCCGAGGCCGACGCTGATGACCGGTCCGAACACTTCGTCGTTGATCACGCCGAGCATGAGTTCGCGCCCCGCGCGCGATTGCCACATGGGCTCGATCAGCACGCCGAGGATTTTCGCATCGGGCCGTCGCGCCTGCGCGGTCTCCACGAGTTGCCGGAAGACGGTCTGCACGTCGCGGCCGCTGCTGATACCGAGGCGCACGCCGTCGACTTCCGTCTTGTGCGAGATATCCGCCGAGTGGATTTTCATCGCAACGGGAAAACCGAACTCCTCGGCGATGGCGAGTGCCTCGTTGGGATCGTGCGCCGGGATACTGCGAACCACGGGGATCCCGAACGCGGCGAGCAGTGCTTTCGACTCGACGAGATCGAGTACGCGGCGTTTCCGGGCCAGGGCGTTCTGGATGATGAGCTTCGCACCCTCACGGTCCGGCTCCGCACGCTTGCCGAGGGCTTGCGGAACCTGCAGCAGCAGTTCCTGGTTAGCGCGGTAGGCCGCGGCGGCCGCAAATGCCTCGACCGCTGCTTCCGGCGTGGCATAGGTCGGGATTCCATGCTCGCGAAACAGGTTGCGGCTTGCCTGCATGGACTCGTCGCCCATCCAGCAGGTGAGCACCGGCTTCTTGGAACGCTCCTTCAGTTCGACCATGCGCTCCGCGATCGATGTCGGATCGGTCATGGCCTGCGGCACGACGATCGCGAGCACGCAGTCCACGCCCTCGTCGCCCAGGCAGGATTCCACGGCCGCTGCGTACTGCTGATCGGTTGCATCGCCGAGGACGTCGACGGGGTTGTCGTGCGACCAGCATTCGGCCAGCTGCTCGTCGAGTTCCCGGCAGGTCGAGCCGGACAGGTCCGCAAGCACCAGGTCGCGGTCGATCAGGAAGTCCGCCGCCATCACGCCGGGACCGCCGCCGTTGGTGACGACAGCGAGCCGTGGACCCGCCGTGCGCACGCCGGTGTGCAGGGTCTCGGCCACCGCGAAGAAGTCGGAATAGTTGTGCACGCGCACGACACCGGCACGATTCAGCGCTGCATCGAATACGTCGTCGGCGCCGACCAGCGCACCGGTGTGTGACACCGCCGCGCGGCTGCCCTGCGCGAAGCGACCCGCTTTCATCACGATCACCGGCTTGGCACGCGACGCCGCCCGCAACGCGCTCATGAAACGGCGCGGTTCGTGAATGCCCTCGATGTACAGCATGATCGCGTGCGTTGCCGGATCGATCACCAGGTAATCGAGGATTTCGCCGAAATCGACGTCAGCTGCAATGCCGCTGGAAATGACGCACGAAAACCCGATGTTGCGCGGGCTCGCCCAGTCGAGCATCGCCGTGCACATCGCACCCGACTGCGATACCAGCGCAATCTGGCCAGGCTTCGCCATGCGCTGGCTGAACGTCGCATTCAGGTTGATGGCGGGACGCATGACGCCGAGGCAGTTCGGGCCGATGAACCGGATACGGTGCCGCCGGGCCCTGTCCAGCACGGCCTGCTCGAGCGCACGGCCTTCTTCCCCGGCCTCGCGGAAACCCGCCGACAGGATGACGGCCGCGGAGACGTTGTGCGCACCGCAGTCGTCGAGCACTTCCGGTACGGCTTTCGCGGGGGTCACGATAACCGCGAGTTCGACCGGTTCTTCGATATCCCGCAAGGCGGCAAAACAGCGCCTGCCCTGCACGGTTTCGTACCTCGGATTCACCGGGTAGATCGGCCCCTCGAAACCCGCGTCCACGAGGTTCCTGAGAACGACCGTGCCGAGCGAACCGTCGCGTTCACTGGCCCCGATCAATGCGACCGAGGTAGCCTCGAAAATCGGTGCGATATCCGGTCCCTGCTCTGTTACGTATTGCATGCGTCCTTTCCCGTGATACATTGCGACAGCGCGCCGCTCACTCTGCCGACCGGTCGCCAGCAAGGGATTGTACGTGACAACTGCGCTGCTCTATCACCCGATATTTGACCGCCACGAAGTAGCGGACGGCCATCCGGAATGCCCGCAACGATTGACGAGCATCACGGATGCCCTGCACGTGCGGCACCTGTACGACCACCTGGTGGCGGTCGAGGCGCGCGCCGCGACCCGGCAGGAACTGGAGCGCGTCCACCAGCCCCGGTATCTCGACATGCTCGAGGCGCGCGCACCCGCTGCGGGCTTCGAGCAGCTCGACCCCGACACCTGGCTGGGACCGCACACACTGCCGGCCGCCCGCCATGCGGCCGGTGCGGCGGTGCTGGCTACCGAACTCGTTCTCGAAGGCCGTGTTGCGACTGCGTTCTGCTGCGTGCGCCCGCCCGGACATCACGCCGGCAAGGCGTCGGCCATGGGCTTCTGCTATTACAACAATATCGCCGTGGCCGCAGCGCACGCGCTGGCGAGCGGGGCCGTCGAGCGCGTTGCCATCCTCGACTTCGACGTGCATCACGGCAACGGTACCGAAGAGATATTTCTGCAGGATGACAGGGTACTGCTGTGTTCCAGCTACCAGCACCCGTTCTACCCCTACACCGGGGCGCCGTCCGAACCCGGACACATCGCGAACGTGCCGCTGCCGGCGGGCACCCGCAGCCGCGAGTTCCGCGATGCCATCGAGATGCACTGGCTCCCGGAAATCGATCGATTTGCGCCGCAGCTCGTATTCGTGTCGGCGGGCTTCGACGCCCACGCCGGCGACCCGCTTGCCCAGCTCCTGCTGACAGTGGACGATTACGCCTGGATCACGACGCGGATCGTCGAACTTGCGGACCGGCACGCCGGGGGGCGCATCGTCTCGAGCCTCGAAGGCGGCTATGCGCTGGACGCGCTTGCGACGAGTGCCTGCGCTCACGTGCAGACGCTCGCGAGACTGTGATTACATCACCATAGGCAGTTGCGCGTATTGAGACCGTGTCTAATACGTGAGACAAAGCCGCCAAACTCGAAACACGTGGAGAATCGTTTTGAATTCAATCAGTTTGAAGCTAGTACTTGCTACGGTTGCCCTGAGCCTGCTGTCGGCAATCGCCGGCTGCTCGAAACCCGCGGACGAGCCGGCCGCCGCGAATCCCGCCCTGGCCACGCCCGTACCGCCCGGCATGGTCCGCGGCACGGTGCTCGAGACGATGGACTCGGGGGGGTACACCTACGCGTTCCTGGATACGGGTCAGGACCAGCGCTGGGTTGCGGCCCTGCAGACGGCCGTCGCGGTCGGCGACGTCGTGCAGACCGATGCCGGCATGATCATGACCGACTTTACGAGTAACACGCTGGGCCGTACGTTCGACATCGTGTATTTCGTGAGCGGCCTGCAAAACCTCACGAGCGGCTCGACGCCCCCGTCGCAGGCCGCCGGCGGCATGCCTGCCGGCCACCCGGATATCAGCGGCGGCGCGGCCCCCGCGGCGACCGCAACAGGCATCGAGGCCTACGAGGAAGGCAAGGACATCGCCTACGTTTACGCCAACAAGGACGAACTCGCGGGCAGCGAGATCACCCTGCGCGGCAGGGTGGTGAAATACAATCCCGGCATCCTCGGCTGGAATTTCATCCATATCCAGGACGGCTCGGGCGATGCGGCGGCAGGCACCAACGACCTCATCGTGACCACCAAGGCCGCCACGGCCGTCGGCGACACGGTGGTACTGACCGGCAACCTCGTGCTGGACAAGGACTTCGGCGCCGGTTACAGCTACCCCGTGCTGCTGGAAGACGCCAGCATCACCAACCAGTAGGCATCCGCCATCCAGGCGCCGGCCCGGCCGGCGCCTGGGGCCCCGGCGGACCCGGCACTGCCGGCCCTGCACCGCGCGCAGCGCTATGCGGCGGCTCTCAAAACAGCCCACGCGGCGGCGTTGCTATAGTTGAGCGGTAGCGGTATACTTCGTGATTACTCACGTATTGGTCAATTTATAGCATGAACGCCCCGGCATCACCCGAACAGGCCCTGGCACTGGCGTTCGCCAGCGCGTGGAACCGCCTCGAACGGCGGCTCGATCACAGTCTCGGCGCGATTCGCGGCATCAGCCTCGCGGAATACCGCCTGTTGCGTGCCCTCGGCGATGCTCCCGGCGCGCGGGCGAGCCGCGTCGACCTCGCTCATGCCGTTGGCCTGACGCCCTCGGGGGTCACCCGTGCGCTGCGGCCCATGGAGAAGCTCGGTATCGTGTCGACGGTCAGGAGCAAACGGGATGCGCGGCTCGCGATCGCCGCGCTCACGCCGGCCGGACGGGAGGTACTCGACGATGCCTCGGGCGTGGTGGACGATACGATGAAGGCCCTGCTGAAGCGCACGCCCCAGGTGCTCACGCACGCCGGCGCCATGACCGATCTGCTGGAGGAAATCGGGCGCTAGGTCAAGGCCCCGCCGGCGGGCGGGACCGTCCAGCCTCAGCACCCGATCTGCAACCGCGCGAAGTCCTGGATGTAGGCCGGCGCCTCGGAGGCCTTGCGCCCGACGTTGCCGTTGCCGGTCGGCAGCGCCGGCTCCCCGCCTGCGCCGGGTTCCGGCCTGGCGCGCATCCACTCGCCGTAACGCACGACGCCGTCAACGCGATAGGACGGCCGTACGGACCATCGGTAGGTCTTGCAGGCATCGATCTCGTAGCGCAGCGTATGCGTGGGGTCCGGCACCTGGCGCTCGGCATAGACCAGGCGATGTTCGTCGTAGATTTCGACGTCGTAATCGATGTCGGCTTCGCCGACGCCGGCAATCAGCGGGTTGGGTGAATCGCCGAGGGGCAGCAGTTGCCATGCGAGCGTCGGCGTCGTCGACTTGCTGATCCCGTGCCAGGCGTTCTTTTTCAGCCGCGATACCGTGCCGGATTCGATGGGCTGCAGCTGGTGCGCAGGCTCTACACGGGCGAAAAGTACTGCCGTGATCTCGCGCGCCAGGTAATGCGCCGCAAAATTGGCATAGTCTTTCCACAGGGCATTGTCGTTGGCCGTCCAGTTCTTCAACGTATCCCTGTCCTCGTAGGTGACGACCGTATCGTAGATCTTCAAGCCGTCATCCGGATCGCGCACGGTCGCCTTCGCGGACACGGCGAGGACAGCCGCGTCGCCTTCGACATCGATGCCGACGTCGACGAAGCTCACGAACAGGATCGCGTCGGTGTCCTCGGGGATCGGTACCGACGGCGCAAACAACCTCGTCTCCGGGCTCGGCAGCCTGCCGAGTTCCTGGTAGACGTCGAGCGCAAGGCCGTCGTTCGTGAGTGGCGTATCTTCGGCCGCCGAAAGTTCCCTGGTCATACCGTCCCTGAACGCCTGCATCTCGCGTTGCGCGGCGCCGGAAAGCCCACCGAATATTGCGCCCGGTATGGTGAGTATCGGCACCGGAAAATTGACGTTGACGCCGCCGATCTCCTGCGAAATCGTGCCCATCCGGGAGCCCGTGCTCATGCCACCGACCAGTCCGGGCGTTTCCTTGCGGTAACTCCCGCTGATCTCCTCCTGCGGCGGACTTTCCCGGCCGATGAGGACGGCCTTCTTTATCGAGGTCCGCACGGATTCCGGCAGGTAGGCGCGCGGCTCGACGGCGATCGCCTGTACGGCCGGCACGGAGCTACCGGGCGCCTGCCCGAGCGCTGGCAATCCCGCCACCAGCAATAGCGCCGCATTCAGGGCCAGCAGCGCGTGCAATCGGTGGTTATGCCGTTGGGGTCTCATGGCAGCCTCGTCTGCGTGACGGTCGTGTTGGTGAGTTCGATTGCGAAAACCAGCGCGCGTTGCATCGGCATCGCCCTGCCACCACTAGCCCCGGTGCCGCCGGATGAGTTGCCGTCGCGTATGCTTGTCGGGACGCCCTTCCGTCTTCGGCATGAGCAGGCGATCCTGGCGCAGGGCCTGGATCAGCGCCTCGCGCTCGTGCACGATCCCGGGGTCCTCATCGTAACACTGCCGCGCTTCGGCGGCGGGGCCCCTTCGCACCGGGATGGCCGTGACGTCCAGTACGTAGGGAAGGCGCTCGCGCACGAGTTCGATACGATCGCCCTGCCTGACCCGGGCGCCCGGGGTCGTGCGTTCACCGTTGACCCGGACGTGCCCGCCGGATACGGCCGCGGTGGCGAGGCTGCGCGTCTTGTAGAAGCGGCAGTAGTACAGCCATCGGTCGATTCGAAGGCCGTCGGGACGATCGGGCATGGATGCCGGCCGGTTGCGATAATTGTCGCCGATTATAGCGGCCGACCTTGCGCGTTGCGCGACGAGCCCGGGTGTTACACACTTCACGCCTCTCCAACAGGCCGGGAACCGCGCTTTGCAGCCAGAGATCGCGATCGTTCTCGGTATATTTCTCGCTTTCGTGTTGCTGGAGATCGCCTTTACACGGTTCTTCAACAAGCCGGGGCAGAGGGCCGATGACGCCATCGTCGAAATCGTGAGCACCCTGTCGCTGGTCCTCGTGAGCCAGCCCTTCGCGCTTGCCGGCGGCGCATTCCTGGCCAGCCTCGCCGCACCGGACGCCGCCGGGGCACTCGCGGGCCTGCCGATTGTCGCGCAGGTGGGGTTGTTGCTGGTATTCGACGACATGTCGCAGTACTGGTGGCACCGCCTGACGCACAACGTGCGCTGGCTCTACAACCTGCATCGCGCCCATCACGATGCCGGGTACCTGTCGATCCGGGTCGTGTACCGCAACAACGTGTTCTATTACCTCCTCATGCCCGGCCTCTGGTTCTCGGGGGCGCTCATATATTTCGGCCTCGGATGGGTCTACGCGTTTTACCTCGTCGTGAAGATGACGGTGATCTACGGTGCGCATTGCGACGTCCGCTGGGACCAGCGCCTCTACCGTATGCGCTGGCTGTCGCCGGTCATGTGGGTCGTTGAACGCGTCGTCTCGACGCCGGCTACGCACAGCGCTCATCACGGCAAGTTCGCCGGCGACGCTGCGACGTTCTACAAGGGAAACTACGGCAACCTGCTGTTCTTCTGGGATGTACTGTTCGGTACCGCCCGCATTACGCGGCGTTATCCCGAACACATGGGCGTGGAAAACCTCGAGCCGATGACCGCCACCGAGCAGCTGTTCTGGCCGCTGCTCGGGCCGGGGACTCGTTCCGGCGCGGCAGATGGCCAGGACCCTGCGGGTCGGGACCAGGGAACATGCTGATTCCTGCAATTCGCAGATCGCAACGGCTGTAACTCCGGAGCGACGACGGCGGGCTGCGAGCGGGTAACCATCGAGTGCGGTAATTGGACATAAGGGGTGAGGCCCTGCGCTTCGCATGGAACCGGATCCGCGCCTGTTTCGTGACAAGCTACATGGCATCCGCGTAAAACAGGGAACTTGATCATGCGATTTACCGCGAAACGACGGCAGCAGGAAGCCGCCTCGAGCACCGGCACCTACCGCGTGCAGTTGTATTCGCGCCGCGCGGTGCTGATCAGGGAATTCTCTCTCGACGCCCGCGAGAACGGTCTCGCCGACATGGCGGCAGCCGAAGAACACCTGCGCCGTACGCTTCCGCCCACGGATTCCGCGTCGCTGACCGTCGCCCTGATCGACGAAAGCCCCGACCGCCACAACTACCTGCAATTCGACATCGAACCGAGCCGGTAACCGAACCGCGGACCCGGACCGATCGCTATTACCGCTTGCTAGCGGCAGGCGTCGAGCTGCTCTAGACTTGGCTCAGACGATGTGATTCCGGCTGGGGGTGGCGATCATGCGTGATCCTGGTTTTGTCCTGGCGTTCCTGCTGTTCGCGGGGCTGGCGGTAGATGCAGCCGAACAACCGGTGGACCTTCGCGAACACGTTCGATTCGGCGAACACCTGCATCTCATCGAGCAACCCCTGCCCGATTTTCCCAAGTCCGAACTGCTACGCGGACGCGAGGGCTGGGTACTGCTCAGCTATGCCGTGCTCGAAGACGGCTCGGTATTCAGCCCGGTGATAGAAGCGTCGAGCGGCAGCGAAGCGTTCAACGAAGCCGCCACGGCAGCGGTGAGCCGCTGGCGCTATTTGCCGGGTGAGGGACAAACCGACAAGGTGCTCCTGCATTTCGTGTACGAACGCAAACAGCCCTTCGTGTCGAAGAAGTTCTTTGCGCGAGACAGGAAGGTTCACGCGGCGATCGACAAAGACAGACTCGAAAAGGCACAGGCACTCATCGACGAGATGCGCGCCAAAGACGACCTGACCACCGTCGAGCTTGCGTACACCTATATCGCCGAGGGCCGGATCTTCGAGACGCAGGGCAACAAGGAAGAACAACTGCAGCGCTTTCGCAGGGCCATGATCAACGACGGCCGCTGGCTCGGCCGCAACGATTACCTGAAGCTCCTCCATGCCGCGGTGATTCTCGAGCTGCAGCTCAAGGACTACTCGTCGGCGCTGCGCGATTATCGCATCCTGACCGAGACGGAGGTCGGCAGGAAACTGGCGGCGGATGTCGAAGAACCGATGACCAGGATCGCAGCCGCGGTGGAAAACGGCACGCAACTCCCGCCGCCCTGGTCGCCCGCGGAAATGGAAGTGTTCATCGTGCGCGAGCCGCCGCAGCCGAATCGCTCGGACCAGTTCCCGAGACCGGAACCGGAGCGCGAGCCGTCGCGGCCCGAAACGCCGCCGCGCACGGACCCGCCGCGGCAACAGAGCGGCTGACCGCCAGGCCTACATCGACAACGAGCCTTCGCGAAAGTCCGTCTTGTCCAGCCAGGCGTTCACCAGGACGGGCTTGCCGCCGCTGGCTGCCTCGCGTGCCTCGCGCAAGCCGGGTTCCACCTGGTCCGGGCTCTGCAGCAGCACCCCGTGGCCGCCCAGCGCGGTGGCCACTTGGTGATAATCGCTGCGCTCGAGCACCGTGCCAACGTCGTCATGCAGTATCTTGACCTGCTCACGCGCGATCTGCGTCCAGCCGGCATCGTTGCCGACAACTGCGATGACGGGAATGCCGTGGCGCGCGAAGGTGTCGAATTCGGCGAGCGAGTAACCCACCGATCCGTCACCGAACAGCATCCATACTTCACTGCCCGGCCGGCACAGGCTCGCGCCGAGCGCGAACCCCGCGCCGCAGCCGAGCGTGCCGAACACGCCCGGGTCGAGCCAGCTGAGCGGACCGCGCGGCTTCACGATGTAGGACGCCGTGCCGACGAAGTCGCCGCCATCGGCCACGATGACGCTGTCGTCCGGCAGTGCCGCGTCGATGTGCCGGCACAGCGATACCGGATTGACGTACCCGGCGTCGCGCGCCGCCGTTGCGTCGATTTCGGCTTCTCGCTCGGCATCGCGCGATTCGAGCGCGACGTGCCAGTCGCGCCAGCGCTCGTGGGTGCCGGCACCGACCGCAGCGGCAAGCGCGCGCAGGAAACTGCCCGCATCCGCGAGGATACCGATATCGGGCTTGCGGTTGCGCTTCAGGTCGACCTTGCTGCGATTGGCCGAAACCAGGCACGCTGTCCGCCTCACATGGCGGCCGTAGTCGAGCCGGAAGTCCGCGGGCACGCCGGCCAGGATCACCACGTCCGCTTCCTTCAGGGCCTTGCGCCGCTGGTGGCGGCGATGCAGCGGATGCGCGGCACCGAGCAGCCCGCGCGCCATGCCGGAGAGGTACACGGGGACGTTCAGGCTGGCGATCGCCGCAGCGACCGCATCCGCCTGCCCGGCCTCGACGAGCGCCTGGCTGCCGACGACGAGCAGCGGCCGTTTAGCATCCGCGAGCCTTGCCGCCGCCCGGTCCACTGCACCCTGCGCAGCCGCCGCGGACGCGACCGTCGCCACGAAATCCAGGTCGGCGCCTTGCGGCGCGGCGAACAAGCGCCGCGCATGATGCTGCAGGTAGGCACGCATGACGCGATCCGGGACGGAACCGCCCTTCGGGGTCGCGGCTTCGTACCACTCGCGTATCACGCGCTCGTCGTACAGCAGGTCCACGGGGCACTCGATGAAGACCGGGCCGGGAACGCCGCTTTGCGCAACCTGGAACCCTCTCTGGATCGCCGGCGCGAGGTCACGCACCCGCTTGACCGCCCTGCTCCACTTGACGTGTGGCCGGAACAGGGCGAGCTGGTCGATATCCTGCAGCGCGCCACGGCCCTGCAACAGCGTCGCGGCCGCGCCACCGAGCAGCACGACCGGTGACTGTGCGAGCTGGGCATTCTTGATGGCCGTTATCGTGTTGGTCACCCCCGGTCCCGCCGTCACGGCGGCAACGCCCGGGATGCCGGTCAGGCGCGCGGCCGCATCCGCCGCGAACACCGCCGTCGCCTCGTGACGGGTGTCCACGACGCGGATGCCGCGGTCCTTGGCACCTTTCAGGATCGGCGAAATGTGACCGCCGCACAGGGTAAACAGCAGCCTGACACCGTGTGCCTCCAGGACTCGCCCGATGATGTCGCCACCGTTCATCCGCTCACCTCACAGCAGGCCGAAAACGTGGAACACGGCGGTACCGGTCAGCGTACCCAGCGCGTAGCCGAGCACACCGACCAGCACCCCGGGCGTGACGAGATCGTGCCAGCCTTTCGCCGCCGCGAGCGCAGGCGCGGTCGTCGCGCCGAGAATCGCGGCGTTGGAGGCCGTGACCAGTTCCGGCAGCGTGAGGCGAAACAGTCGCCCGACGCTCAGCAGCACCAGCAGGTGCACGCTGAGCAGGATGAGCACGAGTACGATCAGCAATGGCGCAATGCGGATCATCGCGACCAGGTCGGCGCCGGCCGCAATCGCGGCAAAGAACACGAAAGCGAGGCCGACACCGAGCTCGAATCCGCCGTGCAGCCGCCGCATGAGCCCCGGGAAAGCGGTCGCCGCGGCGACCACCAGTAGCGTTATGACCGCGTATCGCAGGCTGGGGACGGCGGTGAGCGACGTGATGAAATCGCCGACCGCGACGAAGCTGATTGCCGTCGCCATCGCCAGCGTGAGGCTCGCGGCCGTGATCGGCTCGCCCCCGCCGGCAGGCGCCTGCGCCTCACCGTGTTCGTGCGTGCTGAAGCGCCGCGCGAGCCAGTGCCAGCCCGGCAACAGGGCGATCACGCCGAGGAAGACGGCGCTGAAGAGGTTGTCGGTCGCCGTCGCGGCCGAGAAGAACGACGCATCCTTGCTGAGCCCCGTGATCTCCCCGAGCGCGGCGTAGTTCACGGAGCCGCCAATGTAGGTGGAGGTGAACAGCCCGGCTATGGCCGCTTCGCGCAGTGCCGGATCGAGGTCCGCCGCCGGCGCAAGGTTGCCGAGGTCGAGCACGCTCACAGCTACCACGACGCCAATGACGGTCCCGGCGCTCGCGATCAGGAACGCTCCCGTCATGCGGGTCGTCTCGAACAGCATGTGCCGCAGGTCCGCCTTGAACAGGAACAGCGGAATGAGTACCGGCACGAAATACGCAAACACGAAATCGAAAGCCGGCGCCGAGTGCGGAATGATGCGCAGATTGGCGACCGCGATGGCCGAAAGAATCGCGATCACCGCGCCCGTCAGGTGGGAACCGATGCGGGTCTTCTCCGCCAGGAACGCGGCGCCGGCGATGACGAACAGCACGGCCATGAGCGCCAGGTCGTTGTCGGGGCTGATGACGGTCATTGATTCCCTCGGGATACGGCAATCGCCCCAGTGTACGGTGGAATACACCTACGGCGAAATGGGCAGGACAAAGCCTCCCGGCGGGGCCTGGCGCGCAAACCCGGATTGCTGCGTACTTGTCCCTATATGGCCGTCCGCTGCAACTCCCCAGACTCCCGGACATTCTTTCGGCAACCGGGGCCGTCGTGTCCAAGCTACCAGAACCGCGTCGTTACAGGGCTTTTCGCATCGGCATCGTCTACGCCGTCGCGGCCTTTCTTGCAGCGCAGCTGGTCGAGCGGTTTGCAACTGCGTTGGGCCTGGACGAGAACTCGGCAGACCTGATCATCATTGCGCTCGCGCTCGGGTTGGTGCCGACCGTGATCATCACCTGGATGCTCTCGGCTGCGCCGGAAGGCGCTGCCAACCGCTCAAAACATGCGCTTTCGATTTCTGAGCGTCTTCGTGCAGTACCAGACGAGCAGGCCGATGCCGATCCCGATGAGTACCAGCGGAGCTAGCGGGATCGCGACCTCCCAGAGTTCCCAGAATCCGCCGACGACGAACGCGATGGCGGCGATGACCCAGAACGCGTCAACGCGAACGTGAAAAGCGGCGCGCAGTCCCTGCAGGAGAAGCAGGAGGATGCCGGTACCGACGATCCCCCAGCCGAGGCTGAATTCGAGCAACCAGGCAACGCCGATCCAGATAAAGAACACCGCCCAGCCGACGATATCCAGGAGGCTCGAGCGATCCTGCTGCTCGATGAATTCGACCATCTTGTGGAGGTCCGGCTTCCCGTCCGGGCCACGCCAATCGTGCATTGCGTGCTTCATCACGTTGCCCTCCAATGCCCTTTGCTATTTGGGCAGCAGCGCCCTCCACTGGTCAATCAGAAGATATACCTAGCGATGGACAATGAGGCGCGGGTCCATTGGCTCTTCGCCCTCAAAATTCACGCCGTAATCGTATTCTCCGTCTTCCGCATCGATCGTCACCGACACCACACCGTTTGACGAGCCGCGTGTGGCCGCTCCCGGGAACGGCGCATTACCCATGAAGTCAACCAGGTAGTTACGGTCGGAACCCGTCAGCACCCACTGCACCTGGTCACCATTGCAGACATGGACGTCTTCCGCCGATCCCCCGCGGTACCTGAGCTCAGGCATCCCGTCCGGCCCTTCTGATACCTGGATCGTATGATTGCCGCCTCGATCGCAATTGCCCTGGCTATTCGAATCCGTGCTTGCAAACAGCAAAGCGCCGGAAACTGCCCCGGCAATCGCTATCGTCGCAAGAATCTTCATATTTCTTCTCCCATGTTATGTAAATACAGTCGTCAAGAGCTATTGTTGGAAACGAGCTGCCTGAAACGTTCATCGCCTTGCAGCCCTTTGAGCGCGGGGTCTATACGCAGAAGCTCGCGTTCGTAACTGAGTTCGACGGCGCGCTCCAGCGCCGCGAGCGCCTGATCCACTTCCCCGAACTGCACGTGTATCAACGCACTGTTGTAGTGCACGTACATGATGCCTGCCCCCCGGTTGTTCGCCTTCTCGTCGAATTCGCGAGCCTTCTCGACGTTACCGATGCGCGAATAGTAGAGCGCGATATCCGAGATCACCATCGAATCATCCGGGTTCACCTCGAGGCGCGCTTCGCCGAGACCAATGGCACGCTTGTAAGCGACTTCCGCAACCTGCTCCTGCGTGCCCTGGAAATGATACGCATCTCCCAGGTTGCCCCACATGCGGTAGTCGTTCGGCGCGAGGTTTGCGGCGTTCACATAGCGTTCGATGGCGCGTTCGAAATCACCCAGGTAGAAATACATCGTGCCAGTATTGGAATAGGCGTCCCGCGATGGCTTGATGGCAAGCGACGCGTCCCAGCTTTCGGCGGCTCCCTTGAAATCACCGGCGAGGTAGTAGGCAACGCCGAGGTTGCTCAGCGCGGCCGCATCGTCGTCTACGCGATTCACGAACATCTGGTAGAACTCGGCCGCCTCCTCGAACCGGCCGAGAGCAAGGAGGAAATTGCCCATCGCGTTGAAGCTCTGCCAGTAGCTGATATCCGTCTGTATGGCGCGACGAAGGTTCTCCTCCGCAGCATCGCTATTACCGAGCGCAGCGTGGGTTATTCCGAGACCTATGTAGACATCTGCAAGCTTATCGTTGTCGCTCAGTGCTTCCTCGAATTCGTGCAGCGCGTTCTCGTATTTGCCTGATTCGTAATACAGCTGCCCCAGCACGACCCGAACCCTGACGGAATCCTCGTCACTTTTCAGCGCCTGCTGACACGCGGCTTCGGCGGCACCGAATCTGGCCGCATCGGCGGACAGCTTGTAGCTCTCGAGATGTTTCCGGCACATTGCGGCGTGGGCCTGGGCGAAATCGGGGTCGATGGCCAACGCCTCTTTCAGGAGGCCTTCCGCAAACAGCAACGACGTTTCGTCGGACGGCTTCCTGAGATAGTCGATACCGCGAAGATAGGCGTCGTAAGCCCCGACGTCGCTCGTGCCGAGTTTCTTCAGCCGCCTTTCCGCGGCAACCGGCAACACCACGTGCAACGATCGCGCAACTTGACGGGCGATGTCCTCCTGGATGGCGTAGATGTCGGATAGTTCACGGTCGAAGTTGTCGGACCAGAGCTCCTGGCCGTCGCTGCCATCGATCAGGCGGGCGGTGACGCTCACCTTGTTCTGGTAGCGCCGCACACTGCCGAGGAGTACCGCTTCCGCGTCCAGTCGGTTCGCAATGGCCACTACGTCCATGACGCTGTCCTTGAAATCTCGGCTGGTGCTCATCGCCACAACGCGAAACTCGTTTAGCCTGATGATGAGACTCTGGATCTCCTCCGTAAGGCCGTCGCTGAAGTACTCGGTTTCGGCCTCGCCGCTACTGTTGACGAAGGGCAGCACTGCTATCGACCGGCGCGGAGGCTCCCAGAAATTCTGCGACAGGTAGTACAGCAGGAAGCCGCTGCCGACAGTGACAATCCCGACGACGGCGACAAACGGCAGGAACGCGAGACGCGGTGCCCGCGCGCCGCCCGATTCCTCGTGACGAACAATGCCGCGCGCCGTCAGCTCATACGCCCATGCCAGGACCGCCACGACCGGAAAGCCGATGACGACCAATGCAATGAGTACGGTCATCGAGTTCTCGGGGATCGGCAGGCGGTCGAAGGTGACATCCGCTACCTGCAGCAACATCCACGCCACGACGCAATAAGCCACGAGCGCACGAAACACGCTGCGGCTGCGAAGTTCCTGTACCAGATTGCGCATGCGGTCCTGCATCGCCTGGCCCCCCTGCCCGGCTCGCTTTCGAGTCTGGTCATCATGCCCCAGATGCCATTTCTTTTCAGTAGTCTTGAGGCGATTCCTCGATTGCCCTGTGCCACAATGGCCGCCCGTTCTACTCGAATATCCTCGCTTATGAATCGATCACTTTCGTCACTCGCGCCTGGCGTCATCCTGGCTGTACTCTGGACTCTCGCGGCCTGCTCGCCGCCACCCACGCATGACGTGATCATCCGCGGCGGCACCGTTTACGACGGCAACGGGAATGAGCCTTACGTCACCGACATTGCGATCGACAGTGACACAATTGCCGCGATCGGTGATCTCGATGATGCACGGGCAGCCCTCGAGATCGACGCCGACGGACTCGCCGTCGCGCCCGGCTTCATCAACATGCTGTCCTGGGCCACCGAGTCGCTGATCGAGGACGGCCGCTCGCAAAGCGATATCCGCCAGGGCGTGACGCTCGAAGTCATGGGCGAAGGCAACTCCATGGGCCCGCTGAACGCAGCGATGAAACGGGAACTCATCGACCGACAGTCCGACATTCGCTACGACATCGAGTGGAATACGCTCGGGGAGTACCTCGAGTACCTCGAAGCACGCGGTGTATCGACCAACGTCGCTTCGTTCATAGGCGCCGCGACGCCGCGCAAGTATGTCATCGGTTACGAAGACCGTGCCCCGACGCCGGAGGAACTGGAGCGCATGCAGGAACTCGTGCGCGCGGCGATGCGCGAGGGTGCGATGGGCGTCGCCTCGTCGCTCATGTACCCGCCCGGACTGTTTGCCGACACCGGCGAACTCATCGCGCTTGCCGAGGCCGCCGCGGAGTTCGATGGCATGTATATCTCGCACCTGCGGGACGAAGGCGCGCACATGCTGGAGGCCATCGGCGAACTCATCACGATCGCCCGCGAGGCAGGCATCCGTGCCGAGATCTATCACCTCAAGTCGTCCGGCCAGCAGAACTGGTCCCTGTTCGACGACGCCGTGAAGATGATCGAGGATGCGCGAGCCGAAGGCCTGCAGATCACGGCGGATGTCTATACGTATCCGGCCGGCTCCACGGGCCTCAACGTCACCGTGCCGCCCTGGGTACAGGAAGGCGGCTTCGAAGCCTCGCTCGAGCGCATGCGGGACCCGGAAATTCGCAAGCGCATCATCGAGGAGATGAATACACCGTCCGACGAGTGGGAGAACATGTTCCTGCTGGCCGGATCGCTCGACAATATTCTGCTGGTGAGCTTCAAGAGTGAGGCGTTGAAGCCGCTCACCGGCAAGACGCTTGCCGACGTCGTTGAGATGCGCGGCACGAGCCCGGAAAACACGATCATGGATCTGATCATCGAGGATGGGAGCCGCGTCGGCACCGTCTATTTCACACAGTCGGAAGACATCGTCCGCAGGGCCGTCGCCCTGCCCTGGGTGAGCTTCAATTCAGACGCCGGGTCGCTCGCGCCGGAAGGCGTGTTCCTGAAGAGCAACCCGCACCCGCGGGCATACGGCAGTTTCGCGCGCGTGCTGGCGAAATACGTCCGCGAAGAGAACGTGATCACGCTCGCGGAAGCGGTACGCAAGCTGTCCGGCCTGCCAGCACACAACCTGAAGCTGGATCGTCGCGGGCTGCTGAAAGAAGGCTACTTCGCGGACGTCGTCGTGTTCGATCCCGACACCGTGCAGGACCATGCCACGTTCGTCGAACCGCACCAGTATGCGACCGGCGTGCTGCACGTCTTCGTCAATGGCGAGCAGGTTCTGAATGACGGCGAGCATACTGGCGCTAAGCCAGGGCGCGTTGTGCGCGGCCCCGGCTGGACCGGCAGAGGAGCAGCAGAATGAACACCGAAGTCATCGAAACGGATGCCGTCATCGTCGGTGCCGGCCCCTGCGGCCTGTTCCAGGTGTTCGAACTGGGCCTGCAGGGCATCAAGGCGCATGTCGTCGACAGCATGAAAGTCGTGGGCGGACAGTGCGCCGAACTTTACCCGGACAAACCGATATACGACATACCGGGCATCCCGTTCATCCTGGCCCAGGAACTCGTCGACAACCTGATGAAGCAGATCGCGCCGTTCGAAGCGGAGTTCCATCTCGGCCAGGAAGTCACCGTTGTCAGGCCGGAGGGCGACGAGTTCGACATCGAGACCAGTGCCGGCACGCGATTCCGCGCGAAGACCGTATTTCTCGCGGGCGGCGTCGGCTCCTTCCAGCCGCGGCGCATGCGGCTCGAAGGCATCGAGGCGCACGAAGACAAGTCGCTTTTCTACAAGGTTCGCGACCCCAGGGCATTTGCGGGCAAGCCGATCGCCATACTCGGCGGCGGCGATTCGGCACTCGACTGGGTGCTCGCGCTGCAGCCTGTCGCATCGTCACTGACGCTCGTCCACCGTCGAGCCGAGTACCGCGGCGCGCCGGCGTCGGTTGCGAAAATGCAGGCGTTGGTCGCGGCCGGGAAGATCCGCGAGATCATCGGCAAGGTCACCGAATACCGCGCCGATGACGACGGCATCTCCGGCATCACGGTGACGAGCGTCGATGGCCACGAAGAAGCGATCGACTGCAAGGCCCTGCTGGTTTTCTGGGGCCTCGCGCCCAAACTCGGCCCGATCGCCGAGTGGGGGCTCGACCTGAATCGCAAGACCGTCAACGTCGATACCGAGAAATTCGAGACGAATATCCCAGGCATCTACGCGATCGGCGATATCAACTATTACCCGGGCAAGAAGAAGCTCATCCTGTCAGGCTTCCACGAGGCCGCCCTCGCCGCCTTCGCGGCGAAGGAACGACTCGATCCCGGCAAGAAGGCGCACCTGCAGTACACGACCACGAGTCCGCTGATGCACAAGCGGTTGGGTGTGGAAGATTGAATCGACTATCGCGGCGACTGACCTACCTCGCACCTGAGTCAGTCGCCCCCGGGCGGACTAGTCCACGTGGACTACAGGGTCGAATGCGCCAACACCGTCGATTTCGATCCGGTACTCGTAGTCGCCAGGGTCCTGATCCTCGAAGAGTCAACGCATACTATATGAGACGTTCCCATCCCCTGTCGTCCCGCCCTCGCCTTGTGCGTCTAGCCAACCATATGAGGCCGAACCAGGGCCCCTGGTGCCTTTGGCCTTGAAGGTGCGGGATTCCACTCCTTTCACTCGATAGTCGATTGCCTGGCCGCGCTCTACCACCCTTCTGGACGGGGCAACTGTAATCTTGCTGTGGCGCTGATAGACAATGTTAATCTTTTTCGAAACCGCACCTGCGCAGTTAGATTCTGCGGGTGCTACGGAAGCGCAGCCGCCGGCAAGAGTCAGTGCTATCAGAAAGACAGTCGCTCTAATCGTGTTCATGTTTGCTCTCCTTCGTCTTTGCCTTACTATCGGCCCAACATCCCAGATCGGTTACGGTGCTAAATCTGCAGGCGATGTCAACTGTATGAATCTCGGGCCGATCGCCAAGGAACTCAGGTGCGGTTCACTGGCCAGCATGGCAACCGGGTAGCCGCCCGCGACAGCTTTTTCGAGAACAGCGACCGCTTGATCGTAGTGGCCCTCCTTGACGCGGACCAGTCCGTCAAAATAATGCACGTAAGGGTTGTCTGGATCGATCGATACTCGACTGGCTCAATTAATTGCCGTGCGCTGGTAGTATCTCCAAGCATTGCCTTGACCCAGGCAAGTTCATACATTACATCCGCCCTGCCTGGATCGACCTGCAATACATTCTCCGCAATTTCTTCGGATCGTCTGAAAGCCGCTTCGGCTTTTTCAGGCTCACTTGAAAAGAATAGCGCGTCCCCGTAATTCAGCCAGACGAAGTGCTGATTCGGCGACTCTTCAATTGCCCGTCGATGAATAGAAACAGAATCATCGAAACGGCCGAGATAGTAATAGATGATTGCCAGGTTCACGAAATAGGTGCGCGCAGGCTCAATTTCCAGCGATGCTTGCAGCGCTTCTGCCGCGCCCTCGAAGTCCCCGATCATCATGAGCGAACTGCCGAGGTTGCCATGACCTTTCAGTTGCCCGGGTCCAACGCCACAACGCGCGTATACGCATCCGCGGCCTCGCGATACATGCCGTTTCGGAAGTACAAGCGCCCCAGCGAGTTCAACATACGCCAGTTGCCGGGTTGGAGCTGTATTGCGTCCGTCATAAGCCGCTCAGCTTCCTCGAACCGCTGCTGGCGCTCGTAAACCGCCGCCAATCCCTCCATCGCCAGAACGTCCTGGCCATTGATGTTGATTGCAGAAAGATAGGCCGATTCCGCATCAGCCAGTCGTCCTGTCTGCGAGTACAGGTCTCCCGTCGCCGCATACACCATGTGCAGATTGCTGTTTGCAGCCATGCCGGCGGCGCACGTGCGTTCGGCGTCGTCTATGAATTCTGGATCGCTTACCAAGGCATAGAGCACTGTATAGGCCGAGCACAGCCCGGCATGCGCTGCAGCGTAGCCTGGGTCCAGTGTCAGCGCCTGCTCGAAATAACTGGTTGCTTCCCTTAGAACATCTTCCGTCATCGGCTCGTTCATTAGGTCCTTGCCACGCCGGTACATGATATAGGCGTCGACCTCGAGCCCCTCATATTCGTTCGCGAAGAGCATCTGCGTTTCTTCCGGCAGCACTACCCGCAGATTCGCTACCGTAAGCTCGGTAATCTCGCGCTGTACTTCCAGGAAGTTCTCAATCTTCTTATCGAAGCTACGCGATACAATGTGCACACCCCGCTCGGAATCGATAAGCTGGGCTACAACTCGCAGATCGTCGCCAACGATCCGAACGCTTCCTTCAAGGTAAAAGGCAACTCGCAGGCGCTGCCGAACATCGCTAGATCTGGAGTTGACCGGAAGCGACCATGAATCGCCGCGTGCAGAAACAAGGAGTCCGGGAATTCTTGCCAGCCGGTCGAGGACGTCCTCTGCAAGCCCATGACTGAACACCTCGCTTTGCTCACTACCGTCGATATTCATGAACCTGAGTACCGCGATCGAGTTCGGATGCACTGGCAACAGAGCATCTTCTTCAGCCATCGTGGCTTCAGAGTCGCCCGGTAGATCGAATCCTACGGTCATCTGGTAGGCCAATGCACCGACCGCAGCAACACCGTAGGCCAGGACAATCGACAGGTAGTTCCGCTCGAGCCCGGAAAGCAGGCGCCCGGACTGCCTGCCTCGATCGAGCAGCCAGCGCCCATCGCTTCGCTCCAGCATCCAGGCGAGAACGAGGACAATGGGAAATCCGCCGACTGCCGCGTACGTGATAACCGATGGCATCCACACCGGCAAATTGAGAATTGGCGTAACAAGATCGGCAACCTGAATAAGGGCCCAGCCGAAGACCATGTATGCGAAGCCGGCCTGCACCACGCCGCGGCGCATCAGGTTGCCGATGAAGCTACCGTCGTCTGGTGCCTGGAAAACACCTGTTTCGTTAGCAGTTTCGGGTTCGTCAATTGGACGCGGCTCCTGCAGCAGCCGGTAGCCGCGGCGCGGCACGGTCTGGATCACCGACGGGCTGCCCGCGTGGTCCTTGCAGCAGCTGCGCAGTTCGCTGATCACGTGCGTCAGCGCTTCCGGGCTACCCGCGTTCTCGCCCCATACGGCCCTCAACAGTTCGTCGCGTTCGACCAGTTCGAAGGGCCTCTCGGCGAGGTACAGGAGGACCTCGGCGGCCTTCGGTTTCAGGTGTGTCTCGAAGCCGGGGCCAGACACGCGGCCGGTCGCCGGCTCGATCAGCAGGTCTTGCAGGTAGAACCCTTTCAACAAGCGTTGCTGCATTCGAGCGCCCGCGGGTGGTCGAGCCACAAGGATATCATCCCGCGGGATCGCCGCGCTCGGCCAGGCCTGTACTTGCGTCCCCATCGGACTCCCGGGTTGCGTCGCTCTTGCAGGCTTGCTATAGCCTGCGCCTCCTCTAGACTGTAGGGCTTTCGTTTGTCCCTATTAGAAGAATACAAATGACTCGACGAATTGTTTGTCTCGTTCTCCCGTGGCTCGCCGCCTCCGCGGCGCTCGCCGAACCCTTTACCGCCGAACATCTCGTGCGCATCGACCGCGTCGGCGCGCCGGCCGTCTCCCCTTCCGGCGATCTCATCGTCTACGCCGTGCGGCATACCGACATGGCGGCGGACAAGGGCCGCTACGACCTGTGGTTGAGCACGATCGACGGTGCCGCCCCCCGCAGGCTGACCACGCACGAAGCCAACGACACCAGCCCGGCCTGGTCGTCGGACGGCCGTTACATCCTGTTCCTGTCGTCGCGCGGCGAGACAACGCAGGTCTGGCGGCTGCCCGTCGGCGGTGGCGAGGCGCAGCCCGTGACCGATCTGCCCCTCGATGTCGGTACCTTCCGCGTATCGCCCACCGGGGACCGCCTGGTGGTCTCGCTGTCGGTGTATCCCGCTTGCGGCGACCTGCAGTGCACGGTCGACCGGGTTGCCGCAGCGGTCGACGACAAGGTGACCGCGCAACGCTACGACCGGCTGTTCATGCGCCACTGGGATCACTGGCTCGACGACCGTCGCTCGCAGCTCTTCGCCATCCCGCTGAACGACAAGGGCGAAGCCGCGGGCACGCCCGTGCGCCTGAGCCGCGTGGATGCGGACGTGCCGTCACGGGTCTGGGGTGGCAACGAGGAGTACGCCGTCTCGCCGGACGGCAAGACCCTCTACTTCGCGGCCCGGCTGCGCGATCGCGACGAGCCGACGTCGACGAATTTCGATATCTACGCGGTACCCATGAGCGGCAAGGGCGAGCCCGATAACCTCACGCGTGACAACGAGGCCTGGGATACGTCGCCAATTCTGAGTCCCGACGGCCGTTACCTCGCGTGGCTGGCGATGTCGCGGCCGGGATTCGAGGCCGACCAGTTCCAGGTCGTGCTGCGAGACCTGCGTTCCGGCAAGAACCGCGTCCTGACCGAAAACTGGGACCGTTCACCTTCGTCGATCGCGTTCGCGCGCGATGGCCGGTCGATCCTCATGAACGCCCAGGACGTCGGGCACAAGACACTCTGGGAACTCGGCCTCGACGGCAGCGAGCCGGTCAAGCTGGTATCAGGCGGCACGGTCAGCGCGTTCGACAACGCGGGCGATCGCATCGTTTACACCGGCAACAGCCTGAAATCGCCGGACGAAATCCATGTGTTCGACCCTGCCACGGGCGACAGCCGGAGGATCACGGATTTCGCCATGCGCACGCTGGCAGGCGTGACCATGGGTGATTTCGAGCAGTTTTCCTTCGCGGGCGCGGGCGGCGATACGGTATACGGTTTCGTTGTGAAGCCTGCGGATTTCGAGCGCGGCAAGCAGTACCCGGTCGCGTTCCTGATTCACGGCGGACCGCAGGGCAGCTTTGCCAACAATTTCCATTACCGCTGGAACCCCCAGACCTATGCCGGGCAGGGCTTTGCCGCGGTGATGATCGATTTTCACGGCTCGACCGGTTACGGCCAGGCGTTCACCGACAGTATCTCCGGCGACTGGGGCGGCAAACCGCTCGAGGACCTCAAGCTCGGCCTCGCTGCCGCGCTGGATCGCTTCGACTTCCTCGACGGCGACCGCGTTTGCGCGCTGGGCGCGTCCTACGGCGGCTACATGATCAACTGGATTGCCGGGCAATGGCCCGACCGTTTCCGTTGCCTGGTCAACCACGACGGGGTGTTCGACAACCGCTCGATGTATTACACGACGGAAGAACTGTGGTTCCCCGAATGGGAGCACGGCGGGCCCTACTACTCGAACCCGGAGGGCTATGAAAAGCACAACCCGGCACTGTTCGTCGATCGCTGGCAGACGCCGATGCTCGTGATTCACGGCGAACTCGACTACCGGGTGCCGGTGACCCAGGGCATCGCGGCGTTCACGGCGGCACAGCGCCGCGGCATCGAGAGCCGCTTCCTGTACTTCCCCGACGAGAATCACTGGGTGCTGAAGCCGCACAATTCGGTGCACTGGCACGAGCAGGTCAACGCCTGGCTGCACCAGTACCTCGGCGAGTGAACGCCGGCAGGCTCGTTACGGCGACGCCGTCAGGTCAGTGACACGACCTGCGGCGTCACGAGCTTCGCGTAGTCCCTGTACGCCATCTTGACGAGCTCGGTATGCGAACCCGCATTGAAGGCGATCTCGTCGTCTTCGGTCAGCTGCTCGGCAACGAATACGCCCATGTCGTAGAGATTGCCGAACGGCGGCATGGCGCCGAGTTCGCAATCCGGGAACAGGCGTTTGAACTCGTCTTCCGAGGCCAGCACGACCTCGTCCGCACCCAGCGCGCTCTTGAGATGACGCAGGTCGACGCGACGTGATGCGGGCAGGACGGCCATCGCGTAATCACCGTCCACCTTGACGATGACGGTCTTGGCGAGTTCCTTGCCCGGGATGCGCGTGAGCTCTGCGATCCGCTGCGCGGTGTAGGCCGGCGAGTGACTGATGGTGACATACTGGACGTCGTTTTCGTCGAGATAGTCTTTCAGCTTCTGGACAGGCATCTTCATTCCCCTTGATGGGTCTCCAACCCCTGCTTCAATCGAAGTATAGACGAAATGCCGGGAATCAAGAGGCGACCCGGGGGCGTCGCCGGCCGCAGAGATGCGCCGTTATCGCCCGGTGTCGACGACCAGCTGGGGTGACGTAACGTCGATCCGGTGCTTCTGCATCAGCCGGCAGAGGGCCGCGCGCGACGTCTCGAGCCGCGCTGCCGCCACCGCGAGGTCGCCGTTGGAGACGGCCAGCGCCGTCAGCAACGCACTCAGTTCAGCCGCTTCGCGCGCTTCGTCGAGCGTCATGGCGATGCGGCCCCGGGTACGGTTGTCGAGACCGAGGTCGCTGCTGTAGAGCGGCCCGCGCTCGCACATGACGATCGCCTTCCTGATGCGGTTGAGCAATTCACGCACGTTGCCCGGCCATGCCCATTGCTGCATCGCGAGCCGCGCCTCGGCCGAGAATCCCACGACCCGCCGGCGGGAACCCGGGGTGGTGAACCTGTGCAGGAAATAGTCCGCGAGCAGTTGCACGTCCCTGCCGCGTTCGCGCAGCGGCGGCACCTCGATACTCACGACGTTCAGCTGGTAATAGAGCGCTTCGCGGAAGCGCCCCTGCTCAACGGCCGATTCCAGGTCGGCGCTGGAGGTGGAAACGATGCGTACGTCGAGGCGTCCGCGGCCGGTGGCCACGCCGTCACGTTCCTCGCTGCGCAATGCCCGCAGCAGGCGTGCCTGCGAGCCGATCGACAGGCCGTCGATTCCATCGAGGATCACGGTGCCGCCGCGTGCCGTCTGCAGCGCAGCGAGCAGTGCCGCTGGTACCTGCCGTCCCGGCCCCGCAGCACAATCGACGCTGACGCGGGGCCGGCCGGCGCGAACCGAGAGCGTGTGGACGGCCCGCGCAATGCAGTCCTTGCCGGTGCCCGGTTCACCGCGGACGAGCAGCGGTGAAGTCGAAGCTGCGATCCGCGGCAAAGCGGCGAGCAGTGCGCGCATGGGCGCGCTCGTGCCGATCATGCCGTGGTTTTCGGCGCCGTCGGGGCCGAACTGTATGCTGCAGGCCGGCTCGGACTGCGACCGCCGGTCATCGCTCATGGTATTGATGCCAGTTGCTGCTGAGACCAATACGCAGTACCGGGCCGCCGCCAAAAAGTTGGTGGCGGGCCGGAAACCGGGAAATCCGAACGGCGTGGCTGCTTAGGGTGTAGTGTCCTGGTTCAGCGCAAAATGCACTTCGTCCTCTCCCTGGACGAGTACCGCGTAGTCCGCGCCGGCCTCCCTGACGGACCAGCCGTCGAGGTTGCCGTCGCTCCGCAGGCGCACGGTCGCGGCCTCGTGACGGTCGTTGAGCACCAGGACCCGTTCACCATTCGCGCTGACGACGCCGGTCAGCTGCCAGCGATCACGTAGCTCGTTGGCCGCGGAGTCCTGCACGGGTTGCTCCGCCACGCGCCGCTCGATCGGCGCCACCGGCGTGGACTGGAAGGCGACCTGCGGCGACACGGGCTCGGGCGGAACCTCGACGGTATCGTCCCGGGTCGCGGCGAGAAACCACATCGCGATCGCGAGCGCAGCAACGGCGGCGGCGGCGGCCGGCAGGACCAGCGCAGGCCGGAAACGGCGCTGCGGCGCTTCGGGCTCCGCCGGTCGCAGCCAGTCGCGAGCTGTCAACGGTTGCTCGAGTCTCGACTCCAGCCAGGCGGTGATGGCGGCCCACTGCTCGGTGTCCCTGCGCACCTGCGACGGCGCCATCTCGTGGATGCAGCGCCCGTCTGCCGCGGCATGCGTGTAATTCTGGCTGTCGCGCAGCGTGCCGACGAGATTGATCGACAGGCGGTCGAGGAAACGGAGCAGTTGCTTGTAGGCCACCGTGCGCTCTTTCACGCGATTCGCCACGACGCCGAGGCGGCCGTTGCGCCGGCTCACCTGGGCTTTCAGCAGTAGCTGGGAAACGAGGCGCGAGGCCGCGTGAATATCCAGGTCGGAAGGCAGGACCGGTACCAGGATCGCGTGCGCCCCGCAGGTGTAGTCGATGAGTTCGTCGCCCGACAACCCGGCGGGCGCGTCGATGACGACGTAGTCGACCTCGGCAGGAACGACGACCGTGCCGGAACGGCCTTGCGGGGCCGGCAGCGCGTGGATCTTCGGCAGGGCATCCGGGCGATTGCGCAGCCAGTGCGTGCTGGAACCCTGGCGATCCATGTCCAGGAGCCCGACATTGCGGCCCGTGGTCGCCAGGTAGCCCGCCAGGCTGAAGGCGAGGGTCGTCTTCCCCGATCCGCCCTTCGGATTGAGGACGACGACCTTATGCAGTCTTTTTTTCCCCGCCAGCTCGAGCAACGCCCAACCCCGTCAACCCCAAAAAAACTCGCTCCGCGATTGGACATAAGGCTAGCAGGGCGCCCGCCGCCCCGGTACTGGTCGTTCGGCCAGTTCTACTGCACCCGGCGCTTGTATTCGCGTACCAGGTGGCGCGCCTCGCGCAGCCAGGTGCAGGTCTCGCAGGCGCAGCGGCGCGTATTGTGGTTGTCGCGGGTGACGTAGGCGTCCACGTAATCGATGCTGAACGTGAAGGCCTCGAACAGCGCTTCGATCGGCTTGCGCGCCAGCACGCTGAACTCGTCGTGATTGTTCAGCCACAGGCACTCGACGCCCTTGTCGCAAACCAGGCAGGCGTCCAGCGTCTTGTCGAAATAGCCGTGCATGGGGCAGGTATCGATGTCGATGGTCGAGGTCATCAACATGCGCGGGTAAGTCAGCGCTTCGATGAATCGCTGCCTCATGTCCGAACCGGGGTTTCCCCCTCCCCGCTTTCGATCGCTGCACATCGCCCGTCCCAACCGGCGGTGAATTTCGGGTTTTTGCTGCCCGAGCAAGCCCCCAAGTTACTCCTTTTTTACGGGTTGGCAGCGTGCGCGGGTATCGTGGATGTTACGTAATGTCGTCAGCCCGCCTTCCTGCGAATGACACCGATCGACTCCAGCGCCGCGAGATACTCGGCCACGTAGTCGAGCGGCACGTCGCCGAGCTCGGCCACGAGCCAGTCGCGGATATCACTCACGCTGCGCGCCCCGTCCACGAAATTGAGCGCTTCGTAGGCGAACATCCCGCCCGTCCCGAAGTCCGTCGAGTGCTGCGGCAGGCGGAGTGCGGCCAGCCGCTCGGCACCGAGCTTGTCCTCGATATAGGAGTAGCCGAACGCGTGCATCGGTCCTTCGATCGCCGGGTTGCGTTCGTACACGGCCTCGTCGCGTGGCACCACGATCGCGGGAACCGGCATTGCGAATAGTTTCTGCAGCTCGTCGAGGAAGCGCCGGGCCGAATCACGCTGCGGCTCGGAAAGGGCCGCGAATTCGCCGATGCTCTCCACCTTGCGCCGCTCGACCTCGAAATGCACCGCCGTTGAGGCCGCCGCATCCAGTGCCGGCAGCGCCGCGCGGCGCGCAAGGTGCTCGCCGCCTCGCAGCAGCGCATTGCGCCTCAAAAGGTCCAGCACCGCCGGCACGTCCTCTTCCGACAGGTTGGCGAGAAACCAGCCGGACACGGCGCCGATGAAGGCGGCCCGCCTGAGCTTCGTGGGATCGATGTTGGCCGCCATGTCGAAATTCGTGTGGATGTAGCGATCTGGCCAGTCGTGCAGATACAGCCCCGGAATGCGCCACGTGCCCTCGAAGAACACATCGTGGTCGCTGCCCATGTCGAGACCTTCCATCTGCGCCAGCAACGGTTCCTTGCCGCCCTCCGGGGCATGCAGCGGCAAGGCCACGTCCTCGCCGTCGGCAAAACGTTGCGTCTGGTCGTTGACGAAGCGGCCGATTTCGTGGCCGAGGTCCGCGATGAAAGACGGCGTGCTGTAGGGTCCGCCGGAGATACGGAACACCGCCTTGGTGACCGGGGCACCGCCCACCATGTCCATGTGGATGTTCGCCTTGATGCGCGACGGGTCGTCGAGCCCCGCGAGGTACATGATGCTGCCTTCTATCTCGGCGGGCCACAGGAACTTCAGCGTGCGCCGCGGCCGCGGCAGGATGCCGTTGTCAATGAGCGCGGCCAGCGTGCGCGCCACCTCGAGGATGGCAACGCAGCCCGAGACGTTGTCGTTCGCGCCGGGACGCGGGTGATCGAGGTGACAGGTGTAGTGGATGATTTCGTCCTTCCTGTCCGTGCCTTCAATCGCCGCGGTGACGAACTCGTAGCGGCCGTTCTCATGGCTCGCATCGACGTGCGCGTGAAACAGGATCTCCTCGCCCGCGGCCAGCCGTTGCTGCAGCTTGCGTGCCTCGCCGAGCGAGATCATGAAGCCGAACGACTCGGTCGTCGGGAAGCTGCTCATGTGACCCCAGCGCACCAGCCGCTCGTCTTCCTTCCACCAGGCGCTGCGCTGGTTGGGCGCATAGGAGATGATCCCCGCCGCCCCCAGCTCACCGACGGTGCGATCGACGATCGCGCCCGGCTGGCTCGAAGTCAGCACCAGCTTGCCGCGGACATTCTTGCCCGTGTAGTCGGCCGCGGACGTGCCGGCGCCGACATCGACGAGGCTCGTCGTCACATCGGCCGACAGGCTGTCCTGGGCGAGCGACAGCGGCACCGAGTCCCAGTCGCCCAAACGACGAACGCGGCGGGTCTCGTCGCCGGACCGCTCGACCTCCCAGAGCTCGGCGGACCTTACGCGCCACACGGGCCTCGACTTCTGCGTGCCGAACAGGGTCTTGCCGTCGGCGGCGTAGCGCAGGATCTCGACGGAATCGAGGCCGTAGTGCCCGAGTTGCCGCTCGATGTGCCGCGTTGCCGCCAGGAACTGCTCGCTTGCGCGCATGCGGTGCTGCAGCGAAATCGCATCGAGGTTTCGTTTCGCCGCCTCACCCGAGGTTTCCGCAGCAATCTGGAGAAGCGTCGTTTCGTCGACGAGTTGCCGCAGATCAGCGTGGGCGGCTGCGCCCGCCAGTAACGACAGCGATGCTGCAATCAGGAAATGCTTCATGATGACCTGCTGTTTCGGACAGTCCCGGGAACGCCGCATGGTATCAGGGGGGCGGAGCGGCGCGAAAACAATACGACGCGCTGTCGCCAATCCGAAATTCCCGATTACACTACGGCGCATGCGGCGCTCTTCTGTATCGCGGTTCCTGCCTGCGGTGATGCTGGTTCTCGCCGGTTTCGCATCCGCGGATCCGGTGCCCGGCGAACTCGCCGACCTCGGCCGCGCACTGTTTTTCGATACGCGCCTGGCGGCAGGCCGCAACCTGTCGTGCGCGTCCTGCCACGACCCGGCGCGGGCGTTTTCCGAGTCCAGGGACAACGGCGTCGGCCGCGCCGCTTCGCTGGGCGATGACGGCGTATCGCTCGGCGACAGGAACGCGCCCTCCCTGACCTACGCCAGGTTGACACCGCCATTCGGCAGCGATGCGAACGGCGATCTCCATGGCGGACTGTTCGTCGACGGCCGCGCGGCCGGCCTGGCCGAGCAGGCACGGGAACCCATCCTGAGTCGTACCGAGATGGCCTTGCCCGTCACGGCACTGCCCGAACGGCTGGCCGAGAACACGGCCTACGTCGAGGCCTTCCGCAGGCTTCTCGGCACATCGGCACTCGCGTCTCCGCAGCGGTCCCTGCAGTCGGTCGCAACCGCCATTGCCGCCTACGAAAGTACCGACGAGTTTGCGCCCTTCGACTCCAGGTACGACCGCTACCTGCGCGGTGAAACCGAACTCACCCGCGAGGAAGAGATCGGTCGCGTGCTGTTCTTCTCGGAACTCATCAACTGCAATCGCTGCCACCTCGTCGACCGGCGCGAGCACCGGCACCGCGAGGTATTCACCAACTATCGCTACCACAACATCGGGGTACCGGCGAACCATCGCCTGCGCGAGCGCAACGGCCGGGGCCGCGACTACGCCGATCCGGGACTGGCAGGCAACCCGGCGGTGGACGACAAGGCGCATACGGGCCGTTTCAGGGTGCCGAGCCTCAGGAATGTCGCGGTGACGGGCCCGTACATGCACAACGGCGTGTTCGAGAAACTCGAGACGGCGATCCTGTTCTACAACCGCTTCCTGCTCGGCAACCCGGCGAGCCTCGTCAATCCCGAGACCGGGCAGCCGTGGCGCCCGGCAGAGGTGCCCGATACGGTCGACGCGGCGCTGCTAGGTGGCGGCCAGCCGCTCACCGCCAGGCGCGTAGGCTATCTCGTCGCCTTCCTGGAGACGCTGACCGACGCGCGTTACGAACACTTACTCGACGACTGAATCGCCGGACAGCCGTGTGCGGCGATAGCCGACCGGGTCGGCGAGTACCTGTTTTCTCGCGGCCGTCACCTCGGCCGTGGTCAACGGCCTGAAATCCACGGGCAGCGTCTCGGCATTGAATTCCGTTAGCACCCAGTTCAGCACTTGTGCGAGTTTCTCGTCGCTCAGGCGTGACTGCAGCACGGCGGGCACGCGCACGAGGTAACTGCGGCCCTCGGCGTGCGCCGCGAGCGGGCCGAGCGTGTTACGCAGGCTCGGCACCTCGGGCGGCACGCCGCTGCCGTCGGCCAGGTGGCAGCCGCGGCAAGCCAGCAGGTAATTCGCGCGCACGTCGTCGTCGGCAGCCGCCGCTGGCATCGGCAACGCCAGCGCGAGCAGGATCGGCCACGCTGTTCGCACTACTGCGTCTCCGCCGCCTCGCCCAGCACGACGGCCACCGTGCAGTGATAACTGCGATGCTCGGTACCGAAGCACCAGAGGATACTGTTGCTGTTGCTCGGGTAGTACACGGGCCGGTCGCGCTCCGAGTTGCCGCAGCCACAGCGCGCGCACACGGCCTTGCCGCAGCAATCGTTGTAGGAGATCAGGTAGTCCTTGTCGTCGACCGGGTTGCGGCAGGTGCCGACCCAGGTGATCGGTGACGGCTCCGCACCGGGCGGGCACGACTTGTGGGTGCCGCCGCAACAGGCACACAGGGTGCCGCCGAGCGCACAGTAACGCCAGTAGTCGCAGGTTTTCGGGTCACCGATCTCCTTGAGCGTGGACTCCTGCGCGAAGGCACGTGCCACGGGCAGCAGCGGCAGGACCGCCGCGCCGGCCAGCATTGCGCCGAGGCGGCCGAGAAAACTGCGCCTCGAGATCCGCTGCGCCAGCAATCGCACGCTGTCGCGGGCTTTCTCGTCCAGCCAGTAGTATCCCTTGTCGATCAGGTTTGTTCTCGTCATGACACCTGTTCCTTCACCGGGGTATCGACGTTCGTCCCGGCCTGCATGCGGCCGACATACTCCTGCAGCGTCGCGATACCGGAATCCATGGCCTCGACCAGGCTTTCCAGGTGCTCGCGGGTATTCACGAGCCCCTTGCTCTGCAGTGTCCCGTCCGCGCCGATCAGCAGCGCAAACGGCAGCTTGCTCACCTGGTAGGTCATGCCGAGTGCCTGCGACAGCAGGTACGGATAGTCCCGGAGCCCGAGGTCCTTCGCATACGCGACGTGCTGCTCGCGGCTGTCGCCGTCGCTCGCGAAGACGAGGCGCATCCGCGATGCCTCTTTTCTCGCCAGCGACTTCGCGGTCGGCACCAGCGACTTGCATACCGGGCAGGTCGGCGAGATGAACAGGACGAAGGTCGCCAGCCCGTCCGCGTCCGCGCCGCCGATGGTGACGGACACGCCGTCGAGATCCTCGAGCGGCATCGCCTCGGTCAGCTCCCCCACTTTCGGCCCTTCGATCGGCTGCAGCGCGCCGGCAGGCGCGACGCGCTCGTGGAGTATGCCCACCTGCCGTGCCAGCGCGAGCACGATCAGCGCGAGCACGATGACGAGCACCCACAACACGATGTTCGACACCAGCAGCATCTCAGTCATGCCGTGCGACTCCGCGGCGCCAGGACCTGATCGCGGCCGCATTCCGAATCAACTCGTTGCCCGCCGTGAACAGCAACACGACGCACAGGAGCGCCGCGACCAGCACGACGTAATCGAGAACACCGATCGTGCGTGTGGATTGCGGCATCGTCGCGGCGACGGCGGCGCCCAGCAATGCCCCGTTGCGCAGGACGAGACCCCAGGAAAGCGCTTCGTCGCCGCGCGCCGCTTTACCGAATCCGCATCCGCAGCTGATGTGGACGCGCCCCCGCAGCAGATTGAGGGCGATGGCCGACGTGTAGAGCATGAGCAAGATCGCGGTCGCAATTCCGGCCATGCGCGGCTCGCTCGCGAACAGCCAGGTGATTCCGAGGGCAATCTCGAGCGCCGGCACGGTCGCCGCGACGAGCGGCACGAGGATACCGGGCATCACCCTGTAGTCTTGCAGGATCGTGCGAAACCGCGCGAACCCCGTCAGCTTGTGCACGGACGCGAGCAGGAACATCAGCCCGAACCCGATCGAGACGATCGATGCCACCAGGGGGTCCAGCATCACTCGAAGCCCGTGAAGAACACCGGGCCCGGGCCGGGGTCTTCGATGGTCATATCGAGCGTGAGCTTGATCGCATCGTAGACGTGCAGACCGCCCTCCTCGTCGCCGACGATGAGCTTCGGGTGACCGGTCTGCGTAACGAACAGGCTGTTCGCGGGCACCTCGAGTTCGATGCGCTCGAGTCGCCGCTGCTCACGGGCACTCATGACCCAGATCTCGGTGCCGGGATCGTGATGCGTGTAGTCCTTCTCGGCCTTGTGCATCAGCACGTACAGCAGGCCGGTCGGTGCGTGCAGGGATGTGAATTCACCGCCGCCGGGCCGCCAATTCTGTTCTTCGTCCTCTTCGTCGAGCAGCGACCAGGCTTTGCTCACGCGGATACTGGAACCCTGCACGCCGACGTCGAACGCCTTGCCGGCATGGGAGATCAGCAGCCAGCCGCCGGGCGTCGGCACCGGGCGGTCGAACACCGGGTCTTCGAGCACCTCGAAGAATTTCTTGCTGCGCTCGCGGCCGGTTTCGTTACCCTGGTCGTCGAGCTGTATGAGCTGCAGCGTGCCGTCGCCGCAGATCATCAGGAAGTCATTGTTCGCGACGGGCATGATCATCGCGCAGCCGGGCGTGGAAATTTCCCCGACGAACCTGCGCTCCTCGACGTCCACGACAGTCACCGATTGTGCAGGCGTCATGTTGAACACGAGGAAGTGGCGGCCGCCGCTCAGCATGCCGACGTGGCGGCGAAACCCCAGCACGGCGATCTTATCGGGGATATCGACTTCCGCGACGGGCGACAGGTTGTCGAAGTCGTAGATCGCCACGACGTCGCTGCGCTCGCCGTGCACGCCGCGCGAGTAATAGGTCTCGGGCGCATAGAACTGCCTGCGGACCGGGTCGATCTCGATCGACGACGTATAGTGACTGAGCGAAATGAGGCCGTGCATTTCGCCACTATCGGCATCGTAGATGTAGCCGCCGTCCCTGGTTTTGCTGACAAACCAGTTCTCGCCCGGTGCGGACATGGTCTCGGTACCGACCTTCTCCGGCGCGACCTGGGCACTTGTCGAACTCGACCACAACGCCAGGCACGACGCTGCGAGAATGATGACGCGCATTATTATTCCCCCTTCCCGGGTTATCGCGGCACTGCCATCGATGGCGCAGTCTAGCACCGCCTCACACCGCAATACAGGCGAAGGGACGATGATATATTGGCTGTCCGGCCGGAGACAGGTACGCAAATGAACGACGATAACGACAGCACGGCCAACTGGCCCGCACTGCCCTACGACGATTGGCGTGAAACAGCGGCAACCCTGCACATGTGGACGCAGATCGTCGGCAAGATACGCATGACCCAGTCGCCGTGGCTCAACCATTCCTGGCACGTCACGCTTTACGTGACGCCGCGCGGGATGACGACGGGCACGATTCCGCACGGCGATCGCACCTTCAGCATCGACTTCGACTTCATCGCGCACGAACTGCTCATACGCACGTGCGAAGGGCGCGAAGAAGCGATTCCGCTCGAACCGCAGGACACGGCGGACTTCTATCACGCCGTCATGTCGGCGCTCGACGGGCTCGACTACCCGGTCGCTATCAATGCGACGCCGAACGAGGTCGAGGATGCCATTCCGTTCCCGGAGGACCGCGTTCACAACGCCTACGATGCGGATGCCGCGAACCGGTTCTGGCGTGTGCTGTTCCAGGCTGACCGCGTTTTCACGCAGTTCCGCGCCGACTTCAGCGGCAAGGCCAGCCCCGTGCACTTCTTCTGGGGCAGTTTCGACCTCGCCGTCACCCGGTTCTCCGGCCGCGAAGCGCCCGACCACCCGGGTGGGCTGCCGAACATGCCGCTGTGGGTTGCCCAGGAGGCGTACTCGCACGAAGTCAGCAGCGCCGGCTTCTGGCCCGGCAGCGATGCGTTCCCGGAGCCGATTTTCTACTCGTATGCTTACCCGACGCCGCCCGGTTTCAGCGCGGCGTCGGTGGCGCCGAAACAGGCTCGCTGGCTCGATGCCCTGGGCGAATTCGTGCTGCCACTGGATGCGGTGCGCACGTCGGCCACCCCGGACGAGACCCTGCTGGAGTTCCTGCGCAGCACCTTCGACGCCGCAGCGACGCTCGGCGACTGGGACCTCAGCGAATACCGGCGGCGGCATTTCCCGCACGGCGAGTAGGGCCGCGGCGTGAAAGTCATCGTCGCTTCGAGAAATCCGGTCAAGATCGGCGCGGCGAGTGAGGCGTTCGCAACCGTATTTCCCGTCGCGTCCATTGACGTCAGTGGCATCGAGGTCGAGTCGGGCGTCGACGACCAGCCGAACTCCGACGCCGAAACCCGCGAGGGAGCGCGGGCGCGTGTATTGAAAGCCATCGAGGCCGCGCCCGACGCCGATTTCTGGGTCGGGCTCGAGGGTGGCGTGGAGGTCATCGACGACCAGCTGATGGCGTTCGCATGGATGGCCGTCCGGGGCCGCAAGGGCGACGTCAGTGAGGCGCGAAGCGCCACCCTGCCGCTGCCGCCGGCCATAAAGGAACTTGTCGAGGCAGGCATGGAACTGGGCGAAGCCAATGATCGCGTCTTTTCGACGGTGAACAGCAAGCAAGGGGGCGGCGCCTATGGTTTGCTGACGGACGGCCGATACACCCGCGAGAGCATCTATGCGCAGACGCTCATCATCGCGCTGACGCCGTTCGTCAACCCGCTGTATCCGCAGTTCGAACCGGGACCCCCCTAGCGCCGTGTGGGACCATCGCGGACACGCCCGCCCCGATTTCGCCGAGGAACCGGGTCCCGGCCAGGAGTCCGTCTGGGACTACCCTCGCCCGCCGATTGCCGAGGCGGGGACACGCCTGATCGAGGTAAGAGACGGCGACATCCTCCTGGCCCGCACCACGGCCAGCTATCGGGTCAAAGAAACGGCCAGCCCGCCCACCTTTTACCTGCCGCCGGACGACGTTCGCGTCGACAGGCTAGTTCCCGTATCGGGGAGCTCGGTTTGCGAATGGAAGGGGGCAGCCAGCTATTTTGCGCTCGCCCGCGAACCCTCGGAGCCGGTTGCGTGGATTTACTCGCGACCACGGCCGCGCTTCGAAAGAATCCGCAATTTCTATGCTTTCTATCCCGGCCGCGTCGCCTGCTACGTGGATGGCGAGCGGGTCGAGCCCCAGCCCGGCCGTTTCTATGGTGGCTGGATCACGTCCGACGTCGTGGGCCCGTTCAAGGGTGAGCCAGGGACTGGCCACTGGTGATCAGGATTTCGCCCAGGCCAGCGCGTCTTCCAGCCGGTCGTTGCCCCAGAAGAGTTCATCGCCGACGGCAATGGTCGGGGCGCCGAAGATGCCAATACGCATCGCTTCGTCGGTCTGCTCGCGCAGTTTCTGTTTGGACTCCGGCGCCTGGGCCTGCTCCAGCACGGCGTCGGGATCCTCGCCCACTCCCGCGATGCAGCTGCTGATCACGACCGGATCGGCGATATCGGTGTCCACCACGAAGTTCGCGCGGTAGACGGCACGGACGAAATTGCCCACCCAGGGCGCATCATCGAAGCAGCAGGCCACCCGCGCGGCGAGCAGGCCGTTGCGGGGAAACTCCGAAGGCCGCTGGAACGGAATCCCGAGCGCTTTGCAGGTCCGTTCGAGATCGTGCCACATGTAGCGGCCCTTCGCCGGGTACAGGTTGAACGGAGAGTCGGCCATTCCCTGTTCGCGAAACACGACCCCGAGCAGGAACGCGCGCCAGTTGACTTTGATTCCGTAACGCGACGCGAGCTTCCCTACCCGCATGGCCGCCGGGTAGGAATACGGGCTGCCGAACTCGAACCAGAAGTCGATGTTCATCGGAAAGCCTCTACCGCCGCAATTGCGGCAACAGCCCGCTCAGCCCTGCTCCTGCGACGACCAGGCCGAATGAAGCAATGTCCTGGCCGGCAAACAGCCCACCCCCATAGCCGAACACGGCCAGCAACGAGATGCCCAGGCAAAGCAGCACGGCCCCGACGATCTGCCGCGCCGCCGACGGTATCGCCGAACCCGGCTTGCGCCCGCGCCGCTCGAGTGGCGACAACGCCAGCGCGGCAGGGAACAGTAATACCAGCAACACGCCGATCCACAGGGGCCGTGTCCACCACCACGTGATGGTTCCCGGCTCGATGCCGAACCCGAACCCGCCTGCGAAATAGAGAACGCTGCCGAGCAATACCATCACGGTGATGTGCCAGAGATACAGCGTCATGATCATGCTGTTGATGAGCACGGTCGCCGTCCAGAGGCGCAGGCTCTCCAGTGCCCGGCGCATCGGTCCTTCCAGTGCGAGCAACAGCCCGAACTGGAAGACACCGAGCGCGATCAGCGTGATCTTCGGCGGCAGTGTATTGCTGAGCCCCTCGTCCGGCGACCCGACCATCGCCAGCGGATACGGCCCCGCGGTGATGAGCAGGTACAGTGTGACGAAGCCCGCCGCCGAAAACGCAAGCATTAGCGCAGGGCTGCCGACGCGGCCGTCGCGCCACGCGAAACCGAGCTGGTGAACCGCCAGCCACACCCAGAAGTAATTGCTCCAGCCGAGCCAGCGCAGGTCTGCGGCGAAGAAAGCGATGTCGGTCAGGACCGCCAGTGCGACGAATGCCCCGAGCGACGCGAAGCCGTAGCGGCGCCATGCCCGGTACGCGGCCGGCGCGAGAATCACCAGCATGATGTAGATGGCGAGAAACCACGTCGGAATCAGCGCGGCTTTCGACGTGAACTGGATCACTCCCGGCCGGGTGCCGAGCAGGTGCATGATCAACGCGATGCCGCTCCAGGCCAGCAGCAGGATCAGCAACGGCGCGACGAGCCTGTTCAGGCGCGACGCGAGCCAGGTCGCGTAGCGCTCACCTTTCCGGGCCGCGCTCTCCAGCGATACCGCGTTCGAATAGCCGCCCACGATGAAGAAGATCGGCATCACCTGGAATATCCAGGTCAGCCACTGGGTACCCGGTTCGGACTTGAGGAGGTGACCGGGGGTCAATGTCCCGTCCACGTAATGCGCGGTCGCGATCAGCCAGTGGCCGACCACGACAACGAGAATCGAGACGGCCCTCAGGAAATCGACGTAGCGATTCCTGTCGGCAGGCGTTTGCGCCGCGAGATCGGCTGCCCGGGACCAGATACGCATGCACCCCCCCTTGATTGAATGCGCAGCGCCACCATCCAGCGCACTGCCGCGACGCGCCAGCATACTAGGCCTTGTTGCGTATTGTAATCTTCGCCGGTTGCTGCAGCATCGGGCTTCAATCCGGATATCAAATGCACGAAATCGAAGCCAAATTCATCGTTCGCCGTCCGCAACAAGTCGACCAGGCGCTGCGCGTGCTCGAGGAGAACGGGTTCGCGATCGCGCCGCGAGGTGCCGCCAGGCACGCGGACGTCTACTACGACACGGCGGACTGGTCGTTGCTGGCCGCGGGCTGGGCGTGCCGCGTGCGCCGGCATCACGGCCACGCCAGGGTAACGCTGAAGTCGCTCGAGGACGCCGATGGCGCCGTGCTGGTGCGATCCGAGATCACCCAGCCGCTGAAGCGGCACCGCGCGCCGGCACCGCTGTGCATCCCGGACGGTCCGGTCCGGGAGAAACTCGACGGTATCCTCGGCGACAAGCCCCTCGTCGAGTTGTTCCGCGTATCGGCGCGCCGCACGGTCTACGATCTCGAGGAAACCGGTGCACGAGTAAAGGGCGCGATGTCGCTGCGCCTCGAGCTCGACGTCGACGAATGCCGCATCGAAGCCGAGAAAGCCACCGAGAAGGCGACCGGCGTTCTCGAATTCACGGAACTGGAGCTCGAATCGAAGACGGGCAGCGCCGCGGACCTCGAGTCCATCGCCGCACTGCTGCATGATCAGGCCGGCCTGACGCGGGCCCGGTTCAGCAAGTTCGAACGCGGGCTGCAGGCGGCGGGACTGGAAATCGATGAACTCCTCGCGCCGCCGCAAGCCAGCGCGATCAGCGAAAGCGATCCGGTCCTCGCGCTCCTGTATCACTACCTAGGGGAACAGTTCGCGGTGATCCGGCGGCAGCATCCCCGGGCCCTCGAAGGCGTCGACCCGGAGGGCGTTCACCAGATGCGCGTCGCGATGCGCCGGACTCGCGCGGTCATGAAATCGTTCGGCGACATTCTCGGCGACGACGTCGTCAGCCGTTTCAACAAGGAATTGCGCTGGCTTGCCCGGAACCTGGGCCGGGCCAGGGACGCGGACGTCACCGCGCGCGACGCCAGGGCAACCGGCGACGCCGACGCCGATCATTACGAACAGTTCCTCGCCGAGGAAACGGTCAGCGCCTACGAACATCTCGTCGACATCCTGCAAAGCCATCGCTGTGAAGCGCTTGAAGCCGAACTCAGGCGGTTCATATCCGCGGGGCCGACCGCCGCGATGCAGGAGAAGTTCGGCGACCTGAGCGTTGCGGAATGCGCCCGGCAGTTCGTTCGATCGGCACTGCTGCAGCTGCTCGCGCACGGCGACGCCATCGGCCCGGATTCGCCGGCCGAACAGTTGCACAAACTGCGTATCGAGGCGAAGCGCTTCCGTTATCTGCTCGACTTTTTCAGCACGGTGCAGCCGGAACGATGGGTGCAGACGACGGAGGCGGTCAAACAACTCCAGGACGTGCTCGGCGAGCACCAGGACGCCGCAACCGCGCAGGAGCGGCTCATGGACTATGCGGCCTCGGTGCCACTCGACGAGGCGCACCGCGACAATCTCGTGGTGACGGGCCGGCTGCTGCAGAAGGAAGAAGAACGCATGGCCGCTTGCCGGCAGCAGTTCGCTGAAACCTGGCCCGAATTCAGGCGCCTCGTCAGCTGATCCTCAGGCGCCGATCATGATCTTTTGCCGGTAGCGCGCGATGTCCGCGGGCGCGTTCAGTTCGGTCCTGAGCTTCTGCAACAGCGGCGCCTGAGCGCTCTCCTCGCCGTGCACGAGGTACACGGGCGGGCGTCCCTCGAAACTCGCATACCAGTCCATGAGATCGGCCTGGTCGCCGTGTGCCGAGAGACCGCCGATGGTGTGCACCGTCGCGCGCACGCGGTAGGTGTCGCCCCACAACGCGATTTCCGCCGCGCCGTCGACGAGCCGCCGGCCGAGCGTTCCGATGGCCTGGAAGCCCACGATCACCACGTGGCATTCCGGCCGCCAGACGTTGTTCTTCAGGTGATGCAGGATCCGGCCGCCCGTGCACATGCCGCTTCCTGCGATGATGATCGCCCCGGATTCGATGCGGTTGATCAGCATCGACTCTTCCGCGGTACGCGTCGCATAGAGGTTCGGCAACTCCGGGTTGTCCGACCTGGGCTCGAACAACTGCGCCGCGAACAGGTGCCGGTAGCGTGCGTAGATCTCGGTCGCCTTGATACCCATCGGGCTGTCGAGGAAGATCTTCCAGTCGCCGAGATTCCAGCGCTCGAAGTGCTCCGCCATCAGGTAGAGCAGGTCCTGGGTACGGCCGACGGTAAATGCGGGAATCAGGATATTCCCTTGCGCGGCTCGCGCCGATTCGAACACGGCCGTGAGTTCGTCGAGGGTTTCCTCGATGGACCGGTGCAGGCGATCGCCGTAGGTGCTCTCCATCAGCACGGCGTCCGCCCGCGTCAGGCGCCGGGTCGCATCCATCAACGGGGCATCACGGAAACCGAGGTCGCCGCTGAATACGAGGGTGCGCGCCCGGCTGCCCTCCTCGACAAACGTCAGCTCGACCATGGAGGCGCCGAGGATGTGGCCCGCATCGTAAAGCGTCAGCGTCAGGCCGGGCAGGATCTCGGTCGGCGTGTCGTACTCGAGGCCTTCGAATTGCCCGATACAGGCTTCAGCATCGGCCTGGGTGTACAGCGGCTCGATCTCCTGCAGGTTTTGCTTGCGGCGTTTGCGGTTTTCCCACTCGGCCTCCTTCTCGTTCAGGTAGCCGGAGTCCGGCAGCATGATCGTGCACAAGGCCCGACTCGCCTCGTGGGTGTAGATCGGGCCTTCGAAACCTTCCTTCACGAGACGGGGTATTCGGCCGGAATGATCGATGTGAGAGTGGCTCAGGACGACGGCGTCGATGCGCGTCACGTCCACCGGAAACGGCTCGCGATTGCGAATTTCCTCTTCTTTCGTGCCCTGCACGAGGCCGCATTCGAGCAGCAGCGTGTGCGGCCCGGCTCGCAGCACGTACAACGACCCTGTCACGCGTTCCGTTGCGCCGAAGAACTGCAACTCGAACGCCATCGGTCGCTCCCGCTCTGCCCCAGTCCCGTTTACACTGTCAAGACAGTGCCTTGCGGCGCAATACGTACATCCCCGCGTTGCGGCGAAGCCGTGACTGCACGATAAAAGACCATGCAGAGGTGACGCCGGGAGGCCATCATGGCAGCGCCCATTCCAGCCGACGACCGACATTATCTCGTCGTCGTCGCGGACGAGTACCGTGCCATTTTCTACGCACGCGACACAATGACCGGCCCGTTGCGCAAGTTGCGCACCTTTACCAACGAAACGGCGCGCATGAAGACCGGCGACCTGCTCTCCGACCGCGGCGGCCGCAGCTTCGACAGCCATGGCAAGGGCCGCCACACGATGGGCGGCGACCGCGACGCACCACAGCAACAGTCCGCGAAAGCGTTCGCGAAAGACATCGCGCAGGACATCGCCACCGAGTTGCGCACAGGCACGTGCCGGGGTTACGCGGTCATCGCCGCGCCGCGCTTCCTGGGCCTGCTGCGCCAGGAATTCGCCACCGCGGTCAGGGACGCACCCTACGCGACCGTCGACAAGGATGTCGTCGGCCAGGACGCGGCCGTCATCGAGAATCTGCTCGAAAACGCCTGAGCGACGCCCGCACCAACAAATCGTTGGCCTCGAAACTATTTCGGGGGAATTGCGTATACTCGGGTCCCGCGACAAGACCATAACAACACGCAATCCTCCTGACACTTTCAAAAAAAGGGCTAACTCTATGAGAAATAAAGTATTTGCAGTTCTTGCACTGTTACTCGCTGGCGCACTGGGCAGCACGTCGGCACTGGCGCAGGATCACTCGCGCGGCTGGGAGCAAACGGGGTACATCGTGCAGGTCACGGAAGTGCATACCAAGGACGGCATGTTCAACGCCTACATCAACGACCTCAGCAACGTGTGGCGCAAGTTCCTCGACGCCCAGAAGGAAGACGGCGACGTCATCCGCTACGGCCTTTACAGCAACGCCAACCCGCGCGAAGGCGAGCCGGACCTGTACCTCACGGTAACGTTCAAGAACTGGGCCGCATTCGATCGCGGTGTCGAGTACTTCGAAAAGCTCGGCGCACAGATCCTCGGCTCCACCGAGGATATGCGCGAAGCGAACATCGATCGCGCCGAGTTGCGGACGATCGGCAGCACCTTCGTGCTGCAGGAACTCGCGTTCAAGGACTGACGTTCTCCTCTGCGTACACCGGAGCCCCTGCCCTGCAGGGGCTTCCTTGTTTCCGGCCCCCGTATCGCGCGCACCGCGCCTCGACATGCCCGCCCGGTTCGCAACGCGGTTTTTCTTCTGCCGCACCGCAGCATCACGCGTCAGTTCCGAACAGGATGGATTGCGTTATGCTTTGCGCCCGGAGGTGACAGGTTGGGCGGGATGAACTTCAGGCTTTCCCCGAGGGTGTGCGTTATCGGCGGCGCCAACGTCGATATCCATGGCGCGGCGTATCAACCCTTGCGGTTACGCGACTCCAACCCGGGTTCGGTGCACGTGTCCCCCGGCGGCGTCGCGCGCAACATCGCCGAGAACCTGTCCCGGCTCGGCGTCGACTGCCGCCTGGTGACGGCGGTCGGCAAGGATCCGAACGGCGAGATGCTGCTCACGCACGGCCGGGAAGCCGGTATCGACATGCGCTACGTGCAGGAACTGGCGTCGGCACCGACATCGGCCTACCTCGCCGTACTGGATCGGTCGGGCGACATGCAGGTAGCCGTCGCCGACATGGACATCATGGACCAGCTCACGGCAGCACGCCTCGAACCGCTGCGCAACGCCATTGGCGAAACGTCGCTGCTGGTCATCGACGCAAACCTGGCCGACGACGCGCTGTACTGGGTGGTGAACACGTTCCCGCGCCATGACATCTTCGCGGACACCGTCTCCACGGCCAAGGCCATGCGCCTGAAGCCCTACCTCGGCAGGCTGCACACGCTGAAGACCAACCCGGCAGAGGCGGAGGCCCTGACCGGGTTCGACGCCAGGTCGGCTGCGGACCTCGACAGGATGGCGGACTGGCTGCACGGCCAGGGCGTGCAGCGACTGTTCCTCACGCGGGCCGAGCACGGGCTTTACTACAGTACTCGTGACGGTCGCGGCCACGTTTCCCTGGAGGCAGGCGACGGTGACGTGAGGAGCACGACCGGTGCCGGCGATGCGTTCCTTGCGGCCCTGGTCTACTCGCAGTTGCAGGGCTGGCCGCTCGACGGCACGCTGCAGTTTGCCGGCGCCGCGGCGCAGGTCACGGTCGCCGACCGGTCGCCGAGCAGTCCGTCGCTGTCACTGACGGCGATCGAGCGCGCGCTGAAGGTATAGCGTGACGCGGCCGGCAAGCAGCCACCTCGATATCGCGGCTGAGGTCGGCGACGCGCTGCGGCGCGGTGCCGCGGTGGTCGCGCTGGAATCGACCATCATCAGCCATGGCATGCCGTATCCCGAGAACGTCGAAACTGCCCTCCGCGTGGAACGCGCGATTCGGGAAGGCGGCGCGATTCCGGCGACCATCGCCGTCCTCGGCGGTCGACTTAAGGCGGGCCTGGGCGACGAGGAGATACGCTACCTGGGCGAGCGCGGCCAGGCCGTAACCAAGACCAGCCGCCGCGACCTCCCGTTCGTCGTGAGCCGCGGCGCAGACGGCGCGACCACGGTGGCCGCGTCGATGATTGTCGCCGCGATGGCCGGCATCCGGGTCTTCGCGACCGGGGGAATCGGGGGCGTGCACCGCGGCGTCGCCGACACGATGGACATATCCGCCGATCTCGAGGAACTCGCAATGACGGACGTCGCCGTCGTGTGTGCAGGCGTGAAGTCGGTGCTCGACATCGGCCGCACGCTGGAGTACCTGGAGACGAGGGGCGTTGCGGTCGTCGGCTACCGCACCGACCGGCTGCCCGCGTTCTACACGCCGTCCAGCCGGTTCCCCGTGGATTACCGGGCCGACAGCCCGGCCGAGATCGCGGCCGCCCTGAACGCGAAACGGGACATGGGCCTTGCCGGAGGCACCGTCATCGCGAACCCGATTCCGGCGGCGCACGCGCTCGACGAGCGCGAGATCGATGCCGTCATCGAAGCCGCTCTCTCGGATATGGACGACCTCGGCATCACCGGCAAGGACACAACGCCGTTCCTGCTCGCGAAGATCGCCGAGCGCACCGACGGCCGCAGCCTGCGGGCCAACATCGAACTGGTGGTGAACAACGCGCGGCTGGCCGCAGCGATCGCGAAAGCGCTGTAGCGGCTCGTGGCGGCCGCCGGGCAGGCCGCGGCTCAGCGCAGGACGATATCGCTGAGGATGTCGTGGATGACCTGGGTCGCCACGTCGACCAGCAGTACCTTGCCGTCGACGATGATGCGCTCGTAGCCGCGCGGCGGCGCCGGCAAGGTATGCACGAGGCCATCCGGCAGCTGCTGTTTCGCGATTCCCGGCGGCAGCGGCTTGCCGCGCGCGACGTTCTTCGCGATCCCCGGCGGCAGGCCCTTGGCCTTGTGCTTGCCCTTCGCGTTATCGTGCCCGGTACCGTGCTCCTCGTACCAGGCGCCGATGATGCGAATCTCCTCGTCCGAGAATTCGACGGCAACGCCGACGTCGGCCGCGGCCGGCAGCGACGTTGCCAGCAGGACCGACAGTGCAGCCAGGGTGGCAGGGATAATCCGCTTCATGAGGGCTCGTCCTCATCGGTTGCAATGCGGTAAAACTATCCCGCGGCCCGGCCGGCACGATGTTAATCCGGTCACATATCGGCCTGCCGGATCCACTCGCGAACGGTCGCCTCGATGAACGGCAGCGGCGTCGACGCGACGTGCAGCACCGTGTCGTTGAACGCGCGGATGTCGAAACGATCGCCCAGCTGCTGGCGCGCTTCTTCGCGGAGTTCGAGTATCTTCAGCATGCCGAGCTTGTAGCCCAGCGCCTGCGCCGGCCAGACCGCGTAGCGTTCCACTTCGCTTACCGCGGTGCCCTCGTCCACGCCCTCGACGTCGACCATGTACTCGATGGCCTGCTCGCGGCTCCATTTCTTCGCGTGCATGCCGGTATCGACAACCAGGCGCACGGCGCGGTGCAATTCCGCCTGCAGGCGGCCGAGGTCCCCGTACGGGTCGCCGTCGTACATGCCCATCTCGGCAGCGAGCAGTTCTGCGTACAGCGCCCAGCCCTCGCCGGCTGCATTCGACCAGATCGCCGGGAGCAGCGGCGGCAAATCCTGCTCCACCGCCGTGGCGAAGTGCAGGTGATGCCCCGGTATGGCCTCGTGATAACTCAGCGTCGGCAAAGCGAACCGCGGGTGCACCGCCGTGTCGCGCACGTTGAGCCAGTAAACGCCAGGCCGCGAGCCGTCTTTCGCGGGCGGATTGTAGTAACCCGTCGGCGCGGAGTCCTGGCTGTAAGCGGGCACCGCCTTCACCTCCACCGGGTACTTCGGCATCGTCGCGAACCACTGCGGCAGCACCGCCTTGATGGCCTCGACCTGCACGCTGGCGTCGGCAATCAGCGCGGCCTTGCCTTCCGCGGTGTTCGGATACATGAAGCGCTCTTCCAGGTTGAGCTGCTGCATGCGCTCGCCCACGGTGCCGTCGGTGTACCCCTCGCTCTTCAGGATCGCGTCCATCTCGGCGGTGATCCTCGCGACCTCGTCGAGACCGACCCGGTGTACCTCGTCCGGGGATCGCTCCGTGTCCGTCATGTGCCGGACCATTGCGGCATACAGGGCCTCGCCTTTCGGCAGGCGCCAGACGCCGGCCTCGTGCGGGGCGGACGCGCGGATCTCGGCAAGGTAGTCACCGATGCGGCGGTACGCGGGAATGACCTCGTTCGCGACGATCTGCAGTGCGCGCTCGGCATAGGCGGCGGCATCCTCGACGTCCGCCGCGTCCAGCCGTTCGAGGAAGCTCACGTAAATGGCGTTTTCCCCGGCCGGGGCCGCGACGAACGACTCGACCACCGCCAGCGACTTGTCGACCACGAAGTCCGGCGGGATGGCCCCACTGGCAACCGCGATACGAAAGCTCTCCAGCGCGCCGTCGAGTGCATCCTCGACGGCAGCGAGCCGCACCAGGTACGCCTCCGCATCCTCGCTGCCGGTGACGGGCTGCTTGCTGTTCAGGAAGTTCGGGATGTCGACGGTCGGACCGGAGTTCTGGTTGATCGTGTACGGCAGGAAATAGAAGCCGAACCCGTCGACGGTCGTGCCGTAATCCACCACGGCTGCCGGCGCGAGCGCTCCCTGCATCAGGGTCGTCGCGACGGCATGCGTGCGCGGCCTGTCCCCCGTCAGTTCCGCGGGGTCGATCGCCTGCATGCGCGCGAGCGCGGCGGCGAGTTCCTCGCGCCGCCCGGTTTCGCCCAGTGGCGATCGGCTCTTCAGGCGATGTGCCGTGCGCGGCACGACGAGCTCGGACACGCCGTAGATCGTGGCCTGTTCGGGGTTGTGATAGAAGAAAGCGCGGGTCATGTCGTCGAGCGCCCGGTCGAAGGCGGAATCGGCCGACTCTTCGGTTTGTGCCGGCGCGGCCGGCGCTTCTGCCACGGGTGCCTGCGCATCATCGCCCGGCCCACAGCCGGTCACAAGAAAGAGAAGGCCCGTCAGAGCGAGCAAGGTCCTGGTCATCGTGAATTCCCCTGGATGATTCCGGGACAGTATACGGTTCGTGAATTACGAGTAAATTCGTTTCATCAGCGGGCCGATGCGGCGCATCCCGACCATGGCCATCGTCGTCAGCAGGCCGGACATCATCGCACCCGTTACGCCGCAGGTGAGCGTGTCCTGGCCGGTGAGCCAGAGCCCGGGAATGCGCGTGCGCGGGCCGAGCCATTCCTGCCGGAAGCGCTGCACCGTGTGGTCCAGGCCGTAGAGTTCGCCGCGGCGGTACGCGGCGAACCACTCGGTGGACAGGGGCGTCGACACCTCGTAGTAGTCCACCCGGCCTTCGAGCTGCGGCAGCTTGTCGTAGAGGTGCCGCAGCAGGCGTTCGCCCAGTTCCGCCTTGAACGCATCGTAGTCGTCGCCGCGCTTGCCCCAGGTCGTGCCCTGCCAGCGTTCGAACCACTCGTAGGGCGCCGGGGCCACGATCTCGATGGTGGCCGTGCCCGGGTGGCGGTTGAGGTAGTCCGGGTCCTTCGCCGACGGGAACGAGATGTAAACCACCGGAAACTCGGCGTTGCGGTCCTGCACGAAGGCCTCGACGGCCGCGTCGTAGTCGTTGTGTGGATAGATCCAGAAGTTCGTTTTCGGCAGCCCCAACTCCCCGGCCGTGGCCTTCAGCCCGATGTAGACGCCGAGGTGCGCGAAGCTCGGCTGCACCGACGCGAGCTGCCGGGCATAGCCGAACGCGTCGGCATCACCGGACGGCAGCAGGCGGCCGAAGGTGTTAGAGACGCCGGCGGAGGAGATCACCGTGCGGCAGTCGATGCGGTGGCCGTCGGCCATCTCGACGCCGGTGACTGCACCGTCTTCGAGAACGATGCGCTCGACCTTCGCGTAGGTGAATACCTCGCCGCCTGCCTGGCGTATCGTCGGGATGATGCTGTCCGCAATGCGCCAGCTGCCGCCGACCGGGTAGAACCCGCCGTGCAGGTAATGCCGCGCGATCATCGCGTGCACCATGAAGGCCGACCGCTTCGGCGGCAGGCCCATGTCCCCCCATTGCCCGCAGAGCGTCGCGATGAGATCGGCGTTCTGCGTGAGGCCGCTCAGCACGTCGTACGTGCTGCGGTACATGAAGCGTGGCGAACGCAGCTTCAGCACCGGCGCCGCCAGCGTGCGCTGCCAGGGCTTCAGGACCTTTTCCATGCCGAGGTCGCCGAGTGCCCGGCCGACCTTTTGCAGGAGCTGCATGTAAGCATCGATGGCGGGTTCTTCTTCCGGGAACTGGCGGACCAGGTTGTCGCGGAAGGCCTGTTTGCCGGCGACCGCGTTGTAGGTCTTGTCGCCGACGTAGAAGCGGTCGTATTCCGGCGCCATCGGGGCCCAGTCGAGCCTGCCACCTGAGAGGAAGTCGAACAGCTTGCGGGTCCGCGTGGGTGCACCCACGTCGCCGATGTAGTGCACGCCGACGTCCCATTCGTAGCCGTTGCGCTCGTAGGAATGCGTGTAGCCGCCTGCCGTGTAATGCTGCTCGAGCACGCATACCCGCCAGCCGAGTTCGGACAGCAACGCCGCCGTCGTCAGCCCGCCCATGCCCGAGCCGATGACGACGGCATCGTACGCCGGCGCAAGCCGCCCCGGGCGATAGCGATAGCCGATACGCAGCGTGCTGGGCTTCACGATGCGTCAGTCGTCCTCGATGCCGAGTTGCTCCTTGAGGGCAGCGAGTTCCGCCTCGAGTCTGCTGACCCGCTCCTCCAGGCCGGCAACGCTCGTGCGTTCGCCGGAGGAGCGCCGTTCGGCCGGCGCCTGGCTGGCATAGGCGTCCACGTCGACCGCACCCGAGAACAGGTGCATGTACTCCGAGTCCTTGCGCCCCGCCGCGCGCGGCAGCTTGACGAGCAGCGGGCCGCCCTCCCGCTCGACCAGGCTGGTGAGCGCTGCCACGACGTCCGAGTTGTCGGCGAACGTATGCAGCCGGCCGCTGCGCGCGCGGAGCTCGCCCGGTGTCTGCGGCCCGCGCAGCAACAACAGGCAGACAATGGCGAGCTGCGCGTCGTTGAAATGGAAATCGCTGTAGCGCGTATTGCAGAAACGCTGGGTGTACTTCTCGGTGCGGCTCTTGAAGTTCTCGTCGGTGCGCACGAGATGCTTGGCTTCCAGGTCGCGGATCGTGTGCTGGACCTCGCCCTGGGTGAGGTTCATGACCGGTTCGCGGGACGATTTCTGGTTGCAGGCATTGGTCAGCGCATTGAGCGTCAGCGGGTACTGTTCCGGCGTGACGATCGATTTCTCGATCAGGCAACCGATGACGCGGGCCTCCTTGTCAGTGAGCTCTGGCAGCACGTTCTATCCTCGAGTCGGGTGCCCGGATGCGGCACGCCGCATACTGTGGCGTAAAGGGCCATGCCGGGCAACTCCGCCTGTGCCGGAACGGCTTGGAAGGCTGCCGCGATTCGCCCACAATAGCCGCCTTCCCGGCCGGGGCGGCCGGCCGCGAACCTCCAAGGGAGACACCCGTGCAGAGAATCGTACTCATTTTCGTGATGCTGGCGCTCGGCGCCTGCGGCAAGGAGCCGGCCACCGAGAAGCCGGCGAGCGAACCGGCGGCAGCCGCTGTCGCCGAGACAACGACAGCGCAACCGTTCGCGGTCAGCGTCGACCGTTTTGCCGACATGGAGGTGCTGCGCTACGAGGTCCCCGGCTTCGACGAACTGTCGCTCAGGGAAAAGAAGCTGGCGTACTACCTGTCGCAGGCGGCACTGGCCGGCCGCGACATCATTTACGACCAGAACTACGAGCACAACCTGCGCATCCGCAAGTTACTCGCGGCGGTCGTTGGCACCTACAGCGGCGATCGCGACAGCGAGGACTTCAGGAAGCTTCTCGAGTACGCCAGGCGCGTGTGGTTCGCGCACGGCATCCATCATCATGCTTCCAACGACAAGATGCTGCCGGAATTCACGCCGGAGGCACTGATCGCGATGGTCGCGAAGAGCGACGCTTCGAAGCTGCCGCTCGACGCCGGCCAGACACGCGGCGAGCTCCTCGACCTGTTGCGGCCGATCATTTTCGACCCCGACGTCGCGGCGAAGAAAGTGACGCTGGACCCGGACGTCGACCAGGTGGTGAACTCCGCCAACAACTACTACGACGGTGTCACGGCCACCGAAGTCGAGCAATTCTATGCAGCCAGGGTCGACGAGGACCCGGAGCGGCCGGTGTCCTGGGGCCTGAACTCGCAGCTGGCCAGGGTCGACGGCGAGATCGTGGAGCGTGTCTGGAAGATCGACGGGATGTACGGCCCGGCGATCGAGCAGATCGTGTACTGGCTGGAGAAAGCGGCGACGGTCGCCGAGAACGACCGGCAGAAAGCATGGATCGACACGCTGGTCCGGTATTACAGGACGGGCGACCTGCGCGACTTCGACGAGTTCAATATCGCCTGGGTGGCGGACACGGACTCCCGCGTCGACGCGGTGAACGGTTTCATCGAGGTGTACGGGGACCCGCTCGGCTACCGCGGCGCCTGGGAGTCCGTCGTTTCGATCCGCGACCTCGAGGCCACCCGGCGCATCGCGACGATCGGCGCGAACGCGCAGTGGTTCGAGGACAACTCGCCCATCATGGACGAGCACAAGAAAGAGGACGTCGTCGGCATCTCCGCCAAGGTCATCACGGTCGTGATGCAGGGCGGCGACCTGACGCATTCATCGACGATCGGCATCAACCTGCCGAACGCGAACTGGATTCGCAAGGAGCACGGCTCCAAGTCCGTCACGCTCGGCAATCTCATGGAAGCCTTCGAGATCGCGGCTGCCGCGGACGGCATGGTCGACGAGTTCGCCTTTACCGAGGAAGAAAAGGCGCGCAACAGGGAATACGGCGCGCTGGGCTCGTTACTCGACGTCGACATGCACGAGGTCATCGGACACGCGTCCGGCCAGATCAACCCGGGCGTGGGCACGCCGAAAGAGACGCTCAAGAGTTACGCGTCGACGCTCGAGGAAGCCCGGGCCGATCTCGTTGCGATGTATTACATCCTGGATCCGAAGCTCGTCGAACTCGGCCTGATGCCGTCGCTGGACGTCGGCAAGACGATCTACGAGTCGCAGATCCGCAACGGCCTGCAGTACCAGCTGCGCCGCGTGAAGCTCGGTGACGACATCGAGGAAGCCCACATGCGCAACCGCCAGCTGATCGCCGCCTGGGCGTTCGAGATGGGGCAGGAAGACAACGTCATCGAGAAAGTCGCGAAAGACGGCAAGCACTATTTCGTGATCAACGATTACGATGCCTTGCGCGACATCTTTGCAGCGCAGCTGCGCGAGATCCAGCGCATCAAGTCGGAAGGCGACTACGAAGCGGGCAAGGCACTCGTCGAAACCTACGGCGTGAAGGTGGACCAGGCGATGCACGAAGAGGTGCTGGCACGTATCGAACCTCTCAACATCGCCCCCTACAAGGGATTCATTCAGCCGCGGCTCGTTGCCGTCGAGGACAAGGGCGAAATCGTCGACGTGAAAATCGAGCCGATGGAAAATTTCGTCGACTGGATGCTGGAATCGGAGGACAGGTACGGCTTTCTGCCGGTTTCGAATTAGTCTGTACGGTACACTTTGAAACAGTTCTTTTGCGCGGCGCAGGATAGACTGCGGTGCGGTCACGAAAGGCAACACCAATAATCAATAAAGAAGGAGTAATCGATCAATGGCAGGTAAATTCGAGTGTTACAAGGACAAGGCCGGGGAACACCGTTTCAGGCTCAAAGCCGGCAACGGCGAAACCATCCTTTCGAGCGAGGGTTACAGCAGCAAGAAGAACTGCGACAACGGTATCGAGTCCGTACGCAAGAATGCGGCGATCCCCGAGCGTTTCGAGAAAAAGCAGACCGATGGCGGCAAGTTCCGCTTCAGCCTGAAGGCGTCGAACGGCCAGGTCATCGGTGTGAGCCAGAACTACGACTCGGAGTCGGGACGCGACAACGGCATCAAGAGCGTTGCCAAGAACGCACCCGATGCCAAAGTCGTCGAACTGGACGCCTAGTACCCATCCAGCGCCGGTTCGGCGAACCGGCGCGTCTTTCGCGGGCCGAGGCCCGCTCCTGCAGGGCACTGCGATGCACCTGCAGGAGCGGTTCTCGGACCGCGATCGGTGCCTGGTCACGCGCCGCAGCGCGCTACTGCGGCTTCACGCGGTACAGCCTCGCAGGCCGGTGCGGCCCGTCGCGGCGCGCCTCGCCCGTGGGTTCGAGCAGCTCGAGCGTATCGAGCTTCTTGCGGAAGTTCCGCTTGTCAAAGTGAGTCCCCGCAACGGCCTCGCAGGCCTGCTGCAGCTCGGTGAGCGTGAAGCGCTCCGGCATCAGTCGCCGTGCGACGCCTTCCGTATCGAGCCGCTCGCGCAGCCGCTCGGCCGCCAGCCGCACGATCCGCGCGTGGTCGAACGCGAGCTCGGGCAGTTCGTCGAGGGGGAACAGGCGGGCGTCTTTCGCATCGCTGCCCGGCTGCAGTTCAATACGCTCGGCCGGTGCGAGGGCGATGTAGACCACCGTGATGACGCGCTCACGGGGATCCCGATCGGGTCGGCCGAATGCGCCGAGCTGCTCGAGGTAACCCGCCTTGAGCCCGGTTTCCTCGCGCAATTCACGCCATGCCGCACGCTTCAGGCTCTCGTCGATGCCGACGAAGCCCCCGGGCAGCGCCCACTTGCCCGCATGCGGCCAGGCGGCGCGCCGCACCAGCACGACCGCGAGCCGGCCGGCCGTGATCGTGAATACGGCAACGTCCACGGTGACCGCAGGATGCGGATGTTGGTACGTGTAGGCCATGCAGGCAGCTTAGTTACCTTTTTACACTAATTCCAGTGTATTTATTACACTTAAAAGCGTATTCAACCGCGCCCTAGGCACTTGCGCGTATACCCCGAACGGCCCCTGTCTGCTAGCCTCATGATGCCGGCAAGGAGGTTGCAAGTGACTGAGCTGGCTCAACAATTGCCACGTGAAATCGATGCCCGTCGAGCGCATGCCGTCGCCCTGAGACGCTGGCTGCACCGGCACCCGGAACTGTCCTTCAGCGAGGCCGAGACGGCCACGCGGGTGGTGGCGGAACTCGAACGCCTCGGCATCCCGTGCGCCTATCCCGGCCCCGGCGGCGGTGTCATTGGCCGCATCGAGACGGACCCGGCGCTACCGGCGATCGCGCTGCGGGCGGAACTGGACGCCCTGCCCGGCCAGGACCTCACCGACCCCTTGTACCGGTCCGTGTATGCGGACCGCATGCACGCCTGCGGCCACGACGCCCACATGACCATGGTCCTCGGCGCCGCGGCGGCGCTCGCGGACGACCCGCCGCGCGGCAACGTCGTGCTCGTCTTCCAGCCCGCCGAGGAACGCGGCGGCGGCTCGCGCGTGATGATCGAGGCCGGGGCGCTCGCCGGCGTGCACGCCATATTCGGCGGGCACGTCACGCACGAATGGCCCACCGGGATGATCATGATTCGCAAAGGCGCGATGACCGCGCAATCGGATCGGTTCCGGATCGCCATCAAGGGCAAGGGCGGCCACGGCGCACGCCCGCACGAGGCGGTGGATGCCGTCGTCATCGCGGCGCTCCTGGTTACGACGCTGCAGACGCTCGTGTCCCGGCAGACCAACCCGGTGCACCCGTCGGTGATCACGGTCGGCAAAGTCGCGGCCGGCAGCGCCCCGAACGTCATCGCGGAGTCGGCCGAACTCGAAGGAACCATCCGCACGACGTTCCCGGAATCGCGCGAGCACATCCACAAGGGCATCCGCCGCATGGTCGAGGCAATGGCCGAACTGCACGAAGCGGAAATCCGCCTCGAACTCCAGCCGGGCTACCCGCCGGTCATCAACACGCCCGACGAAGTCACGCTCGTCAGGAAATGCGTGCGCGACCTCTACGGTCCGGACGCACTGACCACGTCCCCGCACCCGAGCATGGGCTCGGAGGATTTCTCCTACTACCTGCAGCACGTCCCGGGCGCGTTTTTCCGCTTCGGTGCACGGCGGCCCGAGTGGGAGCCCGTCCCGCTGCACAGCCCCCGATTCGACATCGACGAAGCCGTGCTCGCCATCGGGGCCGAGTTCTTCGCCGCCCTGGCCCGGCGGGCGTTGCGTCATTACGCTGCAGTCGAGCCATGACATTCGTCGCCCATCCGGACCCGACCCTGGGCTGTGAATGGGAGCTGCAGCTGCTGCGGGAGGATACACTCGAGCTCGCCGACGGGATTCTCGCCTTTGCCGATGAACTCGGCGAATACGCACTCGTCAAGCCGGAATTCCTGCAATGCTGTATCGAGATCAACACGGCGCCCGTCGAAGCGGCCGCGGACCTCGAACCCGCTCTAAACTCCGTGCTCGCGAACATCGCGGCGCACGCGAAACCCATGGGCGTATGCCTCGCGGCGGCCGGCACGCACCCGTTCGACCGCAAGCCCGCGATCGTCACGCCGTCCGAGCGTTACCTGCGGCTGGCCGGCGAACGCTCCGGCGCGCCGGCCAGCCACCCGGTCACCTTCGCCACGCACGTCCACGTCGCCTGCCCGAATGGCGACGCCGCGATACGTGCCATGCGCCGGCTCGCCCCCTGCCTGCCCGCGCTACTCGCGATCGGTGCGAATTCGCCGTTCTGGCATGGCGCCGATACCGGCTATTGCTGCTTTCGCCAGCGCCTGCTGGCGTCCAACCCGACCTACGGGCTGCCGCCCTACTTCGCGTCCTGGCAGGATTTCGAAAACATGGTGGCTGCCGGCATTCGCGCACGCACGATCGAGAGCTTTCGCGACCTGCACTGGGATATCCGGCCGCACGGCGACCTGGGCACGCTCGAAGTTCGTGTGCTCGATGCCCAGGTCGACGCTCACCGTATCGCACAGATCGCAGCACTCGTGCGCGCCCTTGTCGTGGTCGCGGCCGATCCGAAGCTGCCCGACACGGCGTTCCCCGCGCGGCTGCCGCACTGGATGGAACTCGACAATCACTTCCGCGCCTGCAAGTCCGGCCTCGACGCCCGGCTGATCGTTACCGAAGCCGGCGATACCGGGCCGCTGATGCAGGTCGTCGAGCAGTTGTTCGAACTGGCACGGCGCGAGGCCGGGAAACTCGGCGACAGCGTGCTGCTCGCCGCGCTCGAGCGCACGCTGGTCAGCCATAACGGCGCCGCACGCCAGCGTGCCGCGTGGCAGCGCAATCGCTCGTGCAAGGCCGTCACGCGATTCCTCGCCGAGGCCTTGCGCCACCCCGCCACGCTGCGAGCGAGCGCCTGATCCAGCGCGCCGCGGCGGATCGATCGCCGCTCCAGGGTGGTATGCTCCTGCGCTTTGCGCCGCGTGGCGCAACGGACAACAAGCCGAGGATCAACCATGAAACGTCTTTTTGCCCTGGTCATCATGCTGCCCATCCTGTCGCTCGCGTTCGCGTCCGAACAGGCCGGCAAGGACGACGACGACACGCAGAAGAAAGCGCCCGAGGCGAAGCAGTACGTCACCGAGCACGAGGCGCGTGTCGGCGGCGGCAAGATCGCGTACACCGTGACCGCCGGCACGATGCTGATGCGCAATGACAAAGACGAGCCGCAGGCACTGATCGGCTACACGGCCTACGTCGCCAAGGGCAGGAACAGCAGCGAGCGCCCGATCATGTTCGCCTATAACGGCGGCCCCGGGTCCGCCTCCATCTGGCTGCACATGGGCATCCTCGGCCCGCAGCGCGCCGTCGTGACCGATGCCGGGTTCAGCAACAACGGGCCGTATCGCCGCGTCAACAACGAGTACAGCATCATCGACGAGACCGATCTCGTGATGATCGACCCGGTGGGCACCGGTTTCGCGAAGGCGGTGGGCGACGCCAAGGGCGAGGACTTCTGGGGCGTCGACCAGGACATCAAGTCCATCTCGGAATTCATCGTCCAGTACCTGACCGAGAACGGCCGCTGGGCGTCGCCGAAATACATCCTCGGCGAAAGCTACGGCGGCATGCGTTCCGGCGGCGTTGCCTACTATCTCCTGAACAACCATTTCGTCGCGCTCGACGGCGTGGTGCTGGTCTCGCCGTTCATGGAGTTCACGGCGGGATTTTCCGGGATGGGTATCGACCTGCCCCACGTCATGTTCCTGCCGACGCTGGCGGCGACGGCACGCTATCACGGTGCGCTGGATCCGACGCCGGCGGACCTCGCGGCGTTCCTCGAGGAAGTTGCCGACTTCGCGCTCGAGGAATACGCGCCGGCGCTGCTCAAGGGCAACAAGCTCGGCGATGCCGAGCGCCGCGCCGTACTGGCCGGACTGGCGAAGTACACCGCGATCAGCGAAGACTACTGGGACCGCGCCAACCTGCGCATTAACGAAAGCCGCTTCAACAAGGAACTGATGCGCACCACCGGCAAAACGGTCGGACGCGTCGATTCACGGTTCGCCGGGCACATGATCAACCGCATCGGCGAGAGCGCCGTGTACGACCCGATGCTCTCGGCGATCGGCCCCGGCTACCTGGCCGCGTTCATGGACTATTACCAGAACGACCTGAAGGTCGAAGACATCGGCAACTACACGGTGTTCGGCAACATCTTCACGAAATGGGACTGGAGCCACCGCCAGCCCGACCTGCAGGGATTCAAGCTACCGTTCCCGGACACCAGCGTCGATCTCGCCTATGCCATGCGCCAGAACCCCTCCATGCGGGTGCTCGTGCAGCAGGGCTATTACGATCTCGCCACGCCACACCTGGCCACCGAGTACTTCATCGATCATCTCGACATACCGGACGAACTTCGCGGCAATATCGAGTATGCGACTTACGAGGCGGGCCACATGATGTACATCCACGAGCCGTCGATGGTGAAGTTCAAGGAAGACCTGGCGCGGTTCATCCGCGGCGACGAATAACCAGGGAGACTCTGCACAAGTATCGTCGCACACGTTGCCGTCCGATCGCCTGCCGCGAGGCGCGGACCGCAGGCCGCATGTCGATACGGGCAAGGGCTGCAACGAAGCCTCGCCCGATACCCGTCAGTCGTGTGCGACGATACTTGTGCAGAGGCTCCCTAGGCGTCGAGCCGCGCGATGAGCGCCGCTTCATCCTCCGCGCTCGGCCAGCGCCGCGGGTTTGCGCGCCGCTCTTCGCTTTGCGACAGCCACCATTCGTGGGTATCGCGAACGGTCTCGGCCAGCGAGCGGAACGTCAGGCCGGCCTTTTGCGCGGCGCTCGAATCCGCGTGGATCGAGTACGGCGGGTTGTAGAACATCGGCGTGGAGAACTCCGCCGCTTCGAGCAGTTCCCGCGTCGGCCAGTGCAGCGTGGACTTCGCGGTTGCGCACAGCCTGAGGCCCCACATGAATTGCTCGCGGCTCACGATCTGTCCCGGCGCGGTCGCATTGAAGACGCCTGGCGTGTCGTTCTCGGCGAGACGCACCAGCCAGTGGCAGAGATCGCGCACGTCGATCCAGTCCACCGCGAAGTCGGGGCTCGGCGGACAGAGGATGTCGCCGCCGCGCTGGAATCGCTCGACCCAGTAGGTGAAGCGGTCGGTGTGATCGCCGGGACCCACGACGTAGGTCGGGCGCACCACCGTGCAGGAATCGCCGTAAATCGCCTGCACGATGCGATCGCACTCGGCTTTCAACGGCCCGTAGGTCTCGCCGTTGACTTCCTCGGTGAAGGGCTCCGGCGCCGCTCGCATCGGCCCCGTATTGTCGACGTGGTGCTGCTTGTCGAAATCGTAAACAGCGACCGTCGACGTGTAGATGTAGCGGCCACAGCGACCTTTCATGAGTTCGGCCGAGTCGCGCACGTGCCGCGGAACGTAGCCCGAGTTGTCGATTACGACGTCCCACGTCCGCTTGCCTTCGAGCGCCCTTAGTCCGTCACCGACTTGTGCATCGCGGTCGCCCGAGAGTTCCTCGACCTTGCCGCCGAACAGACCGGACTTGGTGCCGCGGTTGAACACGGTGACGGTATGGCCGCGCTGCAGCGCATAGTTGACCTGGTGGGGGCCGAGAAACCCGGTGCCGCCGAGAAACAGGATGTCGAGCTTCTCGCTGGCCGGCTCGATCGCCAGTTGTGCGCCGGCCGCCGAGGCCCCGAGGAGCGCCGCGCCGGCGCCCAAGAATTCCCTGCGTGTGGTCATGGGATAGTCCCTGGTAGTGGCTGATCGGACGCCAAGGATAGCAGGACGGCGGCGGCGACTGTCACTGCAATGTACCTGCAGTTACCCACTGATTTTTCGAGGTTTCTTTACATATCCAGCTATCTTTCGCCGCAGGGTGGCTTATAATGGCCGGGACAACTCGCACCATAAACTATAAAGAACCCGGGATATGCCGCACCCGGGTCATGGCAGTTCCAAGTTGGAGGGAGCTCATGTTCGCCAGGATCATCTGGGCGACAGCCGCAATGGCTGTATTCGCTGCTGTACCTGCATTTGCCCAAAGCGTCGTTGGTAAAAACACCAACGCAGTAGGCCCGTTCCCCGACGGCTTTTACCGAGGCATTCCCCATTACCAGGACAACGAGCCGCATTGCGACCGCAATCCGCTGCTGCCGGCAAACATCGTTTGCATGGTCAATGGTAACAATGGTGCCGACGACGTGATCGGCGACGGCTGGGTGAAGATCCTCGAAACGCAGGACAACGCGCGAACATGGAACTCGCGATTCGCGACCGGCAGTCCGGCCGATACGGCCACGTCGCTCGGCCTGGGATTCGCCGCAGATCCGATCATGACGTGCTGGCCCGGAGGCTGCGCGGGATTTTTTATCGCGTCGAATCGTGCCGAGGGCGGCGGTGATGGCGGCGGCGTTTACATGCAGCTCATGCCCGAGTTCAATATCGAGACGGGCTTCCGTCACTACTCCGAACAGGGACCGCGAACCGTACAGCTCGGTACCGGCGAGAACTTCCTCGACAAGATCGACGCAATATTCGTCATTGACGAGGCAAATCCCGGCACCGTCGAGGTCACGATGGATGTCGAGAAAGGCAACGGCGTCATCGAGCGGGGCGTCGTTCGCAATTTCCCCAAGGGTCGCCTCATCGTTGTCTATGCGTCATTCAACTCGAGCAACCAGAATGCACGTATTTACTCCACCTACTCGGACGATTTCGGCGCGAGCTGGAGTCCGCCCAAGCAGGTGGCGCAGACGACCGGCATCGACACCGGCGTTGCAGTCAGCGCGATCGGGGATACGGTTGTCTACGCCTACCGCCAGTTCGCGGACCCGAGCGGTGACGAGACGAATGCGGTGTTTGCCGCTGTTTCGACGAGTGGCGGCCGGCAGATCGGCAAGGCCTTCCCGGTCATCTCCAACCTGTGCGCGTTCGACCAGCCCACATTGCCGGCGACGACCGAACCGAACCCGCTCGGCCTCGACACGGTTGCGGCTCGAACCAACAACTTCGTCGATCTCAGTAATGACGGCGACAATTTCGTCATGGTCCTCGCCCAGCGGCTCGCGGGACCGGACGGCTGTCTCACACAGCCCTTCGATTACGCGGCCGGATCACGCGTCTATGTCACCTGGTCGGGAGCCAGCGGCAAAGGCTGGAAGACGCCCGTGCCGCTCGCGCCGCGCGACGCGAGCGACGGGCCGCGCAACGGCCACAGCTTCCAGTTCATGCCGGCCGTAGACTGCGCGCGCGGCATCTGCCAGGCCGTCTGGTACGACACGATTAACGACAGCATCCGTAATCTCTCCTACCTGGAGAACACCGGCCGCACCGAGGCCGCGAACATATTCGAGCGCTATCCGCTGTTCGCCGACTTCTATCTCGGGGCGGATGGCGAGGTACTGCAGTTCCGTCGCACGGCTGATGTCTATACACGACGCTTCGAAATTCGCGGGCAACAGCGTCGATTTCGGCGACGACGATCCTCTGCGCGTCACGCGCTTCCAGCTGGCCCGGGTCTCGAAGAATCCGGATGTTGTCGCAGAAGTCGAGCAGTTGCCGTTCGGGCTCAAGCAGTATCGCGGCAGCACGGCAGCCTTCATGGGCGATTACATAGGAATTGTCGGTTTGGGCATTCGCCTCAAGGACGGTGCGGTCGGCCCCGATGGCGGTCCTGTCTACGAGAGCAACGCCGACCTGGATCCGGCGAATCCCCTGGTCCGGCCCAACTGGTTTGCATACTGGACCGACACCCGCGAAGCGCTGGGCCAGCTTTACACCCAGACGGTCGAGGAGCCGCTGCCGTTCCAGAAGACGCCGACCGGGCCGCCATGGCGAGTACGTCCGGCGAGGCCGAGACTGGCGAGGCAATGCTAGCCAAGGCTGGCGACGACAACGCCGGAAGCAAGGGAGACACCCTGCCTACGGCTGAAGGTCTCGAAGATACGAACCCCGGCATCGGCCAGTGCACGCCGCTTGCCAACCCGCCGGGTGCCGGCGATACCCTGTTTGTCGCTAACAACCAGAATCGCATCAAGGACGCCGACATATTCGGCGCGCTGATCGGCAGCCCAGCGACCGCCTGGGTCCTGAATGCCACCAAGGGCCTCGGCACGATTCAGCGGACTTACACGATCGCTGCCCGGAACGACGAGGAGCTGGACGGCAAGACATTCCGCTTCCGCATCATGAACCAGCCGGAAGGCGCGCCGCTCGAGGCGCGTGCCTCCTGGCTGCAGCTGCCGTTCGAAAATTTCGGCAGCCCGGACACGCCGGAACCGTTGATCGAGGTCGACGAAGCTGTCGGCCCGCTGTCGAGCGTTTCGGTCGCCCTGTTCGTCACGTCGGCTCAGGAAGTCAACCCGGTGACCGTCAACGTCTACGAACTCCGCGATGACGACGGTGAGCCCGCGACACCGCCCGTGGAATTGTTCGTCGAGACGCTGACCGTCAACGGCGCACTGGAGGCCGGGGCGCTCGTCGGGTCGTACGCGATCGACCCGAACATACTCGAGATCCACGATCCGTTCGTGTTCGCCCCGAGCGACTTCGACCCGACCTACGATCCCACGAACCCGCAGGTGTTCAATCCCCAGGTATTCAACCCGCAGGTGTTCAATCCCCAGGTATTCAACCCGCAGGTGTTCAACCCGCAGGTGTTCAATCCCCAGGTATTCAACCCGCAGGTGTTCAATCCCCAGGTATTCAATCCCCAGGTATTCAACACGGCACTGGTCAGTGCGGACGAACTCGACAACGAAGAAATCCCGGCGCCGGACCTGACCGGTCTGCGCGACGCAGATGGCAACCCCGTCGACACGTCCGCGAACAATCTTCAGGTCGCGCGCTTCGATGTGCTGTTTGGCGTCTCGAACGAGGGCAATACGCTGACACCGTACACGGCCGACTTCGCGGTCAACTCGCCGCTCGTACGGCAGCGCATCCAGGAAGGCAAGGTCAAGGTCCAGCTGATCGTGTGGGAGGACGCCCGTTACGACGTCTACCAGGCCTGCACGTTCGTGCCGACGGCCGGGCAGCTGCGCGTCATTGCCGCCATCAACAATCCGGACCTGTTGAACCTCAAGATCCCCGACATCTTCAACAATCGCTTCGGCTCGATCACGTTCTACCTGGAGCCAAAGGACAAGATGCAGATCACGGCGCGTTTCCTCGCAACACAGGATGTGATCCAGGAGATCGACTCGGAATTGTTCGACCCCGGCCTGTCGTGGGTCGTAACGTCCCAGGCCGCGAACACCGGTGAAACGGACCTTAACCCCGGTATCGAACAGGCGATTTCCGACAAGGTGCCGCCGACACTCGTCATCAACGCGAGCGACTTCCCGGTACCGCTGACCGCGGTCCGGCAGGGTGACGAGGTCGGTGCGATACTGCCGGCGGACCTGGTCTCGGCATTCAAGGGTGAGTTCGAGAATCCCCCGCTTCGCTGCGGCGAGACGCAGTGCCGTAGTCTCCGACCCGAAGATGCAGTCCCGCTCGGTGGCTTCCTCGCCCTCCGCTCGGTGGAAGTCGAGCTGACCTGTCTCGCGACGGCTGCGAACGACGCCACCGGCGTCGTGAGTTTCGACGTCAATGTCATCGACGAAACGCCGCCGACGCTGGGCCGCGCGTGCCGGCGAGCTTCTCGCTCGAACGCGAAGCCCTGAACGGCACGGATCTCGCTGCAACGATGCAGCCGGCCGCTGCCGCCTGGGACGGCGCCGACGATCTGCCGACCGCCACCGACAATATCGATGCGGACGTCGACGTGAACTGCACGATCGAAACCGGCACGGCAACGCAAGCGCCATTCCCGCCAGGCGGCATTGCGCCGTTTGTCGCACCGGGACCGACGACGACGCTCGTAACCTGCACGGCGACCGATGATGCCGGCAATACCGACACGGGCAGCTTCACGGTAACGGTCGCCGATACGACACCGCCGATTATCGAAGACGTCACCGACCTGCTCGTGGGTGCCGTCTCGGCAGCCGGGGCAACCGTCAATTTTGCGACGCCCCAGGCGACGGACGCCGGCGCCGTGACGGTCGGTTGCGATGCGGTGTCCGGATCCGACTTCCCGATCGGTGTAACGACGGTAACCTGTACCGCGACTGATGACGCTAACCTCACCGCGAACGAAGTCTTTACGATCACGGTAGCCGATACGACGGCACCGGTCATAACAACGGTCGACGACATTGCCGTCGAGGCTGCGGCCACGGGTGGTGCGCTGGTGTCGTTCACGGCGCCAACGGCTACCGACCTTGGCACCGACCTGCCTGTCTCGTGTACCGCGTTCGAACCACCAGTAGCCGTGCAGTCGGGCGACTTCTTCCCGATAGGCGCAACGACCGTCACTTGCTCGGCGACTGACGCATCGGGGAACACGGCAACCGAATCGTTCATCGTTACGATTGCGGACACGACGCCGCCCGTTCTCACGGTGCCCGACGACATTACGGTGCTGTTCGGGGCCACGGTGACCTGGGAGGCGACCGCAACTGACATTGCCGATGCCGACCCGGTGGTCAGCTGCAGCCCGCCATCCGGCACCGTGTTCCCGCTTGGCGCGACGACGGTGAACTGCACGGCCACCGATGACGCGGGACTTACCGACACCGACTCGTTCACCGTCAGCGTCGTGCTCGGCGGTACATCGAACCTGAGTTCCAACAAGAAGTCCGTGAACTCAGGCGCAGTCGCGAGTTTCGACTGGTTCTGGGAGGACTATCTCGGCAACCCGGTCGACGTCGGTGAGGGCAACCAGGACGTAGAAGCGCGGCCGGGCGATTGTCCGTCAACCGCGGACGACGTATTGAACGAGGACCCCGGCAGCAGTGATATCCGCCAACAGGCGAATGGCCGATGGACGTTCAACTGGCAGACCGTCGATGAGAACGGCGATCCGATCGCCGCGGGCACCTACTGCTTCTCGGTCCGCCTGCTGACAACCGATCCGAACCAGATTCAGTCGACCGAGATCAGGGTACGATAGTCGGCACGCTCACTGGAGCCGCTGGCGGGCATCGTCTGCCAGCGGCCCTCTCTCCGGCCGCCGCGCGAGGAAGGCGTTGAAGCTTTCCGACGCCGCGTCGTTCATGCCGAGCTCGGACTGCGCCCGGCCCTGCCAGTACGGCAATGTCGCCACGTATCGGTACGTCGGCAGGTCATCGAGAAATAGCGCCATCGCCTCGCCGTGGCGATTCTCCGCCACCGTGAATTCATCGAGCGCTTCCACGAAGTAGCCAGCCTCAAGATAGGCGCGTCCAAGGTAAAAACGGACGAGCCAGAGATCCGCATTTTCTGCGGCCGCGGTCATATGCTCGATGGCCGCCACCTGGTCGCTGGACTCCAGGGCGATGAGTCCCTCGATAAGTTCCGCGTACGCGCGTGACTGCGGAGAGAGCTTTTTCGCAAGCATTGTCGCAATCGCCAGAGCATCGTCATTGTGTCCGGCTGCCAGGTAAACCAGTGCAGCGGGGACCAGGGTGGCATCCGTGCTGATGAGATCCACGCCGCGCCCCGCCGCGGCGACGGCATCATCCGTTGCGCCCTGCGCCAGCAAGGCCTCCGCCAGTGCCACGTGCTTCACGGCACGACCGAAAATATTCCCCACCTCCTCGTCGGACGCGATTCCGTCCTCGAGCAGCGTCCTTGCGGTGCCGAAATTGCCCATCAGCAACTCCAGGTCGGCAAGCCCGAGGCTGGCGGCCGAAGCGCCGCGAGCGCCGGTATCAGCCATGCTGGCATAGGCGCTGCGCGCTGCGTCCAGGTCACCATTTGCAAGTGCGTGCATCGCTGCGGGCAGCCACACGGCAAAGTAGGTGGTACCGAGCTCGCGTGCCTCTTCGGCCTTGGCGACGGCTATCTCGAGGTCGCTGGAGTACATTGCATACAGCGCCAGGTTCGTGGTTGCGACGCCGTTCGTCGGGTAAATCTCGAGAGCCGCTCGACCTTCTTCAACGGCGCGGTCGAAGTCGAGCGCGAGAAACCGTGCGACCGCCAGGTTGTTATGGCCTGCGAAGTCTGCGGGGTACTTCTCGACGAGCCGTTCGTATGTCTCGATGGTCTTCGGAATATTTTGCGTAACGCCCCAGTAATACATGCCCTGAGTACGAAGCCTCTCTCTCTCGGTCATCGTGCCAAGATTGGCCATGGCCTGTTCCCAGGCCTCGTTCGCTTCGTCGACCCTTCCCAGGGACTTGGCTGAGACGGCCCATCCCGAGTAGGCACGGCCGAAAGTCGGATCCTCTTCGATCGCTTTCTTGTAATGCTCGATCGCCTGTTCAAACTCCGCGCGATACTGCAATTGCTGGGCTGCGTCATATTCCCGCGCTGCTTCGAGCGACATCGCCGTAAACGTCTCCGTACCTTCCAGGTTATCCCTGTCCACAGAGGTATCGCCCAGTTCCTCGCGCATGTCCGCGGCAAGTTCACCCATCGCGGACAACACTTCGAGCTTGCTGGCTGCCGTCGCATCCACTTCCGCAACGACCTCGCCGCTGCGCGGTGCAATCGCTTTCACCGCGAGTGCGAATTTGCTGCCGTCGGGCATGATGGAGCCAGCCAATACCAGCTTGATGCCTTCGCGAGCCGCCACGAGCTGGGCTGCATCCGAATCGAGCTTGTCCGTCGACTGCAGTTCCTCGGCAATCTGCTTTGCCATACCTCGTTCGTAGCTCGACACGAATGGCGCACCTTCGAGCCCGATCTGCAGCGCCTGCTCGAGCGAACCCTCGAACAGCGGATCACCCGTCTGGTTGTCGAAGTCCGCGATCAGGATAGAAACCGGCTCCATTTGCGCATCGACGGTATCCACGTTGCCCGCAATATTGAGATAGACCGAGAAAATCAGCGCGACCGACAAGACACCGATGACCGCGAAATCCATGCGCCGGCCGCCAAACGGGATGACCGTGGTGTCGGTGGCATCCGCCTGTACCTCGATGCCCCGCTCCGTGATGTCGAACACCCAGGCAAGGACCACGGTGACCGGCAAACCGATAATGGCCAGTATTATGACCGCCTGGAGCGCCCAGTCCGGCGCCTCGAAGGCGTCGAACAGGACGCTCGAAACCTCCACGGCGATCCATGCGACACCGACATAGAGGCCCGCAGTGCGGAACACCTCGCGTCGCCGGAGTTCTTTGATTAGCTTGTGCATTCTTGTGGCCGGGGGATCGCTCGCCGAAGCCGTGAGTCTAGCATCGCAGCACCGGCGCAATGAAGCCGGAGCAGCTTATGTCCGGCCGCCGCCGGGGCTTGTTCGCGGCACCGTGACCCGGTCTATTGCTAACATGAATTGAATCGCATACCCTCAGGAAATATCTAGGTTTTTATCAACCTCTGGTGGGGGATCACCGATGACTATCAAGACCATCTCTCGTGGCGCGCTCGCGTTCGTCGCCACATCGCTGGCGCTGCCTGCGTTTGCCCAGGAAGACGTTTCCATCTTCGAGGAAATCCTGGTCACCGCAACGAAGCGCGAACAGACACTGCAGGAAGTACCGGTTGCCGTGTCCGTCGTATCGGCGGATACGATGAAGGACTCGCAGGTGCTCGATATCAAGGACCTGCAGTTCCTGGTGCCGTCGCTGCGGATAAGCCAGCTGCAGACGAGCGGCAACGTCAATTTCATCATCCGCGGTTTCGGCAACGGCGCGAACAACGCCGGTATCGAGCCGTCCGTCGGCGTCTTCATCGACGGCGTGTACCGCTCGCGTTCGGCGGCCGCGCTCTCGGACTTCCCGAACCTCGAACGCATCGAAGTTCTGCGCGGACCGCAGAGCACACTGTTCGGCAAGAACGCATCGGCCGGCGTCATCAACGTCGTCACGGCAAAGCCGAACCTCGATAACTACGAGGGCTCGGTCAGCGCGACCTACGGCGACTACAGCCAGATCATCCTGAAGGGCGACATCACGGGGCCGCTGTCGGACACAACCGCTTTCAGCCTGTCGGGCAGCATCAACCAGCGCGACGGTTACTTCACGAACCTCGACAACGGTTCCGAGATCAACGAACTCGATCGCCAGGGCGTACGCGGCCAGTTGCTGTGGGAGCCGAGCGATACGTTCTCGATGCGCCTCATCGGCGACTGGGACAAGTTCGAAGAGCAGTGCTGCGGCGTCGCCAACCTGGTACTCGGCCCGACGGGTGTGGCCATTGCGCTCGTCGGCGGCCAGGTGGTGCCGAACGCACCGTTCGCCTACGAGAACTTCTACGACTTCGATCCCATCAACGAAGTCGAGAACAGCGGCTTCTCGGCGCAGTTCGACTGGGACATGTCCGACGCCGTTACGCTGACGTCGATCACCTCGCTGCGCAACCAGGAGCGCTTCGACAATGCCGACGTCGACTTCACCAGCGCGCGCCTCATCAGCGACGTCTCCGGTAACCTGACGGACACGTCGATCGACACGCTGACACAGGAATTCCGCCTCGCCGGTTCCACCGACATGATGGACTGGATGCTCGGCGCGTTTTACTTCGACGAAGAGATCGAGACCCAGAGCGGCCTCATCTACGGTGATGCGTTCCGTGGCTACGTCGACATCCTGACCAAGACCCTGGCCGGCACCTACACGCCGATCGAGATCGCCAACCCGGCCGTGCCGTCGCCGATCGGCCTGATCGAAGGCGGGCTGGGACTGCCGCCGGGCACGTTCTTCGCCCCGGGGCAGGGCAACACCGAGTTCTCCGGGATGGACAACACCGCGACCTCGCTGTTCGCGCAGTTCGATTTCAATCTCGGTGAGCGCACCACGCTGACGCTCGGCGCCAACTACACGCAGGACGAGAAGGACGCCTTCGTCGCCATCGACGGCACCGACGCCTTCTCGGCCTTGAGCCTCGAGCAGGTGGGCTTCGGCTTCATCTTCCAGGGGCTCACGGGCCTGCCGCCGACGCAGCCGAACATTGACGCGAATCCCGGCGCAGCCGGCACCGCACAGGCGCTCAGCACGGTGGAATGCAGCGCGACGAGCCCGCCGCCCGCCTGTAACAGCCTGCTCGCGCTGCGACCCGTGCAGTTCCTGCCGCCGTTCGTGGACTTCCCGAACACGGTCGAGGCGGGCAACACGGATGACAGCGACACGACCTGGACGGTACGTCTGGCCTACGACCTCACCGACGCCACGAATATTTACATCGGTGCCGGCACGGGCTTCAAGGCTTCGTCGTGGAACCTGTCGCGCGACTCGAAGCCGTTCGCCGCCGATATCCCGGCGCTCGAAACGGCGGGCCTCACCGTGAACAACCTGGTGCCCGGCACGCGCTTCGCCGATCCGGAAGAATCCACGGTCTACGAAATCGGGCTCAAGACCGGCTGGGACACGGGCAGGCTCAACATCGCCCTGTTCTCGCAGGAGATCGAGGGCTTCCAGTCCAACATCTTCACCGGCACGGGCTTCGACCTGGCCAACGCCGGCAAGCAGTCGACCGACGGCCTCGAGCTCGACCTGGTGTGGTACCCGACCGAGAGCTTCCAGTTCACGTTCGCCGGCACCTGGCTCGACCCGCTGTACGATTCGTTCGAGGGCGCCCAGGGTCCGAACGGCCCGACCGATCTCAGCGGCACCAAGCCGCCGGGCATCAGCGAGCTGAGTTTCACCACGACCGGCCAGTACACCTTCGACATCGGTTCGGCCAGCGCCTTCGTCCGCGCCGAGTACATCTTCGAGGACGAAGTACAGGTCATCGAGAACGTCCCCGCCGACATCGCCTCGCGCGAAGTCAGCACCTGGAACGCGAGCGTCGGCATGCGCTGGGACAACGGTTTCGAAGCCATGCTCTGGGGTCGCAACCTCACCGACGACGAATACCTGCAGAGTGCTTTCCCGTCGGTCGCACAGGCCGGCAGCTACAGCGGCTACCCCAACCAGCCGCGTACCTGGGGCGTTACGCTGCGCATGTACTTCGACTGATCACCCGCCCACCAGGGGTAATCCGGACGGGCCCTCATCGAGGGCCCGTTTTTTTTGGGCGCGCGGGCTGGGGCCACTCCGGCAGGCTGGACGAAGACCTGTAGGAGCGGTTCTCGAACCGCGAGTGGTTCGAGGCTGACATCGATCGCGGGCCGAGGCCCGCTCCTACAGGGCTCGACGGCGACCTGCAGGAGCGGTTCTCGAACTGCGACCAGCCGGACCCGATGCGAGCACTGTAGGAGCGGTTCTCGAACCGCGAGTGGTTCGAGGCTGACATCGATCGCGGGCCGAGGCCCGCTCCTACAGTGGCGTGCTTTCGTCCATAATGCGATGTCACCATGACGGACTTCGATCTCACACCGGTCAGTACCGAAGCACCGATGGAGCCGGTGCTCCGCAAGGGCATCGGCCTGTGCCTGTCCGGGGGCGGCTACCGTGCCATGCTGTTTCACCTCGGGGTCGTCTGGCGGCTGGCCGAGCTCGGTTACCTGGGCAGCGAACACCGCTGGGGCAAGCACGGCGAACTCGGCTCCCTGCAACGCGTCTCCTCGGTGTCCGGCGGGTCGATCACGGCCGGCGTGCTCGGGCTCGCCTGGAACGATCTGGACGTCGATTCGCCCGGAGTCTCCGACCGGTTTCGCAAGTACGTGGCGGAACCGATCCAGGCCTTTGCCAGCCGCTCGACGGTGACGATCTGGTCGGGCCTGCCGGCCGTCATCTTCAGTACCGTCAACAAGCGTGTCGTGCGGGTCTACCGCAAGCGCCTGTTCGGCGACCTCACGTTGCAGAACCTGCCGGAGACGCCGGATTTCGTCTTCAACACCACCAACCTGCAGTCCGGCGCGCTGTGGAGCTTCTCGAAGCGCGCCGCGCGGGACTGGCGCGTGGGCCGTATCGAGGAACCGACCGACACCATCGCGAAGGTGGTGGGGGCCTCGTCGGCGTTCCCGCCGTTCCTGTCGCCGGCGAGGTTCCGTTATCGCGACGAGGACTTCACGCCGGGCAGTGGTGACGGCCTGCAGGGGCCGCCGTTCACCACCCGGCCACAGCTGACCGATGGCGGCGTGTACGACAACCTCGGCCTCGAAACCGTGTTCAAGAATTACAAGACCGTGATCTGCTCGGATGCGGGCGGCGATCTCGAAGCACAGAAGAAAATACACAGCGACTGGATCCTGCAGACCTACCGTGTCGTCAAGACGATCAACAACCAGGTGCGAAGCCTGCGCAAGCGCATCCTCCTGACCTCGTTCGTGGAACACGAGCACCACGGCACGTACTGGAGCATGCGCACCGACGTGCGCAAGTACCCGGTGAAGGACCGCCTGCCCTGCCCCTTCAACCGCACGCAGGAACTCGCGGGCATCCGCACGGACCTCGAGGCGAAGGACACGGTGACGCAGCGCCGCCTCATCAACTGGGGCTATGCGCTGTGCGATGCGGGTATCCGCAGCTGGGTCGAGGACGGGCTGCCGCCGCCGCAGGACTTTCCGTATCCGCTGGAGGGTGTCTGACCACGATGGCGATCGACGACCTGCAGGTGCTCGCCACGGCGCTGGTACTCGTGCCGCTTGCCTACGCGGCGACCAATGTCGACAACCTGCTCATCATGGCGTCGCTCAGCGCCGGGCGTGCAAGCCGCACGCACCTGGTCACCGGCTTCGTCGTTGCGAGCGCCACGGTATTGCTGCTCACGTCGATGGCGGTGTTCATCGACCGCCTGGTACCGCCGGCCGTGCTCGGCTACCTCGGCCTGGTGCCGATCAGCATTGGTACCTACCTGCTGCTTTTCGGTGGCGCGGAAGAACGGCACGTAACCGGCCGCACCACGACCTGGCCGGCCGTCGCCGGAATGCTGCTCGCCAACAGCGGCGACACGATCTTCGCGCTCGGGCCGTTGTTCGCCGAGAGCGGCAGCAATGCGCGGCTCGGTCTCGCGGCCGGCTTCGTCCTGATTGCGGCCGTATGGCTGTTGCTGATACTGGCTGCGTCGAAGCGCGTCGCCCGCTCGGAGATACTGGGCAGGCTCGGTTTCCGGATGGCGCCCTGGATGATGATCCTGATTGGCCTCTATATCCTTTCCGACACCGCGACCGACGTGGTCTAGCGCAACCGCCCTGTCACTGCATGTAAACGGCGACAAAGCGCATCGTGACCTCGCCGCCGGCATTCTCGATGGCAAGATTCTCGCCGGAGATCGAGAAGCGCTGCGCATTCTCGAGCGCCTGCAGGAAAGCACCCTCCTGCTGCATGGACTCCGCGCACAGGCGCCGCGTGCTCGCAATCGGCCCGACTGAGAGCCCATCGCCCGTCACGGTGAACGAACCCACGAACTGGTTGCAGCCTGCGTAGCCGCCGACCTCGTCCTCGCCACGGAGGATCATGTGCAGTTCCCTGTCTTCGCCCGGCTGTACGGGTCCGCCGTTCAGTTCGACGAGTTTCCAGTAGGTGTTGGTCAGGGTCACGTCGGGTTTCATGGGCTGCGCCGCGGATTGCGTCGGGTTCGGGGTCCCGGCGACGCCCGGCTCATCCGGCGCGCACCCGACGATACCGCATAACAGGGCAAGTCCAAGGACGAGGCAGGTGTTCTTCATTCGCAGAAACTCGGTTGGATGACATTGCAGGTATCTAACGCAAGCCGAGGCTCACCGGGGTCAGGCGCTTCACCGCGTATCGACGAACACGTCGCCGCTGCGGGCGTCCTCGATCCACAGGGCCCGATCGCCGGACTCCTTCGACTTGCCGGCCTGCAGGGTGTAGGTGTGGCCGAGGATCAATTCGCCGTTCGCCCGCGCCTTTTCCACGTTGATCAGCGCGGGGCGGATGGTGATCCCGATGCTGGCGCCGTCGTGCTCGTACAGGGTGTACTGGCCGGGCACCAGCAGCAGTGTGCCGTACTCCGAGCGGGGCAAGACGCGGTCGCGCAGGGTGACGTCCTTCACGTCTTCACCGAGGCGCAGGGTGACGATCGCCATGGTCGAGCGGTCGGGGCCGACCCAGGTCCGGTACACGCCTTCACCTTTCTCCGCGCAGCCGGAGAGCAGGAATCCCAGCAGTAGAATAAGGGCGAATTGCGCTCGCATGGCGGCCATTATAAGCCTTCCTGCGAACGGTCTCTCGCAATCCTCCCGGCACAGTTTTCCATAAGCCAGGGACTTGCGCCGCAGGCGCCGCTCTCGCGGCGCTTTCACGGCCGCAACCCGATACCTGCCGAGCCCCGGCGGGTTGAGGCCGAAAGCCGCAAGGCTGAGGTATTCGGACAATACCCTGGCACGCGCGACCCGTAAGCTGCCTGCATTACGAAAACCATCCGAGGTGAGCAAGATGAGCAGACTGGCGGCCGTTCTGGGATCGAAGGCAGGCTGGTTCGTGTTGCGGGAAACCCCGCTGCCGGGCCCGTGGAGCTGGTTCGTCGCGCCGACGTTCGAGGAAGCGATGCAGCGCCTCGACAGCTACGAGGTGGTCGCCGTGGATGTACCCCTGAGCCTCGCCGAGCCGCCCGAGGAGGCGGACGACGCCGCGGAGGCCGGCATTCGCGACCGCTACCGGCACCCGGCGGAGAAGGTCCGCGAGGTACATGCCTACGTGCGCGCAAACCCGGGCTCGGGACACGTCCTGTACGAAGTGCACCCGCGCCTGAGTTTCCTGGAACTGCGGGGAGGCCTTCACGAACGGGCACCCGGTGGGGGCAAGCCGCGCTTTCGCGACCAGCTGAGTTACCTCTGCGACGTTTATCCGTCCGATGCCCTGTACCAGGCTCTGACGGCATTCCGGCACGCCGAGGCGTCGCGGCACGACATCCTCGATGCGTTCGCGATGCTGTGGTCGGCCAAGCGCATCGCCACCAGCCGCGCGGAACGCCTGCCCAGCATGCCGGTCTACGACGCACGCGGTTTCGACATGGCCATCTGGTATTGAAAGCCTGCGCGTATAATCGGGCACATTCATGCAGAGGAGCTCGGCCATGTCGTACCGGATCGTTGTTGCAGCCGTCATCTCGCTACTGGGTGCGCCCGTGCCCGCCGACACGATTGCCGTCATCGGCACCGGCGACGTGGGCGGCGCGCTCGGGCCGGAATTTGCCGCGCAGGGACACACCGTCGTTTACGGCTCACGTGACCCGGGACGCAGCAAGGTAAAGGAACTGGTCGAAAAGACCGGTGACGGCGCGTCCGCCACAACGCCGGCGGACGCCGCGGCGCAGGCGGACATCGTCGTGCTGGCCGTACCCGGCCTCATGGTCGAGGAAATCACCAAAAGCCTCGGCGACCTGTCGGGCAAGATCATCATCGATCCGACGAACCCGCTGGAGCGGCGCATGAACCGCCTCGAGCACGCCGTCGACACGTCGAATGCGGAGATCATCCAGGCTGCTGCGCCCGGCGCCTACGTCGTCAAGGCCTTCAACACGCTGAACTGGCAAACGATGGTGGACCCCGAGTCAGCCGGCGGACCGGTATCGATTCCGCTCGTGGGCGACAACGCGCGCGCCAAGGAAAAAGTCGCGGAGCTCGTCGCCGGGATGGGCCTCGAACCGATCGACGTCGGCCCGCTGCGTGACGCGCGCTGGGTCGAAGGCATGCTGATCCTCTGGATCAACAATCGCTGGGGCAGCACGCGGCCCTCGTTCGACTACCACCTGCGCCGTAACTAGACGCTGCTAGCGCTCGACGTCGAGCGGCGAGAAGCCCATGCCGTCGGGTTCCTTGCCCGCACGCAGCATGCGGGTGATCTCCCCCGTGCCGAGGTCGATCTCGGTGATGACGTCGGCGTTCGCGTGCGCAACCCAGGCGACCTCACCCGCGGCGTCGACAATGACACCGATCGGCACCGAGCTGTCGCCGAAACGATCGCCGAACAGGCGTTCCTCGACGTCCATGCTCTCGAGGTCGAAGGCCACGACGCGCAGCTCCTCGAAGGTCGCTGCGTCGTAGATCGCGAGGTCGCCGGCCCGCGCCCGCGTGACGAGCACCTGGCCCCTGGGCGTCGCGGTGGCACGAATGGGGAAACCCTCGGAGCCGATCTCGCCTGCCGGCGCCAGGGTGTCGGCATCGAGGATCGTGATCGTGTCGGCGCCGCGGTTGGTCACCCAGATGTGCTCGCCGGACGCCGACACCGCGATGCCCTCGGCGCCGTCGCCGGTCACGATGTTCGCCTCGCGGACCCCTTTGCCGAGGTCGAGGACGGTCACCGAGCCGGAGCCGATGTTCGCGGTGTACGCCCGGCCCCGCTCCGGGTCGAGGGCGACCATGTGGGAGATTTCCTGGTCGGTGCCGATCGACTGCGTTACCTTGTCGCGTGCAATGTCCACGACGATCAGCGCCTTGCTGGCCTCGACGGTAACGGCGGCACTCTGGTCGTCGAGCCATGCCACGCCGTGCGGCCGGCCGTAATCGCCGAGGTCGATGGTCTTCACCACGCTGGCCGCGGGAATGTCGATCAGCGTCAGGCTGTTGCCGCCGCGATCGCGGGTTCCGTAATTCGTGACGAGCGCGAAGCGGCCGTCCGGCGAGATGCCGATCTCGTGCGGCCCCTCGCCCGTGGGCAGTGTCGCGACGACGTCGCCGCTCTCGAGGTCGATCAGCGAAACCGTGGCCTCGGCCTTGTTGGCGACGGCGAGCGTGGCGCCGTGGGCGGCGGGGACGAGCAGCAGTGCCGCAACGACGGCTGTGAGGTACCGTGTGCGCTCCCGGCGACTGGTTGTGTTCATTCGGGGCCTCCTTGGTCGGGAGGCCTATCGTAGCAGGCGCACGGGCAGGCTCGCGCTAGTTGATGACCACCGACCGTATCACTTCGTTGGAGAAGTCGCTCTCGATGCCCGCCGCGTTGAACGCGGTCGCCGTGAAGTAATAGGTCGCCGGCCGCAGGCTGTCGACGACGTAAGCGGTGAGCCCGACCGTCTCGATGACGACCTGCTGGTCGTAGCTACCGGGCTCGGTGCCCCAGTAGATGACGTAGCCGGCCAGGTCGCTGGCGGCGGAGCCGTCGGTATTGGACTGCGGCGGCAGCCATTCCAGGGTGACCCCTCCCAGGGCATCGCGGCTCACGGCGATCGAGAAGCGCGGCAGCGACGCGGTGGCGGCACCGTCGCTGACCGAAACCTCGATGCCCTCGTAGGTGCCGGTGTCGCCGAACTGCGGGACTCCCTCGAGGCGCCCGGTGGCCGTATCGAACGAGGCCCAGGCCGGCTTGTTGCGGATGTTGAAGGTCAGCTTGTCGCCATCGGCATCGAACGCCGACGGGCTGAACAGGTAGGCATCGCTCATGACGGCAACGAGCTGCGGGCTGCCGCTGATCTCCGGTGGCGCGTTGCCACTGCCACCCCCGGCGCCGAGCCCCCCACCGCCCGGCGGCGCCTCGGAGTCGAGGCAGCCGGTCAGGAGGGCTGCTGCCAGCATGATGGGGATCAGTTGGCGTGTTTTCGGAAGCCGTGTTCCTGGCTGTCTCGTTGCTAGCTGTCGTAGTCCCTGGATTCTCATTCCACAATAGTCGGCCAGGCAGTCCGTACGCTGCGGACCGCGTTAAAAGAGATTGACTCCTGGTACTGCCGCGCGGCGAACGCCGTTACGGCAACGAGTCGGTGGTCACGCCCCTGCGCAGCGGCCCAAGTTGACCAACCGGCTCATGACTCAACATAAAGCAAGAGCCGTGCCAATCGCTGCGTTACGTTAAAAACCAATGGGTTAAGTAGAATCGCCGTAATCCGGGGCGTTTTTCAACCGGGCGGTTTGTCTCCAGACGAGGTACACTTTGCTGCCACGCAACATCATGTAAGCTGCGTAAGCACATGGCCCCTTTGTGGTTTTCGCCCGTCGCCAAGAGGACGACACCGGTGCGCGGGGTCTGTCGCGCGATCGATCGCGGGCCCAGGCCCGCTCCTACAACGGCCCTGGCGCCGGACTCGTGATTGCCGCAGGAGCAGTTCCCGAACCGCGAGCGGGACCTGCGGGGACAGTCAGCTGTAGGAGCGGTTCTCGAACCGCGACCCCGGGCGCGGCAAAACGCAGCACGAAAAAAGCCCCGCAGGCGGGGCTTTTCGAGCGATCGAGATGGTGCCGAAGAGAAGACTCGAACTTCCGACCCACGCATTACGAATGCGTTGCTCTACCAACTGAGCTACTTCGGCACGCTGCAGAGGGCGCGCAGTATAGCGGCACACGCCGCGCCGGGAAAGACCCGCAGGCCCGGCGGGGGCCCGTCAGTCGTCGCCCCGGATCCGGATCAGCAACTCGATGCTCTCGCTGCGCGTGCCCGCCGGCATTGGCGGAAGTTCGCTGAAGCGGACCTGGTCGTCGGGGATATCGTGCAGTTCGCCGGTATCGACGTTGTAGAAGTGGTGATGGGGGCGCGTCGTCGAATCGTAGAACTTGCGCGTCGGGTCCACCATCACCTCGCGCACGATGCCGCGCTCGCCGAAGAGGTTCAGGGTGTTGTAGACGGTCGCCTTGGAAACGCTGCTGCCGGCCTCGCGCAGCCGGTCGATGATCTGGTCCGCCGACAGGTGCTGCGGCTTTTCCAGAAGGATTTCAGCGACTTCCAGACGCTGCGGCGTCGACAGGATGCCGTAATGCTCGAACAAAGCGAGCAGGTCGGATCGCGACATGGGTGCCCCCCGGGCCTTGAATCTGGACTGAGTATAAACGAAATCCCGGCGCCGATAACTAGCCGGAGGGCTGGCCCGCCGTATCCGGCGGATTCGCCGCATTTCGAGGCGTGCAGCGGCCGCGCCCGGCTGCCATGGTGCTCCCTGGAACGGAGACCAGCGATGCTTGCCAGGGATTACGGCTTCTCACTCCTCGAGCTGCTCATGACGATTGCCGTCGCGGCGCTCATCCTGACGCTCGGCCTGCCCTCGTTCGGCGCGCTCAAGGCGCGCAACGCCCAGCGCGTGGAACTCGACGCCCTGTTCCACGCCGTGCACCACGCCCGCAAGGCCTCGATCATGCGCAAGGAAGTCGTATCGCTGTGCCCGACCCGGGACGGAGCGACCTGCAGCCCGGGCCGCAACTGGTCGGGCGGGTTCCTGCTGTTCGCGAACAGCGACCGCGACGAGCCACCGGAGCTCGATGCGGGCGAAATCCTGCTGCACCGGCACCTCGCCAGCGAATCCGTGAATATCACGGCGAACCGGCGTGGCTTCACGCTCAGGGCCACGTTCCTGCGCGCCACCAACGGCACGCTGGTCGTCTGTGACCGTGCGGGGCGGGTCACGCCGCGGGCGCTGGTGATCAGCTACACGGGGCGGCCGCGGGTCGCGGAGCGCACCCCGAGCGGAGAGCGCTATGCCTGCACGGATTAAGTCAAATCCGGGCGGCCGCAAACGACCGCTCGTCGGGCGTTGCCGACCGCTCGTCGGATACCCGGGAGCCTGCCGGATCAGGCCCTTATATTGCCTGCATGGACAAGCGACAGCAGACCGGCTTCACGCTCTACGAGCTGATGATCACCCTGATGGTGATTGCCATCATCCTCGGGTTCGGCATCCCCAACCTGCGCAACTTCACGCTCAACAGCAGGATCACCGGCGCGGCCAATGACCTGCACGCCGCCTTCATGATGGCGCGCACGGAAGCCGCGCATGCGAAGACCAACGTCACGATCTGCGCGAGCGCCGACCCGATGGGCGCGGCGAACTGCGGCGGCACCTGGGACCAGGGCTACGTCGTCTTCATCGACGACGATGCCGACCAGGTGCGGGATGCCGGCGAGGCGATCCTGCGGTCGCAGCCCGGCGTGGACACCGGCGTGATGCTGCGGGTGGCCAACGCCGCGACCTATTTCATGTACGCGCCGACCGGCCTCGGCCGGCTGGATACCGGCGGTAATCCGCCGTTGTCGCAGGTCGTCGTCTGCGACGAGCGCGGCAACGCCGACGGGCCCAGCGGCGGTTCCGCCGCCCGCTTGTTCCTGTCCACGCCACTCGGCCGCGCCACCGTCGTGCGCGACAAGGCGCTGATCGGCAATGCATTGACGGCCATGGGAGCGACTTGCCCGTGAACGGCGCATTGAACAGCTATCAGGAACCGGGAGCTATGCCAAACAGAGTGAACAGGCAGCAGGGCTTTTCTCTAATCGAGGTGCTGATCGCGCTGATCGTCATGTCGGTCGGCATGCTCGGCATCGCCGGGCTGTACGTGCAGAGCCTGCAGGCCGGGCGCACGTCGATGTTCCGCCACCAGGCGGTGGCGCTGGCCGGCGACGTGGCGGACCGCATCCGCGCGAACCCGACGGCAGGCATTTCCTATGCCGACCCCACGGGCGCCGACAACGGCTGCGTGGCCACCGGCGCGGACTGCGACACGGCCGGCATGGCGCTCCACGACGTTTGGCTTTGGAAGCAGCAGGCCGGCACCTCGCTGCCGGGCTCGGCCGTCACCAACGGCGGCGACGTGACGGTGCAGTTCGACGACACGGTCATACCGCCGCTGTACACCATTACCGTGAGCTGGGAAGAGCCAGGCATCACCGCTCTCGACGCGGCGCCCAGCTACGTCGTCACCATCCCGGTCAACCCGTTCTAGGAGCGATAACGATGCGTACAACGATCAAGCTTCACGGCGGCCGGCAGCAAGGCATCACACTCGTCGAACTGATGGTCGCGCTGGCCATCGGCTCGTTCCTGATTATCGGCGCCGTGCAGATCTACTCGCAGAGCCGCCAGGCCTTCGTCATCAACGAGTCCATCGCGCGGGTCCAGGAAACCGCGCAGTTCGCGCTCGACACGATCGAAGCCGACCTGCGCATGGCGAGTAACTGGGGTCGCACCAGCCGCGGCCTGTCGATCGACGGGCGCACGATGATCGGCACCCCCAATCCCAAGGCGCTGCCGGTGCCGCTCGACTGCGGCGAGGACTGGTCGATCGAACTCGGCACCCCCGTCGACGGCTTCGACAACGTCGTGGGCGGCGCCAACATCGGACTGCCGTGCCCGCCACAGGTAACGGGCCAGGCGAACTCGGACGTACTCACCGTGCGGCGCGCGTCGGTCAACCCGGTGCCGCTGCAGGCCGGCCGGCTGCAGATTCAAACCACGCGCATCCAGGGCGAGATATTCGCCGACGGCAACATCCCGCCGCAGTTCGACCCGGCGGCGTCATCGACGCACAACCTGATGGTGTCGAGTTACTACGTGGATGCGGATTCCCAGCTGATCCCGGGCGTGCCGACGCTACGGCGCAAGGTGCTCGGCATACAGGGCGTCAACTCCGCGGTGTTCGACCAGGAGATCGCGCCCGGCGTCGAGAACCTGCAGATCCAGTTCGGTATCGACGTGAACGAGGACAACACGGTCGATCGTTACGTGAATCCCGGCGACGAGAGCTACAACCCCGAAGCGCCGGGTTACATCCCGGGCGCCCGCGTGCTCACGGCACGGGTCTGGCTGGTCGTGCGCGGGCTGACGCCCGAAATCGGCGTCGACGACCAGCGCGCCTACGCGCCCGGCAATGTCAACCTCGGCACGTTCAACGACGAGCTTCGCCGCATGCAGGTGTCGAAGACCATCCTGCTGCGCAACACCAGGATCTGATCGAGAGAACAGGCAATGACCCGACAAACGAACCTCAAGAAAGCAATCAGGCGCGGCACTCATCGTCGGCCTGCTGCTGCTCGTCGTCATCACCGTGCTGGCCGTCTCGGGCATGAGCACCGCCACCACCGAGCTGGCAATGGCGCGCAACGACCAGAACTACGAGAACGCCTTCCAGGCCGCCGAGACCGGTCTCGAGGCCGCACTCGCTCAGGGCCAGTTCAACGCGCTGGGCGCCGTGACCGTAACGCAGATCATCAACTCGAACGATTCGGTGACGGCACAGATCGCGCCGGACGGCGACCCCACGATCGTGCCGGACCGGGCATTCAGCCTCGGCGTCGGCAGCGGCGTGGTCGCCTATCATTTTCTCGCCACGGCAACGGCCGTGTCGGAACGGACGCCGGGCACGCCCAGTGATCGCGACTCGAACGCGGTACACACCCAGGCTTTTTACGTTGTCGGACCGCAGGGCCCGCAACTCTAAGCGGTAGCAGGAACGGAGTATTCCCATGAAATTCAAAGTATTGATCGCCGCCATCCTTCTCGGACTCGCGCTGCCCGTCGCGGCGGACTTCAAGACTGTCGCAGAGGCGCATGAAGTCTCCCTGGCTCATCTGCGGCTTCCGCAAAGCGCATCGGGCACGGTCGCCTTCAAGACCTGCGACGAATGCTCTTACCAGACCAAGCGGGTAAACGAGGACACCCAATGGGTCCTGAACGGTAACCAGCTGCCGCTCGCGAAATTTCGCCGCGGCGTAATGTCGATCACGGATCGCGACGCCACTTCCGTCACGGTACTGCACCACCTCGAGCAAGACCGCGTAGTACGGGTCGAAGTTACGACCTACTAGGCCGGATGCACAGGATCAAGAGGACGCTATGATGAATAAGGTAATTCACAAGACGACATGGATGTGCGCCGGACTGCTGCTCGCTTTTACCTGCGGGACGCCGGCGGTCGCCGACGACACCGAGCTGTTGCTCATCAACCCGGACGCGGCCCAGCAGAAACCCAACGTGCTGCTGATCATCGACTCGTCGGGCAGTATGGGCACGCTGGAAAACACCACCGAGGTCTATGATTACACGCTGACCTATGCGGGCGGCGCTACGCCCTGCGATCCGAACTACCTGTACTGGAGCGAGTACAAGAACGTCATTCCGAGCTGTGATCCGACCAACACGCAACGGATCCTGAAATCGTCGTACGTTTGTGAATTCGGCGACAAGCAGTTGCAGGGCATCGGCAGCTACCGCACGACGATGGCGCAGTTTCGAGACGGCGCATCCGGCATCTTCAGCGTCCTGCTCGGGCTCACCGACTCGGTGCGCTGGCAGGAACTCGAGCCCGGCAACGAGACCGATCTCGTCGAGTGCTCCAAGGATGACGACAAGCACGGCGACGGCATCGATACGGCCCGCCTGCACGCGCAGCGTGGCGGTGACGTCGCTCCGTTCACCAGCGACAAGAATGACCGCGTGCAGTGGAACTCCTGGCCGACGAGCCAGTCGGTGACGGTCTATGACGGCAACTACCTGAACTATCTCGAATCCGCCACGGTCGTCCAGGACACGCGTATCGGCATCGTGCAGGACACGGCGAAAGTCATCCTGAACTCGATCGAAGGCATCAACGTCGGCGTCATGCGCTTCAACAATAACCAGGGCGGCCCGGTCATCCTGGATATCCAGGACCTCGATACGAATCGCGCCAACATCCTTGCGACGATAAACGGTATTCCTTCCACTGGCTCGACGCCGGTGTCCGAAACCGTGTATGAGTCGGCGCTCTTCTGGCGCGGCATGCCCGCCTATTACGGCGAGAACGTCAACGAGAATCCGACGGACCCGGCCGCCTTGATCCAGGCCAGCCCGGAAATCTACGAGCGGCCCACCAGCCTATCCTGTGCAAAGAACTTCAACATCGTCCTGACCGACGGCGCACCCACGAATGACGTCGAGACGCAAACGCTGGTCGACGCGCTGCCCAACTGGGGCACGACACTCGGCTACGCCGGCTGCACCGGTGGCGGGAACGGCGCCTGCATGGACGACGTCGCCGCTTACCTGTTCAATGACGATATCGATCCTAACTTGCCGGGTGTGCAGACAGTGACGACGCACACGATCGGCTTCACTGTCGATCTGCCGATTCTCAAGGAGACGGCGCTCCGCGGCGGCGGCAGCTATTTCCTCGCTGACGACGTGCAGAGTCTGACCCGTGCGTTGCTGGAAATCGTCAACGACGTCCAGGATCGTACCCTGTCGTTCGCGGCCCCGGCCGTGGCGGTTAACACGTTCAACCGCACGCAGAACCTGAACGACCTGTACCTCACCCAGTTTGCCGCCAGTGAGAAGATTCACTGGCCGGGCAACCTGAAGAAATACCGTATCTCGGACGGCCAGATCGTGGATCGCAACGACGTGCCCGCGGTCGACCCCAACACCGGCCTGTTCTACGACTCGGCGGCCAGTTACTGGACGGCGGGCGTGGACGGCAACGACGTGAAGCTCGGCGGCGCCGCGGAAAACCTGCCGGATCCTGCCGTGCGCAACGTCTATACCAATATCTCGGTCAACAACGACCTGACGGCCGCGGCGAACGCCGTGTCGCCCTCGAACGTGGCAGCGTTCGCGCTCGCCGACTTTGCCCTCACCGGCGCGGCGGGCGAGCCGACGATCGAGCAGGTGATACGCTGGGCGCGCGGCGAGGACGTCGCCGACGAGGACCAGGACCCGACAACGCTGGTGCGCAAGTCGATGGGCGACCCCCTGCACTCGCAGCCCGCGGCCATCGTCTACGGCGGTACGCCGGTGAACCCGGACGTGGTCGTGTTCACGGCGACGAACGACGGTTACGTGCACGCCATCGACGGCTGCGACGGGCGAGGAACTCTGGTCGTTCATACCCAGGGAACACCTGCAGAACCTGCCGCGCCTGTTCTTCAACTCGGAGGCGCCGTACAAGTTCTACGGCGTCGACGGTGACATCGTGCCGGTCGTCAAGGACGTCGACGACGACGGTACCATCGAACCCGGTGACGGCGACTTCGTCTACATCATCTTCGGTATGCGCCGCGGTGGCAGCGCCTACTATGCGCTCGACGTAACCGACAAGAATGCGCCGAAGATCAAGTGGCGCATCAGCACGCCGGACTTCGGGCAGACCTGGTCGCGGCCCACCGTCGCGCGGGTCGCATTGAACGATCCGGGTCTCAACAGTGACAAGGCCGTCGTCATCTTCGGCGGCGGTTACGACACGGCGCACGACACGATAGACGCATCCGTCGATGCCGGACACCAAGGGCGCAGGTATCTACTTCGTCGACCTGCAGAGCGGCAACGTGCTGTGGCGCGCCGGCAGGGACGCAAGTGCCAACCTGCAACTTGCGGACCTTACCCGCTCGATCCCGACCCAGATCCGCGTCATCGACCTGACCGGCGACGGCTTTGCCGACCGGATGTACGCCTCCGACATGGGCGGGCAGATCCTGCGCTTCGACATCTTCCAGGGCAAGTCGCCGAACGGCACGGGCGCGGATGCCCTGGTCACGGGCGGTGTAGTCGCCCAGCTCGGCGCCGAGGGACTCGGTTCGCCGGCGGTCGAGGATACGCGGCGTTTCTACGCGGCGCCCGACGTGTCGATCTTCAACGATAACATCCAGAACCGGCGCTTCATCGCGATCAGCCTCGGCAGCGGCTACCGGGCGCATCCGCTGGATGACAGCAACACGGACCGCTTCTATTCGATCCGCGACAAGAACGTGTTCAATACCCTGACACAGGCGGAATACGATGCGTTCACGCCGTACACCGAATCCAACCTCGTCGAGATCAGTGGCCAGGTGGGTACCGCGATAGGCCCGGGCAGCGCCGGCTGGAAATTCACGCTGCCCGCGGACCAGAAGGTGTTCTCGAATTCGGTCACGTTCAACAACGAGGTCTTCTTCGTCGCGTTCTCGGCCGACACGGCCGGCGCCGCCGTCTGCTCGGCCGGCCTGGGACGCAACTTCCTGTACCGCGTGTCGGTGATCAACGGCGACCCGATCGCCGACCTCGACTCGATCGTGCCGGGCGACGAAGACAACGAGCGCGTCGAGGAACTGGCGCAGGGCGGTATCGCACCGTCGCCGGCCTTCCTGTTCCCGAGCCCCGAACCGGGCTGTACCGGCGAAGAATGCTCGCCGCCGCCGATCGGCTGTATCGGCGTCGAGTGTTTCGACCCGGGCTTCGAGAACTTCCCGGTCCGCACGCTCTGGACCCAGGACGGCGTCGAGTGATGAACGGCAGGCAGCGCATGCAGGCAAAACTCATGCACACGATGCGGGGTATCACGCTCATCGAACTGATGATCGTGGTCGTGATCATCGGCTTCATGGCGGTGATCGCGTACCCGAATTATCGCGAGTTTGCGGCGCGCGCGAAGCGCAATGAGGCCAAGGCGGCGTTGCTGCAGATCGCGACCAACCAGGAGCGCTTCTACCTGCAGAACAACTCCTACACCTGTCTAATGACGCGGCTCGGGTTTCCCGTCGACGGCGGCTTCGTCACCGAGTCGCGCTCGTACACGGTCGACGTGACGGCTTGTGACGCGAACAACTTCACGGCGCAGGCGGTTTACAACAACGCGGATGCCGAAGCCGGCAAGTGCGGCACGTTCCAGATCAACGGTCGCAACGTCAAGACGTCGGCGCCTCTCGGCGACTGCTGGACTCGTACGCGCTAGAAGACCGCGGCTGACGTAGCGGGCCGTCGGGCACTATTCGGGCGGCGCCTCTTCCCGGGGCGCCGCCTTTTCCTTGCCCGACAGGAACAGCGAGTCGATGATCAGCAGCGCGGCGCCGACGGTGATCGCCGAATCGGCGACATTGAACGAGGGGAACGCCCAGCTGCCGAACCAGACCTGGATGAAGTCCGTCACGTAGCCGAGCCTGATCCGGTCGACGAGATTGCCGAGCGCACCGCCGAGCACGAACGTCAGCCCGGCCGAGAGCGCGAGCAGGTTGCCGGCACGGATACGCCACAGCCACACCACCAGCGCGGCGCTCACGACCGAGGCGAGCACGACGAAGAACCAGCGCTGCCAGCCGCCTGCGCCGGCCAGGAAACTGAACGCGGCACCGGTATTCTGCTGGTGCGTCAGGTTGAGAAAGTCGTTGATGGGTACGTCGCCGTACAGCGGTATCCAACGGATAATGGCCGCCTTGGTCGCCTGGTCGGCGAGCACGAGGACGGCGGCAACGATCAACCATACGACGAATCGCTTGATGCCCTTTTTTGATTCCAAACCCTTCACTTCCTCAGGCGTCTGTTGCGAGCGCGGACCTCGCATTTTCGACATCGACGCCCATTTGCGCAACCAGGTCCTCGACGAGATCGAATTTCTCCTGCTCGCGCAGCCAGGCGATGAAGTCGACGTGGATGTACTCGCCGTAGATGTCGGCGTCGAAATCGAAGATATGCACCTCGAGGATCGGTTTCCTGCCCGCGAACGTCGGTCGCGACCCGACGCTCGCGACCGCGTCGTGCGGCCCGCCGTCGAGCCCATGGACGCGCACCGCGAAAATGCCCATGACCGCGCTTTGCCGGCGGCGCAGATCGACGTTCGCCGTCGGGTAACCGAGCGTGCGGCCGACCCGGTCACCCCTGACGATCTTCCCGGACATCCGGTACGGCCGTCCCAGCAGCTTCGCGGCCGTCTTCATGTCGCCGCGGCCGAGCGCCTCGCGAATCGCCGTGCTGCTCACGCGCACGCCGTTGACGACCACGCTCGGCACCTGCTCGACGTCGTATCCGAGCACGCCGGCGACGGCGTTGAGATGCTCGATCGTGCCTTCGCGGCGGCGCGCAAAATGAAAGTCGTCGCCGACGACGAGATAGCGCGCATTCAGCCCGTGGATGAGAACGCGGCGGATGAAATCGGCGGCCGGGATCTCGCGCATTGGTGCCGCGAATCGCGGGCAATGGAACAGCTCGATCCCATGGGCCTCGAGGCTGTCGAACTTCTCGCGGAAACGCATGAGCCTGGCCGGCGGGCGGTCGCCGCCGAAGAATTCCTTCGGCGTCGGCTCGAAGCTCATGACGACTGGCGTCAGTCCAGTGTCGTCCGCAACGTGAATGACGCGCTCGAGCAGTTGCTGGTGACCGAGGTGGATACCGTCGAAAGCACCGATCGTCACGACGCTGCCGCTATCGAGATCCGGGTACGGCAGGTCCTCGAGATGCCTCACGAGCCGCACGTCAGGTCTGCCTCAGGCGGAAGTCGCCGGTGCGCATGCCCAGCACGAACAGGACCGCGAAGTAAGCAGCGGCGGCAACGACAATGGCCGTCGTGAGCCAGGTAACCCGCTCGGCGACGCCGCTCTCCAGCCACCAGGCCAGCGGCCGCTGCAACGCGAACAAGGCAGCGGTCATCACGATGTTCGCGACGGCCGTCCGGAATAACAGCACCGGCCAGCCCTTGCCGTGGCGCGCCACGCCTTCCCGCCGCAGGCCGCGGTAGAGAAGGAACGCATTGAGCATCGCCGCCACGGAAATGGCCAGGGCGAGCCCGGCGTGCGAACCTTCGAACCCGATGTGCGTCAGGTACCAGGCGAGGCTGACGCTCAGCAGGAAGTTGACCGCCAGCGCGATCAGTCCGATCCGCACCGGCGTCTTCGTGTCCTCGCGGGCGAAATAGGCCGGCGCGAGTATTTTCACGTAGGAAAACCCGATCAGCCCAACGGCAAACGCCTGCAATGCCAGCGCCGTCATGCGCACGTCGTCGCCGGTGAACGCCCCACCGTAGAAGATCGTGGCGACGAGCGGCTCGGCGAGTACGACGAGCCCGATCGCCGCGGGCACGGCGATGAGGAACACGAGCTTCATCGACCAGTCCAGCGTGTCGGCGAACTCGTCGTGCGATTCATTGGCGGCCTGCCGCGCGAGGTACGGCAGCGTCACGGTCGCGAGCGCGATGCTGAACAGGCCGAGCGGAAACTCCATCAGCCGGTCGGAGTAGTACAGCAGGCTGATCTTGCCGACGCTGAGCGTCGACGCGATGATCCCGCCGAGCAGCACGTTGATCTGCGCGACCGACGAACCGAAGATCGCGGGCAGCACCAGCCGCGTGACGCGCCGGACCCCCTCGTGCCGGAAGCCCCACTTCGGCCGCGGCAGCGCGTGGATGCGCATCAGGAACGGCACCTGGAACAGCAGCTGGCAGACGCCCGCGGCGAGCACGGCGTACGCCAGCGCCATGCCGGGCTCTTCGAGCCGCGGCGACAACCAGACGGCGCCCGCGATCAGCACGACGTTGAGGATGACCGGTGTGAACGCGGGCACGCCGAAGCGTCCGTAGGTATTCAGGATGCCGCCCGCAAAGGCCGTCAGCGACACGAAGAAGAGATACGGAAACGTGAACCGCAGCATCAGCGTCGCGAGATCGAAACGGCCGTCCTCGCCGATGAACCCCGGCGCGACGATCGCCACCAGAAGCGGCGCGCCGACCACGCCGGCCAGCGTCACCAGGAACAAAATCAGGCCGAACGTGCCCGCCGTGGCGTCGACGAATTCCCGTGCCTCCTCGTGGTCGTGCTGTTCGCGGTAGCGGGCCATCACCGGGACGAACCCCTGCGAGAACGCCCCCTCGGCGAAGAAGCGCCGCAACATGTTCGGAATCCGGTTGGCGACGAGGAACGCGTCCATGACCAGCGAGGCGCCGAAGAACCGCGCGAATACGACGTCGCGCACGAGCCCCAGGATCCGCGACACGAGCGTCATGCCGCTGACGACCGACGTCTTCGCAATCAGGCTCTGCCCGGAAACCCGGCTCGGGTGGACGCCGGCGCCGGCGGGTGCGGCGTCGGGGGCTTCTTTTTCGGTCGTCATCAGGCCGCCCAGTTTAGCCCAGAAAATTCATTGAATCAGGCATTTAGGCGTTGCGCCCGGGTGCCGTGCCGGGGCCCAATCAGGCGTTGACATTCCCGGTCCGGCCGCGAATAATACGCGGCTCTTTGAGAGCACGACACGGAATTACCAGTGGCTAACATCAAGTCAGCACAGAAGCGCGCCCGGCAGGCCGAGAAGACCCGCAAGCACAACATGGGCCTGCGCTCGCGCATGCGCACCAAGATCAAGGACGTCATCAAGGCCTGCGAGGCGGGTGACAGCGAAGCGGCACAGGCGGCCTACAAGGCAGCCGTACCGGTCATCGATTCGATGGTCAACAAGGGCATCGTGAACAAGAACAAGGCCGCCCGGCACAAGAGCCGCCTGAACAAGCGCGTCAAGGCCCTCTCCGCCTGAGCCGCGCCCCCGATCCGGACAAGAAAATGCCGCCCCGAGGGCGGCATTTTTGTTAAAGCTCTTTGTAGGAGCGGGCCTGGGCCCGCGATCGCCGCGGTTCGAGAACCGCTCCTACAATCGCGCTTGCCACCGTAGGAGCGGGCCTGGGCCCGCGATCGCGGTTCGAGAACCGCGCCTACAGTCGCCCTTGTTTCCGTAGGAGCGGGCCTCGGCCCGCGATCGGCCGCGGTTCGGGAACCGCACCTACTTCCAGCAATCGCCGCCCCCGCTGCTGCTGCCCTTCGTCAGCGCCTGGTTCAGCGTCAGCGAGCCACACTCAGCGTCCCTTGCGGCCTGGCCGTTGAGCGGCGCCGCCGTGATCGTATAGGTCGTCGCCGTGACGTTGGACAGCGCGACCGAGTAGGTGCTGTCGGAGCTGGCGGCGTCCGCCATGGTCCGGCCGTCGTCCGCGATCACCAGCGGGTTTGCCGCGAAACCGAGGTTCGTCAGGTCGTTCGTGAAGCGCTTGTTGTCCATGAAGAACTGCTGCTGGCGGTCGGCGACCTGCAGGAGTATCGATGCCGCCGCGGTCCGCTTGGTGTCCACGACGTAATTCATGTAGGACGGGTAGGCGAACCCGGCTATCAGGGCAAGGATGACGATGACGATCATCAATTCGATGAGCGTCACGCCGCGTTGCCCGGGGAACAGTTTTTCTGGGTGCATCGATGGTCTCCCTGTGACGCTACGGCTGGGTAGGAGCGGGACCCGGCGCCGGCGCCGGCGCCTGGACGTCGGTGTCTTCGCTGAGGTACCAGTAGGTGCGCCAGCGCGTTGCCGCGTTGACGTCGTCGATCTGCAGGTCGGGCCGCAGGATCTTGTTCGGCGGAATCGATACGACCTCCGCCGGTATGCCCGCCGAGATCAGTTCGACGCTGCGATCCGATTTCGAGTTCGGCGCATCCGGGTCGTCCGAGGTGTCGTCGCTGGTGTCGTAATTGATGACCGCGGTGCCGTTCTGCAGGGCGACTGCATACAGCCGGCCGGCGCCTTCGGAAGGCGCGCAGGCCGTCGCGGTACTGCCACCCCGCGGCAGGTAGGACGTGAAGAACACCTTGCCCGTCACGGTGAGCGCGGTCGCCAGTATCTTCTCGCCCGAATCCTCCATGTTCAGGCGCCAGCCGTTCGCGAGGTTGACGGTGCAGGTGCCGCCGTTCTGCAGGCAGTTGCTTGTAACGTCGCCGAAATCACCGTGCTGCAGCCCGGTGTCGACGCCGCTGCCGATCGCGGTTGCGCGGTCCTTGATCATGTACATGTAGTCGGACGTGACGCCGCCGGAGTCGAGCGGGTTGGCGCGGTTGCCCGAACCGACCACGACGCCGTCGAAGAGCCCGTAACCGTCCTTGCTCGGCACCAGGTCCGGCCGGTGGAAGAACCGGCGGTCCGTCACGATGCCGGCACTTCCCGACGAATGGCGGCCAACCGAGGCGAGCAACGAGAGCGTCCACTTCGAGGTGTCGTCGCCGCCGATGTCGGCGCGCCAGATGTTGCCGCCCGTATCGCCGACCACCATGCGATCGGTGTAGCCGTCGCCGTCCATGTCGGCGACCGTCAGCGTCGAGGGGATGCTGTCCGTCAGCCGCGGATGTTCGTAGACCTGCGTGCCGGCACCGCCGGAGCCGCGGCGTGCCTTCCAGATCAGGCCACCCGTTACCGCATCGACGACATACAGTGCATTGCCTTCGCTGTCGTCGGTGCCGACGCTGCCGCGCTTGTCCTTGTTGAGGTCGTAACCGCCCGCGAACATGACTGCCGGCCGCGCACCAGCGGACGTCCTGACCAGGCCCACCCGCGGATTGGAAAACGTGTAGCCGAGTTCGGCGAAGTCCCCGCCCTTCTCGATCATCCACATCAGGCGGGGCGACTCGGGATTCGTGACGTCCAGCGCGTAGTAGGCTTTGCCGCCGCGGCGCATGCCCACGTAAAGGAACACGCGGTCGCCGTCGTTGGCCACGATGTTACCGTCGTAGTTCTTGTCCCAGATGAACGCCACCGGCGCGCCGTCGAGCGTGTATGGATGCTTGATGCCGGTGCCGTTGGCGCGCAGGACCTTCTGCGCCGCCATCGACTTGCGCGGCATGAAGGCCCACACTTCCTCGCCCATGTCGGCGCCGCTGGTGCGCGTGTTGCGAATCATGCGCAGCATGCCGTCGTTCGACGCTACCGCGACGTAAATCGCCGGGTTGTTCGGCTCACTGAATCCGCCGATGGCGCCGTAGTTGATCGGCAGCGGCCGCGAATGCAGCGGATCGCCGAAGATCCACTCGCGCGCCTCGCCGGTCTCGTTGTCGCCATCGAGGTCATCGACGTCGAGGCCGCGGGCATAGGCGATGAGCTCGGCGGCCTCCGTGAGCGTTGCCGCGCCGAGATCGGACTGCAGCTCTGCGGCGGTCGTCAGGTCGACATTCAGCGGTGCAAGTATCGACGACGTGCGGTCGAAGTAAATGCGGCGGCCGCCCAGGCCGTTGGCTTCGCCCGGGCCGCTGCCGAGGAAGCCGGGGATACGCTGGCCTGCACCGCCGCGCGCGACCGTGCGGCCGTCGCGCGCGACGACTTCGCCCGCGTCGAGGTCCGGCGGCGGCAGTGAGCCCGGATCGGTCCAGTTGGTCAGTGCGTCGAAGCGGATCCTGCCGTCCGCGGCAACCGCCGGGTCGCCGAGCGCGTCGACGATCGTCCCCGCCGCCGACGAGCTGTTGGCCCCGGCAATCCTGAGCTTCTTGACGTTGCCGACCCAGTACGGGCGCGCCTGTTCGTCGACCTGGAACAGCGCGATGTAGATGTTGTCCGTGATCTCCGCGCGGTTGAAGACGTTCACCGGCACGGAAGCCGCGACGAAGGTCGTGCTGACGCTGAGTATCTGCTTGAAGATTTCGTTCAGCGTGGCAACGAGCTCGTCGGGCCGCTCACTCAGCGCGAGAGGCACGCCCGTACCGCCGGCGCGCGCGTAGCCGGTTGTCGTCGTGTTGATTTTCGTGCCATCGACGATGAAGTAGGAAATGACGTTCTGCTTGTCGTCCAGGTCCGGCACCGTTCCGTATGTGCCGTTCGCGAGATCGGCGTCGTACAGGTACTGAATGACGTCGGGGAAGGTGCGCTGCGGCGAGCCGAAACCGCCGTCCGAAACCGGTTCGGCGATTGCCGCGTCGGAGTCGTCCTCCTGGTTCGAGACCTGGAACATCATGTTGACACTGTAGATCTTCGAACACGCGCCGGCTCTCTCCAGCGGGCTCACATACGAAGGCTTGACCTTGGGTCCGAATTCGATCAGTGGGTCCCACGCGATCCCGGGATAGTCGACGTCGAGATTGAACGTGTTCTGCGTGCCGAAATCGGTGTAGCCGTTGTGCGCGTTGTAGACGCCCTGCCCGGTCAGGTAACGGAAGAACTCGAAAAACAGTTCCTTGCCCTGGTAGGAATGACTGAGATTGCCCTGGGGCGTGGGCATGGAGTCCAGTATCTTGTGAAACCGGGCCTTGGCGCCGTTCGAGTCGTCTTCCTCGAAGCGCTCGAAGCCCATGGCGATGTAGCCGCCGTTGCTGCACTTCGTGCGGCCGAATCCTTCACAATTGTTGTTGTTGTTGTGGTTGATCATGAGGCCGACGCGTACGCCTTCCAGCGGATCGAACACCTTGCGCAGCGCACCGCGCAGCACGTCGAAGAACGTGTACGGACCGGTCGGGCTCATGTAGCCCTCGGCAATCAGCGAGTCGCACTCGTTGCCGTTGCACGCCGTCGAACCGAGGTTCGGGCGGTAGTCGAGCGAAAACATCACCATCGGCTCACTGCCGTCCGGCAAGCCGGAGCCCGGATTGATATAGACGTCCGTGTCGTCTGCCCGCACCGTACCGGAGCCGCAGACGAGCACCGCTAGCGCCGTCGTCACTGCAATTTTCTTGAAAATGGTGTCCATACCTGGTTACTCCCGATCCGGGGATTACTGCTTGGGAACGAGGACGAGCACGCCCTGCGATACCTGCTGGCGGCCCAGCCCCTCATCCATGCGGTCGTAGGTCGTCGTGACCCGGAATCCCGCACTCGTGAATTTGTCGATACTCGACTCGACCACGCGCGGCGGCGGCCGGAATATCGGACCCACGCGCTCGACGCGCGCGCTGATGTGGCCGGAGGCGATGGCGGCGTCCAGCACCGGATCGCCGGCGGGCAGATCGTAACGATCGCAGTCCGTCTGGCCCGATGTGCACGCCGTGAAGCCCTGCATGCCGTAGACCGGCGTCGCAGCGGGGTTCGCGACGATCGCATCCGCGAGCGCCTGCGCCGCCTGTTCGGCCGCGATGCGGGATTCCTCGTTCTGCGCCATGTACAAGCCGATGTTCGTGGCCCGCATCGATGAAATCGTCAGCAGCGTTATCGCAATCAGGAACATGAGCGCAATCACGAGTATCGCGCCCTGCTGCCGACTCCGTACCGTCATGGAATGGCTCGCCATGTCAAAACCCCATCATGTTCATGCTGCGGATGTTCTGGATCGCCACCGTCGTCGAATAAACGCGGCGGTGGAACGAGTCGTTCGGCGTGTAGTCCGGGGCATTGCCGATCGAAAAGGTCTTCTGGTTCGTGTGCCGGACGTCGATGTCGGTGGTGCGCGCCAGCAGGTGGATGCGCGCGGACACGACGTTCTGCAAGTCCGCGAGCGTGGGTGCGGACATGTACATGTTCGGGTTGCCGTCGTTGCTGGTGTCGATGCCGTACTCGATCTGCAGGTTTTCGATGCCGGTCGCAATGCATTCGGTCAGCATGCTGGGGCCCGCACCGCCGAGAACTTTCCTGCACAGCGTCGGTATGCCGTCGCCGAGGTCATAGGCGTACTGGCGAATGTAATAAATGGCCGGCCGGTATTCCCATTCCGTGCGCGGCAGCGCGATGGGCACCGCCGGCGTACCCGTCAGCGGCTGGCGGTACAGCAGGCCGACCGTGCCGTTGGTTCGCAGGTAAACCGCACCGTCCCGAAACACGGCCGCCTCGGCCCCTGCCACGCGCTTGATCGAAACGACGTCGGTGCCCGGCGCAACCTCGTCGGCCAGGAAGCAGGAATGACCTGCAACGACCTGGGCGCTCGTCACGTTGTCGATGCCGATCAGCGACTGCGACTCGCCCGTCGCCGGTTGCGTCGTCTGGTAGATCCAGTTCGTAGCGGCGGCCGGCCCGCAATCCAGCCCCACTGTCAGGTTGGTGTCGGGAGTGACCGCTGCCGGCGACAGCAGCTCCGCGTAATGCCCGGCCATGCTGAGATCGAACGCGATCTGTTGCAGCCCAAAGCGGGCATCGTCCTGCATGCGCAGCACGTTGTCGTCCTGGCTGAAGCTGTGGCTGTTGTTCACGAACACGGTCACGATGGCCACGCCGAGGATGAGCGACAGCAGCATCGCCACCATGATTTCGACCAGGGTGAAGCCGGACTGCCACTTGATGTCGGTCTTTTTTTGCATTAGGTCGGGCTCAGAAGTTGGGGTCGATGTACGTCGGAATCTGCAGCAGGCGCCGGAACTCGTTCTGGGCGCCGTAGTTGCCGCCCGCCGCACCGCAGGGGTCCGCAAGGTTCGAGGTGATCGACGCCGTGCCGCGCCAGGCGATCGTCACGGTGTAGACTCCGGCACCGCCAGCGACGGGGCCGGTGATGCACAGCGCCGGCATGACGAGCCCGCCGGCCCCGATGCCGCCGTTCGTTTCGAGGTTGCCGTCCAGCACCTGCTCCCAGAACCAGAGATCGTGGGCGGCCTTCTGGGCAGCGTTGCATTGATTGCCGTCGCGACAGTTGGGCACGGGCTCCGCACCGATTGCGCCACCGCCGAGTTGCGGCGCGGCGACATAGGTGTCCATGCCGTTGCCGTTGGTCCGCATGTCCTCGAGAAGACCGTTCGCGACCTGTGCCGCGGTCGTGCGCTGCACCGCCTCGAAATTGGCCTGCTTCGACACCGTTTGCAGGCCTGCGATCGCGAGCAGGCCGATGCTGAATACGATCAGCGCAATCAGCAGCTCCAGCAGCGAGAAGCCAAGCATTGAGCGATTCGAATTCGGCACGTTCAGTCTCCGTGGTCGCGGGGCTTCAGATGCAGTTCGGCGCCATGCCGTTGGCGCGCTTTTCCGACATCCGCGGACGGCCCGATATTTCCACGAGGATCACTTTCGCGTGCTCCACGCCGCGGAAGTCGCACACCGCGAATTCGCCGGCGTTGCCCGTCAGCGCATTGGTCATCGCGCGGCCGTTGGGCCGGTACATCAGCGCGGCCGGGAATTCACCGGACTGGATGCTGAGACCCTCGACGGGCCCCGAGGACGAAACAACCGTCTCGCCGACGTCGAGGCCGCCGCTGGCATTGAGGTCGGCGAATACGATCCAGCCGTTTTCCCAGGCGGTTAGCTGGCAGGCCGCGCCGGAGGCGCTGGCGCACATCGTCACCCGGGAATTCGTCGTAATCGCGGTATTGCGCGCCAGGTGAACTGCCGATACGAAATCGTTGATCGCACCGGTCTGCCTGGCATCGTTGGTGAAGTCCTCGAGCGCAGGGACCGCCGTCGCCAGCAATATGGCGACGAGCGCGATCGCGATCATCAGTTCTATGAGCGTAAATCCGCCGTCCCTTCGCATAACATAATCCCGGCTTCGGAGATTTCCGGAGCGCGGCCCCGGAAACGTCCGGAATCCCACGATCCTTGCGAAATGCTAGCAACGGCGCGGTTTTCAGGCTGAGAACCAGGTCCGGTTTGCGCCTCGAAGGGGGCAGTTCAATGACGGATCTGTGAGGTCGGTCGGGACTTATGTCCGGTTGCAGAGAGCCGCCGCTGAAAAGCGCCGGCCGGGCGAATCAGGCTTCGGCGTCCTGCTCTTCGCGACGAATTTCGAGTTCGCGCATGATGGCCTGCGCGAGCCGTTCCGTGCCCTCACCGGTCGCCGCACTGACCTCGAACACGGGGCCCTGCCAGTCGATCTTCTCGAGCAGGTCCTGCTTCATGAGGGCGAGCGTTTCGTCGTCGAGGAGGTCGATCTTGTTGATCACCAGCCAGCGCGGCTTCAGGGCGAGTTCCTCGGAGAACTTCGCGAGTTCGCGCTCGAGCGCCTGCACCGCGTGTACGGGATCCTGCTTCGTATCCAGCGGCGCGATGTCGACGACGTGCAGCAGGAGCCCGGTGCGCTGCAGGTGCTTCAGGAAGCGGATGCCGAGCCCCGCGCCCTCGGCCGCGCCCTCGATCAGGCCGGGGACGTCGGCCATCACGAAACTCTGCAGGTTGCCGACCCGGACCACGCCGAGATTCGGGTGCAGCGTCGTAAACGGGTAGTCCGCGATGCGCGGCCTGGCTTGCGACATCGCGCTGATCAGGGTCGACTTGCCGGCATTCGGCATGCCGAGCAGGCCCACGTCGGCCAGCACCTTGAGTTCCAGTTTCAGATGCCGGCCTTCGCCCGGCGTGCCGCTGGTCGTGCGCCGCGGCGCCCGGTTCGTGCTGCTCTTGAAACGCGTGTTGCCGAGGCCGCCGCGGCCGCCGGCCGCCACCCTCTGCCGCTGGCCGTCCTCGGTGAGGTCACAAATCAGCTCGCCCGTGTCGACGTCGTGGACGACCGTGCCGCAAGGCACGTGCACGTCGAGATCGATCCCGGAACGGCCGGTCATGTTCCTGCCCGCTCCGCCCTGGCCGCTCTCCGCCCTGAATCTGCGCGCGACGCGGAAATCCGCAAGGGTGTTCATTGCGGCATCCGCAACCATGTAAACGCTGCCCCCGGCGCCGCCATCGCCGCCATCCGGGCCGCCTCTCTCGACGTACTTTTCGCGCCGGAAACTCAGGCAGCCGTTGCCGCCGTTTCCGGCCTGCACGCGGATAGTTGCCTCGTCGACGAATTTCATGGCGGAATTGTAGCTCCGAACACGAAAAACCCCGCGATCGCGGGGTTCTCCAGGGTTCCTGTGGCCGCGCTCCGCGCGCGGCCGGCGGCGATTACTCGACGCTCACGAACTGGCGGCTCTTCGGCCCCTTCTTCTCGAATTTTACCTGGCCGTCCTTTTTCGCGAACAGCGTGTGGTCGCGGCCGATGCCGACGTTCGGCCCGGGGTGAAACCGGGTGCCGCGCTGGCGCACGATGATGTTGCCGGCGGTGACTTCCTGGCCGCCGAAAATCTTCACGCCCAGGCGTTTACTTTCTGAATCGCGGCCGTTCTTACTGCTGCCGCCTGCCTTTTTGTGTGCCATTGATCTGTACCTGTCCTGTTAAGAAGTCTTCTTTTCAGCCTTCTTCTTGGCCGCCGGTTTGCTGGTGGCCGTCTTTTTCGACGCGGTCTTCTTCGCGGCCGCCTTCTTGGCGACCTTCTTCTTCGCCGCCGGTTTTTCGGCCGCCGCGGACTCTACCGCCGGTTGCTCGGCAGCCTCTTGCTTCGGCGCCGCCTTCGTCGCGCCGGAACCGCTGATGCCGGTGATCTCGACCTCGGTGAAAAACTGCCGGTGCGAACCCTGGCGCAGATAATTCTGCCGCCGCCTGAACTTGACGACGCTGACCTTGCGGGACTTGCCCTGCTTCAGGACCTTGCCGCTGACGGTGCTACCGGACAGCAGCGGGTCGCCGACCTTCACATCGGCACCCTCGCCGACCAGCAGGACCTCGTCGAAGGTAATCGTCGCGCCCTCGTCCGCCTCGATCTTTTCGAGGCGCAGGACGTCACCTTTTGCCGCGCGGTACTGTTTGCCGCCGGTGCGAAAAACCGCATACATCGTGTTTGCTCCGTTGCGCAAGCCGCTCTAATCACGCAGCTTACTGAGAAATAAGTACTTTTTGCGGGCGCCTCGAGTCCCAACCGGATCTCTCGTGCGGCGGACATCGCAAAAGAGCGGGAATTCTATAGATTCCCCCGCTCCGGGTCAACGCCGGGCACCCCCTGAATTCCGGCTTCTTTTCAAGGGCTTGCAGGGTCGCGCAGCGCACCGGGTTCGGGCGTCCCCGGGTCGCCTGCAACGTTTCTTTCAGGCATTATCCGTCTCTTATGCACGCGGCACAAAAACCATTAGAAACCGTCACCTTCGACGCGGTCAGCAACCTCGCCCGGGACGACATGCAGGCCACCGACCGCCTGATCTCCAGCAGTCTCGAGAGCGACGTCGCGCTGGTGTCGCAGGTGTCGCGATACATCGTCTCCAGCGGCGGCAAGCGGCTGCGCCCGCTCATCGTCCTGCTGGCGGCGCGCGCGCTCGGCTACACGGGCGAGCAACACGTGCGCGCCGCGGCCATCATCGAGTTCATACACACGGCGACGCTGCTGCACGACGACGTGGTGGACTCGTCGTCCCGGCGCCGCGGCAAGGACTCGGCGAACACGGTCTTCGGCAACCAGGCCAGCGTGCTGGTCGGCGACTTCCTCTACTCGCGCGCGTTCCAGATGATGGTGGACATCGGCGACATGCGGGTGATGCAGATCCTCGCGGACGCAACCAACACCATTGCCGCCGGCGAGGTGCTGCAACTCATGAACGTCCATGACCCGGACACCACCGAAGAGGCATACCGGCAGGTCATCTACCGCAAGACCGCGCGCCTGTTCGAGGCGGGCGCCCAGATCGCGGCCGTCATGGCGCAGCGCTCCAGCGCCGACGAGGCATCGATGATCGAATACGGCCGGAGTCTCGGCATGGCCTTCCAGCTCGTGGACGATGCGCTCGATTTCGATGCCTCACCGGAGGAACTCGGCAAGAATCTCGGTGATGACCTGGCCGAGGGCAAGGCCACGCTGCCGCTGATTTACGCGATGCAGCACGGCGATGCCGCGGAGCGCGAGCTGGTCCGCAACGCGGTGCTGGAGGGCGGGCTCGACGACCTGGAAACGATACGCTCAATCATTGAATCCACCGGGGCGCTCCAGTACACTGCGGCGCGCGCTCAGGAAGCCGCCGCCGTGGCAATCGGCGCCTTGTCCGAAATTCCCGACTCGGACTACAAGCAGGCACTCATCGCCATCGCCGAATTCTCGGTCCGCCGCCGCTCCTGAGATCCGCATCGGGGTATAGCTCAGCCTGGTAGAGCGCTATCTTCGGGAGGTAGAAGTCGCTGGTTCGAATCCAGTTACCCCGACCAAAATCGGATGTAGGAGCGGTTCTTGAACCGCGAACGGATCGCGGGCCGAGGCCCGCTCCTACAACAACACCGAGCGAATCGCGGGCCGAGGCCCGCTCCTACAACAACGCCGAACGGATCGCGGGCCGAGGCCCGCACCGGCGACTACCGGCTGAGCAGATTGCTCACCACGTGCCCTGCGATATTCGGGTTCTCTCGCAGCCGCCGCATCGAGTAGGCGTACCAGCGGTCGCCGAACGGCACGTACACGCGCATCGGATGGCCCCGCGCAACGAGGTCGTCGCGCAAGCTGCCGGCAACGCCGAGCAGCATCTGGAACTCGTAGCGGTCCTCACCGACAGCCATCTTCCCGATCAGGGCTTCCGCGTGTGCGACGAGCAGCGGATCGTGCGTGGCGATCGCCACGCGGCGCGCGCCGCCATCGAACAACTGCTCGAGCAAGCTATTGAAAGAACTACGTATTTCGTCCGGGTCGGTGAACGCGATCGCTTCCGGCTCGATGTAGATGCCCTTGCAGAGGCGAACATCCGTCGGCCCTTCCTGCAGCAGTTCGGCGATGTCCCGTTCGCTGCGCCGCAGGCACGACTGGATAACGATCCCGACGTTGTCGAACTCCCTGCGCATGTCCCGGTAGATGTCCAGGGTCACCGACGTCACGCTCGAGTCTTCCATATCGATGCGCACGAACCGGTCGTGTTCGGCGGCGCTCGCGATCAGCGTACGGATGGCGTCCCTGCACTGCTCGACGTCAAATCGCAGTCCCAGCTCCGACAGCTTTACCGAGATACCGCAGCGCAGCGATTGCTCGTGGATGCCGCGGATAGCCTGCAGATACAGGTCGACTGCCGAGCGCACTTCCTCGACGTCGGTGCAGTCCTCGCCGAGAACGTCGATGGTTGCGGTGCAACCCGCGTCGTTCAGTTCGCTGGCCGTGCGGAAGGCATCCTCGAGGCCGGCGCCGGCGATGTAGCGGCGGGAAAAACGCCAGACCAGCGGCCGCGGCACCAATGGCATTGCCGCCGCGATTGCGCGATTGAATAGCCCCACAGACATCTGAAAACTCCGCCCGGATGTAGCGTGATGATACGAGTTTCGGGGATCGGCAGCGCGATGTCAGTCCGCAGATTCCGAGACCGCGGGCGCTTTCCGCTTACGCGAGGCGGTCCACGGTCAGCGACTGGTGGCGGCGCCATTCCGGCAGGGGATTCGGGAAGTCTTCCCGGTAATGCGCACCCCGGCTCTCTTCGCGATCGAGCGCCGCCAGGGTGACCAGGCGTGCAACCAGCAACAGGTTGCGCGCCTCGCTCCATCGCAACACGCGATCGAACGAGTCACCGGGGGCACTCACGGCACCCGTGGCGATCCTGCCGAGTTGCCGGTCGATTTCACGGAGCTTGCGCAGCGCCTGCTGCAGGCCGGCCCCGGAGCGGACGATACCGACGTACCTCGAGACGGTTCGTCGCGTCGCGGCGATGATCGCGTCCAGCTCTCGCTCGGTACCCGCGACCGGCGCGTCGGGCGCATGCCGGACAGGGAGCGCATGCTCGTCATGCGTTTCCGGCGCGCGCCGGATCCCGGCCGCGACCCTCCTCGCGTACACCACGGCCTCGAGCAACGAATTGCTTGCGAGCCGGTTCGCGCCGTGGACGCCGGTATTCGCAACCTCGCCGCAGGCCCATAGGCCTTGCAGCGACGTACGGCCGTCGTCGTCAACATGGATCCCGCCCATGTGATAGTGGGCCGCCGGCACGATCGGCAACGGCTGCTTCGCAGGATCCAGGCCGGCGTCGCTGCACGCGTGCAACGCCTCGGGAAATTCCTTTTCGAGGCCGCTTGCAATGACGGGCCGTATATCGAGGTACACGCTGCCACCGGCGGCAATTTTCTGTTCGATCGCGCGCGCGACGACGTCGCGCGGTGCCAGCTCGGCGGACGGGTGCACCGCGGTCATGAAGCGTTGGCCTGTCTCGTCCACGAGCAATGCCCCGGCACCGCGGAGCGCCTCGGTGAGCAAGGGCATGTTCGCGTTACCGGCCTCGGTGTTGACGGCAAGCGCCGTCGGATGGAACTGCATGAACTCGAGATCGGTCAGTTCCGCGCCCGCGCGTGCTGCGATGGCGAGCCCGTCGCCCGTGGATTCGGCCGGGTTGGTGGTGTGCCACCAGGCCATGCCGATGCCGCCGGTTGCCAGCACGACGTGCGATGCGTGCCGCTGGCTCCAGCCCTGGTCGCGCTCGAAGACCAGCAAGCCGCGCACCACGCCATCCTGGACGACGAGATCGTGCGCGAAGGTGCTCCTGAGAATCGTGATGGACGGGGTCCTGCGAGCCCGCTCGATCAGTGCACTCATGATCACCCGGCCCGTGGCGTCCCCGCCCGCATGCACGATGCGGGGCCGGCCGTGGGCGGCTTCCCGGGCGAGCTCGAGCGTCCCGTCCAGTGCCCGGTCGAAGGGCACGCCCTCGTGGATCAGCAACCGCAGGCTGTCGGCGCCTTCGCGCGTCAGCGCCAGTGCGCGTCGCGGGTCGCTGAGCCCGGCGCCGGCCGTCAGCGTGTCCTCGGCGTGGGCCTCGGGGGAGTCGCCCGGACCCACGGCGGCCGCGATGCCGCCTTTCGCCCACAGGCTCGATCCGCTCTCGAGGTTCGGCGTCTTCGTGATCAGCGTCACCGGCCGCGGCGCCAGCGACAGCGCCGTGATCAGGCCGGCCATGCCGCTGCCGACGACGACGACGTCATCGGCTGCAACGTTCAGGGGTCGTTTGTTCGGCATCGCGTTACTCCTAGCCGTGCTCGAGCATGCGTTCCACGGCGCGGCGCGCTTTCGCCGCGATACCGGGATCGATCTCGACGCGCGGCTCCAGCTTCACGAGCGATTCATAAATCTTCGCGAGCGTGATGCGTTTCATGTGCGGGCAAAGATTGCAGGGGCGAATGAACTGCACGTCGGTAACGTCGGCGGCGACGTTGTCGCTCATCGAGCACTCCGTGACCATCAGCACCCGTTTCGGCCGGCGCGTTTCCACGAACCGACTCATCTGTGCCGTCGAGCCGACGAAATCCGCCACCGCGAGCACGTCCGGCGGGCACTCCGGGTGAGCGATGATCGTCAGGTCCTGGTAGCTGGCCCGGTAGTCCTCGAGTTCCTCTGCCGTGAATCGCTCGTGCACTTCGCAGTGGCCCTTCCAGGTAATGATCCGCACGCTGGTCTGCTGCGCGACGTAGTTCGCGAGGTACTCGTCGGGCAGGAAGATGACTTCGTCGCAACCGAGCGACTCGACGATCGCGACCGCGTTGCCCGACGTGCAGCAGATATCGGATTCCGCCTTCACCTCCGCCGACGTATTCACGTAAGTGACCACGGGCACGCCCGGATGCTGCTCACGCAGCTTGCGGATGTCGGCCGCGGTTATCGACTCCGCAAGCGAGCAGCCCGCACGCAGGTCGGGAATGAGGACGGTCTTGCCGGGATTGAGCAACTTGGCCGTCTCCGCCATGAAATGCACGCCGGCGAGCACGATGACGTCGGCGTCCGTTTCCGCGGCGCGGCGCGCCAGTGCCAGCGAGTCGCCGGTGATGTCGGCGACGCAATGGAAGATCTCCGGCGTCATGTAGTTGTGTGCCAGCACAACCGCATTGCGCTCTTTCTTGAGCGTGTTGATCGCGGCGACGTACGGCGCATGGACGGGCCATTCGAACGCCGGGATGACGTTTTTGACGTGCTCGTAGGCGCGGGCGGTCGCGGCGGCGACTTCCGGCGTGTAGTCAGGATTGGCTAGCATGATTCACCCGCGTGGTGCGGTCCTGTGTTCTCGATATGGGGTCGAACTATTTATGCTCCAAGTGAGCATATTGGGTTATACTCACCCAGAGCATATAGTGTGTCAAGAAGGGCCCCGGCCGCGCCGGGCGCCCGCATAAAAAAACCCAGTGAAACAAAAAGTTACGGAAACCGTAATCAACCTGATCGCCGTCATCGTCGCGGTTACGGACGAGACGCCGCGCCTGCTGATCGTCGACCAGGGCCCGTCGAAGCGCCCGGGTCACACGCCGCTCGCGCTGCCGAACGGCCCGTTCGAACCCGCCAGTCACCCGAGCCTCGAGAGCAGCATGCGGCGCTGGGTCGAAGCCCAGACCGGCCTCGACCTCTACTACGTGGAGCAGCTCTACACCTTCGGTAACCGCTTTCGCGACCCGGTCGAGATCGACGGCGGCCCGCGCGTCGTCTCGGTCGCCTATATTGCGCTGACGCACGAGGACGCGGTCGAGTCCTACGATGCGGAATGGCACGACTGGTACAGCTTCATGCCCTGGGAGGACTGGCGCCGCGGCCGGCCTGCGCTACTCGACGAGTACGTCGAACCGGCCCTGCGGGCATGGATCGCGAGCGAGAAGAAGGCGCACAAGCGCCGCGAACGGCAGGAACGCGTCAACGTGACGTTCGGCGGCGCGGAAGCATCGGACATGGACGCGGTTCTCGCCCACGAACGCTACGAACTCCTGTACGAAGCCGGCCTCGTCTACGAGGCCGTGCGCGATGCGTGCGCGGTCAGGAAACAGGCATGCGACGCAGACGTCGCGGCCTTTGCCCACATGGGGAAGCCGCTCGCGTCCGACCATCGCCGCATACTCGCGACCGCGCTCGGGCGGCTGCGTGGAAAACTGGCGTACCGGCCCGTCGTGTTCGACCTGATGCCCGGCGAGTTCACGCTGCTGCAGCTGCAGCGCGTGGTCGAGGCGCTCTCGGGCGCCAAGCTGCACAAGCAGAATTTTCGCCGCCTGATCACGTCGGCGGATCTCGTCGAATCGGTCGGGCGCACCTCGACCGTGGGCCGGGGACGGCCGGCCGAGTTGTTCCGCTTCCGGCGCGAAGTGCTGGGCGAGAAACTCACGGTCGGCGTCGCCAGGCCCATCATGCGCAGCCGCGAGGGCTGAGGTCCGCGCCCCCCCTTACGGCAACCGGTGAATCCGCGCCCCGCCCTCGCGCCCGGTACGCGCCAGCCAGTCGAGAATCGACTCGGCAAAGCGCCGCAATTCCTCGCGGTCCTCCTCGATGGACAGGCTGCCGGCCACCTCGCCCACGAGAAACGGCGGCACCACGTCGAGCCCGTTCTCATCGCAGACCCAGATGTTCGCGTTGCGGGTATTCATGACAGCCGCGCGACCTCGAGCGCAAAGAAGATGATGAACGCGGCCCACACCCAGATCCATCCCGTGCGTCGCCGCTGTATTCCGGACTTGCCGTTGCCATTCATTGTCGTCTCCGTTCGCGCCGATGAACCGCATCGGCAACGACATCGATTCTCCGCATGATGCGCGATTCGCTCTTGTCCCGTTGCGCCCGCGACTGGTCATTTCCGGTCAATTACCGGGCATTTCCCTTCCAAATCGGCGCCCGAGCGAACAGAATGCGCCCCCATGAAACATGCTCTCGCGCCCGTTGCCGCCCTCCTGATCGGGGTCTCCATACTGCTGACCGGACAGGGATTGCAGGGCACCCTGCTGCCCGTGCGCGCGGCGCTCGAAGAGTTCGCGACGGTATCGATCGGCATCATGGGCGCCGCGTACTTCTTCGGCTTTACGCTGGGCTGCCTGCGCGGCGGTGAGCTCGTCCGCCGCGTCGGTCACGTGCGCGTGTTCCTCGCGATGACGGCGCTCGGTTCCGCCGCGCCGCTGGTGCACGGCCTGTTCCTGAGCCCGGTCGGATGGGCGCTGCTTGCGGATGATCTCGGGGTTCTGCTTCGCGGTGCTCTACGTGGTCATCGAAAGCTGGCTGAACGAGGCATCGACCAACGAGAATCGCGGCACCATCTTCTCCATCTACGCCATGATCTCCCTGACGGTACTTGCCGCCGGACAGATGATGACCCTGCTGTACGACCCGTTCGGGCTGCAGCTGTTCGCGATCGCGTCCGTGCTCGTCTCGCTCGGTGCGCTGCCCGTCGCGTTGTCGACGTCTCCCTCGCCGGAGATCCCGCAGTCGGTCAAGCTCGACCTGCGGAAGCTGTATCGCATATCCCCGGCGGCAGCCGTCGGCTGCCTCGCCACGGGACTGGCCAACGGCGCGTTCTGGTCGCTCGCGCCGGTATTCGCGGTCAGCGTCGCCGGCAACCCGTCGCTGCCGGCCTGGTTCATGACCGCGAGCGTGATCGGCGGCGCGGTGCTGCAGTGGCCGCTGGGCTACCTTTCCGACAAGATCGGGCGCCGCAAGATCATCATCGCCTCGGCAGCCATCGGCGCGGGCATTGCCGTCGTCTTCGTCGGCTCGTTCGACAACCTGAATTTCGTAACCGCGTGTATCGCCGGGCTGCTGTGGGGCTCGGTGGCGTTCCCCCTGTACGCCATCGCCGTAGCGCATGCCAACGACTTCGCCGAAACGGACGACTACGTCATGATTTCGAGCGGTCTGCTGCTGATGTATGGCGTCGGTGCGATCGCGGGGCCGTTCATCGCCTCCTCGATCATGACGTGGAGTAACGCCGCGGGCCTGTATGCGTTCACGGGTATCGTGCACCTGTCCCTGGTCGCGTTCGTCGGTTACCGCATGCTGCGCCGCGAAAGCGCGCCCGACGAAACACACATGGCGTTCGGAGACGCACTTGCGACGGCACACACGGCCTCCCAGGTGTACGAGGAGGAAATTCACAGCCAGGCCGACGAGGAGAATTGAATGGACCGGATCGAGTGGCAGGACTTCGAACGCGTGGAATTGCGTGCCGGGACGATCGTGAGCGCCGAGCCGTTCCCCGAAGCCCGCGTGCCCGCTTACAAGTTACGCGTCGATTTCGGCCCGGATATCGGGCACAGGAAATCGAGCGCGCAGATCACCGACCTCTACAGCGCGGAGGAACTCGTCGGCAAGCAGGTCGTCGCGGTCGTCAACTTTCCGCCCAAGCAGATCGGTCCGTTCATGTCGGAGTGCCTGGTGACGGGTTTCCACCGCGAGGACGGCAAGGTCGTCCTCGCCAGCATCGACAGCGAGGTGCCGAACGGGGCGAAGCTGGCGTAGGTCATCCGATCTTCGCCTGAAGATCAGGACTGCCGGCTTTCGAATAACTCGAGGCGCGTCTGCAGTCGCTCCAGCTCGTCCGCAAGCGTCAGCACCTGCTCCCGCATGCTGTCGACGGAGTCGCGTATTTGCACCATCTCCGCCTCGCTGAACGAATCGAATGGGTCTTCACCTGCGCCGGTGAGTAACCACGCCGCACTGACATCGAGAATGCCTGCGAGCGTCAGCAAGCGGTTCGACTGGGGCTCTGCGCGATCGGTTTCCCAGTCATTGAGGGTTTCTGCTTCGATACCCATGCGTCTGGCGAGTTGCGAAGTCGTTAGCTGCTGGGCCTCTCGTGCATCCACTATCCGTCCACCGAGCGTATCGGAGGGTCCGGAAAGTTCTTTGTCTTCTGTAAGAAACATCTGCGAATACCCTGTCGTCCTCCCTGTAATGAATCCAACCGGCCTATGGTAACAAATGGCATCGATGACCGTTCGGATAGACGCTGGCTAAGGGTTCGTCACCTGCGTGCCTCCACGACGCTCCCGGCCGGGTGAATAATCGTAGAGTTCCTTGTAACTCTTGCTGAAATGCGAGCTGGAAACGAATCCCGTCTGAGCCGCGATCTCCACGAGACCGAGGTCGGTCTGCAACAACAACTCCCGCGCGCGCTGCAGTCTTAGCTGCAGGTAGTAGCGCGACGGCGCACACGCCAGGTACTTCTGGAATAGCCGCTGTAATTGCCGCCGCGAGAGATTGACGGAGCTGGCCAGCTCCAGCTGGCTGAGCGGTTCCCTGATGTTTGCTTCCATGAGCTCGACTACCGACGCCAGTTTCATCGACTGCTTGCCTTTGAAGGACCGCAGCGGTGCCCGCTGCGGGTCATCCGCACTGCGGACCCGTTCATGCATGAAGTGCTCTGCGACGGCGGCCGTGATTTCCGGCCCGCACTGCCTGCGCACGAGGTACAGCATCATGTCGACGGGCGTCGTACCGCCCGAACTGGTCAGGCGATCCCTGTCGATGGTGTACGTGCTGCGCCGAACCTGGACCTTTGGAAACAGCTCGGCAAGCGCCGCCATGTTCTCCCGGTTTATGCTGCAACGGTAGCCGTCCAGCAGCCCGGCCCTCGCCAGAACGTAACTGCCCGTGCATGTCGAACCGAGATGGAGACCAGCGCTCGCCGCCGTCCTCAGCCACAATACGACCGGGTCGGTCACCTGTTTTTCGACGCGCCTGCCGCCACACACGATAATCGCATCGAGATCGGCCAAGGCATCGGGATTCTCGATGCCGCGGTCGGCATCGACGCGCAGGCCACCGCTCGAGCGCACGGCATCGCCCGTCTCGGATATCGTTCGCCAGCGGTAAAACTCCGCACCCATCAGGCAGTTGGCCATGCGCAGCGGCTCGATCGCAGAGGCAACCGAGATGAGCGTGAAGTCCTCGATCAGCAGAAAGCCGAAACGGGCCGGCAGCTGCAGTGGGGTCACTTCTCTCATGCGGGCTCGAACCGTCGGTCGTCGCCCGGAGTATGAATCCCGGATTTGCGTAACACAACGCCGTACAGCCCGCTGACGCCGCAGGCCGGGGCACCGTAATGACACGGGCCGAGCCGCTCGGTCTGGCCCTGAACGCGGCGCCGCGCAGGCTCGCCAGGCGCTCGTCAATTTCGACTGAAAACGCCCTGTTGGCCTGTACGTTGCGGCCACGGCGTCCCCGCGGTCGCACGGCCAAAATGTTGTTTTCTCGCCACAATATTCGCCGGATTGGCGTGCGCGGAACGAAAAAACGTCGGTTTCAGGCATTTTTTTGTCGCAAAACGTCAATATTCCGGGCCGATGGGTGCTATTCTTCGTCGCCGTCGCAAAAGGAAACGCAACAAAGGGGAAAACTATGCCAATCGGTCCGCAACCGACACGAACGGCTGTATCCGCAGCTGTCGCCGCCGCTCTCATCGGCCTGCCGGCGCAGGCCCAGCAGGCCAAGCCGAAACGCGCGCTGGAAGAAATCACCGTTACCGCCACGAGGGTGGAGCGATCACTGCAGGACGTGCCGATTGCGGTCTCGGCACTGGGTGGTGACGACATCGAAGAACTCGGTATTACCAATTTCTCGGACTACGTGCTGCAGCTGCCGTCCGTCACGGCCGGCGGTAGCGGCCCGGGCCAGAATACGATCTACATCCGCGGCATCGCCTCGACGACGCCGAACCTCACGACGGCGGGCGTCGCCGGTCTTGCGCCCAACGTGGCCTTCTACCTCGACGACCAGCCGCTCGCCCAGCCCGGGCGCAATCTCGACGTTTACGCGGCAGACCTGTCGCGCATCGAAGTGCTCTCCGGCCCGCAGGGCACCCTGTTCGGCGCCAGCTCGCAAGCAGGCAACGTACGCCTGATCACCAACAAGCCCGATCTCAGCGGCATGTTCGGGCGCGTCAGCGTCGGCGCGGGAGCCGTCGCGGAAGGCGAAGGCAACTCGAACGTGGAGGCCATGCTCAACGTCCCGCTCGGCATGAACTTCGGGGTACGCGGCGTCGTGTACTACGACAGGCAAGGTGGCTGGATCGACAACGTCGCGGGCACCGTCGACGCAAGCGAGAGCGCGCGCTTCCGCCCCGAGGGCGCGGTCCGCGACAACGGCGTACCGGTGAGTGCGCAGCGCGCCGGTTTCCAGTCGACCGCCGACCTCAGCGGCGTCACCTTCCTCGAAGCGGACAACAACGACCTCGTCGAGGAGGATTTCAACGAGACGACCTACACGGGCGGCCGAATCAGCGCGCGCTGGGACATGAACGACGACTGGCGCTTCGATCTCGCCTACGCCACGCAGGACATCGAGTCCGACGGCGTGTTCTTCGCCGACCCGAATCTCGGCGACATGCAGATCCAGCGGTTTTCGCCAGACACCATCGAAGACAGCTTCGACAACGTCAGCTGGACGGCAACGGCAATGTTCGGCGAACTCGAGGCGATCTACACGGGCGCGTTCACCGACCGCGAGACGGACCAGGTCACCGACTACACGGACTACCTGTTCGTCGGCCAGTACCTGCCCTACTACATCTGCGACGGCTACGTGACGTACCCGGCGACGGTGCCGACGGGCACCTGCCAGCCGCCGGACCTGTTCGTCGACAGCCGCACCGAGACGCAAGTGCAGACGCACGAATTCCGCATCACGACCGACCAGACCAGGCGCTGGCGCGTGACGGCGGGCGTTTTCTACAGCGACCTCGAACTGAAGGAGCGCAACGACTTTACCTATCCCGGCTCGATCGACGCACTGGGTTTCGGCACGCAGACCGGTTTCGCGCCCAATTACCCGCTGACCAACGTCGAGGTCACCGGCATCATCAACAACGCAGCCCCCGGCTACTTCTCGGATCCGGGCCCGTTCCCCGAGGGCGTGATATTCCGCAACGACGTCCTGCGTACCGATGAGCAACTGGGCGTGTTCGGTGAGTTCTCGTACGACCTGAACGACAAGTGGTCCGTGACGCTCGGCGGGCGCTGGTACGACATCGAAGTCGACTTCGAGGGCAGCGCGAATTCGTCCTTCTTCAACAAGGGCGTCGACGACGATGCGCAGGCCTTCGGCACCAACATCTCGGCGCAGTACGCACCGGACAATACCGTGGGTGCGCCCGACAAGGCCGTCGCCGATGGCACGATTTTCAAGGCGACCGTGGACTGGCGACCGATCCCCGGCCACATGTATTACCTGACCTGGTCCGAGGGTTTCCGGCCCGGTCTCCTGAACCGACCGGGCGGTGCCGCGGGACCGAACAACTTCACGGTTCCGTTCGAACTCGACACCGACGATGTCACCAACATCGAGGTGGGCCTGAAATCGGACTTCTTCGACAGCACTCTCCGGCTGAATGCCGCGCTGTTCTTCGTCGACATCGAGCGCCTGCAGACGACGATCTTCGATCCCAGCATCACCAACCTGTTCTTCTCGGACAACGCGGCCGACGCGGAGGTAACGGGCTTCGAGGGGGACTTCAGCTGGCTGCCCGCGTTCTCGGACCGGCTCACGGTCTCGGGCTCGTTCTCGTTCCTCGATACCGAAATCACCAATGTCATCACGCCGACGGACGACGTGCGGTCCGGCGACGAACTCGCCTTCGCGCCCGAATTCCAGGGCACTCTGCGCGCGCGCTACGCGTGGGATCTGCGCTCCGGGTGGGCCGCGCATATCATGCCGATGGTGTCCTGGTCCTCCGAGTCGTTCAGCGACGTCGTCGTCATCAATCGCGACAGGATCGACAGCTGGACGATGTGGGGCCTGACGGCGGGCGTGGCCAACGAGAAGTGGTCGTTCGAGTTGTTCGGCAACAACCTCTCGGACGAGCGTGCCGAGGTGGCACGCAATTTCGTGTTCGACCGGCAGCGCGTCACGTACGCACCGCCGCGGACGATCGGTGTCAGGGCGACTGTGAATTTCTGATCGAACCCCCGGCATTCAGGCTATGCGATACGGCGCCTCCATTGCGGGGGCGCCTTTGCCCATGATGGAACAACGCGTGGAAGGAGAACGTCCGGTTCCGGATCTCGGCCCGATCCAGGAGAAGATCGTCGCGAAGCGATTCGAGGACGCGCTGGCCGACCTGGGCGAAGTATTGCAATCCGAGCCGGACAATCCCGACGCGCTCTACATGAGCGCCGTCTGCCGGCGCTACTCGCGCGACTTCGAGGCGGCGCTCGGGCTCATCGAACGACTGAAGGAGATCTGGCCGGAACACGGCCGAGCCCACCAGGAGGAAGGCCACGCCTATCGCGACATGGGCCGCGCCGACGATGCCCTGCTGGCGTACGCGCGCGCCTGCCGCTTCAACCCGGCGCTCATCGCCAGCTGGCGCGGGCAGCTCGACATTCTCCGGCACAAAGGGCTCGAACAGCAGGCCCGGCAGGTCGGTGCCCAGCTAAGCAGCCTGCAGGAACTGCCGCAGCCGTTGCTCGCCGTCCTCGACCTGGTCGGCCAGCGCAAGCTGCTGCAGGCGGAGGACGTCTGCCGCCGGTTCCTGCAGAAGGTTCCGCACCATGTCGAGGGCATGCGACTGCTGGCCGACATCGGCGTTCGCCTCGGCGTCCTCGACGACGCCGAGTTCCTGCTGGCAAGCGCACTGAAACTGGAGCCGGACAACAAGCGCGTCCGCATCGACTACCTGCAGGCTCTGCGCAAGCGGCAGAAATTCAGCGCCGCATTCGAACAGGCCCGGTTGCTGCTGGAGTCCGCACCGGACAATCCGCAATTCAAGTCGCTGTTCGCGATCGAGAGCATGCAGACCGGCGACTACGAAACAGCCTTGTCGACCTTCGACGAAATCCTGCAGCAGATCCCGGCGGATCCCGTCACGCTGACGTCCAAGGGACATGCCCACAAGACCTGCGGCGACTACGACGAGGCCGTCGCAGCCTACCGGGCGGCGATCGAGAGCGCGCCCCATCACGGCGAGGCGTACTACTCGCTCGCCAACCTCAAGGTCTATTCCTTCAGCGACGCCGAGATCGAGCGCATGCATGCCCAGGAACGCAACCGCAACCTGTCGCACATGGACCGCGTCCACCTCGGTTTCGCGCTCGGCAAGGCCTACGAGGACGAGGGCGATTTCGCCACATCGTTCAAGTATTACGAGCAGGGCAACCGGCTCAGGAAAACCCAGGCGACCTACAAAGCCGAGCAGATGTCAAAGGACCTCGAGGCGCAGCAGGCGGTATGCACGAAGGAATTCTTCGAACGCCGGTCCTGCGTCGGCTGCGATGCGCCCGACCCGATCTTCATCGTGGGACTGCCGCGCGCCGGGTCGACCCTGCTGGAGCAGATCCTCTCCTCCCACTCGCAGGTCGACGGCACCCTGGAGCTGCCGAACATCCTGTCGCTGTCGCAGCAACTGCGCCGCAGGGCAAGGCAGGGCTCGTTGCCGCCATACCCTGCAATACTCGAGGAAATCACCGACGAGGAACTCGCGGCATTCGGCAAGGCCTACATCGACGACACCCGCATCCATCGCCAGGACGCGCCGTTTTTCATCGACAAGATGCCGAACAATTTTCGGCACATCGGCCTGATACACCTCATATTGCCGCAAGCGAAGATCATCGATGCGCGGCGGCACCCGATGGCGTGCTGCTTCAGCGGCTTCAAGCAGTTGTTCGCGGAAGGCCAGGAGTTCACCTACGACCTTCGGGATGCAGGCCGCTACTACCGCGACTACGTCGAACTGATGGACCACTGGGACACCGTGCTGCCGGGCAAGGTCCTGCACGTACGCTACGAAGACGTCGTTGCCGACACCGCGGGCCAGGTACGCCGCATGCTGGAGTACTGCGGCCTGCCTTACGAAGATGGCTGCGTAAATTTCCACGAGACCCGGCGATCGGTCCGCACACCGAGCTCCGAGCAGGTGCGGCAGCCGATCTACACGAGCGGCCTCGAGCAGTGGCGCAACTTCGAACCCTGGCTCGAGCCGCTCAAACTGGCACTCGGGGACGCGCTCACACACTATCCAGCGCCCGCGCAGGCCCGCAGCGATAGCGCGAGGAACTGATCTTGGACGACGATCTCCTGAGCGATCACAACGCCGAAGAGATCGGCCACGAGATCGGCGAGCACAATATCGAGGTCCTCGGCCTCGATATTCACAACCCGGTCTTCCTGGTCTCGGCCATGCTCTCGGTCGCGCTGGTCGTCATGACGATGCTGTTCCAGGAGCAGGCGGCCGCTGTCTTCGTCAGCCTGAGAGCATGGATAACGTCGACGTTCGACTGGTTTTTCATGATCGCGGCGAACATCTTCGTGCTGTTCGGGCTCGGCATTGCCGTGTCGAAGCTCGGGCGCGTGCGGCTCGGGGGCCCCGACGCCAGGCCGCGCTACGGCTACCCCGGATGGCTCGCAATGCTGTTCGCGGCCGGCGTCGGGATCGGCCTGATGTTCTTCGGCGTGCTGGAACCCGTCACCCATACCCTGAACCCGCCGCTCGGCATCGACCCCGCCGACATCGAGACCGCGCGGGCGGCCGGCATGTCCGCAGCCATCTATCACTGGGGTCTGCATGCCTGGGGCATCTACGCCATCGTCGGCCTGTCGCTGGCCTTCTTCTGCTTCAACCGCCAGATGCCGTTGACGCTGCGTTCCGCCTTCTTCCCGCTGTTCGGCACCCGCGTGTGGGGTCCGTTCGGACATTTCGTGGATATCGTCGCCGTGCTTTCGACGCTGTTCGGGCTCGCGGTGTCCCTCGCGTTCGGCGCCGAGCAGATCGCGGGCGGCCTGCACTACCTGTTCGATACGCCCACGAGCACGTTCGTCAAGATCGTGCTCATCCTCGTCATCATCAGCATCGCGCTCGCGTCCGTGGTCGCCGGCCTCGACAAGGGCGTGAAGCGGCTCAGCGAACTCAACATGGGGCTCGCCGGGCTGCTGATGCTGTTCGTGATCGTTGCGGGGCCGACGCTGGTCATCTTGTCCACCATGGCCAACGCGGTCGTCGACTACCTCGGCTACCTACCGGAACTCAGCAACTGGATCGGTCGCGAGGACGACGCTTTCTTCCACGGCTGGACGACGTTCTACTGGGCATGGTGGATCGCCTGGTCGCCGTTCGTCGGCATGTTCATCGCGCGCGTCAGTTACGGCCGGACGGTGCGCGAGTTCATTACCTGGGTGCTCATCATTCCGACACTGATCGGCATCCTGTGGATGTCCACCTTCGGCGGCACGGCCCTCGACCAGCTCTTTACCACGGGCTACATGGGCGTCGCCGATTCCGTCCCGGAACTCGCACTGTTCAGGATGCTGGAACAACTGCCCTTCACGGGCGTCGTATCGACGATCAGCGTGTTCCTGATCGCGATCTTCTTCGTGACGTCGGCGGACTCCGGCTCGCTCGTGATGGACATCATCACCGCCGGCGGCAAGCTGGACGCCCCGCTCGCCCAGCGCGTGTTCTGGTGCCTGCTGTCGGGAATGGTCGCCGTGGCACTCATGCTCGGCGGCGGCATGGCTTCGCTGCAGGCCATGACGATCTGTGTCGGCCTGCCGTTTGCCGTCGTGCTGCTGTTCATGTGCGTCGGGCTGCTAAAGGGTCTTCGCGAGGAACAGAACCCGGGCTGAGCATCGTCAGTCCAGGTCGGGCAGCCCGTGCAGGGCGATCAGGTAGTAGCTGACGATGCCCAGCACTTGCTCGTTCTCGATGACCGGCGCATGGTTGATGCCGAAGGTGTCGAACAGGCGTGCGCAGTAGCGCGTATTCATGTCCGGTCTCACGGAGATGACCGGCTTTGCCATGATCTCGTAGGCATTGACCCGCTCTGGCGCGCGGTCCTTCGCAATGACTTCCTTGGCGATGTCCGCGAACGACAACATACCGTATTCGTCCTGCTCGTCTCGCTTCTCCACCATGAGCACGGTCGCCTCGACACGTTTCATCATGCGCATTGCTTCGAGCACGCTCGTGCGGCCAGGGATAAACGTGACGTCCTTGCGCATGATGTCACGAACCGGCAACCAGATTGGCTGACTCATAACTGCTCCTCCACTATTTCGACCAGTTCTTCCGCCTGGCGCATCACTCCGACCGCGTCTTCGACGTCGATCTGCATGGCGAGGCCGGTGCCCGGCTTGGCGTCGAACTCCCCGACCGTGCCGATCTTCTCGAGGATCTCGCGCGACATGTGCCGCTCGACCAGCAACATGACGACATCGGTCTGGCTCGCGAGCGACAAGCCGAAGAAACTCTTGTGGCCTTCGAAGCCCTCGCCGCGCGCATGATTGATCACCGTACAACCTGTCGCACCCGCGTCGCGAGCGGCATCGATGATCGCCTTCGTCTTCGAGTCGTCTACGAAGACGATGATTAACTTGAAATGCATCAGTTTGCCTCCTTGGAAGTCGATTCTGTTCCGCGGCCCTGCCTCGATTTGCGGCGGTGTGCACGTTGTTCGCGCAGCGCAGACAGCTGCGCATAGGCAAGAACGGAAATGATGGGAAACAGGCATGTGAACGCAACGAGGCCGAACCCGTCAAGCAGCGGACTGCGGCCGGGCACGGTCTCCGCGAGACCGAGGCCGAGCGCGGCGACCAGCGGCACGGTGACCGTCGAAGTCGTCACCCCGCCGGAATCGTAGGCGAGCGGAATGATGAGGCGCGGCGCCCAGATGGTCTGGATGACCACGATGATGTAGCCGACCAGGATGAACGCCTGCAGTGGCAGGCCGGCGATGATGCGGAAGCACCCCAGGCTTACGCCGACGGCTGCGCCGATCGCCACCGCAACCCTCAGGCCCCAGACGTGGATCGCGCCACCCGACGTCTCGTTGGCTTTCATCGCGACCGCAAGCAGCGCCGGTTCGGCGATCGTGGTCGCGAAGCCGATGGCGAAAGCGAACACGTAAACCCAGGCGTAGTTGCGCCAGTGGAAGTCGAGCGTTGCCGCGCCCTGCATCAGGAATTCCGGGTGCGTCAGCTGCTCGGCCATCAGCCGCCCGAGGGGAAAGAGCGCCTGGTCCAGCCCGACGAGGAACAGCCCGAGGCCGAGTATCGTGAATACGAGGCCCACGACGAGGCGCTTCACGTCGCGAATGGGTTGCCGAATCACGAACACCTGGAACAGGAAAATGAACAGCACGATCGGCAGCACGTCGAATGCCGTGGACAGGATGGTCTTCAGCGCGGAGCCGGTCAGATCCACGTGACGATACTCCCGTAGGCCATGACGAATATCATCGGCGTCAGCGAGGCAAACGCGATCAGGCCGAAGCCGTCCGTCATCGGGTTGCGGTCGCGGAGCGACGACGCCATGCCCACGCCGAGCGCGGCGACCAGCGGCACGGTCACGGTCGAGGTCGTGACGCCGCCCGAGTCGTAGGCAATACCGACGATCTCCGGCGGTGCGACGGCGGTCATCGCGATGACCATTACGTACCCGGAAATGATCAGCAGCGGCAATGACCAGCCCAGCAGGATCCTGAGCACGCCGATCAGCAGCGCGGTGCCGACGGACAACGCCACCGTAATCCGCAGGCCGAGGACGTAGCGCGAGCGCGCCGCGTCCGTATCGCCAATCGCACCCGCGGCGGCCGCCACCTGCGCCGCCTCGTTGGCGACCGCCGTCAGCGCCGGCTCCGCCACCGTCGTGCCGAAACCGAGCAGGAACGCGAACGTCAACAGCCAGAATACGCTGCCCTTGCGGGCCAGTGCGTAGGCCAGCGATTCACCAATGGGAAACAGGGCGAGCTCGAGACCGTAGACAAACAGGGTCAGTCCGAGCAGCACCATGATCGCGCCGCCGAAGATCTGCAGCGAATTGTCCAGGGGCTGCTGCAGGATGAAGTACTGGAAGAAGCCGATGACCAGGACGATGGGCGTGAGGTCACGAGCACTCCTGGCGACGTGCTTCCAGAGAGTGCGGAGGACTTTGATCATCGTTGCCCGGAACTTCCCGTGGAGTCGCTTACGGCAACAGTGTACCCGATGCGTACGCACCGATGAGCGCGGCAACGCCCGCCACCTGCTTTCCGGAGCGGAGGTCGTAGTCCGCGTCGGTGTAGCCCCACCAGTCCCAGCAGCCCTTGGGGTTGAACAGGCTTTTCTCGAGTTGCGGGTAGGCGATCACCAGCTTGTTCGACTCGGCCCACTCGTTGAAGCCCGCCTGGGTGACGAACCGCTCCGCGACGAACTCGGCGCCTTGCACGCAGCCATGGAAAACGACGTGCAGCCCGCACTCGCGGACATTAGCGCGGCATGCGTCGGGGACGTACAGGTACCCGGACCCGGCGACATTGCTGCCGGAACCGAAATACGCGGAAAAATCGGCCTCGACGAGGTTGTCCGGGCTCGCTCGCGGCGCGCGGGGATTCAGGTCGCCGTAGAGGTGCCCGAGGATCGCGCCTGCCGCGTCGAAATCGCAGTCGTTGATGTAGTCGCCGCCCGGCTCCAGGCAGGCCGTCCCGGCGTCGAGCGTCGGCCAGCCATGCGCGGCTGCCACGTCATCGACGAGAACGACCTGCGCGCCCGGCACGAACGTTCGGTAGAAATCGGCCAGCGCCGCGCCCGCCGCAGGCGCCACGACGGAATCGGCCGGGGAATGGAAGATCCACACCCGGGCGGAATCGAGTTCCGCGAGCGGCGCGATCTCGCCGCTGCCGGCCTTGTCCCTGGCGAACTCGGCGAGCGGCTCGACCACGAGCCCTTCCCCGGTCATGCACCGCGAGAGCGCGACCTGCACGTCGCCTTCCGCGCAATGGTACGGACCCGCGGCGATGACGCCGGCCCCGCCGATCCTGTCCGCGAAGGCGACGTGTGACTGCACGGCCATGAAACCGCCGGACGAGACGCCCGAGACGGTAACCCGGCCCTTCAGTGCCGCATCGAAATCGGCCGCCGGGGCTGCCGGCGGCGCGTCGCCCGAGCCGCAGCCGGCGAGGCCCGCCAGCAATGCGATGCTCAAAAGCGCACGGAGATCAGACCGATTCGAGGAATGTCGTAATGGCATCGAGTGCCTCCTGTTCGTCGAGTAACGGCGCATGCCCGCGTTCGCGGACCGGAACGACCTGCAGGTCGGGCTTGCGCCGGCGCATTTTTTCGATGATGGGCGCGGTCAGGATATCCGACAGCACGCCGTGGATCAGCAAGGTCGGCACGTTGGCGAGTCCGTCGAACATCGCCCACGGGTCGACGTCGAGACCGGACACGCCTTCGCGCGCCGCGTGACCGATATTGCGGTCGAAATTGAGGTCGAAGCGCCCGTCGTCCAGCATCCGGTAGGTGGATTCGGTGTAGACCCGCCACTGCTCGGCACCCCAGTCGGGATACGCGATCGAGTAGACCGACTTCGCCTGCTCGATCGCGTCGGCCAGGCTGCCGACGACGTCGAGCAGGCCCGCCGTTGCGACGACCCTGGCGATGCCGCCCGGGTCCGCCTCCGGACCGATGTCGTTCATCACGGCACCGGCGATGTGGCCCGGCCGCTGGTGGTTCAACAGCATCGCCATCCAGCCGCCGAGCGACGTGCCGACGACCACGACTTCGTCGACCTGCAGCGTATCGAGCAGCTGCCACAGGTCCGCCGCGTACTGGCCGGGATGATAATTGCGCCACTCGGGATCGTACTGCGACTTGCCGCGGCCGCGCAGGTCGGGAGAAATCACGCGCCGGGTTTCGCCGATGCGCAGCGCGAGCGGCTCGAAATCCCGGCTGTTGCGCGTCAGGCCCGGCAGGCAAAGCACCGGGGGCCGTGGCGAAGCGTTGGGGTAGTCCCTGAAATAAAGACGCAGCCCGTCCGCTGCCTCGACGAAACGCTCCTCGTACATGCCGTGCCTGCCGTCAGTCATCACCGAGCCAGGCCTTTATACCGGCCATCGCCTCCTCGGTCACGATCTGCTCGACGAAGCGCTCGCGTTCGCGCTCGAGCCGCGACTCGAGGTCCGCGGGGCGCGTCAGCTGCCGGGTGCAGCGCACGCTGCCCGCCTTCTTGCCCAGCAGTCGCTCGCAGAGTTCGGCGATCGCCTGCTCCAGACCGGCCTCCTCGGCATGGGCGGTCGCGAGACCCCAGTCGAGCGCCTGCGCCGCGGTGATCGTCTGGTTGAGGAGCTGCACGCTGGTCGCACGCGTGCGGCCGATGACGTCGGGCAGGATTGCCGTCCAGCCGCCGTCGGGACTGAAACCCGCCTCGACGTAATACGGCGTGAACGAGGCGCGGTCGGTTACCAGCACGATGTCGGCTGCGAGTACCAGGCCGAGCGCGCCCCCGGTCAGCTGCCCGTTCACGACCGCGATGACCGGCAAACGGCAATCGTAGAGACGAATGACGGTGTCGTTCAGGAGGCCGACGAGGTCGTGGGCGTAGCGCGCGATATCCTGTGCATGCTCGCGGAAGCCACGCAGGTCGCCGCCGGTCGAAAAGGACGGGCCTGCCGCGCGCAGCACGAGAACCCTCGCGCCCGGCTCGGCTTCGCAGTCGGCAATCGCCGCGCCCAGTTCCCTGAGCAACCCGGGCACGATGCTGTTGTGCCGCTGCGGCCGGTTGAGCGTAACCGTGGCAACCGGACCTTCGATCCGCGTCAGCACGTAACCGCGATCGCTGCCCGTCATGCGGCGTTACACACAGGCAAAAAAAACGGGCGACGGATGGCTCCGTCGCCCGCAGACTCAGATCCGATCAAGGCATCTGATAGGGGGGGATTCAGGCGCTCTTCTTTACGGCTTTTACGACGTTTTCCTTGGTCGCTTGCAGCTCTTCCGTTGCGCTCGACGCAGCGGCAGACAGGAGGTCGATGTATTCCTTGGTACGACCCTCGACGACCTTGGCGAAAGCCGAAACGTTGTCCATCTGCTTGTTGAAGAACTCCTCGGGCTCCGAGGCCTTCGTGGCCAGGCGAGCCTGCTGTACGCTGAAGTCGACGACGTCGTTCATCAGCGCGAGGTTGTAACGGGCGAACTTCTCCCATCCTTCGAGACCGGCAGCGCTCTTGGCCTGCATCTTCTCGACGGCTTCTTTCTGGTACTGCGTAAACTGGTCGAGCTGTTCGCTGAACTGCTTCTGGATGTCGATCATGGCAATTAACTCCGGTTGGGGGACTTGTTGCGGTGCAGTATAACGCCCGTGTTTGCTGCGTTGCAACAATTTTTTTCAACTTTTTGCGTATTGCCTTTTTGATTTATAAAACAATCACTTATAAATGTCACGACGATCGAGGCTGGCACCTGCCACCAGCTCCCGAGCCAAATGCGCTGCAAAAATCAGCCGAAGACATAGAGCCCGGGTGCATCGCGCAGCGGCTTGTAGCCCGCTTTCGCCCTGCCCATCTTCGGCGGCGCCACACGCTCGCTGCTGCTGCGTGCATCGAGCCAGGCGTCCCAGACCGGCCACCACGATCCGTCCACGAGTTCGTTCTCCGCCTGCCACTGGTCCGGATCGACGTACAGGTCGCCGGGCTGGCGCGTCGCGATCCAGTGCTTGCGCCGCGGATGGTCCGGGCCGCAGGCGATACCCGCGTTGTGTCCGCCCGTCGTCAGCGCGAAGGTCGCCTCGTTGTTCATGAGCCGCACTGCCTTGTACACGGACTTCCACGGCGCGACGTGGTCGGTCGCCGTACCCAGCACGAAGGCGGGCACCCGGATGTCGCCGACGCACACCGGCTTGCCGTTGACCTCGTAGCGCGCTTCCGCGAGGTTGTTCTCCATGTAGCAATTGCGCAGGTACTCGGTGTGCATCTTGCAGGGCATGCGCGTGCCGTCCTCGTTCCACGCCATCAGGTCGTTGAGGCTGCGGTCCTTGCCGAGCAGGTAGCGCTGCATCATCGGGTCGTAGACGAGATCCGACACGCGCAGCGCCGCAAACGCACCCGTCATGTTCTCCATGGCAAGGTAGCCCTGCTTGCGCATCAATGCCTCGAGGAAGGTGAACGTACCCTCGCCGAGCATCGTCGTGATCTCGCCTGCCTCGCGGAAGTCGATCTGCGCGGCGAACAGCGACATGGTCTGCAGCCTGTCGTCGCGCTCCCGTGCCATGTAGGCCGCCGCGATCGACAGCAGCGTGCCGCCGAGGCAATAGCCCACGGCGTGCATCCTGCGTTCGGGGACGATTGCGCTGACGGCGTCGATCGCGGCCATCACGCCGTCTTGCAGGTACTCGTGCATGCCGAGGTCGCGATCTTTCTCGTCGGGGTTCTTCCACGACATGATGAACACCGTCTTGCCCTGGCTGACCAGGTAGCGGACCAGCGAATTCCGCGGTGACAGGTCGAGGATGTAGTACTTCATGATCCACGCCGGCACGATGAGGACGGGTTCCGCTACCACGTCTTCGGTCTGCGGCGAGTACTGGATCAGTTCGAACAGCCGGTTCTGGAAAACGACCTTGCCGGGCGTGATGCCGATGTCCCGGCCCACCGCGAAGTCTTCCAGCCCCTGCGGGAGTTCGCCGCTGCGCTTGCGCCGCATATCCTCGGCCAGGTTGCGCACGCCGCGCTTCAGGTTCGCGCCGCGCTCTGCACGGGTCGTCGTGATGAATTCGGGATTGGTGACGGGGATGTTCGCCGGGGACGCCATCTCGACGATCTGGTTGGCGAGAAAACTCACCAGCTGCTCGTGATCCCTGCTGACGCCGTCGACGCCCGTCGTCGCCTCGGCAGCCAGGCCCTTGGCGAGCCGGTGGCCGTGCGCGAAGACGTTGAACGGCCATTTCTGCCAGTCTTCCGAGAGCATGCGGCGGTCCATGATCGGCGGCAGGTCGCTGCTATCCGGTTGCCCCAGCCGGGTGCCGATCTTCGCGAGTTCCACGCCGTTGCGCGCCAGGCTCTCCGCCAGCGACAACAGCTTGCCCGGGGACAGCACGAGGTGCCCTGCCCAGTCGACGACGGCCGCCGCCACGTCCACCGGGGACACGCCGCGGGTGGCCGCGGCGACCTGGCTGCGCAGGTGATGATCGATCTCGCGCGCCTTCTCCGGCGGCAACAGTCTTTTCTTGTCGGCTTCGTCACTCATCGTCTGTTTTCACCCTGCTATCCCGAAACGCTTTCTGCATGGCCTGCCATGCTTCCATATTGTGCTTCGCAACGTCTTTCATGACGGCGAACGGACCGCTCCGCATCAGCTCCTGCATCTGTTCCTGCAGCGTTGCCTGTTGCTGCAGGAAGGTCTCGAAACTCTGCTGCAGGTAACTGCCCAGCACGCCCTGCATCGGATGATCGTAGAAGCGGATGATCTGCGTCAGCATCTGGTCGGAAAGCACCGGCTTGCCACCCAGTTCCTGCTCGGCGACGAGCTGCAGGAGCACGCTGCGCGTGATGTCGTCGCCGCTGCCCTCCTCGACAATGCGAACGTCCCTGCCGGCCGCGATCAGCTTGCGCACGTCATCCTTGTTGATGTGCCGGCTCGCCTCGGTGTCGTAGAGGCGCCGGTTTGCGTACTTGCGAATGATTCGTGGTTTGGCCATCGCCGTATCCGCCGGGGCTCGTATGTTGCGACGCAGCATAATAGCAGCAGTTCAGGCCTCACGGTAGCACGCAATCGCGCGGCTCAGCCCGTGACGTCCGCTACGTAAACCAGCGCCCGGCCCTCACTGATCAGGTTGCCCGTCTCGCCGACGCAGCGCGTGCGCAGGTCGACGAGGTCCTTTTCCGGCCGCAGGCGCGTGATCTCGACGCTCGCCGTGAGCCTCTCGCCTATACGCGCCGTGTCGAAGAACGCGCTCTCCTGCTTCAGGTAGTTCGTGCCCTGCCCGGGCAGTTCGACGCCCAGCAGCCTGGAGAAAAGCGCGTTGACGAGCGGCTCCGGGACGTCGCCCTGCGCCACCTCGTGTCCGCCGAGTGCGGCGTAGCGGGCCACGTCGTCCGCGCTGAACGCACGCGTCATCTTCGCTCGCTGGCCGACCGCGAACGCCACTAGCGGTGCTCCGCGCGCTCGAGCGTGGCTTCGCCGGCGCAGGTGATCACGCCATCGCCGACACGCTCGCAGTTGAGTTCGGCCACGACACGGCGGCCGTCGTCAGACTTGCGGATGACCGCAAACCGCAGGTCGTCGTCCGCGTAGGTCGGCGACGGAAACATGAGCTTCTGTTCCAGCAGCCGGCCGCCCGGCACGAGCTCGTCGAGCATGCCGCGCAACACGGTCGCAAGCAGCATGCCGTGCGATACCGTGCGGCCGAAGCGTGTCCTGGCGCAGAATTCGGGGTCCACGTGGATCGGGTTGTCGTCGCCGGAGAGTGCCGCGAAGGCGTCGAAGTCGGACTGCGTCAGTGCTTTCTCCAGCAGCAGCGTATCGCGCTTCCCGGTCATGCCGTGTCCTCCGGGCCGAGCAGGTGTTTCCGGATCTTGCCGGCGGCCGTGCGCGGGAAGTCCTGCACGGCCACGAACGCTTTCGGCACCTTGTACGGCGCGAGGCGCTCGCGGCACCAGGCCGTGATCTCGCCGGCGGACGGCAGCTCGCGGCCCGGGCGCGCGAGCAGGTAGGCACGCCCGACCTCGCCCCACTTCTCGTCGGCGATTGCGACCACGGCAGCCTCGAGGATGGCGGGATGCGCGGCCAGCACGTTTTCGACTTCCGCGGGATACACGTTCTCGCCGCCCGAGATGTACATCTCCTTGATGCGGCCGGCAATGTAGTAATAGCCGTCCGCATCCTGGCGGCCGATGTCGCCGCTCCTGAGCCAGCCGCCGTCCGCGAACGTCTCGCGCGTCGCGTCGGCGTTGCCCCAGTAGCCGGGCGTGATTCCCGGACCGGCAAACCACAGTTCGCCTTCGACGCCCTGTTGCACGTCGCGGCCGTCCGTGCCGACGAGGCGGACGCGCGCCAGCACCTGCGCTTTGCCGACCGAGCCGATCTTCTTCTCGACCATCGCCGGGTCCATGATGAAGACCGTCGGTCCCGTCTCGGTCATGCCCATGCCGTTGCAGACGCGGGCGCCGCGTTCCAGGTAGGCACGGATCAGGTGATCGGGCATAGGCGCGCCGCCGCAACCCCAGTTGCGCACGCGGCTGAGGTCCAGGGCCGCGAACCGGGGATGCAGGCTGATTTGCTGATAGACCGCCGGCACGGCAAAAAAGGTGTCGAGCGCCCCGTCGGCCAGCAACCGCACGACGCGCTCGACGTCGAAGGCGGGCAGCACGAGGACCTCGCCACCCTCGATGAGCGTCGGCAGGGTCACGAGGTTGATGCCTGCCGTGTGAAACAGCGGCAGGTAGTTGAGACAGACGTCGTCGCCCGATATCGACATCGCCTGGCGGATATTGACGTAGTTGGCGAGCGCCATCGCCGGCGTCTGGATGACCGCCTTGGGCTTGCCCGTCGTGCCGGACGTGTAGATCAGGTACCAGGTGTCGTTGCCGCCCCAGAATTCCCGGCCGGCAAAAGGCTCTGCCGCATCGCGGCGTGCCGCGTAACCCGCGGCGGAGTCGTCGTCGAATCCGACCAGCGCCGTCCCGGTTGCGCCGAGTTCGCCGGCGACGGCAGCGTCCTCTGCGCCGAAGAACAGCAGCTTCGGCGCCGCGTCGGCAACCAGCGGCGCCAGTTCGCCGGCCGGCATGCGCCAGTTGAGCGGCACCAGCACCGCGCCGAGCTTGCCGGCGGCGAACAACAGTTCGAAGAACTCGATGCGATTGCGGCACAGCACGGCGACCCGGTCGCGCTCGGTCACGCCCTGCGTGCGCAGCAGCCCCGCGAGCAAGCGAACGTTGTCCTCCAGCGCCGCGTACGTCAGTGACGTGCCGCGGCCAAGGTCGCGAAACGCGATCGCATCCGGCTTCAGCAGGGCGCGTTGCGCCGTGATATCGGGAATCCGGTCGAACATCGCCCCTCCGTCTAGCGGCGCTTCGCCATGCCCTGCGCGACGAGTTCGGACGCCGCGGCGGCGATCTCCGCGGCCGGGCGCGCTTCGTCCCAGTCCGCGAAGCGCATGCCGAGGAACACGGTCATGCCGATCAGCGCCCAGCTCCACACCTCGCAGTCGCCTTCGCGGATATCCCCGTGCGCCGCGGCGCGCCTCAGGTTCTCCTCGTAGGCGCTGGCGAACACGGCGTAATAGTCGCGAAACGCGTCTTCCGCAACGAACTGTGCCATGGACACGACGCGATACAGGTTGCGGTGCGTGCGCACGAATTCGATGAACGCCTCGACGCCGCGGCGCTCGGCGGTCAGCCTGTCCGGCGCCTCGGCGACACGCTCCCCGATCCATTGCCGGGTCAGTTCGCCCATGTAAGAGACGAGCGCGCGGAAGATCGCCTCCTTGCTCTCGAAGTACACGTAGAACGTACCCAGCGCGACGCCGGCGCGCTGGGTGATGCTGGCGATGGATGCCTCCGGGAAACCCCGCTCGCCGAACTCGGCCTCGGCCGCGTGCAGCAGTTTCTCGCGGGTCTTGCGGCCCCGCTTCGTCTTCGGCAGCTTGTCAGAAGTTGAATGTTGATTCATGTTTCACAATATTGCATACTCGGCCGCGACTCGACAAGTGATTGTGCATCGATACGGGCTGGCTCTCCTGCCAAGGGAATGGCCGTTCCGTCACACAGACAGCAAGCGGCGGAGCGTGGCGACACTACAACTGAACGGCGGGGGAACGCTCGAATTCGATGACCAGGGCAGCGGGCCGGCCATGGTGTTCCTGCATGGCTGGAGCCTCGGCAAGGAGGCCTTCGCACTACAGCGGCGTGAGCTTTCCGACCGTTACCGGGTCATTGTCCCGGACATGCGCGGGCACGGCAATTCGAAGCGGTTCGAAAAGGGCGACGGCATCGACACCCTCGCCGGCGACCTGGAACGACTCCTCGTCGCGCTGGAGCTCTCGGACGTCATTCTTGTCGGCTGGTCAATGGGCGCACTGGTCGCGTGGCAGGCGGCGATGGGGCCGCAACGCGACCGCATCAGGGGAATAGTGACGATCGACATGGTACCGAGAGTTCTGAACGGCGCCGGCTGGCAGCACGGGCTGCGTGCCGGCACGCACCTTTACGACATCGATATCGACCTGTCGAAGATGCGCGACGACTGGCGCGCATTCACTCACGCTTACGTGCCGATGGTGTTCGCCGACGGCAAGGCCATCGAGCGGCGCGAACTCATCGACGCGATGCTCGGGCTCGTCGCCGACAACGACCTCGAGTCGATGATGGGCCTCTGGCACGCACTGGTTCACGCCGATTTCGTCGCTACCGTGCAATCGCTCGACATCCCCACGCTGATCACCTACGGCGCACTCAGCCAGATCTACACCGAGGAAGCGGCGGCCTGGATGGACGAACACATCCCGCATTCGCGGCGCGTGTGCTTCGCGGAGTCGGGTCATGCACCGCACCTCGAAGAGCCGCAACGATTCAATCAAACGCTCGCCGACTTTGCCGGCGGGCTGGAGCAACCGAGTAATGACTAACTTCATCCATGCATCGAGCACCAAGGGGGCTGATATGTTCAAAGACACCACCATTCCCATCAACCCGGACCGGCAGGCGGCAGCCGTCGTCGGCACCGGCCTGGCGGCGGCGGCCCTGTCGCTGTTCGCGGTGGCCGGTCCTGCGCATGCGCAGCAGGGCGGCGCCGACAAGGCGATCGACGAGATCGTCGTCACCACGGCACGCCGTCGCGAGGAATCGCTGATGGATGTTCCGCTGTCGATCTCCGTGCTTGGCGGCGTCGATCTCGAGCGTCTGGGCGCGGTAGACATCATCGATGTCGCGAAGCAGAGCCCGAACGTGACGCTGGAAGTCTCGCGCGGCACGAACACGACCCTGACCGCATTCATCCGCGGCGTCGGCCAGCAGGACCCGGTTGCGGGCTTCGAATCCGGCGTCGGCCTGTACGTCGATGACGTGTACTTCAACCGGCCGCATGCGGCCGTGCTCGACCTGTACGAAGTCGAGCGCATCGAAGTGCTGCGCGGCCCGCAGGGCACGCTGTACGGCCGCAACACGATCGGCGGTGCCATCAAGTACGTGACGCGTCGCATCGAAGCCGACCCGATGCTGCGCGTAAGGGGCTCGGCCGGCACCTATGGCCAGCTCGACGGCCTGGTCACGGGCTCGATGCCGCTCACCGACAGCTTCCGCGTCGGCGGCACGGTCGCCGCATTCACGCGCGACGGCTATGGCGACAACCTGACGCTGGGCACCGAGCAGTACGACAAGGACATACTGGGCTTCCGCGGTACCATCGAGTGGGACGCGACGGACAGCCTGTTCCTGCGGCTTTCCGGCGACTACACCCAGGACGATTCCAGCCCGAAGTTCGGCCATCGGCTCACGGACGCCAACGTATCGGACGCGCCCGTTCTCGATGACGTTTTCGACACCCGCGGCGGGCTGAACGTGCCCGAGCAGGAAGTCGAGATGTCCGGCATCTCGTTGCTCGCCGAGTGGGAGATCAACGATGCATGGACCGCGAAGGCCATCATCGCCGACCGCGAGGACGAGACCTGGTCGCCGATCGACTTCGACAGCCTGGCGGCGGCCGACCTCGACGTTCCCGTGACCTACCAGAACGAGCAGTTCTCGACCGAACTGCAATTGCTGTTCAACGGCGACCGCCTCAGCGGCGTCATGGGCTACTACTACCTCGATGCCAACGCGTTCAACGATTTCGACGTCATCCTGGCGCAGCTCGGGCCGATCATCGGCGCTCCGGGCCTGAACGCGAACACCGTCGGCGACGTGGACACGACGACCTGGTCGCTGTTCGCCGATTTCTCCTACGACCTGAACGACTACTGGAGCATCTCGGTCGGCGGCCGCTACACCTCCGACGAGCGCTCGTCGGTCGTTCTCAGGCGCAACTTCTGGTGCCCGCCGGAGCCGCTGCCCGGGTTCGACCCGACCTGCACGGGCCTGTCACCGACGTTCGGCGGCACGGCGCAGGTACTTTCTACGACGTCCGACTTCAACGGCAGCGACGAGTGGACCGAGTTCACGCCGCGCGCCTCCGTCACCTGGACGCCGAGTGACGAGACCAGCATTTACTTCGCGTATGCCCAGGGCTTCAAGGGCGGCGGCTTCGACCCGCGCGGCCAAACCTCGGCCGCGCCCGACCTGGACGGGGACGGCGTGGTCTCGGACGACGAGATCTTCGAGTTCATGCAGTTCCTGCCGGAGACGGTGACGTCCTACGAGCTCGGCTGGCGCGCGAACGCGCTCGATGGCCGGCTGATGTCCAGCGTCGCCGTGTTCTTCGCGGATTACGAGGACGTGCAGGTCCCCGGTTCCATCGGTGTCGATACCAACGGCGACGGCATCGAGGATGACTTCACAGGTGTCACGACCAATGCCGGCGCCGCGGAACTCCCTGGCATAGAATTCGAGGGCAGCTTCCAGGCCAACGACAACTGGTCGTTCCGCTGGGCCGTCGGCTGGCTCGACGCCGAGTACACGCAGTTCATCGATGCGTTCGGGCAGGACATCTCGGACCAGGCGGTGTTCCAGAACACGCCGGAGTGGACCGTGAGTGGCGCGCTGACCTACGAGCGCCCGTTGTCGCTGTTCGGTAACGGCGGGCAGTTCTTCTTCATCCCGTCATTCGCGTATCGCGACGATGCGAGCCAGTTCGAGTTCCCTGTCGAGCTGCTGGACCAGGAGGCCTTCACGCTGTTCGACCTCAGCATCGTCTGGGAAGACGATGACGGTCACTGGCGTCTCGGCCTGCACGGCAGGAATCTCGGCGACGAGGAATACAAGGTTGCCGGCTATAACTTCCCGGCCCTGGGCCTCGAAGGTAACGTTACGGCGTTCTACGGCCCGCCGCAGACTGTAACCGCGACGGTCGAATACGTATTCTGATCGTCCCGCGACGGGCCGGGAGCTCCCCCTCTTCCGGCCCGTCGCACCCTTCAGTCCTGCACGAGGCAGCGCCATGAGAATGGATCCGAAGTCGCCGGCGTACCGCGCCTATGTCATGTTCATTCTGGTGGTGGTCTACACGTTCAATTTCATCGACCGCCAGATCGTCGGCATTCTCGCCGTACCGATCAAGGCGGACCTCGGCCTTACCGACACGCAACTGGGCCTGATGGGCGGCCTCGCCTTCGCCCTTTTCTACACCGGCCTCGGCATCCCCGTCGCGATGCTGGCCGACCGCTGGAACCGCACCTGGATCATGACCGCGGCGCTCACGATCTGGAGCGGCATGACCGCCGCCTGCGGGCTGGCAACGAATTTCTGGCAGCTGTTCCTCGCCCGCCTCGGCGTGGGCGTCGGCGAAGCGGGCGGCGTGGCGCCGGCTTACTCGCTGATCTCGGACTACTTCCCGTCGCACCAGCGCGCCCGTGCGCTCAGCGTCTATTCCTTCGGCATCCCGATAGGCAGCGCGCTCGGCATCCTGTTCGGCGGCTACATTGCATCCAAGATCGACTGGCGCTTCGCGTTCTTTGCCGTCGGCATAGCCGGCATCATGGTGGCGCCGTTATTCAAGCTGACCGTGGCGGAGCCGCCTCGCGGCCAGTTCGACGCCAAGGGGCCGGACGCGCCGCCCCCGACCCTCAAGCAGATCATCCGGCTGCTTGCGAAGAAACCGAGTTTCTGGACCATCTCGCTGGGCGCGGCTGCCTCGTCGATGATGGGTTACGGCCTGTTCTTCTGGCTGCCCTCCTTCTTCGTGCGCAGCTTCGGCCTCGAGTTGCTCGAGGCGTCCGTGGTGTTCGGTTCGATCCTGCTGATCGGCGGCATCGCCGGCACCTGGGCGGGCGGCTACATGGCGGACCGTTTCGGGGCCGGCAAGCGCGGCAACTACGTCATCATCCCGGCCATCGCGTTCCTCGCCACGATTCCGCTCTATGTGCTGGCGATACTGTCACCGAACCTGACGATGACGTTTTTTGCCCTGCTGATTCCGACCGGCCTCGGACTCGCCTGGCTCGGCCCGGTGCTCTCGGCGATCCAGCATGTCGTGCCGCCGACGATGCGCGCCACGGCGTCCGCGATCTTCCTGTTCATCAACAACCTGATCGGCATCGGCGCCGGCACGGTCGCGCTCGGCCTCATCTCCGATAACCTCGAGGCCCGCTTCGGCGACGACGCGCTGCGGTACGCGATATTGACGGGTACGAGCTTTTACCTGGTTGCTGCTATTCTGTTCCTGGTCAGTGCGAAGCACCTGGCCAGTGACTGGGAAGAATGAAGGCAACGGGCGTGAGCAACATGAGCACTGCCGACAACGAATTCCTTGCAGGAAAATCCGCGATAGTGACGGGCTCGACGAGCGGCATCGGCCTGGGCATCGCGCGCAGGCTCGCGGCGGCAGGCGCCAACGTCATGGTGAACGGCCTCGGCGACCGGGCACAGACCGATGCCGCGGTCCGGTCCGTGGCCGCAGCCGGGCCGGGCGACGTGGTCTTCTCGCCTGCGAACATGATCCGGCCCGGCGAGATAGCGGCTATGGTCGACGACGCCGTCAGCGCCTTCGGCGGCATCGACATACTCGTCAATAACGCCGGCATCCAGTTCGTCTCACCGGTTCAGGACTTCCCGCCGGAGAAATGGGACGACATCATCGCCATCAACCTGTCGTCGTCGTTCCACACGATCCGTGCGGCCACGCCGCACATGCTCGCTGCCGGGTGGGGCCGTATCGTCAATATATCGTCGCTGCACGCACTCGTGGCGTCGCCTTACAAAGCGGCCTACGTCGCCGCGAAGCACGGTGTCGCCGGGCTCACGAAGGTGGTTGCCCTCGAGCTCGCACAGCAGAACATCACCGTGAATTCCATCGCGCCCGGCTACGTCGAAACCCCGCTCGTAACGGGCCAGGTCGCGGACACGGCACGGGCGCGCGGCATCACCGAGGAGGAGGTGGTGCGCGACGTCATGCTCGCCGCGCAGCCCACGAAAAAGTTCATCCAGATCGACGAAATCGCTGAACTCGTCCTCTACCTGTGCAGCGACGCAGCTGCCTCCGTGACGGGCGCGATACTGCCCGTCGACGGCGGCTGGTCCGCCCAGTAAGCCGCGTTACGCCCGCGCGATATTCGCGTTCAGTCGGAACAGGTTCGAAGGATCGTACTTCTTCTTCACTTCCAGCAGCCGCGGGAAGTTGCCCTGGTAGTTACTGTTCACGTACTGCTGTGCCTGGTTGGCGACGTCGACCGTGTAGAAACCGTCGGTTCGCGGCTCGATGGTAGCCCAGTAGTCACGCAGATAATCGACGTGCGGCGACCCGTCCGCATCCAGCGGCCAGCTGACCAGCACCATCATAGCGGCCAGCGCTTTACGGTGCGGGAATGCGGTCGCGTCGGCGGTGACCCTGCCGATCGCGCCACCGGACTGCTGGAAATACAGCATCGTGTTTCGGCCCGGGTCGGGCTGGAAGCCGTCAATTGCGGCATTCAGCATACTCGCCGGATATTCATTGACGAAGCCGCTCCTCATGTATTCGCCGATATTTCGGAAGTCCGAATAATCCCAGCTGCGCTGGAGGGCAACGTAGTCGATCGGCCCGAGGTTGCTGAATGCCGGCTCTCCCAGTTGCCGGATCGGTCCAAGCACCTTCTCCGCCGCCTTTTCGGGGCCGGAGTAACAGACGTGAAACCCGACACCGCTGCCCTGGCCTGACGCCGTAGCGTTGACGTAGAAATCGATATACAGGTCGTCCGGTGCCCGCACCGAAAAATCGGCATAGAAGCGAATCAGCTCGCGTGCACGTTCGATCGGAAACACGATATCGCCGCCGATCACCTGGCGCTGCATCGGGTGCAAGGCGTACTGGAACGTTGTGACGATACCGAAATTGCCGCCGCCTCCGCGTACCGCCCAGTAAAGGTCAGGGTTCTCCGCGGCGCTGGCATGCATGAGCGCGCCATCCGCCGTGACGATATCCACGCCCTTGATGTTGTCGAGCGTCAATCCGAACCGGCGCGATATTCGCCCGAATCCGCCGGCCGTACTCAGGCCTCCGACACCTGTGTGTGACACGGTACCGGCCGGTGCCACCAGACCGTGCGCCATGGCTTCATGGTCGAGTGCGGCGAGCAGGCTGCCGCCGGCCACGTAGGCCGTTCGGGAAGACGGGTCCACGCGGGCATGCCGGAACAGAGACAGGTCGATCTGCATGCCTCCGTCGCAAGTGGATTTGCCCGCGAAACTGTGGCCACCACATTTCACGGCCAGCAGCATCTTTCGCTCCCGCGCGAACGTCACGGCATTCTGGATATCGGCAACGCCGGTTGGCTGAACGATCAACGCCGGATGGCGGTCGATCGACTTGTTGAGGACCCGCCTCGCTTCGTCGTAGCCGTCGTTTCCGGGCAGCAGAAGGTTGCCGCGCAGACTGTCGGCAAGCTCCTGCACAGCCGCGCGTTCAAGTGAGATTTCCTGTCGGTCGCCCGTTACGGCGCGGACGTCGCCGCTGACCTGCGTCAGTGCCTGCAGCGCTGCACGCGCCTGTGCCGCCGGCAACGCAGCCATCACGCTGACGGCGATAGAAGAGCGCAAGAATCGTCGCCTGTCCATAATTACCCCCCTCGTTGGTTGTGTTGATAAAGGGTAACCGAATTGGAACACGGATGCCGCCGGAAACACGCGGTCGCCTCGCGCCCTGCGAGCACGATGCTCGTTTGACAGAGCGATTGCCTCGGTGTCATTGTCGCCCGCTTATGAGAAGCCCGTTCACCAGCAAGCTACCCGACGTCGGTACGACGATCTTCGCGGTCATGAGCCAGCTGGCGAACGACTGCAAGGCCATCAACCTGTCGCAGGGCTTCCCGAGCTTCGAGCCGCCTGCCGAACTCATCGATCGCATCGACCACTACCTGCGCAGTGGCGCCAACCAGTACGCGCCGATGACGGGCGTGCCGTCGCTGCGGCATGCCATCGCGGAGAAGACGGCCCGGATGCAGGGCCGTGAACTGGATGCGGATACCGAAGTCACGGTGTGCACGGGCGCGACCGAGGGCCTGTTCAGCGCTATCCAGGCCATCGTCCGCAGCGGCGACGAAGTGATCGTGTTCGACCCGGCCTACGACTCCTACGAGCCGGCCGTGACGCTGGCCGGCGGCCGCACCGTTCACGTGCCGCTCGCGATCAGCGACGACGGCTTCGACTTCGCGATCGACTGGCAACGCCTGGACGACGCGCTGGGCGACAGGACCCGGCTGGTCATCGTCAACTTCCCGCACAATCCCACGGGCGCGATCCTGTCCGCGGACGATCTCCGGCAACTGGCGCAACTGTTACGCGATACGCCGGCGTACCTGCTGTCGGACGAGGTCTACGAGCACATCGTGTTCGACGGCGAACCGCACGTCAGCGCCCTCGCCATCGACGAACTCTGGGAGCGGAGCTTCGTCGTGTCCTCGTTCGGCAAGACGTACCATGCGACCGGCTGGAAAGTCGGCTACTGCATGGCGCCGGCCGAACTCAGTGCCGAATTCCGCAAGGTGCACCAGTTCACGACCTTCGCCGTGAACACGCCCGTGCAGCACGCGCTGGCCGATTTTCTGCAGGGGAATCCGGCATTCCACCGGCGGCTGCCGGCGTTTTACCAGGAAAAGCGCGACCTCTTCTGCCGCCTGCTCGAGGGTTCGCGCTTCCGGCTGAGCCCCACGCGGAGCACGTTCTTCCAGATCCTGGATTACGGCGGGATCAGCGACGAAGTCGACGTGGCGCTCGCCAAACGCTGGACCGAGGAAATCGGCGTGGCCTCGATCCCGTTATCGGTGTTCTGCGAGCAACCGTTCACCGGCACTCGCCTGCGCTTCTGCTTTGCGAAGGACGACGATACGCTGCAAGCGGCGTGCGACAGGCTGTCCAGCCTGTAAAAAAGAAGGGCCCCGGATCGTGGGGCCCCTCGCCGGGCAGTTCGGCGTTACTTGCTTGCGGCGCGAATGATGCCGCAGGCGTCGCGCGCACCGCCCGCGCAGCCTTTCTTCAGGTCCGATTCCTCGTCGCAGTAGGTGTCGGGATTGGTGTGAATGATGAAGGCGCTGCCGTCTTCATCGAGGATACTCAGGCGCCCCGGTGACAGCGTGACGCGGTTGGTCACGTGCATCATCTCGCCCTTGCCGTTCTTCACCTCGATATTGATCAGGTCGCCCATGTGATAGGGATGATTGATATCGGCGGCGGGCACGTCATCGGTGGCGCTGTCCGGCCTTGTTTGCCCGAAGGGGCCCGGGTCGTGATGCCCTTGCGCCGCGCCGCACGGCTCACAGGCGCCGGTCTCGTGAATGTGGACGGCGTGCTTGCCGTCGCTGAGCCCTTCGACTTTCATCTTGACCGTGACTTCCTTGATCCCTTCGGCGCTGGTCTTCTCGATCAGGCTGGCCTCGCCGGTGATGTTCGGGTCCGTGCAGCCCCTGATCTCGGCCGTCGCTTTCAGCGCGTGGCTGTCTGCACTCGCGAGTGCGGGCAGGCAGACCAGCGTCGCGGCCGCCGTTCCGAGCAGTACTCGTTTGAAATCGCGTTTCATGTGATTTTCCCCTCTCGTTGCCCGTTGGATCCGACACGTCGCCCGTTATGAGCGGTGCGCGCCGGCTTGCAACAAGACTAGTCTCCGCCGGGGTGAGACTCAAGCCGCGATGCGCGGCGCCGTATCAGGTCCCGAGCTGGTAGACGAACAGCGCGCCGACGTAACCGATGGTCGTCATGTACAGCCAGGCGAACACCGGCCAGCGCCAGGTATTCGTCTCGCGGCGGATGACGGCGAGCGTCGCCGCGCACTGCAGGCAACAGGCGTAGAAGACCAGCAAACCGAGCACCATCGGCAACGTGAACACCGGGCTGCCGTCGGGCCAGCGAGCCGCTTGCAGCCGGCCGGACAGCGTGGCCTCGTCCGCCTCGTCGCCAACCGCGTAGACCGTGCCGAGCACGGCGACCACCACCTCGCGCGCCGGGAAACCGGCGATGACCGCGGAAGACACGCGCCAGTCCCAGCCCAGCGGCCGGAACACCGGTTCCACGAAATGGCCCGCGCGGCCCAGCCAGCTCTGTTCGAGCTGCAATGCGGCGGCCTTGTTGTCGATCTGCCGGAGCTCGGCATCGAGCTCGTCGCCGGACAGCGCAGCCGCCGCGGCCTGTTGCTGCCGTTCGACGAACGGCGCGACGTCGTCGGAGCGCGGGTAGTAGGCCAGCGCCCAGATGATGACCGCGACGGAAAATATGACGGTTCCCGCGCGGCGCAGGAACACCTTGGCGCGGCCGAGGAGCTGCATCATTACGGTCTGCAGGTTGGGCCGGCGGAACTCGGGGAGCATCAATGCGAACGGCGGCTTCGGACCGCGCAGCGCCGTCTTGCGGATCAGGAGCGCCGTCAGGATGCCCATGACGATGCCGAACATGTACAGGCCGAACAGCACCAGCCCCTGCAGGTTCAGGAAGCCAACGGATTTCTTCGGCACGAAAGCGGCAATCAGTAACGCGTAGACCGGCAGCCGCGCCGAGCAGGTCATGAACGGCGCCGCCAGGATGGTGGCGATCCTGTCGCGGCGGTTCGGTATCACGCGGGTTGCCATGATGCCGGGCACGGCGCAGGCAAAGCTCGAGATCATGGGGATGATCGACTGCCCGGACAGGCCCACCGCGCGCATCGCGCGATCCATGAGGTAGGCCGCACGCGCGAGGTAACCCGAGTCCTCGAGCAGGATGATGAACAGGAACAGGATCATGATCTGCGGCAGGAAGATGATCACGCTGCCGACGCCGGCGATGACGCCATCGGCGATCAGGCTTGCGAGCGCGCCGTCGCCGAGCGCTGCGTGCACGCGGCCGCCGAGCATCGACGTCGCCGAATCGATCAGGTCCATGATCGGCGTCGCCCAGGCGAACACGGCCTGGAACACGATCGCCATCACCACGAACAGCCCGATCGTGCCGGGCACCGGCTGGTTCAGCCAGGCGGTAATGCGCGCCTGCCAGCCGTAGAAGGGCGGCGCCTGCTGCACCACTTCGTCGAGCACTTGCCGCACCCAGCCGTAACGCACCCGCGCCTCGACGGCGAGCGGCGGCTCGGCCCCGAACAGGCGGTTGCGGAGCTCCTGCAGTTTCGTCTCGGCACCTTCGCCGAAGCGGGCGAGGAAAACCTGTTTCGCTTCCGTCGGTCCGTCGATCAGCAGCCGCTCCACCTCCGCGACCCGGGTATCCGGCGGCGCGAGCGCCGCCAGCTCGCGCGCTGCGGCCGTCAGTTGCGGCCAGGTCGTGCCCGGTGCGGGTGGCTCGAGCTCGGTGATCCGCGACAACTCGGCACGTAGCTTGTCGACACCCTGCCCCGTCGTCGCCACCACCGGGCAAATGGGCACGCCGCCGAGCCTCGCCGACAGGCCCTCGATGTCGATCCGCAGGCCTTCGAGTTCGGCGGCATCCGCCATGGTCAGCGCGACGACCAGCGGCCGCTCGAGATCCAGCAGTTGCTGCAGCAGGTAAAGGCTCTGGTACAGATTGGTGGCGTCCACGACCGCGAGTATTCCCTCGGGCGTCGCCGTGCCCTCCATGTGCCCGAGGATCACGTCGACCGCGATCTGCTCCTCGAGGGAATGCGCACTCAGGGCATGGGTTCCCGGCAGGTCGATGAGCTGCAACGAGCGCTCGCCCACCTTGAGCGTGCCGACGTGGCGCTCCACCGTCACACCCGGGTAGTTGCCGATACGCTGGCGCAGCCCGGTGAGGCGGTTGAACAGGGTGCTCTTGCCGGAATTGGGATTGCCGACAACCGCTATGCTGGCGTCTGCGCGCCGGCTAACGGGTATCTGATTGGCGGGAACGCGGATTTCTTTGGTTTTAGTCACCGCCCGCCGCTACCGGAGACACGGCGAACTGCCTGGCCTGCTCCTGGCGAAGCGAGATACCGCGACCGAACAGCCGGAATTCCATGGGATCGCCGCCGAGGGCGGCGCTCGCCAGTTCCACGATCGCTCCCTCCACGAGACCGAGCGTCATCAGGCGCTGGACCTGAGGATCTGCAGCGTTGACCGCTGCGATAACGCCTTTCTGGCCTTTCCGGAGTGATGCGAGCGTGCTGCCGTTGCGGTCCATAGGTTTGTCGTCCTGGTTTCCTGGGCCACCGAAGATCCACCGCCAAATTATGTAAGCAACGGATTTTATTAGTGGTTTCCCGATTCAGGCCAAAATGATAATGATTCGCATTACGATAAGCAATAGGGGTAAGTACGAATAGCCGGTTCAGCCTGCATTCATCGACCCGCGGTTAGCGTAGCCAGCAGGTTGCCGCCATTCGCAGCGGCGCCGCGAAGCACACCTAGCTACGAGGACCGAGACATGAAGAACAAGCGCCCGCTCGCTATCGCTGCCGATCCCGCGAGACGCCAGGCGACCCTGGGACTGGTGCTGGCCGGCACGCTGCTCATGGTCGCACAGGCCGTGCTGGCAAACACGCCCACCATTCGACTGTTCCCGACCACCGTCGTCGAGGACCTGAAACAGACCGGCAACGTGGCCCGCGACATGGAAACGGGCCTGCAGGAGGTCATCGGCCGTCTCGACCAGCAGCAGCAACTGTACGTGGAGAGCAAGTGCGACGGCGCCGAGAACGATCCGGGTTGCCAGCGACTCGCGCGCCAGATCGGCGCCACCTACCTCGACATGCTCACGATCATGGAAGAGCGCCTGCCCGACATGGAGCACACGGTGAACAACACGCGCATCAGCCTCGAACGCGGCCTGCGCAACGAGCTCGGCAAGAAGATGACGCCCTGGCAGCTGCAGGACACGCTCATCGGCAAGGCCGCCACCAACGCGGACTCGCCGTCGTCTCCGACGCTGCGCGGACGCTCGGGCATGCGGCTCTCGGAACGCTTCAAACAGTATTATCAGCTGGTCGCCACGTCCGGCAGCCGGGGCGACCAGTCGCTTGCGGTACTGGCGTCGGACATCTACCTCGATATGGAAGAAACGAGCGTGCTCATCGAGCGCACGCGCCAGGAGATTGCGCGCGCCACGCTCATGGAACAGCTCAACCAGTCGTTCGGCATCATCACGCCGGAAATGATGGAAGTGGTCGGTGGCGTCAAGACGATCCTGTTCGGCGACGAGGACCCGCAGGCGCTGGTTGCGGGCCCTCCGCCCGGCAGCGTCGAGCAGGCCTACCGCAGCCCCCTCGAACAATGAACAACGCCGGCGAACCCGCACAGGAGCACAACCATGAACCCGCAGAACCTCACGTCACTGTTGAAGACCATCGGCGTCCTCGCCGGCATCCTGTCGCTGGCCGCCTGCGCGTCGACGGAGCCCGGCTGCCCGTCGCCGCAGACGCGCAACCTCGATAGCGCGATCGGCTTCGTCAAGACCTCCCTCGAAACCGGCTGCGAGGCGCATTTCGACCGTTACTACGACGACCTGCTGACGATCGCCGAAGGCGATCCGAAAGCGGAGAACAAGCGCATCTTCAGCGAGTTCCTCGTCTGGTCGGGCGACCAGGGGCTCCTGAGTACGCGCCAGGCACAGGAATACTACAACCGCTTCTTCAACGTGAAATTCATGGCGATGAAAGGTGACTACAACAACTGTTCGCACACCTGCCCCAACAAGCAGCGGGTGTTGCTCGACATGGAACGCGAGTTGTCCGACAAGGAACGCGGGCTCCTGAAAGTCAGCCAGGACGCGGAAGGCTATTACCGCGCCGATCGCCTCTACCAGGAGGTCGAACTGGTACTCGAAGCGACCTGCACGGCGTGCGCCGCCAGTCGATGACGGGACGCGACCATGACGCAACGGCTGTTTCTGCAAGGATTGCTCGCCGGCGCCTTCGGCACCCTGCTCGGCGGCACCGCGCTGCTGTACACGCTGGCGCGGCTCGAGGTGATCCGCCTGCATGACACCGTGATCAGCGCCCCGGGGGACTGGCTGGACTGGGCGTACACGAACCTGGGCTCCTCGATACCGGTATTTGCCGGGCTGCTGCTGGCATTCTTCATCACGCTCGGGCGACTGCGGCGCTGCCTGGACGACGACCGGCCGGTCGACAAGGTGGTGCAGCTCGATCAGCTCACCGATATCTGGACCACGCTGTTCTTCGGCACCGGTGTGATATGGACCGCGATCGGGATGCGCAGCGCGCTGATCTTCGCTCTGGGTGACAGGGACGTCGCCCTGCAGGAAGGCGCATTCGCAATGCTCGAGCGCATGATCGACGGCGGCATCCTGCTCGCGCTCTCGACGACCATCTTCGGCGGTATCGGCGGCTACCTCATGCGGGTCTACAAGACCGTCACGCTGGGCTCCGTCCTGCAACACCGCTACGACAAGGCGGCGCGCGCCGACACCTCGGAAATGCGCGAAAGCCTGCAGCGCATCGAGCGCCATCTCGGCCACCGGGGGAACCCACCTGCGGAGGCCGCCGAGTGAGCCGCTCGCTACTGTCCTATCCCATGCACCGCGGTGACACGGACGCCGGCGGTGCTGCCGACCTGCAGACCGACATCATGCGGTTCATGGCCATCCTCGCCCTGTGCCTGGTCGCCATTTTTGCGCTCGTGCAAAGCATCCCGCTGGTCCCCGAAGCGCCATCGCAGTCGCCTGCAGCGGCAGCACCGCCACCCGTCGCCCGCACCGTCGAACCGCAACCCGTGCCGCTGCCGCAGTCCGAGCCGGTAGCGGAACCCGAACGGCCGCAGCCGCCTGCGCGGCCGGTGGCCACGCCGGCGGCGGTCGCCCGGCAAACCGCGGCGCCGCCCGTCGAGGCCCCGCCCGTCGAGACCCTGCAGGACGAGGGGTTCACGCTGCGTTTCGAGTCCGACCTCGCGCTGACGCGGCTCGTCGCCGCCGGCAAGGTTGGGCTCTATGCGATCGCCGACGGGCGTGCCAGGCGCATGACGGTGCTTGAAAGCCGTATCAGTTTCTGGGACGCGTCGGCACCGAACCGCTACCACGAGATGGAAGCCCGCACCGTGCCGCGGCCCGTGGTCGATGCCCTCGCCCGCTCCGGCGTGAACGCGGCGACCGTTGGCTGGGGCGTCACGCTGCCCGGCGCGCTGCAGCAGCAACTCGACAGCCTCGTGCGCGGCAACACCGGGGGTGCACTGGTCATCGGCGGCGATGGTGTGTTGCGACTGGAGGCCTCGTGATCCGCGCGCTACCCGCGATCCTGTGCCTGGCATTGCTTGCCGCCCGGGCGGATGCGACCGAGACAACCCTCGATCGCTGGTTCGAGCGGGAACTGCTGCCTTACGTCACGTCACAGCTCGTCACGCATCCGCGCTTCAAGGGCGAATCGGTGATGTTCGTCGTATTCGAGGACAACGTGCCGGCACCCGTGAGCAACGCACTGGCCATCTCGCTTCGCGACCGCCTGCTCGAGGCGGCGCTGAACGAACCCGGCGTCATCGTGGGCCGGCGCCAGGGCGGCGCGGCGGCAGGCCCCGGCAGCCAGCCGGTCGACTGCAGCCACGACGACGTTCACTACTTCATCGGCATCGCCCTGGCGCGCCGCATCGACGGCTCTCACGGCGTCAGCGTTCGCGCCCTGGACCTCGAGGACAGCAACTGGGTGTCGGGTTTCGGCAAGACCTGGCACGGCGCGCTGAGCAGTGTTCAGCAACGGGCCGCCCGCGAGGTCCGCAATGATGCGACCTTCCGCGGCGCGCGCGACGTGCCCTTCGCCGCGGACGAGTCCGATCTCCTCGCCGCGCACCTCGCGCACGAGCTGTCGTGCGCCTTGCTGCGCGAGACGGGTGTGCGCTACATCGTCGCCGAACACCAGCCGGCGGAGCCGGGTGACGAGCTCTCGGCCACGGTCCAGCTCGTCGGCAACAACCTGGCGCGCCACGATGCCCTGGAACTGACCGGCGACGAGCAGCAGGTCAACGCGACGCTGAGCGGCGCGGCGCACCGGATCGACGGCGCGCTCTACCAGTACTGGCTCACCGTCACCCCCACCGACCCCGGTGCGGAGCTCACGACCCTGAGCAGCAGCGCCTACGTCCTGCTGCCCGGTTACCGCCTCGCTGCGGAACCGGACGCGGAGCTGCCGGCCGTCGCCGCCCTGCGCGCAACGCTCGCCATCCCCCACGGCGGCGGCGATGCGCTGCTGGGGCCGCTGCGCATCCTGAAGTCGCAGGACCGGCACGTCTGTGCGCGCTCCGGCAGTACCTCGATGCGCACGACGACTTACGGCGAATCGGAGCCGCAGTGCTCGGTGCTGATCGCCGACGCGCGCGCCGACGCGGTCGTGTTCGTCCTCGTGCACCAGGCGAACTACGGCCTGGTGCGGCTGGGTGGACCCGAGTGCCGCGAACGCACCGCGCCGCAGGTGGTGACGCAGGGCAAGGCCATGCGCTACCCGGTGCCGTTCACGGCAATCGGCAGCGGCGAGATGCGCGAGACCGCGGAGTGGCGCATCGCGCCTGGCGTGGACACCTACTACGCGTTCGCGGTGAGCGATGCGCGCGCCGCCCGCGCATTCGCCAATCACATCGACGCGCTGCCGCTGCGCTGCAGTCAGTCGCTGCGGCGGGGACTGGAGAACAATGCGCTGCATCGCTGGCTCGACGAGTTCGCGGTGCTCGCCGAGCGCCATGCGCCGCACGTCGGCTGGCGCGCGATACAAATAAAGGACGTGCTGTGAGGAAAGAACGATGATTCGCTTCATGGGCGTAATCGTGGGATCGGCCCTCGCCGTCGCGGCACTGGTGGTGTTCGTCGGCATCCCGGAATTCACGACCGCATCGAGCGTGGCCGAACCGACGGTCATAACCCTGCCGATGCGCGGCGGCGCGGCGGCGCCGGCGACCGCGCCGCCCGGGGCGGCGATGACGGTTGCTGCCGCGGCCGATACGGCGGCGGACCCGCCGCCGGAGCCGCTCGTCGAGGCGATCCCGGAGCCATCCCCCGGACCGCCGCCGCAGGCACAGGCGGCGCCCCCCGTGGCGCCACTGCAGTGGTACGCGTTCTGGAGCCCGTTTCGCAGCGAAGTCGCCGCGAACGGGTTCGTCGACCAGCTGCAGCGGGTCACCGGTCTCGACTACCGCGTGGTCAAGGTCAAGCCCGGTGTGTACGAAGTCGCCTTCGCCTACGAGGACGACGGCGATATCACGGCCAACCTGTCGCAGATCGCCGCGGCAACCGGCCTCGAACTCCCGGAGAGCTGACGTGCGCCGCGGATTCATGACGGCGCTGCTCTGTCTCGTGTCGCCGTTGCTGGGCTTCGCCGCAGCCGCGTCCAGTGCGATGGAAGCCGACCTCGACGGCGCGTGGCGCGACTATGCCGGCAACCGCTCCCATCTCGAGCCCGCTTACCGTTTTCCCTACGCGAGCTGTTTCGGCACCGCGGCACTGCAGTACGACCTGCCCGAGACGCTGCTGCTCGCGGTCGCGCGCGGCGAGAGCGATTTCGAAGCCACCGCGCGCTCGCGCGCCAACGCGCACGGCGTCATGCAGATCCTCTGGCCCGACACGGCCCGGCACCTCGGCATCCACCGTCTCAGCGAACTGTACGACCCGTGCACCAACATCGACGCGGGCGCACGCTACCTCAAGGAACTGCTGGCACGCTACAACGGCAACCTGCACCTGGCCCTGGCCGCCTACAACTACGGGCCGAGCCGCATACCGGTCGATGGCGGTGCCATCCCGTCCGGCGCCAACTGGTACTCCGGCTACATCCTGCGCCACCTCGACTACGTCCTGGGCGACGGCAAGGCGGTGAAGCCCGTCGGTGATGCGCTGTACTCCGAACTCGGGCAGTCGACTCTCGTGACCTTCGGCGAGCCCTACCGGGCAGCGGCTTTCGTGGAGCGCCTCGAAGAACAGGCGCCCGACCTCAAGCTCGACTGGTTCCGCCGCGGCACGGGTGAATTCGAAGTGGTGATGACCTATGCCGACCGGCAGGAATTCGACGCGAGCGCCAGGCAGCTGAGGAGCGCCGGGTTCCGGGTCGAGTGATCACCCCATGCGGCGCATCTCGAGCTGCAGGTAGAGCGCGGCGGCGATGCCGCCCGTGCCGAAAAACATCGCCATGACGATGATCTGGTACTTCGCCGCGATCAGCGGCGACACGCCGGAGAGGATCTGCCCGGTCATCATGCCGGGCAGCGATACCACGCCGACGGCGAACAGCATGTTGGTAATCGGGATGAGCGCGGTCTTGAAGGCGCTGCGACGCGCCTCGAGCAACGGTTCGTCACGCGCGGTCTCGGACTGGAAGCGCTCGGCCGCCAGGCTCACGGCGTTCATCGCGCCCGTGACGACCATCCCGCCCAGGGGCACGACGTAGCGCGGGCTGAACCACGGTTCGACGCCGATGACGACCTGCGTGACGAGCGCCAGTACCAGGATGCTCGTGATCCCGATCGCGACCAGCGAGTTGGGCCACGACGCCCGCCGGGCTGCGCCCAGCGGCCGCACGGCTATCCAGCTCGCGACGGTGATCATGATCGTGAGCACGCCGGCGATGACCCAGTAGCTGTCGCTCTCGAACAGGTAGATCAGCACGTAACCGATGGCGAGCAGCTGCGCCAGCATGCGCAGCATCGCATAGGCGGCGGTGCCCGTGCCGGCCTGCCAGCGCCACATGATGAGCAGGACGACGAGCGCGGGGATGAACGCATAGACCAGCCCCTGCAGCGAGACTTCGAGAACGCCTGCGTTCATGGCCTCAGTTGCTCGTAACGTCGGTCAGCACGCCGGCCTGCCCATTACCGGCGGCAGCACGGCCTCGATGCGCCGCATCACGTCGAGGCGGTGCACGAGATCGTGGATGTAGTCGAGCTCGTCCGTTTCGAGCACCAGTACTTCGCTCATGTCATAGGATGCAATCCACTCCTCGTAAAGCCGGTCGAGACGCTTGAGATAGGCCTGCGGCACGTCGTGCTCCATGGCGCGGCCGCGCAGCCGGATCCGTTGCCGCAGGGTCCGCATCGAGCAGCGCAGGTAGATCATCAGGTCCGGCGGCCGGATGGCCTCGAGGATCGCGTGGTAGAAGCCCTGGTACGTCTGCCAGTCGCGCTTCGAAATCTTGCGCATCTGGTGCAGCGCGGTCGCGAAGATCTCGGCATCCTCGAAGATGGTCCGGTCCAGCGCAACCACGCCCGGCTGGCGGTCGAGTTGCTGGTGCAGGCGGAACTTGTTGGCGAGGAAATAGAGCTGCGACTGGAATGCCCAGCCTTTCATGTCCCGGTAGAAATCGGCAAGGTAGGGGTTCTCGTCGTTGGGCTCGTAAAACGGCACGACACCGTACGTCCGCGCGAGGAAATCGACCAGCGTCGACTTACCGGCGCCCATGTTTCCCGCAATGGCGATGGACCGTTTCATAGCCGGGATACCTTACCGTATTCGCGTCTGGCTTCCACGTACAGGATACCCTATGCTCGCACGCAACGAGGACCGCGGGCACCCACATTGAAACAGCCACCCGTACTGATCAGCGAAGAAGACATCCGCGCGCGCGTCGCCGAACTCGCCGCCCAGATCTCGGACGACTACCGCGACAAGGGCGATATCGTGCTCATCGGCGTGCTGAAGGGCGCGTTCATATTTCTCGCCGACTTGTCGCGACGCCTGACGATACCGCGCACGATCGAGTTCATTGCCGTGTCCAGCTACGACGACGGCAGCGTTTCCTCGGGCGCCGTTCGGCTCGTGATGGACGTACGCGGCAACATCGAGGATCGCCACGTGCTCATCATCGAGGACATCGTCGATACCGGGCACACGCTCAAGTACCTGATCGGGATCCTCGAGTCGCACCGGCCGGCGTCCATCAAGACAGCCGCGCTGCTGCACAAGCCCGATCGCGCCGAGGTCGACGTGCCGATCGACTATGTCGGCTTCGGTATCGGCGACGAATGGGTGGTCGGCTACGGCCTCGATTACGCGGAGCGCGACCGCACCCTGCCCTACATCGGGAGCATCCAGCCGACCGATCAGTGATCGGCGCAGTCCGCGGTCTCGATCTCGATCGTCGAGTGACCGATACCGTAGTCCTCTTTCAGCGTGGCCTTGACCCGCCGCACCACCGCTGTCGGGTTCGCCACGTCCGACGCGACCCTGACGTGCATCGTCAGCATCGAGGTCCTGCGGCGTCAGTCCCCAGATGTGAACGTGGTGAATGCCGTCGACCTCGGGCACGCGCTCGATGATCGCCCGTTGCATCTCGTCCCGATCGAGCCACGCCGGTGCGCCTTCCAGCAGGACGTGCGCGCTCTGCTGCACCAGCGCCCAGGCGCTCTTCAGGATCAGGAACGCGACGGCGATCGACAACAGCGGGTCGATCGCCATCCAGCCCGTATAGATGATGACGATGGCCGCCACGATCGCGGCCACGGAACCCAGCAGGTCGCCGGCGACGTGCAGAACGGCACCGCGGATATTGAGGTTTTCCTGGTCGCCGCCGTGCAGCACGACGAAAGCGATCACGTTGACGACGAGCCCGGCCGCGGCCACGACGAGCATCGTCGGGCCGGTCACCTCGACCGGCGACACGAAGCGCCGCATCGCTTCGAAGAGGATCCAGCCGACGATGAGGAGCAGGCTGAGTCCGTTGACGAACGCGGCCAGGATCTGGAAGCGCTGGTAACCGAAGGTGCGCCGCGCGTCCGCCGGCCGCTTGCCGACGTGGAACGCAATCGCGGCGAGCGCCAGCGCCATCGTGTCGGTCAGCATGTGGCCCGCGTCGGCGAGCAGGGCGAGCGATCCGGCGAGAATGCCGCCGATGACCTCGACGACCATGAAGGTCCCGGTCAGCGTCAGCGCAACGATAACGCGCTTCATATTGCCGCTGCCGTGTTCGGATCCCATAGATGAAAGCCGTTGAAAAGCGCGCTGCCGCCGCGCAACCAAAAAAGGCGGTTCCTCGCGGAACCGCCTTCGCTACCTACGTATCGTACGTGGTACCTGGCCCCCTGAATCCCCCGCCAAGCCGTACCTGAAGGTGTCTGGCTGTGCTCCCGCCGCTTGAATGTTGTTCAAACACGACGCGAGCGCAGGAACAAATTCGCAGATGTACCGCGTCATGTCAACACTTTGGAACGCTTCTAGGTGAAAGCCGGTTGCATCGCGTAAATTTGTGGTAATTTTACTACACAATCCAAGCCTGCTACCGGAGCCCTTTCGTGATCACAACCGCCCGTTTCCTGATCGCCCTCGCCGCGTTGTGGACCACCGCCGCCGCCGCGGACACCGCCCTCTACAACGTCGTCGGTTACACGCCCACCGCGGACGGCGTGCGTGAATTCAGCGTGCTCGTCTTCGCTGCAGACGGCAAGGTCGTCGCCACCGGTGACGAGGCCCTGCTGGACGGCATCCCCGAGGCCGACCGCATGGACGGCGGCGGCGGGTTCGTGCTGCCGGGACTGACCGACGCGCATGCGCACGTTTACAGCCAGGGGTTCCTGACCGCGAGCCTCAACCTGCTCGGTGCCGAGAGCGTCGAGGTGGCGGTCGAGCGCATCGGCGAATTCGCGGCCGCACGCCGCACCGGTTGGATCCTCGGCCGCGGCTGGAACCAGGTGTTGTGGCCGGTGCAGGAATTCCCGACGGCCGCGGACATCGACGCGGTCGTGGCCGACCGCCCGGTCTGGCTGCGGCGCATCGACGGGCACGCGGGCTGGGCCAACGGCAAGGCCCTCGCAATCGCCGGCATCGACGATGACACGCCCGATCCCGTCGGCGGCAAGATCATCCGCGACGACAACGGCAAGGCGACGGGCGTGCTCATCGACAACGCGATGGCGCTCGTCGAGAAACACGTCCCCGACCCGACGCGTAGCGAGATCCGCGAAGCGTACGCAAGTGCGATCGACAGCCTGCTGGCGCTGGGCATCACCGGGGTCCACGACGCCGGGATCAGCAAGACCGAGGCCGAGGTGTACCTGTCGATGGCCGACGACGGCGATCTCAAGATGCGCATCTACGCCATGCTCAGCGACACCGGGGCGAACCTCGATGCCTTCGACGAACCGATTCGCGCCTACGGCAACGACCATCTCGATATCGCGTCCGTGAAACTCTACTCGGACGGCGCGCTCGGCAGCCGCGGCGCGGCGATGATCGAACCCTACGACGACGACCCGGAGAACCGGGGTCTTCCCTTCTACACGCAGGAAGAACTCGACAGCTTCGTGCGCAAGGCGAACGGCAAGGGATTCCAGGTCGGCATCCACGCCATCGGCGACCTGGGCAATCGCATGTCCCTGGACGCCTTCGAGCGAGCGCAGGACGGCAAGCCGTCGCCGCTGCGCAACCGCGTCGAGCATGCCCAGATCATCGCGCTGGACGATATCCCGCGCTTCGCCGAACTCGGCGTGATCGCGTCCATGCAGCCGGTGCACGCGACCAGCGACATGAACATGGCCGAAGACCGGGTGGGGCCACAGCGCATCAAGGGTGGTTATGCCTGGCGCCGCCTGCTCGACTCGGGCGCCGTGCTCGCGGCCGGCTCGGATTTCCCCGTCGAACTGCCCGACCCGTTTCACGGTCTGTACGCGGCCGTCACACGGCAGGACCGGCAGGGTCTGCCGGAAGGCGGCTGGTATTCCGACCAGTCGTTGACCCGCGCCGAAGCGCTGCGTGCGTTTACGCTCGACGCCGCTTACGCGGCGCACCAGGAAAACCGCCTCGGCAGTCTCGAACCCGGCAAATGGGCGGACTTCATCATCGTCGATCGCGACTATTTCGAAATCCCGGGCGACGAGATCGACGATATCCGCGTTTTGCAGACCTGGGTCGGTGGAGAGCTCGTCTACGACGCGACAACCGGGGAGTGAACGATGATCGTCGAACAGGTGTGGACCGGAAACGCCTATCGCAATTTCAATTACGTCGTTGCCTGCCCGGAGACGGGGGATGCGCTCGCTATCGACCCGCTCGATTTCGGCAAGTGCCTCGCGGTCGCCGATGACCGGGGCTGGCGCATTACGCAGATCCTCAACACGCACGAGCACGGCGACCACATCGGCGGCAACAAGGGCATGGTCGCCGCGACCGGCGCGAAGATCATCGCGCACCGGAACGCCGGCGGACGAATTCCCAACATGGACCGCGGCGTCGCGGCGGGTGACGTCATCAAGGTTGGCTCAACCGTCGACCTCGAGTGCCTCGACACGCCCGGGCACACCATGTCCCACATCTGCCTGCTGTCGCACACTGACCAGCCGGCGCTGTTCAGTGGCGACACGCTGTTCAACGCCGGCGCCGGCAACTGCCACAACGGCGGGCATCCCGAGCAACTCTACGAAACCTTCGACACGCAGCTGTCGAAGCTACGCGACGACACGCGCGTCTACCCGGGTCACGACTACCTGATCAACAACCTGCGTTTCACGCTCGATCGCGAGCCCGACAACGAAGTTGCGCGGCGGATGATCGAGGATTACCAGAACCAGGACCCGGCCGATGCGCTCATCACGACGCTGGCGCAGGAACGAGTAATAAATACCTTCTTCCGCCTCGACAGCGCCTCCGTGATCGCGCGGCTGCGGGAACAGTTTGCGGAGATCGGCGACGATCCCGATCCGCGCACGGTGTTCCTGAAACTCCGGGAGCTGCGCAACAGCTGGTAGGCCGGCGGATACGCGCGCAGCGATCGACGGCCGCAAATTCTTTTCCGGCCGGTTCAGCTACGCGGTATCATCAGTTCGCTGCCCGCAACAAATCGGACAGGCGCAGATCATGGACATTGCCGGCTTCAACATCCTGGTGGGATGGATAGCGATGCTGTCCGGGGCAATTTCGGGCGCCGCCCTAGGCCTGTTTTTCCATCGCGATGCCTGGGCGGGAGGTTACTCCGCCTTCCGGCGGCGAATGCTGCGCCTGGGCCACATATCGTTTTTCGGGATCGGCTTCCTCAACCTGCTTTTCGGCCTGACATTGACGGCAATCTCGCTGCCGCCAACGCACGCCCGCATCGCATCCGCGGGGTTTGTCATTGCGGTCATTACTATGCCCGCCTGCTGCTTCCTTGCGGCGTGGAAGAAGCCCCTGCGCCACCTGTTTCCGATACCGGTGCTTGCGGTGCTGGCTGGCATCCTGCCGGTGCTGTTCGGGTGGCCGTACCAATGAGACTGGGCCTCGTGGCGATGAGCGGTGTCAGGGCTCACAACGAAGAACTGACCCGGCTCGGCCTGACGCTCCCCGGGTTCGTCGAACGCAACAGGACCATCGCTTCGTTGCCGAGCCTCGGCCTGCTCACGCTCGCCGGCATGACCGACAAGGACGTCCACCTCGACTACAGGGAAGTCGAGGACATCACGAAACTCGACGCGTTGCCGGGCGACTACGACGTCGTTGCAATCTCCTCGTATTCGGCGCAAATCAACGAGGCCTATCAGCTGGCGGATCGATTTCGTTCTGCCGGCGTGATCGTCATTCTCGGCGGCCTGCACGTAACCGCCCGGCCCGCGGAAGCGCTGGCGCATGCCGACAGTGTCGTGCTGGGAGAAGGCGAGCCGGTCTGGCCGGCGGTGGTGCGAGACCTGAAACGCCGCCAGCTACGGGAGATCTACGATGCGCGCAGTACGCCGTTCAATCTCGGCGGCGCGCCCATGCCACGTTTCGAGCTACTCGACCCGGAGCGATACAACCGGCTCACGGTGCAGACTCAGCGCGGATGTCCGTTCGACTGCGAGTTTTGCGCCGCCTCGATTCGCCTGTCGCCGAGTTACCGGGTCAAGCCGGTCGACAAGGTCATTGCAGAGATCCGGCGCATCAAGGAGATCTGGCCGAAGCCCTTCATCGAGTTTGCCGACGACAACAGTTTCGTCAACCGCAAGCACGCGAAGAAGCTGTTGCGCGCCCTGGCTGGCGAGAGCGTGCGCTGGTTTACCGAGAGCGACATCTCGATCGCCCGCGACAATGAACTGCTCGCGCTGTTGCGGGACAGCGGCTGCGCCCAGGTGCTGATCGGCCTGGAGAGCCCGACAACGGCAGGGCTGCACGGCCTCGAGCAGAGATCGGACTGGAAAGCGAAGCAGCTCGACACCTACATGGCGGCGATCGACCGCATCCAGAGCCACGGCATCAGCGTAAACGGCTGCTTCGTTCTCGGACTCGACCGCACGGGCACGGAGAGTTTCGACCAGGTGCGCGAATTCGTTCGCGAGAGCGGCCTCTACGAAGTGCAGATAACGATACAGACGGCATTTCCCGGAACACCCTTGTACGAGCGACTGCGGCGCGAGGGCCGCCTGCTCGACGAGACCGCGTGGGAACTGTGCACGCTGTTCGACGTTAACTTCCAGCCGGATCGAATGGACGTCCGGGAGCTGGAAAGTCATTTCGTGTCGCTGGCAAGGGACCTGTACAGCGACGCCGCGACCAGGGCCCGGCAACGAGCCTACAAGCGGTCTTTGCGAAGACTGAAGAAAGACACACCAATGTACCTTGGGGGTGCATCATGAATGAAAAATGGATACGGCCCTTTTTCCTGCTGGCGGCGCTATATGATGGCGCCCTCGGCATCGCTTTCATCATCGCACCCGCGAGCATCTTCGCGATGTACGGCGTCGAGCCGCCAAACCACATGGCTTACGTACAGTTCCCCGCGTTGCTGCTGGTGCTGTTCGCGATCATGTTCTACAGGATCGCGATGGATCCCGTGCGGAACCGCGACCTGATTCTCTACGGCTGCGGACTCAAGATCTCGTACTGCTCACTGGCATTCTGGTACATGTTTACGACCGGCATCCCGTCGATGTGGATACCGTGGGCATACGCGGACCTCGTGTTCCTGATGCTATTCTTCCTGAGCTGGAGAAGCATTGGCGGCCGCCCACAGCCAGCGTAAGGCGTTATAGAGGCGCATCCGGGTTTCGAGCTGCTCGCGCAATGGCCCGCCCTTGCCGTCGAAGCGGGCATCGAGAAGGACGTCCGCCTGGCCGGCGGACAGGTCATGGTGGGCAACCACGACCGCGAGATCGAACAGCGGGTCGTTGTCGCAGGCGTACTCCCAGTCGAGGAAACGAATATCCGGCGTGGACAGGATGTTCTCTGCGACGAGGTCGTTGTGGCAGCAGCAGAGATTCACCGGCCCGGGCGCCGACTCGATGACTTCAAGGTGCGGTTTCGCGTGGTCGAGTTCGGAGCCGTCCAGTTGCGCCGCGTATTGCCGGGCCGCCGCCTGCAGGTCGAAGGTTCTTCCCGTCAGCGGGAGTCCGTGGATCTCGCGCAGCGCGCGGCCGAGACGCACGAGGTTGTCGTCGTCGTCGAATCGGTCGGGCGTCCAGACCTCGCCGTCCGCCCATTCCGAGAGTAGTACCGTGTCCTGAACGTAGAGCACGCCGTTGGCGCGGCCGAGTGCCGCGGCACGTTGCTGAATGCGGGCTTCGTCCTGCCGCGAATTGAAAGGCGGCTTGCGCGGCAACGGGTCGATCTTCAGTACCGCGCGCTGCCCGTCCTTCTCGACCTGCAGCGTCCGGTTGGTCAGTCCGCCTGGCAACTCGCGGAATGCCGCTCCGTGCCAGCCCGGGATCCCGGCGAGGACCTCGTCCAGGCTTGCGCCGTGGCTCACGCAGCCTGCTCCCGCCGCGAACGCTGCCACGCGACCAGCCCGAACGGGATCATCACGACGTACACGGCGAACAGCAACGCCGTGAGGTGCAGGTCGCGCGACCAGTAGATCACGATCGAAGCCGAATCGATGACCAGCCAGTACCACCAGTTCTCGAGCACCTTGCGCGCGACCAGGAAGGTCGCCCAGATCGCGCCCCAGGTCGTCATCGAGTCGATGTACGGGTACACCGCGTCCGAATAGCGCGACAGCAGGTAGCCGCTCAGCATGCTCGCCGCGACGATCGCTGCGATAGCGGTCGCATGCACGCGGTACGGCCAGGCCGACACCGGCAATTCCTCGTCACCGGAGCGCCCCGAGTACCACACCCACCAGCCGTAAAAAGCCATCGCGAAGTAGAACAGGTTCAGCGCCGACTCCATGTACAGCTTCGCGGCGAAGAACAGGTAGACATAGATCGCGCTGCTGATCCCGGCGCCGAGCCAGCACCAGATGTTCTGCCGGATCGCCAGCAACAGGTAGCCGATGGCAGCGGCGACGGCAATCACCTCGAGCGGCGCGAGCGCGCGCGCTTCCGCGGCAATCGTCATCCAGGCATCGGCCACCCCGCTGTCAGCCCGCCACCGGGTTGTTCAGGATGCGGATCGCGAACACGGCCTTCGGGACCTGCTCGAAGGTGGTGCCTATCTCGCTCGTAAGGGCGGCCATGACCTTTGCGTACTCCCCCCGGATCTGCGTACTCATCGGGTTCGTCACGACCTGCAGGTCCGGGTAGCCCTTGAGACGCGCGATGACGTCCTTGATGGGCGGTATGAAATCCGCATCCAGCGGATAGAGACTGATATCGACGGCGACTTTCATGACGGGCTCCTGGCTAGAAACTGAAGTCGAACGTGACACCGAGCTCTCGATCGTGAGCCCGACAACGCGGCGGCGCAGCGGATGATTCGCGACTACGAGGACCAGGACCCGGCCGATGCGCTGGTAACGACCCTGGCCCAGGAACGCGAGATGAACACCTTCTTCCGCCTCGACAGCCCGTCGGTCATCGCGCGGCTGAAAGAGGACTTTCCGGACATCGGCGACGAGCCCGATCCACGCACGGTATTCCTCAAGCTCCGGGAACTGCGCAACAGCTGGTAAATCGCAGCGGCGGAAATGCGCCGCAGCCCCCCCTGCAGCGCGAAGCTGCGGAAGACTCAGTTCACAGCCAGCGGCGATGGTCGCCGGCGCCGTCGAGGCCGCTCACTGGTTCGCCGGCTGATACCGGCACATGTCGATCCGGCGGCCCTGTCAACACACAACCCTCAAATAGCTGTTTCCCGGGGCGGCTTTCGATTCTCGGATGGCGATATGCTGCTCAGACTACTCGAGCTATCGGCTGCGTTTAACTCTAATCGTTGCATCCATGCCATCAATCTGCATCTTGTAGCCAAACGCGTCCTTCGTTATCGTCGCTTTGAAATTGCATTCTTTGAAACGAAGTCTTCTGTTGTTGACGTCTTTCCAGACCTGGCCATTGTCAAAAATGAAAAACCAATCGCCATAATGGCCTCTCTCGCACGACGTAATTAATCCGACGTATTGAACATTTTTCGAACTGCCCAAGTCATCCGGTAGCGGCTCAACGTTAGTTGCAGTCTCGGTTTCGGATTCGGCACGAACTTCCTGCTGCGCCGGATTCCTGTCGGCAGGCTCTTCCCGAAGAACGCGTTCACCGAGATTGTCGAAACAGACGAGGCGCGCGTTTTGGTCGGTTATCGCTGCACAGATCCTGAGTTCTTCGACGGTGTCCACGGATTGCGCAACGCCGGAGGATGTAAACATCGCCAACAAAAAAACAGGAATGGCCGTGTTTGATCGAGTCATACCCTCTCCGCATTTCGCTATATTTGATACTTGGCGTTACTCTTGCTGTGGCAAGCAACATGACCGCATTGGGTTACCACTAGAAGCACATCATACCCCGAAAGTGGCCGCGCTCGCGGCGCCCCAAAGTCGGTTCAAGGCATCGTAGAGACGTATCTGCACCTTGAGCTTTTCGCGCCAGCGCATGCCATCGGCGTCGAAGTAGGTGTCGAGCAGGACATCCGTCTGGCGTTCCGACAGTCCGTGGTGGCCAACCACCACCGCGAGGTCGAACAGCGGGTCGTTGTCGCAGGCGTACTCCCAGTCGAGGAAGCGGACTGCCGGCGCAGAGATGATGTTCTCGGCCACGAGGTCGTTGTGACAACAGCGGAGGTTCGTTGGCCCTGGCAACGACTCGACGACGGCCAGGTGTTGCCGGGCCACCTCCCTGTCGGCCGCTTGCACCCGGCCCGCATACAGCCGGGCAGCAGCCGCGGCGTCGAACGTGCGTCCCGTCAACGGCAGCCCGTGGACCTCTCGCAGTGCGCAACCGAGCCGCACGAGGTTGTTGTCGTCGTCGAATCGGTCGGGCGTCCAGACCTCGCCGTCCGCCCATTCCGAGAGTAGTACCGTGTCCTGAACGTAGAGCACGCCGTTGGCGCGGCCGAGTGCCGCGGCACGTTGCTGAATGCGGGCTTCGTCCTGCCGCGAATTGAAAGGCGGCTTGCGCGGCAACGGGTCGATCTTCAGTACCGCGCGCTGCCCGTCCTTCTCGACCTGCAGTGTCCTGTTGGTCAGGCCGCCCGGCAACTCGCGGAATGCCGCTCCGTGCCAGCCCGGGATCCCGGCGAGGACCTCGTCCGGGCTTGCGCCGTGGCTCACGCTGCCTGCTCCCGCCGCGAACGCTGCCACGCGACCAGCCCGAACGGGATCATCACGACGTACACGGCGAACAGCAGCGCCGTGAGGTGCAGGTCGCGCGACCAGTAGATCACGATCGACGCCGAATCGATGACCAGCCAGTACCACCAGTTCTCGAGCACCTTGCGCGCGACCAGGAACGTCGCCCAGATCGCGCCCCAGGTCGTCATCGAGTCGATGTACGGGTACACCGCGTCCGAATAGCGCGACAGCAGGTAGCCACTCAGCATGCTCGCCGCGACGATCGCTGCGATAGCGGTCGCATGCACGCGGTACGGCCAGGCCGACACCGGCAATTCCTCGTCACCGGAGCGCCCCGAGTACCACACCCACCAGCCGTAGAAAGCCATCGCGAAATAGAACAGGTTCAGCGCCGACTCCATGTACAGCTTCGCGGCGAAGAACAGGTAGACATAGATCGCGGTGCTGATCCCCGCGCCGAGCCAGCACCAGATATTCTGCCGGATCGCCAGCAACAGGTAGGCAATGGCAGCGGCGACGGCGATGACCTCGAGCGGCGCGAGCGCCCGCGCCTCCGCGGCAATCGTCATCCAGGCATCGGCCACCCTGCTGTCAGCCCGCCACCGGGTTGTTCAGGATGCGGATCGCGAACACGGCCTTGGGGACCCGCTCGAAGGTGGTGCCTATCTCGCTGGTCAGGGCGGCCATGACCTTTGCGTACTCCCCCCGGATCTGCGTACTCATCGGGTTCGTCACGACCTGCAGGTCCGGGTAGCCGTTGAGACGCGCGATGACGTCCTTGATGGGCGGGATGAAATCCGCATCCAGCGGATAGAGACTGATATCGACGGCGACTTGCATGACGGGCTCCTGGCTAGAAACTGAAGTCGAACGTGACGCCGAGCTGACGCGGATCGCCCGCCCGCGTGTACAGCCTGGCGGGAAAATCCGGGGGCTCGTTGCCGAAATAGAAGCCGCGAACGGCGTACTGGCGGTCGAACAGGTTACGCACCCAGAGCTGCGCGGACCAGCTGTCCGCCGCGAAACCGACGCGGCCGTTGACGAGTTCATAGGATTGCGATCGCTCGTCGTGGCTGACGTCGAAATAGAACGCGTCGCGGGCGGTGACGTCCAGACGCGCGAAAACGCCGCTCGGGTGGCGGTAGCTCGCACCGGCGGCCAGCGTGTAATCCGGCGCGTGCGCCTGCGCGCGGCCGCCGAGATCGACCTGCGGGGTCACGAACTCCTCGAATTCCGCATCGAGCAGCCCGACGTTGGCATACACGTCGAGCGTTTCGTTCACCGCCCAGCGCAGTTCGGCTTCGAGCCCGAGCGTGCGTCCGCGCGCCGCGTTGTCGGTGAAGAACACGAACGACGCCGGATCGCCGGGAACCAGCTGGAACGAGGTGCGCACCTGCTGGTCCTCGCGGCGGCTGTAGAACGCGGACACGTTGAGCGCGACGGCGGCGCCGAACAGCGACGACTTGATGCCCGCCTCGACATTCCACATGCTCTCGGCGTCGAATTCGCGCCGGTCTTCCGGCACGATGCCGAGATTGAAACCGCCCGCCTTGTAGCCCCTGGAGAGGCTGAGGAAACTCGTCAGCGCATCGGAGTGATCGTGGCTCAGCGTGATTTCGCCGCCCGACATGATCTCCGACGGGCCCGCCCGCAACCCGGCGGTGTCCTCGTAGTCGGTCGTGCGGCGCTCCACCCTGAGCCCCACGCTCAGCCGAGTCGCGTCGCCGAGGTCCTGGTCCAGCTGCCCGAACAGGGCAACGTTGGTCGCGTCGTAACTGCTGCCGAAGCGGTCGTCGAGGCTGTCGGCAAAATCGAAGCCCGGGTCGAAATACTCGCCGCGGTTCAGTGTCACGAGGTCGTCCGCGAGGTCGAGGACGTAGATACCTGCCAGCCAGTCGGTCGTGCCGCCGAAGAGTCGGCCGTCCTCGCTGGAGGCGAGTCGAAGCTCCTGGCTGAGCGTGCGACGCGAGCGATCGCTCAGCGAGACGAAGTCGTAGGTGACGGGTGCCCAGCTTGCGGCATTGCCCCAGTCAGCGTCGAAGTCGAAATCGATGTCGGAATCGGCTGCCGCGGTGATCGACGTCAGGGTCGCCCACGACAGTCCCGACCACTCGACACGCAGCGACCCGCCGATACTGCGCTGCGCGTCCCTGCCCGGGTTGTCGGACAGCATCGTGAGGCTGTTGTCGATCGCGAAGGCGTCGTAGCCGTTGTCGACGTGCGCGTACAACGCAGCGATGTCCACCACCAGCGTGTCCGAAGCAAACCACCGCAGGCGCCCGCGGAGCGTTGTCTCGTCACGGCCGTTCGTGTCGTCACGCTGCAGAAAGGGGTTGTCGCGAAAACCGTTGCTGCGGTGGTGGTGCACGCTGGCCCGGAACAGCAGCGACTCGTCGGCCGCGAGCGGGCCGCCGACGGCGACGCCGCCCGCGAGCGCATCGTCGCCGCCGGCCGTCAGCTGCGCACGGCCCTCGCGTTCGGCGGAAGGTGGCGCGCTCTGCACGTAAACGAGTCCCGCCAGCGCATTCGCGCCGTAGCGGGTGCCCTGCGGCCCGCGCAGCACCTCGATACGGTCGATGTCGAAGGTCGTGGCAATCGTGCCGATGCCGCTGAAATCGATGTCGTCGATGAGGAAGCCGACCGAGGGGTTCGGTGCGCCCTGGTACTGTTCGAGCTCGCCGACGCCGCGAATCTGCAGGTAGCGTGCGCGATGGCCGTCGCCGGACCAGTTGAGGTTCGGCACGACGTTGATCAATTCCTCGAAGTGCTGCACGGCCAGCTGCTCGACCGCGTCCGCATCGAGTGTCGTGACGCTGGCGGGAATCTCGCGCGCGGCGCGCTCGCGGAAATCGGCGGTCACGACGATCTCCTCGATCGCCTGAGCCTGCGCGGTCGCCGGGGTCCAGAGCAAGAGGCTTGCGAGCATGGTGCCGGAAAGCGGCACCGCGGTTTGCTGGTTCATCATCCTCTCCCTACGCCGGCATTACCCGGTTCAGGTTCTAAGGGTTCCCGTTACGGATCTCAGGTCCGGAGACCACCCCTGTGAAGCCGCGATTATAGCATCCGTCGAACCTCGTCTTCGCCGAATCCCCACTGCCGCAGGACGGCGAGCGCGGACTCGTGCTGATCGGCCGGCCCGAGGCCGTGCAGCGGGCCCACGCCTGTAACCGGTGCGGCTTGCTCAGCCGTCGCCGGCCGCCGCGGGCTTCTCGAGGCGCGCGATGAGGCTCGACGTATCCCAGCGGCTGCCGCCCATCGCCTGCACCTCGGCGTAATAGCGGTCGACCAGTTCGGTGAGTTCGAGCCGTGCGCCGTTCGCACGTGCTTCCTCGAGCGCGATACCGAGGTCCTTGCGCATCCAGTCGGTGGCAAAGCCGAATTCGAACTGGCCGCGCACCATGGTGTGCCAGCGGTGCTCCATCTGCCAGGACTGCGCGGCGCCTTTCGAGATTGCGCTGATGACCTTCTCGACGTCGAGGCCGGCGCGCAACGCGAAGTGCAGGCCTTCGGACAGGCCCTGCAGCAGGCCCGCGATGCAGATCTGGTTGACCATCTTCGCCAGTTGCCCGGACCCGGCCGGACCGATCAGCGTGATGGCTTTTGCGTAGGACTCCATGACCGGGCGTGCGCGCTCGAAGACCTCGGCATCGCCACCGACCATGATGGTGAGCTGGCCGTTCTCGGCGCCCGCCTGTCCGCCGGACAGCGGTGCGTCGAGGAACCCGACCTGCCGCCCGGCAGCGGCGGCGTACAGCTCGCGCGCCAGCGTTGCGGACGCCGTGGTGTGATCCACGAGGATCGACCCGGCAGCCGTCGTCTGCAGCGCGCCGCTGTCGCCGAGCGTCACTTCCCGCACGTCGTCGTCGTTACCGACGCAGCAGAAAACGACGTCGGCGCCGGCGGCCGCCTCCGCCGGCGTCGCAGCGCCCCGGCCATCGTATTGCCCGAGCCACCGCTGCGCCTTGTCCGCACCGCGGTTGTACACAGCCACGTCGTGACCGCGGACCGACAGGTAACCGGCCATCGGGTACCCCATGACGCCGAGGCCTATGAATGCCGTCTTCATGCGCCGGCCTTGCGCGGGTCGAGACCGATCGAGCGCGCGATGATCTCGCGCATGATCTCCGAGGACCCGGCGTAGATGCGCGACACGCGCGCCGCCGTGTACATGCGGCTGATCGGGTACTCGTCCATGTATCCGGCGCCGCCGTGCAGCTGCAGGCACTCGTCGGTGACGCGGCCCTCGAGTTCGCTCGTGAACAGCTTTGCCTTGGCGGCATCCTCCGCGCTGAGCTTACCCGCGTTGTGTTGCAGCACGCACTGGTCCACGAACGCCTGGGCGACGTCGATCTCCGTGCGCATGTCGGCCATCTCGAAGCGCGTGTTCTGGAATGCGGCGATCGGCTGGCCGAACGCATGGCGCTCGCGAACGTAGTCCATCGTGACGGCGAACGCCGCCTCCGCATTCGCCACGAAGCCAACGGCCGCGAGCAGCCGCTCTTCCACGAGTCCGTGCATCATGTGATAGAAACCGCGGTGCAGCTCGCCGAGCAGGTTCTCCTTCGGCACCTTGACGTTGTTGAAGAACAGCTCCGCGGTGTCCTGGCTCTTGAGCCCCATTTTTGCGAGGTTGGCGCCGCGTTCGAAACCCTCCATGCCACGCTCCACGACGAACAGGCTGATGCCGCGCCGGCTCTCGGGGTCCGTCCGCGCCGCGACGATGACGAGATCCGCGAGGATGCCGTTGGAGATATAGGTCTTGGCGCCGTTCAAGAGGAAATGGTCGCCCTTGTCCTCCGCCTTCGCGCGGATCGACGCCAGATCGCTGCCGGCGCCGGGCTCGGTCATCGCGATCGCGAGGATGCTCTCGCCGCTGACGCATTTCGGCAACCAGCGTTGCTTCTGCTCCGCGGTACCGAACTCTTCGATATACGGGCCGACCAGCCGGCTGTGCAGCCACAGGAAGAAACCGGGCTCGCCGTGCTGCGTGAGCTCTTCCATCAGGATCTGCTCGTAACGGAAGTCGGCCACGCCGGCGCCGCCGTACTTCTCGTCGGCCCACATCAGGAGCAGGCCCTGTTCGCCTGCCTTCAGGTAGGCCTCGCGATCGACAATGCCCTGTTCGCGCCATTTCTCGCCGTGCGGCTGCACTTCATTGATCATGAAGCTGCGCACGGAATCGCGAAACATCTCGTGCTCTTCATCGAATATCAGTCTGTCCACGATTCGACTTCCTATCGTCCCTTGAATTCAGGTTTGCGCTTCTCGAAAAACGCTTTCACCCCTTCGACGTTGTCGGCGCACCCGACGAGCGACTGCTGCAGCTCCGCTTCCGCGTTGAAGCAGCTGTCCCAGTCGTGGTCCAGCGCGAGGCGCATTACTTTCTTGGTGGCGGCCAGCGACAGCGGCGCACGCTTCACCAGCGCCTGCGCCCATTCGCGCGCGGCGGCCTGCAGCTGCGCGGCCGGCACCGCCTTGTTCGCAAGGCCCAGCTGCACGCAACGCGCCGCGTCGATGCGCTCCGATTCGACGCTCAACTGGAACGCACGCCGGTAGCCGAGCTGCCTCACGAGCAACCAGTTCAGGCCGCCGTCCGGCACCAGCGAAATCGTCGTGAACGGTGACAGCAGGAACGCGTCATCGGCCATGACCAGCAGGTCGCAGGTCAGCGCCAGTGACAGGCCGATTCCCGCGGCGGAACCGGGCACCGCCGCGATGACCGGCTTCGGCATCGACGCGACCGCGGTCATGACCGGGCGGTACTCGTACTGCAGCTTGCCGAACACCGTGCGGCCCTCGAGGCCGCCCTTCAGGTCCGCACCGGCACTGAAACAACGGCCTTCGCCCGTCAGCACGACGGCGCGAACCGATTCGTCGTTGCGGGCGCCTTCCAGCGCCGCCAGCAGGTCGACGCTGAGCTGCGACGTGAAGGCGTTCATCGCATCGGGACGGTTGAGAGTCACGACGGCGACGCCGTCCGCCTGTTCGTACCTGACGATTTCGCTCATCTTGCCAGCCCCCCGGCCGTTACATGTTGCGGCGGTACTCGCCGCCGACGCCATACAGTGACGAGGAGATCTGCCCGAGCGAACTGCTCTTTACCGTCTCCATGAGTTCGGCGAAAACGTTGCCGCGTTCGCGGGCTACCGCCTGCAGGCTCGCGAGCGCCCCGGGGCGCTCGTCGGCATGCGTCGCCTGGAACGCGCGCAGGTTGCGAATCTGGTCGTTTTTCTCCGCCTCGCTCGAACGTATGAGCTCCAGCTCGTGCACTTCGTCCTCCTGTCCCTCCTTGGGCAGGAACGTGTTCACGCCGATCAGCGGCAGCGAACCATCGTGCTTCCTGCTCTCGTAGTACAGGCTCTCCTCCTGGATCTTGCTGCGCTGGTACATGGTGTCCATCGCGCCCAGTACGCCGCCGCGTTCGGAGATGCGTTCGAACTCCTGGTAGACCGCTTCCTCGACGAGGTCGGTGAGCTCGTCGATGACGAACGAGCCCTGCCAGGGGTTCTCACAGAAGTTCAGGCCGAGCTCCTTCGAAATGATCATCTGAATCGCGACCGCACGGCGCACCGACTGCTCGGTGGGCGTCGTTATCGCCTCGTCGAACGCGTTGGTGTGCAGGCTGTTGCAGTTGTCGAACAGGGCGTAGAGCGCCTGCAGGGTGGTGCGGATGTCGTTGAAGCTGATCTCCTGGGCATGCAGGCTGCGGCCCGAGGTCTGAATGTGGTACTTCAGCATCTGCGAACGCGCGCCGGCGCCGTAGCGTTCGCGCATGGCGCGAGCCCATATACGCCGCGCGACCCGCCCGATGACCGTGTATTCGGGATCCATGCCGTTGGAGAAGAAGAAACTCAGGTTGGGCGCGAATGCGTCGATGTCCATGCCCCTCGCGAGGTAGTACTCGACGATCGTGAAGCCGTTCGCGAGGGTGAACGCCAGCTGGCTGATGGGGTTCGCACCCGCCTCCGCGATGTGATAGCCGCTGATCGACACGCTGTAATAGTTGCGCACGTTGTTGTCGATGAAGAACTCCTGCACGTCGCCCATCATCTTCATCGCGAACTCGGTCGAGAAGATGCAGGTGTTCTGCGCCTGGTCTTCTTTCAGGATGTCGGCCTGCACGGTGCCACGCACCGTCGACATCGTCTCCTCGCGGATGCGCGCGTAGGTCCCGGCGTCGACGACCTTGTCGCCGGAGATCCCGAGCAGGCCGAGGCCGAGGCCGTCATTGCCCGCCGGCAGTTCGCCGCCGTAGCGCGGCCGCTCACGGCCCTCGAAGTAAGCGTCGATCGTCTTGCTGGCCTCTTCCCACTGGCCGGTCTCGCGCAGGTGTTTCTCGACCTGCTGGTCGATGGCCGTGTTCATGAAGAACGCGAGCATCATCGGCGCCGGCCCGTTGATCGTCATCGACACCGACGTCTTCGGCGAACACAGGTCGAATCCCGAGTAGAGCTTCTTCATGTCGTCGACGGTGGCGATCGAGACGCCGGAGTTGCCGACCTTGCCGTAGATGTCCGGGCGCTCGTGCGGGTCCTCGCCGTACAGCGTGACCGAGTCGAATGCCGTGGACAGCCGCGCGGCATCCTGGCCGTGCGAGAGGTAGTGGAAACGCCGGTTGGTGCGCTCCGGGGTGCCCTCTCCGGCAAACATGCGCGTCGGGTCCTCGCCGAGACGCCGGTAGGGATACACGCCGCCGGTGTACGGGTAGCCGCCGGGCAGGTTCTCGCGGCAGAGGAATTCGAGCAGTTCGCCCCAGTCCCGGTAACGCGGTGCCGCGATCTTCGGAATCTTCTGGTGGCTCAGCGATTCACGGTAGTTGTCGCCCCTGATCTCGCGGCCGCGGACCTCGTAACTGTAGGTGTCGGCGGTCACGGCCTCGCGGCGCGCCGGCCATTCGCGCAGCAGCCGGATCGATTCCTGGGTCAGCTCGCCGAGCGCTTCCTGGTAGCGCTGCCTGAGCACCGCGAGGGTCCGGTCGCCCGCGGATGTCAGCGCTTCCTGTGCGTAGGGATCGAGAGCCACGGGCAGTGCCTCGTCGCCCAGCGCCTTCAGCGATTCGTACAGGTGTTGCAGGCGGCTGGCGACTTCCGCCTGGCTGTCGACATGCCGGTTCACCTCGCGCCCCTGCTCCGCGATCTCGGCGAGGTAGCGGATGCGGCTGCCGGGGATCATCGCGGTCGAGCGCGGCTCCCGGATCGACGTGTCGATAGCCGGCGACCACGCGGCCGGGTCGAGGCCGAGTTTCTCCGCCACGCGCCGGCACAGCTCCACGAACATCCAGGTGATGCCCGGATCGTTGAACTGGCTGGCGATCGTCGGGAAGACCGGAACCTCGTCGTCACGGGTGTCGAACGCGACGTGGTTACGCCTCCACTGCTTGCGGATATCGCGCAGGGCATCCTCGGCCCCGCGCTTATCGAACTTGTTGAGCACGACCAGGTCCGCGAAGTCCAGCATGTCGATCTTCTCGAGCTGGCTGGCGGCGCCGTAATCGCTGGTCATGACGTAGACGGAGAAGTCCACGAGATCGACGATCTCGCTGTCGCTCTGCCCGATGCCCGCCGTCTCCACGATGATCAGGTCGTACCCGAGGGACTTCAGGAACAGGATGTGATCGCCCAGCATCTCGCTGGTCGCAAGGTGCTGCCGCCGTGTCGCGATGGAGCGCATGAACACGCGCTCCGAGCGCAGCGAATTCATGCGGATGCGGTCACCGAGCAAGGCGCCGCCGGTGCGCCGCCGCGTCGGGTCCACGGCCAGCACCGCGATGTGCATGCCGGGATTGCTGCCGAGGAAGCGGTTGAGGATCTCGTCGGTGACGCTGCTCTTCCCCGCGCCGCCGGTGCCGGTGATGCCGATGACGGGGGTGGTGCCGGCCTGCACCTGCCATTCCTTGCGCAGCTTCGACAGCCTTGCGTCGTCGAGCACGCCTTCCTCGATCGACGAAATCGTGGCGGCGATTGCCACCGTGTTCTCGCGATTCACGTCCGACGGCATCGCCGAGTCGCGCCGTCCAGCCTGCGTGCGCTCGATGAGGTCGCGAATCATCGCGTCCAGGCCGAGCTCCATGCCGTCGTGCGGATGGTAGATGCGCTCCACGCCGTAGGCCATCAGCTCACGGATTTCCTCGGGCGTGATCGTGCCGCCGCCGCCGCCGAAGACCCGTATGTGACCGGCGCCGAGTTCGTTCAGGCGGTCGATCATGTAGCGGAAGAACTCGTTGTGGCCGCCCTGGTAGGAGCTGATCGCGATACCGTCGGCATCTTCCTGGACGGCCGCCCGCACGATGTCCTCGACGCTGCGATTGTGGCCGAGATGGATCACCTCCGCGCCTTGCGCCTGGATCAGGCGCCGCATGATGTTGATCGCGGCATCGTGCCCGTCGAACAACGACGCCGCGGTGACGAAGCGCAAGGGGGCCTCTCTGACCGTGCGTGATGCGCCACGCAGATCGCTCGCAACCGTGCTCATGGGTACCGTTCCTCCGGGGCAAAAACAGCGATACGCTTCGCCTGAATCGCGAAATTGCTTTTTAAATCAGATGCTTTTGCTGTTGCAATAATTTTAATGACGATTAAAATAATGCACATTCAGGCAGAACTCAAGTGCCCGCTTCATGGAATCCAGCAGCCTCGGGACCGAGAATCCCGTCGACAAGCGCTTCCGCGTCAAGCGCGACCGCATGCTCCGGGCGGCAGCGCGCTGCTTCAACCTGAAGGGCTACAGCGGCACGTCGCTCAAGGACGTCGCCGACCTGCTGGGGCTCACGGACGCGGCCCTGTATTACTACGTCCGCAACAAGCAGGAACTCGTCTACCTCTGCTACCTGCGCGCCGCGGACGTCGGCCGCGAGGCGATGCAGCGCGCGATGCGCGAAGGACGCGACGGGCTGGACACGGTGCAGCGGTACCTGCGCTACCACATCGAATACATGGTCGGCGCCGAGGGCCCCATCGCGATCATGAGCGAAATTCCGTCGCTCAAGCCGGAACACCGCAAGCAAGTCCTCGAACTGTCGCGCAAGCACAGCGCCGCGTTCGAGGCGCTGCTCGCGCGCGGCATCGGCGACGGCAGCATCGCACCGTGCGACGTCAGGATGACAGGCAACGCGATCATGGGTTCGCTGAACTGGATTCCCAAGTGGTTCCACGGCGACCCCGCCGTCGCGGCCAAGATCGTGGAGGAATTCCCGCGGATCCTGAGCGCCGGGCTGGCGGCGCGCTAGGGCGTTTGCAGGCGTGCGAGGTAATCCCGCACGCGCGCATCGAGATCCGCCAGGGTCGAACGGCTGACGGCTTCGGCTTCGATTCTGTCGATACCGAGCTGTGCCGTGACGTAGTCGAGGTGGCTCTGCATGCGCCGCTGAACGCGCTGGATGCGCACATCACCGGGCACGCTGCTGCCGGCGCGCGGTTCCACGATAGTAACCGCCGTCACCGGGCTGCCACCGAGGCGCGAACCCGTCGTTACCTGCTGGAGATCTTCGAAAGCCGCGCGCGCGTCGCGCATCCTGATGGCGATATCGCTGTACTTCCCGCGCAGGCGCAGGAAGATCGCGTCCGACTGCTGCCTGTCGACCGCATCCAGCTGCTCCAGTAATTCGTCTCGAATCGCGACGAACTCCTCGGGCTCGCCGCGCTCCGCCGCCAGCCGGTACCACGCCGAGGCAAGTACGTGATCCTGCTCCACGCCGAACCCGCTGAGACTCATGAAGCCGAGCATGTACTGGGCATACTTGTCGCCGATCGGGGCAAGGTCGTTGAGGTAGATGACGTGCGCCCGCCGGTACTGCTCACGCTGAAACAGCTCCTCTGCTTTCGCCTGCACGCTGAGCGTCCTCGAATCGAGTTCGACACTGAGATTACCCGAGGACTGCTGCGCGCCCGCATCCGGGACATGCCCGAAAGCGATCATTAGAACCAGGATTTTCAGTGTGTGATTCAATCTACTTGTGCACTGTCAGCAGTCTGCCTGCCATGTAATGTTTGAGTCCGGCGACCCCGACGAAGTTCCGCGCATCGCGGCCCATCAGTCGTTGAAATCGGGCTCCCGTCCCTCCGTATTCGCGCGCACGGCCTCGAGCTGGTTCGGCCGGCCGATGACCCGCGACTGCAGCCCGGCCTCGAGCTCGAGCGACTTCGCTGAGTCCAGGTCGCGGCGCGCGTTGAACAGCTTCTTCATGGCGCGGATGGCATCCGGCGAGCGTCCGGCGACCAGGCGCGCCGTATCGCGAGCGGCCTGCAGCGGATCGTCGTGGATGGCCGTCACGAGCCCGTACTCACATGCCTCCCGGACGCCTACGACCCGCCCCGTGTAAGCGAGTTCCCTGAGCCGGTCCTCGCGCACGAGGCCGCTCGCGGTCACGGAGATGGCGAGGTCCGGGATCAGGCCCCAGCGAATCTCCATGATCGACAGCTTCGCGTCGGGCGCCGCGTAACGCAGGTCGGCGCCGAGCGCGATCTGGGCGCCCGCGCCGAAGGCGACCCCGCGGATGGCGCAGATCACCGGCACCGGTATCTCGCGCCATGCGAACGCCGCACGCTGGAAGCGGTTCGCGAGACTGCCGTGCTGCGGCGACATCGAGGCGGGGTCGATCGCGTCCCCGGGCTCGCTGAAAATGTTGACGTCGATACCCGCACAGAAGTTGGCGCCGGCACCGCTCAGGACGACCGCCCGGACCGCCCGATCCGCCGCCAGCCGATCCGCGGCAGCGGCAAACTCGTCGAACGTCTGCATGTCGACCGCGTTGTGCTTGTCCGGCCTGTTCAGCAGGACCTCGGCTACATGGTCGTCGATGTCAATTTGCAGTCGTGTGTTCATCCCTGCTCCCTGGCATCGCGCCGCGTGTCAGGCTGCCAATGTGCACTTGCCGTTCTTCAGCACCACGGTATCGCGCTCTTTGACGCTGCACTGGAAGGACACGATATTACCGTCCTGCCACATGTCCGTCGTAATCGTGTCGCCGGGCAGCACCGGCGCCGAGAACCGCGCGTCGAACCCGGTGATCAGCGTGTAATCGTACCCACAGATGGTCTTGAGGATCGCGTGGCAGGCGATACCGTAAGTGCACAGCCCGTGCAGGATGGGAACCGGGTAGCCGACACGCCGCGCGAGCTCCGGGTCCGCGTGCAGCGGATTGCGATCGCCATTCAGCCGGTACAGGAGCGCCTGGTCGCTGCGCGTCGCGAGCTCGCAGCTCAGGTCCGGCTCGCGCCGCGGCGGCCGGTGCGGTGCCGGCCCCGTGCCACGCGGACCGCCGAAACCGCCGTCCGCCCGCGCCATGATGGTGTTGCCGATCTTGAACAGCGCCGTGTCGTCCTTCGCCAGCCGTGCCTCGGCCTCGTACAGCACCAGGGCGCCGCGCCTGGGACCATGGTCGTAGGCGGCAGCGACCTTCTTGTTGATCAGGATATCCGCGGCGACCGGCAGCGGCCGGTAAAGCTCGAGCCGCTGCTCGATGTGCAGCACCTGGCTGAAATCCCAGCCGAGATCGGGCGGCGACATGTCGGGCACCAGCACGGACGCCATCGAGGGCAAGGTCCGCATTGGCGCTCCCTGCTCGAAGACGAAGGGGAGCTCGTCCGGGTTCATGGCATCGCGGCCCAGACCGATGCTGATGGCATACAGCATGCTTTCCGTGTCGCCGTAGCTGAACGGCAGATCGACGACAGACGTCGCCATCAGTTCATCGTATTTCAGCGCCATGATTCCCAGGCTCGGATGATTTCGGGTCTGGCCGGTCAGCCCGGCCGCGGCTAGTTTAGTGGCAGCTTACAAGGAGTCGCAATCAGGCGCGAGCCGCGAATTCCCACCCCAGCGCGGCCAGCGGCTCGACGGCTCGCTCCGCCTGCCCGGCGTGCGCGCTCGCGGCCGTGCCATCGCGCACCCGCCCCGCAATGCCCTGCAGGATGGCCGCGAGCCGGAAGAAATTGAAGGCCGAATAGAAATCGCGGTCGGCGATGCCGCCGTCGCGTCCGGTGCGCTCGCAGTAGCGGCGCGTGTACTCGTCCTCCGCGGGGATACCCAGTGCCGCGAGATCCTTGTCGCGCAGACCGGCGGAGCCGAGCCCGATCTCCGGCATCTGCCACGACATCAGGTGATAGGTGAAGTCGGCCAGCGGGTGGCCGATCGTCGACAATTCCCAGTCGAGCACGGCGACGACCCGTGGCTCGTCGGGATGGATGATCATGTTGTCGAGGCGATAGTCGCCGTGCACGATGCTCGAAGAATCGTCAGCGGGGATGTGGGCCGGCAGCCACTCGATCAGGCGGTCCATCGCCTCGATGGTGCGGGTCTCGGAGGCACGGTACTGGCCGCTCCAGCGCGATATCTGCCGGGCGAAATAGTTGCCCGGCTTGCCGTAATCGTCGAGTCCCAGTGCCGCGTAGTCGAAGTTGTGCAGTCTCGCGATGGTGTCGTTGGCGCTGTCGTAAATCGCGGCCCGCTCGTCCGGGGCGAGCCCCGGCAGGTCCAGCTCCCAGAAGATACGGCCCTCGACGTACTCCATTATGTAAAATGCCGTACCGATGACGACATCATCCTCGCACAGGACGTAAGGTCTCGGCACCGGGAAATCGGCGCCGTAGAGCGCACTGATGACCCGGTACTCCCGGTCGACCGCATGTGCCGACTTCAGCAGCCGGCCGGGAGGCTTGCGGCGCAGCACGTAGCGGCCGCTGCCGGCCTCCAGCAGGTAGGTGGGGTTGGACTGCCCGCCCCTGAACTGCCGCACCTGCAGCGGGCCCCGGAAGCCCTCGACGTGCGACAGCATGTAGCCCGAGAGCCGCTCCGCATCGAAACGGAGGCCCTTCCCTGACGTCCGTCGTGCCCGAATTCTGCGCCTGTCGCGACGGCATGCCGGCCCTACATCCGGAACACGCCGAAGGGCGTCTCGGGATCGCGCGGCCGGTTCATCGCCGCCGCCAGCGCGAAGCCGAGTACCGAGCGGGTATCCACGGGGTCGATGACGCCGTCGTCCCACAGCCGCGCGCTCGAGTAGTACGGGTGACCCTGCTGGTCGTACTGCTCGCGGATTCGATTCTCGAACTCCGCCTGCTCCGTTGCCGGCCACGCCTCGCCGCGGGCCTCGAGCCCTTCGCGCCTCACCGTCGACAGCACCAGCGCCGCCTGCTCACCGCCCATGACCGATATGCGCGCGTTCGGCCACATCCACAGCATGCGCGGGCTGTATGCGCGCCCGCACATGGCGTAGTTGCCGGCGCCGAAGGAACCGCCGATCACGACCGTGAACTTCGGCACGGTCGCGGTCGCCACGGCATTGACCATTTTCGCGCCTTCCTTGGCGATGCCCGCGTGTTCCACGCGCTTGCCCACCATGAAGCCCGTGATGTTCTGCAGGAACAGCAGCGGGATACCGCGACGGTTGCAGAGCTGGATGAAGTGCGCGCCCTTCTGCGCCGACTCCATGAACAGGATGCCGTTGTTGGCGACGATGCCGACCGGGTAGCCGTGCAGATGGGCGAAACCGCAGACGAGCGTCGAACCATAGAGCTTTTTGAATTCGTGGAAATCCGACCCGTCGACGATCCGCGCGATTACCTCGCGCACGTCGTAGGGAAAACGGTATTCGCGCGACACGATGCCGTAAATCTCCTCGGCCGGGTATTCCGGGTCGGTCGGTTCCCGCAGCGCCAGCGAAACGCGCTTCTGGTGGTTCAGGTTGGCGACGATGTCGCGCGTGATCGAGAGCGCATGGGTATCGTCGTCGGCGAGATGATCGGTGACGCCGGAGATGCGCGAATGCACGCTGCCGCCGCCCAGCGATTCGGCATCGACGACTTCGCCGGTCGCGGCTTTCACGAGTGGCGGTCCGCCCAGGAAGATCGTGCCCTGGTTGCGGACGATGATCGCTTCGTCGCACATCGCGGGCACGTAGGCGCCGCCCGCCGTGCACGACCCCAGCACCGCGGCAATCTGCGGGATGCCGAGGGCCGATAGACGCGCCTGGTTGTAGAAGATGCGGCCGAAATGGTCGCGGTCCGGGAACACCTCTTCCTGCCGCGGCAGGAAGGCGCCACCCGAGTCCACGAGATAGATGCACGGCAGGTGATTCTGCTCCGCGATCTCCTGCGCCCGCAGGTGCTTCTTGACGGTCAGGGGATAATACGTGCCGCCTTTGACCGTGGCGTCGTTCGCGATGACCATGCACTCGATGCCGTGCACCCGGCCGATGCCGCAGATGATCCCGGCGGCGGGCACCTCGTCCTCGTATACCTGCCAGGCCGCCAGCTGGCCGATCTCGAGGAATGGCGAATCGGTATCGAGGAGCGCACGTACCCGGTCCCTCGGCAGCAGCTTGCCGCGTTGCACGTGGCGCTCGCGCGAGCGCTCGCTGCCGCCCTGCATGACCTGCTCGCTCAGCGCTTCGAGCTCGAGCGCGAGCGCCTGGTTGGCCGCGAAGTTGGCGGCAAAGTCGGCGGAATTGCGATCGACCTTGGATCTGATCAGGGGCATGTGCCGTCCCGGGGTTCGCTAAAACGTTGCGCTCAGCTGCCGGTCGCTTCGAAGAGCTCGCGCCCGATCAACATGCGGCGAATCTCGCTGGTACCGGCACCAATTTCATAGAGCTTGGCATCCCTCCACAGGCGGCCCGCCGGGTATTCGTTGATATAGCCGTTGCCGCCGAGCGCCTGGATCGCCTGCCCGGCCATCCAGGTTGCCTTCTCCGCAGCGACGAGAATACATCCTGCGGCGTCGAAACGGGTAGTCTGGCCACGGTCGCACGCCGCGGCCACCGCGTAGACGTAGGCGCGGCAACTGTTCATCGTCGTGTACATGTCCGCCACCTTGCCCTGCATCAGCTGGAATTCGCCGATCGGCCGGCCGAACTGCTTGCGGTCGTGGACGTAGGGCAGCACGAGGTCCATGCAGGCACGCATGATGCCGAGCGAGCCGCCCGCCAGCACGACGCGCTCGTAGTCGAGGCCGCTCATCAGGATCCTGGCGCCCTTGCCTTCCTCCGCGAGGCGGTTGGCAACCGGTATGCGGCAGTCCTCGAACAGGACCTCGCTGGTGTCCGAGCCGCGCATGCCGAGCTTGTCGAGCTTCTGCGGTGTCGAGAAGCCGGGCGTGCCGCGTTCCACGACGAAGGCGCTCAGGCCGCGGCTGCCGGCGGCAGGGTCCGTGACCGCGTATACGATCATGACGTCCGACCGCGGTGCATTCGTGATCCACATCTTGGAGCCGTTGAGCACGTACTCGTCGCCGTCCCGCGTTGCCGTCGTGCGCATGCTCATGACGTCGGAGCCCGCACCCGTTTCGGTCATGGCCAGCGCGCCGAGGTGTTCCCCGGAAACCAGCCGCGGCAGGAACCGCCGCCGCTGCTCGTCGTTGCCCCAGCGGCGCAGCTGGTTGATACACAGGTTCGAATGCGCCCCGTAGGACAGCCCCACCGATGCGGACGCGCGGCTGATCTCCTCCATCGCGACCACGTGGGCGAGATAGCCGAGCCCCGAGCCGCCGAACTCCTCCTCGACCGTGATGCCGAGCAACCCGAGTTCGCCCAGTTCCGGCCACAGGTCGCGCGGGAACTCGTTGCCGTCGTCGATCGCGGCCGCCCGCGGCGCAATCCGGTCGGCCGCGAAACCCGCAACGGATTCACGCAGCAGGTCGATGTCTTCCCCGAGGCCGAAATCGAAATCGAACATGCGTGTTACTCCAGAATAAAATCAGTCACTTATGCCACAGTGTGCGGCATCCGGCCGGGCAGCTGAATACCATGCTCACGGTAGGCCGTTACAGCGCGTCGATGAACTGCGAGAAGAGTTCGTATTGCGACGTGATGCCGAGCTTCGCGAACAGGTTGCGCTTGTGGACCATGACGGTGCCGGGGGCGATGCCGAGCTCGCGGGCGACCGATTTCGTCGAGTGGCCGCGCAGCAGCAGCTGCGTGATCTGGCGTTCCCGCTCCGTCAGCAGCCCCTCGCCGAAGTTCTCGAAGCAGCGCGTGAGGCGCCGGTGCAGGCTTCCGCCGGGTTCCTGCCGGCGGTCAGCGGCTGAGCTGCTTTGCCACGCGGCCCGCATGGCCGCATGAACGAGCGGCTCCAGCATCCTGAGCCGCTCCAGCTCGGCCTTCGCAAAGCGGCGCGTGCGGCGCCCGACCACCAGCGCCAGCGTGCTGCCGGGTGCGACGTCGACGAGGAAGTCCATCTCGTCCTTGAGGTGCGTGCGCTCGCAGTACTGGCGGTAGTACTCGCTGGAGCGGAAACGGTCGGGTGACTGGTCCCGGAACCGGCAGACCCCGGGCTTGTCGTTGCCCACGGCCAGCTGGTACAGGGGATCCAGCAGGTAAGGGCCCGCCACGTAGCGATCGACGTAGTGCCGCCGCCCCGCGGGTTCCAGCGTGTGATGCAACACCTGCGGCGGCGCGTCGCGATGAAAAACGAGCAGGCAGGTGCCCTCGTGCCGCACGGCGACATCGATCGCGTCCGCGAGCGCACCCGCCGCCGAATCGACGTCGCTGCCTTCCACGAGCCGCGCCATCGCCGCGAACCACTCCGCCGATTCGAACCTGGACTTCAATACCCGCCCCGCATCAGAAAGAGGTCAGGAAGGATGCGGCATTGCCGCCGATCGGCCCCTCTCCCGCACGGGCAAGCCGCAGGTAGTCGGCCCCTTTCGGATAGTCCGCCGGCTGCGGATTGCAGACACGCAACACGCGGTTGCGATGATACAACTGCAGCTGGGCGCCGAGAGGAATGACTCGCCCGGGATCGTTGCCGGTGAGTTCGCGGTGCCGTTCCGGCAGCCGGTACCAGGGCACGTTCATGTCCGAATGGTGGGCATTGTGGTAGCCGAAATTCAGCGTCAGCCAGTTGAGCCTCGGGAACCTGAGCGACACGGGGTTGCTGAAGGTGTGCTCCTGCTCCCACTCGCTATCGCCCCTGTGCGGCGACGGGGCGTACTCGAACAGTGTCGGGTTGTACGGGTAGTCGTGCTGCAGCATGTCCATGAAGCGCAGTACGTGCATCATCAACAGGTAGGCCACCACGTACAGGAGCGCGACCTTCGGCGCCAGCAGCAGCAGCGCGAGGAAGATACCGCCACGGACGAGGATCACGGTCACGTTGCGGCGCCGCTGGGCACGCCGTGCAGGGATGATGAACGAGGTGAATACCATGACGAAATGCATGACCAGGTCATGCGCGGGAACGTACAGCCACTCGAGCGCGCGGACGATCCTGAGCACCAGCGGATGCCGCGCGAAGAACTTCTCGTACTCGAACCAGACGACATCGTCATTGTCGACGTGGTGCCGGAAATGCTTGTAGCGCATGTCTTCGTACGTGCCGTAGGCGGCACCGCACTGCCAGCTCATCGCCCGGCCCAGGGCGGCGTTGTGCCGGCTGCGCCTGAATACGAGGTTGTGGGCGCACTCGTGGATCAGGTACGCGGCGATCACCATGGCATGCGCGAGCAGCAGCGTGGCCGCCGCATTCACGGCCCAGGCATCGTGAAACAGGCCGGCGAAGCCCGTGACATAACCGGCAATGGCATACAGCAGCGCGCCGCCATTCATGAGCGCGCCTCGTGGTTCCTTGAACAGCCGGGCGGTCGCCGTCATTCCCCCCTCGCCAGCACCGAAAATCCTGCGTCCAGTTGTACACTTAGAGGTATCGTATTGCTAGCATAGGCGCGCCAACCGGCGCAGAGAGAACCGCAATGAAACTGGTCACCGCGATAGTAAAACCATTCCGCCTCGACGATGTTCGCAACGCCCTGAGCGAAGTCGGCATACAGGGAATGACGGTCAGCGAGGTCAAGGGCTTCGGTCGACAACGCGGCCACACCGAGTTGTACCGCGGCGCCGAATACGTCGTCGATTTCCTGCCGAAGGCGAAGATCGAGGTTGCCGTCCCGGACGACCTGGTCGAGCGCACGGTGGAAGCCATCATCGACAGTGCCAAGACCGGCAAGGTCGGCGACGGCAAGATTTTCGTTACGCCGCTCGACCAGGTGTGGCGCATCCGTACCGGCGAATCCGGCGACAGTGCGCTCTGATCAACCCCGGGTCATGCAAAACGCATTGAGCTTGTTGCCGTCCAGATCGCTGAAGTACCTCGCGTAGAACCGTTCGCTGCGCGGCCCCGGCGCGGCTTCGTCGATGCGATTCGTGCCGAGCGTCACGTACCCGATCATTGCGGCTGCCCCTGCGTGAGTTGGGGCTCGATTATGCCACGCCAGGTATCGAGCTTTTCGGCAAGACTCACCGCTGCATGGGCCGGACTCGTCGACGGCAGCAGCGCGAACCCGAGGTGCGGGAACGACAGCCGCGGCTGCACGAAACGGCGAAACATCTCCTGCGCCTTCCTGCCGTTGAAACACACGAGTCGCACTTGCCGGTGGAGGGCAAGAAACCCCGCGAAGTCGTTCGGCACGGCGGACGCCATGTCGATGTCCGCATCCAGGCTGCCGGGGCGCACGGAACTCTGCAAGACATCCCAGACGGCGATGCGGCGCTCCTCGAGCGCCCGGCAACGGGACGCGTAGTCGCCCGTCGCACCCGCGATCGCCTGCATGATTTTCCAGAAAGCGTTTTGCGGATGCGCATAGTACTGCTGCGCCCGCAACGAGGCCTCGCTCGGCAGGCTGCCGAGCACCAGCACCCGGGCGTCCGCGCGCGCGATGGGCGGGAACCCCGTCGCAACGCCAATGTCTTCGCGGTGCCTGTCCTGCCTGCTCATATTCTTCGTTGAAACGTCGGGTTATTACCACAGCAACGCCGGGATTCTCGCAGTATAAACACAACGGAAACGAGGATTACGCGATGCACGAACGATGGGTCATTGCGCTGGCTTTCCTGGTCCTGGCACCGCCGGCCGACGCAAGGCGGGACTGCGACAAGCTGGCGTGCGCTGAAGTCAAACAGGATATCCGCGAGATCGAGTCGCGGATGCGCGCCGGCTATTCGCGCGCGCAGGGCGAGAAATACGAAGCCCGGCTGCGCAAGCTCAAGCGCAAACGCAGCCGGCTGTGCCGCTGACGCGTTGCACTGATCAGTATCCCCTGGCGGGATCCACGACGTTCAGCAGCGCCTCGCCGGCGATGAACCGCCGGATATTCTCCCGCGCCAGCGTGGCCTGTCTTTCCCGGTCGTTTCCGTACCAGGCGATGTGCGGCGTGATGATGACGTTCGGCATGCGCCACAGGGCATGATCCGCGGGCAGCGGTTCCGGATCGGTTACGTCGAGGCCGGCACCCGCGACGCGCCCGTCGGCAAGCGCGGCAACGAGATCGTCCGTCACGACACTCGCGCCGCGGGCGACGTTGACGAAGAATACGCCCGGCTTGGCGGCATCGAAAAATGCCTTGTCGAACAGGCCCGTGGTCTCCGGCGTCAGCGGCAGCGCATTGATGACCACGTCGGCCTCGGCGGCGAGTTCCAGGAGTTCGTCGGAAAGGCCGACGTAATCGACGAACGCCGGCCCGGACCTGGAGCTGTTGCGGGTCGCGACGACGCGCATGCCGAGTGCCGCCGCGCGTTTGGCGGCCGCCGTGCCGATGCCGCCCAGCCCCACCACCAGCAACGTCTTGCCATCGACGGATATCATGCCGGTTTCGTCGCCGGCGGAACGATCCCACTGGCCCTCGGGCATCGTCTTCGCCTGCTGCGCCAGTCCCCGGGTGAGACTCAACATCAACGCCACCGCATGCTCGCCGATGACGGGAGACGATATCTTCTGCATGTTGGTCAGCAATACCTCGCCACTCGCGAGTTCGTCGACTTCGAGACAGCGTTCCGCACCCGCGCTGAAAATCTGCACCCAGACCAGCTGCCTGGCCGCTGCAATGACTTCCTCCGCGCAGTGACCGATGATCGCGTCGGCATCGCCCGCTGCTGCGACGGCATCCGCCGTTGTGGGCGCGGCAACGAAACGCACGCCGGGAAACTGGGCTTGCAGCGATTCGAGGAAATCGCCTGCATCCCTCACGACGAGTTTGCGGGGCGGCCTCCAGCCCGGAAGGTCGCGGCTTGCGACGGGCCCCTCGCTGAGGCCGGCATCCTCGATGAGACGGTCGATGGAAACGTCCGCGCGGACGGGCGCGATGGCGGCCGCCGCGATCAGGCAGGTGATAAAGGCTCGTAACACGATTCGTTCCTGGCGGTTTGTCGCGATGTTCCCGAGGATACGGAACCGCGAGCCGCCAGGCCAGACCGCGTGATCAGGCCGGGAAGAAGTCGATCGGCTTGGTGGTCGTTATCGGCTCGACGTCGCGCGCCTCGAAACGGAACTGCTTGACGCGCATGACGAGCTTGCGCTCGAGGTCCGGGTCACCCAGCTCGCTGGAAACCACCTCGCAGAACGTCACCTCGCCGGACGGTGCAATCGTAAGCCTCAGAACCAGCTTGCCTTCGAGCGTGGGGTCGGCCCGCAGGGCGCGGTTGTAGAGCGCGAAGATCGCGCCCTTGTTCTTGTCGAACACGAGCTCGATTTCCTCGCGCGAGCGGGACGCCTTGCCGCTGGTGCCGGTACGGCGTGCACCGCCGGCCACCTGCTGCTCGATGCCGGCGACCGGGCTGTCCACCTTCGTCGTGGCGCGGCCGGCGATGGCGGTTCCGCCGGTGTTGCGACTCATGCTCGCCGTGTTGATGCCGCCCGATGCCGCGCCGACCTTCGACGTGATCATCGAGCGCTCGTTGCGCTGCGCCTCGCCGACGGAAGCCGTGAGCGGCCGGTCGTCGACCGTCTGCGCCAGGTCCCTGTCAACGAGATCGGCAAGGTCGTCGGCGAACGGCATCAGCGCCGCCTGTGCCCTCTCGCGGGCGATTTCTTCGCGCGTGGGTTGCGGCTCGGGCTCCGGCTCGGGCACGAATTCGGGTTCCGGCTCCGGTTCCGCCTCGGCGACCTGCTCGGGTTCCGGCTCTGCCTCGGGCTCGGGCTCCTCGGGTTCCGGTTCGGGCGGCGGCGGGGGCGGCAGCGGCTTCTCTTCGAGCATGAGCTGCGCGATCCGCGGCGGAATCTCGATGATTTCGGCCGGGTCCGGCTCCGGAGTCGGAATGAACGGCCACACGATCCCGAGCGCGAAAGCGACCAGGAACACGATTCCCAGCAGCCGCTTGAACCGCTGTTCCTGGCTGTTGCCCGTCGTCCATGGCAGTTCGTACTCTCTGTAAAACGGTAAGTCCAAAGCCGTTTCTCCCGGTTCTCTCTCGCGCCGCCCTTACCGGGCCGCCTGCAGGTTGTCGAGCTTGTCGGAGCTCTTCTGCAGGACGGCGAGCGAGATCTGTCCATAATCCGATTGCGTGCAGGTCGCCATGACCTTCTTGAGGAGGCGGTAGGGAATCTCCTTGTCGCCCATGATCGTCACCTCGCGGTTGGCGATCTCCTGGTTCGCCTCGCGGCGCAGGACCCGGTCGTTCTGTGACAGCAGTGCCTCACGCAGCGCGGGAATGTCGTTGCCCTTGATCGCCATGACTTCGTCGATCTTTGCGACCGGCTTGCCCTGCACGATGATGTCCTCTTCGCCGATCAGGATGACGACGGACTCCCTCGCCTTGTCTTCGGCGATCGACTCGGGCAGCTGCAGGTCCTTCGCATTCGGCAGGGTTTCCACGTCCGATGAATTGACGAGCAGGAAGAACACCAGGATCGTGAAAATGTCCATCAGCGATACCAGGTTGAGCCCCGCGCTCTTGCCGTGGCGCTTATGATGCTTGTTCATCCGCTTGGCGCGGGCTGACTTAACCATTCTCAAGCACCTCCCTTGCCGACCGGCGCATCGCCGATCGATATGTCGGGAAACAGGTCGTAACGCTTGACCGACTTCTGATCCTCGTCCACGCGCTCCGCGATCCGCACGCGGTCCATGACCTGCACCAGTGTGTCGTACTCGATGTCCTGCTCCAGCAGGATCGACGCGTCCGTCTTCGACGGGTAGCGGCGCTTGAGCTCCGACAGCTTGTTGCTGAGCGCTTCGTAGTCGTAACCGTCGGCCTCGTTCGGATACACGCCGAGCAGACCCTGGTTACGATCGCCGACCTCGATCTTGTCGGCCCTGATGATGACTTCGAGCTGGAATGCCTGTTCCTGCGGCTCGACGGGCTCGCTCGAGGAGCCGGGCAGGTTCAGTTCGAGAACCGCCAAACGCGAGAACACCGCCGTGATCAGCAGGAACGGAACCAGGATCACCATCAGGTTCATGAATGCCGTGATGTTGAGCTCGGCCGTCTCCACGTTCCGACGACCGCTCTTTCGGCTGCGAATCATGACTACGCCCCGGCGCCCTTGAGCTGTCTTTCCGTAACAGCGTTCAGGAACTTGACGCTCGCCATCTCGAGGCTGTCCACGAGCTGGTTCGTCTTGGTCTGCAACAGGGCATGCACCAGCAGCAACGGGATGGCGACCATCAGGCCGAACGCCGTCGTGTTCATCGCGACGGAGATACTGGCCGAAAGCAGGTCCGCCTTGTCCGCCGGATTGGCGTTCGACACCGCGGTGAATGCACGGATCAGGCCGATGATGGTGCCGAGCAGCCCGAGCAGCGTGGCGATGTTCGCGAGCGTCGCCAGGTAGTGCGTGCGCTTCTCGAGGCGCGGCAGCACCTCCATGAGGCTCTCTTCCATCGCCTTCTCGATATCGTCACGACGGCGCGCCGATTTCACCCGGTACAGGCCGTAGGTGAGGATCGAGCCGATCGCCGCCTTCGATTTCGCGGTATGCGCGGCCGCTTCCTGGAAGTTGCCGGCCTTGAGAAACGGCACGATCTTCTTCCACAGGGCACGGTTGCTGGCACCCGATATGGTGAGATACATCCAGCGTTCGACGGCGATCGCGACGCCGAACGCGAATACGAACAGGATCGGGTACATGAATGCACCGCCGTCCTGGAAAAACCGCACAATTGTGCCCATCTGATTGCTCCTCTTCGATCAAATCGCGCGCCGCGGCGCGCTCCTACTCTTCGTCGCCGTACAGCTCGCCGTAATAGTCGACCTGCCGTGTAAATTCTTCGCGATCCAGGGGCGCCAGGACCTCGTCGATCAGCGTATTCACCGGGCGGCCCGTCAGTTCGCCCGGCTGTGCCTTCTGCCAGGGGACGATGTACAGCACCTTGGGCAGCTCCTGGTTGCCGGTAATCTCGGTGCGGCCCAGGGCCATCTCGTCCATCACGCCACTGCGGGTTTCGCGCCGGGTAATGTCCTGCGCGAGCGCCGCCTCGGCTGCCGGCGCTGCCTCCGCTACCGGCGCCGCCGACGTATCCACGGCCGGCTCCAGTGCGTCCACCTCGTCGAACACGGCGGAGGTATCGACCGCCGGCCCGAGGTCGTCGCCGGCCTCCTGTGCCGGCGCGGCGAATGCGGCAAGCGCCACGCCCAGGGCGACCCCGGTTGCGAACAATGTGCGGCCCCGATCTCCCATACGCCTCATTCCGATATGTTCGCCGTGCGTTGCGACACCGACACGCGGCGCTGCAGGTCGGTTATCCACTTCTCGACCTGCTCATCGCCCCCGACGATCTCCTGGTAGCGCTCGAAGTGGTGCAGCGCGGAATCCAGGCGCTGCAGGTACAGCTCGTTGAGGACACCCAGGTTGTAGTGTGCCAAGGCATAGTCCGGGCTCGCTGTGACGGCTTTCATATAAGCGGCCTCTGCCTCGAGAAATTTGCCATTTTTGCGAAGTAGCATGCCCAACTGGTTCAGCGCCGGCGCGTAATCGGGGTCGATCGTGAGCGCTGTATCGACAGCCTCCCGCGCGGCGTCGTGATTGTTGTTGTTCACATGGATGATGGCGAGGTTGACGTACGCGCCGGGATAGCCCGGGTACTGCAGCAGGAATTCCTTGAAGCGCAATTCCGCGTCGAGAAAATCGCCGGACGCCATCACGGCCACGGCCTGCTCGTACATCGTGAGCGCCTCCGGCGGCACTTCGGCCGCACCCGGGCCACTCGCCGCCTGTTCGGCACGGCCGCGCTGCGGCTCTTCTCTTCCGGAACCGCTCGATGCGCACCCCGAGACCGCGAGCGCCAGGCTCAGCAGCGTCAAGCCCAGGGCGGCCTTGTCAGTAAAGTGCCGTGACAACATCTTCGCTGCGCTCCATTTTGGCGTAACGTGCCGGTAACAACCCGGCGAGCCGGTCGAAACTGCGTTGTACCCACTCGTCCCAGACTCCGTCGGACGCGCGGTCGGTATTTGCCGTGTACAGGTCGATGGCCTTCTCCTCGATCGGGAACACCTGCTCCTCGAGCAACAGCTCGTACTGCTCCAGGGCGTCCGCATCCAGGTCGCGCGGTCGTTCCGACTCGAGCACGTCGTCGGCGAACGACTCGTAGACCTGCGCCAGGCGGAACGTGGATTCCGTCGTAACCTCCGCGACGCCGTACTCGGCCGCGCCGGTGTAAGCCTCGATGACGTCCTCCATCAACGACCGCTTGAGCTTCATGCTCTCGGCGAGCGGCTGCGTGAGCTGCACGACCTCGAATCGCTTGCGAATCGGTTCGGCGAGCCGCACCGACGCTTTCGCGGCCAGGAAGCGGGTCCGGTCCGTGCGCTCCGCGCCGGCGCGTGCGTCGACGTCGATAATGTCGTTCAGGCGTGCCGTCACCTCGGCGCCGTTACCCTGGGCTTCCGCAAGCTCGAGCAGGCGGTAACGGGCTTCGATGGACTCCGAGAGCGGGTCCGGGTAGCGCGCCACGATGTCCTCGAGCACGCGCTTTTCGCTCGCGACGATACCGCCTGCCTCGTAGAGCTCGGCGGCTTTCCAGAGCGCCTCGCGGCGCACCGCGTCGCTACTGCCCTCGGCAACCGCGATGCGCTCGAACTCGGCGGCGGCCTCGGTCGCCCGGCCGGTTTCCATGTAGGTAACGGCCAGCTTCTGCGCGATGTCGTCGGCGAACTCGCTGTCCGGGTAGTTCTTGCGGTACTGCTCGAGCATGCCCGCAGCGCGACCCCAGGCCGCCATGTTGATCAATGCGGCGGCGGCATCGTATTCGGCCGTCGCACGGATGTTCGAGTCGGGGACGGCCTGTCCGAGTCGCGTGAAGTGCGCCACCGCGGTCTCGAGATCGCCGGCATCGCGCGCCTGCTCGCCCTGCTTGTAGATCGACGACGCGATGCGTTCCCTGACATCGTTCGACGCCTCCGCATCGTCGGCCGGCGTCACGCTGCGCAGGCTGTAGTAAGCGGTCTCCGCCGCCGCGTAGTTGCCGAGATCGAACTGCGAATGCGCGACCACGGTCCACGCCGTGCGCGCGAGCGGCGGCTCGACGGCAGGCTGCTTGGCGATCACGGCCTGGCCGACCGCGATCGCAAGGTCGAACTGGTTCTGTGCAAACAGGTCTTCGGCCGCGGCCGTCAGCACCGCGCCCGACTCCGGGTGCTCGGGATAGGTATCCGCGAAACGCAGGCCGCTGTCGAGATACTGCTGGTGCCATGCGACTTTCTCGGCATCCTGCAGCGACAACTCGTGCTCCCGGTAGGCAAGCAGTGCCGCGTAGCCCGCCTCTGCCGATTTCTCGTGCATGGGATAGGCGTAGGCCGTGCGTTCGTACTCGGTCTTCGCCTCCGCATAGTCCTGGCTCTCGAACAGGATCTCGGCCAGCAGGAAGTTGGTGTTCGCGGTGTCTGCCTCGCCCGGGAAATAGACAAGGTACTTGCGGTACCAGCGCGCCGCCTCCTGGTAGTCGCTGCGCTTGCCCCCCGCCTGAGCTTCGGCGTGATAGTACTGTGCGAGGTCGGTGAGGTTGGCCTTCAGGTGCGCGGCAACCGCATTGTTCTGCTCGCGCGGATTCCGCACCCAGAAATTGCCGTCCATGCCGTAACGCTCGACGAAGCCTTTCTTGCCATCGAGCACCAGGCTCGGGAAGCCGCCACGCTTGTAGGCCTCGATCACTTCCACCTGCAACAGCGGCGCTTTCGGGTGGAACGGATCCTGGTCGACGAACGCACCGTAGGTTTCGGCGGCATCGACGTAGCGCTCCTTGTCGAGATAGAGATCGCCGAGATTCATGTAAATCACGTACGCGTACTCGGGCTGTCCGCGCTTGCCGAAGTACTGATCGATGCTCTCGGCGCCCGACATGTACGAAAAACTCAGCGACAGGACGCGGAACGTATCCTCGATAAGCTCCTGTTCGGCGCGGCTGAGCGCCGCCAGCCGGTCTTCACCGTCGCGCAGCTCCACACCCCCGAGCTTGCGGTCGAGCAATTCGAAGAACGGGTCGAGGCTGTCCTCGTGCCAGGCGAGCTTGAACTGCGACCAGCCCAGCTTGTACAGCGACTGCTCGTAGAAGCGCGACTCGCTGCCGTAATCGATAACCGCGCGATACGCCTGCTCGGCCGGATCGTAGCGTTTGCGCAGGAACAGCATTTCGCCGCGACGGAACTGGACCTCGTCGATTATGGGCGTCGCCGGGTAGCGGGCCACCAGTTCGTCGAGCACCTCGAGCGCCTCGTCCATGCGCCCGCCGATCTCGTAAGCGCGCGCCAGCTGGTACAACACGGTGTCGTTGCGCCGGTAGCTCGGGTAGGCCTCGAGCAGCCGCTGGTAGAGACTGACGGCATTGTCGTAGCTCGACTTTTCCAGCCCCTCGATATTCTCCACGAGCTGTGCCGCCTCGCTGGCCTCGAGCTCCAGGTCACCGAGGCGCCGCATGGCCTCGGCGCTGAGCGAGGGGTCGTCGGTAACGAGATCGAGGAATTCGCGGTAGTTGTCGCGGGCCAGGTCGGAACTGTTGATGATGACCCTGCCCGGGCGGATCTCGACGGTCTCCTTCTCGAGGCTCTTGATCGTGTCCTTCTCGCGCACGTCCGCGCGCGCCGTGACCGCAAGCAGCAACGCCATGCCGGCGATCGTCGCTATCGACCGGCCGAGCGTCATTTGACCGCTGCCTCGGTGACCGTCGCCGCGCGATCGTAGATCGCGGCGAGTGCGAAGCGGGCCTGCACCGTGTAGGTGTCGAGGCGCCGCTGCTGCGCCTGCAGCTCGCCCACCGCGATCGCCTGCAGGAACGCCCGCTGCTCGGCCATCGCATCGCCAACGCGCATTTTCAGGCTCTCGATGCGCGGCTCCAGCCCGTACACGCGCTCGTCGAACGCGCGGAACATGTTCGGCTGCTTGTGCATGGAGTCATCGACCTGGCGGCGCGCCCGCTGTGCTTCCACCAGCGCTTCGCCAGTCTCGCGCAGGTCCCTGCGGATACGCCAGAGGCGCTCCTGGAAGTCCTTTTCGAGGTCCCACTGCAGCGCGCCTTTCAGGAGCCGGATCTTGTCCCGGACCTCTTCCGCTTCGGGAATATCCGCGGCCAGCGCCGGCGTCTTCTCGAACCCGGTGATCTCACCCCACAACCCGAACTCCCGCTCGGTGGCGAGCGCCAGCCAGTCGCCGCTCTGCTCGATGTCGTTCAGCAACGCGTCGAATTCCAGCTTGCGCTGCACCATGCCGTCGAGGTCCGCGCGCGCGAGCGTGTCCTGCACGCGCGGCAGGCGTTCTTCGTACGCCAGGCGCCGGGTCTCCAGCATGTTGGCATAGACATCGACGCTCTGCTGCCAGCGATCGAGGTTGTTCCAGAGGTAATTCAGGTCGCGGTAGTTCTTCAGGCCTTCCTGGAACTCGTGGGTTGCCAGCAGGTGAAACAGGTATCGGGCCTCGGGGCCCTCGGGCAGCGACTGCATGCGCCAGTACCAGCCGGTACTGTCGAGCGGGTCCTCGCTGAGGAATTCGTCGAAGAAACGGCCGGACTCGATATGGCCGATCGTACGATCGATGCGGCCCGACTCCTCGTAAAACGCCTCGACGGCGTTCACGTAGTGATCGGCGGCCTGGCTGATCGAATCGAGCTTCGCGAGCGCGTAGGGGATCGCGAGCATGGATTCCTGCACCGCCGGATCGAGCAGGTCGCGGCCGCGCAGTTCCATCCACGGCACCAGGGCCCGCTGGTAACTGTCGAGTTCCGCATCGGCCCAGCCGACGCCGAGCAATGCCTTGTTCGAAAACGGCCCCTCGAGCCGCACGCGCTGCAGCGGCATTTTTGCCGCGTGCGGCTGGCCCGACTGCAACAGGGCGTAACCGAGCGCGAGGTTGGCCTTGTCCCGCAGCGACGTCAGCTCTTCGTTCCAGGGGTCGATGCCGCCGAGTTCCTCGAGAATCTTCTTCGCTTCTTCCACGCGCCCGCTGCGAACCAGGGCGACACCGAGGTTGAACTGCGCGTAGCGCGACCACTCGGTCCTGCCCTTCCAGTCCTGCAGCATCGCGATCGCACGATCGTATTCGCCACCGTCGATGAGGAGCTGCGCCTGGAGCATCCTGGCTTCGCGCTCGACGTCCTCCGGCAGGTCCTCACCGATGTTGTCGAGTGCCCGTTGCGCCTTGTCGAGGTAGCCGCGCTGGCGCCAGATTTTTGCGAGGAAGAACCAGGTACGGTCGCGAATCCCGGGATTGACGTTATCGGCGAGCAGGCGCTCGAAAATGTCCGCCGCTTCGAGGTGGTGCCCGTAGGAAAGATACAGCCCGCCCTTGAGCAACTCCGCCTCCGCGGAATGCTCGGCGAGTTGCCCCTGCTCCTGCGCGGCCAGCACGCGCACGATCGCCGGGAAGTAGTCTTCCTGGTAGAAGTAGTAAAGGATCTCGCCGTAGTGCGGCTCCTTTACGACGATCGGTGCCGGCCCGTCCTTACCCGCGAGCGCGGGCGCTGCCGGCGCGAGACACGCCAGGAGGAGGCAACAGCGGGCAACGATGGCGCGGGCAGTGATCAATAATCACTCCCATTCCTTGATGACGAACTCCGGTTGCTGTTTTTTCACCCGGTCCGTGATCTCGAGTTCGACGTACTTGGCGCCGATGCCTTTCGCAAAATTCAGCGTCGCGCCGCGCCGGTACTCGCGGGACTGCGGACCCTGGCCGGTGAATACGGCGACCAGTTCGTGGTCGCCGGTCTTGAGGTTGGCCATGTGCACGCGGTGCACGCCGCCGCGCAGCAGCGACCCCGCCTCGCGATCCGTGTAGAGGTAGTTGGCCACTTCCTTGCCGTCGATCTTGAGGCTGACCGAATCGAGCTTGAAATACTCGCCGACGTCCATCGATATGAAGAAGGCGACCTGGGAGTTTGCCGGGAACAGCAGTTCTTCCTCCAGCAGGAAGAGGTCGCGATTCAGGTCCAGCACTTCCTTCTTCAGGGACTGCACGTCCTGGTCGAGCTGCCGGAACTGGTCGCGAGAGGCCGCCTCGGCGTCCGGCGCCGCACCTTCCTGTGCCGGCAGCGACGCCGCGAAGACGAGCGCGAGGCCCGCCACGAAACTAATCAGTAACTTTCTGGTCACCCTGTATCTCCTGCCGGCGGCAACGGATTACTCACGCAACAATGCGCGTACCTGGTCGAGATATTTCTGCTCGTAGCCGGGCTTGTATCCCTGGTGTACGTGACGCACGTTGCCCTCGCGATCGACGATGATCGTAACCGGCATGGCGTCGACCTGGTACAGGCGGCTGACTTCCTTGCTGGCGTCGAACAGCACGGGGAAGCTCACCCCGAGTTCGTTGATCATCGCCATCGCCCGGCTCGAATCGTCGTCGATGTTGACGCCGAGCAGGTTGAAGCCGACGCGCTGGTAGCGCGAATACAGCTCGTCGAGCAATGGCATTTCCTGGCGGCAGGGCCCGCACCACGTAGCCCAGAAGTTGATCATGACGACGTCCCCGCGGTACTCGGAGAGGCGCAGGTTCTGGCCGGTCGAGCTCTTCAGTGCGAAGTCGGGTGCCGGCTGTCCGGCAAGGCCTGACGAAGCCAGGCTGCTGGCTGCAAACACGCTGAATACGAGACCTGCTAGCAAGTTTCTGATCTTCATGATTTCTTTCCTTGTGCTACCCGCCAATGTCCATCCGTGGTTCGTTGCCGCCCGGCTGCCCGCCGCCGCACGGCGATCGCGGCACCGGCCGCTGCGAAAATGTGCCCGCCCGAGCCGGGCGCGCGCCACATGTCGATGGGGAATGGTGACAGTCGGGCCCCACAAGGGCCGTGATTATCGTCACAATTGCCTCGAAAGCTCTCAACATAATCGCTCGTGCAAAATGCACGCGAGCGACCCGATCGAGCCCGAAACCGACGCATGACGCGTTGTTCGTAACAGGCACCCTGCTGACCCGAGCCCTCCGGTTACGTCAAATCGATGCCGGTACCCGCCTTCGCGGGCGCGCGGGCGCAGCGGCGGCGGGAACCGTAACCGGCACCTTGGCGAGGCGCCTGTACGGAAACCCTATGATAGGCGTATCAATATGAATTTAAAGTGAAAAGTCGTCGCCTTTCGGCGACATTTCGGGTGTTTTTTCGCACCAGCCTACGGCTGCGGGCGGTCGCAGGTTTCCGGCAGCGAGGGCGCGGACGTCGCATCGTCGTCGGCCGCGTCGGGATCGGCGAGTCCGGTCGAGTAGTAGATCTCGCCCTCGGCATCGATGACGATCGCTTCGTAATCCGGCAGGCAGCCGATGAGCTTCAGGCCGTCGTCGACGCCCATCACGAATACGGAGGTCGACAACGCATCGGTCATGACCGCGTCGGGCCCGATCACCGTCGCGCTGTGAATGCCCTCGACGGGCCGCCCGGAACTCGGCTTGATGATGTGGTGATAACGGATCCCGTCCTCGTCGAAATACCGCTCGTAGTCGCCCGACGTCGAGATCGCCTCGTCCTCCAGCGGTACCGACATTGCCACCTCGCCTTCGCGGCGCGGGTCCCGGATACCGATCATCCAGGGCCGGCCGCGGCGGTCGCCGAGCAGGCGCGAGTCACCGCCCGCCGTTACCACGCCGTCCTCGACGCCGTGCCGGCGCAGGATGTCGACCCCGCGCTCGACCACGTAGCCTTTCGCGATTCCGCCCAGGTTGATGCGCACGCCCTGCTCCTTAAAGCGCACGGTGGCACGGCCCGGGTCGAGTATCACGTGACGGAAGTCGATGTGCTTGCGCTCGGCCTCCACCGTGGCGTCGTCGGGGCGCCGCCGTTCGCGAAAATCGTAATGCTGGCCGACGCTGTCGTAGGTGATGTCGAAGGCGCCGCGCGTCAATACGGAAATGTCGAGCGAACGACGGATCAGCTGGAACAGCTCTTCGCCGGCCACCACCGGTTCGTCCGCCGCACGCCGGTTGATGTCGGAAATCCGGCTCGACTCGACGTAGGTGCTCATCAGCGCGTTGATGCGGTCCACCTCGGCGAAGATCTCCTCGACGATGGCCCGGCCCCTGGCATCGTCGTCGTGCCAGAAATAGACGCTGACCTCCGTCCCCATTTTCGGCCGCGCGTCGGCATGCCAGCTGCCCCAGGCCGTGCCGGAAAGCAGCAAGAACACCACAATTCCTAGGCTTGCGCCCACGCACGCATTAGACTTGCGGCCAGAGTTCTTCGAATAGGAGCGGGACGGTGACTTCATTCCTGGTTTTCCTCGCGATTATCGCGGCGATAGTGATCTGGGCGATCGGCATTTACAACCGGCTGATCAACGAACGCAACCGTGTGCGGAATGCGTTCGCGCAGATCGACGTGCAGTTGACGCGACGCTACGACCTGATCCCGAACCTCGTCGAAGCCGTCAAGGGCTACATGAAACACGAGCGGGAGACCCTCGAAGCGGTCATCACCGCCCGCAACGCGGCCCAGCAAAGCCTGCAGACCGCGAAGGCCGATCCCGCGAACGCCGAAGCGATCAGGCAACTCGGCGCCTCCGAGAGTGCGCTGGGTGCCGTGCTCGGCCGGTTGTTCGCATTATCGGAAGCATATCCCGACCTGAAAGCGAATCAAAACATGCTGCAGTTCCAGGAGGAGCTGGCGAGCACCGAGAACAAGGTGGCATTCGCACGCCAGGCGTTCAACGATTCGGTCCTCAGTTACAACAACACGGCCGAGAACTTCCCCAACAACGTCATCGCCGGGATGTTCCGCTTCGAACTCGCGAGTTTTCTCGAGATCGAGTCCGAAGAGAAACGCGACGTACCGGACGTCTCCTTTACCTGACGTCCCGCTGCCGGGCATTGAATTTTTTCGACGCGCAGGACCGGGCACGCAGGGCCACCCAGTGGCTCGTGGTGGTCTACTTCGTCGCGACGACGCTCATCGTGCTCGGCGTCACGATGGTGGTCGGCTTTGCGCTGTTCGGCACCTCCATGGAAGGCCGGCCCTATTCACCCGCCGAGATCCTCGCGGCCAACCCGGGGCCGCTGCTGGCCACGGCCGCGATTACCGCCCTGTTCATCGTCGGCGCCAGCATCTACAAGACCGCCATCCTTGCGTCGGGCGGCGGCCGCGTCGCCCGGCAGATGGGCGGCACGCTGGTTGCCGCGGACGTGACGGATCCGCTGCGGCGGCGCCTGCGCAACGTGGTCGAGGAAATGGCGATCGCGTCGGGCGTCCCGGTGCCGGAAATCTACGTGCTGGAAGAGGAAGCGGGCATCAATGCCTTTGCCGCGGGCTACGCACCGGGCGATGCGGCGGTCGCGGTCACGCGCGGTACGCTGGAACTGTTGGACCGCGACGAACTGCAGGGCGTCATCGCGCATGAATTCAGTCATATCCTGAACGGCGACATGCGCCTGAACATCCGCCTGATGGGCGTGCTGTTCGGCATCCTGGTGCTCGGCCTGATGGGCCGCATGATCCTGCGCGGCGGCTATCACGGCCAGCTGCTGTCGAGCCGCCGCGGCAAGGGCGCGCCGGTCGCACTGCTCATCGGTCTCGGCGTGGCGATTCTCGGCTGGATCGGCGTATTCTTCGGCCGCCTCATCAAGGCGGCGGTATCGCGCCAGCGCGAGTATCTCGCCGACGCGTCGGCCGTGCAGTTCACGCGCCAGACGGACGGTATCGCGAACGCACTCAAGAAGATCGGCGGCTACACGGAAGCCTCGTACATCCGCGCCGCGGACCCGGAGGAAGTCAGCCACATGCTGTTCGGCAGCGGCGCGCGATTCACCGGGCTGTTTGCGACCCATCCGCCACTCGGCGACCGCATCCGTGCGCTCGAGCCATCCTTCCGCGAATCCGACTACCCGCAAGTGGTACCCGTGTCCGTGAGCGACCGGCTGGCGCAGGACGTGGCGCGGGGGATGGCCGCGGCGGCGGCACCGGCGCCCGGAGGCGAGCCGGCATCGTTGCCCGACCGCGTCGTCGAATCGGCCGGCAACCCGGACGCGTACGATGTGGCCTACGCGCGCCGGCTCAGGCAGTCGATCCCGGCGTCGCTCTACGATGCCGCGCACTCGGCGGAGCTCGCCTACCTGCTGGTGCTTGCACTGATCGTCGACCGGGGACAGCAGCACCGGGAGCGCCAGCTCAGGCTCGTCGAGGAACAACTCGGCGCCGAGCGCGCGCGGATCGTCACCCGCCTGCATGCCGAGATCGCGTCGATGAGCGCCGATCATCGCCTGCCGCTGCTCGAGATCGCGTTCCCGGCGCTCAAGCTCAGGCCCGCGGCGCAGCTCGAATACCTGGTCGAGCTGGCAAGCCGGTTGATCGACGTCGACGGCCGGGTCGATCTCTACGAGTACTGCTTCTACCGGGTATTGCGCATCAGCCTCGGCCAGGCCGCCAACCCTGCAGGGCAGCACGGGCCGCGGCACACGGCAAAACGCGAACTGCGCCAGGCCGCCATCGACCTGCTCACCGTGGTCGCCGATTACGGCCACCGCGACGCCGCGAGCAGCGCGCGGGCCTTCGACGCGGGCAAGGCCAGCTTCGGGAAATGGGCGGAGGAGCACCGTTTCGAGTCGAAGGACCGCTACTCGCTGCGCACGCTCGAGCGCAGCCTGGATATCCTGACGGCGCTGAACGGCAAGGGCCGGCGCATGATCGTCAGGGCAGTCACCGCCGTTGCCGTCCACGACAACCGCGTGACGACCGCCGAAACCGAGCTGATACGCACCGTGTGCGCGTCCCTCGACGTACCGCTGCCGCTGTCGATCGTGGCGCGGCGCGACGGGAGTGAGTAACGGCCGGAATTGACGTATGATCGGGGCCTTCAGCGATTTTGGGCACTCAAGGGAGTCGGCGCTGGCGTGTCGCTCCCGCACGGGGAAGACAATCATGCGTAGTAGACAACTTCAGGCTTGCCTGGCAGTAGCCGTATTGCTGTTTGCGATTCCGGCGGCTGCGGCCAGCAAAGAGGAACAGCGCGTCGCAGACGCGGCGGACGTACTCGACCAGCTGCTTCGAATCCCGGAACAGAGCATTCCTCCCGCGATGCTCGCGCGCGCTTACGCGGTCGCGGTCGTGCCGAGCGTGGTGCGCATCGGCTTCGGCCTGGGCGCGCGGCGCGGCAAGGGCATCCTGGTCGTGCGACAGGACGACGGCTCCTGGAGCAATCCCGCGTTCATCACGCTGACGGGCGGCAGCTTCGGCTTCCAGGCCGGCGTGCAGCGCACCGACGTCGTCCTCGTGTTCAAGAGCCGCCGCGGTGTCGACAACATCACCAACGGCAAGCTGACGCTCGGCGCCGACGCATCCATCGCCGCCGGACCGGTGGGGCGCAGCGTCGAAGGCGCGACGGACATTCGCTTCGAGGCCGAGATCGTTTCCTATTCGCGGGCTCGCGGCATCTTCGCGGGCGTGTCCTTCGCCGGGTCGGGCGTCACGATGGACCGGCGGGCGAATGCGGCGTTCTACAGCTCGCCGAGCATGACGCCCGAGAAGATCTTCGCCAGTTCCCCGAATATCGCGCCCGACAGCGCCAATCGTTTCGTGCAGGTGTTGACGGCACAGACCACGCGCCTCGCAAAGGCCCCGGGGATGCAGGCCCTGCCGTCGTCGGCCCCTGCCCCGGCTCGCGAGCCCGAACCCGGCGTGCAAACGTTCGGCATGCCGGGCCCCGGGGAAGCGGAAGATACCGGCGATACGAGCGAATCCTGGCTCGATCCGAACTACTGAGCGCCGCGCCCTACTCTTCGTTACGGCGCTTCAGCTCCTCCCGGATCGCGTCGAGATCCCGGGGGCTGTCCGGCTCCGGCTCGACCTCGGCCACGGGCGCGTTGCTCGAGGTGGACGGGGCGACGTTCAGGGGTTCCCGGTAACCGGCGTCACTGCCGGTACCGTCTTCGGTAGGTTCCGGCAGGACCGCGATCGGCACGTTGCCGGTATCGGGCTCCTGCAACTGCTTGCCGGCATCGGGTGGCGGCTGGCCGAATTGCGCGAGGTAGGCGGCTTCTTCGCGACGCCGCTCGGCCTCCGCAGCTCGGCGACGCGCCTCGGCGGCCGCTTCCTGCGCCCGCCTCAATGCCTGCCGCTTGCGTTCCGACTGAGCTTCGAACTCGGCGCGCCGCTTGGCTTCCTCGCGCGCGGCGATGGTCTTGTTGGCCTCGCGGGCGTTGACGCACTCCGCTTCGTAGCGGGTTTCCGCGCGGTTACGGGAACACCGCACCAGCGCCGCCTCGAGCACCAGGGGATTGTCCACGAATTCCTGCACCGACCGGGGCGGCGGCGGTTCGGCGCAACCGGCAACCAGGGCGAGGCCGCCGAACAGGACTGTCACGCGAAGTATCATCATCAAATCCGGTTAAATTGGCTGACTGGTACAGATTTCAGCTTGCTACGTCCAAAATCCTAGCACTTATGTCAAGGCCGTTGAGCGGTGCGAGTTCGCAGTTTTCGCCGATGCTATAGTGACGCGCGTCGTCGCCGAGGGAAGTACCTTACGTGTCAGGTCAGAACCAGTTCCGGTTGCTCGGTCAACGCCGTTTCGCCCCGTTCTTCGTCACGCAGTTCCTCGGTGCCCTCAACGACAACATATTCCGCAACGGCCTGGTCATCCTGGTCACGTTCCAGGGCGTACTCGTCGCCGGGATGAACGTGAGCGAGCTGGCGAACGTCGCCGGCGCGCTGTTCATCCTGCCGTTTTTCCTGTTTTCGGCAACCGCCGGGCAACTTGCCGACAAATACGAGAAATCGATGCTCATGCGGCGCATCAAGCTGCTGGAGATCGCGCTGATGATCGTGGCGGCGCTCGCCTTCGCGTCCGCAAGCTACGGCGTGCTCCTGCTGGTGCTGTTTCTGATGGGCTGCCAGTCCACGCTGTTCGGGCCGGTCAAGTACGCCTACCTGCCGCAACAGCTGGGCACGGACGAACTCATCGGCGGCAATGCGCTGGTCGAGGCCGGCACCTACATCGCGATCATCCTCGGCCTCATCGCCGGCGGTGCCGCCGTCGCGGTGAGCGCGGATTCGCAGACACTGCTCGGCGGAAGCCTGGTCGCGGTCGCGATCATCGGCTACCTCGCGAGCCGCCGGATACCGCAGACGCAGGCGGTCGATCCGGGCCTGCCGATCAGCTGGAACGCGTGGTCGGAGACCTGGCGGATGGTGCGCTACGCGCGGGAGAGGCGCGACGTTTTTCTCGCCATCCTCGGCATCTCGTGGTTCTGGTTTTTCGGCTCGGCCATGACCCTGCAGTTGCCGGCGTACACGCTCGTGATCATGAACGGCAACGAATCGATCACGACCGCATTGCTCGTCGCCTTCGCGATCGGCGTCGGCCTGGGCTCGCTGCTCTGCGAACGCATGTCCGGGCATCGCATCGAACTCGGGCTGGTGCCGTTCGGATCGATCGGTCTCAGCCTGTTCGCGATCGACCTGTATTTCGCACAACCGGCGGCGGCCGCGCCGGCCGTCTCGAGCATCGGCGAGTTCCTCAGCCGCCCCGGCAGCCTGCGCGTGCTCGCGGACGTGCTGCTTCTCGGCGCGTTCGGTGGCTTCTACAGCGTCCCGTTGTACGCACTCGTCCAGCAGCGATCCGAGCGCAGGCACCTGTCGCGGATCATCGCCGCGAACAACATCATCAATGCACTGTTCATGGTCGTCGCATCGCTGCTTTCGATCGCCGTGCTGGGAGCCGGCTTTTCCATACCCCAGCTGTTCCTCCTCCTGGCACTTCTGAACGCCGTGGTCGCCGTCTACATCTACACGCTGCTGCCCGAGTTCATGATGCGCTTCCTCGTGTGGATCCTCGTCAACACGGTCTATCGCCTGCGCCCCAGCGGCACTGAGAACATCCCGGCAAGGGGTCCCGCGGTCGTGGTGTGCAACCACGTGAGCTACATGGATCCGCTGCTCCTGTCGGCCTGTATCCGGCGGCCGATGCGCTTCGTCATGTATTACAAGATCTTCCAGCTGCCGTTGCTGCGCTTCCTGTTCCAGCATGCGAAGGCGATCCCGATCGCCTCTGCACGTGAAGACGAACGGCTGATGAAAGAGGCCTTCGAAAAGGTGGACGCCGAACTGGCAGCGGGCAATATCGTCTGCATTTTCCCGGAAGGCGGCATCACCGGCGATGGCGAGATCCAGCGCTTCCGGCCGGGCATCGAGAAAGTCATCGCGAACCGGCCGGTGCCTGTCGTGCCGGTCGCGCTGCAGAATGTCTGGGGCAGCTGGTTCAGCCGCAGCAAGGAAGGCAGGATCCGCAAGATCCCGCGTCGCCTGTTCGCGCGGGTACCGGTCGTTATCGGCGAACCGGTAATGCCCGGTGACGTGACCGCGGCCAGTCTCGAGATACTCGTGCGCACCCTGCGCGGCGACCGTCGCTAGGGAGACTCTGCACAAGTATCGTCGCACACGACTGACGGGTATCGGGCGAGGCGAGGCACGAGGAGCGACGTGTACTGTATGTACACCAGCGACGAGCAACGAAGCCTCGCCCGATACCCGTCAGTCCCAACGTTTGTCATTGATAATGAAGGGTTGCCGTCAGATCGCCTGCCGCTTCGTTGCAGCCCTTGCCCGTATCGACATACGGCCTGCGGTCCGCGCCTCGCGGCAGGCGATCTGACGGCAACGTGTGCGACGATACTTGTGCAGAGTCTCCCTAGGCGCCGCCGGCATTCGCCGTGGCGGCCGTTCCCCAGCGCGCTTCCATCGCCATCCCGAGCTTCGCCCGCCACTCTTCGATGAGTTCGTTGCGATTGCCGAACAGGCCCGGAGTCGCGGCGGCATCGTATCGCAACCGCTCGAGCGTGACGGAGCCGCCGCGAATCACCGGCAACTGGATCTCGTTGCCCGCCGACGTTGCCGAGCTCACGACGATGTTGCCGCCGTGGACCGGGCGCGGCGCAAGAATCGCATCCAGCCATATCAGGCCGTTCGCCGACGAACTCGCGCGGTGCACCCAGCGCGCCGTCCTGAAATAGACGCGCGAGCCGACGGGGTTGAAGGCCACGTCCTCCACGCCTTCGGGAAGACTCACCGACAGCGCGCCGATCCGGCCCTCTTCGAGACTGAACTGCTGGGCCAGGTTGTTTTCGTCCACGAGCACCAGGTGCCGGCCGCCGGGCGAGGCTCGCAGCTTCCTGATCGCAGCCGTCCCCTGCCAGCGTTGTTGCAGCGACCAGTCCCCGGGCATGCTCCGCGAGGCGACACTCAGTGCGCCGGAATCGGCACCGAGATAGAGATTGTCATCGTCCGCGAACGCGACCCCGGCATGCTTCTCGCCGAGCGGAAACTCGGCCACGCTTGCGCCGCTCTCCGTATCGAGCAGCACGACCCGGGTCGCATTGACGGCCGCAAGCAGCGACGTATCGGGCGAAAAGGCCAGCGCCGTCACGGCGCCGCCCGGCATGTTCGCCATGAACGGCAACGGTCTGCCATCGGCGAGATTCCAGACGCGAACGGTATCGTCGGCGGCGGCGCTGGCGGCGAGTCGGCCGTCGGCGCTGATCCGCAGCCGGCGCACGGCCGCATCGTGACCGACGAAGCTCACCTCCTCCACCGCCGCGGCGAGCGTCTCGGGCGTGACGTCGGCCGGCAGCACGTGGACGTGGCCGCCGCCATCGCCGACGACGAGGTTGGCGCCGTCCGGCGTCGCCGCGACCACCGAGTCGGAGGCGGCCGTCCAGACCGCGTGGCTGGACTCGGGCCTGGCCACAGCCACCGGTGCGACCTCGGCCGGCACGCGCCAGAATCTCGCTGCGCTGCCCGGCCCGCCGGTCAGCAGGACGCGCTCGTCCGCGCTGAAGTCGAGCAGGTGGCTGGCGGCGGCCGAACCACCGGAACCCAGCACCGGTCCCACGTTGCGGCCGTCGTTCGTGCGGTACACCTGGTAGCCGCTGCGCGGCCTGCCGACGGCGACGTTCGAACCCGATGGCGAGAACGCCAGCCGCCAGCGGCCCTCGCCCCGCTCATCCAGCATCGGTACCCCGGGTCGCTCCACCCGCCACAATGCGGCGCCGGACTCGCCGTAGATCACGCCGAGCAGGTTGCCGGCAGCGTCCATGCTGATGGCACTCGGCTGCAGCGGCAGATCGATCTGCGCGACCATCTCGCCGCTGTGGAAGTCCCAGACGCGCACGGCCCGGTCGAAGTCCGCGACCGCGATCCGCTTGCCGGCGGCGTCCAGCGCAACGAGCGCGGGGGTGCCGGCGATCTCTAGCCGGCCCTGCACGTCGCCGGTCTCGAGGGACCACAGCTGCAGGCGGGTATCGGCGTCGCCGCGGATCTCGGCGATCAGGTGCAGGCCGTCCGCAGTGAGGCGCGACGTCATGCTTGCCGGGCCGACCTTCATGGACTGGACCCTGTCGCCCGTTGCGGTTGCCCAGACGTTCACCGTCTCGACGGTTGCCGTCACCAGCCGCCGCGCGCCGTTGTCGAGGCCGATGATCTTCTCGTTCTGGCTGAGGGCCACGGCGCGGATCGGCTTGGCGAACGCGAGGTCCCACACGCGTGCGCTGTCGCTCTGCAGCGCGCGGGCAACCGCGTAGCGTCCCTCGGGGCCGATCCAGATGTTGTCGGTGTCCCTTTCGGTCGGGTCGGGGATGTGCAGCCCGCGCTGGAAATCCTCGACCAGGCCCTGCGCATTCAGCGTCAGGTTCCAGCCCACGAGGTGACCGGCGACGCCGAGTTCCTCGTCACGAACCGAGAGCGTCCACGTGCCGGCCATCGGTTCGCCGACGAGGTCCTGCAACTGCCTCGCCGGGATGCGGATATCGTCGCTGCTCGACGCCTGCTCGAACCCGGTCTCGATCTCCACGGCGCGCCCGGACGGGGCGATGACCTTGATCCGGAGATCGGACAGGCGCGGGTGGCTGATATTGAGCGTCAGCCCCACGCGGTTGACGATGCCCTCGCGGTCGACGATGACACGCCGCACCAGCGGCGACACCTCGAGCGCGGTGATGGTCCATTCCCCGGACGGCTGCAATCCCTGCGGCGTCAGCGACCATTGGCGGACCCTGGAACCTTGCGTCGTCGTCAGCAGCTTGTTGCCGGGGTCGAAGATCACCCCCGCCGCTTCCGCGGCCGGCAGGCTCGCGATCAGCAGCGGGTAGTCCTCGCCGACGAGCATGGCCGCAAGATGCCGCCGCTGCGGCGTGGACAGCACGAGCGACTCGAGCGCCGCGATCAGCGCGCGGTCGCGTTGTTCGTTGCGGGTCGCGTCGCGCACCTGCCGGTCCCAGAACGCGGCGCGCAGTTCGTTCGGCAGGCTGCCCGGCTCCGGAAGCTCCGCAGCCAGCGTCGCGAGCGTTTCGACGACCGTGACGTCCTCGGCCAGCGCGGCGCGCGACCGGAGAAACGTCCGGTAGAGACTGTCCGCCGTGCCCGCGTGACCCGGAAATGACCGCAGATTGCGCCACGCGGTTTCCGCCGATTCCAGTTCGGCGCTCGCGGACGTCAGCGTGCCCGTATAGACCAGCGGCAGCCATTGCGTGTAGATGAAGGGGATCGCGATTACCAGGAATATCGCAGCCAGCGCCATGAGCGGAGCCCGCAGCCGCATGGGGAGATTTTCATTCGCCCACCGGGCGGTGAAGACCGTCTCGCAGATGCGGTTTCGAACCTGCAGGTCGCCCTCGTCGTCGACGCTCAGCAGGCCGATCGCCATGAGCCGCCGCTGCAACGGCGAGCCCCAGTCCGCATCGACGTGCACGCCCTTGCGCAGCCGGCCATAGAGATTCAGCAGCGCTTCGCTCTGCTTGCGGTCGCGCATGACCTCGCAGTGAATGTGACTGAGGTACGGCTCGGTTCGCAGCGCGGCGCCCCCCATGAACTGCTGCCTCACGAGCCGGTCCACGGTTTCCTCGACCTCGTCACCGAACGACTCGCGGGAAATCGCGCGCGCCAGTTTCTGCGTCAGGTAGGGCTGGCCGCTGGTCCAGTAGTAGACGCGGTCCAGCGCCGCCCGGGCCTGCGCGGCGGACAGGTTCAGCTCCGTCGCAAAAATGTCGAGATCACCCCGCGTGAAGTCGTCGAGCGGAATCGACTGCGTCACGTCGAACGGCGACAGGCCGGGTTCGTCGATCAGGCACGCGGGATCGCACTCCCCGAGCAGCACGAACGTCAGCCGCGCGAACTCGGGATCCGTCGCCCGCCCGTTGTGCGCGGTACGGATGCTCGCCAGCAACTCGGTGCCGATGGCGTTCTCACCGATACGCTGGACATCGTCCACGAAGATCACGATACGTTCCTTCACGTAGCGCAGCACGATCTCGTTGTAGAACTCGAGCAGTCGCTGGCAGTTGCCCAGCACCGACTTCTCCTGCCACCACGATTGCAGGTCGAAGCGAATGCGCAGCTGGCGCAGGATTCGATAAGCGACGCTGTAGTACCAGCGGCCCGCATCGGTACCTGCATCACGCCCGCCGACCTGGCCGAGGTCGAGAATGGCGACATTGAAGCCACGGGCCTCGAGGCGCGCGGCCGTCGCGGCAACCAGGCTGGTCTTGCCGCTGCGGCTGGGTGCGATCACGTGTGCGTAACGCCCGCCGAGTACCGCATCGAAGAGCAGGTCGTCGGCACGACGGCGCACGTAACCGCTGCGTACTGCGTGCAGCGGCGGCCCGACGCTGAAAAACTCGCCGGTCGAGTCTGTGCGCGTGCGTTCGCCGCGCGGCTTTTGCCCGTCGGACTTCGTACTCACCGTGGATCCCGTAACCTGCTACTGAGGTATTCTGTGCGATTGTCGTCACAGCCCACAAGCATGATGCGCGAGTCCCGGCTACTTAAAAAGGACCTGTTTGGTGAAGTCCGGCTGGAATCCGCCGCCGGAAGCCGGGAAATCGTGCGCGACACCGCGTCCGCCGCCCTGGCCGTGCGCTGGGTTGCGCGCGGTCTCATGCGCCGCGAGGCGCGCGCGCTGGCCGCACTCGACGGTCTCGAGGGCGTACCTGCGCTCATTCGCGCGGACCGGCGCTCGCTGGCACGCGCGTACCTCGAGGGCGCACCGATGCACCGCGCGAAGCCGGCGGACCCGGCCTACTTCCGCCACGCGCTGCGGCTGCTGCGCCGGCTGCATGCGCGGGGCGTCGTCCACAATGACCTCGCGAAGGAGCCCAACCTGCTCGTCACGGCGGGCGGCGAGCCGGCCTTCGTCGATTTCCAGATGGCCTGGCATTCGCGCCGCCGCGGCCGGCTGTTCCGGCTGCTCGGCTACGACGATCTCCGCCACCTGCTGAAACACAAGCGCAGCTATTGCGCCGCGCATCTCTCGGCGCGGCAACGGCGGATCCTGGCAACCCCGTCGCTGCCGTCGCGGCTCTGGATGCGGATCGTGAAGCCGCCCTACCTGTTCGTCACGCGCCGGCTGCTGGGGTGGGCCGATCGTGAGGGCGCCTCCGATCGCGGCGAACGGCGGTGAATCGCCTGGCCGTTTGGGTATACTCGCGCCTTCCGAACAACCCGGCCTCCTGCGCATGAGCTATTGTCACCGCCATAACCTCGTCGACCCCAACGCTGCCGGTGCCGACCGCCGTTTCGGCATTCGGGTGACTTTGCCGGCGACGGACACGTTCCGCACCGTCATCGGCGACGACTGGGAGCGGTTTCACTGGTACCCGACCGCAGCCGACCGGGACCGGGCCTACGACGCCATGGCGCAGCGTCACGGCTACTACCGCAAGAGCGACTCGCCGGCGCAGGTGCTCGAAAAAGTCGAACGCTGAGCCCTGCCTACGGCGGTGGCGCGCCGATGAACAGGTAGAAGTTGCTGCGTCCGCCTTCGCCGATGCCGGCGGCGAACAGGATCGGCCCGACGTAACTGTCCATGCCCACGAACAGGCTGCCGTGCAGCTCGGCCGAGCCGAGGGAAATGTCGCTGCGGTCCAGCCAGACGTTGCCGGCTTCCAGCGACGCACCGACATAGACCGGCGCATCGAACAGCCCCCCCGCCGAGTCACCGACACGGCGGTAGTAGAGCAGCTTTGCCACGGCCGCGTGCGGGCCGCTGATGGCGCCCCGCTCGTAACCGGACAGGCGCTGGTAGCCGCCGAGCCGGAACAGGTCCTGCACGGCGCCGTCGAAGCTCAGCGTCGTCTGGAAGTCGAGACCCGCGCCGAACGTCGACTTGCCGCGCGAACGCAGGGCCTCCACGGACAGGTCGACCAGGTCGTAACGGTCGTCCCCGCCGAGCGACGGGTTCGACTGGCGCCACTCGATATCCGCGCGCACCCCGCTGCCGGGAAACCAGGGCCTGTCCAGGGTGTCGAAACGCAGCTTCGCGCGCAGCCCGCCGACGTCGAAGTCCGGACTCGGCAGGACGGGGTCGCCGATGGTGACGCTCGACTTGCCGCTGCCGCGGAAGACGCCGAGGCGGAATTCGCCGATATTCCCGATCTCGACGCCGGTGTCGATGCCGGCGGCGGCCTCGCTGACGCGCAGTCGGGCGACGACATCCGCATCCGCGAACAGGTTGAAATTCGTCTGGTCGAAATCGACGTACGGTGCCACGAAGATGCGGGAGTTCGAATACAGGGGCTGGTAGAACTCCATGAACAACTGCGGCTCCGTGCCGACTCTCAGGTCGGCGCGCCACTCGCCGCCGTAGCGATTGACGGCGGGCCGCGTCAGTCGCGCACGCAGGTCGAAATTGGTCACGCCTTCGAAGTCGTCCTCGAGCGTGAAGCCGAAGTTGAGGAAGTTCGGTCCCCAGGATTTTGCGCGCGCGTCGAAAACGACGCCCGTCGCGCCGTCCTCTTCGACCAGGCGGTAGCTGACTTTCTCGAAGACATCCAGTGCATGCAGTTGCGCGGCCTCGCGCGCGAGCACGTCGGCGTCCACGGGATCCCCGGCGGCTACGCCGAGCCTCGCTTCGATGACCTCGGAGGACAGCCGGCTATCGTGTTCGACACGCACGAAGGCAAGGCGCCCCGGCGATGTAACGGGCGCCCGATGTGCTGCCTGCCATGCCGCGTAACCCGTTTCGTCCAGTGCGACTTCGCGCAGGCGCGCTTCCTCGTGCCGCGCCGCCACCGCGCCCGGTTCGATGGCCTGCAGGATCTCGCCGAAGCTCGTCGATCCGAGCGTGCCGAGTTCCGGCCGTATCAGCACGTCGCCCTCGCCGAGCTTTTCGATCTGCCGCAGCGTCTCCCGGCGGATGAGGATCGTGAGCATCTGCTCGGAGATCGTTATCGCCGACTGCAGCTGCTCCGGCGTGTACAACGGAAACTCGACGTCGACGGCAATTACGACGTCGACGCCCATCTCGCGCACGATGTCGACGGGCAGGTTGCCGACGAGCCCCCCGTCGACCAGCAATTGCCCGTCGACCCTGACGGGCGCCAGTGCCGCCGGCACGGACATGCTGGCGCGAATCGCGAGCGCGAGGTCACCGCTCTTCATGACGTGCATCTCGCCCGTCTCGATATTCGAGGCGATCGCGCGAAACGGGATGGGCAGGTCGTCGAAATCACCGATGTGCGCTACCGGCAGCGTCAGGTTGCGCAGTATCAGGTCGAGCCGCTGGCCCTGCACCAGGCCGAGCGGCAGATTGGGGCGGCCGCGGGCCAGTCCGATATCGAGGTCGATCGGGTAGTCTCGCGCGTCCTGCCTGCGGCGGAACCTGAGGTCCCGGCGCTCCGGTTCGTCCGACAGGGCGGCCGCCCAGTCCATCTCGGCGACCAACTCCTCGAGCTCTAGCGCACTCATGCCGGACGCGTACAGCCCGCCGACAACCGCTCCCATGCTGGTGCCGGCAATCGCGTCGACCGGTACCCGCATGCGCTCGAGCTCGCGCAGCACACCGATGTGCGCCGCGCCGCGCGCGCCGCCGCCGCCGAGCACCAGTCCTACTCGCAGCCTCTCGGATGGCGTAACATCCGCTGCCCGTGCCGTTTCCTGTGCGCCGGCCGCCGTTGACAGGGACAGGGCGGCACACAGGATGGGCAGCCGCCAACTCGGCATCGATAGATTCATGGGCAGGGATTCTCGTTGTTCACACCGATTGCATTGGCAGCCATTATAATGCTCGCGCAGCCGGGCGCCTCACCGGCGTCTGCCGCGGACGAGGCGCTCAGCGAGATCGTCGTCACCGGCCGGCGCCGCGAGCAGCCGGCGCTCGCCTACCCGGGCAACATCGAACGACTGGATGCCGGAATCGTCGACGACGTTCGCCACCAGCACATTCACCAGTTGCTGACGCGCGTCGCCGGCGTCTGGATAAGTCGCGGCAGCGGCCAGGAACACCTGACTGCCATCCGCTCACCCGTACTGACCGGCGCGGGCTCCTGCGGCGGATTCCTGTTTCTCGAGAACGGCATTCCGATCCGCCCTGCCGGGTTCTGCAACGTGAACCAGCTGTTCGAGATAGGCACCGAGCAGGCACAGTCGATCGAGGTGATTCGCGGTCCCGGAAATGCGCTGTACGGCTCCAATGCGTTGCACGGCATCATCAACGTCTTCACGCCCATGTCAGGCAGCCGCGCGCCGGGGCAAGGCGTCCTCGAGCTCGGTTCCAATCGCTTCCTCAAGGTGCAGGCCGGCCTTCCCGCGGATCCGGAGTCCGCGCATTTTGCGGGCTTCACGTTCAGCGACGACGGCGGTTTTCGGGACGATTCGGGATACCGGCAGCTCAAGCTGCACGCCAATACGACGCACGAGTGGCTGGGCGGCAAGCTGACGTCGGCTTTCTCCGCCACCGACCTGGACCAGGAGACGGCCGGATTCATCGTCGGCAAAGACGCCTACGCGGATCCGGCGGTCAACCGCAGCAATCCGAACCCGGAAGCGTTTCGCAAGGCATCGAGCCAGCGGCTGTACGGCATCTGGAACGGGTCGCTGGCCGGGCAGGCGCTCGACCTGCGGCCTTTCCTGCGCCACTCGGACATGGAGTTCCTGCAGCACTTCCTCCCGGGCCAGCCGCTCGAGGAGAACGGCCACGTCAGCGCCGGCGTCATGGCGGCAATGACGTTCGCCGCCGATCGTTCCACGACCATCGCCGGCCTCGACATCGAGTGGAGCCGGGTCGACCTCACCGAGACCCAGTTCGGCCCGGCTGAGGGCTCGGATTTCCTGGTCGAGACGCGCCCGGAGGGCCTGCACTACGATTTCGAAGTCGACGGCATCAGCATCGCGCCGTATGTGCAAAGCGAATTCGAGCTTGCCGAAACGCTCGCGTTCGGTATCGGGCTGCGTGCGGAGTACACGCACTACGATTACGACAATCGCATGCTGGACGGCAATACCCGCGATGACGGCACGCCCTGCGGCTTCGGCGGCTGCCTGTTCACGCGGCCCGCGGACCGCAGCGACGGCTTCTTCAATCTCGCCCCGAAAGCGTCGCTGAACTACCGCCTGGCCGCGGCGACTTCGATCTACGCCGTCGCCGCGCGCGGCTTCCGCGCGCCGCAAATGACGGAACTCTACCGCTTGCAGAGCGGGCAGCAGGTAGCCGACCTCGACTCGGAGCGAATCGACAGCCTGGAACTGGGGGTCCGCCATGCGGCCGAAAACCTGTCGCTCGACGTTGCGGCCTTCGTCATGCGCAAGCACAACAGCGTGTTTCGCGACGCCCAGGGATTCAACGTGAACGGCGCGCGCACACGCCACGACGGCATCGAGGCGGCGGCCGAATGGCTGTTCGCTCCGGCGTGGACGCTCGCCGTGAATGCGAGCTACGCGCGCCACCGCTACGATTTCGACACGGTCGCCGAGCGCGGCGAGACGTTCGTCGCCGGCCGCGACGTCGACACGGCGCCGCGCTGGACGGGCAGCGCGGAAATCGGCTACGACGGCGGCGGCCGCCTGCGGGCGGCGCTGCAGTGGGTACACATGGGGCGTTATTTCATCGACGCCGAGAATCGCTTCGCTTACCCGGGCCACGAGCTCCTGAACCTGCGCGCCGCGTACGCGGCCAGCGCGCGCCTCACCGTGTCGGCCCGTCTCAACAATCTCGCGGCCACCGACGTTGCCGATCGCGCCGACTTTGCTTTCGGCGATTACCGCTATTTCCCCGGCCGGGGACGGGAACTGTTCGTCGAGTTTCGCTACCAGTACCAGTGATTTTCCGCAAATCCCTTGGGACTGGCCGGCAAATCCATCATAATATCCGCCCCGCCGCTTCCCGAGCGGCCCGACAAAACCAGAACAAGCGGAGCGAATTATGGCCGACGCAGCACCGACACCGCCCGAGGGCGGTGCGAGGATCACCATCGACAACGGCACCCTGCAGGTCCCCGAGAACCCGATCGTGCCTTACATCGAGGGCGACGGCACGGGCCCGGACATCTGGCGCGCGACGGTACGCGTACTCGACGCGGCCGTGGACAAAGCCTACGGTGGCAAGCGCAAGATTCACTGGATGGAGGTCTACGCCGGCCAGAAGTCGTTCGACAACTTCGGCAGCTGGCTGCCCGACGAGACCATTGCAGCCTGCAAGAAATACCTGGTATCCATCAAGGGCCCGCTGACGACGCCTATCGGCGGCGGCATCCGCTCGCTGAACGTGGCGCTGCGCCAGTTGCTGGACCTCTACGTCTGCCTGCGCCCGGTGCGCTGGTTCACGGGCGTTCCGTCGCCCGTCCGCGACCCCGCCAGCGTCGACATGGTGATCTTCCGCGAGAACACCGAGGACATCTACGCCGGCATCGAGTTCGAGCGCGGCTCGGACGCCAACACGAAGTTCCTGAAGCTCCTCAAGGAGAACTTCCCGGCCGAATACCAGAAGATCCGCTTCCCCGGGAGCTGCGGCGTCGGCCTGAAGCCGGTGTCGCAGGAAGGTACCGAACGCCTCGTGCGCGCCGCACTCGAGTATTGCGTCGCGAACGGCCGCAAGAGCCTGACCTTCGTGCACAAGGGCAACATCATGAAGTTCACCGAAGGCGCCTTCCGCAACTGGGGTTACGAGCTGGCGGAGCGCGAGTTCGGCGACAAGACCTACACCTGGGACCAGTGGGAACGCACCAAGGCCGACGAAGGCCAGGAAGCGGCCAATGCCGAGCAGGACGCGGCGCTCGCCTCCGGCAAGGTCCTCGTCAAGGACGCGATTGCGGACATCACGCTGCAACAGGTTCTGACACGGCCGAAGGAATTCGACGTGATCGCCACGATGAACCTCAACGGCGATTACCTGTCCGACGCGCTCGCGGCGCAGGTGGGTGGCATCGGCATCGCGCCCGGCGGCAATATCAATTACACGACGGGCCACGCGGTATTCGAAGCGACGCACGGCACGGCGCCGAAGTATGCGAACCTCGATGTCGTGAACCCGGGCTCGCTGATCCTGTCGGGCGAGATGATGCTGCGCTACATGGGCTGGACCGAGGCGGCGGACCTGCTGCTGGAGACGATGGACACGACCATCGGCAAGAAGACGGTGACGTACGACTTCGCGCGACTGATGGAAGGCGCGAAGAAGGTGAAGTGCAGCGAATTCGGCGACGCGCTGATTGCCAACATGTAAGCCGCCCGCGATGGATGAGCCGGCGCACCCGCCCGCCGCGGTCTCCGCGATCGCGGAGCAGCTCGTTGAAGCGTTCCTGCGCTACAACGCGGATTTCCGTGAGCTGACGCAACGCGCGGCGCGCTGCTTCGAGGAGCGCGACTGGCAACAGGGTCGTGCGAACGCGGTCGCTCGCATCGAGCTCTACGACCAGGCCGTAGGGCGCGCGCTGGGCGAACTCGGATCCACCATCGACGCCTCGGAAAGCGGCAGGGAGGCCTGGGTCGCCGTCAAGGAGCGTTACGCCGAGCTCATCCGCCAGTATCCGGACAACGCCTTTTTCAAGACGTTCTTCAGCTCGATCTCGCGCCGCCTGTTCAATACGGTGGGCGTGGATCCGCGGGCCGAGTTCGTTGCGGCCGACGTGCTGCTCGACGAGAAGCCGCTCGACGACAAGGACGTCCGCACGTATTCGAACCGCGGCGCGCTGCGCTTCCTGATCGACCAGGTGCTGTCCGACTTCAGTTTCGGCGTGCCGTACCGGGACCGCGAGCGCACAATCCGTTTCGTAACGGCGGAGATCGAGGCCTACTGCAGGGAAAACAACCTGCAGCAGGACCTCGAGGTCGTCGAACTGCTGGTGCCGATCTTCTACCGCGCGACCCGCGCGTTCATCGTCGGGCGCATCGGCGGCGACGACTGGGTTGCGCCGCTGGTCATCGCCTTCCGCAACGCCGGCGACGGCATCATGGCCGACGCGGTCATTCTTTCCGTCAACGACGTGAGCATGCTGTTCGGTTTCACGCGTTCCTATTTCCACGTGGACCTGGAACACGTCGGTGCCACGGTCGGGTTCCTGCAGCGGCTCATGCCGCGCAAGCCGATGGACGAGATCTACACCGTGCTCGGCCGAGCCAAACAGGGCAAGACCGAGCGCTACCGGCTGTTCTTCGAGCACCTGCGCAACTCGCACGACCTGATCGTCCGGGCACGGGGCATCAAGGGCATGGTCATGGAGGTGTTCACACTGCCCTCTTACGACGTCGTCTTCAAGGTGATCCGCGACCGCTTCGACTATCCCAAGACCAGCAGCCGCGACGACGTCATGGGCAAGTACAAGCTGGTGTTCATGCGCGACCGTGCGGGACGCCTGGTCGATGCGCAGGAGTTTCGGCGACTGCGATTCCCGCGCCGGCGCTTCGACCCGGAGCTGCTCGATGACCTGCTCGAGGAGTGCGGCTCGACCTGTCGGGTGGAAGGCGACGACGTGGTCGTCGAGCATGCCTACATCGAGCGCCGGCTCGTACCGCTGAACCTGTACCTCGAAACCGCCACGGACGACCAGGCCGCGGCTGCCGCGATCGAGTACGGGCAGGCCATCAAGGACCTCGCCCTGAGCAACATCTTTGCCGGCGACCTCCTGCTGAAGAACTTCGGGGTGTCACGCCACGGGCGCGTCATCTTCTACGACTACGACGAGCTGTGCCTCGTGACCGACTGCAAGTTCCGCCGCATGCCCGAGCCGCAAGACGACATCGACGAGATGCGCCCCGGCGCGTGGTTCTACGTGGGGCCGAACGACATCTTCCCGGAGCAGTTCATCGATTTCCTGGGTTTCAGGGCGCATGCAAAACAGGCGTTCCTGGAGCATCACGGCGACCTGCTGACGCCCGAATACTGGAACAACCTGAAGCGCCGCCACGAAGCCGGCGAGATCTTCGAGGTCCTGCCGTACGCCGTGCGCCACCGCACCGAGCACCGCGGCACCACGATCGTCGCGAAACCGCGCAGCTGAATTCAGCGCAGCCGTGCGGCGATGCCGTCCAGCGTTTCAGCCAGTCCTGCACGGCGCATCGCGGTAATCGCGCTACCACCGTCCTTGCCGAGGCGCTTCGCCAGCCGCTCGAGGTCTTTCGCCAGCCCGCGGTCGCGCGTGCCGGCGCCGAGGCGCTCGTCGGCGCGGTCCAGCGCCCGCGCCAGGTCGGCGGCGGAGTCCGCTTCGAGCGCGCCGTCGCGCGCCAGCTGGTCCATGTAGGCCCGGACCACGACCGGCTCGGCCGGCCAGGTCACGCGGAACTGCTGCTGCGGGTTGAACACATCGCCCTGGTCCGCGATGCCGGCCGCGGCGATCTCGTTCGCGGACAGGTGCTCGCCGGGCAGCAGTTTCAATACGTCCAGTCCGCGTACGATCTCGGTGCCGTAGATCCGGTCGCGATACCAGTAGGCGGACCAGAAACCGCCGACGACCCTGTCCTCGGCATCGATGGGGCCGCGGTCGAAGAAGGCGATCTCGACGGGGTTCGCCGAGTCCGTGAAATCGACCACGGAGATACCGCCCTGGTACCAGGCCTGGACGAACAGGTCGCGGCCCGGCACGGGGATTATCGAGCCGTTGTGAGCGACGCAGTTCTCCTCGTCGACCTGCGGCGCCGGCATCTTGAAGTAGCCGCGGAACTCGAGCTTGCCGTCGACGATGTCGTAGATGGCATCCGCGCCCCAGTCGAGCGGGTCGTAGGCCCGGCAGCGCGGCTGCATGCCCCCGCCCCACTCGTCGGTGTAGATGACCTTGCTGCCGTCGTTGTTGAACGTCGCCGAGTGCCAGTACGCGAAGCCCTGGTCGACGACCGCGTCGATGCGCTGCGGCTTGCGCGGGTCCGAGATGTCGAAAATGATGCCATTGCCGGAGCAGGCGCCGGCGGCGATGTTGCGCTCGGGGAACACCGTGATGTCGTGGCACTGGTCGGTCCGGTAGGTCTCCTGCGTGTCGTCGCCGTGATCGCCGCCGCGCCACAGGCCTGCCAGGACGCCGGTGTCCGGGTCCGCGAATACCGCCGGGCTGTCAACGATCCGCGCCTTCGACGGGTCGTCGACCGGGATCTCGATCACGTCGATGCGGAACAGCGCCGTGCGGTCGTCACCGGGCGACTCGTCGATGCAGCCAGGGAGTTCTTCTTCATCGCGCACCACGGACGTGCCCGAGTTGAAGACGATGATCCTGCCGTCCTCGCCGGGCCCCGACACGACCGAATGCGTATGCGAACCCCGGCAGGTCTGCACGGCACCGACCTGCACCGGCCGCGTGAGGTCGCTGATGTCGAAGATACGGATGCCGCGAAAGCGCTCGGGACTGGCGTCCTCGCTGACTCCTTCAAGGCCGCAATCCACCCGTCCCCGGGTCTCTTCCACCGACATGATGAGCAGGTCCCCGACGATCGATACGTCGCCCTGCCCGCCAGGGCAGACGATGGAACTCATGAGTACCGGCACGCCGTCGTCCTGCAATCGGTACACGTTGAAACCGTGATAGCTCCCGGCGACCAGCACATCGCCGGCAAATGCCATGTCCGTGTTCGAGAAACTGAGCAGCGGCCCGCGCTGGTAGTCCTCTTCCTCGCCGGATTCTTCGGCGCCGTCGTCCGCCGGCTGTTCGCCCTCAGGCTCGCCGGTTTCTGCCTGCAGCCGCGTCGGCGGCAGTTCGCTCGGGTTGTTCGGGTCGAAGAAACCGGCCGGCCTGGGCAACGAGGCGACGAGTTCCAGGTTGGCAATCGCCTGTCCGGCGTCGTGCAGCCCTGCCGCCAGCCCCGCACGCGGATCCGGCGACAAGCCGACCAGCAGCACGTGCATGCGCTCGATCTCCGCGCTCTGGCTGTTGGTCACGTCGTTCACGAATTCGAACAGCACCGGGTCGTAGGCCGCGCCGGGTTGTTCGAGAAGCTCCTCGACCATCGACACCGCGCCCTCGTGGTGCGTGATCATCAGCTGCAGAAACAACTGGTCGAAGCCGGTGCCGGTCGCAGCGGCGAGTTCGGCCATTTGCCCGGGCGTCGCCATGCCGGCCATCTTGTGCGAGGTGTGCATCGCGTCGTGGGCCGTCGGTTCAGGGACGTGCTCGCCGCGCTGCCGCAGCCATTGCTGCATGAACTCGATTTCGTCGTTCTGAGAGGTATTGATCCGCCCGGCGACATCGATCAACTCCTGCCGGTTGGTGCGATCCGCGACCAGCGCCGCCATCTCGAGGGCCTGGTGGTGGTGCGGGATCATGTCCTGCATGAAGCGCGCGTCAGCCGGCGAGTAGCTGGTACTGGCGATCGCGATCGCCTCGTCGGCGCTGAGTTCACGCGGCGCTTCCCCGGGCGCGCCCGGCTGGATGATGGGCGAATCGGCCGCTGCGAGCGCCGGAACCAGTGTCGCCGTGGCCAACAGGATCAGGGAACCCAGACAGTTCGGGAATGCAACGCTTGCGCTCAATGGTGTGGCTCCTGTGCCAGGGTCTCGCGTCGCCCGGACGCCGGTGACCGATGCAGAAATGTACCAGATTAGCGGCGAGAACGGACCCGCGGCGAAAGCGCGTCAGCCGGACGCAGCGAACAGTTTATCGTCGAACAAGGCCGCCGCGTCGGCACCGGACTACGGCACGGTATAGCTCGTCGTGACGGAGAAACCGCTTTCCTGTTCCTGCGAGTTGATCGCCGTGGCGGCAAATTCGTAAGTGCCTGGCGCCAGATTCTCGAGGACAAAGGTGGTAACACCCGGGTTGTCGATGCGCACTGAATTCGGATACGTCCCGGGAGTCGTGCCCCAATAGATTTTATACGCTATCAAGTCTGTCAGTTGAGTACCGTCAACGTTCTTTATCGGCGCATTCCACGTGAGCGTGACGGACCCCAGGCTGACGGTGTTGACCGTTATCGAGAACGGGCCCAGTGTCGCCGAATCCGTGCCATCGGTCACTGTGATGCGAATGCCGTCGTATGTACCGACGTCAGCGTCGCCCGGCGTTCCGGAGAGCCGTCCGCTCGACGAAGCGAAGTTGGCCCACGCCGGCTTGCCGGTGATGGAAAACGTCAATACATCACCGTCGGCGTCCGCAGCCGTCGGGGTAAACGAGTACGCGCTGTTGGCATTGATCTCGGCAGGCGGTGTCCCGCTGATGGTCGGCGGCGTGTTGACCGCCGTTACGGTGATCGAGAACGGACCCAGTGTCGCCGAATCCGTGCCGTCGGTCACGGTGATGCGAATGCCGTCGTATGTACCGAAGTCAGCGTCGCCCGGCGTTCCGGAGAGCCGTCCGCTCGACGAAGCGAAGTTGGCCCACGCCGGCTTGCCGGTGATGGAGAACGTCAATACATCGCCGTCGGCGTCCGCAGCCGTCGGGGTAAACGAGTACGCGCTGTTGGCATTGATCTCGGCAGGCGGTGTCCCGCTGATGGTCGGCGGCGTGTTGACCGCCGTTACAGTGATCGAGAACGGACCCAGTGTCGCCGAATCCGTGCCGTCGCTGACCCTGATTCGAATGTTGTTGTAGGTACCGGCATCGGCGTTGTCCGGTGTCCCTGACAGCCGACCGCTCGCGGTGTTGAAGCCTGCCCACGCCGGTCTGCCGGTGATTGAAAACGTCAACCGGTCACCGTCGGCATCGTTCGCCGTTGGCGTGAAACTGTAAGCACTGCCCGCTGCAACCTGGGCCGGCGGGGAACCCCCGATCGTCGGCGGCGAATTGGGCACCGTTACGGTGATCGTGAACGGCGCGAGGCTGGTCGTCAGATCGCCATCGCTAACGCGGATAATGATTGTGGGGTAGCTGCCCGCAGCTGCGGTGCCGCTGAGTCGGCCCGTCGTCGCATCGAAGCTGGCCCAGGACGGCCTGTTGGCAATGCTGAACGTCAATGGGTCGTTCTCCGGATCGCTCGCCGTCGGCAGGAAGCTGTAGGCTTCGCCGACTACGAGCGTCGCTCCGCCGGAGCCGGAAATGACCGGCGGCTGGTTGTCCGCAACGACACTGATCGAGAACGGCCCCAGGCTGTCGCTCAGGCTGCCATCCGACACGTCGATCACGATGTCGAGATAGGAGTCTGCGTCCGCCGCCGCCGGCGTACCGGTGAGCGTGCCGGTCGTCGTGTCGAACGAAGCCCACGAAGGAAGATTGGTGACGCCGAACGTGAGCGCGTCTCCGTCGGCATCCGCGGCGTCAGGGGTGAAGGAATAGGTTTCACCGACGTTGACGGTAGCCGGCGGTGAGCCAGAAATCGTCGGTGCACGGTTCGTCGGTGGCGGCGGCGTACCGCCGTTCCTTATCGTGCTGTTCACCGCTTCGATGACGCTGTCGCTGCCGTTCGCGACCATAACCGCGGTGCTTTCGAGAGACTGCCGGTACCCGGCCGGCAACAAGGACTCGACGAGCGCTGCGTCCATCCCGGCCTGCAGGCCGTCCGTGGCAACGGCCAGCTCGGCGATTGCGGGGTCGCTGTCGACTGCCGCTGCCGCGCTGATACCGAGTTTCGCAATGCTGATCATGCCGGCGGTAATCGTCAGCTCGTCGAGCGTCGGTTGCGGTGTGCCGGGGGAGACCTGAGCAATAGCGGCTCGCATCGCATTGGTCGCATCGGTGCCGTTGACGTGAAGCTCGTTGGCCATGGACTCGAGCACGACCTGTGCGGAGACGATGCTTGTGACCGCCGCCAGGCGCGCGTCGCTGCGAACGCCGCCGTTGCCTTCGATGATCCCGTCGACGAGATCGGAGCCTATGGCTCGAACAACTTCGTCAGCATCGGCCACTGACGCCGTATTCAAGAGCAGATCTCGCGTGCGACGTACAATCTCGGCGAGGGACTCGGACGCACGCACGACTTCCGAGATATTGGACGCGTTCACAGGCGTCGCCAACGGGCCACCCGCATGCATCGTAACGAGACCCGTATCCATCACCGCGACCACTGTCCCCTCAGCGTCACGGATGTTATCGGCAGTAAGGCCGCCGTCCATGTTCCGGGCCAGTTCGATGATGAGAGTGGTGATGGGGTTGATATTTGCAACGGCTCGCTCGCCGGGCTCTGTCACCGATCCGAGCAGTTCAAGATCCGGCGCCATGTTGGTAACCAGATCCGTGCCGCCGGTTGCGCTGACGAACAGCGGGTACAGGTCGTCACGTGCCTCGATGCTGGCGCTGTAACCGCCGGACATGTCGCTCCGGATCGCCGCCAGGACGTCGCCAGTCTTACTGGTCACTGCGATTGACGCGTCCGTCACCGGTCCGTCGCCGACACTGCCCGTAATCTCGACCCGGGTCACCGGCCCCGGCGCAGGTTCGACGAAGGCCGACTCGTCCTTTCGGCAACCGGCGAGGGCGAGAAATCCGATCACGGCGACGAGACCGGCTCTATTCCGCCTGGTGAATGTCATTCGTAGCATGTTTTCTCGTTCGGGCATGATCAGCGGGCAGTTCCGTCGCAAGCGAAAGCAAGGTGCACCGCGGTCACAAGCAGCGACATGGGTATGATCACCAAGCCACTGCGACCCGGAAATGCCTGCATACGGCTGCGAAACCGGTGGCTCTGCTATCCCAAGCGTGCGCCCTCAGACCGGCGGCTATGCGTCCCATCCTTGCGACTCGATTGCCTATCTCAGTTTGAATTCCCTCGTGTCCGACTGCCGTGCACTTGCCGGGCTTGCGGACGGATTGAGAGGCCCATCACGTTTACGACTGTGAAAACTATCACGTTCTTGCGAGAAAGAAACCTGTCGCCAAAAAGCGACCGGAGCATGCAGCACTGGTCGAACGCCGACGTTCTTCAACGGGCAGTTGCCAACGGCGCGAGGCGCATTGAGCACTTATGTCAAATCGGTTCTGCGCGCGACGGCGCCATGCGATGTTACGAAACCGCTTCCCCGGCCCCGGACCGACCCACCTGCAACGAGTCGGCATGCGTCCGCAGCGCCTGCAGTTCCGCATCGCGGCGGGCGTCGTCCCAGCCGAATTCCGCGGCAGCGATCCCGGCGATGCGCGCATAGTGGGGCCGTCCCTGGTCGGCGTCGAGGCCGATCATCATGCGCCGGTAGACGATGTCGGTGAGCGTCCTCGGCAGTTCCTCGGCAATGACCCAGGCGACCTCCGCTTCGGGCAGCGTAGCGGCCTGGTCCAGGAACCCTGCGAGGCCGCCGCGTTCGCGGGCCAGCGCGGCAATGCCCGCCGCGCGCCCGCCGTAGATGCGCAGCAAACGCTCCACGCCGACATCCGACAAACCGGGAAATGCCGCCAGCGCCTCGCGCGCCTCGTCGAGTCCCCAGGCGCCGGGCAGCAGCGTGTCCCGCGTCCGGCATTCGGGCAGCCGGCGGTCGAGCGCCTTGCCGATCTTGTCGACCGTTTGCTCGGCGAGGTTGCGGTAGGTCGTCAGCTTGCCGCCGACAATCGAGAACAGCCCCTGCACGACACGGCGGTGCGACTTGATGATGTGCCGGCGGGTAATGGCGGACTCCGGCCCGTGCGACCGCTGCGGCAGCGGCCGGATGCCCGCATAGGCATGGTGCACGTCCTCGATGCCGAGCCTTGCAGCCGGGAACACGCGGTTGGTCTCGGTGAGCAGGTACTCCACCTCCTCGCGGCTGGCGCGGACGTTCGCGGGATCGCCCTCGTAGCGGATGTCGGTCGTGCCGATGAGGAACAGGCCGTTCCACGGCAGTATGAAGAAAGGCCGGCCGTCGGATGCCGCTTCGACGTAGAACGCATCCCGCGGCGCGCCCTCGAACGGGCTTACCACGATGTGGCTGCCCTTGGTGCCGCCGATCAGCGCGGGAAACCGTTGACCGGTCGTCTCGAGCACCGAGTCGACCCAGGGCCCCGCCGCGTTGACCACCATCCGCGGCGCGACCCGCGATTGCTCCCCCGTGAGCGTGTCCTTGCAGGTCACCGACACGGCCCTGCCACCGCTGACGCCGATCGCGGTTACCTCCGAGTACGTCCTGATCTCGGCGCCTGCCGCGCGTGCCGCCAGCACGTTTTCGAGCACGAGGCGCTCGGCGTAGGTGACCTGGGCATCGTAGTAGCAGGCCGCCGCGCGCAGGTTCTCGGCGAGCAGCCCGGGCTCCCGCGCGCGGATCTCATCCTCGTCCAGCATCTTGTGATGCGGCAAGGGCTTACGCCAGGAAAGCAGGTCGTACGCCAGCAGGCCGAGCTTGATGAGCAACGGGCCGCGCTTCGCGCCGCGGTAGATCGGGATGCAGATCCGCAATGGCTTGACGAGATGGCTGGCAACGCGCCTGAGGTAGCGCCGCTCGTGCAGCGATTCGTACACGAGCGCAATCTCGCCGTACTCGAGGTAGCGCAGGCCGCCGTGGATCAGGCGGCTGGACGCCCAGGACGTGCCGTTGCAAACGTCGCCCTTGTCGAAAAGGACGACGGAGAGACCGCGCAACGCCGCATCGCGCGCGATGCCGGCGCCATTGATCCCGGCGCCGATCACGGCCACGTCGCAGGTCCGCGCGTCGGCGGCCATCAGGGCCGCGTCTGTCCGCTGCCGCGGACCACGTACTTGTAGCTCGTCAGTTGCTCCGCCCCGACGGGCCCTCGCGCGTGAATGCGCCCGGTAGCGATGCCGATCTCGGCGCCCATGCCGAATTCGCCGCCATCGGCAAACTGCGTCGAGGCATTGTGCAACAGGATGGCGCTGTCGACGTTGCGGAAGAACATCCCGGCCGCATCGTCGTCGTTCGTCACGATGCACTCGGTGTGCCCGGAGCCGTACTCCGCGATGTGGCGGATGGCGGCGTCGATGTCGTCGACCACGCGCACCGAGATGATCGCGTCGAGGTACTCGGTGCCCCAATCCTCCTCGCTGGCCTCCAGCGCGCCGGCAAACAGCGCAACGACTTCCCGGTCGCCGCGTATCTCGCAGCCCGCGTCGCTGAGGGCGGCGAGCACGCCGGGCAGCAATCGCTCCGCAGCGCTCCGATCGACCAGCAGCGTCTCCGCCGCGCCGCAAACACCGGTGCGGCGCATCTTTGCATTCACGGCGATCTCCGCCGCCATCGCCGCATCGGCCGCTTCGTGCAGGTAGACGTGGCAGATGCCTTCGAGGTGACCGATCACCGGGACCCGCGCTTCCTCCTGCACGCGCCGAATCAGGTTCTTGCCGCCGCGCGGCACGACCACGTCGACCCACTGCGACATAGACGACAGCAGGTAGCCGACCGCGGCCCGGTCGGTGGTCGGCACCATCTGCACGCTGGCGGCCGGCAGCCCCGCCTGTTCGAGCCCGGCGACGAGACAGGCGTGGATGGCGCGGCTGGAGTGGAAGCTCTCGGAGCCGCCGCGCAGGATCACGGCGTTGCCGGACTTCACGCACAACCCGGCGGCATCGGCCGTGACGTTGGGCCGGCTCTCGTAAATGATGCCGATCACCCCGAGCGGCACGGCTACGCGCCGGATCTCGAGGCCGTTGGGGCGCTGCCATTCCGCCATGACCCGGCCCAGCGGGTCCGGCAGTCGCGCGATCGTTTCGAGACCGGCCGCCATGGCCTCGACACGGCCCTCGTCGAGCATGAGCCGGTCGAGCATCGCAGCGCTGAGATTGCGCGCGCGTGCCTCTTTCATATCGACGCCGTTCGCTGCAACGATCTCGCCGCACCGCGACCGCAGTTCGGCCGCTGCGGCCTGCAGCGCCGCGTTGCGCGTGTCACCGCTCGACATCGCCAGTGCCCTGGCTGCATCGCGCGCCTGGCGGCCGAGCGCGTCCATCGTCTGTGGAATCGTTTCAGGCATCGGGCTTTCCGTGGTCACGATCGAAGATCACCAGCTCGTCACGGTGCACCATCACGGCACGGCCGCGGTAGCCGAGCACGGCTTCGATACGCTCCGACTGGCAGCCCGCGAGCTTTGCTGCCTCGTCGAAGGAGTACTCGGCGAGCCCCCTCCCCAGTTCCCGGCCGTGCGAGTCGACGAGCGCCACGACGTCACCGCGGCGGAAATTGCCGAGCACCTCGACCACGCCGACCGGCAGCAGGCTCTTGCCGTTCTGCAGTGCCTGTGACGCGCCTTCGTCCAACCTCAGCTCGCCGCGCACCTCGAGAACACCCGCAAGCCATTGCTTGCGCGCCGCCGCCGGCGTCCCCGGCGCGCGGAACAGCGTGCACCGGCCGCCCCCGGCCAGCTGGCTGAGGGGGCGCTGCACGACGCCGCTGGTAATGACCGTGGCACAACCCGCGTGCGTCGCGATCCGCGCGGCCTGCACCTTGGTCGCCATGCCGCCGCTACCGATGTCCGAGCGGGTCTCACCCGCCATTCGCTGCATGTCGTCGGTGATCGCCGTGACGAGCGGGATGTGCTTTGCCTGCGGGTCGGCCGCCGGGTCGGCCGTGTAAAAGCCGTCCACGTCCGACAGCAGGATCAGCGCATCCGCCATGACCAGCTGCGCGACCCGCGCCGCCAGCCGGTCGTTGTCCCCGTAACGGATCTCCTCGGTTGCCACCGTGTCGTTTTCGTTGATCACGGGCACCACGCGCCGCTCGATCAGCTTCCCGAGCGTGCCGCGCGCATTGAGGAAGCGGCGCCGATTCTCCGTGTCCCCGGGCGTGAGCAGGACCTGTGCCGTGGTGATACCGAACTTGTCCAGCGCTTCCTGGTAGGCATGCGCCAGCTGCACCTGGCCCGCCGCCGCCGCGGCCTGCAGGTCTTCGAGCCTGGCACGCCGCTTGTTGATGCCGAGTATGCTGCTGCCGATCGCGATGGCGCCGGACGACACGACGAGCACCTCGTGGCCGCGGCCGTGCAGATCCGCGATGTCCTCGGCGAGGCCCGCCAGCCAACGCCGGCCGACGCGCCCGTCGTCGCCGATCAGCAATGAAGAACCGACCTTGACGACGATGCGGCGAAAATCATCGACGGCGAACTCGCTCATCGTGTCAGCCGGAAAGCCGATGGTCCCGGTCGTAGGAGGACAACAACACCTCGCCCTTCGAAACCGCGACGCTGCCGCTGCGCGCTACCGCCGACAATGGCCCGATATCGGCCGCGCCGGCGACGAACGCGTCGATCTCGGCGATTCGCCCTGTCAGCTGCAGCGTATAACTCGCGGAATCGTCGTCCAGCACCTCGGCGCCGAATTTCTTCGCGAGTTCCGCGGCGCGCGCGACACCCTTCTTGTCGAGCTTCAGCTTGACGATGGCCAGTTCGCGTTCGAAATGTTCGCCGAGGGTCATGTCGTGAATGTTGACCACGTCGACGAGCTTTGCGAGCTGCGCATTCAGCTGCGCAATGGCCGCGTCCGAGCCGGACACGACGAGCGTCACGCGGGACACGGTGGCGTCGTTGGTGGGGGCCACGTTGAGTGACTCGATGTTGTAGCCCCTGCTGGAGAACATGCCGGTCATGCGCGTCAGGGCGCCGACCTCGTTCTCCAGCAGTACGGAAATCACATGTCGCATCGCCTGGTATCCCTGAAAAAAGAATCGTTTGAAACTACATTTACGCGCCCGTCGTGTCGCTGGCAACGCAATACGGCGAGTATTGCAATGCAATAAAAATTAGTAAACACTCGATCAAGACTCGAAAATCAAAGAGCGACGGCAAAACGGTGAGCGAACAGGCCAGCGCAGAGCGCGCGAGCAGTCATCCCCTGGCAGGAAAGATCATGAGCGGCGCCGACATCGTCGTGCAGGTGCTCGCGGATGAAGGCGTCGATACCATCTTCGGCTACAGCGGCGGCGCGATCCTGCCGACCTACGACGCAGTGTTCCGCTACAACAAGCTGCACGCGGGCAAGGACGGCCGCTCGCCGATGCCGTTGATCGTGCCCGCCAACGAACAGGGCGCCGGGTTCATGGCGTCCGGCTATGCGCGTGCGAGCGGCAAGGTCGGCGTGGTCATGGTGACGTCCGGCCCGGGCGCGACGAATACGGTGACCCCGGTGCGCGACTGCATGGCCGACTCCGTGCCTGTCGTCGTCATCTGCGGCCAGGTCCCCACCAGCGCCGTCGGCACCGACGCGTTCCAGGAGGCGCCCGTCTCCGCGATCATGGGTGCGGTGGCCAAGCACGTGTTCCTGGTCACGGACCCCGAGCGGCTCGAAGCCACCATGCGCAGTGCCTTCGAGCTCGCGCGCACCGGGCGCCCGGGCCCCGTCGTCATCGACATACCGAAAGACGTGCAGAACTGGCAGGGCGCCTTCATGGGCAGCGGCACACTGCCGTTGCCGGGGTACCGGCGGCGGCTGCAGGCCGTCACGGAGAACCGCCTCACCGACGCGGCCTGCGAACGCTTCTTTGCCATGCTCGCCGAATCGGAACGGCCGTTGATCTATGCCGGCGGTGGCGTGATCAACGCCAACGCCGCCAAGTCCATGCGGCGTCTGGCATCGGAATACGGCATCCCGGTCACGACCACGCTGATGGCGCTGGGCGCGAGCGATACGCGGCATCCGCTGGCGTTGCACATGCTCGGCATGCACGGCCTCGCCTCGGCCAACTACGCGGTCGAGGACTGCGATTTCCTCGTTGCCATCGGCGCCCGTTTCGACGACCGCGTGGCGGGCGACCCGGGCCGGTTCGCGCCGAACGCCAGGCGCATTGCGCACTTCGACGTGGACATCGCCGAGATCGGCAAGGTCAAGCGCGTCGACTGGCACCAGGTCGGCCTGCTGGACCGCGACCTGAAGGAACTGCTGGAATACGGCCGGCGCATCGGCTTCAGCAAGGACTTCGGCCCCTGGCACGCCGAGATTGCGCACCTCAAGAAAGAGCACTGCCTGAACTACGATCGCGACACCGACCTGATCCAGCCGTACGCGGTGATCGAGGAAATCAACAAGCACGCGAAAGGCGAAGCCATCATTTCCACCGGCGTCGGCCAGCACCAGATGTGGGCCGCGCAGTACTTCGACTACCGCGAGCCGCGCCTGTGGCTGACCTCGGGCAGCATGGGCACGATGGGTTTCGGCCTGCCCGCCGCCATCGGCGCGCAGTTCGCGCAGCCGGCCCGGGTCGTCATCGACATCGACGGCGACGGCAGCATGCGCATGAATCTCGGCGAACTCGAAACGGCCACGACCTACAAGCTGCCGATCAAGGTCGTGGTGCTCAACAACTACGGCGACGGCATGGTGCGCCAGTGGCAGAAGCTCTACTACGACAGCCGCATGGCCGCCAGCGACAAGTCGCTGCACAGCAAAGACTTCGTCAAGGCCGCCGAGGCGGACGGCTTCCGCTACGCGAAAAAGCTCGACAGGAAAGAAGACCTGGAAGCGACCGTTGCCGAGTTCATGGCATTTACCGGACCGGCATTCCTCGAAGTGATCATCGACCCGGAGGCCGGCGTCTACCCGATGGTGGGGCCCGGCATGTCTTATGACAAGATGATAACCGGCGACTTCATCAAGAGCCGCAGCAAGCCGCGGGACGAGCACCTGGATCCCAGCGAGATGTTCTGATCGCGCCTGCCTAGGCGCCCCGCGCGTCGAGCGCGATACGTAGATTCCCCCATAATGCGACCGGGTATCGCTTGCTAGCCTCAGCGGTCAGGCTTGGAGTCTCTCCTTGGCTACACTGACCAACAAGACCCGGACCATCACGGGCTACATCACCGACCTCCTCGAGTATCCGCGCTGGCTTCTCGAGCGCGACGTCGATTTTTCGAGCTGCCGTTACGGCAGCCACTACAACGCCTTCATCGAGGAGTGCGCGCAATGCCAGTTCGGCACCGCGTGTCACTGGCTCGACCAGCATCGCTCGCGCTCGCTCGACGATGCCACCGTGGAACAGCTCGCGGACGCGCTCGAAGCCGCCATCGACTACCTGCGAGCCACGCACCCGCACGAGCGCACCTGCTATTGCAAGACCTGCCGCTGGCTGCGCGAAGCCCGGCATTTCACGCGCTCGCACCTGAAGTAGACGCCGCCCAAGCCTGCTATGCTGCGCTTCGGGGAATACGCAGCAGGAGAGGGCCATGGGGGATATCGCGTTGTCGGGCAGCTGCCTGTGCGGCTCGGTCGCTTACGAGCTCACGGGCGACGCGCGCCGCTTCTATCACTGCCACTGCGAGCGCTGCCGCAAGGCGAGCGGCGCCGCGCACGCGAGCAACATCATCCTGCGGCTCGAGTCCATCACCTGGACCGCCGGCGAGGAGCTGACCCGCAGCTACAAGCTGCCCGAAGCCGAGCGCTTTTCCGCGACGTTCTGCTCGGTTTGCGGCAGCCCGCTGCCGCGGGTCTACGAGGGCGGCATCGCCGTCGTGCCGGCGGGCTCGCTCGATCACGAGCCCGGGATCGCGCCGCAGGCGAGGATATTCGCGGGCTCGCGCGCCGCATGGTCGTGCAGCGGCGACGCCATCCCCAGCCACGACACCTACCCTGAAAAGTCCTGAAAGCGCGTAACGGCGGCATTCCTTCCCACGGCGCATCGGGTATTATGTGAACCGGCGCAAGGACAACCGGCGCCGGCTGAGCGAAATTTAGAGTGTTGCAATCCCCTGTGATCGGGCCATGCTGAAGACGCCGCGAAGAGACAACCTGAACCGGATAGTCATCCTCAACCCCAAGGGCGGTTGCGGCAAGTCGACGCTGGTCACCAATATCGCCGCCTGCTACGCGATGCGCGGTGCCCGCCCGGCGGTCATGGATTTCGACCCGCAGGGCTCGGCGATGGCCTGGCTGGCGCGCCGACCCGCCGACCGGCCGGGGATCCACGGGATCGCCGCCTTCAAGCGCTCGATGCATGCCACGCGCAGCTGGCAGCTGCGCGTGCCCGAGGACACCGGCACACTCCTCATCGACTCCGCGGCCGGCATCAATCATGACGACCTGCGCGAACTGACGCGGGATTCGTCGTCGATACTGGTGCCGGTACTGCCGTCGATGATGGATACCCATGCGGCTTCGCGGATCATCGCCGACCTGTTGCTGGTCGCCAAGGTGAATCGTAACGAGCAGAAACTCGCCGTCGTCGCCAATCGCACGCGCAAGAACACCAAGAGCCTCGCAAAGCTGATGCGGTTCCTCGACTCGCTGGGCATTCCCATCATCGCGGTCATGCGCGACAGCCAGAACTTCGTTTACGCCGCCGAACATGGCATCGGGGTACACGAGATGCAGCCCTCCCGCGCCCGCCCGGACGTCGAGCAGATCGACCGCATCGTCAACTGGCTGGACGGCTGGCAGGTGCGCCGCCAGCGCGGGCTCGAATTGAGCGGCATGCGGCGCAGCCTGCTGTCGGCTGCCGCCAGCTAGCCTCAGCCGGCGGATTCCTGTATCGCCGCGAACTGATCCAGGTCGACGTTGCCGCCGCTGATCACGATTGCAGTGGTCTTGTCCGACGTATCGAGCTTGCCGCTGAGCACTGCGGCGAGCGACACCGCGCCACCCGGCTCGACGACCATCTTGAGGTTGCGAAACGCGAAGCGCATCGCGTCGCGAACTTCACGATCACTCACCGTCAGGCCCGCATCGAACAACTGCCGGTGAATCTCGAACGGCAGCTTGCCCGGGGAATCGGCGAGCAGCGCATCGCAGATCGAGCGTGAGCCCGGGGCGACTTTCCGCCGCTCGCCGGCGGCGATCGAACGGGCGGTATCGTCGAAGTCCTGCGGCTCGACGGTGCGCACGGACACGCCGTCCAGCCGCGCCTTGAGCGCCACCGCGCTGCCGGCGGACAGGCCGCCGCCACCGCAGTTGATGAACACCTGGTCGGGCGGCAGCCGCATCTCGCGCGCCTGTTCCGCGATCTCCAGGCCGACGGTGCCCTGCCCCGCGATGATGTCGTCGTGGTCGTAAGAAGGCACCAGGGCGGCACCGCGCTGCGCAGCGATCTCGCGCGCGATCGCTTCGCGGTCGCCCGTGTAGCGGTCGTAGGTAATGACCTCGCCGCCGAGGCGGCGCGTGCTGTCTATCTTCGCGCGCGGCGCGTCGGCCGGCATGACGATGGCGGCATGAATCCCCAGCAGCCGACCGGCCAGCGCCACGCCCTGCGCGTGGTTGCCCGAGGAAAACGCGACGACGCCGCGCGCGGCTTGCTCGGGCGAGAGCTGGCTCATCAGGTTGTAGGCGCCGCGGATCTTGAACGAGCCGATAGCCTGCAGGTTTTCAGCTTTGACCAGCACGCAGCCGCCCGCAACGCGGTCGAGTTCGTCATTACGTATCAGCGGGGTGCGGATGGCGACACCGTCGAGCCGGCGGGCCGCCGCTTCGATCGCCGCGACGTCGATCATTCGGCCTCGGCGGCGAGCCGGTCGATCTTGGCGGCGCAGATGAAGTCGTTGTCCGACAGCCCGTCGATCGCGTGTGTGGTGTAGCTGACGACGCAATCGCCGTAACTGACGGTCAGCACGGGATGGTGCCCCTCGACGGTGGCGACCCACGCGACGGCGTTGGCGAAGGCTATCGTCCGGCTGTACGCCGGGAAGGAGAAGCGCCGTGAAATCTCCTTGCCGTCGCCGCTCAGGCTCCAGTCGGCATGCAGCCCCTTCATCAGTTCGGCCGCCTGCTCCGGGGCGAGCGGCGTGACGCCGCCTTCACAGGGTTTGCAGTGCTTGTCGGCGAGGTCGCTGTTCATGGCCGATACTATAAATCAAACCTGCGCTGCGCGCCGGGCTGCGGTTCGAGGACCGTTGCCCTGCCGGACCTGTAGGAGCGGTTCTCGAACCGCGATCGCGCGCCGCGGCGTGCTCCTGCAGGCGACCCACTGGGGCACACCTCGATGCGCGATCCGCCAACAAAAAAATGCCGGCCCCGGAGGGCCGGCCAGTCGGGGACTTGCGGGGAACCGGGAACCCGCGGCGCTGTCGTCACTCGGGATTCGCGGCGAACGACGTCACTTCATCGGTATAGAGCTTCAGGCTCACGCGGCGCTCCAGTGCGTAGCTGTCCACGGTATCGTCCTGGGCCGGCGACTCGCCGTGCGCCGTGGCGGTAATCCGCGACGTATCCACGCCGGCCGCGACGAGCTGGTCGCGAATGAAGGCCACGCGTTGCTCGGACAGCGCCTGGTTGTAGAGCTCGTCGCCGCGTTCGTCCGCGAAACCGTCGAGCTGCACGCGAATACCGGGCATCGAGGCCAGCGTCGTGGCGAGTTCGTGCAGCCGGCTGCCGGTGGTGTCGGACAGCACCGCTTCGTCGGTACGGAACAGCAGGTCCATGGCGATGCCCGCCTGCAGCAGGCTGGCGATCTCCGGGCTCGCGTAGCGCTGCAACCGCTGCAGCTCGGCGCTGAGCGTATCCAGGTTGCGGTCCATCCTGCTCATCTCGCGCTCCAGCGTCACGACCTCGGTCCTGGAGGCGGCGAGTTCGGCAGACAACGACTCGACTTCCTCGTTCTTCCTGTTGGCCGCGTCGCCGAGGTATGCCCCGACGGCCGCGCCGATGATGAGTCCGACGGGCCCGCCCGCCGCCGCGCCGACAATCGCGCCGGAACCGACGCCGATCTTTTCCTGCTTCGACGGGGCCGCGTGCGCGGCCAGCGGCGCCATCGCAACGAGGCTGATCACGGTAATTGCTGAAATCGTGTTACGCATTGAAATCTCCTTCGGATGATGAGGCCGGCTTCCGGCCTTCGACAGGATGATTACAGCGCGCAAAAACGGTGTGCACGGGACCGAGCCGTGGAATTCCGGCGATCAAATGTGGCGAAAAGTGCGTTCGCCGTCGTCAGCGATCCCAGTGGGTCAGTGCCACGAACGTGCCGCCGTTGCGTTCGCACAGCACGCGCATGAGCTGCGAGAACTTGTGCGCGGTCGGCGGGATGTCGCCGCTGCCGCGGAACAGGAACGGGAAACCGACCGCATGTATGCGGACCATGCGGTTGCCCTCGGCGTCCACGCGATTGACGGCATCCACCTGGCGTATGACGTTTTCGACCGAGCGGCCGCTGAACTCGTCGCCGAACACGTAGATGCTGATCTTCTTGTCCGGCGACCAGTAGGTGCTGATCGCGTAAATGATGCCGTCAACCGGGTTACTGTCACTGAACGGGCGCCACAGGCGCATGGTGTTCTTGATCGCTTCGCGGCGGCCGGGCGTATCCGGTATCCACTTGCCGGCGTACTGCGAGAACATGTAGTTGCCGTTGTCGTTCATGATCTGCAGGCCCTTGACCTGCGGATACACGTCGAGTGTTTCGTTGAGCTTCTCCTGCACGCGGTCCCAGTTGTACTGCTGCATACTGCCCGACGTGTCGATGATGAAGATGATGTACTCGCTGTCCACGGGAATGCCCGCGACCGCATCTTCCTCGGCGCGCTTGTAATAGGGCTGCAGGCGGCGCATCTCGTCCGTCAGCCGCTGCTTCGCGGAGGCCAGCGCCCCTTCGTCGATCGTCGAGTCCGACTCGTCCTGCGACGCTTCGTACTGGCCTTTCACCTTGCTGAGTTCCTGCTGCAGCCGGGCAAGCTGGATCTTGGTGTCGGACGTCTGCTCGCGCACATCCGTGAGCTCGCGATTCAGGACCGCCGTCTCGCCGCGGATATCGAAGAGCTCCTGCTGCAGCAGGGCGATCAGCGACTCCAGGTCGTCCTGCGTCTTCTCGATGATCATCGGCTCGTAGATTTTCGACAAGACGAGCAACAGGATGATCGCGCCGAAACCGCAACAAATGCAGTCCAGGAACGACAGGCTGAAGGCATCCACGTTGCGACGTCGTTTACTCATACACGCTCCGGCCTGCTACGGCCAGTCCCGGCTGACGGCCATGAACGACCCGCCGCTCCCGTAAGCCAGCGTCCAGTAGGCGATGGCGGCGTCGTAATCGCCTTCCATCGGGAACAACAGGATATTGACCGGGATCCCGCTCGGCAGTTCGCGGATCGAGCGGCCGTGCATGCTCATCCGGTCGCGCCCCGTCACCATGCGCCGATCGCTCGTGGACTCCATCATCGTCGGCAGCCCGTCGACGAGCAGGATGATGTTGTCCGGCCGCGGCGTCAGCTTGGCGGCAACCTCGTACGCGGCACGCAGGTTGGTGCCGTTCTCCGGGATCGTGCCGCGCAGTACGCGCACGGCCTCCTCCAGCTTGGAGCCGTCGTCCGCCTCGAGCCAGGTGCCGTCGCTGCCCTTGATGACGGGCTGGACTTCGTTGTTGAACATGTAGATCTGGAATTGACTGCCCGGCTTGAACTGCGAAGTCAGCCAGTCGACGCTGGCCACCACCTGGCGCCACTTGACCGCGCGCAGCTTGTCCTCGTCGGACATGTTGCGGCGGCGAATGATGTTGACGATGGTGTCGTCCAGCATGCTCGCCGAACGGTCGACCAGGATCAGCGTGCGGTTGCCGCCGAGTTTCAGTCCCGTGAGGTACTGGCGGTCGCCCTCGCCCTTGAATTCCCGGATCCGCGCGCCCTGGTTCTCCTCTTCGGCCTTGAGCGCGAGCAGCCGCTTGACCTCTTCCTCGAGCGACTTGATGTCCGCCTGCAGCTTCTCGACTCGCTCTATCTTTGCAAGCGTCTCGTCGTCGTACTCGGCGAGCTCCTCGCGCAGCTCCTTGATCAGCGCGATGATCTGCGCGATCTTGCCTTCCGCGGTCTGTTTCTCTTCCTCCAGCGTTTCCTTCGTGTTCTTGGCAAGCACCATGTTCTTGCGGCCCTCGAGTATCTCGACCTCGAGGCGCTTGGTCTCGGCCATCAGCTCGGTGGGGTCCTCCTCGGTGGATTCCTTGACCTGCGCATTGATGATCATGAAGAACAGGATCACGGCGCCGAAGCCGCAGCTCATGCAGTCGAGGAACGACATGCTGAAGACCTCGAACTGGCGGCGCTTACGGGCCATCGCCGGCCTCCGTCGTGATCAGGCGGAACTCGTAGCCGGGGCTGCCTATGCGGACCAGGTCGCCGACCTGCAGGACCGCGGAACCGTCGATCTTGTGGCCGTTCAGGAACGTCCCGTAGCGGCTGTAATCCTGCACGACGCATTGCCCGTTGCTGCGCTCGATCGAGCAGTGCCGCCGCGACACGCCCGGCATGTCGCCGCGCAGGTCGATCCAGCGCTCGCCGGTGACCGGCTGCGAGCCCATCAGCAACCGGCGGCCGTCGATCGGGTACGCGGTGTTCTCGAACAGCAGGTGCGTCGGCTGCCCGGCCGCCATCGGTGCCTCATCCCTGCGGATCGACACCGGCGACTGGTCCCACGGCAACTGGCGGATGAGCGTCACACCACTGTCGCCGCGCTGCATGTCGCGGCAGCGCGTGAGCAGTCCGCGCGCCGTCGCACCCGGCTCGAGCAGGAACACCTGGCCGCCGACACGCGCCGCGAGCATGTCGGCGAGTCCCGGCATGCGCGCTGCCCGGTCGCTCAGCTGGATCGCCGGCGTCTCCTCGGCCCGGTAGATGGCGCGCAGCTGGCTCGCGATGCGCTGGTAGACCGGCGCCGCCGCCGAGATCAGGTCGAGGGACTCCAGCTCGGCACTGTGCGCGATGCCGCGGTACTCGATGTCGAGCGGCACCTTGTCGTTGGCCGACGCGGCCGCCAGCCAGCCGCCGAGCCGGTCCAGCAGCAGCTGCTCCGTTTCCGCCGTGTGCAGCGGATCGAACCGCGACTGCCGGACGAAGGCATCCGAGATGATGTGAATCCAGGCGTCGTACAGCGACAGCATGCCGCCACTCTCGATGATCTCGTTGCGATCGAGCTGGACCTGGCCGTTCTGCCTGAGGCGCGACAGCGTCGCGGCGTGCAGGCTGATGTCCACGTGAACAGGCACGGCGCCCTGGTATTCGCGGCGCGTCGCCGCGACGGCGGCATCGACGAGGCCGACGACGGGGACGCCCAGTTCGCTGGCGATACCGAGGAACAAGCCGAGATTTTCGCCCGTCATGTACGCCGGCACGGCGACCACCAGCCGGTCGCCCGACGCGGCAACCGCCTGCCAGATCTGCTCGAGCTGCCGGCTGGCGAGATCGGCCGCGCTCAGGTGCTGGAAACGCCGGTCGGGCAGCGCGGCGGTCGTCAGCTCCGACCAGAAGCGGTTCTGTATGCGGCGCGGCTTGATGCGCGCATTCTCGAACGCCTTCAGTCCCGTCGCGAGGTCGTCGTCCTCGAGTAGCGCAAAACCGGGCTCCCGGTATAGCAGCCGTTCTGCGCTGAGCACCGAGATGCCGGCATCGTTGATGTGTGCTGCGAGCAGGGACACGGTAAGCTCCGCGCGCCGATCAGTCGGCTCTCATGTGGCGGATCAGCTTGTCGTCGCAGTACGCCTGCGTGTCGAACACGAGCCGTTCCTGCAGCAGCTGCAGCTGGTACACCAGGAACATGAGGAAGATACTGATCAGGAGCGCAATGAAGGTCGAGTTGAAGGCGACGCCGAGGCTCTGCGTGACGCCCGCGATGTCGCCCTGGACCGCCTTGTCGGCTTGCGCCAGCGCCTCGCCGATACCGCGCACGGTGCCGATGAAGCCGATGGAGGGGATCGCCCATGAGATGTAGCGAATCATCGACAATTCCGATTCCAGCCGTTCGGCCTCGGACTCGCAGATGGTGTTGGTGCTGCTGGAGACGTCCTGGATATTGCGCGTCGAATTGAAGCGCCGGAGCGCGTTCAGCAGGGCCCGGGGCAACAACATCCGTTGCTGGTCGTCAGGCAGCTGCTGCACCTGGCGTGCGAACTCGCGCGTGTCCTCCGGCAAGATGCGCATCCCCTCCGCCACCGGCACGAGGTCGACGTCCAGCAGGCGGCGCTCGCGCACGATGACTACCGCCTTGTATCCCATGATCGCCAGCGCCCAGAACATCAGGATGAAACAGGCTTCCTGTTCGAAATCCTTTACGAGAACGGCAACGCGGCGCTCGCGCACGTAGTTCGGATCGGCAGCGGCCGCGGCGTTCTGTTCCGCGATGATCTGTGCCGCATTCGGCCGCACGACCGATACGTAGAACGCATGCACGACGATGATCGCGATGATCAGCGCAAACAGCTGGAACACGAACTCGACGGGGATGTTTTTCTTGTTCATAGGTAAAGCCAGGCCAGGTTTGAATAGGGTTCGAGTCTAGATGTCCGTCGGGAACGGGATCGACTGGTCGGCGGGAATGTCCTCGCTGGGCACGAAATCCTCTTCCTCGGCATCGAGGTAACTCCCTTCCTCGACGTCCGACTCGTCGTCCGCTTCAGCGGGCGCTTGATCCGCGGTCTCCCGGGATTCCGGCGCCGCGGCCTCTTCCTCCGGCGCGCTGTCCTGTGCCCAGGCGGCCGTACCGGCAATCATCAGCAACAGGGTCAGCAGGTAACGATGCATCGTCGATTCTCTTTACTCACCGGTTCGTTTGACCGCCGCGGCGCGCAATTGTCGCATGAAATTCAGTCGACATTGCGCGCGATGCGGAAGCCCACGTCCGAACGGGCCTCGTTGCCGTAGTCGCGGTAGGAAAGGCGCAGCTCGGTGGGCGTCGCGTGGCGCCAGCTCGAGCCCCGGATGACGTAGCTCTTGCCGCGTTCCGGACCGAGTGGATCCACCACGGCGTCAGTCACCCCGGGCGTCGGCACGGTGTAAAAGTCGTTTACCCACTCGGCGACGTTGCCGGCACCGTCGACGATCCCCAGCGCGTTGGCGGGGAACTTGCCACCCTCCGCCGTCGACGCGAAACCGTCGTCGTAGCCGGGGATGATCGTCGGCACGAGGTCCGCGGCGGACTTGTCGGCGTAGTTGCCCGCATCACGACGTGGCGGCCACTCCGTGCCCCAGGAGAACTTCAGCGCACCGTTGCCCCCCTGGTAACGGATCGCCCAGGCCCACTCCGCCTCGGTCGGCAGCCGGTAGCCGTCGGGGAACGGCCGGATGGCCACCCACTCGCCGAATTCTTCCTTGTAGACCGGCGTCAGGCCTTCGCGGGCACTGAGCCAGTTGCAGTACTGCACGGCATCGGCCCAGGTAACCTTCGCCACGGGGTTGTTGTCGCCGGCCATCGCGGCGTGAATATCGGCACCCGAGTCGTGATTCGCCCGGAACTGCGCGAACTCGCGATTGGTGACTTCCTTCACGCCGATCAGGAACGGCTTCGTCAGCCGCACCGGGACGATGACCTCGTTCGCCCGCCGGCCCTGCTCACTGCGCGAGGACCCCAGGGTGAAAGTGCCGGGCTCGACGCGGCGCAGTACCTGCCCGGCCGCCGTCGTACGCTCCGTGGCGATCGACGCCCGCTCGATTTCTTCCATCGAGCGCAGGCTCGCCGACAGCGTCTGCGGGTAGCCCGGCCGCGGCGTCACCGTGCGCGACCAGGACTCGTAGCCGGTCTTGCGCACCTCGATGCGGTGCGGCGCCGAGCTCAGGCTCAACGTGGTGCTGCCCGTGCCGCGGGCCTGGCCGTCGACATAGACCGTGGCGTCGGCGGGCTGCACGTTGACCGTCAGCGTGCCGGTCCGCGCGGTCAGGTCGACGGTGATCGAGTCGCTGGCCGCCGCTTCCAGGCGCACCTTGCGGCTCGATATGCCGTAACCGGCCTTGGAGAGGCCGATCTCGTAGTTCACGCCCGGCGCAAGATCGAGCGTCAGCGGCGACTGGCCGCGATAGCGCCCGTTGACCGTCACGTTGGCACCGCGGGGTATCGAATTGACCAGCAATCGCGCGTTGGCAGGCTGCAGCCGAATCAGCGGCAGCGCCATATCGGTATTGGGCTCGGCAACGACCGTACCGTCCCAGGCGCTGTAGCCGTCCTGCACCACGCTGAGCTGGTGCGTGCCCTCCAGCAGCTCGATGGTCGCGGGGGTCTCGCCGACCTGCTGCTCGCCGGCGTAGATACGCGCCCCCGGCGGTTCCGATTCGATCGCAACCTCGGCCCAGCGCGGCACGAGCTGCACGCTCAGCTGTTCGTGCCGGCCCAGGCCCGGGACGGTGACCACGCCGCTGTAGGGCAGGAATCGTTCGGCACGCACGCTGACGCTGTGCTCGCCGGGGAGCAATTCGATCGGCCCGAACGGCGCGGGCCCGATCTCGCTCTCGTTGATCGCGACCGTCGCGTCCGTGGGCGGGTTCGTGACGACAGTGACGTGCCCGGGCAGCTTGCGCATCGCGATGTCGATGATGACGTTCTGTTCGTCACCGACCTCGAAATTCTGCGTGACGTCGTAGTAGCCCTGCTGCGAAACCTGCACCGTGTAGCTGCCCTTGCGCAGCAGGATGCGATCGCCCAGCGGCATGCGAAACCAGCCGCCGCTGACGCTGAAGGAATCGGGCGCGCCGGGCGTCACCTCGAACTTGACCGACTTGGACGTGAACAGCAGGAAAGAAACCGCAATGAGCGCCGCCAGCGCGGCGCCGATCAGCCACCGCAGGGTGCCGTGGCCCTTGCCGTCCGCGGCCGTCCGGGGCGCTTCCGCCGCGCGCCGGAAGGCCGTCGGTGCAATCGTTTCCTCGGCCGGCTGCTCGCCGGCGGTGTCGAGTTCCGGGGGCCTGGTGACGTAGGCGCTGTCCTCGAGCCGCACTTCGAGCGTCAGCCGCTCCGCGGCGAGTTGCACCAGCACCCGGCTGCCGAAGTAACGCAGCTCGTCCCCGCTTTGCAGGCGGCGGCTGGCGGTCAGCGGCTCGCCGTTGATCGTTATCGACTCGTCGCGGCCGACCGGCTGGACGAACGGCACGCCGTCGAGCACGTCGAGCACCATGACCGGCGCAGCACCCGGACCCGGCAGGCGCAGCTCGCAATCGCTGCCGGTCCCGACCCGAATCGGCAGACGCGCCGCGTCTACCGGCCGCTCGCCTTCGACGTCCCTGATGAATAGCTTCAGACTCAAATCGGTTCCTCGCAGCGAACGACGATGGGCTCCATGTCGATTTCCGGCGCCACGCGGAATTCAAGCCGCACGTCACGGTACCCGGGCCGTACGCCGACAGCAACGTAGGTGCCCGGCCGCAGGCGAAGCTGGTGCTCGTCAAAGCTGCCGAGTTTACCAACTTTGTAAATCGAGACGTCCGTCCGGCTGTCGGACAGGAGTGTCACCGTCAGCGGCGTCGCCGCCCGCTTCAGGAGTCGCGACAACTCGTCGCGCCGGTCCGCCAGGCGCGGTCCTATGTCGTCCATGCGCGTGATGTCGAGCAGCAGGGCCGTCGCCGCCTGCATGGTCGACGGCCGGCTCAGGGTGTCGGGCTCCGCGATGTAACCTTGCAGCGTTTCGTGGAGGGCTTCCATCTGCCGCGTTCGGCGCAGCCCGTCCTGCGCGAACTCGAGGTTGGAATCGAGTTCCAGGATACGCTCGTAGGTAGCGCTCGCATCGCTCCACTCTTCCGCCTGCTCGTGTTGCCCGGCCTCGCTTTCCAGGTCGGCGATCTCCTGCAGCCGGAGGCCCTGGTCGACCTGCAGCAGCCCGTCGGCCGGCTCCGGCGATCCCGGTTTCAGTTTCTCCGCCATGCGAAATGCGGCACGCGCGCCCAGGTAATCGCCTTCGGCGAGCGAAGTCAGCCCTTCGGTCATGCGCTGGTCGAATTCCATCTGCGTGATCGTGCCGCGCACCCTTTGCAGGGCGGCCTGCGCCGGCTCCCAGGCAGGGTCGAGCTCGACCGCACGCTCGAAGCTCTGCCGCGCCGCCTGCAGCTCGAGCACCTCTTCGTGCGCGAGCCCCTGGTCCATCAGCGACAGCACGGTGTCGAGATTGCGCGCTCGCTGCAGTCCCTCCTGCGCGCCGCGATGACCCGGGCTGATCGCGGCCGCGAGATCGAACAGCCGCACGGCCTCGACGGGGTCGGCGGCCTCCAGGGCTGCGCGCGCTTCGGCGTAGGTCGCTTCGAAGACCTTGTCGACTTCGTCCAGCAACGGTTCGACGATCTCGATCGCCTCGCGGTATTTCTGCGCTGCCGTGGCATAGTCGCGCGCCAGGTAAGCCTCGTCGCCCTCCGCGTAGACCGCCTGCGCGCGGGCGAACCGCAATCCGCCCCAGCGCTGCACGGCGCGGCTCTCCAGCGTGTCCATTTTCGCCAGCAGCTCGCCGAGGACCTCCTCGGTGGACGCGCGGTCCTGTACGCGCTGATCGCGGCCACTCAGGTCGTCGAGATTTTCGCTGAAATCGACGTCCGGCTGCTGCTGCTCACCGGCCGCCGGCGACCCCGCTTCCTGCGGCGTTTGCGTGCCGGCCGCGGGCACGGCGGCCGGCTTTTCGACCGTACCCGGCAGCAGGAAGACGACACCGACCAGGAGCAACAACAAGACGGCCAGGCTCATCCAGAGCGTGCGCGGACTGATGCCGCTCGACGACTTGCCGTGCGCCGCCGCCGGCGCCTGCGGCGCACGCCTCAGCGGCCGCACGGTTTCGCGTGTCTCGATGACCTCGTCGCGCGAGCTCCCGGCCGCGGTGACGTAGCGCCCGGGCGCCGGCGCCGGTGCAAAGCCGAGTTCGGCCAGCCGCGCCGCGACGGTCTCGGCATCCGGCCTGCGCGACGCGTCCTTGTCGAGCATCTGCGCCACCAGGGCCTGTAGCCCGGCGGGAACCGGCGAACCGTCGGCTGCCGCCAGCGGCGGCGGCTCCTTCGCCGCGATGTCCCGTGCCGTTTCCGAGGAGCTCCAGGGCGAGCGCCCGCTGACGAGTTCGTGGATCAGGCCGCCGAGCGCGAAGATGTCGTCCGCGGGCTCCGGCGGCATGCCCGACAGTTGCTGCGGGCTGGCCGCGATGAGCGAACCGCCGCCCGGGTCGCGGCCACCGGTCGCGGCGACCCCGAAATCGACCAGGTAGGGCGCGCCGTTATGGTCGAGCAGGATATTGGCGGCTTTCACGTCCCGATGCACGACGCCTTTCGCATGTGCGTAGCGCAGCGCGTCTGCGACCAGGGCGACCGGCGGCAGCGACTCCGCCGGCGGCGCGCCGGCCAGCACGCCGATGTCGGGCCCGTCGATGAACTGCAGGCTGTAGAACGCGCCGTCGTCTTCGTGGAACTCGAACACGCGCACGATGTGGGCGTGCATGAGGCGGATCGCGAGTTGCCACTCGCGCCGCAGCGCTGCGGCACCGACACGATCGTCCGCGAGTATCTTGAGCGCCACGGACGCGCGGGTGATCCGGTCGGTGGCGAGCCAGGTCTCGGCCGCGCCCCCTCTGCCTAAGCGGCGGGCTAAGGTATACCGATTAGCGAGCCGGGTGCCAACGCCCAGGTCTCGCCGCGGTTTTCGATCGATCATCCAGTCGGTTCAGCCTCACGCGCAGGGGAGCCCATGTCGATGGACGCCGGGAAGCCGGTCTCCGCTTCGTAAATTTCACGAAGCAGGCGGCGCCAGCTCTCGTACTGTGCCGCAGCCGTTCCGGTCAGGCGGCGCGTCTGCCCCTCCACTTCGATCACCATGGGCGCCGCTTCGGAACCGAAGGATTCCGACAGCTCCTTGATCGCCTCGACATGCAGCGAGGCTTCGGAGCGCCGCGAGAAGCCGGCGAATATCTGGTCGATGCCCTGCGATATGCCGATGCTCTGCAGGCTGCGTTGCATGCGCCTCGTCGACGAACTCGAGCTATCGGTCTCCATCGCGATCGAACCGGCCAGCACGGCGACGCCCATCAGCGTCTGCAGCGTGGCCGATCGCTTCACCTGGCGATAGTTGATGGCCTCCTCGCGCGACGTCTTGCGCCAGGCGTTGTACGGGATCGCGATGCCGTAATAGAAATTCGCATAATGCTCGTTCAGCGTATCCACCACGAGCCGGTCGCGTTCGCGGATCTGCCGCAAGCGCTCCACGGTGGGGTCGTTCTCGGCCGGGAGACGCAGGACCTGCACGATGCCGTCCTCGTCGGTCGCCAGGTGTTCGCCGAACTGGGTCTGCGACATGTCACCGAAGAACTGCAACTCGGACACCTGGCGGATGCGCTTGATGTCCCCCGCTGGCAGTTCCGCGACGAACGCCCGCAGGTCGTTGGCGATGTCGTTGAACACTTTCTGGTAAGGATCGAGCCGCCGGTCGCGCCGCTCCGAGTAAGACGAAACGCCGGTCTGCGCGGTGTATTTCTCCGAGTACCAGTGACGTCCCGTGGCGTCGTCGACCGAGACCTCCAGCTTCACGTACTCGCCGTCCGACTTGTCGATGCGGCCGCTGATGATGACGTCCGTGAACGCCTGTCGTGACGGGATGACCCGCACCGCGCCCCAGTGACCGGTGCCCTGCAACGTCGTCTTCAGGTGATACGGCAGGTAGCGCGCTTCGGCGCCGCGTATTTCCTGGTAAATTCGGGTATCCGCGGGGTCGTTGTCTTCCGGCACGCCGTCGTCGAATTCGACGATGCCGATATCGAGCAGCAGCGCCTCGTCGACCGGATCCTCCGCGACGACGAGTTCGGTTTCTTCCGCCGTGATGACCTCGTTGACGGTACAGCCCTGCAACGCGAGCAGGGCCAGTGCGACAAACGGTGACGTTCTCCTCATGGTTTGCCTGCCGTCCCCTTAGATTCCGTTGTACTTCCTGTATTCCTCCCACAGGCGCTCGCGCAGCTCCGGGTCCTCTTCGGCGAGAGCGGCCTCGCGCAGCTGGCGCGCAATGATGTCGTCGTCGACCAGCACGGGAATGTCGTCCGGCGTACGCTCGCGAACCTCCTCCTCGCTGAGGCCGGCGACCGGCGACTCGCGCTGTGCCGAAGGCTGGTTCGCAACGGCAACCGAGCCGGCACCCGAGCCGCCCGCGGCCTGCTCGCCCATGCTGATGCCACCCGCACCGCCACCCGAACCGCCATTGCCGCCGAATCCTTCCATGTTGCGGCCGACCGACGCCACTTCCCGCTGTTCTTCGCTCAGTACCTCGTCGAAGCCGCCGAGCGACTCCTCGAGTTCGCGCCCCAGCCGTTCAGCGCGCTCCGCATCCGACTCGCCCGGGAACTGCCCTGCGCTGCCGGCGCCGCCTGTTCCGCTGCCACCCGCGGCGCCGCCGTCGGCGCCCTCGGCACCTTCGCCGCCACCGGCACCACCCGCCATTGCAGCCTCCGCGGCATCGCTTGCGGCGCCGCCGCCGCCGAGGCACTCACCGGCCTGGCCCATGCCGCCGACACCGCCCGGAAGGGGCCCGGTGCCGCCGCAGTCGCCGCCACTCTCGCCGTCGCCTTCACCGCCATCGGCACCCTCGCCGGCCGACCCTTCGGCGCCGTCACTGCCGGCACCACCGCTCATGCCCGGCACGCCACCGGGCATCGGGAATTCAATTTGCGGCACGCTGCCGACGCCACCGGACTGCCCGGCACCGCCGCCGGACGACCCTGCGCTGGGCGATGCACCACCGCCCGACGCACCGCCGCCGGAGGAACCGCCGCCCTGCGAACCACCGCCGGAGGAGCCCCCGCCCTGCGAGCCGCCACCGGACGAGCCGCCGCCTTGCTCACCGCCGCCCGATGAACCGCCGCCGGAGGAGCCGCCGCCCTGCTCACCGCCGCTCTGCTCACCGCCCTGCTCGCCGCCGCCGGACGAGCCGCCGGACGGTGGCGACGGCATGCCGCCGGATGGCGGTGAAGGGATGCCGCTGCTCGGCGGCTGGATGACCGATGTCTTGCAGCCGGCGACGGACAGCGTCGCCGCAAAAACGACCAGGCCGGTCCTGACCCAGCTGCGGGAATTTCTGACTGACTGTTTGCCGTTCATTTGCTCGTGCCTCTCGATGGCAAGTGTGGAGGCCCGGCCTGTTGCGTCCTGAGCATCCGGAGCCGCCGGTATTCCTTGTTTGGAGCGCCAAACGCCTGCCCGAGTTCCATCGGAATTGCGGCGCAGGCCAGGTCGGTCAACGTGTTCGCGGCCTGTCCTGACGATAATACGCCACCCGTGGTCAATCAATAGCCCTACCATGCGTGAAACGCCCGAGAAAACCCGGACAAGTTTATGATTTTGATCGACTTCGTACCGGCAGCCGCCGTCGGTAAATGATCAGCGACAGGTCGTCGGGCTTGGACGGCTCGTTGCTGTTGCTCGATTGCATGCGCCGCCGCGCGAGATCGACGATCGCGTCGACCGCGGTGGCGGCCGGCCCCGTGCGAATGCGCTCGATGATCTCGTGCAGGTGAACGTTGTCCATCAGGCCGTCGCTTGCCAGCAGCAGCGTGTCCCGCGGCTGCAGTTCGACCGGCGCGCCGATGTCGATCTTCATGTCACTGGTGCCGAGGAAATTCGACACGAGGTGCCGCTCGGCATGGTGCAGCGCTTCGCGCTGGTCGAGAAAGCCCGCCTCGACGGCAAAGCCGGTCGGCGAGTGCGCCGTGGTCTGCAGCTTGATGCGGCCACGCTGGCCGACGACCAGCGCCTCCGAGTCGCCGATCTGGTAGCAGCGCGCAACGCGTCCTTCGATGGTGACCACGGTCATCGTGGTCGCGGAGCCGTTCGACAGGCCCATTACGGCCTCGTTCGCGGCGTCGATGCCGTCGAGAATCGCGGTGCGCAGCACCACCGTTTCCGACATCGCGACCGACAGCGCCTCGACGAGAGACGATACCGCGGTCAGCGACGCGCGCTTTCCGGCGGGCAGTCCGCCCGCGCCGTCTGCGACCACCAGCACCACGGACTCCGGTCCCCACGGGATCACCGCGAGGGTGTCCTGGTTCTCGGTGTCCTTGTCGGGCGCACGCTCGGTAAAAGCGACGATGGAACCGCCACCCACGTCGGCCACCTGGATATCGGGCTTGAATGCGCCGTCGAGTACGAGCAGGCCGTCGATGAGGTTCGCCATGTCGCTACCCGGGCGTGCCGTCAGGCACGCTTGACGGGCTCCCTGCACCAGGCGCAGTAATTCCAGAAGTCCAGCGCGATCCCCCAGCCGCAGGCCTTGCAGCGATGCCGGCTGCCGGGCAGCTTCCACGGCCGGCGCACCTTCATGCGACACCAGGGGCAGTAGCGCATGAACGGCATCAACTGCCCGCGGCAGCGCTTGTTGCTGCAGCGCGCCGAGTAGCGCTTGTCAGGATAGCGGCGCGTGGTCTCCTCGACGAAACCGGGGCCGTAGCACCACGGGCAATAGTCCCAGTCGTTCTTGACGCCGCGCTCGCATCGCGGGCAGCTCGACGGCATCGACGACTCGGAACTCCGCGCGGGGTTGTCGAAGCCGCACCACGGACAGGCCTGCATGCTTTCCGACACCGGCCCCTCGCAATGCCGGCACTGGTGCCGCGTATCGAGGACTTTCTTGTAATGACGCTGGAACTCGCGCCACTGCAGCCGCCGCCAGGTCGTACCCACCTTGCGATCGCCACGGGCCCTGGACCGTTTCTGGCGCCGCGCGTGGCTTTGCAGCTGCTCGAAGGCGGACATCATCTGCACCGCGTCGCGATAGCGGTCGGCGGGGTCGAGCTGGATCGCTTTCCTCAGCATCTCGACGATTTCCGGGCGCACCTTCGCCGCCAGGCGCTCGTGGCCGACCATCGGCCAGGCGAACGGCCATTCCGGCAACTTGCCCGACAACAGCCGGTACAGCACCAGTCCGAGCGAGAAGACGTCGGACTGGAACTTCGGCCGGCCCATGGCCTGCTCCGGCGCGATGTAGTCGATGGTGCCGGAGCCCGACGCCTTGAGCGTGCGCAGGCTGATCTTCGCGAAGCCGAAGTCGCAGAGCTTCAGCACGTTGCCCGGGAACAGGATGTAATTCTCGGGCTTGATGTCGCAATGGATGATCTTGTGCTCGTGCGCGTGCGCCAGCGCCGCAATCGCCTGGCCGGCGAGGTCCAGCGCACGCGTCGTCGAGATGCGCCGCTCGATGCGATCGGCCAGCGACTCCTCGCCCAGTTCCATCGCGATCACGAAGTGATCGTCGATGTAGCTCGCGTTGAGCACCGACAGGATATTCGGGTGCTGCAGCCTGGTCGCGACCTGGACTTCGTGCAGGAATTCCTCCTGCCCGGAGTAAGCGGCCTCCTTCGGGATCTTGAGCGCGACACGCTGCTTCTGGATCGTGTCGTAGGCACGGTAGACATCGGCAAGCGGGCCGGACGCAATGCGGCCGAGAATCCGGTATTTGCCGATTTTCTGTCGAGCTCTCAACAAGTCTGGATGCGCTATCGTAGATGTCCGGCGGCGGTGCAAGGCAGGTTCGCAATCATTGTGGCATTACCGGGCTCAGTCAAGGATAACGTCACCGTGACCCGGCCGTAACGAAGCGTCGAGTCGCCGCCGCTGCGCTGCCATGCGCCTGCGCCGCCTGCTATGCTCTCGTTGTGAAGCAACCGGGCCACCCGGCTCGACGAACAGGGACCACCGTGGGAAAGCCAGGCAATACCGGCGTCATGCGTGCGATTCGTGCCGCGCGGTTTTCCGCGCAGGGGTTCGTCCATGCGTGGCGACACGAGTCGGCGTTCCGCCAGGAACTGACGCTCGGCATCATTCTCACGCCGCTCGGGCTGTGGCTGGGGCAGACGGCCTATGAGCGGCTGTTGCTCATCGCATGCCTGCTGCTGGTGCTGATCGTGGAACTCCTCAACTCTGCCGTGGAAGCGGCCATCGACCGGGTCGGCGACGAACACCACGAATTGTCGGGGCGTGCCAAGGACCTGGGTTCGGCTGCCGTCGCCGTGAGCCTGGCGCTGGTGCTCCTGGTCTGGTCGGCCGTCGCCTGGAGCCGCTTCAGCGGCTAGCCGGCCAGGGCAAGACTCGTCGCGGCCAGCACGGCGCCGAGCAGGCCGCCAACGGCGACGTCGCTCGGGTAATGCAGCCCCAGCACGATCCGGGAAGCAGCGACCAGCGCCGCGAAAGGCGCCATGACGAACAGCATTGCCGGCTCGTATGCGCCATACAGGATCGTCAGGCTCACGGCATGCAGCGTATGGCCGGACGGAAAGCTGTAGCGATCCAGCGGCGCTGTACCGCAGACGATCTCCCCGTGCGTCACGAACGGCCGTTCGCGCACGAGTCGCTGCTTGAGGAACTTGTAGATGAAGATGCCCGACAAGGCCGTCGCGAGCGCCTGCAAGGCAAATGTCGCCACACGCGGTCCCTGCTGTACCGCGACCAGCAAACCGAACACGACCCAGGCCGGGTAATTGCCCAGCCAGGAGACGATGCTGAAGACGCGACGGACGATCTCGCGGCGGCTGAGCGCGTTGACCCGCAGGCACAGGTTCAGCTCGAGATGATCCAGGTAGTCGACCAAAATCAGACGGTTTCCGTATGACACGTGCGGAAGTGTGCAGCTGCAATGCTACATACAGGTTATGAAATCGTGACAGATTGGTTACACCTGCCCTGTCGCTGTAAACGCCGCTTAACCAACCTGTAACCTGCGCTTCACGTGCCGCGGCGACCATGCCCGGCATGCGCATTGCCATCGTCACCGACGCCTGGAAGCCGCAGGTAAACGGCGTCGTGCAGACCCTGAGCAAGACCCGCGACGAGCTCGAGTCGCTCGGGCACGAGGTGCACATGGTCACGCCGGAGGGCCGCCGGACCGTGCCGCTGCCCACGTACTCGGAGATCCGTCTCGCGGTCTTCCCCGGCCGCAGCGTGCGACGCGAACTGGACGCGTTCGACCCGGACTGCATCCATATTGCGACCGAGGGAACACTGGGACTCGCGGCAAGAAATTACTGCCGCCGCCGGCGACTGCCGTTCACGACCGCCTACCACACGCAGTTTCCCGAGTACGTACGCGCACGGGCGCCCATACCGATCGCGTGGACGGTGCGACTGCTGCGCTGGTTTCACCGCCCCGCGGCACGGACGATGGTACCGACAGAGCGGATCCGCGAAAAACTGCAAGGCCGCGGCTTCGGCAACGTGGTCATCTGGTCGCGTGGCGTGGACACGCAGTTGTTCTCGCCGCGCGAGCGTTTCGACTACGGCCTGCCCCGGCCCATCTGGATCTGCATGGGGCGGGTCGCCGTGGAGAAGAACATCGAGGCATTCCTCGACCTCGATGTGCCGGGCAGCAAGGTCGTGATCGGTGACGGCCCGGACAGGAAGCGGCTCGAGGCGCGCTACGCCGACAGCCACTTCATCGGTTATCGCTTCGGCGAGGAACTGGCCGCGCACATGGCGGGCGGCGACGTCTTCGTATTTCCGAGCCGCACGGATACGTTCGGCATCGTCATGCTCGAGGCGATGGCCTGCGGCCTGCCGGTGGCCGCGTTCCCGGTCGACGGACCCATCGACGTCATCACCTCGGAGCGCGTGGGAATCCTCGACGAGGACCTGCAACGGGCCTGTCGGCGCGCGCTCGAACTGGATCGCCGCGACTGTCGTGCGTTCGTGGAAAACCGCGGCTGGCGGCAATCCACGCTGCAGTTCCAGGGTTACCTGGCGCCCCGGACCCGCGCCACCGCAGCGGCCCAGCCCGAAAGCAGCGCCTCGCGCTGATCGCCCGCCATCCGCGGCTCGAATACGGCGTCGCAGCGCCACAGCCTTGACGCCTCCTGCAAGCGGTCGATCAGCCCGCACTGCAGCGCCGCGAGATAAGCGGCGCCGAGCACCGTCGATTCGACGTTGACGGGGCGCTCAACCCGGACATCCAGGATGTCGGCGAGAAACTGCAGGAACCAGTCGTTGCCGACCATGCCGCCGTCGACGCGCAGCACGCTGGGCGCAATGCCGTCGTCGGCCATCGCGTCGAACAGATCGCGCGTCTGGTACGCAACCGCCTGCAGCGTCGCCGTCACGATCCGGTCGCGTCCGCTGCCGCGGCTCAGGCCCACGATTGCGCCCCTCGCGTCCGGGTCCCACCAGGGTGCGCCGAGGCCGGCAAACGCCGGCACGACGTAGACGTCGTCCACGATGCCGGTGCGCCCGGCCACCGTCTCCGACTCCGGCGCGGAGTCGATGATGCGCAGTTCGTCGCGCAGCCACTGCAGGGCCGAGCCCGCCACGAACACGCTGCCCTCGAGGCCGTAGCACACCTCGCCACCGACACGGCTGGCGATCGTGGTGAGCAGCTGGTTGTGCGACTGCAAGGCCGTGTCACCGGTATTGGCGATTACGAAGCAGCCCGTGCCGTAGGTGCTCTTGGTCATGCCGTATTCGAACCCGGCCTGCCCGATCAGCGCCGCCTGCTGGTCGCCCGCGATGCCGCAGACCGGAACGATGCCGCCGAAGACGTCTTCCACGGTGTTGCCGAATTCCGCCGCGCAGTCGAGCACCTCGGGCAGCATGCTGCCCGGTATCCGCAGCACGTCGAGCAGTTCATCGTCCCAGCGCTGCGCGTGGATGTCGAACAGCATCGTGCGCGAAGCGTTGGTCGCGTCGGTTGCATGCACGGCACCGCCGGTCAGGCGCCACAGAAGGAAACTGTCCACCGTGCCGAATGCCAGGTGGCCGGCATCGGCGAGCTGCCGCGCACCCGCCACGTTGTCGAGGATCCATGCCGCCTTGGTCGCCGAGAAATACGGGTCGAGCCGCAACCCGGTCTTCGCGCTGACGGCAGCGTCGGAGATACGGTTTCTCAGTTCACGGCAATAGGCGGCGGTGCGACGATCCTGCCAGACGATGGCGTTGTAAACGCACTCGCCGCTGCGCCGGTCCCAGACCAGCGTCGTCTCGCGCTGGTTGGTGATGCCGATACCGGCAACCTGGCGCATCGAGATCCCGGCATCGCCCAGCGCCTTCTGCATGGTGCCGGTGACCGATGCCCAGATCTCCTCGGGATCGTGCTCGACCCAGCCGGACTGCGGATAGATCTGGCGGAACTCCTGCTGCGCGCTGGCAACGACCGTTGCGCGCTCGTCGTAGATAACGGTGCGGCTGCTGCTCGTGCCCTGGTCGATCGCCAGCAGGTATTGCTTCGTCATCTTCGTCACTCCGTGCCCAGTTCGGGGATGTCGCGGAAGTGCCGCAGCGCCTCCGGGTTCGCAAGCGCCTCGGTGTTCCGCACCTCCTCGCCGTGGATCACGGAGCGCACCGCGATCTCCACGATCTTGCCGCTCTTGGTGCGCGGAATCTCGGGGACGGCGATGATTTTCGCCGGCACGTGCCGCGGCGTCGTGTTTTCGCGGATCACGCGCCGTATGCGGCCGCGCAGCGCGTCGTCCAGTTCGACGCCCTCGCGCAGCACCACGAACAGCACGACCCGGACGTCGTCCTGCCAGTCCTGGCCCACGGCGATACTCTCGACGACGTCGTCCAGCTTCTCCACCTGGCGGTAGATCTCGGCCGTGCCGATGCGCACGCCACCGGGGTTCAGCACCGCGTCCGAGCGCCCGTGAATGACGACGCCGCCGGTGCGGCGCAACTCGGCGAAGTCGCCATGCGCCCAGACGCCCGGGTATTTCTCGAAATACGCGGCCCGGTACCTCGCGTTGCCGGCATCGTTCCAGAAGCCGACCGGCGCCGACGGGAACGGCCGCGTGCAAACGAGTTCACCGCGTTGCTCGAGCAACGCGTTGCCGTCGTCGTCGAAGAACTCCACCGCCATGCCGAGGCCCCTGCACTGGATCTCGCCGCGGCGCACGGGCAGCGTCGGGTTGCCCAGCACGAAACAACTGATGATGTCGGTCCCGCCCGCGATCGACGACAGCTGCAGGTCTTTGCCGATCGCATCGTATACGTAGTCGAAACTCTCGGGGGCGAGCGGCGAGCCGGTGGACAGCACGGCGCGGAGTTCGGCAAGATCGAACTCGTCGCGCGGCCGCACGCCCGCTTTCTGCAGCGCGGAGATGTACTTGGCGCTGGTGCCGAAAACCGTGAGCTTCTCGCGTTCGGCCATCTGCCACAGGACGCGGCCATCGTTGAAGAACGGCGAGCCGTCGAACAGCACCAGCGTCGCGCCCGTCGCAAGCCCCGTCGCGAGCCAGTTCCACATCATCCAGCCGCAGGTCGTGAAGTAAAACAGGCGGTCGCCGGGGGCGATGTCACAGTGCAGCACGTGCTCCTTGACGATTTGCAGCAAGGTGCCGCCGTGGCCGTGGACGATGCACTTCGGCACGCCGGTCGTGCCCGACGAGTACATGATGAACAGCGGGTGGCCGAACGCGACGGGCTCGAACTCGAGCCCGGCACCGGCGACCGCGAACGCGTCGAACATCTCGGCGCTTGCGATGCCGGACGTGTCGATCGCGCCCTCCGCGAACGGCACCACGACCGTCCGTTCGATCGACGGGATGGCGGCGACGATGTGCGCCACCGTATCGAGGCAGTCGAAGCGCTTGCCGTTGTAGAAATAGGCGTTGGCCGTGAACAGCACCTTCGGTTCGATCTGCCCGAAGCGGTCGACCACGCCGGTCACGCCGAAGTCCGGCGAACACGACGACCAGATGGCGCCGATACTGGTCGTCGCCAGCATCGCGACGATGGCCTCCGGGCAGTTCGGCAGGTAGCCGCCGACACGATCGCCCTTGACGACGCCGGCGCGTTTCAGGCCCGCCGCAACGCCGGCAACGGCGTCGCGCAACTCGTCGAAACTGAGCGCGCGCCGCGTGCCGTCTTCCGCCGAGAAGACCAGGGCTTCGCGCCCGCCCTCGTGGCGCAGCAGGTGCTCGGCATAGTTCAGCTCGCCACCGTCGAACCAGCCCGCATCCATTATGTTGTCGGGACGCTCCAGTATCGCGCGGGGCGGTGTCGTGAAGCGGATAGCGCAGAAATCGCACAGCGCTCGCCAGAACGCCGCCGAGTCGTCGATCGACCACCGGTACAGGGAATCGTAGTCGTCGAAGCCCTGCTGCTGCATGAACCGGTACATCGCCGACGATCGGCGTCTCTCGTCGCTCGGCTCCCACAAGATCGGATTGTCGCCCATCACCGTCGTCTTTCGATTTGCCGGGCGTGTCAGTATGCACATAACATCAACGCTGTCCACGTCGAACGGGGCGCACGATGGCCGAGTCCATGCCGCCGATGATGAAAGCGGTCTCCATCCGGGAACCGGGAGGACCCGCGGTGCTCCGCATGATCGACGTGCCCCTCCCGCGGCCCGGCCCGTCGGAGGTGCTGATCCGTGTCGCCGCGGCCGGCGTGAACCGCCCCGACGTGCTGCAGCGCCTCGGCAGGTATCCCGTCCCGCCCGGAGCCAGCCCGTTGCCCGGGCTCGAGGCTGCGGGCGAGATCGTCGCCGTCGGCAGCGACGTGAGCCGCTGGCAGGCGGGCGATGCCGTCATGGCGCTAACCCACGGCGGCGGCTACGCGGAATACTGCGTGGCCGACGGCAGCCATTGCCTGCCGGTCCCGGCAGGCCTGTCGTTCGTCGAAGCGGCGGCGATCCCGGAGACCTTCTTCACGGTCTGGTACAACGTATTCACCCGTTGCCGGCTCGAAGCCGGCGAGACCTTCATGGTGCACGGCGGCTCGAGCGGGATCGGCACCACCGCCATCCAGCTCGCCCGGGCTCACGGCTGCACCGTGCTGACGACGGCCGGCAGCGACGAGAAATGCCGTTTCTGCGAGCGGCTCGGCGCCGACCGGGCGTTCAACTACGTCAGCGAGGACTGGCAGGCGGGCGTGCGGGAGCAGACCGGCGGCCGCGGCGTGGACGTGCTGCTGGACATGGTCGCCGGCCCGTACACGCAGAAGAACCTCGAGTGCCTTGCGCGGGACGGCCGCTACGCCATCATCGCCTTCCTCAAGGGACCCCGGGCGGAAATCGACCTGCGCGTCGTCCTCGCCAAGCGGCTGACGATGACCGGGTCGACACTCCGGCCGCAAAGCGTGGCGGAGAAGGCGCGCATCGCCGCCGATGTCGAACGCAACGTGCTGCCGTTGCTTGAATCCGGGCGCGTCAGGCCCATTATTCACGAGACCTTTCCGCTCGACGCTGCCCCGGCGGCGCATGAACTGATGGAGAGCAGCCGCCACATGGGCAAGATCGTACTGACGATGCGCGAGACGGCGCCCGAGGTCGGCGCGTGAACGGCGTATGGATCGGCCTGGTCGTCGTGCTCGTGGCCGCTGGCGCCGCTTACCTGTACTACCGCAAGCACGGCGCAAGACCGGTCCCCGAGCAGCTGCGCCGCGGACGGCCGCTGCCGGATTTTTCGGCACTCGACGAAGCGGGCAACCCGCTGCATACCCGGGACCTGCGCGGCGCTCCGGTCGTGATGATCTTCGTGCGCGGCAACTGGTGCCCGTTCTGCAGCCGGCAGGTGAAGAATCTGACCGGCTACTACAAGGACATCACGGACCTGGGGGCGAGGCTCGTTCTCGTTACGCCCAAACCGCAGGAAACGACGCAGCGCGTTGCCCGGTTTTTCGACGTGGAATTCGAGTTCTGGCTCGACGAATCCCTGGCGGCGACGCAAAAGCTGGGGTTGTTGCTCGAGTCCGCCGTGCCGAAAGACTATTACCCCGAATACGGCAGCGACACGACCTGGCCGGCGTCGCTCGTTATCGACGCAGACGGCATCATCCGCTACGTCGAACTGTCGAAGCACATCATCGACCGGCCCAACCCGAAGACCCTGTTACGCGAACTGCGCAAAGTCCTCTCCGGCTGAAACGTCTCAGGCGGCGTCGGCAATGATCTTGCGCGCCTGCCGGTCGGCGATGACACTCGTCGGCTCGCCGGTGCGCTCGGCTTCCTCGAAAATACCGGCAAGGCGCGGACCGATCTGCGCAACGAGATCCATGGCGCTCGCTTCGTCAACGTTCCCGAGATACTCGCAGGTAATGCTGATGACACCGCCCGCGTTGATCACGTAGTCGGGCGCATAGAGGATGCCTGCGTCCGCGAGGCGCCGGCCGTCTTCGGGGCTCTGCAGCTGGTTGTTCGCGCCACCGGCGATAATCCGGGCCCGGATCCCGGGAATGGACGCCTGGTGGAACACCGAACCGAGCGCGCAGGGCGCGAGCACGTCGACCTCCGCATGCAGAATTTCCGCGCTCGACACGCGCTCGGCGCCGAATTCATTGCACACGCGGTCGACGCGCGACTCGTCGAGATCGGACACCAGCAGCGTTGCGCCTGCGGCATGCAGGTGCTTGCACAGGTAGTAGCCGACGTGTCCGACGCCCTGCACGCCGACCCGGATGCCTTCCAGGCTGTCGCGCCCGAGTCTCGCCCTTGCTGCCGCCTCGATACCGCGGTAGATGCCGTATGCCGTCTTCGGCGACGGGTCGCCGCCCGCCTTGCCCGACTTCGACGGCAGGCCTGAGACGTAGCGCGTCCTGCGTGCGATCGTCTGCATGATCTCCTCGCTCATGCCCACGTCCTCCGCCGTAATGTAGTCGCCGTGGAGCGTGTCGACGAACTCGCCGAATCGCTCGAACAGCGCATCGCTCGCCGCGTAGTCGGCTGTCTTCATGATGACGGCCTTGCCGCCGCCGAACCCGAGACCCGCCATCGCGTTCTTGTAGCTCATGCCCTGCGACAAACGCAGCACGTCGTAAAGCGCCTCGTCGTCACTGCCGTAAGTCCAGAGGCGCGTGCCGCCGGCCGCCGGTCCGAGCGCCGTCGAATGGATTGCGATGATCGCGCAAAGACCGGCCGCTTCGTCGCGGCAGAAAAGCACGCGCTCGTGATTGTCGAACGCCAGGTTACTGAAGACCGTCATCGCTTCATTCCTCTAGAAAGGCACACCGACCGCTTTGCACAGGAACTGCATGAATGGCGTCGCCGCGGCAAAGGACGCTTCCACCTTGCGCTGGAATTGCGGCACGAGGCAGTCCTCGACGTCGAGATCCCTGACCGCGATGAAGCTCGTGCGCCTGATGTCGTCGATCAGTGCATGATCCTTGTCGAATCCGCGCGGCGGGCGGCTCAGCGACTCCCCGCCGAGCTCGAAATGCCGCAGGAATTTCGAGTCTGCCAGCGCGCCGCTCCACTCCGCAGGTTTCGCGACGATCCGTTTCCTGATCGCGCGCAACGAATCCGCATCCGGCCGCCACATGCCGACGCCCACGAAAACCTGCTCAGGATCGATGTGTACGTAGTAGCCCGGCGAGTGAACGTCTTTCGCCTGCTGATGGCGAAACTGGATCCCGATGTTGGTCTTGTACGGCAGCTTGTTCTTCGAGAAGCGGGTATCGCGATACACCCGCATAAGGGAGCCGCCGACACGCTGCGGGATCGCGGTGAAATGCGGCGCGATCTGCGCCAGCGGATCCTGCATCGACTGGATGAACCTGAGCGCCACGTCGAGCACCTGCTCCTCGTAACGCGCCTTGTTCTGTGCGAACCACTCGCGGTCGTTGTTGGCGGCAAGCTGTTCGAGAAAGTCGATCGAGGCCTTGTCGAAGCCGGCATATCGCGGCGCGGCCACTAGTCGGCCTCCTTTTCGACGACGATGGCGAGCTTCTCGCCATCAACCAGCACCTGCTCGCCTTCGATGGCGGCCAGCCCGGTCGTTGCCCAGGCCAGGACGGTCGTCTCCGGCACACGCACCGTGAGCACGTTGTCCGTAAAGAACGCGGCGGGCGCCACGCTCGCGGGACTGCTTTCGAGTTCGTAGCGAAATTCACGCCCGCCGGGAAAACCGGTTCGCGCGGAGACGACACCCTGCGTCCGGAGGGTTTCGATTTCCTCTCGCGCCAGCTCGAGCCCCACGGAATTGTGTCGAATAATGAGTTTCACTATTGTTTACGATCGTCCGCCGGCCCCGATTAAAGCATGAATCACCCGGGCCGGTCAGTATGCGCGGCTGGAGCAGCCCTTGATCACAGACCCCTGGTTTTACGCGGCTGCCGTCCCTGCCGTGCTGCTGTTCGGCATCGCGAAGGGCGGCTTCGGCGGCGGCCTGGGCGTGGTTGCCGTGCCGCTCATGGCGCTGGTCGTCTCGCCGCTGCAGGCCGCGGCCGTGCTGCTGCCGATTCTGTGCGTCATGGACATCGTGGGGCTGTGGGCTTATCGCGGCCGCTGGTTGTGGCCGGAGCTACGAATCCTCGTGCCCGCGTCGATGATCGGCGTGGCCGCCGGCGCACTGCTGTTCGGTTTCATGAGTGCCGCGACCGTCCGGATCATCGTCGGCGTCGTCGCAATCGCGTTCACGTTGCACTACGTCTACTCGACGCGCCGCGAGCCGGACTCGGCCTTGCCGCATTTTCCGCCGTCCGTGGGAATCGCCGCGGGCGCGGCCGGCGGATTCACGAGCTTCATCGCCCATGCCGGCGGACCGCCGATCAGCATGTACCTCCTGCGACGGCCGCTCGATCGCACCGACTTCGTCGCGACGACGGTGCTGCTGTTCGCGGCCATCAACTACGCGAAGCTGCTGCCGTACGCCTGGCTCGGACAGCTGTCCGCGACCAATTTGCTGACGTCGCTCGTGCTCGCCCCACTCGCACCGCTCGGCGTCTACACGGGCGTGTGGCTGCACCGCCGCGTCTCGGACCGTTTCTTCTTCCGGATGATGTACGTGCTGCTGTTCGTCGTCGGCTGCAAGCTGCTTTACGACGGTCTCGCCGCCGCCTGCTGAGCCGCCGCGGCCGGGTGCCGGGCGACAGCGACCTCACCCCCGGGGCCGGGGGTGGCCTGCAGCAAACTCACGTCACGGGGTAAGCCGGAAACCCGCAGCGCGGACCAGTACGGTACCGCTTATTCGGGTATGACGTTTTCCGCCTGCGGTCCTTTCTGGCCCTGGGTTACTTCCATCGTAACTTTCTGGCCTTCCTTCAGGGTCCGGAAACCTTCCGAGACGATCGCGCTGTGATGAACAAAAACGTCCTTGCCGTCCTCGCGCTCGATGAACCCGTATCCCTTATCGTCGTTGAACCACTTGACGGTTCCCGACACTCTCTCTTCTGACATGGCTACCTCAAAAAAACCCGACTACCCGCTCGGCGCGAAACTGCCGCAACCTCGCTGAAACATTATCGTAACCGCAAGTCCCGTCAATTGCCCGAAATTGCGCACGAGCAGTATGCGGTCGAAATGTTACAGAAATAGTACACCACACTGGCTGCGGTGGCGCCAGTGCGCAAATCCGATATCCGCTGCACCAGCAATGCCCGGCGCCGGCTGCCCAACGCGGCGACGCTGACGGATTCGTGCCGCGTCAGCCGCGGTGCCGGACGTAGCTCCGGCCGAGCTTGCGCACGGCGTTGCAGCCGGCAAGCGCCATCGTGCGCTCCACCTCGGCGCGCAGCAGGGTGAGCGCACGCTCCACGCCGCCCTGCCCGCCGGCGGCGAGGGCATAAAGGTAGCCGCGGCCGATGCTGCAGGCGTTGGCGCCCAGGGCGAGTGCCTTGACGACGTGGTTGCCGCGGCGGATGCCGCCGTCGCAGATGATCTCGAGCCGGTCGCGCAACGCATCGGCGACCGCCGCGATACAGTCCACCGGCGCGGGCGCCGATTCGAGCTGGCGGCCGCCGTGGTTCGACAACATGACCGCGCTGGCGCCGGACTCGGCCGCCTTGCGGCAATCCTCGACCGTCTGTACACCCTTTATCACGAGCGCACCCGGCCAGCGCGCAGCGAGCCATTCGACGTCCTTCCAGGTCAGTGAGCGCTCGAGCTGCTCGTCGATGTACTTGCGGATACCGCCCCGCCAGCTGCGCGCGGCCTCATTGCCGCGCGTGATGTTGACCATCTCGAGGTCGTTGCGGAGCAGCGCGCGATAGAGCCACCCGGGGTGCTGCGCAAAGCTCGCCAGCTGCCGCAGGCGCGAGCGCGGCGGCGCGCCGAAGCCGTAGACGAAATCGCGTTCGCGGTTGCCCGCCACCGGCGTATCGACGGTCAGCTGGAGCGCAACGTAGCCGGCCTCGCTGCAGCGCCGCAGCCAGTCGTCCGTCAGGCCGCGGTCCTTGAAGACATAGAGTTGAAAGGCCTTGGGCCCCGCGGTGGCGGCCGCGATCTCCTCGATCGTGGCCGTGCTCAGCGTGGACAGGCTGTAAACCATGCCGAACTTCTCGGCCGCGCGCGCGACCGCGCGCTCGCCCTGCGCATGAAACAGCTTCGAAGCGCCGGTCGGCGCAATCATCACCGGCCAGGCGACGTCTTGCCCGAACAGCGTCGACCGCAGGTCGACCTCACTGACCCCGGAGAGCTGCGTCGGCAGCAGTTCGTAATCCGCGAAGGCCGCGGTATTTCGCAGCAGCGAGATCTCGTCGTCGGCGCCGCCGTCCAGGTAGTGAAACACCGGTTCGGGCAGCCTGCGACGCGCCACGCGGCGGAAGTCCATGAGGTTGTTGCAGCGGGCGATATTCACGGCGCGAGAATAGCATGCAGATCGACACACCCTGCATCGCTGCTGCTATGATTGCGCGCCAGCCGACACCGGACTCTTGTGCAAGGAATGAACATACTCCCCGACAAGCGATCCCGCGACAGGACCGTCGCGACGTGGTTGCTGATCTGCTGCGGAATGGTATTCGCGATGGTCGTCCTCGGCGGCGTCACCCGCCTGACCGGTTCCGGCCTGTCGATGGCGGAATGGCGCCCGATCATGGGCGCACTGCCGCCCCTGTCCGACGCGGAGTGGCAGCGGGTCTTCGAGATCTACCAGCAGACCCCTGAATTCCGCAAGGTCAATTCGCACATGGACGTGCACGACTTCAAGGGCATCTTCTGGCTCGAGTACCTGCACCGCCTGCTCGGCCGCCTGCTGGGTCTCACGTTCCTGCTGCCACTCGTCTACTTCGTGGCGCGCAAGTACATCGCGTGGCGCCAGCTGCCGTGGTACCTGCTGATGTTCGGCCTCGGCGGCCTGCAGGCCGTGATCGGCAAGATCATGGTCGCGAGCGGCCAGGTCGATGCCCCGCAGGTCAGCCACTACAAGCTGACCGCGCACCTCTCCGCCGCGTTCCTGGTGTTCGCGCTGATGTTCTGGCGCGCGCAGTCGCTCCTGCACGGCTTTCCCGGCGCCCGCGCACACCCCTGGTACGGACGCACGCTGGTCCTCACGGCGCTGATCGCGATAACGATCGTGTCGGGCGGTTTCGTCGCGGGGCTCGACGCGGGGCTGATCTACAACACGTTCCCGAAAATGGGCGACCACTGGATTCCGCCCGGTTTGCTGGCGCTCGAGCCCGGCTGGCGGAACTTCCTGGACAACCTGACCACCGTGCAGTTCGATCACCGCGTGCTCGCGATCACCACGTTCGCGCTGGTCGTCGTCTATTGGTTGCGCGCGGGCGGCGCGCGATTTCCGGCGCATGCCCGCCGCGGCGCGACGACACTGCTGGCCCTGGCGGCGTTGCAGGTGCTGCTCGGGATACTGACCGTCGTCATGGCCGTGCCCACCGCGCTGGCCGTTGCCCACCAGGGCAACGCCTTGCTGCTGCTCACGTCCGCCCTGTACCTTTTACACGGCCTGCGGCGCGGCTGATCGCTGCGTCATAGGTGCAAATACCCATATAATCGACTTTTTGCTTCGGCCACTATCGGCGTCATGAAAAACGTACCTGCAGCCAATGCCACTCCGCCCGCCATCTGCTTCGACCAGGAACTGATCGAACGCTACGACGGCCGCGGCCCGCGCTATACCTCCTACCCGACCGCCCTGCAGTTCAGCGAGCGGCTGGGCGAGTCGGGCTACCGCGCCAACGCGCTCGCGAGCAATGCGGGCGGGGCGCCCCTGTCCCTGTACGTGCACATCCCATTTTGCCATGCGCTCTGCTACTACTGCGGCTGCAACAAGATCGTCACCCGCAACCAGGCACGCGTCGAGCGCTACATGGAGATGCTGCACAAGGAAATCCGGATGCAGGCGGAGCTCTTCGACCGCACGCGGCAGACGCAGCAGCTGCATTTCGGCGGCGGCACGCCCACTTACCTCGACAACGAGCAGATGGACGCGCTGATGGCGGCCCTGCGCCACGCGTTCAACTTCGACGAGAGCGACGCGCGGGAATTCTCCATCGAGGTGGATCCGCGGACCGTGGACGCCGATGGCATCAGGTACCTGACCGACCTGGGTTTCAACCGGCTCAGCCTCGGCATCCAGGACTTCGACCCCACCGTGCAGGAAGCCGTCAACCGCATGCAGTCTTTCGATGAGGTATCCAATCTCGTCAATGCAGCGAGAGCCGCGAACTTCAAGTCCATTTCCTTCGACCTGATCTACGGGCTGCCGCACCAGAACGTCGCGAGTTTCGACGCCACGCTCGACCGCGTCATCGGGTTGCGTCCCGACCGGCTCGCCGTCTACAACTACGCGCACCTGCCCGATCGGTTCAAGGGCCAGCGCATGATCAATGCGGACGACATCCCGGCGCCCGCCGTCAAGCTCGACATCCTGCACCGCACGATCGACCGGCTTGCCGAGTGCGGCTACGTCTACATCGGCATGGACCACTTCGCGTTGCCGGAGGACGATCTCGTGGTGGCGCGCGGCGACGGTACCCTGCAGCGTAATTTCCAGGGCTACTCCACGCACGGCGGCTGCGACCTCGTCGGGCTGGGCGTCAGTTCGATCTCCAGCATCGGCAACGTCTACGCACAAAACGCCGTGACGACGATCGAGTACGAGACGCTCATCGAGGACGGCCACCTGCCGGTCAAGAAGGGCATCGCCGTGGATGACGACGATCTCCTGCGCGCCGACGTGATCCAGGCACTGATGTGCTACGACCGTCTCGATTTCGACGCTTTCGATGCCAGCCACGGCATCGACTTCCGGGATTACTTCAAGTCAGAGCTCGAGCGCATGAAGCCGCTCGCGAGCGACGAACTGATCGAGCTCGACCCGGACGGCATCGGCATCACCGCGAAAGGCCGCCTGCTGCTGCGCTGCATCGCGATGGTGTTCGACCGGCATCTCGCCGAGGTCGATACCGACAAGCGTTTCTCCCGCGCAATCTGAGAGACGGCCGATGGGGCTGTAGGAGCGCTTCTCGAAGCGCGATCGATCGCGGGCCGAGGCCCGCTCCTACAGGCGCCATCTTTTCGCGGGCCCAGGCCCGCTCCTACAATTGCGAACTGGTCGCCGTTCGAGAACCGCTGCTACGAGCTCACCTCGGTCAGCCAGCCGTGCGTATCGGGCGCATCGCCGTACTGGATCGCCTGCAGCGCCTTGCGCAGCTTCCCGGTGTTGGGTCCGGCGCCGCCGTCGCGCACCGCTATCTCCCTGCCCTCGTAAACCAGCGTGCCGACCGGCGTCAGCGTCGCCGCCGTGCCGGACAGCGCCGCCTCGTAGGTGGCCACCCAGTCGAGAAGCTCCGCAACCGTGAAGTCGCGCTCGTTCACTCGGTAGCCAAGGTCCTTGGCGAGCGTGATGATCGAAGCACGCGTCATGCCGTGCAGGAACGAGGAATTGAGGGGCTTGGTGATGATCTCCGCGTCGCTCAGCAACAGGAAATTCGCCGCGCCGGTCTCCTGCACGTCGCCGCCCGGACAGAACAGCACCTGGTCGACGCCGTATTTTTCCTTGGCGGCGAGCGTCGGCCCGAGTGCCGCCGCATAATTGCCGCCGGTCTTCGTGCTGCCGAGCTGCTCCGTGGAACGCGCTATCGTATCGGCGACGAGCAGCTTCAGCGGCCGCGCCCCGCCAGCGAAGTAATCGCCGACCGGCGACGCGAGCACGAACAAGGTCGCCTCCGTCGACGGCGCGGCGGCTGCGCCGATATTGGGCAGCGTACCGATCAGCGTCGGCCGCAGATACAGCGAGCTCGGCGGTTCCGGAATGTCGGCGAGCTGCTTTCTCACCAGGTCCTGCACCATCCCGGCCAGCATGTCCGCGTCGGGAACGGGCAGGTGCAGCGACTTCGCGCTGCGCTGCAGGCGGGCGATGTGGTCGTGCAGGCGGAAGATGCGCGCCTTGCCGTCCGGCCAGCGATAGGCCTTGAAACCCTCGAAGCAGGTACTCGCGTAGTGAAAGACGTGGGATGCCGGGTGCAGCGACAGCGGCGCGAGCGGCCGGATCGCCGCCTCGCCCCAGCTGCCGTTCTCGAAGCGCGCGATCGACATGTGATCGCAGAAGACGGTGCCGAACTTAGCCATGGAGATTCTAATCTGGATTAAAAATCGCGGGCGATAACTTTGCCATTAAACGACCATGGTTGACCAGCCCGGTGGCCGCCCACTAGAAGCTCGGCGGCGTGCACGCCGAGATCAATTCGCAGGCTTCGCTGCCCGGGTTCATGAAGCTGTGCGGCTGATTGCTGCGGAAATAATAGGCGTCACCCGCACGCAGGATCGCCGACTGGTCGCCGACGGTCACCTGCAGCCGGCCTCTCAGGATCAGGCCGCATTCCTCGCCTTCGTGGACGATGGCGTGCCTGCCGGTGCCGGCCCCGGGCTGGTAGCACTCCTTGATGAACTGGATGGCCTTGCCGGCCAGGTTGGCGCCGACCTGCAGGAAGGAGACGCCGCCGTCGGCGATCTCGGTCAGTTCGTCGGCGCGGAAGAACACCCGGTCGGGCGTCTCGGGTTCGTCGCCGAAGAACTCGGACAGCCGCACGGGAATGCCGTCCAGCACCTTTTTCAGCATGCCGACCGTCGGGTTGAGCTTGCCGGCCTCGATCTGCGAGATCGTGGCATTCGCCACGCCCGACTGGCGCGCCAGCTGGCGCTGCGACAGGCGGTGACGCAGGCGCACCTGCCGCAGGCGGGCCCCGATGGATTGGTCCATGGCTCAACTCCTTGCATCGTTTAGCTTACTGAACAGTTTGTCCGCGACACCCCATGAAATCAAGCGCTTAGTGGTCCTCACCTAACCGATTGTTTAACATAGCTGCTCGGGCGTACACTCAATTGTCTTTTGCCCGGTCACACTGGAGCCGAACCACCATGAGCGCACCCGCCGCGAAATTCGAAGCCTTCTGGATGCCGTTCACGGCGAACCGTGATTTCAAGAAGAAACCCCGCATCGTCACGTCGGGCAGCGGCCACCACTACACCACGCTCGAGGGCGACCGGATCTACGACCTGTTCGCGGGCCTGTGGACCACCGGGCTCGGCCATTGCCACCCGAAGATCGTCGCGGCCGTGCAGAAACAGGTCGCGCAGCTCGACTACTCGATGACCTTCCAGTCGGGCAACGACAAGTCGTTCGCGCTGGCCGAGCGCGTCACCGGCATGGCGCCCGAAGGATTCAATCACTGCTTCTTCACGAACTCGGGTTCGGAATCCGTGGATACCGCGCTCAAGTTCGCGCTCGGCTACCACCGCGCCCGCGGCGAAGGCAACCGGACGCGGCTCATCGGCCGTGAGCGCGGCTATCACGGCGTCAACTTCGGCGGCATGTCCGTTGGCGGCATGGTGCCGAACCGCAAGGTATTCAGTGCCAACCTGATCCCCGGTGTCGACCACATCCGCGCAACCATGGACCTCCAGCACACGGCGTTCTCGCGCGGCCAGCCGCAATGGGGCGCGCACCTCGCCGACGACCTGGAGCGCGTGGCAGCCCTGCACGATGGCAGCAACATCGCGGCGGTCATCGTCGAGCCCGTTGCCGGATCGGCCGGTGTCCTGCCCCCGCCCGTCGGCTATCTCGAGCGGCTGCGCGAGATCTGCGACAAGCACGGCATCCTGCTGATCTTCGACGAGGTCATCACCGCCTTCGGCCGCGTCGGCAAGGCATTCGCCGCAGAGCGCTTCGGCGTGATGCCGGACATCATTACGACGGCCAAGGGCCTGACGAACGGCGTGATCCCGATGGGCGCCGTGCTGGTGCGCGACCACGTCTATGACGCGTTCATGCAGGGCCCCGAGAACATGATCGAGATATTCCACGGCTACACCTACTCGGGGCATCCGGTTGCCGCGGCCGCCGGGCTCGCCGCGATGGACGTGTATCACGAGGAAGGCATTTTCGAGCAGGCGCAGGCGCTCGAGAAACCCTTCGAGGAACTGCTGCACTCTTTCGCGGACCACGACAAGGTCATCGACGTGCGCAACTTCGGCCTGATGGGCGCGATCGAGATGGCGCCGCGCCCGGGCGCCCCCGGCGCACGCGGCCTCGAGACGCACAAGCGCTGTTTCTGGGAAGAGAAGGTGATGGTGCGCAACGGCATGGACATTCTCAGTTTCTCGCCCTTCCTGAATTCGAAGCTCGACGACTGGGAAAAGGCGTTCGACGGCGTGCGCCGCGTCATCGACTCGATCGAATAAGCGGACCCGAAAGGAGAGCTCATGAGCGCCCGCCCCGCACAGAACATCGACACGGCGAACATCGTCGGTCACTACATCAACGGCCGAGACGTCGCCGATGCCAACCGGCCCGAGCCGGTAACTAACCCCGCAACCGGTGAAGTCACGCGGCATGTCGCGATGGCGTCACGGCAGACGGTCGAAGCAGCGATCGCCGCGGCGGAGGCGGCGTTCCCCGCCTGGCGCGACACGCCGCCGATCAAGCGCGCGCGCATCATGTTCCGCTTCAAGCAACTGCTGGAAGAAAACGCCGACGAAGTAGTCGCCGCCATCACGAACGAGCACGGCAAGGTCCTCGACGACGCGATGGGTGAATTCATCCGCGGTGTCGAGGTCGTCGAGTACGCCTGTGGCATCCCGGAGATGCTGAAGGGCGAGTACTCGAAGAACGTCGGCCCCGGCATCGACAGCTGGGCGGAGCACCAGCCGCTGGGCGTCGTCGCCGGCATCACGCCGTTCAATTTCCCGGCGATGGTGCCGATGTGGATGTACCCGATGGCCATCGCCTGCGGCAACACCTTCGTGCTGAAGCCTTCGGAAAAGGACCCGACCGCGCCGCTGTTGTGCGCGCGGCTGCTGACCGAGGCCGGCCTCCCGGACGGTGTGTTCAATCTCGTCAACGGCGACAAGGAAGCCGTCGACACGCTGCTCGACGACGAGCCGCGTGCAGGCGGTCAGTTTCGTGGGTTCGACGCCGGTGGCGGAGTACATCTACTCGACGGGCACCGCTAACGGCAAACGCGTGCAGGCGCTCGGGGGCGCGAAGAACCACGCCGTGGTCATGCCCGATGCGGACATCGACAACGCGGTGAGCGCGCTCATGGGCGCGGCCTACGGCTCCTGCGGCGAACGCTGCATGGCGATCTCCGTCGCGGTCTGCGTCGGCGACGACACGGCGGATACCGTCGTCGCCACGCTTCCGGGAGCGCATCGCCGATCTCAAGGTCGGCAACGGCACCGATACCGGCAACGACATGGGCCCGCTCGTCACGCGCGCGCACTTACGACAAGGTCCGCTCGTACGTCGACCTCGGCGTCGAGGAAGGCGCCGACCTCGTCATCGACGGCCGCAAGCTCGTCGTCGACGGGCACGACGACGGTTTCTTCCTCGGCCCCTGCCTGTTCGACCGCGTGACGCAGGACATGCGCATCTACCAAGAGGAGATCTTCGGGCCGGTCCTGTGCGTCGTGCGCGCCGAGTCGGAGGAAGAAGCGATGCGCCTGATCGACGCACACGAGTACGGCAACGGCACCTGCATTTTCACCCGCGACGGCGAGGCGGCGCGCTACTTCGCGGACCGGATCAGGGTCGGCATGGTCGGCATCAACGTGCCCCTGCCGGTGCCGGTCGCCTACCACAGCTTCGGCGGCTGGAAGCGCTCGCTGTTCGGCGACCTGTACGCGTACGGGCCGGACAGCGTGCGTTTCTACACGCGCCGCAAGACGATTACGCAGCGCTGGCCCTCGGGCGGCGTCCGCGAAAAGGCGCAGTACACCTTCCCGAGCAACCAGTAGCGCCGCGCCGGGGCTGGAGAATCTCCGCCGATTCGGGAACACTATGCGGTTCTCGAACCACCTCCGGAGCACAATAATGACAAAGCGCATCCTCGCGATCGCCTGTTTTGCCCTCGCCGCACCACTGCAGGCGCAGGATTTCGCCACCGCGTTCGACGCCACCGAAGTGGCACCGGGCATCTACACGCTGACCGGCGCGGGAGGCAAGTTCGGCGGCGGCAACATGAGCGTGCTCGTCGGCGACGAACAGGTCGTGCTGATCGACGACGCGATGGTGCCCACGGCGCAGCCGGTGCTGGATGCGGTCATGAAGCTGGCGGGACGCGTGCCTGACTTCGTTATCAACACCCACATCCACGGCGACCACGTCGGCGGCAATGCACTGATGCAGGAAAAGGGTTCCTACGTCGTCGCCCACGACAACATCCGCAAGCGCCTCGCGGCCGACAGCAAGGACGCGGGCGGCGATGGCGGGCTGCCGATCATCACGTTCTCCGATTCGGTGACATTCCACGTCAACGGCCAGGAGGTCTACGTCTTTCACGTGCACCACGCGCACACGGACGGCGACGGCGTCATCCACTTCCGCGACCGCAACGTGATTCACGCCGGGGACATCCTGTTCAACAACCTGTTCCCTTTCATCGATCTCGACAACGGCGGCAGCGTGGCCGGTTTCATCGATGCGCAGGAGCAACTCATCGGCATGGCGGACGACGATACGGTATTCATCGCCGGACACGGTGAACTGGCGAGCAAAGCCGATGTCGAACGCAATCTCGCGGTCCTGGTCGACGGCCGCGCGCGCGTCAAGGCGCTGGTCGACCGGGGTATGACCGAGGAGGAAGTGCTGTCGGCAAACCCCCTCGCGGACTACCACGACGACTACAACTGGAACTTCATCACCACGGAGCGGATGACAAAAACACACTACCGCGACCTGACCACGGAATAAGGCAATGGACAACAGGAAGACCGAAGAATTCGTAAACGACATGTGGGACAGCTCGATCATCCCCGAGCTGTGCGACTACATCCGGCTGCCCAACAAGTCGCCGCATTTCGATCCCGACTGGGAGCAGCACGGCCACATGGAGCAGGCGGTGCAGCAGCTCGAAGCCTGGTGCAAGACCCAGCCGATCAAGGACATGTCCGTCGAGATCGTGCGCATCGAAGGACGCACGCCCGTGCTGTTCGCCGAGATTCCGGGCGACTCGGACGACGTGGTACTGCTGTACGGGCACTACGACAAGCAACCCGAGTTCAGCGGCTGGGCCGAGGACCTCGACCCCTGGGAGCCGACGATCAAGGACGGCAAGCTCTACGGCCGCGGCGGCGCGGACGACGGTTATGCCGTGTTCGGATCGCTGACGGCGATCCGGGCCCTGCAGGAACAGGGCATACCGCACGCGCGCTGCATCGTCCTCATCGAGGGCTGCGAGGAATCCGGCAGCTTCGACCTGCCCTACTACATCGAGAAGCTCGAGGACCGCATCGGCTCGCCCGACCTCGTCGTCTGCCTCGACGCCGAGTGCGGCAACTACGAGCAGCTCTGGTGCACGACTTCGCTGCGCGGCAACCTGACGGGCACCCTGCGCGCCGACGTGCTGACCGAAGGCGTCCACTCCGGCAGCGCTAGCGGCGTGGTGCCGTCGAGTTTCCGCATCCTGCGCAAGCTGCTGAGCCGGATCGAGGACGAGGAAACCGGACGGATCACGCCCGAGGTACTGCACGCGGATATTCCCGAGCAACGCATCGAGCAGGCCAAGCTCGCCGCCGGAACGCTCGGCAAGGGCGTCTACAGCAAGTACCCGTGGGCGGTGGAAGATGCCGCTCCCAGCGAATCGCCCTACGAACTGCTGCTGAACAACACGTGGCGCCCGACGATGAGCGTGACCGGCGCCGCCGGCCTGCCGGCGCTCGTCGATGCGGGTAACGTGCAGCTGCCGTTCAACACGCTGAAGCTGTCGTTCCGCCTGCCGCCCACCTGCGACGCCGACGACGCCGCCAACACCGTGAAGGACATCCTCGAGGCCGATACGCCGCCGCTGTCGAAGGTGTCGTTCCACGTCGAATCGACCATGGCCGGCTGGAACGCGCCGCCCGTTGCAGGATGGCTGGAAGCGTCGATGCAGAAGGCGTCCGAGGCGTTTCTTCGGCAAACCGTCGATGTACATGGGCACCGGCGGCACGATCCCGTTCATGGGCATGCTGGGCGAGAAGTTCCCCGAGGCGCAGTTCCTGATTACGGGCCTGCTCGGACCGAACTCGAACGCGCACGGCCCGAACGAGTTCCTGCACATCGACACCGGCAAACGTGTCACGAGCTGCGTCGCGCAGGTGCTCGCGGATCACTACGAGCACAAGACCGGCGTCAAGGCTGCCGCCTGACAGGCAGCACGATCGAACACGCGGCGGGCGAGGCATTTGTCGCCCTCATGGCTCGCTTCGCTGCGCTTTACTTCGGTCGACAAACGCCTCGCCCGCCGCTTGGCGCCTGCCTGTAGGAGCGCTTCTCGAAGCGCGACCCGCCGAACCCTCGATCGCGCACCGAGGCGCGCTCATACAGGTCAGTTGCGACCGGCGAGCCGGGCGCCGTCAGGTCGTGAACATGATCATGATGCCGGCGGCTACCGCCGAGCCGATCACGCCGGCAACGTTCGGCCCCATCGCGTGCATCAGGAGGATGTTGTGCGGATTCGCTTCGAGGCCGACCTTGTTGGCAACGCGTGCTGCCATCGGCACGGCCGAGACGCCAGCGGCGCCGATCAGCGGGTTGATCGGGTTTTGCGACATCCTGTTCATGAGCTTGGCCATGAGCACGCCGCTGGCCGTGCCGATCGCGAACGCGACGATGCCGAGCACGAGTATGCCCAGCGTCTCGACCGACAGGAACTGGCCCGCGCTCAGCTTGGAGCCCACCGACAACCCGAGGAAGATCGTCACGGTGTTGATGAGCGCGTTCTGCGTCGTGTCCGAGAGGCGGTCGACGACCCCGCATTCGCGCATCAGGTTGCCGAATGCCAGCATGCCGAGCAGCGGAGCCGCCGTCGGCAGCAGCAAGGCGACGAGCAACAGCAACAGGATCGGGAACAGGATGCGCTCCGTCTTCGACACGTCACGCAGCTGCACCATGTGGATCTTGCGCTCCTCCGCCGTCGTGAGCAGCCGCATGATCGGCGGCTGGATGATCGGCACGAGCGCCATGTACGAGTAGGCCGCGACCGCGATCGCGCCGAGCAGTTGCGGCGCGAGCATGCCCGACACGTAGATGGCCGTCGGGCCGTCCGCACCGCCGATGATGCCGATGGCGGCCGCTTCCTTGAGCGTGAAGTCCATGACCCCGAGTTCGGTCATGCCGAGCGCACCGAGCAGCGTTGCGAAAATGCCGAACTGCGCCGCGGCACCCAGGAACAGGGTTCGCGGGTTCGCCAGCAAGGGCCCGAAGTCGGTCAGCGCGCCCACGCCCATGAAAATGATCAGCGGAAACGCCCCGGTCTTGATGCCGACCTCGTAGGTCAGGTACAGCAGCCCGCCGGGTTCGGCGATGCCGGCGCCCGGGATGTTGCTGAGCAGCCCGCCGAAGCCGATCGTTACCAGCAGCAATGGTTCGAATTTCCTGACGATGCCGAGGTACAGCAGCACGAGGCAGACGATCAGCATCGCGGCCTGGCCGCCCGTGATCTGGTAGAGACCCGAGCCGCGCCAGATTTCGAGAATCAGCTCCATCAGTCGGCGAAGGCGACCAGCGGGTCACCGACTTTGACGGCGTCGCCCTCGCGCACGAACACTTCGCCAACGGTGCCGGCCCTGGGCGCGCTCACCGCGGTCTCCATCTTCATCGCCTCGACGATGAGCATGGGCTGTCCCTCCTCGACGCGGTCGCCGGGCACCACGTGCACCTTGAAAATGTTGCCGGCGAGCACCGCCTTGACGGCCTCGCCCGACGATCGTGGCGCCGGTTTCGGCGCTGCGGACGCCGGGGCGACCTCCGCAAGCTGGCCGTCCTCGGCGACTTCGACCGTGAACGCCTTGCCGTTCACGCGCACCGAGTAGACGGCAGGGCCCCGGGCCGCGGGCGCCACAGCCGCCGGTGCCGGTGCCGCCTGGAGGCCGGGCGCCGGCTCGAAGGCCTCCGGGTTGCCGCGGTTCTGCAGGAACCGGATGCCGATCTGCGGGAACAGCGCATACGTCAGCACGTCGTCGATGACGTCCGACGCCAGGTGGATCTTCTTCTCGATCGCGAGGTGATTGAGCTTTTCGGTCAGCGACTCGACCTCCGGCTCGAGCAGGTCGGCCGGGCGGCAGGTTATCGGCTCGGCACCGTCGAGCACGCGCGCCTGCAATCCCTTGTTCACGTCGGCGGGCGTCGCGCCGTACTCGCCCTTGAGGATACCCGCGGTCTCCCTGGTGATCGTTGCGTAACGCTTGCCGGACAGCACGTTGATGACCGCCTGCGTGCCGACGATCTGCGACGTGGGCGTCACCAGCGGCAGCATGCCGAGGTCGCGGCGAACCTGCGGAATCTCCTCCAGCACCGCGTCGAGCTTGTCGCCCGCGTTCTGCTCGCGCAGCTGGTTTTCGAGGTTCGTCAGCATGCCGCCCGGGACCTGCGCGACCAGGATGCGCGAATCGACGCCCTTGAGCCCGCCTTCGAACTTCGCGTACTTCTTGCGGACCTCGCGGAAATAGGTGGCCACTTCCTCGAGCGCCTCCAGGTCGAGGCCGGTGTCGCGATCCGTGCCTTCCAGGATCGCGACGAGCGACTCCGTCGGCGAGTGCCCGTAGGTCATGCTCATCGACGAAATGGCCGTATCGATGTTGTCGATGCCGGCTTCGGCGGCCTTGACGCAGGTCGCCGTCGACAGCCCCGTCGTCGCGTGGCACTGCATGTGGATCGGGATGTCGACCGCCTCTTTCAGGCGGCTGACGAGTTCGAAGGCGACGTACGGCCGCAATAATCCGGCCATGTCCTTGATGCAGATCGAATGCGCACCCATGTCCTCGATGCGCTTGCCGAGATCCACCCACAGGTCGACCGTGTGCACCGGGCTCACCGTGTACGAAATCGTGCCCTGCGCATGCTTGCCGACCTTGACCGTCGCCTTGACCGCCGTCTCCAGGTTCCTGAGATCGTTCAGCGCGTCGAAGATGCGGAACACGTCCACGCCGTTGACGGCACACCGCTCCACGAACTTCTCCACCAGGTCGTCGGCATAATGCCGGTAACCGAGGATGTTCTGGCCGCGGAACAGCATTTGCTGCGGCGTGTTGGGCATCGCCGCCTTGAGCCGGCGGATGCGCTCCCACGGATCTTCGCCCAGGTAGCGAATGCAGGCGTCGAAAGTCGCCCCGCCCCACGATTCGATCGACCAGAACCCGATCTTGTCGAGCTTGCCGGCGATCGGCAGCATGTCTTCCGTCCGCATGCGCGTCGCCAGCAGGCTCTGGTGTGCGTCACGGAGGACGAGTTCGGTAATACCGAGGGGTTTTTTTGCGCTCATGTCGTTTCTGCGTCGGTCAGGGTTGGCGGTGGCGGCGGATTGCCGCGGCTATCGCGGCAACCTCTTCGTGGGTGACTTCGTCGGCAGGCGCCGCGGGCTGAAATCGCCTTACCGCGGCCGCCATCAGGGACATCGCGCCGACGAGGATGCTGAGAAACACGAAAACGGTTCCCATGCCGGCGATCATGAGCATCGTGCCCATTTCGAGCAGGCTTTGTTCCATGAAGTCCCCGGTCTACAAAGCGGCAGCGGACAATTATACTGGATCGTGCCCATTGACCAAGCCGCCGATCACTTGATGCGACCCACAACCGAAACGGACTTCAGCCGGAACAGGCAATTCACCGTCCTGTTGCTGCTGCTCGTCGCGTGCGGGACGCAGGCGTTCGCCGAGGAGACGGCGATTGCCGAAGCGACGGAGATCGTCGTCCCGGCGCCGCTGCCAAAGAATGAAGACCTCGAAGCCGCCGGTGCCATCATCGGCGACGTGGTGCTCGAGAAGCGCAACATTTTCGACCTGTCGAACCCGAAGGAAGACAAGTGGCTGTACCGGTGGGCGAACCGGTTGCACGTGGTAACCCGCGACCGCGTCATTCGCAACCAGGTACTGTTCGAACCCGGCGACGCCTTCTCGGGCCGCCTGCTCGAGGAAACCGAGCGCATCGTGCGCGGCAACCGCTTCATCTTCGACGCCAGGGTCGAGCCCATTCGCTACGAGGACGGCGTGGTGGACGTCAGGGTCACGACCCAGGACGTGTGGTCGCTGACGCCCGATGTCTCGTTTTCCCGCAGCGGCGGCGAGAACCGCACCGCGCTGGGCATCGAGGAAACCAACCTGCTCGGCGGGGGCCAGTTGGTCAGGCTGAAGTGGATCGACAACGTCGACCGCACGTCGACCCAATTCGACTTCGAGGACACCAACCTCGGCAGCAGCTGGGTCTCGATGTTCCTGCGCGTCGCGGACAACTCGGACGGCGAGACCCAGTTCCTGTCCATCGTCCGGCCGTTCTATGCACTGGATTCGCGCGGCTCCGGCGGTGGCTGGATCTCGATCGACGACCGGCGCACCGCGCTGTACCGTCTCGGCGAAGAGGCCGCGGAGTACCGCCACGAACGCGACTACGTCACGGCCTTCGGCGGCTGGTCTGCCGGTCTCCGGGATGGCTGGGTGCGGCGCTGGACGGCGGGCTACGTGTACGACGACAACCGCTTCTCGGAAGCCGTCGACCCCACGCTGCCGGCCGTCATCCCGGACGATCGCCGGCTGGTCTACCCGTTCCTGGGCGTGGAGCTATTGCAGGACGCGTTCAGCACGACGCGCAACACCAACCAGATCGGGCGCACCGAGGACTTCTACATGGGTACGCGCTTCAACGCGTCACTCGGCTGGGCCGACGATGCGCTCGGCGCCGACCGCGACGCACTGATCGTGTCCGCCGGCTTCAACATGGGATTCGGTTCGCTGGACGACGACGGCGCTGCTGCTGAACGGGCTGGTCCAGGGCCGCCGCGAAGGCGGCGACAGCAAGAATGCTGAAACCTCGGTCAGGGCACGCTTCTACCACCGCCAGTCCGAGAAACGGCTGTTCTTCATGGAGCTGTCCGGCACGGCGGGGCACGACCTGGACCTGGACAACCCGGTGCAGCTCGGCGGCAAATCCGGGCTGCGCGGCTATCCGCTCCGCTACCAGACCGGCGATTCGAAAGCGCTGTTCTCGATCGAGCAGCGTTACTTCACGGACTGGTACCCCTGGCGCCTGTTCCGCGTCGGCGGCGCAGTGTTCGCGGACGTGGGCCGCACCTGGGGCGAAAACCCGATCGGCGAACGCAATTACGGCTGGCTCAGAAACGCCGGCTTCGGCCTGCGCCTGGCCCCGACCCGCTTCAGCACCAACAAGGTGGCCCACCTCGATTTCGCCTTCCCGCTGGACGGTGACCCGTCCATCGACAGCGTGCAGATCCTGCTCGAGGCGAAGAGCAGTTTCTAGCCGCCTGTCGGACTCGGGAATCCCTCAGTAAACCATCAGCGCGTCGTCAGGCCTTTGCTGGTGGGCCGGGCCACGATGTTGTCGTCGATACACGGATGCAACGAGGACACCATCATGAAAGCCAGTATTGCCGGTTTGTCACTATTCCTGGCCGCCGCCTTCGCGCTGCCGGCCTGCAGCGCGACGCAGCACCGCGCCGAGGTACAGGACGACGCCGACGACCGGGTCACGGTCGGCACGGTGCAGCGCGAGATCCGGGTCGGGACACCCTCTGCCGAGGTCGCCGCCATCCTCGGTGCGCCGAATATCGTCTCCACCGACGGCGACCGGCGCGAAGTGTGGATCTGGGACAGAATTTCCAGCGAGGTCTCGTATTCCCGGAGCAGCGGCGTCGCTGCGGGGCTCGTGATCGGCGGTTCCGGGGGCGGCGCCGGCATCGGCAGCAAGAGCGCCGGCGCAAGTCGCGCGTCGCAGCGCACGCTGACGATCATCGTCAGGTTCGACGATGCCGGCCTGGTGCGCGACTTCTCCTATCGCACGTCGAGCTTTTGATTCCCCCGGGAGGAGACCGACATGACGACGTATTCCCGAATACTGATGCTCGTTGCCCTCGCCCTGCTCGGCAGCGGCTGCGTATCCGCGCCACCCGCGGCGCAAAGCGGCATCGAACTGCAGGCCTACCAGGCGAAGGAATTCGAAACCAGCAAGCGCATTGCGTTCTCGGCCGCGATGTCCGTGTTCCAGGATCTCGGCTTCATCATCGACGACGGCGACTTCGATACCGGGCTCATCACGGCGACCGGGCCGACGAGCCGCGACGAGATGGGCATGAGCGACCTGCTCGCGCAGGTCTTCGCCGGCGCGGATACCCGCGGTTCGACGCACCGCCGCGCAACGGCATTCGTGGAACAGATGCCTTCGGGACTGGTGCGGATCCGACTCAATTTCGTGGATAACAGCGCGGCGTTCCAGGGCGCCGTGCAACAGTCGCGGCCGCTACACGATGCCGCGTTCTACCAGGCGACCTTCGAGCTGATCGACAAGGCGATATTCGTGCGCTCCGCGACGACGTGACGGGCTGCTAGCGGCAGAGTTCGTTCATTCGCGCCTTGGTCTCGGCGATGGTCGCGGCGGCGTCCTTTTCGCTGAGGTATTCGCGCTCACCGGCATCGTTGGTCCGGTACAGGCGCGGTGCATTCAGGTAGGACTCGAAGATCTCCGTCGCGCGCTTGCAGTAGTAGGCATCCGCCGCCTCGCGCTCGGCGCGCTCTTCGGCGGTTTCGCCGGGGTAGGCGTAGCCGTCGCCGCCCTCGTCGTCCTCGAGGTCATCGAGGGTGCCCGCCGAATGCCAGACCAGTTGCACACTGACCGCGTCTTCGTGGCCCGGGGTATCGCTGTAGTGGCGCTTGCCGTTCTCGTCGACCCAGGTATAGATCGCCTTCATGGTATCCACGAAATGGGTGTTGCCGCCTGCATCGACCCACTTCCATACGTCGGCGGCTGCCGGCACGGACAGGCCGATCGTCACGGCGATTATCGTCAGCAATCTGTTCATAACGGCTCCAGGCACAGCCAAGTATGGGCTCTGGCGCCTGGCAAGCCGGTGACTGGCGTCACAAATTCGCGCTGGCGGGTGCCGCCTCCGGCGGCAGGATTTCGTAAAGTCCGAAACCACCTTCGAAAAGCAGTTCCTCGAGGCGCGTTGCGGTGAACGCATTGACGCGTTCCGCCGTGGTCTTGTCCGCAGAGGTCAGCCACTGCCGGAACAGGCCGGTATGGACGACGAGGTGGCTGTACCCGAGCTGCAGCAAGCGGTCGGCGATGGCGTCCCCGGAGGGCGACTGCTCCGCGATGCTGGTGAAGACCTTGTTTACCGCGATCGCGTCCGCCGAAAAGTAATAGCGCCGGTTACCGAGGTACAGGCCGAGCACTTTCCTGTCCGGCGCGACCACCTGGTTGGCGAGCGCAATGGCCGCGTATTCCCCGCGGCGCTGGCTGACATACGCCGCGTAGTCCTGTTTGCCCGTGACGTAAGGCAAGGGATCGATCTTGTCGAACAAACCGTGCGCGTAGGCGAGGTTCGGCAGGAAGTAGGCCGCGACCAGCAACCCGACCACGGCATTGGCCGCGGCCCCCGACGCGAAGCGTTTCGTGAGCAATTCGTGCAATGCCGCCAGGCTGTAGGTGGCGAGCACCACGAGCGGCGGCACGATCGTCGCAATCCAGCGCACCCGCATGTCCGTCAGCAGGAACACGAGCAGCACCACCAGCACGGCGTAGGACGCGAACAGCAGCTGCTCGCGATGCCTGAAGGCCGTCTTCCTCGCGAGCACGAGCAGTGCCAGCGGCAGCAGGAGCAGCAGCGGATTCAGGCGACCGTCGAAATGCTCGGGGTTATCGTCTTCGCCTTCGAAAAAGACGCGCAGCGGAATCAGGAGCGTGTACGGCAGGCGCTCTTCGTAGACGATGCGCCGCGTGAGCAACGGCCCGAGCGGTTTCGGCTCGCCCGCGGAACGTTCGCTGAGGACGGCGCGCACGTGCGCCTCGGCATCGCCGGCCTGCCGCGACGACACCTGCGAGGACAGGTCAGTCGCGAACACGCCCTGCGCCAGCGGATACAGCGGGTTGCCGGTGAGGCTGTAGTTACGAATGAGCCAGGGAGAAAACACCAGCATGGACACGGCGACGAACAGCGCGCCGTATTTCACGGCATTGAGCTGTTCCGCATGCTGGTCCTCGCGTCGATACAGGTAGAAGAAAGGCAGCAACAGGCTCAGCACGAGGAACGACACGAGGGCGTTGTACTTGGTGCCGAGTGCCAGGCCGCTGCAGACGGCCGCCAGCAACAGCCAGCGCCACCGGCGCGGATCTTCGAGCCAGAGAATCCCGCTGAACAGTGCGCCCGTCGTGAAGAACACGAGGCCGAGGTCCACGTAGACGGTCACGGACAGCTTCACGATCAACGGCAACGTCAGGAACATCAGGCCGCCGAGCGCCGCCCAGGACGCGCCGGCCCTGCGCCGCACGAACAGGAAAATGAGCAACGCAGTGAGCAGCGCGAAGGTGAAATGCAGGTACTTCGCCGCGATGTCGTGACCCAGTGCGACGGGCAGCATGTACAGGACGTCGAGCAGCTGCGGGTAATACGAGAACGCGATATCGGGCCGCTCGTGAATGCCGCCTGCCTCGACCCAGAGTTTCGGCACCGCGAGATGATGCGTCAGCGCATCGCGGCTGACCGGCGGGACACTCGCGAGCAGGACGATCCACAGGACATGCAAGACGTACGCGGCCGCAAAAAGAGTTTTGGTCCTGGTCGACATCGACTACCCGGATCGGCGATGACAGGGGAGTCTACACGGGGTCATGCGCGACACAAGAACGCAGCTCTCATTCCGGCTAGTGCGCCTAGATCGGCAGCACGGTGGAGTGCTTGATCTCGGAGAGCGCGATACTCGAGTTGATCTCCTGGATCCCCGGCAGCTGCGACAGCTTCTCGAAGAAGAACTGTTCGTAGGACTTGATGTCTTCGGTGACGATGCGCAGCAGGAAATCGACGTTGCCGAGCAGGACGTAGCAGTCGAGCACTTCGGGATAGCTGCGGACCGCTTCGGCGAACGCCGCCAGGTTGCTGCGGCCGTGCGAAGTCAGCTTGACCTGCGCGAACACCATCGTGTTCAGGCCGACCTTCTCGCGATCGATCTTCACCGGCTGTTCGCGGATGATCCCCTGCTCGCGGAGCCCCTGCATCCGGCGCCACACGGCAGACTGCGACAGCCCGATTTTCTCGCCGATCGCGGCCGCGTTGATGCCGGGCTGCGACTGCAGCAGGTCGAGGATCCTGCGGTCCACGGAGTCGATCGCAACACGTTGCATTTCCAATGCTCTTTTTCGCGAATTACGGCATAAATTATGCGCTATGTGTACGATTCGGACAAGAATTAGACACAAAATTCGGCGTTCATAGGGATATATTACCGTCAGCCTTCCATGCATCGGGGGATGTTCTCATGGGCGTTTTCAACCATCCCGAGTTCGATCATCACGACTCGATTCACTACTTCGAAGAGCCGGCCTCCGGCCTCCGGGCCATCATCGCCGTGCACTCGACGGCGCTCGGTCCCGCAGCCGGCGGCTGCCGGCGCTGGACCTACGCGAGCGAAGCCGCGGCGCTCACCGACGTGCTGCGCCTGTCGCGCGGCATGACCTATAAGAACGCCGTGGCCGGGCTGCCGTTCGGCGGCGGCAAATCGGTGATCCTCGCCGCCGAGAATGCGCCCAAGTCCAGGGCGCTGTTCGAAGCGTTCGGCCGCGCGGTCGATTCGCTGCAGGGCCGCTACATCACGGCAGAGGACGTCGGGATTTCCGTCGACGACATGCGCATTGCGCGCGGCGAGACGCCGTACGTATCCGGTTTGCCGCAGAGCGGCAGCGGCGCCGGCGGAGACCCGTCCCCGTGGACCGCGCTCGGTGTGTTCCATGGCATCGAGGCAGCGGTCGCGGCCCGGCTCGACAAGGCATCCCTGGCCGGTGTCACCGTCGCCGTGCAGGGCGTGGGCCACGTCGGCAGCCACCTGTGCGCGCTGCTTCACGAAGCGGGCGCGAAACTCCTGGTTGCCGACGTCAACGGTGACAAGCTGCGAAACCTCCTCGAACGGGTCCCGGCCGAGGTGGTCGCGCCGCAGGACATCCTGTCCAGCAATGCCGACGTGCTTGCGCCCTGCGCCCTCGGCAACGTGCTCAACTCGGAAACGATCCCGCGGATCCGCGCCAGCGTCGTCGCGGGCGCGGCAAACAACCAGCTTGCCTCGGCAGCCGATGGCGCAAGACTGGCCGCGCGCGGCATTCTCTACGCACCCGACTACGTCATCAACGCCGGCGGTGTGATCAGCGTCGCCCGCGAGTACCTCGGTAACAGCACGGCGCAAGAGGTCCGCGGCGAGGTCTGCCGCATACCCGACCGGCTGCAGCAGATTTTTGCCGACGCGGCGGGCGGCGCACGGCCGACGAACGAGGTCGCCGACGAGCTCGCGCGGCGGATCGTCCTGCAGGGCGGCAATGGCGCGCACGCAGGCAAGTCAACAGCAGGCCGGCTAATCGCGTAAAATACGCCGGCTGCCTCCCGCCAACGACAAGGACACTGCAACGAATGGCAACCAAGAAGTCACGACTGCACATCCCCCGGCCGACGGCACGCCCGGGCGACCAGCCCGATTTCCGCTATCTCGACCTGTCGGCAGCCGGCAGCGTCGACAAGCCGTCGATCAGCGCGCGCACCCGTGACATCGAGTACCTGAGCAACGGCCTCGTGCGCATTCTCGACGACGAGCATCACGCAGTCGGCCCGTGGAACCCGGACCTGGACCCCGCCAAGTTGCAGGTCGCGCTGCGCTGGATGCTGCTGAATCGCCATTTCGACAGGCGCATGTGGCAGATCCAGCGGCAGGGCCGCATCTCTTTCTACATGGAGGCCAAGGGCGAGGAAGCGGTCTCCATCGGCGCCGCGATGGCACTGCGCTCCGGCGACATGTGTTTCCCGTCTTACCGCAACCAGGGCCTGTTCATGTATCGCGGCGTCAAGCTCGTCGACATGATGTGCCAGTGTCTCTCGAACACGCGGGACATGTGCAAGGGCCGCCAGTTGCCGATCATGTACCACTCGAAGAGCGGCAACGTGTTTTCGATTTCCGGCAACCTCGCCACCCAGTACCCGCACGCGGTTGGCTGGGCGATGGCATCGGCCATCAAGGGCGAAGACCACATTGCCGCGTCCTGGCTGGGTGACGGCAGCACCGCCGAGGCGGATTTCCACCACGCACTGACGTTCGCGGCCGTCTACCAGGCACCGGTCATCCTCAACGTGGTCAACAACCAGTGGGCCATCTCGACGTTCCAGGGAACGGCCGGCGGCGAGCGGCGCCCCTTCGCCGCGCGCGGACTGGGCCTGGGTATCCCGGGCATCCGTGTCGACGGCAACGACCTGCTCGCGGTTTACGCCGTCACCCTGTGGGCCGCCGATCGCGCACGCCGCGGCGGCGGGCCGACGCTGATCGAGAACGTGACCTACCGGGGCGGCGCGCATTCGACCAGCGACGATCCGTCGAAATACCGGCCCAAGGACGAGTGGGAGTCGTTCCCGCTGGGCGACCCGATCGAGCGGCTGAAGCAGCACCTCATCGTCGAGGGCCACTGGTCGGAGAAGAAGCACGAGGCGCTCGAGGAGGAACTCAAGGCCGAGGTCCACGCCGCGTGGAAGGAGGCCCAGAAGTTCGGCACGATGACGGAAGGGCCGTTCCTCGATCCCGCCACCATGTTCGACGACGTGTACGCGGAACTGCCGCACCACCTGGAGTCGCAGCGCCGCCGCCTGCTCGAAATCGAGTCCGGCAATGGCAACGGGGGGACCTCGTAATGGCGCAGATGAACATGATCGAGGCGATCCGCTCGGCGCTCGATACCGTCATGGACAGGGATCCCAACGTCGTCATTCTGGGCGAGGACGTCGGCTATTTCGGCGGCGTGTTCCGCTGCACGGACGGCCTGCAGCGCAAGTATGGCGAACAGCGCGTCATCGACGCCCCCATCGCCGAGGGCGGCATCATCGGCGCCGCGATCGGCATGGGCCTCAACGGCCTGCGGCCGGTTGCCGAGATCCAGTTTGCCGACTACATCTACCCGGGCTTCGACCAGATCGTGAGCGAACTCGCGAGGATCCGTTATCGTTCGAGCGGTGAGTTCTTCTCGCCGGTGACGATCCGCACCCCGTGCGGCGGCGGCATCCGCGGCGGCCAGACGCACTCGCAAAGCCCCGAAGCCATCTTCGCCCACGTCAGCGGCATCAAGACGGTCATGCCTTCGAATCCCTACGATGCGAAAGGCCTGCTGATCGCTGCGATCGAGTCGGACGACCCGGTGGTGTTCTTCGAACCGAAACGTATCTACAACGGCCCGTTCGACGGCGATCCCGAGAAGCCGGCCGTCGGCTGGAGCTCGCATCCCAAGGGCGAGGTGCCCGAAGGGCATTACACCGTGCCGCTCGGCAAGGCGGAGATCGCACGGCAAGGCGACGAACTCACGATCATTACCTACGGCACACTGGTGCACGTCGCGGTCGCCGCCGCCGAAGCCACCGGCGTGGATGCCGAAGTCGTGGACGTGCGCTCGATTTCACCGCTCGACGTCGATACGCTGGCCGAATCCGTCAGGAAGACCGGCCGTTGCATCGTTGCTCACGAGGCGACCCGGTTCGGCGGTTACGGCGCCGAGCTCGCCGCGCGCATCCAGAAGGAGTGCTTCTGGCACCTGGAGGCACCGATCGGGCGCATCGCCGGCTGGGACACGCCCTATCCGCACGCATTCGAGTGGCAGTACTTCCCCGGCAAAAAGCGCATGATGGCCGGCATCCGCAGCATGATGGAGATCGAATGAGCGAGTACGTCTTCAAGCTTCCGGACCTCGGTGAAGGCACGGTCGAATCCGAGATTGCCGAGTGGTTCATTTCGGTCGGCGACCAGGTCAACGAGGAAGACGTGGTCGGCACGATGATGACCGACAAGGCGGCGGTCGAACTGTCGTCGCCCGTGTCGGGGAAAGTCATCAGGCTCGCCGGCGAACCGGGCGACATCGTCGCCGTCGGCGCCGCGCTCGTGGTTTTCGAAACCGACGCGGCGCCCGCCGAAGAATCCGCGCCGGCAAAGGCCGAACCGGCGGCAGTGGCTGCACCGGCGGCAGCAGCGGCCAGGCCCGAAGCCGTCCCGGAGTCCGACGAGGCGACGCTCGACCGCAAGCGCGTGATGACCTCGCCCGCGATACGCCGGCGAGCGAAGGAACTGGGCGTCGATCTCTCGATCGTGCCGGGTTCCGGTTCCGGCGGACGCATAACGCGCACGGATTTCGACCACTACGTCAGGCGCCAGGCGGCAGCAGGCGCGCGCCCGCAGGCGCCGGTTGCAGCGACGCCCGCCAGGCCGACGACCGAGGTCAAGGTCATCGGCCTGCGGCGCATCATCGCCGAGCGCATGTCGGAAGCGAAGCGCGAGATCCCGCATTTCGCCTACGTCGAAGAAATCGACATCACCGAGCTCGAGGCGCTCAGGCTGCACCTGAACGGCAAGCGCCGCGAACCCTCGGAGCGCCTGACGCTGCTGCCGTTCCTCGGTCTCGCACTGGTTCGGGCGCTGCGGGACTTCCCGCAATGCAACACGACTTACGACAAGTCGCGCAACGTCCTGCAGAGGCACGGCGCCGTGCATCTCGGCATCGCCACGCAGACGCCGGACGGCCTCAAGGTACCGGTCGTGCGCAATGCGCATGCCCTGTCGATCGATGGTCTCGCGGCAGAAATCCGGCGCGTGTCGCAGGCCGCGAAGGACAACAGCGCGAAGAAGGAAGAGCTGAGCGGTTCGACCATCACGATCACCAGCCTCGGCAAGCTCGGCGGCATCGTCTCCACGCCGGTGATCAATCAGCCCGAGGTGGCGATCATCGGCGTCAACCGCGCGGTCGAACGGCCGGTCGTCATCAACGGCCAGGTCGCGGTGCGGCTGATGATGAACCTGTCATCCTCTTTCGACCACCGCTTCGTGGACGGCTACGATGCCGCGGCGATGATCCAGGGCATCAAGGAGATGCTGGAGCATCCGGCGACGATCTTCCTGCCGCAGTGAGCACGTACCTGTTCGAGCCGGCGCCGCCGGTGTCCGTCGAGATCGCGGGCAGCGACACGCGCTTCCCGGTCAATCGCATCTTCTGCGTCGGCCGCAACTACGCGGCGCACGTCCGCGAGATGGGCTTCGACCCGGACCGCGAGGCACCGTGCTACTTCACCAAGTCCAGCCGCTCGATCGTGCCTTCCGGGAGCGAGATACCCTACCCGCCTGCGACGAACGACTACCATCACGAGATCGAACTGGTCGTCGCCATCGGCAAGGCGGGCTTCGAGATCGCGGCGAGCGACGCACTGTCGCTGGTGTACGGCTATGCCTGCGGACTCGACATGACGCGGCGCGACCTGCAGGTCGCGTCGCGCGAGAGCAAGGGCCCGTGGGACATCGGCAAGGACTTCGAAAACGCCGCGGTTATCGGCCCGATAACGCCGGCGGTGGCGATCGGCCACCCGCACAGCGGCCGGATCGAGCTGGCGGTCAACGGCGAGCAGCGGCAGGACTCGGACCTCGGCAACCTCATCTGGCCGGTTGCCGAGATCATCGCGCACCTGTCGCGGTATTACCGCCTCGAGCCGGGCGACCTGGTCTACACGGGCACGCCCGACGGCGTCGGCCCGGTCGGCCCGGGCGACCGCATTACCGGCAGCATCGCGGGCGTCGGCGAGATCGAGCTCGGCATTCGCGGCCGGGAGCCCCGCGGCGGCAGTGCGCCCTAGTCGGCGACGCGGCGTTCGAGTGCCTCGATGCGGGCCTGCTGTGCCTGGATGACCCGGGTCAGGACCGCGACGATGTCCATCGGACTCAGGCTCACGCGGTCGCCGTTGGCAACCAGCGCGGGCACGTCTTCCGCGATGAACCCCAGGTAGGTCTCGGAGCGGTCGTCCCGGTAGTTGAACTGCACGGGCTCGAGCCGCGCGAGCGCGGCCAGCGCATCCTCGACGCCCAGGGATTCGATGTTTTCCTTGCGCGCGCGTGATGAGCTGTTGGTCCACACGCCGCCCGCAGACACGTAAGCGCCGCTTGCCATCTCGAGCGGATGCTCCGGCCGCTCGACGCCGAAACCGGTATTGCCCAGCCTGTCGATGGTGATGCGGTCGATCGAACCGGCGCCGATGGTCAGCGTGTTCGCGCGGTTGTGCAGGATGTACCCGGTATCGCCCGACGACTGGGTGATCATCAGTCCCGCCACGCTGCTGTTCTGTTCGTGGATCTGGATGCTGCCGTTCACCTCCAGGCGCTGCTTGGGCTCGGTCGTGCCGATGCCCACGAAGTTCCCGTCGTCCCAGATTTGCGACGTCCCGCCGACCGTCGGTTGCCTGAATTTCACCAGGAAGTTTTCGTCGCCCTTCATCTCGACGCCCGCGGCCGGCTGTGCGCCTCCGCCCGATCCGGGTGGCCCTGGCGGGCCCGGCGGTCCCGGCGGGCCTGGCGGTCCCGGCGGCCCGGGCGGTCCCGGGATACCCGGCACGGACTGCGCCGCCGCGGCAGGCTGCCCGGCAGGCGGTTCCTGTGCATCGGCGCCGAGCGGGTCCGACTCCGGCTCGGCGGGCTCGGCCGCAACCAGCTCCGCAGCGGCAGACCCTGGCTCGGCGGGTTCGGCCGCAACCGCTTTCGCGTCCGCTTCCGCCTCCGCTTCCGCCTCGGGCAGTTCGACAATGACCGCCGCGCCGTCCGTCTTCCCTGCGGCAGGCGCCTGCGCCGCGGCGACGGCCTCGGTCGCGCTCGTGTCGGCCCTCGCGTCGTCACTGCCGGCGACGATCACTGCCCAGTCGGAACTCACGTATCCCGTCGAGCCGTCGTCGAGCTCCACCCCGTACCAGCCCGGCAGGCTCTCGACATGACGCCTCGGCTTGCTCTGGTGGAGACGGCCGACGACCCCGGCGCTCGCGTCCGGCGCCTCGCGAATCTTGACGTAGGTACTCACCTCGTCGACTGGAGCGACGAGTTCGGCACCAGCCAGCAACGGTAGCAGCGCGGCCAGCGCGATCGACAACTTTTGCCCGAGCGAATTTTTCACGACCGTCCCCCATTGAGCGAGTCAGTCGCTATTTGTGCCACAGGCAGCAACGATTGAATGTGACGCAGGTCCGCAGTGCCCGCTAAGTCCCTGATTGCTGGTTAAATCATTTCCGGACCGCGCCCGGAACCGGCTTATTCGCCGACGGCCTGGAACTGGTACATCGCTTCGACGATGGGCGACAGCGGTTCGCCGTAGCGGCCGAACCAGTTCTGGTAGATGCGGCGGATACGCGCGGTACGGTACAGCGACGCCAGGGCCCGGTCGGCGGCAAGCCGGAACCCGGTGTCGCCGCGCACGATCATGAACGCGTAGGGTTCGAACGACAACGCGCTGCGCGTCATGGTGTACTCGTTGACAGCATTCGCGTTGCGGAATACCTGCCCGATGAGCATGGCGCGATCGGATGCGTAGCCGTCGACCTTGCCCTTGTTCAACAGTTCCATGCCCTCATCATGGGTCTCTATCGGCACGACCTTGATGCGAAAATCGTTGACCTCGGCGACGCGCCGGACGATGTCCTCGGTGGTGGTTCCCATGATGACGGCGATGCGTTTCTTGTCGAGTTCATCGACAACCGAGATGGCCTTGTCCTTGCGCGACAGAACGGCGCTGCCGGTAATGAACGTCATCAGCGTGAAGTCCACTTTCTCCCGCCGCGAGAGCGTCACGGTCGTCGCACCGCACTCGATGTCCACGTCCCCGTTGACCACTGCTGCGATGCGCTCTTCCATGGATACCAGCGGCTTGAACTCGATATCGATCTTCTCGAGACCGAGGTCGAAACGGATTGCCGATGCGATATGCCGACACAGGTCGATGGAATAACCCGCGACGTTGCCGTCTTCGTCCTCGAACGACAACGGCGGCGCATCCGGCACGTAACCGATGCGGATGGTGCCGGTGTCTGCGATGCGCGCCAGTGTCGGCGACTCGGCGAGGGCGCTGCCCGACAGCGCGAACACGGCGAGAATGACGGTCCAGTAACGAAGCATCGGCAAACTCCTTGTCGGGTGAAGGCCGGGCGAGTCTCGCAATTCGACCGGGCGATGTCCAGATTCGCCCTGCCGGTCGCCCAAAAAGAAAGCGGCCCGACGGGGCCGCTTTCCGGATAAGAGGACGCAAGGGTAGATCTGCTTTGTCGCGCACCCGGCTCGTCATCCAGGCCGCCGGCCTTTCGGCCCGCCTTCCGGATTCAGGCCCGACCACGTTCTTGATATCGGGCTACCCGGCGTAACGCTCAGGCTTCATTTCCGAGATCCGCCATCGCGTTCCTTGTCGCTCCACCACCGAGCTCTCACTCAACGGTTTCGCATCAGGTTCCGCCTTTTTGCGTCCACCGCCCCCGACACTGGACGAGGCTCGGACCTCTTCAAGCAGGGCGGTCGTCAGCAAGCGAACTTGCTGCCTCGAGGCTTTCGCCTCACGATCTACTCTAAGACGTTCGCGGCGCATCGCAACCCTTTCTCGTGAAACCGTGCGTGCGGTTTTTCCTGCTGTTTTTCGCATGCGTCGTTAAGGGATCAAGTTAATGTAATTTCGCAAGTGTGTTGCGGCCGTTCTCCTGCTAATCTGCGCAAATAGGCGGGATATCGTGACACGAGGCCTCAGCCGGCGATGAGCCTGATCGAATGGAATGACGAGTTCAATCTCGACATCGAGGAGATCGACAGCGAGCACCGCGCCCTCGTCGCGCTCATCAACGCCCTGCATGACGCGATGTCCGCGGGTGCCGGGCGCGCCGACATCGTCGAAGGCCTGTCCCAGATGCACGCGCTCGTCGCAGCGCATTTCGCGCGCGAGGAGGCATTCATGCGCGAGGCGCGCTACATGGCGTATGCCGAGCACAAGGAAGACCACGAGGTGTTGCTGGACGCCCTCTGCGACATGATCGACCGGGTCGGCAGCGACGGTGAATACGACGAAGCGGGCCTGTCGGCCGATCTGCAGTACTGGTTCTCCGAGCACTTCAGCACCCACGATGCCCGTCTCCACCGCCACTCGCCCGGCGACGAGCGCCCGCCCGGATAGGGCGCGATCACGGGTGCCGCGCAGCGCCTACTGCCGGTTCCCGAGGACCGCTGCAAACGCGTAGAACAGCGTGTCGCCGCCGGCGGTAATTGCACGATTCAACACGATGGCGACGAGCAGGTCCGACTCCGCCACGACGGGTTGCAGCAGCGGGCCGAGCCACAAGCCGAATACGGCCGCCGAACTCATGATCGCGGCGAACTCCCAGACGGCCGATTTCAAGAGCGGCATCGCCTCGTGGCCGTCCGACATGCCGATGGTCTGCCGGCTCGCGAGGTGGAAGAAGTTGCCGGGTATGTACTTGGCGAGTTGCGTCACGCCGAACACGTGCACTGCCCAGCGCACGTCGCTCGGCGCACCGCAGTGCCCGAGAAGATCGCGCCACGCCACCGCGAGCGCGACGTTCGCAGCACCGTAGACGAGCGCGAGAACCATGAGCAGCACTGCCTGCAGCAGGCTCGGGCGGAATTCCCCGAGATCACCGGCGTAAGCACCGAGTTGCACGACGACGAACCCGATACCGAGCAGGCTCAATGTCAGCCCGATCCAGCGCAGGTATTTCATGATCGCAATGCTAGGCTAATTCGCCGCTTGCCGGAACAGGCGGCGAGCGACTGTCAGCGAACCGTGTCAGTACTGTGACGTGCGCCGGTTGCGTCGTGAGCTGAGCGAGATCGGTGTCGACTTGTAGAGTGGCCGCCGTGCCGGCCGGCCGACGAAGAAACCCTGCGCCAGGTCCACGCCGAGTTCACCGAGCAGTTCCAGCGATTCGGCATCCTGCACATACTCGGCAACCGTCTGCATGTTCGCCTCGCGGCCGACTTCGGCGATCAGCTTGATCATCTTCTGGTCGACCGGGTTGTTCAGGATGTCGTGAACGAACGAACCGTCGATCTTGATGAAGTCGAAGTGCAGTTTCTGCAGGTAGCTGAAGGAGCTGTAGCCGGTGCCGAAGTCGTCCAGCGCCAGCTTGCACCCCATCTCGCGCAGCGCGTCGATCTGCAACTCCACGTGCCGCGGGCGCCGCACGGCGAGGCTCTCGGTTATCTCGAAGATGATGCGTTTTGGGGGCACACCGTACTCCTCGAATACGGTTGCCACGAAATTCGCCAGGTTGTCGCTTTCGAACGCGTTCGCCGAAAGGTTGATCGACAGCCTCAGCTGCGGTGTGTCCTCGACGTAGTCCGCGAACGCTTCGGCCGCGTGCCTGATCGTCCACAAGTCGATCTCCGACATCAGGCCGAAACGAACCGCCGAAGGCAGGAAAGCATCCGGGCTCAGCAACTTGCCGTCATCGCCGCGCAGCCGCAGCAGCACTTCGTGGTGCGTCGTAGCGCCGGTGTCGATCCGGTTGATGGGCTGGAAACGCAGTTCGAAGCTGTCGGCATCGACCGCATTCCGCAAGCGGTTCATCCAGCCCACGTCCGACGATGCGCGCTCGACGATGTGGGAGGCCTTCTCGAAGAATTGCATGCGGTTGCGTCCAGCGGACTTGGCCTCGCGACAGGCGATGTCCGCCTCGGCGATGATCTCATCCGGGTTCGCTTTCGCCCGATTGATCATCGACACACCGATACTGCAGTGGATGTGGAACACGCGCTCGTCCTCGACGTGCGCGAGCCGGCGCATGTTGGCGAGGATGCGCTCGGCCATGTCCCGCGCGGACGCCTCGTCCGTGCCGCAATGCAGGATGACGAATTCGTCGCCGCCGAAGCGCGCGACGATGTCCTGCTGCCTCACGCTGCGTATCAGTTCGTCGGCGACCTTGCGGATCAGCCGGTCCCCTGCATGATGGCCGCAGGTGTCGTTGACGTATTTGAACTGGTCGAGGTCGATGAAAAACAGGGCGCTGCTGTGCTCGTGCACCGCGATGTTCGCCAGTTCGACGTTGAGTTCTTCCATGAAACGGCGCCGGTTGTAGAGCCCTGTCAGGTTGTCGTGGTTGGCCAGTTCCATGAGCATCGCGTCGCGCTGGCTCAGGGCCGTTGCCGTTGTCTCCAGCGCCTCGACGATGTCCGAGATCTCGCGGTGCTCTGCAGGCATGAATTTGACGTTGAGATTGCCGCGCGCAAGTTCCTGGATGGGGTCCTGCAGGTCCGAGATCGATGCCAGCGCGCGCCGCAGTGCCCGCCTGCCGTAAAGCGCAAACGCGGTCAGCAGCGCGAGCAGGATGAGGATCGCCACCTTGATGTTGCCGAGCAGGCGATCGTGGAAAATGATGAAGTCGAGGTGCATGCCGACGAAACCGATCAGTTCGGTCTTGCTGTTCGTCAGCGCGAGTGCCGGGTCGAAAGCGAACAGGCCGTCGTCGGGGAGCGACTCCGTCCACACCGGCGCCAGTATCTCGAACTCGCGGGGGTTCGCTATGCTGCTCTGCAGCAGGTACGGCCGGTCGGTGCCGACCAGTTTCGTGGCATCCTCCAGCGTCGACCGGGCCAGCCGCGACGGCGGCTCCATCGCGGTATCCCCGCCGATGGAGAACAACGGCGTGCCGTCCGGGCGGAAGTACGCGACGCGCCCGATCTCCGGGTACTTCCTGACGAAGCTCTCGATCCTGAGCAGCGCCTCGCTGTCGTCACTCATGTAGAGCGGCGATCCGAGTTCGTTGAGTTCCTCGGTCCACTGCAGGGCCCAGCGGCTGTAGTTGTCCTGCAGCACCCACTGCCCGCCCCAGTAGAGCGCCGCGATCGCGAACGCGCCGACGATGCCGGCGCTCAGTATCTGTATCCACAGGATCTCGTGGACGAGCACCCGCTTGCTGCTCGGCGCGCGCAACCGCTGTATCAGTCGCGCAACGGGTGCGGTGATGGTCGCCATCGCCTGCTTCATGGCCGGGCACCGTCGCCGCTCTCATCCGCGGCGACCGCTGTGACTTCCGGCTTCATCACGGCCGTGTTCGTCGCAACCCGGACTTCGGACAGCGGCGTCAACGGCGGCAAAGCATCGATTTCCCCCGCACGAATCCGCTCGAGCACCTTAACGATGGTCGCCGCAATGTCCGACGCGACCGTCGAAACGCTGATTGCCGCACCCATCTGCAACATGCCGTCATGGGAAACGGCCACCGGCACGCGGCGGCGATTCGCCTGTTGCAGGATTTCCGTCAGCACGCGCGGGCTGAGAATCCTGTTGTCCGGGAACAGCCAGAAGCCGTCGATCTCGTGGATCATGCGCTTGAAGTGATACAGCGTCTCCTGGTCGGACGCGGCCTCCCGGACCTGCAGTTCGACGCCGTGCTTCTGCGCCGCGATCTCCGCCTCCGTCAGCAGCGCGTCGTGGCCTGCACCGATGATCACACCGACTCGTGCCAGCGCGGGATCGAGCCGCTTCCAGGCGTCGAGGTGCGCATCGAGCGGCGCGAGCGCCGAGACGCCGCGACTGTTGTCGGTAACCAGGCCGTAGTCCTGGTAGTTGAATACCTGGCTGAAGACGACCGGCACCTGCGCCAGTGCCACGGACGAACGCGCGGCCCGCAAGCCGATCGCAACCACCGCATCGGTCCTCGAATCGTTGATGTGGCCGAACGCGACCACCGGCGGCTGGCTGCGGTCTTCGAGGTCGTAAATCGCAACGTTGCCGAGCCGCTTGCCCAGTTCGTCCGCCACCTCCTCGTACGCCGCCTCCCGGCTGCTGAGCACGATGGCAACCTGTTTTGGCGCGGGCCGCGGTTTCACGGGTGCGGGCGGCGGTTCCGGCTCGGGCTCCGGCTCCGGGGCAGCGACCACGGGTTCCGGCACCTCGACGACTTCGGGGGGCGGCTCGACCACCTCCGGTTCCGCCTCCATCAACGTGCAGCCTTGCAGCAGCAGGATTCCCGCTACCGTCGCGAGGCGCATCGCACCCATGATTTCCCTGCCGATCCCTAGCACCGGGCCCCTCTCAGCGTCCTGATCGCCCGGCGACGCCTGCGCCCCGGGATTCGTTCCTCCGATGTTTACCGGAATCGTCAAGCCAGTTCTGTGCGCAGCGTCTTGAGTTTGTGAATTGCGGCCGCCGTTGCCCGCTCACCGGGCTTATGTCACATTGCGAAGGGTCGTCGCAGCAACCATGCGGGGGAAACACCATGACCGACGAACTCTTTCGCAAGGACTCCTATCTGAGGGAATGCGACGCCGTGGTAATCGGCGTGGAGGGTCGGTCCGTCGCTCTCGACCGCACTGTTTTCTATCCGCTGGGGGGCGGCCAGCCGGGCGACACGGGATCGATGACCTGGAGGTCCGGGAATGCCAGGGTCGTGGACACCCGCTACGGCGACTCGGGACAGATCCTGCATTGCCTGGAAGACGGCAGCCCGCTGCCGCCGCTCGGCGAGACCGTGCACGTGGCGCTCGACTGGGACCGTCGCTATCGCCACATGCGCATGCATACGGCGATGCACCTGCTGGGTGCGGTGCTCAGGTACGGCGTCACCGGGGGCAATATCTCGGCGGACAAGAGCCGCCTCGACTTCGACATGGAAGACGCGGTCGACAAGGAGGCTGTGACCGCGGCGCTGCAGGCGCTCGTCGCCGGGAATCACCCGATCAGCTGCCGCTGGATCAGCGACGCCGAGCTGGATGCCAACCCGGAACTGGTGCGCACGATGTCGGTGCAGCCGCCCCGCGGCAAAGGCGAGGTCCGGCTACTCGAGATCGACGGCGTGGACCTGCAACCCTGCGGCGGGACGCACCTGAAATCGACCGGCGAGGTCGGCAAGGTGCGCATCGGCAAGGTCGAGAAGAAGGGCCGGCAAAACCGGCGCGTGAACATTCACCTCGACGACTGAAACGGTCGTTCAGGGCGTGGCGCCGTCGAGAATCCATTGCCGGATGGCATCGATCTCTGCCTGCGGCAGCGGTCCCGACGGCGGCATCTGCGAGGCCGCCGTGCCATCGATCTTGTGCACGAGATAACTGTTGTCCGGCTGGCCCGGCTCGACACGGTCGACAGCCGGGTCCTGGATACTGGCGACATTGACGAGAGAGGCAGCGCTCGCCGCCTCGTTGCTCAGGTTCAGCACGCCCGGCAGCACGGCACCGACACCGTTGTGACAGCTTGCGCACTTCGGCGTGAAGACGACGGCCTGGATCTGCGGCAACGTGGGCCCTATCGTCACCGGCGTAGTGATCGTGAACAGCACCGTGAAGTCACCGCCGGCAACGCCGTTGCCGGACGGCAGGTTGCCGAAGAACTCGCCGTCGAGCGCGTTGCCGTCGAGATCGAGGATCGCGTTCGTTGCGCCGCCCAGCAGCTGGATCCGGTAGCTGTCGTCCGCGAGCGCGACTCCCGTCAGGTCGAACACGGCGCTTTGCGGGTTCGCCGCGGGCACGCTGACCGCGGACGCGGTTATGGGCACCTCGTTGCCGTCGGCAAACGTCCCGTCCCCGCCGCTCGCGGTCAGCAGGAATGTCGTCGCGTCGACGGATACCTGGTTCAGTTCCCGGCTGAAGCCGGCAACGATGTTCGCGGGCGGCGCGTCGAGGGCTGCGTTCGGCACCGGTGACAGCGAGGTCACGGTGACCGGGTCGAGAACGACGACGCGGTCGTCGATTGCACCGTCGCTGATCCACTGCCGGATCACGTCGATCTCCGACTGCGGCAGCGCCGCCCCGGGCGGCATCCGCTGGCCCGCGGAGGCGCTGCCTTCGAGCTTCTGCACCAGGTAGCTGTTGTCGGGGTCGCCCGCCTCGACCCGCTGCAACGCGGCAACCTGGCTGCTCGGGATGCCGACGAGCATCGCGTAGCTGCTGGCCTCATCGAGGTTCAGGCCCGCGGCCGGGCTGCCGCCCGCATGGCAGCCCGAGGTCGCGCAGTCGGGGGTGAAGACGCTGGCCTGGATCTCGGAGAAATTCGCGCCGAACCCGGCGGCCGGTGGTGGTGGTGGCGGCGGCCCGGGCGGCGGCGGCCCGGGCGGCGGCGGCGACGCGCTATCGGGAATACGGCTGACCGCGTCGTCGAAGGTCTCGACGTCGCAGCCCGCCAGCGCGCTCACGGCAGCGATAACGGCTGCCGCCAGGCGCACCGTTGCGCAAATCCTCGCCTTTACTCGCCCGTATCCCGTCAAAGCCGTTACTCCTGAGATCGCCAACCGATGGTATCGTTTTGAACCGGTCAAAGCGCGATCGCCGTCACACTCCTGCTGTCGCTAAATGCAGACGCTGCGGTCGTCGGAGACGCTGCGCGGCGAATCGTGGTATTCAATACAGCCTGGGAGAAACGGCTTGAAAGACAAACTGCAGATTACGGCATACGAGGCTATCGAGCAGCCCGTCGCCCTGCGCGCGGCGCAACGCGCGCGCAACTGGATCGAGGACCTGCCCGAGCGATTCGCCTATCGCTGCCTGCCCCTCGCCATTGCCAACCAGGTGGGATGGGAACTCCTCTGCCCGGTCTCGTTTACCGCGAGCTGGAACGGCAGGGACGGCCTGGACGCGATCAGGATCCGCTTTCACGGCGAGGCCTCGCCGCTGATCGGCTCTCACTTCGGGCACGGCGTGCTGACGTTCACGCCGGGTTACCTGTTCCGCACGACCCGCTCGCACAATCTCTGGGTGAAGGGACCGGCGAACCGGCCGAAGGACGGCATCGCACCGCTCGAGGGCCTGATCGAGACCGACTGGGCCCCCTACTCGTTCACCATGAACTGGCAATTTACGCGCAAACGCCACAAGGTGACCTTCGAGGAAGGCGAGCCGTTCTGCACCATTCTTCCTTACCCGCGCCACTATGCGCGCAAGTTCGATGCCACGGTGCGCAATCTCAACGAGAATCCGAAGCTCTACCAGCAGTACGTCAGCTGGCGCGACGAACGGCTGCGCTTCAACGAGGAACTCAAGGTGAGCGGCTCGGACGCAGCGAAGCAAGGCTGGCAGCGCGCCTACATGAAAGGCGAGGATACCGTGGGCAACACGTTCGCGGGTCACGAGACCAAGATCGCGATGAAAGACTTTCGGCGTGGCTGAAGCCGGGAAACAGACCATCGGTGACCTGCTGTCGGCGAGCGATGACGGCGGCGACGCTTACCGTCAGTCCGAGCTGGCCAGGCTGGAGACCTGCCTCGCGGAATCCGGTCCGCTCGTGGCCTGGATTCACGGGCCGGGCGGCCACGGCAAGTCCTCGCTCCTGGAGGCCTTCTGCGGACGGGTGAAAGCCGCGGGTGCGGCCGCGATCCGCATCGATTGCCGCACCGTCGAGCCGACCACCGCGGGACTCTTCCGCGCGCTCGGGGAACTGCTCGGGGAGCCCGTCTCCGGCATCGAATCCGCAGCCGCGCGGATCGCCGCCCGCGGCGGGCGGGTCGTGCTCGCGTTCGACAATTACGAGGTGTTCCGGCTCGTCGACTCGTGGCTGCGGCGCGAATTCATCCCGGCGCTGGACGCCGGGACACGCGTCGTCCTCGTCAGCAGCGAACCGCCGGGCGCCGGCTGGATCAGCACGCGCAGGTGGCGCCAGTACCTGCTCGAAGTGCCGTTGAGTCCCTTTGCAGACAGCGTTCCCGAGCGCGACGTACAGGCACGGCTCGACGCCATCGATCGGCCGGACGTGAGGGACAGTATCGACGCGGTATCCGTCGTGCGCCGCATCACCAGGCCGATGCTGGCAGCGCTTTGCCCGCAGTCGCACGCCGGCGAGCTTTACGAGCAACTGAGCCGGCTGGATTTCATCGAAAGCCGGCGCGACGGGCTCGCGCTCCTCGATATCGTGCGTGACATCGTCGCGGCCCGGCTGCAGGCGGCGGACCCGGAACGTTACCGGGACTATCAGCGCGCCGCATGGCGCGTACTCCGCGAGCAACTGCTGCACGCATCGCGCGCCGACCTGTGGCGCTTCACCGCAGACGCCATCTATCTGATCGAGAATCCCGTGATCCGCGAGGCCTTCTTCCCGAGCGAGTCGGCACGATTCTCCGTGGAGCCTGCAACACCGGCCGACCGGGAGCCGGTCATGGCCATCGCCGCGCGGCACGAGCCCGCCGAATCGCTGCACGCGCTCGGCCTCTGGTGGCAGCACCTGCCGGCGTCGTTCCACGTCGTCCGCGACGGCACCGGCTCGATGGCGGGCTTCTACTGCATGGCAAGACCCGAGGACCTGGACAACCGGTGGATGCGCTTCGACCCGATTGCACGTAACTGGCAGGCGCACCTGTATGCCCGCGGCAAGTCGGCGGTCGTGCCATCGCTCTTCCTGCGACGCTGGCTGAGCGACCACGACGGCGAAGCGCCCTGCCCGGTCCAGGCCGCCGCGTGGGTCGACATCAAGCGGACCTACCTCGAACTCCGGCCGCAGCTTCGGCGTGTATACCTGGCGCTGTGCGACCTGAGGCCGTACGCGCCCGTGGCCGCGCAGCTCGGCTTCGAGGTCATCGAGGATCTTGCGGCCGGCCTGGGCGAATCGACCTACCATACGGCCCTGCTCGACTTCGGGCCCGGCTCCGTGGATGGCTGGATATGCAATCTCGTGGCAGCCGAACTCGGTGTCGAAAGCACGGGCCTGCTCGATGCCGCCGGACGCGAACTCCTGCTCCACGGGGAGCGAATCGGGCTCACCCCGCTGGAATTCGGCGTGATGGCGCTGCTCGAAAGCCGCAATGGCGAGGCGGTCTCGCGCGACGAGCTGCTGCGGCAGGTGTGGGGACACGGGCACGACGGCGGCAGCAACGTCGTCGATGCGGTCGTGCGCGGCCTGCGCCGCAAGTGCGGAGACCACGCGGACATCCTGGAGACGGTCCGCGGCATCGGCTACCGCCTGCGCAGCTGAGCCGCATTTCTCATCGAATTCTCATGAAACCCTGCACGGGTCACACGTAGCCTGTACGCTGATGACTGAAAACCCCGGGGAGGGAGACAATGCCTGTTATCAAGTCCACTACGCTCGCCGTCGCCATGCTGGCGGTCGCCGCGGTGCTGGCGCCGCACCAACAGCCGGCGCTCGCGGACGAGGCCGCCGCGACCGGCGCATCGCTTTATGAACGACTCGGCAGCTGGGAGGGGATCCGGCAGATCGTCAGCGACACCATCGCCAACCACCGGAAGAACCCCGCCATCTCGCACTATTTCGCGGATACCGACACGGCGGTATTGGCCGGGCACGTCACGGCGTTTTTCGCTGCGGGCACGGGAGGCCCGGCCAAATACGAGGGACGGGACATGACCACCACCCATGCGGCCATGGGGTTGAGCGACGCGGATTTCGACACCGCGGTTGCGGACGTCCTGCTCGCGCTCGACATGAACGGCATCGGCGATGCGGAAAAGACGGAGGTCGCGGCAATCCTCGAGTCGTTGCGTCCCGCGGTGATGGGCAGCGGCGGCTGAGTGCCGCGGCATCCCGGAGCGAAAGGCCCACTCGCGTGGGCCTTTTTCGTTCCCGGCTCAGTCCCGCCGCCAGACCTCGACCGGTTCGACGTCGCCGGCTTCGATGATGATCTCGCCGACCTTGCAGGGCGCCTCGGCGCCGTCCGCGTCGCAATCCGGCAGGCTTGCCAGCCGTTCCCGGTGGGAAACGACGGCAATACCGGGCGCCGTATTCTCGTCGACCGGCGCTTTCCAGTTCGCCGTGTCGCGGTTCGCGTCCTCGATCGCGTCGAGACTGGCAAACACCCGCTGTTGACGCGCCGTCGGCGCGCAGCTGGCCCTGGCCGGGTCGATGATTACCGACTCGGACTCCTGCTTGAGGGATACGAGTTGCTGCAATGCATACTCGCAATCGGCCCGGGTGAGAAATTGCAGTTCGAAGGACTGCTCCTGGCAAACCGTCTTGCCGGCCGGCGCGACGCACTCGCTCAGTGTCAGCACGAAGACCTGTATCCATGCAGTATCCATGGCTTCCTCCGCTCGTTGCTTATTGTCGTTTTGACGTCGAGAGTAGCAGAAAATTTCCTCTGCCACGCGCTGGCCTGTCAACACAGGTGGTCCGAAGGTCACACCGCGACGTTTCACGGCAACAGCGCCGTGGTAGGGGAAACTGCGTAGTGCCCGTCCCGGTCCGGGAGACCATACTGGTTGCTCGCACCCGCAGTGTGACGCGACATGTACAGGGTCTACGAAGACAGGCGCACTGCCGGCCGGGCGCTGGTCCCGGAGCTGCAGCGGTGTGACCTTCCCCGGCCGATAATCCTCGGGCTGCCGCGCGGCGGCGTGCCGCTGGCCTACGAAATCGCCGTCGCGCTGCGCGCACCGCTGGATACGATCGTGGTGCGCAAGCTCGGCGTGCCGTCACAGCCCGAACTCGCTTTCGGCGCGATAGCGTCGGGTGGCGTACGCGTGATCAACGACGACGTGGTCCGGTCGGTCTTCGGCCTGGACGACGACATGATCGAGCACATCGCCGGCCGCGAGATGAAGGAACTGCAACGGCGCGAACAGGCCTACCGGCTGGATCGCCCCTACCCGGAACTCGAAGGCATGGACGTCGTGCTGGTGGACGACGGCCTGGCGACCGGGGCAACGATGCGCGCCGCCGCCGAGGCCGTGAAAACGAAGTCCCCCGCGTCGCTGATCGTCGCGGTACCCGTCGGATCGTCGTCGGCCGTGGCCAGGGTGGCCGCTATCGTCGATCGCGTCATCTGCCTCGAAGCGCCGCCATCCTTCTACGCGGTGGGCCAGTTCTACGCCGATTTCAGGCAGACATCGGACGACGAGGTGCGCGAACTGCTGCAGGCTGCCTGGGCGCTGCTCGACACCCCGGAATCCGGCAACGACGGCCGCGCGCATGGCTAACGACGTGAAGCGCGGCATTCCATTGCGGGGCTTCCACCTCTTCACGCTATTCGGCTTCGAGGTCAAGCTGGACCTGAGCTGGCTGCTGCTCGCGCTGCTCATCAGCTGGTCGCTCGGCGCGGGTTGGTACCCCGCACGGTACCCGGAACTCTCCACCCACGCGTACGCATGGATGGGCATCGCCACGGCGATCGGCGTCTTCTTCTCCATCGTGTTCCACGAGTTCTCCCATTCGGTGGTGGCGCGTTACTACGGCATGCCGATACGCGGCATCACGCTGTTCATCTTCGGTGGCGTCGCCGAGATGGAGGACGAGCCGCCCGACCCCAAATCCGAATTCCTGATGGCCATCGCCGGCCCGATCTCGAGTTTCGTCCTCGCCGCCCTGCTCTGGCTGGCCGCAGCGGCTGCACGGGAGAGCGCGGTGCCGGAACCGGTCAGCGGCGTCCTGGCCACGCTCGCGGTCATCAACTTCACGGTCGCCGTCTTCAACCTGGCGCCGGCGTTCCCGCTCGACGGCGGCCGGGTGCTCCGGGCAGCGCTGTGGCACTGGCGGCGCAGCCTGCACGAGGCGACGTTCATTTCCAGCCGCATCGGCCGGGGATTCGGCACGGCGCTCATGATCCTCGGGGTCATCGGCTTCGTGGGCGGCAACCTGATCGGCGGCATGTGGTGGTTCCTCATCGGCATCTTCGTCCGCGGCGCCGCCGGCAGTGCCTACCAGCAGCTCGTCCTGAAGGACATGGTCGAGGGGCAGCCGGTGCGCCGTTTCATGCGCAGCGACCCGGTCACCGTGGCACCGACGTTGAGTATCGCGGCGTGGGTGGAAGACTACGTCTACCGCTACCATTACAAGATGTACCCGGTCGTGGACGGCGCGCAGCTGCTCGGCTGTGTGAGCGTCGACAGCCTCGAGGGCATCGACCGCGACGCCTGGTCCTCGACGACCGTCGCCGACGTGCTGGAAAAGCGCTCGGAATCCAACACCGTCGATGCCGGCCTCGACACGATGGCGTTGCTCAGGAACATCCTGCAGCCCGCCGGGCGATCGCGCTTCATGGTCGTGGAGGACGACCGGCTGGTGGGCATCATTGCCCTGAAGGACCTGCTGGAACTCATATCGCTGAAACTGCGGATCGAGGCGCCCGGGCGCGGCACCCGGTAACGTCATGCAGGGCCGCAGCTGGGAACATTTCGAACACGACGCGGACATCGGGCTGCGCGCGTCGGCCGCATCGCGAGAGGGCCTGTTCGAGGCGATGGCGGAAGCGCTGACGGCCCTGATCACCGACCCGGGCGGGGTACGCGCGGAGGAATCGGTGGCGATCCACTGCGAGGCGCCCGACGACGCGCTGCTGCTCATCGACTGGCTGAATGCCCTGGTCTACGAAATGGCCACGCGCGGCCTGCTATTCGGCGACTGGCAGGTGACCTGCCACGGCCGGGTACTGGACGCCGTCGCCAGGGGTGAACGCGTGGACCGTGTGCGCCACGAGCCGGTGGTGGAGGTCAAGGGCGCGACCTACACGGCGCTGTCCGTGAACCGGGATAGCGCGGGCAGGTGGCACGGACAGTGCATCGTGGACGTATGAACCATGAACCTCGACCGACTCGAACGAGTTAGCGAAATCAGCTGGCGCATACCGGCGAAGGCGCCGATGCGCACGCCCGCGATCCTCTACGGGGACCGCGAGCAGATCCTGCAGATGGACGACAAGGTCTACGAGCAGCTGCGCAACGTCACGATGCTGCCGGGCCTGGTCGGGCCCGTGTACGCGATGCCCGATGCCCACTGGGGCTACGGCTTCCCCATCGGCGGCGTGGCCGCCTTCGACGCCGATGCCGGCGGCGTGGTGTCGGCGGGCGGCGTGGGATTCGACATCTCCTGCGGCGTGCGGCTGCTGCATACCGGCCTGCGCGCGGCCGACATCGCGGACGCCCGATCCGAACTGGCGGATGCGCTGTACGCGAGCGTACCCGTGGGCGTCGGCAGCGAAGGGACCATCAGCCTCGATCATGCGAGCATGCACGCCATGCTCGAGGGCGGCGCGCGCTGGGCCGTCGAACAGGGCTACGGCAGCACCGCCGATCTGCAGCGCACGGAGGAGCGCGGCTGCATCGCCGGCGCGGACCCGGACGCCGTCTCGGAGCGCGCGAAAAAGCGGCAGCGCCGCGAGATGGGGACGCTCGGTTCCGGCAATCATTACCTCGAGGTGCAGCGCGTGGCGGAGATCTTCGACGCGCAGATCGCGGCCGCCTTCGGGCTGGCGATCGACGACGTGGTCGTCAGCATCCACTGCGGGTCGCGCGGACTCGGACACCAGATCGGCACCGACTACCTGCGCGAGATGCTGCTCGCCGCCGGCGATTTCGGCATCGCGCTGCCCGACCGCGAACTCGCCTGCGCGCCGATTCGCTCGGAACTCGGGCAGCGCTACCTGGGCGCCATGCGCGCGGGCATGAATTGTGCGCTCGCCAATCGCCAGATCATCACGCACCTCACGCGCGCGGTGTTCCGCGAGTATTTTCCGCAAGCGGAACTCTCGATGCTCTACGACGTGTCGCACAACATCTGCAAGGTGGAGATTCACGTCGTGGACGGCATCGCCAGGGAACTCCATGTTCATCGCAAGGGAGCGACGCGCGCATTCGGGCCGGGCAATGCCGACCTGGACGCGACTTTGCGGCGTGCCGGCCAACCGGTCCTGATCGGCGGCTCGATGGGTACGGCATCGTACGTGCTTGCCGGTACCGGCGAGAGCGAGCAGCGCGCGCTGAGTTCCGCCTGCCATGGCGCCGGCCGTGCGATGAGCCGCCGCCAGGCGCGCAAGGAATACGCCGGCCGGCAGGTGGTGGAGGAACTCGCCCGCCGCGGAATCGTCGTGCGCAGCCCGTCGCTGCGCGGTGTCGCGGAGGAGGCCCCGCTCGCCTACAAGGACGTCGACCGCGTCGTCGACAACGCCGACCGGGCCGGGCTCGCTCGCAAGGTGGCGCGGCTCGCACCCGTCGTCTGCATCAAGGGCTAGCCGTCCTGTATCAAACCTCCTCCTGCGGCGGCTCGTGCGTCTTGACCTGGCCGCGCCGGATCTTCGCGTAATCCTGGATCTGGCGGCGCGCTGCGTCGAACGCATCGCGAATGGCGACGTAGACGTCCTCATGGGCCGGCTGATCGTCGGGAGCGCGGCTCACGACGATCTCCTTGCCCGGCAGGCGCACGTCGACGACGACGTGATAGAGCTTGCCCTTGTACTGGTGCTTGTGTGGTGCCTCGATGGCCACCCGACAGCTGATGATGTCGCCATTGAAGAACTTGAGCTTGTCCACGTACTTCTGGACGACGGCTTCAATGGCGGGAGAAGGATCCATGTTTCGGAATTGCAGCTGTAGGGGTAGTTGCATGCTTATCTCCTTCAACGTTCCCTGCTAACGAGGTCCCTGGTAACACGGAGATGGGTACATGGGCCATGCTCCGGTATCGGGATTTTTACCTAGCTTCATCACCTCAATCACACTCGCGCTCGACGCCACAACAATGCGATTCGTCGCGCGTACGTATCACCTGTCCTCGCATCGACCCGGGGCGAAACACGGTGCAACCTTTGATGCCCGCATGATGCGCCCTGCGGAAAATGCCGTCTACCGTGTCCGCCGTCGCCCCGCGCGCGAGCGTAATGGTCTTCGAGATCGCATTGTCGACGAACGGCTGCAGCCTCGCCTGCATCGCGAGATGCGCGTCGCCGCTTATGGCATCTGCCGTGACGAGACTCTCCGGTGGCGCGCATCCGGCCCCGCGTTCGGCGCGCCATCGCCGGAAGGCGAAGTCGTCCACCACGATATCCTGCAGGGCCTGCCCGGTGCCGCGAATGGTGCGCTCGGCTTCGAGCGCGTAGATCGGCTCCACACCGCTGGATACGTTGCCGGCCAGCAGGCTGATCGTGCCGGCCGGGGCAATGGACAGCACATGGCTGTTGCGAATCCCGTGCCGCTCGAGCCGCTTGCGAATCTGCGCTGGCAGGCGCCGTATGAACGGCGCATCGCAGTACCTGTCGGCGTCATAGGCGGGGAACGGTCCTTTCTCCGCCGCCAGCTCGATGGAAGCGCGGTACGCCGAATCGCGGATCGTGCGCATCACCGCGGTGGCCGCGATGCGCGCGTCCTCGCTGTCGTAGCGCAGCCCGAGCATCGCCAGCGCGTCGCCCAGCCCGGTGATGCCGAGGCCGATGCGCCGCGTACGGCGCGCCTGTAGCGCCTGTTTCTGCAGCGGAAACCGCGACACGTCGATGACGTTGTCGAGGAAGCGGACGGCGATGCCGGACAGCCGCTCGAGTTCTGCGTGATCGATGGCCGCAGCCGCGGAGAACGGCGCCACGACCGCCGTCGCGACGTTGATCGAGCCCAGGTCGCAGGCGCCGTAGGGCGGCAACGGCACCTCACCGCAGGGATTGGTGGCGCTGATCGTCTCGCAGTAGCGGAGATTGTTGTCGCGATTGATGGTGTCGACGAACAGCAGGCCGGGCTCCGCGGTCTCCAGGGCCGACGCCACGATACGCTGCCACAGCCTCCTCGCCGGCACCGTCCTGCGGGTGACCGCCGCAGCGCCCGGCGGCCAGGCGAGCAGCCAGTCGCGGTCTTCGTCCACGGCATCGAGGAACGCGTCGGTGACGAGGACCGACAGGTTGAAGTTGTGCAGGACGCCGGCTGCGCGCTTCGCGTCGACGAACGCCTCGATGTCGGGATGGTCGCAGCGCAGCGTGCCCATCATCGCGCCGCGGCGACGCCCGGTCGCGAGCAGCGTCTCGCACATCGAGTCCCACACCTGCATGAACGATACCGGTCCCGACGCGGTGGCGCCGGTGCGGACGGCGGGCGAGCCGCGCGGCCGCAGCGGCGAAAAGTCCAGCCCGATGCCGCCGCCGTGCTGCATCGTCAACGCCGTTTCCGCGAGGGACTCCAGGATGCCCTCGAGGGAGTCGACGATCCGGCCCGCGACGAAACAATTGAACAGCGTGACGTCCTTGCCGAGCCCGGCGCCCGCGACGATGCGGCCGCCCGGCAGGAATCGAAAGCCCTGCAACGCCGACTCGAAGTGCTGCTCCCAGCCGTGCGCATCGTGCTCGACCGACGCGATGGCGCGGGCGACGCGGCGCCACGTAGCCTCGATGCTCGCCTCCCGCACCCCGTCGCTGCCGGTACCCCGGTAGCGCGAGGCCCAGATCAGCGCGGAGACGTCTGCGGTCGTCATCTGTCCAGCGCGCGCCTCACCGCCGCGGTGATCGTGCCGTCACCGGGCGGCATGAAGTAGCCGATTCGCATGTTCGGTTTCCTGATGTCGATCAGCCGCGTCAGGTCGATCGGCGTCGCAACCAGCACGAGGTCGCAATCGACGGCGTCCACCGTGGCCTCGAGATCCCGGACCTGCGCGTCGCCATAGCCCATCGCCGGCAACAGCGCGCCGGTGTCCGGGTAGCGGCGAAAGGTCTCGGCAATCTCGCCGACCGCCCATGGGCGCGGGTCCACGATCTCCGCGGCACCGTGCTCGCGGGCCGCCAGTACGCCGGCACCGAAGGCCATGCCGCCGTGGGTCGTGGTGGGGCCGTCCTCGATGACCAGCACGCGCTTGCCGCGAATGAGCCCGGGATCAGGCACGTCGAGCGCGGAATCGCGGCGGATCACGCGCGCATCGGGATTGACGCGCCTGGCGTTGGCTTCGACCGTCGCTATGTCGTCCGGATCGGCGGAACCGACCTTGTTGATGATGATCAGGTCGGCGCGGGCGAAATTCTGCATGCCGGGAAAATAGTCGAGCTCATGGCCCGCGCGATGCGGATCGGCGATCGTGATCCACAGGTCCGGCCGGTAGAACGGCGTGTCGTTGTTGCCGCCGTCCCAGACGATGACGTCCGCCTCCTGTTGCGCCTGCTCGAGAATCGCCGCGTAGTCGATGCCCGCGTAGACGATGACGCCGTTCGCGAGGTGCGGCTCGTATTCTTCGCGCTCCTCGATCGTGCAATCGTGGCGGTCGAGGTCGGCGTAGTCGGCAAACCGCTGCACTGCCTGGCTCGCGAGGTCGCCGTAGGGCATCGGGTGGCGGACCACCACCGTCTTCTTGCCGAGATCACCGAGTATCTGCGTTATGCGCCGCGACGTCTGGCTCTTGCCGCATCCCGTCCTGACCGCGGTCACGGCGATCACGGGCTTCGACGACACCAGCATCGTCGCATCGACGTCGAACGTCGAAAACGCCACACCGCGGGACTCGACCTGCTCGCGGCGCTCGTCGACGTACGCGAGGCTCACGTCGGAATAGGCGAATATCACCTCATCGACGTTGCCCGCCGCGAGCAACGCATCGAGTTCCGTCTCGGGGTAGATCGGGATCCCGTCGGGATAACGGCTTCCCGCAAGTGCTGCCGGGTAGCGCCGATCCTCGATATGGGGTATCTGGGCGGCCGTGAATGCGAGGACCTCGAATGCGGGCCTGTCCCGGTAACAGCTGTTGAAGACGTGGAAGTCGCGTCCCGCGGCTCCCATGATCAGGAGCTTCCGGCTCATCGAACCCCCTGTTCAGCCTGGGTCCCCCGAGTATCCTACTTGCGCGCCACCGGGAGCATGGTGGCTGATACCTATGCCGGGCCGTCCGCCGCTACCCGGCGGCCGAACGCATCGACCGCATCCCAGTCGGTGAATTCCGTGACCGACGTCGGGTCCGTCGGCCCCTTCATCATCCACATGATGAAGCGGATCATGGTCTTGTCGACGAAACCGTACTTCGGGTAATCGATTTTGCCGCCGAAAACGCCGACCGCCTGCGGTTTCCAGCTTATCGACTTGAGGAACTTCCGGACGTAGGGATTGGTGTCCGCGTCGCGTTTTTCCGGCTTGCGCGCGACCGCGTTGACCGAGAAAAAGGCGCTGGGCTTTGCACGCAGCTGCGCGACGTTTTTTTCGATGAAATCGGCTACTTCCGGCTTGTGCTTGCCGTAGCGAATGCTGGCGCCGATAACGATGCGATCGTAACGGCCGAGATCGATGTCGGCGCCCGGCGTCAGTTCCGCGATCGTTACCTCGTGGCCCTGCTGCTCGATCACCCCCCTGAGCCGTTTGCAGATCGTCAGGGTGTGCCCGTCCGTCGTCGAATAGACCATTATCACGCTGGCCATTGCTACTGCCTCCTCCTTTCGCGTCGCGGCTGGTAGGTGAAATCCGTCATTTGCGTCCCTCGCCCGGCATCGTATCGTCACGCGTGCCGGCCGGGGCGAGTGGAAACAAGGCGTTATCGTACCTGCTTCCTGTTGCTGCCGCCGTAGGGAATACTGCGGACTGGCAATGGCGCGGCAAATTTCGCGAGCATTGCGCTAAGATGACGAAAAACAGAACAAGAGAGGATCCGGCAGATGGCCTATAAATCCACTGATATCCGCAACGTGTGCCTGGTGGGACCCAGTAATGCGGGCAAGACACAACTGACCGAAGCCCTGCTGCATGCGGGCGGCAAGATCCCCGAGCAGGGCCTGGTCGAGAAAGGCAACACGGTGTCGGACTACACGCCGCGCGAACGCGAACTGGGCCACTCACAGTACGTATCGGTGTGCCACCTGGATCACGGCGGGATTCACGTGAATCTCATCGACACACCGGGATACCGCGATTTCTACGGCCGCGCCGTTTCGGTACTGCCGGCCGTCGACACCGCTGCCGTGGTCATCAGCGCCGACAGCGGTGTCGAGATGATCGCCCAGCGCATTATGAAAGCCGCGAAAAAGCAGCGCCTGTGCCGCATGATCATCATCAACAAGATCGACGCCGAAGGCGTGGATCTCGAAAGACTGCTCGCCGATATCCGCAGTGTGTTCGGTCCCGAATGCCTGCCCCTCAACCTGCCCTCGGCCGACGGCCAGGGCGTGGTGGACTGCTTCTTCCAGCCGGAAGGCGCCGCGACCGCGTTCAGCGACGTTGCCACCGCGCACACGCAGATCGTGGACCAGGTCGTCGAGGTGGACGACGAACTGATGGAGCTCTACCTCGAGCAGGGTGAGGAACTCGAGCCCGAACAGCTGCACGACCCCTTCGAAAAGGCGCTGCGATCGGGGCATCTCGTGCCGGTCTGCTTTACGTCGGCGCGAACCGGCAATGGCGTGCGGCAGCTCCTGAATATCTTCGAGCGGCTGATGCCGAACCCGATGGAGGCCAATCCGCCGCGCTTCCTGAAAGGCGAAGGCGAGGATGCCGTGGAAGTCGTCATCGAACCGGACCCCGACGCGCACGCGATCGGTCATGTCTTCATGATCAACATCGATCCGTTCAAGGGCCGGCTCGGGACGTTCCGCATTCACCAGGGCACGATCAGGCCGGGCAACCAGCTGTACGTGGGTGACGCGCGCAAGCCGATCAAGGTCAACCAGCTGTTGAAAATCAATGGCGAGACACACAGCAAGGCCGACATCGGGGTTCCCGGCGACATCTGCGCAATTCCGCGTGTCGACGAGGTCCACTTCGACGCCGTGCTGCACGATTCCCACGACGAGGACCATTTCCATCTCAAGTCCATCGACTTGCCGAACCCGATGTACGGCCTGGCGGTCAAGCCTGCGAACGACGCCGACGTGCAGCGCACGTCGGATGCACTGCACGCCGTGGTCGCCGAGGACCCGTCGCTCGTGCTCGAACACAACGCGGCACTCAACGAAATCGTCCTGCGCGGCATGGGCGAGATGCATTTGCGCACGGTGCTGGAGGAAATCAAGGACCGCTACGGCCTCGACCTGCAGACGGCGCTGCCGTCCATTGCCTACCGCGAGACGATCACCGCGCCGGCTGAAGGGCATCACCGGCACAAGAAACAGACCGGCGGTGCCGGCCAGTTCGGCGAGGTCTACCTGCGCATCGCGCCGCTGCCGCCGGGGGGCGGATTCGAGTTCACGAGCGAGGTCGTGGGCGGCGCAATACCGTCACAGTACATTCCCGCCATCGAGAACGGTGTCAAGCAGGCGATGACGAGTGGCACCGTTTACGGCTACCCGATGCAGGACGTCAAGGTCACCGTCTACGACGGCAAGTTTCATTCGGTCGATTCCAAGGAAATCGCATTCGTGCAGGCCGGCAAAAAAGCGTTCCTGGACGCCGTCGCCAAGGCCCGCCCGATCGTGATGGAGCCCATCGTCGACGTGACCTTCACGATTCCCACGGACTGCGCCGGCGGTGTTACCGGCGACCTTTCGTCGATGCGTGGCATGGTCACGGGGACCGAGATCCTGCCGGACAACCGCATGGTCGTCACGGGCCGGGCACCGCTGAAGGAGATCCAGGGTTATCACTCGCGCCTGAAATCGCTGACCGGCGGCGACGGCAGCTTCACGATGGATTTCAGTCACTACGCGGAGGTGCCGCGCGAGGCCCTCGACCAGGTGGCGTCGCAGAACTGACGACGCGGCAGTGCGGCCGCGTCAGTAGCGGCCGTGCTGCTTGAAGATGTAGTTGCTGAGCTCGATGAACTCGTGGTTCATCTGGTGCACGATGCGGTGCGCGGACCGGGTCACGGCGCGCATGACCTTGTAGACGAGTTGCGGGTGCTGCTCGATGATCTCCTCGAAGTCCTTGCGCCGCAGCGACAGCACGCGCGAATCGCTCAGGGCACGCAGGCCCACCGTGTGCACGGCACCGTCGACGAAGCTCATCTCGCCCGCCAGCGCGCCCGGACGCAGGATCGCCAGGCTTGCCGACTCGCCGGCGCCGGTGTGTTTCACAACCTCGAACTTGCCCGACAGCAGCACGTGCAGCGTGTCGTCCGACGCGCCCTCCTCGATCAGGAACTCGCCATCGGCAACGTCGCGATAGCCCATCAGCTCGGCGAGCACGCCAGCCTCCTCGTTCGATAACTCCGATCCCAGGGATGAGCCAATTACCAGGTCCGTCGTTTTCTCCATCGAGCTATCCTCGGCTGTGCGTTACAAAGATCTGTAGACGTTTTGCATGCTACCCCGCGCCTGCAGGGCCGGCTATAGGTGTTTTCATCGCCGGCCATGCGGCGTCGCGTGACAGGATAAAGCTCGCCGCCCGCTCCGCCCATTCCGAGTAGATCGGCACGCCGGGGTGGAAACCGTCGCTCGCCATCATGCCGATATCCGCTTCGAAGCGAAGGTCGATGAGCCGCACGTCGGGTTCGTCTGTGACGGCCGCGGCGATTGCCTCGTTGAACTCGGTCGCACGGCTGCCGAGATGCCAGCGCAGCGGCTGCGGCAGGGCCGGGAAACTGTGCACGGGCGGCAGTCCCGAGACGACGATGAGCCGCACGCCGAATTTCTCCCTCAATAAGCTGCGTAATTGCCGCTGTCTCCCGAGCCAGGTGGACCGGCCCGTCAGCGCCAGCACGTCGTTGACGCCGAGCGAGGTGAGCGCGACATCGAAGGTGCGCGCCGGTATTTCGTCGAGACGCCGCAGGATATTCGCCGTCGTGAAACCGGTCTTCGCCTGCAGTTCGAACTCGACACGATAGCGGGTGGAAAGCCGGGCAACGACCTGCCCCATGAGCGCGTCTTGCTGCCGCGACACACCCACACCGGCGGCCGCCGAGTCGCCCACGATCAGCAGGCGCAGCCGCGGCCCCTTGCCCGCCTTGCCCTGCCGCGGGCCGGGCGGCTCCGGCAGCGTCGGAACGCGCAAGTTGGTCCAGATCCCCTGCGGCACGATCACGGGTGCCAGGGCAATTGTCCTCAGCAGGTAGGGCATGGGTGACCTGGTATCAGTCGGCGCCGCTCAACCTGCGCAGTATATCCAGGACCCTGGCGTTCGGGCAGAAGTCACGGCCGCCCGTCGCGGCGCCATCCAGCCAGTGATCGCAGGCACTGCCGGCCTGGCAGGCGCCGCAGCGCTGCTTCACTTCGGCCATGATGGTCTGCAGTTCGCCGCTCGCCGCGAGCGCCGGATCGAGGCCGAGCGCTTCGAGCATGCGGACGAGTCGTGGCGGTGGCTGTTCCGACATGGTTTCGACAGGCTCCGCCGGGCGCTCAGTGCGCGGGCCGGTGCGGGTTCGGCGCGAGATTGGCCTCGAAGGCCTCGACCAGGCGCTGGGAGTCGCGAATCCAGCGGCAGGCTTCACAGGTACACGACGTCGCGTCGTGGCGCAATTCGTCGTGCAGCGCCTCGACCAGCCGCACGCTGTAGCGGAGCGAGGCATTGAGTGTGTGTGCGGGCCTGTTGCGAAGGTCCTCGAAGTCGTTGAGGCAGCTGGCCCAGTGGCATTCGCGCCCCAGGGAACAGTGGTGGCAGCGGGCGCTGGTGGCGTCGAAAAGACTGTCGTGCGCGCAGTCCTGCGCATCGATGATTTTCAGGATCAGCAGCCTCGGGTAGGTGAGTGCCTCGATCAGTTCTCTCCGCATGGTCCCCTTCTCCCATCGGGCGCGAGGGCAATACCGCCTCGTAGCAGAATTTAAGCAGCGGCGGCAACGCCGTCTATATGGATTTTCACCTAGAAACGCTTGGATACCGCGTATAGCCGAACTCGGCACGATCCGTCAGTCTCCGTAAGGTACAGGGGGTATCCGGGGACCTGTCAAGAAGGGGGAATGAGCCGCCAGGCACATTCGCAAGTCGTTGAATATTATGGATTACAGACTGTTCTGAGGGGGATGGCACAACACACTGCCAGAGAACAGTATCGAGCAACGCTGAGGTTCACTCGGACTGACCCGTCCATAGCCAGTTGCATCACGCGCACACAAAGGTACAGCTCGCTAGACGAGCTACGGCGAGGAGTAAGGTATGTCAAACACACCGGTCGAAGGCGATACCAGGTACTTGTTCAAACGCGATAAAACCTGGTGGGTGAAGGTCGCCGTGCCGCGCACGCTGCGCGATGAACTGGGCTATGACCTGCGCCGCTCGCTGCAAACCCGCGACCTCGATGCTGCGCGCAAGTCGCGCTGGGCCGTGATCGAGGAATTCCGCGAGGAGATCGAGAAGGTCAAGGCACGCAAGGACGACGACGGCAACGACCAGGAAGCCGGCAAGACCCGCAGCTCGGAGAGCAGTCACGGCAAGTCGCAGGCCGGCCCGGTCGCCGTAGACCAGCACATCGTCGAGATCGTGAGCGATTCCGGTGAGGGCGCGCAGAAGTGCGGCCAGATCATGGGCCTGGTCAGCGGCAAGATGGGCAACGGCGTCTGGACCGTCGAGATCATCCCGGCCGAGATCCAGCCGCCGGCGCGTTCGCGGGAGGGCGCCAGCGGCATCCGCGTGCGCATGGGCTCGAAATACATGACCAACATGGGCAACGAAGCCGACATGGTCGTGGCCTTCAACGAGCAGGTCCTCTACTCCCGCATCCAGAACGGCGCCTACCGGCCGGGCAGCGTCGTGCTGCTCGAGAACATGTGGGCGGACGATCCCGAACCGAGAGTACGCGAGCAGTACGCCGAGGCGCTCGCCGATTTCAAGGAGCGCGGCCTGGTCGTGCACGAACTGCCCATCCAGCAGGAATGCCTCAAGCTCGTACCCGATCCGCGCAAGGGCAAGAACATGTTCGTGCTCGGGATGCTGTGCCGCATTTATGACCGCGACACGGACCTTGCCAAGGAAGAGATCGCCAAGATCTTCCGCAAGAAGAGCGACAAGGTCATCAAGATCAACCACGACCTGTTCGATGCGGGCTACGCGTTCGCGCGCGACAACATCGACTACCAGTACAGCATCACGACCGCGCCGGAGGACCGGCTCGCGTCCGCCGTCGTCATGAACGGCAACCAGGCCGCCGGCCTCGGCGTCATGGCGTCCGGTATCGAACTCGTATCGATGTACCCGATCACCCCGGCCACCTCGGCATCGCACTACCTCGCGGACGACTTCCACCTGACCGGCGGCTTCGTTCACCAGGCCGAAGACGAGATCGCCGCCATCGGTTTCGCCATCGGCGCGTCCTATGCGGGCAAGACCGCCTGCACGATCACGTCCGGGCCCGGCATCGCACTCAAAACCGAGATGATCGGTCTCGCCGTCATGGCCGAGATACCCCTGGTCATCATCGACGTGCAACGCGGCGGCCCCTCGACCGGCCTGCCGACCAAGGTGGAACAGGGTGACCTGCTGTCGTGCCTGTTCGGTGCGCCGGGCGATTCGCCCAAGGTCGTGCTCGCGGCCTCCACGATCTCGGAGTGTTTCCACTTCGTGATCCTGGCGCGCAAGCTCGCGGAGTCGTTCCGCATCCCCGTACTGATCCTCACCGACGCCAACCTCGCGACGGGCGTGCAGGCGATCGAGCGGCCCGAAGTGACGGACGAGTGGTTTGCCCCACCGGTCGACCAGTCGCCGTGGGACAGGAACGTGCCGCCCTACGACTGGGACGAGGAGACCGGCCTGTCGGAACGCCCGATACCCGGCATGCGCGGCGGCGAGTACATCCTCACGGGTCTTGCGCACAACCGTAACAGCAAGATTGCCTACGACACCCGCTCCAACCAGGAAGGCATGGACATGCGCAGCCGCAAGCTGGCCGCGCTGGCCGTGACCTTGAAGCCCCCCGAGGTCCATGGTGACCCGGAAGGCGACCTGCTGATCGTCGGCTGGGGCTCGACGATCGGCGCCATCGAGGAAGCCGTCGACGCGGCGCGCGCCGTCGGCAAGAAGGTATCGTCGCTGCACCTCCGCTTCCTGTCCCCGCTGGAGCCGGGCCTCAAGGCGATCTTCTCCGGGTTCCGCCGGGTCAAAACCATCGAGCTCAACTACAGCGACGAACCCGATGCGCCGCTGTCCGGTGCCGAGAACCGCCGCTATGCGCAGCTCGCGTACGTACTGCGCGCCCACACGCTCATGGATGTGGACTGCTGGTCCAAGGTCCCGGGCCACCCCCTGTCACCCGCCACCATCGGCCGGGTCATTGACGCAACCCTCGACGAGATGGAAGGAGCAGAATGATGTTCGGCTTGAAAGGTGACTGGTCTCTCGACGTAAAAGAACGCTACTTCACGCTGGAAGATTACTGCGGCGCGGAACCGCGCTGGTGCACGGGCTGCGGCGACCACGGCATCCTGGCCGCGGTACACCGGGTGTGCCGCGATGCACAGCTCAAGCCCGAGAAGACCGTCGCCGTGTCGGGCATCGGCTGCTCCAGCCGCCTGCCCCACTACATGAAGACCTACGGCTTCCACGGCCTGCACGGACGGGCGCTGCCGGTTGCCTGCGGCGTCAAGTCGCGGCGCCCGGACCTCGACGTCTGGGTTGCCACCGGCGACGGCGACTGCTTCTCCATCGGCGCGGCGCACTGGATCCATGCCATGCGCTACAACATGGACCTGACGGTGCTGGTGTTCGACAACGGCATCTACGGGTTGACGAAGAAACAGACGTCGCCCACGACGCCCATGAACGTGCCGACCAATACGCATCCGGCGGGTGCCCTGTTGCCGCCGCTGAATCCGCTGACGGTGACGCTCGGAATCACCAACATCTCCTTCGTGGCACAGATCGTCGACTGGAACGCGCAGCTGCGGCACGAGGTGATCAAGAAGGCGCACGCGCACAAAGGCACCAGTTTCGTGCGCATCATCCAGCGCTGCCCGGTCTACGTCGAAGCCATCGGCAAGACGCTGCAGGACGAACCCGCAAGGCTCAAGCTGCTGACGCACGAGAAAGGCGTACAGGTCGACGATGCGGTCAAGCGCCAGTTCCCGAATCACGCGGAGCACGACCCGTCCGACATTCACGCCGCCCGCGAACTGGCCGAGGACGAGACCGCATTGCCGCTGGGGATCCTGTATCACAACCCGGATGCACCGCGGTATGACCTGATGTCCGCCGCGGGCCTCGAGATGACGGCGGAACAAAGGCTCGCCGGCCTCAACGAGGCGCTGGACCATTTCGCCATCTGACCCCCGGAGCGACCATGGACTCCGCAGCCGAAAGCAAACAACCCGACATCGAAGACGGTGCCGCCGTCATCAACCTGCTGCGCCGCTTCCATTACGGCGAGCCTGTGGCAGCAGCGGCTACGTCGGCGCCCGCCGGAGCGATCCTGCCCGCGCTCCTGAACCCGTATCGGGATTCGTCGGCGATCCGCTACCAGTATCCGCTGTACCTCGCACCCCCCGGTGACGACCCCGAGGCCGCGCTGGCACGGCCGTTGAGCGAGCACCTGGCCGCATCGATCGAGAGTTTCGCACCGGGCGCCGAGCAGGCGAAGATACTCAAGGACAACCTGCCGTGGCTGGAACGCTACCTGCGGCGGAAGCTGACCGGGCCTGACCCGATCGATGCGCCGGCGCTGTTCGCGGACGCGGCCGACGCCTTGCAGGCGCACCTGGGCCTCAAGGACAGCAACCGCGAGAACCTCGAGGCCAGTCTCACCCACCTGCGGGCGACGCTCGCGGAAGGCAGCCGTTATCTCGCCTACGGCCCCGACGTACCGATGCACCTCTTCGTGCACGCGATCCGCCACCGCGTGGCGCCACGCCGCGACACGCTGCGCCAGGCGGTCGCGAAGCATGCCGCGGCTCTCGAGGCGCTGCTGCTCGTCGAGAAGTCGAAGTCGGCGCAGGGCAACGAACCCGGGAGTGTCAGCGGCGCCGTGGGTCCCGCGGCTCGCTACCTCGACAGCGGCGCGCTGTCCGGATTGCTGGAGACGCGCGCGCACGGCTCGCAGGAGATGTCGCCGGAACGGCGTTCCAGGATCGAACGCGCACTCAACGAACTCAACGCCTGGAACGATGACCCGGTCCTGGTGCGGTTCGCCGGCCGCGTCGCGAACCCCTGGTTCGGCGAGCAGGCCGACGTGGATGTCGTGGAAAGCTACGAAGCCTGCGCGACGGCCAGCGAATTGTTCCTCGACGATGCCGCGCGTTTCGCCCGGCTGTTTGCGGCGATGCGGATCGCCGACCTGGAGGTGGCCGACCGTTACGATCCGCCGGTGCACGATTCCTGGTTCGCCAGTTTCGACTGGCAGGCATTCTCCGCGGAGGAAATGCAGCTCGTTACCCGCGCCGTCGCACTGGAGTCGGCCGATTACCTCGCGACGGACGGGCTGCCGACATTCTCGCACCTGCTCGGTTCGCGGCTGCCGGTCCATGTCGTCACCTGGGTGCGCGCCTTCGACAACCCTGCAGTGAAGCCCGGCGAAGGCCCCTTCGACGCCTATCGCTTCGAGCTCGCCAACTTCGGCATCGGCCACCGCCAGGTCGTGGTTGCACAGACCTCGGCGGCGCGACACGAAGACCTGCTCGCCGGGTTCCTGTGCGCCATCGACTGCAATCGCACGAGTCTGCACCTGGTGAACCGCGGCACGCAGACGCAGGCCAGCAAGCCGATTCTCGAACCATGGTTCGTCGCCAGCGCCGCCCTCGAGAGCCGCGCGCATCCGTTCGTGCTGATCAACCCCGACGCCGGCGACCAGGCAGCCAGGCGCGTGCGCTTCGACGGCAATCCGCAGCCGGACGCCGACTGGCCCGTCGAGCAACTGGAATACCGCGGCGCTGACGGCGCAGAAACGACGATGCAACTGGCCTTCACCTTCGCCGACTACGCGTTGCTGATGCCGGCGCTCCACGCGCACTTCCGCATGGTGCCGACGGGCTTCGAATCCGACCAGCTCGTCCCGATCGCCGACTACCTGCAGGCGGAGGAAGCGCATGTCGACCGCCGGGTCCCGTTCGTCTGGGGCATCGACGAGCAGGGCGTGCTGGTGCGCCTGGTGGTGTCGCGTGCGCTCGTGTTCGCGTGCCGGGACCGACTCAATTACTGGCACGGACTGCAGGAACTCGCCGGCGTGCAGAACTACTACGTCGAGGCGGCGATCGAGCGCATCATCGAAGAGCAGCGTGCCGAACTCGAGGCCGAGCGCGAGCAGCTCAGGAAGGAGCACGCCGAGGAACTGGAGGCGGTGCGCGCCGAGGCCGCGGGCGAAGCCATGGGGCAACTGGTCGACGTGCTCATGGGCGCCGACCTGTCCGGCATGGTCGCCGGCGGCGGCCAGCTCGCCACGATGCCGGCGGCGCGTCCCGCGGCGCCGGCGGCGCCCGCTGAAACCGACGCGGCGCAAGCCGAGGCCGAGCCCGCGGCAGCCGAGGAGCCCGAGGAAGAGGCGCTCAGCTTCGACGAGCCCTGGCTCGATACGGCGGCGTGCACGACCTGTGACGACTGCATGGGCGTGAACAAGATGATGTTCGCCTACAACGACGACAAGCAGGCCTACCTGAAGGACCCGGCGGCAGGCACCTACGAAGACCTGGTCAGGGCGGCGGAGATCTGCCCGGCCAAGTGCATCCACCCGGGCAAGCCGCTCAACCCGAACGAGCCGAACCTCGAAGAACTCATGGCCCGCGCGGCACCGTTCAACTGATGAGCAGCATTCTCGTAGCCCCGGCAATCATGGTCGGTATCGGCCTGTTTTTCGGCACGGTACTCGCCATCGCGCAACGTTTCCTCAAGGTCGACGAAGACCCCCGGATCGAGGGAACCAACGCCCTGCTGCCCGGCACCAACTGCGGCGCCTGCGGGCAGCCCGGCTGCCTGCCGTTCGCGGAAAAGCTCGTGGCAGGTGAAGTCAAGCCGAGCCAGTGCACGGTCAGCTCGGCCGAAGCGATCGAGGAGATCGCCGACTTCCTGCAGGTCGATGCCGGCAGCCAGGAGAAGCTGGTCGCGCGGCTGCGCTGCGCGGGAGGACGGGGGCAGGCCAACCAGATCGCCGAGTACCAGGGCTTCGAGGGCTGCCGCGCCGCGGCGCTGGTGTCCGGCGGTGGCAAGGGCTGCGCCTGGGGTTGCCTCGGCCTGGCCGACTGCGAACGCGCCTGCACGTTCGACGCCATCCACATGAACGCCAACGGGCTGCCGCAGGTCGACACCGGGAAATGCACCGCGTGCCCGGACTGCACGGCGGCGTGCCCGCGCGACCTGTTCGAACTGGTGCCCCTCAGCCAGAACCTGTACGTACAGTGCAACATTCCACTGGCGGGCGAAGCGGCGACGCAGCTGTGCCACGTCGCCTGCGATGCCTGCGGCCGGTGCGCGGCCGACGCGGCTCCCGGACTGATCACGATGAAAGACAACCTGCCGGTCATAGACTACTCGTCCGGCGGCGAACCGCGGCCCGATGCCGTGTTTCGCTGCCCCACCCGCGCCATCGTCTGGCTCGAACGCGAACAGTTCCAGGACCAGGAATCCAGGAAAGTGGGGGCCGCCTGATGGCTACGCTGCGCAACACGGCAATTCGCTGGTATCGCAAGGTGTTCGGTGCACCGGCGGGGTCCGACATCCGCGAGGAAGGCCTGGCGACCGTGCTCGACGGCAACACGGCCGTCACGTTATCGGAGGCCGGGATCGCCACGCATGCCGTACTCGGCGGCAGCGCGCCGATGGACGCGGCCGACGCCGTCTGGCTCGGGGAGGTAGCACACGGCACCAACCTGTTCGGACAGGCGCTTGCGGCGCAGACGGCTGAAGGACCGCGCGGCATCGTCGCGGCGGCGACGGGCATCGGCCTCGCCGGCTGTCGCGCGACCGCGTTCCTGTCCGGGCCCGACGTGGCGGCTGCCCAGGACCTGTTGATCTCCGCCGCCGGCAAGCACGTGCCGCTCGTGCTGCACGTGGGCGCGCGCGCTGCCGCGGCACACGGCTCCGCGCCGGGCACCGGGCACGAGACCGTGCACCTGGGTGCCGATTCCGGTTTCTGCGTGCTGTTCGCGGCCAACGTGCAACAGGCCGTCGATTTCACCTACGTGGCACGGCGGGTCACCGAGGAAACACTCGTGCCGGTCATGGTCGTCATGGACGGCGAGCAGACCGCCCTCGCCGCGCAGGACGTGCGCCTGCTGTCCCCGGCCCAGGTCAACGCCCTGCTCGGGGCGCCCGAGGACCGCATCGATTCGCCCACCGAGGCGCAGCGGCTGCTGTTCGGCGATACACGGCGCCGCGTTCCGGCCTGGCACGACCTGGACGAGCCGGTGCTGACCGGCGCACTGTTCGATGCGAACAGCTTTGCGCTCGGGGCACTCGCCCGCGGGCCGTTCTTCGACAGCTTCGTCGGCACGTCGCTGGACTCGGCGCTGCAGGCACTCGAGAGCAAGACCGGGCGGCGCAACGAGACCGTTTCCCGCTACCGCCTGAAGGATGCAACGACGGTCCTGGTCGCGCAGGGCTCCGCGGTCGAGACCGCGTGCTGTGCGGCCGACTACATCCGCAAGCACCACAAGGTCAAGGTGGGCGTCGTGGGGATCCACGTACTGCGTCCCTTCCCCGCCGCGGAGGTCGCGGCGACCCTGAGCGGGCGCGAGCATGCCTTCGTGCTCGAGCGCGTGAGCACGCCGCTGGCGGAAGACCCGCCGCTGACGCGCGAGATCCGGGCGAGCCTGGAGCGCGCGCGCAGCGGACCCCGGCGCGCCTGCCAGGCCGTCATCTGCGGTGTCGGCGGACAGCCGCTGCGGGTGGCCGACCTCGTCGAGCTATGCACGAGACAGGACCTCCCCGCCGCAATGCCGCTGTTCCTCGGCATCGCTTTCGACGACCCATCGGCTGCGGAACCGAAACGCGAAGTGCTGCTGGACGCGCTGCGCCGGGCCTACCCGGAAGTCGCTGCTCGCGCTGTTCGTGCGAGCGCCGGCATGACCGCCAGCGTCGCGCCGGGTTCGACCACGATTGCCATTCGGCGCACCGACGGCACGCTCGGACGGACGCTCCTGGAAGCGGCTGCCGCGATGTTCAACAAGCTCGAGGAAGGACGCGTACGCAGCCGGCCGGCGGTTGCGTGGGACGGCTGGGGCGAGGTTCGCACGGACTGGCTGGTCGTCGGCGATGACAGCCTGCAGGATCCCGGCGACGGCCTCGTTGCCGGTGTCACCCTGGATGCCGACCGCAACCAGGTCCGCATCGACGATACCGCCTGGCAGCTTGCACCCGAGGCCGGCAGCGACCGGGCGGAGTGGCTGCTCGGCGCATTGTTCGCCACACTGCTCGGCGCCGGGGTGATCGATCACAAGCCGCGCCGGATCGTGTCGGCGCGCCGCGCGATGCTGGACGGCCTGGCGGCAGGCCGTCGCGACGCGCTGACGAGCGCCTTCGAGTCGGGTTTCGCGCAGGTCAGCGATGGTTCGGGCGAGCCGCCGGAGACGGCGCCGGGCAGCATTGCCTGGGACGGCGAGGCGCCCACGGCGGTGCGTCATCTCGGACGCAATGACGACGTGTTCGCGAGCCTGCCGAGGTTCTGGGACCAGGCCGGCGTGCTGTATCGCGACGGCGAAGCGGAGCGGCTGACAGCCGATCCCTTCCTCGCCACGGGCACCATGCCGCCGCTCTCCGCCACCTTCAACACGACGAGCGGCAAGCGAACCCGCATGCCGGTTTTCGACCCGGCGCTCTGCACCGGTTGCGCAAAGTGCTGGACCAACTGCCCCGACAGTGCGATCGGCGTGGTCGCGGCAGGGCCGGCCGCGTTGATCGACACCGGCATCCGGCTCGGCGGCGCGGACGCCGTGCGGCCCGTCGCGTCGAAGCTCGCGGGACGAATAATCTCGGCGAGCAGGAAAGCCGAGACAACGGCCCCGACTTTCGGTGACCACCTCGAGGACGCGTACACGTGGCTCAAGGACAAGATGCCGCTCGACGAGGAGCGCAAGAGGGCCATCGATGAAGGTGTCGCGGCGATCGCAGGCGAGCTGGGCACCCTGCCCGTTGCCGTCACCCGGCCGTTCTTCCATGACGCCGAAGCCGTCAAGAAAGACGGTGCCGAATTCCTGTCGATCGTCATCAATCCCGACGCGTGCAAGTCCTGCGGCATCTGTGTGAAGAGCTGCGCGGACGGGGCGCTGCAATCGGTGGAACAGGATGCCGGGATGCTGCTGTCGGCGCGCAGCCTCTGGTCGGTGTTCGCGGATGCGCCGGACACGGCATCCGAAACGATAGAGCGCATCGCCGGCAATGCCGACATCGGCAGGATGTCGGCGCTGCTGCTATCCCGATACTGCCAGTTCGCGATGTCGGGCGGCGACCAGGCCGAGGCCGGCTCCGGCGAGAAGATCGCTGTCAGGCTTGCGCTCGCCGCGACCGAGTTTCACCAGCAGCCACTGGTGCAGAACTTCGCCGCCACGCTCGCGGACGCCGGCGAATCGCTGGCGAAACTGATCGAAGAAACCCTGTCGCACACCCTCGCCGTCGAAGACCTGGAGGCCGTGAGCGAACGGCTCCGGACCACGAGCAGCCCGAGGCTCGACCTGCGCGAACTCGCCGCAAGCGTCGGCGAAACGGCCGGCGATCACTCCGTCGATACCGAATACCTGTTGCGCCTCATCGATCTCTCGCAACGCGTCAACGCGGCGCACCACAATCTCGTCGCCGGTGCCCACGGTCTCGGCCGTGCCCGCTACGGGCTGGCCGTGGCCGGCGGCAGCACGGCGGCCTGGGCCGGCGCATTCCCGCACAACCCGTTCCAGGCGCCGGTCGTCATCGACATGACGGGCGACGCCGCGCAGATCGCCGCCGGCCTCGTCGAGGGCCACCTGCACCAGACGACCAGCCTCGCCCGCCTGCTGCGGCTGGCGCGGCTCGAGATCGACCGGCCGGACGGCGTCGAGTGGAAGCGCGCGGCCCTGTCGGACCTGCACTGGCAGGACCTGGACCCGGACGAACTCGAGCTCTGCCCGCCCCTGGTACTGCTCGGCAGCGACGAAATGCTGGCCGGGCAAGGACTCAGCCAGCTCATATGGCTCCTCAACTCCGGCCTGCCGGTCAAGATGCTGGTACTCAGCGAACTCGATTTCGGGCTGCGCGAAACGTGGAGCAACGATCCGCGCGCCGGCCTCGGCCTGCTCGCACTGGCGCAGCGCAAGGCGTACGTCGCACAGACGTCGATCGCCGACCCGGCGCATCTCGGCGAGAGCATGCTCGAGGCGCTCGGCAGCAAGGGCCCCGCGCTGCTGCAGATCTACGCGCCGAGCCCCGCCCGCCACGGCTACGACACCCCGCGCACGCTCGAACTTGCGCGGCTCGCCGTCGACAGCCGCACGCTGCCGCTGTTCCGCTACGACCCGCGCGCCGACGGTGTGTTCGGCTCGCGGATCTCGCTGGCCGGGAACCCGGCGCCCGACACGGGCCTGCCGGGCGATTCGGAGGGCCGCGTCACCACGACCGCCGACTGGGCATTCCTGCAGGGGCGTTTCGGCATGCACTTCGAACCCCTTGCCACCGCTGCGCCGACGCCGACACCGATCGACGAATGGCTGCAGCTCGATGACAAGGCCCGCAAGGGCAAGACGCCCTACGTCGTTGCAAGAGACGGCGACGAGGAGCAGCGCTATGCGGTCGCCGAATCCGTCGCACTCGTTACGGCCGGCTGCGTGGCGAACTGGCGTACGCTGCAGGAACTCGCCGGCGTCGTGACGCCCTTCACGGCACGCGTCGAAGCGGAGATCCGCGAGGCCGTCGCCGCCGAGCACCAGGCGGCGCTCGCTGCGCAGAAGCAGGCTGCCGACAAGGAGATCCGCGAGATCCGCGACCAGACGCAGGCCGAGATCGCCGCGCAGATCCGCAGCCGCCTGCTCGCACTGGCATCGCGGAAGCGGGGCTGACGGCGATGAAGGCACTCCGGTTTCTGCGCCGCAATTTCGAGCACGGGGTTCATCCGGCGCATCACAAGCAGCAGACCGAGCACCTGCCCATCCAGCGCGTCCCGTTCGGCAGGCAGTTCGTCATGCCGCTCGGCCAGCACATCGGCGTGCCCTCGCGCGCCGTGGTCGTCGCGGGCGAAGCGGTCGAGCGCGGGCAGCTGATCGCGGAGCCCGGGGGCTTCGTATCCACGGCACTGCACAGCCCGGTCAAGGGGGTGGTGCAGAAGGTCGGCGATTTCCGCGGCGTGGACGGCCGCTTCGCGCCCGCCATCGGCATCGAGGCCGACCCGTTCGCGACCCAGGAAGTCGACCCCGATGCCGCGCCGGACTGGCGTTCGCTGTCACTCGACGCCTTCATCGAAGCCGTGCAGATGGCCGGCATCGTCGGCATGGGTGGCGCGGCCTTTCCGTCTCACGTCAAGCTCTCGGTGCCGAAAGGCACGAGGATCCGGCACCTTTTGATCAATGGCGCGGAGTGCGAACCCTACCTGACCACCGACCACCGCCTCATGGTCGAGCGCCCCGAAGCCCTGCTGGAAGGCGCGGAAATACTGCGCCAGAAGCTGGGTGCCGAAGAGACGGTGATCGGCATCGAGGCGAACAAGCCGGACGCCATCGCGACCATTTCCAGGCACCTGCCGCCGGACCAGCCGGTGCGCATCGTGAAGCTGAAGGTGAAGTACCCGCAGGGCGCCGAGAAGATGATGATCAAGAGCGTCTTCGGCACCGAGGTGCCGGCAGGGAGGCTGCCGCGAGACGTCGAGGTCAACGTCAACAACGTCGGTACCGTCGTCGCGATCGCGGACTATTTCCAGCGCGGCATGCCGTTGATCGAACGGGTCGTCACGGTTGCGGGCCCGGGCGTCACCTATCCCGCGAACCTCATCGTGCCGCTCGGCACGTCCGTCCGCGACGTGGTGAAATTCTGCGGCGGCCTCAAGCCGGGGACCCGGGAAATCATCATGGGCGGGCCGATGATGGGCAGACCCATCGCGAGCCTCGACGTACCCGTGCTCAAGGGCTGTTCGGGCGTACTGGTCTTTACCGAGGAACAGACCGCGCGCCGCAAGGAGTATCCCTGCATCCGCTGCGGCCGCTGCCTCGAGGCATGCCCCTACTTCCTCAACCCGTCCCGTCTCGCGCGACTGTCGAAGGCGCGCATGTTCGACGAGATGAAGGCCTTCAACGTCTTCGATTGCGTGGAATGCGGCTGCTGCACCTTCGCCTGCCCGTCCAACATCCCGATCGTGCAGCTCATCCGCACGGCCAAGGACGACCTGAGACACCGCAAGGAACCGGAGGAATGAAAGACCGGGACCCCGACCTGCTGTTGTTCCATGCGCCCCTGCTGCGGCAGGGCATGACGACGCCGAAGGCGATGCGCGACGTCATCATCGCGCTGCTGCCGGCGACCGGCGCCTCGCTGTGGTTCTTCGGCCTCAGCGCCGTCCTGCTGATCGGCTCCAGTATCGCGGGCGCCGTCCTTGCGGAGTGGCTGTTTTCCGACCGGGCATCGCGCGGCGAATCGCTGGGCGACGCTACCGGCATCCTCACCGGGCTGCTGCTCGGGCTGTCGCTGCCGCCCGGCCTGCCGATGTGGATGGCATTTCTCGGCGGCTTCATCGGCATCGCGCTGGGTAAGGTGATCTGGGGTGGCCTGGGCCACAACCTGTTCAACCCGGCACTCGTCGGCCGCGCGTTCCTGCTGGCCACGTTCCCCATCGCGATGACCACGTGGGTACCGGCGGGACCGGAAGGCGGCTTTTTCAGCGTCTACCCCGGCAACCTGGCGCTGCCCTTCATGCAGGTCGAGGTCGACGGCATATCGTCGGCAACGCCACTCGGCCTGATGAAATTCGAACAACAGGCCACGCCGCTGACCGAACTGATGCTCGGCCGCATCGGCGGCTCGCTCGGCGAAACCAGCGGCCTGTTGCTGCTGCTCGGCGGCATCTACCTGTGGCTGCGCCGGGACCTCGACTGGCGCATCCCGGTCAGCATCCTGGGCACCGTCATCGTGTTTTCTGCCGTTCTCGGGCTGTTCGACGCCGAGCGATTCCCCACGCCGCTGTTCTCGGTGTTCTCCGGCGGCCTGTTGCTGGGCGCGATCTACATGGCGACCGACCCCGTGACCTCACCGGTTACGCCGCGGGGCGCATGGATCTTCGGCATCGGCACGGGCGTGCTCGTGATGCTGATCCGCGTCTTCGGCGGACTGCCGGAAGGCGTGATGTACGCCATCCTGCTCATGAACGCGGCGACGCCGCTGATTGACCGGTATACGCAGCCGCGCGTGTTCGGCCACGGCGTCGAGAAGAAACAGTGACCGCCGACGCCACCAGGCAGCCGGCTGCGCCGAGTTCGCTGCGCCTCGTGTTGACCCTGGCGATCGCCGGGCTCGTCTCCGGGGTTGCGATCATCGGCATTTACGAAGCGACGCTGCCCACCATCACGGCCAACAAGGCGCGCGAACTGCGCGAAGCGGTGTTCAAGGTGCTGCCGGGCGTCAGCCGCATGCAGGCGCTGGTCTACCGCGATGGCAGGATGCTGGCGGTGTCCGAACCGGAGAAGGACGAACCGGTCGTGTACGGCGGCTACGACGAGCAGGGCGACTTTGTGGGCTATGCGATGCCCGGCGCGGGGCCCGGCTTCCAGGACACGATCGCGCTCCTCTACGGCTACCTGCCGCGGGAAAAGCAGGTCGTCGGCATGGAGATACTCGAGAGCCGCGAGACGCCGGGGCTCGGTGACAAGATTTACAAGGACGCCGAATTCGTCGCGGAATTCAGTGCGCTTGCGGTCGAACCCGAGATCGTCGCCGTGAAGAAAGGCACCAGTACGCAGCCCAATCACGTCGACGCAATCACCGGCGCGACGATCTCGGCGAAGGCCGTCGTGCGAATCATCAACGAAACCCACACGGCGTGGACGGACCAACTGCCGGCGCCGGGCACGGAGCCGCCACTCGCCGGCGATGCGGCGGACAACGGAACGGGGCAATGAAGACAAACCAATCCTACGAACAACTGGTCAAGGGCATCTGGCGCGACAACCCCGTGTTCGTGCAGGTGCTCGGCATGTGCCCGATGCTCGCCGTCACGAATTCCGCGATCAATGCCGTCGCGATGGGTGGGGCGACCCTGTTCGTGCTGGTCGGATCGAGCTTCCTCGTCTCGACCTTCCGCAACGTGATCCCGAAGCAGGTGCGCATCTCCTGTTTCATCATCATCATCGCGACCTTCGTCACCATTGCCGACTACACGCTGCTCGCACTGGTCCCCACAGTACACAAGGAACTCGGCGCCTTCATCCCGCTGATCGTCGCGAATTGCCTGATCCTCGGGCGCCAGGAAGCCTTCGCGTCGCGCTACCCGACCCGGCTCGCGGTCATGGACGCCCTCGGCATGGCCGGCGGTTTCCTGCTGGCATTGTTATCGCTCGGCGCCGTCCGCGAAATCCTCGGTGACGGGGCTCTGTTCGGTTTCCGGCTCTTCAGTGAGAACTTCGAGCCCTGGATCGTGATGATCCTGCCGCCGGGTGGCTTCCTGACGCTCGGCGTGATCCTGCTGTTCTTCAACTGGTTCAAGTACAAGAAGGACGAGTTCCTCGCGGACGTCGCGGAAGCGGAAAGAGGTGGCGGCTGATGGAAAACCTTCCCTGGATCTTCATAAGCGCACTCCTGGTCAATAACTTCGTGCTCACCTACTTCCTGGGGCTGTGTCCGTTCCTCGGCGTGTCCAATTCGCTGGAGACTTCCGCGCGCCTGGGACTGGCGACGACCTTCGTGATGCTCGTCACCGCGGTCTGCGCCTGGCTGCTCAATACCTACGTGCTGATCTATGCGCCCTACCTGCGGCTGATCAGCTTCATCGTCGTCATCGCCAGTACCGTGCAGTTCATCGAGATGCTGATCAAGAAGCTCAGCCCCGCGCTGTTCCGCGCCATGGGCATCTTCCTGCCGCTGATCACGACGAACTGCGCGATCCTGGGCCTCGCGATTTTCGCGACGAATCGCGGCTACGGCTTCCTGGAAGGAATCGTCTACGCGCTCGGCGCCGGGATGGGTTTTACCCTGGCGCTCGTGTTGCTGGCGGGCCTGCGCGAGGAATCGGAACTATCGAACATACCGAAGCTGATCCAGGGAACCGCGATGAACCTGATCATCGCCGGCATCCTGTCCATGGCGTTCATGGGCTTCGCCGGGCTGTTCAGCACGTCCTGAGGGAAACGCCGCCGCCATGACCGGTTACCTGCTTCCCCTTCTCGCGATCGTCATCCTGTGCGGTGCCTGGGCCGTCTTCCAGGTCTGGCTCGACAAGCAGGACCCCGACGCGAAACGCCGCTCCCTGAAATGCGGCGCGTGCAGCCGCAAGGACGACTGCGCCGACCCGCACAGGCACTAGTCCCGCGACACGATTCGGGCCGGCTGCGCCCCCCCGGGGCGATCCCGGTTCGCACGATCCCGCCACGCACGTCAAAAAGCGGCGGATACCGAAGTATCCGCCGCATCGGGTTAGCAATACATGTGGTATTGCTTGAGGGAGACGTTTGCAGCTGTTGGTTCGACAATGCCAATGCACTCGCCATTCGTTGCCGCGCGGGGTACCCGCGAGGATGTGTATCGGCTACGTCGTCTGGCGCCTATTGTCCAATGGCGGGGAACGCGCGCCCATAGAAGGCGGGTCAGCGCAAAGTCAAAACCGGGTCAAAAAGAGCGTGCGGGAGCAGGCTCAGGCGTTCAGCCGATAGCCGAATCCCTTGATATTCTCGATCGGTTCGCCGATGTCGGCCGACTGGTGCAGCTTGTTGCGCAGCAGGTGGATGTACTGTTTCACGTCATTGGCGGCTGCGCGGTCGCTGTCCGGCCACAGGTGGGCGATGATCTCATCGCTGGAGAAGACCCGCCCGGGTTCGCTCGCCAGCAACCGCAGGAGCTTGTACTCCTTGGGGGAGAGGGACAGGCTCGCGTCGCCGACCGTCACCGTCTTGCTGCGGTCGTCGATGTGGATGTGGCCCACGTCGAAGTTCGTCAGGGCGGTCGGCCGCTCGAGCCGGCGCAGGATGGCCTGGACGCGTGCATCCAGTTCGCGGATGTCGAACGGCTTGGTCAGGTAGTCGTCGGCACCCGTGGCGAGGCCCCTGACGACGTCCTCCGTGTCATCCAGTGCCGTCAGTAACACCACCGGCACGGACGACGACGCGCGAATTGCCTGCAGCACGGTCCAGCCGTCCAGCCCGGGCAGCCCGATGTCGAGCAGCACGAGTTCGGGCAGCTCCGCATTGAACGCCTTCAGTCCCTCGACCCCGTCCGCCGCCGCGCTGACCGCGTGGCCCTTGGCCTCGAAATAGGCGCGCAACAGTTCCAGGATCGGCACATCGTCTTCGATCAGAAGTACCCTCATTCGCCCCCCTCCGGATCGCGCGACAGCGTCTGCACTCTCGTGGCTTCATTCTGCAGCTGCTGCAGTGCCGATTCAACGGCGGCGATCGCCGGTAGCCGGCCTGCGTCGATGTCACTCCTGCAGGCACCGATACGCCGTTCGAGGGTGCGCGCCGCCCGGCTGATGCCCGGGCAGCCGAAGGTGCTGCCGGAGCCCTTGAGCTGGTGCACCCTGTGGCTCACGATCTCGTACCGCTCGGCGTCGCACGGCGCGGCGAGCCACCCCGCCACCCCGTCCTGCACTGCGCGCACCTGCGCAGGCAGTTGTTCGACGAACTTCGCCGACAATCGCGCCAGTTCCGTTGCAACCAGTTCATCCGGCGTCGTCATGCTCACCACTCCGGTACCGTTGCCATATCTCCCCGACACGATCCGACAGCGTCATTGGATCGAAGGGCTTGACGATCACGTCGAGCACGCCGAGCCGCCGGTAACTTGCCATATCCCCGGCCTGCACCTTGGCCGTAATGAAGACTGCCGGCGTTCTCGCCGCGCTGTCGCGCTTGTGCAATTGCCGCAGCGTCGAGGGTCCGTCCACCTCCGGCATCATGACGTCGAGCAGCAACAGGTCGGGAGCAAAATCGTCCACCACGCGCAACGCCTCGGCGCAGGACCCGCAAGCGGCGACGGTATACTCGCCGACCATCTCGAGTGACATGCTGACGATCTTGCGAATGTCCGCGTCGTCCTCGACGTACAGTATCCGCTGCAAGGTCCCTGCCGACACGGCAGTTACTCCGCCGGTGCCTGCAGGCCGGTGCTGGCAACAATACGCTCACCGCCTGCTTCGACTGTCCAGTGCGACTGCATCTTCGGCAGCTCGAAGTAAAAGCACGTGCGCGTGCCGGGCTCCGAGTCGAAGCCGATGCGGCCGCCCAGCCTGTCGATAATGGCCTTCGAGATACTGAGACCGAGACCCGTTCCGCCACGCCGGCGCCGGTCCGTCGCGTCCGCCTGGGCAAACTTGCCGAAAATCTCGCCGCGGAACGATTCGGGGATGCCGGGGCCGTAGTCGGTAACGCTGACACGCCAGTACCCGTCTCTGCTGACGGTTGCCACGTCGGCCGTGCCGCCCTCCGGGGAGTTCTTGACCGCGTTCGAGAGCAGGTTGGCGAGCACCTGCATGAGGCGATCCTTGTCGCCGAGCACGCGCGCATCGTCCGGGCCCGTTTCCACGTCGATCTGCACGCCGAACTGCTTCGCGTATTCCTCGTTGGCCTCCACGGCACCGGCCACCAGTTCAGCGACGTTGACGGACCGCAAATGGAATTTCATCTTCTCCGACTCGATCTTCGCGATATCGAGGATGTCGTCGATCAGCCGCAGGAGCCGCTGGCTGTTACCCCTGGCGATCCTGATCAACTCCGCCGACTTCTCCTCCGACACGGCCACGACACCGCTGTCCAACAGGCCCAGCGAGCCGTGTATCGAGGTGAGCGGCGTTCTGAGTTCGTGACTCACCGAGGCGATGAACTCGTCCTTCACGCGCTCGGAGGCTTTCAATTCACTGATGTCGAAGGTCACGCCGACGTAGTGCGTAACCTTGCCGCTGCCATCCCTGACCGCGTTGATGTTGAGCCATTGCGTATAGGCTTCCCCGTTCTTCCTGCGATTGATGATTTCGCCCTGCCATTGCCCGGTCTCGGCGATGGAGTCCCACATCTGCTGGTAGAATTCCCGCGACTGCATCCCGGACTGCAGGATCCTCGGGTTCTGCCCGATCACTTCGTCGGCGGCGAAGCCCGTTATCGCGGTGAATGCCGGGTTGGTGGACTGCAGGCGCCCGGCGCTGTCCGTGATCATGATGCCTTCGCTGGTGTTCTCGAAGACGGTTGCCGCCAGCTGCAGACGTTTCTCCGCACGCTTGCGCTCGGTCACGTCCCGCGCGATGTGCACGATCAGCGGCCGGCCGCCCACCTTGATTCCCGTGCCTTCCAGTTCCATGGAAAACACCGAGCCGTCCCGGCGCAGGCCGGCGTATTCGAAAACCTTGCCCGCGAGCGGCGATTCCGGCTGAAAGTCGGCCGGTTCGTACTGCGGCCGGCTATCGGCTCGTATGAGGCTGCCGAAGTTCCGGCCCACCATCGCCGAAGAGGAATAGCCGAACATGTCCTCGGCGGTGCGGTTCATCGACTCGATGTTGCCCCGGCCGTCGACGGTTACGATCCCGTCCACGACATTGTTGACGATCGCGTTGAGACGTTCGGAGCCGGAGCGCAGCGCTTCGCCCTGCGTCGATGTCCTGCGCAGGAGCGCGAGACTCAGTGCGGAACTGAACAGCGCCACGATCACGATGAGATAGAGGCTGCCGACGCCGGCGCGTCTCGCCGTGTCGAGATCGAGCAACCGCTGGTCGAGCACCTGGTCCATCGCCGACATGACTTCGAGGCCCGACTGGAAAGCCTGGTCCATGCGCGCCATGGTGGTCGCCGCCTCGGTCTCTGCCGCGCTGACCAGGGCCGGGGCAGCGCCGGCGAGGCGCAGCGCTTCACGCTCTTCCGCGAGTTCCAGCACCCGCCACGCGAGTGATTCCACCTCCCGCGCGGCCGTGTCCATGCCGTGATAGTAGTCGCCGAGATTCAGCGTTGGCTGGCTGTGCATGTCGAGTCGGCTGCGTGCCTGCCGGTAGTCCTGCAGGTAGCGGCCCAGTGCCTTGACCTGGGCGTCGACTTCGTAATTCGCGAGTACGTCGTTGCCCGGGCGGTTGAGATTGCGCCACGGGTCGAACAGGGCGTGCACGTCCTTGTCCAGGGCGGTGACGTCGTTGGACTCCGCCCAATGGCTCTGGATGCCGTACAGCAGATTGAACGTCCATACGGAGAACGCCAGGATGAGAAGCCCGGCGAGCGCGTAAGCAAGGTTGTGGCGTTCGCTCTTGATCACCAACCCCCGATCCCCGGGGACTGCCCCCGAAGCCTGTTTCCACAGCCACTACCCCTGATGTCCAGTTTAGTGTACCGGGGATCGAACGCGCCGTACGAAGGTACAGTTTGCGCCTGTCATCCAGACCAGTTTCGGCCCGAAACCACGCGTATCAGCGGCTAATGCGCTCTGCCCGCCCGGCTATGCGCCGCGTCGTGCCGCTGAACAGGAACACGTGCGCCGGCAGCAGCGAATACCAGTAGAGCAGCCCCCAGACACCGGCCGGGTGCCAGTGCGCGCGCATATGGATCTCCCGTGCCTCTCCCTTGTCGCGGATGGTGAACTCCAGTACGCCGAAGCCGGGCCCCTTCATTTCCATGAGCAGCGTCAGCCGCTTTTCCGGCTCCAGCGCGATGACTCGCCACGCGTCGATCACGTCGCCGACGCGGAGTTCCTGCGGGTGCCGCCGGCGGCGGCGAAAACTCGGCCCGCCGACCAGCCAGTCGAGCGCGCGTCGCAACCACCAGAGCACGTAGCCGTAGAAGAAATCGCCGTCGTTGCCGATCCGGCAGAGCACGGTCCAGATGCTGGCTGCGCTCGCCGGGGTTTCCGCACTGCCGTCGGCCTGCTTCGCGTAGAAACTGTACTGCGGGTGAAAATCGTCGCAGGCCCAGGAACTTTCCGCCCAGTGCGCCGGCACCGCGTGCGTGCGGTCGGCCTCCAATGCCGCGCGCGCCGCATCCTCGAAACTGAGCAGATCCTGCGGGATGAGCGTCGCCAGCCGGTTGTCGGCGGCGATGACGTCCTGCGACAAGCCGTCGATGAGTGCGCGGGCGACGTTGGTCGGCACGGAGGTCACGAGGCGCAGCCAGTAGGACGACAGGCGCGGCGTCAGCACCGGCACCGGGAAGATGCGCGGCCGTTTGCCGACGAGCGCGCCGTAGCGGTGCATTATCTCGGCGTAGGTCAGCACATCGGGCCCGGCGACGTCGTAGGTTTCGCCAGCCGTTTCCTCGTAATCCGGCACGTCCGCGAGATACCGCAGCAGGTTGCCGAGGGCGATCGGCGTCGAGCGGGAAAACACCCAGCGCGGGGTCACCATCACGGGCAGGTGGTTGACGAGATCCCGGATCACCTCCCAGGCCGCGGACCCGGGCCCGATGATCATGCCGGCGCGGAGCTCGGTAACGGGCACCTCGCCCTCCCTGAGGATATCGCCGGTCTGTGCCCGCGAGCGCAGATGCGCGGAACGGGCCTGTTCGGGAACCAGGCCGCCGAGGTAGACGATGCGCCTGGCCCCCTGGCGCGCGGCCGCTTGCGCAAAATTGCGCGCCGCCTCGGCGTCCAGTTCCGGGAAGCGCTTGCCGGCCGCCATCGAGTGCACGAGGTAGTAGGCCGTGTCGACGCCGGACAGGGCCTGGTCGAGCGTTTCGGGTCTCAGCGCATCGGCCGCGCAGAGTTCCACGCCGTCCCAGCCGCGGCCTTCGAGGACCTCGACGTTGCGTGATGTCGCACGCACGTTCCTGCCCTCGGCGAGGAGAAACGGTACGAGGTTGCTGCCGATGTAGCCGCTGGCACCGAATACCAGGTCGAGTCTGTGCACTACGGAGGACACGGGTTCGCCAGTGATGGCCCGATAGTACAGGATCATGGTTGCGATGGTGCCCTGCCGGCGCCTGGCCGGGACGCCCGTGTCCCCTGTGGAAAGCCACGATAGCGACAGCCGTTATGTTGCCCTAGCGTTGGCTAAGGACCCGCAGAGGATCGTACGATGGCCTCAAAATCACTGTTACCTCTCAGTATCGTGATGGTTTGCGCCGCGCTTACCGGCTGCGAACGCCAGGTGAGCTTTTCGGCGGACGTAAAGCCCATCCTCGACAATTATTGCATCAGCTGTCATTCCGGAACGGGCGAAGGCGAAGCGGCGAGCGGCTTTGCCGTGGACGATTACGATGCCGTGCTGCAGGGCACCAAATTCGGGAAGGTGGTGGTGCCCGGCAGCGCCATGTCCAGTTCCCTCTACCTCGTCGTCACCGAGAAGGTCGACCCGAAGATCCACATGCCGCCACACCACGACGAAGCGCTGGCCGAAGGCAGGGGGTTCGCGCTGTCGAGGACGAACATCGAGACCATCGGCACCTGGATCGAGCAGGGCGCAAAGAACAACTGAGCGCTTTCAGGCACCGGCGTGCCGCCGCACGAGCTTCTCGAGCTCGACGGCAAGGAGCACGATCGAGCCGATGCCGAAGCAGGCCGCCAGCTCGGCCGGCGACAGCGGCACGGTCCTGAATACGCTGTTCAGCAGGGGCACGTAGATAACGGCCAGCTGTGCGACCACGGTCAGCAGGAGCGCGCCCAGCAGCGCCTTGTTGCTGAACAGGCCGACGCTGAACAGCGAGAAGCGCTCGGAGCGGATCGCCAGGCAGTGGAACAACTGTGCGAAAACCAGCACCGTGAACAGCATCGTCTGCCAGTTGGCCTGGCCACGCTGCCACGCCCAGGCCTGCGTCGCCAGCGTCAGCCCGCCGATCAGCAGCCCCACCCAGAGTATGTGCGCCGCCATACCGTGCGCGAAGATGCTCTCCTCCGGCGGCCGCGGCCGGCGTTGCATCGCGTCCTTCTCCGCCGGTTCCGCCGATAGCGCGAGGCCGGGCAGCCCGTCGGTGACGAGGTTGATCCAGAGGATGTGCAGCGGCAGCAGCGGCAACGGCATGCCGAGCAGCGGCGCCAGCAGCAGCACCCAGATCTCGCCCGAGTTGCTGGTCATCGTGTAGCGGATGAACTTGCGTATGTCGTCGAATATCCGCCGTCCTTCGTGCACGGCCGTGACGATGGTGGCGAAACTGTCGTCGAGCAGCACGACCTCGGCCGCCTCGCGCGCCACGTCGGTGCCGCGCTGTCCCATGGCCACGCCGATGGTGGCAGCCTTGAGCGCCGGCGCGTCGTTGACGCCGTCGCCGGTCATCGCAACGAAGTGGCCGCGGTCCTGCAGCGCCCGCACGATGCGGATCTTCTGCTCCGGATCGACACGCGCATAGACGCGCACGCTTTCCACCTGCCGCGACAATTCGTCGTCGGAGAGTTCCGCGAGCTCGCTGCCCGTCAGCGTTCCGCTCGCGTCGTCGGCAATCAGGAGTTCCCGCGCGATCGCGCCAGCCGTTGCCGGATGGTCGCCCGTGATCATCACCGGCACGATGCCGGCCTCCCGGCATTCACGGATCGCTTCCAGTGCCCCGGGGCGCGGCGGATCGATGAGTCCCGCAAACCCGGCGAAGGTCCACTGCTGCTCGAGTTCCGCCGTGCCGATGTCGCCCGGGTCCGGGAAGCGGTCCCTGAATGCCAGCGCGAGGACCCGGTAGCCGCGGCCGGCCATGGCCTCGGCGACGTCGAGCAGCGAGTCGGGCAACGGCGCCCTGCCCGCGTCGGTCAGCTGGTCCACGCAGCCCTGGATGACGCGTTCGGGCGCCCCCTTGACCAGTGCCAGCGGCCCCTCCGCCCCGTCGTGCAGGGTCACCATGCAGCGCCGTCCGGCCTCGAACGGCAGCTCGGCGATCCTCGGCCACTCGGCCGCAAGAGCGGCCTTGTCGAAGCCCATCGCCCGCGCACCCTCCACCAGCGCCAGTTCCGTGGGCTCGCCGCGCATCGCAACGGCGTCGACGTCGTTGCACAGCGCGAGAACGATACCGATGCGGCGGGCCAGCGATTCCGGCAGCGCAGCGGGCAGGTCCGGGTACTCACTGCCTCCCGCGTACAGCAGCGCAAGCGACATGCGATTCTCGGTGAGCGTGCCCGTCTTGTCCGCACAGATGTAAGTAACCGACCCCAGCGTTTCGACCGCGGGCAGGCGCCGCACGAGCGCGTTCTTCTCGCCCAGCCGCCGCGCGCCGAGCCCAAGCGACAGCGTGATGACGGCGGGAAGTGCCTCCGGTACCGCCGCGACCGCGAGGCTGAGCGCGGTCATGAACATCAGCAGTGCCGGCTTGCCCTGCAACAGGCCGGTCGCGAATACGATGCCGCAAATCGCCAGTACCACGAACGCGATACGCCGGCTGAACGCCGCGAGGCGCTGCTGCAGGGGCGTGCGCGCTGCCCTTGCCTTGCGCAGCAGGTCGGCGATGCGGCCGATTTCCGTGGCCCTTCCTGTAGCGATAACGACGCCGCTGGCCCGCCCCCGGGTCACGAGCGTGCTCTTGTAGGCCATGTTGACCCGGTCGCCCAGCGCCGACGCGCGCGCGTCCACGACAGCGTCGGTCTTGGCCACCGGCACCGACTCCCCGGTCAGCGTCGACTCGTCGACGCCGAGATCGGCGGCCGTGATGAGGCGCATGTCCGCCGCAACGACATCGCCGGCCTCCACGTGCACGATGTCCCCGGGGACGACGTCCCGGGCGGGAACCTGTTGCAGGGCCCCGTCCCTCAGGACCCGCGCCAGCGGCGCGCTCATGCGGCGCAACGCCGCGATGGCGCGCTGCGCCCGGTACTCCTGGACCAGGCCGACGGTGGCGTTCAGCAGGACGATGACGACGATGGCGACGGTGTCCGTCAGGTCGCCCAGCCAGCCGGAGATGACCGCCGCGCCGACGAGCAGCACGATCATGACATCGGCGAACTGGTGCGCCAGCAGCCGCACTATGCCGTGTCCGCGGTGCGCCTCGATTTCGTTGGGGCCAATCTCGTCGAGCCTCGCCCGCGCCTCGCTGCGGCTGAGCCCGTACCCGGGCGAGGTGCCGAGCGCCGCCAGTACCGCCCGGGCATCCCTGCGATACCATGCCTCCAGCGTGTGCGGGGTGTTCATCGGTCGCTCGGTTCGTCGTTCCCGTATGCTGCGCCGACGGGCTGGCATACACTATTGCGGCAAACCACTAGCGCATGCTGTGCAATGGATTTCACCCTTTACTGGTTCATGTTTCCGGTCGCGATTCTGGTCGCCACCTGCGCGATGCTCAGCGGCATCGGCGGGGCGGCCCTGTTCACGCCGATCTTCATCCTGGTCTTCCCGCTGCTGGGGCCCGAGTACGTGCTCGACTCGACGGTTGCGGCAATCGCCACGGCACTGATCACGCAGACTTTCGGCTTCCTTTCGGGCTTCATCGGTTACTACCGTCGCAAGCTCATCGATTACCGCCTCGCCGCAAGGATCGTCGTGGTCTCGGTGCCGGTGGCGATCGCCGGCGCGCTCACCGCCGGGGTCGTGCACGACAGCGTGCTGGTCGCGAGCTATGCGCTCCTGGTGGCCGTCCTGTCGGTCGTCATGTGGCGCAACCGGCCGCCGGCAACGGCCGCGGCGATTGCGATGAAGGATGCCGGGTGGCGCACCATCGTCGACTCGAAGGGCCACACCTACGCCTACGACGTGCCGCGGCTCGGGGTGGGCAGCAGCGCGCTGACCGCCACCGGCGCTTTCCTTACCGGCATGGTCTCGGTGGGCATCGGCGAGGTGACGATCTCGCAGCTGACCCGCAAGGGCCTGCCGATTGCGGTCGCCGCGGCGACCTCGGTGATGGTCGTGATCACGACCGTCGTATTCGCCTCGACGACGCTGTTCGCCCAAATGATCAAGAGTGGCGGCTGGAGCGCAGTGCCCTGGAACCTGCTCTGCTACGACATCCCGGGCGTACTCATCGGTGGACAGATCGGGCCGCGTCTGCAGGGCCGGGTGTCGCCGCACACGATGCGCAGGGCGATCAGCGTGCTCTTTGTCGTGCTGTCGGTGGCGATGCTGTTCGTGGCACTGCGCAAGGCCGGCGCATTGTGACAGCGCACCGCCGCTGAACGGCTGATTGCCTGTTCAGAATTTCTCCGGCCGCAGCACGCGCACGTCACTCTCGAAGAGAATCATCGCGTAGTCGTTGTAGTAATTGTCGCGCAGGTGCCGCGCTATCCGTTCTGCGACTTCTTCCTTGCAGACCACTTCGATGCGAACGTTGCTGCTCGACGACCAGCCGGCGTCACGTATCCCACGGTGCCCGGAGCCCCGGGCGTTCGTAACCGTGTAGCCGGTCGCACCGAGCTTCTCCAGGACCTCGCACAGTTCGACCTCGAGTATCGCCTCGGTGACAATCGTAACCAGTCGCCGTCTGTCGTCGGGCACGGCCTCATCCTCCCCACTGATGCAGTGCAGTGGCTAGTGAATAATAAATCGGGATCCCCACGAAAATGTTGAAGGGGAAAGTCACGCCGAGCGATGCCGTGAGCGACAGCGACGGGTTCGCCTCGGGCACGGCAATGCGCATGGCTGCCGGCGCCGCGATGTAGGAGGCACTGCCGGTCAGGACGGCGAGCAGCGTGGTGCCACCGACCGACAGCCCCATCAGCCATCCCGCGACGGCGCCGGCCGCGGCGAGCGGTACGGGCGCCAGCGTTCCCAGGGCCACGACAGCGAGACCCTTGTGGCGAAGGACCTGTGCCTGGCTTGCGGCGATGAGCCCCATCTCGAGCAGGAACAACGCAAGGACACCCTTGAACAGGTCGAAGAACAGCGGCTCCAGCGGCGCGATGCCTTCGGCCCCGGCAGCCCAGCCGATCGCCAGTCCGCCGACCAGCAGGACGATGCTCTTGCCGAGGAATATCTCGTGAAACAGCTTCCCCCAGCGCTGCCCGCTGCGCAGGCCACGCGCCAGCACGATGCCGACGATGATCGCAGGCACCTCCAGCAAGACGAGGAACAATGGCAGTTGCGAGTCGTAGGAGACGTTGCGCTCGGCGAGGAACGATACCCCAACGGCAAACGTGGCGACGCTCACCGATCCGTAGTGCGCGGCGAGCGAGGCCGCATCCGCCCTGCCGAATCGCCCGATGCCCCGCAACACCGGGAACACGAGCAGCGGCAACACGAATCCGATCGCCAGCACGGCAACGGCCTGGGGCAGCACCCCCGCGACCTCCGATCGTGCCAGCTCGACGCCGCCCTTCAGGCCGATGGTGATGAGCAGAAGCGTACTGAGGAGATCGTAGATCGCGGGCGGCAGCCGCAGATCCGATTTCGCGAGGCCTGCGACCAGCCCCAGCATGAAAAACAGGATGACGGGATCCAAACTCAGTCTTTCCTCAGTATCTCGCGCATCTGCCGGATCTCCGCGGTCAGCGCTTCGACCTGGCGTGACAGTGCTTCGCGCTCGTCGTGTGCCGCCAGCGCCTCGGCGCGGACGTGCTCGTTGGTCTCACTCTGCATGGATTGCATCGAGTTGACAATCAGCGCGATGAAGAGATTCAGCACGGCAAAACTCGTGACGATGATGAACGGCACGAAAAACAGCCACGCGTGGGGATGCTGCTCCATGACCGGGCGGACGATGCCCATCGACCAGCTCTCCAGCGTCATGATCTGGAACAGGCTGTACATCGATGCGCCGATACTGCCGAACCAGTCCGGGAAACCCGCACCGAACAGCTTGGTTGCCATGACGGCCGCCACGTAGAACACCAGGACGAGGACCGCGATGACCGACCCCATGCCGGGAAGTGCCCGCAGCAACGCCCCGATGACGGTCCGCATCTGCGGCACGATGGACAACAGGCGCAGTGCGCGCACGATGCGCAGGGCGCGCAACACGGAGAGCGGCCCCGACGTCGGCACCCACGCCACCGCAACGATCAGGAAATCGAAGACGTTCCACGCGTCCCGGAAGAAGCGGCCGCGGTACAGCCAGAGCTTCAGGCTGATCTCGGCCGTAAAGAACCACAGCGCCAGGGTATCCACGGCCAGTAACAGCGGACCGGCCTTCTGCATGGCAAGCGGCCACGTCTCGAGACCGAGTGTGATCGCATTGACCACGATGACGATCGTGACGGCCAGTGTGAAGCCGCGCGATTCGACGATGTCCCGCAACCGCGTCGACGCAGTTGGCGCGGGTGGCGCGAGTGCGCGTGTGCTCCCGGTCAACTCTGCGTGGCCTCCCTGAGACCCGTGCGCGCCCGCCAGCGGTGCTTCTGCTGCGATTTCTTCAGGCTGCGGCGCACGGCGCGCTTCGCCTTGCGCGCCGAGACGACGACGGCCGCGCGGAGCCGGGATCGGGCGATCTCGGTCGCGATGACCTGGCGGTTGCGCAGGCGGACGCGAACCAGGACCTGCTTGTCGATCCCGCCCTTGGGACCGTTGACGTCCTTCAGAAAGACGTCGGCCGAGACGACCTGGTCCTCGAAGCGCAGCAGCGTCGAGTGGATCTGCCTGCGGACGAAGCGATCGGTGTCCGCATCGATCCGGAGGCCGTGGGCACTGACATTGATATCCATGCGCGTCTCCTTGATTCCAGCCTTTAGCCTAGCGCCGGATTTATATCGGTCCAGTCGATCTGTTCGATATAATAATTCGGTATTATCGATGCATCGCCAGCCAGCCCGGCCCAGAGGTCCCGACACATGCGCCACCTCAACTACAGTCATCTGCAGTACTTCTGGACCGTCGCGCGGGAGGGCAGCATCGCCAGGGCGTCGAGCGTCCTGCACCTGACCCCGCAGACGATCAGCGGGCAGCTCAAGTTGCTCGACGAGGCCGTCGGACAGCCGCTGTTCAACCGGGCGGGCCGGCGGCTGGTGCTCTCGGACATGGGCCATCTGGTGTTCCAGTACGCCGACGAAATATTCTCGGTCGGCGCCGAACTGGCCAGCGTCGTCCGCGGCAACCAGCTCAACGCGCCCACGACACTGAACGTCGGTGTGGTCAATTCCATGCCCAAGCTGATTGCCGAGCGCATCATCGCGCCGGCGATGACCGGCGCACAGCCGGTGCGCGTCCGCTGCTACGAGTCGTCGCTCGAGAACCTGCTTTCCGAGCTCGCCATACACAGGGTCGACATCGTGCTGTCCGATCAGCCGGTGCCGGACGGCCTCAGCCTCAAGGCGTACAACCATCGCCTGGGCCGAAGCGGGATGTCGTTCTTCGCCCAGGGCAGGCACGCACGACGCTACCGCAACCGTTTCCCCGCCAGCCTGCAGGACGCGCCCATGCTGCTGCCGACCCAGCATTCCGCCCTGCGCCGGCGACTGGACGACTGGTTCGAGTCCCACGGCCTGTCACCGCAGATCGCCGGCGAATTCGACGACAGCGCGCTGATGAAGGCATTCGGCCAGGCGGGCGTCGGCCTGTTCGCGGCATCCGCCGTCATCGAGCAGGAAATCTGCCGGATGTACCGGATGACGGTCGTGGGCCGGACCGACGAGATCGAAGAGCGTTTCTACGCGATCTCTCCCGAGCGGCGCCTCAAGCACCCCTCGGTCCTGCTGATCACCAATACCGCGCGCTCGGACCTGTTCACGGCCGGCTGAGCGCCCATGCCGTCTACATCCAGATGTCGCGCTGCAGGATGACCGCGGACAACCGTTGAATGGCTTCGACGAGAGCTGCGTCGCGCAGCGTGGGCGATAGCCCGTCGTCGCGTTCGTTCGCTTCGCGAATACGCTGCCAGCGGGCAACGATGGCGTCCACCGCCGCGTCCATCTTGGCTTTGAGCTTCGTCTCCACCTCGTCGAGCGGCCACTGCTGGTTTTCGAGGTTCTGCACCCACTCGAAATAACTCACCACGACGCCGCCGCCATTCGCGACGATATCCGGCAATACGACCACGCCCCGCTGCTGCAGTATCTCGTCGGCCTCGGGCGTGACCGGCGCGTTGGCCGCCTCCACGATGAGCCTCGCCCGCACCTGCGCCGCGTTGTCGCCGCGGACCTGGCACTCCAGCGCGGCCGGAATGAGCAGGTCGCAGTCGTAGGCGAGCAGGTCTTCGTTGGTGATCGTCCTGGTCTCGGGCAGGCCGACGACGCTGCCGTGCTCGGCCTTGTGCGCCAGCACTGCCGCGGGATCGAGGCCCGCATCGTCGGCGACGCCGCCCTGTGAATCGGAGACGCAGACGATCCTCGCCCCGGCCGCGTGAAACAGCCGCATGCTGTTGGCACCGACGTTGCCGAGCCCCTGGATCGCGACGCTCGCGCCCGCGAGGCTGTCGAGGCCGTCGACCAGCCCGTGCTCGAGGAAACGCTCGGTAGCGTTCAGGCAGCCGCGGCCGGTTGCGCTGTCGCGCCCCAGCGAACCGCCGAGCCGCAGCGGCTTGCCGGTGACCACGGCGCGATTGTTCTGCCCGCGGTGGAAAACGTCGAACGTATCGTAGATCCAGGCCATGGTCTGTTCATTGGTGTAGACGTCCGGCGCCGGGATGTCCGTGTACGGCCCGATCGCATCGCCGAGTTCGATAACGAAGCGGCGGGTGATGCGCCGCAGTTCGGCGCGGCTGAGCTCCTTGGGGTTACAGACGACGCCGCCCTTGGCGCCGCCGAAAGGAAGGTCCACCAACGCGGTCTTCCAGGTCATGAGCGCCGCAAGCGCGGCCACTTCGTGCTCGGTGACGTCCGGGTGGTAGCGTATGCCGCCCTTGCCCGGACCACGCGCGGTGTTGTGCAAGACGCGGAAACCATGGAAGGTCCGCACCGAATCGTCGTCCATGTGGATGGGGAAACGCACGTGCACGGTACGCTTGGGTGTTACGAGGTAGTCGATGAGCCCTGATTTCAGGTCGTCGATCCAGGACAGGGCCCGCTCGAACTGCTGCTGCGCAATGACATAGAGGTCGAGGCCATCGTCAGCCCCGGCGGTGTCGCTCATGGGGTCCCTCCTTCGCAAGGAACAGGCCTGGCGATCATGATGACATCCGCACGCCCTTGCCGCGCTACGTAGAATCGCGTACCCGGGCTTGGCAGCGGCACTATTCCCGAGGCCCGCGACGGCTCTTGATATGCTCCACGTGCTCGATCAGGGTATCGACCGTCTCTTTCAGGAGATCGAGTTCCTCCAGCGACAACTGATCGAGCTCCTCGAGACTGGACTCGATGGACTCGATGATCTGGTCCGACGGGCGCTGCACGGGCCGCATGAAATAGGCGGTCACGGTGCTCACAATGATGCCGAAGAACAGGACCGAGCCGATGATGATCCAGGCGCCCCCGATGAGCTTGGCGGTTCCCGAGACGGGGGTGTCGGCGATGCCTGCCGTCGACAGCGCCGCGACGCCCCAGTAGAGGGCATCGCCCAGCGACCGGATGGAACTGCCTGCAGCGCCACGCTCCACGGCAAACAGGGCCGTCGCGAAGACGAACCACAGGAATACCAGCAGGCCGGTCATCTGCAGGAACAGCGTACGGTTGACGATCTCCGCGATAAACTTTCGAAATCTCTTTCCCAACATCATCAAGAACCTCGAGAAAGACGTCGGGCACAAGCGCCAGCGCACGGAGGATCCTTGCGGCGCGCAGACGTGTCGCGTCGGTGGCTCGCGTGCCTATCAATGCTAATGCATAATCCGGGCGCTGTCGTCGTGGAAAGTGCGCACTATGGTTCTTGTTTCATTCCTGTTTTTTACGGGCCTCGTCGCCGCCATCACCTGGTGGCTGACGCGCAAGGACGACCACGAAACAACCGAAGGTTACTTCCTCGCGGGCCGCAGCCTGACGTGGCCGCTCATCGCGGGATCGCTGCTGCTCACCAACCTGTCCACCGAGCAAATGGTCGGCCTGAACGGCGCGGCCTTCACCTACGGCTTCTCGGTCATGGTGTGGGAGGTCGTCGCGGTCCTCGCGCTGGTCTGCATGGCGCTGTTCTTCCTGCCGCGGTTCCTGAAGAGCGGCGTATCCACGGTCCCGGAATACCTCGAGATCCGTTTCGACAAGCAGACACGGATGATCACGGACCTGATCTTCCTCGTCGCTTACGCGGTGATCCTGTTACCGATCATCCTGTACACGGGAGCGACCGGGCTGATCGGCATCCTCGACGTACAGGGCATGCTGGGACTGCAATCGCATCAGCAGACGCTTTGGGTCATCGTCTGGCTCGTCGGAATCATCGGCTCTCTCTATGCCCTGTTCGGCGGCCTCCGGACCGTTGCCGTTTCGGACCTGCTGAACGGCATCGGTCTCCTGGCCGGCGGGCTGATGATCACCTGGTTCGGCCTCAAGGCACTCGGTGACGGCAGCCTCGTCGAGGGGCTCGCCGCGCTCGCCCGCGGCAACGAGGGCCGTTTCAACTCGATCGGCGGCGCGGACAGCTCGGTGCCCATCGGCACGGTCTTCAGCGGCGTGCTGCTGCTGCACCTGTTCTACTGGACCACGAACCAGCAGATCATCCAGCGCACCTTCGGCGCCAGCTCGCTTGCCGAGGGCCAGAAAGGCGTGCTGGCCACCGGCTTCCTCAAGCTCTTCGGTCCGATGTACCTCGTGATCCCGGGGATGATCGCGTTCGCCATGTTCGCGGGCCAGGACGTGCGCGCCGACCATTCCTACGGCATGCTGGTCAACTCGGTATTGCCGACGGCCTATGCCGGGTTCTTCGCGGCGGTGATGATGGGCGCGATCCTCTCCAGCTTCAATTCGGCGCTGAACAGCACCTGCACCCTGTTCAGCCTCGGGCTTTACCGAACCGTCATCAACAGGCACGCGACCAACGAACAGGTGGTCCGCTCGGGCAAGGTCTTCGGCTGGACGATCGCGATCTTCTCGATGTCGCTGGCGCCGCTGCTGGCCGGCCAGGACAGCATCTTCTCGTACCTGCAGAAGATGAACGGCATCTACTTCATACCGATCTTCGCGGTCGTCCTGGTGGGCATGCTGACGCGGCGCGTCCCCCCGGTGGCGGCCAGGATCGCGCTCGTGTCGGGCTTCGTCGTCATCGCCGCGGGCTACTTCGTGCCGCCGCTGGCCCTGATCGTCGGCTCTCTGCACGAGTTCCACTTCCTGGGTCTCGTGTTCGCTTACCTGGTGTTGCTCATGCTGGTGATCGGCGAACTCGCGCCGCTGGATGAAGAGTGGCAGCAGGTCGACGTGAAGGCGGTCGACATGACGCCCTGGGCGCACGCACGCAAGGTCGGCCTGGCCCTGGCGCTGGTCGTACTGGCGATCTACGTCGTATTCGCCGATTTGTCGGTGCTCAGCTGAGCCGCGGCGCGGCTCCTCGTGCCTCGCGTTAGACCATCGGCTAAGACATTCCCAAGCCGCCCGGATTCTGAGGTACCCTTGCCTGCGGGAGAAAATAACGATAACGGAGGGGAGTACGATGGCGTTCACGGCGGACATAAGCAAGTTTGAATTTGGTGCAGACTACCAATCCGCCTTTGCCGGCAAACGGGTCCTCATTACGGGCTCCGGCAAGGACGGCGGTATCGGGCAGGCGCTGGCGCTGGCCGCCGCCGCCAACGGTGCGAAGTGTGTCGGCGTGCACTTCCACAGCAGCTACCGGGACGGATTCGATCTCGTCGACGCCATCCGCCAGCAGGGCGTGGATGCGTTTGCCCTGCAGGCCGACGTGACGAGCCTGTCGGACCTCTGGGCGTCGCGCAGCTACATCATCGAGCACATGGGCGGCAAGAGTCCCGACATCATCGTCTGCAACTCGGGGCTCTCGGAAGGGGGCTACCGGTTCGGCCGCGCGCTGCCGGAAAAAGAGGGCGAGAGCCGCGCGGAACGCCGCGTGCGCGTGCGGCAGTCGTTCATGGACAACCTGCGGGAATCGCGTCTCGTCATGGACACCAAGATCTACGGGTTCGTGTCCTGGACGCACCTGTGGGCGGGCGAAGCCGTGTACCACAAGCGCCCCCTGCAACTCGTTTACGTGTCGTCCATGCAGGCCATCGAGCCCGGCATCGCCGTACCCGGCTACGTCGTGGCGAACTGGGCCGTGCTGCGGCTGCCGGAAGTCCTGCGCGTCAACCTCGGCAACGCATCGGACATGGTCAGCTCGTGCTGCATCATTTTCCCGTTCATCCGGACCGGCCTGACGGAGGCCTACGCCGACAACCCGAAGGTATTCGGCCGCTGGCAGTCCCGCATGCTGGAGACCCATGAAGCGGCGCAGAGCATGGCCCGGCTGCTGATGCAGCCGGCGGGCGAACTCAATCTCGGCAACTTCAAGCTGAACGTGAAAGGCGAGCCCGACGACATTCAAATGGAGTGGAGCCGGGTCCGTCTCGAAGTCGAGGAAGACGCGCTCGACTGGGGGGCGTAACCCGCGCGGAGCCCCGGAATACGGCACTTGCCGGCCCGGCCGGGAGCCCGGTTTCGGGCCCGGCCGGCTTGACTCGTTCCGCGGACCCCATATACTTATATTTGCCTGTAAGTGCGCTTTTCACTATGCACACCCTTTCGAAGTCCCTTGAGAAGTATCTTCCGTAGTACCTCGTCCGGTCTTTCATACGTACAAGCAACACTTCTGGCCAGACTGGCCCTCGTGAAGAGGGCTGTTACCAATGTTCAATCAGGAAAAAACTATGTCTACCACCACCGGTACCGTCAAATGGTTCAATGAAGCCAAGGGTTTCGGCTTCATCGCGCAAGAAAATGGCCCCGACGTGTTCGCGCACTTCAGCGCGATCAAGGGCGATGGCTTCAGGACTCTTGTCGAGGGCCAGAAGGTCCAGTTCGAGATCACCCAGGGACAGAAAGGTCCGCAGGCAGCCAACATCGTTCCCCTTTGATCCCGATCTCCGCATGAAAAAGAAAGGGCCCCGATGGGGCCCTTTCCATTGGTGCCGCAGACCCGCGCCTCTGACGGCAACACCGCAAACCCCAGCACTTGGAGCGTTCACATGAGCCACGCAAAATCCGGAGACACCGTACAAATTCACTACACCGGGACTCTCGACGACGGCACCCGGTTCGACTCGTCACAGGGACGGGAGCCGCTCGAATTCGAGGTCGGCAGCGGCCAGGTCATTCCCGGTTTCGACAAGGCCGTCGAAGGAATGGCGGTCGGCGACAGCAAGAGCGTCCGCATCGAGCCCGGCGATGCCTACGGGGAGCGGCATGAGCAACTGGTGCAGGAAGTCGACCGCAGCGTATTGCCTGACGACCTGGAGCCCAAGGCCGGGATGGCGCTGCAGAGCAGCAGCCCCGACGGCCAGGTGACGCAGTTCATGGTGACCGCAGTCACGGACGAGACCATCACGGTCGACGCCAATCACCCGCTCGCAGGCCACGCGCTCAGCTTCGACATCGAGCTCGTCGACATCAAGTAGACGCGGTTCCCGACTGCGATCGATGCCGGGTGGAATCGCGGGCCCAGGCCCGCTCCTACAAGGCTGATTGGGCCGCCAGGCGCAGGCGCGGTTCCCGAACCGCGCCCCTACGAGGGCGCCCGGTTGAGCTCGGCCTCCGCCTCGAAGAGCGCCTCGAGGAGTCGGTGCCATTCGGCATACTTCTCGTCGACCCAGCGCTCGAGTTCGGCGATTCGCTGCTCCATCGCATCGACGACGGGCCCGACTTCATTGTTGAACGCGATGGCCAGCCGATCCTGCTCCTGCGCGGTCACCCGGTCCCACTTGTAATTGTCGTACAGGTCCTTGATCGCCTCGTAGCTGCCGGGCGGCGCATCGGTCCGGGTTTCCTGCGCGCGTCGCGCATTCTGCTTTTCGTACTCGACGGACTTGCGCCGGTACTCGCGCCACAGCGCATACGTCGATGCAATCTCCTCGTGCAATTCGCGGAACTTCGCGTCGACGGTGTCGGTGATCACGTACTCCGTCAGGCGGATTCGCTCGATCCGGTCGAGCATCGGGTCGTCGCGCGCCGGCAGGCGCCGCAGTACGTACCGCCCCTGCTCGTCCGTCGCCAGGTACTGCCCGAACGCGGACGGCGCGAGCTCTGCCGCGTAGCGCAGCAAGGAGGTTTCGGTGATGCGCGCAAGCTCGCTGTCGTCGAGCTGGTCCCGGGCCTCCCGCAGGGCCCGCGAGATCTCGTCGTAGAGCGGCTGGAACGATGGCGCAGTCTCCGCGCTGGCCGCGTCGATAGCCTCGCCCGCCAGGCTGCCGGCAAAATTGCGTTCGAACCACAGGCGTCCGGTGGCATCGACCGCCCGCACCTGCAATTCCAGGCGCGTCCCGTCCGAGCGCACGATCGTGCCGCTGATCCCGACTTCGGCGGCAACGTCCCCTTCGCTCACGACCCGCACGGCACCCCACGTACCGCTTCCTGCGAGGGTCTCGCGCAGCACGAACGGCAGGAACCCGGCCTCGATGGCACGAATTCGCGGAAAGACCTTCAGGTCGCGATGCAGTGACCGGTCGGCCGGCACGCCCGCGTCGAATACGGCAATCGATACGTTGAGTGCCCGCCCGTCCCCCGCCAGGGCGGCGACGGGCCACTGCAGCAGCAAGCCGAACAGCAGCGGCCAGACGTACCTCGCGCAGCCGGTCACAGCTCGATCTCACCGGTGCTGCAGACACGCTTCATGCTCAGCGTCTCGATGCAGTTGAAGTCGGGCGGCAAGCGTTCGAATTTCCTGTAGAAGCGGCTCAGCGTGAACGGCACGCGAGCCGTGCTCGACGACACGGTGGTGACCACGCGCAGCTGCTCGCGGTCCGCGGAGATGGTGAAGCGGTGCGTGACCTGGAGGCCATCCGGCAATACCAGGTGGGATACCAGCTGGTCGCCGTCCCAGCCGCAGATCTCGGTGCCGTAGTCGCTTTCCGTGCCTTTCGCGACGCCGTCGTAGAAGGCGCACAGGAGCGAGAAGTCGTCCTTGCGCTCGATCGTTATCTCCTGCTCGTTCTGGGAGATCGTCAGCACCTGCGGCCGGGTGATGAGCTCGGCAAGGCGGGCAAGCGCACGAATCGACGCCATGTCCCGCGACGAGGGCTGCACCGGCCCGGGGCGCGTCGTATACGCGCGGTCCGCGGAGGTACGGCTGAGGTAGTAGTAGATGTCGCGCAGGACCTGGTTGACGTCGTCGCCGCGCGAGTAGTCGCGCTCCCACGAGCCACTGAAGTCGGCCGGCATCTCGCCGTCGATGCGCATCATGTGCTCATCGATGACCGGTTCCGCGGGTGTGCATGCCGCCAATACCATGCACGCCGCAATGATGTTCCAACTGCGCAACATGGTTGGTTGGAGTACCTGGCGCCGATTTTGTTTCGGCGCCAATACTCTCATTATTCAGTGCGCGGCGACATGCCCCCTGCCGCCGCGGCGCTTGCTGCCGCTCGACTGCGGCCGCCGATTGCGCCCGCTATTGCCCTTGCCCGCCGGGCGTTGTGCACGGCCCTTGGTGATCGGCTCGGCCTTGATCCGCGGATCCGGCGCGTAGCCCGGGATCGTCTCCCGGCCGATCTTCTTCTGCAGCAGCCTCTCGATGTCGGCGAGCAGCTTGTGTTCGTCGACGCAAACGAGAGACACCGCGTGACCTTCGTGGCCGGCGCGGGCCGTTCGCCCGATACGATGGACGTAGTCCTCCGGCACGTGCGGCAGCTCGTAGTTGACGACGTGCGGCAGGCGCTCGATGTCGAGTCCACGCGCCGCGACATCCGTCGCCACCAGCACGCGTACCTTGCCGGTCTTGAAGTCGTTCAGGGCCCGAACGCGGGCTGCCTGCGACTTGTTGCCATGTATGGCTGCCGAGTTGAGGCCATCGGCCTCGAGCTGCGCCGCCAAGCGGTTCGCACCGTGCTTGGTGCGCGTGAAGACCAGCACCTGCTGCCAGTTCTCCTTGCCGATCTTGTGTGACAGTAGCTCCCGCTTGCGGTCACGATCGACCGGGTAGACGATTTGGCTGATGCCCTCTGCGGGCCGACCGTTGACGGCAACCTGTATCTCCATTGGCGCGTTCAGGAGGTCGCTTGCCAGGCGCCTGATGTCCGCCGAGAACGTCGCCGAGAACAACAGGTTCTGGCGATCTTCGGGAAGCACCTTCAGTATCTTGCGGATGTCCCGGATGAAGCCCATGTCGAGCATGCGGTCCGCTTCGTCGAGGACCAGGATCTCGATCGCGTCGAGATTGATGGTGCGCTGCTGCAAATGATCGAGCAACCTGCCCGGCGTCGCGACGACGACGTCCACGCCCTTGCGCAGGTTTGCTATCTGCGTATTGATGCTCACACCGCCGTAAATGACGGCCGTGCGAAACGGCAGGTGGCGCCCGTAGGTGCGGACGCTGTCCGCAACCTGTGCTGCCAGCTCTCGCGTGGGTGTCAGAACGAGGGCGCGAATCCGCCTTCGATTGACGGTGCCCTGCTGCAGCCGCTGCAGCAGGGGCAGCGTAAAGCCGGCTGTCTTGCCGGTGCCCGTCTGGGCACCCGCGAGCACGTCGTTACCGGCGAGAATAAGGGGTATTGCTTGCTGCTGAATCGGCGTCGCATGGGTATAGCCCTGTTGTTCGACCGCACGCAGCAGTTCGGCCGTGAGGCCAAGTTCATTGAATAACACTGGATAAAATACTCCGAATCCACCTGACACCATGCGGCTCGATGCCGCGGGAGTTTCGATCCAGGCCAGGATTCCGGGTTAGCTCCGGAGACCGCAGGAGTGCGGTGCGGAGGCAATGGCGCAGACCGATGTGCGCCAGGACGGAGCGGACTATAGCAGACTCGCGCCCGAATGGAAGGAATCATTTCACGTCGCGACCGGGCCCGGCGGCTGGCAGTTCGATGCGACAGCGCGCAGCCCGCAGGGTAAAGTAACGCGATGCCGGCGCCGCCCGACAACCTCGAGCCTTCCGGGCTCGCCCTGTTCCTGGATGTCGACGGAACCCTGCTCGATATCGAGGATCACCCGGCGGGTGTAAGGGCCGAGCCGGCGCTGATCGCATTGCTGACACGCCTTTCCGACAGCGTCGGAGGGGCGCTTTCGCTGATCAGCGGCCGCTCCGTCGCCGATCTCGACCGCATATTCGGGGGTACACGGTTTGCCGCCGCGGGCAGCCATGGCGCCGAACTGCGGCTGCACCCGGATGACCCTGTCACGAGCACGAAATGGTCACTCCCTGCTTCCGTTCTCGAGCGAATCCGTGCATTTGCCGGCCGCGATCCGGGATTGCTGCTCGAAGAAAAACGTGGCGGCGTATCGCTGCACTACCGGCGTGCGCCGGAACTCGAGGCGCAATGCACCGAATTCGTGCACGGATTGTTGGCGCAGCTCGAACGGGACTTTCGATTGATTGCCGGTAAAATGGTGTTCGAGTTCGCGCCGAAAGAACATCACAAGGGTGCTGCAATCGCCGCGATGATGCAGCAAGCCCCCTTTGCGGGCCGCCGCGCAGTATTCGTCGGCGATGACGTCACGGACGAAGACGGCTTTCGTGCCGTCAACGCGCTGGACGGCATCACGATTCGCGTCGGCGGCAGTCGCGACAGCGAGGCGGAGTATTCATTGACGGACGTCGCCGCAGTGCGGTGCTGGCTCGAGTCGATCGCACGGCGCGTGTCACGTTAACGAAAACAGGGAGAGGGTTCTTGTCCAGTCTCAACATCGGTTTGGTCGGCAACTGCCAGGTCGCATCGCTCATCGATGAGCGCGCGACGATGGTCTGGGCATGCATGCCGCAATTCGATTCGGACCCGGTCTTTTGCCGTCTCCTGCGCGACGACAGCGAGACCGACCTGCCCGGTTTCTTCGAGGTCGAACTGGTCGACTTTTCGCACAGCGAGCAGGCCTACCAGACCAATACCGCCATCCTCGACACGACCCTGTATGACACGAACGGCGGCGCAGTCCGCATCTCGGACTGCGCACCCCGCTACGAGTACGCCGGGCGCATGTTCACGCCGATGATGCTGCTGCGCCGGATCCGGCCGGAATCCGGCGCGCCGCGCATCCGCATCCGCCTGCGGCCGGCACGCGACTACGGTGCGAAACCCTGTGAATCGACTCACGGCAGCAACCACATCAGTTACCTGTGCGCCGACACGACGCTGCGGCTCACGACCGACGCGGCGCTCACGCACGTCATCGAGGAAAACGCCTTCGTCCTCGATCGGCCATTGCACCTGATTCTCGGCCCGAACGAGACCATCCCGGAGTCGTGCGCGGATGCTTTCCACACGCATTTTCGCGCGACGCGCGATTACTGGCAGTCATGGTCCAGGGGCCTCTCGATACCGTTCGAATGGCAGGAAGCCGTCATTCGCGCCGCGATTACCCTGAAACTCTGCACCTTCGAGGACACGGGCGCGGTCGTCGCCGCGCTGACCACGTCGATTCCCGAGGCCGCGAGCAGCGGACGCAACTGGGACTATCGTTTCTGCTGGCTGCGGGACAGCTATTTCGTCGTGCAGGCGCTGAACCGCCTCGGCACCACGGTCACGATGGAGCGCTACCTCACCTATATCATGAACATCGCCGCGGAAGCGGGCGACGAGGAACTCAAACCCCTGTATGGGATCAGCGGCCGCTCGCTGACCGATGAACAGATCGTCGAATCGCTGTCGGGCTACCAGGGCATGCCGCCGGTCCGTCGCGGCAACCAGGCCTTCGAACAGGTGCAGCACGACGTCTACGGCGCCGTGGTGCTGGCGGTCACGCAGTTCTTCTTCGACAGCCGGCTCATAAAGTCCGGCACGCTCGCGGAATTCAAGCGCCTCGAGGCACTCGGGAAATGGGCGCGCGAGAAATACGACAAGCCGGATGCCGGGCTGTGGGAATACCGGGGCCGGCAGCGCGTGCACACGTTCTCGAGCATCATGTGCTGGGCCGCCTGCGATCGCCTGGCGAAGATTGCGCGCAAGCTCGGCGAAGACGGACGCGCCGACTATTGGCGCAAGGCGGCCGGCGCGATCCGTGCCGACATCCTCGAGAGAGCGTGGGACCCCGAGCAGCAGTCCTTTACCGAGAGCTTCGGCCGACCCGAGATGGATGCCAGCCTCTTGACCATGCGCGATCTTGGTTTCATCGACGCGGACGACCCGCGTTTCGTGTCTACCGTCGAATGCATCGGCAGGCACCTGCTGCGAGGCAGCCACATGTTCCGATACATCGCGGCCGATGATTTCGGCGAGCCGGAAAACGCTTTCAACATCTGCACTTTCTGGTACATCGACGCCCTGGCGAGCATCGGCCGCAAGGACGAGGCCCGGGCGCTGTTCGAGAACATGCTGGCGCTGCGCAACCCGCTCGGGCTCCTGTCCGAGGATATCGATCCGGACACCGGCGCACTGTGGGGCAACTTCCCCCAGACCTACAGCATGGCCGGCATCATCAACGCAGCGGTCAGGCTGAGCCGTTCCTGGGAGGAATCACTCTAGATCGGGTTAACAGTCATGACTGAACAAGCCGACCGACGACTCATCATCGTTTCGAACCGCGTAGCCATGCCGAAGAAGAAAGGCGCGGCGGCGGGCGGCCTTGCAGTGGGTATTCTCGCCGCGTTGAAAGACCAGGGCGGCATGTGGTTCGGCTGGAGCGGCAAACTGACGGAGAAGTCGGATTCCGACGTACAGGTCCTTCGCAAGGACAACATCGACTTCGCAACCATTGCGCTGAACGAGTCCGACTTCGAGCACTACTACAACGGCTACAGCAACCGGGTTTTGTGGCCGGTTTGCCATTACTTCCTCGACTTCCTGCAGTACGACACGGAAGACTTCGACGCGTACTGTCGCGTCAATGCCCTGTTCGCGCGCAAACTCGCCTCGCTGCTGCGGCCCGACGACATCATCTGGGTACACGACTATCACCTGATACCGCTGGCCGCCGAATTGCGCAGTGCCGGGGTCGACAACCCGATCGGGTTTTTCCTGCACGTACCGTTCCCGACCTTCGAGGCATTGCGCGCAGCGCCCGGCCACGAATACCTGTTGCGATCGCTCTGCGCCTACGACGTGCTGGGGTTTCATACGGAGCGGGACCTCGCGGCGTTCAAGACCTGCCTGCAGGAACCCATCGTCGATGCGGAGTTCGTCGACAGGAACACGGTGAAGCTGCATGGCGGCGTCTTGATCGCCGACGTCTTCCCCATCGGCGTCGATGTTGCGGAAATCCAGGCCTTGTCAGCCGAAGCGAACACGAGCAAAGCGGTGCGAAAGATGGTCAAGAGCCTTGAGGAGCGGCAGCTGATCATCGGCGTCGACCGGCTCGACTACAGCAAGGGCCTGCACCAGCGCTTCCGCTCCTACGAGCGGCTGCTCGAGAAATACCCGAATGCCCAGAACAACGTCACCCTGATGCAGATCGCACCGCCGACGCGCGTGGGGGTTCGGGCGTACGACGAGATTCGCGGGGAACTCGAACAGGATTCCGGGCGCATCAACGGCCGCTTCGCGTCCTCGGACTGGGTGCCGATTCGCTACCTCAACAAGGGTATCGCGCGCAAACCGCTCATGGGGTTCTTCCGCAACGCGGCCGTCGGCCTGGTCACGCCCGTCCGGGACGGTATGAACCTCGTGGCCAAGGAATACGTCGTGGCGCAGGATCCCGACGATCCCGGCATGCTGGTGCTATCGAGCCTTGCCGGCGCCGCCTGCGAACTGACGGACGCCGTCATCGTCAACCCCTACGACCGCGACAGCGTGGCCGACGGCATTGCAACGGCGATTACGATGTCGCTCGAAGAACGGCGCGAGCGCCATGCAGCGATGATGAAGGTATTGGAGAAAAACGACATCACGGCCTGGCGAACGCGCTTCGTCGACACGCTGCTCGACCGCAACGCCGCCTGACACAACGCTACAGAAACACACAGGCCGCTACTCGAAATAAAAAAGCGCGGCACCTTGCAGATACCGCGGTCCAACAGGCGTCGCTCCTTGCGCAGGAGCAAACGGGTGCCAACTAGTCTCGCCGCGCGTAGCGGCTATTGTCCTGCAGCAGCGCAATCGTCTTTGCCGTGTTGGCGCAGCCGGACAATCCGTCAGCGGCGAGCAGGCAAACTGAAATTGTTGCGAAAATATTTCGCGTCAGTCCATTCATGGCCACTCTCCCATGTCCTGAATGTATATACATTGTACATCGCTTGTGAACCCCATATATATTTTTACTACGGGCACAATACGCAGATCGTGCAAGTGCGATGCAGGTTGCAGCGTGGGCGGTCGGCCCATGAACAGGGATTGACGTAACGGCAGGCAGGGCGCCTGCGCTACAGGCTCGCCCGGGGAGTCGGGGCGACGGCACAGCGCCTAGTCGTGCAGCTCGCCTTTTTCGTAGCGGCGCAGGAAGCGCTTTATGAAGCGGCGCACTTCGCGGGCCGCCGAGGTATCCAGCTCCTGGCACGCATCGACAAAATCGTCACGCAGGTCCTTCTCGAGCCTCAGCACCAGCTGCGCGTCCTTCCTGGACTTTTTTTGCTTTTCTTTGTTCTTGGCCACGGCAATCAGCGGTTGTGGGCGGACAGCAACAGGGTGATGCGAGGAAAGACCCGGCGCTTCCCTGCCATGAGCCGGCAGGGCTCGGAGATCTCCCGGCGCCCTGCGCTCGGATCGATTCGTTGTCATTATCGGGTATCGGCGCAGCGATCATTCGCCACACGCTCCTCTCGACAGCGATTGTATATACATTTGATGGTCAACGTCCACCTCGGCCGGCCTTGCGGGAGCGGCGTCAGGGCACCGTGACGACGATCTTGCCGCGCGCCCGCCCGGCCTCGGAGTATTCGATGGCAGCCGGCACCTCCTGCAGGGAATACCGCCGATCGAGGACCGCTATGACAGCCTGACTTTCCATGAGGTCGGCCATTGTGCCGAGATCGTCTGCGCCGAGGCGCGCCAGTATCGAGACGATGTCCTGTTTGGCAAACAGGCCGAGCAGCATCGCCTGCAGCGGCCCTTTCAGCGGTTCGACCCAGTCGCCCTTGCCGCCGCCGACCAGCACCAGGTTGCCGTCGGGTTCCAGGACGCGAAGATTCCGCCGCAGCGAATGGTTGCCGACCATGTCCACGATGAGGTCGTAACGGCGCTCGCTTTGCGTGTAATCCTCTTGCTTGTAGTCGATCACGTGATCGGCGCCGATGGAACGCACCATGTCGATGTTCCGCGTGCTGCAGACCCCGGTCACCTCGGCGCCCATGGATTTCGCGATCTGCACGGCGAACGTGCCCACCCCGCCGGATGCGCCGTTGATGAGAACTCTCTGGCCCGCCTCGAGCTGCCCGTGGTCGCGGATCGCCTGCAGCGCGGTGAGCGCCGCGACGGGTACGGACGCCGCCTCCTCGAACGAGACGTTCGCCGGCTTCCTTGCGATCGCGGCCGTTTCCCGGACCACGACGTATTCGGCGAAAGACCCGCCCGCGCCGCCGAAGACCTCGTCACCCGGTTCGAAACGGCTGACCGCTTCCCCGACGGCCTCGACGACACCCGCGAAATCCCTGCCGAGCCGTGTATCCGCCGGCCTGCCGATCCCGGACAGCAGCCGCATGAAATACGGCGAGCCCCGCATGAAATGCCAGTCGAGGGGATTCACGGCAGCCGCATGCACCCTGACGAGCACCTGGTCCGGCGCCGGAACGGGCTTCTCGACCGCGCCGATCTCGAGCACCTCCGGCGACCCGTAGCAACGGTAGGTTACCGCCTGCATGGTCTCCCGGCCGTCCGCAACCCGGGGGGCGGGCTCGCACGGCGCGTCGTAGCTCAGCGTGATCGCCAGCGCCGCGGCTGCGACAGCCAGGAACGCGAGCAGCCCGCCAGCAATTTTGTAACGTAACTTCATCGATCAACCCCTCGAAATGCGAGCCGGCAGTGTAACGTGCTCTCGGCGGCGAATGTTGCAACAATAGGCGCGTGGACAGTCCCGGTCTGGAACAGGAACGAAGCCCGCCATGTTACGCGAACTGGATGAAGCCGCGAGAGCGCTGGTCGCGCCGCGCGTCGTGCTGTTCGACTGGCACGCGACGCTGGTCGATACGCTCGATGCGATGTACCACGCGGTCGACGACGTACTCCCGCAATTCCCCGAACTCGGCCTCATGGGCGCGCTGATTTCCCACGACCAGGCCAAGACGCCGGAGGATGCGCGCCTGGTCGATTACGTGCGCGCGCACCTGCAGCTGCACCCGAAGATCAAGGCGGAGCGCAGGATTTCCCGCACCGACATCTTCGAGGTGCTTTTCGGCGAGGACGACGATGCCAAGCACGTCGCGCACGAGGCGTTCAACAACGCCTACCGCAATCACTATGGCGAGGTCCTGCCGCTGGAGGGCGGCGAACTCGACCTGCTCATCGAGATGAATGCGTTCGACGTCAGGCTCGGAATTCTCACCAACCGCAATCGCGAGTTCTTCGAGCGCGAACTCGAAATCGTCGACGGTGGCGCATGGGTGGACCTGTTCGAAACGACCGTCTGCGGCGACGACACCAGCCGGCGCAAGCCGAACCCCGACCCGATCCTGAAGGCGCTCGACAATCTCAGGCAGCAGCCCGCCCCGAATTGCTGGTACGTCGGCGACAGCACGACCGACGTGATCGCCGCCAAGCGCGCCGGGATCACCTCGGTGTTCTTCAATGCCTCCGGCTGGGATCATGCCTGGATCAACAAGATATTCCCGGGCACGCCCGCGCACCCGCACCAGCCCGACGCGATCGTCGACGATTTCACGGAGTTCAAGTGGCTCGTGGAGGAGTGCCTCGAAGTCGGACACGACTGGCCGGCCGCCTGAGCGCCTCGGTATCGCGCAGCTTCCCGGCCCTGTTCCATGACTATCGATGCCAAGTCGCTGTTCGACGAGAAGCGCAACTGCTGGCGGCGATCGCGGGCGCGCCGCTTCGGCTGGCTGGTCGACGGCGAAGCGTACTTCGCAGCATTGCGCGAGGCATTCGGCCGCGCCGAGCACGAGATCCTCATCGTCGGCTGGGATATCGACAGTCGCACGCAGCTGATCCGCGACCCCGACCACCCGGACTATCCGAGCCCGCTGGCCGCAACCCTGGAAACACTGGTCCGCGACAAACCGCAGCTGCGCGTGCACGTGCTCTCGTGGGATTTCTCGGTGATCTACGCGCTGGAGCGCGAACTGCTCCCGGCACGATCCTTCGGCTGGCAGGAAAGCGAGCGCCTGCACTTCGAACTCGATGGGAAGCACCCGGTCGGCGCGAGCCACCACCAGAAGATCGCCGTGATCGACGGCGCCGTGGCCTTCTCGGGCGGCATCGACCTGACGAAGGCACGCTGGGATACGCGGTCGCACGCCGCCGACGACCCACGCCGTGAGGACCCCGATGGCAACACTTACCGGCCGTTTCACGACGTGCAGGCCATCGTGTCCGGACCGGCAGCCGCCGCCCTGCGGGACCTCGTCAGCGAGCGCTGGCTCAATGCGACGGGCGAGCCCCTGCCCGGCCTCGATGCGGGCAACGACGATGCCTGGCCGGACACGGTCAGCGCCCGCGCCGAGGATGTCGACACGGCCATTGCCCGCACGTGGATCCAACCCGACCGCGGCCGCGATATTCATGAAGTCCGGCAGCTCTACCTCGACACGATCGAAGCCGCGCGCAGCTACATCTACATCGAGAACCAGTACTTCACCTCGCCGGAGATCACGGCCGCGCTGGAACAACGGCTGCGCGACGAGACGCCGCCGGAGATCGTGATCGTCATGCCGGGGGAAACCTCGGGCTGGCTCGAACAGGCAACCATGGACGTGTTGCGCGGCGAGGCATTCGACCGATTGCGGCGGGCCGACGCGCACGGCAAGCTGAGGATCGTCAGCCCCGCGTCCGGCGAACTCGCCGGCACCTCGATCAACGTCCACGCCAAGGTCATGGTCGTCGACGGGCACTTCGCCCGGATCGGCTCGGCCAACCTCAACCAGCGCTCGATGGGTCTCGACACCGAGTGCGACATCGTCGTTGCCGATGACGACTGTGCGAGGCTGCTTGCCGCCGACCTCCTGGCGGAACACATGGGCGCGGACATCGATCACGTCGCGGATTGCCTGGGCCGTGAGGGCCTCTTCGCGGCAATCGATCGATGCAACGACGGGCCGCGGCGTCTCGAGCGTCTCGACGTAGCGACCAGCGAGATCGAGCAGACGTTGCTGCGACCGATGGCGCAGATCGCCGACCTGGAAAAGCCGCTCATGCGCGCGTCGGGGAGAGCGCACAACGCGGACGCCGGGTCAGCCGGGGCCATGCATACGCCCGTCAGCGGCTGGCTGTTCATCGCTCTCATTGCCACGGTACTGGGCCTCTGGATCTACCTCGGGATGCAGGGCACCGACGGCCAGTTCGAGCCACGCGAGGTATTGCACAAGCTGCGCGGCCTCGCTGCGCACCCGCTGGCACCGTGGATCGCCGTGCCCGCTTTCGTGGCGGGCAGCCTGGTCGTCACGCCCGTAACGGCCATGATCGCGCTGTGCGGCCTGCTGTTCGACCCGTGGGTCGCCGTGCTCACCGCAACGGCGGGCATGCTGGCGTCGACCGCGGTCAACCACTGGCTCGGCGCACGCCTCGGCAACGCGTTATCGGTGCGCATTCCCGGCCGCGTGACTGCGAAGATCAACAAGCTTGCCCGCGCATCGGACATGTGGTCGCTGGCGGGACTGCGGCTGATCCCGATCGCACCGTTCACGGTGGTCAACCTCGTCGCCGGCGCCTCGGGCGTCAGGCTCGCGGATTTTCTCGCGGGTTCGTTGATCGGCATGGGTCCGGGCATCGTGCTCATCTGCCTCAGCGTCGATCGCGCCCGCGCCGCCCTGCAGGGCGACGCGGTCTTCGAGCCCTGGATTATCGCGGCAATTGCCGCGGCCGGCGCAGCGATCATCGGCTTGCGCGCGTGGCGCAGGAGACCGCGGGAGCCCCGCAACTGAGACGATGACCTCCGGGAGCAAAGGCAAGCAGTCCGCAGGCCGGCGTATCCGCGTCGTGAGCTACAACGTGCACGCCTGCATCGGCGGCGACGGCGCGTTCGCGCCACAACGGATCTGCGAGGTTCTGCATGAATTGCAGGCCGATTTCATCGGCATCCAGGAACTCGAGGACCGCGTCGTCGGCGGCGAGCGGGTCAGCGAGTACCTGGCTCGCAATCTCGGCATGCACGCCTACCGCGGCACGACGCTCAAGCGACGCGATGCCCATTACGGCAACCTGCTCCTGTCCTCGCAGCCTGCGTTACGGACACGGATGCACGATATCTCGATCCCGGGCCGCGAGCCGCGCGGTGTCATCGAGGCCGAGTTCGACATAGTCGAGCAGTGCATCCGCCTGCTGGTTACGCACTTCGGGCTGCGGGCGCGGGAAAGACGCAGGCAGGTCGATGACCTGCTGAAGATCGCGGCGAACGGCGACAGCGATGTCGACGTGCTGCTCGGCGACTTCAACGAATGGCGGCCGGGGAGTTACGCGGTAAGACGGCTGAAGGGACGATTCGGCCCGGTGCCGCGCCTGCGCACCTGGCCCGCAAGGCGGCCCGTGCTGCCGCTGGACAGCATATGCGTTGCTCCGCAGAGTGCACGCCGCACGCTCGATGTCGTGAATTCCGGCGCGGCCCGGCAGGCATCCGATCACCTGCCGCTGGTCTGCGATCTGCGGCTGCCCGGCTGACGGCCTGGCATTGGCGGCGAACGTCCGGATGCGGACCTGTCGTGAACGGATGCGCCGTCCGGGACTCTCAGGTCGCAGCCTGCCCGGTTGAATGGCCGGCCACCACCGCCGGCAGTTCCGTGAAATCGTCGATCAGGTAATCGGCCTTGTGAGGGTGGCTCGGCTCCGGGCCGTAGCCGAACGTCACGAAGGCGACGCCGACACCGGCCGCGTGCGCGGTCTGGACGTCGATGGCCGAGTCGCCGACCATCAGTGACCGCCCTGGGGTGGCCTGCAGGCTCTCGAGCGCCGCGCGCAGCGGCATCGGGTCCGGCTTGTTGCGCGGCAGGGTATCGCCGCCGATCACGGCATCGAAGTAGCCGGCGATGCCGAGGCCGGCGAGGACCTGCCGCGTGATCGCCTCGGGCTTGTTGGTACAGATTGCCTGCCGCAACCCGGCATCGCTGAGGGCCTGCAGCGCCCTTCGCGCACCGGGAAACAGGCGCGTCGAGGCCGTCGCGACCTCCGCGTAGATAGCGAGGAAACGCTCGACCAGCTGCTCGAGCCGCCGAGCGTCAGGCGTGACGTCGTGCGCCTGGAAACCGCGCCGGATGAGAACCGCGACGCCCTCGCCGATCATGTTCCTGATGCGGGGCTCGTCGAGCGCCGCAAGCCGGTTTTCCCCGAGGAGGCGATTCAGCGACGTTGCGATGTCCGCCGCCGAATCGACCAGGGTGCCGTCGAGATCCCACACCACGGCCACGGCACCCGGACGGGCGCCGTCCTTCACCCGGTCGCCTCCGCGCCTTGCCGGCTCATGCGGCCGCATCCCGGCGGCCGCTCGATTTCGGGTCGAGCTGCCCGCGCCGGTAGCGCGCGGCCATTTCCGGCAGGGGAACGACGTCGATCTTCGCTGCCTTGCCGGCCGTCCCGAACCGTTCGAAGCGGTCGCGGCACAGCTCGCGCATGGCGGCCCAGCCGGGAAGCTGGAACTTGCGGGGATCGAATTCCGCGGGCTTCTCGACGGCGACCTTGCGCATCTGCCCGGTGATCGCCATACGGCAGTCGGTATCGATATTGACCTTGCGGACGCCGTGACGGATGCCTTCGACGATCTCGTCGAGCGGCACGCCGTAAGTCTGCGGCATCTCCCCGCCGTAGGCGTTGATGATGTCCTGCAGTTCCTGGGGCACCGACGAGGAGCCGTGCATGACGAGGTGCGTTTCGGGCAGGCGCTCGTTGATGGCCTTGACGACTTCCATCGCGAGGATGTCCCCGGTCGGCCGCCTCGAGAACTTGTACGCGCCGTGCGAAGTGCCGATGGCGACGGCCAGCGCATCGACTTTCGTGCGGGTGACGAAGTCGACTGCCTGCTCCGGGTCGGTCAGCAACGCGTCCTTCTCCAGCCTGCCTTCGAAACCATGGCCATCTTCCTTGTCGCCGGTGCCGGTCTCCAGGGAGCCGAGGCAACCGAGCTCGCCCTCGACGGATACGCCAATCTCGTGCGCGATCTCGGTAACGCGCGACGTGATCCCGACATTGTAGTCGTAACTGGCCGGCGTTTTTGCATCGGCCTCCAGCGAGCCGTCCATCATCACGCTGGAGAAACCCTGCTGCATCGCCGACACGCAGGTCGCCGAGTCGTTGCCGTGATCCTGGTGCAGGACGACGGGGATCTTCGGGAACATCTCCATGGCGGCGGCGACCATGTGGCGAATCATGATATCGCCCGCATACGAGCGCGCGCCGCGGCTCGCCTGCAGGATGACCGGGGAATCGACGGCGTCCGCCGCCTCCATGATGGCCAGCACCTGCTCCATGTTGTTGATGTTGAATGCGGGCACGCCGTAGCCGTATTCGGCGGCATGGTCGAGCAGTTGTCGGAGTGATATCAAAGCCATGGTGGTTCCCCTGTTCAGCTGTTGCGTTCACGCAAGCCGGCCCGGGCCGCGTCGGCGACGGCCGCCGCGGTGATGCCGAAGTGCTCGTACAGATCCGCGGCGGGCGCCGAGGCGCCGAAGCCGCTCATGCCGATGAAACGGCCGTGTTCGCCGAGGTAGCGATCCCAGCCGAGGCGCACGGCCGCCTCGACCGCCACCCTGAGGGTCCCGGGCCCGAGTACGGCCGCCCGGTAGTCGCCGTCCTGCGCGTCGAACAGCTCCCAGCAGGGCATGGAGACGACCGCCGTCCCGATACCCTCGTCCTCGAGCCGGTCGCGCGCGGCCAGCGCCACCGCGACCTCGGATCCGGTTGCCAGCAGGGTCACCCGGCGTTCGCCCGCCGCTTCTGCCAGAACGTAGGCGCCCCGGGCACAGGCATTCTCCGCGGTGTGCTCGCGCCGCAGGGCCGGTAACCCCTGGCGGCTGAGGACGATGCCGGACGGCCCCGCGCGATCCTGCAACGCGAGCGCCCAGCATTCCGCCGTTTCGACGGCGTCCGCCGGGCGATACACCTTGAAGTTGGGTGTTGCCCGCAGCGTTGCGAGCGTCTCCACCGGCTGGTGCGTCGGGCCGTCCTCGCCCAGCCCGATCGAATCGTGGGTGAGCACGTAGATGACGCGCTGACCCATCAGCGCAGACAGGCGCATCGCGGCACGCATGTAATCGGCGAACACCAGGAAGGTGCCGCCGTACGGGATGAAACCACCGTGCAGCGCGATGCCGTTCATCACGGCGGCCATGGCGTGCTCGCGCACGCCGTAATGCACGTAGCGCCCGCTGAAATCGCCGGCACGGATCGGCGCGGTCAGCTCGGTGCGCGTATTCACAGAACCCGTCAGGTCCGCGGAGCCGCCGATCATCTCGGGCACCGCTGCGGTCAGTACCGACAACACCTTTCCCGATGCCTGGCGCGTCGCCAGCCTGGGCGCCAGCTCGGCGAATTCCTGCTTGAGTGACGCGAGCCGCTCCTGCCAACCCTGTGGAAGCTCGCCTGCCGTGACACGCAGGAACTCGCTGCGGTTACCGGCCTGCGCCAGGCGCGCCTGCCAGGCCGCATGCTCCGCGAGACTGCGCTGCCCGGCCGCCGCCCATTGCGCGCGGACCGTTGCGGGAATGTCGAACGGCGCGTGCGGCCAGCCGAGATGCTCGCGGCTGGCGGCGATCTCGTCGTCACCCAGCGGCGCGCCGTGCGTGTCCGCCGTTCCCGCCTTGTTCGGCGCCCCGAAACCGATGACGCTCCGGCACGCGATCATCGACGGACGATCCGTCCTGCGGGCGTTTTCGATTGCTGCGGCGATCGCTTCCTGGTCGTGGCCGTCGACGCTCTGCACGTCCCAGTGCGAGGCCTTGAAACGCAGCAGCTGGTCATCGGAAACGCTGAGATCGGTCGGCCCGTCGATACTGATCGAGTTGTCGTCCCACAGCACGATGAGCTTCGCCAGGCGCAGATGGCCGGCCAGCGAAATGGCCTCGTGGCTGATGCCCTCCATCAGGCAGCCGTCGCCGGCCAGCACGTAGGTGTAGTGATCGACGAGGTCATCGCCGAAACGGGCGTTCAGCATGCGCTCCGCGAGCGCCATGCCGACCGCCGTGGTTATGCCCTGCCCCAGCGGCCCGGTCGTCGTCTCGATGCCGGGCGCATGGCCGTACTCGGGATGCCCGGCCGTCCTGCTGCCGAGCTGCCGGAAGTTCTTCAGCTCGTCGAGGCTCATCGCCTCGTAGCCCGCCAGGTGCAGCAGCGCATAGATCAGCATCGAGCCATGGCCGGCCGACAGCACGAAGCGGTCGCGGTCCGGCCATTCCGGGTCCTGCGGGTCGAACTTCAGGAACCGCGAGAACAGCACGGTCGCGACATCCGCCATGCCCATCGGCATGCCCGGGTGCCCGGAGTTCGCGCGCTGTACGGCGTCTGCGGCGAGCAGGCGCAGCGCGTTGGCCATGCCGTTGCCGGCGGCGTTCTCGATGCGAGTCGGGTTTGTTGCGCTTGAGGTCATGGTCCGTCCTTTCTGCTCAGGCCGCCCGCCGCTTGCGTTCGACCATCTTCATGATGAGCGGCGTCAGCACGAGCTGCATGGCGAGGTCCTGCTTCCCGCCGGGAATCACGATGGAATTGGCCCGCGACATGAAGCTGTCCGGGATCATGGTCAGGAGGTAGGAGAAATTGATGCCGTGGGGGTTGGCGAAGCGTATGACGACCATCGATTCGTCGGCGGTCGGTATCCATTCCGCGATCGCCGGGTTCGACGTATCGACGGTCGGTATGCGCTGGAAGTTGACGTTCGTCGCGCTGAACTGCGGGCAGATGTAGTTGATGTAGTCGGGCATGCGCCTGAGGATCGTGTCCATGATCGCGTCCGGTGTGTAGCCGCGGCTGAAGCGGTCGCGATGCAGCTTCTGAATCCACTCCAGGTTGATCACCGGCGTCACGCCGATCTTCAGGTCGGCATACTGCGCGATGTTGACGTCATCCGTCACGACCGCGCCGTGGAGTCCTTCGTAAAACAGCAGGTCGACGTTTTCCGGTGTCTCCTCCCAGGCCGTGAACGTGCCCGGCTCCGCCCCGTAGCACTGCGCTTCGCCGGCGTCGTGGATGTAATGCCGCGTCGTGGTCCGGCCGGTTTCGCCGAACTCGCGAAAGGTGGCCTCGAGCCGCTCCAGCAGGTTCGCTTCGGGTCCGAAATGGCTGAAGTGATTGTTGCCCTTCTGCGCCTCTTCCTGCATGACGCGCTTCATGTCCGCGCGGTCATAGGCATGGAATGCATCGCCTTCGATGTACGCCGCGTTGATTTTTTCACGCCGGAAGATCTTTTCGAACGTGTGCCTGACCGATGTCGTGCCGGCCCCTGAAGAACCGGTCACCGAAATGATGGGATGTGCTATTGACATTGTTTTCTCCGCCAGCCGCCGAAACTCAGGGATTGAAAAGGCCGTGTTCGCGGAAGAGGTCCGACCGGGCCGCGGTCATGTTCTTGCCTGCGAAATAGTCCTCGATGCGCCGGATCTCCTTGCGCGAGCCGAACATCAGCGGGATGCGCTGATGAAACTCGCGCGGTTGTACCTCGAGAATGCGCTGCTCGCCGGTGGTGGCGAAACCGTCCGCCTGCTCCACGAGCATGGCGATCGGGTTGGCTTCGTACAGCAGCCGGAGCCGCCCTTTCTCGTAGCCCGCGCGTTTGTCGCGCGGGTACAGGAACACCCCGCCGCGCACCAGGATGCGGTGGCATTCCGCCACCAGCGAGGCGATCCAGCGCATGTTGTAGTCACCGCGCGGTACGCCCGGGTCGCCGGCGATGCAGTCGTCGAAGTAGGCCCGGACCGCGCGTTCCCAGTGGCGTGCATTGGAGGCATTGACGGCAAACTCGGTCGTGGTCTCCGGAATCGACGTGCCCGTCCGCGTATGGCGAAATTCCTTGTTCATCGGGTCCAGCGTGAACATCTCCGTGCCCTTGCCGAGGGTCAGCACCAGCTTGGTGTGCGGTCCGTAAATGCAGTAACCGGCGGCAAGCTGGGCCGTGCCCGGCTGCAGGAACACGTCCCCGGGCGTCGCGTCCGGGCCGGGATTGGGCAGGATGCTGAAGATCGTGCCGATGGGCGCGTTGGTCTCGATGTTCGACGAGCCGTCGAGCGGGTCGATGGCGATGGCGAGCGGGCGCGTCCGGTCCAGCTCGATCGGCGTCTCGTGCTCCTCGGACAGTATCCAGGCCGCCTGCGAATCCCCGAGGGCCTCGATGATGTAGTCGTGCGCGACGATGTCGAGCTTCTTCTGTACGTCGCCGTCGGCGTTGGTGTCCTGCGCGGCCGCGAGATCGCCGGCGAGCGGCCCGCAGGCCACGACCGTCGATATCCTGATCAGCGCGGTCCTGAGCTGCCGGCAAAGCTGCAGCACGGCCCGTCCGGTTTCGTCGTCCGGTCTTTGCTTCTCCAGGAAGTCTTCAAGTGTCTGGAACTTCGGCATGGCGGTCTCCCCTGGCAGAACGCGCTCCCCGACAAGCGGATTGGAGCGTCGTGCCAACGATGCTAGCCGCTGCCACGCGGCGATGGCATACGCATAGGAACGGGTGGTCTTCTGGAAAAGGGGTGGTAAAAAAACAACCCGTTCGGGTAGGTCTGCTGGCCGTCAGGATTTCAGGTAGATCGCGATCGCCTGGCTGCGATTGCTGACGCCGAGCTTCTCGTAAATGTTGCGCAGGTGGAATTTCACGGTATTTGCCGTTACGCCCTGCGCGGCGGCAATGTCCTTGGTGGCCTGGCCGGTGGCCGCGGCAGCAAGCACCTCCATCTCGCGATGGGTCAGCGTGGTCAGCGGGTTGAGATGAAGCCGGCGGACGTCCACGAACGGGAAGACCATGTGCCCGGCCGCCACCGATGCGACCGTATCCAGCAGGTAGTCGGTCTCCTCGCGCTTGGACACGAAGGCCGCAGCACCGTGGGCCATCGCGAGTACCGGAATATTCTCGTCGTCCGAACCCGTATAGATGACGACCCGTGGCGCAGCCGCCCTGCCGCGGAGCTGGTCCAGGATGTACTTGCCGCGGCCCGGCTCGATCACCCAGCCCGATACCGCGACGTCGAGCGGCTGGTCGTCGAGCGAGGCCAGCAGCGATTTGCCGTCGTTGCAGACCGTTACCAGGTCGAATCGCGGGTCGTTCTCGAACAGGTGCTGCAGCCCCGCCCGGACGAGCGGGCTCTTGTCGGCGATACCGACGCGTACGGTCGAGCTTCTTCGTCGCGGCTGACTGGCCATTTGATGTGCGCACGGCATTACGCCCGTGGCTGCAGTATAGACCCCGGGGAATTTTTCCGCATGCCATCCCGCCGCGAGGCGAGCCTACTCGTGCCGGGCCGTCAGGACGGTGCCGTCATTGCCGACCATCACGAAATAGCCCGGCCCGTCACCGCCGCGAACCCACGTCATGCCGCCGAGCTGCTCCGTCGTGCCGGTCGGGATAATGAGTCCGGGATCGTTGTCAGGTCCGATTACGAACCTTCCCGCCGAACCGACGATGCCGAGTACCGGGTTCTCGGGGAGCCCGGCGTCCCACTGCGTCACCGCGACGAAATTGATATCCGACGTTCCGGGAACGTGTGGCGTCCACGTCAGCCCGTCCGGACTCGTCAGGACGGTGTCGTTGGAACCGACGACAACGAACTGGCCGCCATCCCAGGTAACGTCATTGAGGTCGTTGTTGCCGAGGCTCGGTTGCAGCGTCCAGGATACGGCGTCGCTGCTGGTCAGTAACGTACCGTTCGCACCAACCACTACGATCGTAGCGGCGTTGGCCGCGACGGCATTGAACGACGTGTTCGGGACAGCCGGTCCCGCATCCTGCGATTCCCAGGCACTGCCATCCGCATTGCTGGTGATAATGGCGCTGTTGTTCCCGACGGCAATATAGCGGTCACCCAGCCAGGCAACGTCCTGCAGGTTGCTGGCCACTGCGAGATTGCTCAAATCCTCCCTCGACCAGTTCATACCGTCTCCGCTCAGCACCGTGTTGCCGGCTCCCACGATAAGGAACTGCGAGTTCACGCCTTCCCAGGTAACGCCGGTCAGTTGCTGCGGGGCGCCTGGAGTCGATACGTCCGACCAGCCGTCGGTCGTGGCATTCGGGCTGGCGAGGATGACACCGCTGTCGCCCACTGCTACCAGCGTATCGACGCCGTTCCAGGCCACGTCGTTGAGCTGGTTACCCGTGATTGCCAGCTGCGGTATGCCCGAAACCTCGTCCGAGAGGTCCGACGCGACCTCGGCTACGACAGCTTGCACACGATAATAGTAATTGCTCGCTGCCAGTACCTCCGCGCCTGCGTGCACCACGTAGCTCGGAGCTTCGAATGCAGGCACGACGGCACTGCTCGCATCGGTAACGCCGGGCACATTGTCCCAGTACACCGTGTACGCCGTCGCGTCCGGGTCGAGCACCCAGGAAATGGTGTTCTGTACTTCGGTGCTGTCCGCATCCCCTGAGACGACGAACACGGCCTGGGGCGGGCTCGGAGTATCGCCGCTGTCGCCACCGGATCCATCGCCGGATCCGTCGTCCGATCCGCCGTCGGAACCGTCGTCGATAACGTCCGCCGGAGCGGGTGGATCACTGCTGTCACCGCATGCAGCGAGGACGACGAAGGAACAGGAGAGAAGAAAGAGCGTGGCGAATTGGGAATGATTGAACGTCGACATCGTGCTCTCCTCGAATTGCCCCCGAAAAAAGCTCCCTGCCTCTGTAACGAGGCAGGGAGCTGCGCGTTGACGCGCGTACCATCACTGCTGGTTGGTTCCCGGCAACAACCAGGAGTTGTCAACAGAGATGAAGTCATCGAGCCACCAGATCCGTCTCGACATCGCGTCGGACTCGATGGTGTCTCCGGTAGCCGGATCAACGACCCACTGCGCCCAGACGCCATAGAGCTTGGAGCCGTCGGGGTTGGCCTCGAGATTGGCCTCGCTGGACTGCGTATCGCCGCCGGCGTTCATGCGATCGAACTCGTTGCAGAAGCCGGAATCCTCGACGACCGTGCCGATGATGCCTTCGTCCTCGTGTGCATCGGACGGATAACAGCCGCTGTCACTCAGCTCGTAACCCGTATCCGTCTCGTACCACACCACGTAGTCGTCACCGAAGCTCTCCGCACGGCTGTAGAACAGGTCCATCGGCTCGGCTTCGCCCTCTGCGACCGTGGAGTTGTCGCCGGTCTCGAAGACCATGAAGTACCGCGACGGATCGCGCTGGTCGGACTCGTACGTCAGTGCGTCGCCGCAGGTCATGACTGCCGGATCGACCGTCGGATCGCTCAGGTCCACGCAGTTCACACCGATGGTCTTGGCCGTCGGTGCATAGCGCGGATCCAGCGTGGTCACTCGCATGCGGCTGTGTTGCGTCACGTTGCGTGCCTGCTCGTTGGCGCCGGCCGGATACTCGTAGCAAACGTGCGGTTCGAGGGCGCCGGACGTTCCGGTGACGGACGACCGGTAACCCTCGCAGGTCACGGTGCCGTCACCCGTGTAGGCCAGGCCGTCGCTGGCCGTGAACGACGTCGGTGTCGTGGTCCACGTTGCACCGCCGTCGAACGACCGCCGCACGTACAGGTCGTAGCGGTCGTTACCCTTGGCATTGAGGCGCCAGTTCGGCGACCAGGCGTACAGGAACATCACGAAGTCGCCGTCGATGAAGCCGCGATGGCCCTTGGAGACGTCGAGCGGGTTGTACCAGCTCTGGTCCCGCAGGTTGACGAAGCCGTCGAGGCGATTGTCGCTGTCACAGTCGTAATGCGTGAAGCCTTCCGCGTCGATCTCGCCGGTATCGAGGGCGGCGCCATCCACGCCACCCGCGCCCGGGCACTGGTGCCAGGTGAGTACCCGCGTGGTATTGCCCTCGCCCTGGACGTAGCCCTGCAGGATCGGGTTCGTACTTCCGACACCGAAGAGCGATCCGTCGAAGGTCACCGTCGGGCAAAGGTCCTCGCCGACCAGTCCGCTTTCGTCGTCCTTGCAGACATCCGGGACCACGCTCGAGAGGTTGGTCGCCGGTGCCCCGCAGATGCCACCCGGGTAGTACGGGTTGGCGCCGGGGGCAACGACCCAGTCGGGCGAACCGCCGACGGACTCGCACTCCATGTTCGCGAACGCGTAGGGGTTGGTGTCGAGCCCTTCGACATAGCCGTCAGGCAACACGATACGCCGCAGCATGGTGTCGGCCGGGCCGCCCTGCCGCATCGCGCCCTGCTTCCAGGACGGCGTGGCCAGGATGCCGCTCTCGCTGCCCTGGGCTTTGCCGATGGACTGCACCAGCAGGCTCGAGCGACGTGCGATCTCGGTGTTCCAGATCTCGAATTCGGGCAGGTTCGCGGAGTTGGCCCAGATCTGGCTGGTCGTCAGCCGCGGGTAGAATTCGCCCGTGCGCCAGTCGACTTCGGGCTGGTTCAGCAGGTTGCCCTGGCTGACCAGGTTCTGCACCAGGCCGTTCGGGTGAGCACTCGTCAGCGACGTCCGGGGAGCGCCCATGTCGAAGCTGAAGTACCACTGGTTCTTGCCGATGTCGGCCGCGCAGTCCGGGGACGCGTCGGGGAGCGTCTCGTCGCAGGCGGTACCGTCGGGAAGGAACTGCGCCCGGCCGAGTCCTTTCGACTCCTCGGCCGCGACGATCACCCAGGCACTGTCGACGAGCGTGTCACCGTTCGAGTCGTAGCCCTGCAGCGAGGTGCGCGGGCGGGTCGATGCAGTGTTCGCGAAGTTCGGCAGCCCGTCCTCGTTGATGCAGATCGCGCCCAGCGTGCCGTCCTGGCCCTGCGGGATCTCGGCCCTGTCGGCACAGAAGTCCTGCAGGCCGTAATTCGCCGCAAACTCGACGTTGCAGTAGCTGAAGTACTCGTCTTCCGCGTCGTCGAGACGGACCGGGTTGCACTTGTCGTTGTTCGTCAGGCGCATGGGTACCGCCATCGGCACATACACCTGCGGCCGATTCGTGTCGAGCAGGCCGTCAGGGTCGCTGATATTCACCGGTTCACCGGTGGGATCGGCCGGGTTCTCGACCCAGTCGAACTCCTCCCACGGGATGAAGCTGTACCAGACATCCGTCTTGTCATGTGCAACGGCGCCGCTCCAGCCTTCACCCGGGCCTTCACCCTGGCCGGGACGCAGCCCGTCGGGATCCTCCTGCCAGGTGATGACGAAGCCGGCACCCTCCACACCCATGACCTCGATGCGATTGGGGTCGCGACGACCGGACGTCAGGCGTTCCGGCTTGGTCCAGACGAGACGCGTTCCGCCGGCGTCGTAGTCCGGCAACAGCACACCGCGTGCCGTCCAGACACAGCCGAACGGGACCTCGCCGGCTTGCGGATAATCCTCGTCGGCAAAGTCGATCGACCTTTGCGAGCCGCCCACTTCGAAGAGGTCCGTCAGGTACATATCGGCTTCGACGTCTATGCCGAGATGGTCGACGACTGCGTCGCGCTTGACCTGCAGGTCAGGCGATAGCGGATTCTCTTCTTCGCGTTGCGGGCCACGATAGGCGAACGAGTAGGCCGGCTGGCCCTGCTTGCAGAACCGGCTGGGCCATGCGACCAGCACCTTGTTGCCCGCTGTCGCCTGGAATATGTTGTACGCGCCACCGGGATACAGCGTCAGGTCGTAAGGCTTGCCTTCGCAGATCTCGACCGGCTCGTCGGTCTTGTAGTCGATCACCGGAATCGCGAGGCTCTTCTGGCCGTCGGCCAGTACCGCAACCGTGCACGGCGGCGCTTCCTCCAGCTTCAGCGAGAAGTCGAATTCGCCGTCCTTGTCGACTTCCGCCATGGCCAGTACGGCATCGGTGACGCCGTTGACCAGGGTCACGGTATCCCTGTAATCCAGACCCTCGACTTCGCCTTCGACATCGAGCTTGCCCTCGTAAGGGTTCTTGGGCTTCCACTCGGCCTCTTCGATGTAGACGACCACGATGCCGTCGGGTGCTTCCTCTTTCCATTCCGGGCCGTGGCAGCTGTAGCATGACGGGCCTTCGTGCCCCTGCAGCGAGTACCCATGGCAATCGGTGCACTCGTTCGAGTAGGGATAATCCATGCCCGGCGCATGGAACGCGATCAGTCCATCGTCTTTCTCGATCTTGGTGTGATCGGCCGGCACATCGTGGCCGCCGCCGCTACCCGTGTCCACGCCGAGCGTAAACGACGACAGGTCCGCGGATTGCGACAGGTTGGTCGTCTTCCAGGTTTCGCCGTCATCACGGCTGAAGCCCGCGAACGCGTCCATGAAGCTGTGCGCAAAAGCCGTGTGGTCAACCGGGATCGTCGGTCCGTAGACGAAGACGCTGACAAGCGGCTTCGCCACCGCGATCTCCTCTACCAGGTTACCGTCGACGTCGTTATAGGTGACCGGCAAGATGTTGCCGTCCGCCGTCTGCGCCGGAACATAGAATTTCATCATGTCGATGAAAGCATGCTCGGCATCGGAAACGTGATGTCCGATCTCGTCGGGCGTCACCGTAAGTTGATTGTCGGTGTTGCCGCCCGTCATCTTCTTCAGCGTTTTCACGCCGTCGTCCGCACTGGCCGTCAAACCAGCCAGTAGGAATACTGGCACTATTAGTGCCGACCATCTGGTTTTCACAGTTTTCTCCCAAATTTGAGTTCGCGTCTACCGTTGCCGGCCGGGCTGATCGGATTCCCTGGTTCTTCGTTTTGCTCCTGCGAGATTCCGGCCGGATGTGCACCAAGATCGTGCGAGCCTGGGAGAAGAATCGAAATTGGATGTTCCCCGTAACACTCTGCGGGATGGCCACAATCGAGGCCGATCAGGCACGCTCGCTGATTCGGAGCACCTGGGCGATAAGTGTGTCGTTGACGCAGGGCTTTTCGACGATACCGACGTGACTGGCATGCCTTGCAGCCTCGATCATCTCGGGAGAGGACGTGCTGACGAGCAACAGCACCGGTATTTCGACCTCGCGCCTGCGGAGCTCGTGCAACAACGCGGGGCCGCTGAGCCCCGGCAGTTCGACTTCCGCCAGCAGGCAGCAGTGACAGGACCGCCGCGGCAGCCATGCCTGCAAAAACGATTCGGCATCCGGGTAGGATTGAACCTCGAAACCGTAGGTGCTCAGCAGGGTCTCCAGTCCGTCGGCGATGGCCTGGTCGGGGTCTACGACGTGGACTACATACTTCTCATCAATCACGAGGCAATACTCGAACTTACATAAGCCTGCAAGAGGAGTATCCCGCTGAAACGGGCCGCTCTTAAATCAGGAGTACCGCGTAAATCGATGCGGATGCTACACGCACACCTATCGACGGATGGTCACGCTTTTGCGCTCATCTCCATATCGATCTTGATCCGCACGAGCTGCGCCAGGGTTTTGACGTCGAGCTTCTTCATGACCTGGCCGCGATGAACTTCGACGGTTCTTTCGCTGATACCCAGGTCGCCCGCGATTACCTTGTTCATCTGGCCGTCGGCAACGCGGTCGAACACTTCTTTCTCTCTTTCCGACAACGTTGCCAGCTTTTCGGCAAATGCCTGCCGGTAACGCTCCTTCCTGTGCGAATCCTCGTCGATATCCAGCGCTTCGTTGATTCGCTCCAGCAGGTCATGCTCCCTGAACGGCTTGCGAATGAAGTCGAGCGCACCGCGCCGCATTGCCTCGACCGCCATCGGTATGTCGCCATGCCCGGTGATGAAAATGATCGGCAGATTCGAACCCTGCTCGAGAAGCTTCTTCTGCAAATCGAGCCCCGTCATCCGCGGCATGCGGATGTCGAGCAACAGGCAGCCACGCTTGCTGCCATCGTAAGCATTCAGAAATTCCTGGCCGCACTCGTACAGTTCGCATGACTGGCCGACCGTTTCCAGGAGTAGGCTCAGACCGTCACGTACACCCTCATCGTCATCGACAATGAATACTGTTTGATCATCGCTCATGATGCGTTTCTCGTTCGGCGGCCGGCAACGTGAACCAGAATGTCGTGCCGCCACCCATGTTACTGCGAAAACCGATGTCACCGCCGTGTGCTCGGACGATCGCCTGGCTTATCGACAGGCCCATGCCCATCCCGCCCGACTTCGTGGTCGAAAACGGCGTGAAAAGCTTGCCGGAGAAATCCTCGGGTACCCCGCAACCCGAATCCTCGACGGATATCTCGATCTCATTGCCGTCTCCCATCCGGGTGCGGATGACTACTGGTCGGGCATCGGCGTCACCGTTATCCGTCATCGCTTCCATGGCGTTACGTAACAGGTTGAGCGCCACCTGCTGAATCTGGACCGCGTCGACCGACACGGGTGACAGTTCCGCGCCCCGGTCGAACGCTATCTGGATATCGTGGATTCTCGCTTCGGACTCCGCGAGCTTCACGGCCGTGTCGATCAGTTCGTTGCAGTCGACGATTTTCTTGACGCTCTCGCCCTGCCGCGCCATGGTTTGCATGCGCTCGACGACGTCGCTCGCCCGCAGCGCATGCTCGCTGAGCTTTTGACAGACCTCGGGCATGCGCTCGAAATTACCCGCCTCGACCAGGCGCCTCGCGGCCTGGGCGAACAGCGAGATCGCGGTCAGCGGCTGGTTGATCTCGTGTGCAATACCCGCTGCCATCTCGCCGAGAGTGCTGAGTCTCGCGACATGCGCGAAGTGAGCCCGGTGTTGGCGCGCTTCTTCTTCCGCAAACCGCTGCTCCGTTATGTCCTGGCTTTCGGTTACCAGGAACACCGCCTCTCCTTCCGTGTCCATGATAGGCCGTACCGAGAAGTCGAGGATGGCAAGTTTCCCGTCGGCACGCGGGCGCGTGGCTTCGAACCGCACCGTCTCGCCGCTTGCCGCAGACTTGATGGCGTCGCGCAGGCGCTTCTGCGTCTCCGGCGAGTGACTCCACCACGGCAGGTCCCAGTAATAGCGACCCGTGACGGCTTCGCTCCCGACGCCGCCGAATTCGCGCGACCTGCGATTCGCCTCAAGCACTAAACCGTCCGCACTGAGTATCCCCGAGAGCTGGTGCTTTTGCTCGAATACGGCCCGGTAGCGGCGCTCGGCGGCCATTCTCGATTCCTCGGCCGCTTTCTGCTCCGAGATATCCCTGATGATACCGGCGAAGCAGAGATTGCCGTCGAGCACTACCTCGCTGGCCGCGAGGTAGATCGGGAACACCGAACCGTCCTTGCGCAGGGCGGGAACTTCACGTCCGGTGCCGAAGATGCTCCCTTCACCGGTCGATATGTATTTGTCGATGTAGCTCTCATGTCGGCCGCGGTACGGCTCCGGCATCAGTACCTTGACGTCCTTACCGATGAGCTCTTCAGCACTGTAGCCGAACATATTCTCGGCGGCACGGTTGACCGATTCGATCCGCCCCCGGGCATCGAGGGTGATGATGCCCTCCGCGGCCGTCGCGACGATCGCTTTCGAGTAGGCTTCCGACCGGGCCAGCGCGGCTTGCTGCTGACGATGTTCCAGCTCCGCGGATACCCTGACGGCCGCCAGCGATACCAGTGCGCTGGCCATTTCCGGGTCGTGCAGCGGCTTGGCGCCAAAGACGCAGACCTGTCCTATTTTCTCGCCCTCGCGGTTCAGTATGGGGCTGCCGACGAAACTCTCGCATCCGTAACCAAGGCTGGATTCTGGCAGCGTGTAGCGCCGGCTCAGCTCGCAATCAACGACCTGTGCGCCGTGACGCATGACGGAAGCGCAGGGCGTTCCGGTCAGCGCGTATTCACGGACCGGACCGCGCTTGCCCTCCTCCCAGGACGCGATCGTGCGGGACAAGTCAGCGCCGAAATTCTCGGTGACGTAAGCACGACGAGCGCCTAGCACGGACGTCAGGTCCGCCAGGAGTTTGTGCAGCAGTTCGTCGGTAGTCGCGCCCGGCAGGACAGCCGCAAGTTCGCGGACCTGCTCCGACGGGCTCCAGTCCTCGATGGCCGGCTGCTGATCTCTGTCGTGGGGTCGTACAAAGCTGCTGGCGATGTCGATGCACTCCGGGTTTCAGTGATGCCCCCGGAGATAATACGTGCGGCAGGGAACCAGCCCAATTGCGGTAACCCACAGGGGGCTAGGGGCTGACACGTATCGAGGGGTAAGGTCCTTCCCTGGACCATACCCGCTACTGATCAGTCGCGGCCGCGCCCTCCGCGCGACCGGTCGCGATCGCCGCCGCGATTGCCGGCACGGTAGCCGGTGTCGCGTTCGCGCATGCTGCGTTGCCGTTCGGCGGCGCCTTCGGGCCGGGTCTGCCGCTGTTCCCGCACCTGCTGGTTCTTGCGGGTTCCCGCCTGCTGTTTTGCCTGCGCCTGTTCCGTCGCGGCCTTGCCCGTCTGTTCCTTGCCGCGCCCGGCCGCGGTGTCATCCGCATCGAAGCGGTTGACCGAGTCCGAACCCTCGCCGTATTTCACGAAGTCGCGGAACGCCTCGTTGTCCCTGGTCTCGAGGGTTTCGATGCGCGTGTTGTGGATGTCATTGGGCATGTTGGCCCAGCCCTCGCCCTCCTTGCTATTGTGATCAGCGATGGCGGGGGCTGCGCACAACGCGATCGCCGTTGCAGCGCCTAATGCGACAAATGGTCCTTTCATGGAATCGCTCCTTTCGTTGGCTGTCTTTACCTAACGAGGGAGCGCCCCACCGGTTGACACGAGCGTCCCGATCTAGTCGATCCGGTCGGGAGAGACCAGGATGCCGTCCTCGTCGCAATAGACCCATTCGCCGGGCCGGAAGTTGACGCCGCCGAATTGCAGTTCGACGTCCGTTTCCCCTGCGCCGTTCTTGTCGCTCTTGGCGGGATTCACGCCGAGCGCCTTGACGCCGATATCGATCCCGGCGATCTCGGCGGAGTCACGGATGGCACCGTTGATGACCACTCCCGCCCAGCCGTTGTCGCGCCCCCTCGCCGCCAGCATGTCCCCCATCAGGGCTCGGGCCGTCGATCCTCCGCCATCGACCACGATCACGCCGCCATCGCCGGGCTCGCCGAGCAACTGCCGGAACAGGACGTTGTCGTGGAAGCACCTGACGGTACGGATCCGGCCGAAGAAGCGGCGGCGCCCGCCGAAATCCCGAAACTGGGTGGCACAGGTCTCACAGTTGCCTTCATGGTCGTCGTAAAGGTCGGTCGTCTGTCGCATTACTCCACTCCTCTGTCACGCTTTCCGCGCAATGATGAAGACTACCGCCTTGTCGGGCTGCCAGGCATGCTCGATCGAAAACCCGGCGCGCGCCAGGCTCTCCTCGAGCTCGCTCCTCGTGAAGATCCGTACCAGCGGGAACACGCCCAGCCAACGGCCGACGGGCCCGACGAACCGGAACCACTTCATGCTGTCGCCGAGACAGACCGTGTTGCTGACGAAAATCCCGCCCGGCCGCAGCATGTCGTGGATCCGGTCGACGACGGCCGCCCTGTCGTCGACCAGGTGCAGGAGACTGAGCGCGAGCACGGCATCGAACGACTCGCTCGCTGCATCGAGATCCTCGACGGCGAGGGCCTCGAAGGTCACGTTCTGCACGCCGGCCGCGGCCGCCTTGTCTTGCGCGATCGCGATCATCTTGTCCGACAGGTCGGTGGCCCGAATGTGGCTGACGTACGGTGCATGCGCGATAGCCGTCGATCCCGTGCCGCAACCGATCTCGAGCACTTCCATGCCGGGCCGGAAGTACTCGCGGGTCTTCGCCAGCTTGCGCTGGTACGCCGCTTCGTTGCCGACGGGTTTCTTCGCGTAGCGCTTCGCAATCCGGTCCCAGAATTTTTTCGATCGTGCCATCGTCCGTCCCTGTTGGCGGCGTGCGTGCCGCGTCGCAAAAACCGCCATCTTGCCCGAAATGCCCGGCAAGTCCGAGCACGGGCCGGGCGCATACACCGTGTCAATGATCTGGACCCGGCCTGAGCGCGTCATCGGCCGAATCCTCCGCACACGACGGCAGGCAGGGTGTATCCTGATCGCGACGACCAGTCTGGCAACGATTCGAGGATCGATCCAGCATGCTTGCGATTGACGGCTCCCGGGGCGAAGGCGGCGGCCAGGTTCTGCGCTCGGCACTGAGCCTGGCGATCGTTACCGGACAGGCTTTTCGCATGTTCAACATCCGCGCGCAGCGTGCAAAACCCGGGCTGCGATGGCAGCACCTGGCAGCCGTCCGCGCCGCGCAGGCCGTGTCGTCCGCGGTCGTGGAAGGCGCGGGGCTCGGCGCCACGGAGTTGACGTTCGCACCCGGCGACCTGCAAGGCGGCCGTCATGCCTTCGATGTCGGTACGGCCGGCAGCACCACGCTCATCGCGCAGACGCTGATCCCGGCGCTGCTGCGTGCGGACCGCTCGTTCCAGGTCTCCATCGACGGCGGCACGCACAATCCCATGAGCCCCCCATTCGAGTTTCTCGCGGACAGCTACCTGCCCTTGTTGCGGCGCATGGGCGCGCACGTCGAGGCGCAACTGGTCCGGCGCGGGTTCTACCCGGCCGGCGGCGGCCGTATCGAACTCACCATCGGGACGTCCACAGGACTGGCGCCGATCGAGCTTTGCAGCCGGGGCGCCCTGCGCCGCAAGCAGGCCGTCGCGACCGTCTCGCGCCTGCCGTTGAGCATCGCGCAACGGGAACTTGCGACAATTGGCGACGCACTCGGTTGGCCCTCCGAGACTGCTCCGCGCGTGCGAAGACGAGGACAGTACCGGCCCCGGGAATGCGGTCATCGTCGAACTCGAGTTCGAGAACCTGACCGAGGTATTCACGGGTTTCGGCTTGAAAGGGCGGCCAGCCGAGACCGTCGCCGAAGGCGTGGCGACCACGGTTGCCGACTACCTGGCCGGCGTTGCCGCGGTCGACGCGCATCTCGCGGACCAGCTGCTGTTGCCGATGGCGATCGCCGGCGGCGGCCGGTTCACGACGCTACAGCCTACGCAACATACGCTCACGAACATCGACATTATCGAAACGTTCATGCCCGTGAGGATCCTCGTCGAGCATGATCCGGGGGATTCCTGGACGGTTTCCGTGGAACAGCGCTGACACTGTGGGCTGTACCTTCGCTTCACCATACTGCGACATAAGCGTTTGAATTACTGACAGGAATCTGGCACTGTCGGCGCGCTATGAACGGTCTGCGAGCAATCGGCAAAGGTACCGGCAGGGCGATGCTCGCCCTACTCGTGGTGGCCGTTGCCGGCGCGGGCGTGCCGGTCATCGAGGTCCACGCGCACGACGATGCCGCTTTCGGGCACAGCCACGACAGCCATCATCACAGCCAGGATCTGCCAGGAGTGCTGCTATCCGACGACGGCGACGACTCCGGACCGACCGACGCAGCCGCCCTGCACGCACATGCGGACGGATGCGTCTCCGTCGCCCTGACATCGTCCGTCGATGTCGCAGTCTCGATTCCGGCCTGGGGTCGCAGCTACATTCCGCGGCCAGCCAGCCGTCCGCCGGACAAGCCTGTCCCGCCCTTGTACCGACCTCCGATCGCGTAGAACACGCGGCCGCCGTTGTGCGGCCCGGTTGCGGCTGTGCCGCATGAGTTCACCGATCCGGAGAGTACTTTGTTTCGTTCAATGATCTTGTGGCTGTTACTGGCCACGTCGCAGACCTACGCGCAGGGCGTCCGAGACGATCTGCCGCCCCTCACCCTGCCCGCGGCGGCGGAACGGGTATTGCAGCAGAATCCCCGCCTGCGTTCGGCACAGTTCGCGCGCGAGGCCGCTGCAACCCATGCGGACGATGCCGCGCTGGAACCGCAGTGGTCGGTCGGGTTCGAGGTCGAGAACTTTTTCGGCACGGGATCGCTTTCCGGGCTCGAGGGCAGCGAGACCACCCTCAGCCTGTCAAGAATCTTCCAGGCCCGCGACACGCGCGACGCTCGTATTGCGACGGCGAATGCATTCGGCGATGGCGTGAGCAACCGGCTCGAGTCCGAGCGGCTTGACCTGCTCGCGTCGCTCGCAATGCGATTCGTCGACGTCGTGCATCGGCAGGAACGGCTGCGCCTTGCGGCCGACTCCGTCGCGATGTGGCAGGCGGCCCACGAACTCGCAGCGGCACGCGAACGTGCCGGCGCCGCTCCCGCCGTCGACCGGCTCAGGACGGAGATCCGGGTCGCCGCTGCGAAACTCGCTGCAGAAGGTGCGGAACACGAACTCCACGCGGCGCGCATGATGCTCGCATCGACCTGGGGAAGCGGCAACACGGATTTCGGGCCCGCGCGAGCCTCACTCTGCCAGCTGCAGGACGTGCCGCCCTACGAGGAACTCGCCGCACGCGTCGACAGGAACCCGGACCTGTTGCGCTTCGCGACCGAGCAACGTGTGCGGGAGGCGGAAGCGCGCCTTGCGGCTGCTCGCCAGCGCCCGGACTGGCGGGTGTTCGCCGGCGTCCGGCACCTGGAAGGTATCGGCGAACAGGCGCTCGTGCTCGGCGTGTCCGTACCGCTCGGTTCGGCCTCGCGGGCGGAACCGGCCAGGCGGCGGGCAGCGGCACTGGGGCACGAGTCCACGATGCGACGGGAAGCCGAAGCAATGGAGGCCCGGGCCGTCGTATTCGACCTCTACGAGGAAGTGGGTCACACGGTACGAACCGTGGAGGTCTTCGACACCGAGATACTGCCCAGGGCGCGCGAGATCCGGAACGAGATCGAGCGCGGCTACAGCGTCGGCCGGTTTTCTTACACGGCCCTGGTCGATGCGCAGGCCGAACTGCTCGCGGCCGCATCGGCACGCCTCGACGCCTGCGCCGACCATCATCGCCTGCTCGTCTCCATTGAGCGCCTGACCGGTGGCGAACCGGTCTCGATTGCAACGAATGCCGAGGTCTCGCCATGAGATTCGAATCAACGACCAACTGCCGCTGGCTGATCGCACTGGTGTTTGCACTGCTGGCCACGGGCGGCTGCGACACGCAACGATCCTCCCACGACGATCACGGCCATGCGCCCCCCGACGAAGCAGGCTACGAACGCGGGCCGCACAACGGCAGGCTGCTCCGCGACGGCGATTTCGCGCTCGAGATCACCATCTTCGAGACCGGCGTCCCGCCCGAGTTTCGCGTCTACCCCTACCGCAACGACACGCCGGTCGACCCGGCGGACGTCGCCCTGGCGATCGAACTGGGGCGGCTCGGCAGCCGCGTCGATCGTTTCGAATTCTCGCCGCAACGCGATCTACTGCGCGGCGACGGCGTCGTCCTCGAGCCGCACTCGTTCGACGTGACGGTGACCGCGAGCACTGCGGGGCGGCAGTACGAATGGACGTTCGACTCCTACGAGGGTCGTACGCAGATCGATACCCGCGTGGCCGAGGCCATGGGCATTACCATCGGTACAGCCGGTCCCGCCAGTATCCGGGAGACGATAACCGTGCAGGGCACGCTGCATCCGCACCCCGATGCCGTATCCGAGGTGCGCGGCCGCTTCCCCGGTCTCGTGCAGTCGCTCGCGAAGTCCGTTGGCGACACCGTTCGCGAAGGCGAAGAGCTGGCGCGGATCCAGTCGAACGAGAGCCTGCAGAGTTACACCATCGCCGCGCCGGTTTCCGGCACCGTGATCGAACGCCCGGCGAGCGTCGGCAGTATGGCCACCGACGATCCGATCTACGTCATTGCAGATACGTCCCGGCTGGTCGCCGACTTGCAGGTCTTCTCACGGGACGCCGACCGGGTCGAGGTGGGCCAGGCCGTCAATGTCGCGAGCCTCGACGGCGGCACCGTGGCCGAGACCACGATCGAGCGAATCCTGCCGACCGTCGACCCCGCCAGCCGGGCTGTTACCGCGCGCGCGGTCGTCGCAAACCCGGATGCGCGCTGGCGGCCGGGCGAGTTCGTCCGTGGTGTCGTCACGGTGGCCGTCTCGGACGTGCCGCTCGCGGTCAGGGAAAGCGGCCTGCAGGCGTTTCGTGATTTCACCGTTGTCTACGCGCGCGTCGGCGACACTTACGAAGTCAGGATGCTCGACCTGGGACGGCGCGACGGGGAGTCCGTCGAAGTCCTGGGAGGGCTCGAACCCGGCACCGAGTACGTGACGGGCAACAGCTACCTCATCAAGGCGGACATCGAGAAGTCCGGCGCGAGCCACGATCACTGACAGGGGACGCTCGTGCTGGAAAAAATCATCGACATCTCAATCCGCCGGCGGGCACTGGTCCTGACGTCGAGTGTCCTGGTCGCCGGCCTCGGCATATACAACTTCCAGAACCTGCTGATCGATGCCGTGCCGGACATTACCAACGTCCAGGTACAGATCGGCACGGAAGCGCCGGGGTACTCGCCGCTCGAAGTGGAGAACCGCATCACCTTCCCCATCGAAACGGCGATGGCGGGGCTGCCGTACCTCGACTACACGCGTTCGATATCGCGCTATGGCCTGTCGCAAGTAACGGCGGTGTTCGAGGACGGCACCGACATCTACCTGGCGCGCCAGCTCGTCAACGAGCGCCTCGCACAGGTCCGGGCACAGTTGCCGGATGGCCTCGAACCCGAACCCGGCCCCATTGCGACCGGCCTCGGCGAGATTTTCATGTACACCGTGTCGTCGGGTCCGGGCGCGGAGCACGACCCGATGTTTCTGCGCGAAGTGCAGGACTGGATCGTCCGTCCGCAGCTGCGCCAGACGCCCGGCGTGGTGGAGGTCAACACGGTTGGCGGCTACACGCGGCAGTTCGTGGTGGCGCCGGTACCGGCAAAGCTGCTGGCCTACGACATCACGCTCGAACATCTGGCCCATGCACTCGAAGCGAACAACAACAATGTCGGTGCAGGCTACATCGAACGCTCGGGCTCGCAGCTGCTGGTGCGCTCGCCCGGGCAGGCGGAGGGCACGGCGGATCTCGCCGACATCGTCGTCGCGCAACGCGGCGGCGTGCCGGTCCGCGTCCGTGACGTCGCATCGGTCGACATCGGTTTCGAGCTGCGCAACGGCGCGGCAATGCAGGACGGGCGCGAGGTCGTGCTCGGCACCGTATTCATGCTCATCGGCGAAAACAGCCGCATCGTGGCGCATGCCGTGGAAGAGCGACTCGCGGAGATCCAGTCGACCCTGCCCGAGGGCGTCGTGGTCGAGGAACTCTACAGCCGCTCCTATCTCGTCGATGCAACCATTGGCACGGTCACCGAGAACCTCGTCGCGGGCGCGCTGCTCGTCATCGTCATCCTGTTCGCCATGCTGGGGAACTGGCGCGGCGCGCTCGTGACGGCTGCGGTTATTCCGCTGACCATGCTGATGACGGTCACGGGCATGGTCGAGTTCGGCGTTTCCGGCAACCTCATGAGCCTCGGCGCCCTCGACTTCGGGCTCATCGTCGACGGCGCCGTCATCATCGTCGAGAACTGCCTGCGGCGCCTCGCGATTGCACAACAGGAGCACGGCGACCGCCTGCCGCTGCAGGAACGGCTCGCCGTCACGCGCGCGGCCACGCGCGAGGTGCTGCGGCCGAGCGTATTCGGCATCGCCATCATCCTGATCGTGTACCTGCCGATCCTGACGCTCACCGGGGTTGAAGGCAAAATGTTCCGGCCGATGGCGCTCACGGTCAGCGGCGCCCTGCTCTCGGCGCTGATCCTGTCGGTGACGTTCGTGCCGGCCGCGGTGGCAGTCTTCGTCTCGGGCAGGATCAAGGAGCAGGAAAACGCGCTGATGGTCGTCGCGCACAAGGCCTACCGGCCGGTGCTGGAAGTCGCGCTGCGCGCCCGCTACCTTGTGGTCATCGCAGCCCTGTTGCTGTTGGTCGGCGCCGGGCTGCTCGCGTCGCGCCTCGGCTCCGAGTTCCTGCCGACGCTGGACGAAGGTGACATCGCCATGCATGCCTTGCGCATACCGGGAACGAGCCTCACCCAGGCGCTGTCGATGCAGACGGAGCTCGAAGCGAGGATCGCGGAGATGCCGGAGGTTCGCCACGTATTCTCGAAAGTCGGCACACCCGATATCGCCACGGACCCGATGCCGCCTTCCGTCGCCGACACCTACGTCATCATGAAACAGCGATCGGAATGGCCCGATCCGCGCAAATCCAAAACGACACTGGTGGCCGAGATGGCAGCCATTGCGGAGCGGGTTCCTGGCAGCCGCTACGAGTTCCTGCAGCCGATCCAGATGCGCTTCAACGAACTCATCGCCGGCGTGCGCTCGGAAGTTGCCGTGAAGATCTACGGTGACGACCTGGACACGCTGGCCGACCTCGGGCACCGGGCCGAGGACCTCCTGCAGTCCATTGCCGGCAGCGCCGACGTGCAGGCCGAGCAGGTGACGGGTCTGCCGATGCTGACCGTCACCCCGAACCGCGAGCGTCTTGCCCGGTACGGCCTGAACGTGGCCGACATCCAGGCGACCCTGGCGACGGCCGTCGGCGGCCGGCAGGCCGGGCAGATTTTCGAGGGCGATCGCCGCTTCGATGTCGTCGTCCGGCTGCACGACGACTACCGGCAGGACGTCGAGTCGCTGCGAAGGCTGCCGGTCATGGCGCCGGACGGCACCGGGCTGCCGCTGACGGAGGTCGCTGACATCGAGATCGTCACCGCCCCCAACCAGATCAGCCGCGAGAACGGCAAGCGCCGGATCGTCATCACTTCGAACGTGCGCGGACGCGATCTCGGTTCATTCGTCGCCGAACTCCGCGCGGCGTTTCCGGGCCGTGTCGACCTGCCGCCTGGATACTGGGTTGAATACGGCGGCACGTTCGAACAACTGCAGTCGGCGAGCCGGCGGCTGGCCGTCGTCGTGCCGCTTGCGCTACTGCTCATCTTCTCGCTGCTGTACGCGGCCTTCGGCTCGGCGCGGGACTCGCTGATCGTGTTCAGCGGTGTACCGCTGGCCCTCACGGGCGGCGTGCTGAGCCTGTGGCTGCGCGACATGCCGTTCTCGATCAGCGCTGCTGTCGGGTTCATCGCCCTGTCCGGCGTCGCGGTCCTCAACGGCGTCGTCATGCTGACGTTCATTCGTGACCTGAGGGCGCAGGGCAAGCCGATCGAACTCGCCATTCTCGAGGGCGCGATGGTCCGGTTACGGCCCGTCCTGATGACGGCGCTGGTCGCGAGTCTCGGATTCGTGCCGATGGCGCTCAACGTCGGCATCGGTGCCGAGGTCCAGCGGCCACTGGCAACCGTGGTCGTCGGCGGTATCATCTCGTCGACACTGCTCACACTGGTCGTCCTGCCGGCGCTGTATCGCATCGCGGGCGCCAGGGACGAACCGGCGGGCGCGTAGCCCCGTGCGAATTACCAGGACATAGGAAACCGCGGATGCACACTCGCGATACCGAACGCTGGCAACACGACCACGTATTTGCGCAGGACCGCGTGCGGCCCGGCGAGAGCCGCACGCTGCTCGTGGTGGTGATCACCGCCACCATGATGGTCGTGGAGATCGCCGCGGGGCTCGTCTACGGTTCGATGGCGCTGCTCGCCGACGGCCTGCACATGGCGTCGCATACCGCGGCGCTCGGCATGGCATTTCTCGCCTACGTGATTGCGCGCCGGCTCGCCGCCGACGCACGTTTCTCGTTCGGCACCGGCAAGCTCAACAGCCTCGCCGGGTTCGCGAGCGCGGTGCTGCTGCTGGGGTTCGCGGTGATCATGGTGACGGAAAGTACGTCGCGATTCATATCCCCCGTTGAGATCTCCTATAACCAGGCACTCGTCGTCGCCGTCGTCGGGCTGGTCGTCAACGGCCTCAGCGCCTGGATCTTCGCGGCGACACCGCACGATCACCATGGCCATCACGGCCACGGCCACGCGCATCATCACGACCACAACCTGCGCGCCGCCTACCTGCACGTGCTCGCCGATGCGCTGACCTCGGTGCTCGCGATCGTCGCGCTCCTCGCCGCCAAGTTATACGGCCTGAACTGGCTCGATCCGTTCATGGGCATAGTCGGTGCAGCGCTCGTCGCGCGATGGTCTTACGGTCTCATCCGGGATTCCGCCCGGGTGTTGCTCGATCGCCAGGCCGACGACGAGACGCTCGCGGCGCTCAGGGCATCGCTCGAACGCGATACCGGCGACCGCGTCACCGACCTGCACTGCTGGAGCATCGGCCCCGGCATCTACGCGGCCGACTTCGCGATCGTCAGCGACGACCCGAAGGCGCCGGACGATTACCGGTCGCGGATCCCGCACGAACTCGGTATCGTGCATGCGACCATCGAGGTTCAGCGCTGCCCGGACCATTGAGTTATATTCCGGGCTTTCGGCTGGACGAACGTCGAGGAAGACATGAAGCAGACTCTTTGCCGCGCTCTGTCGTTGCTTTGCGTTACGCTGGCGGCACCGGCGTTCGCCGACTGGACGGAGGCGCGTTGTGACATTTACGCGGCTGGGCTCGGATCACACCGACAAGGTAATCGGCTGCACGTTCTCACAGCGGCAGGGCTACATCACCATTTCCCGCGAAGACGGTGTTGTGCACGACCTGGCACCGGTCGGCGAAGGGCCCGGCACCTATCGCGACCAGCACGGCAACGACGTCAGGCGCGAATCCGGCCTCGGCGACCAGGGCCTGGTATTCCGCTTTCCCGATGAAAGCGTGTTCGTCTACTGGAGCACGGCGGCACTGCAGCCCGCCGCGGATGAAAACAATCCGACGGCCCCGTTCAGTACGGCTGACTACGATGCGACGACGCTGCTTCGCTGCCGCGCGGTTGGCGACACGGAATCCGCAAGCTGTCCCGCCGGTATTCTCCGCATGGACGGAGGACAGGCCTCGATCGTGGTCCGGAGCCAGGCCGGCGAGCAATTCACGATCAACTTCATGAGCGACTACGTGAACGCCACGAACCGCAAGGCGGAAGCGCGTCTCGAAGGCGATACCTGGATCGTGGTGATCGACGATACGGACGTCTACGAAGTGCCGCTGGCTGCAATCGAGGGCGGCTAGTCGACCAGGCCGAAGGCATCCAGCATGATGCCGTGAATCCTGTTCTGCTCAATGACACCGCCCACGCGATGGGACCCCGGCCCGATCGCGTACAGCGCCACGTCTTCGCCGCCGTGCGTCTCCGAATTCGAAACCTCGCCGGCGATATCCGTCCGTTCGAACGGGATCAGCGCCTGCGCCATCGCGTGAACACCGGTCTCGGGACGGGGTCTGGGCCCGGTAACCGCTCCGGGGCCGTTCATGTAGCCGAGGCTCGTGTACGGCTGTCCGTCCGCGGCAATATGCGGTTCGTCGCGCGGTTCCCCGCTGCGATCGTTCTCCACGACCAGGCCGAGTATGGGATTGCCACGCGTCGGATAGCCGCCGTGCGTGAACACGTGCGAGTGATCCGCCGTGACGAGGATGAGGGTTTCCTCGAGATCGACCTTTTCGAGCGCAATTGCAACGGCTTCGGCGAAAGCCTGCGTTTCCAGTAACGCGTAACCCGGGTAACCATCATGATGGCCGTGGTCGATACGACCGCCTTCGACGAGCAGGTAGTAACCTTCGCCACGAGCTTCGAGATAATCGATTGCCGCCGCGGTCATTTCCTGGAGCGTCGGTTCGCTCGTCGGTTCGTTACGTTCGGCGACGTACGTCATGTGGGATGACGCAAACAGGCCGAGCACCTGCTCAGCGGGATCCAGGTCCGCCAGCGCCTCGCGGGAGCCGATGAACCTGCGCTTGCCCGACGCCGCCAGCCAGTCGGCAACCAGGTCCTCGCCTGCGGTCCTGCGCTTGCCGCCCGAATCGCTGCCGCGAAACTCCCGGAGGCCACCGCCTAGCACGATGTCGGGTCCCCGGCCCGGCGGCAGTCGCGTGAGTTGCGCAGCAATGTCGCGGCAACCGGATGCCGCAGCCTGCACGGGGAGAAAGGCGTCGCTTTCCCAATCGCGTTCCACCGACTGGGCGTACACCGCTGCAGGCGTCGCGTGCGTGACCCGCGTTGTCGTAACGATGCCCACCGACTTGCCGCTCGTCGCCATGCGTTCGGCGAAGGTGGGCAGCCGATGCGCCAGCCCTTCCTCACAATTCTGCCGGCGCGCCTCCGGCCCGATGTTGATCACCCCGGCACGTGTCTTGATACCCGTGTGGATCGCCGTTGCGGTGCCGGCGGAATCCGCTACCTGCTGGTTGGTGTTGTAGGTCTTGACGAGGGCGACACGGGGAAACGTCTCGAAAGACAGCAAATTTTCCTCGCCGGTCTCACCGCGGCTCTGGCCGTCGAAAATGCGCGCGGCGGTCACCGTCGAAACGCCCATTCCGTCGCCCAGGAAAACCACGACGTTGCTGGCAGGCCGATCGGTATCGGCCACCTGCGCGCTACCGGCGCAGCCGGCGAGGAGTATGGCCGCCAACGAAAGAATGCGTCTGAGCATGTGGGCGTCCCGATTACGGATTGGATGGCCGAGTTTGAAGGGGTCCTGTTTCAGTATTGTTACGAACAGGGGCCACGACATTACGCCGGTCGGCCGCTTCGCACCGTATGAAAAAAACGGCGGCGCATCAAGCGCCGCCGTTCTTCCTCACAGCTTCAGGGGTTGGCTCGTGATCAACGGCTGGCCATCGCCCTGTCGTGTTGAGCCTCGGCAACGTCGAAGCGGTCGAGCATCATCACCTTGTTCCAGGCAGCGACGAAGTCGTTCACGAACTTCTCTTCGCCGCCGCTCGTTGCATAGACTTCGGCAATGGCGCGCAGCTCCGCGTGCGAACCGAACACCAGGTCGACCGGCGTTGCGGTCCACCTGACCTTGCCGCTCGCGCGGTCGCGGCCTTCGTAGACACCCTGTTCCTTCTCCGACTTCGTCCAGACCGTGTCCATGGTGAGCAGGTTGACGAAGAAGTCATTGCTCAAATTACCCGGCTGGTCGGTGAATACGCCATGCTTCGAGTCGCCGGCATTGGCGCCCAGGGCGCGCATGCCGCCGACCAGCACGGTCATCTCGGGAACGGTCAGCGCCAGCATGTCGGCCTTGTCGACCATCATGTCCGTCGGTGAGCGGTAGTTGCCCTCGCCGAAGTAGTTGCGGAACGCGTCCGCCTTCGGCCGCAGCACCTCGAATGACGCGATGTCGGTCTGCTCCTGCGTGGCATCCGTGCGGCCGGGCGTGAAGGGAATCTTTACTTCGTAGCCGGCCTTCTTCGCCGCGTGCGCGACGGCGGCATCACCAGCCAGCACGATCATGTCGGCCATCGACACTTTCTTGCCGCCTTTCTGCTCGCGGTTGAATTCTCTCTGGATGCGGCCGAGCGCGTTGAGTACGTCCTCCAGTTCGTCCGGGTTGTTGACGTCCCAGCTGACCTGCGGCGCGAGGCGGAGCCGCGCACCGTTCGCACCGCCGCGCATGTCGGTGTCGCGGTAGGTGGACGCCGATGCCCAGGCCGTGCGGACGAGCGCGGGAACGCTGAGCCCCGACTTGAGCACTTCGTTCTTGAGCGCGGTGACGTCGTCCTGGTCGATGAGCTTGTGATCGACGGGCGGCACCGGGTCCTGCCAGATCAGCACCTCTTCAGGACCACCGACGTAGCGGCTGCGCGGACCCATGTCGCGGTGCGTCAGCTTGAACCATGCCCTCGCGAATGCGTCCTCGAACTCCTCGGGGTTCTCGAGGAAGCGCTTCGAGATTTTCTCGTAGGCCGGGTCGAACCGCAGCGACAGGTCGGTCGTCAGCATCACGGGCGCGTTGCGCTTGCCGGGGATGTGCGCGTCCGGAACCATGTTGGCCGCGTCCGGGTTCTTCGGGATCCACTGGATCGCGCCGGCCGGGCTCCTGGTCTGCACCCACTCGAATGCGAACAGGTTCTGCAGGTAGTTCATGCTCCACTTCGTAGGCGTTACGGTCCATGCGCCTTCGAGACCGCTCGTAACCGTATCTTCGGCATTACCTTTGCCGCACTTGTTCATCCAGCCCAGGCCCTGCTCTTCGATGGGAGCGGCGCCGGGCTCGGGGCCGACGCAATCGGCGGGCTTGTGCGCGCCGTGCATCTTGCCGAGCGTATGGCCGCCCGCGATCAGCGCAACGGTTTCTTCGTCGTTCATCGCCATGCGGCCGAAGGTCTCGCGAATGTCGTGCGCAGCCAGCACCGGATCCGGATTGCCGTTCGGCCCTTCCGGGTTCACGTAGATCAGGCCCATTTGCACGGCAGCAAGTGGTTTTTCGAGTTCACGATCGCCCTTGAAGCGTTCATCCGCGAGCCACTCCGTCTCGGGGCCCCAGTAAACGAGGTCGGCTTCCCAATCGTCCACGCGGCCGCCCGCGAAGCCGAATGTTTCGAAGCCCATGTCTTCCAGCGCGACGTTACCGGCCAGCACCATCAGGTCGGCCCAGGAGAGGCTGTTGCCGTATTTTTGCTTCACGGGCCAGAGCAAACGACGCGACTTGTCCAGGTTGGCGTTGTCCGGCCAGCTCGCAAGCGGATCGAGACGCTGCTGACCGCCATCGGCGCCACCGCGACCGTCGAGCGTGCGGTACGTGCCCGCGCTGTGCCAGGCCATCCGGATGAACAAGCCACCATAGTGACCCCAGTCAGCCGGCCACCAGTCCTGCGAGGTGGTCATCACGTCCGTGATATCTTTCTTCACGGCATCGAGGTCGAGCGCCGCGAACGCTTCGGCGTAGTTGAAGTCTTCGCCCAGCGGATTCGACGTCGCACCATGATCGCGAAGCGGGCTCAGGTCGACCTGGTCGGGCCACCAGAATTTGTTGGGCTTCGCCATGTCCTCTGCATGCGCGAAGTCCGATGACACCAGCGGTGACATCGCAACCGCCGCAGCGGCGAGTATGGGTATCGTTCGTTTGAACATTGCTTTACTCCCTTGGGGAAAGAAACGTAGCGTGCAGGGCATATATTAAATAGGATATTTTGCTTAGAAGTGATTGAATTTCTCGATCACTATGCGCTACGAAATCGATGGGCAAAACGTGCTGCCGGGCAGGCAGCCGGAAATCGCAAGCCGGCCGCGGGTACCTCGAGATCGGGCGGCTGGAACTCGCATGGAATCGCACTGGGTTACTCACACCGTGCGCGCGAGCCCGGGCATCACCAGGCGGCCCGGTCGGGCGCAGGTCAATGGTCGCAGTCAGCAACCGTACGCCGCGCGTCCGCAAATTGAAATAAGGGGTTACCTAATCCGGCGCCCGTACGGCCGCCTGCCCCGGCAAACGGCCACCCGGCCCGGTGGCCTGCGAGTAACGACTCAGTCGGCGGTGGTCATGGACGGTTCCTCGGTCGCCGAGTGCAGCGACTCCCGGCCCGCCTCGAGGCGCTCGATTTTCGCGACCATGTCTTCGCAGGAGCGGTAGCCGAGCTGGTCGCGGCGCTCATGCTGCGCTACGGCGTCGCCCGTTTTCTCCACCGTCAGGGTCACGCGGTCCCTCGGCGACAGGCTGACCGGCATGCTGTGCGACGGCGAGCTGTGGAGCTCGACGCGATAGTCGCCTGCCGGCAGGTACAGGGGTGCACCCGAGCCCAGCGACCCGCCGGCAATCTCCGTGCTGCCCTTGAAGACGCTGAACGACGTCGCCACGGTCTGCGCGAGCGCGGCCTTCAGTTCCTCGGCGCTGCCCGCCGTGACGTAACGGCCACCCGAGGCCCACGCGATGGACTGCAGGCTTGCGGAGTCCTCGTCCGCGACATTGCCCATGCCGAAACCGATCACGTGCACGATGATGCCCCGGTCACGGAGATCGCGGGCTGCCTGCACGGGGTCTCCGCCGCAGCTTTCTATGCCATCCGTGACCAGCACCACGGCTCGCTCGTCGTTGCGCGCGTCGAAATCCCTGCCCGCCTGCTGCAGCGCGTAAGCGATGGGCGTCTGGCCGAGCGGCCGCAGGCCTTCGATGGCGGCGCGGATCGACCCGCGGTTTTCATTGGCAAACGGCACCAGCAACGCCGAGTCGGCGCAGTCCGCGCTTTCGCTCGGGCTGCTGCTGCCGTATGCGCGCAGCGCGAGATTGAGGTCCTGTGGAAACCAGTGGGAGACGTCCCGGAGGATTTCCTTGGCAACCGACATCTTGGGTTCGCCGTCCATGCGGCCCCACATGCTCCGCGACGCATCGACCACGATCTCGACCGACTTGTCCTCCAGCGACACGACTTCGCGGCCGGCCTTCACGGCGGCCACCTCGAGGGCGGCACAACTCGCGTCCTGCACGGTGACGTTGATCGACGATTCCTGCGTCCGGCCGTCGATGCTGGTTGCGAACGCGACGATGCGATTCTCGCCGGTCGTGAGCGGCACGCTGCCGATGAAGGTGCCGCCGGCCAGTTTCGCCGCCACGGGTGCGGAGCCGTTGACGCTGAGCGTCACCGTGTCCACGCCGGTCGTACGCAGGTCGAGGAACGCCTGCGGCAGCATCGACGGATCCTCGACGCGCACCAGGCTGCCGCCGGTGGCCCAGGCGATCTCGTCGAGAATCTCGGTGCCGGTCTTGCTCGACCCGAGCAACAAGTGTCTGGATGGTGGCGCCCTGCCCGTGCGCATCGACCGCGGCGGCGTGTGCCGCGCGGCGGTTCGACTGGCCGTCCGTGAACAACATGATCACGCGCGACGAGCCGGGACGCCCGTGGACCTCGAGTTCCTTCAGCGCCGTCTTGATGCCGGCGGCGAGATTCGTGCTGCCCGAGCGCGGCATGTCGCGCAGGGCCTTGACGACCAGCCCGCGGTCCGACGTCATCGGCTGCACCAACTCGCCGCGGCTGTCGAAGCTCACGACGCCGATCTTGATGTCACTCCGGGGCGAGAGGTTCTCGACGAGCCCGATGGCGCCCGCGGAACGATAGTCTTTCGGATCCGTGCTGCGCAGGCTCGTGGAGGTATCCATAACGAACATCATGTCGAGGTACCGGACCCCGCCGATGGTCGACGCGACGCCTTCCACCTCGATGACCTTCTCGCCGGAACTCGCGACGAAGTCGGGCGACGGCGACTGGATCTCGATCTCGAGCCCGTTCGCGGCGGGGGCCTGCTGGCCCATTGCACCCGGCGCGATGCAGCACGCCAGTACGGCGGCGAAAACGGCTGATTTGTCTGGCATGACGGTACCTGCTTTGTTTGCACGCGCCCGCGCGGGCCACGTGCTCCTGCCCAAGCCAGCACAGGATAAGTCACCACAGCGGACATAATCCGGGACCTGTGACACATTTTAGGGTTAGGATTCCGGGGCTTATGGGTAATCCGGCCACAGACACGCCGCTTCGGAGCGGGCACTGGAGAACGCCGCTGCTGGTAATCGCCGCCGGCGGCCTGATCGCCCTCGTCGGCTTCGGGGCGCGCTCGGCCTACGGGCTGCTGCTGGAGCCCATGACCAGCGCACGCGGCTGGGGGCGCGAGACCTTTGCCTTCGCCCTGGCGGTGCAGAACCTGGTCTGGGGCTTCGGCGTACCGTTCGCGAGCATGCTGGCGGACCGTTACGGCCCGTCCCGCGTGCTCGCGGTCGGCGCGGTGGTTTATGGCCTCGGTACCGCGGGCATGGCGACGACCACCAGCGGTCTCGGCCTGACGCTGTTCGGCGGCGTGCTCACCGGTCTCGGTATCGCGCTGACCTCGTTCTCGATCGCCCTGGCGGCGATGGCAAAAGTCGTCGATCCCGGGCGGCAGTCGCTGGTGCTCGGCATCGGCACATCGGCCGGCTCCCTCGGCCAGGTGATTTTCTCACCGCTCAGCCAGCTCGTCATCGCGGCGTACGGCTGGGACTCCGCACTCTTTTTCCTCGCGGCGTCGGTGCTCCTCATCGTGCCGCTCGCGTTCGTATTGCCGGGCAATGCCGAGGCCGGCAGCGATACGCGCATCGAACAGGGACTCGGTGAAGCCATCGTCGAGGCGGCGCGGCATCGTGGCTACGTGTTGCTGACGCTCGGCTTCTTCGTCTGCGGCTTCCACGTCGCGTTCATCACGGTGCACTTCCCGTCGTACGTCAGGGACCTCGGGCTCGCACCAGAGGTCGGCGCCTACGCGATCGCGATCATCGGCCTGTTCAACATCGCGGGCGCCTTCCTCTCCGGCCTCGCGGGCCAGCGCTGGCCGAAGAAGAACGGACTGGTCTTGATCTACTCGCTCCGCGCGGTCGCGATCGCGTGCCTGCTGCTCGCGGCCAAGACGCCGGCCACGATCTATGCGTTCGCCGCCGTGATGGGCATACTCTGGTTGTCCACCGTGCCGCTCACGTCCGGGATCGTCGCGCAGGTATTCGGCCTGCGCTTCATGGCGACGCTGTTCGGCATCGTGTTCCTGGGCCACCAGCTCGGCAGTTTCGTCGGCGTATGGCTCGGCGGCTACCTTTACGACCGCACGGGTAGCTACGACGTCGTGTGGTGGACCGGCGTCGCGCTATCGATCGTGGCGGCGCTGCTCCACGTGCCGATCAACGAGCGGCCATTGCGGCGGGTGTTGCCGGCCGCAGCTCAACGCTGATTTCCAGTATTCAGGAGCCTGACCTTGATGCACCAGACAATTACAATCACTCACAGCGAGAGCGATTCCCGTGGCCGCTACGAGGCCCGCGTCGAGGACCGCGAGGGCAGTGGCGAACTGACTTACTCGCGGGTATCGCCGACAAAGATTATCGCCGACCACACCGGCGTCGATGAAAGCCTGCGCGGCACGGGCGTCGCCAGGGCGCTGGTCGAACGGCTCATCGCCGATGCCCGCAGGGACGGCATCAGGATCGTGCCGCAGTGCTCTTACGTACTGGCACAGTTCCGGCGCAACCCGGACTGGTCCGACGTCATGGCGGCGTGAGCCTTGCCGGCGCCGCTGCCAGGTACTCACGGCAACCGCTTCAGTTCCCGCCGCAGCCCCGCGCGATCGCGAGCCTCATGTCCGCGTAGGACATCGTCGGATAGCGGCCGGCCGTGTCACTCGGGTCCTCGAATATCATGAACCCGCCGGCCTTTTGACACGCTTCGGACGCAGGCAGGAAGACCGTTTCGAAATACTCCACTCGCTGGTACTGCGCGTCTTCCCTGCCGTGGTCTCCCGTGTGTGCACAGCCGGTGCAAACCACCAGGATGCCGATTGTAACGAGAAACTTGGTCATAGTTCCGTCCAGCTAATGTATATACATTGTACCTCTTTTATATATCTTTTCGACATCCCTTGCAATTGCATAGGGACTGCGTCACAGAATCGGAAATTTGTGTGCCCGCGGAGCCGGCACGCAATCAGGGCAAACGCTCGTACCACGCCGCGACGGCGCCGTAGGTGGCCGGTGCATTGACGACGCCGTCGTGAGTGAGGCCCGGCAGGATGACGGTTTCGCCGTCGCTGTATTCACTCACGAATGATTCGAACGCGCCAACCTCGAAAACCTCGTCGTCTCCCCCGACAATCACGAGCAGTGGCGAGCGGACTGCCTGCAGGGCAACGTCGGATGTGTCCGGGCGGATCGGCTGCGCCGACAGCACGGCACGGTAGCTGTAGTCCATCCGTCCCGCGGGCACGTTGAAATAGAGAATCGGCAGGTCGTCGAGCGCATGGATCGCAACGGTATTCAGCATGATGATGCCGATCATCCGCCGCACATCGAATTGCACGAACGCCGCCGTGTCTTCGGTCGCTCCGCCTGATCGCTGGGTCGGGCCCTCGCCGAAGTTCGGCGCAAGCAGCAGGTACGCATCCGGCACGGGTGCGTCGTCCTTCAGCGCAAAACGCATGGCGACGCCGCCACCCATCGAGTGTCCGGCAATAATCACCCTGTTTCCCGGCCGCTCGCGCCGGATGAACTCGACGATGTCCTCGAGATCGTCCTCGTACTGGCCGATGTAGTCGACGTCGAAGCGGGCGCCGCCGGATTGCCCGTGACCGCGAAAATCCGGCGTAATGACCTCGGCCCCGGTGCTCTGCTGCAGCAAACGGGCAGCGTTCTCGAAGGCGCTACTGTCGCTGGCAATACCGTGCATGAAGATTATCGAGATCGAAGCACCCGTTCCGTAGCGCCTCGCAACAATCGTCTCGCCGTCCCTGGCTTCGATTGCCTGCATCGTCACGTCGTTTTCAGCGTCCGTACGACCCGCCGGATCCGCGTCCTCGGCCCGTCCATCCACCTGGGTGCTCCCTATGTCGGCGAACGGTTCCGGCGATGGCCAGAAGACGAGCGCCAGCGCAATCAGGAAGTAGGCCACCGCGATTGCGGCAGAGATCTGCAGGCTGCGAATCAGCGCCGCTCGCGAGAAGAGTCGTTTTACGAGGTCCATCCTAGTATTCCTGCATCAAGCCGGCCAGGTATGCCAATGCGGCGGCCAGCGCGGCAACGGTGCGCAGCGTATTGAGCGTCGTCCACCGGCCGAGGTAGTCCGCCCACACGGGCACAGCCTCGGGGGCCGTCGCCGAGACGGCGGCCAGCTTGTTGTTCAGTGGCACGTTGCCCAGCCCGGTGACGAGGAAGGTGCCGGCCAGGTACAACAGCGCGCCTGCGAGCACGAACGGCGCCGTCGGCGACGCCCATTCCTTGATGGCGAACGCTGCCGCGACGACGGAAATGACTGCCGTACCCATGAAAGCGCCGAGAAACGACGGGTTCAGCACGACGACATTGATCGACTGCATCGCGGCAATTCCCTCCGCAGAGGGCACGTTCGCAAGCGCTTTCATCACGAAGCTCGAGAAGGCGAAGAAGACGCCGCCGATGACTGCGGAGCCGAGCAACCCGAGAACCACCACGGTCGTCATTGCGCCACTCATGCGGCTTCCTCCTCGTCGCTCGTGGCCCAGGTGCCCCGTGCCGCAACGCGTTGTGCATACGCGGCGAATTCCGCGGCGTCGCGGTCGAGCGCGCGCTGCACGCCGTCACCGACGTGAGCGTTGCGCCCATCGAGTACGGTTTCGAACAGGTAGTTGAGCAGCCAGGCAACGTCCTCGGGCGTGCCGGAATCGGCGATGGCCTGCGCAAATGCTTCCCGGGAAATCTGCACGAACCGCACGTCGCGGCCGGCGGCCTTCGAGATTTCCCGGGCGAGCGCGGAAAAGGTAAGCAAACGCGGGCCGGTGACCTCGTAGATCTCGTAGGCGTGCCCCGATTCCGTCAGCGCGGCAACGGCAACGTCGGCGATGTCGTTGATGTCGACGAACGGCTCGGCGATATCCGCGGCGGGCAGCGTAATGGCGCCACCAAGAACCATGCCGACGAACTCGCCTTCGGAGAAGTTCTGCATGAACCAGCTCGCGCGGACGATCGTCCACTCGACGTCCGCCGCCTGGACAATGCGCTCGCAGGCCTGTGCCTCTTCTTCGCCGCGCCCGGAGAGCAGGACCAGGCGCCTGACGCCTCGCGCCACCGCCTTGTCGACGAACGCGCGAATCGACGCCGTTGCACCGGGAATCGCGAGATCCGGGGCATAGGTAATGTAGGCCGCCGTCACGCCGTCGAGGGCCGCATCCCAGCTGCCGGGATCGTTCCAGTCGAACGCGGGCTCCGCGGAGCGGGATGCTATACGGGTCGCGACGCCGCGCGACTGCAGCCGCTCGGCCACCCGCCGCCCTGTCTTGCCGGTACCGCCGAGCACCAGTGTGATGCCGCTGTCGATTTCATAAGTGTCTGATTTTTCTTGCATGATCGTCTCCCGAGTGCTGCGGACCGAACAACCGGCCCCGTTGAATTCCATGGCACTCAGGCTACGGGCGACACCCGTGCCAGACCATTCTCGGGACAATCAAATGCATACGCATTCGTCTAGAATTGGCCGATGGACACGCTCGGCGGACTTCTCGACGCACCCCGCGCGCGCGGCGCCTTCGCGTTGCGTGCAACGATGAGTCCGCCGTGGTCGTTGAAAATCGAGGCGCAGTCGCCGCTCACGCTGCTGGCGGGAATCGCGGGCGAATTCTGGGTGATACCGGATGACGGCGCACCGATCCGTATCGGCCCCGGTGACGTCGCCGTCACCCGCGCGCCCGACCATTACACCGTCGCCGAATCGCCGACCGCCGAGCCCAACATCGTCATCCATCCCAACCAGGACTGCCGCGACCTCGACGGCAATTCGCTGCTGGACGAACTGACTCACGGCGTGCGTAGCTGGGGAACCGATCCCGCGGGTTCCACGGTATTCATCGTGGGCGCCTACGAGCACCTGAGCGACATCAGCGATCGCCTGCTGCGGGCGCTGCCGCCGGTGCTGTCCCTTGCGCGTACCGACTGGGAGTCACCGCTGGTGCCATTGCTGTGCGACGAGGTGGTCAAGGACGAGCCCGGCCAGGCGGCCGTGCTGGATCGACTGCTCGACCTGCTGGTCACCGCGGTACTCAAGGCCTGGTTCGCGAAGCACGACGCGAGCCGGCCGGAGTGGTGGCGACACCAGGGCGACCGCATCGTGGAAAAGGCACTGCGCGTCATGCACGACGACCCGGCGCGGCCATGGACGCTGGATGCGCTTGCTTCCGAAGCCGGCGCGTCACGTGCATCGCTGGCACGGCGGTTCCACGATCTCGTCGGCGAACCGCCGATGACCTTCCTGAAGAACTGGCGCATGGCGATGGCCGCCGACCTGCTGTGCCAGGCCGACGAAACCGTGAGCACCGTTGCCGAGAAGGTCGGCTATTCGACACCGTTCGCGTTCAGCGCGGCCTTCAAGCGCGTCCGCGGCATGAGCCCGCAGGAGCATCGCGCGGCCGCTCGGGCGGCGGGTTGAGGGGGCGACCGGCGCAGGGCGCGCCGGGAATGTGAAAATAGTGCTTGCTTTCTTGACGGGTTGGCCCATACTTTCCCTCGCCTGTAAGTTTGCTTTTCTGTATGCACTCCATTTCGATGTTCCTTCAGAAGTTTCTTCCGTAGTACCTCGTCCTGTTTTTCATTAGTAATCGCAACACTTCCAGCACAACGGCCCTCGTGAAGAGGGCTATTATTACTTTGTTTAATAGGTAAAGAGTTATGTCCACTACTACTGGAACCGTAAAATGGTTTAACGAAGCCAAGGGCTTCGGCTTCATCGAGCAGGAATCTGGCCCCGACGTGTTTGCGCATTTCAGCGCGATCAAGGGCGACGGCTTCAAGACGCTCGCTGAAGGCCAGAAGGTCGAGTTCACTGTCACGCAGGGCCAGAAAGGCCCGCAGGCAGAGAATATCGTACCCGTCTAACAGGCACTGCCTTTAGGAAGAAGGGCCCCAAACGGGGCCCTTTTTTTGTGCGGCGTTCCGTAAAGGCGGGCTGACCTGCCCCCCCTGGAACGACTCCGGCTTAAGCGTCCAAATCGCCTACAGCGGTATCCGCCCCTTGTTCTTCTCCACCCACGTCGCAAACGACTGCAGTGACGGATTGAGTGCGCGGCTTCGGGCGACATCGCGTGCGCCGCAATAGTAGCCATTGAAGTCGCGTTTGAACTGGAACATGTTGCCGAGGTCGTCTGCGCCGGGGAAACCGAGGGCGCGGTAGTCGTCGGCCGAAATGGCGTTGTAGCGCACGGGCACGCCCAGCGCCTTGCTCAAGGTAGCCGCCATATCGGCACCCGTCGGATGTTCGCCTGCGATGCCGACGGTCCGGTTGATGTACTTCGGTCCCGCTTTGAATATGCCGTACGCGCAGCCGCCGATATCGTCTCTCGCGATACCCGGTAGCCTGCGTTCACCCATTGGCAACGCGATCGTGTACACATTGTCCGCGCCCTTCTGCGGTCCCATGCCGAAATAGATCAGGTTGTCCCAGTAGAACGATGTGAGCAGCATGGTTGTCGGGACGCCCAGGTCCCAGAACACCTTGTTCGCCACCGCCTTGGCGTCGAAATGCGGCACCTTGTACTTGCCCATCAGCGTTGGCATGCGCGGGTCGTCCAGCGGCACCCATTTGCGCGTGTCCTCGAACGTGGACCAGATGACGTGTTCGAGTTTCGCGGCCTTGGCCGCCTCGGCCAGGTTGATGGCCTGCTGGGTCTCTTTCTCGGGCGAGAAATGTTCCCAGTAGTTGGTCACGCAATAGGCCCCGTAGGCGCCCTTGAACGCGCGCTTCAGGCTGGCCAGGTCGTCGAGGTCCGCTACCACGATTTCGGCACCGAGCTTTGCCAGCTCCTGCGCGCGTTCGGATTTCTTGTTGCGCGTCACGGCGCGTACGGCGAAGCTCCGCTTTGGATCATCGAGGATCGCGCGCACGAGGCCGCCGCCCTGGGCACCTGTAGCGCCCGTGACGACGATGACAGGTTTTGTCGCCTTCTTTTTTGCGACGGGCTTCCTGGCTACCTTGCCAGCTTTCTTCTTCGCAGCCGGTTTTTTCTTAGCGACTTTGCTGGCCTTCTTTTTCGCGGCCGGTTTTTTCTTAGCGACTTTGCTGGCCTTCTTTTTCGCGGCCGGTTTTTTCCTTGCGACCTTTTTCGCCTTCTTTTTCGCAGCCGGCTTCTTCTTCGCCACTTTTTTCGATTTCTTCTTCGCGACGGGCTTTTTCTTCGCTACTTTTTTCCCTTTCTTCCTGCCTGCCGGCTTCTTCTTAGCGACCTTGGTCGCCTTCTTCTTCACGGCAACCTTTTTCCGTTTGCCGGCGGTGGTCTTTGCTTTGCGGGCGGTGGTTTTTTTCATGGCCATGAGTTGCTCCGAGTTGAATAGATGAATGCGGTCTGCGCTTGCGGGCAGGCGAGATTTATACGCCTTCCACTGCAGGAAGCCAATCAGGGACGATCGTCCCTTGACGATGCGCGTAATCAGTCCGGCGTACTACCGTGTTGTTCCTCAATCAACCTCATCAAGTGGCCGAGGCAGCGCTCCCAACCGGCGATGTGTTTGCCGCGCATGGACCCTTTGTCAACCGCGCATGCGGTTTCACTCGTTCCCCGGGCGCGATGGTGCGGGCGGATCCGACAGGGTGGCGACTTGTCGGCCTGCCGACGGAAAGAGGCATCGAGAAAGGCGTCCATAACCTTCGTCATACCTTCGGCAAAAGACTGAGAAGCGCGGGTGTTCCATTGGCAACCCGATAGGCGCTCCTGGGTCATGCCAATGGCGATATCCCGACGTACTACTCGGCGGCAGAACCGCAGGAACTGATCAACGCAGTCGAGGCAATCGTAAATCAAGATCATCGGGAAACGCCGAACCTGATGCTGATCGGTCAACGAACCGAAAAAACTGTCGGAAAAGTGTCGGAAATGAAAAAAAGGGCTAACCGAAAATATCGGCTAACCCTTGGATTTTATTGGCGCACCCGGAGAGATTTGAACTCCCGACCGCCTACTTCGTAGGGGTAGGTTCGTTAATCTGCATCAATTAAATCAATAAGTTAGATGGCTCGCCCTCATTTTCTTATCCGCTAAATGGCACCATATGCCGTTAAGGATCGTTGAAAAGCTACGTTATTGATGTTGGTGCGTCCGCTCCCACCGAAAGCAGCCACCTGTATGTCCGTGTTTAAGCTAGGCAATCAGGCATAGAACGGCGAGGAGCGGCCGCTTGTAACCACTGGATTTGTCAGATGACCCACATACTCGCACCTCTTGTCTATTGAATAGCCAGTAATGTCGAGCCGACAAAAAGACAGGGCTATTCCTAGCATGAGTCGCGACCTCAATCGTAGCTGTCTTGTTTGCCTATCGAGCGACTTCACGACTTGACTTCGTGAGGTTGACACAATGAGGCGCCCCTACATGTAAACCGGAGTGCGCGATTGCGTGTCGCTGGTCCGCGCGAAGAGGCGAATGCGATATCCGAGGAATAATCTCAGTGAATTCTCTATTGCTGCTACAAAAATTCACTTAGTTCATTCGAGTAGCTCGGCAGTCGCGTTTTAATTTCCAGAAGATCTCGACCAAACTCACTTTCAACAGAGCCAACAAGAAGAGATATATTTGCGCTTTTACGACCTTTTATGGTACATACTACTCTTAATATGTACAATATAGTTCTTCACGAACGTATGATGGCAATAAGTAATGAATATCAAAGCAAGGGGGAGATATGACTTCGCTAAGTTGGCGTTTGGCATTGTCGATTGCTGCATTAGTTGCGACAGTTCACGTGGGAGCAGACGAGGCGGATGAATTCAGTCGAGCAAATTGCGGGAATAACGAGTCAATTACGTATAACTACTTCGATCCTCCGGAGGTCCGTGCCGTCTTTAGTTGGCATTTCAGATACGGCACTCGCAGGCATTACGTCACCGAGAATCCGGCCAAGCCTGGATCGTGTGTTCCAGGTTCGGGAGGTTATCACCAAGTAAATGGTCTCTACTGTCTACATTTTGCCACTGAAGATACTCGCCACGCGGCAATACATGGAATCATGTTTCCGAGTGAGCCTAATCCGGACGGTGGCTTGCTTCCCGGCAGTTCCGTTTGGCGCGTAGAGGGTGTCCATGTTGTGGTTGTGCCCGGAATTGGTTCGGTAGTATCCGAAACCAGTGCAAACGACTGCAATCTGAGATTTGGACAGTTCTTCTAGATCCTTTTAGATACGCACACGTGCGAGTCAATTCGCGGAATCACTATATTCACGAGGAATCTAGAAATGAAATCGCTGACAAGTTCAAGTATCACAGGGAGAATCATCCGCGTTTTTCTTACCGCGGCAATATTTCTTTGTCCCATATACGGGGCCGCTCAAACGGAAGATCACTTCATCGTAATCTCCCCTTCAGATGATAAACACATTATTGGCGTGGCACTTCCACCGCAAGTCAAAGAAAAGCACGATCGAAATCTGGAGTCTATTGACACCGCTGGTTTTATCGATCGGCCTGAACAGGTGCGACGTTCCGAATATGTAACGGAGAGGATTGAGTTACGAAGGAATCTTGCACGAGAAAGACACAGTGCCACCGGTTCGCGACTTGATGATCCAGATCTACTTGGTTACTTCGACTTGGGCGCTGCCCCGCACGGACATCCGCATCTCAGCAATCATCGATTTCGGTTTTACCCAACAATCGTGCCAGGTAAATTCCTCAAACGTAATTCCAAGACCTATGTAGTACCAGGCGGGACACGCATTAAACAGGTCCACACCGATACCGACTTTGGGACGTTGATAGTTGATGAATTCGTCAATTCCACCACGAATCTTTACAATACGAATTTGGTTATCGATGGCAATGATGCATTCTTGACCCGTATTCGGTACAAGGAGCACCAGTGGGCGACCATCTTATACGCTCCTGTGGGAAGTCGACTATTCGTGCTGGAGTGCAATAGAAATTTGTCTGCCCAAGAAACAGAGAGCTTTGTTGAACTCGCACGACAGCTAATCGCAAACGCACTATGACAAGACCCGACCACGGCACACATTAGTGCTTCCTCGGGTAGGGCGTGAGCAGAGGCCGTGACGTCGCAACGGCACCTTCTAAGAGAAAGGGCTCAGATGACAGGATCATCGATATTTGGCGCTCTGTCACTTGCATTGGGGTTATTGATCATACCTCTAGCTTTGATCGAACCGTTATTTGGTGGGTTGATTACGTCTCTAGCAATACTATCTGCGGGAATAGCGTTCATCTTTCTGAAGGTAAAACCGCTTTTGCCCATTGCCGCGATAGTGATAGCGACTATCGGCGGACTCGTACTCGCGCACCTTACACCGAAAGGATTTCTCGTCCCAACATTTGACAGCATCACGAATGTGGCGGTCTTTTACGCGGTTCCTTATGTTCTTGCTGCGGTTTTCGCAACGGTTGGATACATTAGACGAAGGGGCAAGGCACCAGCCAGCATTGAGTAAGGGACAATTAGCTTCGTACGATCTAATCGCTATCGATAGAAATCGTTCGCAAGGACTCCTGCTCAGGCAACTGTCTTTCGAATATGCGATGCGTCGTTGGATAGGTAGCCTTTGGCTGCATTTGTGGCTTGAATCGAAGAGCTTGTCTATCGTGCTGCCCCGCGGAGCGATTGGGAAATGGCTTGGTCGGTATCCTGTTGCGGCGCACGGTGCGAATTACTTACTCAGCTTGAAAGCGTGGATTTCAGTCTGGATCACCCCGCTGAAATTTCTTTTAGGTAGAGGTTTAGAGATGGATGACTTTCGCATTGAACTAACCAGCCGGACTGGGTCAACGGCGGTTACTCGGGCCGAATCTAGCGCAATGACCGCTTTAGTGTGAGATGTGGACCATCACCATGTCAATGCAGCGCATCATTTGGGCTGAACTGGTAGTTTCTTTCGGACAATTTCAATAAATCGCTCGCTTATCTCCAACAAGTCATTTGTCATTTCAACCATATCCGTCATAGAGCGTTGAACTCGGTTTCGTCGAGCACCAGAAAAATCAATATCGAATTCATGAATTATCTTGTTTCTCGCCTTGAATATTTGGTCGAGTTTTTTTCTATTCAATTTCGCTTCCTTGGCCGGATCAATTCCGAGCGCAGTAGAAGCTGAAAAAATTTGGTCAGCAGATTGCAGGCTTGATCCCGTGAGGTCATAGACGTAGCGCTCAATAAGGTGAAAAACAGGCAAGGGTTCCACTAACGCTTGCGCCAATAGCTTCGTGTTTAGGGGCAGTTCCGCCGTTCCCTTCGATAACTCGCGCTGGATGAACTTTTCGAATGCCTCCTTTACTTTGGGATCTCCAAGAACCAGATCTTGTAGGCAGCTAGTGAAAAGGTTCTTGATACTTGAATCGAGGCCGGCGCCAGCAAAAACAACCATTGCCCTCAGCACATCCTGCTCTTCATCCGTTGCAGGCCCTTTCCTACCAGCTTTTAGGCCTACAAAAGCATCGTGAAGAGAGTCAGCTGACTCGTGAGCGTAACCAACTATTTGGCATGCTCGATAGGTTCGCTGATCATCCCAGCATGCTCGGCTCAATTTGGGCTTGCGAATCTTCATGAGGCGAACTCTGACTAATGGTTTTGCCTAATTACGTCAGGCCAACATACTTCTATCAGGCAAAAAAGCAAATATCCGATACGGGGCAGCAGCGGTCAAACCGAGCGTACCACTCGAATGGCCGGGTATGCGGGCATAGCCGGGAACGAGGAACTTTTGTATAAGATTGTTCTATGACTCTGGAAGCTCAGGCGACAAAGTTCTTCGCCCTTTTTCGCGAGGTCTTGGATGATTGTGAGGAGGCGCTAGACTGGGGCGGTGAATGTCGTTTGGAAGTCCCAGTCAATGCCTATGGGGAATTGTATGAACTTCCCTTACAGCAAGTCGCTGGGTACATCTTTCAGCGGGCCGGACTGTTAGAAGCGGCAAAAATTGCCTCTCAGGAGTCTGATCCCCAGCTTGCTATCATGGAGATGGCCGAATCCGAAGACCCTGTTTTCGACATTAATCGGGAAAATGCGGCTGTGACGATTGTCGCAATGATCGTATTGTTCACACATCTGGAATCGATGATGCGCTATTCGATGCCGGTTTCGGGCCTACTGGAGCGCGTTGCAGCTGGCGATGACCAGCGATTATTCGAAGCCGTAGTTCTCGACGCCGCTGTGTTGAGCGCGAAGCCAATCGCCAATCGAATCGCGCTGGCCTCCCTTAATGACGATCGCCCATTTTTTGATCGGTTGGCAAAGGCTCTTACCAGGACCAAGCCGGTTCGGCCCAAGCCTCATCTAGATGAGACCCGAGTCCTTATGCAGCTGTTCGAGGACGCCGGGGTTTTGGCGGAAATGAGCGACGCAGAGTTGACCGAGTGGGCGGTGAATATAGTCGGCGTTTACCCAGATTCTAAGGACCCACAATCTGCAATCCGGGACCAAAGAAGGAAGCGGGATCGGATCAAGGGGGGACCAAAACCCTGATTTGGCTCCCTCACACGCAACCCACCAAATGCCATAAATAGATTGCTCCTTTTGACCTTTCAGGAGTAATTTGATGTCTCAGGATTCGCATGGGCGCACCCGCAGCGGCGCAGCCAAGGGCGACAGCCTTGGCGCGCCGCGCGGCCGGGCGGGTGCGCCACCTAGTAACACAGCACCCTGTAACTGCAAAGAGGAGCCCTCTGTTCGGCTGCTGCGGTCCGGGGTGGATACCCTTCAACTCAGCTTTCGGGGCGAGCTGTTTGACGAGCAGGCAGTTCGTTTGCGCCAGTTGAAGGAATTATCCCAATCAAGGCACCTTCGAGAGCAAAATCGGGCCCAGGTCGAGCTAGACGGTCGCTTATTCCAGGTGCACGGCAAGGGATTCGGCCTGTTCAAATACGTGCTAACCGATCACTGGTATCGCATATCGTTGTCGGATGGGCTTGGCTCGGTTCCTGTGGCGTTCGTACAGCTAGCCAGCGAGCCGCTTACGCAATACGGGGTCCCTTCGGTCGAGACGACTCTTCGTCGTGTCCTATCAAAGCTGTGTGCAGTATCCGATGGGCCGTTTATCAGCCGCATTGATATTTGCGTTGATTTCGCCACGGTTTTTGATTTTGAGTCTGTCCCGCGGCAACACTGGCTAAGTCGGGGCAAGAAATACTCGTCGCACGCCGAGAACGGGCAGTTCACTGGTATCACAATAGGGCTTGGCGGGAATGTTGCCTTTCGGCTTTATGACAAGACGCAGGAAATTCGGGTATCCCAAAAGCTGTGGTTCGAGGATCTGTGGCTTGACTGTGGTTGGGACGGCGTTACGCCTGTCTGGCGGGCTGAGTTTGAGGTTAAGCGTGACGCGCTGGCGCAGTTCGCGGCAACAAAGTTGGACGATACGAATGTGCTCTGTGCCCGCCTCTGGCCTTACCTGACTGGAAATTGGGTACGGTTGGCAACTCCCTCGGATACAGATAAGACGCGCAGTCGCTGGCAGCCTCATCCCGTCTGGCAGGCGATCCAGGCGACTGACTTCGGAGCGCTCAACGTTCCAGGATTGCAGCGTATTGAGCGCGCGGGCCCGCCCTCGGAGGAATACCAGCTCAAGAGAGCCGGCCTTAGCATCATTCACTTTATGGCGCTGAACGGCATTTCCGACTTTTCTGAGGGTGTCAGGGAATTCGAAGCGCGTTACCTGGGTCTTCTCGATCACACCTCGGTTTTTCGGGGTTCCAGTACGGAGGAGTACATCGAGGCAAAAATGGGCCAATTCGTTCGCAAGCACAATTTGCGCCTGAACGAACGCCGGGATTTCGAGATTGATCCCGTTGATGCGGCCATCGAGCGCGCTTTCCGGCGAGGGAAGGACGGTGAGTGATGGCGACGAGATCCTGCCCCTCCCTGGCCGGCGCTGTCTCACACGCGTTCAAGCGGCTGATTATCTTGGCATTGGCGTTACGTTGTTCGCGCGGATCGGGCCGCCCCCGGTTCGGCTCGGGCGCCGTATCGTGTACGACCGAATTGACCTGGATCGGTGGCTTGATGACTATAAGTCCCGAGGGCGGGCCATAAAGGAGGATTTATGGCCCGAGAAAAAGGACTCTACAGACGCAAAGACTCGCCCTACTGGTGGGTCAAGCTTGTCCTCCCGGACGGACGCCAGATATGCAGAAGCACTCGGCTTAAAGTCCTAGAGGATGCTGAAGAGTTTGTTGTACGCCTGAAGGCTGAAGCCTATGAGGCGGCCCGAACCGGGATACCGGCAGAGAAGAACTGGCAGGATGCGGTGGTTCATTATTTGGAGGACAGCGTTGGAAAGCGTTCTCTGGATGACGACAAAGCGCACCTCCTGAAGCTCGATCCGTATCTCCGTGGGTGTCGGTTGCGGGACATCAATATGAATGTCCTTAGACCGTTTATCCAGAATCGAAAGCAGAATGACGGCGTAGCCAACTCAACCGTCAATCGCGCTCTCGAAATCGTTCGGCGCATCCTCTACCTGGCGCGCGACGAGTGGGGTTGGATCACGCGGGTCCCGAAGATCCGCATGCTGAAAGAGCCCAAGCGGCGCGTTCGTTTCCTGACGGATCGGGAGGCGGATCGGCTGATGTTGGCCTTGCCCGAGCATCTGGTGCCTGTGGTGCGATTTGCTTTGGCGACCGGATGCAGGATGAGGGAAATCCTGCGGATGGAGTGGACGCGCGTTGACCTTGATCGGCGGGTGGCCTGGCTGGACCCAGGCACCACAAAGAACGGGGACGGACGTGGACTCCCTCTCAACCGTGACGCGATCCTGGCGTTGAGAAGCGTTCAGGGGCAGCACAAGCGGTGGTGCTTTACGTACCAGGGGAGGCGCATGGAAGCGATTGGCTCGGCGTGGAAACGTTCGCTGAAGCGTGCCGGGATCGAGAAGTTTCGATTCCACGACCTCAGGCACACTTGGGCGAGCTGGCACGTAATGAACGGGACGACGCTGCAAGAGCTGATGGAACTGGGAGGTTGGAAGTCGTATGAGATGGTATTGCGGTATGCCCATCTGGCACCGGAACACCTGTCGAATGCGGCAGCTCGGATCGAACGGGGCTTGGGAGTCGTAGAGAATGACGCTACGATTTCGCTACGCTGAAAAGAAAAAGGGCCCACCGAAATCGGTAAGCCCTTGTTCTGATTGGCGCGCCCGGAGAGATTCGAACTCCCGACCGCCTGGTTCGTAGCCAGGTACTCTATCCAGCTGAGCTACGGGCGCATTGTCTGGTTATCGCGCGCCGAGGCGCGCTCCTACAGGCCGCGGTGCTACCGCGAGGGCCGCACATCTTACTGTCCCCGGGTGCTCCCGTAAAGGCCGGAAGCGCCCTAATCCACGGTCCCGCCGGGGCCGCGGTGCCCCGCCGGCAGGGAGAAGAACTGCAGTTCTTCCAGCTCCCCGCCCAGCGTGCTATGGCCAGGTGCCGGCGCGGCCCGAAGGCGCTCGACCCACCGCGCCGCCTCGGTCATGTAGTGGTCGTAGAGCTGTGTCCTGAGCTGCAGCGACAGGATCGCCGGCTCGCCCACGTCCCTGGCCAGGGCGGCGTCCAGCGAGAACCGCGGCAGCTTGACCGACGACTCGCGGTGCTCCCAGGACCCCGTGCACAGGTCGAAATCGTACAGACCCAGGAATTCGTGGCCATGGCGGGCAATGAAACACACCGCCCCGATGACGTAGTCCACTTCGGCGTCGTCCATCACCCAGTGCAGGCCGATCCGGCACCAGCCGGGCTTGATGCCGCAGTAGCCGTCCTGCACCGCGTGACGGTAGCGCTCGGAGGTCGCGTCGTCGATGCCGAGCAGGCGGTGTCCGTAGGGCCCGGCGCATGAGCAGCCCGCCCGCGACTGGATGCCGAACAGGTCGTTGAGCAGGGCCGTGACGAACTTGTGGTGCAGGTACTTGCCGTCCGGCGACCGGATATTGAAGGAGATGATGCTGACCCGTCGCTCCGGGTCCGGATTGCCGAGGATCTCGATGCCGTCTTCGTCCCGGAAGCGCGTCATTGCCCGCGCGGTGAATTCGCGCTCGCGCTCGTGGATCGTGTCGACCCCCACGCGGTCCTTGATCTGGAACACGAGCGCCGCCTTCATCGTCTGCAGCACGCCCGGCGTGCCGGCTTTCTCGCGCTCCTCGATGTCCTTGATGAAGTCCTGGTCGGTCTTGCTCACGTAGTCGACCGTGCCGCCCGCGCCGACGCTCGGCGGCAGCTCGCCATGGTAGATGCGCTTGTTGAACACGAGCACGCCGCTCGAGCCCGGCCCGCCCAGGAACTTGTGCGGCGAAATGAAGATCGCGTCGATGCTCGGGTCCTCACCCTCGTTGTCCGGCTCCGGGTTCATGTCGATATCGACGTACGGCGCGCACGCGGCGTAGTCGAAGCACGCCATGACACCGTACCTGTGCAGCAACGTTGCCACGGCCTTTACGTCCGTCTTGATGCCGGTGACGTTGGACGCCGCGGAAAACGAACCGATACGCAGCCGGCCCTGGTACCTCGGGTCCTGCAGCAGCTCCTCGAGGTGCCCGAGGTCCACCTGCCCGGCCGCATCGAGGCGCACCTCGATGGTCGTGGCCAGCGACTGCCGCCACATGATCTCGTTGGAGTGGTGCTCGTAGGGCCCCACGAACACCACCGGACCCTTCTCGTTGAAGGTCTTGCGGAAGCACTCGCTGTCGATCTCGCACTCGGGCGAGTCCATGACGTCGAACAGCTGCTGCCGCGTCGCAGGCGCCAGCGCCACGCCGACGATCTGCTGCAGCTTCTCGATAGCGCCCGTCGCGCCCGTGCCGACCGCCACGAGGCGGCCGTCGGGGCCGGCGTTCACCGACTCCTTGATCGCCATCTCGGCCTCGTGCAGCAGCTGCGTCATGCTGCGCCCGGTAATGTCGTCCTCGGTGTGCGTATTCGCGTAGACGCGCTGCAGGCTCTGCAGGTAAGACTCCACGAAACGCAGGCAGCGGCCCGACGCGGTGTAGTCGCAATACACCATCAGGCGCTCGCCGAACGGCGTTTCGAACGTCGAGTCGACGCCGACGATTTGTTGCCGCAGGTAAGCGGGATCCAGTCTCTGATTACTCATCATGGATCGAATTTTACCTGACCCGGGCAGGTGGCGCGGGCCTTTGTGGGCGTGACGTCCGCCCTACTCCTCCGGCGTCCTGACCGCGTCCTCGATCGACTCCGAGATCTTGCCGGGCACGTTCATGTTGGCCGTGAACGCGCGGTAGCCGGAATCCCAGAAATAGAGCTGCATGCGCCACATCTGGCCGTATTGCAGCACCTGCGTCTTGCCCGCTTCCCGGACCACCAGGAGGTCGGTGGGCAGCGCGGTGACGTGATCCACCCCTGGATACGGCGCCTTGTCGGTCTTGTCCTTGCCGCGGAAACTCGAGTTGATGTTCACCATGCGGTCTTCGATGTACGGGTTCGTCAGGCCGATGTAGACCGCGTCGTCGCGGACCGGGATCCTGGTGACGATTTCCCAGCCGTACGGGAACGTCTCGTCAGCGATCTCGCCTGCTTCCAGCCTTGCGACCACGCGCTCGACGACGGCGTCGAAGTTCTCGGCCGTGTCTTCCTCGATCACGAGCTGGCTTTTGTCCCAGGTGCGGAAGCCGGTCATCATCCGCGCCGGGCCGTCGCCCTTGTACTTGTTGTAGTGCTTCTCCTTGCGGAGAGGCTCGATCGGCACGCTCACGGCTTCGCCGGGCACCGCCGAGACGAGCTGCCGCAATTCGTCGGCGGCGCCGCGCGCCGCGGTAACGAGCTCGTCATAGTTCGGCGAATCCGCGTAGTACACCATCGCGTGCGCGACGGGGTTCGCGATGTTGACGACCGTCTTCTGCTCGTCGCCCCAGGTGAATACCGCGATGCGCAGGACCTGCGCGGAGATCGTGCGCGGTGTCTCCGCACGCGCGGCGTCGATGTAGTCCGGCGACGTGAGCACAAAGACCTTCGCTTGCTGCGCGTCGTCCGGCACGCGGACGTCGAGCGACCCGTGAAGCTCGAGCGCAGAAGCGGAAGCGGCCGCCGCGATCGCGGCGGCCGTCTCTTCGAAGGACACCGATGACTCGTAGATCGTCTCGAAGACGCCGATCTTGTCGTCGGCGAGGACTGGCAGCGCGAACAGTGCTGCCAGTCCTGCGATTACCAGCCTCGGCATGACTACCGGCCGGACCCGAACCGATACGCGAACTCGAGCTCGAACTGGCTCATGGTGAGATCAATCGTCTGCACGGGATCGAAGGCACTCGGCCCGCTGACCGTCTTCTCCGGCGCGTACATGAACGACAGCGTGAACTGGTGGCCATTGGCCCGGTTCCGCGTCCAGCCGAAGGTGATGTGCTGTTCCATGACGCCGGGCGCCAGGATATTGAACAGCACGTCGGCGGCCTGGATCGGCTGCTCACCGTAGCTGTAACCGAAGCGCCAGACGTTGTTCTCGTCCGAGGCCCACTCGAAGCCCAGCTTGTAGGTGGTCATGTCTTCCCAGCCGAACCCGGCGCCCTGCGCGCCGCCGAGGCAAGGCTCGGAACTGGTGCCGCCCAGCGGCAGCAGGCTGCACGCGAACAGGTTGGCCATCGGGTTGCCGATCGAATCCACCTCGCTGTAAGCGGTCTGCTCGACATCGAAGTTGATGCGCAGGCTGTCGGTCGCGAGGAACGACACGCCGCCCTTGATGCTCGACGGGATGTCGAAGCCGCCCGCTTGCGCGAACAGGTCGGAATAGTCGTCGAACTCGCTCATCGACATCTTCGACTGGTAGCCAAGCCCGAAACTGACCCGGTCCGTGATGCCCCACCAGATCCCGGCGGCGAGGCCGAACCCGGTGGAAAGATCGTGGCCGTTGTCCGTCAGCGAGGTTACCTGCGCGATGTCACCGGTCTCCGCCAGCGTCCTGGTGACCGCCGCAAACGTGCCGACGCCCCTGGCTTCGAACATCTGCACGCCGAATACCGGACCGATGCCCCACGCGAAGTTGTCGCCGAGCTTCGCCGAGTAGTTCAGGCTGAGGAATGCCTGCGACAGGTCGACGCCCGCATTGCCGGCGCAGAAAGGACCCGGCCCGGTTGCCGGCCCGTTCGTGTCGGGGTCGACGCCGCAGAAGAACGACGTGGCCGACGCGTTGCCGTCGTCCCAGTCGGTGTTCATGCCGCCGCGTCCATAGAATGCGAACGAGATGTTACGGTCGTTGCTCAGGCTCCAGTTCTTTGCGAGATAGGGAATCGGGAAGAACTCGCTGCTGCTGTCGATCTTCCCGGGCGCAATCGAGTGCGTCGGCAGGAAGATGCCGGAACCGGGAGCGACCTCGATGGGTAAACCGCCGGACGACTGGGCGGACGCCTCGTAACTGCGCATCGGGCTGAAAAAGGCGAGGCCTGCCTCCCAGCTGTCGCTCATGAACACGCCGAGCGCCGGGTTGGAGGCCGTCATGATCGTGCCCATGTCGGCATTCGACGCGATACCGGTGCCCGCCATGCCTTTCGACTGCGTGCCGACGCCGTGCGTGAAGTATCCGTTGGTCGCAAGGGCCGAGCCGCTCGATACGAGGAGTGCTGCCGCTGTGAAACCAGCTGCAGCGCCTTTGAACTTGGAACTCATTGTTTTCTCCTCTCGCCAATCGAGTCGAACGACCCTGGCAATTTCACAAAGTACGCGCGCCCCCCGTGCGCACACGTTTCCCTAATCTTTCGGCTCTCTCGCACCGCAAAACAGGTCGTGGAGTGTCTCCATGACCCTGGTCGCCTCGTCGCCGGCCAGCGAGTAGAAAACCGACTGGGCCTCCTTCCTCGCCGACACGATCTTTTCCCGCCGCAACACCGCCAGGTGCTGCGACAGGGCCGACTGGCTGAGGCCGAGGATGCCCTGCAGCTCGCTCACCGTCTTCTCGCCTTCGGACAGCTGGCACAGGATGATCAGGCGCCACTCGTTGGCCATCGCCTTGAGCAGTTCGCAGGCGTGCGACGCCATGTCGTGGAGTTCCGTCAACTCCCGGAAGTCGTCCGGCGCCACGGTCTTGTGCGTGTCAGTCATGGTTTCTGCTCGCCTGCCGCCGTGCTATTCGCACCCGGCGAATCCTTCGGAGTCCATCTTCGCCTCGTACGGCGCGGTGACCTCGCTGCCCGGAACCAGCGTGCCCTTGACGCTGTCCCAGTCCTCCGGCTTCAGGATCACGAGCCAGCCCTTGTCGTAGGGGTCTTCATTGGCGAGGCTCGGGTTGGCCACCAGCTCCTCGTTGACCGCCACGACTTCGCCGCCGGCGGCCGATTTCGCAGGCCCCACCCATTTGCCGGACTCGAGCGTACCGCAGGACTTGCCGGGGGCCACGGAGCGGCCCGGCTTCTTCGGCGTGTAGGCAACGAGCTTGCCCGCCATCGCCGTCGCGACCGTCGTCATGCCGATCTTCACGTTGCCGTCACCCTGTTCCTGGAACCAGATGTGATTGTCTACGTCGTACAAGAGGTCGTCAGGAATATTGCATCCGCGTACAGATGGCATGGCTATGCCTCCTTTATCTTCAATGTCTCGTTTTCGGAGCCCGTTCGGATCGGCCGCGATGAACAACAGAAATCGCCCAGCTGGGCAACCTGCAGCTTGCCGCTGACGAACAGATACAGGTGATTGGATACCATTCCCATCATCTGCAGGCGATCAGTATTCGCCGCAGCCTCCGGCTGCAGCTTGATCAGGTTGTAGTGGTACGCCACTTCACGGCAGGTCTCGCGGCACGCGTTGAAGCTCGGGTCGCCTTTGGCGCCCTGGCGGTGCAAGGCAAGCAGCCGGAACCCTTCGCGTTCGGCGTCCGTCGGGACGTCGCCCTTTGCCGTTACCCAGTGTTCGAGGACTTCCTCGGCAAGCGCCAGCAATTCGCCGGCACCGGCCTGCGGATCCGGATTGGCCGCCGCCCGCCCGATCGCCACTTCGATGTCGGCCAGCGGCCTCAAGCGAGCCCCTTCTCTTTGAGAAAGCGCATGGAGTCCGAGACATTCTCGTGAACGCCGACCTTGCGCGGCTTGAGGCCGAGCGCCATGCCGAGTAACTGCGTGAAATACAGGATCTTCACGTCCACCTTCTCGCCGAGCGTTTTCTCGGCGCGGATCTGGTGCATCTCGAGGCCGGAATGGCAGGTCGGGCACTCGGTCGCGATGACGTCGGCACCGGCCATCTTCGCCGCCTTCAGGATGTTCAGCACCAGCTTCGTCGACGTGTCGCTGTCGGACAGCGTGTGCGCGCCGCCGCAGCAAGCCGTCTTCAGCGGGAAATCGACGTTCTCCGCGCCCGCGGCCGCAAGCAGGTCGTCCATGAAGTGCGGCTTGGAGGTCGACTCGCTGCCCGGACCCTGGTCTTTCTCGGGAAATATGTGGCGCGGCCGCGTGTACATGCAGCCGTAGTAGTTCGCGACCTTGATGCCGGCGAGCGAATTCTTGACGCGCTCCCTGAGGCCGTCCTCGCCGATCGCTTCCTTGATCCAGTCGAGTGCGTGGATGGTCTCGACCTGACCGGACTCGTAGGTCTTGTGCCCGGCCTTTTTCGACAGCTTGTCGACGACGTCCGCCGAGCCCTTGTCATTGGCGAGGTCGTATTCGGCTTTCTTCAGGTTGTGATAGCAGCCGTTGCAGGGCGCCATGACCACGTCCATGTCCATCTCGTTCGCCGCGATGGACATCACGCGCGAGGACAGGTAGGTCTGCAGCTTCGGATCGATGTTCTTGACCTCCATCGCCCCGCAGCAATTCCAGTTCTTCACCTCGACGAGGTCGAGACCCAGCGCCTTGCCGACCGCCTTGGTCGAACGGTTGTAGGAATGGCCGGTACCCTCGAGCGCGCAGCCCGGGTAGTACGCAACCTTCTTGTATTTTTCCTTCGTCGTCATGGGCATCGGTTCCTCAGGCGGCAACGTCCTGTTCGGGGCGCTTCGCGAGCGCCGCCAGGTTCAGGGCCTCCGCGCGCTTGTGTTCCTGCTCGTCGATGTATTCCTGCATGGCCTTCGACGCGGCGCCCCAGTTACTGGTGCGCGGCGCCACCAGCGTCGCGAGACCCATGCGCGTCAACATGCCGATCGGCAGGTGGCGCAACATGCGTTTGGTCATCTCGATCATCCAGTCCTGCATCAGCGCCTGCTTCGTACGTGCGAAGAAGCGGCGAATGGTGCGGCTTTCCTCGATCTTGCCGGTCTTCACGATCTGTTCCGTGAATACCTCGTCGAAGTGCATCGACGGCGACTTCGGCGTGTGGCCCTTGAGTTCCAGCCAGTGCGAGGTCGCCTTCATCACCGCTTCCGGGAAGACGTCGCGCGGGCAGGCGTACGTGCACTTGTTGCAGGACACGCACTGCCAGATGATGTCCTTGTCGCGCAGCAGTTCGGATTCCATGCCCATGCGGATCAGGTAGATCCAGTAGCGCGGATTGAAGTCCGGGTTGATCGCGTTCACGGTGCAGGAGTTCGTGCACGAACCGCATTGCCAGCAGCGGTGGATGTACTCGCCGCCGGGCAGCGCCGCGATCTCGTCCTGCAGCGCCTCGTTGTAGTCGGTGACGACGCGCGCTTCGATGAACGTGCTCCAGTGACCCGAGACGTCGACGCCGTCGAGCACCAGCTCGTCGTGAGTCTTCAGGTTTTCGGGACGGATCAGCGATTTTTCATGAATGGGCATTCGTTTTCGCCTGGTTCAGAAGTGGGGTGTCGTCGATGACGAAAGCCTCGCCATCGATCGATTTCAGGCGCGTACGGCCGCTGCCGGGCCGCACGCCGTCGAGACCGAGCAAGCGGCGCGTGTGCTGCATCGGGTCCTCCGGTGCCGAGAAATCGGCCCTTAGGTAACTGCCGCCCTGTTCGCAAATGTACTGCGCATACACCTGGGCACAAAGGATGTCGACGTACTGCAGGACGTCGCGGAAAAAACCGTTGTCGCTCAGGAACTGGCTCAGTTCCTCGCGCAGCATCAGGTAGGTGCCGTAGCCGTCGCCGACCGGTATCGTGATGTGATCGACGTTCTCGCCGTGCCAGATCTCGCGCAGGACGCCGGTGTTCGCTTTCGCATCCCACACCCAGCGATTCATGAGCGGGTAACGCTCGGGTTCGACGTTGTGCAGCATCTCGGTGGCGAGGTCGCGAACCCAGCGGTGCTTCTTGTCGCCCGGGAAGCGGGCGCAGAATGCATCGATGCGTGCGTCGACCGGCTGGTCGTGGTCGAAGAGCGTTCCGAGCCATTCGCGAAGGTCGCCGAACGCGTCTTCGTTCAGCCATGGACCGATGCGCCGGCGAACCGTGGCCATGAACGTGCACAGGCCCATGAAGGCCTCGAGTTCCAGGTTTTCGATGTCGTCCATCGCCTGCTGGAACATCGTGCTCTTGAGCTTCACCGCGTCGACGTAGCGCTCGATGCCGCCCAGTTCTTCAGCACCCGCAATCGAAATCTGCAGCGCCGCCCGAATCGCATCGCCTGACAGCTCGAGCACCGGGCGCTCGATGTCGGCGGGCTTTATTGCCGAGATGAATCCCATGCGCTCGTCAGGCCGTCTTGCTAATGGACGCTTTCAGACCCGAGAGCACCGACATCGCGGCGGCATGACCCTGGGCGATCGAGTCGTCGATGGTCTCGGGACCGGTCGCCGCGCCCGCGACGTAAACGCCCGGCCGCGAGGTCTCGCCCATCGCGCCGTAACGATTCGCGGCGCCGATGTGGCCGTGTTCCTCGAGATTCACGCCGAATATCTCGGCGAGCTTCGGGTTGTCGACGTTCGGGTCCATGCCGATGGCGTGGACGACCATGTCGAAGGGAATCGTGATCGGGCGCTTAACGAGCGTGTCCTCGCCCTTGACGATGAGCTTCTCGCCGTCCGAGGTGACTTCCGCGATACGTGCCTTGATGTACTTGACCTTGAACTCTTCCTGGCTGCGCCAGTAGTACTTGGTCTCGTACAGGCCGAAGGTGCGGATGTCCATGTAGTAGATGTAGACGTGGCAATCGGGGAGCTCTTCGCGAATTTCCATCGCGATGTTCGACGACACCGTGCAGCAGATCTTCGAGCACCACTCGCGGCCGATCTGGCGGTCGCGCGAACCGACACACAAGAGGATCGCGACGCGCTGCGGCTTGCGGCCGTCCGACGGGCAGCGCACGCCCTGGCCCGACGAGATCATCTGCTCGACCTGGGTGGTCGTCACGACATCGGGAAAGGTGCCGAAGCCCCACTCCGGCTTGTTCACCGAATCAAAGTGCGTGAACCCGCTACAAAGTATTGCAGCCTCAACTTGCAGTTTGTCGCCGTTGGAAAGCTGTGCTTCGAAATTTCCCGGCGTACCGTCAAAGCCGGTCACCGTCGTGCCTGTCAACACCTGGACCTGCGGTTGACCCTCGACGCGCTTCACCATGCCGCCGATGGCGTCCTTCGCCCATTCGCCGGTCGGCACGAGCTTGGCGTAGCCGGACAGGATCGGCGCGCCGCCGAGCTTGTCTTCCTTTTCGACGATGACACTGGGTTTGCCGACCGTGGCGAGGCTGTGGGCGGCAGCGAGCCCGGCGGGACCACCACCGAGAATCAGTACGGGTTTGCTCATTTCAGTCGCTCTATCGGTTTGAATCCGGGGCCGGACGTGATCATCTTGCGCGGGTCATAGAGCGTCTCGCCCCTGCCGGCCTCCACGTCCTTCAGGTAAGCCTCGAACTCGGCCTTCTTCGCCTGCCAGTCGATGCCCAGCTTCTCCATCAGCGTCTCCGTCGACGAAGCGTGCCAGTGCGACTGGACGATCTTGTACGGGTGCGCGCCGCAGACGAGCGCCGCGAACTGGCAGTCGGCCAGTACCGGCAGGTCCACGGGCTTGCCGGCTGCCGCGCCGATCCACTGGTTCTTGTCCAGCGTGGTGATGCAACCGGTGTCGTGGCCGACCATCATGTCCGCCCGCGCTTCTTCCTGCGCGACGCGGATCTTGCGATCGATCGCGAAGGAGCGGGTGAACTCGCGCTCGGAGATGATGTGGCGGAAGCCGAAGCCGCAGCAGTCGTACCAGGTGCGGTAGTCGATGACCTGCACGCCGAGCGCCTCGAGGACGCCCGTCGTGACCGCAACCCGGTTGCCGCCGAGAATCTTGTCGTCGTAGATCGCGTCTTCCGGCACCATCTTGTAGACGTGGCAGGCCGGGTGCACCGTCGCGCGAATGTGGCTGGCGTCGATGACCTGCCGCTTCGCGATCTCGTCGCGCATGACGTGCAGCCACTCGGAGTAATGCACGACTTCCTCGGGGATGAGCAGCTTGCCGTCGACGAGCCGGCCCAGCTTGCCGAGGATCTTCCTGACGCGCTCGCGCAGCTTCGCGGAGTGAATCAGGTAACCGCGCACTTCCTTGTAATTGCCGAACGAGGTGCCGCAGTGCACCAGCGGATAGTAGTAACCTTCCGGCAGGCCTTGCGCCTTTGCGCTCACGTAGGCCTGGTGGAAATTGCGCAGGAACACCGCTGCGAGGCTCTCGATGTTACCGATGCCCGAACCGTGGTAGTTCCACGCGGTGCAAGACGTCTGGTCCGTCTCGTCCAGGTAGTCGATGTCCATCTGGTTCATCAGCCACAGCAGCGACGCCGGGTAGCCCGGAATGTTGCCGCACTGGCCGCAGGACTTGTGGTGCCAGAGCCGCGTGGTGGGGATCTTCTTGTCCCAGCCGTAGAGCGTCTTGACCATGACGGGCTTGTTTTCTTCGCTGACCCGGTGGACGACGATCTCGCCCTCCTTCTCGAGCTCCCACATGGCGTCGCGCACGTCTTCGACGCGGTCCTTGTTCGTCAGCATCGAGCGGCGGTTGACGATCTGGTCGACCCAGACGGTCGCCACGTGCGCCTCGTCCTTGCTCAGATTCGCGTCCTGCCACTCCGGGCCGTGGCCCGTAAATCGTTCTCCGCCGTTTCCGTTTCCAGTCGTCATCGTATACGTCCCCTATAGCCGGATCAGTCGTCGTCCTGTTCGTCGAGCCAGTCTTGGTAGTCGTCCCGCTTCTCGTCCATGATGTCGGAGATGACGTCGAACAGGTTTTCGTCAATGATTTCGAGGCTGTCGAGCACACCGGTTTCTTCCCAGATCGTGTAGAGCTCGACAGATGTCTTCAGGTTCACTTCCCAGGCCGTCGCGGTGGTATGCAGCGTCGGCATCGGGATGGCCTTGCGCAGCGTCGTCAGCGGCGCGTCCACCTTGGAGATGTTCGGCCCCCAGTCGGCAAAACCTTCGGGGTTGATCATGTCGGGCGAGAGCTGGTTGCCCGTCGAGATGAGCTTCAGCATCACGCGGCTGAACGGACGCAGCACGCTCTTCGCCGACTCCATGCCGTGCTTGATTGCGACCTCGCGCATCAGCATCACGAGACCGCCGGGTGAATTTCCGAACGGGCAACGTGCCGCGCAGGTGTAGCACTGCGCACAGGACCAGATCTTCTCCTGCATCGCGTCGTGAATGCCCTCGAGATTCTCCGTCCAGAGCAGCTGCACGATCTCCCGCGGGCTGAAATCGTAGTAGTGGGCTGCCGGGCAGGTCGCCGTGCAGATGCCGCAGTTCAGGCAGCCGTTCAGTTCGTGGTCGTAGCGCAGGTCCGCCTGGATGTCCTGGAATATCTCTTCCAGCTTTTCCCTTGCGACCGGCGGCGTCTCCGAAACCGGATCGCCAATGTATTCCTGTACCCGGGACGTAGCAGAATGTGACATACGCTGGACCTGTGGTTTAGTAAGAGAGTACGCGGCAGTCTTCTTCCATGACCTGTTCGATCAGGTGCGCCCCGCCGACGATGCCTTCGCACTCGGGAATCAGGTCGTCTTCCGTCATGTCGAAGAGATCGAGGTTCGGCGAGCAGCAGTAGAACTTGGCGCCTGCCTCGTGCGCATCCTGGATGAAGCTGTAGACGGACTTCGGCGAGCCCTCCTTGACGAACAGCTTCTCGGCGACGCCTTTCTTCATGAGCCTGCCGGATGTCGCCGTGCAGATGACGTCGACCTCGTAGTCCATAGCGGCGGCGACGGTCGCCTGGAAGATCGGGGCGCCGAGTTCCTCGCCGTTGCGGGGGTCGGTGTTCGCCATGACGATGATCAGTTTTTCAGCCATTGATTGGGGTCCTCTGTGTCGTCCGACGCCGGCAGGCGGCCGTCTAACAGTTAATTAGCATATACTAAATTACCTGCGTGTCCAATTCATCCGCAGGACGCTCTGCCGCCTTCGGTGACGACATCAATTGGGTGCACTGCACAAGCCCGGTCATGATCGGCACGAGTTCGTCTTCGATCGTGCGCTGCAGCGAGCGCAGGGTCTCGAGGCCTTCCGCCGTGTTGCCGGGGACCTCTTCGAACTCCATGATCAGGTCCTCGACCATGCCGAGCTTAATCCCGGGATTGCCGAGAAATCCATACGAGTTATCCCCGACCCGGAACACGGCCGGGGCGCCGCTTTCGGTCTCGGCCAGCACGTCCGCGCCCGCCGGCAGCACCGGCCGGTCGCGCATGTAGACGACCTGGTGGAAGGTCTCGGGAAGGAACCCGTTCAGGGCGTCGTCACGAGTACGCCTCACGATGCCGGCCTCGAGCACGAGATCGGCGGCCTCGGAGCCGCCCCCTGCCGCGATGGCGAGAATCTGTGCGCCGAGGCCGAAGCCCACGACGGGCGTACCTTCCTCCAGGCGCTGCCGGGCCAGCTCGACCTCCCTGCCCAGCGTCGGCAGGTCGCGCGTGCCGGCAGAACCCCACGGGCCGCCGCCGAGCAGGAACAGCGCGTCGGCCGGCAGCTCGGCCGCCGGCAGCTTGCCGCCGCCGGCGAATGGCCGGAAATACTGGAAGCGGATGCGGCGGCCCTCGAGGTGGTCTTCCATCAGCCCAAGGTACTCGCCGGAGGTGTGCTGGATCACCGCGACGACGTTCATTGCGGTATCGCCGCGGCCGGCGAGCTTGAATGCGTCGGCGGCGCTGCTGCATTCACCCATGGGCGGCTCGCTGTTCGAGGGCATTCGCGATCGACGCCTTGAAATCGGCCGGCGTCACGCTGAGCGTGTCGACCTCGGTCGTTTCGAAGAACCGCGCGATAACGGCGTTGACCTCGTCCAGGTATGTGCCTGCAAGCGCCGATTCGAGGTCGAACACGATTCGCGGCGGCGTGACGAAGAAGTCGCCGCTGATCAATACACGCTGCAGGACCGATTGCGTCGGCCCTTCCAGCTTGACGAAGGTGTCGATGGTGCCGCCGGCGCCGGTATGCGTGCCGGCCAGCACGCGCTCGTCGGCCGCCGGGTTGTCGATCTCCCGGAGGAACGCCTCGGTGCCGATCTCCTCGTCGAAGTACTGCTGCGCCAGCGCCTCTTCGCCCGCGGTGATCTCACCGTACTCCGCCTCGATGCCGAGCACGTCCTTGAAACCCTTCAGGAGCGCAAACTTGATCATCTCCAGGTCGGGCGTGCCGGGGCCGAGCAGTTCCTTCAGCGTGACGACCCGCTGTGCGGCCGAGTCGAGTTCGCGCTTGGCGAGCTTGCTCTGCGGGACGCGCAAGGCGCTCACCATGCGCTGCGCGTTGAGATCGACCAGCACCGTGCCCTGGTAGATGAGCACGTCGCCGTCGTAGAAGCCGCCGGTGCCGCTGATCTTGCGGCCGCCGACCTCGATGTCGTTGCGCGGCCGGAAGCGGGCATCCACGCCCAGCGCCTGCAGGCCCGCTGCGGCGGCGTTGCAGATCTCGCGGGCCACGTCGGGCAGTGCCGCGATGCCGAGCGAGGCGCGGTGGAAAACGAGCTCCCAGCCGAGCTGGCCCTCGTCGAGATAGATGGCACCGCCGCCGGTGATGCGGCGCACCGTGCCGATGCGCTGCTTCTCGCAATACGCGAGATCGAGCTCGCGGCTCAGGTCCTGGTGCCGTCCGATCAGCGCGGTCGGCGGAAAGCTCAGGAAGCGGATCGTGTCGGGCACCCTGCCCGCCTGCCGCTCCTCGATGAGCGCCGCATCGAACGCGATATTGGCGCGGCCTTCGCGCACGCCCGTATCGATGATCCTGAACGTTGCCGGCATGACGGGGCGCGCTTACTCGACCCGCACGGGGATGTCGAGTTGCTTGCGGATCTTCTTCAGGTCTTTCTTTTTCGGCTGGAACGGGTAGCTGGCGATATCGCTCGGCGGCGAGTCGCCGTAGGGCCGGTCGCAGGCGGAGATATCGTCCTGGAACTTGCCCGGGCACCCCGACGTGCGAAACGCGATGCCCTCGTCGATGATCCCGGACAACTCGCTGTCGGGGATGCCGTAGCGCTTTACGCGGCCAAGGTCGTCGAAGGTCATCTGCTCCACGCGCACGCCGCGATAGTCGATCAGGTAGCGTGCCAGCTGCACGCGCCGCCACTGGTCGCGGGGCGTCGCGGGCAGGTGATCCATGAGCGAGCCCCGCTCGGGGAAGAAGCAGAACAGGTGGCTGTGGCCGCCGAGGTCGACGAGTTCCTGCACCAGGTTCAGGACCTCGTACTCCGTCTCGCCCATGCCGACGATGATGTGTGCGCCGAATTTCTGCGGGCCGAAGATGTCCTTCGCGTCCTGCAGGATTTCCCAGTACTTCGACCACTTGTGCGGCGACTGCACGCCCTTGCCGCGCGTGCGGTCGAACACCTCCGGCGTGGCGGCGTCGAGCGCAACGGTGAAGATGTCGGCACCGAGATCGCGGGTCTTCTGCACGTCGTCGCGGGTCATCGTCGTCGGGTTCGACAGGATCGAGACCGGGATCGCGTCCGGGTCGATGCGGTCCGTCCACTGCCTGAGCACGGCGAACGTGTCGTCCTCGGAGCGCGGATGCGTGATCATGGAGATGCACATGCGGTGGAACGGGCTGTTTGCCGGGTCGGCGGCGACGATGTCGATGATCTCGTGCATCGGCACGGCGGGCCAGTCGACGCGAATGAAGTTGCGGTCGGCGTAGTCGCGGTCGGCCTCCCGGTGCCTCGCGAGCCCGCAATAAGCGCAGTTCGCGCGGCAGCCTTCCGGGTAGGTGAGCAGCAGGTTGAGACAGCGCGTGCATTCGCAACCGTGCATGCGGCCGCTCATGATGCCGAGCGTAATCGCGGCAGCGGTGGACAGCTGCACGTACTCGGGCGACTTCATGTGCGGCGCGAGAATGTTGTTGTTCGGCAGGTACACGCCCTGCGGCGGCACGTCGTTGGCCTTGACGTTGCGGCCGTTGCGCCGCTCCGCCGGGGTCTTCTGCGGATAGCGCGGCTGCATCGCCTCGAACGAGTTGTGGTCGTTCTGCGCCCTGGCGCCACCCGTTGCCGGCGTCGACTTCTGTTCAATACAGCTCATAGGTATGGAAACCCCCGGTGTCTCAGGCCGCGCACGAGCGCGCGATGGATAGGTTGTTGCCGCTGCCCAGCTTGATCGAGCAGCAGGAATGCGCCTGCGTGAACGGCCGGCCGATCGTGTGCGCGACGGAAACCGCGCCGTCCGCCGGAAACGCGATGCCGTCGAGGCCGGCCATGATGGCGTAGGCGTCGGTGACGCGCTTGTGCATGCCCGGCGGCCGTGCACAGCCGAGCAGCACCTGCTGGTCCGGCAGCCGCGCACGTGCTGCGCCGAAAATGCGGCCGACGTCGGACGTCGCCGGGCGTGACGAAGGTGCCCGGCTTCGCATAGAACGGCATGATGACGACGAGCACCAGGGCGGTGACCGGGTAACGGCTCACCATGTCCAGCGCGTTCGCCTCGCCCAGGATGTGCCCGTAGTGCAGGCCGATGACGATGTGCGGCGTCACCTCCATCGACGTCGAGCAGAGCGCCGCCAGCGTCTCCTCGAAATCGTCGACGGCGCGATCGAGGTTGTAGACCTCGTTGATCGTCTCCTGCGCGCCGATCACGTCCATCATCACGGTATCGACGCCCGCGGCTTCCATGGCCTTGGCGCGCTTTTCGTCGAGCAGTGCGCTGTGGATCGCCACCTTGAGTTGCGGGAAGTCCTGTTTCAGTTTCTCGACGACCGGCAGGTAGCGGCCGTAGTTGATCTCGTTGCGCTTGTTCGAGCCGCCCGAGAGCAGGAAGCCGTTGAGGCCTTCCGTCTCGATCATGTGGCGTACCTTCCGGTCCAGTATCTCCGGCCGCGTGGCCGGGATCATCGGTTCCAGGATCTTCTTCTGGCAGTGGTCGCAATTGAGCGCGCAGGCGGCCGCGGTGATCGAAAATGCGGGGAAACTGTTCTTGCCGCAGCCGCTGAGTTCGGAGCTCTCGTATTCCTTGAATGTGGGGGTGGAAAACCGGATGGGCCGCGCCTTGACGGCTTCCGAGCGCTGCTCGAACGCGTCGACGAGCGCGCGGTCGAACCCGGCGTCCTCGAGGTCCTCGATGTCGGCCAGCGCCTCAAACCATGTCATAGCCAATTTCCCCGGATGCTGTCTGCGCGTGACTTTACCGAGTCCCGCACGCTGCCGGGATTCGGGCTGTCCGCAATCGTATCGAACCAGCGCTCGTCCAGATCGTCTTCATCGACCAGGTCGCACTCCATGCCGTGCAGCAAATCGACGGCCTGCTGCGGCAGCTTGTCCGGAAGCGCCTGGCCGCTGATCCTGCCCCACAGCCCGGCCCAGTATCGCGTCACGGTCCACGGATTGTAGCCGCCGCCACCGACGATCACGGTCGGCAAGCCGAGCGCGAGCAGCCGGTCGACCGCCTGCCAGAGCGCGACGTTGGACAGCATCATGGTAGACAGCGGGTCCCCGGCAAGGCAATCCGCGCCGCAGCAAATCACCAGCGCCTCCGCGCGCACGCCCGCGACCAGCGGCAGCACCGCGGTTTCCATCACGTACTCCAGTTCGCTGTCATTGAAGCCTTTCGGCACCGGCACGTTGAAGGCCCCGCGCTTCGGGTAGGACATCGTGCCGCTGTATGGCCAGCGGTAGTCCTCGTGTATCGACAGCGTCGTGACGCGCGACTCGTCGAAGAAAGCGATTTCCACGCCGTCGCCGTGATGCGCGTCGAGATCGACGTAACAGACCTGCTCCAGGCCGGCGTCGAGGAAGGTCTTGATCGCGAAAACCGGGTCGTTGAAATAGCAGAAACCGCAGGCCCGGTCGGCGCGGCCGTGGTGGGTGCCGCCGGAGGGATGAAATACCGTGTGTCCCTCGAGCGCCAGCTGCGCGGCCAGGATGGAGCCGCCCACCGTCCTCGCCGCCCGGTCGAAGACCCCCTCGAACAGCGGGTTCTCCAGCGTTCCGATCTGGTACCGCTCGCGGACGTCGCGCTCGACCCTGCCCGTGGCATCGGCGTGGCGCAGCGCCTTGACGTAAGCGCGGTCGTGGAATTCCAGCAGTTGCTCGACGCTCGCCGGCTCGCAGGCACGGAAGCTGTCGTCCGGCAGCCAGCCGAGAATCCGCGCGAGATCCGTGACGGCGGAGTGGCGGATGATCTTCAACGGGTGGTGGTCCCCGAAAGCGGCGCGCCGGAAGGCTTCGCTGCCGACGAAGATCGGCAGCGGCACGGCATGACGCATCTCGACCCGGCTCACTGTCTGGACATTTTGCACGCGTTGGCACCGAAAATGGATAATCCCGGTATCGAATGGATCGAGAATATTCCATTCAACTAATAAAGACAATTATGATATTCTAATGCGATTCGTATCGCGCTCGACGCATCGATTCCAGAGGGGAATAGCAGCAATGTCCAGTGAAGCACAGACCATCGTAAGCGGGGCGCCGGTTGCGGCTCCCGAAACCAAGAGCATGACCATCATCGTGACCAAGGGTTCGCTCGACTGGGCGTACCCGCCGTTCATACTCGCCACCACGGCGGCCGCCATGGGCCTGCCGGTCACGATGTTCTTCACGTTCTACGGCCTGCCGCTGTTGTTGAAGAAGCTCGACCTGCAGTTGACCGCGGCGGGCAACCCGGCGATGAAGATGCCGATGATGGGTGCCCACATGGGCCTGCCGAACCTCCTCACGGCCATCCCGGGCGTCGACGCCGCCTGCTCGAAGATGATGAAGAACCTCATGAACAAGAAAGGTGTCGCGTCCATCGAGGATCTGCGTGAGCTCGCCATCGATGCCGAGGTTCGCATGATCGCCTGCCAGATGACGATGGACCTCTTCGAATACTCCCTCGACGACATGATCGAGGGTCCGGAACTCGGCGGCGCGGCGACCTATATCGAGTGTGCGACGAAGTCGGACATCAACCTGTTCATCTAACCCGAATCGACTAACCACAGAAGAGCGGAGCAACAACAAATGGCGGACCATACGCTTGATGCAAAAGGGCTCAACTGCCCGTTACCCATCCTCAAGGCGCGTAAGGCACTGAAAGAAGTGCCGGCCGGTGGCACGCTGGAAATACTCGCGACCGACCCGGGATCCGTTGCGGACTTCGAGGCTTTTTGCCGCCAGACGGGCAACGAGCTGGTCGAGCATTCGCAGGACGACAAGGTGTATCGCTTCCTCATAAAGCACACCGCGGCATAACCCCTGCCGGCGCAGGGCGTCCGGACGCCCTCCCGACGCCCTGCGCTGCGCATACAACAAAAGGCCTCGCGACCCATGGCCATTGCTCCTGGACTGATACTGGCCATCGTTCTGGCGTTCGGTGGACAGTTTCTCTCGGACTTCATCGGCGTAACGCTGATGGGTCTGCCCAAAAGCCCGATCAGCGCCATCATGATGGCGATCCTCCTCGGGATCATCGTTCGCAACACGATCACCCTGCCCGCCTCGTTCCAGCCCGGCATCCGCTTCGGACTGGTGCGCATACTGCGGCTCGGCATCGTGCTGCTCGGCATTCGGCTGAGCCTCGGCGAGGTCGGCGCGATCGGCGTACAGGCCCTGCCCGTGATCATCGCGGCCGTCGTTTCCGCCCTCCTGATCGTCACCTACCTCAGCCGCAAGATGGGACTGAGCCGCAAGCTCGGCACGCTGCTCGCGGTCGGCACGAGCATCTGCGGTGCGACGGCGATCGTCGCTACCGCGCCGACCATCGCCGCGAAGGATGACGAAGTCGCTTACTCCGTCGCCTGCGTCACGCTGTTCGGCGTCATCGCGATGCTCGTCTACCCGTTTGCCGCCAACTGGATGTTTTCCGGCGACACCTTCAAGGCCGGCCTGTTCCTCGGCACGTCCGTGCACGAGACCGCGCAGGTGGCGGGCGCGGGCCTGGTCTACCAGCAGTACTACGGCAATCCGCAGGCGCTGGACGTGGCAACGGTCACCAAGCTCGTACGCAACCTGGGCATGCTGATCATCATCCCGCTGATGTCGATCCTTTATCACCGCAGCTCCACCGAGGGCACCGAAGCACCGAAGTGGTGGACGATGATTCCCCTGTTCGTCGTCGGTTTCGCCTGCATGAGCCTCGTCCGCACCGTCGGTGACATGGGCGACCTGGCGTTCGGTTTCCTGCCGCCCGAACAGTGGAAGGAGATCGTCGGTGTCACCAAGGACATCGCGGAAATCTGCCTCGCTATCGCGATGGCGGCTGTCGGTCTCGGCACCAGCATCAAGGGCCTGGTCAGCATCGGCCTCAAACCACTTGCCATGGGACTCGTCGCTGCGCTGCTCGTCGGCGCTGTCAGCGCCGTGACGATCTCGCTGCTCTACTAGACGAGGAGTGCCATCGTGTCGCAGAAAAAACGCGGAATTCACGAACTCTACAACGAAGATCCCATCGCCGCCGACGAACTCGTGTGGGGCCGCAGGAGCGACCCGCTGACGCGCAGGGGATTTCTCACCAAAGGCGGGCTGGCCGCCATGTCCGCCGCGGTCGGGGCGTCGATTCCCTTTGCCCACCTCATGCCGGGCGGCCTGATACCCGCGGCGCTCGCGCAAAGCGACGAGCCGTTCGTGATTCCCGGCAAGGAAGGCCTCATCGTCCTCAACGACCGGCCCATCAACGCGGAAACGCCGGCGCACCTGCTCGACGACCGCGTCACGCCGGCAAAGTACCTGTTCGTGCGCAACAACGGCCGGGAACCCGCGCTGTCGAGCATCGATCCCTCCACCTGGACGCTCGAGATCGGTGGCGAGTCGGTGGAGCGCACGGCAGCGTTTTCGCTCGAGGAACTGAAGAAGACGTTCAGGCATTACAGCTACCAGCTGCAGATCGAATGCGGCGGCAATGGCCGCAGCGAGTTCGTGCCGCCCGCGGCGGCAACCAGTGGTCGGTGGGTGCCGTGGGCTGCCCGGAGTGGACGGGCGTGCGCCTGAAAGACGTGCTCGAGCACGTCGGCATCCGGGACGACGCGGTGTACGTCGCGTACTACGGCAGCGACAAGCACCTGAGCGGCGATCCGACCATGGTGCCGATCTCCCGCGGCGTGCCGATCGCAAAGGCGCTCGAGAAAGAGACGCTGATCGCCTGGGCGATGAACGGCGAGGACATCCCGCACCTGAACGGTTATCCGCTGCGCCTCGTCTGCGGCGGCTGGCCGGCCTCGGTGAGCGGCAAGTGGCTCAGCAAAATCGTCGTGCGCAACCAGGTGCACGACGGTCCCAAGATGACCGGATCCTCCTACCGCGTGCCCTGCGAGCCGGTTGCACCGGGCAGCGAAGTGCCGGACGACAAGATGTGCATCATCGAGTCGATGCCGGTGAAATCGCTGATCACGTATCCGAAGTCCGGCATCGAGCACAAGCGGGACGAGACGCTGGCGCTGCGCGGGCATGCGTGGGCCGGCGACCACTCGGTGCGCGCGGTCCACGTGTCCATCGACTTCGGTGCCACGTGGCAGAAGGCGAAGCTGGAACGGCCCGTCAACCGCCTCGCCTGGCAGCACTGGCAGGCCGACGTCGCGTTTCCCGGGCCCGGGTACTACGAAATATGGGCGCGCGCCAGCGACAGCGAGGGACGCGCGCAGCCGATGGTATTGCCGGGCTGGAACCCCAAGGGCTATCTCAACAACGCCTGCCACCGCATCGCCGTGCAGGTCGCCTGATGCGGCTCGTCACCGTCCTGGCAGGCGTGCTCGCGGTCGCGGCGACCGCGCACGCCGCGGAGGAGCCGCAACTCGACCCGTTCACGGGGCTCAGGATGACGGGCGACTGGCAGCTGGTGCGCAACAATTGCGTCGGCTGCCATTCCGCAAAGCTCATCACGCAGCAGAGCGGCACCGAATCGCACTGGCTGGAGCTGATCCGCTGGATGCAGGCAAAGCAGAACCTGTGGCAGTTCGAGCCGGAGACCGAGAAGAAGATCATCGTTTATCTCGCGGCCAACTACCCGCCGCAGGAGAACCGCCGCAGGGCCCCGATAGCGCCGGACCTGATGCCGCCGAACCCGTACGCGCCGCCGCTGCAGGACGTCGAGTAGGGGCCCGGGTGCGGCCCTCGCGTCGCCGATCCGGACTAAACGAGCGCTTATAACTCTTTGGAATAAGCGCATAGCGAACGCGTCTTGGGGTTTCGTTGCCTCGCGATCGCGCGCCGATACACTCGGCGCAATGACCACTCACACCTCGCAACACGCAGGCCGTTCAGGCACCGCAACCGTCACCGAGCTGCGCCCCGCGCGCTGCCCGCCCGGCAACGGTGAGCGCGGTATCTACGACAGCATCGTCGACCTGGCGCCCGGCCCCGACAACCCGACGCCCATGGTCCGGATCAGCCGGCGCATGAACCCGCACGCGGACCTCGAGGTGCTGGTGAAACTGGAGGGCATGAACCCGTTCGGCTCGATCAAGGACCGCACGGCGCTCTACATGCTCAACGGACTGGAACTGGGGCCCGACCAGGCGCTGGTCGAACCCTCGGCAGGCAATACCGGCATCGCACTGGCTGCGATGGCGAACGCGCGCAACCTGCCGATCGAGATCGCGGTCCCCGACGGCACGCCCGAGGAAAAGAAGGCGCTACTGCGCTTCCTCGGCGCCGAACTGATCGAGGTCGAGGACGAGCTGTGCCCTTTGTTCCCGACCGAGGGTGCACGCGGAGTCGTGAAGAGCATGGTCGAGAGCGAGGCGTACGGCGGCCGCTACGTCAGCCCGAACCAGTACGAGAACGAACTCAACGTGGAGGCGCACTACCGCACCACCGGGCCCGAGATCTGGCAGCAGACCGGCGGCCGGATCGATACCTTCATTGCCGGCATCGGCACGGGCGGCACGATCAGCGGCGTGGGCCGTTACCTGAAGGAACAGAACCCCGACATCCGCATCATCGGCGTGGAGCCCGCGAGCCGGCAGCACTCGCTGTCGGGACTCAAACGCATCACCGGGCTGCCGGCCGAGCACTACCCGAAGATCCTCGACCCCAACCTGCTCGACGGCCTCGTTTCCGTGACGGACGAGGAGGCATTCGCCGCGGGCATCGAGGCTGCGCGCCGCGACGGCATCATGGTCGGACCGACGACCGGCGCCGTGTTGCATGCGGCGCTTCACGGCGACACGCCGAAGACCGGACGCACGGTCATCATCTCCGCCGACAACGCGGCGAAATACGTCAGCGCTTACGCGCGCTTCCTCGCGAACCGCGGCTAATCCGCCACGGCCACGCAGGCCAGGTCCTCCGCAACCACGACCCTGCCCTCGTAGGCAGCGCGCACGACGTCGACATTGGCGTCGAGGTCCCGCAGGCTCCTGGCCATGAAGTGACTCAGCACCAGCGTGCCTGCCCCGGCGTCGTTCGCGATGCGCGCCACGCGGCTCGGCCGTGCGTGCAGCTGCAGCGCCGTGCCGGTCGCGTCTTCCGGAACGGGCATGTGCATCACCAGTAGCGAGGCACCGCGGGCAAACTCCGCGAAGGCATCGGCGCTGCCGTTCTGGTCGCTGCCGAAGACGATCGATACGCCGGCCACGGACACCCGGAACCCGAGTGCGGGCACGATGCCGTGCGGCACGGGCAGCGCGTCGACCGTGATCTCGCCGTCGAGCACCCGCACGGGTTCGTCCGTCTCGCGGTCGATCTGCCGCGGCAGCAGCGCCACGAGCCCGCCGCTGCCGTCGAGGTACCCGGAAAGGTAGCCGTAAGCGCCCGATCCCGCCGCGAGCAGGCTGGCGAGCCACGCGTCGAGGCCCGGGAACGGCCCGCCGGGTCCCGGCCCGGCAACCGGCAGCGGCCGCTCGCGGCCGGAGAAATTGCCGGACTTCAACAGCGCCGGGAAGTCCGCCGAGTGGTCGGTGTGGAAATGACTGAGGCCCACGAAATCGAGGTCGGTGAAACGGGCGCCGGCTTCGCCGAAGCGCAGGAACGTGCCGCCCCCCGCGTCCACCAGCACGCGGGATCGACCGTCCACCCAGACGATGTACCCCGACGACGCGCGGTTGTCGTCGGCGATCGGCCCGCCCGAACCCAGCACCTGCAGCGCGACGCCCTCGGCCGGCGGGCAGTCCGGCGCCGGCCGCGCGCAGGCCACGGATGCAAACGACAGGATGCCTGCGCAGAACAGGCCGGTGCAGTTCTTCATGGCTTCGGTGTCCCCCCCGATGCGTGCGTAGAAACCAGTATAGGCCCACCGTACCACACTCATTAGCATTTCCTAATAAACACTTTTTCGGGGCTCCTCCGCATGCTTTCGATCGCGGTTGTCGGGATCGGCAACAACCTCCTGCAGGACGATGGCGTCGGCATTCACGCCCTGCAGTATTTCCAGCAACGGCATGGTGACGCGGGCGTCTACTGCCTGGACGCGGGTACCGTGGGCCTCGCGCTGATGGACCGGCTTTCCCGCCTGCACGGTCTCGTGGCCGTCGATGCCATGCGGCTCGGCAAGGCGCCCGGCACCGTAACCGTGCTCGAGGGCGACGAAATGGACCGGCACCTGCGCAATCACCACGGCAGCGTGCACGAACTCGGCCTCGCCGACATCCTCGACGCGCTGCGGCTGTGCGATGACCTGCCGGCCAACCGCGCACTCGTCGGCATCGAGCCGGAGCGCGTGGACTGGGGCACGGAACCGACGCCGAGCGTCGCGGCCGCGATACCGGCGGCGACCGCGAGGATCCGTGATCTCGTCGACCGCTGGTCCAACCGCTCCGTCGAGGAGGCCTGTCCATGACTCTGCAGGACCCGCTTCGCACCGCGGTTCCCTTCAACCGCGGCAACGTCAAACCACTCCTGAACGAGATCGTTCATGCGCTCGACCGCCTGCTCGGCGACGACGAGCCGACCGTGATCGACCTCGCCAGCCTGCCCTTTGCACCGGGAGAACTCGCGGCACTGGAAGCGGCGCTCGGTAGCGGCGAGCTGACCGCCGAACTCGATGCGATGGGCAGGAGCGTGATTCGCGAAACCGCCTACCCGGGCGTGTGGTGGGTCGAGCATCGCAACACGGAGGACGAAGTCGTCGGCCGCTACGTCGAGGTGACGCGCAGTCCCGCGATCCTGATGTCCCAGGACGCCGATATCGGCGCGGGCCGCGCGAAGTTGCGTGACAGTGTCGACAGCACCGGGCCCGAACTCAACAAGGAGACAGGCAAGTGAAAACCAAACCGACCCTGGGTGAAATTCTCCAGGCCAACGGCGTGTCGCGGCGCGGCTTCATGAAGTACTGCGCGGCGACGGCGTCGCTGCTGGCGCTGCCGCCGGCCATGGTGCCGCGCATCGCGCGGGCGCTCGAACAGGCGCGGCGGCCGTCCGTCATCTGGCTGTCGTTCCAGGAGTGTACGGGCTGCACCGAATCGCTGACACGATCGTCCTCGCCCACGCTCGAGGGCCTGATCTTCGACAGCATCTCGCTCGACTACCATCACACCCTGCAAGCCGCCTCCGGCGAAGCGGCGGAAGCGGCGCGGCATGCGGCGATGGAGGAGAACAGGGGTGAATACCTCGTGCTCGTGGACGGCTCCATCCCCATGGGCAACCCCGGCTACTCGACGATTGCCGGCATCAGCAATTACGACATGCTGATGGAGACCGTCGCAGGCGCCGCTGCGGTCATCGCCATCGGCAGCTGCGCGGCGTTCGGCGGCATCCCGGGCGCGAACCCGAACCCGACGGGCGCCGTCTCGGTGCAGGACCTGGTCAGGGACAAGCCGATCGTCAACGTTCCCGGTTGTCCGCCGATCCCGATGGTCATTACCGCCGTGCTGGCACAGTTCCTCACCTTTGGCCAGTTGCCCGACCTCGATATCCATCGCCGTCCGGTGGCCTTTTTCGGCCAGACCATCCACGACCGCTGCTACCGGCGGCCGTTCTACGAACAGGGCAAGTTCGCGGAGACCTTCGACGACCGCGGCGCGCGCGAAGGCTGGTGCCTCTTCAAACTGGGCTGCAGGGGGCCGATCACCTACAACGCCTGCGCCACGGTGAAGTGGAATGCAGGAACCAGTTTCCCGATCGAGTCCGGACACCCGTGCCTCGGCTGCTCAGAACCGGGGTTCTGGGACAAGGGCGGATTCTATGCGCCGTTGTCGACCGGCAAATTCGACAGCGGTGCGAAACTGGCCGGTGCCGCGGTCGCGGGTGTCGCCCTCGGCGCTGCCGCCGCCGTCGCGGGACGCCGCCGCCAGGCCCGGTACACGAAGGAGGCATGAGATGGACCTGCTCGATTTTGCACGCGGGCCTGCACTGCAGGTCGCGGCTTACATTCTGGTCGCCGGCGTGCTCTGGCGTCTTGTCGGCATCCTTCTGCTGAAGGAAAAACCGGAGTTCTCGGAACCGCGCAGGCCCGGTGGCCTGATGGCCGCGCTGAAGGTGATCTACACCCGCAGCTTTACGGCAGCGCCTTTCAAGCGCGCGACGCTGTACCCGAAGATGCTGGCCTACGTCCTGCACATCGGCCTGTTCGTGGTGGTCTTCCTGTTCGTGCCGCACATCGTGTTTTTCGAGGGCTTCCTCGGCTTCGGCTGGCCGGGCCTGCCGAACAACGTCATTTACCTGTCCGGCGTCGCCGCCGTGGCCGCGGGCATCGCCTTGCTGGTGCGGCGACTCACGCACCCGGTCCTGAAACTGATCTCCAATTTCGACGACTACTTCAGCTGGTTCATCACGCTGTTGCCGATCGTGACCGGACTGATCATGCCGGTGCGTTTCGGCGTTCGTTACGAGACGCTGCTGGCGATACACATCCTGTCGGTCGTGGTGCTGATGGTCTGGCTGCCGTTCGGCAAGCTCGGGCACACGTTCCTCGTGTTCGTGACGAGGGGCACCACCGGCATGGTATTCGAACGCAGGGGGGCGAAGACATGACCACCGTCGACGGCAGGCATCCACTCGATCGCGAAGCCGAGAGGCTGGCCTACAAACCGCCCGAGATTCGTCACGACATACAGGGCGACATGGAGACGGAAGAGCGCGTCGAAAAAGCGATGCATCATTTCGTCAAGAACTTCAATTCGCAGACGGCCTCCTATCTCGACGGCTGCCTGCATTGCGGCATGTGTGCGGACGCATGCCACTTCCACGTGCGCACGGACGACCCGCGCTACACGCCGATCTGGAAGCTCGAGCTATTCAAGCAGGCCTACAAGCGTGAAGCGGGCCCGTTCGCATTTTTCTATCGCCTGTTCGGGTTCAAGAAGAAAGTCACCATAGAACAGCTCGAAGAATGGCAGCACCTGCTGTATGACAGCTGCACGGTCTGCGGACGCTGCTCGCTGGTCTGCCCGATGGGTATCGACATCGCGGGGCTGGTATCCATGGCGCGCCATGGCATGTTCATGGCCGGCCTGATACCGCATGAACTTCACGAGGTCGCGAAGCGCGCCGCGGAAACGGGCAGCCCCCTCGGAATTACGCCGGACAAGTTCGAAGATCGCGTGGAGTGGATGGCCGACGAGTACGACATCGACATCCCCATGGACGTCGAGCAGGCCGATGTCCTCGCCGTCATGTCGTCGATCGAAATCCAGAAGTACCCGCAGTCGATTGCCGCGACCGCCAGGATCCTGAACGCCGCAGGTGAATCCTGGACCTTCAGGACCGACGGCTTCGAGGCGACCAACTTCGGCATGCTGTCGGGCAACCCCGGGTGGCAAAAGGAAGCCACGATGAAGCTGATCGACGCGGCCATAAAGATCGGCGCGAAGCTCATCGTGCTCCCCGAGTGCGGGCATGCCTACATGGCACTGCGCTGGATGGGCGCCAACATGTACGGCAAGCCGCTGCCCTTCAAGGTCATGCACATTTCCGAGTACATGGCCGATGCGCTGAACAAGGGCAAGATCAAGGTCAGGAAAGTCGACAAGAGCGTCACCTATCACGATCCCTGCCAGGTATCGCGCCGCGGCGGTGCGACCAACGCTGCCCGCGAGGTCATCAGGCACCTCGGTGTCGATTTCCGCGAGATGGAATACGGCGGCGACTACAACTGGTGCTGCGGCGGCGGCGGCGGTGTCGTGACGATCAAGCGAGCCGACCCGCTCCGGCACCGGGTCTTCAAGCTGAAGATGGACCAGGTCGAGAAGACCGAAGCCGACGAACTGCTCTCGAGCTGCGCCAATTGCCGGCAGAGCTTCGACGACGGCCAGGCGCATTTCAACTGGAACTACACGATGGGTAGCCTCATGGAAATGGTTGCCGAGAACCTGGAGGACGAGGCATGAATCCAAGAGTCGTTGTCGACCCGATCACGCGCATCGAAGGCCACCTGCGGATTGAAGCGCAGATGGACGGCGACCGGATCGCGCAGGCCTACTCGTCCGGCACGATGGTGAGAGGCATCGAGATCATTCTCCGGGACCGCGATCCGCGCGACGCCTGGGCATTCGCGCAACGCATCTGCGGCGTGTGCACGCTCGTGCACGGCATCGCGTCCGTGCGCGCGGTCGAGAACGCGATCGGCGCGAAAATACCGCGCAATGCCGAGTTGATTCGCGACCTGATGATCGGTGCCCAGTACATCCACGATCACGTGATGCACTTCTATCACCTGCACGCGCTCGACTGGGTGGATGTCGTATCCGCGCTCTCGGCGGACCCTGCAAAGACCGCTGAACTCGCGCAGTCCCTCGGCAGTTATCCCCGGTCATCCACGGGCTACTTCCGCGACGTGCAAAAGAAAGTCGCCGGCTTCGTCGAGTCGGGGCAGCTCGGCATCTTCGCAAAAGCCTACTGGGGGCATCCCGAGTACAGGCTGCCGCCGGAGGCGAACCTCATGGCCGTCGCGCATTACCTCGATGCGCTCGTCTGGCAACGCGACGTTGCAAGACTGCACGCCATATTCGGCGGCAAGAACCCGCACCCGAACTTCGTTGTCGGCGGCGTGCCCTCGCCCATCGACCTGAACTCGGATTCGGCCATCAACAGCAAGCGGCTGGCGCAGGTGCAGGAAATCATCAACAGCATGAAGACCTTCGTGAACCAGGTTTACGTGCCCGATACGCTGGCGATCGCGGGCTTCTACAAGGACTGGTTCGCGCGTGGCGAAGGTCTCGGCAATTTCCTGTGCGTCGGCGACCTGCCGGCAACCAGCATGGACGATCCGGACTCGTTCCTGTTCCCGCGCGGCGTGATCCTGGGCAGGGACCTGTCGACGATCCACGACCTGGAACTCGGCGACCCGCAGGGCATCCAGGAATTCGTCGCGCATTCCTGGTACGACTACTCGAGCGGCAAGGCGTCGGGCCTGCACCCCTGGAGCGGAGAAACGACCCTGAATTACACGGGGCCGGAACCGCCGTACCAGCACCTCGACGTCGATCAGTCCTACTCGTGGCTGAAATCGCCGCGCTGGAAGGGCCATGCGATGGAGGTCGGCCCGCTCGCGCGCGTTTTGTTGCTGTATGCGAAGGGGCACGAGCAGGCACGCGCGCTCGTCGATCACGCGCTGACGACGCTGGATGTACCGGTCGAAGCCCTGTTCTCGACGCTCGGACGCACGGCCGCGCGCACGCTCGAGACGGCGATTCTCGCCGACGCGATGCAGGGCTGGCTCGACGCACTGATCGCAAACATCAAGGCTGGGGACACCCGCACCTTCGACGATTCGCTCTGGGAGCCGTCGAGCTGGCCGAAATCCTGCGAAGGTGTCGGCGTCATGGAGGCGCCGCGCGGCGCGCTGTCGCACTGGGTGGTGATCGAGAACGAGAAGATCGCGAATTACCAGGCGGTCGTGCCGAGCACCTGGAACGCAGGGCCACGGGACGCCAACGGCATAGCCGGCGCCTACGAAGCGGCACTGGAAGACCGGCACACGATGGTGGACCCGGAGCAGCCGCTGGAAATCCTGCGGACGATCCACAGCTTCGATCCCTGTATCGCCTGTGCCGTGCACGTGACGGACCCGAACGGCGAGGAGCTCGTGCAGGTCAAGGTGAAGTGATACGTAGTTATACTGGCTTGCGAATGCCGGGAACGGCCCAAGGTAACCGACATAGCGTGGATTACGGCAAGTAGGGTGCGTGTTATGAATCCGGGAAAAGTTCGGTCACTGCTTTTTTTCATACTGCTCTTCGCTGTCGCCGCACTGGCGCTCGATGCGTCCTATGCGCAGGGTCATGGCTCGGGTAGTGCTCAGCAGAAGCAACAGGTGCCGCAAGGACAGCAGGGCCAGGGCCAGATGCAGAAGGACATGCATCAGCAGGGCCAGATGAGCCAACAGCAGAAGCAATTGCGCGAGCAAATGCCGGACCAGGGGATGTACGGCCGGGAGATGATGACGGCCGAGGAACGCGAACGCTATCGCGAGCGCCTGGCCAACGCGAGTAACGACCGCGAGTGGTCACAGATGCGCGCGGAGCACCAGCGCGAGATGCAGGCACGAGCGAAAGCCCAGGGCAGGCAACTCGATCCGCCGGTCTTCGGCGAACACATGATGACCATGGAAGAAAGGAACCGCTACACCCAGCGATTGCAGGCAGCCACGACCGACGCGGAAAGGGCGCGCATCCAGCAGGAGCACCAGCAACGGATGATGCAGAGGGCCGAAGAGATGGGCATCGGCGAGATGCTGCAGCAACAGTAGTAACCGGCCGACACGGACGGGAGGGCCCTTCGGGGCCCTTTTTGGTTCTGGCCGGGAAATGAGGAATGGGCGCTGTTCGCGCGGCCAGAAAAGACCCCCTTGTAGGAGCGGTTCTCGAACCGCGAATCCCCGGTCTCCGGACGGAGAGAGAGGGATGGGCGCTGCGCGCCCTCACTGGCGCCTGCGGCGCTGCGTGAGTCGAACAGGATTCTGCATCCAGCCCTCCCTCGGCCGGAAAAGACCCCCCTGTAGGAGCGGTTCTCGAACCGCGAATCCCCGGTCTCCGGACGGAGAGAGAGGGATGGGCGCTGCGCGCCCTCACTGGCGCCTGCGGCGCTGCGTGAGTCGAACAGGATTCTGCATCCAGCCCTCCCTCGGCCGGAAAATACCCCTTTGTAGGAGCGGTTCTCGAACCGCGAATCCTCGGTCCGCGGGCGGAGAGAGAGGGATGGGCGCTGCGCGCCCTCACTGGCGCCTGCGGCGCTGCGTGAGTCGAACAGGATTCTGCATCCAGCCCTCCCTCGGCCGGAAAACAAAAAGACCCCGTGAAGGGGTCTTATTGTTTTCTGGCGGAGAGAGAGGGATTCGAACCCTCGAAGGGCTTTTAACCCTTACTCCCTTAGCAGGGGAGCGCTTTCGACCACTCAGCCATCTCTCCAGAATTCAAATTGTATGCGAGCCAGGCGCGAGGAGCGCTTTGACTCGCGCCATCCCTGGCGCTCGCCCTTCGGGCGGCTCCGCCGTCCAAATCGGCCTTCCTGCCGATTTGTCGACCACTCAGCCATCTCTCCAGAATTCAAATTGTATGCGAGCCAGGCGCGAGGAACGCTCTGACACCGCCGCTTTTCGGAGAAAACCGGGCACGGCCTGCATACGGCAGGCCGCACATACTACTCAGACGATAGGTCCCGGTAAAGCCTGAACGGCCCTACTCGCCCCCCACGGCTTTCTCTGCCTTTTCAGCGGCTTTCTCGCTCTGGATGCGCTCGTAGATCTCTTCGCGGTGCACAGCGACGTCTTTCGGCGCATTGATGCCGATACGCACTTGATTCCCCTTGACCCCCAGTACGGTAATGGTGATATCACTCCCGACCATGACCGTCTCTCCAGCGCGTCGCGTCAGAATCAGCATGACTTCCTACTCCTGCCTTGCGGGATTATTGCCCGTTCTTTTACGCGTACGTCGTAAACGCTTGTAATATTAGCCGATTCTCGCCGCTTGTGCCCACAGGTACAAGCGAAACTTTAGTCGTGTCGTCCGCTATCGGACGATCGCTCAGGCCAGCTGTTCGGCGACCCAGTCGGGCACGGCACCGAGCGCTTCGTCCAGCGCCTCGGGCTTGTTGCCGCCGGCCTGGGCGAAATCGGGACGGCCGCCGCCCTTGCCGCCGACCTTTTCCGCGACTGGCTTAATCAGGTCGCCCGCGCGGATTCGGTCGACGTTGTTCTTCGTGACGCCCGCCGCGAGAAGCACTTTGCCGTCTTCCACGGTGCCCAGCACGATGACCGCGTTCTGCAATTTGTCCTTGGCTCGATCGACGGCCTCGCGGAGCAGACTCGCATCCACATCATGCAATCGGGCCGCGAGGACCTTGATACCGGCGATTTCCTGGATTTCGTCCTCCTGGTCCGAGCCCTCGCCCGTCAGGAGCGCGTGCCTCGCGGTCGCGAGCCGTTTCTGGAGATCCTTGTTTTGCAGCAGGAGCTGTTCAACCCTGGCTGCGGCCTGGTCGGGATTGCTTTTCAACAAGCCGGCTACCTCGGTCAGGGTCTGTTCGCGAGCATCGATCCACTCAAGCGCGCCCTTGCCCGTGACGGCCTCGATACGACGCACGCCCGATGCGATACCGCCTTCGGACGTGATCTTGAACACCCCGATATCGCCCGTGCGGTCAACGTGCGTACCACCACACAGTTCGACGGAAAAATCGCCGAATCGCAGCACGCGTACCTTGTCGCCGTATTTCTCACCGAACAGCGCCATGGCGCCCGACTGCATGGCGTCGTCGTAGCTCATCAGCCGGGTATCGGCAGCGACGTTCCTGCGGATTTCCTCGTTGACGAGCGCCTCGATCTCGGCAATCTGCTCCGGCGCCAGCGCCTCGTAGTGAGAGAAATCGAAGCGCAGGCGGTCCGGCGCGACGAGCGAGCCTTTCTGCTTGACATGCTCGCCGAGCACCTTGCGAAGCGCTGCGTGCATGAGGTGGGTTGCCGAGTGATTGAGGCGGATAGCCTGGCGGCGTTCTTCATCGACGATCGCGTCAAGCGAATCGCCCACCTGCAACTCGCCTTCCTCGACCGCGCCGAAATGCACGATCGCGTTGCCGCTCTTCTGCGTATCGACGACCTGGAACAGCTTGCCGGTTTCCGCGAGGATGCCGGTATCGCCGATCTGGCCGCCACTTTCGGCGTAGAACGGCGTCGACGACAGGATGACGGCACCCTCCTCGCCCGCGGACAGCGCGTCGACCGGTTCACCGTCCCTGTAGAGTGCAACGACCGTGCCCGAGCCTTCTGTGCCCTCGTACCCGCAGAACGCGCTTTCCGCCCCGGTACGGATCGCGCCCTCCGCGCTGGCGGCGAACTTGCTTGCCGAACGGGCGCGGTCCCTCTGCTGCTCCATGGCCGCCTCGAATCCTTCCTCATCGATCACGAGACCGCGCTCACGCGCGATGTCCGCGGTCAGGTCCACAGGGAAGCCGTAGGTGTCGTAGAGCTTGAAGACCACTTCGCCGGGTATCTGCTCGCCGTCGAGCTCCGCTATCGCAGCCTCGAGAATCTCCATGCCCTGGTCCAGCGTTTCGGCGAAGCGCAGCTCTTCCTTCTTCAGGACTTTCTCGACATGCGCGCGGGATTTTTTCAGTTCCGGATAGGCATCGCCCATCTCCTCCGCCAACGGCGCGACGAGCTTGTAGAAAAACGGCTCGTCGGTACCGAGTTTCTTGCCGTGCCGAATGGCTCTGCGAATGATGCGACGCAGTACATAACCCCGGCCTTCGTTACCGGGCAACACGCCGTCGACAATCAGGAACGCGCAGGCGCGGATGTGATCGGCAATGACGTTCAACGAACTCGAGCCGTCGTTCTCGACACCTACGGTCTTCGCGGTCGCCTCGATCAGGTTCGCAAACAGGTCGATCTCGTAATTGCTGTGCACACCCTGCATGACGGCCGCCATGCGCTCGAGCCCCATGCCCGTGTCGACCGACGGCTTCGGCAACGGCGTCATGGTGCCGTCCGCCGCGCGGTCGAACTGCATGAACACGAGGTTCCAGACCTCGACGTAGCGATCACCGTCCTCGTCCGGCGATCCGGGCGGACCGCCCGGCACGTCCGGGCCGTGGTCGTAGAAGATCTCGCTGCACGGACCGCAGGGACCGGTATCGCCCATGGCCCAGAAATTGTCCTTCTCGCCCATGCGCGTGAAGCGCTCGGGATCGATCTTCATTTCCTCGAGCCAGATAGCCGCCGCTTCGTCATCGTCGTTGAACACGGTGACCCAGAGCTTCTCCGGTGGCAGCCCGAGCGTCTGCGTGAGGAAATCCCAGGCGTAGCGGATGGCTTCGCGCTTGAAGTAGTCGCCGAAGCTGAAATTGCCGAGCATCTCGAAGAAGGTGTGATGACGGGCCGTGTAGCCCACGTTCTCGAGATCGTTGTGCTTGCCGCCCGCCCGTACACAGCGCTGCGACGTCACGGCGCGATCGTAGTTGCGCTTGTCGAGGCCGAGAAATACGTCCTTGAACTGCACCATGCCGGCATTGGTGAACAAGAGGGTCGGGTCGTTGCCCGGCACCAGGGGCGAACTCGCAACCACTTCGTGGCCGCGTGCGGCGAAAAAGTCCAGGAATGCCTGGCGCAATTCGTTACTGGAAAGGCGTTTCATCGGGGTGATATCGGGATCTGGCGGCGGTTTTCAAACCCGCTAGTGTACGGGACTTACCGGGCCGGATTAAGCGTTATTCTTCGAAAGACGAGACGGCTGCCTGGACCTGGTCCGGCTCGAAGCCGCGGTATTGCAGGAAGCGCATCTGCCGGGCCTTGTCCCTGAACTCCGTCGGCCGGGACCGACCGAACTTCTTCACCCGCGCTTCACGCGCCAGTGCGTACCAGTCCTCGCCCGCCTGCTCGAGGACCTCGTCGACCAGGGCCGCTGCCACGCCACGCTGCCCGAGATCGGCGTGGATGCGCAGCGGGCCCTTGCCCTGGTTGATGCGCGACTGCACGAACGATTCGACGAAGCGGCGGTCGCTTTGCAGGCCCTCTTGCGCCAGCTTCTCCACGGCGCCTGCCGCGACCTCCGCAGCGAAGCCCGCGGCCGCCAGTTTTCGCTCCAGCTCCGCGCGCGCGTGCTCGCGGCGCGCAAGCAGGTCCATTGCTTTCTTGCGGGCCTCGATGGCGTCGTCAGGCATGGTTCGTCTTTCGTATCCTCCGGGGCGCTGCCCGGGCCTGTGAACCGGTCGCGGTTCGAGAACCGCTCCTACAGGCGGCTGTTGTGCGCGTAGGAGCGGGCCTGGGCCCGCTATCGATGTCAGCTTCGCACCATTCGCGGTTCGAGAACCGCTCCTACAGGTCGCCGTTCCAAACGCAGGCGCGGGCCTGGGCCCGCGAACGGTCGCGGTTCGAGAACCGCTCCTGCAGCGAGGTCGTCAGGCTTCCTGCGCGACGGACTCCTCGGCGTCGGGCGCGGCGGTCTTGACGGTTTTCGGCAGCAGCTTCTCGCGAATCTTCTGCTCGATCTCCACGCCCACTTCCGGGTTCGCCTTGAGGAATTCGCGCACGTTTTCCTTGCCCTGGCCGATGCGGTCGCTGCCGTAGCTGTACCACGAGCCGGCCTTGTCGATCAGGCCGTTCTGCACGCCGAGTTCGATGATCTCGCCTTCGCGCGAAATGCCTTCGCCGTACAGGATCTCGAATTCCGCCATCTTGAACGGCGGCGATACCTTGTTCTTGACCACCTTCACGCGAGTCTGGTTGCCGATGACCTCGTCGCCCTTCTTGATCGCACCGATGCGGCGGATGTCGAGGCGCACCGAGGAATAGAACTTGAGCGCGTTGCCGCCCGTCGTCGTCTCGGGGCTGCCGAACATCACGCCGATCTTCATACGGATCTGGTTGATGAAGACCACCATCGCGTTGGAGCGCTTGATGTTGCCGGTGAGCTTCCTGAGCGCCTGCGACATCAGGCGGGCCTGCAGGCCGACGTGCGAATCGCCCATCTCGCCCTCGATCTCGGCCTTGGGCGTGAGCGCGGCTACCGAGTCGACGACGATGATGTCGACGGCGCCCGAACGCACCAGCATGTCGGTGATCTCGAGCGCCTGTTCGCCCGTATCGGGCTGCGACACCAGCAGCTCGTCGACGTTGACGCCGAGCTTTTCGGCGTACAGGGGGTCGAGCGCGTGTTCGGCGTCGACGAAGGCCGCCGTGCCGCCCATCTTCTGCGCCTCAGCGATCACCTGCAGGGTGAGCGTGGTCTTGCCGGAGGCTTCCGGGCCGTAGATCTCGACGACCCGCCCTTTCGGCAGGCCGCCGATGCCGAGCGCGACGTCCAGGCCGATCGAACCCGTCGAAACCGCTTCGATGTTGGCGATCATGGTGCCGTCGCCGAGGCGCATGACGGAGCCTTTGCCGAACTGCTTTTCTATCTGGCCCAGCGCCTGGGCGAGTGCTTTCTTGCGGTTGTCATCCATTTTTTGCTGCCATCCGGTGGGTGGGAATTATCATGTGATTATATACAGTATTATGCCCGAAACCCAACAGGGGCGCAGTCTTCGATTCCGGGCACTTTGGGTAGTAACGAGCTTTCACGCCGAAGCTATTGTTTCAACGGGTGGTAGGTCGCGCCGCCCGGCTGCGACACCGACTCGACCAGTTCGAAACCCGTCCACTCGACCACGGCCGGTTGCGCGAGGCGCTGGGTCTCGAACGGCCGGGCCCGCCGCACCACGGTAATGTGCGGCCGGTAGGTCCGGTCCTCCACAGCAATGCCGTAATCCGTGAGCAGGGCGTTCTGCGCATCGACGAGCGCGCTGCAACTCGGGCGGCACCGTCGGTGCAACCAGCGACGCGACTTTCGGCCGCGGCCAGAACTCGACCCGGTCGAAGCGCAGCCGAAACGGTTCGACCGGGATCTCTGCGGCCCGCGCCAGCAGCCCGGGTATGTCCGCCTCCGGGAAAGTGCCGATGAACGCCGTCGTCACATGCCAGTCGCCGCGATACACCACCTGTCCTTCGACCAGCCTCGCGAGCGGGCTGATGTGGTCGCGCAGACGGTCTCGTTGCCGGTCATCCGGCCACAGGGCGAAAAAAATGCGTTTCGTGGTCATGTCGGCAGCCGCCCCCGTACGCCCTTCAGGCCGTGGATTACCGTCTGCTTGCGAATGCTCTCGCGATTGCCTTCGAAGCGCCGCAGGTCGGTGTCGGTCGAAATGCCCCCGGGGCCTCGCATCGACCATGCGAACCATACCGTGCCGACCGGCTTCTCGTCACTGCCGCCGTCCGGCCCGGCCACGCCGCTGACGGCCACGGCGATGTCCGCGCCGCTGAGCTGCAATGCGCCTTGCGCCATTTCCCGCACCACGGCTTCGCTCACGGCGCCGTGCTCGGCCAGCGTCCGGTTCTGCACGCCCAGCAGCGATTCCTTTGCACTGTTGCTGTAGCTGACGATGCCGTAGCCGAAGCAACCGGAACTCCCCGGCACGTCGGTCAGCGCCTTGGCGAGCCATCCCCCGGTACAGGATTCCGCGGTCGCCACGGCCTTCTTGTTGCGATTCAGTTCCGCGACCAGCGTACGCGCCAGTTCATGGATGGCGGGATCCTCAGGCATTGATCACGGACTCGTACAGCGCGACGTGCTTCTCCGCCATCGTAGCGATCGAGAAGTCGTCCTGCATTCTTTTCCGCCCCGCGTTGCCGAGGCGGGTCCGGAGGTCCTCGTCTGCCATCAGCGCGGCGATCGCCACGCGCAGGGCAACCCCATCTTCCGGCGGCACCAGGATGCCGGTCTCGTCGTGCACGACGGCCTCCGCGAGTCCGCCGGCCTCGAACCCGACGACCGGCACGCCGGCCGCCGCGGCTTTCAGCGCAGCCACGCCCAGCCCTTCCGCAAGCGCCGGATGCACGAAGATGTCGAAGCAGCCGACGTAGTCGTCGAGGTCCTCGCGAAAGCCGGCCAGCGTAACGACATCCGCGACGCCGAGGGACTCTGCCTGCGCCCGCAGCTGGCTGTGCAGGGGCCCTTCCCCGAAAATCAGCACGCGGAAGCCCCCATGCTCGGCGCGCAGTTCCGCGGCCGCCTGCAACAGGTAGCGATGCCCCTTGCGCGGGATCAGCTGACCGGCCGCCGCGATCACCAGCGCACCGTCGGGCACGCCGTATTCGCGGCGAAATTCCGTGCAGTCGGCGCGCTGCGCGAAGCGATCGACGTCGACCGCGCTGCGTATCACGGCCAGCCGCTCCTCCTCGACGCCGCGATCCCGCAACTCGCGCGCAATGGCCTCCGATATCGCGATCACCTTCCTGAACGGCCGGTAGCGGAGCGCGGCGACGAGCCGCATCTCGGTGTTGTCGACGCGCCTCGAGACGACGGCAGGGACGTCGGCAAAACTCGCCGCGAGTCCGCCGAGCACGTCGGCGCCGCGCCGGCTGTGGCAATGCACGATATCGGGCTTCACCTGGCCGATGAACTGCGTGAGCCGATAGGCGAACGGCAGATCGAGATCGCCGGCGCAGAACAGGTTGCGCACCGGGCAGAGCCGCCGCGCGCGCCGCGTTGTCGATGCCCGACCCGGGCGGGCAGACGATCAGGTTGTCGTGACCGAGCGCACGCAGCGCCCGGGCGAGATAGATCACCTGCTGCGGTCCACCGTAGAGATGGCGCCCGGTTTCCACATGCAGTATTTTCATGGCCGAGAAGAATAATATGGAAGTCAGCCCCGTTCACACCCCGATGATGCGCCAGTACCTGGCGATCAAGAGCGAGTATCCGGATATGCTCGTTTTCTACCGCATGGGCGACTTCTACGAACTGTTCTACGACGACGCGAAACGCGCCGCGGCGCTGCTCGACATCACCCTGACCTCGCGCGGCAAGTCGGCCGGCAACCCGATCCCGATGGCGGGTGTGCCCTACCACGCCGCTGAGAGCTATCTCGCGAAACTCGTGCGCAAGGGCGAGTCGGTCGCCATCTGCGAGCAGGTCGGGGATCCCGCGACCAGCAAGGGGCCCGTCGAACGCCAGGTCACGCGCGTCGTGACGCCGGGAACGCTCACCGACGAAGCCCTGTTGTCCGAGAGCCGCGACAACCTGGTGGCGGCGATGTACGTCGATGGCGAGGGCATCGGTCTCGCGTGGCTGGATCTCGCGGGCGGCCGCTTCCGGCTCACGGAGGTGGCCGACGGCGAGGCCGTCGCCGGCGAACTCGAACGCCTGCGGCCGGCCGAGCTCATCGTCGACGAAGACCAGGTCGACGCGCGCCGTTTCGGCGCCGGTGTGCGCATCACTCGGCGGCCGCCGTGGCACTTCGAACACGACGGCGCAACGCGGCTCCTGTGCCGGCAGTTCGGCACCCGCGACCTGGCCGGATTCGGCTGCGAGGCATTTCCGCGCGGCGTCGCAGCGGCGGGTGCGTTGCTGCAGTACGTCACCGATACCCAGAAATCGTCGCTGCCGCACCTGCAGGCCATCACCGTGGAACGGCGCGAGGATGCGGTCATCATGGACGGCCCGACGCGCCGCAACCTCGAGCTTCACAGCTCGTTGAGCGGGCACGATGAGCACACGCTCGCGGGCGTCATGGATCGTTGCCAGAGCCCCATGGGCAGCCGCTTGCTGCGGCGTTGGATCCAGCGGCCGCTGCGCGACCCGGCCGTGCTCAAGGGCCGCTTCCAGGCCGTCGAGTCGATGCTCGCGGGCAGTACCGTCGAGTCACTGCAGGCGCTGCTGCACGGCATCGGTGACGTCGAGCGAATCCTGTCGCGCGTCGCCCTGCGCTCGGCCCGGCCACGCGACCTGCGCCAGCTCTGCGAAGCCCTGTCGCGCCTGCCCGCGCTGCGCACGCAGCTCGCCGGCATCGAGTCGCCGCAGCTCCACGCACCTGCGGGAGCGAATCGTGCCGCACCATGGCGAACGGCAACTGCTGTCGGAGGCAATCGTCGACAACCCGCCCATGCTGATCCGCGACGGCGGCGTCATCGCGGACGGCTACGACGACGAACTCGACGAGCTGCGCGGTATCGCCGACAACGCCGACCGGTACCTCATCGAGCTGGAAGCGCGCGAGAAAGAGCGCACCGGTATCGGCACGCTGAAGCTCGGCTACAACCGCGTGCACGGGTACTACATCGAGATCAGCAAGAGCCAGGCCGCGAGGGCACCGGACGACTACGTGCGCCGGCAAACGCTGAAAGGCGCGGAGCGCTACATCACGCCGGAACTGAAGGCGTTCGAGGACAAGGTGCTGAGCGCACGGGAACGCGCACTGGCGCGCGAGAAGTTGCTCTACGAACAGCTGCTGGACCGCCTGCACGAGACGCTTGCATCCTTGCAGCAGACCGCGTTTGCCGTCGCCGAACTGGACGTGCTCGTTTGCTTCGCCGAGCGCGCGGACAGCCTGCGCCTCACGAAGCCCGAGCTGAGCGAGGAGCCGTGCATCGAAATCCGCGGCGGGCGGCATCTCGTGGTCGAGCAGGTCATCGAGACGCCGTTCGTCGCCAACGACCTGGCGTTGACGGACGAGCAACGGCTGATCGTCATCACCGGCCCCAACATGGGCGGCAAGTCGACCTACATGCGGCAGGCCGCGCTCATCGCGATCCTCGCGCACATCGGCAGCTTCGTGCCCGCGGACTCCCTGAAGATCGGCCCCATCGACCGCATCTTCACGCGCATCGGCGCATCGGACGACATCGCCGGTGGACGCTCGACGTTCATGGTGGAGATGACCGAAACCGCCACGATCCTGAACAACGCCACGGCGCAGAGCCTGGTACTGATGGACGAGATCGGGCGCGGCACGAGCACCTTCGACGGCCTGTCGCTGGCGTGGGCGGCGGCACATCACATGGGCGAGAAAACGCGCGCCTTCACCTTGTTCGCCACCCACTATTTCGAACTCACCGCGCTGGCCGACGAACTGCCCGCGTGCCGCAACGTGCATCTCGACGCCACCGAACACGATGGCCGGCTGGTATTCCTGCACACGGTCAGACCGGGGCCCGCCAACCAGAGCTATGGGCTGCAGGTTGCGGCGCTCGCCGGCGTGCCGCGCCACGTCGTGAAGCGCGCCCGCAACTACCTCGCGACGCTGGAAACTCACCAGGCAGCGCTGGCGCAGAGTCCCGCAGGCGCAATTGCCGCTCGGCCGCGCCGCCGAGCCGGCCGACGATGCGCTGCGGGATGCGCTGGATGCGCTGGATCCGGATGCGATGACGCCGCGCGAAGCGCTCGACGCGCTGTACAAGCTGAAAGACCTGTAGGGGCGGTTCTCGAACCGCGATCGCGGGCCGAGGCCCGCTCCTGCAGCACCGTTCGAACCGCGATCGCGGGCCCGGGCCCGCTGCTACGGTTCGCGCAGGAACTCCCCGCGGCGCAGGAACGAGCCGATCTGTTCGGCCACGTTGCGCGAAATCAGCATGCCGGTATGGGTGGTCGGCACGACGATGTGATCCCGGGCGCCGTCGAGGCGTGTCTCGGCGACGGCGACGGTGCCGTCGTTGGGCTCCCCGAAGGGCCCGGCGACATGGCCTACGCCAAAAGGAACGGAGCCGGCAATGGAGCCGATCTCGCGCCGCGCGGTCACCTCGCTCGCCCACTCGTTGGCGGAGCCCTGCAGCGTTGCCTGCGGCACCGAGACGCCGAGCAGATGCTCGCCCCAGCTCTTCGCATTCAGGATCGTGGCGGCGCGCGAGCCGCGCAGGGGCGAGCCGACGCAAACGATGCGGCCCGGGATCTCGGAGTAGCGATTCGCGAGCATCCGCAGGATGACCAGGCCGCCCAGGCTGTGTCCGACCAGGTGCGCCTGCTCGATGCCGTTTTCCTCGATAAACCGCGCCAGCCGGCCCGCGTTCTCGTCGAGCGTCTTGGTAACGGACGGGTAATTGAACGTAAACCCCTTCATGCCGTACTCGCGCTCGAGATGCCGCCGGATCAGGTACATGCCGGTGCCGTGCGCCCACAGGCCGTGCGTACAGATGACGGTATCGATCGAATTCACGTCAGTGCCAGGTTCCATAGCGCATCCCGGTTCGTCCACGACCACGCCGCTTCGGCGGCCGCCGCAATCGGCAGCCAGCGGTACGCCGTGTGTTCATCGTCGTGCAGGGCGACGTCCAGCGCCGCCGGCAGGCGGTAGTGCCATTCGAACTCGACGTTCTCGACGACGCCGGGACCGAAGCGATGCCGCCAGCGCGGGTCGATCACGAATTGCCGGCTGACGCCGCTGTACTCGAGACGCCCCTCGTCCCGCAGCCCGGTCTCCTCGACCAGCTCCCGCCGGGCAGCCTGTGCGTGGGTCTCGCCGGCGAGCAGGCTGCCGGTCACGGACTGCCAGAAGTCGAACGGCCGCCGGCGGCGTAACAACAGTGCCTTGCCGTCGTCGGTGCAGACGACGACGAGGACGGATTCGGGCCGGCGGACGTCAGTCGGCACGCGGCGTGCGCAGGCGGATACCGGTTTCCCTGAGCTGTTCCGCGGAGACGACGCCGGGCGCATTGGTGAGCGGATCGTGGGCGGTCTGCGTCTTGGGGAACGCGATCACGTCGCGAATGCTCTCGGCACCGGCCATCAGCATGACGACGCGGTCGAGCCCGAACGCAATGCCGCCGTGCGGCGGTGCCCCGTATTGCAGTGCCCGCAGCAGGAAGCCGAATTTCTCCTCGGCTTCCTCGCGGCTGATCGCGAGCAGGTCGAACACCGCCGATTGCATTTCCTGGTTATGGATACGAATCGAGCCGCCGCCGATCTCGGAGCCGTTCAGCACCATGTCGTAAGCGCGGGACAACGCGTTCTCGGGATCCTTGCGCAGCGCATCGGCGTCGTCGACGGCCGGCGCCGTGAACGGGTGGTGCAGCGCCGTCCAGCGCGCGGACTCGGATTCCCGCTCGAACATCGGGAAGTCCACCACCCACAGCGGCGCCCAGCCCTCGCGGATGAGCCCGCAGTCCTCGCCGAGCTTGACCCGCAATGCACCCAGCGCGTCGTTGACGATCCGCGTCTTGTCGGCGCCGAAGAAGATGACGTCGCCGGTCGCTGCACCCGTGCGCTCGAGGATCGCGTTGACGGCCGCGTCGGGCAGGAACTTGAGGATCGGCGACTGCAAACCGTCGCGTCCCGCATCGATATCGTTGACCTTGATGTAGGCAAGACCGCGCGCGCCGTAACGGCCGACGAAATCGCCGTAGTCGTCGAGTTCCTTGCGGCTCAGTCGGGCCCCGCCCGGCAGGCGCAGCGCAGCGACACGGCCACGGGGGTCCTTCGCGGGCCCGGCGAACACCTTGAACTCGACTTCGCCCACGAGATCCGCGACCTCGATGAGTTCGAGGTCGATGCGCAGGTCGGGCTTGTCCGAACCATAGCGCTGCATCGCCTCGGCGTAGCTCATTCGCGGGAAGGGATCGGGCAGGTCCACGTCCAGCACCGCCTTGAAGACATGCCGGATCAGCGACTCCATCTCGCCCGTCAGGAGCTCCTCGTTCACGAAGCTCATCTCGATATCGAGCTGCGTGAATTCCGGCTGGCGGTCGGCACGCAGGTCCTCGTCACGGAAGCAACGGACGATCTGGTAGTAGCGGTCGAGACCCGACATCATCAGCAACTGCTTGAACAGCTGCGGCGACTGCGGCAAAGCGAAAAACTTGCCGGGATGCGTGCGGCTCGGGACGATGTAGTCGCGGGCGCCTTCGGGCGTCGCGCGGGTGAGCATGGGCGTTTCGACGTCGACGAAACCGGCATTGTCGAGGTACTCGCGCATCGCTCGCGTGACGCTGTGCCGAAGCCGCAGGTTGCCGAGCATGTCCGCGCGCCGCAGGTCCAGGTAGCGGTACTTGAGGCGCAGCTCTTCGTTGGCCTGTTCGTCGTGATGGAACGGCGGCGTCTCGGAGCGGTTCAGGACCTCCAGTTCGTGCGCCAGCACTTCGACCTGGCCCGTGGCCATATTGGGGTTGACCGTGCCCGCCGGACGTTCGCGGACCACGCCCTTGACGGCCAGCACGTATTCGCTGCGGATGCGCTCGGCAGCGGCGAAGACCTCGGCCCGGTCCGGGTCGAAAACGACCTGCAGCAGTCCCTCGCGATCGCGCAGGTCCACGAATATGACGCCCCCGTGGTCGCGACGGCGGTGTACCCAGCCGCACACCGACACCTGTTTGCCGATCAGGGACTGGTCGACTTGTCCGCAATAATGGCTGCGCATGGTACTGATGGCCCTGAAAAAAGAGGCGGAATGGTAAGTCCTCGACGACGGCCGCGCAAGGCGGGGTTTCCGCAGCGGCTCAGCCCTGCTCGCCGGTTCCGGCCGGTTTCCCGAGCGGCAGTTCGGCCGTCTTGCCGTTCCGCCACGGCGGCACGACGACGCCGAGCGATATGATCATCTTGAGCGCCTCGTCGACCTCCATGTCGAGGACCGTCACGTCCTTCTTCGGCACGACGATGATGAAGCCCGAGGTGGGATTGGGCGTCGTCGGCACGAAACAGCAGGTTACGTCCTCGCCGGTCCTGCCCTGGACCTCGCCGAGCTGCGCCGAGGTCTGGAAAGCAAGGCTGTAGATGCCCTTGCGGGGGTATTCGATGAGCAACACGCGTTTGAACGCGTGGCTCGAATCCGAGAACACGATCTCCGCGAAGTTCTTGGCCGCCGAGTAGATCGACCGCACGACCGGGATGCGGTCCATGAGCGACTCCCAGCCGCCCATGAAGGCGCGGCCCACGAAATTCGCGGCCAGGACGCCGGTAAGCAGAAGCAGGATCACGGTCAGGATCACGCCCAGTCCCGGTATGTGAAAACCGAGCAGGGCATCCGGCCGGTATTGCGGCGGCAACAGCAGCAGCGAACGGTCCATCAGCCGGATCGCAAACCGCAGCAGGAGAATGGTGAGCCCGAGCGGCAGCCAGACCAGGATGCCGGCAACGATGTAGCGGCGCAGGGCTTTCATACGGCCGCGCTATCCGGCGCTCGGCTTGCTGCTGGCGGCGGGCTTCGTCTCCGCCTTCGCGGACGACTCCGCTGCCGGCTTGTCGTCCTTTTTCGCGGCGTCTTTCTTCGCTGCGTCCTTTTCGCCGTGCAGGTTGCGCTGGTTGTCCTTCTTGAAATCCGTCTCGTACCAGCCCGAGCCCTTCAAGCGGAAGCGCGGCGCCGACAGCTGGCGTTTGAGTTGCGGCTCACCGCACTCGGGACAGTCGACGAGCGGGTCGTCCGAAATCTTCTGCAGGACGTCGAGCGTGTGCTCGCAGTTCTTGCACACGTAGCCGTAAATGGGCATCAGTGAAAGCCTCCGTGAATGCCGGGATTATAGTAGGAGCGCGCCTCGGCGCGCGAATATAAGCCTGGAGAATTCGCGCTTCAAGAAGCGCTCCTACATGCCAGGCGATACGATCGGCCCTGTAGGAGCGGGCCTCGGCCCGCGAACCCTGGCCGCGATTCAGGCCGCGTTCTGGAAATCCAGCCGATCCTGGTCGACACCGACCTCGATCACGTCGCCCGGCTTGAACTTGCCCTGCAGGATCTCCTGCGCGAGCGGGTTTTCGACCTGCTGCTGGATCGCCCGCTTCAGCGGCCGGGCCCCGTACACGGGATCGAAGCCGGCTTCGGCCAGCTTGTCGCGCGCCGCGTCCGACAGGTGGATGCGCATGTCGCGATCGGCCAGCCGGTCGTGCAGGTAGCCGAGCTGGATATCGACGATCCGGCGGATGTGCTCCCGGCTGAGGGGATGGAACACGACCACGTCGTCCACGCGGTTGATGAATTCCGGCCGGAAGTGCCGCCCGACGACCTCCATCACCGCGGCCTTCATGGCGTCGTAGTTTTCCTCCCCGGCCATCTCCTGGATCATCTGTGAGCCGAGGTTCGAGGTCATGACGATGACGGTGTTGCGGAAGTCGACCGTGCGGCCATGCCCGTCCGTCAGGCGGCCGTCGTCGAGCACCTGCAGCAACACGTTGAAGACGTCGGGGTGCGCTTTCTCGACCTCGTCCAGCAGGATGACCGAGTATGGACGCCGGCGCACGGCTTCCGTCAGGTAGCCGCCTTCCTCGTAGCCGACGTAGCCCGGCGGCGCACCGATGAGACGCGCGACCGAGTGCTTCTCCATGAACTCGGACATGTCGAGCCGCACCATGGCGTCGTCGGTATCGAACAGGAAATTGGCGAGCGCTTTCGTGAGTTCCGTTTTACCGACACCGGTCGGCCCCAGGAACAGGAACGAACCGATGGGACGGCGCGGGTCCGACAGCCCGGCGCGCGACCGGCGGATCGCATTGGCGACGGCCGTCACGGCCTCTGCCTGCCCCACGACCCGCTGCTGCACGGCGGACTCCATCTGCAACAGCTTCTCCTTCTCGCCTTCGAGCATCCTGGATACCGGGATGCCGGTCCACTTGGAGACGATCTCCGCGACCTCCTCTTCGGTCACGTTGTTGCGCAACAGCGTCGTCTCGCGCTGCTCGGCACTCGTAGCCTCCACGAGCTGCTTTTCCAGTTCGGGGATGCGGCCGTACTGCAGCTCCGACATGCGCGCGAGGTCGCTGGCACGGTGCGCGGTCTCGAGTTCGAGCCGGGCCCGCTCCAGTTCTTCCTTGATGTGCGCCGCGCCCTGCATCGCGGCTTTCTCCGACTTCCAGACCTCCTCGAGATCCGCGTACTCGCGCTCGAGTTCGGCGAGCTGGGCTTCGAGATCGCCGAGGCGCTTCCTGGAAGCGTCGTCGGATTCCTTCTTCAGGGCTTCGCGTTCGATCTTGAGCTGGATGATGCGTCGCTCGAGGCGATCCATGGACTCGGGCTTCGAGTCGATCTCGATGCGGATCCGCGATGCAGCCTCGTCCACGAGGTCGATGGCCTTGTCCGGCAGCTTGCGGCCGCTGATGTAGCGATGCGAGAGCGTCGCCGCCGCGACGATCGCGGGATCGGTGATCTCGACGCCGTGGTGGACTTCGTAGCGCTCCTTGAGGCCGCGCAGGATCGCGATGGTGTCTTCCACGGTCGGCTCGTCGACCAGCACCTGCTGAAAGCGACGCTCCAGGGCCGCGTCCTTTTCGACGTACTTGCGATACTCGTCCAGTGTCGTCGCGCCGACGCAGTGCAGTTCGCCGCGCGCGAGCGCCGGCTTCAGCATGTTGCCGGCGTCCATCGATCCTTCCGCCTTGCCGGCGCCGACCATCGTGTGCAGTTCGTCGATGAACAGGATGATCTGGCCTTCCTGCTTGGCGAGGTCGTTCAGGACGGCCTTCAGGCGCTCCTCGAACTCGCCGCGGAACTTCGCGCCGGCGATCAGGGCGCCCATGTCGAGCGACAGGATGCGCTTGCCGCGCAGGCCTTCCGGTACCTCGTTATTGACGATGCGCTGGGCGAGGCCTTCGACGATGGCGGTCTTGCCGACGCCGGGCTCACCGATCAGCACCGGGTTGTTCTTGGTGCGGCGCTGCAGGATCTGGATGGTGCGCCGGATCTCTTCGTCGCGGCCGACGATCGGGTCGAGCTTGCCCTGTTCGGCGCGCTCCGTCAGGTCGATCGTGAAGCGCTCGAGGGCCTGCCGGGTATCTTCCGCGTTCGGGTCGTCGACCTGCTGACCGCCGCGAAGGTCGTCGATGGCTTTCTCGACCGCGCCGCGGACCGCCCCGGCCTGCTCGAAGATACGCTTCAGTGGCGAGCTGTCGTCGAGCGCCGCCAGCACGAACAGTTCACTCGAGATGTACTGGTCGTCACGCTTCTGGGCGAGCTTGTCGGTGATGTTGAACAGCTTGCCGAGATCGTTGCTGAAATGAACGTCGCCGCCGGCCCCTTCGACCCTGGGCAGCCGGTCGATGGCCTCGCCGAGTTGCGAGCGCAGCAGGTTGACGTTCGCGCCCGCCTTGGTCAGCAGTCCGCGCACGCTGCCGCCCTGCTGGTCCAGCAACGCGACCATCAGGTGGGATGGCTCGATGAACTGGTGGTCCTGGCCCACCGCCAGCGACTGTGCATCCGCCAGCGCCATTTGGAATTTGCTCGTCAGTTTGTCCAGACGCATGTCTCGCCCCTGAAATCCGGGTTAGTCAAAACTGCAGCAGAAATTGAGCCTCGGCCGGCAAATTCAACGCCTGCCGGCGACAAAACGGGGATCGCGGTTCGAGAACCGCTCCTACAGGACGCTACCGCCCCCCGTTGCAGGAGCGGGCCCGGGCCCGCGATCGACTTCGGCCTCGAACCAATCGCGGTTCGAGAACCGCTGCCTACGGCTTGCGATCGACCTGTAGGAGCGGGCCTCGGCCCGCGAGCCGCGCCTGGATCGGGCGGTGGATGAACGTCGCCATCCGGCCGCACTGGCCGTCCCGCCGGAACGAGAAAAAGCGCTCGCGATCGGCGAAGGTACAAAGGCCGCCGCCGTAAACGGCGCGGACACCTGCAGCGCCCAGCCGCCGCCCGGCCAGCGCGTAGAGATCGGCCTGCCAGCGGCCGCGCGCGTTCTCGACGAAGCAGGCTGCCGCCCCGGCATCGGTTTCGATGAACGCGGCGCGGACCTCGCCCCCGACCTCGAACGCGGGCTGCGAGATCGCCGGGCCGAGCCACGCCAGCAGGTGCGCCGGGGACGTCCTCATCCGGGCCAGCGTCGCCTCGATGACGCCGGCCGCCAGTCCCCGCCAGCCCGCATGAATCGACGCGATTTCGTCGCCGTCGGCGGCGCACAGCAGGATCGGCAGGCAATCGGCCGTCAGTACGGCCACGGTTGCGCCCGCCTCACGCGAGATTGCCGCATCGGCCTCGAGCGGCGCCGCCTCCCCGGCGATCCGGACGCCGGTGCCGTGCACCTGGGTGAGCCAGTCGGGCTCCGCGCCGAGGCCGCACCCGGTGACGAAGCGGCGCCGGTTCTCGGCGACCTTTGCCGGATCGTCTCCGACATGGCCACCGAGGTTCATGGACGCGTATGGGCCCGCACTCACGCCGCCGCCGCGCGTCGTCGTGCCGGCGACGATGCCGGGCGGTGCCGGCCATTGCGCGCGTAGCCACGCGATGCTCATGCCATGTCCTCACGCAGGGTCTCGAGCAGCGCCAGGAAGTCGGCGGGCGGCGCCACCTCGAAGGCCAGCGCCTGGCCGGCCAGGGGATGCGCGAGCTCCAGCCGCGCGGCATGTAACGCCTGCCGCCGGAACGACCGCAGGGCGTCACGCAGCGCATCGGACGCCCCCGCCGGCAGCGCGAGCCGGCCCCCGTACACCGGGTCGCCGACGAGCGGATGCCCGCGCCAGGCGAAGTGCACGCGGATCTGGTGCGTCCGCCCGGTCTCCAGCACGACGTTCACGTAGGTGTGGGCGCGAAACCGGGCGATGACCGTGTAATGGGTAACCGCCGGCCTGCCGTTCTCGCGCACTGCCATCCGGGTCCGGTCGACCGGGTGGCGGCCGATGGCGGCGTCGATCCTGCCGCCGCCGGTCAGCACCCCGCTGCAGATGGCGAGGTACTGCCGCGAGATTGACCGCTCGGCGAGCTCCCGGACCAGCGCGGTGTGTGCCGGTATCGACTTCGCGACCAGCAACAGCCCGCTGGTGTCCTTGTCGAGCCGATGGACGATGCCGGCGCGCGGCAACGATTCCAGCTGCGGTGCGTGCGCGAGCAGCCCGTTGAGCAGTGTGCCGCGCGCATTGCCTGCCCCGGGATGCACCACGAGACCCGCCGGCTTGTTGATGACGAGGAGGTCGTCGTCTTCGTAGATCACGTCGAGCCGCATGGCTTCGGGCTCCGCGCGCACCGCGGCAGCCGCTTGCACGGTCACCACGACGGTCTCGCCGCCCTGGACACGGTCGCGCGGCCGCCATGGGGCACCGTCGACGAGCACCGAGCCGTCCAGCAGCCAGGCCTTGAGCCGGCTGCGCGAATAGTCCGGAAACATCCTGGCCAGTGCCTGGTCCAATCGCTGGCCGGCGAGTTCGTCGGGCACCTGCCCACTGTGCTGGGTACGTTGTTCAGTCATCGTCGTTTTTGGAGTTTACGGTATACTCGCCGATTTGGTTCGGCCCGCGAAGACATGATCGATTTCAGAACCACACCGCGACTTCCCGCGCGCCTGCAGCAGTACGTTCGCCGCGCGGCGCTGGTCGCGTTGCTCGCCACGCTGGCCGCCTGCGCGGGCAACGAAGAGCCGTATGACGCGGTGCAGGACCTGCAGGAAGCCTACGAACAGGCGCAGAACCTCCATCCAGGGCGGCAATTACCGCCGCGGCATCGAGATTCTCGAGGCGATCCAGGCCCGCTACCCGTTCAGCGACGTGGCGCGGCAGATCCAGCTGGACCTGATGTACGCCTATTACAAGAGCGGCGCCCCGGAACTCGCCGTCGAAGCGGCCGACACGTTCATGCGCGAAAACCCGATCCACCCGCGCGTTGACTACGCCCTTTACATCAAGGGCCTCGCTTATTTCAGCGACGAACCCGGCCTCCTCGAGCGCTGGTTCCGCAAGGACACCGACAAGCGGCCGCCCAAGGACATCGAGCAGTCCTACCAGGCGTTCCGCCGCCTCATCGAGCGCTATCCGGCGAGCGAATACGCACCGGATGCCCAACAGCGCATCGTCTATCTCAAGAATCGCCTGGCGGCGTACGAAAATTACGTCGCGGACTACTACCTGCGGCGCGGCGCCTACGTGGCTGCCGTGAACCGCGCCAAGAACGCGCTGGAATCCTACAACGGCGCCGACAGCAACGCCCAGTCGCTGCGCATCATGATCGAGGCGTACGAAGAGCTCGGCATGAACGACCTCGCAGCCGACGCCCGGCGGGTGCTCGAACTGAATTTCCCGGGCTCCTAGCCGGGGAACCGGTACCAGGACGTGATCGGATAGCGCCAGTCGCGGCCGAAGGCGCGGCTGCTGATGCGTATGCCCGGTGGCGCCTGGCGGCGCTTGTATTCGTTGTGTTTCACCATCTGCAGCACACGCACGACGGTCGCCCGATCGAAGCCCAGCGCCGCAATCTCGTCAACCGACATGTCCTTCTCGATGAAGGCTTCGAGTATCGGGTCGAGCACCGCGTAGTCGGGCAGCGAATCGCTGTCTTTCTGCCCGGGCCGCAGTTCCGCGGAGGGCTCGCGCGTGATCGCGCGTTCGGGGATGGCGTCGCCCAGCGTGTTGCGGTAGCGCGCGAGGCGGTAGACCAGCGTCTTGTAGCAGTCCTTGATGGGCGCGAAGCCGCCCGCCATGTCGCCGTACAACGTGGCATAGCCGACCGCCAGCTCGCTCTTGTTGCCGGTCGTCAGCAGCATGCGGCCGGTCTTGTTGGATATCCCCATGAGGATCATGCCGCGGCAGCGCGCCTGGATGTTCTCTTCCGTTACGTCGGCCTCGCGGCCGGCGAAGATCGGCTCGAGCTGCCCGACCGTCGCATCGTAGATCGGCGCGATCGGCACGACGTCGTAGCGGAAGCCGAGTACGTCGGCCTGTTTCGCGGCATCCTCCTGGCTGATCGTACTCGTGTAACGGAACGGCATCATGACCGCCCGGACCTTGTCGGCCCCTATCGCATCGCAGGCGATGGCCGTGACCAGTGCCGAATCGATGCCGCCCGACAGCCCGATGATGACGCCCGGGAAGCCGTGCTTGCGCACGTAGTCGCGCGTGCCCGTGACGAGCGCACCGTACACGCTCGCCTCCAGTGACAGGGGCTCGGCAACCTCACCCTGCTGCGGCTCGACCCTGCTGCCGGAGGCCCGTAACTCCAGGCGGTAGAGCCCTTCTTCGAACGGCGGCGCGCGGAAGCGGATCTCGCCTGCGGCCGTCATTGCGAACGAGCCACCGTCGAATACCAGCTCGTCCTGGCCGCCGACCATGTTCAGGTACACGATCGGTATGTTGCTCTCGCCGGCACGCGCCGCGGCAGCGCGCTCGCGGTTCTCCTGGCTGCGGGTCTGGTAAGGGGAGCCGTTGATCGCGATGACGACCTCGGCACCGGCGGCCCTGCTGGACGAGACCGGCGCCTGGCGCCAGATATCCTCGCAGATGTTCAGGCCGATGCGGATGCCGTTGAGCTTGAAGACCGACGGCGACTTGCCCGCGGTGAAATAGCGCTCCTCGTCGAATACCGCGTAGTTCGGCAGGCACCGCTTGCGGTAGTGGCACAGGTATTCCCCGTTGGCGATCACGGCACAGCTGTTGAAGATCTCCTCGCCCTGGTACTCGGGGAAGCCGACGAGCACCGCGATACCCCTGACGGCGGCGCGGATCTCCTCGAGCGAGCGCTCGACCGCGTGTCGCAGGCCGGCGTGAAACAGCAGATCCTCGGGCGGGTAACCGCAGATGCTGAGTTCGGGGAACACCACCAGGTCGGCCTGCAGTTCATCCCGGGCCCTCGCGGCCGACGCCAGGATGCGCTCGGTATTGCCTTTCACGTCACCGACGACGAGATCGAGCTGCGCAAGCGCGACAGTGACCGAGTTGTTCATCCCTGCCCTCGAGCAGTACTAGCCGCCGAGCATCTCCTGCATCCTGCTGCCCAGGTCGGCGGGTGAGCGAACCGTCGCCACGCCGGCTGCGTCGAGTGCCTCGAACTTGGCGTCCGCGGTACCCTTGCCGCCGGCGATGATCGCACCGGCATGGCCCATGCGCTTGCCGGGGGGCGCGGTCACGCCCGCGATGTACGCCACGACCGGCTTGGTGACGTTCGCCTTGATGAATTCGGCGGCCGCTTCCTCGTCGGAGCCGCCGATCTCGCCGACCATAAGGACGCCGTCCGTGTCCGGGTCCGCCTCGAAGAGTTCCAGGCAATCGATGAAGTTCATGCCGCGCACGGGGTCACCGCCGATACCGATGCAGGTGCTCTGCCCGAGGCCGTTCTGGGTGGTCTGGTAAACGGCTTCATAGGTCAGCGTCCCGGAACGCGAGACGATGCCGATGCGCCCTTTCTTGTGGATGAAGCCGGGCATGATGCCGATCTTGCATTCCCCCGGCGTAATGATGCCGGGGCAGTTGGGACCGATGAGGCGGCAGTCGTAATCGCGCAGCGCGGACTTGACCTTGACCATGTCCAGCACCGGGATTCCCTCGGTAATGCACACGACCAGCTTTACGCCCGAATCGGCCGCCTCCAGGATGGCGTCGGCCGCGAACGGTGCCGGCACGTAGATCATGCTGACGTCCGCGCCGGTTTCGGCGACGGCTTCGCGCATGGTGTTGAAAACCGGCACGCCGAGGCTTTCCTCGCCGCCCCGGCCCGGCGTCACGCCGCCGACCACGCGGGTGCCGTAGGCGATGCACTGCTCCGTGTGAAACTGCCCCTGGTTGCCGGTGATGCCCTGGCAGATGATCTTGCTGTTTTTGTTGACCAGAATGCTCATTGTTGTTCTTTCCGTCAGCCTGCGGCGGCAACGGCCTTGTGAGCCGCATCCGCCAGGTCGCTTGCCGTGATGATGTCGAGGCCGCTCTCCTTGAGCAGCTCGCGCCCCTTCTCGACGTTCGTTCCCTCGAGACGCACGACGACCGGCACCTCGACGCCAACGCCCTTGACGGCCTCGACGATGCCCTGTGCGATCAGGTCGCAGCGCACGATCCCGCCGAAGATGTTCACGAGTATCGCCGCGACACTCTTGTTCGACAGGATGAGCTTGAACGCCTCGGTGACGCGCTCCGCGGTCGCGCCGCCGCCGACATCGAGGAAGTTCGCCGGCGTGCCGCCGTGGAGCTTGATGATGTCCATCGTCGCCATCGCCAGGCCGGCGCCATTCACCATGCAGGCGATATTGCCGTCCAGTGACACGTAATTGAGGTCGTGCTCCGCCGCCTCGCGCTCGCGCTCGTCTTCCTGCGACAGGTCGCGCATCTTCACGAGTTCGGGCTGGCGGTAGAGCGCATTGCCCTCGATGTTGATCTTGGCGTCGAGCGCCATGACGTCACCGGCGCCCGTCGTGATCAGCGGGTTGATCTCGACCAGGCTGGCGTCGCATTCCTGGTACAGGGCGTAGAGCCGCTTGATCAGGTTGCCGAACTGCCGCATCTGCTTCTTGTCGAGCCCGAGCCCGAAAGCCAGCTGGCGCGCCTGGTAGTCCTGCAGGCCCGCATCCGGCGCGATGGCGACCGTGAAGATCTTCTCCGGCGTCTCGGCCGCGACCGTCTCGATGTCCATGCCGCCGGCCGCCGACGCGATGAACGCCACGCGGCTGACCTCACGGTCCACGAGCATCGAGAGGTACAGCTCCCGATCGATGGAGGAGCCCTCCTCCACGTAGACGACGTTGATCGGCAGCCCTTCCGGCCCCGACTGGTGGGTGACGAGCTGCTTGCCGAGCATGCTTTCCGCATGTTCGCGCACCTCGTCGGTGCTGCGCGCCAGCTTGACGCCGCCCGCCTTGCCGCGTCCGCCGGCATGGACCTGGGCCTTGACGACCCACAGGTCGCCGCCGAGCTCTTCCGCCGCCGCGACCGCGGCGTCGGCCGTCTCGGCAGGAATGCCGCGGGGCACCGGGATGCCGTAGTCCGCAAACAAGCGCTTGGATTGGTATTCGTGAAGGTTCATAGGATTATCGATCTTCTTGTTCTGACAGGCCGGCGTATTTTGTAGGAATCCGGCGTCGGACGCAAAGCAACGTGATCTGTGCAAGGCAATAATGATGCAAATCCGCGATAATCCGCCCATGGACCGGGCCAGCACCGAGAGATTCGGCAAGCAGACGATACGCATGAGCCGCGAGGCGTTGCTGCAGAAGGCCGTCGAGGAGCCCGATCTCTCCTGGCGGGTACTCATCACTCTCAACATCTTCCGCCTGCTCGTGGCGGCGCTGCTGCTGGGCCTGTTCTTCGTCGGCGGCGAGCCGCGGATCTTCGGCGACAGCCACCCGGTACCGTTTGCCGCGTCGGCCACGATCTACCTGCTGCTGGCCATCGTTTTCGCGACCTCGCTGCGGCAGCGCTGGGCCAGGGCGAGCCTGCAGGCCGCGGTGCAGGTGCTCGTCGACGTTGTCCTGGTCGTTATCCTGGTGCACACCAGCGGCGGCATCGGCAGCGGCCTCGGTGGGCTCCTCATCGTGTTCGTGGGTGCGGGCAGCCTCGTGCTGCCCGGGCAGATTCCGGCGATCGTGGGCGCGCTGGCAACGTTCGGCATTCTCGGCGAGCAGGTTTTCGCGCAATTCATGGGGGCCGCGGACACCGTCAACTACCCGGCCGCGGGCATCCTCTCGGCGGTCATCTTCTCGATGTCGCTCGCAGTGCGCCCGCTGGCCCGGCGCATCCAGGAGAGCGAGGCCCTCGCGCGCCAGCGCGGCGTGGACCTGCAGAACCTGTCCGAGCTCAACGAGTACATCGTGCAGCACCTGCGCGAGAGCATCATCGTGCTGGACGGCGATAACCGGATCCGGCTCAGCAATGCATCGGCGGCACGGCTGCTCGGCGCCGCGGAGCTGCTGCGTGCCCGGCCGCTCAACGACGCATCGGAACCGCTGGCCGACTACGTGCGCCGCTGGCGCAGGGACCACGCGCTGTCCTCGCATCCCGAGTTCACGCTGGTCAACGAGGGCAACAGCGCGCGCATCACCGCGCACCTCGCGCCGCTCGGCAAGGGCGGCGACCGCGACGGCCCGCTGCTGGTGTTCCTGGAGGATGCCAGCATCTTCAACGCGCGGGTGCAGCAGTCCAAGCTGGCGTCGCTCGGGCGGCTGAGCGCGAGTATTGCGCACGAGATCCGCAACCCGGTGGGCGCCATGAGCCACGCGGCACAGCTGCTCGCGGAGACGGACGGCCTCACCGACGACGACAAGCGGCTCACCGACATCATCCAGACGCACTCCAGCCGGGTCAGCCACATCATCGACAACGTGCTGCAGCTGTCGCGGCGGGATTCCGGCGCGCCCGAGCGCTTCCTGCTCAGGCCCTGGCTGGAGGACTTCGCGCGCGAGTTCACGCGCACGCTCGAACTGCAGGAAGGCGAACTCGCCATCGAGGAGGTGCCCGACGACCTCGAAGTGCGCATGGACAAGAGCCACCTGCGGCAGGTGCTGTGGAACCTCTGCGACAACGCCGTGAAGTATGCCTCGGAGACCGGGGGCATCCTGGTCGAGCTGCACGCGGGACGGCTGGAAGCGCAAGGCAGGCCGTACCTGGAGGTGCGCGACCACGGTCTCGGCGTCGATCCGGCGACCGCGGAGCAGATATTCGAACCGTTCTTCACGGCGCGCTCGGGGGGCACCGGGCTCGGCCTGTACATCTCGCGCGAGCTCTGCGAGCTCAATCGCGCTACGCTCCTGTACCTTGACCGCGACGGTGGCGGCAGTATCTTTCGTATCGTGTTTTCGGACCCCGACCGCTGGGACAAGCAGGACTGAACATGGGCCAGCCACGCGCACTCGTCATCGACGACGAACCCGATATCTGCGAGTTGCTCTCGCTGACGCTCGGGCGCATGAAGATCGACACGGAGTCCGCCGGCGACGTCGGCGGCGCCAAGGACCTGCTGGGCTCACAGCAGTTCGACCTGTGCCTCACCGACATGCGGCTGCCGGACGGCGACGGCCTGGAACTCGTGGAGTGGATGCAGGTACACGCCCCGAACGTGCCCGTCGCCGTCATCACGGCACACGGCAACATCGAGACCGCGGTACAGGCGCTCAAGCTCGGCGCCTTCGACTTCATCTCCAAGCCGCTGGACCTGAATCACCTAAGGAACATCGTCGAGAACGCGCTCAAGGTCGACGACGAGCACGTCGGCGAACAGTCGAAACTCCTCGGCAACTCCGCGCCCATGCGCGAGTTGCGCGACATGATCGACAAGGTCGCACGCTCGCAGGCGCCGGTGCACATATCGGGCGAGTCCGGCACCGGCAAGGAGCTCGTCGCGCGGCTGATCCACGAGTCCGGCCCGCGCGCGGAGGGGCCGTTCGTCCCGGTCAACTGCGGCGCGATCCCGGCGGAACTCATGGAAAGCGAGTTCTTCGGCCATCGCAAGGGCAGTTTCACGGGCGCAGTCGCGGACAAGGTCGGGCTGGTGCAGAGCGCCGACGGCGGCACCCTGTTCCTCGACGAGATCGCCGACCTGCCGCTCGCCATGCAGGTCAAGCTGCTCCGGGTCATCCAGGAGAAGACGGTGCGCCCGGTAGGCTCGTCGAAAGAGGAGCCGGCCAACGCGCGGATACTCTCTGCGACGCATCGTTCGCTCTCGGACATGGTGGCGAAGGGCGAATTCCGGGAGGACCTCTATTACCGCATCAACGTCATCGAACTGAAGGTGCCGGCGCTGCGCGAGCGCGGCGACGACGTCATCCTGCTGGCGAAGCACATTCTGAAGCGGCTCGACCCGAATGCGATCGCTCGAGCGACGATGCCTGCACGGCCCTGCTGAATTACACGTTCCCGGGCAACGTCAGGGAACTCGAGAACATGCTGGAGCGCGCGGTGACGCTGTGCGCGAGCGGCCGCATCGGCGAAGCCGACCTCAACCTCAGGCCGGCTCCCGAGGACACCATCGTACCGATACCGGCGGCGGGGAACCTCGGCAGCCAGGTCGAGGACGTGCAGCGCCAGGCGATCATCCAGGCGCTGAAAAAGACCCGTTACAACAGGACCGCCGCGGCGAAACTGCTGGGATTGTCGCTCAGGCAGCTGCGGTATCGGATCGAAAAGCTGGGGATCGAATGAGCGCGAGCGTGTTTCACAACAGGCGTGCTGACGGCTCGTCGGAGAAAGCAGAGATATGAGCACAGCACGAAGTGAACCCCGCCTGTCGGTCATCATCCCGGCCAAGAACGAGGCTGCGATAATCGGTGAGGTTGTCTCGACCGTCAGGCAGCATTATCCCGATGCTGAAGTCCTGGTGGTCAACGACGGTTCCGAGGATGACACGGCCGCAGTTGCCGAGCAGGCGGGCGCGAAAGTCCTGACGCACCCGGTGTCGCTTGGCAACGGCGCGGCGATAAAGGCGGGCGCTCGCGCGGCCAGCGGCGACATCCTCGTCATGATGGATGGTGATGGCCAGCATAAGGCCGAAGACATTCCTACCCTGGTCGAGAAACTCGATGGGGGCTATGACATGGCGATCGGCGCGCGGGATTCGGGCTCGCATGCCGGTGTCGGGCGCCTGGCGGCGAACGGCCTTTACAACGTCTTCGCCTCGTTGATCAGCGGGCACCGTATTCCGGACCTGACGTCCGGTTTTCGCGCCGTGCGCGCCGACCTCTTCAGGGAATTTCTGTTCCTGCTGCCGAACGGTTTCTCCTACCCGACAACGATCACGATGGCGTTCCTTCGTACCGGGTATCCCGTGACTTTCGTGCCGATCAATGCTGAACGACGTACGGGTACCAGCCATATCCGGCCAGTGCGGGATGGGCTGAGGTTCTTTGCGATCATCTTCAAGATCGCGACGCTTTACGCGCCACTCAAGGTGTTTCTGCCAATCAGTGGCGTGTTCTTCCTTGGCGGTGTCGGTTACTACGCCTATACGTACATCACGATGGGCCGATTCACCAATATGAGCATGCTGATCCTGAGCGCCGCGGTGATCATTTTTCTCATCGGCCTGATCTCCGAGCAGATCACGGCCCTGACATTTTCGAAGACCTGACCGTGTGCAGTACTTGACGACGGGACAGGTCGCGGAGATCAGTCCGCATATGTACAGGGCATAGGCAGACTTCTTTATGCGCCGAGTTCTCCTGACTGCGACTTCCTATCCACGTTCCGCATCCGACTGGCAGGGGCTTTTCATCCGCGAGATGCTGGGCGGACTTGCTCGAGCCGCGAATACCCGCGTGCGCTACTGGGGACCGCCCGGCCCGCTTCCCGACCGCGTTGAATATGCCGGATCCGATGCCGACGCTCGCTACCTCCAGGCGATTGCCGGCCAGGGCGGCATCGCCCACTTGCTTCGCGAACGCCCGTTGGTCGGAGTTGCACGCGGCCTCGGAATCGTACGCAGGCTGCGGCGGGCCATTCAGCTACACAGGGATAGCAGCGACATCCTGCACCTGAACTGGCTGCAATCGGCACTTGCAATCCCGGGAAGCGGTAATCGGGCCCTGGTGACCGTGCTCGGAACCGACTACAAGCTGCTGGAGATCCGCGGTGTCGTCGCGCTGCTCCGCCACAGGTTCTCCCGCAACAACGTTGTGCTGGCCCCAAACGCCGACTGGATGGAATCGCGCCTGGAACAGGCCTTCGGTGACTGCGTGCGCCGCATCAAGTGCGTGCCGTTCGGTATCAATAGCCGCTTCTACGAGGTCGAGCGCGATGCGCACCAGCCGGTCCGCCGGTGGATAACGGTTCTGCGCCTCACGCGCGCCAAGGTAGGGCGGCTACTCGAGTGGACGCGAAAGATGGCTGGAGAGGAAGACGAGTTCCATCTGTTCGGACCGATGCAGGAGGAGTTGGCCCTGCCGCCCTGGATCCACTATCACGGTGCCATCACGCCGGACACGCTGATCCGCGACTGGTATCCTCGAGCGACAGCAATGGTGACGCTCAGCCAACATGACGAAGGTCGGCCGCAAGCCCTGCTCGAGGCAATGGCCGCGGGTGTGCCGGTAATAGCCTCGAACATCCCTGCCCACGCTGATCTCCTGGATTCAGCACGCGGGGGACTGCTCGTCGGTTCCGAGGAGGAATTTGAGGCCGCCTTGCGTGTGCTATCCGATCCCGATACGTGCGCCTCCCTCGGTGCCGCCGCACGACAGGCAATAAAGTCGACCTACGGCACATGGGACGATTGCGCCGCACGTTATGATGCCCTTTACGACACCCTTTCGAGGGACACTGAAACGTGAAGATTCTGGCGCTCGGAGCAACCGGGTTTCTCGGCAACCTCGTAACGAGGCGGCTGGCTCGGGAGGGCCATCGGGTTGCCTGCCTCGTTCGCGATGCCGATATCGTGAATCCGAATCCGGACTTCGATTACGTGCAAGCGACACTCGATGACGCCCAGGTAATTGCCGAGTACGCCAGGGATGCAGATTTCCTTCTGCATTTCGCCTGGGATACAACGCCGGGGTCGTCGAAAGGCCAGCCGACGGTCGAAGCCGTCAATAACCTGTTGCCTACTTTCCGACTGCTCGAACAATTGCATTCGCTTTCCGGCTGCCAGTTCGTTTTCATCTCCAGCGCCGGTGCCGTATACGATGAACGGAACGTGACACGTGCCGTCGAATCCTCACCGCTCAACCCCAAGTCCTATTACGGGGCGGGCAAACTGGCCGCCGAGATGTTCCTGCGCGCTTTCAGCGCGCAGACCTCGAACCCGATCGTAATTGTACGACCCAGCAACGTTTATGGGCCTGGCCAGCGGGCGAAGCGCCAGTTTGCCATCGTTCCCACTTTGATGCGTGCTGTCAGCGACGGGACTACGTTCAAGATATGGGGCAACGGCGAGGCAACGCGCGACTACCTGTATGCCGACGATTTTGCGGACTTTTTTGTTGCGTTGACGAACCGCCAATGGCATGGCGTCAGCACCTTCAATCTTGCATCGCAGAGACTGTGCTCGGTCAACGACCTTTGCTCGCTCATCGAGAGGGTCAGCGGTCGCCGACTGGCGCTCGAGTATGTGCCCGAACGCGGAGTTGATCTGCGCGGGCTCGAGATAGATGGTTCGGCAGCGACACATGAACTCGGGTGGCAGGCGACCACCGGACTCGAGAAAGGACTCGCAAAGACCTGGGAGTGGTTCGTCCAGTCGCAATGATGCCCGAAGGCAGCCGTCCGATCGTTTCCGTCTGCATCGCCAATTACAACGGTGAAGGGATCATTGCCGACTGTATCGAGTCCGTCCTCGCACAGCAGAATGCGCCGCCATTCGAGATTCTCGTCCATGACGATGCCTCGACGGACAGTTCGCTCGAGGTTCTTGGGAGATATGAATCGGTGAGACTGATCAAGGCCACTCAGAACGTCGGTTTTTGCATCAGCAACAACCGGATGGCGGCCGCGGCCCGGGGCGAGTTCATATTGCTGCTGAACAACGATGCGCAGCTCTTCCCGGACGCGCTCGCGTCGCTGTTCGAGGAATCCCAAAGGCACGCCAACAAAGCCGTGCTCGGATTGCCGCAATACGACTTCGCCACCAGGGAACTCGTGGACTATGGACTGAAACTCGACTTCTTCTGCAGCGCCGTTCCACTGAGAAAGCCTTCGAAGAAGGACGTTGCGATGGTCATCGGCGCCTGTATGTGGGTTCCGACGGAACTTTGGAACCGCATTGGCGGTTTCCCCGAGTGGTTCGAAACCAATGCCGAGGACGTTTATTTGTGTTGCTACGCTCGGCTGCTGGGTTACAGGATCTACGTACCCGAGAAGTCGGGATTCCTGCACATGATCGGGCACTCGCTGGGCGGCGGGAAGTCGGAGGCAAGCCGGTTGACGATCAGCGTGCGACGCCGGTACTTCAGCGAGCGCAACAGGTTGCTCGTACAATGGTTGTTCTATCCGCTATGGCTCGTCCCGCTGACAACGGCCGCAAATCTGGTTGTATTGATCGCCGAAGCATTGGTGTTGTCTGTAGCGAACCGCAAGCCGTCGTTGATTTGGGACATTTACATACGGTCCCAGCGCGACGCGTTTTCGATGCTGAAGATGTTACGTCCCACCCGGGCTTCGGCGATCGCAGCGCGCGTAACTCCGCGCCTCGAGTTCTTTGCACCGTTCACGCTCGTTCCACAGAAACTGCGTCTATTGTTCTCGGCCGGTTTGCCGAGAACAAAGGTACTCTGACGGAGATTACCGATGCGCCACGAAGGTCAATCAGAAAGACACCATTTTCTAGTCCGTACTGTGGATTGTCAGTTAGAGCGACAGGGCTGAAATTTTTACATACCAGTGAGACAAAGAATGATTAATTCGGACGGGAAACAAGAGTTATGAGCAATATTGACGAACCTTATAGGCTGAATGAATTGGTCGATACCTATAATATTGATAATGAGTATGAACAGTTCAAGCGCAGGGAATTTATCGAGAAGCTCGATTCTTATATTGATTTGAGCACTTCCTCTGTTCTCGAACTGGGGGCTGCATCCGGGCAAATGACCGACATGCTCTCAAGAATTGCAAAACGCGTAACCGCAGTAGATGGATCGAGTGAGTTTATTAAGATCGCAAAGCAGAGGGTCTCTTCAGCAAATAATGTCGTTTTCATTGAGTCCTATTTCGAGTCACTGGCATTCGATGAGAAGTTCGACTGTGTGGTGATGCACCATATCCTCGAGCATATCGAGCAGCCAGTTCCCTTGCTGAAGAGACTAAAGAGCTTCGTGAGTAATAATGGCGTATTTGTGATTTCGGTACCAAACGCCCAAGCGCTTTCCCGGCAGCTTGCTGTCGAAATGGGCTTGCTGGACGATGTATACCACTTAACCGAGAACGACAGGAATCACGGTCATTACCGTGTATATGATTGGAATCGACTGGAGACGGAGCTCATAGACTCTGGCTTTCGGATTGTTGGCAGGCACGGACTCTCTTTCAAGCTGTTCGCGGATTTTCAGAATATCGAGATGATCAAACACAGTATTATTGGAGAACAGCAACTAAAAGGTCTATGGAAGATTGGCGACAGATTTCCAGAGATCGCTGGCGCTATCATGATCGTGGCTGACTTGGGCTAGCATTTTGAAGAATGTATTGGTATTTCCATGCGGCTCAGAAGTTGGGCTGGAAATTCACCGAGCACTGAGCGGCTCCAAGTATTTCCGAACTTTTGGAGCAAGTAGCGTTGATGATCATGGAAAGTATGTGTACGAAGATTACATTCCTAATATCCCCTTTGCAGATAGCGATGACTTTGTTCCGGCAATTCGCGCTATAGTCGAAAAATTCAAAATTGACTTTATTGTGCCTGCACACGATTCGGCCATGTTGACGTTGGCAGAGCATGACGACAATATCGATGCTGAAATAGTGACTTCGGCTGTTGATACCTGTCGCCTTTGTCGGTCTAAAAAGCAAACGTACGATGCATTGCGCGACCTTATCCCGGTGCCCTATCTCTATCACTCTTCAGACGATGTGCATTCATACCCTGTTTTCCTGAAACCTGATGTTGGACAAGGCGCCAAGGGAACCTCAATAGCCTTTTCAGAACGGGACGTTGCTTATCATGTTAGCCGGGACGACTCACTTCTAATTATGGAGTATCTTCCCGGTAAAGAGTACACAGTAGATTGCTTCACTGATAAGCATGGGTCGCTTCTTTTTAGTGCCGGTCGAGTTCGTTCGCGTATCAGTAACGGAATCAGTGTACATTCATCACCTGTTGCAGATGAACGATTTCAGCGGTTTGCTGCGCTTTTGAACGCAAGACTCTCTTTCAGGGGAGTATGGTTTTTCCAGCTTAAAGAGCGTGATAACGGTGGACTCGTATTGATGGAGGTCTCGCCAAGGGTTGCCGGCACCATGGCAATGTATCGCGCATGTGGCGTCAACTTCGTTGAATTGTCTCTATTCGACCGAATGGTGTCTAACGTTGAAGTCTTGTATCAACCACTCGCATTGGATATTGATCGTGCGCTGACATCCAGATATTCGCTGAATCTCGACTACAAATATATCTATCTGGATTTTGATGACACTTTGGTGGTCAATGACGCCGTCAACGTCAACGTCGTGCGATTTTTATATCAGTGTTTGAATCTCGACAAACAAGTAATTCTCATTTCTCGACATCGCTACGATATTTACGACACACTGGCATCCTATTCAATAAGCCCGCAATTGTTTGCTCGCATAATTGTGATCGGTGATGATGACGAGAAATATCAATATATCTCCGAGCCCAACTCGATATTCATTGATGATTCATTTTCTGAGAGGAAAAAGGTGAGTTATCACTGTGGAATTCCCGTATTCGCTCTAGATGCGGTGGAAGCTTTGATTGTTGATCGAAGTTAGTACGACGACGCTGTCGGCAACTGCTGGTCAGGCATCGCATTCGTCAATCAGAAAGCTAGATCGTCTTTGGGCATTCAACCAAGTCGACGATCTTTTCCAGCTGCTCTGTCGCCATATTCGGGTATATCGGAAGACAAAGAACCTTTTCCGCCGTCGCCGCGGCACAGGAAAGATCGGAGTAGCATCTGCCTTTTGCCGCCCGGTACATTGGAAACTCGCTGATCAATGGATAGAAGTAGCGCCGCGCCACAATGTCGTGCCGTCTTAGCCACTCGTAAAGTCCATCCCGGGTCAAGTCGTAATCGGATTCCACCAAGACTGGGAAGTACGAGTAGTTGTGCCGTTTTGCAGGCGACACTGGGAGACACGTAATTCCCTTTACACGTGATAGGCGCGCCCGGTACGTTTCATCGATCTTTCGTCTTTGATCAATCGCCTGATCGACATATTTCAGTTGCAAAAGCCCCACCGCCGCCTGGAACTCATTCATTTTGGCATTGATTCCCGGTGCGACTACCGTCACCTCATCCGTGATGCCGAAATTCCTGAAATTGTCTACGCGCCGTTTCAGTGCTGCGTCCTTGCTAATAACCGCACCGCCCTCGAACGTAGTAAACACCTTCGTCGCATGAAAGCTCAGAATGGACAAATCACCATGGCGCAGAATGCTGCCGCCTTCGTCCATTACACCAAAAGCGTGCGCGGCATCGTATATGACCTTTAGTTGATAACGATCTGCAACAGCCTGAATTCTGTCGGTATCACATGGCCGGCCGTAGACATGAACTGGCAGAATCGCCGTGGTCTCCGCAGTAATCGCCGCTTCGAGTTTGCCAGGATCGAGATTCAGCGAATCTGCCTGAATATCCACGAAGACAGGCCTGACCCTGCTCCATAGCAGCGCATGAGCAGTGGCCACGAAGCTGTACGGCGTAGTTATGACTTCTCCCGACAGTTCGGCCGCCTGCAACGCAGCGAGAAGCGCCAACGTGCCATTCGCAAACAATGACACGTGATCGACACCCAGATGGTTGCCCAGGGCTTCTTCGAACTCCTCGTGCAAGGGCCCGCAATTGGTCAGCTGCCGGTTCGCCCAGATCTTCTCGAGATAGGGCTGCAACTCTTCGAGCGGCGGAAGAAAGGGCTGGGTAACATATATCGTATCAGTCATTTAAGAAAAGTATCCTGGTGTTTAAGGCTGTAGCTTTCGTTGATGCGTCAATCTGACATTGAAACCGCTCGAGGCACACTAGTCGGTTCGCTCATACAGGAAAAACGGTTCCGCAGGATTTACACCGAACCTGGATGCATCTACATGGGGCAATAGATCGTCGTGACTACCGACCCTCGGAGTCAAGCCGGCTTCCGCGATCCGCGTAAAGACATCTTTTCCAAACAGCCTCACGTGATCTTCCTGACCGAAAGCATGTAATCTCGATACCTCATCATCGATGCCGTTGTCAGACCACGTTTCTTCCAGTTTTGCACTGTAAGGGGTTTGCAAAATTGCCAGTCCACCTACCCTGAGAACTCGACGCACCTCCTGTAGTGAACGCAGGTAGCTGCCCACGTGTTCGAGGACGTGGTTTGCGATAACGAGGTCGAACGACTGGTCGGGATAAGGAATCTGCATCATGTCGATGCGCTGGACATCCGGTTTCGACGGATACAGATCAGCCTTCACGTGCCGACCGGGCTCCCGATCGGCCAGCAACTTCTCGATCCGTGGCTCTGGCGCAAAATGCAGAATATCCTTCCCGGTAATCGTTTCGAGCAGCCCGCACGCTTCCATGTACATCGAAAGATGACGCTCACGATCTGTGGCGCCGCACCACGGGCACTCGAAATTGTCCAGATCGCTGCCCGTCATTCTGATTGCCGACATGAGCGGCGGCGCGGACTTCGAGCCACCACCATACGGCAAGAATCTCCATACACGGTGCTCGCATAGGTTGCAGCAATGCTTCGCCATTAAGGGCATTCTCCCGGCTATGGCATATGCGATTTTCATGACATTCATTCGCGGTCCGAGAATCAGCGTCAGCGTCGATAGATTATCTTCGACCGACGATTTCCGAAGAACGATAACAGGGCATGGTATGACTCGACCGTCCCGGTCCTGATGATTGCCATGACCATCAAAAGGAGCGTGCGGACCCGACCTACCGGCGAACCCCTGATTACCTTGGGAAGCCACGCTATCAAAAACGAAAGGTCCTTCTTTTTCAATGAAGCATAAAATACGCTTCTGCCGAATTCGGCGACACCCGATGCGAGTGCTTTCTCACATACGATGCCAGGTGGGATGTCTTCGAACGCTTCCCAGTAAAGCTGCCGAATATTTTCATTTTGGTGGATTAGTACAGACCCGAGGGAATTGACGCGGTACCTGACCAGCGCCTTGTTGATGTACGCAAGCTCCCCGTGACGCGCGCAGTTGATATGGATGCGATAGTCGATAAATGGTGGGGAAAACGCCAATATCTCGCCTTTGATCTTTGCCCGGTAGAGAATAGAGCTATGGCAGAGAAAGTTGCCGCGAGCGATGAGAGGATCGATGCCAATTCTTTCCGGTTGCGGGTTGTTGAAGAGCCCCACACGCGCGCCATCTTCATTGATGGCAATAGCATTGGTATATACCGCCGGGCAATCGATATGCCGTTCTAGATACTTGACCTGGGCCGCCAGTTTGCCAGGAACCCACAAATCGTCGCCATCGAGGTGAGCAATAAAAGAGCCGCGTGACTCCTTTATCAGCGACTGGTAGTTTTCGGCAGGCCCTAATCGCACGGGGTTGCGGCGGTATCGAACGAGATCAGGAAACTCGTCTGCCAGAGATTCCATGATTGCCTGGGTACCGTCACTTGACTGGTCGTCACCGACCAGTATCTCGATGTCGACGTCTTCTGCCTGTTGAATCACGCTCAACACGCACTCGCGGATGTATCTTTCATGATCGAACGTCACGATACAAACTGAGACAAGTGGAGAACTCACGACCGGGTTCCGCCGAGACCCATGACCAGCGCACGTGTGCGACTGCCGGACAGCAGCCCTATGATCAATGAAGCAAGAAATACCAAGCCGAGCAAAGCCGTCATCGCGAGGCGACTTTCGATATCCGGCAGCAACTGGCGTGCCACGACCTGAGCAACAACGACGGGTACGGCGATTACTGCAACGTCAAGCAGCGGCCATCTCCAGATCAACTCCGGCAGGAAACGCTTGTGCACCTGCGGAACCCAGAACATGACGAACAGGAGGTTCGCAGCGAAGAGGGCGGCGCCGGTACCTGCACCGCCAGATTTCACTGCCCCGATTATCATCAGAGGCAGTAGCAGCGATACCATCAAGACGTTTCCAATTACGTGCAGTCGCAGTCTGCCATGGGCGAACTGTAGCAGAAATGGCAACAGCAGCAGACCAATGGTTGCATTTGCCAGCCCATACCAGAAGAGAACCGGAGCTGCCGCGCTGGACGCACCCGGGTCACCGGTCCACGCGAGTAGCAACGGCTCCGCGAAGAATGCCATAACGCCACCCACCGCAAAGAAGACTACGACAACGAACTGGGTGGCCTGTTGATAGAGGTTGCGCAGATCATCGTGCCGCAGTGCCGAAAGCAGCATCGTCATTCGCGGCTGCAATACCTGGTTGAGCGGCGGGATCAGCATCAGCACTCCACTTGCAACCAGCGCGCCGAGCGTGAAGTACCCGTATTCCTCGAGTGACAGCAGTTTCGAAAGCACCAGCTTGTCTGCCTGGGTGACAACAGACCATACCAAGGCCGAGAATGCCATTGCCCCCGCCATCGGCAGCATCTGCCTCAGGGCGCCGCCGGACGGAAGGATGCCGGAAGGGTTGGGTGGCAAGACATGATGCAGCATCCAGGCGAATACGAATAACTCCAGGCCACCAATTACCGCCTGATAGGCAAAGAAAACGCCTGGCGCAGCCGACCAGTAGACGAGTAACGGCAATACCCCAACAAACTTCGCGGTTGCAAAGACGGTTGCAGCACCATTAACCCAGACCTGGCGCCCCAGGCCCGTGAGCGATGCTCGATGGATACCCAGCACGAAGCGAAATGCCGCAGCGACAGCCATCGCCGCAAGAGAAACCGCCACTTCTTCGCGAGACAGGTTACCGACAGACAGCCAGTCAGTGACGATCCAGCCCCTCGAAGCCATGATGACCAGGACGGCTGCAATTGATATCGTCCCGAGCAACCATTCCAAGGTCGTGAGACGGCGCCAGACATCCACATCAGACATCGATCCAGCCTGGAATAGAGACATGTCGCGGGAGAGTGTCTGGGTTAGCCCGACATCGAGCAGCTGAAGCCACGCCTGCATCATGAGGAAGAAACCGATCAGGCCGACAGCCTCGACGCCCATATAACGCATATAGACCGGCATCAGCAGGATGCCGATCAGTCCGATGTATGCCTGCGCCGCGTAGCTTGTGATGAGCCTGCGCTTCAAAATTCAACGCCTTCCAGGGTCAGATGCCCGAGTCCGAATCCAGTTCTCGCATGGCACCATTCCAATGCGTCCGGATATTCCTCGTAACTATGCCGATGCACCGGGATTTGGCAATAGAAGGGTCGACAGAACCATCATCGGTATTATCGCGCGGGAAAGCGCTACCACCGCACTACGTTCTGTTCCGCGGGCGAACACGTTCACGTCCGGCGTTCTCTTTGAAAGGATCCCGGTGCATAGCCGCCGCGATAGAGTCGCCGGGCAACTGCGGCAGGCAGACAACCTCAGTGCTGCTGGATCGCAGCCGTTGATAACTGTCGGCACCCGGCGAATCGGCGTGACAAAAATTGTCAGGTTTTGACATTCGTGACACTTTGGGCTCACTCCGGACGCCCCTCGGCGCGGCCAGGGTGCACTCATTATTAGCACGTTTTTCTTTAAAAACAACAAGTTATTATCCATACATCAATTCTGGCACGCTGCTTGCTTATATCGGGTTACAGGCGATGTCGCCGTATGGAAACACCTCTCAACATTCATGGAGATTGAGAAATGAAGAAGCAGCAAGGTTTTACACTTATCGAACTGATGATCGTCGTTGCGATCATTGGCATCCTGGCCGCAATCGCTATCCCGGCATACCAGGACTACACGATTCGCGCGCAGGTTTCTGAAGGCCTGAACCTGTCGGCTGGCGCCAAGGCGGCGGTTGCCGAGTACTTCATGGACACCGGCAACTTCCCGATCACCAATGCGGAAGCCGGCGTTGAGACCGCCGCTAACATCACCGGCAACTACGTCACGTCGGTTGCAGTGGGCGCCGGTGGTGCGATCACGGTAACGTATGGCAATACGGCAAACACGCAGATCGCCGGCGACCAGATCACGCTGACGCCGGGCGCGAACGCCGGTTCGGTTGACTGGACCTGCGCAACCGGCGCGGGCATGCTGCCGAAGCACGTTCCCTCGGCCTGCCGTTAAGACAGAGTTGAAGCAATTGCTTCAGAAGAACCCCGGCTCTGCCGGGGTTTTTCTTTTGCGCCTCGCTTCGGCAAGCCACTATTTCGTGACGGCGTTCTGTGCATTACCGCAGCAGCGCCTATAAACTAATGACTGGTGGAAAGGCCGAACGTCGCATATGTCTGGAACTAATCTCAACCCCGTGCGCAGGCAGAATCGCGGTTTCACGCTGATCGAATTGATGATTGTCGTTGCAATCATCGGCATTCTGGCTTCCCTGGCAATTTCTGCCTACCAGACCTACACGGTCCGCGCGCAAATAACCGAAGGCCTGAACATGGCCGCGGGCGCAAAGGCGCCGATCGTCGATAGCTATAACAGCTCCGGCACCGCGCCCGCCGACCGCACGGCGGCCGGAATGAGCCCAAATGCCGCGGACACGAGCGGGAATTACGTCAGCGCGGTCGCGATAACGAACGGCCGGCTGGACATCACGTTCAGTGGCCCCAGGGCACACCAGGCGATCTTCGGCCAGACGTTGTCGATAACGCCTTACGAGACCAACGGCAACACGGTCATCTGGCGCTGCGGTAACGCGGCACAGCCCGCCGGGGTCGTGCTGCAAGGCGGCGCTCCGCACCTCGCTCCGACCGTCGAGCCGCGATACCTCCCGAGCGCCTGTCGCTAGGTGGCGACACCCGGGTCCTGGGCATGCAGATACGTCGAATCGGCACAATTTCGAGGTTTGACTTAATGAAATTTCGTTTGTGTGATGAGGCGCACAAAATGCAGTTGATCCGGGCACTTGGATCAGTGAGACTGTGACGTTCAGGGACAATTGACGGACTAAGCGGACAGTAATGGCAGCAACGGCTTCACAGACCCAACTGGCAGGATTGCCGCGGCGGCTCGTACAGGACGGTATCGTCTCCGAGGCGAAGCTCACCGAAGCCAGCGAAGCCGCCAGGACAGAGAAGGTGCCGCTGGTCGCCTATCTCGTCAACGAGAACATCGCCAACGCCCGCGCCATCGCTGTCGCCGCGTCGCACGAATTCGGCGTACCGCTGCTGGACCTGGACGCCATCGAACTGGACATCGACTGCATCCGGGCCGTCGACCAGAAGATGATCAACAAGCACCGCGTCCTGCCCCTGGTGAAACGCGGCCAGCGCCTGTTCCTCGGCATCTCCGACCCGACCAACCTGCAGGCGATCGACGATATCCGCTTCCAGACCAGCCTGCGGATCGACCCGGTCGTGGTCGAGCAGGACAAGCTCGAGGAACGCATTACCAAGGCGATCGAGGCGGTCGACACGACCATGTCCGACCTTGCCGACGACGACTTCGACCTCGAAAACCTGGACGTCAGCGGGGAAGAGCAAAACGTCGAGGACATCCACAAGGATGACGTCGAAGACGCCCCGGTCGTGCGCTTCGTGAACAAGATCATGATCGACGCGATCAAGCGCGGCGCCTCGGACATCCACTTCGAGCCCTACGAGAAGTTCTTTCGCGTAAGGACCCGTCTCGACGGCGTGCTCTCGGAGGTGGCCCAGCCCCCCGTGGTACTCGCGAACAAGGTCTGTGCGCGGCTCAAGGTCATGTCGCGGATGGACATCGCGGAGCGCCGCGTGCCGCAGGACGGCCGCATCAAGATGCGGCTCTCCAAGAACCGTGCCATCGACTTCCGCGTCAATACCTGCCCGACGTTGTTCGGCGAGAAAATCGTGCTGCGTATCCTGGACCCGTCGAGCGCCAAGCTGGGTATCGATGCGCTGGGCTACGAGGAAAAGCAGAAGCAGCTGTACCTCAAGCACCTCAACAAGCCCTACGGCATGATCCTGGTGACCGGGCCGACCGGCTCCGGTAAGACGGTGTCGCTGTACACGGGCCTGAATATCCTCAACACCATCGACCGCAACATCTCCACCGCCGAGGATCCCGGCGGAAATCAACCTGCCGGGCGTCAACCAGGTCAACGTCAACCCGAAAGTCGGGCTGACATTCGCCTCGTCGCTGAAGGCGTTCCTGCGCCAGGATCCCGACGTGATCATGGTCGGTGAGATCCGCGACCTCGAGACGGCCGAGATCGCGATCAAGGCAGCGCAGACGGGCCACCTCGTGCTGTCGACACTGCACACGAACGACGCACCGCGTACGCTGACGCGCCTCGTCGACATGGGCGTGAAGCCCTACGCCATTGCCACCTCGGTGAGCCTGATCATCGCCCAGCGGCTTGCGCGGCGCCTTTGCGACAACTGCAAGGAAGCGCAGGACGTGCCGAAGGAAGCGCTCAAGAAAGAGGGCTTCACCGACGCCGAGATCGAGAAGGGCATCACCGTATTCGCGGCGAAAGGCTGCAAGCAATGCAACGAGGGCTACAAGGGCCGCCTGGGTATCTTCCAGGTGATGGAAGTGTCGGAAGCCATGGGCCGAATAATAATGGAAGGCGGTAACGCGATGCAGATCGCGGACCAGGCCACCAAAGAGGGGGTTATCGACTTGAGGCGGGCTGGTTTGAACAAAGTCAAGGACGGCGTTACCAGCCTGGTGGAAATCAACAGGGTTACAATCGAATGAGTTTGTATCTCACCTGACGGACGAGAACGATGGCCGAGACAGCAGCAACAAGCATCCCTTTTCTCTGGGAAGGCACGGACCGCAAGGGCAAAAAGGTCAAGGGCAAGAGCATGGCCACGACCGAGCAGGCGGTGCGCGCCGATCTCCGCCGCCAGGGCGTCGTCCCCACACGCATTCGCAAGCAACGGGCGAAAGCGTTCTCCGGTGCTTCCAAGATCACCACGGCCGACATCGCCATCTTCAGCCGCCAGCTCGCGACCATGCTCGCCGCCGGCATACCGCTGGTGCAGGCGTTCGAGATCGTCGGCAACGGCCACGAGAACGCCGCAATGCAGAAGCTGATCCTCGGCATCAAGGCGGACGTCGAGGGCGGCAGCGCGCTCGCTGAAGCGCTTGCCAAGCAGCCTCTGTACTTCGACGACCTGTTCGTCAACCTCGTCGAGGCGGGCGAGCAGGCCGGTGCGCTCGAGACCCTGCTCGACAAGATCGCGACGTACAAGGAAAAAACCGAGGCGATCAAGAAAAAGATCAAGAAGGCGCTGACCTACCCGGCGGCCGTTATCGTCGTGGCGTTTATCGTCACGACGATCCTGCTGATCTTCGTGATCCCCGCGTTCGAAGACCTCTTCAAGGGTTTCGGCGCCGACCTGCCCACGTTTACACGCATGGTCATCGACCTGTCGGTTTTCGTCAGGACGAACGGACTGTTCCTGGCCATGATCATCGGTGCCGGCATCGGCACGTTCTTCTATTTCAAGAAGCGCTCCCGCGCCATGCGGCATTTCCTCGACCGGATGGCGCTCAAGGCACCGATCATCGGTCCGATCCTGCAGAAGGCCGCGGTCGCGCGCTACGCCCGCACGCTCTCCACGATGTTCGCCGCCGGCGTGCCGCTGGTCGAGGCGCTGGAATCGGTCGCGGGCGCCACGGGCAACATCGTCTACGAGCAGGGCGTGCTGAAGATGCGCGACGAGGTCGCGACCGGCCAGCGCCTGCAGCAGGCGATGGAAAACACCGACCTGTTCCCGAACATGGTCATCCAGATGATCGCGGTCGGCGAGGAGTCGGGTTCGCTCGACGAGATGTCGGCGAAGGTCGCGGATTTCTACGAAGAGGACGTCGACAACGCGGTGGACAACCTGTCGAGCCTGCTCGAGCCGCTGATCATGGCGATCCTCGGCGTGCTCGTCGGCGGTCTCGTGGTCGCGATGTACCTGCCTATCTTCAAGATGGGTTCGGTTATCTGACGATCGCTGGTCGGTTTGCAATGAAGCGGCGTTCGGAGGACACTCCGGGCGCCGTTTTCGTTTCACAGCACCGGTAATCCGAACGGAGACAGTGAATGCTCGAACTGCTCGCCGAGGCTCCCGCGATCTTCATCGCCATCGCGTTCGCGTTCGCGCTGCTGATCGGCAGTTTCCTCAACGTCGTCATCTACCGCCTGCCCATCATGATGGAGCGCGAGTGGCGGGGGCAGTGCGCGGAACTCGCCGAGACGCCGGCGCCGGAACTGCCGGAGGGCCGTTTCAATCTCGTGGTGCCGCGCTCGCGCTGCCCGTCCTGCGGCGCGCAGATCACGGCGTGGCAGAACATCCCGGTGCTCAGCTACCTGATGCTCGGCGGCCGCTGCGCCGCGTGCAAGGCCGGGATCTCGGCGCGCTACCCGATCGTCGAATTCATCACCGCGCTGCTGGTCGCGGTGGTCGCCTGGCGCTTCGGCGCCAGCTGGCAGGGCCTGATGGCGATCGTGCTGACGCTATTTCTCGTGCCGATCACGATGATCGACTTCGACCGCTGCCTGATCCCCGACAGCATCGTGCTGCCGCTCCTTTGGATCGGTCTCGGCATGAGCCTCTGGCACCCGCAAGCCGGCGCCGACGTGCTGTTCATCGCGCCGTCCGACGCCATCATCGGCGCCATCGCGGGCTATCTCAGCCTGTGGTCCTTCTACTGGCTGTTCAAGCTCGTGACCGGCAAGGAAGGTATGGGCTACGGCGACTTCAAGCTGCTCGGCGCGCTCGGCGCCTGGCTCGGGTACCAGTACCTGTTCACGATCATCATCATGTCCGCGGTCGTCGGCGCGACGCTCGGCATCGCCCTGATCGTGTTCCGCGGCCGCGACCACCAGGTGCCGATGCCCTTCGGCCCATTCCTCGCGGGCGCCGGCTGGATCACGATGCTCCAGGGCGACGCCATCAAGGCCTTCTTCAACCTGCCGTTCTAGTGTACCCCGCCGTTAATCTTGTGACATTCAGAGTGCGCCTGTGCCGACAGTGCAAGGCGCGATCCGCCGTGAATGGCGAGCCCTTTACAAGGATTGCAACGCAGCAATGTCGGCACAGGCGCGCTCCCGGAGGGCGAGCCGCAAAGCGCTCATCCGCGGCGTTATGGCTCTTGACAAGGACACTGCCATTGCCTTCGAGCCATGCCTTGCGGCTAAGCGCTTTGCGACTCGCTGAACGTTACAAGATTAACGGCGGGGTACACTAGGTGAACGCGCACCGCGACAAGCCACTTCGCATCGGCCTGACCGGCGGCATCGCGAGCGGCAAATCCACGGTCGCCGAGCTGTTCGCCGATCTCGGCGTACCCGTGATCGATACCGACGTCATCGCCCGCGAGGTGGTCCGCCCGGGCGAGCCCGCGCTGGAAGAGATTCACGACGCCTTCGGTGACGGCGTCATCGCCACCGACGGCACGCTGGACCGGGCGGCGATGCGCGCCATCGTGTTCGGCGACGACGCGGCCCGCCGCCGGCTCGAGGCGATCCTGCACCCGAGGATCGGCGAGGCGACGCGGGCCCAGGCGGACGCGGCCGGCGGCGCTTACCAGGTCATCGTCGTACCGCTGCTCGTCGGCTCGTCGTTGCGGGCATTCGTCGATCGTGTGCTGGTCGTCGATTGCGACGAGGAGACCCAGGTTGCGCGGCTGCTCGCCCGCGACGCTGAATCGGAGGACCGGGCTCGCCGCATTCTCGCGGCCCAGTCGAGCCGCGAGGAGCGCCTGGCGATTGCGGACGACGTCATCGCCAACGACGGCGATCTCGACGCGACCCGGGACCAGGTTCTCGCCCTGCACCGGCGCTACCTGCGCGCGGCCGCGGCTCGCGACTGAGGCTGTCGCCGATCGGCGTCATTTGCCAGTCGCCGGGGTGTCCTTCAGAATACGGCAATGGTGAAACCCGCGGAAATCGTCACTCCCAGGACCGCACGCGGCCAGGCGTTTTACGAGCTGCCGCTGAGCGAGCGCATGCGCACGTTCCTGCGCATCGAGTTCCTGTACCGCCAGATGCTGTATAGCGCCGAGACCGATTCGCGCTGGGCGACGCGTGCCACCATCAGCTCGCTGCTCGAACTCCTCGCGATCCTGTTGCGCGGCGACGTTCGTGGCGAGGTCCACAAGGAGCTCGATTACCACATCGGCGCGCTGCAGCGCTTCCAGAGCCAGCCGGGCGTCGACAACAGGCGTCTCGAGAGCCTCATACGCAATCTCGTCGAGAGTCGCAACGAGGTGTCGGCCATCGGCACCCAGTACCTGCAGCCCCTGAAGGAAAGCGAGTTCCTGCGAGCCATCCAACACCGCAACTCGATACCGGGCGGCACCTGCGAGTTCGACCTGCCGGAGTACAACCACTGGCTGCGGCAGCCCTATGCACGGCGCCAGCAGGACCTCGATCGCTGGATCGGCGCGATCCGGCCGTTGTGCGACGCTGTCGTCGAGATCCTGTGGCTGATCCGCGAAAGCGCCGAGCCGATCGGCAAGACCGCCATCAACGGCATGTATCAGCACAGCATGAGGAAAGACGCTCACGGCCGGCTGCTGCGCGTGATACTCGGCAGCGGCAGTGAACTGTACCCGGAGATCAGCGGCAGCCAGCACCGCTTCACGGTGCGTTTCCTGGAGTGGTCGACGATCGAGAGCCGCGCGGTGCAGACCGGCCACGACGTCGCGTTTCAGCTCGCCATCTGCTGAAGCGCCGCGATCACCGGCAAGTCGGCCGGCAGTATGTCGTGGTCCGCGAGTGATGCCGGCGCCACCCAGCGCAGCGCCTGGCCCTCCAGACCGGCGGGCTCGCTGTTCCAGGCGCTCACCAGGAAAAAGTGGATGGATACCGAGCGGTCGGGATAGTCGTGCTCGAGATGCAGGAAGTGCTCGGCGGCACCCAATTCGACGCCGAGTTCTTCCAGTAGCTCCCTCGCGAGGGCCTGCTCCGCGCTTTCGCCAGCGCCGATCTTGCCGCCGGGAAACTCCCACATTCCCTGGAACGGCCCCCCGCCCACGCGCTCGGTGATGAGCACGCGTCCGCGCGGGTCACGCAGGATACCGGCCGCGACTCGGAGACGCCGCATCGGCACTCAGCTGAGTTGCCCGTGACAGCGCTTGTATTTCTTGCCGGAACCGCAGGGGCACGGCTCGTTGCGGCCGACCTTGCGGCCGTCCCTGACGAATGTCTCGACGGCCGCGCCGCCGTCGCCGCCCTGCCCGGGGAGACCCTGGCGCACGGGCTGGCCCGGTTGCGCTCGCGCCTGCCCTGCGGCCGGCGGAGCCGGCGCCTGTGCGCCGAGCGCGGAAGCCTGGGCGTGCTGGAAATCCAGCTTCTGCTGCTGCTCGCGCTGGCGCTGCATCTCGGCCAGGTCGTCCTCGCCCTGGATGCGGATGCGGGTCAGGATGCTGATCGTGTCGTGCTTGACCTGCTCCATCATCGCCCCGAACATCTCGAACGCCTCGCGCTTGTACTCCTGCTTGGGGTTCTTCTGCGCGTAGGAGCGCAGCCCGATACCCTGGCGCAGGTGGTCCATGCCCGCGAGGTGCTCTTTCCAGTGAAAGTCGAGCTGGCGCAACATGACCTGCTTCTCGACGTTGCGCATCAGCTGGCTGCCGATTCGCTGCTCGCGCTCGGCGTACGCCTTGCGGGCCGCTTCGATGCAATAATCGCGGATGCCGTCGTCGTTGATCGACTTGTCCTCCGCTACCAGGCGCGCGATGTCGACATCGAGCCCGAAGTCGGCTTCCAGGGCCTTCGACAGGCTGTCCGCGTCCCACTGTTCCTCGAGGCTGCCCGGCGGAATGTGCACCGCGACCGCGTCGGCAATGACCTCGTCGCGGATGGCCGCAACGGAGTCCTCGATCTCGTCGGCGGCCATGAGCTCCGTACGCTGGTGGTAGACCACCTTGCGCTGGTCGTTCGCGACGTCGTCGTATTCGAGAAGGTTCTTGCGGATGTCGAAGTTATGGGCTTCCACCTTGCGCTGTGCGCGCTCGATCTGGCGCGACAGCAGCTTGCTCTCGATCGCTTCGCCCTCGCGCATGCCGGCACGCGCCAGCAGGTTCTTGGTGCGTTCCGGGTCGCCGAAAATGCGCATCAGCGTGTCTTCCATCGACAGGTAGAAGCGACTGGACCCCGGGTCGCCCTGGCGACCCGAGCGGCCGCGCAGCTGGTTGTCGATACGGCGTGACTCGTGGCGCTCGGTACCGATGATGTGCAGCCCGCCGGCTTCCAGCACCGCGTCGTGGCGCTTCTGCCAGTCGGCGCGCACGGCATCGATGTCGGCGCCCTCGTCCAGGGCCGCGATTTCCGCGTCGAGATTGCCGCCCAGCACGATATCGGTACCGCGGCCCGCCATGTTGGTGGCAATCGTGATCATGCCCGGGCGGCCCGCATGCTGCACGATGTGGGCCTCACGCTCGTGCTGTTTCGCGTTGAGGACCTCGTGGTCGATCTTGCGCTTCTTGAGGATCGCCGAGAGGTGTTCCGAGGTCTCGATCGACGTCGTGCCGACCAGCACCGGCTGGCCGCGTTCGCGGCAGTCGGAGATGTCCTCGATGATCGCTTCGAACTTGTCGCTCTCCGTGAGGTAGACGAGATCGGGTGCATCGTCGCGGATCATCGGTTTGTGCGTGGGAATCACGACCACCTCGAGCCCGTAGATCTGCTGGAACTCGAACGCCTCGGTGTCCGCGGTGCCGGTCATGCCGGAAAGATTGTTGTACAGCCGGAAATAGTTCTGGAACGTGATCGACGCGATCGTCTGGTTCTCGTGCTTGATCGCGACGCCCTCCTTGGCTTCTATCGCCTGGTGCAGGCCGTCGGACCAGCGCCGGCCCGACATCGTGCGGCCGGTGAACTCGTCCACGATCACGATCTCGCCGTCCTTGACGATGTAGTCCACATCGCGCTGGTAGATCGCGTGCGCGCGGAGCGCAGCATTCAGGTGATGCAGCAGGCGGATGTTGCCGGCGTCGTAGAGACTCTCGCCTTCCCCGAGAATACCGGACTTGGCCATGAGCCCTTCGACCTTGTCCTGCCCTTCCTCGGTCAGGTGCGCCTGCTTCGCCTTGAGGTCGGTCGTGTAGTCGCCGCGGGGCGCAAGCCTGCACTTCGCCACCTTCTCGTCGTCGTTCACGAGCACGACGTCGGCCTTGCGGGCGTCCGCGATACCGACGGCCTCCTCGATCGTCATGACTTCGTCGCCGCCCGATGTGACGGGCTTGCCCTTCTCGTCAACGAGCATGACCTTGCGCGCGACGATGTCGTAGTTGGCATCCTGGTCGGGCTCGACGTGCTCCTTGAGCTTCGGGATCAGCTTGTTGATCTGCGCATACAGGTCGGTGCTGGCCTCCGCCGGCCCCGAAATGATGAGCGGCGTGCGGGCCTCGTCGATCAGGATCGAGTCCACCTCGTCCACGATCGCGAAATTCAGGTCGCGCTGCACCTTGTCGGTCAGTGAAAACGCGAGATTGTCGCGCAGGTAGTCGAAGCCGAGTTCATTGTTGGTCGCGTAGGTGATATCGCAGGCGTACGCGGCCTGTTTCTCCTCGTGAGTCTGGCCGGACCTGGCAACCCCCACGGTGAGGCCGACGAATTCGTAAGCGGGACGCATCCAGTCCGCATCGCGCTGCGCCAGGTACTCGTTGACGGTCACGACGTGCACGCCCTTGCCGCTCAGCGCGTTCAGGTAGGCCGGCAGCGTCGCCACCAGCGTCTTGCCTTCACCGGTGCGCATTTCCGCGATGTTGCCATCGTGCAGCACCATGCCGCCGATCAGCTGCACATCGAAGGGCCGCATCCCGAGCGTGCGCATCGCCGCCTCGCGCATCACGGCGAAAGCCTCCGGCAGCAGCTCGGCCAGCGTTTCGCCATCGGCCACGCGGCCCTTGAGCTCCTCGGTCCTGGCGCGCAGGGCCGCATTGTCGAGCGCCTGCACGCCCTCTTCCAATGCGTTGATCTTCTTGACGACCTTGGCGTACTGCCGCAACAGCCGTTGATTACGGCTGCCGAAGACACGGGTCAAAAAATTGGCCAATTGGTACTCCTGCAGGAATATCGGGTGACGCGCCCGTACGCCCGGGTTGCGGGGCCGACGCTGGGAAAGGCCGGTATTCTAAGCGTTTGGAACGCTAATTAGAAACGCAATCTGAGGATAAATTCCCCAAATACAAGGCCATGCGTAAGCCGGGGGCGGTGTGGTGCGCGCTTAGTTCGAGGTGGCGCGGATGAAATTGACCGGATTCATGCGGCGGCCGTCCTGCAGGACCTCGAAATGCAGGTTCGGGCCGGTGGCTCGCCCGGTCTTGCCCATCTTTGCGACCACCTGGCCTTTCCTGACCTCCTCGCCAACGGCAACGAGGTTCTCGGAGTTGTGCGCATAGCGCGTCGTGTAGCCATTGCCGTGGTTGATCTCGACCATGAGACCGTAGCCATGGCGCTTCGCGGACCAGGTCACCACGCCGTCCGCCACGGCGATGACCTCGGCGCCCGCCTTGCCGGCGAAATCGATGCCGGTGTGATTCGCAGGTTTGCCCGTGAACGGGTCCGTGCGCTTGCCGAAATAGGACGAAATCCACCCCGAACTGACCGGCCGGCCCTGCGGGTAAACGCGGTCTTTCAGATTCTGGTTGGCGATGACGCTTTCGAGGACACCGAGCTGCGCTTCCCGGCTGTTGAGTTGCAGGTCCAGGGTCTGCATGGCTTCGACGACGTCGGGTACTGCGACGTTCGAGCCCGTCGCCATGGGCTCTTCGGGGCCACCCATCGCCGGCGGCTCGTCGAAATCGAACTCGCCATCTTCGAGGTTGGCCATCTCCGTCAGGCGCCGCCCGAGTGCGTCGAGACGGATGATGCGAGCGTTCATCTGTGCGATGCGGAATGCCATCGCGTCGAGCGTGTCGTCGTTCTCCTGGCGAATCGTATCGATGTGCTCGCGTGCCTGCTGCAGTTCCGCGACGAGGTCCGACAGCTCGTTGGAGCTCACGCCGGAGCCGGTAGCGGCTGCATACCAGTGTCCGCCCGCAAAACCCGCCGCCGCGACCATAGCGGCGATGAGCAGAAAGGCGGCCGCAGCCAGCGGACCGGACAAGTTGAGTTGACGCGGCTTGCCCAGCCCTTTGCCGAAAATTACAACATTCATCGAGTACGCCTCGGATGCGCTCGGTGCAACTTTTTCTTGTTATCGGCGCAAGCCACGTTTCCGCGGGCTGTACGGCCGTTGAGTCGCCCGCTAATGTAGTGTGACCTGCTGTCAATCATCGCTTCGGTAGCCCCGCTGTCCTAGGATCGAATCCCTTAGACCGGTGGTTTTGCGCCCCCGCTTTTCAACGGGTTTGCCCTTGTCGTTGGCAAACTATGCATAATGTCGGTTTTCAATACAAGAAAAGGGTGTTGTAAGGGTGATTCCGGTCACCCCGAACGTCCCGAAAATGTGACCGGGATCACAGTTGAATGACCGCAAAAAGCCTCGACAACCTGCTAAATCCGAGCAAAGACGGGGACTTGGCGAGCATCGTCCGGCGCGCGCAGGACATGGGCGAACTCGCGGCCGCGCTCACGCAGGTGCTGTCGCCCGAGGAGGGCGCGTCGATCCTGGCGGCCAATGTCCGCGACGATGGCGAACTCGTGGTCCTGGCGCGCTCCTCGGCGTGGGCGTCGCGGCTGAGATTCTCGGCGGATGCGCTGCTCGAGGCCGCAAGGTCCCGGGGGGCCGGCGTATCGCGCTGCACCGTACGCGTCGCCCGCGACCCTTGACGAAGATGCCTCGACAGGCTGCTAACGGCAGTAATACTTGATCACGGTCGCGGTCGGCTCGTCGACGACGTAGGCGTCGATGCAGCCGCCGGAACGCTCGGTACCGTTGATGTAAATGTAGGTGGCGGCCGGGACACCCGCGTCAAAGTCGGCAAACTGGTGGCGCGCCTCGTAGATGGCATCAGGCGCGCCCAGCTCCGTGATCAGTTCGTCGCGGCTCCTGCCGACCCAGGGGTTGTCGAATGCCCTGAAATACAGGGAATAGTCATAGAAGGGCTGCGGTGCCGCGGCGTCCGAATCGAGCGCCGCCTCGCCGACGATGATCGACCCAACGGTGCAGCTGCAGAGCGGTAACAGCAACAGACCGCAGAGAAAATCGGTGGCTCGCATATCCTCGCCTGCTTCGGGCCCGCACCAGGGATGCCGGTGCCCTGCTCGCCGCCAATACCGATGGCGGTGGTCACCGTTTACTATATAAGGCGACTACCGACGGTAAATAGGGGTTTTCCGTCGATTTTTCAGGCGTACGACGGCGTGGCGTAGGAAATCGGCGCCTTGCGGCCATTCTCGAACGTAGCCTCTTCCCAGGCCGACTCCTGCTCGAGCAGGGCGCGCAGCAGCTTGTTGTTCAGGTCGTGGCCAGACTTGTAGGCACGGAACTCGCCGATCAGGCTGTGGTTCAGGAGGTACAGGTCACCGATCGCGTCGAGGATCTTGTGAATGACGAACTCGTTCGAGTAGCGCAGCCCGTCTTCGTTGAGAATGCGATAGTCGTCGAGGACGATGGCATTGTCCATGCTGCCGCCGAGTGTCAGGTTGCGCTCGCGCAGTGCCTCGACGTCGCGCAGGAAGCAGAAGGTCCGCGCGCGGCTGACTTCCTTGAGGAACGACGTCGATGAAAAATCGATGCTGGCGCGCTGGCTGATCTTGTTGAATACCGGGTGATTGAAGTACACCTCGAAGTTCACCTTGAAGCCGTTGAAAGGCACGAGTTCCGCCCACTTGTCGCCATCCTCGACCCGGACCTTTTTCTTGATCCGGATGAATTTCTTCAGCGCGTTCTGTTCCTCGATGCCGGCCGATTGCAGCAGGAAGACGAACGGCCCGGCGCTGCCGTCCATGATCGGCACTTCGGCGGCCGACAGGTCCACGTTCAGGTTGTCGATACCGAGACCGGCCAGCGCCGACATCAGGTGCTCGACGGTCGCGACCTTGACGCCGTCCTTGATCAGCGTGGTGCCGAGCATGGTCTCGCCGACCAGCCGCGGATCGGCCGGAATATGCGCCGGCTGCTCGAGGTCGACCCGGTGGAAAGTGATTCCCGAGTTCTCCGCCGCGGGGCGCAGCGTCATGTAGACCTTCTCGCCGTTGTGCAGGCCGACGCCGGTCGCACGTATGGCGGTCTTGAGGGTGCGTTGTCGCAACATGGGCACTTTTTGAATCTGCTGTGATTTAGTCCGGGTTGTTGCGAGCCAACCACATGATTGGAGCCAATGTGACAGCTATGTGGCAACGCGGAGTGCGCATGAGCGTACCACCAGCTTTGAATCTCTTCAAGATTTTCAAGCTCTTATGGAGCAACAGTAAGGTCGAACCGGAATTGCGGCCAGCGGCGGTCGAGAAAGGGGCCGGCCCGGACACGCCGGGCCGGCATTGCGGAGGTGCATGACGTCGCGCTCGCTTCGGCGCCAGTGAGTAACGTCCGAAGCGCCTTTCTCGTCGTCAGTCGGCCTGTCGCCGCAGGAATGCCGGTATGTCCAGCAATTCTTCCTGCAGCCCGGTACTCTCGAGGCCGTCGCCAACCGCGCGCTTTCTCTGCACCGTCGGCTTGTCGAAGCCAAGGTAATTCGGCTCGCTCGGCTTCCCGGCCGACTGCCGCACGATACGCATCGGCGCTTCGGCGTGTGCTGCCGCCTGGCCGAGACCCGTTGCGACCACCGTCACGCGGATCTGGTCCGTCATGTCGGGATCGATGACCGTACCGATGACCACGGTTGCATCATCCGAGGCGAACTCCTTCACCGTCGCACCGACTTCCTGGAACTCGCCGATCGAGAGGTCCATGCCGGCCGTGACGTTGACGAGGATGCCGTTGGCGCCGGCGAGGTTGATGTCCTCGAGCAGCGGACTGGAAATCGCCGCCTCGGCCGCCTCGCGCGCGCGGCCTTCGCCGGACGAGGTACCGGAACCCATCATCGCCATGCCCATCTCGGCCATGACGGTGCGGACGTCGGCAAAGTCGACGTTGATGAGACCCGGCCGCGTGATCAGTTCCGCGATACCCTGCACCGCGCCCTGCAGCACCTGGTTCGCAGCACGGAACGCATCGAGCAGCGTCGTTTCCCCGCCGAGCACCGTCAGCAGCTTCTCGTTGGGAATCGTGATCAGCGAGTCCACGTACTTGCCGAGTTCGGCGATTCCCTGGTCGGCGATCAGCATGCGTTTCTTGCCTTCCATCAGAAACGGCCGGGTGACGACGGCAACCGTCAGGATGCCGAGTTCCTTGGCTACCTGGGCGACAATCGGCGTGGCCCCGGTACCGGTCCCACCGCCCATGCCGGCGGTAATGAACAGCATGTCGGCGCCCTCGATGCATTCGTAGATACGATCACGGTCTTCCATTGCCGCCTGGCGGCCGACGTCCGGGTTGGCCCCGGCGCCGAGTCCCTTGGTGATATTGCAGCCGATCTGCAGCGACGTCCTGACGCGCGAGCCCTTCAGTGCCTGCGAGTCGGTGTTCGTGCAGATGAAATCGACGCCCTCGATGCCGGAATCGACCATGTGCGAGACGGCGTTGCCGCCTCCTCCGCCGACGCCGATCACCTTGATGACCGCGCTCTGGCTGTGTGCATCCATTAATTCAAACATTCAAGCTTCCTCCGCTCTTCGTCCTTAACAGGGGGTACTCACTGAACCCCGTAAATCGGCCCGGCGCTTTCCCGGACCTCCCATTCATCAAAACTGTTTCCCGAACCAGGCCTTCATGCGTTCCCACACTTCGCCGAGACTGTTGTTGATCGGCGTGCTGCGGCGCCCCCGCCGCGACATGTTTTCGTAGCCGTACAGCAGGAGACCGACGCCGGTTGCATGGATCGGGTTCCTCACCACGTCCATCAGGCCCACGACGTACTGCGGCGAGCCGAGCCTCACGGGCATGTGAAATACCTCCTCGGCGAGTTCGACGGCGCCCTCCATCTTCGCGCTGCCGCCGGTGATCACGATGCCCGCGGCGATCAGTTCCTCGAAGCCACTGCGCCGCAGCTCGTCGCGGATCAGGCTGAAGAGTTCCTCGTAGCGCGGCTCGACGATCTCGGCGAGCGTCTGCCTTGCGAGCCTGCGCGGCGGCCGGTCGCCAACGCTCGGCACCTCGATCGTCTCGTCGGGGTTCGCGAGCTGCGACAGGGCACAGGCGTACTTGATCTTGATCTCCTCGGCGTACTGCGTCGGCGTACGCATCGACACCGCGATGTCGTTGGTGACCTGGTCGCCGGCAATCGGAATGACCGCGGTGTGCTGGATCGCGCCGCCCAGAAACACGGCGAGGTCCGTCGTACCGCCGCCGATATCGACGATGCAGGCGCCGAGTTCCTTCTCGTCATCGGTCAGCACCGAGTAGCTCGACGCCAGTTGCTCGAGCACGATGTCGTCCACTTCGAGGCCGCAGCGCTGCACGCACTTCACGATGTTCTGCGCCGCGCTCTCGGCCCCGGTCACCATGTGCACTTTCGCTTCCAGCCGCACGCCGGACATGCCGACCGGCTCGCGGATGCCCTCCTGGCTGTCGATCAGGAATTCCTGCGGCAGGATGTGCAGTATCTTCTGGTCCGCGGGTATCGCGACCGCCTGCGCCGCATCGATGACCCGGTCGACGTCTCCGGGCGACACCTCCTTGTCGCGGATCGCCACGATGCCGTGCGAGTTGAGACTGCGCACGTGGCTGCCGGCAATGCCCGTGTACACGGAGTGAATGTCACAGCCGGCCATCAATTCGGCTTCCTCGACGGCGCGCTGGATCGAGTGCACGGTCGACTCGATGTTCACGACGACGCCCTTCTTCAGGCCGCGTGACGGATGCGAGCCGATGCCGATGACCTCGATCTGGCCGTCGTCGGTCACTTCGCCGACGATCGCAACGACTTTCGAGGTGCCGATATCGAGACCGACGATCAGGTTCTTGTCACCGCGCTTCTGCATGGCTACGGCGCGCTCCTCGATGCCAGCATGGCCGGATCCTCGTCCTGCGGCTCGTTCAGCGGCGTCTCGGCGCCTTCATTCCAGCCGATGGTGAAACCGTTGCTGTAGCGCATGTCGACGTAATCGATGTCCGCCGCCCGGCCGGTGATGATGTTGGCGACCACGTCGAGAAACAGGCCGGTGCGCTCGTCCACGTTGCGGCGTCCGAGCCGGATCTCGACCCCGTTGGTGAGCGTCATGTCCCACGCGCCGCGGGCGTCGAGATGGACGCGCCGCACATCGAGGCCCAGCGGGATCAGCTGGTCCCGCACGGCGAGGTAGCGGCGGGCGACGTCGGCCGAGCGGTCGTTCGGGCCGCTCAGGCGCGGCAACTCCGCCGGGATATGGCGGACGTCGGTGACGAACAGTTCGCCGCGCACGTTGAGCAGGCCGCTCTCGCCCCAGATGGCGGCGGGCACCTGCTCGCTGACGGCGATAGCGATGCGGTTCGGCCAGCGGCGTGCAACCGTGGCGCCGTCGATCCAGGTCAGCGCCTCGATCTTCTGCTGCATGCGGCCGACGTCGGCGCCGAAGAAGCCGGCGTCGAGTTCGTCGCTGATCGCTTCCTCGACCTGCAGCGGCGTCACCCGCTGGAACGGCCCGTTGACCGCGATCGAATCGATGGGCCGGTCGAGCAGCTTGCCACTGATATGATAAGTAGCGACGACGATCAGTACCGCCACCGCCGGTGTCACGATTCGCGCGACCGGAATCGACGGCATCCGGAAGTTCCGCGCCTTCTTCTGCTTGCGGCGCCGTGCCTGCTTACGCGCCATGAGCCACTCCTTTGACGTGGTCGTGAACTTCGCTGTGTGCAAAACTGGTTTCGAGAATCCGCCAGCACAGCTCCTGGAAATCGATGCCCGAGGCTTTCGCCGCCATCGGCACGAGGCTGTGACTGGTCATGCCGGGTACGGTGTTGACCTCCAGTACCAGCGGCTGGCCGTCGCCCCCGGTCATGAAGTCGACGCGCCCCCAGCCGGAGCAGCCCAGTTCGGCGAATGCCGCGAGGGCCAGGGTCGCGTATTTCTTCTCGAGCGCCGCACTTCCGGTACCCGGGCAGTGATAGCGCGTGCGGTCGGATTCGTACTTGGCCTGGTAGTCGTAGAAGACGCGCGGTGTCTCGATGCGTATCGAAGGCAGCGCCTCTCCCTGCAGTACGGCCACGGTGTACTCTTCGCCGACGACGCAGCGCTCCACGATCGCAACGTGGTCGAAGCTCAGGGCCAGGTCCACCGCGGCATTCAGGTCGTCGGGGTCGAACACCTTGGTCATGCCGACGCTCGACCCCTGGCATGACGGCTTCAGAATGAGCGGATAACCGAATTCTTCCGCGGCGAGCACCGCGTGCGAGCGGTTGCGCACGACGGCATAGTCGGGGGTGGGTATGCCGGCCGCGTCGAAAACCCGCTTCGAGCGCACCTTGTCCATGGCGAGTGCGGATGCCATGACGCCGCTGCCGGTATACGGCAATCCCAGCCACTGCAGCGCCCCCTGGATGGCGCCGTCCTCGCCACCGGGGCCGTGCAACGCGATCCACACGCGGTCGAAGCCGGCCGCGGCGAGATCGCTCAGCGAGCGTTCGGCGGGATCCCACCCGGTCGCCTCGACGCCGCGGGCCAGCAACGCGTCCAGGACGGCCTTGCCGGTGTTGAGAGACACCTCGCGTTCGGCGGATCTGCCGCCGTACAACACGGCGACTCGGCCGAAGTCGCCGGGCTGGCCGACGACCCGGCGCTTTTCGATGTTGCGCAGAACCTTGCTCATCGTGCCACCTCGCCGACGATGCGGACTTCGTGGCGCAGCTCGACGCCGTGCTTCTCGATCACCGTCTGCCGGACATGCTCGATCAGTTCTTCGATGTCGGTCGCGGTGGCATCGCCGGTATTGATAATGAAGTTGGCGTGCTTCGGTGAAACCTCGGCGCCGCCGATGCGATAACCCTTGAGGCCGGCCGCCTCGATCAGGCGCGCCGCGTGATCGCCCGGCGGGTTCCGGAACACCGAACCGCAGCTCGGCAGCCCCAGTGGCTGCGTCGCCTTGCGCCGCTCGAGCATCGCCTTCATCGCCTCCACGCTCGCCGTCACGCCGGGCTCGAAGCGGAACGTCGCTTCCAGGAACCACTCGTTCGAGGGACCGGTTACGCTGCGGTAGCCCACCGAGTACTCGGCCGGGGAGCGCAGGTGAATCTCGCCCTGCCGGTCGACGGTGCGCACGGATTCCACGCGCTCCCAGGTCTCACCGCCGTGAGCACCGGCATTCATGGTCAGCGCGCCGCCGACCGTGCCGGGGATGCCTGCGAAGAACTCCGACGGCCCGAGACCCCAGCGGATGCACTGCCGCGCGAGCTGGGTGCAGGGCACACCGCTGCCGGCGCGCACGAGATAGGTATCGATGCGCTCGAGCGTCCTGAGGATGCCGGTCGCGCATACGACCACGCCGCGCATTCCGCCGTCGCGGACGAGCAGGTTGCTGCCGACGCCCAGCCAGAAAATCGGCGTCTCGGCGTCGAGGCCGCGCAGAAACGCCTGCAGGTCCTCGACGCTCGCCGGCACGAAGAAGAAATCCGCCTTGCCGCCAACCCGCCACGAGGTATGCCGGCTCATCGGCTCGTCGCGCCGCAATTCGCCCTGCGCGCGCATCGTGTCCGGCGCCGCCATCACGGGTGCACCTTGAGGTTCGGCCTGGTACCCAGCAGCTGCGGCAGCCGGGTGGCATAGGCGCCGATGTCGCCGGCGCCCATGGTCAGCACCAGGTCACCGTCCTCGAGGATATCGGCGAGCACCGCGGGCAGGTCGTCGAGCGAATCGACGAATACCGGTTCCACTGCGCCGCGGGAGCGGACGGCACGGGCAATCGCGCGGCCGTCGGCGCCGGCGATCGGCGCTTCCCCAGCGGCATAGACGTCGAGCAGCACCAGCACGTCCGCGTCGGACAGTACCTGTGCGAAATCATCCAGGAGGTCGCGGGTACGCGTATACCGGTGTGGCTGGAACACCAGCACGACGCGCCGCTCCGGCCAGCCCGTTCGCGCTGCCGCCAGCGTCGCGGCAACCTCGGTCGGGTGGTGGCCATAATCGTCGATGAGCATGATCGTGCCGGCGGCGGTTTTCACCTCGCCGAGGCTCTGGAAACGCCGGTCGATGCCCTCGAAGTTCTCGAGCGCCCTGACGACCGCCTCGTCGGCAACCTGCAGCTCCTCGGCAACCGCGATCGCGGCAAGCGCATTGCGCACGTTGTGCAGGCCGGGCAGCCGCAGCGCGATTCGCAGTGCCGGCCTGTCGCCGCCCCTGACGACATCGAAGCGCGTCTCGCCAGCGTCGAACTCGATGTTCTCGGCGCGCAGGTCCGCTTCCTCATCGAGGCCGTAGGTCACCACCGCGCGGCCGATGCTGCCCATGATCTTGCGGACGCCGGGATCGTCGACGCACACGACGGCAAGCCCGTAGAAAGGCAGGTTGTGCAGGAACTCGACGAAGCCCGCGCGTAACTTGCCGATATCGCCGTCGTAGGTCGACATGTGATCGGCGTCGATGTTGGTGACGATCGCCAGCATCGGCTTCAGGTGCACGAACGAGGCGTCGCTCTCATCGGCTTCGGCAACGAGGTATTCGCCCTGCCCCAGCCGGGCGTTCGAGTCGGCGCTCTTCAGGCGGCCGCCGATGACGAAGGTCGGGTCGAGACCGCCCTCGGCCAGCACGCTGGCAACGAGGCTCGTGGTCGTGGTCTTGCCGTGGGTGCCGGCGACCGCGATCGAATAGCGGAACCGCATGAGCTCCGCGAGCATCTCGGCCCGCGGAACCACCGGCATCAGCTGTTCGCGCGCCGCGGCAACCTCGGGATTGGTTTCATCGACCGCGCTGGAGACGACAACGGCATCTGCATCGCGGATGTTGTCTTCAGCGTGGCCGATGAATACGGTGGCGCCCAGCTTCTCGAGGCGCCTGGTCTGGTTGTTCGGCTTGAGGTCCGAACCCTGGACGTCGTAGCCGAGATTCAGCATCACCTCGGCGATGCCCGACATGCCGGAACCGCCGATGCCGACGAAGTGGACGCGGTGGATACGACGCATTCTGTTGATCATGCCGGGTCTCCCGCCAGCTGCAGGCACAGCTCGGTAATACGCTCGAGCGCCTGTGGCTGCGCCAGTTCGCGCGCCCGTTCGGCGCGTTCGAGCAGCGCCGTTCGCGATGTCAGCCCGCGTTGCAGTTCGTCGGCAAGCGAGGCCTCGTTCAGGTCCGCTTCCTGGATGATCGCGGCCGCCCCGGCCCGCGCCATCGGCGTCGCGTTGGCGGTCTGGTGATCGTCGACGGCGGACGGGTACGGCACGAACACGGCGGGCAGCCCGACGGCGCAGAGTTCGGCGACCGTCAGCGCGCCCGCGCGGCACACCACGAGGTCGGCCCACGCATAGGCGGACGCCATGTCCTCGATGAAGGGCACCAGTTCGGCATCGAGCCCGGCCGCGGCGTAGGCCTCGCGCGCGCGCTCGATGGTGGCGGAGCCGCACTGGTGCCGCACCAGCGGCCGCATCGCCGCCGGCAGCCGCGCCAGCGCCGCCGGCACCGTCCGGTTGAGCGCGAGAGCACCCTGGCTGCCGCCGAGCACGAGCAGTCGCAGCGGGCCTTCACGCCCGGTGTAGCGCGCGCCGGGCGCGGGCACGGCGGCGATGTCCTCGCGAACCGGGTTGCCCACGGTTTCCGCGTGAACACGGGAATTAAAACTGCCCGGGAAGGCTTGCAGCACAACCCGGGCAAGACGCGCCAGAAGACGGTTTGTCAGCCCCGCGGCGGCATTCTGCTCGTGGATCACGAGCGGCCGGCGCGTCAGCCAGGCGGCAACGCCGCCCGGCCCGCTGACGAAGCCACCCATGCCGAGCACGGCGGCCGGGCGGCGGCGGATGATCACGGCCAGCGACTGGACCAGGGCCCAGGCGAGCTGCAGCGGCGCGACCACCAGTGCCAGCAGGCCCTTGCGGCGCAGGCCACGTACGCTGACCCATTCCATGCTGATGCCGGCGGCGGGCACGACGCGCGACTCGAGGCCGCGGTGCGTGCCGAGCCAGACGACGTCGCGCGAGTGCTGTTGCAGCGCGCGTGCGACCGCGAGCGCCGGGTAGACGTGGCCACCGGTGCCCCCTGCCATCACGAGTATCGGCCGGCCGGTCATTTGCGCCGGCTCCGCGGGGCGCCCGGCTCGCCCTGGTGCCGGCGATTCGGCGGCGACGCGTCGACGGTGAGCTCGTGATGGATGCGCAGCAGCATGCCGAGCGCCATCATCGTGACGATGAGGCTCGAGCGGCCGTAGCTGATCAGCGGCAACGTCAGCCCCTTCGTCGGCAGGATGCCCATGTTCACGCCGAGATTGATGAAGGCCTGCAGGCCGAGCCAGGTCCCGATACCGATGGCCAGGTAGGCCTCGAAACTGCGGTCCGACTCGATGGCACGAACGCCGAGCCGGAAGATGCGCCACAACAGGGCCGCGAACAGCGCGATGAGAATGCAGGAACCGGCGAGCCCGAACTCCTCCGCGTAGACGGCGAAGACGAAGTCGGTATGCGCCTCGGGCAGGTAGAAGAGTTTTTGCACGCTGTTGCCGAGGCCGACGCCGAACCACTCGCCGCGGCCGATGGCGATGAGCGACTGCGTGAGCTGGAACCCGGAGTCGTAAGGATCCGACCACGGGTCGAGGAATCCGGTGAGCCGCTGCAGGCGGTAAGGCGAGGTCACCGCGAGAAACGCCATCGAGACGGTACCGGCCGCAAAGAAGATCAGGAAGTCGCGAGCGCGGGCGCCGGCGACGAACAGCATCGTCATCGCGGTCGCGAGCAGCACGATGGCCGCGCCGAAATCGGGTTCCGCGAGCAGCGCGGCGCAGGCGATGCTCAGCACGATCATGGGTTTCAGGAAGCCGCCGAAGCGCTCGCGCAGGTCCTTGTTCTGGCGCACGAGGTAACCGGCCAGGTAGATGATGAAGCACAGGCGCGCCGGCTCCGATACCTGCAGGTTCAGAAACCCGATGCGAATCCAGCGGCGCGCGCCGTTCACCTCGTAGCCGACCCCCGGCAACAGCACGAGGAACAGCAGGGCCAGGCCCGCGAGCAACATCAGCGGCCCCGATGTGCGCCACACCTGCATCGGGACGTACAGGCAGGCGATGCCGGCCACGGCACCGATCACCGCAGCGAGCAGTTGCCGCTCGACGTAATGGAATGCCTCGCCCGTGAGATTGTCGGAGACCGAGATCGATGCGGAAGCGAGCACGACGAAACCGCCGAGCAACAGCGTCAGCACCAGGCCGAGCAGCACGGGGTCGAGCTGCAGGCTGGTGCGCAGGCGTGCCGGGAATGGCGATGTCACGGCCCTGGCGGTCATGGCCTCAGCGCCTCCACCGCCTTGCAGAACGCGTCTCCGCGCGCGGCGTAGTTGTCGAATTGGTCGAAGCTCGCGCATGCGGGCGCGAGCAGCACCGTATCGTCGGCTTCCGCGAACGCCGCGGCCTGCTGCACCGCATCGTCCATGTCGCGCGCAAAGTAGGTGGGCATGATGGTGTCGAGTGCCGCCTCTATCGCTTCGGCGTCGCGGCCGATCAGTACCGCCGCGCGCAGCTTGTTCTCGAGCGGCTCCGCGAGGTCGCTGAAGTCCGCGCCCTTGCCCACGCCACCGGCGATGAGCACGAGCATGCCGTCGACGGAGCGGATCGATGCGATCGCTGCAGCGACGTTGGTGGCTTTCGAATCGTTGACGTAATTGACCGCCGAAACGCGGCGCACGAACTGCATGCGATGCGGCAGCCCGGGAAACTCGCACAGCACCTGCAGCATGGCCTGCAGGTCGAGTCCGAGGAGTTCGCCCGCGGCGAGCGCCGCCAGCGCATTGGCCTGGTTGTGCAGCCCGAAGAGCGCCAGTTCGCTCACCGCGAGCAGCAGGTTGTCGCCGCGCGCGAGGAATGCCTGGCCGTCCTCGCGGCGCACGCCGTAGTGCCCGTCTTCGGGGGCGTCCAGTCCGAAACTGATCACCCGGTCGATGTGCTTCGTCCGTTCGGCCGCTGCGCCGTCCTCGCGATTGATCACCGCGGATTCCGCTTCGCGGAAGATGCGGTACTTCGCCTCGCGGTACTCGGCTTCGCTCGCGTGCCAGTCGAGGTGATCGGGCGTGACGTTGAGTAACACGGCAACCCGGGCCGGCAACGACTGCGTGCGCTGCAGCTGGAAGCTCGACAGCTCGAGCACGTAAAACTCGGGCTCCTCTTCGGCAAGCAGGTCGAGCGCCGGCTGACCGAGATTGCCGCCGGCGAGCGCACTGTGTCCCGCGGCGCGGCACATGTGGTACAGCAGCGTCGTTACGGTGCTCTTGCCGTTCGACCCGGTGATGCCGACGAAGGGCGCCCTGGCTTCGCGTGCGAACAGCTCGATATCCGAGATGACCTCGAGGCCGGCGTCGCGCGCAGCCGCGACGACCGCGTCGCTGTCCGCGATGCCGGGTGACACGATCACGCGCGCGACTTTCGCCGGCAGCCTGGTGGCGCCGAGCTGGCGATCCGCAGCCGGCCACAATGTATCGAGTTCCTGCAGGCCCGGCGGCTCGTCGCGGCTGTCGAGGAATACGGCATCCCGTCCCGCCCGTTTCAGGTAACGAGCCACTGACAACCCGGTCGCGCCAAGCCCGAGCACGAGGTCCTTGCGCGCGGCTTTCGCCCGCGACGCGGCCTTCTTCCGGGTGCGCTTTTTCCTGACCGTAATCATCGGATCTTGAGACTCGCAAGACCGATCAACACGAGGATGACCGTGATGATCCAGAACCGGACGATGACCTTGGGCTCCGCCCAGCCCTTGAGTTCGAAGTGATGGTGTATCGGCGCCATGCGGAACACGCGGCGTCCCGTCAGCTTGAACGACGCGACCTGGATGATGACCGACAGCGTCTCCATGACGAAGATGCCGCCCATGATCGCGAGCACGATCTCCTGCCGGACGATGACCGCGGTGACGCCGAGCGCGGCGCCGAGGGCCAGCGCGCCGATATCGCCCATGAATACCTGCGCCGGGTAGGTGTTGAACCAGAGGAAGCCCAGCCCCGCGCCCGCCAGTGCGGCACAGAACACCATCATCTCCCCGGCCCCGGCAACGTAGGGAATGCCGAGGTATTCGGAGAAGTCGATACGCCCCGTTACGTAGGCAAACAAGCCCAGTGCGCCGCCCACGAGGACCGTGGGCATGATGGCAAGGCCGTCGAGGCCGTCGGTCAGGTTGACGGCGTTCGAGAAGCCAACAATAAAGAAGTACGTTACGACGACCTGGAAGATGCCGAGCGGTATCGAGAGGTCTTTGAAATACGGGATCAGCAACGAGGTGGACACCTCGTCAGTCGCCGTAACGTACAAAGCAATGGCAGCGGTGATCGCCGCTGCAGACTGCCAGAAGAGCTTTTGCCGGGCCGAGATGCCGGCCGGGTTCTGCAATACGAGTTTCTTGTAGTCGTCGACGTAACCGATGACGCCGAACGACAGCATCACGAACAGCACGATCCACACGAAGTGATTATCGAGATCGGCCCAGAGCAGCGTGCTCACGGCGATCGCGGTCAGGATCAATGCGCCGCCCATCGTCGGCGTGCCGGCTTTCGGCAGGTGCGTAACGGGGCCCTCCTCCCGCACCGGCTGGCCGACCTGGTTCATGGAGAGCTTCGCGATCATGCGCGGCCCGATGACGAATGACAGGACCAGCGCCGTCAGGGCGCCCAGGATGGCGCGCATCGTCAGGTAATTGAATACGTTGAAACCGGACTCGAACTGCGCCAGGTAATTGGTGAGGTAGAGCAACACGTCAGGCCTCCTCGCTCGCGGCCTGCGGGTCGCGCAGTGCGTTCACGACCCGTTCCATCCGCATGAAGCGGGAACCCTTCACGAGGACGTTCATGCCCGCCGCCAGCTCGGACTTCAGCCGCGCGGCCAGGTCGTCCACGTCGGCGTGCCAGCTTGCGCCTTCGCCGAATGCCTCGACCGTGTAGTGCGACAGTTCGCCGGTCGCGAGTAACCGCGAAATTCCGGCTTCGCGGACCTTCGCCCCGGTCTCGGCGTGCAGCCGCGCCGCATCGTCGCCCAGTTCGCCCATGTCGCCGAGAACGATGAGGTTGTCGCCCGGCAAGGCCGCGAGGAAATCCGCGGCGGCAACGACACTCACCGGGTTGGCGTTGTAGCTGTCGTCGTAGACCGTCACGCCGCCGATCCCGGCGACGCGGCGCAGGCGGCCCGCAACGGGCTGCACCGACTCCAGTCCCGTCTTGATGTCGGCGATGTCGATGCCGACCGCGGTCGCAATTGCCGCGGCGGCGCAGGCATTCCTGACGTTGTGCCGCCCGGAAAGCGCGAGGGTGACGTCGATTTCGCCGCCCGGGAGATGCAGGTCGAAACGCGAGCCGCCGGCTTCGGCGACGATATTCCGCGCATGGACGTCGGCATCCGCATCGATGCCGAAGGTGATGAGCTGCGTATCCTCGACCAGCTTCGACCAGTAGTCGAAGTAGTGGTCGTCGGCATTGAGGATCGCCACCTTCGGCCGGGTCTCGCCGCACAGGATCTCGCCTTTGCCGCGCGCCACGCCGTCGCGCGAACCGAAGCCTTCGAGGTGTGCATCGCCGGCGTTCGTGATCACGACGATGTCCGGCCTGGCGAGCGCCGTCAGGTAGGCGATTTCGCCGCCGTGGTTCGCACCCATTTCCAGTACCGCGAAGCGGTGGCGATCCTCGATGCGGGTCAGCATCAGCGGCATGCCAATGTCGTTGTTCAGGTTGCCCTGCGTCGCCAGGGTGGGCGCCACCGTCGCAAGACACGCCGCCGTCAGTTCCTTGAGCGTCGTCTTGCCGTTGCTGCCCGTCACGCCGATCACGACAGGCGACAGTTGCTGCCGCCAGGCCGCGCCGAGTTCGCCGAGCGCTCGGCGCGAATCCTCGACCGCGATCTGCGCGATCGCCTCGTCGACCAGCCGCGGCACGACGGCGCCTGCGGCACCCTTGGTGCGCGCCTGGCCGACATAGTCGCAACCGTCGAAGTTCGGGCCCTGCAGCGCGACGAAGAGTTCGCCCTGCTTCAGCGTCCGGGTGTCGGTGCTCACGCCGTTGAATGCCTGGTCGGCGCCATGCAGGCGGCCATGCATGAAGTCGGCGGCGGTTGCCAGCGTGGACATCACTCGCCCCCCTCCGCGCGTGCCGCGAGACTGGCTGCCGCCACCGCGTAGTCGGAGAAGGCGCGGCGCTGGTCGCCGATCAGCTGGTAATTTTCGTGGCCTTTGCCTGCCAGCAGCACGACGTCACCGGCAGCCGCGCTGGCGATCGCCCAGCCGATCGCGGCCGCCCTGTCTTCGATGACCGTGACGGCGGCGGGGTTCTCGATCCCGCCGAGGATGGCAGCGATGATCCGCCCGGGGTCCTCGCTGCGCGGGTTGTCGTTCGTGATGACCACGTGGTCGGCGTTTGCTTCCGCGGCGCGGCCCATCAACGGCCGCTTGCCCGAATCGCGGTCGCCGCCGCAGCCGAATACACACCAGAGATCACCGCCGCAGTGCTGCCGCAGCGCCCGCAGCGCCGACTCCATGGCATCCGGCGTGTGCGCATAGTCAACGAAGACCGCCGGGCCCGATGCGGCCTCGACACGCTGCAGACGCCCCGGGGGCGCTTCCGCGGCGGCAAGCGCCGCGGCTGCCGCGTCGAGCGCCACGCCGTCAGCGAGCAGGACGGCCAGCACCAGGGCAGCGTTGCCGACGTTGAATTCGCCGTGCAGGGGCAGGTGAAAGCCGCCGTCGCCCCAGGAACTCGCTACCGCTACCTCGAACCCGTGCGCGGTCGCGCGCGTGGCATGGAGCACGACGTGCGGCGCGCCGCTGTCGACGCGTCCCGTACCCGTCGACACCCGGATGACGTCCGCACCGCAGCGGTCCGCGAGTGCGCGGCCGAAATCGGAATCGACATTGATGATTCGCCGCGCCGGCTCGGCGGCCAGGAACAGCGACGCTTTCGCCTCGCCGTAGGTTTCCATGTCGCCGTGGTAGTCGAGATGGTCGCGCGACAGGTTGGTGAACAGGGCCGTGTCGATCGCGACGCCGTCGATGCGATCCTGGGCGAGCGCATGCGACGAGACTTCCACGGCCGCGTAACCGGCCCCGGCGTCACGGAAGGTGGCGAGGCGCCGGTGCAGCTCCACGACGTCCGGGGTCGTCATGCCTTCGCCGCCGCTGACCTCGTCGACCCCGTAACCGAGAGTGCCCGCGTAGCCGCAGGCCCTGCCGAGCCGCTGCAGGCATTGCGCGAGCAGCCAGGCGACGGTCGTCTTGCCGTTCGTGCCGGTGACGGCGAGCACCCTGACGGCTTGCGACGGATGATCGTAAAAGCGATTCGCGATTTCTCCGAGCCGGCTGCGCAGGGCATCGACGGGGATGAGCGGCGCACCGACGTCGGGCACGTTGCGGGCCGTCGACGCGTCGTAGGCAATCGCCGCGGCCCCGGCCTCGATAGCCTGTGCCGCGTAGTCGAGCCCGTGGCTGCGGTCGCCGCGACAGGCAAGGAACAGGTAGCCGTCGCGGATGTCGCGGGTATCGCTCGCGATGCCGCTGATCGCGATGTCGGGCGCCTCGGCGAGCCCTCGCAACAGCGTTGCAGTGGTCATCGAGTGATTGAGCTGGCGTGCCGGCATGCTCATCGACTCATCGCCTGCATGATGCTGCCGGGATCGCGGGCCGGCAGCGCATCCGGCGGCACGGCAAGCAACCGCAGGGACTCGGTCATGACGTCGGCGAAGACCGGCGCCGCGACGTCACTGCCGTAATAGAGTTCGCCCGACGGCTCGTCGATGACGACGACCGCTGCCAGCCGGGGATCGCTGGCGGGCGCGAGGCCCGCGAAGATCGAGATGTACTTGTCCTCGGAGTAGCCGCCCGCCGCGAACTTCCACGCGGTACCGGTCTTGCCTGCCACGCGATAGCCCTGGACGGCTGCCTTCATGCCGGTGCCGCCCGGGCGCACGACCTCTTCGAGCATGTGGCGCACGGCTGTGGCCGTATCCGGTGCGATGACCTGCCTTCCCTCGACCGGGGACTCCTGCGCGACCAGCGACACGGGGTTGAGGCGTCCGCCGTTGCCGAGCGTCGAATAAGCCTGCGCCAGCTGCAATGCCGTGACCGAAACGCCGTAGCCGTACGCGAGCGTCGCCTGGCTGATCGGCTTCCAGTTGCTGAAATGGGTGAGCAGTCCTGCCGACTCGCCGGGAAACGCACTGGACGTCAGCGTGCCGAGCCCGAACTCCGTCATCGTCTGCCACAGCTGGTCCGGCTGCAGCGCCATCGCCAGCTTGGTGACACCGACGTTGGACGAGCGTGCGAGGATCGTCGTGAGACTGACGCGCCCGAGGTTGCGGCTGTCCTCGATGGTCTTGGCGCCGACCGTCACGTAACCCGGCGCCGTATCGATGACGCTGCTCGGCCGGAATTCGCCGGTCTCGAGCGCGGCGGCGACGATGAGCGGCTTGATGCTCGAGCCGGGCTCGAAGATATCCGTGACGGCGCGATTGCGGTAGCGCTCCGCCGAGAACTGCGAGCGGTCGTTCGGGTTGTAGGTGGGCTGGTTCACAATCGCCAGCACTTCGCCCGTCTTCACGTCGAGCACGACGATGGAGCCGGACTCCGCGTTGTACGACTGGATCGCCGCTTTCAGTGTGCGGTAGGCGAGGTACTGGATGCGCAGGTCGATGCTGGTCCGCAGGCTCTTGCCGTGACGCGCGGGGCGGATGCTCTCGACGTTCTCGACGGAACGGCCGAGGCGATCCTTGAGGACGCGCTTGGCGCCGGACTCGCCCGCCAGCCAGTGATTGAACGCGAGCTCCAGACCTTCCTGGCCCTCGTCGTCGATGTCGGTGAAGCCGACCAGGTGCCCGGTGACCTCGCCCGCGGGGTAATAGCGCCGGTACTCGCGCTGCACGTTGATGCCGGGGAGCTTGAGCGCGAGGACCTGCTGCGCCTGTTCCGGGCTGAGGTGGCGCTTGAGGTACAGGAACTCCTTGTCCATGCTGCGCGTGATGCGCCGCATGAGGAGCTGGGGGTCGAGCCCCAGTGCACGGGCCAGTTGCGGCACGTCGTCGACGGCGGGGGCCAGTTCCTTCGGGTTCGCCCAGATGCTGTCAACGGGTGTGCTGATCGCAAGCGGTTCGCCGTTGCGGTCGGTGATGGTGCCGCGATGCGCGGAAATGCGTTCGCGGCGGAGGTGGCGGGTGTCGGCCTGCTGGTTCAGAAACTCCTTGTTCAGCACCTGCAGGTGAACCGCGCGCGCTGCAAGCGCGATCGCGATCAGCGAGAAAAACACCAGTACCAGCGTCACCCTGCCGGCAAATCGTTTCGCCGCCTGGGTCTTTGTTTCGGCGCCGCGCGTCATGGCCGTTCGATGACGAAGATTTCGGTTGACTGGGGTCGCATGAGCGACAGGCGGTCGAGCGCGACCTGCTCGATGCGCGCGTGCGTCGCCCAGGTGCTCTGCTCGATCTGCAGCTGTCCCCACTCGATGTTCAGGTCATCGCGTTCGCGGGTGAGCGTCTCGAGTTCGACGAAGAGCTTGCGCGCTTCGTGTTTCGTGTAGACCAGCGCCATCGCGCTCATGACGCAGACGGCGGCGAACACGAGCACGAGGACAGCGGGCCGCGCTTTCGACTCGAAGACCATCACAGCCGCTCCGCCACGCGCAATCGCGCACTTCGTGCGCGCCGGTTCACGGCAATTTCCTCGGCCGTGGCCTCTATGAGCTTGCCGATCGTCTTCAGCTTCGGGCGGTGCTCCGCCGGCACCGAGGGCATGCCGCGATACTGTTCGGATTCACGCGACGCCTCGCGCATGAAGCGCTTCACCAGCCGGTCCTCGAGCGAGTGAAAGCTGATGACGCACAGACGGCCGCCGCTGCGGAGTGCGGTCGGTTTACGAAGCACGTTGACACTTTGTTCGAGCGCGCACTTCAGCTGATCGAGCTCGCCATTGATGAATACGCGAATTGCCTGGAAGGACTTCGTCGCCGGATGCCGCTTTTGCCCGTGCGCAGGTGCGGCAGCGGCGATGATGTCGGCCAGCTGCACGGTCGTTTCGATGGGTGCTGTTTCGCGCGCGGCCACGATCGCACGTGCAATACGCGCTGCATGCGGCTCTTCACCGAACGTTTTCAGAACCCGTTTCAATTCCTTTTCATCCACGCCTGCGAGCCAGTCCGCGGCGCTGATACCGGTATCCGGATCCATGCGCATGTCGAGTGGACCGTCACGCAGGAAGCTGAAGCCACGGCCTGCTTCGTCCAGTTGTGGCGACGAGACGCCGAGGTCGAGGAGCACTCCGTCCACGTCGCCGCGGAGACCTCTTGCGTCAATGAACTTCTCAAGTCGCGCACTTTCACCTCTGATCAATTCGAATCGCGGGTCTTCCAGCAATGCCTGCGGTGCCGACTCGACTGCCTGCGGGTCCCGGTCGATCGCGATAAGGCGCCCGTTTGCGGTCAGTCGTTCGAGAATGGCGCTGCTGTGACCCCCGCGGCCGAACGTCGCATCGACGTAACAACCGCTTGCTCTTATATTCAGCCCTTCGAGGACCGGCCCGAGCAGCACCGGCACGTGCGCGTTGCTGCTCATGCGATGTTCCGCAACCTAGAAAGCGATCGACTCGAGTTCGGCCGGCAGCTCGCCGTCGTCTTCCTCGCTGAGCCAGGCGTCCCGCTTGTCGTTCCAGGTTGCTTCATCCCAAAGTTCGAACTTGTTGCCCTGCCCGATCAGAATCGCGTTCTTCTCGAGCGAGGCGAAATCCCTCAGCTCTCGCGACACGAGGATGCGTCCGTTCGCATCCATGTCGACCTCGGTCGCATAACCGACCATAATCCGCACTATTCGACGTGCGACCTTGTTCATGCTGGGGAGGCGCACGAGCTTGCGCTCGAGCTCTTCCCAGTCCGGCAACGGATAAACCAGGAGGCAGTGATCCTTGTCCACGGTAACGATGATCTGGCCCTCACAACGGGCGACGATCCGCTCCCGGTACCGGGTCGGTATCGCCATGCGCCCCTTGGCGTCCAGGCTGACTTTGGTGGCCCCTCGAAACACGGTGACTCGGGCAGGTCCGGGTTCGTTCTTCTGGCACGAATTCCGGGAGTAGCGCCCATTTCCTCCCACTTTTTTCCACTTTTCGACACTATAGGTTTGCCCCCGCCGAGCGTCAACAAGACGTCGTGATTTATGGTTGTTCTACAGGGACTTAGGGGCGATCGCGTGGCCCGAATCGGGCGAATCATGGCAATCATCGCGCAAGCGAAATCAAACGCTTATAGCTGATTTCTCAAAATTTACTGAGTCTGTGGTCGGCAAACGGCGACAGGGGGGCCGCGGCGCGCGCCCGCGCCCGGATTTGCGCAAAGGCAGGAGATCGGAAAAGCCGGAGCCGGCAATAAGCCGGGTTCTGTCGAGGACAATCATTCATCTAGGACGGCCGTCACCGGCCGCCTCCAGCAACCTACCCGGGAGTCCGCTCGGGACCGGCGGTCGACGAAGCTTTGCAACTCCCCTTTTGGGGGGAGCTGCGCTTCGCCGTACTCCCCTATTTGGTCTTGCTCCGGGCGGGGTTTACCGTGCCGCGAACTGTTACCAGTCGCGCGGTGCGCTCTTACCGCACCTTTTCACCCTTACCGGGCTTGCACCCGGCGGTTTGTTTTCTGTGGCACTTTCCATGGGCTCGCACCCTCCAGGCGTTACCTGGCGCCCTGTCCGAAGGAGCCCGGACTTTCCTCTGCCGCGTTACGACAGCGATTGCCTGGCCGACTCCGGCTTTTCCGCAGCGCGGATTCTAAAGCATTTCGCGCCGCCCCGCGTGCCAACAGAGTATTGACAACTGACTTGTCAATGCTATTAATGACAATATAGTTGTCATTAATAGCGGGCATTCGATGCGATCACCGTCATCCCGGTACGAAGTCACCTGGCTGATCCGGCGCCTGTCCCGGGCCATGGCACAGCTCGCGGACCGTTATCTCGGGGCGCATGGCCTGGCCGCCGCCGACCGCGCCGTGCTCGAATTCCTGGATCGCGATGACGCGCTCTCCGTGCCCGAGATCGCCGCGCGCTACCAAGTCTCACGGCAACACATACAGGTTACCGTGAACGCCCTGCTCGAGGACGGCTTTCTCGAGCAGCGCCCCAATCCGCGACACAAGCGTTCACCGCTGTTCGCGCTCAGCCCGATCGGGCGCGAACTGTTCAGAAAGATACGTGCGGCCGAGTCCGACGTGCTCGACATCCTGTTTGCCGGCGTCGCGGCGGATGACGTGGAGTGCACGCGCCGCACGCTGCACGCGATGTATTTTCAAAACCTGAAACCAGGAGATACCGATGCACCCGTTTGATGCCAGGCCCCTGCGCGAGCACCTCGTACTGCTGCGCCCACCGCGTATTGCGATGTCCCTCGTCACGGCTGCAACCCTGCTCTTCTCGGTCCTGAATTTCGTTTTCTGTCCGTTCGAGGAACGGCGCCTGCGGAAGGCCTTCCCGAATTTCGCGGCCTATGCGGCCAGGGTGCGCCGCTGGATCTAGTCGTCCGCCAGTTCGAGGATGCGTTCGTAGAGCGCATTGCGCCTGCCGCCCGTAATCCGCGCGGCGATCGCGGCAGCCTGCCTGGCGGGCACCAGCTCGAGCAGCTCGGCCAACAGGCGGTCGACCTCGAGCGACGAGCCCGCGGGCCGGGTTGAGCCACTGACCGCGACGACGAATTCGCCCTTCGCGGCAATGCCGCCGCCGTTGACTGCAGCGAGCAGTTCACCGACGCTCGCCACGACGCACTGCTCATGGAGCTTGGTCAGCTCGCGGCCCAGAAACGCCTCGCGGTCGGCACCGAACACGTCGGCCATGTCGGCGAGCGTCGCGGCGATCCGGTGCACCGCCTCGAAGAACACCAGGGTCCGCTCGTCCGCCGCACGGGCCTGCAGCCATTTGCGGCGCGCGGCCTGTTTTGCCGGGGGGAAGCCCTCGAATGCAAAGCGATCGGTCGGCAATCCGGATACCGACAGGGCAGCGGTTACGGCGCAAGGCCCCGGTAGCGGGGTGACCGCGATGCCGTGCTCGTGGGCGGCGCGCACCAGCCGGTAGCCGGGATCGCTGACCAGCGGCGTGCCGGCGTCGCTGACCAGCGCTACCGACTTGCCGCTCTTCAGCAGCTCGATCACGGCCGCGGCCGCGCGCGCCTCGTTGTGTTCGTGCAGCGCAATTTGCCGGGTTTTCACGCCCAAATGCGATAGCAATCGCCCGGTGTGCCGGGTATCCTCGGCGGCAACGAAATCCACCTCGGCGAGCGTCCGGCGTGCGCGCGCAGACAGGTCTTCGAGGTTTCCGATCGGTGTGGCAACGACGAACAGTGTGCCGCTCATGGCGCGCTCGATTCCGGCCCTTATCAGAAGTGCACTGACAATGAATTTTCAAGGACATCCTGCCCGGCAATGGAACCGCAAAGCAAGCACCGCGGCCGTGCTCCTGCTGACGCTGGTCGTCGCCGCCTGCGGCACGACCGGTGGCGGCGGATTCGGCGGTGCTGCCGAGGCCCGCGCCGCACGCCTCGCACAGGCCGGCGAGTTCCAGGAAGCGGCAGGCGCCTACATCGGCCTCGCCGCCGCAGCGAGCGGCAGCGAGCGTGACCGGCTCACCCTGCTTGCCGTGGACAACTGGCTGGATGCCGGCGACGAGGTGCGCGCGCAGAACGCGTTCCGCGGCATCGCCGAGCCGCCGGGCGGTGAATTGCGGTTGCGCTGGAACGCCACCCGGGCCGCGATGCTGCTCTACGACGGCGAAGCAGCGCCCGCAAGAGACCTGCTCGAATCGCTCAGCCGCCAGTCGTTGCCGCGCGATGTGCGCCTGCGGGTGGAAGCGTTGCGTGCGGACGCGTGGTTCCAGCTGCAGGATCCGGCCCGCGCGGTCGAGTTACTCATGCAGCGCGAGAGCTGGCTCGACGACCGCCAGAGCATCGAACGCAATCGCGACAGGCTCTGGCAGGGCCTGCTCGTCAGCGATCCGCTGGTGCTGCGCGGCGCAGCCGAAATGGCCACCGAGCCGACACTGCGCGGCTGGCTGACGCTCGGCGCGCTCGCGACGGCGACCGGGCAGCAGGGCATCGGCTGGAGCAACGGCGTCGTGCGCTGGCGCGAGCGCAATGCCGGGCACCCCGCGATGAGCGTGCTCGACGATCTCGACATCTCCGCGGACCAGTTGCTCGCCTACCCGCGCCACATCGCGCTGCTGCTGCCATTGAGCGGCCGTGCCGCGAGTGCCGGAAAGGCCGTGCAGAACGGCTTTCTCGGCGCCTACTTTGCCAGCGCCGGCGGCCTGGACGACCGCCAGTCCATCCGCGTCTACGACGTGGATGCCGAAGGCGGACCCAGCGCGGCCTATGCCTCGGCCGTCGAAGACGGCGCCGAGTTCGTCGTGGGCCCGCTGTTGCGCGACCACGTGACCGAACTGGCGAACGACATCCTCGTGCCCGTGCCCGTTCTTACCCTGAATTACCTGCCGGACGAGTCGCTGCCGCCGCCCGGCCTGTTCCAGTTCGCCCTCGCGCCGGAGGACGAGGCCGTTTCCGCCGCCATCCGCGCGCTCGAGGACGGGCATCGCACGGCGGTCGCCCTGGTGCCGAACAGCAACTGGGGGCGCCGGCTGCTGACCGCGTTTGCAACCGAGTTCGAAGCACGGGGCGGGACCCTGCTGGATTACCGCAACTTCACCGCGGAAAGCCCGGATTACTCGCGCACGATCGAGGAGCTCATGGGGCTCGCCGGCAGCGTAAGCCGCTACCAGCGCATGCGCGCCAATATCGGTTCGCCACTGCAGTTCGATCCGCGTCGCCGCCAGGACGTCGATTTCATATTCCTCGCGGCGGACGGCGCAGCGGGCCGGCTGCTGAAGTCGCAGCTCAAGTTTCATTACTCCGGCGACCTGCCGGTGTACTCGACGTCCTCGATCTACGCGATGGACGGGCGCTCGAACTCGGACCTGAACGGCATACGTTTCGCGGACACGCCCTGGATCATCGCGCCGCAGAGCTGGATCCGCTACCTGCCGGACGCGTACCGGGAATACTGGCCGGAAGAACGCCGCCTGGGCCGGTTGCACGCGATGGGCTATGACGCTTACCACCTCGTCGCGCCGCTGTTTGCCGCGCGCAACGGCAGCATGCAGGAGATCGACGGCGCAACCGGCGTCCTCTTCCTGGATGGCAGCGGCCGCGTCCACCGCCGGCTTGCGTGGGCGGAGTTCCGCGGCGGCGTACCGGTGCCGGTAGCGCCGCCCGGTGATACGGGCGGACTCCCGGACACGATCGGCGAAGACGGCAGCCTCGTGGCGCCCGACACCACCGAAGACGGCGACGCGTGGTTCGAAGAGACACGAGAACTGTAGGCAACGAAGCCGAGCAATTCGTGTGTCGATACCTGCAGGACAGGGGGCTCGCGCCGGTCGAACGGAATTTCCGCTGCAGGCACGGCGAAATCGACCTCGTCATGCTGGACGACGACTGCCTCGTATTCGTCGAAGTCCGATACCGCTCGAGCGGCGCTCTCGCGAGCGCTGCCGCCACCGTCGACCGCCGTAAACAGGACAAGCTGCTCAGGACGGCCGAGATGTTCCTCGCAATGCGCCCCCGTTTCTCGACCCACGCCGCGAGATTCGATGTCGTCGGCGTCGACGGCCGCAACGAGGGGGGGCGGACCGTCGAGTGGATACGTGACGCTTTCGGCCCCTGACCGGACGCGTGCGCCGGCGGCTGCTAGAATCCGCACATCGTCGATCACGAGTAGACAACCATGGATACAGTAACGCGGGTTCGCGAACATTTCGCGGAGAGCATCGCCACCAAGCAGAGTGCCGTGGAAGCGCTCAGTGAAAGCATCGCCGCGGCCGGCGAACTGATGGCGCAGGCATTGCTGAAGGACGGCAAGATACTGAGCTGCGGCAACGGCGGGTCCGCTGCCGACGCACAGCACTTTTCGTCGGAACTCCTGAATCGCTTCGAAATGGAGCGCCCGGGCCTGCCGGCGATGGCGCTCACCACGGATGCATCGACCGTTACGTCGATCAGCAACGACTACTCGTACGAAGAGATCTTCAGCAAGCAGGTACGCGCCCTGGGCAAACCGCAGGACGTCCTGCTGGGCATCTCGACATCCGGGAATTCGGAGAATGTCTGCCGTGCGATTGCCGCGGCACACGAGCGCGGCATGAGCGTCGTGGCGTTATCGGGCCGCGACGGCGGCCGCATGGCAGGCATGTTTACGGGCGACGACGTCGAGATTCGCGTACCGGCCACGCGCACGGCGCGCATACAGGAAGTCCACCTGCTGGTGATTCACTGCCTTTGCGACCTGATCGACACGACGCTGCTCGGCGACGCCTGAACGAGGTTACTTGACCACCCTCAGGTGCGGCCGCGACCGCGTCTCTTCGACGTCGTGCTGGTCGTGTGCCGGTCCCGACGCACCGGTGTCGTGGGAGAAGATCATGCCCTGCCCGGTCTCGCGCGCGTAGATACCGAGCACCGAACTCGTCGGCACCCAGACGTCGAAGGGCACGCCTCCGAAGCGCGCACGGAAACTCACCGCATCGTTGACGAGCTTCAGGTTGTGCGCAGCGGATTCGCTGATGTTCAAAATGATCTTGCCGTCCTTGACGTGCTCGGGCGGTACACAGACCCCATCGACAGAGGCATCGACGACGATATGGGGCGTATGGCCGTTGTCGGCCATCCATTCGTGCATCGCTCTGATCAGGTAGGGTCTTTTTGATCGACTTGGATTTGCCACTTTCCCGCAAGCCTGTTTGTTCTGTCCCTGACGCAAAGCTTACCACCGATTTGCGGCTTGTTTGAAAACATAACATAAGCCGCCATTCGGGCGGACGAACGTCAAAATATGGTTAAAGCAAGCCGCCTGCGCCAAGACATAAACCGGCACTACCCGACCATACCAGCAAAGTCGCAGGGTTCGGGGCATTTGCTTCCGAGACCTGAAGCGAGCCGCAGGCGAGCAGTCCGGAAGCAAATGCCCCGAACCCTGCGAACCGTCTACATCCGCATTTCCTGCTCGAGTTCGGTGAGGCTCTGCCGGAACGAGCGGCGCGCGAATACGCGCTTCATGTAGGCCTCGATGGGCTCGCCCTGCGCACCGAACTCGATGCCGTAGAGCGGCAGCCGCCACAGGATGGGCGCGATACTGCAGTCGACCAGCGAGAATTCGTCGCTCAGGAAAAACGGCCGCGCACTGAACAACTCGGCACTTTGCAGGATGCTTTCGCGCAGCATCTTGCGCGACTTGGAACTCAACTTGCCGTCGATCGGGTCGGCTTCCTCCGCCAGCGAATACCAGTCCGTCTCGATACGGAACAGCGCGAGACGGAACTGCGCACGCGTAACCGGATCAACGGGCATCAGCGGCGGGTGCGGGAAACGCTCGTCGAGATACTCGATGATGACGCGCGAGTCGTACAACGTCAGGTCGCGGTCAACCAGCGTGGGCACGGTGTGATACGGATTGAGATCCATCAGGTCTTCGGGCAGCTCCGGACCCGCTACGTTGATGATCTCGATATTGATGTTCTTTTCTGCCAGCACGAGGCGCGTGCGATGGCTGTGTATGTCGGTGGGACGCGAGAACAGCGTCATGATGGATCGCCTGTTCGGGATACTTGCCATTTACTTGACGTCCTTCCAGATCTGCTTCTTGAGCATGACGGCGATGATCCAGAAGAAGATCAGGTAGATCAGCACCCAGACACCTATGGTACGGCGTTCCGAACGGATCGGCTCCGCGATGTAGACGAGGAAGTTCACCGTGTCGCGAACGAACTCGTCGAAACCTTCGGCGTCCAGCGAGCCTTCGGTCAGTGGTTCGAAGCCCTCGAAATGCCGTGTCGTGACGCCGTCTTCGGTGTGCTCCGAGAACATCGCCTGCTGGTAGCCCTGCAGTTCCCACAGGACGTGCGGCATGCTCGTGCCGGGAAGCACGGTATTGTCCACACCCGTGGGACTCGACTCCTGCACGTAGAACCCCTTGAGGAACGAATAGACGTAGTCGGCGCCCTTGGCGCGCCCGATCAGCGACAGGTCGGGCGGCGCAACGCCGAACCAGCGCTCGGCCGACTGCCCCGGCATCGACACCTTGATGGTCTCGAAGGTCTTGTCGGCGTTGAACATGAGGTTCTCGCTCAGCTGTTCGTCCGACAGCTCGAGATCCCTGCCGATCGTGCTGAAGCGGACGTACTTCGCGGAGTGGCATCCCGAGCAGTAGTTCATGAAATTGCGCGCGCCGCGCTGCAGGGACGCGATGTTGCCGGGCTCGATGTCCGCATGCTCGAGGGCGGCGCCGCCGGCTGCAAGGCTCTGTGTCGCACCGAGCAGCACGCAGGCTCCGACGAACCCGGCGATCGTGTTGAACTTACCCATGGTAGACCACCCTTTCCGGTACAGGCTTCGTCTTGTCGATCGACGTGTAGTAAGGCATCAGCAGGAAGAACGCGAAATACAGGACGGTGAAAATCCTGGCCAGCAACACGTAGACACCTTCGGCGGGCTGCAGCCCCAGCCATCCCAGCATCAGGAAGGTGATGACGAATACGGTCAGAGCCGTTTTGTACATCCAGCCGCGGTAGCGAATCGACCTGACGCGCGACCGGTCCAGCCAGGGCAGGAACACGAACAGTACGACCGACAGGCCGAACAGGATGAAGCCCCACAACTTGTCCGGAACCGCGCGCAGAATCGCGTAGAACGGCGTGAAATACCAGACCGGTGCGATGTGCTCCGGCGTGGCGCGCATGTTTGCCGGTTCGAAGTTTGCGTGCTCGAGGAAATAGCCGCCCATCTCCGGCGCGAAGAACACGACTGCGCTGAAGATCATCAGGAATATGAGGATCGCGACGAGATCCTTGCTGGTGTGATACGGATGGAACGCGACGCCGTCGAGCGGCACGCCGTCCGGACCCTTGTGCTTCTTGATATCGATGCCGTCCGGGTTGTTCGAGCCGACTTCGTGCAGCGCGACGATGTGGACGAAGACCAGCGCGACCAATACCAGCGGCAGCGCGATCACGTGCAGCGCGAAGAACCGGTTCAGCGTGATGTCCGAGATCGAGTAGTCACCGCGGATGAACTCGACGAGACCGTCACCGACGACCGGGATCGCGCCGAACAACGAGATGATCACCTGCGCGCCCCAGTAGGACATCTGGCCCCACGGCAGCAGGTAGCCGGCGAACGCCTCGGCCATCAGCACGAAGAAGATCAACATGCCGATCAGCCAGATCAGCTCGCGCGGCTTCTGATACGAGCCGTAGAGCATGGCACGGAACATGTGCAGGTAAACGACGATAAAGAAGAACGACGCGCCGGTCGAATGCATGTAGCGGATCAGCCAGCCCCACTCGACGTCGCGCATGATGTACTCGACCGAGGCGAACGCCTCGTCCGCGGCCGGCTTGTAGTTCATCGTCAGAAAGATGCCGGTGATCAGCTGGATCGCCAGCACGACGAACGCCAGCACACCGAACACGTACCACCAGTTGAAACTCTTCGCCGCGTAGTACTTGGTGACGTGGTACTCGAGCGTCGACGTCATCGGGAAACGATCGTCGATCCACTTGACCAGGCCCGCCAATACGCCCTTGGGTCGCTTGCCGACTTCTGCTTCAACTCTTGCCATTACGCTACTCCCGAATCCTGGCCGATGAGAATCAGGTCGTCACGGACGAACCGGTGTGGGGGGACCTTGAGGTTGGTCGGGGCTGGCACGCCCTTGAACACCCGCCCGGCGAGGTCGAACTTGGAGCCATGGCAGGGACAGAAGAAACCGCCGTCCCAGCCTTCGACCGGCCGCGGCTGGAAATCCTCCAGCGGCGCACAGCCGAGATGGGTGCAGGAGCCTTCGACCACCAGCCACTCCGGCCGCAGCGAGCGAGTCTCGTTGGCTGCATACTCGGGCTGCTGATCGGCAACGTTCGAGTTGGGGTCGCGCAGCTTGTCGTCGTGCTTGCCCAGCGTGCCGAGCATGGCGTCGCTACGGCGCAGCACGAATACCAGTTTGCCACGCCACAGCACGCGCACCATCTCGCCCGCCTCGATCGACCCAAGCGGAACCTCGACGGGTGCACCCAGCGCCTGCGCCCGCGCGCTCGGCTTGAGTGAGGAAAGAAACGGTACAGCGACAAAACCAGCGCCAACGGCACCGGTCGCAGCAGCTGCAACAGTCAGGAAATGACGGCGGTTACGGTCCATCCGATCGGCGTCGTCTTCGGTCATCAGGCACTCCCATACGCCCGGCTGAGAAAGGTTGATTGACGGTCCCTTCGATCAGCGCGCTTTTTCTTTAATTCTATACTGGTAGATTTGCAGCAGGCCCGGTTTACCGTCAGGATGACGGATGCACTGGGACTTGGTGCGGAACGAATTGGGCATTATACACGGGCGTTATTGAAATTGGCTAGCGACGCGATATCCGGGGGCTGCACGGGGATGGTCGAGCGGTGACGCGCGCGAAATCGGCACTGCTGTTCCTGCTGCAGTCGATCGTGGCGGGCCTCGCGGTGGCCTTCATCGTGGTCCTGGTCCGCCCGGACCTGCTGCCCTCGCTGCGACCGCCCGAGGCGAGCGCTCCCGCCAGCTTCGCGGACGCGGTCGACGCGAGCGCGCCGTCCGTCGTCACCGTCGTCAGCCGGCGGCTGGTGCCCGGCGAGCCCGACCCCTCCGGCCGCACGCGATTTCGCGTCAACACCAGCTTCGCCTCGGCCGTCATCATCGACCCCGACGGCTACCTCGTGACGAACTGGCATGTCGTCGTGGACGCCGCCGAGATCCAAGTGGAGCTCGGTGACGGCGGCTTCATCGCCCCCGAAGTCGTCGGCCTGGACGCCGAGACCGACCTCGCCCTGCTGAAGATCGATGGCCGCGCCCTGCCGGCGATTCGCCTCGGCAGTTCCCGTCGGCTCCGCATCGGTGACGTGGTGCTGGCGATCGGCAATCCCTACGGCCTCACGAAATCCGTCACCCAGGGTATCGTCAGCGCCACCGGCCGCGCGGCGCTCGAGCTCGCGACATTCGAGGATTTCATCCAGACGGATGCGGCAATCAATGCCGGCAACTCGGGCGGCGCGCTCGTCAACAGCAACGGCGAACTGGTCGGGATCAACACCGCGGTGCTGACGCAGGACGTCGCCACCGAGGGCATCGGCTTCGCCATACCCGTCGACCTCGTCCGCGGCGTCGTCGAGGAACTCAAGCAGCACGGCCGGGTGATCCGCGGCTACCTCGGCCTCGTTCCGGACGACCTGACCAGCGCCGAGCGCGTACAGATCGGCGTCGACGACGACAGCGGCATCCTGGTCGCGGAGGTCTATGCGGGTGGACCGGCGGAGCGCGCGGGACTGCGCGTCAACGACATCATCCTGTCGATGAACGGCGAGCCCATCCTGCAGGAGCGGCAGGCGCTGCTGATCGCCGCCAGCACGAAACCGGGCGACGAGATCGAGGTGGTCGCGTGGCGCGACGGCGAGCGGGTTCGCACCACGGTCGTCGCGACGGAACGGCCGCGGCGGCAGCCCTAGGAATCAGCGCGGCACGCGGCGGATGGTGGCGCCCAGCTGCCGCAGCTTCTCCTCGATGCGCTCGTAACCGCGATCGACATGGTAGATGCGGTCCACGAGCGTTTCGCCTTCCGCGGCGAGGCCGGCAAGCACCAGGCTCGCCGATGCCCTGAGATCGGTCGCCATCACCGGCGCTGCCGTCAGCTTCTCGACCCCCGTGCAGATCGCGGTATTGCCTTCGAGCTGGATGTCGGCGCCCATGCGCTGCAGCTCGAGGACGTGCTGGAAGCGGTTCTCGAACACGGTCTCGGTAATCGTGCCGACGCCCGCCGCTACCGCATTCAGCGTGCAGAACTGTGCCTGCATGTCGGTGGGAAACGCGGGATAGGGCGCCGTGCGCAGATCGACGGCGCGCGGCCGGCGACCTTGCATGTCGATCTCGATCCAGTCGTCGCCGGTCGTGATCACGGCGCCGGTCTCGGCAAGTTTGATGAGCACTGCGTCCAGCGTATGCGGCGCGGTGCCCATTACCCTGACGCGGCCGCCCGTCACGGCCGCCGCCACCAGGTAGGTCCCCGTCTCGATGCGATCGGGCAGGACGCTGTACTCGCCGCCGCCGAGCGCCTCGACGCCCTGCACGTGGATCGTGCTGCTGCCGGCCCCCTCGATACGCGCACCGAGCGTGCACAGGAAGTTCGCGAGGTCGATCACCTCGGGTTCCCGGGCGGCGTTTTCGAGCACGGTCTCGCCCTCGGCGAGCACGGCCGCCATCAGCAGGTTCTCCGTGCCCGTCACCGTCACGGTATCGAAGACGATATGCGCGCCCTTCAGGCGCTCCGCCCTGGCCTTGATAAAACCGTTCTGCACGACCACCCGGGCGCCCAGCGCCTGCAGGCCGGCGACGTGAAGGTTGACCGGGCGGGCGCCGATTGCGCAGCCGCCGGGCAGCGATACGTCCGCCTCCCCGAATCGCGCGACCAGCGGGCCGAGCACCAGGATCGACGCGCGCATGGTCTTGACGAGGTCGTACGGTGCCGTGCGATGCGCGATGTCGCGCGCGTCGACTTCGACGTTGAGGCGGTCGTCCACGGTCACCTGCGCGCCCATCGTCTGCAGCAGGGAGATCGTCGTCGTAACGTCCTTGAGGTGCGGCACGTTGCGGATGGTCACGGGCTCGCTGGTGAGCAGGGTTCCGGCAAGGATCGGCAACGCCGCATTCTTGGCGCCCGATATCCGCACCTGGCCGGAAAGCGGCGCCCCGCCTTGGATGAGTAGCTTGTCCAATTTAGAGCGCGGCTCCGCCCGCCTGTTGCCATTCGGAAGGTGTCAGCGCCCGTATGGAGAGCGCGTGTATCTCGTTGCCGACCAGCGAGCCGAGGCAACGGTAAACGAGCTGGTGCCGCGCAAGCGGCCGCTTGCCCTCGAACTCCGCGGCGATGACGAGCGCTTCGAAATGGTGATTGTCGTCGCTCGCGACGCGGACCGTGGGATTGGCAAAGCCCGCGGCGATCAATTTTTCTATTTCGGTGGGTTCCATCGGCCTGTTCGAATCAGTTACTGTCCCGGGGGCGCGCAGTTTAACCGCAAATCTCCGGGTATCCCAATGCACCAGCGCGATTGTGTATGATAGCCGACCCGAGTTCGGCTGGACGGCGGGTGACTTTGGTCCGCAAATAACGAGTAACAAGGCCGCTCACGAGAACAACGATCCTATGCTCCTCAATATCGTCGAGGTTATTGGCGGCCTGGTTCTCCTTATATGGGGCGCCGACCGCTTTGTTCACGGCGCTGCCGCGACCGCGCGCAACCTGGGTATCGCGCCGCTCCTGATCGGCCTGACGGTCGTCGCCTTCGCCACCTCGGCACCGGAGGTACTGGTCTCGATCGTGGCGGCGACGCGCGGAGAACCCGACCTCGCCTTCGGCAACGCGATCGGCTCGAACATCGCCAACATCGGGCTCGTCCTGGGCACGATCGCGATCATTCGCCCCATCGAACTCCGCTCCGCAACGTTGCGCCGCGAGATGCCGGCATTGCTCGCCGTATCCCTGCTCACGGTATCCCTGTTCCTGGACACGTTCCTGTCGCGCATCGACGGCTTCGTGATGCTCACGGGCCTGGTGATCGTCATGATCTGGCTCACTCGCCTCGGCATGCGCTCGGCCGCCACGGACCCGATGGCGGAAGACTACGATGCCGAGATCCCGCAACACGTCAGCATGGTGGCAGCGGTCGTATGGCTGCTCGTGGGACTGGCGACACTGCTGGTCGGCGCCGAACTGCTCGTCGAGGGCGCCATAGAAATCGCCCGCACGCTCGGTATCAGCGAAGTGGTCATCGGTATCACGCTGGTCGCCATCGGTACCAGCCTGCCCGAACTCGCCGTGTCGCTCGTCAGCGCGCTCAAGGGCGAATACGGGCTCGCCATCGGCAACATCGTCGGCTCCAACATCTTCAACCTGCTGGCGGTAATCGGCATCGCCGCCGCCATCGCACCGTCCGCGCTGGCGCCCTCGGTCCTGTCGCTGCACATCTTCGTCATGGTGGCGTTCACGCTGGTGCTGTTTGCCATGACCTACGACTACGATGGCAAGAGCGACCTGACGCGGGTCGAAGGCGTCGCCCTGTTGACGGCCTACCTCGCCTACCTCGGCTATCTCACGACGCAGAACCTGTGAGCCGCCGGCGCGGCGCTTTTGGCTGCGTTCAGGCACAAAAGGTTTAGAATAGGTGCCGGGCCAAGCCGGCGGCCGGGAACCCTGAGAAACCTGTGTCCGAGAACCTGAACAACGAGGAGTTGATCGCGCTCGCGCGCGAAGTGCTCGACATCGAGGCACGCGCCGTCGATGCGCTGCGTGCGCGCCTCGACGGGACCTTCGCGGCGGCCTGCAAACTGATCAACGACACGCCCGGCCGCGTCGTCGTGACAGGAATGGGAAAATCCGGCCATATATCCTCCAAGATTGCCGCGACGCTCGCGAGCACCGGCACGCCCGCGTTCTTCATGCACCCCGCGGAAGCCAGCCACGGCGATCTCGGCATGATCACGGCACAGGACCTGGTGCTCGCCATCTCCTACTCGGGTGAGACCCAGGAGGTCGTCACCATCCTGCCGCTGGTGAAGCGCATGGGCGCAAAACTCGTGTCCATGACCGGCAACCCGAAGTCGACGCTGGCGCGGATCGCGGACGTCCACCTGGACATCGGCGTGTCGGAGGAAGCGTGCCCGTTGAACCTCGCGCCGACGGCGAGCACGACGGCAACGCTGGCCATGGGCGACGCGCTGGCCGTCGCATTGCTGAAAAACAGGGGTTTCACGGCCGAGGATTTCGCGCGGTCGCATCCGAGCGGCAGCCTCGGCAAGCGGCTGTTGCTGCGCGTCGCTGACGTAATGCGCACCGGCGAAGACATACCCGCGGTCGGACCGGGGGTCCGGCTGCGCGACGGCCTGATGGAGATGACGCAAAAAGGCCTGGGCATGACCGCCGTCGTCGACGACGAGCGGCGCATCCTGGGCATCTTCACGGACGGCGACCTGCGCCGCGCGCTCGATGCCGGCGCCGATGTGCATACGACGTCGATGGCCGACGTGATGCACAGCAACTGCAAGACGACGACCCAGGACATCCTTGCGGCGGAAGCCGTGCACGTGCTCGAGGAGAACAAGATAACCTCGCTGCTGGTCGCGGATGACGACAGCCGGCTCGTCGGGGCACTCAACATCCACGATTTGTTTCGCGCAGGCATCATGTGAATTCAGCGGCTACCCACAATCGACTCGCGGAACTGCGCCTCGTCGCCTTCGACGTTGACGGCGTGTTCACCGACGGTCGCTTCTACCTTTCCGACGACGGCATCGAGTCCAAGGCATTCAATACCCAGGACGGCTTCGGCATACGCCGCCTCGTCGATGCCGGTTTCGAAGTCGCCGTGATCAGCGGGCGCCGTTCCGCCGCGGCCGCGAAGCGCATGGCCGAACTCGGCGTGCGGCACGTCATCCTCGGCACCCGCGACAAGGTTGCCGCGTTCGACGAGTTGATAGCGGGCCTCGGTATCGACGCGTCCGAGTGCGCCTATGCGGGTGACGATATTCCCGATCTCCGGCTGCTGGAGAAGGTCGGCTACTCGATCGCCGTCGCCAACGCCGTGGAGGTAGTCCGTGATTTCTGCGACTACACGACCATGGCGGCGGGCGGCCACGGGGCCGTCCGCGAGATCTGTGACCTCGTGCTCGCAGCCAGGCCGGAGCCCGCCGCGTGAGCGCGCGCAACCTGTTACTGTTCGGCCTGTTGCTGGCCGCAGCCATCGGCAGCTGGTACCTGGCGAGAACGCGCGCCGGCCAGGACACCGGCGAGCGCAGCGTCGATCCCGTGCATCGCGGCTTTTACCTGAAGTCCGCGCGGATACTCGGAACGGGGCCCGACGGTAACCTCCTTTACGAGATTCACGCCCGGCATGCCGAGGAGCAGCCCGACGGCAGCATCGAGTTCACCGAAGTCCGCCTGGATTATTCGCCGGAAGCCGACGTGCCGTGGACGGTGAACGCGGACAGTGCGACGATCCTGCCGGTCGAGCAGCGCGTACAGCTGCGCGGGCATGTCCGGGCCATCAGCTCGCAGGGGGCGGCGGACGATGAAACGGAAATCCGGACCCAGTACCTGGAACTCGATCCGCAGCGCTACGTGGCGGAGACGGAGGAACGCGTGCAGATCCGCATAGGATCGCGCAGCCTGACGGCGACGGGCATGCTAGCATCGCTGCACGACGATCGACTGGAGCTCAAGTCGAACGTCAGCGGGAAGTTCGTGCCCTGAATTATGCGCAGAGAGACCATCGCAAGACTCACCGCCGTCCTGTTGCTGTTGCCCGTCGCCGCGGCCGCGCAGATCACCGACCTGCGGCTGCCCATTTCGCTCGACGCCGACTCCACCGCCTACGACGGCAAGAACTCGATGCTCATGTTCCGCGGGCTGCGCATGACCCAGGGAACGATCGGTATCGAGGCGGAAGAAGGACGGGCGAGCAACCTCAATTTCGAGGACAGTGTCTGGCAGTTCTCGGGCAACGTCGTCATCGACGTCGAGAACGGCCACATCGAAAGCGACTCGGCCGACCTGCAGTTCACCAATCACCAGCTGACGCTGGCGACGATCGCCGGCAGCCCGGCAACCTTCGAACTCAAGCGGCCGGGCAGCGAGGAAACCACCTACGCCGAGGCGGGCAAGCTGCGCTATGACCTGCTCGCGGGCACCATCGAATTCTCGGGCAATGCGGTCATCACCGAGGGCGGCAACCAGATCGCGTCCGACTACCTGATCTACAACATCGTCGAGCAGCGGATCAATGCGCGCGGGTCGCCGGGCGATGACGGCAAGGTGCGGATCACCTACACGCCGAAAGACGAGACCGCGCGACAGCAGGACAGCAGCGCGCCGGGCGCCGCCGCCGGGCCCGAAGCGGAGCCCGGGCCGGGGCCCGAGCCCGAGCCCGAGCCCGAGCCCGTGGACGATGCGCAATGAGCATTCTCAGCGTCCAGGATGTCTCGAAGACCTACAAGCTCCGCAAGGTGGTCAAGACGCTCTCCATCGAGATCAAGAGCGGCGAGGTCGTCGGTCTGCTCGGCCCGAACGGCGCCGGCAAGACCACCGCCTTCTACATGATCGTGGGCCTGATCCCCGCGGACGCCGGCAAGATCCTGCTGGACGGCCACGACCTGACGGCGCTGCCAATGCACCGGCGTGCCCGCATGGGCCTCGGCTACCTGCCGCAGGAAGCCTCGATATTCCGCAAGCTCACGGTCGAGCAGAACATCCTCGGCATCCTGGAGAACCGCAACGACCTGGACCGCGCCGGCCGCGAGGAGGAACTCGAAAAGCTGCTCGACGAGCTTCACGTCGGCCATGTCCGCAGCAGCCTCGGCATCAGCCTGTCGGGCGGCGAGCGGCGGCGCGTGGAGATCGCCCGGGCGCTCGCCGCCAACCCCTTGTTCGTGTTGCTCGACGAGCCCTTTGCCGGGGTCGACCCCATCTCCGTTCTGGATATTCAAAGAATAATCAAGCACTTGTGTGCGAGGGACATCGGCGTCCTGATCACGGACCATAATGTGAGGGAAACCCTCGGAATTTGCGGAAGAGCCTATATACTCAGTGATGGCAGTCTGATCGCTTCGGGTACGCCGGAAGAGATCCTCGAAAACCAGCACGTCCGGGAGGTATATCTCGGACAGGAGTTCAAACTCTGAGGCAATGCTAAAACCTTCGCTGCAGCTAAAACTCGGTCAGACACTCACAATGACACCGCAATTGCAGCAGGCCATCCGCCTGCTGCAGCTGCCCGTTCTCGACCTGAACGCCCAGATACAGGATGCGCTGGAAGAGAACATCATGCTGGAGATGGAGGACCTCCCGGACGTCCCGAAGACGAGCGACGAATCGACGGTCGAGATCGAGGCCATCCGCGCGGAAGACCAGTGGCAGGCGCGCGTCGACCGGCAGATCCAGGACGGCGGCTGGAACGGCGAAGGCCGCCCTATCAGCGAATTTGCCGACGAGTCCGGGCAGAGCCTTCGCGAGCACCTGCTCTGGCAGCTCGAAATGGAACAATTCTCGCCGCGCGAAGCGCTGATCGGCGAAGCGATCATCGACGCGATCAACGACGATGGCTACCTGACGATCGGTCTCAACGAGATCGGTGAATGCCTGCAACCCGAAACGGGTGTGCGTGACGACGAGATCGAGGCCGCGCTTGCCAAGGTGCAGCGATTCGACCCCGCGGGCATCGGCGCTCGCTCCTTGTCGGAATGCATTACGTTGCAGTTGCAGCAGCTCGACCCGGAAACGCCGGGCCTCGAGCTTGCCCTCGAACTTGCGACAGGGCACCTCGACCTCGTCGCCACGCGTGAATACGGCGAGTTGCGCCGCAGCCTGCGGACCTCCGAGGAAGCGCTGCACGACGCGCTGGCGCTGATCCGCGGCTGCAATCCGCGCCCGGGCCAGACCGTGAGCCCGGCTGCCGCGGAGTACGTGATCCCCGACGTGTTCGTGCGCAAGGTGGACGATCGCTGGCAGGTCGAGATCAGCCCCACGGGCGTACCCAAGCTGTCAGTCAACCAGCAATACGCGAAACTGCTCCGCGGTAACGGCGATCACGCCGTGCTGCGCACGCAGCTGCAGGAGGCGCGCTGGCTCATTCGCAGCCTCGAAATCCGCAACGAGACCCTGCTCAAGGTCGCCACCTGCATCGTCAAACGGCAGACGGACTTCCTCGAGCACGGTGACGAAGCGATGAAACCGATGGTCCTGCGTGACGTTGCCGACGAGATCGGCATGCACGAGTCGACCATTTCGCGCGTCACGACGAACAAGTACATGCATACGCCGCGCGGTGTCTTCGAGTTCAAGTATTTCTTCTCGAGCCACCTCGCGACAGCGGACGGCGAAGATCAGTCTTCCACGTCGGTGCGCGCGAAGATTCGCAAGCTCATCGGTGCCGAGAATCCGGCGAAACCGCTGAGTGACAGCAAGATCGCAGACTTGCTCGAGGACGAGGGGATAAAGGTTGCGAGGCGCACGGTCGCGAAGTACCGTGAGGCCATGAACATTGCGTCATCGAGTGAGCGTCGCCAGCGACCGGCGCGATAAATGCACAAGGAAGTGAGTTCGTAATTACAAGCAGGAGAAGACTATGCAGCTCAATGTCTCGGGCCACCACGTTGAAATCACGGAAGCGATGAGAGGTTATGTAGAGTCCAAGATAGAACGCCTCGAGCGACATTTCGACATGGTGTCAGACGTTCATTGTATTCTTACGGTGGAAAAGCTCCGGCACAAGGCGGAAGCCAAGGTGAAAGTGAACGGCGGAACCATATATGCCGACAATACTGAAGAAGACATGTACGCTGCGATCGACGGCCTCGTAGACAAGCTCGACCGGCGCGTCAAGAAGCACAAAGAGAAGATGGTCAACCACCACGCAAGAGACGCCGACAAGAGGCGGTTCTGAGATCCGGCCGCGCCGCGCGAGCGGCGCGGCGTCACTTACAAGAACAACAACAAGCCATGTTTCTGGAAAACATCATCAATCGGGATGCCGTGCTCTGCAACGCGCATGCTCGCAGCAAGAAACACTGCCTCGAGATCCTGAGCGAGCTACTGGTTCGAAACCAACCCGATATCCCGTCCGAAGACATCTTCGAGAGTCTCATCGAGCGTGAGCGACTCGGCTGTACGGGCCTGGACGTCGGCGTCGCTTTCCCCCGTTGCCGCGTGGAAGGCATCGACCGCTGTGTCGCGGCAATGATCAAGCTCTCGGACCCGATCGACTTCGATGCCAGCGATGGCGAGCCGGTCGACCTGGTATTCGGCTTGATGGTGCCGAACGACGTCACCGAGAGCCATCATGCCGACATAGCCATGGTCACGGACCTGCTCGGCGACGACGAACTGCGACAGAAGTTGCGGGCGGCGACATCGAGCAGCGCCCTGTACAAGCTACTGATCGAGGCCGGCAGGGCGTCGGTCCCCGATCAGCTGAAGACCGCGCACGGGACTTGACGGCCCCTCGGCCGGGACGAATCCGAGCATGTCAGACGGCACTCGACTGATCATCGTAAGCGGACTGTCCGGCTCCGGAAAAACGGTCGCGCTGCATGTGCTCGAGGACCTCGGCTACTACTGCATCGACAATCTGCCGGCGCGGCTCCTCAAGGGCGTCGTCGAGGAAGTTGCCACCGGTCCCGGCGAGGTCGGCCGCGGCATCGCCGTCGGCATCGATGCCCGCAATCGCCGCTCGGACCTCGAGTCCCTGCCGCGGCTGATCGAGGAGTTCCGGCAACGGAATATCCAGACGGACGTCCTGTTCGTGCTCGCCGACGACGAGGTGCTGCTCAAGCGTTACAGCGAAACCCGCCGGCGGCATCCGCTTGCGGCACACGGCGCGGAACTGCGCGCCGCGATCGATGCAGAGCGGGAGATCCTCGCGGAGGTCATCAACTCGGCCGATCTCATCATCGATACCTCCCGAACCAGCGTGTACGAACTCGCCGACATCATCCGCGAGCGCGTCGACCGGCGTCCGCCGGCCTCGTTGTCGGTACTGATCGAGTCGTTCGGTTTCAAGAACGGCATACCGGCCGACGCCGATTTCGTTTTCGACCTGAGATGCCTGCCGAATCCGTACTGGGATCTCAACCTGCGGCACCTGACGGGGCTGGACGAACAGGTCGTCGAGTTCCTCGACGCCCAGGAATCGGTCAGCGCGATGCACGACGACATCCTGGGATTCCTGGAGCGCTGGATTCCGGAATACCGGAAGTCCAACCGCGGATTCCTGACCGTCGCCATCGGCTGCACGGGCGGGCAACACCGATCGGTTTACATGGCGGAGAAACTCGCCGCCTCGCTGCGCGACCTCCCCGGTCCTGTGGCAACGCGCCACAAGGAGCTGTAAGAACCCCGGCCGATTTCAGTTAAACTCCTGCCGTGTGCGGCCCCATCCCGGAGCCGGATTGCCAGTCGGGGCAGGATCCATGGAAGCGAGAGAGCATACCCAGGGCAACCTGCAGCTGTTGCGCGAGAAGCTCGACAGCGGCCGCCTGCGCTCCGCGAAGCTCATGGTGCACAGCCTGCGCCCGGCGGAGATTGCGCGCCTGCTCGAATCCCTGCCCCTGCAGGAACGCGCCCTCCTGTGGGAGATGGTTGCGGCCGACGACGAGGGCGACGTCCTCGTCGAACTGAGCGACGAAGTCCGCGACGGCCTCGTCCGGAGCATGCAGACCGACGAACTCATCGCCGCAACGGCCGGCATGGATTTCGACGATCTCGCCGACCTGCTGGCGGACCTGCCGGAAGTCGTCACGAACCAGGTCTTGCAGTCGCTGGACAAGTCCGATCACGATCGCCTGCAGCAGGTACTTGCCTACGACGAGGACTCCGCCGGCGGCCTGATGAACATCGACATCGTGACCGTGCGTCCCGATGTTACGCTGGAAGTCGTCACGCGCTACCTGCGCGCCGTCGGCGAAATGCCTGACGGCACCGACCTGATATTCGTCGTCGATCGCGACAACGAGTACGTCGGCTCGCTGTTCCTGTCGCGCCTCCTTACACACGACCCGGATGCGCTGGTCTCCAGCATCATGTCCACCGACGTGCTGCCGATCCCCGCGCACACGCCGTCGAAACAGGTTGTCTGGGAATTCGAAAACCGCGACCTGCTGTCGGCGCCGGTGGTGGACGACGACTATCGCGTCGTGGGCCGGATCACGGTCGACGACGTCGTCGACGTGATCCGCGAAGAGGCGGAACACTCGCTGATGAGTGCCGCGGGCCTGGACGAAGAAGACGACATGTTCGCGCCGGTGTTCAAGAGCGCGCGGCGGCGCGCGCTGTGGCTCGGCATAAACCTCGGCACGGCGTTTCTCGCGGCTTCGGTGGTCGACCTGTTCCAATCCACCATCGACAAGATCGTCCTGCTGGCGGTGCTGATGCCCGTCGTTCCCAGCATGGGCGGCGTCGCCGGAACGCAGTCACTGGTCATCATCACGCGCGCGATGGCGCTCGGCCAGGTCGACAAGACCAATGCCGTCCGCATCCTCAAGAAGGAACTCGCGGTGGGCCTGCTGAACGGCGTGGGATGGTCGATCGTGGTGGCGATATTCACCTACCTGTGGTTCGGCGACTGGCGCATCGGCGGCGTCATCGCCGCCGCCATGATCATCAACCTGTTCATGGCCGCACTCTCCGGCTTCGGCATTCCGGTGCTGCTCAAGAAGATGCGGATCGATCCGGCCATCGCCGGCGGCGTCGTGCTCACCACCGTGACCGACGTCGTGGGCTACATGACCTTTCTCGGCCTCGGAGCCGCCCTGCTGCTCTGAAACGATTGCCGGCGCCGGCGCTCAGCGATGCAGGATATCGAGATCCTCTTCCACCCAGTGCGGCGCAAACAGCCGCGGCACGTCCCCGCCCGTCACGAACTCCCGCAACTGGTCGCGCACCTGCATGGCATCCCGGTAACCGAGCTCGATCAGTTCGCGCGTATAGGCCTGCTCGAACATCAGGTAACTCAGCAAGCGGCCTTCTCCCCTGCCGCGCCCGCTGACGCCCCACAGCAGTGTGCGCAGCGCGACCGGCAGGGCCTCGCGATGGCGGTGCGCAAGTACGCGCAGGTCCTCGCTGGGTACGATCACCATCGTGTCGATCGGCCGCATCCGCGACAGCGTCGGACCGCGCTGTTCCGCCGGTACCGAGTCGATGAGCTGGTTGATGCGGCTCAGCCGTTCCAGGTCGGAGTACAGGCCGTCCATGAACAGGGTGTCCAGCGTATAGCCCGCTATCTCCGCGAAACTGGGAAACGCGGCAGGCACCCCGGGGTCGCTGGAGCCGTCGGCGATTTCGTTGCGCACGCCGACCACGAGGATGCGGTCGGCACCGAGGTGCACGGCCGGACTCAGCGGGGTCGCCTGCCGCATCGCACCGTCGCCGAAGTACTCGTTGCCGATCCGGACCGGCGGGAAGATCATGGGTACCGCGATGCTCGCCATCAGGTGATCGAGGTTGATGCGGCTGCGCACGCCGCAACGGCGTGTGCGCGACCACTCCGTGTGGTCTTCGGTAGCGTCGAAGAACGAGGTCGATTTCGCCGAACTGTAGCCCGCCGCCGTGATGCTGACCGCATCCAGCCAGCCGTGTTCGATACCATGCCGGATGCGCGGCAAGCGAATATTGCGGCCCAGCAAATCGCGCAGGGGGGAATTGTCGAGCAGGGACTTCGGCATGCGCACCAGCGTGCCGCCGGTCACCAGTGCACCGAGCCACTGCAGGCTGCTTCTCAGCATCGCCGGGTTGTCGGTCCGGTAGACGTGATGGCTCCTGAAGTTGCTCCAGACCCGCTCCAGTTCGGCGATCGCCACGCGGAACCGGCGCGCCTTGGCCGCCAGCACGGCGGAATTGATCGCGCCGGCGGAGGTGCCGCTGATGATCCCGAACGGGTTGACGCTGCCCCGCGGCACGAGTTCGGCGATCGCCTTCAACACCCCGACCTGGAACGCCCCGCGCGCCCCGCCGCCGGGCAGTACCAGCGCGGTCTTGTTCCTGTTCGACGGTGTTTCCATGCTGAACCTGTTGTCGTCCTGCGCCATGAGCCCTTGCGCATGCTGTAGCGACTCGTATCATAGTGGCTTCTGCAAATCCAACGATTCGGACTCATCCATGAAACGCTTTACGCCCGGTTTTCTGTTCCTGGCCCTGGTCTTTTTGCCCGTTGCCCCGGCCCTCGCCGGCGGCAGCGTCGCGATCGGCGCCCCCGCTCCCGAATTCGAGCTGCCGGACCAGGACGGGCAGCTACACTCGCTCGAGGACTACCGGGACCAGTGGGTGGTGCTGTATTTCTATCCGAAGGACGAGACGCCGGGCTGCACGACGCAGGCCTGCGAGTTTCGCGACAATATCTTCGCGTTTCGCAAACTGAACGCACAGATCCTCGGCGTGAGCCTGGACGACGTCGAGTCGCACAAGCAGTTCGCGGAGAACCACGGCCTGCCGTTCCCCCTGCTGGCGGATCCGGACGGAACGACGGCCGACGCTTATGGCGTGAAGACGAAAATGATGGGCTGGACCGTTGCCAAGCGGCAAACCTTCATCGTCGATCCCCGTGGCAACATCGCGCGGCATTACGAGAAGGTCGACCCGGACACGCACGCCGCCGCCGTGCTCGCCGACCTCGAAGCACTCGGGGCTAGTGCAACGCCCTGATGCCGTCGTCGAGGCCCGCGATCGTGAGCGGGAACATGCGATCCTCCATGATCTCGCGCGTCAGCTTGACTGACGGCGTGAAATCCCATCGCTCCCGCGGCTCGGGGTTCAGCCAGATAGCCTTGTTGTAGGTGTTCAGCAGGCGCTTGATCCAGACGGCGCCCGGTTCCTCGTTCCAGTGCTCGACGCTGCCGCCGGCATAGACGATTTCGTAGGGACTCATCGTGGCGTCGCCGACGAAGACCAGCTTGTAGTCGGCGCCGTACTTGTGAATGATGTCGAGCGTCGCGACGCGCTCCGCGTGCCGTCTGCGGTTGTCCTTCCACAGCGACTCGTAGATGAAGTTGTGAAAGTAGAAATACTCGAGGTGCTTGAACTCGGTGCGGGCGGCCGAGAACAACTCCTCGCAGACGCGCACGTGATCGTCCATCGAACCGCCGATATCCAGGCACAGCAGCACTTTGACGGCATTGTGCCGCTCCGGAACCATGCGGATATCGAGCAGCCCGGCATTGCGCGCGGTCTTGTCGATCGTGTCTTCGAGGTCGAGCTGGTCCGCGGCACCTTCGCGCGCGAACTTACGCAAGCGTCGTAACGCCACCTTGATATTGCGGGTCCCGAGTTCGACGGAATCGTCGAGATTGCGGTACTCGCGCCGGTCCCAGACCTTTACCGCGCTGCGATGCCGCGAGCCGTGCTGGCCGATGCGGACGCCCTCCGGGTTATAGCCGTAGGCGCCGAACGGCGAGGTACCCGCGGTGCCGATCCACTTGTTGCCGCCCTCGTGGCGATCGTCCTGTTCCTGCAGGCGTTCGCGCAGGGCCTTCATCAGTTCCTCGAAGCCGCCGAGCGAATCGATCTTCGCGCGCTCCTCTTCCGACAGCAGCAGCTCTGCCTGCTGCCGCAGCCAGTCCTCCGGGAGTTCCTCGAACAGGTCGCCAAGGCCGTCCTCGACGCCCTTGAAGTAGGCGCCGAAGATCCGGTCGAAACGGTCGAACTGCGATTCGTCCTTGACCAGCGTGGCGCGCGACAGGTAGTAGAAGTCGTCGACGCTGGTTCCGGCGACGCCGCGCTTCATTGCCTCGAGAAGCGTGAGGAGCTCCGTGAGCGACGTCTTCATGCCGCCTTCACGAAGCAGGTAGAAGAACGGTATCAGCATTGCCGCTATTGGTGCCCCGCGCCGCGATCCAGGAACACCAGGCGCTCGAAGAGATGCACGTCCTGTTCATTCTTGAGCAGCGCACCGTACAGGGGCGGGATCGCCGTGCGCTTGTCGTTACTGCGCAGCGCTTCCGGCGGAATGTCCTCTGCCAGCAGCAACTTGATCCAGTCCAGCAGCTCGGAGGTCGACGGCTTCTTCTTCAGCCCCGGCACGTCGCGAAGCTTGTAGAAGGCATTGAGCGCTTCCCTGAGCAGGGTCTGCTTCAGGCCCGGGTAGTGCACGTCGATGATCCGCGACATCGTGTCCCTGTCGGGAAACTTGATGTAGTGGAAGAAACAGCGGCGCAGGAACGCGTCGGGAAGCTCCTTCTCGTTGTTGCTCGTGATCACGATGATCGGGCGGTGCTTCGCCGTGACGAGCTGTTTCGTTTCGTAGACGTAGAACTCCATGCGATCGAGTTCGCGCAACAGGTCGTTCGGGAACTCGATGTCGGCCTTGTCGATCTCGTCGATCAGCAGTACCGGCTGCTCGTCCGACGCGAACGCTTCCCAGATCTTGCCCTTCTGGATGTAGTTGGCGATGTCGTGAACGCGGTCGTCCCCGAGCTGCGAATCCCTGAGCCGTGCCACCGCGTCATACTCGTAGAGACCCTGCTGCGCCTTGGTGGTGGACTTGATATGCCATTCGAACAGCGGCTTGCCGAGGGCGTGCGCCACTTCCACCGCCAGCTGCGTCTTGCCCGTGCCGGGCTCACCCTTGACCAGGATGGGCCGCTCGAGCGTTACCGCCGCATTGACGGCCATCATGAGGTCGTCCGTTGCCACGTAAGTGCTCGTGCCTGTGAAGCGAGTGTCGGTCATGTCTGTCCCGGAATTTCTGCGCGTGCCAGGAGCATATTACCCGTTGCCGGGCGCGAGGTCAGGCGCCGGGCTGTCCGGCGGGACTTATGTTACCCGGCCGGGACCAGCGTGAGTCGGTGCCGCGGCTCGCCCGGCAGGAACGGGCTCGGCCGCCCGTGCACCCACTCGTCGTGGCCCTTGCGATAGAACGACGACAGCGGATGGCCGCTCTGGCCCGTGGGCATGTGCATCAGGCCGTGCTCCTCGTCGCCGGGCGACACCGAGAAGCGCTGCGAGGCGCCGAACGCGGGGCCCTGTGCCTTCGGCAGGTCGACGTCGCCGTTCAGCGGCTCTGCCGGCATGTCCAGCAACGGTGACAACACCGGCAGGGCCCGGCTCAACGGGTGGCGTATCGCCGCCGTGTTGATCTCACCCCAGCGGCGCTCGGCGAGCCCGCCGTCGTAGTGCGCCTCGAACCACGCGATATTGGTTTCGATGGCATCGAGCAGGAGTTCGTCCCACGAGTCGTAGACACCCGGCAGCAGGTGCTGCGGCCGCTCCGAGAGCAGTTGCCAGAGCACGCCTTCGAACTGGTTGCTCTGCAGCGGCTCGATGTCGCCGCCGTTCGCGGCGCGCACCGGCGCCATGAGCCCGTGGAAGACCCTCGACTGCACCTCGAGCCGGAATGCGCGCACGAGGCGGTAGCCGACCGATTCGGGTGTGGCGCGCGGGATCCAGTCGCGGACCAGCTCGCGGTACTCGGCGAGCGCCGGGCTCGCGGCAACGCGCTCGTCGCTGAGCACGCCGAGGATCACGTCGCGCCAGCCGGACAGGAACAACGCACGATCGTCGTACTGGATCGCGAGCATGTCCGCCGGCGAGAATTCGTCCGCGGCACGCAGCGAATCCCGTATCTGGCGGGCCCGGGCGCCGAGGTCGTAACCGCCGTCGCCGATGATCTCGAGCGCTTCGGCGTCGGCGACGCGCGCGTTGGCCGTCCAGATCCGGCCATCGGCCGGATTGTAGACGCGCGGGTAGTCCGCGGGAGCCAGCCAGCCGGCCCATCCCTCTTCGCGGCTCCAGTCGGCGGGGACCATCGCGTCGAAGCCGTTTTTCGCCGGAATCCGGCCCGCGATCGTCCAGCCGATGTTGCCGTCGGTGTCGCCGACCACGAAATTCTGCGGCGGAATCCCCATCGTGGCGGCGATCGCGAGTGCCTCCTGCACGTCGCCGGCGGTTTCCAGCGTGACGAGATTCAGGTTCAGGGCCTCGGGATTGTGCGCGGTCCAGCTGACTGCAATGTCGCCGTCCGGATAGTCGAGCGAATCGTCGACCGGGCCCCAGACGGTCTCGCGGATCTCGTAGACCACGGGATCCGCGCCCTTGACCTCGATCGTCTCGCGCCGCACGTCGAACTCGCGGTCGCCTTGCGGCGTCCGGTAGCTGCCGGGCCGGGTGCCGGGACGCAACAGCACTGCATCCGCCCAGTCGCCGTAGCTGTTGGTGTAACCCCAGGCGATGTGCCGATTGCTGCCGGCGGTAATGAACGGCGTGCCAGGCAGGGACACGCCGGTGACGTCTCGCGGCGCCTCGCCGCTCACTACCAGCCGTGCCTGGTACCAGATGTTCGGCACGTTGTGCCCGAGGTGCATGTCGTTCGACATGAGCGCCCGCCCGTTCTCCGTCAATGCGCCGCCGACGACCCAGTTGTTGCTGCCGTTCAGGTAGACCTTCCCGGTTTCGCCCGCCGCCGGCGGCTCGTCCCGGACGTCGCGCACCGAGAAGACGCCGGCAGGTGGCAGCGGCGGCGGCGTTCGCGCCTCGCCCATGATGGGTGCATCCCAGCGTGAGCCCTGCGGGTAGAGCCAGTCGAACACCTCTGCCGGAAGCGCCCGGTGTGCGTAGCCGCGGCGCACGTCCTTGCCGGCGCGGCCGTCATTGAGCTGCATGAACATCGCGTAGACGACGAGCACCGAGTCCTCGGCCCGCCACGGCTCGGGCTGCGTTCCCAGCACGATGTGTTCGAACGGGCGCGCACCGAGACTCGCGAGACCCGCGTTCACGCCGTCTGCGTAACTGTCGAGAATCGCAACGTGTGCCGCGGGGGACGCTGCCAGCACCGCGCGGGCCCGCTCCCTGAAACGGTGGAAGCGATAGTGCTTGTCGGTCTCCAGCGCGACCGCGCCGAACAGCGCTGACAGCTCGCCGGCCGCCTGCCGCCGTATCAGGTCCATCTGGAAGAACCGGTCCTGCCCGTGTGCGAAGCCGGTCGCGTAGGCGAGGTCCGCGCGCGTGTGCGCCGTGATCGTCGGGATGCCGGCATCGTCGCGAACAATGGTCGCGGTGTGTGCGAGCCCCGGCGCCTGCAGCTCGCCGTCGAGCTGCGGCAGGCTCGCCCGCAGTGTCAGCCAGGCTGCGAGTGCGACGGCAGCGACGAGCGCGACCACCGCGATACCGGCACGCAGGAACCAGCGCCGCATCTACCCGCTACCTCTCATCAGGATCGACACGGCCTAGCCCGCCTCGGTCACCTGCACGATCGTCATCGCGTTCGTACCCCCCGACACGCCTTCCACGTCACCCTTGGTGACGATGACGTAGTCGCCGGGCTTCGCCAGGTCGCGCTTCAGCAGCGTGTCGAAGACGTCGCGGTACGGGCCGCCTTCGGCGTGCTCGGCGTTGAACGGCACCGGGTACACACCGCGATAAATGGTCACGCGCCGGCTGGTGGCCGCATGCGGCGTCAGTGCGTAGATCGGGATGTCGGAGCGGATGCGCGACATCCAGCGCGCCGTCGACCCCGACTCCGTCAGCGCGATGATTGCCGTCACCTCGAGGTGGTTCGCGGTGTACATGACCGCCATGGCGATCGCTTCGTCGACGCGCTCGAAGAAATCGCCGATGCGATGCCGCGTGAGGCCCTCGGGTAACGGGAACTTCTCGGCCCCCTTGCAGACTTCGGCCATGGCACGAATCGCCTTGACCGGGTAGCGGCCGACCGCCGTCTCACCCGACAGCATCACCGCATCCGTGCCGTCCATCACGGCGTTCGACACGTCCGAGACCTCCGCACGCGTCGGAATCGGGTTCTGGATCATCGATTCCATCATCTGCGTCGCCGTGATGACGATCTTGCTGGCCTTGCGGGTCTTGCGAATGAGCTTCTTCTGCATGCCGGTGAGTTCGGCATAGCCCATCTCGACGCCCAGGTCGCCGCGCGCGACCATGATGATATCGGCGGCCTCGATGATCGAATCGATGTCCTCGATCGCCTCGACACGCTCGATCTTGGCGACGATCAGGCCTTTCCCGCCGGCCTCCTCGAACAGGCGGCGCGCTTCGCGGACATCGTCGCCGTCGCGCACGAAGGACACCGCCAGGAAGTCCATTTCGAGTTCGGCCGCGAGCTTGATGTTCTCGCGGTCGACGTCGGTGAGCGCGGGCGCCGAGAGGCCGCCGCCCTTCTTGTTGATGCCTTTGTGGTTCGACAGGATGCCGCCGTTGATGACGCTCGTGTGGACGCGGGTACCCTCGATGCGATCGACCGAGAGCGAGATCATGCCGTCGTTCAGCAGCAGGATGTCACCCGGCGCGACGTCCTCGTGCAGCGTTTCCAGGGCCACGCCGACGCCTTCCTCGGTGCCGTCCTCGAAGCCGAGGGCACTGTCGAGGAAAAACGACGCGCCGTCCCGCAGCTCGACCGCGCGCTCCCTGAAGCGCTGCACCCGGATCTTCGGGCCCTGCAGGTCGCCCAGCAGGCCGACGTCACGCCGGCATTCGGCGGCGGCCTCGCGGAGTTCTGCAGCGCGGCGACGATGCTCCGATGCCTCGCCGTGCGAGAAATTGATGCGTGCGACATCGAGGCCGGCATCGATCATTTTCACAAGGGTTTCAGCGTGGTCGGTCGCCGGTCCCAGCGTCGCCACGATCTTCGTCCGTCTTTGCATGGCGGCGATTATTGCACAACGGTGTGTCGGTAGTACTACGGATCCGCCGGCCGTTGGTATGTTGTCACAATGTGCTGTTATCCTGCCGCGCTGATGACAGTCCCGTCCAGACCATGATCAATCGACGCCGGTTCCTGCAATGCCTCGCCGCGGCGGCAGCCGGCCCGGTGGCCGCACGCGCCGCTGACAGCGGCGAAACGACGCTCGGTCCCTTGCGGCCCGACCCCGGCGAGCTGCTGGATCTGCCCGAGGGATTCAGCTACCGGGTCGTGTCGAAAGCGGGCACCGAGATGGACGACGGTTTCACGGTGCCTCCCGCTCATGACGGCATGGCGGCGTTCGCCGGAGCCGACGGCAGGATCGTGCTGGTCTGCAATCACGAGATGCCGCCGGCCTTCCCGAAATACAGCGCCTTCGGCACCGGCTTCGACGCCCTGCCGGAGCGCATCAAGGCGCGCGTCTACGATCACGGCGGCGGTAAAACGCCAGGCGCCGGCGGCACCACGACCACCGTCTACGACCCGCGGGCAGGACGCACGGTTCGCCAGCACCTGAGCCTCGCCGGCACGGAACTCAACTGCGCCGGAGGCCCGACGCCGTGGGGCAGCTGGCTGTCCTGCGAGGAGTGTTTCGAGAGCCCCGGCAGCGGTTTTTCGCGCGGCCGCCTGATCGCCCGCGACAAGAAACACGGCTACGTGTTCGAGGTTCCCGCCGCCGAGCCCGGCCTCGCCGAGCCGCTGCCGATCCGGGCGATGGGCCGCTTCGAGCACGAGGCCTGTGCCGTCCACGAACCGAGCGGCATCGTCTATATGACCGAGGATCGCCACCACAGCCTGTTCTACCGCTACATCCCCGACGTGCCGGGACGCCTGCACGAGGGTGGCCGGCTGCAGGCGCTGGCCATCGACGGCCGGCCGGCATTGCAGCTGCACAACTGGGCGGACGACCCCGCGATCGGTATCGGCGAACCCCTGCCGGCACGGTGGATCGATCTCGATGACGTGGACCCCGACGAAAACGACCTGCGGCTGCGCGGCGCGGCTGCCGGTGCCGCCACGTTCGCCCGCGGCGAAGGCCTGTGTGCCGCCGGCGACGCGTTCGCGTTCACCTGCACGATCGGTGGCCGGTTGCGCCTGGGCCAGGTGTTCCTTTACCAGCCGAGCCCGGCCGAGGGACAGGCCGGCGAACGGGAATGGCCGGGACAGCTGACGCTGATCGCCGAGGCCGGCGAGGGATCGCTGCTGCGCAATGCGGACAACCTGACGATGTCGCCGTGGGGCGACCTCATCGTCTGCGAGGACACGTCGGACCACTGCGGGCTCGTCGGCATCCGGCCCGACGGCACGCAATACCGTCTTGCCGACAACGCCTACTCGAAATCCGAACTCGCCGGCGTGTGTTTCGCGCCGGACGGCAAGACGCTGTTCGTGAACATCCAGTATCCGGGGACGACGCTGGCCATCACCGGGCCCTGGCCCGGTTAACCCGTGGCGCGGCGCTCGAGCACCTCGACAGCCGGCAGTTTCTTGCCCTCGACGAATTCGAGAAACGCGCCGCCGCCGGTCGAAATGTAGGAAATCCGCTCCGCGACACCGTACTTGTCGATCGCGGCGAGCGTGTCGCCGCCGCCGGCGACCGAGAACGCGCCGCTGTCGGCGATGGCTTCTGCCAGTGCCCTGGTGCCGGCGCCGAAATGGTCGAACTCGAATACGCCGACCGGCCCGTTCCAGATCACGGTGCCCGCGCCGGCGATGATCTCGCTGAATCGCGCCGCGGTCTGCGGGCCGATGTCCAGGATCAACTCGTCGCCGGACACGGCCTCCACCGCCTTGGTGGTTCCTTTTACGTTCGCGAATTCGCCGGCGACGACCACGTCCGTCGGCACCGGTATCTGCGCACGCCCTTCCCCGCCGACGGCGAGGCCGCGGGCCGTATCCAGCATGTCGGCCTCGAACAGCGACTTGCCGACGTCGTGGCCGGCGGCGGCGATGAAGGTATTGGCGATGCCGCCGCCCACGATCAGGACGTCCACGATGCCGGCCAGCGCGTCGAGCACGTCGAGCTTGGTGGACACCTTGGAACCGCCCACGATCGCGACCAGCGGCCGTGCCGGGTTGTCGAGTGCCTTGCCGAGCGCTTCGAGTTCCGCCGCCAGCAGCGGCCCGGCGCACGCGACGGGCGCGTGCTCCGCCACGCCGTAGGTGCTCGCCTGGGCCCGGTGCGCCGTGCCGAAGGCATCCATCACGAAGACGTCGCAGAGTGCCGCCATCTTGCGCGCAAGCGTCTCGTCGCAGGCTTTTTCGCCGGCGAGGAAACGGACGTTCTCCAGCAGTACGACGGTGCCGGGCGCCACGTCGACGCCGTCGATCCAGTCGCGGACGAGGGGCACGTCGAAGCCGAGCAACTCCGACAGGCGCCCGGCCACGGGCTGCAGCGAGAATGCCTCGTCCGGCTGGCCTTCCGTCGGCCGTCCCAGGTGCGACATCAGCATGACCGCCGCGCCCGCTTCGTGCGCCGCACGGATCGTCGGCAGCGCCGCGCGTATGCGCGCATCGCTCGTTACCTTGCCGTCCCGGACGGGCACGTTCAGGTCCTCGCGGATCAGGACGCGCTTGCCGGCGAGATCGAGGTCGGACATGCGGACGACGGTCATGGCGGCGCCTCTATTTCGCGTTGACGAGCGCGACCGTGGTGTCGAGCATCCGGTTCGAGAAGCCCCACTCGTTGTCGTACCAGGCAATGACCTTGACCATCGTGCCGTCGATGACCTTGGTGAGCGTCGCGTCGTAGGTGGACGAGGCCGGGTCGTGGTTGAAGTCGATGGAAACCAGCGGCTCGTCGTTGTAGGCCAGCACGCCCTTCAGCTCGCCCTCGCTCGCCGCCTTCAGCACCTTGTTGATCTCGTCGATGCTGGTGGCGCGCTCGGCGACGAAGCAAAGGTCGACCGCGGACACGTTGATCGTCGGGATGCGCATCGAGAAGCCGTCCAGCTTGCCGTTGAGCTCCGGCAGCACGAGGCCGACCGCCTTCGCGGCGCCGGTGCTCGTCGGGATCTGCGACATCGTGGCCGAGCGGGCGCGGCGCAGGTCCTTGTGGTAGACGTCGGTCAGTACCTGGTCGTTGGTGTAGGCATGGATCGTCGTCATGATGCCGTGCTTGACGCCGATGGCCTCGTGCAGCGGCTTGACGAGCGGCGCGAGGCAGTTCGTCGTGCACGACGCGTTCGAGATCACGGCATCCTTCGCTGTCAGCGTGTGATGGTTGACGCCGTAGACGATGGTCTTGTCGACGCCCTCGCCGCCCGGCGCGGAGATGATCACTTTCTTTGCGCCGCCCGCGAGGTGCTTGCCGGCGGTCTCGCCGGTGCGGAACAGCCCGGTGCACTCGTAAACGACGTCGACGCCCAGCTCGCCCCACGGCAGCTTCGCGGGATCGCGTTCGGCGAAGACCTTGACCCGGTCGCCGTTGACGACGATGTCCTTGCCGTCGACTTCGACCGTGCCCGGGAATGGGCCATGCGCGGTGTCGCGACGGGTCAGGTGCGCGTTCGTTGCGGCGTCACCGAGGTCGTTGAGCGCAACGACGTCGAATTCGCCCGTGCGGCCCGATTCGTGAATCGCGCGCAGGATGTTCCGCCCGATGCGGCCGTAGCCATTGATACCAACCTTGATCGTCATGTTTTTCTCCTGGTGATTCGACTGGCCGGGCAGCCCGGAGGCCTGGAATCCGGCAAAGCTGAAAAATGGTTGTTAGTTACCAATCACGCGTTTCGCCGCGGCAACGACGTTGTCCGCCGAGAAACCGAAGTGCTCGAACAGTTCGCCAGCCGGTGCCGACTTGCCGAAGCTGTCGATGCCGATGACTTCGCCGGACGGCCCCGCATGGCGCCACCACGTCCCGGTCGCGCCCGCCTCGATGACGACGCGCGCCGCAACCTCCGGCGGCAGTACGGCGTTCCGGTAGTCCGCATGCTGGCGCTCGAACAGGCTGGTACAGGGCATCGACACCACGCGCACATCGATGCCGTCCGCGGCGAGCCGCTCGGCGGCGGCCATGGCAAGCGCGACCTCCGAACCCGTCGCGATCAGTATCGCGTCGGGGACGCCCGCGGTATCCCGCAATACGTAGCCGCCGCGCACGATATTGGCGAGCTGTCCGGCATCCCGCGCCTGGTGCGGTACGTCCTGGCGCGTCAGCACGAGGCTCGTCGGACCGTTGCGGCGCTCGATCGCGTCGCGCCACGCGACCGCGGTCTCGACCGTGTCGCAGGGGCGCCAGACGCGCATGTTCGGCATCAGGCGCAGCGATGCGACGTGCTCGACCGGCTGGTGCGTCGGCCCGTCCTCGCCGAGCCCGATGGAATCGTGCGTGTAGACCAGGACCTGCTGGATCTGCATCAGCGCCGCCATGCGCAGTGCATTGCGCGCGTAGTCGGAAAACACCAGGAACGTGCCGCTGTAGGGAATGATGCCGCCGTGCAGCGCCATGCCGTTGCAGATCGCGGTCATGCCGAATTCACGCACGCCGAAATAAATGTAATTGCCGCCGGCGTCGTCGCCCGTAACGACTTTCGAGCCCGCATGCCTGGTCAGGTTGGATCCGGTCAGGTCGGCCGAGCCGCCGGCGAGTTCCGGCAGCTTCGGCGCGAAGGCATTGAGCGCTACCAGCGACGCCTTGCGCGTGGCCATGTTCGCCGCTGCCGCGTCGATCTTCGCGATCGCCGCGTCGGCGAAGCTCGCCCAGTCGTGCGGTAACTCGCCGGTGACACGGCGGCCGAATTCCTTCGCCAGCCCGGGATGCGCCGCCGCGTACCTGCCGAGCAGTTCGGCCCAGGCCGCCTCTGCCGACGCGCCGCGCTCGCGCGCGTTCCAGGCGGCCGCGATCGGTGCCGGCACCTCGAAGGGCGGGTGCGGCCAGCCGAGCGTCTCGCGCGCCGCGGCCACCTCGTCCTCGCCGAGCGGCGCACCGTGCGTGGCGGCGCTGCCCTGCTTGTTCGGCGCACCGTAGCCGATCACGGTCTTGCAGCAGATCAGCGTCGGCCTCTCCGCGTCCGCTCGAGCCTGGTCGATGGCGGCGGCGACCGCCTCGCTGTCGTGCCCGTCGACGTCGCGGATGACCTGCCAGCCGTAGCTCTCGAAACGCGCCGGCGTATCGTCGGTGAACCAGCCGCTGACGTCGCCGTCGATGGAGATGTCGTTGTCGTCGTAGAACGCGATCAGCTTGCCGAGCTTCAACGTACCGGCGAGCGAGCAGGCTTCGTGGGAGATGCCTTCCATGAGGCAGCCATCACCGAGGAAGACCCAGGTGCGGTGGTCGACCACGGGGAAGCCCTCGCGGTTGAACTCGGCCGCGAGCATCTTCTCGGCCAGCGCCATGCCCACCGCATTGGTCACGCCCTGCCCCAGGGGGCCCGTGGTCGTTTCCACGCCCATGCCGGGCTCGTACTCCGGGTGACCCGCCGTGCGCTGGCCGAACTGCCGGAAATTGCGCAGCTCGTCCATGCTCACGTCGTAGCCGGTGAGGTGCAGCAGGCTGTACAGGAGCATCGAACCGTGGCCGTTTGAAAGCACGAACCGGTCGCGATCCGGCCAGCGCGGATTGGCCGGGTTGTGCTTCAGGTAGCCGTTCCAGAGGACTTCCGCGATATCCGCCATGCCCATCGGGGCGCCGGGATGTCCCGAATTGGCCGCCTGGACCGCATCCATGGAGAGCGCCCGGATGGCGTTCGCGAGGTCTCGCCGGTCCGGCTGGCCGGCGGCATTGGCTTGTTGTGACATCGAGGTCTTTTGCGCCTGGCGGCGTCTGTTATGTGGGTCGACGGCGAAAATCGTATTCGCGAGCCGCGCATTTTCGGGTTTTTTGGCGGATGCCGCAAGCCGCGCGGACCGAAACGCGGGCCAGCGCCCCCGAATCGTAACGAAATGCATCTTTTGCGCAGAGAATAGTCGCGCCGCCGCACATTACGGTACAATCCGCGTCTTCGAAAATCCTGCGAAGATTATTCCCATGAGTGATTCTTATGTGTTCACCTCGGAGTCGGTGTCCGAGGGACATCCGGACAAAATTGCCGACCAGATTTCCGACGGCATCCTCGACGCGATCCTCGCCAGGGATCCGCGGGCGCGCGTGGCCTGCGAGACGCTGGTCAAGACCGGGGTCGTGATCGTCGCGGGTGAGATCACCACCGAGGCCTGGGTCGATTTCGAGCAAATCGTCAGGGAGACCGTGGTCGAGATCGGCTACGACGACTCCAAGATGGGCTTCGACGGGCATTCCTGCGCCGTGCTGAACGCCATCGGCAAGCAGTCGCCCGATATCGCGCAAGGTGTGGACCGCGGCAACCCCGAGGAACAGGGCGCCGGCGACCAGGGCATGATGTTCGGCTACGCCAGCAACGAGACCGACGTGCTGATGCCGGCGCCGATCACCTATGCGCACCTGCTCGTGCGCCGCCAGGCCGAGGTACGCAAGAACGGCACGCTGCCCTGGCTGCGGCCGGACGCCAAGAGCCAGGTCACCTTCGTCTACGAGGACAACAAGCCCAAATCGATCGACGCGGTCGTGCTGTCGACCCAGCACCGGGCGGACATCAGCATGTCGGAGCTGCGCGAGGGCGTGATCGACGAGATCATCAAGCCGGTGCTGCCGGCGGCCTGGATCGGCAAAAACACGAAGTTCCACATCAACCCCACCGGGCGATTCGAGATCGGCGGCCCGATGGGCGATGCCGGCCTCACCGGCCGCAAGATCATCGTCGACACCTACGGTGGCATGGCGCGCCATGGCGGCGGCGCCTTCTCGGGCAAGGATCCGTCGAAGGTCGACCGTTCGGCCGCCTACGCGGCGCGTTACGTGGCGAAGAACATCGTCGCGGCCGGCCTCGCCGACCGTTGCGAAGTGCAGGTGTCGTACGCGATCGGGGTTGCCGAGCCGACCTCCATCAGCGTGTTCACGTTCGGCACCGGCAAGATCACGGACGCGCGCCTCACGGAACTCATCCGCGAGCACTTCGATCTCAGGCCGTACGGTATCCTCAAGATGCTGGATCTCGTGCGGCCCATCTACCAGCCCACGGCGGCGTACGGCCATTTCGGCCGCGAAGACATCGACGCGCCCTGGGAGAAAACGGACAAGGCCGAGGCGCTCAAGGGCGCCGCGGCGGCCTGACAGCTATACAAAGGAGACCACCATGAGCAGCCAACCCGTTGCCATCCAGACACCCGACTACAAGGTCAAGGACATCAGCCTCGCCGGCTGGGGACGCAAGGAAATCGCGATCGCCGAGACGGAAATGCCCGGGCTGATGGCGTTACGCGAAGAATACGCGGACAAGCAGCCGCTCAAGGGCGCCCGCATCGCCGGCTGCCTGCACATGACGATCCAGACGGCCGTCCTCATCGAGACGCTGCAGGCGCTCGGCGCGGAGATCCGCTGGTCGTCCTGCAACATCTTCTCCACGCAGGACCACGCCGCGGCGGCGATCGCGGCCGCGGGCGTGCCCGTGTTCGCGTGGAAGGGCGAGACCGAGGATGAATACTGGTGGTGCGTCGAACAGACCATCCACGGTCCGGACGGCTGGACACCGAACATGCTGCTCGATGACGGCGGTGACCTGACGCTCGTCATGCACGACAAGTACCCGGAGCTGCTCGATGATGTGAAGGGCCTGTCGGAAGAGACGACGACCGGCGTCCACCGCCTCTACGAGATGATGAAGGAAGGTAGCCTGGGCTGCCCCGCGTTCAACGTGAACGACTCGGTGACCAAGTCCAAGTTCGACAACCTGTACGGCTGCCGCGAGTCGCTCGTCGACGGCATCAAGCGCGCCACGGACGTGATGATCGCCGGCAAGATCGCCGTGGTCTGCGGCTTCGGCGACGTCGGCAAGGGCTCGGCGCAATCGCTGCGCGGGCTCGGCGCGACGGTCTGGATTACCGAGATCGACCCGATCTGTGCGCTGCAGGCGGCGATGGAAGGCTATCGCGTGGTCCGTTTCGACGACGTCTGCGACCAGGCAGACATCGTCGTGACCGCCACCGGCAACTACCACGTCGTGACCGGCGAGCACATGGAGCGCATGAAGAACGAGGCGATCATCTGCAACATCGGCCACTTCGACAACGAGATCGACGTCGCGTACCTGAAGCAGTACGAGTGGGACAACATCAAGCCGCAGGTCGATCACGTGATCTTCCCCAGCGGCAAGCGCCTGATCCTGCTGGCCGAGGGGCGGCTCGTGAACCTGGGCTGCGCGACCGGCCATCCGAGCTTCGTCATGTCGAACTCGTTCAGCAACCAGGTGCTGGCGCAGATCGAGCTGTGGCGGAACGGCGACCAGTACGAGAACAAGGTGTACGTACTGCCGAAGCATCTCGACGAGAAGGTCGCGCGGCTGCACCTCGACCGCATCGGCGCACGCCTGACCCCGCTCTCCGACGAGCAGGCGAAGTACATCGGCGTCGCGAAGGAAGGCCCCTACAAGCCGGACAGCTACCGCTACTAGGCGCCGCGCCGCGAATTGCCCGCGACATCGTACTGTCGCTATGATGCAAGGCATTGATACGGCTTGAGGTCGGGGCACATTCGCGAATCACCTGATCCTGTGCGGGTCCTGCACCTGACGGACCCGCACCTGTTCGCCGACCGGAACGGTTCCCTGCGCGGTGCCGTGACCTACGACACGTTGCAGTCCGTGCTCGCGCATTATCGCCAGGGCGGCTTCGCGGCAGACTTCGTCGCCCTGACCGGCGACATCGTCCAGGACGACTCGGCCGAGGCCTACGCGCATTGCCGCGACCTCGTGGGGGCGCTCGGGCTCCCCGTCTTCTGCGTACCCGGCAATCACGACGTGCCGCAACTGCTGCGCGACGTGCTGCCCGACCCGCCGTTTACCTGTTGCGGCTCCCTCGACGACGGCAACTGGCTGGTCGTGGGTCTCGACAGCTGCGTCGAGGGCCGCGCGGGCGGCAGGGTCGCGGAGAGCGAATTGCGCCGCATGGAAGACACGATAGCCGCGAGCCGGGCGCAGCACGTGCTGATCTGTCTCCATCACCCACCCGTGCCGATGCGGAGCAAATGGCTGGATTCCGTCGGCCTCGACAACGGCGACGAGTTCCTGGCGCGTGCCGCGGCGGCGGGCCGGGTGCGCGCAGCAATCTGCGGCCACGTTCACCAGGAATACGACGCCGTGCACGACGGGATCCGCGTGATTACCACGCCCTCGACCTGCCGCCAGTTCCTGCCACGCGCCGACGCGTTCGCGGTGGACGACAATCCGCCGGCGTACCGGTGCATCGAACTCTGGCCGGATGGCCGCGTCGACGCCGCGCTGGTCCGGGTGAACAGTGCCTAGCCGCTTCGCTGGCGCCCTGCTGTGGCTGTTGCCCGTTGCCGCACTGGCCGATTCCGCCGCCAGCCCGGTCACGATGTGGCTGGCCGAGGGAGCCAGCAACCGGGTCTACGTGCTGGGGTCGATCCACCTGTTGCGCGAGCGGGACCACCCGCTGCCGCGGATCATCGGCGACGCGTACGCGGATGCGGACACGCTGTACATGGAACTCGACATGGACGACCTCGATCCGCTGCTCACGCAGGCGACGATCAACCGGCTCGGCATGCTCGAAGAAGGCTCCTCGTTGCGCGACGTGATGGGGAACGAACTCTATGCCGAAGCAGCAAGCCTGGCGGCGGCAATCGAAGTACCGCTCGAGATGCTGGAGCGCACCGAACCCTGGCTCGCGGCCATCACCGTCGAGCAGCTCGTGCTCGCGCGCCTCGGCTTCAGCGCGGCCTACGGCGTCGAGATGCACCTGCTTGAAAAAGCGTCCCGCGACGGCAAGGACATTGTCGGCTTCGAGACCGTGGAACAGCAGCTCGGCTACCTCGACGGGCTCTCGCTCGAGGCGCAGCAGGCACTGCTCATGCAGACGCTCACCGAGAGCACGGCCATCCGCGCAATCATGGATGATTTGATTTTGGCGTGGCGTTCAGGTGACATTGACTACCTCGAACGGACGTTGCTGGACGACCTGTCCGGGTATCCCGAGCTCTACGACGCAATCGTGGCTGACCGCAACCGCCTTTGGGTGGACACGATCGACGCACTGCTGGATGACGGCGAGGATTACCTGGTCGTCGTCGGGGCCCTGCATCTTGTCGGCGAGCATGGCGTGCCGCGGCTGCTCGAGCAGCGTGGCGTCAGGATTACGCAGATGCACGAGCGGAGAGGAATCGAATGAGTTTGTTTACGGATGCCCGCCAGGTCATCGCGGGCGGTGTCAATTCGCCGGTACGGGCGTTTGCGAGCGTCGGCGGAGAGCCTGTTTTCTTCAAGAGCGCCAGCGGCGCCTGGGTGGAGTCCGAGGACGGACGCCGTTTCATCGACTACGTCGGCTCGTGGGGGCCGATGATACTGGGACACGCGCACCCTGCCGTGCTGCAAGCCGTCACCGAAACAGCTCGTCGCGGCCTGAGTTTCGGCGCTCCCTGCGTGCTCGAGACGAAGATCGCCCTCAAGATCACCGAACTCGTGCCGTCCATCGAACGCCTGCGCATGGTGAGTTCGGGTACCGAGGCGACGATGAGTGCGATCCGGCTGGCGAGGGGACACACCGGGCGCGACAAGATCGTGAAGTTCGAGGGCTGCTACCACGGGCATTCGGACTCCCTGCTGATCAAGGCGGGCTCGGGCGCACTCACGCTGGGCGTGCCGAGTTCGCCGGGCGTACCCGCCGAGCTCGCCGCCCACACCATCACGCTGCCGTACAACGACGTCGCGGCCGTCGGCCAGGCTTTCGACGAGCTCGGGACCGAGATCGCCTGCGTCATCGTCGAGCCGATTGCCGGCAACATGAACATGGTGCCGCCCGCGCCGGGCTTCCTCGAAGCGCTGCGAGAAGCCTGCAGCAACGCCGGTGCCGTGTTGATCTTCGACGAGGTGATGACCGGGTTCCGCGTTGCCAAAGGCGGGGCCCAGGCGCTGTTCGGGATCGAGCCCGACCTGACCACGCTCGGCAAAGTGGTCGGCGGCGGCATGCCCGCCGCGGCGTTCGGCGGCCGCGCCGACATCATGGCGAGCCTCGCCCCCGACGGTCCCGTCTACCAGGCGGGGACGCTGTCAGGCAACCCGGTGGCGATGGCCGCCGGACTCGCGACGCTCGAACTCATCGACAAACCGGGTTTCTACGAGCGGCTCGGCGAGCGCACCCGGCAGCTGACGGACGGCCTCGCCGCCGCGGCAGCCGGCGCCGGCATCGCCCTGAGCGTCGAGCAGCAGGGCGGCATGTTCGGCTTCGTGTTCACCGATGCTGGCCCGGTGCGGAGTTTCGCGCAGGTCGCGGCTGCGGACATCGGGCGCTTCAAGGCATTCTTCCACGGCATGCTGGATGCAGGCGTGTATCTCGCACCGTCGGCCTTCGAGGCGGGATTCGTCTCGGCGGCGCACGGCGAGGAGGAGATCGGGCAGACGCTCGATGCGGCGCGCAAGGTTTTCGCGACGCTGTAAAGCTCAGGCCGGGGCGATCGGGCCGCGCACGTGCTGCAGCACTTCCTGCACGAGCCGCAGCCGCTCGACCGGGTTGGACTGCTCCAGGCAGTGCTGCTTGTCCGCGAGGTCGATGGGCAGGATCTCCAGGAATCGGTTGGTGACCCAGCCCGCGTCGTCCAGCCGCCGCTCCAGGTCCTCGTACAGCCGCCCGAGATCGTCGAGCACCCCGGACAGTATCGTCGCCATCGGCCGGTATTGCTCGGGCAACGGCACTTCGGCCTCCTCGGCCAGGATCTCGATGTCGGCGACGTTGAGGCTGTCGGCTTCGCGCTGCGACGACAGCACCCGGAAGCGCTGCCCGCCGCGCGCGGTCACGCCCAGCAGCCCGTCACTGCCCTGGTACCAGTCGACGATGCGCGCCAGCGTGCCGATGTCGTAGGTGTCTGCCGGCCCGACCTCACCGCCCTCGCGAATCAGGACGACACCGAACGGGCTGTCGTTCTTCATGCAGCGGCTGATCATGTCCAGGTAGCGGGCCTCGAAGATCCTCAACGGCAACGGCCCGCCGGGAAACAGCACCGTATTCAGGGGAAAAAGGGGTACGCGCACGCCACTCGCCATCGATGAGTTTCCCCTGATTATAGCCCCGCGACGGCGTTCGGCGAGCGACCACGGGAGCAGCCTCGCCGCACTGCGACGCCTGCGCACCTGGTTCGGGGTGTCTGTCTCCGGGCTGCTCGCTTCGCTCGCCTGAGGCCTCGGAGACAGACACCCCGAACCAGGCTCCATCGAGTCGTTCGTTTGCGGCCGGGCGGGCGCCCCGGGCGTTTGTCGACCGAAGTAAAGCGCAGCGCAGCGAGCCATGAGGGAGGCAAATGACCGGGGCGCCCGCCGAATCGCGCGCGTTAAGGGGTGAAACTCGGGCGGCGCGCGCTGGATCGAGGGACGAATCAGCCGCTGCGCGTGCGCTGCAGGACCGCGGTGAGTGTCTGCCGTGCGCCGCCGAATCCGCCGTTGCTCATGAACACCACCTGGTCGCCGGCGAGCACGCGGGTCGACATGTCGTTCACGAGCTCGTCGTAGTCGCGGAATGCGCGCAGCTTCTTGCCGAGCGGCGCGAGTGCCGCGTCGAAGTCGTCGCTCATTGCCGCAGGACGGTACATCCACACCAGGTCGGCCTGCTCGAGCGATTCCGCGAGTTCGCGGTTGTGTACGCCGAGCTTCATCGTGTTCGAGCGCGGCTCGATCGCCACGACCAGGCGGTTGCCGGGATAACGCCGCTTCATCGCCGCAATCGTGCGCCTGATCGCCGTCGGATGATGCGCGAAATCGTCGTAGATCGCGATGTCGCCCACCGTGGCGGTACGCTCCATGCGGCGCTTGACGCCCTCGAACCTCGACAACGCGTCCACCGCCGCCGCGAGCTCGACGCCCGCCGCGTGCGCGGCCGCGACGGCGGCCACCGCGTTTTCGAGATTGTGCGAGCCGCCGAGCTGCCAGCGCACCTCGGCCGAGCCGCCGCGGGAATCGCTGACCCGGATGCGGCGTTCGGTGGCATCGACGAACTCCCCGCGCCAGTCCGCCCCCGCTTCCAGCGAAAACGACTCCGTCGGTGTCCAGCACCCCATGTCGACGACGGCGGCGAGATTGCGGTCGGCTGCGTTCGTCACGATGCGGCCGGAACCGGGGACGGTGCGCAGCAGCTGGTGAAACTGCCACGAGATCGCGTCGAGATCCTTGTAGATGTCCGCGTGATCGTATTCGAGATTGTTGAGAATCAGTGTCCGCGGCCGGTAGTGCACGAACTTCGCGCGCTTGTCGAAAAAGGCCGTGTCGTATTCGTCCGCCTCGACGACGAAGACCTCGCCGCCGCCGAAACGCGCCGATGTCCCGAAATTGGCGGGAATACCGCCGATCAGGAACCCGGGCTGCAGGCCGGCGTCCTCCAGTATCCAGGCCAGCAGGCTCGCGGTCGTGGTCTTGCCGTGAGTACCCGCCACCGCGAGCACGTGCTGCCCCCGTAACACGTTGTCAGCCAGCCACTGGGGACCCGACTGGTAGGGGATATCCCGGTCCAGCATGGCCTCGACGACATCGAACCCGCGGCTGACCACGTTGCCGACGACGACACAGTCCGGCGGCCGTTTGAGCTGGCCCGCGTCGAAACCCTCGTGGATGTCGATGTCCAGCTTCCTGAGCTGCGTGCTCATTGGCGGGTAGATGCCGGCGTCGCAGCCGGTCACTTCGTGCCCGCCCGCCTTCGCGAGTGCCGCGATGCCGCCCATGAAGGTGCCGCAGATGCCGAGTATGTGTATGTGCATGAGAGAACTCAGGATGCGGTCACCGCCGCCTTGGTAAACGCATACTGTAAAAGGAACACGGCAATTGCAATGACCAGGCCCACGTACCATTCACGGCTGATCGCGCGTGCAACGATGTGTCCCTTGACGTACACCGACCAGAACAGCAGCAGGTCGACGACGATCTCCGCGACCGCCGCGCCCAGCAGCAACGATGCGCCGACGAGGCTCACCACCTGGGCGAAGAAGATGATCGCGCCGCAGCCGACGATAGCGGTCAGTGACTGCAGGAGCCGGTTGCGGTATCCGGCCAGCGTGATCACGACGGCATAGCAGGCCAGGCTCAGACCCCAGCTCGCCACCAGTAAGGTGACGGCCGAGCCGCCGAAATCCCGGACGACCGCCACCAGCGCGAGCAGCGGCAGGAACCACATCGCGGTAGCGACGTTCAGCAGCAGCCACGAGTAAGGAATCGCGTCCGGTCCCTTGCGAAGCGTGACGATCTCGAGGAGCGTTTTGATGAATGCCTGCACCGCGGAAACACGATTGCCGTCGATGCGGCAATGATCGCATGTTAACCTGCCGGCCCGAAGTCCATCGCTGCGACAAGCAATGCCCGCGTTCACGTTCGTCGACAGACCCGACACGATCACGCCGGAACTCGAGGTCCACCCCTGCCTCGGGGTGGACACCGAATTCATCCGCGAGAAGACATTCTATGCGCAGCTCTGCCTGTTGCAGGTTGCGACGCCGGAGCGCATCTATTGCGTCGATCCGCTCGCGGCCAACCCGATGCAGCGCTTCTGGGACGACACCTTCCGCAAGACGTGGGTCGTCCATTCGGCACGCCAGGACATCGAGGTCGTCTTCCAGAGCGCCGGCGCCATGCCGGGTGACCTGTTCGACACGCAGATCGCGGCCGGCCTGCTCGGCATGCAGCCGCAAATAGGGTACGCAGGCCTCGTCAAGGCGCTGTTCGACGTCGACCTCCCCAAGACGCACACGCGCGCCGACTGGGCGCAGCGCCCGCTCCCGGACGCGCTGCTGCATTATGCCGTCGAGGACGTCGAGCACCTGCTGCCGGCCTGCGAGTTGCTCGTCGACCGTCTCGACAAGGCCGGCCGCAAGGGTTGGGCGGAGCAGGATTCCCGGCTGCTGCTGGACGAATCGCTGTACGCGTTCGACGGGGCCCAGGCGATAGAACGGCTCAAGGGCGCGCGCAACATGCGCGGACGACGACGGTCGGCGGCCGAACGGCTGGCCGTGTGGCGGGAGACGGAAGCTGCACGCCGCAACCGGCCGCGCCAGTGGATTCTCCGCGACACCGCATTGCTCGAAATCGCCCACAAGCTCCCCGAGACCCTGGCGGCCCTGCGCGCTGTCGACGGCCTGCCCGACAAGCTCGCGAACCGTGCCGGCGCGGAATTACTGGACGTCGTGGCGCAATCGGCGCAGGACGATCACGACTACCGGCCGCCGCCGCTGCCGAACGAGCAGCAGAAGAAGTTGCTGAAGGCCATGCAGGCGGCCGTCACGAAGTGTGCGGACGAGCTCGGGATCAGCCCGGAGCTGGTCGCATCGCGCAAGGAGTTGTCGGCCGCGATCCTGTCGGGCGACACGGATTCACGCGTGTTCCGGGGCTGGCGCCGGCCGCTGATCGGCGAGCGGCTGCTGCAGCTCCTATAACGCCCCTACGAGCCTCGCGTACACCTCGTCGACCGAACCTTCGGCATCGATGGTCCTGAGCTTGCCGCGCTCCCGGTAGTAATCGATGACGGGCTCGGTTTGGGCCCTGTAGACGTCGAGGCGGCTCTTGATCGTCTGCTCGTTGTCATCCTCGCGCTGGATGAGTTCGCCGCCCGCGTTCAGGCATTCGTCGATCTCCTCCCGCGACGAGAAGTGGATGTTCAGGAGCTTTCCGGTCAGGGAACAGGTCCGGCGGCCGGTCAGGCGTTTCATCAGGATGTCGAAATCGACGTCCATGAGCACCGCCGCATCCAGCGGAACCTCGAGTTCGTCCAGCAGCTCCTCGAGGTCCGAAGCCTGCTGCCGCGTCCGCGGGAAGCCATCGAGTATGAAACCGTCGGCCGCGTCCGGCCTGGCGAGGCGCTCGCTGATGATGCCCAGCATGATGTCGTCGGAAACGAGCTTGCCGGCCTCCATGATCTCCTTCGCCCGGGCACCGAAGCGCGTGCCGGCAGCCACTGCCTCGCGCAACATGTCGCCCGTCGATATCTGTGGAATATTCCTGTCGGCTTCGAGTTTCTTGGCCTGCGTACCCTTGCCCGACCCTGGCGCTCCCAGCAAAACAATTCGCATTTTTCTTTCCCGAAACGATTCAAAGACGGCAACCGGGCCGATGCCCCGGTTGTCTGGCGACGCTACCGGCAACCGCGCGCGAGGTCAATTCGACTAAGGCCGCAGTCGTGATCCGGGCGCGGCTTTCCGCTATGCTGTGGCGCCTTCAGTTCAGCAGCCAGAGGAAGCCGAAGAATGCCCGCAAGAAACGCGTTTTATGCCCAGTCCGGCGGTGTCACCGCCGTGATCAACGCCACGGCCTGCGGGGTGATCGAGACCGCCAGGAAACATCGCGGCAAGATCGCCAACGTCTATGCCGGGCGCAACGGCATTATCGGCGCACTCACCGAGGACATGATCGACACGAACAGGGAGCCGGCCAGCACCATCGCGGCGCTGCGCCATACCCCGGGCGGGGCGTTCGGCTCGGCACGCTACAAGCTCAAGGGCATCGAGGAGAACCGTGCGGAGTACGAACGCCTGATCGACGTGTTCCGCGCCCACGACATCGGCTATTTCTTCTATAACGGCGGCAACGATTCGATGGACACCGCGCACAAGGTGTCCCAGATCTCCAGGAAGATGGGCTTCCCGGTGCAATGCCTCGGCATCCCCAAGACCGTCGACAACGACCTGCCCGTCACCGACAACTGCCCGGGCTTCGGCTCGGTTGCCAAGTACGTGGCCGTCTCGACGCTGGAGGCGGCGCTGGACGTGCTGTCGATGGCGAAGACCTCGACGAAGGTCTTCATTCTCGAGGTCATGGGACGCCACGCGGGCTGGATCGCGGCGGCGGGCGGGCTCGCGGGCAGCAAGCCCGGGGACGCACCGCACATCATCCTGTTCCCGGAGGTGCCGTTCAACGAGCAGGCATTTCTGCGGCGGGTGCGCGATTGCGTCGAGCGCTACGACTATTGCGTGATCGTCGTCAGCGAGGGCGCGCGCTACGAGAACGGCCAGTTCCTCGCCGAAGCGGGCACCCGCGACGCGTTCGGTCATGCCCAGCTCGGCGGCGTGGCTCCCGTCGTGGCGCAGATGGTGCGCGACAACCTGGGCTTCAAGTACCACTATGCCGTGGCGGACTACCTGCAACGCTCGGCGCGGCATATTGCCTCGGCGACCGACGTGAAGCAGGCCTATGCGGTGGGCAAGGCGGCAGTCGAGTTCGCGGTGAAGGGCAAAACGGCGGTGATGCCGGTCATCAAGCGGGTTTCAGACCAGCCCTATCGCTGGCGGATCGGCGAAGCACCCCTGTCGCGGGTCGCCAACAAAGAGAAGATGCTGCCCGCAAAATTCATCACCAGGGACGGTTTCGGCATCACCGAGGCGGCGCGGCGGTATCTCCAGCCGCTGATCCGCGGGGAGGATTATCCTCCTTACGTCAATGGGTTACCGAAGTACGTGACACTCAGGAACGTTCCTGTTGCAGCGCAGCTAAAGACGAAAATTATGGTATGATGCGCGCCCGGTCGGGGGTCGGCCTTGCAGCATTTTGGGGAATGGGGCCCGCGACCTGATACTTAACAACGGCTCGAACACAACAACAAAGCCGGTACCCATGGTCGCCGGCGGCGAATTCGTTCGATCCGCAAACTAAAAAAAAGAGTCGGGAGACAATCTAATGAGTAACGAGTTGGCCCTGTGGCTCTCGATCGGTGCGGGCGGCCTGGCCGTACTGTTCGGGATCATTTCTTCGCAGTGGATTCTCAAGCAGCCGGCCGGCAACGCCCGGATGCAGGAGATCGCACAAGCTATCCAGGAAGGCGCCAGCGCCTACATGAACCGGCAGTACGGCACGATCGCCATCGTCGGCGTGGTGCTGTTCCTCGTCCTGGGCATCGCACTGGACTGGTATACGGCCATCGGCTTCGCGATCGGCGCCGTTTTCTCGGCCCTCGCAGGCTACATCGGCATGTATGTGTCGGTGCGCGCCAACGTGCGCACGGCCGAGGCCGCGACCAAGGGCGTCAATCCGGCACTGAACATCGCTTTCAAGGGCGGCGCCATCACGGGCATGCTCGTGGTCGGCCTCGGCCTGCTGGGCGTGGCCGGTTATTACCTGCTCCTGACCGGCATGGGCGCCAGCGCCGACAAGGCCATCCACGCGCTCGTCGGCCTCGCCTTCGGCGGCTCCCTGATCTCGATCTTCGCCCGACTGGGCGGCGGCATCTTCACCAAGGGTGCCGACGTCGGCGCGGACCTCGTGGGCAAGGTCGAAGCCGGGATTCCCGAGGACGACCCGCGCAACCCGGGCGTGATCGCCGACAACGTCGGTGACAACGTCGGCGACTGCGCCGGCATGGCCGCCGACCTGTTCGAGACGTACGCGGTCACGATCATCGCGACGATGCTGCTCGGCAGCATGCTCGTCGGAGAGGTCGGCTCGGCCGCCGTGGTCTACCCGCTGGTCCTCGGCGCGGTTTCCATCGTGGCGTCGATCATCGGCACGTTTTTCGTCAAGACGTCCGACGGCGGCAAGATCATGGGCGCGCTGTACAAGGGCATGATTGCTGCCGGCGTGCTCGCAGCTATCGCCTTCTACCCCATCACCAACATGATGATGGGCCCCAGCGGCAACGCGACCGGCATCTACGGCTCTGCGCTCATCGGTCTCGCGCTGACGGCCGCGATGGTCATGATTACCGAGTACTACACGGGCACCGAGTTCAAGCCCGTGCGGACCATCGCCAATGCATCGCTCACGGGCGACGCCACCAACATCATCGCAGGCCTCGGCATCTCGATGAAGGCCACGGCGCTGCCGGTACTGGCGGTATGCGCCAGCATCTGGGGGGCGTTCGCGCTGGCTCCCGAGGGCGACATGCTCGCCGGCCTTTACAACATCGCGATTGCGGCCACGAGCATGTTGTCCATGACCGGAATCGTGGTCGCGCTGGATGCATTCGGCCCGATCACCGACAACGCGGGCGGCATCGCGGAGATGTCGGATCTGCCCCCGGACGTGCGCAACATCACCGACCGGCTCGACGCCGTGGGCAATACGACGAAGGCTGTGACGAAAGGCTACGCCATCGGATCGGCGGGCCTGGCGGCCCTGGTCCTGTTCGCCGACTACACCAATGCACTGAGCAGAGAGGGCATCGACGCGGTCTTCAGGCTCAACGACCACCTCGTGATCATCGGTCTCTTCATCGGCGGCCTGGTTCCTTACCTGTTCGGCTCCATGGCCATGGAAGCGGTTGGCCGGGCCGCGGGTTCGGTCGTTACCGAGGTTCGTCGCCAGTTCAAGGAAATCCCGGGCATCATGGAAGGTACCGGCAAGCCGGACTACAGCCGTGCCGTCGACCTGCTGACCAAGGCGGCGATCAAGGAAATGATCGTGCCGTCGCTGCTGCCGATCCTGGTGCCGCTCGCCGTGGGCATCCTGCTGGGCCCGAAAGCGCTTGGCGGCTTGCTGCTAGGCACGATCATCACCGGCCTGTTCGTCGCAATCTCCATGACGGCGGGTGGCGGTGCCTGGGACAACGCCAAGAAGTACATCGAGGACGGCAACTGCGGTGGCAAGGGTTCGGACGCGCACAAGGCGGCCGTGACCGGCGACACCGTGGGCGACCCGTACAAGGATACGGCGGGTCCCGCCATCAACCCCCTCATCAAGATCATCAACATCGTTGCGTTGCTGATGGTTCCGCTGCTCGGCTGAGCCAACGCGGAAGCTGCTACGAAAAACCGCCCGGCGATCGCCGGGCGGTTTTTTTTGGGGGTTCCGAATCGCGCGAGCGCGCCCGCAGGCGCGAGCCCCGGCCCCGCAAACCCATCGCGGTTCGAGAACCGCTCCTACAGCTTGCCGTCGAGCCCTGCAGGCGCGAGCCTCGGCCCGCGAACCATCGCAGTTTGAGAACCGTGCCCGCGGCTTGCTACCGACCTGTAGGAGCGGGCCTCGGCCCGCGAACACGGCGGCTCGGGAACCGCGCCTAGGGGTTCAGCGTACGATACGTGCCCGTGCCCGCCGCGCCCAGGTTCACCGGCCGGTCGACGAAATAGCCCTGCACGAAGTCGACGCCGACATCGCGTAACCAGTCGAAGTCCTCCTGGCGTTCGACCTGCTCTGCAACCACGCGGAACTCCATGGCTCGCGCCAGCTTGATCATCGCCGCCACCATCTCCTGGTTCACTTCGTCGGTCTGCACGTTGTTCGTGTACATGCCGTCTATCTTCAGGTAATCGATCGGCAGGTGCTTGAGACTGGAGAACGAGCCCATGCCGCTGCCGAAATCGTCCAGCGAGAATTCGCAGCCGATGCCGTGCAGCACCTCGATGAAGCGCTGCGCCTGCTTCACGTTCTCCAGGATCGCTTTTTCGGTGACCTCGAAACAGATCATCGACGGCGCGACACCGGTCCGATCGAGCGCGTCCACGACGAACCCCAGGAACGCATCGTCGGCAATCGTCTGGCCGGACAGGTTAACGGCGCAGCTGCGGTGGCCGGCAACCTTCAGCTCCCCGCTCGCGATCGCGGTCAGCGTCGCATTCACCACCCAGCGGTCGATCTGCGGCATGAGCTGGTAGCGCTGCGCAGGACGCAGGAAGTCCGCCGTATCGGACTCGCTGCCGCGGCCCGGCAGCCTGATGAGGACTTCCGCGGCGGGTCCGGAGTCGGTGCCGCGGGCCATGGCGATGATCGGCTGCACCGCGAGTTCGAAGGAATTCTCTTGCAGCGCGGCCTGCAGCTCGCGCAGCCAGCGGATATCGCCGCGCTCCCTCGCGACGGCCTCGTCCCGCGCAGAATAGATATGCACCTTGCCCCGCCCTTCCTGCTTTGCGACGTAGCAGGCCGAATCGGCCGCGCTCATCACGTCCTGGACGGTGCCGCTGATATGGCTGATCTCGACGAGGCCGATGGATATGCCGATGTTGAAGATCTTGTCCTTCCAGACGAAACGGTAATCGGCGATGGCATTGCAGATATCGGTCGCGATCTGCCGCGCCTTGTCGATCGGACAGCCGATCAGCAGCGCACCAAACTCGTCGCCGCCAAGCCTTCCCACGTAGTCCGAGTCGCGCACCTGCTCCTTGATCAGCGTTGCGACCTCGCGGAGCATGTTGTCCCCCGCAAGGTGGCCGCAGCTGTCGTTGACCGCCTTGAAACGATCGAGGTCCATGTAGAACAGCATGTGCACGGCTTCTTCGGCATGTGCCGTATCCATGGCCTCGTCCAGGCGGCGTTCGAACTCGCGCCGGTTGATCAGGCCGGTCAGGGGATCGTGTGTCGCCTGGTAGCTCATCTTGCGCGTCAGGCCGCGCAGTTCCGCGACGTCGTGGAACACCACGACCGCGCCGGAAATGCTCTCACCGGGGCCGCGAATCGGCGACGCCGACAACTCGACCGAATGCTCCTGCTCGCCGTCCTGGGTAACCATGACCGCGCGGCGCCCCATGTTGACCCGGCGGCGCATCGCCAGGCAGCGCTCCACCGGGTCGCCGAGCGGGCGCCGGTCTGAATCGTCGACGAGCGTGAAGAGCTCGCCGAGCTTGTGCCCGGCCGCGTCGTCGCGGCTGGTGCCGATCAGCGTTTCCGCGGCGCGGTTCATGTAGTCGATGTGGCCGTCGTTGTCCGTCGTGATGATGCCTTCGCCGATGGACTCGAGCGTGAATTGCGCCGCGCGCTTGCTGCGCGACAGGGAGACCTCGAGGCTCTTGCGATGGCTGACGTCGCGCGCCACGGTAAGAATCGCCGGCTGCCCCTGGAATTCGATGGTCGAGCTCTGTGCCTCGACCCACAGGCCGGCCCGCTCGCCATTGATGAGCTGTATCTCGAGCCGCCGGGGCGCCTCCTGGCCCTCGAGGCGGCGCGTGACGGACTTGCGGAACAGCGCCCGGTAGGCCGGTTTCACGAGATCCACGACGTCGCGGCCGACGAGTTGCGCGGGCTCGACCCCGATCAGCGCAGCTGCCGAATCGTTCGCCAGCCGGATCTTCTCGTCATGAATCAGCACGATCTCCGGCAGCGTCCGCGCGAAGTCCCTGAACAGCCGGTCGCGGCCCTGGATCATCTGGTCACGCTCGCCCAGCGCGTCGAACAGCCGATTGATGGTAATGGCCAGGTCCGCCATGTCGCGGTTCTCGCCGACACTCAGGCGGTGACCGACGGAAGCATCAGCCGCGACGTCGACCAGTTCCTTCCGCAGCCGCTGGATGCGCTTCTGCAGCCGCTGCCGGGCGACGGCTGCGGCGACGAGCGCAGCGGTCACCGCCAGCAACAGCAACGCCAGCGTAACCACGATGAGCGTCATGGCGTTCATTCAGGCGCCAATATCGGGGCTCGGGGCCATTGCTGCAAGTGTCAACCACAGCGCAATCGCAGATGCAGTCAGGTTGTGTCGAATGTGATGCCGCTCATTGATCATTTGTTATTATTAGTCGCTCGAACGTCGTCGCCGCAGGCGCGACTTCGAGGTTGGAAGTGCCGTAAAATAGGCTGTCTGTAAGCATATCCCAGTGGCCGTGGCCGACTGCCTTGATTCACCATAATTCATGGCAGGGCGGCCTGGCGCACCCGGGCAATCCGAGAGCGACTTGAGCATGAATATCGACTTCGCACGCCGGCAAATGATCGACCAGCAGGTTCGGGCGTGGACCGTGCTGGATCCCGCCGTACTCGCCGTGCTGTCGGCGGTACCGCGCGAGAAATTCGTGCCCGGCCGGTACGAGCCCCTCGCCTTCGCCGATACGGAAATCCCGCTGGGCCACGGTGAGTTCATGATGACGCCCACGGTAGAGGGCCGCCTGCTGCAGGCGCTCGACCTCGGCAGCAACGACCACGTGCTCGAGATCGGTACCGGCAGCGGATTCCTGACGGCCTGCCTCGCGCGACTGGCCGCCACGGTCACGACCATCGACATCCACGGCGATTTCGTACGCGACGCAGCCGCCAAGCTCGCGCGGGCCGGTATCGACAACGTGGCCCTGCGCACCATGGATGCGACCTGCGAACTGCCTGGCGACCGCTACGACGCGATCGCGGTGACGGGGTCGATCGAGACGTTCGATCCCCGCTTCGTCGATGCCCTGCGACCCGGCGGGCGCCTGTTCGTCGTCGTCGGTTCGCCGCCGGTCATGGAGGCACGCCTCGTGCGCCGCAGCGGGAATGCCGACTGGAACAGCGAATCGCTGTTCGAAACGAAGCTGGCACCCCTCGTTCACGGCACGGCGCCCCCGCAATTCGTCTTCTGACACCGGCAATGATTTGCGCCCGCAAGAAACCACTTCCGCGTATGCTGCATCTATGATGTAGCGACGGCGGCGGTTCGACCAACCGAACTTCGACGCGCCGCGGGCGTCGGACAACGTAGACCCATCGATGGATTGTCCCAACTGATTTAGTGATGTAGTATACTATAACACCTAGATTCGACTCCCCGCCCCGAACCTCGTGGAATACAGACGTATGCAGAAATCAACGATTTTCCGGCCATTGCTGATCACTGCCGCCATGCTCGCCGCAGCCGTGCCGGCCCAGGCCGCCACGCTGCTGGAGATCTACCAGCAGGCGCTCCAGAGCGACCCGCGAATTCACGAAGCCGAGGCACGCCGGCTGGCGGCGCTGGAAGCGGAGCCGCAGGCGCGCGGTGTGCTGCTGCCGCAGGTCGGCTTCAACGCCGACTGGACCAAGACCGAGTCCGACGGTTCGGGCATCCAGAACACCGTCATCGAGCAGCCGGAGGGGTCCGGTAATTTCGTCGTGGTGCCGTTCTCGTTCCAGACTGCGGTCAGCGATGAGACCACGCGCTGGAATTTCAACCTGCGGCAGACCCTGTTTCGCTGGGACCAGATCGTGGGCCTCAGGCAGGCCGACAAGGTCGTGGCTAGAGCCGAAGCCAACCGGGAAGCGGCGCAGCAGGACCTGATCGTGCGCGTGACCGAAGCCTATTTCAACGTGCTCGGTGCCGAGGACAGGCTGCTCGCGATCCACGCGGACCGCAATGCCATCGCCCGCCAGCTCGAGCAGGCCAAACAGCGTTTCGAGGTCGGGCTGATCGCGATCACCGACGTCCAGGAATCGCAGGCCGCTTACGACCAGGCAGTCGCCAACGAAATCGCGGCCAAGCGCTCTCTCGCCACCGCCCGCTACTTTCTGCAGGAAATAACGGGCTCCTATGTCAGGGATCTCGCCGCACCCACCGAGAACCTGCCGCTCAGGACACCGGACCCGGCGAGTGAACAGGCCTGGCTGGATCTCGCCATGGGCCAGAACCTCGCGCTGGTTTCGAGCCGCCTCGACGAGGCCCTTGCCCGGGACGAAATTTCCTTCCGCCGCAACGGCCACTACCCCACGGTCGACCTCGTGGCGAACGTCGGCGCGACGGACTCGGAGCAGGACCAGGATACGTTCAACGGCTTCGGCGCCCTGCCCGCCGACAGTAACTTCGACCGGGACAGCATCGGCATCCAGTTCACCCTGCCGATCTTCTCCGGCGGCACAACCTCGTCGCGCGTCAAGGAGGCGATCTACCTGCACCGCGCGGCACGCGAACAGCTGCAGCGTGTCACGCGCGAAACGGACCGGCAGACCCGTGATTCCTACCTCGGCGTACTGGCCGAGATCAGCCGTGTGCAGGCGCTGGAGCAGGCCGTCTCCTCAGCCCGCACGGCGCTCGACGCGACCCAGGCGGGGTTCGACGTGGGCACTCGTACGATCGTGGACGTATTGCTGTCGCAGCGTAACCTGTACCAGTCGATCACGAACTACTACCAGGCGAGATACGACTACCTGCTGAACGTCATGCGGCTCAAGCAGGCTGCCGGAACCCTGCAGGTCCAGGATCTCGAGAATCTCGAACCGTTCCTGGCAGCCCGCAAGCCGCCGGAAGACCAGTTCGCCGAGGAAGCCAGCCGGGAAGCCAAATAGGCGACCGGGCAGGCGCTCAGTCCACCAGGGGCTCGATCATCGCCATCAGGCGCGCGAGGGCGCCACGGTTGCGCTCGAGGATGTCGCGTCCCGCATCGCCGAGGCGCGACGCGGTCGCCGGGTCCGACAGCAGGCCAGCCACCGCGGCGGCCAGTTCTGCCGGATCGTTCACGAGCCTGCACGCCTGCCGGGCAACGAACATGTCGGCGATCTCCTGCGCATTGAACACGTACGGACCACTGAGCAACGGCAGCCCGAGCGCCGCAGGCTCCAGCAGGTTGTGCCCGCCGACGGGCACGAGGCTGCCGCCGACGAAGGCGACGTCGGCCGTTGCATAGAAAAGCGTCAACTCCCCCATCGTGTCGCCGAGAAAAACCTGGGTGGAGGCGGCGCATGGCACGCCGTCGGTGCGGGCCACCACGCCCAGGTGCTGTTTCACCGCCAGTTCGCGCACGCCCTGGAAACGCTGCGGATGACGCGGCACCAGCACGAGCAGCAGCTCGGGGTGCTGCTCGAGCAGGGTCCGCTGAGCCTCGAGCACGAGTTCTTCTTCTCCCTCGTGCGTGCTCGCTGCAATCCAGACGGGACGCTCGCCGAACAATTCGCCACGCAGCTCCCGGCCGCGTACCGGGAGATCCGGCGCCAGTTCCACGTCGAACTTGATGTTGCCGGTGACCCGTGTGCGTTCGGGGGCCGCACCCAGCGACAGGAAGCGCTCCGCGTCGGCTTCGCTCTGCGCGGCGATGACGATGCCGTGCGACAGGGTCTCGCGAAACAACGGCAACAGTCGCCGGTAGCTGCGCACGGATTTCGGCGAAATCCGTGCACTCACCAGTACCAGCGGGATGCCGCGCACACCGCAACCCCGGTAGAGGTTCGGCCAGATCTCCGTCTCCAGCACCAGCGCAACGTCCGGGTTCGTGGCCGCGAAAAAGCGATCGACCATCGGCGGCGTTTCGAAAGGAATGTAGGTATGGTGAACCTCGTCCCCGAACAGCGCGGCGACGCGCGCCGCGCCGGTCGGGGTTACCGTGGTCACGAGCAGCGGCCGCTCGGGATAGCGCCTGCCCAGCGCGCGAATGAGCGGCACTGCGGCCACGACTTCACCCACGGACACGGCATGAATCCAGATGCAACCCTCGAGCCGGGGATAGCCGATACCGAGGCGCTCGCCGAGGCGGTGCAGGTAAGCGCGATTGGTTACGCCGCGGACCAGCCAGTAGCCGACATACGGCAGGTACAGCAGGTAGGTCAGCAGGTTGTAGAAAAAGCGCACGCCTCGCTCACAATGCGCAGGCGCGCTCAGCCGCCGAGCTTCTCGATGATGCGGCTGGTGGAATGGCCGTCGCGAAAACTGAGCACCCGGACCTCGCCGCCGTTTTGCAGGACTTCCCGGCCGCCTGCGATCTCCTCCGGACGGTAGTCCCCACCCTTGACCAGTACGTCCGGCAACATGGCCGCGATCAACTGTGCGGGGGTATCGTCCGCAAACGGCACCACCCAGTCGACTGCCGCGAGACCCGCCAGCACCAGCATGCGATCTTCGAGTACGTTGATCGGTCGCGAGGCGCCCTTGAGCCGCCGCACGGAGTCGTCGTCGTTGACCGCGACGATCAGCCGGTCGCCCAGGCTCTTCGCTTCCTCGAGGTAGGCCACGTGACCGGCATGCAGGATGTCGAAGCAGCCGTTCGTCATGACGATACGTTCCTTGCGCGCACGCGCCTCGCCGACGAGAACCAGCAGTTCGTCCCGCGAAACGAGCCCGCGCCCGCCCTGCCCGCGCTGGTGCAGTGCGGCCTGGATCTCGCCCGGGGTCACCGTCGCGACACCGATCTTGCGAACCACGAGGCCCGCGGCGATATTCGCGAGGGCCGCCGCCGACGCAAGCGTCTGACCGCTGGCCAGCGCCCCCGCCAGCGTGGCGATGACGGTGTCGCCGGCGCCGGTCACGTCGAAGACCTCGCGTGCCTGGGTCGAAAGGAACACCGGCTCGTTGCCGGTCTCGAGCAGCATCATGCCTTTCTCGCTACGGGTAACCAGCAGCGCCGCCAGCTCGAGATCCTCGACCATTTGCCAGCCGCGTGCGGCCAGCTCGGCATCGCTCGCGCAGTACCCGGCCACGGCTTCGAACTCGCCCTGGTTCGGTGTCAGCAACGTCGCGCCACGGTATTTCTCGAAGTCGCGCCCCTTCGGGTCGACCAGCACGGGCACACCGGCCTCGCGGCACAGCGCAATCATCCTGCTCACATCGGTCAGCGCGCCCTTGCCGTAATCGGAAAGGACGACGGCACCGGCGCCGGCAACGATGCCGGCAAGCGTGTCGACCAGCGCGCTGTCGCGCAGTTCGGCGGCATTCTCCTGGTCGAGGCGGATGAGCTGCTGCCCGCGGCTTTGCACGCGCGTCTTGGTGATTGTCGGGCGATCGCTGACCCGGGCGAAATCGCAACCGATGCCGTGGGCGGTCAGCAGGCGTTCCAGCGTGTCCGCCGCGGCATCGTTGCCGACCGCACCGATGAGGCGTGTTTTCACGCCCAGCGACGCCAGGTTCACGGCGACGTTCGCGGCCCCACCGGGCCGGTCGTCGGTCTTTTGCACGTGCACGACCGGCACGGGCGCCTCCGGCGAGATGCGGCTGGTTGCGCCGAACAGGTACCGGTCCAGCATGACGTCGCCGGCGACGACCACGCGTGTCCTGGAGAATTCAGGAATCGATAAGGTCACGGCGCGAATTTACCACGGCAGTGCGCGCCGCACCCGAAACTGGCTGTGCTCATAAGGCGAGGATGTCCCGGCTCGTACCCGCCGGGATTATAACCTATTGCCTCGTCACGCCTTCCTTGTCGGCTGCCGCGACCTGCTCGTGGACGGACGCGACCAGTTCCGGCGGCAGATCGAGCGCGAGGGACAGCGCGCGGAGGTAGGTACGTCCCTCTTCCCGGGTCTCGTCGATGGCGACCAGCGAGGCCGCATAGACTTCGACCGCGACCTCCGGGCTATCGACCTGCGATACCAGGTCCCGCATGGTCAGCGGTCGCTGGAGTTCGTCGAACAGTGTCGCTTTTTCCTGCGGTGACAGGTCCAGTTTGCCGGCCTCATCGAATACGCGGTCTCGCTCGTCGCTGTCCATGTGGCCGTCGGAAGCCGCGGCCGCGATCATTGCGCGCAGCAGCAGTGCTCCGTTGCCCCGCTCGGCATCCACGACCGCGGCGAAACGCTCCTCCGGTATGTGTGCCCAGCGGCCGCCGCTTCCGGGGTCGCCCTGGCGGTAACGCTGGTACGCCGTGTAAGCGAGGCCACCAACCGCCGCAAGCGCGCCGACCTTGAGCGCGCTCGTTGCCATCTTCTTGCCCTTTTTGCCACTAATGGCCCCGACGAGCGCGCTGCCGGCGAGGCCGCCGGCGAAACCCGAAACCGCACCGCTGGACGTGAGTCCCTGAAGGAGTTTTTGCAGATCCATGATAATGCTTCCACGACGTTACCGGCCGCAGAGTTTCGGCCTTTTCACGATTCGTGAAAATCGGATAAAACGTGATTGATGCTTCGGAAAAACCGAATAAATTCGGACCGGGCCCGGCGCCTTCAGCCGGGCCGGTCAGACGTCGGGATCGATCAGGTGTTCCGCCGCGGAAACCGCGTCAGCCGCACTTCGAGTCGCCGCAGGCAAGACAGGTCATGCAGCCGTCCATCATGATGACCGCCGCCGTGCTGCACTTCTTGCACAGCTGCGCGCCCTCGGGGAACTCGCTCTTCGAGAACGCGTCCTGCTGCTTGCGCGACTCCTCGAACGCGGCGCGCTTCTCCGCGATCAGCTTTTTCTGGCCTTCGTCGAGGCCCGGCCGCGGCATCAGCCCGATGGAGATCAGGTGCTTCTCGACGATGTAGCCGAGCTCCGCGATGATGGAAGGCATGTACTTGCCGCCCGGTTGCCAGTAGCCGCCACGCGGATCGAATACGGCCTTCAGTTCGTCGACGAGGAACGCAACGTCACCGCCCTTGCGGAAGACCGCCGAGATGATGCGCGTCAACGCAACGATCCACTGGTAGTGATCGAGATTCTTGGAGTTGATGAAAATCTCGAACGGGCGGCGCTTTTCGTGCTCGGTTCCCTCGTTGAGAACGATGTCGTTGATCGTAACGTACATGGCGTGATCCGACACCGGCGTCTTGACCTTGTAGGTCGAGCCGACCAGCATTTCGGGACGCTCGAGCTTCTCGTGCATGCGTATGACTTCGGCACGATTACCGCCGCCGCCTTCGCGGCGCAATTCGGGCCGTTCGCTTTTCTCTTCCGGAGCCGGCTTCTTGACCGCATAACCGACTATCTTCTTGTCAATCTTCATTTCCTGAATTCCCAAACAAAGGCTGCGAGCCGCAACCTGCTTCAAAATTTTCCGTAGTAGCCTTCTTTGAGCGCATCGAAGAGATTTGCCGCGGAATGCGTTTCGCCGTCGTACTCGACCTCTTCGTCGCCCTTGAGCTCGACCGTCGAACCGTCGTCCAGCGTAAACGTATAGACCGTGTTCTTGAGGTCCTTCTCCTTCACCAGCACGCCCTGGAACGCTTCCGGATTGAAGCGGAACGTCGTGCAGCCTTTCAGGCCCTGCTTGTAGGCATACAGGTAGATGTCCTTGAAGTCCTCGTACGCATAATCGGTCGGCACGTTGGCGGTCTTCGAAATCGACGAGTCGATCCACTTCTGCGCCGCTGCCTGGATATCCACATGCTCGTTGGGCGAAATATCTTCCGCCGTGATGAAATAGTCCGGCAGGTTGTTGGCCGTGTTGCCGTCCTGGGCGGGGTGCGGCAGCGCCTCCTTGTCGACGAGTTCGCGGTAGGCCAGCAGCTCGAACGAAAATACGTCGACCTTCTCCTTGGTCTTCTTGCCCTGCCGAATCACGTTGCGGAAGTAGTGATGCGCGAAGCTCGGCTCGATGCCATTGGATGCATTATTGGCGAGCGACAGCGAAATCGTGCCCGTCGGCGCTATCGAACTGTGGTGCGTGAATCGCGCCCCGGACTCCGCGAGCGCCTTGACCAGCTCCGGCGCTGCCGCGGCCAGGCGCTGCATGTAGCGGCTGTAGCGCGCGTGCAGAACCCGTCCGGGGACCTTGTCGCCGGCCCGGTAGCCATCGCCGCGCATTTCCGGGCGCCGCGCCAGCATCTCCTCCGTCACCTCGAACTGCTCGTTCATGATCGGCGCCGGACCCTTCTCTTTCGCCAGCTCGAGGCCCTCTTCCCAACCGGCGATGGCAAGTTCGCGCGCCACGTCTTCGGTGAACTTCACGGACTGTTCGTCGCCGTACTTCATGCGCAGCATCGTGATCGTCGAGCCCAGCCCGAGGAAACCCATGCCGTGACGGCGCTTGCGCTGGATCTCGTTGCGCTGCTGCGGCAGTGGCAGGCCGTTGATCTCGACCACGTTGTCGAGCATCCGCGTGAACACCCTGACGACCTTGCGGAACGCATCCCAGTCGAACCGCGCGTCCTGCGTGAACGGATCGACGACGAAGCGGGTGAGGTTGACGGACCCGAGCAGGCAGGAACCGTAGGGCGGGAGCGGCTGCTCGCCACAGGGGTTGGTTGCGCGGATGTTCTCGCAGAACCAGTTGTTGTTCATTTCGTTGACCTTGTCGATCAACACGAAGCCCGGCTCGGCAAAATCGTAGGTAGACGCCATGATGACGTCCCATACGCGCCGCGCCGGCAAGGTCTTGTAGATCTTGCAAGCGACCAGCCCTTCGGGATTGGCCACGTAATTGCCGGCCTCCGGCCATTCCCGCCATACGAACTGGCTTTCGTCGCTGATGTCGAGGTCGTCCTGCTCCATCTCCTTCCGCGTAATCGGGAACGCGAGTTTCCAGTCGTCATCGGCAATGACGGCCTGCATGAACTCGTCGGTGATGAGCAGCGACAGGTTGAACTGGCGCAGGCGCCCGTCCTCGCGCTTGGCGCGAATGAAATCCATGACGTCGGGATGGCCGACATCGAACGTGCCCATCTGCGCGCCGCGACGGCCGCCGGCCGACGACACCGTGAAGCACATCTTGTCGTAGATATCCATGAACGACAGCGGACCGGAGGTGTAGGCGCCGGCACCGGTGACGTACGCGCCTTTCGGCCGCAGCGTCGAGAACTCGTAGCCGATACCGCAACCCGCCTTCAGGGTCAGGCCGGCTTCATGCACCTTGTTGAGGATATTGTCCATCGAATCGCCGACGGTACCGGACACGGTGCAGTTGATCGTTGACGTGGCCGGCTTGTGCTCCTGGGCACCGGCGTTCGAAATGATGCGTCCGGCGGGGATCGCGCCGCTACGGAGCGCCCACAGGAATTCGTTGTAATAGTGTTCGCGCTGCGACTCGGTTTCTACGTTCGCGAGCGCCCTGGCGACTCGCTTGTAGGTGTCGTCGATCGTCTCGTCGAGCTTGGTTCCGTCTTTCGCGACGAGCCGGTACTTGGAGTCCCAGATGTCTCGCGATGCTGGCTGGAATTTGATGTCGGCGACCGTGTGCGCATCCAGATTAACGGCGGACTTCATTGGCAAAAATACTCCCCTTAACTCCCTTCGGAGACCCCGAATGTAGGACGTGCCCCAATTTTGCGAAGGAACGGGTGCCCTCTCGCCGCTTGTCGATTTTCTGGCGGCGAGTCTCAGAGGTGGCCTCCGGATCCTCGTTGATTGGACACAAGATGTTGTGTCCGAGTAGCGTCAAGATTATGCCCGTAGCAGGTCACTGTCAAGGGTTTGGCCGATTTTTTTGTGAGCTCTTTACAGTTATAAAAACAATAGGTTACGAGATTTATCGAAGTCTTAACATTAAAAAAACACAAAAAAAAGTGACACTTTTGTGAAAACGCCGAAGCACTACATATAGTGCCATTAAGTGACATCGGCGACACCTCCGAAATCAAGGATTTAGCCGCCGCAATGCGTGTTTTTCGGCGTCTTGAATTGCCTGTTCATGCCCACAGATCAGCGCGCAACAGCAATCGTGCGGCGGCCGTGACGGCCTTCGCAATGCCTCACACCAAGGAGTATGGAACCATGAATGTAAGACGATTTGAGCCCTGGGGCCTCGTTGACATGCTGCATCGCGACCTCGACCGGCTGGCCGCGCGGCATGTCCCGGCCGGCGAGAGCGATGCGGTCGTCGCGGACTGGGTACCGGCGGTCGACATCATCGAGGAAAAAGCGCGCTTCGTGCTGCGCGCGGACGTACCGGGCGTCGCGCCGGCCGACATCGACGTCAGCATGGACGCGGGCGTCCTCACCATCGCGGGTCAGCGCGCACAGGAAGCGCGCAGCGAGGACGCGGGCCTGCAACGGGTGGAGCGCGCCAGCGGCCGTTTCTTCCGCCGTTTCTCGCTGCCGGATACGGCCGATGCCGAGCATATCTCTGCGCAATGCCGTAACGGCATCCTCGAGGTCTCGATCCCGAAGCAGCCGCAGGTACAGGCGCGCCGCATCGAAGTCCAGGCTGCCTGACAGTGCCCGCCACGGGCGCGACGAACGGTCGCGCCCGTGCATCTTTGCATCGACAGGCCCCGCGGAACTCGCCCGTTTTACCGGTGTCGATGGCATTGGGCCTATAATCGTGCGTTCACGGGCGATTCAGCCGATGTACCGTACCCTGTAAAACGGCTTCCGACAGCTTGAGGCAAGCAATCCATGATGAGTAATTTCCGAATCCTGATCGCCGGCCTGGTGCTGGCCGTGTCCGCGTCGACGTGGGCAGCGCTGCCGGCCATGGTCAACGACCAAGAACTGCCCAGCCTGGCGCCGCTCGTCGAGCGCGTATCGCCGGCGGTCGTGAACATTCGCGTGAGCCAGACCGTCATCACGGGCGGTCACCTCGGCGACGAGGCGTTCCGCCGCTTTTTCGGCTTGCCGGACGTCCCGGGCGGCGGGCCGCGCGAGGTCGCAAGTGCCGGTTCGGGCGTCATCGTCGACGCCGAGAACGGCTATATCCTGACCAACCACCACGTCGTCGAACAGGCCGACCAGATCCAGATCTCGACGATCGACGGGGAGGTCTTCGACGCGGAGGTCGTGGGCTCGGACGCTGCGACCGATATCGCGGTCATCAAGGTCGATGCCAAGGGGCTGACCGACATGCCGATCGGTGATTCCGAGCGCGTCCGCGTCGGTGATTTCGTGCTCGCCATCGGCAACCCGTTCGGACTCGGCCACACGGTGACGTCGGGCATCGTCAGCGCGCTGGGTCGCAGCGGCATCAGTCGCGACGGTTACGAGGACTTCATCCAGACCGACGCCTCGATCAACCCCGGCAACTCGGGCGGTGCACTCGTAAACCTGCGCGGCGAGCTCGTCGGGATCAACTCGGCGATCATCAGCCGCACGGGCGGCAACGTCGGCATCGGCTTCGCCGTGCCGACGGAGATCGCGAGCTCGATCATGCGCCAGATCCTCGACTTCGGCGAAGTCCGGCGCGGCCTGCTCGGCGTCTCGATTGCCGACATCAACCCGGAGGTCGCCGAAGCACTGAATTCACCCGTCACCAGCGGGGCGCTAATTACGCGCGTCGAGCCGGGCTCGGCGGCGGAAGAGGCGGGCCTCGAGGTGGACGACATCATCGTCGGCGTCAACAACAAGAAGATCGCCGGTGCCGCGGAATTGCGGAACACGATCGGCCTGATGCGTTCGGGCGACGAAGTGAAGATCGAGTACTTCCGCGACAACGACAAGCGCAAGACCTCGGCGGCCCTGGGCCAGCAGGTCTCGACGGCAAGCGTCGGCGCGGAAATCCATCCCGGGCTCGTGGGTGCGCAGTTCGCCGAGTCTTCCGCCGCGCGCGACGGCGGCGTCGAGGTCACGGCCGTCGAACCGGGAAGCCCGGCAGCGCAGCGCGGCCTGCGGGCGGGCGACGTGATCACGGCGATCAATCGGCGCCCCGTGCGGTCCCTCGGCGAACTCAACGAAATCGCGTCGAGCAGCCGCATCCTGTTCCTGCTCGTGCAGCGCGGCGACCGCGCCCTCATGCTGCAGATCCGCTGACGGGCAGCCGCCGCACCGCAAAAGACCGGGGCGCCTCCTGGCACCCCGGTCTTTTTTTGGGTGGCTGTTGCGCAAGTTACGGGGCCTGAGTAAGGTCTCCTGACCGATATTCCAGCTACGCACAAGGGACTGCGCAACGACGATGTCACCCCACCTGGCCTTCCTGACGACTGCCGTCGGCATCGCCGCCGCCCTGGGCCTGCTGCTCCAGGGAACCGCTGCCACCGCCGCCGAGATCGACGACCAGCGCGCGCTGTTCCGCGAGGTCTATGCCGACGTCGAGCGCGGGAACTGGGAGGCCGTCGATGCACTGAGCGCGCGGCAACGCGAACAGCTGCAAGCCTACATTCTCTGGCCCGACCTGCGTGCCGCGTGGTTCCGGGCCGCGCTGCGCAAGGCGGACCGCGCGGAGATCGAGGCCTTCCTGCATCGCCACGGCACGCTGAAGCCGGCCCGGGAACTCCGCTATCGCTACGCCCTGCACCTCGCGGATTCAGGCCTGCCCGAGGAGTTCCTGCGCATTTACCGCGCGTATTACCAGGGGCTCGGCATCGCCAGGCTCGACTGCATTGCGCTCCGTGCCGAGATCGAGGCCGGTAACGGCGACCGCATCGAAAACCGCGGCCGTGACCTGTGGCTCACGGGCCAGAGCCAGGCCGACGAATGCGACCCGGTTTTCGACTGGATGCGCGACAACGAGCAACTGACGGAGAACGACTACCGCGCACGTTTCGCGCTCGCCATCGACGCGCGCGAATTCACCAGGGCGCGCTGGCTCGCCCGGTCGCTGGACGCGGCCGCGCTCGAGCAGGCAAACCACTGGCTCGCGGCCCAGTCCCGGCCGGAGCAGTTCATCGAAACGCACGCGCAACGCGCCGATCACGAATTGGCGCGCGCGCAGCTCGCGTATGCGGTCGAGCGCGTCACCTACCGGGACCCCGAGCTGGCATTGCAGCTTTGGGATCGCCTGGAGGACAGCTACGCATTCCCGGCACACCTGCGCGACGCCACCCGGCGCCACATCGCCCTGTGGACCGCCCGTGACAATTTCCCGGGCGCTTACGACCTGCTGACGCGGCTGCCGCTCGCGGCGCAGGACGAGGAAGTGATGCGCTGGCGCGCCCGCGTGAGCCTCCGCGACGAACGCTGGACCGACCTGCTGGATGACATCGCCACGATGGTGGCGGCCGAGCGTGATTCGGAGGAATGGCAGTACTGGCGCGCCATCGCGCTGGCCCGTACCGGCCGCGTGCCCGCCGCGCAAGCGGTGCTGGAGCCGCTTGCCGCCGAGCGCAGCTACTACGGCTTCCTGGCGGCCGACGAACTCGGGGTGCCCTACGCATTCGCCCACGACACGCTGGAGGCCGACGACACCGCGATAGCCGCCTTGTCGCGGCGGCAGGACCTGCTGCGCGCGCGCGAACTGTTCCTCGTCGGCCTGGACGGCCGCGGTCGGTCGGAGTGGGACGCGGCGATTGCCGGCCTGTCGGCCGCGGAAAAGACCCAGGCCGCGGTGCTCGCGCACCGCTGGGGCTGGCATTCGCGGGCCATCGCGACAGCGGCAGCCGCAGGTCGTTACGACGACCTGGCGTTACGCTACCCGCTGCCGTTCCGGCAGTCGTTCGAACAATACGCCGCGGAGGCCAGCATCGCGACGACCTGGGCGTTCGGGATCGCGCGCAGCGAGAGCCTGTTCATGCCCGACGTGCGCTCGCATGCCGGCGCGATCGGCCTGATGCAGCTCATGCCGGCCACCGGCCGCCAGGTTGCGCGGGAAATCAAGCTGGCCTACGCCGGGCTCGACACCCTGACCAACCCGAACCACAACATCCGCCTCGGCACGTCCTACCTCGGCAGCATGGCCGCCCGCTACGACGGCAACCACGTGCTGGCCACGGCGGCCTACAACGCCGGCCCGCACCGCGTCGACCGCTGGCTGCCGCGCGCGTCGGTGATCGATGCGCGCATCTGGATCGAGAACATCCCGTTCAACGAGACCCGCGCGTACGTACGCCGGGTCCTCGCCGCCGAGACGATTTTCCACTGGCGCATGACCGGCGAGGTGCGGCGGCTGTCCGACACGCTGCCGCAGGTGCAGCCACTGCCCGCCGAGCAGCAACTGGCGAGCCGCTAGCCCCCGCCCGGACTGCCGTCGCGCGCAGCGAGCACGGCGAGGCGCGCATCGCGGTCCTGCCGGTCGAGTTTCGCGATCTGCGCGGCCTCCTCGTACAGGCAGGCCAGTTCGTGGCCGCATTCCGCGTACAGCGCCAGGAACGCCGGCAGTTGCCCGTCGTAGAGCGACAACGGTAGCAGGCGCGCGTTGTTGATCTCGCCGGTCAGCCAGTGTTGTTCGCTGCGCCCGGCCGCCCTCAGTTCGGCGCGCACGTCGCCAGCCAGTTGCGCAAGGCGCCCCGACTTGAGCGCGCGCCGGGTATCCGCATCGACGTCGCGGCCGTAATAATCGGCCAGGTCGCCGCGCGCCGCATCGACGAGATCGACCAGGCGCCGGTGCAACGCCTTCTGCGCACGGTATGCCGCCATCTGTTCCGGCCTGCCGTTTGCCGCCAGCCACCGTTCGATGCCGATCTCCTCGACGGCGGTCGCGAAGGACTCGTTGAAGCCGGTGTCGTCCTTGATGTAGAGCACCTGGTGTGCCAGCTCGTGGAACAGCGTCGCCACCAGCCTCACGTCGTCCCAGTGCATCATCGTGTTCAGGACCGGGTCGTTGAAGTTGCCGAGCGTCGAATAGGCCGGTACGCCGCCGACCGCGACGTCGTAGCCTTTCGCTGCGAGCCTGCCGGCCTCGCGGTGCGCCGCTTCCTCGGAGAAGTAGCCGCGGTAGCTGACGCAGCCGACGATGGGATAGCACCACTCGCGCGCGTCCAGCGAGAACTCGGGCGCCGCAAACACGTTCCAGACCACGTAGTCGCGCTCGAGGTCGGAATAGCTGCGATAGCTCTCGTTGTCCGGCAGGCCCAGCTCCTCGACGGAATACTGCCGCGCGTGCTGCACGAGCCCGAGCCTGCGGGCCAGTTCCGCGTCCGTGTCCGGACTCTCGAGGATCTCGTCGATCGGCTCCCGTTTGCTCAGAACCTCGATCTGGCCACGCGTCGCCTGCACGTAGTAACAGCCCGACAGCAGGCAGCACAGCCCGAGCGTGGCGAACGTCCTCAATGCGGGGTATGAAATCACTGGCGGTGCAACAAGACCGGTTTGCTAGAATCGCGCGATGCAAGTGTACCTCGTCGGTGGCGCTGTTCGTGACGAACAGCTCGGGCTTCCCGTGAAAGAACGGGACTGGTGCGTCGTCGGCGCGACGCCCGAGGAGATGAAACAGGCCGGCTACCGGCAGGTCGGCAAGGACTTCCCGGTATTCCTGCACCCCGAGACCGGCGAGGAGTACGCGCTCGCGCGCACCGAGCGCAAGACGGCCGCCGGTTACCACGGCTTCGAGTTTCATACGGACCCCGGCGTCTCCATCGAGGACGATCTCGGGCGCCGCGATCTCACCATAAACGCGATCGCCAGGGACGCGCACGGCAACCTGGTGGATCCCCACGGCGGGGTCGCCGACATCCGCAACCGCATCCTGCGCCACGTTTCCGACGCGTTCGTCGAGGATCCTGTGCGTGTGCTGCGGGTGGCGCGCTTCGCCGCCCGCTTTACGTCGCTGGGTTTCGCGATCGCGCCGGAGACGATGGCGCTGATGCGCTCGATCGCGGCCAGTGGCGAGATCGATGCACTGGTGCCCGACCGCGTGTGGAAGGAAACCGAACTCGCACTCACCGGGGCGAACAGCCGCGTCTACTTCGAGACACTGCGCGAGTGCGGTGCCCTCGAGATCCTGTTTCCCGAGGTCGACGCGCTTTTCGGTGTGCCGCAGCCGGTGCAGTGGCATCCCGAAGTCGACACCGGCCTGCACGTGATGATGGTGCTGGACCAGGCGGAGAAACTGTCCGCGGATCTCGAGGTGCGCTTCGCGGCGCTGGTGCACGACCTCGGCAAGGGCACGACGCGCAAGTACAGCCTGCCGAGCCACCCCGGGCACGAGCGGCGCGGCGTGAAACTCATCCGGCGCCTGGCCGGGCGCCTGCCGGTGCCCAACGCCTGCCGCGACCTGGGCATCCTGGTGTCCGAGTACCATACGCATTGCCATCGCGCCTTCGAGCTGCGCGCGAAGACGATCCTCAAGCTGCTGGAAGCGACGGACGCCTTCCGGCGACCGCGCCGCTTCGAACAGTTCCTGCTCGCCTGCGAGGCGGATGCGCGCGGCCGCACGGGGCTCGAGGACCGCAATTACACCCAGACGGACCTGCTGCGCGGGGCGCTGGCCGCAGCCGCTGCCGTCGATGCGGCGGCCATCGCCCGGGGGTATGAAGGCAGCGCGATCGGCGAGGCGATCCGCCGCGAACGGCTCGCGGCCGTCGAGCGTTTCAGGGCCGGGTTTCAGCCGCCGCCGTAGAAATACAGCAGGACCGAGAAGAACGTCACTTCACCGTAGTTCTCGGAGTCGTCGTAACCGAGCTCGAACTCGATGTCGCTGCGCCGGCCGATCGGCGCCAGGAAACGCACCGAGTAGGAATTCGTGGTGCTGCCCTCGACGGCGCCCCGCCACTGGCCGGCCTCGAACTCGACACGCCTGAGGCCGAAGTCGACGCCGAGGCTCAGGCTGGCGCGATAGTCGACGAGCGTGTTGAGCAGGCTCAGCCGGGTCACCGAGATCAGGTTGACGATGTCGCGATTCGGATCGAGGCGGAGGTTGATGCTGTAGTCGTAGCTCATTCCCTTGAAGCGGACGTCGACATCGTCGGTCAGATCGAGACGTGCACCGAGCCCGTAGCCGTTGGCGTCGAAGTTGACCTGCCGCCGGCGGATGAAATCGAACTCCGGCAATTCCAGTTCGAGGTCGCGAAACTCGTAGTCGAAACCCAATGAACCGCGACTGCCGCGGAAATACACGCCGGCGCGCGCGTCCGTCGAGTCGAGCACGTTGTTGTCGCCCCAGTAGGCAAGGCCGAGCCTGACACCGACCGGGTCGAAGAAGTGATCCAGGCCGACATCGCCGTACCATGTCTGCAGTTCGTCCCGGACCGGCAGCTCGACGCTGCTGCGCGCGATGCCGGCGGAGAGCCACGTTTCCTCACCGACGGCAAGGTCGCCGAGCACGATGCCGGCGATCCCGTCGGCCGAGTCCGCCTGCACGCCGCCGGCAATCACGTATTCGCCGGCGGCCCAGCCGTTCCCCGACAGCAGCAATAGCGCGGCGTACCTAGGCCAGGACATACAGGATCACGGCGGCGAGTGCGATCCGGTAGAGCGCGAACGGCAACAGGCCGATGCGGCTCACGAAACGCATGAAAAAGTCGATGCTCACGTAGGCGACGATCGCGGCAACCAGCGCACCGGTCCAGAGCTGCACCCAGTTGACCTGTTCATCGCTGACAATCAGGCTGCCCATCTCGTAGACGGTCGCCAGCAGGATCACCGGAACCGACAACAGGAAAGAGAATTTCGCCGCCTCGCGGCGGCCGAATCCGAGCAGTCGCCCTGCGGAGATCGTCACGCCCGAGCGCGACGTCCCCGGCACGAGCGCCAGCGCCTGCGCACAGCCGATGACCAGCGCGTCGCGCAGCGTCACGTCGGCGACGATCCTGTCCTGGCGGCCCAGGCGGTCCGCGACGACCATGATGACGGCATAGAACGACAAGGTGCCCACGATCACGACCGGGCTCCTGAGGTTGGCCTCGATCCAGCCGGCCAGCGCGAGGCCCGCGATGGCAGCCGGCACCGTACCGATACCCAGCGCGAGCACGATTCGGGCTTCCGGCGTCTGGAAGTCCTGTGTGAACACGTGCCCCGTTCCCTGCAGCAGGGCGATGATTTCACGACGAAAGAACAGGCACACCGCGATCAGCGAACCGAAATGCACCGCGACGTCGAAGGCCAGGCCCTGGTCGGTCCAGCCCGCGGCCGAGGGCACGAGCACGAGATGCCCGGAACTCGAGATCGGCAGGAACTCCGTGAGCCCCTGGACGATGGCGAGCACGACCACCTGCAACCAGGTCATGGACGCGCTCCGTACGGCACTGCTGTCGTCATAAAGTGTGTGTCCTGTCGGCGGATTCGAACGCGGTCGGCCGCGATACGTTGCCCCGGGCGAGGCAGATGCACTTGACGTTTTCGCCCATCTCGCCGGGCAGAGTCAACATCTTGACCTCTGCGGCGGTTCGCAGCTGTGACTCCATCGACATCTCCGCGAAGTTCCGCAACTCCGCCTCGATGCCACCGGCCAGCAGGAACTGCGCCTGGCTCAGGTAGCCGAGAACCTGCAGCCCGCTGCCCGCCGCAGCTTCCGCGACGGCGCTGAAATCCACCCAGGCCGTCAGGTCCTGGATACCCGGCAGTATCAGGGGGTCGCTGTGCACGCGGTGGCGGAAGTGGCAGCGCAGCCAGCCCTCGCCGCGGTCGGCTGCGTAGTACTCCCGCCGGCTCACGCCGTAATCGAACAGCAACACCAGGCCGTGCTCGAGCATGCCTGCGACGTCGCCGAGCCACGCCGGGGCCGCCAGCGACACCTCCGAGACGTAGTTGTCCGGCAACGCGCCGCCGATATCGCGCTCGATGGCCGCGACGGCGCGCACGAGTATGTCCGGCGCGGGCTCGTCCACGAAGACGAATTCGCCGGCCTCGTCGGCGACGCGCAGCTGGTAGATGCCGTTCTTGCGGCGCAGGAAGCGCTCCACGGGTAACGCGTCCAGCACTTCATTGGCGATCACGACGCCGCGGTGCGCGTCCGGCATCCGGTCGAGCCAGACGAGGCGGTCGGCAAAGTCCGGCAGCGCCTCGTGCAGGAGCTGCTGCTGTCGTTCGCGCAGGTCGGCCGAGACTTCCAGTATCCGGTACTCGGCCGGCAACGCGTCGAGTTCCTGCAATGCGCGTAGCATCTCCAGCGCCAGCCTGCCGCTGCCGGCGCCGAACTCGAGCACCGTCGCCGCGTCGATCTCGCGGAGCGCCGCGGCGCATTGCTTCGCGACGACGCGCCCGAAGAGCGGCGATATCTCCGGCGCGGTAACGAAGTCGCCGTCGGCACCGAACTTGCGCGAACCCGCGCTGTAATAGCCGAGTCCCGGCGTGTACAGCGCGTAATGCATGAACTCGGCAAAGCTGATGGTGCCGCCGGCGTCCCGCAGCCGCGCGCGGATGTACTCGGCGCAGCGTTCGCCGTGCGCGGCACTGACCGCGTCCGGCTGCGGCAGTGAGAATGCGTAATCGTGTTGCATGTCGCGTCGCTGGTCTTTCAGAATGTCGCCTTTATAACGTGACCCGCGAAAAAATGCCGCCGGGCGAGGATTGACATCGATCAATGAACAGCACAACGGGCCTCGAAGGCCGCGTCGCACTGGTAACGGGCGCCGCGCGCCGTGTAGGGGCGGAGATTGCCACACAACTGCATGCAGCGGGCGCCGACGTCGGTATTCATTACCGTCATTCCGCGGCCGATGCCGGGGAACTCGTCGCGCGGCTGAATGCGCGGCGGCCGGGCTCGGCGGCCGCGTTCCAGGCCGATCTCCTCGACACGGCATCGATACCCGCGCTGGTCGCCGCGGTTGCCGACTGGCGTGGCGGGCTCGACATTCTCGTCAACAACGCGTCCACGTTCTACCCCACGCCGCTCGGCGAGATCACCGAGGCGCACTGGGACGATCTCGTCGGCAGCAATTTCAAGGCACCCCTGTTCCTCGCCCAGGCCGCCGCGGCCAGCCTGCGCGAGCGCCAGGGCAGCATCGTGAACATCGTCGATATTCATGCACAGCGGCCGCTGCGCCACCACGTGGTCTACAGCCCCGCGAAAGCCGGCCTCGCGATGCTGACGCGCGCGCTGGCGAGGGAACTCGCCCCCGAGGTGCGTGTAAACGGCGTATCCCCCGGCGCCATCCTGTGGCCGGAGAGCGACATGAGCGACGAGACCAAGGCGTCGATACTCGACGAGGTGCCGCTGGCGCGCGCCGGCGCACCGCAGGACATCGCCGGCTGCGTGGTCTACCTGGTGCGCGACGCGAGTTACGTCACGGGCCAGATCGTGGCGGTCGACGGCGGCCGCTCCATCGGCTGGTAGCCGCTACAGCGCGTTCGCGAACTCCCGTGCCGGCGTGCCCCTGAGCTCGAGCTGCGGCACCGCCCGCTTGGCCTCCAGCTTGAACTGCGCGCCCGGCACGGCTGCCGCGGGACAGCCGCCGGTATCGAGGTACGACAGCGCGGCCTGGATATTCGGGTCGGTGTCCGCGCCTACCGCCACGTCCAGGTCGTCGGGCGCCGCACAATCCACGGGCAGGCCGAAGAAGTAGTCGCCGAAATCGTTGGCGTTCAGCGTCTGGAACGCCGTCGGCCGCAGGATTTTCTCGCAGAACTCGAGACCCACCTGGCCGACGGGCTTGCCGAAGGTGTCGTCACCGACGATCGCGACCTCGACGTGCGGGTCCATGCCGTTGATGACCAGTTCGCTCGCCGAGGCCGTGGAGCGCGATGCAATCACCACGAGACGCACCAGGCTCATCGAATTGGCGCGCCGTTCGAAGAACTCGATCGAGTCGTTTGCCGGCGCCCGCAGCGCGTTGAACACGGTCTTCGAATACACGAGGTTCTCGGCGACGTCGCCGCCGAGGAAATCGCCCAGCAATTCGGACGTGCTCACGAGGCCACCGCCGTTGTAGCGCAGGTCGAGAATCACGTCGTTGACGCCCTGGGCCCTGAAGTCCGCGAACACGGCATCCATTTGCGCGTCGGCGGTACTGATGAACGTGGCAAGTTCCATGTAGCCCACCGGGGGACGAACGCCGTTCGGGTCGGTGATGACCCGGGCCTGCGGCACCGGGTCGATGGTGACGATGTCCTGGGTGATGGTCGTGGTGAAATCCTCGCTGCCGTCCGGGTTGCCGCCGACCGGCCGCATCGTGAAATCCAGGGTCGGCAAGTCGAATACCGCGTTGATGCCCTCGTTCGCCTGGATCTCCGCGATCGTGCGCCCGTCGAGGGCGACGATCTGCTGGCCCCTCGCGAGCCCGCCGCGGTTGGCGGGGCTGTCGAAGAACACGCGCGTCAGGCGCAGGTCGTTCTCCGCGACGAAGCGGCTGCTGAAGCCGAAGCCTTCGAACTTGCCCTCGCCGAAGAACGCCTGGTCCGCAGCCGCCGTATTGATGAAGCTGAAACGGTCGACGGGATTGTCGATGCCGTCTTCGGGCGTCAGGTCCGGGCTGAAGGTCGTCAGGAACGCGAGCAGGTCCTCGGGCGTCGCGAACTGGGTGGTGTCCACCTGCGCCGGCAGCAGGTCGTTCCAGAAGTACCAGGCGCGCATGTTGTCCAGCACGAACTGTTTCTGGCCTTGCAGGGAACAGGCTGCGGCCGGCGGCTCGTCCGACGAACACCGCCCGACGAACAGGCCGCCAGCAGCGACGCCGACAGGATCAGGAATAAGGTGCGCATTGCCACTCCGTTAGCGTGGAGGAACTCTCCGTCGCTGACCAGTTTATCCGCTTCGCGCCGCGAACGGCTGTCGAACTGTCGTCATTTTTGACGCGGATCGCCGGAAAATTATCCCGGGTTTTTACAGAATAACGTCGACCGGCGTCAATGGATGACCCTCGCCGCCGAACGCCTGCCAGTGTTCGCCGATGGTCTTGCCCGTGACCGGGTGCACGAGCGCCGGGGCGATATCCGCGAGCGGCCGCAGCACGAAGTCGTACTCGAGAACGTCGCGGCGCGGCAGCCGCAATGGCGGCGCCGGTTCGACCCGGTCGCCGTACAGCAACAGGTCGATGTCCAGCGGCCGGGAACCGTACCTGTCCGGCCCGCGGCGGCGGCCCGCCAGCGCGTGAATGCGCTCGATCTCGTCGAGTACCGCCAGCGGCGGCGCTGCCGTCGCCAGCGCGACGACGAGGTTCAGGAAATCCGGGCCATCGAAGCCGACCGCCCCGTTCCGGTACACGGGCGATACGGTCAATTCGCCGTAGCGGCGGCGCAGCGCGTCCACGCCGAGTCGCAGGTTCTTCTCGGCATCGATGTTGCTGCCGAGGCCGAGATAGACGGTCGCCACGCTCAGTCCGGGCGCGGCCGTTCGCCCCGCTCGATGATGACGCCGACGTCCCTCGCGCCGCGAATCGCGCCGGGCTTGTTGACCCGCACCCGCACCCAGCGGACGTCGAACTCGCCGATCACGATGCCGGCAATCCGCTCCGCCAGCGTCTCGACCAGCTGGAACTCGGACTCGGCGATGAAGCCCTGCAGGCGCTTGGCGACGAGCTTGTAGTTCAGCGTGTCCTCCACCGCGTCGGTGGCGGCGGCCTTGCGGATGTCGGCCGCCATGTCCAGGTCGATTTCCACGGTCTGGCGGATCTTGCGTTCCCAGTCCCAGATGCCGATGACGGCGTCGACCTTCAGGTTGTGGAGGAAAATGATGTCCATACGCGGTCGCTCTTCAGTCGGGGGTCGCGGGCGCCGCCAGCGAGTCCAGCGGCCAGCGTGCCTGGGCCCGAATCTCGCCGATCGGGCGCGCATCTGCAAGCCGTAACGCGCCGGCAACGGCGATCATCGCGCCGTTGTCGGTGCAAAAAGCCATGCGCGGGTAGTGCACCTCGCCGGGGAAGCGGCTCGCCATGTCCCGGCGCAGGAGCTTGTTGGCACCGACGCCGCCGGCGACGACGATCCGCGACAGGCCCGCGCTGTGCGCCGCGCGGATCGACTTCTCGACCAGCGTATCCACCGCGGCGCGCTGGAACGAGGCCGCGATGTCGGCCCGGCAGCCGTCGAGGTCGCCGCGCTCGCTCGCCTTGCGCACCTCGAGCATCACGGCCGTCTTCAGGCCGCTGAAGCTGAAATCGTGGCCGGGGCGGTTCAGCATCGGTCGGGGAAAGTCGAAGGCACTGTCGTCGCCCTCCTCCGCGAGTTTCGCCAGCGCCGGACCGCCCGGGTAGCCGAGACCGAGCAGCTTGGCGGTCTTGTCGAAGGCCTCGCCGACGGCGTCGTCGAGCGTGGTGCCGAGCAGTTCGTAGTCGCCCAGCGCGCGCACCGAGATCAGCATGGAGTGCCCGCCGGACACCAGCAGCGCCAGGAACGGAAACGCGGGCGGGTTGTCTTCGAGCATCGGCGCCAGCAGGTGTCCCTCCATGTGATGCACCGGCACGACCGGGCAGCCCCAGGCGAGGCCGAGACCGGCCGCCATGCCGCCACCCACCATGAGCGCGCCGACGAGCCCGGGGCCGGCCGTGTACGCGACGGCATCGGGGCGCTCCACCCCCGCTTTGGACAACACCTGCCTGATCAGCGGCAGCAGGCGCCTCACGTGGTCGCGAGATGCGATCTCCGGCACGACGCCGCCGTACACGGCGTGCAGGTCCACCTGGCTGTGCAGGGCGTCCGCGAGCAGGCCGCGTTCCGTGGAATACAGCGCCACGCCGGTCTCGTCGCAGCTGGTTTCGATCCCGAGTACGTTCATGAGGCCGCATGGTAAGGGATATTCGCCCGAATCGCTGCATCGGCGGGCCTTGCACCCCTACCGGCGGGGGGTTAAAATGCGCGGCTCTCCCGGTTCGACCCGGGATTATTTATGCCCAGAAGGAAGGCCTGATCTAAATGCCAAGTGTTCGCATCAAAGAGAACGAATATTTCGACGCCGCACTGCGCCGCTTCAAGCGCGCCTGCGAGAAAGCCGGGGTCCTCACGGAACTGCGCCGCCGCGAGTTCTACGAGAAGCCGACACAGGAGCGCAAGCGCAAGAAGGCGGCCGCCGTGAAGCGGCACATGAAGCGCGTATCCCGCGAAGATTCGAAGCGCAAGCGTCTCTACTGATTTTCCCGAGGTTCGAGGCTCTCTCGGCCCATGTCTCTAAAGAGCAGTATTACCGAGGACATGAAGTCCGCGCTGAAAGCCGGCGACAAGGACCGGCTCAAGATCGTGCGCCTCATTCTCGCGGCCATCAAGCAGGTGGAGGTCGATACCCGCAAGGAACTCGACGACGCCGCGATACTCGGGGTGCTCGACAAGATGGTCAAGCAGCGCCGCGATTCCGTCGAACAATTCACGAAGGGCGGCCGTAACGACCTCGCTGCCATCGAACAGGCCGAGATCGCGGTGCTGGAAAGTTACCTCCCCGCGAAGATGGACGATGCCGAACTCGACGCGCTCATCGATGAAGTGATCGCGGCGACCGGTGCTGCGAACGTCCGCGACATGGGCAAGGTCATGGGCGCGATCAAGTCCAGGGCCGCCGGCCGTGCGGACATGGGTGCCGTTGGCAGCCGCGTCAAGGAACGTCTCGGGGCCTGAAACCCGGCAAATAAAGCGCTGGCGAATCAGTACGGATTCGCTATGCTTGGGCGAACGGGCAGTGACCCGGGCCCCAATAACAAGAACAGGCTCTGTCAAGACCCGAAGCCGCGGAGCACACGTTAAATCAACTATGTCCGGATTGATTCCCCAGGATTTCATCGACGACCTGGTCGCAAGGGCCGATATCGTCGAGGTGATCGGCCGGCGTGTGCAGCTCAAGAAGGCCGGGCGCGAATTCAAGGCCTGTTGCCCCTTTCACGACGAGAAGACGCCATCGTTCACCGTGAGCCCGACCAAGGGCTTCTACCACTGTTTCGGCTGCGGCGCCCACGGCACCGCGCTCGGGTTCCTCATGGACTTCGATCACATGAGTTTCGTCGAGGCGGTGGAGGGTCTCGCCAGTTCCATGGGCGTGGAGGTACCGCGCAACGAATCGGACCGCCCGGCCCGCCGCTATGACGAGCTCTTCGAACTGATGTCGCGCGTCGAGCGATTCTGGCAGCAGGGACTGCGCGAGAACCCGGCAGCGGTGGACTACGTGAAGCAGCGCGGCATCGACGGCAGCACCGCAAAGCGCTTCGGCCTCGGCTATGCCGCCGATGCCTGGAGCAAGGTGCTCGACAAGTTCGGCACCTCGCCGGAAGCCATCGATCGCCTCCTCGCGGCGGGACTCGTGATCCGCAAGGACAATGGCGCGCACTACGACCGCTTTCGCGACCGTATCGTATTCCCGATCCGCGACGTGCGCGGCCGCTGTATCGGTTTCGGCGGGCGCGCGATGGGCGACGGGGAACCCAAGTACCTCAACTCCCCGGAAACGGTGCTGTTCCACAAGGGCCGGGAACTCTACGGGCTCTACGAAGCGCGGCAGGCGTTGCGGCAGATCGATCGCTTCGTGGTCGTCGAGGGCTACATGGACGTCGTCGCGCTCGCGCGCCACGGCATCGACTTCTCCGTGGCCACGCTGGGAACCGCTACGACCGAAGAGCACCTGAACCGGCTGTTCCGGCTCACCGAGAACATCGATTTTTGCTTCGACGGCGACCGTGCCGGGCAACAGGCTGCCTGGCGCGCGCTGGAGACCGCCCTGCCCCACATCCGCGAAGGTCGCCAGGTGCGTTTCGTGTTCCTGCCCGAAGGTCACGACCCGGACTCCTACGTCAACGAGCACGGTGCCGATGCGTTCATCAGGGCACTCGATGACGGCGTCGCGCTGTCGGACTACCTGATCTCGGAGCTCGCCAGCCAGGTCGACCTCGACACCGTCGACGGCCGCGCACGGCTCGCAGAGCTCGCCAGACCGCTGATCGCGCGGATTCCGCAGGGCGTTTACCGCGAGCTCCTGATCGAGTCGCTGGCACAGCGCATTGGCCTCACGGCGGGCAAGCTCGAGCGCATGCTCGGGCGCCCGCAGCCGACCGATCCCGGCCACCCGGGTCGGCGCCGGCCGCAGAGAAGCCGTGCCGCTGCGGCCGGCAAGCCGTCGGTGGTAAGGCGGGCGATCACCCTGCTCCTGAACCATCCGCGGGCCGCGGCCAACCTCGACGTCGAGAAGCTGGCCGGGGTGAACCGGCCGGGCATCGACCTGCTGCGCGACCTGATTGAAACCGCACAGCAGGAACCCAATATCACGACGGCCGGGTTGCTGGAACGGTGGCGCCACGAGGAACAGGGCCGGCACCTGGGCAAGCTGGCCGCCGTGGAGGTGCCCGGCGACGAGGATTTCGACCCGGCCGCCGAACTCGCCGACTGCCTGTCGCGGCTGGCGCTCGCAGGACGGCGCGAGAGAATCGACTTTCTCATTGAAAAACAGCGAGTTAAGCCGTTAGATGAGGCCGAAATCGCGGAGCTGCGCCAACTCCGCTGAGGCGTCCGCCCAGAGACGGGGCGGTGAGAAAATCAATGGACATTTATAGATTAGATCGAGTCAAACCAGTACAATTGGTCGTTTGCATTTTTTACATGGAGGGCGTTTCGTCTTGAGCGAGAAACGTGCAGCAATAGGCAGCAGCAAGCAGGCTCAGCAGCTGAAGGAACTCATTGCGCGCGGCAAGGAACAGGGCTTCCTGACCTATGCCGAGGTGAATGACCACCTGCCGAATGACATCATCGATCCCGAGCAGATCGAAGACATTGTCAACATGATCAACGATATGGGCATCACGGTGCAGGAAAAGGCACCCGATGACGAGTCGTTGCTGCTGTCCGACGCTGCCGTCTCCAACGACGACGACGCCGCCGAGGAAGCGGAGGCCGCACTGGCGAGCGTGGACGCCGAGTTCGGCCGCACGACGGACCCGGTGCGCATGTACATGCGTGAAATGGGCACCGTCGAACTCCTCACGCGCCAGGGCGAGATCGAGATTGCGAAACGCATCGAGGACGGTCTCAACCAGGTCAAGTACCACATGTCGCACTTCCCGCCGACGATCGACCTGTTTCTCGAAGTCGCAGACGCGGTCGAAGCCGGCGAGACGCGCATGCAGGATTTCATCGTCGGGTTCATCGATCCCAACGAGCCGGAAGAGATCAAGCCGCCCGCGCCCAAGTCGGATGACGATGACGACGAAGCGGTCGACACCGGTCCCGACCCCGAAGAGGTCAGGGCCCGCGTGAAGAAGATCCGGCGCCTGCAGAAACGCGCGCTCACCGCGATCGACAAGCACGGCGTCAGCGACAAGAAGACCGTCAAGATCCAGGAAGAACTGGCCGACGAGATGATGGAGCTGAAACTGGCGCCGAAACTCTTCGACGCGCTGGTGAAGAACCTGCGCAACACGGTCACCGTTATTCGCACGCAGGAACGCCTGGTCATGCAGCTCTGCGTGCGTGACGCCGGCATGCCGCGCAAGGACTTCCTGTCGAGCTTTCCCAAGTGCGAGACGGACCTGGGCTGGGTCGACAAGCACATCCGCGCCAAGCGCAAGCATTCGTCGACGCTCGCGAAGCTCAAGGACGACATCCTGCGTGCGCAGCGCAAGTTGCTGCAGCTGGAGGACGAGACGAAGCTCACCATCTCCGAGATCAAGGAGATCAACCGCCAGATGTCGATTGGCGAAGCCAAGGCCCGGCGGGCGAAGAAGGAGATGGTCGAAGCGAACCTGCGTCTCGTCATCTCGATCGCGAAGAAGTACACGAACCGCGGGCTGCAGTTCCTGGACCTGATCCAGGAGGGCAATATCGGCCTCATGAAGGCGGTCGACAAGTTCGAGTACCGCCGCGGTTACAAGTTCTCGACCTACGCGACGTGGTGGATCCGCCAGGCGATCACGCGTTCGATCGCGGACCAGGCGCGCACGATCCGCATCCCGGTGCACATGATCGAGACGATCAACAAGCTCAACCGCATTTCCCGGCAGATGCTGCAGGAGATGGGCCGCGAGCCGTTGCCCGACGAACTCGCCGAGCGCATGGACATGCCGGAGGACAAGGTCCGCAAGGTGCTGAAGATCGCGAAGGAGCCGATCTCGATGGAAACGCCCATCGGCGACGACGAGGATTCGCATCTCGGCGACTTCATCGAGGACCAGACGGTGCATTCGCCGATCGACTCGGCCACCTCGCAGGGCCTCAAGGAGACCACGCATGCCGTGCTCGCGGGCCTCACGCCCCGCGAGGCCAAGGTACTGCGCATGCGTTTCGGTATCGACATGAACACCGATCACACGCTCGAGGAAGTCGGCAAGCAGTTCGACGTGACGCGTGAGCGCATTCGCCAGATAGAGGCGAAGGCGCTCAGGAAACTGCGCCACCCGACACGGTCGGACCAGCTCAGGAGCTTCCTGATCGAGGACTGAAGAAAAGCCGGGCACTGCCCGGCTTTTTTTTGCTAGAATTCGGCTCCCATTACGGGCCTGTAGCTCAGTTGGTTAGAGCAGGGGACTCATCAGAAAGGTGCGTTTGTGCCGAAAGGCGCAAAGTCGAACGGGATGAATTCAGGGAAACCGTAGCAGCTTTGGCTGACGGCAATCCTGAGCCAAGCCGGCAGTACACTGCCGGACGGTGCAGAGACTACCTGAGAACTTCAGTGTTCTTAATAACAGGCTAGAGCGTCCCGCCCCTAACAATTCGGTTGAGGGTGATGAGATAGTCCGCTCCGCTTGGAAACAGGCGGGTAAAGTGAATCCCTTGGTCCCAGGTTCGAGTCCTGGCGGGCCCACCATATTCTCTCAGCGTATCCGATGACCGCGACCATACGCAGCCGGGAGCTTCAGCCGCATGCATCTCTTCAGAATGGCGATCCTGCTGGCAGCGCTGTTGCACTGCGCAGCAGTCGCCCGCAGCGCCGAGACTGACCTGGTTGCGGCTGTTTCTCGGCGCGACCTTTTTGATCAATGACGAGTGGGCCATCGATACGGGTTACCTGAACCAACGCTTTGACGCCGACCGGCTCGAAGACCTGAGCAACCACATCGCACTCCTGCACGTAAAGTGGCGCCCCTGAACGACCCTGCACTCAGTCCACTGGCTCAGAAGTAGTACACGAGCACGTACCCCGTCAGCAGCACGGCGATCCACAACGCCGTGACGCCGATGGGCCAGGCGCGCGCGAACACGCCCGGCGTGCCCCCCTGCTCCGTCGTGCCCAGGTAACGCCTGGCGACATTCCTCATGTTCGAGAGCGACGCAGTCGTGGCCGCCGAGACCGTCCTGCCCGCCGCAGTGGCAAGGCGGTAGGCCCGGACACCAAGCTGGAACAACAGCACCCGCCAGAACCAGTCCGAATCGAGGCTGATCGTCTCCGTGCGCTTCATGAGCGGCAGGAGCAGGAAGAAAGCGAGTCCCGAGAACATCAGCAGCTGCAGGTAGAAGAGCACCTTGCCGGGCGTGTACGCCTCGTACTCGACCGGGTACGGCAGGAACCGGTAGAGCAGGTCGGGCGCCACGCCGAGCAGGATGCACAACACCGAGAAGATGATCATCGCGGCGCCCATGTTCCAGGGCGCGTCCTTCGGCCGCAGGCCCGAGTCCCGCTGGAAGAACACGAACCACGGGAACTTGATGCCCGCGTGCAGGAACACGCCCGCCGATGCGGCGGCGAGCAGCATGTAGACGTAGAACAGGCTTTCGTCGGCCGCCGCCTGCGAGATCATCGTCTTGGTCGTGAAGCCCGACGTCAGCGGGAAACCGGAGATCGCGAGTGCGCCGATGATGCCGCAGATGGCCGTCAGCGGCATCGTCCGGAACAGGCCGCCCACCTCGGTGCAGCGATTCAAGCCGGTCCGGTAGACGACCACGCCGGCACTCATGAACAGCAGCGCCTTGTAGATGATGTGCGCAAACGCATGCGCCGCGGCGCCGTTCAATGCCATCTGCGTGCCGATGCCGACCGCGCAGACCATGAAGCCGACCTGGTTCACGATCGAGTACGCGAGGATGCGCCGGATGTCGTTCTCGAGCAGCGCGTAGATGATGCCGTACATGACCATGAACAGGCCGATCCCGATGAGTACGGGCTCGCCGGGGAACAGCAGGATCAGCGCGAGGATCGCCGTCTTGGTCGTGAAGGCGGACAGGAACACGGAACCCGTCGCGCTGGAAGTCGGGTAGGAGTCCGCCAGCCATGCGGATACGGGCGGTGCCGCCGCATTGATGAGAATCCCCGTCAGCATCATCCAGGTGTCGAAGTTGTTCGCCAGCATCGGCTGGATGTCGATCGACCCTGTGTGCACGACAACGCCCTCGATGCCCACTTTGAGGATGACGCCGCCGAGGAGATGCATGATCGCGTAACGTATCCCCGCCTGCCGCGCCTCGCGGCGTGCCGCCGCACCAGACGACGACGGTCGAGAACAGCGCCATGAGTTCCCAGTACAGGAACAGCGTGATCAGGTCGCCGGCGAAGCTGACGCCGATCGCGCCTGCCGCGTAGGCGTATGCCGCCGCGAGCTCGTACCACTTCGCCTGGCGGAACGCGTACAGCCCGCCGACGAATGCCATCAGCGCGAAGATGGTCGCGAACAGGCGCCGCAGCTCGCTGCCCTCGAGCGGCTCGATGCGGTAGTCGAGGAAAGCGACGTCGTAGGCAACCCCGTTCGGGACCTGCCAGATGAACCACAGCGTCACGAGCGGCGCAGCCAGCACGATCGCGCTGCGCAGGTGCCCCCGCGCCGGGCCGATCAGCAGCGCGGCCACGATCATGAATATCGCCGGCGGGATCAGCTCAAACATCGTCCCTCCGGTCGTAATAGTCCTCCGGGCGCTTCAGCGCGTAGCCCAGCACCTTGGCAAACAGCACCATGGCCAGGCAGGAAAGGAATCCGAACGCGGCGCCGAAGCCGAACCAGCCGTCGACACCGAAGTATCCTTTGACGTAGACCAGCGCCTGCGCCAGCACGAGTACCACGAGCACGACGACGAAGATCTGCCACAGGCGCTTTATCGTCGCCGGCCGCGCCAGCCAGTGATCCTGTTGCTGCGGTTCGTTCATGACAGGTTCTCTACAACCTGGCGCTCCAGCTCGATTATCGCGCCATTGAAGAAGAAGAATGCGATCGTCAGCAATGCGGTGATGGCGAGCGCCAGCACGGCCGGCCAGGGTGCCTCGCCGTGCGCCTTCGCCGGCGGTTCGTCCTCGCGCATGAACCACGCCATGTAGACGATCGGCAGGAAGTAGGCGGCATTCAGGACCGTGCTGAGTATGATCGTCGCCAGCGCGACGTAGTTGTCGTCCTGGAATGCGCCCGCGAGGATGTACCACTTCGACACGAAGCCGCCGGTCGGCGGCACACCGATCATGCTCAATGCCCCGATCGTGAACGCGGTCATGGTGATCGGCATGCGCCGGCCGATGCCCTTCAGCTGGCCGATCTCGGTCTTCTTCGCGGCGACGTAGATGGCGCCCGCGGCGAAGAACAGCGTGATCTTGCCGAACGCGTGCGCAACCATGTGGATGGCCGCGCCGATCTCCGCGAGCGGCTTGAGAATGGCGGCCGCCATCACGACGTACGACAGCTGCGCGATGGTCGAATAGGCCAGCAGGCGCTTCAGGTTCTGCTGCCGCAGCGCGACGACGCTGGCGGCGATGATCGTGAACGCGGCGGCATACAGCAGCCAGCCGCTGCTCGGCGCGGCAAACAGGAACTCGACGCCGAACACGTACACGATGATCTTGGTAATCGTGAACACGCCGGCCTTGACGACCGCGACCGCGTGCAGGAGCGCGCTAACCGGCGTCGGTGCAACCATCGCGGCAGGCAGCCACCGGTGCACCGGCATGACGGCCGCCTTGCCGACGCCGAACACGAACAGGCCGAGCAGCAGGCCGATCGCGGGCCCCTCGATCTTGCCGGCGAGGAAGCCGCCGGCCGTGAAGTCGCCGCTCCCGGCCACTGCATACGTCCAGATGATCGCGGGGAGGAACAGCCCGATCGACGTCGTCAGCAGGATGCCGAGATAGACGCGAGCCGAACGCACCGTGTTCTCGTCGCCCTTGTGCGCCACGAGCGGATAGGTCGAGAGCGTCAGCATCTCGTAGAACAGGAACAGCGTGATCAGGTTGCCCGCGAAGGCGACGCCCATCGTCGCTGCCAGCGAGACAGCGAACATCACGTAGAAGCGCGTCTGGTTCTTCTCGTTATTGCCCCGCATGTAGCCGATCGAGTACAGCGAGTTGACGATCCACAGGCCCGAGGCCAGTGCCGCGAACAACATGCCGAGCGGCTCCACGCGGAAGGCGATTTCCATGCCGGGCATGAATTCGGCAACGGTCACGCCCGGCCGGCCGCCCGCCATGACCGCCGGCAGCAGGCTCCAGACCGTGATCGCGAGCCCGCCAGCCGTCACCAGCGTTACGGTCTCGCGCAGGTTGGCGCTCACCCGTCCCGCCAGCGCGATGCCGAGTGCGCCGGCAAGCGGCAGCGCGAGCGCAAACAGGATGGTCGCCTGCGCACTCACGGCAGGTGATCCAGGAGTTCCGCGGCGGCGGCGCCGGACAGTGTCAGCGGCAGTTCGGGAACGAGCCCGAAGTAGACATTCGCGATCGCGGCCAGCCACGTTACAGCGACCAGCGCCGGCGACACGTCGGGGCCGGTCACCGCAGTCGCGCCCGTGTCATTCGAGAAGCACGCCGCCTCGACGATACGCCAGACGTACACGACCGCCATCAGCGAACTCACGAGGATGATGACGACGAGCGGCACGCCGGCGGTGCCTAATTCCATCGCGGCGCCGATCAGGTACCACTTGCTGACGAAACCGGCCGTGCCCGGGATACCGATCAGGCTGAGACCGGCGATTACGAATGCCGCGAACGTCCACGGCATGCGGCGGGCGATCCCGCGCAGGTCCTCCAGGCGCAGCCCGGCGGCAAACGTGGCAAACGACGCGACAGCGAGAAACATTGCGCCTTTCGCCAGCGCGTGGTTGAAGATGTGCACGATGCCCGCCGTGAGGCCGGCGGCGGTGAGCAGGCTCGCGCCGAGCATCATGTAGCCGACCTGCGCGACCGAGGAAAACGCCAGCAGGCGCTTGATGTTGCGTTCGAACATCGCGACCGACGAGCCGACGAGAATGCCGAGAATGGCCAGCGGCATCAGGAAGGCGGCGAACTGGAAGGCGTGCCCCGCCAGGTTCTCCTGGAACACGAAGAAGTCGAAGCGCAACAGGACGTACAGCGAGACCTTGGTGGAGCACGCCGCGAGGAATGCCGTCACCATGTGCGGCGCATAGGTGTAGGCATTCGGCAGCCAGACGTGCAGCGGGAATATTGCCGCCTTCAGCGCGAGCCCGACGGTAATGAACCCGGCCGCCGCAAGTATGGGGCGCTCGTCCGCCACTTCGTGTATACGGACGGCCATGTCCGCGAGGTTCAGGGTGCCGGTCATCATGTAGATGAGGCCGACGCCGATGAGATAGAACGTCGCGCCGATCGTGCCCATGACCAGGTACTTGAAAACCGTGGGCAGCGCCCGCCGGTCCGGACCGCCCGCGATGAGCACGTAACTCGCGAGCGACGAGATTTCCATGAAGACGAAAATATTGAAAGCGTCGGCGCTTACCAGGATTCCCGACAGGCCGGCCACGACCAGCAGCCAGGCCGCGTAGAAATAAGGCTGGCGCCCGCTGTCGATCTGCCGGTCGAGACTGTCCCGGCCGCCGGCGAGCGCGAGCACCGAGGCGCCGGTCACGGTCAGCAGCAGCAGCCCGCTGAACGCATCGACCCTGAGCTCGATCCCGTAAGGCGCCGGCCACGACCCCATAAGGTAGCTGGCCGGGCCGGCATCAAGTACGCCGAAGACGAGCTGCACCGCGACCGCGAAGGCGAGCGCGCTCGCCGCCGTACAAGCCGCCCAGGCCAGGCCGCGCGGCCGCAGCAGAATCACCAGCGGCGCCACGAGCATCGGCACGACGACCTGCAGTGCCGGGAGGTGCTGAGCCAGGCCGTTCACCGCTCGTCGATCTCCTGGATCTCGTCTTCCTCGATCGAGCCGTATTCTTCTTTCACGCGCACGACGATCCCGAGGCCGAGAGCCATCGTCGAAATCCCGACGACGATCGCCGTAAGTATCAGCACCTGTGGCAGCGGATTCGAAAAGACGACGGCGCCCGTCTCCGGGAAGATCGGCGCCGTGCCATCGTCGACCTTGCCCATCGTGATATAGAGCAGGAACACGGCAGCCTGGAAGAGCGACAAACCGATCAGTTTCTTGACGAGATTGCGCTTTGCAACGACCGCGTAGAAACCGGTCATCAGCAGGATCGCGAACACCCAGTAGTGGTAAAGGCCCAGCAGCTCCATCGACTAGCGCTCCCTCGCCGCGAAGGCGTGGAAGATCGCGAGCAGCACGCCGGTTACGCTGATGCCCACCCCCGCCTCGATGAGCAGGATTCCCAGCTGCTGGCCTTTCACCGGGTCCGATGACAGCACCGAGTAGTCGAGGAAATTGCCGCCGAGGAGGATACCGGCGACACCGACACCGCCGTACAGCAGCGGCCCCGCCGCGATCAGCCCGAGCAGCACGCGCTCGGGCAATACCGCCAGCGCGCGCTTTTCACCCTCCAGCAATGCGAACAGGATGACCGCGGCCGCGATGATCGCGCCGGCCTGGAATCCACCGCCCGGCCCGTACTCGCCATGGAACTGCACGTAAAGCCCGAACAGCAGGATGAACGGGATCAGCACGCGGCCGACGACGCGCGGAATCAGGTGGTGGCGCAGGCCCTCGTTCACTTTCTGCTGCGCCGCCACGCCCGTGGCTTTGCCGCCGCCAAGAAGAAACAACACGCCGATGCCCGCGGTAAACACCACGAACACTTCGCCCAGCGTGTCGTAGCCGCGGAAGCTGCCGAGCACGGCCGTGACGACATTCGGGATGTCGATATACTCCGGTGTCTTCTCGAGATACCACGGTGCGACGTGTGTCTGCGCCGGCGCTTGCGGGTCGCCGAAACGCGGCTTGTCGAACGTCGCATAGATGAGGACCAGCGCAGCCGCGGCGACGACCGTGAACGACAGCCCCCGGTTCGCCGACTTCGACCGTTCACGTTCCGAGGTGAGCGCGAGCGCACCGAGGAACAGCACGGTGGAGATGCCGGCACCGACCGCCGCTTCGGTCAGGGCCACGTCCGCGGCATCGAGCATGAAGAAGTTGGCGGCGATCAGGAGGCTCGCGATGCCCATGAGCATCACCGCCACGAACAGGTTGTCGGTCCGCACGATGGCGATCGCGGTGATCACCAGCAGCGTCAGCAGGAAGATCCCGAAGATGACGATCACGAGGACCGCTCCTCTTCCGCGCGTGTTTCCGCGAATGGCCGCGTGCCGGCGAGCAGCGCGGCACTGGCCAGTGCGTTCGACGACGTCGGGCTGGTCAGCAGCAGGAACAGCAGGATTGCAACCAGCTTGATGGTGGCCAGCGACCAGCCGGCCTGCAGCATGATCCCCCCGAGCACCAGGATCGCGCCCAGGCTGTCGGTGACGCTCGCGGCGTGCATGCGGGTGTAGAGATCCGGCATGCGCAGGGCGCCGATGCCGCCGACGAGAACGCTGAGGCCGCCAAGGGACAGCAGCACCCAGCTGAGGGTGTCGAGCAGCGCGTTCACGGGCTCATCGCCCCTCGCCGTGCTCGGCGCTGCGCCGCAGCGACCTGCTGCGGAAGAATTCCAGCACCGCCAGGACGCCGATGAAATTGATGAGTGCGTAGGCGAGCGCCAGGTCGAGGAAATCCGGCCGCCCGTAGAGGAACGCGATGACGGAAAGCAGCAGCACCGTCTTGGTGCCGAACATGTTGACCGCAAGCACGCGGTCGTAAACGGATGGGCCGAGCAGGGCGCGCGATAGCGCGAGCCCCATGGTGACCAGTGTGGCTATGGTGACAACGTAGTACATGATCAGCGCTTCCTCAGGGCGGCAACGCGCTGCTGCATTTCGCCGCCTTCCAGGGACGCGGCACCATTGGGTGTCAATGCATGAACGAGCAGCCGGCCCTCGTGAACATCCAGCGTCAGCGTCCCCGGTGTCAGGGTGATCGAGTTTCCGAGTAGCGCCTGGTCCACCGGCCCCAGTGAGCTGGCGTCGATGGCCACGACCTGCGGCTCGACGTCGATACGGGGGCGCAGCACGACGCGCGCCACCTCGATGCTCGACTTGACCACTTCACCGCCGAGCCATGCCCAGAAACCGAGCAACCGCCAGTCGTAATGAAATGCGTACGTCTCGTCGTCGAAATAGCCCATGCGGCGCACGATCCACACCGTCAGCAGGCAGGACAGTGCCCCCAGGCCCAGCAACAACGGCTTCAGGTAGCCCGACCACAGCACCCATGCCACGATCAGCAGCAGGAACAGGGTCAGGATTCGTGCGTACGGCTTGCTCATTCGTCGTCGGCGTCACACGGGTATTCGCGGCGCAGGGTAGCATACACGACGTCCCGGGCGAGTTCGCGGCCCTCGAGGTCCTCGAGCGCCAGCAGGTCCCTGATGACGATCCTGACGACCTCGGCCAGCGGCAGCGGCTCGCCGAGGCAGAATTCCGCGTAGTAGGACGGCCCGTAACGATCGATTCGCGAACCGAGACGGGTGCGAATCGCGCGCTCCGTGAAAGTCTCGTCCTGGTCGTACTCGGCGGCCACGTTGTAGGTGACGCGCTCGTCCGTCACGACGGCGCCGTCGATGAACCCCTGGATGTAGCGCACGCAGAAGATGCCGTCCTCGCCATCGGGGTCTTTCTCGTAAACCGCGCAGTGAGAGATGAGTTCCTCGGTCGACAGCGCTTCGACAGCATGCGCGTCGCTTGCGGCCGCCGAGAACGCGACGATGCCGATGGCGTACCAGGAATACTTGAAGGTCATGTCCTTGTTCCTCGTCGTTAGTGTTGTTGACTGCCGTGCTGCTCGTCGAAGGCTTCCTTGTTGGCCTCGAGCTTGCGCACGCGTGCCGGCGATAACACGAGCTTGAGCAGTTCGCCCACGGTGCAGCTCTGCTCGATCGGATGGCGCAGGTGAATACTCGTGTCGATGTAGTAGCTGTTGCGGCGACCCTGCCGCACCCTCGTGAGGATCCCCGCGTCGTCGAGATGGGTGATCAGCCGCTGGGCGCTGCGCTCGGTAATTCCCACCCGCTCCGCCACGTCCCGCAGCCGTGCTTCCGGGTTCTCCGCGAGACACACGAGCACGTGGGCGTAATTACTCAGGAATGTCCAATCCGGGTCTTTCACGGCGGGCCGCCTTGCCATCTGTCACGGGCCCGGCATTGTAAGATATCAATTACCGGACATCAATAACCTGTAATGAAAAACCGGTTATGTGTTTCATGCAAGGAAACTGCGCGTCGCGGGCGTCAGACGACAGTGCCGATACCCGGCAGCCACTCGCGCCAGTAGTCGTGTTTTGCCAGCAGCTCCTCGCGCGCACTGTCCGCGTCGCGCCACAGCAGGCGCACGTGATCGCCAGGCCGCAACTGCCCGATCAGGTGCCGGTCGGCACGCGCAACCTGGGCCACGCGCGGGTAACCGCCGATCGTCTGCGCGTCGACGGACAACAGGAAAGGCTTGCCGTCCTCCGGGCACTGGACGGTGCCGGGAAACACCGGGGCGCTCGCGAGACGCCCGCCCGAGCTGACGTCGAACCTGGCGCTGTCGAGCTGCAGGCCCATGCGGTCCGCCCGGCGGCCGACCGTGAAGTTGGTGTCGAACAGGTCGAAGCGGCCTTCCTTGCTCAGCAACTCGACCTCGGCGCCGTAACAGGCCCGCAGCGCCCAGCTGCTGCCGGCATGTGGACGGAATTCCTTCGGTGTCCTGAGCAGCCGCGGCGCCTCGCTGCAGGGCCGGACCGGCAGGACGTCGCCGGCGCGCAGCGACCGGCCCCGAAACCCGCCGAACCCGGCCGGCAGGTAGGTCGATGCCGAGCCGAGTACCTCGTCCACGGCGATGCCGCCCGCGAACGCCACGTAGTTGCGCGCGCCCTGTTTCGCCGCGCCGACTTCGAGTTCACCGCCCGCGGCGATCGCGAGCGTGCGGTGCCGCTTGACGCGCTCGCCGTTCAACCGGACTTCGGCCCTGGCGCCCGTGACCGCGACGAACGCGTCGCTTTCGAAGCGCAGCGCCACGCCCGTGAGGGTCGTTTCCAGGCCGGGCGCCCGCAGGGCATTGCCGACGAGACGATTGGCGAGCGCGAGCGACAGCGGATCAGCCGCGCCCGACGCCGGCACGCCCAGATGGCGCTGGCCTCGGCGCGGACCCGCCTGGACGGTCGTCTGCAGGCCGGGCTTCAGTACCCGGACCGTCATGCCGACCGCCGCGCGTCGTATTCCGCAGCGCTGATCGCGACGAACCGCACGCGCATGCCCGCCCGCAGCAGGAAGGGCGGTTCCGCGCCGGCGTCGAACAGCTGCAATGGCGTGCGGCCGACGATCTGCCAGCCGCCCGGACCGGGCAACGTGTAAATACCCGTCCTGCCACCGGCGATCCCGATCGAGCCCGGCTGCAGCCGGACGCGGGGCTGCGGCCGGCGCGGCACCTCGCGTGCGGCCTCGAAACCGCCGATGAAGGCAAAGCCGGGCGTGAAACCGAGCATATCCACCCGGTACTCGCCGCCGGTGTGGCCGTCGATGAAGGCCTCGCGGTCCACGCCCAGGCGCCGGCAGACGTCGTCGAGATCCGGGCCGTGGTCACCGCCGTAACAGACCGGCACCTCGACGAGCTCCGCTTCCACGTCGCGGGCCGCGGGTACGGACTGCAGGGCCGCCCGCAGGCGCCGCTCGGCGTGCTCCGCGGTCACGGTGGCAAGGTCGAACTGTGCCACGCAGCTCGCGATCCCCGCGACGCACTCGAGCCAGTCCCCGGACTCGCGCAAGTGATCGGCGAGCGCCTGCGCAGAGCGTGTATCCGCGCAGTCGGCGGCAACGAGATCGTCGCCGCAGGAATAGACGCGCGCACTCGCTGCCGGTGGTTCTTCATGCGCAGGCACGGATTACCACTCCCGCGTCTTCGAGCGCGTCGCGCACCGCGCGGGCGGCCGCCGCGGCGCCGGGCGTGTCGCCGTGGATGCACAGGGTATCCGCGCGCACGGCGATGATGCTGCCATCGAGGCACTGCACGCGGCCGTCGCGCGCGAGCGAAACGGCCTGTCGCCGGATGAGCGCGATGTCGCCATGGACGGCGCCCGGCTCGGAACGCGCCACGAGTTGCCCGTCGGGCCGGTAGGCTCGATCCACGAACGCCTCCGCGACGAACCGCAGCCCGTGCGCGCGCGCTGCCGTTTCGAGTTCTGTCCGCGGCTGTCCGACCAGCGCCGGCCTGTCCGCTTCCGCGGCGACGACACCGGCGATCATGTCGGCGAGTTCGGCATCGACGACGGCGTCCGTATACAGGGTGCCGTGCGGTTTTACGTGCGACACCGACGCCCCCAGCCGGGCCGCCTCGCGGCAGAAATCCCGCAGCTGGGACCGCAGCGCATCACGCAGCGGATCGCCGGCCATGAAACGACGCCGGCGCCCGAACCCCTCCCGGTCCGGATACGCGGGATGCGCGCCGATGCTCACGCCGTTGGCGCGGGCCGCGCGTATCGTCGCGGCGATGCTCGCGGCATCCCCGGCGTGACCGCCGCAGGCAATGTTGCAACTCGAAACGACCTGCAGCAGCTCCGCGTCGGACGCGTCGCCTTCGCCCAGGTCCGCGTTCAGATCGATCGTGGTCACCGGTTGCCATCTCCCTTGCCGCGCCGGCTCTGCGCCAGCACCGACTTGTACAGGTGCCCGAGCGCCCGGTCCCGCGCCCGGCGCTCTGCGATCGTCTCGGTATTGCGGCGCTCCTCCGCCCGCAGCTTGCGGAATCGCTCGAGCCGCCCCGGGTCGAGCGTGCCCGCTTCGATTGCGGCCCGCACCGCGCAGCCGGGCTCCGCCTCGTGCCGGCAGTCGGAGAAGCGGCAGTCCGCCGCAAGCGCCGCGACTTCGCTGAATACGTCGTCGAGCGCGTCGCCGCTGTCGACGAGTCGCAGCTCACGCATGCCGGGCGTATCGATCAGCCAGCCGCCCTGTGGAAGCCGGTGCATGGAACGGGACGTCGTGGTATGACGCCCGCGCTGGTCATCCTCGCGAACGTCGCGCGTCTCCTGGCCTGCTCCCGAAAGGGTATTGATCAGCGTGGATTTGCCCACGCCCGAGGAACCCAGCAACGCAACGGTCTGTCCGGGTCCGCACCATGGCCGCAACCGGTCCACGTCGTCCGCCGCGCGGGCATCCAGGGCTTCCACCAGCAGGCCGCTGCCGAGCGCCCGTGCTCGCGCAACGTACGGTTCCGGCGACTCGACCGTATCAGCCTTGGTAATCACGATGACCGGATAGGCGCCGGCCTCGTACGCGATGGCCAGGTAGCGCTCCAGCCGCGCCACGTTGAAGTCCCTGTTCGCAGACGTCACGATGAACACCGTGTCGACATTGGCTGCAATCAACTGGACCGTGCCCGAGGTGCCAGCGGCGCCACGCTTGAACGCACCGAAGCGCTCGAGCACACGACTGAGCCGCGGCCCGTCGCCATCGACCAGGACCCAGTCCCCCACCGTCACCGCGAAGGCCGCGCTCTTGCCGGACAGCGGCAGCTGCGCACTGAATCCCGCACCCGCGACCTCCACCCGCTGGCGGTGGACGGCCACGATGCGCGCGGGCACGCAGGGGTCGTCCGCGTCGACCTGTGCCGCGAAGAAACTGCGCCAGCCCAGCGACTCGAGTTCGTCCATTGCGCGTACTGCCTGATCGCTTCTGATATACACTGGCTGACATGATACAGCGAGCGAGGGAATTGCGATGAAGGTTGCGCTCATCACGGGAGCGAGCTCGGGCATTGGCGCCGCTGCGGCAATCGAATTTGCGGACGCGGGGTGGTCGGTCATGGCGGCCGGAAGAGACGCCCGACGCCTGGAGGAAGTCGCCGGCGCGTCCGACAACATAGCCACCTGGGAGGGCGATCTGGACTCGTCGGATGCCTGCGATGAACTCGTCGCGGACACGATCGAGGAGTTCGGGCGCATCGACTGTCTCGTGAACTCGGCGGGTGTCCTGTTCCGCGGCAACGCGGCCGACACCGACGACGACGACTGGCGCGACACCCTGCACGTCAATCTCGACGTGCCCTTCTATCTCAGCCGCGCGGCCCTGCCCTACCTGCTGAACACGGCGGGCAGCATCGTCAATATCGCATCGGACTGGGGCCTGCGCGGCGGCGCCGACCACGTCGCCTACTGCGCCAGCAAGGGTGGCCTGGTCATGCTTACCCGGGCCATGGCAAAAGACCACGCCCGCGAGGGCCTGCGTGTGAACGCCATCTGTCCCGGCGACGTCGACACGCCGATGCTGGCCAGCGAAGCCGAGGAACTGGGCGAGGACCTCGACGACTACCTTGCGGCAGCCGCCGACGACAATCCCAACGGCCGCATCGCGGAACCGGGCGAGATCGCGTCGCTTGCCCTGTACCTGGCCGGGGACGCAGCGCGGCACATCACGGGCACCACGATTTCCATCGACGGCGGCGCGACGGCCTGAAATTTCACTGCTGGAGCGGTTCTCGAACCGCGATTGGTGCGGCCGATATCGATCGCGGGCCCAGGCCCGCTCCTACAGGCTGGCCGGTAACCCATAGAAGCGGTTCTCGAACCGCGATTGGTGCGGCCGATATCGATCGCGGGCCCAGGCCCGCTCCTACAGGCTGGCCGGTAACCCGTAGAAGCGGTTCTCGAACCGCGATTGGTGCGGCCGATATCGATCGCGGGCCCAGGCCCGCTCCTACAGGCTGGCCGGTAACCCGTAGGAGCGGTTCTCGAACCGCGACCCGGTCGCGATGGGTTACGCGCCCGAGAAGTCGACGCCGCTGAACACCAGCGACGGCGACAGCGTCGACGAATACGGATACGGGTCGTTGCCGACCATCTCCAGCCTGGAGAACAGGTCGCGCAGGTTGCCCGTCACGTTCATCTCGCCCACGGGGCGGCCGACCGCGCCGTTCTCGATCACGTGCCCGCGCAAGCCCAGTGAGAAGTCGCCGGTGGTGCCGTCCGCGTTGCCGCCGAGCCAGGACGTGACGTAGATGCCGTCGCCGACCGCGGACAGCAGTTCCTCGAGGCCCTGCTCGCCGGGCGCAACGACGCGATTGGACGGCGAGCCCGTCGTCGGTGTCATGTCGCCCTTGCGGCCGTAATAGGTATCGACGTACACGTTCCTGACGACGCCGTCCTCGACGATCGGCAGCGCGCGGGCCGAGATGCCCTCTTCGTCGTAGCGGCGCGACGCGAGCCCGCGCACGATCAGCGGGTCGTCCACGATGGTGAGCTTGCTGCTGAACGCCTGCTCGCCGATGAGCGGCGCCCAGAACGAGCGGTCCTGCTGGATGCTGCGGGCATCGGCCGGGCCGAGCAGGCGGCCGATCAGCGACGCGGCAGCCCTTGCGTCGACGACCATCGGCGCCTTCAGCGTGGGTCCTTTCTGCGTGCCCAGCCGCGATACGGTTCGCGCCAGCGCCTTGCTGCCCACCTCTTCCGGATCGGGGAGGTCCGCGACGTGGGCGCCGCCGGCATAGAAGCCGTCTTCGGCGCGCTTGTCACCCTGGTCGCGCAACGTGACGAACGCGCCGAACCAGCAGTAGGTCGAGCGCTGTTCGTCGAGGAAGCCGTTGCTGCTCGCGGACGCCGATCGTTGCGTCCCGTCGTAAACGCCCGAGGTCGCCGAGATCACGTCGGCGTGCTGGTGCGCGACCTCGTCGAGCGCGCGGCACCACGCGATACGCTGCTCGCGCTGTAGCGCCTGCACGCTGGCGTCCACCAGGTCCAGGTCGTCGGCGGGACGGTCGCGGAACAGTTTCTCCGGCGTAATGCGGCGATACTCGTCGGGCTCCAGCGCCGCGGTAATGGCGACGGCCTCCCTGATGAAATCCTGCAACCGCTCCGGGTTGAGGTCCGTGGTCGCGTGGCTCGAATAACGGCCGCCCGCGTAGATGCGTATGCCGAGGTTCTGCGAGGTCGTGTCCTTGACCTTCTCGAGGTTGCCGTCGCGGTACTCGAACTGGACGTCCCGGCTCTGGCTGGCCGTGGCCCATGCGTCCTGTGCCCCGGCCTTCTGCGCGAGCTCCACGGCCTGGGCGGCGCGTGCCTTGAGATCAACCGACATTTTCGCCTCCTACCGTCATCTTCGAGACGAGTACCGTGGGGATGCCCTGCGAGACCGGAACGCTCTGGCCGTTCTTGCCGCAGGTCCAGCCGCCCGTGTCGAGGCGCGCGTCGTTCGCGACCATCGTGATGCGTTTCAGCGACTCCGGGCCGTTGCCGATGATATTGACGTCCTTGATCGGCGCCGTGACCTTGCCCTTCTCGACCAGCCAGCCGTTCTTGACGTAGAAGGTGTAATCGCCGGCGCCGATCTGCACCTGGCCGTTCGTGTACGTTTCGCAGATGATGCCGCGGTCCACGGAGGCGATGATTTCCTCCGTGGTATGCGGCCCGTCCTCCATGAAGGTGCAGCTCATGCGCGGCATCGGTGCATACCGGTAGGACTCGCGCCGCCCGGAACCGGTCGGCTGCAGCCCATACTGCTTCGCGCTGATGGTGTCGTGCAGGTACGACTTCAGGATGCCGTTCTCGACCAGCACGGTGCGGCCGGCCGCGTTGCCTTCGTCGTCGTAGTTCAGCGCGCCGCGCTCGCGGGGGATCGTCGCCTGGTCGACGACCGTGACGAACGGCTCCGCCACCTTCTTGCCGATCATGTCGGAGTAGATGCTGACGCCCTTGCGATTGAAGTCGGCTTCCATGCCGTGGCCGATGGCCTCGTGCAGCAGGATGCCGCTCGCGCCGGACGCGAGGATCACGGGCATCTCGCCGGCCGGCGGCCGCCGTGCGTCGAACAGCACCATCGTGCGGTCCACGGCTTCCTTCACCATCGTGTTGAGGCGTTCCTCGGTGTACCAGCCGAACTCCTCGCGCGCCGCGATATTGGAGTAGCCGGACTGGACTTCCTCGCCGCGCCGCGCCGTGACCGTCACGGTGACGCGTGTCATCGGCCGGTGATCGGTGACGAGCCTGCCATCGAGGGTTGCAATCATGACGCGCTCGTCCTGGTCGGCCCAGTAGACGGCGACTTTCTCCACCGACGCTTCCATCGCCTTCGCCCGGGACTCGACCAGCTTCATGAGCGGCAGTTTCTGGTCGATGCCGACGTCGGACCACGGCACCGCCGTCTTGTAGAGGTCGCCCGCGCCCTGCGCGGCGAACTTCTGCGGCGCCACGGCCTTGTTGCCCGATGCGATGGCAGCTGCGGTTCTCGCGGCAGCCAGCATGGCGGGCAGCGTCAGGTCCTCGGTGAACGCATAGCCCGTCTGCTCGCCGATCACGACGCGCAGGCCGACGCCCTGCTGGATGTCGGAACTCGCGCTGGAGACGATACCGTCTTCGAGCGTCAGGAAATTCGTGCGGCTGTGCTGGAAGTACAGGTCCGCGGCATCGGCGCCGTTCGCCGACAGCTCGGTCATGACCCTCGCGGTGGTCGCCTGGTCGACACCGAACCACTCCATGAACGGATTCTCCGGCGTCTTGTCCGCGACCGTCGTCGCCGGCTGAATGCCGCAGCCCGACAGGAACGCGGGCATCGTGAGCATGGCACCACTCGCCGCAGCGCCACCGAGAAACTCTCTGCGTTTCATTCGTCTCTGTCCCCTGTTTTTCGAAAATTTCATGGTTAGATGCAGTAATCGGCCATAAAGTTGCATGAATCAGGCTGCTTCGCGCGCAGCAGCGGTCTCCGGCAGCTTGCGCACGAGCACGCGAACCTTGCTCGCGATGGGCACCCAGCGGTAGAACGCGTTGGCGACCGGCTTGTTCGAATACGTGCGCCACACGACGAGCTCGAACCCGGTCTGCGCGAGCAGGTATTCGAACGACTCGCGGCAATACTCGTTCACATGGCCCGGCCGCCATTCTGGCGCATACTTCGCGTTCTTGAGACCGGCGTTTTTCAGGATTCGCTTCAGTTTATAGCTGAACGAGCCGGTATTCGGAAACTCGAGCAGCGCGAGACCGTTGTCCTCGAGCAGCGCCGCGATTTTTTGCATCGCGAGAATCGAGTCGGGCAGATGCTCGAGCACATGGCGAAGCGCAACGACGTCGTACTTGCGATTATCCGGGTTGTCGTAGCGGAGGAAATCGGACACGAGCACCTCGATGCCCTGGTCCTCGCGAATGGCGTCCGCCGCCTGCTGTGACAACTCCATGCCGGCAACCTCCCAGCCGGCCTCGCGCGCGAGGTGCAGCAATCCGGCGTTGCCGCAGCCGATGTCCATGATGGACCGCGGCGAGCGAGCATACCGCTGCAGGAACTTCCAGCTATCCACGTTCAGCCGGTTCGAACGGTGCTCGACGTCGCGCGGGCTGATGTAGACCTCCGTGTACTGGGTCTGGTCGACGCCGCAGTCGAGGTCGTAATTCCACAGCGAACAGTCGTCGCACCTGTAGTAGACGAGGTCGCGGTTCCTGCCATCCTTCATCCACGGCCGCAGGTTCGAACCTCCGCACAAGCGACACTTGTCGATCACGGGTTCCGGCGCCTCCCCCAGTGCCGCAACAACAGGAAGCCGAACAGCATGCCGCCGAGATGGGCGAAGTGCGCAATACCCGGCGCGTAGCCGCTCACGCCGAGGAACAGCTCGAGCGCGCCGTAGACGATCACGAAGTACTTCGCTTTCATCGGAATCGGCGGAAACAGCAGCACGACCGTGCGGTTCGGGAACGCCATGCCGTACGCGAGCAGGATGCCGAACAGCCCGCCCGACGCGCCGAGCGTCGGGTACACGCCGCCCTGGACCTGGACGACGATGAGCTGAATGATGCCGGCGCCGACGACGCAGGTCATGTAGTAGGTCAGGAACCGCTGCGGCCCCATCAGGCGCTCGAGGTCGCGCCCGAACATCCACAGGCCGAACATGTTGAAGAAGATGTGGCCCAGGTAATCGGTGCTGTGCAGGAAGCCGTAGGTGACGAGCTGCCACGGCATGAACGACGGCCGGCTCTCGGGGGCAATCTGCGCCAGCAGCTCGGGCGGGATATTGATCGGCCACAGCGCGAAGTTCTTCAGCATGAACTCGAACTGGAACTGCTGCAGCGCGAACACGAGTCCGTTCGCGACGAGCAGTGCGAAAATCACGTTCGGTATGGCGCTGTTGTCGACCGGGCGCCGGTCGCCGTGTCCGGGTTGAATCAATGTACGTCCCTTGGTTGTGGTCGGCGGCTATCGAATAGTGTCATGTTTGCGGTGTCGGTCACCAGCCGCCTCCGCCGCCGCCACCGCCGCCACCGCCCGAGAATCCGCCACCGCCACCGCCCGACGACGAACCCGGCGGTGTCACCGAGCTGCTGATCGCCGAGCCGAGCCCGCTGGACACCGAGCCGATGTTGCGGCTGATGCTGGCGCCGTTCCAGGACCCGCTGTACCAGGACGGCTGGTAGCCGCGCCCGTCGGGCCCGCGGATCGACTCCAGCACGCCTGCGAACTTCTCGGCCCACACCTGTTCCACGCCGAGTGCGAGCGCGAACGGCAGGTAGGCCTCGAACAGCTGCGGCGTCTTTTGCGGCGGGTTGCGCAGGTTCATCTCGTCTTTTTCGGCGACCTCCAGGTAGTCCCTGAAGCCGAGCATCTCGTCGAGCACCTTGCGGCCGCGGGCCGTCGGCCGCCGCATGATGACGCCGAAGAACGCGACGGTCAGCAACATGGTGACGATCACGGCGATCAAGGTCAACGAGATGCGCCCGCCGACCAGCACGGCCAGGCCCGTCGCAACGAGCGCAATGAGCATCGACGGAATGCTGAGCAGCACATTGAGGCGGAAGTAGTGCTTCTTGTAGTCCTTGACGAGTGACGCCCTGTGCGCGGCTCGCGCAGCCCCCAGCAGGGCATGGTTGTCCTGTTCGAGCACCACGCGTTTGCCATCCTTGAAAAGCGCCGCGTAGAGCTCCGCCTCGCCGGTCGCCAGTGGCGGCGCACCCGCGCCGGGCTCGAGCCGGAACAGCGTGTGCTTGCTGCCCAGGTCGTTGATCCTGAGGTAACCCTTGACGGCCAGGCTCAATATGGCAGCCGTCATGGTCTTGTCGTCGTAGTACATCTGCCGGATGTAGCGCAGCGACGCCGGCGAGAACCCCTGTGGCGGTTCGTAACGGGTCACGAGAACGCCCTCCTCGGGATCCTTGCCGTAGCGGCTCCAGACCGGGAACGCGTACGCGAGCACGACCCGCGAACCCGGCGAGCGCGACCAGCAGGCCGAGATTGTCCTTCAGCATCCAGGCGGCGCGGTCGAGCGCCGTGGGCTCCGTGACGAAGCCCTTGGGCCACATGACGACGATGGTCAGGCCGTTCAGCGGACCCAGCGGTGCCCCGGCCTCGAACTGCGCCACCGCTTCCGCGTCGACGAAGGCGCTGTACTCGCGGCTTTGACTGCCGTACGGCCCGGTGTACCCGTCGGTCGCGATCGAAGCCGCCGGCAACGCGAAGTCGAAGCGCACGGTGGCGCTGCCCCGGTCGATCGGGAACGCCCAGTCGAAACCGGTGACGTTCCAGTACAGCTCGTCGTGGTCTTCGAAGAAACCGAGCATTCTCGATGCACGGTAGCGAAACTGGTAGGTGTGGATGCCGGGGTCGATATAGCGATCACTGTGACCGAAGTAAGTGCGCACACCGTTACGGTCCTCGACCGCGTGAAAAGCCTCGGGGGCGCCGTTACGCAACACGGCCAGCGGCTGAAAGTCGACGACGTAACGGTTGCCGAGCTGGTCGAAATACTCGGTCGGAAAGTCGCGGTAGATGCCGCGGCGGATGCGATCGCCCTCCGCGCGGACGCGAATGGTCTCCGTCACCTCCAGCCAGCCGTCCTGCATCACCGTGATGTCGCTGTGGAATTCCAGGATGCGCTCGTCGGCGCCCGCCAGCAACGGCAGCGCCGCCAGCATGACGAAAACGAGCGTCCTCACTCGACGGAACCCAGCCTGACGAGCGGCACGTTGGCGGCCTCGTCCGAGCGCTTCTGGAAGAACTCGCGCGGCTCGAAACGGAACAGTCCGGCGACCAGGTTGCTCGGCACCGTCTCGGTCAGGGTGTTGTAGTCGCGCACGGAACCGTTGTAGTAGCGCCGCGCGAACTGCAGGTAGTTCTCGGTTTCCACGAGCTCTCCCTGCAGCTTCAGGAAGTTCTCATTGGCCTTCAGGTCCGGGTAACTCTCGGCCAGCGCCAGCAGGCGGCTGACGCCTTCGCTCAACGCCTGCTCCGCCTCGCCGCGGGCATCGACCTCGACGACCCGCATCGCCTCGGCCCGCAATGCCGTGACGGCTTCGAGCGTGGCTTTCTCGTACTTCGCATACGCATCCACCGCCTTTACGAGCTGCGGAATGAGGTCATGCCGGCGCTGCAGCTGCACGTCGATGTCGCTCCACGCCGTGCTGACGCGATTGCGACTGCGCACCAGCCGGTTGTAGATGACTACTGTCGCGACGACCAGCAGCGCGGCCACGAGGTAAATCCAGGTCATGATTCGAATCGTATCACCAGCAAGGGATCGGTTTGGGATGTTTCTCGGCGAGACTGTAGGAGCGCTTCTTGAAGCGCGAAACGACTGACATCGTTCGCGCGCCCAGGCGCGCTCCTACGAGGAGCATGGACCGGGCCCGGCCTCAGTACCAGAACGAAACAAATATCTGGTAGACGTTCGCCTTGAGTTCGTACAGCGCTTCGTCGCCGAGCTGGCCGGAAGTGATGTCCCGGAACTCGTGGTACTCGACGAACAGGTGATCGAGGGAGAAATTCAGCGAGCCGCGCTTGAAGATTCCCCAGCCCTTGTTCGGGTCGATGAACTCGTAGCTCACCTTGCCGCGGAGCGTATAGCTCGTCAGCGGACTGAGCTCCTTGTCGCGGCCGCGGAAGTTCGTGGCTTCGGAGCGCGGGAATACATCCTGGAAAAATGTCGCGCCGGTCTGGTCGTGATAGCGGAACTTGCCTTCGAAGATGAACGGGCCCCAGGGATGCACGTACGTCAGTGACGCCGTGTGTCCGTCGATTCCCCAGGTATCGGTATAGAAGCGGTATTCGCCTTCGAGCGCGGCCCTGTACGGGAGGAAGTACCGCGCGCGCAGGCCGAGCGCGTTCGAGGTCCGCGTCTCCGGGTACAGTTCCGGCTCGAAACTGAAGCCGCGTGCACTGCCCGGATCCAGGTAGCGCACCGATCGGTACGGGTTGTTGAGAAATCCCTCGTCGGTGACGGTTTCGAAATTCAGCGTCGTGATCAGGTTGCGGGTGAGGATCTGTGTCAGGCCCACGCCATAGTGCTGGCGCGTATTCTCGCGCCGGAAGCCCGGGTCATCGGAGCGACCCACGATGTCTTCACCGTAGGCATAGCTGAGCGTGAGTGTCGTCAGGTCCCCGAACATGTCCTCGCTGACCGAGAAGGCGTAGGTACTCGCATCGAAGTCGGATTCGACGCTGCTGACGTAATTGACGCTCATCGTCGTGTTGCCGCGCAGGTAATCCATGCCGAGCGACCACTGTTCGCGTTCCTCGCTGTACGGGCTTGCCGTCGTGATCACGTCGATGGACGCCGAGCTCACCATGTCGAGGTAGTAGTTGCCGACGAACGACAGGCTCTTGCCGGCTTTCTTGCGCACCAGCACGGAAGGCCCGTCGATGGTCACGCCGCCGCCCTCGTAACGGTGGTAGAGCACGTCCCCGCGGTCATCCGGCAGCACGCCGCCCAGCACGCTCGCGGGCAGCGCGAGCGTCAACGCGAGGAGAGAAATCAGCCGCCGGAACATCACCGCCGTATGCCTCCTAGTTGCAGCCGCAGCCGCCGCCGGCCGCACCCTCGCCGCCGCGAGCACCCTCGCGGGCCTCGTAGACATGCTGTATGTACGCGGTCGATACCGGGTCGCCGTCGAGCGCCATGATCGGATCGGCCAGGCGATCGCGTTCGTAGGGCTTCACCCACGGCTCGATGCTGCAGGCCGAGAGGCCGTAGAGCACCGCCAGCGTGAGCAGTATTCGTGCGATTCTTGACGTGTGTCGTGTTCATGATTCCTAACTCTAGTCGTTGATCGAATGAGCGACCGTGACACCTGCCTCAGAAGAAGAACGAGAATCCCAATGTGCCCTCGAGGTTGTGCACCGTCTTCTCCTCGCCGAGCACGTCTATGTCGTAGAGGTGGTCGCGGAAATCGAAGCGCAATGTCCAGGCATCGTTCAGCAGCAGCCGCAGTCCCGCGCCGAAGTTGACAGTGAACCGGTCGTCCTCGGCGAACTCGGTCGAGCCCAGCCCGGCGATCAGGTAGAAATGCGTATTGAACGCGCGTTTCTCACCGATGAAGCCCTCACCCGGCAGAATGTTGTAGCCGAGATTCAGGTTGTAATAGGTCAGCGTGCGGTCTTCGAACAGGCGGGCGCCGCCGCTCAGTGACTCGAAACTGGTCAGGCCCGCCTCGGTCTGGCCGACCGTGCCCTCGACGAAGAACCCCTCCGTCAGGTGGTACGCCAGCCGCGCGCCGTAAACCAGGTCGGTTCCAAAGTCCTCGATGCTCATGATGCCCGCGAACGCACCGATCTCGAAGTTCTCCCGGTCGATCTTCGGTTCCTTGATCTCGCGTCGCTCGACCTCGGGGTCGATGACCTGGCCGGGCGCTTCCGCCGTCGGCGGCGGTGCCTCGTCGCGGCCGAACCCGAACAGGTTCTTCGTGGCCGCGCAGCCCGACAGCGCCAACTGGGCCACCAGGATCAGAAAAAGAACGCGAAACCGACTTTCCATTCTTCCACTTCCTCGTTGTCGTTCCGGCTGGTAAAGACGACGTGCGTCTTGTACTCGGCGCGGAACAGGAATCGCCGCGCCACGTACACGCGGAACCCTGCACCTGCATGACCGATCTGGTCGTTACGGTCTTCGCCCTGGATAATCGTCGACTTCGGCTCGGTCCAGATCATGCCGGCACCGAGGGTGAAGAACGGCGATATGCGCCAGTCAGGCCAGGTTTCGTGAACGACGTTAACACTGGCGGTCCAGCCGTTCGAAAAATTACCCAGAATCTGTGAACCCCATACCTCTACGGAGACGTGCGGGTTGAGCGAGTACCCGCCGTACAGGGAGACGATGTTGGCACCGCCGAAATCGCCCGCCAGGGCGCCTATTTCCCAGCGGGAGTTGGTGAAGTCCTCGAGGGTCGCGCGATCGAAATCGACTTCCGAGCCGTCGGGGTTGAGCGTGAGCTCCATCTGCCGCTGGTCGACCCAGCCCTCGTCGCCATCGGCGTCGCGCACCAGGAACCAGTCCGTGCGTTGCTTGATGATCTCGACCGACTCGCCGCGATCAACGACGTGGAATATGGGATAGCCGCGACCCGGACCCGTATGCATTTCCAGGTACGGGTCGGCGACCGCCACTCTGCGATTCTCCCTGGCGGCCTCTGCTTGTCCGGGGGTGATGGCCAGCAGCGCACACAACGCCAGGCTCGCGACCCGAAATAAGTTAGTTGGCCGGGGCGTCGAATGGGTTGTTGTAGTACTGGGCTCCGACATCTAACCATTCCGCAATCAAGCGTCTCTCCGCTACGGACAAGGTGTTGTAGTGCAAATCATTGGGGTCTTCGAACCGGTCGAAGAAATCGTCAGACGCCGCTGCCCCAGCGATAGTGGCCGGCGACGCGATCGGAATGACATCGAAAATGGGGTTGCCATCGATATCGACGCCGACTTGCTGCTGCGCGTCGACGAGCGCGCCGTTCACCACTTCCTGAAGATTATCAGTAACTAACAGCTCGCGATAGGCATGGAAGTGGTCGGGCTCGTCGGGCGACAGGCCATCCTGCAGTTCGAGCTGCCCGGCCGGCACACGCACCACTCCCGCGGCGTCGACCGGCGTGTGGCAGTTGAGGCAGTTGTTGTTCTGCTGCAAGCCGGTCACCGGGTCGAGCACCGGGTTGTCCATGTCGTCGAAGACGAGGCGCGGCTGACTCCACAGGGGATGGATCACGGTCTCGTAGTTGATCACGGACCGGCAGTTCGGCGACCAGGCCTGCGCACAGCCGATGCTCGTCGGCAGCGGCGTGGTCAGGCCCGTGTACAACATGTCGATGTCGGCATTTTGCGCCGCGATCGCGGGGTCGGCCGACCAAACGTCGCGATACACGATATTCATCGACGGCTCCAGCGACGAACAGCCGTCGTTGGTGCAGGTGACGCGCGCGCGCACCTCGGCCATCGTCTCGCCGATATCGCCGACGAACCACATCGGGTCGGTATTCGGAAACTCCACGCCGGCCGTCTGCGCGCCCGCCCATGCCGAGTCGAATGCGTCATAGCGGCCGTGCGACAGCCCGCTGTTCTGCACGTGGCAGCCATTGCACTGGAGTTCCTGGCCGGGGACCAGGGCAATCCAGTTGCGATGCCGCGACGTGATGCGCTTGCCGTCCGCATCCAGCACGCTGACCTGCAGCGCGGTGTTGGCGGGAACCCGGACCATGACCGAGCCGTCGGGCTCGATCATCGCGTAGCCGATGATCTCGCGCATACCGTTCGCCTGGCTGACGCCGAATGCCGTGTTGTCGATGTCCAGCAGGTCGTCGTCGGGCTGCGACACCGCCTTGACGATGCGCAGGAAACGCGCCGGCCGGTCGGCCGCCAGCGTCCGCGCGGGATCGGCCAATGCATTGATGTCGGCCACCGCCTGGCCGTCGAAGTCGTAGACGCTGCGGATATTGAGGACGGCTTCGCCGTTCTCCGCGAGCGTCGGGTCGAGCGGGAAGTTGTTGAGGCCGTCGAGGATCGTCGGCGGGCTCACCCGCGGATCCGCGGCAACGACCTCGCTGACCATGATGCCTTCCTCGCCCGGCACGACCGGCAGCTGCGTGTTGTCGCGCGGGTCGTACATCCAGATGCCGTAGAGCGGCGGCGCGACGATGAAACTGCCGAGCGCCGGTGTCACGGGATCGGCCGGGTCGAAATCGGCGACCGCGGCGAGGCGATCGTCGGTGCAGGGCACGATGCGCGGCGGAACCAGCGGATCGCCGAAGTCCTCGGTTACCTCGATCAGGCGGCACTGGCTCCAGCTGACGAGCAGGCGCCCGGTGCCGTCCTGGATCGGATAAGCCGAACCGTAACGGCCACCCGGCGAGGGACCTGCCTGCGTCAGGACCTCGTTGATCGTCGCGTCTGCCTGCGCCGGCCCGCTGAGCACGCCGATGTTCGGCGCCGTCGGCTGCGTGTTCTCGACGTACTGCGCGGTGTCGATGGTGATCAGCTCGCCGCCGCCCTCCGAGTCCGTGAAGGGGCGAATCAGCGCCATGATGCGGCCGTCCTCGAGCTGCCGCGGCTGCGTGAACTGGATGGTGTCGCCGTCGGGGCCGGTGTTGTGGCTCTGTTTGCCGTACAGCAACTGCAGGTTCGAGCCGTCCGGGTGCATGACGTAGAGATCGACACCGTCGTTCGCACGCGCGCCGTCCCAGCGGCTGAAGACGACGCGGCCGTCGGCGAGTACCGCCGGATCGAGGTCGTGACTCTGGTTGAACGTCACCTGCTCGAGGCCGGAGCCGTCGGCATTGATGACGTGCAGGTTGAACGCGAATTCGTTGCGGTCCTCGTCGACGTGCGGGAATGCGCCCTTGCCCTCGTCCAGCAGGATCGCCTGCGACCGCGTCTGGCGGGTCGAGGCGAAAATGATGCGGCCGTCCGGCAGGTACTTCGGCATGATGTCGTGGCCGTTCTCCGCGGTCAGGTCCGTCGTGATCACGCGGCGCAATTCCGCGGTCTCGAAGGTGTATTCCCAGAGATTCCAGGTCGGCTGGTCCTCGTCGTCGAGATCGAGATTCGGGTCGGCGGGTCCGCGCATGGAAAACAGCAGCTTGCTGCCGTCGAAGGCAATCTCGACGTCACGGACGTCACCCTGGTCGCCGATGATCGGCTCGGTGATGTTCACTTCCAGCGCACTCGGCGATGCCCGGTCGCGGAAATACAGGTTGCCGCCGATCTGGAACGTGATCTGCTCGCGGAGGTCCTGCTGCTCGAACGCGCCGTTGTCGTCGACGGGAATCGGCTGCTTCACATAGGCGATCGGAAAGTCGATCACGACCGGGTCGGGGTTCTGGCCCGTACCGATCTGCACGCCCTGGTTGGCGCCATCACATGCCGCAAATGCGGCGGACACGGAAATCAATGCGGCCAGCTTCCACGCCGGTCGCACGCATGCATCCTTGATCTGTCGCGATTTCCTGTTCATAGCCTCGTCCTCGAATGTGCGCATTCACCCACCATTCGAATGATGGGTTATGTTGACTGCCAATTCGGCCGCTTACCGTTAACGCCATCACAAACCGATGCAAGGTCATCGCGTACGGCAGCCCACGCCGCATTGTTTCCAGCCATTGCTTGCGGTCGGTCGAATTCCTTGTCGAAGCGCTCCGCAGGCTGAATTCCGCCGCAGTATAGAAGACGCCCGGAGCCCGATGTAATGTGGAAAATGAGAGACAGTACGCAATGTCAAATGTCGCGTTCGTGGCGAACTCGACGCTCATCTCTTCCGCTTTTCGACCTGGGGCCCATTATTCGCGCAGCATTCGGCACGAGCGCCCGGATCTTCCCCGCAGGCCGGCTCGCCGCCACCGCAGCGTATCGTGCATGCAACACACTCGCCGGGCAGCGCCGCAGCGTACAGGTCCGCCACGCCTGTCTCCCTTCCGCGACATCACCCCGAGCGAGTGGAATCAATACGTTACGGGCGGCGGGGCAAATCACTGTGCGAAAGCGCCGACAAAGGTTTGACATAGTCAGGTCTCGGTAACTACCGACGATTCGCTCGTAACCATCGGTATTTATTAGCTATTCCAGGCTTTCTGAGGCGTGGCCGCGAAACTGGCACAGCAATTGCTTCTACGTTGGCAGACCGCTGGTTTCGGCGCTCGACCTGCACGGCCCGCACGCTAAGGATGTGAATGCATTCACGGCAATGAGGGTCACGCTCTGGCACCATCGCTTCGCCGCATCAGTGAATGCGGTGAGGGGAAAGCAAACAGAAGCGCTTGGGCAGCAGCTTCGCAAATCAAACGGTCTCGTGACGTCGGAGTCGCGTTCCTGGTCTCCGGTCAGTCAGCGAATACCACCGGCGTGAGAACGGTGGACGACAAATCTTTGAACCTAATGGGTGCGTGAGCAGAATGGTTATGAAGAACATGACACACACGAAAGGGAAATTTGCCAGTGGCCTCACACGAGTCATCGGGCCCTGGCAGATCGCGCTCATCGGCGTGCTCCTGGCCGGGTTCATGGCGACTGCCTACGCCGGGCCGCGCGAGCAGGCGAAGCGCATACACGACCGGCTTGCCGGCGTACCGCCGAGCGCTGCCGTGCTGCAGACCATGGAAGGCCAGATCGCCGGCGGCGACCCGGTCGCGGCCGCCTACACGGCGATGGACAACAAGTACTTCTACAACGTCACCCTCAAGAACTTTGCTGCTCCGTGGACCAACCGTGACCGTTCGGTGTTCGTTCCCCTGAACGACTACATCGCAACGGTCATCGGTATGGTTCGCGACGACGTCGACTTCAGCACGCTGCTGTCGGCCGACCTCGCTTATGTCGGCCGCTCGGGCATCGTCGCGGCGGCACCCGCGGCAAACAACAACAATCACTTCGAACAGCTCGAAGCCAACAACGTGGATTTGAGCAACGTCAATGATTTCGTCCCGACCGCGCAGTCGTCGATCCTCGGCATACCGTCGTCCGCGGCGGCCGGTGTAATGACGTCGCGCGCGGCATCCGAGGCGTTCTTCGTGGCCGGCACCAACCGGGCGATGTTCCGCTTCACGCTGCTGAACCACATGTGCTACGACATGGAGCAGATGCTGGACACCCGTCTGCCGCCCGACTGGATTCGCCAGGACGTGAGCCGCAGCCCGGGCGGTGACAGCCGCCTGTTCCTCAACAACTGCATCGGCTGTCACTCCGGCATGGATCCGCTGGCCGGCGCCTATGCCTACTACAACTACAACGAGGAAGCCGGTGTACTCGAGTACACGCCGGGCAACGTACAGCCCAAGTATTTCAACAACGACCTGAACTTCCCGCAGGGATTCAGGACGGTCGACGATTCCTGGGAGAACCGATGGCGGGCAGGCCAGAACGCTTACCTGGGTTTCGACGGTTCGCTCCCGGGCAGCGGCAACGGCGCCAAGTCGCTCGGCGCGGAGCTCGGCAACAGCCAGGCATTCGCCTCCTGCCAGGTCAGGAAGGTATTCAAAGCCGTATGCCTGCGGGAACCGGAGAATGCGACCGACCGCAGCGCCGTAAACACGATCACCGACACGTTCCGTTCGACCGGTTACCGCTTGAAGCAGGTATTCGCCGACACGGCCGTTCATTGCATGGGCCAGTAGGGAGACAGGACAATGAAAATGGCAAAATGGACTGCTACCCGTTCGGCCCTGGCCGCGAACGTGCGCGTACTCAAGGCTGCCGCTATCGGCATCTTCGCGAGCACCGTGCTTGCGGCATGCGGCGGCGGCGCAGCAACAACCGAGAATCCGCTCACCCAGGCGCCGCCTCCGGGCAACGCGCCCTACACCGGGCCCGTGGCGCGCGACGCGGACGTCCTGAAATTCCAGCAGGAATTCTGGTCGAACGCGAAAACATCCGACCGCTGCGGCTCCTGCCACAACGAAGTCGTCGGTCAGTTGCCGATGTTCGTGCGCAACGACGACGTCAATCTTGCCTATGACGAGGCGCTCACCGTCGTCGACACCACGCAGCCGGCGCTGTCGCGCCTGGTCGAGAAGGTCGGCGGCGGCCATAACTGCTGGAACGCAGATCCGTCCAGCTGCGCCGCGATCATGACGACCTGGATCGAGAACTGGCTCGGTAGCAGCGGCGGCGGTGGCCGCCAGATCCTGCTGACGCCGCCGGTTTCCCGGGATCCGGGCGCAAGCCTGAATTTCCCGGCGGACACGGCCGCCTTCGAAGCCACGGTCTACCCCGTGCTGGTCGCGAATTGCTCCGGCTGCCACAGCTCCGAATCGGCGACTGCGCAGCAGCCTTACTTTGCCGACCCGGACGTGGTCGCCGCTTACGACGCGGCCAAGCCGAAAATCAATCTCGACACGCCGGCCAACTCACGAATGGTTATTCGCCTCCGCAGCGAGTTCCACAACTGCTGGTCCGGCAACTGCGCCGCCGATGCGCAGGTCATGGAGGATGCGATCACCGCGTTCGCCAGCGGCATCACGCCGACCACCGTGGATCCCAGCCTCGTTACGAGCAAGGCTCTGCGCCTCGTGGACGGCACGCTGGCGTCGGGCGGCAACCGTTACGAGGATGCGCAGATCGCCCTGTGGGAATTCAAGTCCGGCAGCGGCACGACCGCCTACGACACCAGCGGCGTCGATCCCGCGATCGACCTCAATTTCTCCGGTGGCGTCACCTGGTTCGGCGGCTGGGGCATCACGATCACGGACGGCAAGGCCCAGGCCTCGACGACCGCGTCGGCGAAGCTCTTCGACGTCATCCAGGAATCGGGTGAATTCTCGATCGAGGCGTGGGTCGTTCCCGCCAACGTCACGCAGGAAATGGCCCGCATCGTCAGCTACTCGGCCGGTCCGACGCAGCGCAACTTCACGCTGCAGCAGACGCTGTACGACTACCAGTTCCAGCTGCGCACGACCGAGACCAGCCTCAACGGCGACCCGGCCCTGTCGACACCGTCCGCGGATGAGGTCCTGCAGGCAACGCTGCAGCACGTGGTGGCGACCTACGACCCGATCAACGGCCGCCGCATCTACGTGAACGGCAGCCTGGTGACGCAGACCGACCCGGTTCCGGGCGGCACGCTGATCGACTGGCAGGACACCTTCGCGCTGGTCCTCGGCAACGAGGCATCGGGCGACGGGCTGTGGCAGGGCACCATTCGCCTCGCCGCCATCCACCGCCGTGCGATGACGCAGGAACAGGTGACGCAGAACTTCGATGCCGGCGTCGGCGAGCGCTTCTTCCTGCTGTTCGACATCTCGGCGAACATCGGTGCGGCGCCGGAGTCCTCGTTCATCCTGTTCGAGGTGGCGCAATACGACACCTACGCGTACCTGTTCGACCGGCCGCACTTCATCACGCTCGACGGCTCGACGCCGGAGGGCATTCCGATCCGCGGCCTGCGTATCGCGATGAACGGTGCCGAGGCGCCGGTCGGCCAGACCTATGCGACGCTGGACGACACCCTCAGCGCCGCCGAGTTCGTGGAGCTCGGCCAGCCGCTGTCGCCGATGGGTGCCGTGCTGCCGCTCGAGAAGGGGCCGGAGGACGACGAGTTCTTCCTGACCTTCGACGCGCTGGCCGGCAACAGCTTCGTGCGGCCGGCCGACCCGACCCTGGTCCTCACGCAAACCGACCGCGCGCCCTCGCCGCACGTCGGGCTGCGTACCTTCGACGAGATCAACGCGACTTACTCCGAGGTGACGCTCGTCAACCCGACGACGCCGGCGGTCGACATGACCTACCAGGAGCTCAGGCAATCGCTGCCCGCGGTGGAGAGCCTCAACACGTTCCTGTCGTCGCACCAGGTCGCGATCGCGCAGCTGGCCATCCAGTACTGCGACGCGATGATCGGCACGGCCGGAAGTCCGGGCCCGAATCTCGCCACGCTGTTCCCGGGCTTCAACTGGAACAACAACAGCGAGTTCAGCAGCAACCGCGACAGCTTCGTGAACCCGCTCATCGACCGCATCATGGGCACCAATATCGGCAGCCAGCCGGTCCGGGCCGAGGTCTACGAGGAACTCGCGTCTTACCAGGATCCGACCGGCGCCGTGAGCCCCGAAGGCGAGTCGCTGGATCGCCCGGACAACCTGGTCGACCGGCTGGTCGCCGGCGGCAGCGATACCCGCTCGATCGGCAAGGGCGTCTGCGCAGCAATGCTCGGCAACGCCGTAACACTCATCCAGTAACGACAGACAGGACCGACAAGGAATACAGCAATGGCCAGGAAACGCAATTCAAGGAACTTCGACGCGCCGCAGCTGCATGGAGACCATCCGCGTCCTGTCACGCGACGGCAGTTCGTCGCACAGGGCTTCCGGACGGGTGCGGCCTACGCGGTAGGCGGCGGCATTCTGAGCGCGATGGCGGCGAGCCCGCGGCTCGCGCAGGCAGCCCTCTCGGGCGACCTGGACAGCCAGCTTGCCAGTTGCGGCATCGCCACCGCCGGCGCGGGCAAGATCCCGTTCATCTGCTTCGATCTCGCGGGCGGCGCCAACATCGCCGGTTCGAACGTGCTGATCGGCCAGGAAGGCGGCCAGCGGGATTTCCTGTCTACCGGCGGCTACGAACGGCAGGGCCTGCCCGGCGACATGATCCCGGGCCTCGTCGACCCGATCACGCAGCAGGACTACGCGAACTTCGACCTCGGCCTCGGCTTCCACCTCGACTCCGCGTTCCGGCGCGGCATCCTGGCGAGCCTGTCGCCGGGGACCGAGCAGTTCATCAACGGTGCCGTCATCCCCGCGCGCTCGGACAACGACACCGGTAACAACCCGCACAACCCGATGTACGGTATCGCGCGTGCCGGCGCCAACGGCTCGATCCTGACGCTGGCCGGCTCCGATAACACCGACTCGGGCGGCAACTCCATGCTGCCGGCGATGCTCTACGACCCCGAGCTGCGGCCGACGAAAGTCGATCGTCCGTCGGACGTCGTGAACCTCGTCGATACCGGCGACCTGGCGGCTATCCTGAGCCCGCGGGACGCGACCGCGGTGATGGAATCCATCTACCGGCTCACGGGCCGCAAGATGAACAACGTCAACACGATGCTGGCGCCGTCGGAAGACGCCACCATGAAGCGCCTCGTCGAGTGCGGTTACCTCAAGTCGGCTGACATCGCCGACCGCTTCGCGGGCGTCCCGGTGGATCCGAGCCTGGACCCCGAGATCGTCGGGCCGGGCGGCATCTTCACCGCCGCCGAGTTCAACGCTGGCGATCGCGATGCCCGCGAGTTCCAGAAGACCGCGGCCATCATGAAGCTGGTCATGAACGGCTACGCGGGCGCCGGAACGATCGAGATGGGCGGCTACGACTACCACGGCGGCCGCCGCGCCGAGGGCGAGGTCAAGGACTTCCGTGCCGGCCGCTGCATGGGCGCGTGCCTCGAGTACGCCGCACGCCTGGGCACGCCGCTGATGATGTACGTCTTCAGCGACGGCTCGCTGTCGTCCAACGGCGCCATCGACAATACCGTCGAGGGCCGCGGCAAGGGCGAATGGGTCAGCGACAACTCCTCGACGGCCGGATCCTTCTTCCTGGTCTACAACCCGGGCCGCAGGCCGACGCTGATCGGCGGGACGCCGGACGTACAGGCCCTGCACCAGCAGATCGGTTACATGAGCTCGGATGGCGCCGTGCAGCGCGCTGCAACGCCGGCTGCGAACAACGTCAACCTGCTCGTCAACACGGTGATCCTGAACTACATGGCACTGCACGGCGAACAAGGCCAGTTCGGAACCCTGTTCCCGAGCCACGGCCTCGGCAACGCCGCCATGCAGGACAGCCTCACCGCGTTTACGCCGATTTGTAACGGCACGATTGCCAACCCCGTATAGCCTTGCGGCTGTACCGCCGTGCGGCTGCTCCCCGGCAGCCCCGGCACTACCCGCGGCCGGTCGGTCTCCCTACCGACCGGCCGCTTTTTTTCCCGATTCCCCAATGTCCGCGGTGCGGGCAGCCCGCTCCCGGCACCGCCTGGCTGCCGAGGCGGCATGACAGGGGATCGGGGCATTTCTCTCCCTCATGGCTCGCTGCGCTGCGCTTTACTTCGGTCGAAAAACGCCCCGATCCCCTGTCATGCACCATCCTCCGGATGACGGGGGCTACCGGCGATGTTTTGCGAGGCTGTAGGAGCGGTTCTCGAACCGCGATCGCGCGCCGCGGCGCGCAACTTCTGTTGAGCACCGCATCGATCGCCCTTCCCATCGAGCGTCAACTGCCGGGGAGCGGGTTGTGATTCAATTGAGAAGCGTGCCCGGCAGCGTGCGCGGGGCCGTGCTATAAAGCGGCGCATGGGTGATGTGAAGCAACTGCAGAGTTATCTCGCCTGCCCGCGCTGCGACAAGACGCCGCTCGAGTTCCATGACGGGAGCTTTCGCTGCGCGGCCTGCAAGACCGATTTTCCCGACATCGACGGCATCCCGTGGCTGTTCGCCGAGCCCGACGCGAGCCTCGGCGAGTGGCGCAACCGGCTGCAGTTCGCGCTGCAGCAGCTCGGCCACGAGATCGCCGGGCTCGACGCCGAACTGCAGGACAAGGAGCTGCGGACCCTCACCCGCCAGCGGGTGGAACGCTACCGGAAATCGCTCGACCAGCATCGGCGCGCGATGCAGAAGCTGCTACGGCCCGTCGACGTCCGCTCGCAAAGCGGCAGCTTCGAGTCCTACCTGGCACTCAGGACACGCCTCCCCGTCGACCAGGGTCTGAACACCTATTACGCGAACATCCACCGCGACTGGGCGTGGGGCGACGAAGAGAACGAGGCATCGCTGCAGCAGGTTCGCGCGGTGCTGCACGATCACGCGGAACTCGGTGACGTGCTGGTGCTCGGCGCGGGCGCGGGGCGCCTTGCCTACGACATTTACAGGCACCTCGACTGCACCCGCCTCGTGGCCATGGACTTCAATCCCCTGCTCATGCTCGTCGCCAGCGAGATGGCGCAGGGCAAACGGCTGTCGATGTACGAGTTCCCCATCGCGCCCCGGTCCCTCGAGGACGACGCCGTGTTGCGCAAGCTGTCGGCACCGCAAGCCGCCGGCGACAATTTCCACCTCGTGCTGGGTGACGCGCTGCGGGCGCCCTTCGCCGCCGCGTCGTTCGACACCGTGGTGACGCCGTGGCTCATCGACATCATCACGGAAGACCTGCCCGTGTTCGCGTCGCGCATCAACCGGCTGCTGAAGGAAGACGGGCGGTGGGTCAACTTCGGTTCGCTCGCCTTCGCCGACCCGTCCCGCGCGCGGCGCTACAGCCCCGAGGAAACGAAGGCCATCGTCGGCGAAGCCGGCTTCTCGGATCCGTACGTGTCGCAGGCGACCATCCCGTACATGTGCTCGCCGGCCAGTCGCCACGGCCGCCAGGAACGCGTGTTTTCGTTCTGCGCCTACAAGCAGCGCGACGCGGCACAGCCGCCGCGCCACAAGGCGCTGCCCGACTGGCTCGTCACCGGCAAGGAACCGGTGCCGCTGACGCAGTCGTTTCGCACCCAGGCCATGACGACGCAGATCTACTCTTTCGTCATGTCACTGATCGACGGCAGGCGTTCGATCGAGGACATGGCGAAAATCCTCGAGCAGCAGAAGCTGATGAGCCGCCAGGAAGCGGTACCCGCGATTCGCTCGTTCCTGCTGCGCATGCACGACGATTCGCAGCGCCAGCAAGGCTTCTAGGGCCTGCTACCGCGCCACAGGCGGTCATCCGAAAAACATCCGGGTTCCCTCATGCTGCGCGGCGCGGCCGCTGCCAGCATCAGAATCAATGACTTGCAACGGCCACGGGCCGGGGGCTCCGGATTCCATGACGACACCTGCCATTTCCATCGTGTTTTTCATCGTCGCCGCATTTCTCGGTGCGCTCGGCCAGTACCTGTACAAGGCCGGCGCCGACCTCGCGGGCGACAGCCTCGCGAGCTACGTGTGGAACTGGCGCCTGCTCGCCGGGGTGGCGTGTTACGTCGCGGTGATGACGCTGTTCGTCGCCGCCTTCCGCAAAGGCGGATCGCTCACGGTGCTCTACCCGATCTACGCCTCGACGTTCATCTGGGCCGCATTGCTCGCGCTCGTCTTCGAGGCGATACCGATAAGGCCCGTCAACGTCGCTGGCATGGGGTTTCTCGTCGCCGGCATGTTCCTGATGGGGAAGTGAATCGTGGCCATCGATATCGCAGGCGGATCAGCAATCTTCCTCGACTACGTCATGATCGTGGGCGGACTGCTGGTTGTCGCCGGGCTGCTGCTCTTCGCACTGCGTCTCGCCGGGAAGGACGTTTCGTCGCCACTGCGCACCTACGTCGGCTGGCTCGTCATGATCCCCATCGTGCTGGGGACCCTGTTGCTCGGCCGGCAGGGCGTTATCGCCGGCGTGACCTTGCTCGCCGCCTTCGGCTTCAGGGAGTTCGCGCGCGCGACGGGCCTCTACGAGGACTGGTGGATGACCGGCCTCGTCTACTTCGCCATAGCCGCGCTCGGCGTCGTGGCCCTGGTCCCGGACCCGCGTCTCGGTGAGCCGGGCTGGTACGGGTTCTTCATGGCGCTGCCCGTCTTCGTCATCGCATCGATCCTGCTCCTGCCCGTGTTGCGCAACCGCGCCCGCGGCGAACTGCAGAAAGTCGCGCTCGCCATCTTCGGGTTCGTCTACTTCGGCTGGATGTTCATGCACCTGGGCTTACTCGCCAACACGGCCAACGCTTACGGTTACCTGCTGTTCCTCGTCTTTGCCGTCGAGATCAACGACGTCGCCGCGTTCACGTTCGGCAAGATTTTCGGCAAACGCAAGCTGCGGGCGCAGATCAGTCCCAACAAGACACTCTCCGGCTCGGTCGGCGCGCTCGGCGTCTCGCTCGTCATGCCGTGGCTGCTGTGGTTCTCGTTCCCGCATTTCAGCCCGGCCCTGCTCGTCCTGACGGGCCTGATCGTGGGCATCGGCGGCCAGCTCGGCGACCTGGTCATCAGCTACATCAAGCGCGACATCGGCATCAAGGACATGGGCACGACGATCCGCGGTCACGGCGGAATTCTCGACCGCATCGACAGCATGATCTTCGTTGCGCCGATCTTCTTCCACATGGTGCGCTGGTTCGACGGCGCGGGGTGATGAGTGACATGAACACCTGGAACTACCATCCATCGCCGACTATCGGCACACCGATGTCGAAGCGGCTGAAGCGCTTCCCGCGCGAGCCGGGGATGCTGGCCTACACCATCCGGTCGCTCGCCGCCGTGCTGCTGCGCATATGGCTGCGCACCTGCCACCGCCTGCGCATCGAAGGCCGGGAGAACCTGCCGGCAAGGGGCTCGTACATCCTGGTCTGCAACCACACCAGCCACCTGGACACGCTCTGCCTGATGTCCGCGGTCCCGCTGCGGAAGATCCATCACTGTTTCCCGGCCGCCGCCGCCGACTACTTCTTCACCAGCCTGCCCCGGTCCGCCGTCTCGGCCGTCCTGATCAACGCGCTGCCGTTCGACCGCGAGGCCGGGGGGGCGCAGAGCCTCGCCGCCTGCGACGAGCTGCTGCACGAGGACGCCAATATCCTGATCCTGTTCCCGGAGGGCACCCGCACGACGACCGGCGCGATCGGCCGCTTCCGCTCCGGCATCGGCCGGCTCGCCGCCGGCCAGGACCTCGACATACTGCCTTGCCACCTGGAGGGCGGTATGAGCGCATGGCCCAAGGGCCGCCTCTTACCGCGCCCGCGGCGGCTGCGGTTGCGCATCGGCCGGGCGAGGAATTTCCGCCACCTCGACGACAGCCGCGAGTCCGTGAGAGCCGTCTGCGACGAGCTGCGGCGCTGCGTCATCGAACTCGGAGGACACGGCCGATGACCCTCTACGACATCAAGCCTGCCTTCCAGAACCTGCTGCGGCCCGCCTGCAACTCACTGGCCAAAGCCGGCGTTACCGCCAACCAGGTCACCATTGCGGCGTTGCTGCTGTCGACCGCCACCGGTGCCGCGCTGGTGTTACTGCACGAGAAACACTGGATCCTGTTGCTCGTGCCCGTGGCGCTGCTCGCACGCATGGCCCTCAACGCCATCGACGGCATGCTCGCCCGGGAGCACGACATGCAAAGCGCGCTGGGCGGCCTGCTCAACGAACTCGGTGACGTGGTTTCCGATATCGCCCTCTACGTCCCGTTCGGACTGGTTGCAGGCATATCGCCCGTCGCGGTGAACGCTGCCGTCATGCTCGCCGTACTCAGCGAGATGACGGGCGTGATCGCCGTGCAAATCGGCGCCAGCCGCCGCTACGACGGCCCGATGGGCAAGAGCGACCGGGCGTTCGCGTTCGGTCTGCTCGCGACCGTGCTCGGCTGCGGCGTCGCACCGGGCGCCTGGACCGACGCCTGGCTGGCCGGTGTCGCGGCGTTGACCGCGGTCACCGTCGTGAACCGCGCACGTGCCGCGCTAGCCGAACTCGAGCAGGCCGGGTAACTGCTCCGGCGCCGCGGCGAGGCAATGGGCACCGGCGCCGACAAGCTCGTCTTCCGTGCCGTACCCCCACGTGACGCCGATCGCGCGAAAGCCGTTGTTGCGCGCACCGACGATGTCGTGATGACGGTCGCCGACCATCACCGACGCCCGGCTGCCGGAACGTTGACGCGCGGCATAGCCGAGCAGCTCGGTCTTGTCGGTACGCGTGCCGTCGAGTTCCGAGCCGTAGATGTCCGAAAAGTACGGCGCGAGATCGAAGTGCTCGACGATGCGCAGCGCGAATACGCGCGGCTTGGTCGTCGCGACGAAGCAACGATGCCCCGCCCCCGTGATGGCGGCCAGCGCGCCATGGATGCCGGGATACACGGCGTTTTCCCGCCAGCCCGTTTCGCCGAAACGTTCGCGGTAAAGGCCGAGCGCCCGCGGCGCCAGCGCGGGGCCCACGAGTTCCGCGAAAGTCCCGAGCAGCGGCGGGCCGATGAAACGGCGCAGGTCGGCATCGGCCGGTCTGTCCTGCCCCAGCTTCCCGAGGGCATAGGCGATGCAGTTCGAGATGCCTTCGAACGGATCGGTCAGCGTGCCGTCGAGGTCGATGTATACGTAACCGGCCATTCTGCTATCTTGGCACACATCGAACGGCCGACATCGCACAGGAACGCACCATGAAAACGGTACGCACGCCGGACGAACGCTTCGAGGACCTGCCCGACTACAACTTCGAGCCGCACTACGCGAACGTCGACGGGCTGCGCATGCATTACGTGGACGAGGGCCGCGAGGACGGCGACCCGGTACTGCTGCTGCACGGCGAACCGAGCTGGTCCTATCTCTACCGGCACATGATCCCGCCGCTCGCCAGGGCCGGCTTGCGCGTCATCGCCCCCGACCTGATCGGCTTCGGCCGGTCGGACAAGCCGGTCGACAAGGGCGACTACAGCTATGCCGGCCACGTCGCCTGGATGCGGGCTTTCATCGAGCTGCTCGACCTGTCGCGCATCACGCTCTTCTGCCAGGACTGGGGCTCCCTGATCGGCCTGCGGGTCGCCGCAGAAGCAGAGCATCGATTCGCCGCCATCGTCCTCGCCAACGGCGGGCTGCCGACGGGCGACCAGGCAATGCCCGACGCGTTCATGAAGTGGCGCGCGTTCGCGCTGCACAGCCCGTATTTCCCGATCGGCAAGATCATCCAGAAGGGCACGACGACGAACCTGCGCGACGACGTCGTCGCCGCCTACGACGCGCCGTTCCCGTCACGCAAGTTCAAGGCGGGTGCGCGGATGTTCCCGGCGCTGGTACCGGTGCGGCCGGACGATCCCGCGAGTGACGCCAACCGCCGCGCGTGGGACGCTTTCGGCCACTGGGAAAAGCCGTTCCTCACCGCGTTCAGCGACAAGGACCCGATTACCCGCGGCGGCGACCGCGTGTGGCAGAAACACGTGCCGGGCGCCCGGGGTCAGCACCACGTGACGATCGCGGGCGCCGGTCATTTCCTGCAGGAAGACAAGGGCGAGCAGCTCGCGAACCTGGTGATCGAGTTCGTCGAAACGAATCGCGGTTCGAGAACCGCTCCTACCGGTTAATGCCGCGCTGTAGGAGCGGTTCTTGAACCGCGATCGCGGGCCGAGGCCCGCTCCTACGGACCTGATGGACCCTGTCGTTCTGTAGACGCTATCAGCGTTCGAGGTACTTGAGCTTGTCCTTGACGTCCCGCCACTCGTCGGCGTCGGCGGGCGGGTCCTTCATCTCGGTGATCACCGGCCATTCGCGCGACAACTCGGCATTCAGCTCGAGGAACTGTTCCTGGCCGGCCGGCAGCTCGTCTTCCGAGTAGATCGCCTCCACCGGGCACTCCGGTTCGCACAGCGTGCAGTCGATGCACTCGTCCGGATCGATGACCAGGAAGTTGGGCCCCTCGTGGAAACAATCCACGGGGCAAACCTCGACACAGTCGGTCAGTTTGCACTTGATGCAGGCTTCAGTGACAACGAACGTCATTGTTGCGAATTCCCGGCGTCTTGAATGATTTTGGAGCGCGTAAGCTATGCGAACTGGCGCATCATATCAAGCCATGCCGGAGGGCATCACGCTCGCACGCGCGAATACGCTACACTGCCCGTCACGCGGCTCGCCGCGCCGCAACACCTGGCGAAAAGACCTCTTTTTTTGTGAACGAAAACAGAACGTTACAATCGATCGTCGTGCGCCTGGCCGGCGACTCCGGCGACGGCATACAGCTCATGGGTTCGCAATTCGCGGTCTCGACGGCGCTCTCCGGCCGGGACTTCGCGACCTTCCCGGACTACCCCGCCGAGATCCGGGCGCCGGTGGGCACGACCTTCGGCGTCTCGGCGTACCAGATCAATCTCGGCGGCGATCCGATAACGACCGCGGGCGACGCGCCGGACGTGCTCGTGGCCTTCAATCCCGCCGCGCTGAAGGTGAGCCTGCCGATGCTGCAGGCCGGCGCTCTGGTCATCCTCAACAGCGACAGCTTCACGCCACGTAGCCTCGCGAAAGCGGGCTATGAAGACGACCCCCGCGAGAACGGCACACTCGACGCGTTCCAGGTCGTCACGGCCGACATCGGCCACCTCAACCTCGAGGCCGTCAAGTCGTTCGGCCTGAGCAAGTCCGAGGGCGGCCGCTGCAAGAACTTCTGGGCACTCGGCCTGCTGCTGTGGATGTTCGACCGGCAACTCGAACCGGTCGAAGCCTGGCTCCGGCGCCGGCTCGGCGGCAACCCGACGCTCCGCGACGCCAACGTCGCGGCGCTGCATGCGGGGCATGCCTTCGGCGAGACCGCGGAACTCTCGGCTGCGCTGCCGCAGATAACGACGGACACCGCGCGCCTCGCACCGGGCGAATACCGCAGCGTCACGGGCGCCGAGGCGCTTGCGCTCGGCATCGCGGCGGCGGGCGAACTCGCGGACCGCGCGGTGCTGTTCTGCTCCTATCCCATCACGCCCTCCTCGCCGCTGCTGCACCGGCTCACGCGGCTGCAGGAACTCGGCGTGGGCACCTTCCAGGCGGAAGACGAGATCGCGGCGATCTGCGCCGCGATCGGGGCTTCCTACGGCGGCATGATCGGCGTCACCTCCAGTTCGGGGCCCGGCATCGCGCTGAAGACGGAGGCGATCGGGCTCGCCGTGAGCGCCGAGCTGCCGCTGCTGATCGTCAACTGGCAGCGCGGCGGACCGTCCACCGGCCTGCCGACCAAGACCGAACAGTCGGACCTCTACCAGGCCGTTTACGGCCGCAACGCGGACACGCCCCTGCCGGTGCTCGCCGCGTCGTCGTCCGGTGAGTGCTTCGACATGGCCGTCGAAGGCGTGCGCATTGCCTTGCGGCACATGACGCCGGTGATCCTGCTCGTCGACGGCTACCTGTCGAACGCATCGGAGCCCTGGCTCATCCCGATCGTCGAGGCGCTGGCGCCGATCGAGAGCCACGCGGCGCCCGATGCCGGCGGCGGGCCGAGTGCGCAGATGCTCGCCAGCCAGCGCGACCCGGACAGCCTCGGACGCCCCTGGATAACGCCCGGCATGCCGGGCCTCGTGCACCGAACCGGCGGGCTCGAGAAAGACTACGTGACCGGGCATATCTCCTATGACCCGGACAATCACCAGCGCATGACGGAATTCCGCCAGGCGAAGGTCGACGCCGTCGCGAACTTCATCCCGGAGCAGCGGCTCGAACTCGGCGCCGACGAAGGCGGTCTCGTCGTCGTCGGCTGGGGATCGACCTACGGGCCGATCTACCAGGCGGCGCGGAGGACCGGCGTGAGCTTCGTGCACCTGCGGTACCTCAATCCGCTGCCGGGGAATCTCGGCGAACTGCTGTCGCGCTTCGACAAGGTGCTGGTGCCCGAGATGAACAACGGCCAGCTGGCCACCTTGCTGCGCGACAAGCTCTGCATACAACCGGTGTCCGTCTGCAAGGTCAGCGGGCAGCCCTTCCGGATCGCGGAACTGGTCGAGCGGATCGAGGCCGAACGCCGCGGAGACGCGGCATGAGCGAGCAGCTCACGGCAAAAGACTTCGCGTCGTCGCAGGAGGTCCGCTGGTGCCCGGGCTGTGGCGACTACGCGATCCTGAAGGCGGTCACGAGCGCGCTCGCCGACGTCGGCGCGCAGCCGGAATCGACGGTGTTCGTCTCCGGCATCGGCTGCGCGTCGCGCTTCCCTTACTACGTCGAAACCTACGGTTTCCACACGATCCACGGCCGCGCGCCCGCGATCGCCACGGGACTCAAGCTCGCGAACCCGGATCTCGACGTCTGGGTCGTCACCGGCGACGGCGACGGCCTGTCGATCGGCGGCAACCACCTCGTGCACACGCTGCGCCGCAACGTGGGCCTGAAGATCCTGTTGTTCAACAACGAGATCTACGGTCTCACCAAGGGCCAGTATTCGCCGACTTCGCGTATCGGCACGGTGTCGCCGTCGAGCCCCTCGGGTTCGGTGGACACGCCACTGTCGCCCGGTCAGCTTGCGCTCGGCGCGGGGGCGAAGTTCTTCGCGCGCGCAATCGACACGGACAAGGCGGGACTCGGTCACGTCCTGCGGCAGGCACACGCGTTCGACGGAACCTCATTCACGGAGATTTTCCAGAACTGCATCGTCTACAACGAAGACGTGTTCGCCGGCTTTACCGACCGCAAGAACGCGGCGGACACGCAGCTGCACCTGCAGCATGGCGAGCCTATGCTGTTCGGCGAGAACAAGACGAGAGGCATTGGATTCAACGCGCAGACGTTCGCGCTCGACGTGGTCGAGGCGAGCGAGTCGCCGGGCGACATACTGGTACACGATGAAGGCAACGCCGTGCTGGCGCGCCTGCTGATCGACCTCGAGCTTCCCGTCGCGCTGGGCGTGATCTACCGGCAGCCTGCGGAGCCTTATGAAAGTGCGTTCTACGCGCACCACCCGTCGGGCATGAAACGCACGAAGCGCGTTGCGGATTTCATCAAGGGCCCGAACAGCTGGACGGTCACATAGCGGGCGGAGCTGCCGAATCAGAAGAGCAACCGGCCGATAAGCTCTTCCGCAACGACGCCCAGGCCCCAGGACGCAAGCGGTATGAGCGCATAGATGCCCAGGCGCAGATACGTCGAGCCGGTAAACGGCCACTCCGAAACGTCCGTGATCAGCGTCCGGTACGCGACGATATCGGCCAGGTCGCCGCTCCGTCGATCGGGTTGCCCGCTACCCAGCTCGGCTCGCAGGCGAGCGATTTCCGCGGCAGTCCAGTCGAGTTCCTGCTGCTTCGCCTCGCGCACGCGCTTATGAACGCCCCGCACGGGCGCGAGCAGCGCCAACACGGCGAAAATCAGGGTTCCGGCCGCGATGACGGTCAACAGAACCGTGAACCCCGTCTCCAGCATCATGAGCGCCGATATGGACAGGGTTCCGAACAGAAGCAGCGCATTGGTCAGTCCCTGCTGCGCAAACGGTGCGAGTGGCGAGAGATCCAGCAGGTCGATGCGGCTCAGCCTCTGCGCGATGCGTGACATCCGCAACGAGACGGCGACGATGGCATAGGTCAGCCAGGCGAGCCCGACACCCATGATTGGCCCGAGGACCCGGTGCCAGGCGACTTCCGGGTTCCAGCTCGCCGGATCCCATGGCGCTTCCGGAACCGGCTCCACGAACAGCGGCGGCATCAGGGCAAGCACGAACCCGACGAGCGCAGCGGTAAACAGTCCACGCTTGCTGAGCCTGATCGATCGCGCCAGTTTTTCGCATTCCTCGCGCGTACAATCCAGCGCGCCTTGAAGACGTGCGACGGTTCGCTTCCCGCTTCTCAGCACGTGCAACATGGCCGCGGGCAGGTAGCCGACGAGCAGGCAGTGGACGAAGGCGATTCTGACGTCGCGCAGTACGCCGGTCGATACCCGCGCCAGCGGATCGAAATGTTCGTCGACGAGCAGCAGATCCCAGCGGCCGAGCAGGGTTTCGCTGATCATGAGCAGCGCGACAAGCGACACACAGGTCCCGATCCCGAGCCAGAGCGGGGAAACGCGTTCGATGCCAGCCTGGTCCGCCATCAGGAAGAACCCGGTCGTTGAATCAACTGGGACTGATTGTACTGCCCGCGGCGGGGATTGTTCAGCCGTTGCCCCTGTCGGCCGACCAGGCATCCCGATGACGAAGCACGGCGCCGTCCTTTTCGAGCTTCAGCAGGTGCGCCAGCAGGGAGCGCTCGGCCAGCGGGAACAGGTGCGCGGAAACGTCCTGGTAGACGTACGGCAGCAGTCCGTGGGGCGTCAGCCCCGGGTGCTGACGGACCGCCGTGAGTACCCTGCTCTCGCGCAGCAAGCGGTGCTCGATGATCCAGTCGATCGCGCGCGCCGGGTCGTCGATCCGGTCGCCGTGACCGGGCAAAAGCGCGTCGCAATTCATCGCCCGCAGCCGCCGCAGCGAATCGATGTAATCCTTCATGTCGCCGTCCGGCGGATTGATAACCACGGTCGAGCCGTCGATGACCTGGTCGCCCGTCACCAGCCAGTTGGTCGCGGCATGACGAAAACACAGGTGATTCGACGCATGGCCCGGCGTGTGCACGGCCTCGAGTGCAAATTCGCCGGTCTCCAGCACGTCGCCGTCATTGAGCAGCCGTGTCGGCGCGAACGTCCGGTCCTGGGGCCCGTGTTCCGGCGCCGGCCGGCCGAGGAGTTCTGCACCCGTCCGGCTGGCAAGGGACAACGCGCCGGGCGAATGATCCGGGTGCGTGTGCGTCACGAGCACCCAGCGGATCGGCACGCCGGCCGCCTCGATGATGGCGTCGGTGTGCACGTCGACATCGGGGCCCGGGTCGACCACGGCGATTTCTGCGCCGCCGAACAGGTAGGTGTTCGTGCCCGGTCCGGTCATCATCGACGGATTCGGTGCAAGCAGCCGGCGTACGCCCGGCGCGAGCTCGGCGAAGCGCGGCAACTCGGGGCCGAACGCCGTCATTCCAGCGCTCCGGAATCCCGGCCCGCCACCACCACGCGCGCCTCCCCGTGGTGTTCTTTTATTTCGGGAAAGATGCAGGGCACGCCGGCGCGTGCGCAGGCCGCGGCCCATTCGAGCAGCTCGTCGAGCGTGCCGTGCCGGGCGAGTGCCTCGAGCGTCCTGATGGTGGGAAAGTGCAGCCTGATCGAACCGTCGCGAGCGGCAGCGAGTGCGTCCCGGGCGGTCATCCAGCGGGAATCGGTGAGCTCGCCGCCGCAGTGTGCGGCGTCCTGCCCGTCCGGCATCGCGGCGAGGAAAAAGCGCGTGGCAAAGCGTCTCGGCAGCGCCTCCGGCGTGATCCAGTAGCTGAAATAATGCAGCGCGGCGCAGCACAGCTGCAGCGCGTTGTCGCGCACGAAGGCCTGCCAGTCGAGCGTGCCGTCGTTCAGCGCGTCGCGTGCCGCCCCGAGGTCGATGCCGGGCCTGCCGACCGTTGCCAGCAGTACGCCGGACTCTTCGAACAGCTCCCGGACGGCGGCGCTGAACCAGGCGAGCGCGCCTTCGGTACCCAGCATCGTATCGGCTGCCGCGGGCGTAATGCCGCCGCAATGCCCGGCGACCCGCGTATCCGCGTCCTCCAGCACGCCGCCGGGAAACGCGAACGCGCCGCCGAAAGCGGAACGCTCGTGGCGCTGCACCAGCAACAGCTCGGGCGCGTGCGCGGCATTGCGCGCGAGTACGACCGTCGACGACGGCCGTGCGGCGGGGACCTCACTCAACGACGGCCTTCCCCGGGTCGCCGGTCTCGACGTAGGCCTGCATGCGCGCGAGCGCCTCGCCGATCACGTAGTCGACCGGCAAGGCGATCGCATCGAGCCCGCCGGGCCGGTACCCGCCGACCACGTAGGTGAACTTGACCCGTGTACCCTCCAGCGCGTCGAAAAATTCCCAGGTCATGTTGCCGTTGACGCCCATGAGGCCGAGCGGACCGAGGCCGCCCGTCAGGCGCAGGATGGTGCCGGGGTTAACGAAGGTGACCTCCATGTGCACGATGCCGCCGCCGTTCTCGAACGTCTCGCAGAAACACCCCTGCGGTTTGCTCTCGATGCTCATCCGGCCGGCGTCGCCGTTGACCGTGTGATCGTCGCTCCACCACTCACCGATCTCGTCGACCGCCGCCTGCCAGACGCGCGCGCGGGGTGCATTGACCAGTACTTCGTGCGTGGTCGTGAAGCCGCTTGCCGCGGAATCGGTCACCTCCGCAATGGCGCCGCTGCTGAACATCAGCGCCGCGGCGGTACAGATCAGTCGCCTCATCGGGGCTCCTCGCAATTGATCGGGCTGGATACTTTAACCAAAATGCCACCATGAATCCCGATGCCCGCGAGTTAGCGCGCTTCATCGCGCGTGCCGGCCGTGTTGCGGTCGTGACCGGCGCCGGCGTCAGTACGGCGTCCGGCATTCCCGATTACCGCGACCGCAACGGCGAATGGAAACACGCCCGGCCCGTGCAATACGCGGATTTCATCGCGAAACCGGAGGTCCGACAGCGCTACTGGGCGCGCAGCTTCAGCGGCTGGCAACGGATCGTCGATGCGCAACCGAACCGTGCCCACACCGCGCTCGCGGCACTGGAGTCGGCGGGCACGGTGGATACGGTCATCACGCAGAACGTCGACGGCCTGCATCATCGCGCCGGGAGCCGGCGCGTCATCGACCTGCACGGCCGCCTGCACAGCGTGCGCTGCATGCGCTGCGGCACGACAACCGGCCGCGACGAATGGCAGGCCGAGCTGGCGGCTGCGAACCCGCAGTGGCGGTCCGAGACGGATTATTTCGCGCCGGACGGCGATGCGCAGCTGCGCGACGAGGACGTCGGCCGCTTCGTCACGCCCGGCTGCGCGGCCTGCGGCGGGTTCGTCAAGCCGGACGTGGTGTTCTTCGGCGAGAGCGTGCCGAAGGAGCGGGTCGAGTCGGCCTTCGAGGCGCTCGAGCGGGCCGACGCGCTGCTCGTGATCGGCTCTTCGCTGATGGTGTTTTCGGGCTACCGGTTTGCGCGCCGCGCCGCGGAGACCGGCAAGCCGATCGCCATCGTCAATCGTGGCCGGACGCGGGCCGACGACCTGGCCGCGTTGAGAATCGACGCGGATTGCGGCGACGTTCTCGATCAGGTGAGCAGCAACGGTGGATGACGACCTGCGCGTCGTGTTCGAAAGCCGTAACCGGCGATCCTGTGCGGACCGTTCGCTGGTGCTCGCGGCGGCAGGCATCCCCCACCAGGTACTGCAGGACCCCGGCGGTTCGATCATCGTGGTGCCGGCCGAGCACTCGGCACGGGCCATCGAGGAAATCTCGATCTACGACGAAGCCAACCCGCCGGTCCTCCCGAAACCGAGGAAGGCCATCCGCTACCAGAACGCGATGCCGGGCATCGTCGCGTACGTGCTCACGGTCTGCGCCGTCGCCTGGCTTGCCGGCGGCGCTGCGTTCGGCGAGAACTGGTTCAACGCGGGGCGGGTCGACGGCGTGCTGGTCCGCGCCGGCGAGACCTGGCGCACGGTAACCGCCCTGACGCTGCATTCGGATCTCGGCCACCTCGCCGGCAACCTGGTCTTCGGCGCGCTGTTCGGGCTGTTCGCGGGACGCATGCTGGGCTCGGGCGTCGCCTGGCTGGCGATTGTCGCGACGGGCGCGCTGGGCAACCTCCTCAACACGCTGGTGCTCGCGCCCGATCACCGCTCCATCGGCGCATCGACGGCCGTGTTCGCGGCGCTCGGCCTGGTCGCGGGCTACGTGTGGCGCGCCCGGCTGATGTCGCAGGAGCGCTGGGTCTATCGCCACGGTCCGATCGTCGGCGGCCTCGCGTTGCTGATGTACACGGGCACCGGCGACGAGAACACGGACATCGGCGCGCACCTGTTCGGGTTCCTGTGCGGCTTCGTGGGCGGCCTGCTGCTCACGTTCGCCGGCGGCCGCATCCTCGACGACCGCTGGCAGTGGCTCTGCGGCGTCGCCGCCGTGATGCTGGTGTCCGGCGCCTGGGCCGTCGCCCTGCTCCACTGACGCCGGCCGCTTCAGGTAGAATCCCTGCCCGGTAGCGGCCGCAGGCTCCGGAAGGCAATCCATGAAAACCCTGGTACTGGTGTTGTTGACGGTGACGCTCGTGCTGGCCGTCACGGCATGGGTTCGCTACGGCGGCGGCGAACCGTATCCCGACCTGACCACGGCACCCCTGCTCGATGCCGGCGCGCTGGAAGAGGTGGTGTCGTACCCGCTGCCGATCGGCAACGTGGCTGTCAGCAAGACCGGCCGAGTGTTCTTCACCGTGCACCCCGAAGCCCGCCCGCAGGGTAACAAGCTGCTCGAGTTCGTCGACGGGGCGGCCGTACCCTACCCCGGCACCCGGCAACAGGCGGCGCTGTTCGACACGGTGCTGGGCATCGCCATCGACCGGAGCGGCAACCTGTGGACCATCGACCACGGCAACCACGGCATGCGCTCCGCCCGCCTGCTCGCCTTCGATCTCGACAGCGGCGAGGTCGTTCACGACCACCGCCTGCCGGCCGGGATAGCGCCCGCGGGGTCCTTTCTCCAGGACCTGCAGGTCAGCGCGGACGGCCGCACGATCGTCATTGCCGACGCGAGCTTCTGGCGCAAGAGCCCCGCGCTTATCGTCTACGACGTGGCGTCGGCGACCGCGCGGCGCGTGCTCGAGTCGCATCCCTCGGTTGCTGCCGAGAACGTCGTCATCGCCCACGACGGCAAGCCGATGCGCTTCTTCGGCGGACTCGTCGCCCTGCGTGGCGGCGTCGACGGAATCGCGCTGGGGCCCGACTGGCTGTATTACGGCGCGCTGAGCGGCTCCACGCTGTACCGCGTGCGGCTGCGCGACCTGCGCGACGCGGACCTCCCCGCCGCCCAGCTCGCCAAGCGCGTCGAAGCGTACAGCAGCAAACCGCTGTCCGATGGACTGAGTATCGATGTCGACGGCACCGTTTACGTCACCGACGTCGAGCACAACGCCGTGTTCGCGGTCGGTGCGGATCGCGCGCCGCGCACGCTGCTCCGCTCGCCGCGCATCCGCTGGCCCGATGCATTGTCCTTCGGGCCGGACGGCTGGCTGTACGTCGCCGACAGCGCGCTCGCCGAGGTGGTCCTGCAATCGCAGGAGCATATCGGGGCGCAAGGCCCCTACCGCATCTTCCGCTTCCGCCCGGGGACGGAAGGCATCCCCGGCCAGTAGCTTGCAGATCCTGCTGCTGTACGCCGCGGTCGTCCTGATCTGGGGTTCGACCTGGGCGGCGATCCCCTTTCAGCTCGGCACGGTCGCCGAGGAAGTGTCGGTCGCCTACCGCTTCGGCCTCGCGGCGCTCGCACTCTATGCCTATGCGTACGCCAGCCGTCGCCCCCTGCGGCTGCCGGCCGGCGCTTTTCCGCTGGTCTTCCTGCAGGGCGCGCTGCTGTTCTGCATCAATTACTTCTTCGTCTACTACGGCACCGCGCACCTCACCTCGGGCATCGTCGCCGTGCTGTTCAGCGCAATCCTGATTCTCAATGCGATCTTCGAGCGGTTGTTCTTCGGCCGCACGATCGACGCCCGCTTCTGGCTGGCAGCCGCCGTCGGGATCTCGGGCATCGCCCTGATCTTCAGCACCGAGATCAAGGCGTTCAGCCTCACCGACGAGTCGCTGCTGGGCGGGTCATTCGTCCTCTGCGGCACGCTCATCGCATCGCTGGGCAACATGGCGGCCGTCGCCAACACCAGGCAGGGCCTGCCCGTGGTCGCCGTCAATGCGCATGCCATGGCCTTTGCGTCGGTGCTGGCAATGCTGATCGCGCTCGCGCTCGGCAAGCCGATCGACTTCCTCGTGGAGCCCGGTTACATCCTGTCGCTGCTGTACCTCGCGATCCTCGGCTCTGCCGTGGCTTTCGGCTGCTACCTTGCGCTGCTCCGGCTTATCGGCGCGGCGCGCGCCTCGTACAGTTCGGTGCTGTTCCCCGTCATCGCGCTGCTGATTTCGACCGCGATCGAGGGATACCGGTGGACGATCGCGGCCGCGATCGGCATGCTACTCACCCTCGCCGGCAACTGGCTGATCTTGAGACGGCGGAAAAATAACCAACAGCAATAAAGGGAAAGCAATGAATACAGAGAGCCTGCCTGACCTCGGCTTCGACTGGAAAGAAATCTGGACAATGCTACAGACCACGGGCGTCGACTTCGGCATCAACGTGGTAACGGCGATCGTCGTCTTCTTCGTCGGCAAGTGGGTCGTAACCCTGGTCGTGAACGGCCTGATGAAGGCCATGGAGAAGGGCGAGCTGGACATCACGCTGCGCCGCTTCATCGGCAACCTCGCGCGCATTCTGTTGATGGTGTTCGTCGTCATCGCGGCCATCAACCAGCTCGGTGTGCAGACCGCCAGCCTGATCGCACTGCTCGGTGCCGCCGGCCTCGCGGTCGGCCTCGCGCTGCAGGGCTCGCTGTCCAACTTTGCCGCAGGCGTGTTGATCGTCCTGTTCCGTCCCTACAAGGTGGGCGACTGGATCGAGGGCGGCGGAATCTCGGGCGCCGTGGACGAAGTACAGATCCTCACGACCGTATTGAAGACCGGCGACAACAAGCGCGTCATCGTCCCGAACAGCCAGATCATGGGCACGACGATCACCAACTATTCGGCGAACGACACGCGCCGCGTCGACCTCGTCGTCGGCGTGAGCTACCGCGACGATATCGACACGGTGCGCAAGGAACTGCAGACTGTCGTGGCAGCCGACGATCGCATCCTCGACGACCCCGCGGTCACGATCGCGGTGTCCGAACTCGCCGCCAGCAGCGTGAATTTCGTGGTGCGCCCGTGGGTCAGGACGGCCGACTACTGGGGCGTGTATTTCGACCTGACGGAGGCGATCAAGAAACGCTTCGACGAGGTCGGCATCTCGATACCGTTCCCGCAGCAGGACGTTTACATCCACAACGTCGCCGCGGACTGACCGCCGGTCTCGCCGGGCGGGGCTTTGCAACGCCGGGGCTATCCCGGCGATGCACCCGTCAACCGAACGCCGTTTCGCTCGTTGAAGCCAGGTAGGTCGGTTGTTCAGCCGGGATTCACGCTGCCCGGGGAGAATCGGCCACAACGCAACGTCGAGGTGACACACCATGCCCACAACCCTGCGTCACATCCTCATCCTGTCGGCGGCCATGCTGGCGGCCGGTTGCGCCGCGCATCCCGACCCGATCATCGATACCAAGGGCGTCGACCCGCAACGGCTCGCAGAGGACTGGGACGAGTGCGAGGCCTACACCGAGGAGATCGTGATGGCCAGGGGCATCGGCAAGGGCGCCGCCGTCGGCGCCGCGGTGGGCGCGGCGACCGGCGCGGTCAGCGACCGGCGCGAGGTCGGCGAAGCCGCCGGCATCGGTGCCATCTACGGCGGCACGCGTTCCGGCCTCGACGCGGACCGGGAAAAGCAGCAGGTGTTCAAGAACTGCATGCGCGGCCGCGGCTACCGGGTTCTCAACTGATCGGCAGGCGACATTTCGCTTGCGCCGTCTTGAATTCGGTGCCGCGGCGCAGTACTGTGTTTTTGTACAGTATCGAGCCATGCCATGCCCGTCCGACACCACAAGGGGCGCGGCGCCGTCTCCGGCCGTGAAGGCCGCTTTGCCGCGCGCCCCGTCGAGTTCGACGCCGAGGAAGCCCACGAGCGCTCGCTCCGCACGCCGGCAACCGAGCTGCGCGCGATGCGCTCGCGCCGCATCATCGCGACCAACGACTCTCCCGACGTCCCTTTCGATCGCTCCATCAACCCCTACCAGGGCTGCGAGCACGGCTGCGTCTACTGCTACGCGCGGCCCAGCCACAGTTACCTCGACCTGTCGCCCGGACTCGATTTCGAGACGAAGATCTTCTACAAACCCGACGCGGCGGCGCGGCTCGCCGAGGCGTGGGAGAGTCCCTCGTACCGTTGCGAGCCGATCACGATCGGCGCCAACACCGACCCCTACCAGCCGGTGGAGCGCCGCACCCGTGTCACGCGCGAGCTACTCGAGCTGTTCCTCGCGCATTCGCACCCGGTGAGCATCATCACCAAGGGCACGCTGATTACCCGGGACCTCGACCTGCTCGCGGAACTCGCACGGCGCAATCTCTGTTCGGTCGCGATCAGCCTCCCGACGCTCAAGCGCGACCTGAAGCGCGTCATGGAGCCGCGCGTGCCTGCGGCCGACGCCAGGCTACGGGCCATGCAACAACTGGCCGCGGCCGGCGTCCCGGTAAGCGTCCTGTTCGCACCGGTCATCCCCGCGTTGAACGACGACGAAATCGAGCAGGTGCTGGCGGCGGCGGCGAACGCCGGCGCCCGCGAGGCGGCCTGGATTTTCCTGCGCCTGCCGCACGAGGTGAAAGCGATCTTCACCGAGTGGCTGCAGGTTCACTTCCCGGATCGCGCCGCCCGCGTCATGGGCCTGGTGCGCGAGGCGAGCGGCGGCCGCGACTACGACAACCGTTTCGGCATCCGCCAGACCGGGCGCGGCCCATATGCCGACATGCTCGGCAAGCGCTTCCGGGCGGCCTGCACGCGCTACGGCCTCGAAACGGGACGCCGCGGGTCCGCACTCGACTGCAGCCGCTTCGATCCGCCGGGGCAGCAACAGCTGGGCCTGTTCTGAAAGGATCGTCGAGACCTTTTTCCTGCGGCCGTTGTATAGTTCAGACTCGAACCAAACCACGGACGATCGGTCGAAATCTTAAACCCCGCCAGGGCGGCAGGATTCCGGGGCCGTCGTGCAACTGCAAGAAATGAGTATGATTAACAAGAGTTTATTGCGCTCAATCGTATTGGTGATCGTGTTGTCGGGCGGTACCGCCAGTGCCGGGGAAGCGCCTTCGGCCGATAGCGCCGCCGGCGATGGCGGACTCATGGACCAGACCGTTCCCGTCGCCGAGGAGGATGCCGCGGCCGAACCCGAATCCCGGCCCGGGCCGCCCCGGCGGCGCAAGGCCGACCTGCGCGAGGAACTCCTCGACGAATTCGACAATTACAAGCGCCTGATGTCGGAAGGTATCTACGACGAAGCCGACACCGTTGCCAAGCGCGTCGTGACGCTTTCCATCCAGCTCACCGGCCCCCGGTCCTCGGAAACGGCAAAGGCACTGACCAACCTCGGCATCGTGCAGCACCGCAACAAGCAGTTCGACGCCGCACAGCAGAATTTCGCAGCAGCCATCGACATCATCGAAGAACGCAACGACCGCCTGAATCGACGCCTGGTAAACCCGCTGAAGGGGCTGGGCGCCGCGCAGCTCGAAGGCGGGCGCCCCGACCTCGCGAAGGAATCCTTCACGCGCGCGATCCACATCACGCACGTCAACGAGGGGCCGCACAACCTGGACCAGATCGAAATCCTGGAATCCCTGGCGGAAACGAATGTGCGGCTCGGCTCGATCGAAGATGCCCGGGCGATGCACGACCAGATCTACCAGTTGCACCGGCGCCGCTTCGAAGACGACCAGCTGGCGTTGATCCCGTCGCTGATGCGGCGTGCCGAGTGGCAGCATCGGGCCGGCTACATCGCGGATGAGCAGGCCACCTACCGCCGCGCAATACGGATCATCGAGACCAGCGCGAGCAAGGATGACGTCCGCCTCATCGAACCGCTCACGAAGCTGGGCGAATCCTACTTCTACACCGACCTGCACAGTGAACAGGGCCTGCATCACAACCCCGCGACGGGCGAGATCTACTTCAAGCGGGCCTTGCGAATTGCCGAATCCAGCCCGCAGTCGGACTGGGCAACGGCCACCAACTCGAGGCTGTCGCTGGCCGACTACTACATGATGCAGGGTAACCTTGCGCGCGCACGGAAGCTCTACGCGGAGATCTGGGAATCGCTCTCCGACGGCGACGCGAAACTGCTGTTTCGCGACGAGATATTCGGCAGGGCGGTGCCCTTGAACGACAGGCCGATCCCCGAGTTTGCGAGCGAAGCCGGCCCGAGTCCGCTCGGCAGGCCGTCGGAGGAGTTCCTGCAGGGGTCGGTGACAGTGAGCTTCTCCGTGACGGATCGCGGCCGGGTCATCGAGATCGAGCCGGTGGAAGTGGTGCCGGGCGTCTTCACGGACATGGAAAAGCTGGTGCACCGCGAAATTCGCGGGCGGATGTACCGGCCTCGCTTCGAGGACGCGGAACCGGTGAAGAGCAGCAACCAGTTCTTCACGCACCTGTTCTATTACAAGCAGTCGGATCTCGAGGAAAGGCGCGAGGCGGCAGCCGGCGGCGCGGAAACCTGACGAGCACGTTTGCCGGCGAGCGGAAGAGGGGCAGCGGATGGCATCGACGAACACGACCCGGCTGATTGCGGCGGCGCTCGCGCTGCTCGCCGGCGCGCCTGCGTACGCCGACTGCCATGACGACTGGATCTGTGTCAACGCGGTGAACCAGGGCGGCAACGTGGAACTGCGCGCCGAGAACCTGCAGGACTACCCGGTCACCTACACATTGCGGGTGCGCACACGCTACTTCGAGGTGTCGGGCCCTACCACGGTGACGCGCACACTGGCACCGCAGGAGTCGGCCCGCGTCATGACGCTGAGCCGCGCCGACGAACGCTTCGAGGGACACTACCGCTACTTCTTCGAGTGGACGGTCGGTGACAAGGATGCGGTGCACGACGACGATCACGTGTATGCGTTGCCGTATGCCAGCGGCAAATCCTTCCGTGTGCTGCAGGGCTATGGTTCGCGCTTCAGCCACACGGGTCTCGAAGCCTATGCCGTTGACTTCGACATGCCGGAAGGCACGCCGGTCCACGCTGCGCGCAGCGGTGTCGTGGCGCGCGTGGAGGAGTCGCATTCGACCGGCTGCTGGGAGGACGGCTGCGGCCGCTTCGCGAACTTCATCGTCATCCTTCACAGCGACGGCACGACGGGCGAGTATTACCACCTGCAGAAGGACGGCGCGCTCGTCGACGTCGGCGACCGCGTCGTGCGCGGCCAGGAGATCGGGCTGTCGGGCAACACCGGCCATACGACCATGCCCCACCTTCATTTCGCGGTTTACCGGGCCACCGAGTGGGGCAACACCCAGTCGATCCCGGTACGATTCAACAGTGCGGACGGCGTCGTCATGCGGCCCCGTCACGGCGCACGCTACCAGGCGACCTGATATGTTCAGCAGACACAGGAAGACCAACCTCCCGACTCGCGACGAGGCCCTGCCCGGCCGCAGCGACCCGATGCGGGTTCCGGAGCGGCATTTCGTGAACGGCAATCCGCTCGAAGGCCCGTTTGCGCCCGGACTGCAGCGCGCCGTATTCGGCCTCGGCTGTTTCTGGGGTGCCGAGCGGCGTTTCTGGGAAACCGACGGCGTAGTCACCACGGCCGCCGGCTATGCCGGGGGCATCACCCCGAACCCGACCTACGAGGAAGTCTGCAGCGGGCTTACCGGCCATACCGAAGTCGTGCTGGTGGTCTTCGACCCCGGGCGCGTGAGCTACGAGCAGTTGCTGGCCGTCTTCTGGGAGGCGCACGACCCCACCCAGGGGATGCGGCAGGGTAACGACATCGGCACGCAGTACCGCTCCGCGATCTATACCTCGAGCGATGCGCAGGCGCGTGCCGCACAGGAGTCCCTGCGCATTTACCAGGACGAACTCGACAGGGCCGGTTACGGCCGGATCACGACCGAGGTCGCGCCGCTTGCCACCTTTTACTATGCCGAGGATTACCACCAGCAGTACCTGGCCAGGAATCCGGGGGGCTACTGCGGCATCGGCGGTACCGGCGTGAGTTGTCCGACCGGCCTGACCGCACTGTAACGTCCCGTTCATTCCCGGTAGTATCGGCTCCTCACGCGATGAGGACGCCGCCTTGGCAAGCAAAGAAAAGAAGCCCGCAAAACCGCGCAAGCCGAGCCGCAACCAGGCCGAAGAAGCCGTGAGGACGCTGCTCCTCTGGGCGGGCGAAGACCCGCGCCGCGAAGGCTTGCTGGACACGCCGAAGCGCGTCGTGACGGCGTACCAGGACTGGTTCAGCGGCTACAATGAAGATCCCATCCAGTACCTGCAGCGCACCTTCGAGGAAGTCGAAGGTTACGACGAGATGATCGTATTGCGCGACATCGGTTTCGAGTCCCACTGCGAACACCACATGGCGCCGATCATCGGGCGCGCTCACGTGGGCTACCTGCCGAACAACAAGGTCGTGGGTATCAGCAAGCTCGCCCGGGTGGTGGAAGCCTTTGCGCGGCGCTTCCAGGTCCAGGAAAAGATGACGGCGCAGATCGCCAATTGCATCTGGAACGTGCTGAACCCGAAGGGCGTCGGCATCGTCATCGAGGCGACCCACCAGTGCATGACCACGCGCGGCGTGCACAAGTCGGATGTGTCCATGGTCACGAGCCAGATGCTCGGCACGTTCCGCAAGGATGCCCGCACCCGCGCCGAGTTCCTCGGCATGATCGACAACCAGCGCTAGCCACGGCTGCCGGCGGGAGTGGCAAAGCACTTGCGGCGTCTCGCGGTAGCCCTTCTCGCCAGCCTGGCGCTCGCCGGTCTCTATCTCGCGGCCTGGCCGGTGCCGGTGGATCCGGTCGCATGGCAGGCCCCGCAGGACAACGGTCTCACCGGCGCCTTCGCCGCCAACGACGCGCTTGCGGACGCAGAAGCCATCGATCTCGGCGCCTACGAGGGCCCGGAAGACGTGACTGTCGGTCACGACGGCGCACTGTATGCGTCCGTCGCCAGCGGCACGATCCTGCGTATCGACCGGGATACCGGGCAGGTGGACGAGTTCGCACGCACCGGAGGCCGGCCGCTCGGTATCGAATCCACGCCCGACGGCTCGTTGCTCGTGGCCAATGGCACTCTCGGCGTGCAGCGAATTTCACCGCAGGGCGAGGTCACCGTCCTGCTGGATGCGATCGACGGCGAGCCACTCGCCTATCCCGACGACCTCGCGGTCGCGAGTGACGGCGTCATCTATTTTTCGGACGCATCTACGAAGTTCGGTGCGCTCGCCTGGCAAGGCAGCTACGAGGCCAGCCTGCTCGACATCCTCGAGCATGGCGGCCACGGCCGCGTCATCGAGTTCGACCCGCGGAGCGGCCATGCGCGTGTCGTGATGGACGGCATCAATTTCGCCAACGGCGTTGCCGTCGCCACCGACGATCGCTACCTGCTGGTTGCGGAGACCGGCAGCTACCGGATCCTGCGGCATTGGCTGCAGGGGCCGGATGCCGGCGCCACCGAGGTGCTCATCGACAACCTCCCGGGATTCCCCGACAACATCAACAACGGCAGCGACGGTCGTTACTGGATCGGGCTCGTCGCGCCGCGGGATGCAAAACTCGACAGCCTGTCCAACAAGCCGTTCCTGCGCAAAGTCGTGCAGCGGCTGCCGGCCTTCCTGCGGCCGAGTGCCGTGCCGTCGTCACACGTGTTCGCGATCGACGGGGACGGCACCGTGCTCGCGAGCCTGCAGGACCCGGCGGCCCGGTATCCCGCCATGACCGGTGTCTGCGAGACCGGGCAGCGCCTCTACCTGACGCGCCTGTTCGGCCACGAACTGCCGTACGTCGATGCGGCCGCGCTGCGCGACTGAAGCCGCGCCGGCGGGCTAGTCGAGGCCCAGCTCGGCGGGGCCCTGCCTGAAGGTAATGTCGACCGGGATGCCCGCGCGCGTAAGGCGATCCAGGTCCGCCTGCAGCTGGTCGCCGATGACGCCCATGGTCTCGGTGAGTTCGCGCGCTCCCTCGTAATTGCCGTCACCCTGCAGTGTCAGCAGCCGTCGCGACAGTTCGGTCATGGCCTGCGTCATGCGCTCCGCGTCGACGCGGTAGGTGCCGGTTTCCGGGTCACGCACGAACGCACCCTGCTCCTTGAAGAAATTGAAACGCACCATGTTCGCCTTGCCGTGGGCGCTGGCGGCACCGAAGCGGACCGAACGGAAAATGCCGGCCATGAACGTCACGTAGTAGTCCATGATGTCGGCTTCGCCGAGCTCCTCGGCCTTCAGCAGCTCGATCACCATGTACAGGCCGAGCACATCCGCCTTGCCTTCTTCCATGCTCGATGCAACGTCGAGCAGCGCCTCCCGGACCGTGCCCTTGCCGGTGATCGTGTTCTTGATGCCGAGCCCGTGGGCGACTTCATGGAACATGACGTTGCTGAAGAACGCGTCGAAGGTCACGTGCTTGCGCTGCGCCTCGTCGATCAACGTGTCCGAAATCGGCAGCAGGATCTTCTCGAACTTGGCCTGCATCGCGTTCTTGAGCTGCAGCCGGCGCGTGCCTTTCTCGAGCTGCACTTCCTCGTCGTTGGGCAGGTTGATCGCGATCGTCTTCGAGCCCGCGTTGCTGTGGCCGGCATAGTAGACGACGTCGTAGGCGTTCAGGTCGGAATCCGTGCCCGGCGTCTCCTGCTTGTACTCGTCCGGCACCGGCAGTCCCTCCTGCAGCTCGGGCAGGAACAGGGCAAACCGGCTCAGCCGCTCGCTCCATTCCATGTCCTTCACGAGCACGTAGGATTCGTAGGCGGCGCGATAACCGAAGAGCCGGTCTTCGTAAGTCTCTATCGGCCCGATGACGACGTCGATCTCGTTCGACTTGACGTCCATCCAGAACAGGTCGCTCGTCTGGAAATCGTCGCTGATCAGCGCCGCGGCGCGCAGCTTGAGGTAGGTCGCAAACGCCGGATCCTCGGCAAGACCGGCAGCCTCGCGCAGCAACTCGGCAGCCGCCTGCAGCTCATCCTTGTAGGCCACGTGATAAGGAACCAGCACCAGTTCACCGGCATTGTCGCGGCGCACGAGCGAGTACAGGCCCTGTTTGCCGGGAAGGTACGCATTCTCGAACTCCTCCTTGCTCATGTCCGCCGGATAGAAGTTCGCGCCCAGCGGCTTCGCGCCGAAACCCTCGACAAAGGGCGTATCGTCGGCAAGGCGGTCCCACGGACCGTAGTTCAGCTCGGCGAAGCGCCGCGCCCGCGGATCCTCGATCGACGCGAGCCAGTCCCTGTAGTCGTCGTTGAAGGCCTGCCGCCAGAAGAGATCGTCCATGATCTTCGACGCCTCGATCAGCACGCCAATCATTCGGCGCTGGTCATCACTCAGGTGGCCCAGGTCGGCGGTCAGCTCTAACTCGGCATAGATCTCCGGGCGTGGCTCGACCGGCTCGACCGAGGAAACGACCGGCTCGGGCGGCGTCTCGGTGCCGCAAGCGGCAAGCACCAGCGTCGGGCCGAGGGTGCGCGCGAGGCGCATGAACATCGATGCGGACACGTTGAAACCTCTCTGCAGGCGGGCCGGCAATTATTGCACAGGGCGCGTCGCGGTGGCGCCCCTCGCCGGCAGCGCTACAGGTCGACGAGCTCTATGTCGTCGGCATCGAGGTCCTCGCCGATGAAGCGGCCGCCAACGCGCGCGAAGCGGCTCGCACCGTCCGTGGCGAGCAGCCGCAGGCGGCCCGGGCCTGGCTGGTCGTTAAGCAAACCGCGCTCCTCGAGCAGCGCCGCTGCGACGGCGGCCGTCGTGCTCGCGGAATCGACGATCACCGTTCCTGCCGGCACGACCTTTCGGATCGCGGGCCGCAGCAACGGGAAATGGGTGCAGCCGAGGATGATGCTGTCGGGTTCGAACGCCAGCTCCGCCAGCGGTTCGAGGTAGCGGCGCACGATGCTCTCGGCAATGCCGCCCTCCGTCCAGCCTTCTTCCGCCAGCGATACCATCAGTTCGCACGCGAGTTCGCGAACCTCCGCCCGGTCGTCACGCCCGAGGATCGCGTGGCGGTACGCGCCGTAGCGGACCGTCGCCTCGGTAGCCAGCACGAGGTGTCGGCCGCCCGGACGCGCGCTGACGGCTGCCGTGGCACCCGGCTCGACAACGCCGATGACGGGTACCGGCCGCATCTGCTCACGCAGTGCGTCCAGCGCCACCGCCGATGCCGTGTTGCAGGCAACGACGAGCAGCTTGATGCCGCGCTGCTGCAGCTTCGCGGTCGCCTGCCCCGCATAACGGCTGATCGACGCCGGGCTCTTGGTGCCGTAGGGCAGGCGCGCGGTGTCGCCGAGGTAAATGAGGTCCTCTCGCGGCAGCGCCTGGCGCAGCGCCCGAAGCACGGTCAGACCGCCGACACCGGAGTCGAAGACGCCGATCGGCAGGTGCTTGTCGCGTGATGCATTCATTGACGCATTGTGCCAGAGTAAGGCGTGCAAAAATTCCTGTATGCCAGCGGCGCGTTCGTCGCCGTGCTGATCATAATCGGATTCCTGCTGCCACGGCACAGCCGCGTCGAGGTAAGTGCGCTCGTGGACGCGCCGGCTGCCACCGTGTTCGCCCTCGTCAACGACTTTCGCCGCGTGGACCTGTGGGCGCCGAGAACGGCGGCCGACCCCAATGCCCGGGTCGTCTTTTCCGGCCCGCCCCGGGGAGTGGGTGCGACCGTGACGTGGGACGGCGTTATCGCCGGCAGCGGCACGCAGACGATCGTGGAGAGCCGCCCTTACGAGCACGTTGCCACCACCATCAACCCGGGCGAGGCGGGCGAAGCGCATACCTGGTTCGACATCGGCCGTGAAGACGGCGCGACGCGGGTAACCTGGGGGTTTGCCCACGACCACGGCGTCAACCTCGTGGGCCGCTACTTCGCGCTGCTGCTGTCGGGCGTGGTCAGGCGCGAGTTCGAGACCGGCATCGCCGCGCTCGAGGAACTCGCCGAATCACTTCCCGCCACCGACTTCGGCGACCTCGAGGTCGAGCACCTCGTCGTCGACGCGCTGGAGATAGCCTACCTGCCGACGACGTCGCCGCCCGAGCCTGCCGCAATATCGAACGCCATGGGCAAGGCCTACTTCGAAATATTGTCGTTCATCGACGCCCACGGCCTGGCCGAGAACGGCGCGCCGATGTCCATCGTGCGCGGCTTCGCCGGCAGCGAGTTGCGTTTCGATGCCGCCATACCGGTGCGCGGCACGACCGACGCGACACCGCGCACCGGCGCCGCGGTCAGGCTGGGGCTCACGTACGCGGGCCCGGCGATCCGTGTCCGTCATCGAGGTTCCTACCGCCAGCTAGGCGCGACCCATCGCAAGATCGCCGCTTACCTGGCCGCCCTCGGCCTCGAACGCAACGGCGACCCGTGGGAGACCTACGTCGCCGATCCGACCCGCGTACCTGAGGCGCAACTCCTCACCGACGTCTATTATCCGGTCCGCGACGACCACAAGCGGAGTCCGCGCTGAAGGCCCCGCTTGTCCCACGCTGACGCCCTTCATTGACACTTGCGCACGGTTCGCAATCTTTGCTATAAGAAATCTGCGCAGGTAACTGAAAGTTCAGGGAGGAACGTGACGATTCCCTCGGGGTCGGTGACTACAGGACGTAGTCAGGTCAGGAAGCGTATCCAGCCGCTGAGAGGTGAAAAGAGCGGCCCAACAAGAATACGAACGCTGGAGTGGAAATGACCTACCACGTCGACCGCCTATACGCCGCGGTGTCGGTGCTTGCCGGCGATGGCCATGTAAAACAAAGACTTATAAAGGCCTACCGGGACAACCTGGACGATATCGCCGAGGCAGAACTGCCACGGGAGCTGCGACAATCGTTTCGCGAGCTGCGCTCGCGATTGCACTGTGTCGCGCCGTTGAACGGCGAGGGGGCGGTCTGCGCCTCCGTCCGCAAGATGTCGGTCAAGGAAGCCAGTGAATGCGCCGCGGCGGTCGTGCGGCTGTATGGCGACATGATGCGCCTGGCCGACAACCTGCAGGACCGGCTGCCACTGCACGAAGACGTCGCCCAGATCCCGCCGTTCCTGGTCAAGTCGGCCTCCTGACGTGCCGGGCCGGCGCTGCCGGCCGCAGCATTCAGCCGGCCTTCCTGAACTCCAGCAGCCAGTGCTCGTCACCGAGCTCGCGCCGCGCGGTGTGCAGCGCTGCCGCCTGGCCCGTTTCCCATTCGGTGGCCAGGGTCTCCGACATGACGTAGCCGCGATGCCTCGCGAGCGCGCGCTCAATCCCGTCTGAACCGCTGACGCCGAGCACGATACGGTCCGAGACCTCGAGGCCTGCCTGCTTGCGCGCGTCCTGCACCGAGCGCACGATCTCGCGTGCCATGCCCTCCTCGACGAGCGCCGCGTCAAGGCTGGTATCGAGTGCCGTCAGGTAACCCGCATCTTCGCCGCAGGCGTAACCCTCGGCGGACTGGGTCTCGATCAGGACATCCTCGCCACCGAGTTGGATCGTCTCGCCGCCGGCCTCGATCTCGAAGGTCTCGCCGCGCGCGACGGCACTGGCGATGGCCGCACCATCGGCTTCCTCGAGCGCCTTCCTGATCGTCGGCACGAGCTTGCCGTAACGCTTACCGAGCACCGGCAGGTTCGGCTTGATCCGGTAACTGACCAGTCCGGCATCGCGCGCGATGAACTCGATCGCCTTCACGTTCAGCTCCTCGAGGATCTGTTCCTGGTGATTCTCGAGTGCCTTCGCGGCTTCGTCGCTCGGCGCCCGGACCAGGAGCCGGGACAGCGGCTGCCGCGTGCGAACCCCGGACTGGCCGCGCGCGGCACGCGCGAGGCTGACGACCTTCTGCACCACGCCGACGTCGTGCAGCAAGTCGTCGTTTCGCCATGCCGGATCGGCTTCGGGCCACGGCACCATGTGCACGCTGTCCGGCGCTTCGCTGTTGATGCTCCTGACCAGGTTCTGGTAGACGTGCTCGGCAAGGAACGGCACGAATGGCGCCATCAGCTCGTGCGCCACCTTGAGGCATTCGTACAGGGTCAGGTACGCCATGTGCTTGTCGTCGAGGTCGGTCGACTTCCAGAAGCGGCGGCGATTGCGCCGCACGTACCAGTTGCTGAGCTGGTCGACGAAGGACTCGATCGCTTCGCCGGCCGTCTTCGCATCGTAGCCGTCCAGCGCATCCGTGACGGTGGTTATCGTGCGGTGCGCGAGCGCGAGCGCCCAGCGGTCGATCTCGGGCCGCGCCTCGACCGGCACGTGCTTCGACAGGTCCACGTTGTCCAGGCGCGCGTAAAGCACGAAGAAACCGTAGGTGTTCCAGAACGTATTGATGAACGAACTCGCCACGTCGGCAACGATGTCGACCGAGATGCGTTTCGGCATGTCCGGCGACAGCCGCGCAAGAAAATACCAGCGCAGCGCGTCTGCGCCCACGGTATCGAACACATCGTAAGGATTGACGATATTGCCGAGCGACTTGGACATCTTCTTGCCGTCCTTGTCGACGATCAGGTTCAGGCAGATGCAGTTCCTGTAGGCAACGCTGTCCGAAACCAGCGTGGCGATCGCGTGCAGCGTATAGAACCAGCCGCGCGTCTGGTCGATGGCCTCGCAAATGAAGTCCGCCGGGAAATGCTGCTCGAAGACGTCCTGGTTCTCGAACGGGTAATGCCACTGCGCGTAGGACATCGCCCCGGAATCGAACCAGCAGTCGATGACCTCGGGCACGCGCCGCCAGGTCTTGCCGTCCTTTTCGAACGTGATCTCATCGACCGCCGGACGGTGCAGGTCGAGTTCGCCGAGCGACTGGCCTGACAATTTCTCGAGCTCCGCCACGGAACCGACGATCTCGTAATTGTCCTCGCCATCCGTCCAGATCGGCAGCGGGGTGCCCCAGAACCGTTCCCGCGACAACGCCCAGTCGACATTGTTATCCAGCCACTTGCCGAAGCGGCCGTCGCGGATGTGCTCGGGAACCCACTTGATGGTCTGGTTGAGTTCGCTCATGCGCTCACGGAACTGCGAGGTGCGGATGTACCACGCGTCCTTCGCGTAGTAGATGATCGGGTCGCCGGTGCGCCAGCCGAACGGGTAGTTGTGCAAGTAGCGCTCGGAGCGGAACATCATGCCGCGGTCTTTCAGAATCCTTATCAACGGCTTGTCGGCGTCCTTGAAGAACATGCCGGCCACTGGTTCGACGGCGTCGATGAAATTGCCGTCGAGCCCGACACCGTGCACGACCGGCAGGCCGTGCTGCTGGCCGAACGCGAGATCGTCGACGCCATAGGCCGGCGCCGTGTGCACGATGCCGGTGCCGTCTTCCGTGCTGACGAAGTCGGCCGGGAGCACCTGGAACGCATTCGGCGCGTCGACCTCGAGGTAGTCGAACAGCTGCTCGTAGCGCATGCCGACGAGTTCGCTGCCCTTGACGGTCTTCGTAACGGAATGCTCGATATCGCGGAACACCGCTTCGCGCAGCGCCTCCGCCACGATCAGCGTCTGCCCTTGCGATTCGCAGTAGCTGTAATCGATATCCTCGCCGACGGCCAGCGCGAGATTGGACGGCAGCGTCCACGGCGTCGTCGTCCAGACGAGAATGTAGGTGTCCTGTTCGCCGACCACCTTGAAGCGAACCGTAATCGAGGGATCCTCGGTTTCCTTGTAGCCGAGCGCCAGCTCGTGTGACGACAGCGTGGCGCCGATGCGCGGGTCGTAGGGCACGACCTTGTAGCCACGGTAGATGAGGTCCTTGTCGAAGATGATCCTGAGCAGGTTCCAGACCGACTCGATGTAGCTGTTGTCGAGCGTGTAGTAGGCCTCGTCGAGGTGCACCCAGAAGCCCATGCGCTCGGTCATCTTCTCCCAGTCGCCGATGTAGGTCATGACCGACTCGCGGCACAGGCGCGTGAACTCGGCGATGCCTACCTCTTGCTCGATCTCTTCCTTGTCGTAGCTGTCGATCCTGCCTTGTTTCTTCAGCAGCTTCTCGACCTCGTGCTCGACCGGCAGTCCGTGCGTGTCCCAGCCGGCCTTGCGCGGGGCATAGTAGCCGCGCATGGTCTTGTAGCGCGGGAAGATGTCCTTGAACGCCCGTGCGAGCACGTGGTGAATGCCGGGCTTGCCGTTCGCGGTAGGCGGCCCTTCGTTGAAACTGAACCGGGGGCGCCCCTCGGACATCGCCAGCGTCTGCTCGAAGGTGCGGTGCTCGCGCCAGAACGCCAGCACCTCCTGTTCGAGGGCGGGCCCGTCGTAGCGACTCGATACTTCCTTGAAACTCAAACCATCTTCTCCAATCGGCTGCTGCAGGAGCGGGCCTCGGCCCGCGATCGCGGTTCGAGAACCGCCCATACGGCACAATCAAAAACGCCCCGGGCGCATCGGCTGCGCCCGGGGCGACAAATATCATCGCGGTACCACCCGGCTTCGTGGCCTCGGCCACCTCGTGGACCTCCTGGTCCGTCGTCCGTGTCGTGGACCAGGCGGCTATGCCTACCGGGGCCCGCGACGCGCGGCCCGTTCGGATAGCGACTCCGGGGTGATATTCGGCGGATTCGGGCCCGGGGCTCGCACCATCCCCCGGTCGCTCAGGCCAGAGTGGCCCGCCTGTTCGTCCCCATCGACGTCTTGCCGCGAAAATTAGCCCCTGGCGCGGCAAAACACAAGCTTGCGGGCGCTGCGCCCGGCAAAACCGGGCCGATATCGTTAGGATAGGGGGTGCTGTGAACTCAATGAGACAAAAACTGGAGACCATGCGGCAGCGACTGGAGAGCATCGCGGATGCCGGCGACGACCCGGCGGCCGTGGTGCAGCTCGACCAGGCCAGGGTCGGCAGGCTGTCACGCATGGACGCCTTGCAGGCACAGGCCATGGCGAAGGCGTCGGGCGCCCGGCGCGCTACGCAGCTCCGCGAGATCGACGCCGCGTTGCGGCGCATCGACGACGGCAGCTATGGCGACTGCGAGCGTTGCGAGGAAGCCATCGACCCGCGACGCCTGGACGCCGATCCCACCGCGCGGCTTTGCATCGACTGCGCGAGCAGGAGCGAGTGACGGACGTGGCGGCCCCGGCATTCCCCGAGCCGTCCTTCGTCGAGACCAATGGCATTCGCATGGCGGTTTACGAGCAGGGCGACGGCCCGCCCGTCGTCCTGCTGCACGGTTTCCCGGAGCTGGCGTTCTCCTGGCGTCACCAGCTACCCGCCCTCGCGGCAGCCGGGTTTCGCGCGATTGCACCGGACCAGCGGGGCTACGGCCGCACCGATGTTCCGGGCGACGTTCGCGACTACCGCATCGAGGCGCTGATCGCCGACATCCACGGCCTGCTCGATGCGCTCGAACTCGATTCCGCGAGCTTCGTCGGACACGACTGGGGGGCACTGGTGCTCTGGCAGATGGCGATGCGCGCGCCTGCGCGTATCGACCGACTCGTCGTACTCAACATCCCGCACTACCCGCGCCTGCCGGTCGACCCGATCGAGGTGATGCGGAGACGCTTTGGCGACGACTTCTACATCGTCAACTTCCAGGACTCGGAGGAAGCCGACGCGGCATTCGCACGCGATCCCGCGCACTTCTTCGACGTGATGATGCGACGCGGGCAGATATCCCGCGAGCAGTTCGACCAGTTACCGGCCGGGATGAGGTCGCTGAGCCTCCTCAAGGCCATGGCGCGCACCCGGTCCGGTGGCGAGCCCCTGCTGACGGACGCGGAGCGCGACTATTACGCCGCCGCGTTCGCGCACACGGGGTTCACGGGCCCGATCAACTGGTACCGCAACTGGACGCGCAACTGGGAATCGCAGGCGCGCTTCGATGACCGCATCGGCATCCCGACCTTGTTCATCGGGGCCGTCGACGACGTCGTCGTTGCGCTCGAGCACATCGAGGCCATGAAACCGCTGGTCGACGACCTCGAAGTGCACATGCTCGAGCATTGCGGGCACTGGAGCCAGCAGGAGCAGCCCGGCGAAGTGAACCGCCTGGTGATCGACTGGTTGCAGCGCCGGTCGGGCTGACGGAGCCGCTAATGCAGGGCCGGCGAGATCACCGCGTCGTTGCCCTCGCCGAACATGGCGCGGTCGAACGCATTCACCAGCGTATCCTCGTCCTGTGCACCGATGACGAGCAGCCGGCGATTGAGCAGGAAACCCGGCACGCCGGCGATGCCGCTCGAGCGGACCTGCGCCTCGCGTGACAGGACGACCTCACGAACACCGTCGTCGTCCATCACCCGTTCGATGTCCGCGGCCGGCAAGCCGTGACGCCCGCCCAGTTCGACGAGAATCTCCCGGTTGCCGATATCCTCGCCGCGCCCGAAGAACGCGCTCATGAGTTCCTCGGCCAGCGCGCTCTGGTTCTTGCGCTGCATTTCAGCGAGGTACATGAGCTGGTGAGCCAGCAACGTGTTCGGCACGTGCTCGATGCGGTCGAAGCGCAGATCGATATTCTCGCGGCGCGCGTCGGCCGAGAGCTGGTCGAGTACCGGCTGGACGTTCGCGGGGCTGCCGAAGCGCATCGACAGGTAGTCCTCGAGCGACAGGCCGGTCTCGGGCATATCGGGGTTCAACTGGTACGGATACCAGCTGACGTCGCTGGGGCCCTGGACCGCCCGCATCGCCTGGTCGAGGCGGCGCTTGCCGATATAGCAGAACGGGCAGACCAGGTCGGCGATGACCTCGACGTGCAGCGCAGCCGTGCCTGCCGGCGCCCGCTCGGGGCCGGTCGGCCGCAATCTCGCGAGATGATGTAACGACTGGCTCATCTGACCTCCTTCTCCATGCCACGAGAGGTGGTGGTGGCTGTCCTGATATCAAGCTTACCGGCGCGGCCTTAACGGCGCCTTAATGAGCTGGAGCGCACGAATTCGGAAAAATTCGCACGATCTTCGCGACGTTCGGCGATTTTGGCGACGCCTGGCGGCGCGCACCTAGCCCGCGCGCCCGAAGAGCTCCGTCATGCCGCGCTGCCAGGCGTACCACGCGATGCTACCGGCGATGAGGAAATTCACGAGTTCGGGCACGCCGAGGACGCCGGTACCGGTGTCCAGCATTTGCCCGGTGGGGATCATCGAGCGCAGCGCAACGCTGAATATCAGCGTAACCAGCGTGGCCAGCGACTCGACGACGCCGACGGCCGTGGACCAGGCCGGGCGCCAGAGCGTCAGGCCGAAGCAGGCGAAGATGACGAGGTAATAGCCGGCCTTCAGGGTCGGCAGGCCTTCGAGACCGGCCGTGCGCACATTCAGGCCCATGCCGTAGTCGAGCATGAGGAAGACGATGGTAGCCGCGTAATACGCCTGCAGGACGCGGCGTGGCGTGGCATTCGGCGCTGCTGACATAACACCGTATCCGTAACAAGTTGTAGCAGTAGATACCAGCCGCCGCCGGATGTGCAATATTTCCGTGCTGGAGCCGGTCTGATCAGTACAGACCGCAGAAAGGAGAGAGCGTTGCTGATCCGCAAGCCGCAGGACATCCGCCCGTCGGAGATCACGAGCCGGGAAAATTACCTCAATCGCCGGCAGTTCATGGCCGCGGGCGCCGCCGCGGGCGGCATTGCGCTCGCGTCCCCGGTTCTCGGCGCAGTCGTGCCGCAAGGCGAGTTGGCGAAGCTCCCGGACGTGCGGAAGAGCGCGTTCAGCACCGACGAGCCGCCGACGAGCTACGACGACATCACCACGTACAACAACTTCTGGGAGTTCGGTACGGCGAAGGACGACCCGGCCCGGCATTCGAAGGACTTCGAACCGCGGCCGTGGCGCATTACCGTCGACGGGCACGCGGAGAAGACCGGTTCGTTCCATTTCGACGACTTCATCAAGCCGTTCGATCTCGAGGAGCGCATCTACCGGATGCGCTGCGTCGAGGCGTGGTCGATGGTCATCCCCTGGGTCGGCATTTCGCTTGCCGACGTCGTCCGGCACTACAAGCCATTGTCGAACGCCAAGTACGTGGCGTTCGAAACGCTGCACGACCCGGTGCGCATGCCCGGCCAGCGGCGGCCGGTCCTCGAGTGGCCGTACCGCGAGGGTCTGACCATCGCGGAAGCCACCAACCCGCTGCCCATACTCGCGGTCGGCCTGTACGGCGAAGCGCTGCCGAACCCCAACGGCGCCCCGATCCGGCTGGTCGTGCCCTGGAAATACGGCTTCAAGGGCATCAAGAGCATCGTGCGCATCAGTTTCGTCGAAGAGCAGCCGGAGACCAGCTGGAACATGGCGCAGCCGTGGGAGTACGGCTTTTTTGCCAACGTCAATCCCGAGGTCGATCATCCGCGCTGGAGCCAGGCACGGGAGCGGCGCATCGGCAGCGGCCGTTTCGTCGGCAAGCAGCCGACGCTGATGTTCAATGGCTACGGGGAGCACGTGGCGCACCTCTACAGCGGTCTCGACCTGCGCAAAAACTACTGAGCCTTGGACACGCTCACGCAGATCCGCTTCGTCTGGAAGCCTGTCGTCTTCGTGCTGTGCCTGTTGCCGGGCCTGCTGTTGCTCGGCGATACCTTCGAAATCAGCGGCGCCCTCGGCGCCAATCCCGTCGAGGAAATCCAGGACCGCCTGGGCAACTGGGGCTTGCGCTTCATCATGATCGCGCTCGCCGTCACGCCCCTGCGGCGGCTCACCGGCTGGCCCTGGCTGCTGCGGTTCCGGCGCATGCTCGGCCTGTATGCGTTTTTCTATGTGCTGCTGCACTTTCTCGCCTGGCTGATCCTCGACCAGGGGGTGCTGTGGTCAGCGATCGTCGAGGACATCGCCAGGCGGCCGTTCATCACGATCGGCTTTGCGGCGCTGCTGATCCTGGCCGCGATGGCGGCAACGTCGACGAACGGCATGCGGCGGCGGCTGGGCAGGCGCTGGCAGCAACTGCATTACGGGGCTTACGTCGTGGGCGTGCTCGGTGTCTGGCACTACTGGTGGCAGGTGAAGAACGACATCCGCGAGCCGTTGATCTACGCGGTCATTCTCGCGGGCCTGCTCGGCCTGCGGCTCTGGTTCCGCTACCGCAGATTGTTACAAAAGCCCTAGCCGTCGTTGCAGCCTGAAACAATCCGAAACGCCGTGGAGACGCTTTTTCGCGGCTGCGGTGTCATCGTCTCTCCCGACTTAAAAACATCGGGAAAACCGATCCCGGACGAGGAGAAAACGATGATTGAACGCACTACTTTGTTCGGCACAATTACCGCGCTGAGCCTGGCCGTTACGCTGTCGGGCACGGCTCGGGCCGACGAGGCGGAGAAGTTTTATGCAAGCGCAAGCATCGGCGCAGGATCACTGTCGTCAGCCACGCTGACGTTCAGCGACGGCGCCAGCACGAGCACGGCAAGCGGGCAGTACGAGGCCTCGTTCGTTGGCGGTGGTGCGCTCGGCTACCACTTCGACAACGGCTGGACGCTCGAAGGCGAGGTGATGTACAGGAGGAACGAGCTCGACGCGGTGAGCCTGGCCGGACTGGGCGACTTCAACGGCGGCGATTTCGCATCGCTGGGGCTCGCAGTGAGCGCGCTGTACCGGTTCGACATAGGCTCCAGCGGCAAGTTTAGCGGCTATGCCGGTCCGGGACTGGTGTATTTCCAGGAGATCGACATCGATTTCGATGATGGCGGTCAGCAGGAGATTTCATTCGAGTCCGACGACACGGCCTGGCAGTTCAAGTTGGGCGGCCGTTACGACTTCAGCGAGCGCTGGTTCGTGGACGCTGCGGCGACCTATCTTTCGGCCAGCAGCGTGCGCATGGAGCTGCCCGCGGATTCGTCGCAGACCATCGACAGCGATTATGACCACCTGGCGCTGTCGCTGGGGGTCGGCTGGCGCTTCTGAAACAGGGGGCTGCGGCCTTGAAAGCGCCGCAGCCGCCGCCATTTTTGTAGCCTGACTTACACTCGGAGTACCGACTATGTTCAAACGCGTCATGCTGTTCCTTGCCACCAACCTGGCCATCGTGCTCGTCCTGAGCATCGTGCTGCGGCTGTTGGGCATCGATTCCTACCTGGACGAACAGCAGGTCGGCATCAACTACGAGGCACTGCTGGTGTTCTCGCTGGTGCTCGGTTTCGGCGGCTCTTTCATCTCCCTGGCCCTGTCGAAGTGGATGGCCAAACGCGCCACGGGCGCGCGGGTTATTACGCAGCCGCAGAATTCGGCCGAGTCGTGGCTCGTCGCCACGGTCGAACGCCAGGCGCGTGAAGCGGGCATCGAGACGCCAGAGGTGGCGGTCTACGACGCCCCGGATATGAACGCGTTCGCGACCGGTGCGCGGCGCAATGCCGCCCTGGTCGCCGTCAGCACAGGGCTCCTGCGCGGCATGCCGAAGGAAGAGGTGGAAGCCGTCCTGGCACACGAGATCGCGCACGTTGCCAACGGCGACATGGTGACGCTCACGCTCGTGCAGGGCGTCGTCAACACCTTCGTCATATTCCTGTCGCGCATCGTCGGTCACTTCGTGGACCGCGTCATCCTGCGCAACGAGTCCGGCTACGGGCTGGGCTACTTCGGCGCAGTGATCGTCGCGCAGCTGGTGCTCGGTATCCTGGCGAGCGTCATCGTGATGTGGGTGTCCCGCCAGCGCGAGTTCCGCGCGGACGCGGGCTCGGCGAAGCTCAACGGCCGCGAGCCCATGATCCGGGCCCTGCAGCGGCTCGAGTCGAATGTGCCGTCGCAACTGCCGCAGGAGATGCAGGCCTTCGGCATCTCGGGAGGCAAGAGCGGCCTGGTGAAGCTGTTCATGAGCCACCCGCCGATCCCGGAGCGCATCGAGGCGCTGCGGCGCTCTTGATTTTCAAGGGATTTTTCAACTCCAAAGCCGGGCATTCGCCCGGCTTTTTTCGTTGGCAGAAGCGGTCGACGAACCGACCTTGCAGGCTCTTTCGACGTTCCAACAGCCACGTCGGGCCGTAGTGCCATTTTTTCGGGCAACCGCAACAATCTTCTTTTCGTGGCCCATGGATTCTCGGGCCGCGAAAAAATGTGTAGATTGCTGCCACGGGGGCGTTGCGATAATCAAGAAAGGCGATTCTGCACGCAATACAACGCCTCTTTTCCAATAACTACAACCAGCCATTCCAAAACAATCAATGGAGAGAACAAATGAAGCCTATTCGACTTGTGAGCGGCATCGCCGCATTCGCCGTTACCTGCGGGGTTGCGAATGCGCAAGAGGAAGACCCGGCGGTTGCGGTACTTGACGCTTTGAACGCGGAAATAGCCGCGCAAGGGCTCAACATCAGCATCGAAAAGATGGAGTTGCTCGGCTCGGGCGAGGGCCTCAACATGGGGCGGACCGTGCGCGCCAGCGATCACGGCAATAAACAGCTCGCGTCGGACTGGGCGCTCAACGACGTCAATCGCGGCAATCGCACGAATATCACGTACATGATCGATACGGCGGATGCGACCGGGGACTTCGATCCGGCGGAACAGCCAGGCGTCGTGCGCTTCGGTCTCGAGACCTGGGATGAACAAACCTGTTCGGACATCGGCATAGACGAACTTCCGGCTGTTGTGCCCGATCTCGGTTTTATCCAGTTCCTGTTTGGTTTTGGCGGCAGTCCCGTCACGGTCGGCCCGCTACTCGGCCAGGTCGATATCGTTCATGGCGGCTTCCTGCCCCAGCCGTTCTGGGACGCTATCGCTTGTGGCGTACCTGGTTCCGGGTGCGGTAACGGCATCCTCGGCGTCAACTTCACGTTTACCTGGACCGGCACCGATTTCGACAACAATGGTCGCGGGGACGTAGCCATCAAGGAGAGCTATTACAACGACGAGTTCACGTGGGTGAACGATGGCGTGCTGGGCGAGCGCGGCGACGGTGTCTTCGATTTTGCCACCGTGGCGCTGCACGAGTCGGGCCATGCCCTCAGCCGCGCCCATTTCGGCGATGTCGCCATACATCACAGGAAAGGCCTCACGACCTCGCCCGCGGCAGTAATGAACGCCATTTACGGCGGCGTGAAGCGTGAGTTGCTCGGCCCGGATGTCGGCGGCCACTGCAGCGACTGGAGCGCCTGGCCGGTCCAGAACTGATTCGAGCAACCATTGATCAATGCCGCCGGTGCCCTGCGCCGGCGGCATTTTTCCTGGTCGCGAGTGGTTCCCGCCGTCTTATGGAGGGTATAAGGAGTTCGGCGCCGGTGCCCAACGACCGTCATGGGTTCGGGTTCGTACAAACGGACACCGGCAAGTGTAAAGTGCGTGAATGAAGAAATCCTCGAGAGCTGCGCTGCTGTCCGGCCTGCTGTTTCCCGGCATCGGGCACATCTCCCTGAAGCAATACCCGCGCGGCGTGATCCTGGTGCTTGGCGCGCTTGGCGCATTGTCGGTGATCGTCACCAGTGCTTTTCAGCGCGCATTGGCCATTGTCGATCGTATCAACAGCGGCGACGTTCCCGTTGATGCGGCCGCGATCTCCGAGATGGTGTCGAATTCCGCGAGTGGAGCAGGCGATCTCATGGAGAATATTGCCGTGATCGCGCTCGTGGCATGCTGGCTGTTCGGCATTATTGATTCCTACCGAATTGGCGCCGCGCAGCAAAAAGAGGATGGACGAACGGCGGAACCCGGGGCACCCTGAAACGCACCGGTTCTGCGCGACGGCAAAAAAAAGCCCGGCCGGAGCCGGGCTTTCTCGTCTTGCGAGACGGGTGGCTTACATCATGCCGCCCATGCCGCCCATGCCGCCCATGTCGGGCATTGCATGGCTTTCTTCCTTCGGTACCTCGGCAATCATGGCCTCGGTCGTCAGCAGCAGGCCGGACACGGATGCGGCGTTCTGCAGCGCGTGACGCGTTACCTTCGTCGGATCGAGGATACCGGCCTCGATCATGTCGACGTATTCGTCGGTGGCCGCGTTGTAGCCGTAGTTGCCCTTGCCTTGGGCAACGGCGTTCAGCACGACGCTGGCGTCACCGCCGGCGTTGCGAACGATCTGGCGCAGCGGTTCTTCGACGGCACGCTTCAGGATGTTGATACCGACGTCCTGGTCGTGGTTGTCGCCTTTCAGCTTGCCGATCGCCTTGACGGCACGGATCAGCGCAACACCGCCACCCGGCACGACGCCTTCTTCGACTGCGGCGCGGGTCGCGTGCAGCGCGTCTTCGACGCGAGCCTTCTTTTCCTTCATCTCGACTTCGGTCGCAGCGCCGACCTTGATCACGGCAACGCCGCCGGACAGCTTGGCAACGCGCTCCTGGAGCTTCTCGCGGTCGTAGTCCGACGTCGACTCCTGGATCTCGCGGTTGATCTGCTCGACGCGGCCATGGATGTCTTCGGCACGTCCGGCACCGTCGATGATCGTGGTGGTCTCCTTGGAGATCTGGATCTTCTTGGCCTCACCGAGATCGTCGAGCGTCGCCTTCTCCAGCGACAGGCCGACTTCTTCCGAGATCACCTGGCCGCCCGTCAGGATCGCGATGTCCTGCAGCATGGCCTTGCGGCGATCGCCGAAGCCCGGCGCCTTGACGGCAGCAACCTTGACGATACCGCGGATGTTGTTGACGACCAGCGTCGCCAGCGCCTCGCCTTCGACGTCCTCGGCGACGATCACCAGCGGACGGCCGGCTTTCGCGACCGCCTCGAGCACCGGCAGCATGTCGCGGATATTCGAGATCTTCTTGTCGTGCAGCAGGATCAGCGGATTGTCGTGCTCGACCTGCTGGCTGGTCGGCTCATTGATGAAGTACGGCGACAGGTAGCCGCGATCGAACTGCATGCCCTCGACGACGTCGAGTTCATTCTGCAGGCCCTGGCCCTCCTCGACCGTGATGACGCCTTCCTTGCCGACCTTCTCCATCGCTTCGGAGATGATCTCGCCGATCTCGACATCCGAGTTCGCCGAGATGCTGCCGACCTGCGCAATCGCCTTGGCGTCTTCGCAGGGCTTGGACAGCTTCTTGAGCTCTTCGACGATCGCGATGGTCGCCTTGTCGATGCCGCGCTTCAGGTCCATCGGGTTCATGCCGGCCGCAACCGACTTCAGGCCTTCGCGCAGAATTGCCTGCGCCAGGACGGTTGCGGTCGTGGTGCCGTCACCGGCCTCGTCCGACGTCTGCGAGGCAACTTCCTTGACCATCTGCGCGCCCATGTTCTCGAACTTGTCTTCGAGCTCGATTTCCTTCGCGACCGAGACGCCGTCCTTCGTCACCGTCGGTGCGCCGAAGCTCTTGTCGAGAACCGCGTTGCGGCCCTTCGGACCGAGCGTCACCTTTACTGCGTTGGCGAGGACGTTCACGCCAGCGAACATCTTGTGCCGCGCGTCGTCGCCAAACCGTACTTCTTTAGCAGCCATGTGTATTTCCTCTGATATCTACGGCGGCGCGAGCCGCCAAGTTGAATTTGTGGATGGATTAACGGCTTCTCAGGACTCGATCACCGCCATGATGTCGTCTTCCTTCATCACCAGCAGCTCTTCACCATCGACCTTGACCTCGGTGCCGGCGTACTTGCCGAACAGAACCTTGTCGCCAACCTTGACGTCCAGGGCCCGAATGTCGCCGTTTTCGAGGATTTTGCCGTTACCGGCGGCAATGACTTCACCCTTGATCGGTTTTTCCGTCGCGGCGTCCGGAATGACGATGCCGCCTGGCGTCTTGCGCTCTTCTTCCATGCGCTTGACGATGACCCGATCATGAAGCGGACGAATCTTCATGGTTTAATTCTCCTGTAAACTGTTGATTTATAACCGACTTCTTGCGGTCTTCCGGGCCGCGCTGTTAGCACTCGGCCCCAAGGAGTGCTAATGATAGGGACGGCGCCTCAAATTTCAAGCGCCGCGGGGCGCGAAAGGCCCAAAAACGCGACGGCCATCCATGACAATGCCCGCTGCCGCCGGTATCCTGCAGCGCGCCGGACGTGATTTGGAAACATTCCGGGCCCCCCGTGGGTCTATCTGGCAGCAACACCCGGTCCTGGCCATGTGATTATGAAAATGACTTCGCTGATTTTCCGCCTGATGCTCGCCGCGATGCTGGTCGCGCCGGCGCCTGCCCCTGCGGCCCAGGACCAGCCTCCCCGCCCGGAGGCGGTATTCCGCTACGTCGTATTCGACGCCGGCGACGCCATCGAGATCGACTGGGCCGTCGAGGACGGCTTTTACATGTACCGGAGCGCCTTCGGCTTCGAGTCGGCCGACCCGGCCATCGGGCTCGGCGAGCCCGAGTTGCCGGAAGGCAAGGTCTACGACGACGAGTTCCTCGGCGAGCAGGTCATCTACCGCGGCAACTTCTTCGTCCGCATCCCGTACACGGTGAGCGGCGAGAAGCCGGCCTCGTTGATGCTCACCATCAGGAGCCGCGGCTGCACCGACGGCGGCTTCTGCTACATGCCGCAGACCTGGATCGAGACGGTCGAGCTCAGCAAACCAAAAGCGGACGGCGGCAAGATCGATCTCGGCAGCCTCGCCGCCGGCGGCGGCACGAGCGAATTCCCACCGCCCGACGAGGTGTTCTTCCCGGACGTATTCCCCGTGGACGGCAACACGGTCGAGATCGGCATCCGGATCGAGCCCGGCTTCTACGTCTACAAGCACCGGATAACCGCGATGTCGCTGAGCCCGAACGCGCAGGCCGGCCAGCTCGACCTGCCGAAGGGCAAGCTCAAGTACGACGAATTCTTCGGCGAGTCCGAGGTTTATTACGGCGAGGTCATCGGCCGCCTGGCGATCGCGCGGGCGACACCCGAAGCCATGGACCTCGAACTCGAGGTCGGTTACCAGGGCTGTGCCGACGGCGGTCTCTGCTACCTGCCGCAAACCCGCGTGATGACGGTGAGCCTGCCCGCGGCCGTCGTCGTCAGCGAACTCGGGGCAGCCGTTGCGCCAGCCGGCGGCGCGCCGGCGGCACCGGTGTCCGAGCAGAGCCGGATCGCCGAGATCATCAGCGGTTCGCCGGTCTGGTTCGTCATCACCGCCATGTTCGGCTTCGGGCTGCTGCTCGCGTTTACCCCGTGCGTGCTGCCGATGATCCCGATATTGACGGCGATCATCGCCGGCGAGGGCGATGACGTCACGCCGGCACGCGGCTTCGGTCTCGCCTTCAGTTACGTCATGGGCATGGCGATCGTCTACACCGCTGCCGGCGTGGTCGCGGTCGCGGCCGGGGCACAGGTGCAGGCGGCGTTCAACCAGCCGTGGGTCCTGAGCGTGTTCGCGCTGTTGTTCGTCGCGCTGGCGCTCGCGATGTTCGGCGTCTTCGACCTGCAGATGCCGAGCTCGCTGCAGAGCAGGCTTGCGACGATCAGCAGCAACCAGAAGAGCGGTACCGTGATCGGCGCTTTTGTCATGGGCGCACTGTCGTCCCTGATCGTCACGGCCTGCGTCGCCCCGGCGCTCGTCGCCGCGCTCGCCGTGATGTCACAGTCCGGCGACTACTTCCGCGGCGGCGTCGCCCTGTTCGCCATGAGCCTCGGTATGGGCGCGCCGCTGCTGCTGGTCGGCGCGGCACAGGGCAAATTCCTGCCCAAGGCCGGACCGTGGATGATCGCCGTCAAGGGCGCGTTCGGCTTCATGATGCTGGGACTTGCGATCTGGATGCTGTCGCGCTTCCTGCCCGCCACGATCATCATGGCGATGTGGGCCGTGCTGGTGTTCATGGTCGGCGTGTTCATGGGCGGCCTCACCACGCTGACGGCCGAATCGACCGTGCCGCAGAAACTCGGCAAGGGCTTCGGCGGGCTCGCCATCATCTACGCCATCTTGCTCGTGATCGGCACCGCGACGGGCGGCACCAATCCCCTGCAGCCGCTGGCGAGCGTCAACCTCGGCGGCGCCGCGGGCGGCGCGGCCGTTGCCAGCCACGACGAGCTGCCGTTCCGGCGCATCAAGTCGGTGACGGACCTCGACCGCGAGATCGCGGCCGCCTCGCAGCAGGGCAAGACCGTGATGCTCGACTTCTATGCGGACTGGTGCGTCTCGTGCAAGGAAATGGAGGCCTGGACGTTTACCGACGACCAGGTGCAGGCCGCGCTGTCGACCACCGTCTGGCTGCAGGCGGACGTCACCGCGAACGACGCCGAGGACAAGGCGTTGCTCGACCGGTTCGGCGTCTTCGGACCGCCCACTATCATTTTCTTCGGCGCGGACGGCCAGCAGCGCCACGGCTACGAAGTCGTGGGCTACATGAAGGCGGAGGCCTTTGCCGAGCATGTGCTGAAAGCGATCGCCGCCGCGGCGGTAACCGCCAGCACGGGAGACTAACGTAACTGCGGGAACGCTTCTCGAAGCGCGCCCTGCCGGAGTCGTATTCGCGCTTCGAGAAGCGCTCCTACAGGTGGGAATAGCAACTTGTCAAAAGTACTTCTGATTTTCGGTGTCGCGCTGCTGAGTCTCATGGCCGGGGCGCTGTTCATGGCAGGCCGCATGGCGGCCGTCGATGCCGGGGGGCCAGCCGCGCAGCCGGCTGCAGCCGGTACGCTGGAAGTGCCGGCTCTCGAGACCAATTCGCACCCGTCGTTTTCGCTGCTGGGGCTCGACGGCGAGATGCGCGATTTCGACGAGTTCGCCGGCCGACACCGGATGCTGAACTTCTGGGCGACGTGGTGCGCTCCCTGCCGCCGCGAGATACCGCTCCTCAAGGAGTTCCAGGCCGAACAGGGCGACGACGGGATCCTGGTGATCGGCATCGCCGTCGACGTCATGGAAGAGGTTCGGCAGTTTGCCGCTGAAGCGGAATTCAATTACCCGATTCTGGTCGGCGAGATGGACGCGATGGCGGTTGCCGAACAGTCGGGCCTGCAATTCCATGCCATGCCCTTCACCATGATCGTCACCGCGGACGGCGAGTACCTGAACGCCCACTTCGGCGAATTGCATCGCCCCGACCTCGACAAGATCAGCGAGGTCCTCGCACGCCTCGACGCCGGCGAGATCGACACCGACACCGCGCGCAGGGCCCTCGAATTTTAGACGCTTCGCGGGCCACGCTCGAGTCTCGCCCCGCGGGCGCTGCCGATTCTGGTTCCAAATTCGTGAAATGCAGGTAGAATTGCCGCCATCTTCGGTGAACTGGCTGGAACTGGCCGAAAATGTCGACGCTTCTCCTCATTAACGGCCCGAACCTGAACCTGCTGGGTTCACGCGAGCCCGACGTCTACGGCGCCACCACGCTCGCCGACATCGAAGCACGCAGCAGGGCCGTCGCCGCCGAGCTCGGCCACGACCTCACCTGCTACCAGAGCAATGCCGAGCACGAACTGATCGACCGCGTGCAGCAGGCGGCGGGCGATGGCGTCGATTTCATCATCATCAATCCCGGCGCCTTTACCCATACCAGCGTCGCGCTGCGCGACGCGCTGCTCGCCGTCGGCATCCCGTTCATCGAGATTCATCTCAGCAATACCTTTGCGCGCGAGCAATTTCGCCACAACAGTTTTTTCAGTGACATCGCTACCGCCTGCCTGTTCGGGTTCGGCGCCTACGGCTACGAGCTGGCCGTCAGGGCTGCCGCGACCTGCGTCGCGCAGGATGAGGACAAGTAATGGATATCAGAAAAGTCAAAAAACTCATCGAACTGCTGGACGAATCCGGTATTGCCGAGATCGAGATCACGGAAGGCGAGGAATCGGTGCGCATCAGCCGCTACCCGTCGGGTGCGATGATTGCGCAGGCGTCGGCGCCCTATGCCGCCGCCCCGGCTGCACCCCAGGGACCGGCCGCTGCGGCGCCCGCCGCCGCGCAGCCGGCAGAACCGGCCGAGGAGGAAGGCTTCCTGGTCAGCGCGCCGATGGTCGGCACGTTCTACGCGTCGTCCTCGCCGGGTGCGGCCCCTTACGTCCAGGTCGGCGACCGGGTCAGCGAGGGCGACACGCTGTGCATCATCGAAGCCATGAAAATGATGAACCAGATCGAAGCCGATGTTTCGGGCGTGATCAAGTCGATCCGCGTGCAGAACGGCGAGCCGGTGGAATACGGCCAGACGCTGTTCGTCATCGACCAGCGCTCTGCTGAGTAACGGGCCGCAGCCAGATGCTTGATAAAATCGTCATAGCCAATCGCGGCGAGATTGCGCTGCGCATCCTGCGGGCCTGCCGGGAACTCGGGATCAAAACCGTCGCGGTTCACTCGAGTGCAGACAACAACCTCAAGCACGTGTTGCTGGCGGATGAGACCGTGTGCATCGGGCCGCCGCCCTCGGTGGACAGCTACCTGAACATGCCCGCGATCATCAGCGCCGCGGAAGTCACCGATGCCGTGGGCATACATCCCGGCTACGGATTTCTCTCGGAAAATGCCGATTTTGCCGAGCGCTGCGAATCCTCCGGGTTCGTGTTCATCGGCCCGCCGTCGGATGCGATCCGGCTGATGGGCGACAAGGTGTCGGCCATCCGGGCGATGAAGGAAGCCGGCGTACCCTGCGTCCCCGGGTCCGACGGACCGCTCGGCGACGACAACGATGAGAACCTGCGCCTCGCCCGGGACATCGGTTATCCGATCATCATCAAGGCCTCGGGCGGCGGTGGCGGCCGCGGCATGCGCGTCGTGCACTCGGAAGCCTCGCTCATCGCTGCCATCACGGTTACCCGCGCTGAAGCGCGCGCCGCGTTCGACAACGACGTGGTCTACATGGAGAAGTTCCTGGACCATCCGCGACACGTGGAATTCCAGGTGCTCGCCGACGGCCAGGGGAACGCGATCCATCTCGGCGAACGCGACTGCTCGATGCAGCGCCGGCACCAGAAGGTGGTCGAGGAAGCGCCGGCCCCGGGCATCACGGAAGAGCAGCGGCAGAGGATCGGCATGCGCTGCGTCAACGCCTGCCTGGAAATCGGTTACCGCAGCGCGGGCACGTTCGAATTCCTGTACCAGGACGGCGAGTTCTACTTCATCGAGATGAATACGCGCCTGCAGGTGGAGCACCCGGTCACCGAGATGATCACGGGCATCGACATCGTGCGCGAGCAGTTACGCATTGCGAGCGGTGAAAAGCTCGATATCCGGCAGGAAGACGTCAGGATTCAGGGTCATGCGATCGAATGCCGCATAAACGCGGAGGACCCGAAGACATTCATGCCGTCGCCGGGGCTCGTCACGCTGTGGCATGCGCCGGGCGGCCCCGGCATTCGCGTCGACAGCCACATCTACAGCGGCTACAAGGTACCGCCGTTCTACGACTCGATGATCGGCAAGCTCATCGCTCACGGTCACGACCGCGACGTGGCCTTTGCGCGCATCCGCAATGCCCTGAGCGAAATCGTGATCGAGGGCATCAAGACCAACGTGCCGCTGCACCAGGAGATCTTCCAGCACGCTGCGTTCCAGGCGGGCGGCACCGACATCCACTATCTCGAGAAGAGGTTGGGACTCAAGTAGGTACGGCCTCGCGAATGGAGTGGCAGCAGTTCGTCATGAACCTGGAAACGCTGAACCCGGCGAGCGTCGAAGAGATCCTGATCCGACACGGCGCGCAATCGATCACGTTCAGCGACGCGGGTGACCGGCCCGTCCTCGAGCCCGGGCCCGGCGAAACGCCGCTCTGGAACCACACGCGCATCACGGGACTGTTCGCGGCGGGCCTCGACCTGGCCGGGCTTCTTGCCGACCTGCGGACGTCGCTGGATCTCGAGGATCTGCCCGAGCATCAGCTGGAGACACTCGCCGATCGCGACTGGGAGCGGGAATGGCTGAAGGACTTCGGCCCGATGCGGTTCGGCAGGCGGCTGTGGGTCTGCCCGGCCGGAAGCCGTCCCGGGCAGGATGACGCCATCGTCGTCCGGCTCGACCCGGGCCTCGCATTCGGCACCGGCACGCACGCGACGACGGCCATGTGCCTCGAGTGGCTGGATTCGCTCGATCTCGCGGGCAAGTCGTTGCTCGACTACGGCTGCGGATCCGGGGTGCTGGCCATCGCGGCACTCAGGCTCGGCTGCAAGCATGCGCACGCCATGGATATCGATCCGCAAGCGGTACTCGCCACGCGCCTCAACGCCGCCGCGAACGGCGTGCAGGAGAGCCTGGCGATCACGGGATCGGCCGCCGATGTCGCAGGACAATTCGACGTGGTAGTCGCCAACATTCTCGCGGGACCGCTGGCCGAACTGGCCGCCGACATCGCGCAACACGTGAGACCCGGCGGGCGACTGGGATTGTCAGGCATACTATCGACGCAGGCCGATGTCGTGCGCGAGGCGTACACACCCTGGATCGATGTCGATGAACCCGAGTTTCGTCCTCAGGATGGCCAGACCTGGACGCGACTGACAGGCAGTAAAAGGCACAGCTAGCATGTACACACAGTGTCCCGAATGCGGCACCGCGTTTCGCGTAACCGCCGAGGTCCTGAAGAGGGCCGCCGGCAAGGTTCGCTGTGGCGGCTGTGGCAGTGCGTTCAATGCCCTCGACTTCCTGTCCGAACACAAGCCGGTTACGCCCGTCCCGCCCGTTGCCACAGTCGAGCCGCCCGCACCGGCTCCCGATCCGCCGCGGCTCGAGGCGGACGAACCACCGCTCAGTATCTCCGCCGAGCGCAGCGCGGCACTCCTGAAGACGCTCGACGAACTTGCCGGTTCGGATATTCGCATCGAGGATACCGGCATCGAGTGGCGGCTGCTCGGCGCGGACGACGACGAGGACCCGGAGGAGATGGACGACACGGGCTCGATGCGGTGGTTCATCGACGAGTCGCCCACGCCGGTCGACGAGCAGCTCTCGGCCGAGCCGGGCGAGATCGATGCGCCGGAGATCTTCGAGCCGCGGGACGCGCCGGGCGGGACCGCGGAGATGCGCTTCGACGACGATACGCCGCTCCCCGAGGATTACGACTTCGACAGCGAACCGGCGGAGTCCGGGCCCGCTGCCGAAATCGAAGTCCGCGAGGAACCGGTGGAACTCGATACCGCGCAGGTCGATCTCGAGCTGGGCGAACCCGAAGACTGGGAAGACCTGCTCGGGGAAGTCGCCGCGGACGACGAACCGCGCAAAGCCGAACAGCCGGCCGCCACCGCCGAGGAACAGGAAGACGAGCCGCTGCCCGACGTCGATACGCAGTTCGCCACCCAGGCGGAGGCGATGGGCATCGACCTCAGCGGCGTCCGCGCACAGGCCGCGCCGTCAGAAGCGCTGCGGACGACGAGTCGACGATCGACGACGAACTCTTTGCGGCGGCATTCGAAGCCGAAGCAGCGGCCCGCGAGGACGCCGGGGACCGCGACGAGATCGATGCGGCGGACGACCATGCCGACCTCGACGAGCTCGTACTGGATATGGACGAGCCGGACGACCTGCTGGTGCCTCGCGACAGGGAACTCGTCGCACGATCCGACGCGGACGCGACCCTGGCCGCGGAACTCGGTCTCGACGACGATGATGACGATATCGAGGTCTGGTCGGAAGTCGAGGAAGACGACAAGCCCGAGCACGTCATCCCGCCGCCGACCGAGGAAGAGCAGACCATCAACAGGATGATCGACCAGGACCTGCTCGCCATCGCGGTCGAAGATGAAGACGGGTTTGCCTCTACGATCATCCAGAAGCAGCGCCAGGCAGCCGTGCAATCGCCGGAGGAGCGCGACGACGACGAAGCGGACGCCGACGCCGAGGCAGCCACGGTGGACTTCGAACAGGACAACCCCCTGGTCGAGACGATCATCATGGAGGGCGAATTCGTCCGCGATGCGTTCGAGGAGGAGCGCCTGGAAGCGGAGCGGCGCAAGGCGGCCGAAGCGGAGGCCGTCACGGATGAAAGCAAGGACGGCGCTGGCAGCGACGGGGAACAAAAGCCGGCCGCGAAAGCACCCCCCAACTACCGCATGGCTGCGGGGATCGCCGCGCTCGCGCTGCTCCTCGGCGCGCAGTACGTGCACCAGTCGCGGGAGTCGCTGGCCGTTTACCCGGCTTTCAGCGGCAGCGTGGGCTCGATCTATCGCATGATCGGCAAGCCTGTCAGCCCCGCCTGGGACATCACGGGCTGGCGGTTCGAGGCCACCAAGGGCAGCACGGACGAAAACGACGCCGTGCTGACCATCTATTCGCGGATCGGCAACAATTCCGGCGAAGCGCTGCCCTACCCCCTGATCAACGTATCGCTGACCGACCGGTTCGAAGACATCATCGGCAGCACGGTGCTGGAGCCTGGTGAGTATCTCGCGGAAAGCCTCGACACCCGGCAGCCCGTGCCGCCCGGCGAGACCTTCAGCGCCTTGATTTCGATCGACGCACCCGACGCCGGCGCCACCGGCTTCAAGCTCAACGTCTGCTACCGCCAGCCCGGCGGCCGGCTGCGCTGCGCCATCGACGATTTCCGGTAGGAGCGCGCCCCGGCACGCGATTGAGGGTAATCGCGGTTCCGGAACCGCGCTTTCGAGCCGGCTGGCGCTACAATGCCCGCATGCAGTTGCCCACCCTGAAAATCGGCCCCTACCAGCTCGCGAGCCCGTTCGTGCTCGCGCCCATGGCCGGGGTCACGGACAAGCCGTTTCGCAGGCTGTGCCGCCATTTCGGGGCCGGCATGACGACCTCCGAGATGACCACGGCGGACACCCGCCTGTGGCAGACCCCGAAATCCCGCCATCGGCTCGACCTCGACCTCGACGCCGAACCCGTCGCCGTGCAGATCGCCGGTTCGGAGCCCGGGCAGATGGCACTCGCGGCCCGCGCGTGCGTGGACCGGGGCGCCCAGATCATCGACATCAACATGGGCTGCCCGGCCAAGAAAGTCTGCCGCAAGCTGGCCGGCTCCGCACTGATGAAAGACGAGGCGCTCGTCGCGCGGATTCTCGCGGCCGTCGTCGCCGCCGTCGACGTGCCGGTGACGCTCAAGATGAGAACCGGCTGGGATACGGAGCACCGCAACGGCCCGCGCATTGCCCGTATCGCCGAAGACAGCGGCATCCGGTCACTCGCGGTGCACGGCCGGACGCGCGCCTGTCGATACCAGGGTGACGCCGAATACGACACCATTGCGCGCATCAAGCAAGGGGTCTCGATTCCCGTCATTGCCAACGGCGACCTGACCACTCCGGAGAAGTCGCTTGAAGTTCTGCGCCTAACTAATGCAGACGGCTTGATGATCGGTCGTGGCGCGCAGGGACGTCCGTGGATCTTCCGCGAACTCGCATCTTGTCTCGAAAACGGCGCAAAAAAAGTGCCGCTGGATAAAAACGAATTGCGTGCTATCATGCTCGGCCACTTGAGCGATTTGCACCGTTTTTACGGGGAAAAGAGAGGCGTTCGGGTGGCTCGAAAGCACCTGACCTGGTATTGCGACAAGCTCGCAAACGCAGACGAGTTTCGCTATCAGGCAGTGCGCGTCAACAGCGCTTCTGAACAGCTGCGTTTAACCAAAGAGTATTTCGACCGCGACGACGGTGGACTTTCTATGGCAGCGTAGTTGCTCGGGGGCTTGGGGAGAATGGCTCGACGAGCGGCGAGCCGGCGTACCGGGATTGAGCAACGTGGCCAGCAACAAGCCGAAAGAATACAAAGAACTCAAGTCGAAGAAGAGCAAGAAACCACTCTGCAAACACACTGAAGACGCACTGCAGAATTACTTCGCGACGCTGAACGGAGACCGCCCGGGCGATCTCTACGACCTGGTGCTGGGCGAAGTCGAGCGTCCGCTGTTCAAGGCCGTCATGGACTACACGGACGGCAATCAAAGCGAGGCTGCAGGCATTCTCGGTATCAACCGGGGAACCCTGCGGAAGAAACTCAGAACCTATTCACTGATTCAGTAGATGTTCAAAGTCCGACGTGCGCTCGTCAGTGTCTCTGACAAGAGCGACCTCATCCCCTTCGTCAAGGGTCTTGCAGACCTCGGCGCGGAGATCCTGTCCACGGGCGGCACCGCCAGGCAATTGCGTGAAGCCGGCATCGACGCGATCGAGGTCTCGAACAAGACCGGGTTTCCGGAGATCATGGACGGGCGCGTCAAGACGCTGCACCCGACCATCCACGGCGGCCTCCTGGGCCGCCGCGGCACCGATGAAGGCGTCATGGAAGAACACGGCATTGAGCCCATCGACCTGCTGTGCGTGAACCTGTATCCGTTCGAGGCAACCATCGCGCGCGACGATGCCACGATCGACGATGCCATCGAGAATATCGACATCGGCGGTCCGGCGATGATTCGCGCGGCGTCCAAGAACCACGATGGCGTCGCCGTGGTCGTGGACCCGGCGGACTATGATGCCGTGCTCGCCGCACTCGGGGGCGACGGCCTGGATCTCGAGGATCGCCGCCGCCTGGCGGCCAAGGCGTACGCCCACACCGCGAGTTACGACACGGCGATCACGAAATACCTGTCGAAGTCGCTCGGCGATGACGCGCTGGGCGAGCGCATGCTCTACTCGGGCAAGCTCGTCGAGCGCATGCGCTACGGCGAGAACCCGCACCAGGACGCGGCGTTCTACATCGACCAGCAGGCGCCCGCCGGGTCGCTCGCGACCGCGAAACAGCTGCAGGGCAAGGCCCTGAGCTACAACAATATTGCGGACAGCGACGCGGCACTCGAGTGCGTGAAGCAGTTCGAGGCGCCCGCCTGCGTCATCGTCAAGCACGCAAACCCCTGCGGCGTGGCCGTTGCCGACGACATCCTCGCCGCCTACGACAAGGCATTCCGTACCGACCCCACGTCCGCCTTCGGCGGCATCATCGCGTTCAACCGGCCGCTGGACGAGCAGACCGCGGCAGCGATCGTGGAACGGCAGTTCGTCGAGGTCATCGTCGCGCCGCATGTCGAGGCCGCGGCGGCCGAGGTTTGCAGCACGAAGAAGAACGTGCGCGTCCTCGAAACCGGCGACTGGCCGGCCGCGGCGGTGCCCGGATTCGACTTCAAGAAGGTGTCGGGCGGCCTGCTGGTACAGAACACCGATCTCGGCAGGATCACGGCTGGCGATCTCAGGGTCGTCACGAAAAAGGCGCCCACGCCGGAGCAGGTGAAAGACCTGCTGTTCGCCTGGACCGTGGTGAAATACGTCAAGTCGAACGCCATCATCTTCTGCAAGGACGGCATGACCATCGGCGTCGGCGCGGGCCAGATGAGCCGCGTCTACTCGACGAAGATCGCCGCCATCAAGGCTGCGGACGAAGGGCTCGACGTCGCTGGCTCCGTGATGGCCTCCGACGCCTTCTTCCCGTTTCGCGACGGCATCGACGCCGCCGCCGAGACGGGCATCGCCGCGATCATCCAGCCAGGCGGCTCGATGCGCGACGAGGAGGTCATCCAGGCTGCGAACGAACACGGGCTCGCGATGGTGTTTACCGGGATGCGCCATTTCCGGCATTGACGAACAGATAGACCGTAGGAGCGGTTCTCGAACCGCGATCGGATCGCGGGTCCAGGCCCGCTCCTGCAGGGAGCACCAACCGTAGGAGCGGTTCTCGAACCGCGATCGAGGTCTGGATGAAAGTACTGATAATCGGCTCGGGCGGTCGCGAGCATGCCCTCGCATGGAAGTGTGCGCAATCGGCCGACGAGGTCATCGTCGCGCCCGGGAATGCGGGGACGGCGCGCGAGAACAAGGTTCGTAATGCGCCGGTGTCGTCCGACGACATCGACGGGCTAATCGAACTCGCCCAACGCGAAAAGGTCGGCCTCACGATCGTCGGCCCCGAAGCGCCGCTCGTGGCCGGCATCGTCGACCGCTTCGAGGACGCCGGCCTGCCCTGCTTCGGCCCGAGCGCGGGCGCAGCGCAGCTCGAAGGCTCGAAAGCCTTCACCAAGGATTTCCTCGCGCGGCACCACATCCCGACGGGCGCCTACAGGAACTTCACCGAACTCGAGCCCGCGCTCGCCTATATCCGCAAGCAGGGCGCGCCGATCGTCATCAAGGCCGACGGCCTGGCGGCCGGCAAGGGCGTGATCGTGGCGCATAGGCTGGAGGATGCGGAGCGAGCCGCGACCGACATGCTGGCCGGCAACAAGTTCGGCGACGCTGGGGCGCGCATCGTCGTCGAGGAATTTCTCGACGGCGAGGAAGCGAGCTTCATCGTCATCACCGACGGCGAGACCATCCTGCCGCTCGCCACGTCGCAGGACCACAAGGCGCGTGACGAAGGCGACACGGGCCCGAACACGGGCGGCATGGGTGCCTACTCGCCCGCACCCGTCGTAACGCCCGAGGTCGAGGCGCGCATCATGCACGAGGTGATCGAGCCGACGCTCAAGGGCATGTACATCGACGGCGCGCCCTACCTCGGCTTCCTGTACGCCGGGCTCATGATCATGGCGGACGGCTCGCCGAAAGTCATCGAATTCAACTGCCGCATGGGCGATCCGGAAACGCAGCCGATACTGATGCGGCTGAGATCCGACCTGGTCGACATCTGCAGGGCAACGCTCGAGGACAGGCTGGACCAGGTCAAGGCGAAATGGGACGAGCGCGCGGCGCTCGGCGTGGTGATGGCCGCCGGCGGCTATCCCGGCAGCTATGAAAAAGGCAAGCGCATCGCGGGGCTCGACGAGGACTTCGGCGACGACCAGAAAGTGTTCCACGCGGGCACGGTGCTCGACGGCGACGACGTGGTCACCAGCGGCGGCCGGGTCCTGTGCGTCGTGGGGCTCGGCGAAACCGTCGCGAAAGCCGCCGAGCGCGCCTACGACGCCGTCGACAGGATTTGCTGGGAAGACGTCTACCTGCGCCGCGACATCGGCCACCGCGCCATCGCGCGCGAGCGAGGCTGAATTCGTCGTGCTGACGACCGTCGAGGCGACACATGCCATCAAGCGGGCGATGGCGCCCTTCGAGAGCGAATCCGTGGCGCTGGACCGGGCCGTGGGCCGGGTACTGCGCCAGCCGGTGCACGCCGAGCGCGACCAGCCGCCGTTCGACCGCGTCATGATGGACGGCATCGCGATCCGCTTCGAGGACTTCGACAAGGGCCTGCGCACGTTCCCGATCCAGTCACGGCAGCACGCCGGCGACCCCGCGCACACGCTCGCAGCGGGCCAGTGCATCGAGATCATGACCGGCGCATGCCTGCCCGGGGGCGCGGACTGCATCGTGCCCGTGGAGCGCATCACCGCGCGCGACGGCGCTGCCGAGATCGAGGCAGGTTACGAAGCAACATCGCGACAGCACATTCATGCTCGCGGCTCCGACCACATCGAGGGCACGCAGCTGCTGCGCCCCGGCACGCGCATTGCGCCGGCCGACATCGCGATCATCGCGTCGGCGGGCCTGACCGAGGTCGAGGTCAGCCGGTTGCCGGTGATCCGCGTCATCTCGACGGGCAACGAGCTGGTCGCGCCCGGCAGGCCGATCGAGGCGCACCAGGTGCGCGAATCCAACGGCCCGGCCGTCGTCGCGATGCTGCACCAGCATGGCTACACGGATTGCCAGCGCGATCATCTCGTCGACGACCTCGAGATCCTCGAGGGCCGGATCGCGAAGCACCTGGGCGAAGCCGACGTGCTCGTGCTCTCCGGTGGCGTGTCGATGGGCAAGGCCGACTTCGTGCCGCAGGTGCTGCAGAAGCTCGGCGTGAAAGTCGTGTTTCACAAGATCAGCCAGCGGCCGGGGCGGCCGATGTGGTTTGGCATCGGGCCGAAGCAGCAGGCCGTGTTCGCGTTGCCGGGCAACCCGGTGTCCACACTCGTGTGCTGCCGCCATTACGTGATCCCGGCGCTCGCCGCCGCATCCGGCGCCGCGCCTGGCAACCCGCTGTTCGCCGCCCTCGCGCAGGACGTCGCCTTCCGGCCGAAGCTCACCCTGTTCCTGCCGACGCGGCTGGTGTCGAACGCGGCGGGCACGCTGCTCGCCCTGCCCGTACACACCAACACCTCCGCCGATTTCGCGGCGCTCACCGGCACCGACGGCTACGTCGAACTCGCACTGGAGAACACGTTCTTCGCGACCGGCACCGCGTTACCGCTGTATCGCTGGTAGGCCGCGGCCGCGATGGCCGGCCTGCGTTGAATGCGTGTTAAAATCCTCCCACATACCGTCCAATTACACGGTGCGGGCCGTGGTCATCGAGGCGAAGGAGGACGTCATGCGCGCACACGAAGCAGCCGGTTCCGGACAACCCCTCGCCCAGCGCGAACGACTTCGAAAAGTGGCGGCCGGCAAGTCGGTTCGCTGGCGGGAATCGTTGGTCCTGCTGCTGGGCATGATGCAGTTTTTCCTGGGCGGCGCGTCCCTGCTTGTCCTTGGCGCGAGCGCGGGCTCGATCCTGCTGCTTGCCACGGGCGCACTCTCCGTTGCGCTGGCAATCTGGCTGATCCTGAATGCCAGGATCGATGCCATCTGGGCGTTCGTGAACTCGAGCAAGCCGACCTGAACGTTCGAGTGCGTCTCCCGTGGCAGCGGCAAGCAAAACAGCAACTCTCCTGGGCAGCATAACGCTCATCGTATCCATCGCCGCCTTCGTCGTCGGATCGGGTCCGTTCTCCCAGGCGCTGCTCATGGCGGCACTGGCCATTCCGCTGGCTCTCGTCGTTTTCTTCCTCGGTGCCTCCCGGCTGGCGCTCGCGACCTGCTATTGGGCAGTCACTGCCTTTCTTCCGATTGCACTGAACCGCTCGATGCACCTGCGAGTGGACTACGTCCTCGCGTTGCTCGGCATTGTGGGCCTAATGGTCACGTCAGGCCTGTATTTTCAGTATCGGCAATGCGGACGCTCTCGTGCCGCAGAAACCGGTCGATCCGATGCGAAATAGCGAGACCGATCGCTGGGTTTCGTGGGTCAAGGACAATCGACCCGACATCGCGCTTCTGGGAGAGCCCGAAGTCCGGCGAATCGTGAACCGCGCAATAGACGACGCGAGCGTAATACGTTTCCTGCTCATGGTGTGCGGAGCGATCGCCGGCGCAGTCGCCAGCTACCAGCTTTTTGCCCTGGCCGCCGATCCTGCTTTCGACAGGTGGCATGGCGGGCTCGTGCTGGCCGGTTTCGCGGCCCTCCTCACCCTCATGACACACAAGTACACCGACGTCCTGATCGCGAGGAAGATCGAGTCGCTGGCCGACGGAAACCGTTACGAGTAAGCCGGACGCCGTTGCGACTTCGCCGCCGCTACTGGATACTGGGCGACGTCAAATAGTGATCGCAGAACAGAAGATCTACCAATGCCGGCAGAAACAGACAAAGAATTCTTCCAGCGCGCCGACGAATACATCGACGTGGCCAACCAGCAAGCTACCCAGGTCAACCGCGGCAAGGTCAGCGCCTCGATGATGTTCGCCACGGCGCGATTCAACGCCTGGGTGAGCGCGAGCGGCACGGAATCGGGCGAGGACCTGGCTACCGTGAAACAGGAAGCGCTCGATTACTTCCTCGAGGAGTACAGGAAGATGCTCGAAGAAAACCTCGACGAGTACATCGAGCATTACGAAAAGTACATGGGTGGAAGCGGCACGACCACCTGAAATCGACCGTTTGTGGTATTTCCTCCGCAGATACTGTCTACTCTCGTCATCCACTCGTTCCCGGAGAAAGCACGATGTCCAGGATCGCAGCGCTCGTCGCCTTGGTACTCCTGCCGTCCGCATTGCTTGCGCAGAGCGACTCTCACATCGAGGCTGCGCAGGAACTGCTGGTGCTCACGAAAACACGGGAGGCGACAGAACAGGCTTTCGAACAGATCTACCCGCTTTTCAGTTCGATGTCGGAACAGCAGGCGATTCCCGACGAGTATCGGGAGACGATGGCGGAGGACCTCCAGGCCAACCTGGAATTCGTGAAGAAGGAATTGAACTGGTCGGTTCTGGAACCGCGGCTGGTGCAGATGTACGTCGGCGTCTACTCGGAAGAGGAATTGCGTGGTCTGAACGAATTCTACAGGACCCCTCTCGGCCAGAAATTCATCGCGAAGACGCCGGAGATTATGGCAGCCTCGAGTCAAATGACGATGGAACTGTTTCGTGAACTTCTACCGAAGTTGAACGCGATGCAGAAAGAACGGCGCCAGGAGAGAATGCAGCGCGATACGGATTGAGCGTGGGCGCCGGTTGCATTCACAAAATGTCCGCAAGATACTTGAGGGCATTCTTTCAACCGAACACGGCTGATCCATCGTGACCATCTCACGCAGCTGCTGGGCATTGCTTCCCGTAATCGCATTCGCGGCAGTCACAGTGCAGGCTCAGGAGGCCGAACTCGCGCGCGGCGCCGAACTCCTCATGCCCTTCAAGAAAGACCTGCAGCAGGCTCTCAAGGGCGGACTTGCAGAAGGGCCTGCCTCGGCCATCCAGGTGTGCCGGGTAAAGGCACCGGGCATCGCCGATGCGCTGTCCGTCGACGGCGTCCGCATGGGCCGCAGCAGCCACAAGCTCAGGAACCCCGACAACACGGCCCCGGACTGGGTCACGCCGATCATGCAGGCGTACCTCGAGGACGCGTCGAGCCGCGAGCCGCGCGCCGTCGAACTCGACGACAACCGGTGGGGCTACGTCGAGCCGATCATGACGCAACCGCTCTGCCTCACCTGCCACGGCTCGGAACTGGCGCCCGAGGTGGCGGCGCAGATAGCGCGAACTCTACCCCCGAGACAGGGCCACCGGCTTCGAGGCCGGCGACCTCCGCGGGGTCTTCTGGCTGGAATTCCCCGGGGAAACGCAATAGTGTCCTCCGCCCGGCGCGGATGACCGCTACGCCATGACACGCCGCAAGCCGCTGGCCGGCATCTACCAGCTGACGACCTTCCTTGCCCTGGTCCTCTTGCTGCTGATCCTGTTCATCTCGGCCGCCTACTTCTTCTTCCTCACGGCGCCGGATGCATCCCCGGACGACGGCGAACGGCTTGCCGTGCTTGCGCAAATGCAGGCCACCTGGGAATCGCGACGTCCGGCCGCATTTCGCTACGTCGTCGACCGCGACTGTTACTGTGAACGCACCTACGTGGAACCCTACGTCGCGGTCGAGGAACACGGCCGGAAATCCGCGGCTTTCGCAATCGAGATCGAATCCCCTTCGGGCGAGTTCATCGCCGCGCCTCCGGGCCCTGTCTGGATCGACGACCTGTTCGACCTTATCGAGCAATCGGTGCGCGAGGAGAAGTCCGTCGACGTGGACTACCACAAGGATCTCGGCTTTCCCGTGTCGATCGTCGTACGCCCGCAGCCGGCGCCGCCGGATTCCGTGTTCCGCGTCGAGGTGCGCGACTTCGAGATACTCGAGTACCGTTAGGAGGACGGACCGGCCCTTGATCGTACGCTATCTCTTCTTCTGGCTGATTCTCGCCGTTGTCGCGATCATCAACGGCACGCTGCGGCAATTCGGATACGGCCCGCATATTCCGGAACTCGCGGCGCACCAGCTGTCGACCGTGACCGGCATCCTGCTGGCCGGCGTCACCGTCTGGATCCTGAATCGCTTCTGGCCGATCGGCTCCGCGAAAGAAGCCTGGATCATCGGCGCGTGCTGGTTCCTGATGACCATCGCGTTCGAGTTCGGCTTCGGCCACTACGTGGCGGGCCACAGCTGGTCGCGGCTGTTCGCGGACTACAACGTCTTCGATGGCAGGATCTGGTCCCTGTTTCTCGTCTGGATCGCCGTGCTGCCCTACGTGACCTGGCGGCTCGGCAAACCGTAAAACGGGCGCCCGCCTGCGGTGGCCACAGGTGGTACAGTTCTCTCATGGACTTTCACGATATTGCGGCCCGGCCGGTCGGCGCAGGAATGCAGGCCCGGTGACGTCCGCGGAAGACAGGCGGCGCTGGATCGAAGCCCTGCACGCGTACCGCGACGACTCGGAGCGCCTGTTCGGCCTGGTGGCGAGCCTCGCGAACCTGCTCGACCGGGCGCTCGTGGTCGAGACCATGGAATCGGTGCTCGGCGTGACCGCCGTGCAGGACGGCGACTGCGTGATCTTCGACGATTTCGCGATTCGCTTCGGCAGTGACGACCGCGTCAAGAGCGTGTTCAGGACCATCGATGGCACGGGCAACGGGGACTAGACGGTGATCGAAGCAGCTCGAACGGACAGGTACCTCGATGCGGCCATTGCCGAGGCACGCAAAGGGCTCGCCGCGGGCGGTATCCCGATCGGCTCGGTGCTGGTGCTCGACGGCGAGATCGTCGGGCGCGGCCACAACCAGCGTGTGCAAAAAGGCAGCGCCGTGCTGCACGCGGAGATGGACTGCCTCGAGAATGCGGGCCGACTGACCGCGGCGGACTATGCGCGTGCCACGCTGTATTCGACGCTCTCCCCGTGCGACATGTGCAGCGGCGCCATATTGCTCTACAAGATCCCGAGGGTCGTCATCGGTGAGAACCGCACGTTCCAGGGGCCCGAGGAACACCTGCGCGCACGCGGCGTGGCGCTCGAAATCGTCGACGACGCCGAGTGTGTACAATTAATGACCGATTTCATCCGCGACAACCCGCAACTCTGGAACGAAGACATCGGAGAATGACGCTTAGGCAACCGCCATCCCTGTATGCCGCCTACGGCTCCAACCTGCACCCGCAGCGCCTGCGGGAGCGCATCCACTCGGCGACGCTGCGCGGCACCGGCTTCCTGCGCCGCTACACGCTGCAGTTCCACAAGCGCGGCCAGGACGATTCCGCGAAGTGCGGCATCTCGGAGTGCGGCCACGGCCTGCACGTCGCGGTCTACGAAGTGAACGACGCCGACCGGCGCGTGCTCGACGGCATCGAAGGCGTCGGCAAGGGCTACGAGGTCGATGAGGTCCGCGTTCCCGGGTTCGGCCGGTGCTTCACCTACGTCGCGTCCCGCACGCACATCGACGACCTGCTGCAGCCGTTCGACTGGTACCGGGAATTGGTGCTGCTCGGCTGCCTCCGGCATGCCTTCCCGGCACCCTACTGCGAGCGCATCGCGGCGCTGCCGGTGATCGAGGACCCGGATCCCGCCCGTCGCGAGCAGAACTGGGGCACGGTCGAACGGCTGAAACGCAGCTAACCCGCAACCCCGGGTCGCGGTTCGAGAACCGCTCCTACAGGCGCGCGATGGCGGTTCGAGAACCGCTGCTAGCGCTTCATCGCCTCGAAGAACTGCACGTTGGTCTTGGTGTCCTGCAGCTTGTTGAGCAGGAACTCGATCGCCGCGAGCTCGTCCATCGGGTGCAGCACCTTGCGCAGGACCCACATCTTCTGCAGCTCGTCCGGATCGGTCAGCAGCTCTTCCTTGCGCGTACCGGACCGGTTGATGTTGATCGCCGGGAACACGCGCTTCTCGGCAATGCGGCGATCCAGGTGGATCTCCATGTTGCCGGTGCCCTTGAACTCTTCGTAGATGACCTCGTCCATCTTGGAGCCGGTATCGATGAGCGCCGTGGCGAGGATCGTCAGGCTGCCGCCTTCCTCGATGTTGCGCGCGGCGCCGAAGAAGCGCTTGGGACGATGCAGTGCATTGGCATCGACACCGCCCGTGAGGACCTTGCCGGAGGACGGCACGACCGTGTTGTAGGCACGGGCGAGTCGCGTAATCGAGTCGAGCAGGATCACGACGTCGCGCTTGTGCTCCACGAGCCGCTTGGCCTTCTCGATGACCATGTCGGCAACCTGGACGTGACGGCTCGCCGGCTCGTCGAAGGTCGACGACACGACTTCGCCGCGCACGGTGCGCTCCATCTCGGTCACTTCCTCGGGGCGCTCGTCGATGAGCAGCACCATGAGGTCGACTTCCGGGTCGTTCGCGACGATCGCCGACGCGATGTTCTGCAACAGCATCGTTTTGCCGGCTTTCGGCGGCGACACGATCAGGCCGCGCTGGCCCTTGCCGATCGGCGCCACCATGTCGATGATGCGAGCGGTCAGGTCTTCCGTGCTGCCGTTGCCCTGCTCCAGCTTGAGGCGTTCCTTGGGGAACAGCGGCGTGAGGTTTTCGAACAGCACCTTGCTGCGGGCGTTCTCCGGGGCGTCGAAATTGATCTGCCCCACCTTGAGCAGCGCGAAATAGCGCTCGCCCTCTTTCGGTGGGCGAATCAGGCCGGAAACGGTGTCGCCCGTTCGCAGCGCGAAGCGGCGAATCTGGCTGGGGCTGACATAGATGTCGTCGGGTCCCGCCAGGTACGAGCTGTCAGCCGAGCGCAGGAAGCCGAAGCCGTCCTGCAGTATCTCGAGGACACCCTCACCGTAGATGTGTTCGCCCTGGTCTGCGTGCGCCTTCAGGATCGAAAAAATGATGTCCTGCTTGCGTGAACGCGCCAGGCCCTCGAGGCCGAGCGACTCGCCGAGTTCGACCAGTTCCGCTGCAGGACGCGTCTTGAGCTCGGACAGGTTCATCGTGTCCTTGCTCTGCTCGAGTTCCTCGGGCGGAATTACCTCGAGGCTGCCGTCGTCGTCGGGATACTCCGACTGTGGCGGACGCCTGCTGCGGCGGCGCCGGTTGGGGCTGCCCTTGCTTTTGCTGCCGGATTGTTTTGGCCGGCTCTTCGTTGAGTTACCCAAGTACCCTCTCACAGATTACTGTCCAGGAATTCCGTTAATTGAGATCTCGACATCGCACCCAGTTTCTGTGCGGCAACCGCACCGTCCTTGAATAACATCAGGGTCGGAATGCTGCGGATGCCGAATTTCTGGGGCGTATTCGGATTCTCGTCAATATTGAGCTTTACGATCGAAAGCCTGTCGGCGTATTCGGCGGCGGCTGCGTCCAGCAGCGGCGCGATCATCTTGCAGGGGCCGCACCATTCCGCCCAGAAGTCGAGCAGTACCGGCTTTTCCGACTGCAAGACGTCCTTGTCAAAACTACCGTCATTGGTGTGCACAATGTTGTCGCTCACCGGCTACTTCCTCCGCAATGAAGATTAAAACCATTTGATTTCGGCACGCTCGTTATCAGGTCCCCCGAAAAACGAACGCTGGAAAGTGGATGACGCTGCCCGCAACATCAGGCAAACTATCGCGCTTTAACGCCGACTAATTCCGGCTTCTATCTGGAATTGATGATTACGAATACGGCGGGAGCGACGATTGTCGCGTCTTATTTAGCTAATTTGAACGCTTCGCGAGCCATTTTGCAAGCTTTTCACGCACATTTTGCGGCAACAATCCTATGAGCCAAAACCATCTGAGCGACCTCAGGTTCGACGCACTCGACATCCACGAACAGATACAGGCGGGCATCCGCGATGCCGGCTTCGAATTCTGCACGCCGATCCAGGCCAGCACCCTGCCGATAGCCCTCAAGGGGCACGACGTCGCCGGCCAGGCCCAGACGGGAACCGGCAAGACGGCCGCGTTCCTGATTGCGGCCTACCAGCGCCTGCTTGCGTCGACACCGGCGCAGGAAGGGAGGAAACAACCGCGCGCATTCATGCTGGCGCCAACCCGCGAGCTCGCCGTGCAGATCGCGAAGGACGCCGAATTGCTCGGCAGCCACACGCCTTTCAAGGTGGGTCTCGCGTTCGGCGGAACAGATTATGAAAAACAGCGCCGCACGATCGAGGACGGGATCGACGTCCTCATCGGCACGCCGGGCCGCATCATCGACTACTACAAGCAGGGCGTTTTCAAGCTCGACCAGGTCGAGGTGGCCGTGCTCGACGAGGCCGATCGAATGTTCGACATGGGCTTCATCAAGGACATCCGCTACCTGCTGAGGCGCCTGCCGTCACCCGAAATGCGGCTCAACATGCTGTTCTCGGCAACCCTGTCGCACAACGTGATGGAACTCGCTTACGAGCACATGAACGAGCCCGAGTTGATCCGCATCGAGCCGGACAAGGTCACCGCGGACAAGGTACGGCAGGCCATTTTCTTCCCCTCGAACGAGGAGAAAATGCGGCTCCTGGTCGGCCTGATTCGCGAGATGGGCGCGGGCCGCATCATGGTATTCGTCAACATGAAGCGGGAAGCGGAGCGCGTGCAGGCCTACCTGCAGGCAAACGGCATCGACGCCCAGGCCATCTCCGGGGACGTGCCACAGAAGAAACGCCTGCGCATGCTGATGGACTTCCAGAGCGGCGACCTGCCGGTCCTGATCGGCACCGACGTTGCCTCCCGCGGCCTGCACATCCCCGACGTCCAGTACGTCATCAACTACGACCTGCCCCAGGACGCCGAAGACTACGTGCATCGGATCGGGCGCACTGCTCGCGCAGGCGCGGCCGGCGACGCGATCAGTTTCGGCTGCGAGACCTACGCGGTCTCTCTCCCGGATATCGAGAACTACATCGGCCACAAGATCCCGGTGGCCAATTACGACGTGGCCCTGCTGCCGGAGCTGGTCAAGCCGAAATTTTCGTCGCGGGACAGGAGCCGCAAGGGCAGCAAGCGCGGCAGCAAGAAGGGCCCCGCCCGCCGCGGCCGGCCGCCGAAGAAATCGTAGCAGCGGTTCCCGATTCGCGACCTGGCGGATTCGCGGGCCCGGGCCCGCAGCTGTAGGAGCGGTTCTGGAACCGCGACCGCTTCGAGGCCGACATCGATCGCGGGCCCAGGCCCGCTCCTACAGAAGCTCGGTCGTGCAGCTGTAGGAGCGGCTCTCGAGCCGCGACCGGGATCAGCGCAGCAGGTCGGCCACACCCATGACCCCGGTGTAGGCCGATGTCTCCCGCACGGGTTCCGACGTATCCGGATGGCTGATCTCGAGCAGCATGCCGATACCGTAGGTCTCGGCGCTTTCCAGCACCACCTGGTTGTCGTCCACGAACAGCGTCGCTTCGCTGCGGAAATTCTCTTCCTCGCGCAGCGCATGCCAGAACTCCTGCCGCTCCTTGGCGTAACCGAACTGGTGCGAGGAGTAGATCGCATCGAAATACTCCACCAGCCCCGTGACTTCGTCCTTGAGCGCCAGGGTATCGGGATGGGAGTTCGTAACCAGCAACACGCGCACGTGGTGTTCACGTAATGCCTGCAGGAATCGCTTTGCACCCGGCAGGTAGCCTATGCGGTGGTTGACGCCGCGATGCAACTCGAGGACGTCGAGGCCCAGGCGCTCGCTCCAGTGATCGAGGCAATACCACTGGATATCGCCCTGGATTGCGCGGTACTTGGCGAACAGCGCGCTGCGTGCGTCGTCGATGCTGATGCCCGTCGCCTTCGCATAGTGCTCCGGTACCAACTGCTTCCAGACATAATTGTCGTACGCGAGATCGAGCACGGTACCGTCCATGTCGAGCATCAGCGTCTCGCACTGCGTCAGCATGGTCTTGGGATCGTTGTTCACCGTATACTGCGCGCCCGTCAGAGATTTAAGGATGCAGGCATGAATTACGCGGAATTCATCGAGCCGATCGTCGACCTTGCGCGGCAAGCCGGCGATGCGATTCTCGAAGTCTACGCCAGCGACTTCGACGTTCAAAGCAAGGACGATGAATCGCCACTGACGCAGGCGGATCTCGCCGCTCACCGGCGCATCGTCGCCGGACTGGCCGAGCTGACCCCGGACGTGCCCGTGATATCCGAGGAAGGGGGACTGCCGCCGTTCGAGAAGCGTGGCCGCTGGCCGACCTACTGGCTGATCGATCCGCTCGACGGGACCCGGGAGTTCGTCAACAGGAATGGCGAATTCACCGTGAATATCGCCCTCGTCAATGACGGCCGGCCGGTACTCGGTGTAGTTCACGTACCCGTGCTGCAGAAAACCTACGTCGGCTGCGAGGGACACGGAGCGGAGCTGCGCGCGGACGGCGAGTCGCCGCGACCGATACGCGTGGCCGGCAACAGCGCGCAGCCGGTGCGGGTGGTCGGCAGCCGCTCCCACCGCGGCTCGAGCCTCGACGCATTCATCGAAAAGCTCGGCGACTGCGAGCTCGTGCCGATGGGCAGCTCGCTCAAGTTCTGCGTCGTGGCGGAAGGCGGCGCGGACGTCTACCCGCGGCTCGGGCCGACCTCGGAATGGGACACCGCCGCAGCGCAGGCGGTGGTCGAGCAGGCCGGCGGCTCGGTTGTGACTCTTGACGGTAAACCTATGAAATATAACCAGAAAGAGGATATCTTGAATCCCTACTTCATGGTCATCGGTGCCACCGATCACGACTGGCTGGCGCTGCTCCCCGACGGCGAGTAGCATGCCTGTAATGGTCTACTACTATAATAATTGAACGATCAAAAACACCGCACACGGCCTGCATGTCCGAAAAAGTCGATACCGAATGCTTCAAGCAACTCGAGCGCCTGCGTGAGTTGCGGGTCGACCACAGGGATCTGGATTACCTGATCGATCGCCTGCAGCACGACCCGATGGTCGACCAGCTGCGCATTCGCCGCCTCAAGAAGCGCAAACTGTTGCTCAAGGACATGATCGCGGCGCTGGAAAGCGAGCTCATCCCCGACCTGGACGCCTGAGCCGGCCGCGCCTGCAGGAGCGGTTCCCGAACCGCGAGTGGCGCGAGGCCGACATCGATCGCGGGCCCAGGCCCGCTCCTACCGACCTTCGATAGCGTCCCTGTAGGAGCGGTTCTCGAACCGCGAATGGCGCGAGGCCGACATCGATCGCGGGCCCAGGCCCCGCTCCTACAGACCTTCGATAGCGTCCCTGTAGGAGCGGTTCTCGAACCGCGAACGAAAGATTCGCGGGCCCAGGCCCGCTCCTACAGTTTCTGGCCGATGTGCTTCTCGCCGCGCTGCGCCGCGAGCGCGACCTGCCGGCGGCGTTCCTCGAGCCGGGTGGCACGATCCGCGTCGATCTCGTCGACGCAGTGCGGGCACGATACTCCCTCGCGGTAATCCGTCGACTCGACATCCTCGGTCGACAGCGGCCGCCTGCAGGCATGGCACTGCACGTAGCCGCCCTCGGCGAGGTCCTTGTCGACCGCCACGCGCGTATCGAACACGAAACACTCGCCCTGCCAGCGGTTGTCCGCATCGGGCATTTCCTGCAGGTATCGGAGTATGCCGCCCTGCAGGTGATACACCTCGTCGAATCCCAGTTCGAGCATCAGCGCCGTCGCCTTTTCGCAGCGAATGCCGCCGGTGCAGAACATGGCGAGCGGCCGGTCTCTCGACGTCTCCGCGAGTTGCCTGGCGAACGCCGGAAACTGCCGGAAGCTGTCGGTGCCGGGGTCGATTGAGCGCGGGAAGCTGCCCACTTCCACTTCGTAGTGATTGCGGGTGTCGATGACGAGCACGTCGGGATTCTCGATGAGCGAGTTCCACTCCCTGGGCGGCACGTACGTCCCGGTCTTCCTGTGCGGCAGTATGTCCGGCCGCCCGAGCGTGACGATCTCCTGCTTGACCCGCACGCGCATGCGCCGGAACGGCGCCTCGCGCGCGTCGGTCCAGCGTGCCTCGATCGGCGCAACCAGCGCCAGGCGCTCGCGGAGCCAGTCGAAGACCGCGAGGATCGCCGCTTCCGACCCGCAGATCGTGCCGTTGAAACCCTCGTCCGCAACCAGGATGGTCCCCAGTACGCCCAGCCGGTCGCAGTGCGCCTGCAGGTCGTCCCGGAACGATTCCACCTCGGGCAAATCGAGGAAGCGGTAAAACGATGCGACCTTCATACGTCGGCCTCGGTGCTTTCGAAGGTGAGCGACAGGATACTGTGGCGGATCTCCTCGCCGAGAACCAGCCGTGCATCCGCGCCGATACTGGTGATGCTGTCGTCGAACTCGAGCTTGCCGCCGGCATTGCGGCGCACCACGTCCAGGTCCTGCAGCTTCTTGATGAAATCGTGAAACAGGCTCTTGCTGAAAAAGTCCGGCGAGTGCAGCCCGTAGATCATCGACAGTCGCTCGGCGCTGCGCTCGCAGAGCGATTCCAGTTCTCCCCGGCTGAGCTTGCCGGAGCCGTGGTGCACGAGTATCGCGACCACGAGATAGAACCGCTGCAGCATCGGCACCATCGACTGCCCCAGCATCAACAGCTGATAGGCCTTGGCCGAGCCGGCGCGGGGTCGGATCAGCATCTTCTTGTTGCTGCCGCGGGTGAGGATCCCCAGCTGCAGCAAGGCCTCGATGGCCTGCGTGGTCACGTCGTCGATGTCCGCATAGTCCCACTTCAGGCACAGCTCCTTGCGCATGAACGGGTAGATCAGGCGGATGAGGCGCTGCAACTCTGCATGCTCCAGTTCGCGGCCCTGGATGAAGCAGCAGGCCACGGCCGCGGGTACGGCGAACAGGTGCAGGATGTTGTTGCGGAAATAGGTCATGAGCACCGCCGTGTGCTCGGTCATGTGAATGATGTCGCCCATCGGGTGCGAGGTGCGGCTGATGACGTCCAGGTCCTGGCCGTGCCGGAGGATCTTCTCCGGAGACCAGTCCGGCAGCGTTACCGACCCGGAGTAGCGGAATTTCTGCAATAGCAGGAGATACAGCTCGAGTTGCCGTTTCAGCTCCTCGGCCCCGATCTTCTGCTTGGGTGTCGCGAGCAGCACGCTGGCAAGCAGGCTGATCGGGGTTACCGCGGCGGCCGAATTGACGTTGCTCATGATGTCGATGCCGAGTTCGTCGACCACGCCGCTGAGCCATGCCGGCCGCTCGCCATCCTCCGGGACCGAATCACGCCAGGCCGGCTTCCGGTCGTCGAGCACCGCATCGAGCTCGATGGGTTCCGCGATATTGACGTAGACCTTGCCGAAGTTCTCACGCAGCGACTTGATCGAACGGATCAGGCCGAACAGCGATTCCTTCTTTTTCGCGGAACCGCTCAGTTCGCTGATGAAGGAGTCGCCCTCGATGAGCTTCTCGTAACCGAAATAGACCGGCACGAAAACGATCGGGCGCTTCGGGTTCTTGATGTAGGAGTGCACGGTCATGACCAGCATGCCGCCGCGGGGCGCCAGCAGCCGTCCCGTGCGGCTGCGCGTGCCCTCCACGAAGTACTCGACGGAATAGCCGCGCTGCAGGATCTGGTCGAGGTAGGCGTCGAACACGGCCGCGTACAGCCGGTTGCCCTTGAAGCTGCGCCGCAGGAAGAACGCGCCGCCACGCCGCAGTATCGGGCCGACGACCGGCATGTTGAGATTGATGCCGGCCGCAATATGCGGGGTCTGCAGGCCCTCCTCGTAGAGGATGTAGCCGAGCAACAGGTAGTCGAAGTGGCTGCGATGGCAGGGAACATAGATGACTTCCTTGTCCTTGGCGACGTCGTGCAACCGGTCCGTGTGCGCGATTTCGATGCCGTCATAGATAGTGGTCCACAACCAGCGCAACAGGCGCTCCAGCACGCGAATCGTCGGGTACGAGATATCGGCCGCGATTTCGTATGCGTAGCGGCGCGCATCCCTGCGCGCCTTTTCGAGTGCGGCAGGGTCCCGGCCGCCTTCGCCGGCGATCGCCTTGCGTACCCCCGGCGTCCTCAGCACCTGGTTGACGAGCGTGCGGCGAGTCGAGAGGTCGGGGCCGACGGTCGCGGTACGCCGCTGGCGGAAGTGCACGCGCAGGACCCGCGAGACCTTGCGAAACGCCACCTCCGCATCGAGGTCCTCGGCAACGATGGAACTCAGCGGCAGCGGCTCACTGAACCGCAGCAGCGTGTTGCGGCCGAGAAGCAGGGTCGAGAAGAACTTGCGTAGCCTGCCGGCCACGTCCCAGTTCTCGGCAAACAGCAGCTTGAACAGCGAGTGTTCTCGTTGCGGCGAGCGGCCCCAGTAGATCGCCACGGGCACCAGCAACAGTTCCTGCTGCTTCGCGTCGGCCGCCGCGACCAGGCGCCGCAGCCGGGCGGAACCTTTTGTCGACGGCCGTCGGAAGAAGAAGCCCTCCATGCGCCGCATGACGACAACGCGGCGCGCTTCGCGCGTGCCGCAGCACCCGAACGACTCGCTGGGGGACGGCATGCCGTGCATCTTGCAGGCGCGCTCGAGGGCCAGCATGTCGGCAAGACCGCCGGTCTCCAGCACGTAGCAGACCGCCGCATCCGGGTCGCGCAGCAGTTCCGCCGGCGTCTCCGGCTGGATCGCGGGCCGCGCCCAGATAGCGAAAATCTTGCCGGCCAGCCAGTAAAGCGGCCGCAGAAGGATTCCCCCGATGTTCATGGCGAGTCAGTCTACAGAAAAGGCCATGCCTGCAAAGCCTTGATTTCGGCTGAAAATGCGCTAGCCGTTGCCGGCCTCCAGCCTGCGGATGAAGCGCTTGAGGTAGGCGCAGATTTCCACGACGTTGTCGGTCAGCCGGTGGTCGCCGTCGATCAGGTGCAGTTCCGCCCTGCCGTCCCGGGCGAAGCGAATACTGTTGTCGGCAGGCACGACGTCGTCACGCCAGCCGTGCACGATACAGGTGGGTATCCCGGGCGCCGGGGGCGTCAGGTCCTCGTAGCCCGCCATGTAGTAGGCCGGCGCCAGGACGAACAGGCCCGCCGCAGCGACGCGCTCCGCCGCCGCGGTAGCGACGTGCCCGCCCATGCTGGAGCCGACGAGGATGAGCGTGTCCTCGACGCCGGCGCATTCGGCAACCAGCTTTTCGACGCGCGCCGTCGGGTCCGCGATGCCCTGGTAATCGATGCTCTCTGCACGGCAGCCGAGCTCCTCCACCATTTCGGCCATCGCCTTGATCTTGGTGCCCCAGGGCCCGCTCTCCTGGCCGTGCGAAAAGATCACTGTCGTCACTGTGTTTGCCTCCCCGTTTCAACGCTCGTCCCAAGCCGAGCCCGGCTTCCACAGCAGTTCGTCGAGCTGTGGCTCCCAGCGATGCCTGCGCATGTCGACGCGGCCCGCGACGACGGCCACGTCTTCCTGCACGAGCAGCTTCTTCTGCTTCTCGAACCGCGCACTGCCGGCTTCGAACGCGATTTTACCTGATGCGGTGATGACCCGGTGCCAGGGCACGTCCTCGCCTCGCGGCAGGTGCTTGAGCGCCCAGCCGACCTGGCGCGCGCCGCGCGGGATGCCCGCGATCTCCGCGACCTGCCCGTAGCTCGCCACGCAGCCGCGCGGGATGTCCCGGATGGTCTCGTAGATGCGCGCGAGCCGTGCCTGCCTGTCCACGCGAACGGCCTCACCCGAGCTTGAGCCGTGCGCGAATCTCGCGCCGTGCATCCCGCAGCACCGTCTCGCGATCGAGGTCGTCGAGAATGCGTTGTACCACTTTCTTCGGTCCGCCCTCGCCCCACGACTTGCCCTTCGCCAGGTATTCCGCGGCGATGCGCCCGACCAGGTACGTACTGTAGTACGCGATCGCACCCTGGGCGCCCGCCGTCAGCACCGTGGACAGCCCGAGCGTCCCGACTTTGAGCGCGCTGGACACGAAATGCAGCGCCCAGACCGTGCCCATCAGTGCAGCCGACTCGGCAACGATGACCGCGACGAGCGAGCCCGCCTCCCGCTTGCTGAGCGGCAGGCCGTAGACGCGTGACAGGTGCACGACCATGCCGACGTCGATGAAGGCCGCCGCGAACAGGTCCGCCACCGGCACCGGGTTGAACGCGACCGCTATGCCCTTGCCGACGCAGTAGGTGCGCACGAGCCTGTCACCGATTTCGCGGCGGGCAGCCAGGATGCGTCGCCCCACCTGGTCGCTCAGGTCCGCGGCAAACAGGCTCGCGTTCAGCGCCGCGAGCGTCTTGCCCTCGGCCTCGAGGATGTCCCACAGCAGTACCCGCAGCTCCTCGACGTCCGGCGGCCGCACGCGCTGTGTCGTCACTTCGGTGCCGCGTGCGTCGACTTCGACGACGGTCTGCGGACGCGGCTGCGCGGCGGCCGCGATGATGTGGGACGGGTCGATCAGGCCGGCCGCGCGACGCCGCAGCGCCGCCAGCAGTTGCTGCTGCTCGTCGTTCGTGAACAGGTCGCTCTTGTTCAGCACGACGATGACCGGGCGGCCGCGCGTGAGCAGGGTCCGCAGCGAGTCGAGTTCGGTTTCCGTGATGTCGCCGTCGACGACGAACAGCACGAGGTCCGCGCGCCCGGCCACTTCCTTCGCCAGTGCCTCGCGCTCCTCACCGCCCGCCTCGTCCAGCCCGGGCGTATCGATGAGGTACACGCCGCCCGCTTCTTCCTCGCGCCACGCCTGCATGGAAGACTGTCGGGTCTCGCCATGCAACGGGCTGACGGCGAAGCGGTCCTCGCCGATCAGGGCGTTCAGTAACGACGACTTGCCGGTGCTCACGCGCCCGAAAGCGGCCAGGTGGATATGGCCGTGCTCGAGCTTGTCGAGCATGGACTGCACGGCATCGTAATCGTGCGCCAGCGACTCGCGCACGCCCGGCGGCAGGCGCCTGTCGTTGATCAGCTCGCGCAGACTCTCGCGGGCGAGGTTGAGGTGGTCGTCGCCACCGCCCTCGTCAGCCGGCGTCCGTTTTTTCTTCCAGGGCCAGCCTGGCAACGCGTCGAACGCCCGCTTCAATATGTTCACTGATTCCTTCCTCGAATTCCTTCGCGGCCTGCTCGGGCACGAGCCGGCCGTGCCGTTCGAGCGTCAGCACCAGGCTGCGCCCGAGCGCATCGAAGATGAGCCCGTAGGCAACCGCGTGGACGAGCCCGCCCGCGACCGTGCCGGCACCGGGGAATGCCTTGAGACCGTTGCCGGCGACGGCGAGAGTCAGCGGCAGGGTCTTGCCGACCCTGCTCTGGCTCAGGTCGAGGAACTCCTCGACGTCGAGGTCCCTGGGCGCCGCGCCGTACAGGTTACACAGCTCCTTCGTCATCCGGGTACCGATATAGCCCTGGATGATGACGTCGGTTCCGGGGCTGATCGCCGCGAGCGAGCCGAGCACGGCCTTGCGCGTCGAGCTGCGGATGATCTGCTCGGCGCGCTGCGCCCGGTAGCGGTCTTCCGCTTCGGCCAGCTTCTCTGCCGCCAGCCGGAACACGGCACGGTCGCGGCGCGCATCGAGGGGTTGCACCTCATCCTGCAGCATGCGGTTGATGGCAACCACGAGCACGCCGATATCCGCGGCTCGCTTGCGGCGCAGCACGCTCTCCACGCCGCCTGCGCCGCGCTGCACGACGTCCATCTCGCCGCCGGCCGACACGGCCACCACCCTGTCGCGCTCCAGCGAACCGCCCATGTCGTCGACGCGCTGCATCAGCTTCTGCATGATCGCAGCCTGCTCCTCGACGCTGTAGCGGTCGGCCTTGTTCATGACGAGCACCAGCGGCTTGTCGAGCCGCAGCAGGTGCTCGACCGCCTGGCTCTCGGCGCGCGTGAGGTCGCCGTCGCAGACGAACAGCACGACGTGGGCGCGCTGCGCTTCCTCGAGCGCCATGTCGTCGAGTCCCTCTTCGTGCCCGCCGGTGCCCGGCACATCGGTGAGCAGGATTTCGCTCCCCGCACCGCTTTGCCAGCGGTAATGCCGCACGTCGCCGGTCGAGCCGCCAACGACGTCGACCTCGACGTCCGCCTCGGGCACCAGCGCCCTGATCAGGGAACTCTTGCCGGTGCTGATCTCGCCGAAGAAGCACAGGTGGATGACGCCCGTTTTCTGCCGCGCAGCGAGTTCCTGCAGCTCGCGCTGCGCTTCGCTGACGTCGACGCCGGCCGCATCGGCATCGCGCAGTCGCGCCTCGATCTCCGCGCGCGTCAGCGGCTCGCTCGCGGCTGCCTTCTTCTTCGTTGCCGGCTTGCGGCGTATGAGCAACAGCCAGATGAGGTAGATCGCCAGCGCGACCAGCCCGATCATGCCGCCCACGTAGCCCCAGCGCAGCAGCCGCGGACCTTCGAGAAGCCGGTCCCAGACGTTCAGCGCCGTCTGCGTGAAAAACAGGAGCGCCCCGATCGCGACGAGGAACGCCACGACGATCAGCAGCCCGAGGACGATACGGATGAACTTATCCAGCTTCATTACGCGTCACACTGCCGCAAAAAGCGGCCAATAGGAACCCTGGTTCCTGCGGCGTGAGCCCTTTCAGGCGCGGCCCCGGTTAACCGGGCCAAAGGCCGTGCTCGCGACGCGGAAGCCGCGCGTCGACTGGTGCAGGGTAAGCGCGATCGGCTGGCTGCAGCCCTGCGGCTGAAACGAGATCAGGATCGAGATGCCGTGCGCGGTCCCCGCGGGCTTGCCCCACAGCCCTGCGTCGCACTGCACGTCGATACGGTCGCTGGCGAATGCGCCCATGTCGACGAGCGCACTCAGATACGCAAAGACCTGGCTCCGGATACGCCGCCCGAGGTCCTGGTCCAGCGGTGAGAACACGGCCCAGCGCGTCGCCCGCTCGATCGAGTTGACGATGCGCAGGCACAGGCGGCGCACGGCCAGGTTCGCCAGCGGGCGCTGCGGCTCGCTGCCGCGCGCCATGGTCGTCGACCCCGTCACCCGCGCCCGGCCCGCGGGGCCCGGCAGGATGACGTTGATGCCCTCTCGAACGAGGTGCTGCGCGTCCTCGTCGTCGACCGGTACCGCCGGTATGAAATCGCGGCTCAGCCCGATGCCGGACTCGTCGAGCGGCGTCCAGGGCCCGAATTGCCGATCCTGCCGGCAGAGCAGCCCGGCAATGGCTCCGCCGGCGGCACGCGGCACCGCGTCTTCGTCTTTGCGCGCCGCGAGGCGCGGGAAATAGCCCATCATGTTCGGGCTGGCGAAGCCGCGCTCGCGGACTTCCCGCAGCATGTCGTCGGCCGATGCGGACGCCGCGCCCGGGTCGACGATGAGCATCGCCCCGCGACTGCGACAGTAGCGCTCGGCCGCGAGTACGGCCGTGGGCCCCACGTCGATGCCCTTGCCGGGCGGTGGCAGATACAGGATATCGAACTGGTCGACCTGGTCGAGCGCGAATATCCCGCGCCCGTCCTTGCGCGAGCCGACGAGATCGTAGTCGGAGAGCTCCTGCCCGTCGCTGCCGTCCTGGGCATGGCCGACCCAGGCGGCGCCGGTCTGCAACCGCCTGGGTGCGGTCGCTTCGGGCCTGTGCGTCGGATAGGGTGCCTGCACGCGCGCCAGCGACGACCGCAGCAACACGTCCGCGACGAAGCTGTCGGCTTCCTCGCGGTAACTCAGCTTGCGATACATCTCCTGTTCGATGACCAGGCCCGAATCCGGATCCACGCGCTGCAACGTCAGGTTGAAGAGCTCGTCATTGCCGGGCGGGATGCGGTCGTAGTCGACGGCGGCACGCACGCATTCGGTGGAACCGGGATCCAGCGCACGCAGCACGAGCGCGGAACCGCTGGCCGGTATGCAGAGCATGGCACCGCGGGCGTTGTTTGCGACGCGCACGACGTACAGATTGCGGCCACCATGGTCGAAGAACTGCTTCACTGCAGGACCGAGACTCGAGCGCGACCAGACGTCACCGAAGCGGCGACGGAAGTCACCGAATGCATGAACGAGAACCGGGGTATTCAGAGGGCCGCGAAGCGCACGCCCGACAAAGGCCGCCGTGGTCTCGGGCGCTGCGTCGATGGTCTGGCCCATCGCCGCAATCTCTGTGACCGTGATGCCACGATCGACCGCATCTGACAAACCTGGTCTCCGTGGGTCAGATTTCCGTGCCCGCATTCTAGGGCCTGCCAACACCCTGAACAAGGCTGGTGCCGCAAACGATAGCGGGCAACGACACTTCGCTTTGGCTTGCGAGACGGACGTTCGAGCGGCGGGATTCGGGGTATCATGAATTTCATCTTTTGAACCCCAAGAGCAACTTCGCGCGCAAATGCATTCGCCGGCGGTATTCGGCGCGAAGAAGCGTGCGTCGGTGAGGACAACGTATGGGCAGCTCGAGAGACCTGGACTATTTGCTGGCAGACGGCATCGGAATGCTCGGCGCCGCGTTGATCGTCGTTGCCTATTTCCTGCTGCAGATTGGCCGCCTCGATTCGCAGTCGCTGTCTTTCTCAGTGATCAACGGCCTCGGCGCACTGGGAATCATTTATTCGTTGTCTTACGAATTCAACCTGAGCGCGTTTACGATCGAGTCGTTCTGGCTGGCGATCAGCCTGTACGGCATCTATCGTGCGCTGCGGATACGTAACTCTCCCTGAAACGTGTCGACTACGGCAAGGGGATGTTCGGTGCCCTGGTCTTTCGCACTCCGGGAGGGGCACCTGGCCGTTTCCCGCCGCCCGGGCGATCTGCGGTAGGATGACGGCCATGGCCGGATTCCGAACGGTCGCGCAACGCAAGGACATGGGCGTTTCCCTGCCTGGATGTCGAGAAAAAGGACCAGCAGCATGTGGAGTAGCGGAACATGAGGGTGCGAAGCCTGATCGTCAGGCTGCTGGCGATGGTCTTATGCGCTGCGGTACCGGCGGCATGGGCACAACACGCGGACCTGGTGGCCAGAAACGGCAAGCTTTGGACCGTCGATGACGACAATCCGCGCGCAGAGGCATTGGCGGTACTGGACGGGCGTTTTATCTACGTCGGCTCCGATGCCGGCGTGGAGCGGCACATCGGGCCTGCGACCGAGGTCATCGACCTCGAGGGTGCGTTCGTAACCCCGGGTTTCTATGACAATCACGTGCACTTCGAGTCGACCGGGCAGCTGTTGTACGGGCTCAATCTTCTCGATGTGGCCGACGAAGCCGGCTTCGTCGAGCGCATCCGCGCCGTCGATGCGCGTTATGCGCCGGGCACCTGGATCACCGGCGGCGACTGGTCGGCGTACGAGACCTGGGCGGAAGGCGACGTCGCAGCCGCGGCTCGTCAAGTCAGCAGCAACGATGGCTACGGCAGCCTCTTCCTGCCAGACCGGGCGATGATCGACGGCTTTACGGCAGACCGCCCGGTCCTGGTGCGGCGCTTCGATCGCAAAGTCTATCTCGCGAACGGTGTCGCCCTCGAACTCGCCGGTATCCGCAAGGGCACGCCGGATCCAGATGGCATCCTGGTCGGACGGGACAAAGACGGCGAGCCAACGGGCGCGCTTTTCAACCCGATCGTCGCAGACGTCGAGTCGACCGTACTGGTCCGCGACAACGTGCGGGCGCTGTTCGACGCGCTGATTCCGCAACCGTCGCGTGAGCAGCGCATCGCCGAGACCCGCGAAGCCTGGCGAAAGATGGCGAGCGTCGGCATAACGAGCTACTGCGACATTACCTCCGATCCGCTGTATGTCGACATTTATCGCGAACTGCGCGACGCGGGAGAGATGACGGCACGGGTACGCGTCCGCCCGCCGCTCGATCGCTGGGAGGCCATGGCCGAACTCGGTATCAAGGTGGGCTTCGGCGACGACTGGATCCGTTTTGGCGCGGTCAAGGCCTGGATAGACGGCATCATGGGCAACAGTTCGGCACGCTTCTACGAGCCGTACACGCACGACCCCGCGAGTCGCGGCATCTGGCGCGACATCATGTTCCCGTTCCAGCGCAGCCCATACAATCCAGAGGATATGCAGAGCAACCTCGAGCGCCTGGCGCTCGCAGCCGATGCCAGCGGCATACAGCTAACGGTGCACGCCATCGGCGATGAAGCGAACGGCTACCTCCTGGACATGCTGGAGCGGGTCATCCAGGAAAACGGGCCACGTGACCGGCGCTTTCGGCTCGTGCATGCACAGGTGATGACCGATCGGGACATTGAGCGAGCCGGCAGGCTTGGCATCGTCGCCGAGGTGCAGCCGTTTCACACATCGGACGACATGCGCTGGATGGAAGAGCGTATCGGCCACGATCGCTCGCGTGGAGCCTACGCGTTTCGTCGGCTGTGGGATGCGGGCGCGATTGTCAGCTTCGGCTCGGACTCACCGGGCACGAATGCGTCGCGCTATTACCTGAATCCGCTGCTCGGCCTGTATGCCGCGGTAACGCGCATGACGCTATCCGGGCAGCCCGAGGGCGGCTGGTTTCCGAAGGAACGCCTGACGATCGAGGAAGCGATTCGAGCCTACACGCTGAACACGGCGTATGCCGGCTACGAGGAACAAGTAAAGGGCTCAATCACGGTCGGCAAGCTGGCGGACTTCGTCGTACTTTCAGACGACCTGTTGACGATGGACCCGCGACGAATCAAGGATGTCGAGGTCGCAATGACGTTCGTGGGCGGCAAGACCGTGTACCGCTCGCGCTGATCAATTCCGTTTGCTTATGCCGTCGCGCATTGCCAATATGGCAGCGACACCATGACCGACTATCTCGTCAACGCCTATCCCGCATTGTCGGGCAAGCTGCGCAAGGTGGCGCTCGCAAACCTGCCCACACCGACGGGCACCGGCAGCATCCCGACGACGGCCGGCAGCCGCGACATCGGCATCAAGTACGACAACCTGACGAGCTCGTACTACGGCGGCAACAAGCTTCGCAAGCTCGAGTACCTCCTGCAGCGCGCGATCGAGAAGCGCGCAAAGCGTGTCGCGACGTTCGGTTCCGCGTCGTCGAATCACGCACTGGCCACCGCATTGTATGCCCAGCACCTCGAACTCGGCTGTACCTGCCTGCTGTCTCACCAGGTCAGATCGCCCGCCGTTGCCAGGACCCTGGGAATGCTCACGCAATGCGGCGCGGAAATCGTCCATTACGGCGGCAGCTATCGTTCGCGCGTCACAACGATGCGGCAACACGTGCAGGGGCGCCGCAGCGCCGTGATTCCGCTGGGCGGATCGTCTTGGCTGGGCACCGTCGGCTACGTCGCCGCGGGCCTGGAGCTTGCCAGCCAGGTCGAAGCGGGCGAGATCGGGGCACCGGCGCGCATCTACATCGCGGCAGGAACCATGGGGTCGGCCGGCGGCCTCGCTCTCGGGCTCGCGCTCGCCGGCATGAAGAGCGAAGTGCAGGCCGTGCGGGTGACGCCGGAGTCGGTCATGAACCGGGAGCGCCTCGATCGACTGATGGCGAAGACTGCCGCGATGCTCAACCGGCTGGATTCGTGCATTCCCGCCGACATCCACCGGCGGGCCCGCATCGAGGTACGGCACGAGTACTTCGGCGACGGCTACGCGGTCAGCAACCCGGCCACGGATGCCGCCGTCGCCACGGCCCGCGATGCGCTGGGCCTGCACCTGGAGACGACTTACACGGGCAAGGCGATGGCGGCGCTGCTGGACGACGCCTCGCGGCCGCCGTATCGAGACGCGTCGCTCCTGTTCTGGAATACGTACAACTCGAATCCGCTTCCCGAGGTGCCGGGCTCTGCCGTCGACTTCGGTCGACTGCCGGCGGAGTTCCTGCACTACTTCGACTGATCGTCCTCGGCTTCTTCCGGCGGCTGCTCGCGACGCTTCTGTTCTTCTTCGGCTTCGCGTTGTTCGCGTTGTTTGCGGGCGATTTCCTCGAGCATCACATCGAGCCAGTCGGTCACAAGTCCTTTTCCTCTTGCTCCGGCTGCTCGGCCATCACTTCGTCCATGCGTTCACGGACCTCGGTGAGCGTCGGTGCAGCGGGATCGGGCTCGACGGTATTGCGCACCAGGCTGGCCCGCGCCAGCACCTCGTGCGCGTCGTGATAGCTGACCAGCGACACCACGCCGGTCGCGACGCTCGCGAGCGAACGGATGTGGTCCGCATCCAGGTCGCTGAGGCCCGCCGACTCCCTGGCCTCAGCGAGCAGTGCCTCGAGGCGCTCCGTGGCCGGGACCGCGTCGTCTTCGAGGGGGGCGTGCGCCTCGAAATAGAGTTCCCCGTTGTGCCAACCCAGCAGGTAAGGCTCATTGACGATGCGCACGGTCTCGCCGGTTTCGACCAGCGAGTACAACAACTCGATGTTCTCCGGGTACAGCCGCACGCAGCCGTGGCTGACGCGCATGCCCACACCGTAAGGCTGGTTGGTGCCGTGGATCAGGTAGCCGGGCATGTCCAGTTTGAGTACATATGCGCCGAGCGGATTGTCCGGTCCCGGCGGCACCACCGAGGGCAGCGGGTTGCCGGCTGCCGCGTGTTCCTGGCGCACCGATGCCGGCGGGAACCAGTGCGGGTCGGCCGCCTTCGACACGACTTCCGTCGTGCCGACCGGGGTCTCCCAGCCGACGCGGCCGATGCCGATCGGATACGTCAGCACGGTCTGTGCATGCCCCTCGGCAACCTTCGGGAAATAGTAGAGCCGTTTAGCGGCGATGTTGAGCACGATGCCTTCGCGAGGCACGTCGGGAACGATGTACTGCGTGGGTAGCAGCACCGGGGTCCGGTCGCCCGGCAGCCACGGATCGACGTCGGGATTGGCGGCGACCAGCTCGTCGTAGCCGAGCCCGTATTCCCGGGCGAGATCGGAAAAGGTGTTCTCGGCATGGGTATAGACGATCTGCGGCGCGCCGACGACCGACTGCATGTCGGTCTCGAGCACGAAGTAGTTGCGCGCGATCGGTTCCTCGACGGGCCGCGCCTCCAGCGGCACCGGTTCCGGCCGCGCATCGCGCGGCGGGCCCGAATAGAGGTCTTCGAGAAAGGTACAACCTGCCAGCGCGGCGGGCGCCAGCAGCAGGACACAACGGCAAGCGGACGGAAATTGCGTGTTCAAGGCCCCTGATCCGGATCGCGAAGGCGCTATCTTGGCAGAAATCGGCGAGCGAGACGAACTCAAAGTCGCGCGACCCGGACGGTCAGCGGCCAGCGCACCGTTCGGGAGTCCGGCCCCCATGCCGTGCGCAGGTCGTCCTCGATCAGCCCGACCGGGTCGTCACCGTGCCGGCGCAGGTAACGCTGGCAGGCCGACCAGGTTCGCAGGTACCCGAGCATGTCGTCGGCCGCCCATTGCGCGCTCATCTCGAACGCGGGCGCCTCGATCGCGGTACCCGGGAAGTCGATGCCGGCGTAGCGTTCCTCGATCAGGCGCCGTTCCGGCGGCCAGAACGGCCCCGTGATGTCGGTGTACAGGCGGTCCACGACGGCATCACACGCCGGCGTGACGGTACACAACTCGTAGCACCAGGCCGCAACGCAGCCACCGGCGACGAGCACCCGCGCCGCTTCAGCAAAAAACCGCGCGGTGTCGAACCAGTGCAATGCCTGGCCGACGGTAACGAGATTCGCCGAGTCTCGCCGCAATCCCGATTCCTCGGCCGTGGCGACGCGGTACGTGACACGCGGGTGTGCCGTCGCCGCATCGATCTGCGCCGCGCTCGCATCCGTCGCGACGACTTGCTCGAAATACCCGGCCAGCGCGATGGCCGCCTGCCCGTTGCCGGTCGCGCAGTCCCATGCGAGGTGCCGGCCGCCGAGGCCGGCGAGAAACGCGAACAACTCGCGGGGATAGTGCGGGCGGTGGCGAGCGTAGCCCGCGGACTGCGTGGAGAAGTGGTCCTTGAAGCCCCGCCCGGACGGCACTACAGGCTGCAGTTCGGCGCCTTCCCGGCCTGCTTCGCCTCGTTGAAGAGCTTCAGCGTGGTGCCGAACTGGCCCACCAGCTGGTCGATACGCTTTTCGCTGGAGGGGTGCGTGGACAGGAACTCGGCGGGCGCGTTGCCGGCCTCCGCGCCCATGTTCTGCCAAAGGGGCACGCTCTCGCGCGGGTCGAAGCCCGCCTTCGCCATGTACTCGAGACCGATGACGTCCGCTTCACTCTCCTGCGAGCGCGAGAACGGCAGCATGATGCCGAGCGCGGCACCCGCCTGCAGCGCCTCGTACGCCGTGTAGGTCGCGCCCTGGTTGCCGCCGCCGAGCAGTACCGCGGCGACCTGCACGCCCACGTTCGAGAACGAACCGCGCGACGCCCGCTCGTTCGCGTGGCGCGCGGTGACGTGGGCGATTTCGTGGCCGATGACGGCCGCGAGCTGGTCCTGGTTCTGCGCGGCTTTGAGTATCCCCGTCATGACGCCGATCTTGCCGCCGGGCATCGCGAACGCATTCACGGAATCCGACTGGAAGATCGCCATCTCCCACTCCAGGTCACGAAACTCGGGCGGCAGCTCGAGCACGACGGCCTGCGCGACGCAGTGAATATAGTCGATCTTCGCCCGATCGGTTTCGAGCGGCATGTTCGCCTTCATCTCGGCGAACTGGCGCGCCGCTTCCACGGCCAGTTCCTGGTCGGACTTGAGCACCATCTGCGAGCGCCCCGTCGGCGAGGACGAGCACGCCACGCCGGCAACGGCGACTACCACCAGTGAAATCAGTGACTTGAGGTTTAGCTGGGCCATGGTTACTCCTGTGTAACGACTTTGACCAACCGGCCTTGACTCAGTTCCAGGGGCTGCGCGGCAGCCGCGACTCGAAGCGCCGCCGCCAGCTCGCAGCATCGACCTTCTCCAGCGCGCCGTCAATATTCGACATCACGCGTTTTTGCAGCGGTTGCTTGATCTTGTAGCTGACGCGATACAGGTCACGCCCGGCAGCCCGCCGCGTCAACAGCTCGTCGCTGGTCAGGATCTCGTCGGCCAGGCCGAGCTCCAGTGCGCGCGTGCCGTACCAGTGCTCGCCCGTGGCCACGGACTCGAGGTCCAGGGCCGCGCGGTAGCGGCCGACCGCCGCCTTGAACAGGGTATGCACGTCTTCGAGCTCTTCCTTGAGCTTGGCGCGGTCGGCATCGGTGTTCTTGCCGAACATCGTGACGGTGCGCTTGTACTTGCCCGCCGTTACCTGCTCGAAATCCACGCCGTGGCTATCGAGCAGGCGATTGAAATTGGGGATCTGCGCCAGCACGCCGATCGAGCCGAGGATCGCAAACGGGGCGGCGCAGATCTGCGAGCCGACGCACGCCATCAGGTAGCCGCCGCTGGCCGCGACCTTGTCGACGCAGACCACGAGCGGAATGTCCCGGTCGCGGATGCGGGCGAGCTGCGACGCGGCAAGCCCGTGTTCGTGCACGAGCCCGCCGTGGTTCTCGAGCCGCACGACGACCTCGTCCTCCGGCATCGCCACGTCCAGTATGGCGCTCACCTCCTGGCGCAGCGATGCCACCGCACTGGCCTTGAGGTCGCCCTTGAAATCGATCACGAAGGTGCGCGGCCGGCTCGCCTGCTTGTCCTCGGCCTTCTTCTGTTTCTTGTCTTCCTTCGCCTGCTTCTTGCGCTCGCCCTTCTTCATGACGGCAGCGCGCAGCGCGCCGGCCATCTTGCGGTACTTGTCGTTGAGGTTCTCGACCTCGAGGTGGTCCTGCGTCGCCTTCCTGCCCGCGGCCGCGCCGGCCGCCATGATGATGACGATCGCCACGACGATCGTCATGGCCTTGAGAAGGAACAACCCGTACTCGGCCAGAAACTCCATTAGCACCTCATCCCTGGTTCGCCGTTGCCCGGCTCAGCCGACGGCCAGCCCGACATTGTTCTTCTGCAGGACCTGCTCCGCGCGGTAACTCGAGCGCACCATCGGGCCGGCCACCACTTCCACGAAACCGCGCTCGAGGCCTTCCGTGCGATACGCCGCGAATTCGTCCGGTGTCACGTAGCGTTCGACCGCCAGGTGGTACGGGGTCGGCCGCAGGTACTGGCCGAGCGTCAGTATGTCGACGCCCGCCGCGCGCAGGTCGTCCATGGTCTTCATGATCTCGCTGTCGCGTTCGCCGAGCCCGAGCATCAGGCTGGTCTTGGTCAGCACGTCCGGGCGATGCCGCTTGGCGTGCCGCAATACGTCGAGCGTCTGTTCGTAGCCGGCACGGGGATCGCGCACCGGGTGGGTAAGCCGCCGCACCGTCTCGACGTTCTGCGCGAATACGTCGAGGCCGGAGTCGACGACGATCTCGACGTGCGCATGCACGCCGTTGAAGTCCGGCGTCAGCGCTTCCACGGCAGTGCCGGGATTACGCTGCTTGATCTCGCGCACGCAAGCGGCGTAATGCGAGGCGCCGCCGTCCGGCAGGTCGTCGCGGTCCACCGAGGTGATGACGACGTACTCGAGGCCCATGAGCTGCACCGCACGGCCCGTGTTGGCGGGCTCCTCCGGATCCAGCCAGCCTTTCGGGTTGCCCGTGTCGACGGCACAGAAGCGGCACGCCCGGGTGCACACGGAACCCAGCACCATGATCGTGGCCGTGCCGGCATTCCAGCACTCGCCGATGTTGGGGCACATCGACTCCTCGCAGACCGTGCTCAGGCGATGCTCGTGGACGATGTCCCGGGTATTCGAATAGCCCTTGCCCGACGGCATTTTGGCCCGCAGCCACTTCGGTTTCTGTCCGTGCACGAGCGGTTCGGCGTCACGGCGCTGTTTCACGCCGTTCTTGATCGCCGAAAAACCCTCTTCGGTCCGGTACTTGCGGCCACTCTCGACGATCGGAATGCCGCGAAATTTCGTGTCGCTATCGCTCATGGATCTGCTTGCCGGCCCCATGCCGGACGCGCATTTTCGCACAAATTGCGCGCCGCGTGGCCAGTCCGGCACAGGGCGCTTGCAGGAGCGCTTCCTGAAGCGCGACGGTTCGCGGGCCCAGGCCCGCTCCTACAAGGCCGATCGCATCGCCGGGCCCGCAGGAGCGGTTCTCGAACCACCACGGTTCGCGGGCCCAGGCCCGCTACAGGTGATCCACGCGACTGTAGGAGCGGTTCTCGAACCGCGATCGATCGGGCCGGCAAAAAAAATCCCGGCCTAAGCCGGGAGAGTCAGGGGGAATCCGTAGATTCTGAAAGCACGCCAGAAGTGTCAATGCAGCCTTGACCAGCTCAGGAGCTTCACCGAGCTCCGGTGCAGGTCGAAATTCCGGGCCAATGCGGCCTCTATGTCGCGCGTATCCGTGCTGTGATCCATCGGCTGGCTCAGTTCGACCACGCCGCTGAACTCGTTGCCGTCACGATACTGCGTGTCGGTCAGGATGAACTGCGTGTAGTACTTTGCGGACATGGAAAAAGCGTACGCCCGCCGCCCCGCCGCTGCTGTGAGCTACTGCACAAAATTCCGATGTGACAAAAGGCCGCGCGCAAACGGTGACCTGGTTCACGGCCGGACCCCGGCACGCAGCCCGCAGGCAGCGGGGCGCGCGACGTTCTGCAAAGTCGCGAAAATCGGCGTAAAATTCTGGAATTCTAGGAAAAATCAGCCAAAATCGGCGACGCGCTGCACAGTTTTGCGCCGCTGGGATATGTAACATCGACCTGCAACTGCCACTCGCTTGGGCAGTTCTCCTCACGAACAGACCGGGGAACGATTCAATGATCGTAAAACCAACGTGGCAAAGCACCCTGCTGCTGGGCGTCCTGGCGCTCGGAGCCGCATCGGCTTTGGCCCAGAACGAACTGAGAAGCACCTTTTTCAAGGACGCGGACGCCGCCAAGGCGGCCGCCGATGCCGCGAATGCCGAATGGCTCGCGCCCCGCACGTATGAGCGCGGCATGCGCGAATACCAGGATGCGGAGCAGGCGCTGGAGCGCGGCCGCAACATCGACTACGTGCGCAGCAATGCGGCCGAGGCCGCCAACCACTTCACGGATGCGGCGAAGGCCGCGCAACTGGCAAAGACCGCCCTGGCGCAGGCCCTGAAGAGCCGCCAGGACGCAGCAAACGCGCAGGCGCCGACACTGTCGCCGGACCTCTGGGAGGACGCGCAGAACAAGTTCGCCGACGCGATTCGCTACCTCGAGGGCGGCAACCTCAAGAGCGCCAAGCGTGCCGAGGTCGAGGCCACCTCGCTGTATCGCGACGCCGAGCTGGTGGCGATCAAGGCGCAGTACCTCGGCGAAACGCGCCAGCTGCTGTCCGAAGCCGACCGCCGCCGTGTCGGGCGCTACGCACCGATCACGCTCGGCAAGGCGAAGCAGTTGCTCGCCGACGCGGAGCGCGAGCTCAACGAAAACCGCTACGACACGGACCTGCCGCGCAGCCTCGCCCAGCAGGCGAACTACGAGGCCAAGCACGCGATCTACCTGTCGGAGATCGTGCTCAAGGTCCGCGACAAGGACCTGTCGCCGGAACAGCTCGTGCTGCTCTGGGAAGACCAGTACCGCGCGGTTGCCGGTGCCGCCGACGTCATCCCCGACATGCACGACGGCCCCGAGCGCCTGACGACCGAACTCGTCAGCTACATCGAGAATCTGCGCAACGAGAAGCAGGCGCTCGAGCAGGAAAGCGCCGATAACCAGCTGCGGCTGGCCGACATGGAAGAAGAACTCCGCGTCCTCGACGAGCGCCTCGGCGGCGCGACGGCCGAGCGCACCGCGCTCATCCAGCGCATCGAAGCGCAGGAGCGCATCAAGGAGCAGTTCGAACAGGTCGAGGGCATGTTCAGCAAGGACGAGGCGCGCGTCTTCCGCGAGGGCAACACGATCATCATGCGCCTCGTGGGCCTGACGTTCGACAGCGGTTCGGCGCAGCTCAAGCCCGCCAACTTCGAATTGCTCGCCAAGGTTGAAAAGGCGATCGACGTGTTCCCGCGCAGCGAACTGATCATCGAAGGACACACCGACTCGCACGGCGGTGACGATCTGAACCAGAAACTGTCGCAGGATCGCGCCGAATCGGTCCAGCAGTACATGATCAATGCGATGCGCATCCCGAGCTATCGCCTGATCGCAACCGGTTACGGCGAGACGCGCCCCGTGGCGAGCAACGAGACCGCTTCCGGCCGCGAGAAGAACCGCCGCATCGACATCGTCATCAAGCCGAACCTGGGCTAGCCGACCTGCCGCTGTTGTCGCCACCAGTCGGCGACGACAGCGGCCGTCACCTTGTTCGCGAGGTAGCCGTACTCGGCATGCACGTTGAGTTCGCCGTCGTGGCGGAACGCGTTGAATATCTCGATGTCCTCGATGCTTTCGACCAGGCCGAGCAGGAGCATCTCCGCGAAGCCGTCTTTCAGGAAGGGATTCAGCGCGGTCATGTCGCCCACCGCGGAGAGATTCACCCAGCGGCGGATGTTGTCGGGGTAACGTGCCGCGCCCTCTGCGTCGTGCCCGAGGATGTGGCGCCGCAGGTAGCTCTGGCCGAGGGGCGATCCCATGGTGAGCAGCAGGTCGACGCGCAACTCGTCCTGCGCGTCGCGGGCCATCTCCCACAATGCATCGTACGCGATGACCGAACCCATGCTGTGCGCGGCGAGCAGCACCGGCCTGCCCGACTCCCACGCGGCGCGCAGCGACATCTTGAGCATTTCCCGGGTATGCGCGGCGATGTCGTTATGGTTGTGGACGTAACGCATCAGGTCGCGCAGGTGCAGCTCCACGCGCTCGTCGGCCAGGTGGGGGATCAGGAACGGGAACAGGTTGCCGACCCGGTACAACCAGCGCAGCAGGCGCTTCCCGGGCGAGGACGCCTCCCGGATATCGTGCTCGCTGGCATCCGGCTGGCCGAGTAGCGCCTCGACCGCCTTCGCATCGAGTTCGAAGTCGCGGTGCTCGCGGTAGAAGTCGTAGGTCCAGGCGACCAGGTCGAAACTGCGTTCGGCCGCGGCGAGTTCCCCGGCCACTCGGGCATCGTGGCGCTGCAGCCCCTCCAGCAGGCAGCGCCGCAGGGCCGCCTTGTGCACGCCGGCTTCGGGCTTCGGCATCAGTCCCGGCACGTAGAGAATCAGCGGCCGGTTCATTCTGCCGGTTTGGCGGCGGCGAGCAGTTCGTCGAGTTCCCGGAGGTCGGCAATCGTCCGCTCCGGTGGCTGCAGGCCGCCCGGCCATTCGTGGCCGTTGCGGTTCACCCACACCGCGCGCAGGCCCGCCGCCCGAGCCCCCTCCACGTCGAACTCGGGATGGTCGCCGACGTGCAGCGTCTCGTGCGCGGCTGCGCCGCCGGCGCTCACGGCGGCGTCGAAAATCGGCCGCGCGGGTTTGGCAGCGCCGGCGGAGCGGGCCGACACCACGGCACGAAACAGGTGGTCGATGCCGATCCGTTCGAGCTTCGCGTTGCCGTTCGTAACGGCCACCAGCGTATAGCGGCGGGCGAGGGACTCGAGCACCGGCCTCACCTCGGGAAACAGTTCCAGCGTGTTGCGCTCCGTGTCGAAGACCGCGAAAGCCTCGTCCACGAAACCGTCACCGTAGCCGGCGGCGACGCCCATGCGTGCGAGCACCTGGCGGCGTATGAACGTCAGGTCGTGCGCGTGGTTCTCGAACTCGACGACGACCTGCGCGCGGAGCTCGACGATGTCTTCCGGCTGGTGCATCTCCACGATGCGCGGGTAGCGCGCGCCCAGCCACTCGGCGAGCTTTGCCTCGGCACGGCGGATGACGGGCGTGATATCCCAGAGGGTGTCGTCGAGGTCGAGAGTTATCGTGCGTATGTCGTTCACGTGTTGCCCGCTGCGCCACGATGGACGACCATTGTGGTCCGTTTCGACAAACCACCGCAACCGGGATGACCTCATGAAATACCTGCACACGATGGTGCGCGTCAGCGACATCGACGAGTCGCTCGATTTCTACTGCAACAAGCTCGGGCTCGTGGAGCTGCAGCGGAAAGAGAGCGAAAAGGGGCGCTTCACGCTCGTCTTCCTGGCCGCGCCCGGCGACGAGGACGCCCAGGTCGAGCTCACCTATAACTGGGACCCCGAGGAGTACGGCGAAGGACGCAATTTCGGTCACCTCGCCTACCGCGTGGACGACATCTACGCGCTGTGCCGGAAACTCATGGACGGCGGTGTCACGATCAACCGACCGCCACGCGACGGGCACATGGCGTTCGTGCGCTCGCCCGACAACATCTCGATCGAACTGCTGCAGAAAGGCGACGCGCTGCCGCCGCAGGAACCGTGGGCGTCGATGCCGAATACCGGGCATTGGTGACGGTAATCGGGCCCGGATCGCGGTTCGAGAACCGCTCCTGCGGTGCTGGTCGGCTGTAGGAGCGGGCCTGGGCCCGCGATCGCGGGTCGAGAACCGCGCCTACGTCTGCGGCATCAGCGGCGGCAGCGGGTCGCGTGCCGCGTCCTTGTCCCTGTCGTCGAGTACCGCGAAGGAGCGCAGCGATTTCGCGAGCGCGTCGCCGTCCCAGCCTTCGCCGTCCGGGCCGTAGGCGGCGCGCGACAGCCGGGCCAGTTCGTCCGCCAGCGGCGCCGACACGCGGCTGGCCAGCACGCCGATACTGCGCGGCGCATCGTCCGGCCACTGCAGGCGGCCCCACTCGAGCATGGCCTGGCGGACGCCGGCGCCGTCGCCGTCGAGCGCCGCCTTGCGCGCGGCCTTCAGGTATCTCGCCTGCTGCTTGTGCAGCGGCGGCGGTGCGGGTTCGCGCGGCTCGCGCCGCGGGCGTGACGACAACCACCAGGCGCCGAGCGTCAGCAGCCACAAGGCGCCGGCGACCTGCGCGGCCAGCCGCCAGAAATCGGACCCCGCGGACAAAGCAGCCGGTGCCGGCTCTTGTTCCTCGGCCGCTGCTACCGGCGGCGCCGGATCGACGACCGGCGCCTCGCGCGTCGGCAGTATGCTGATGCTGCGTTCGGGCAACTCGGCCACCTTCCACTCACCCGCCTCGACGTCCCACCAGGGCAGGCGCAGCGGCGGCAACGTCATGCGGCCGGCCTCGACGCCGATGATCGCGTACTGGTCCTTGCGAATGCCGCGAATGCCGCCCGGCTCGAGTTCCCGGCTGAGTTCGGGGCGGTCCGGATAGACGTTGACACCGTCGACGGTCGGCGGCTCGATCGCCGGTATCTGCGTTTCCAGCTGGCCGAGCGCCTTGATCGTGATGACCCGGGTGATCGGCTCGCCCGCCTTCAGGTCGTCCGGTTGCCGCGACCAGTTGTCCACGAGCTGCAGGTCCCTCGCCGGCAGCCACGTGGCGTTCGGGAAGTCGGCCGGCGGCTCCGGGAATCGGCAGCACGCGAATCGTCTGCGCCTCCGACTCGAACACCTTGCGCCCGGTAATGCGGCCGTCGCGCAGTATGCGCGCCTCGAAACGCGCCGGCGATATCGTGACCTCGCCGCTCTCCTGCGGAAAAATCGCGTAGACCCGTTCGACGACGTTGTAGGTGCGGCCGTTCAGCAGCGCATCGTAACTGCGCTCCGACCCGGCCACCTCGATGAGCACCTCGGCGCCGCCGAATTCGGGGTCGCGCAGGGCCGGTTGACGCGTCGGCACGGCGCGATAGACCTTGATGCGGTAGAGCACCTGCGCCTGCACGTACGACTCCGAGAAGTCCACTTCGCCGGTGATGAACACGTCGGCCTCGCCGGGCGGCGCATTGGCCGGCTGCCGCACATTGATCCGCAGCGGCTCGCTGCTCTCCGCGCCCACGGAGACCGGCGGAATCACCAGTTCGCCGGTGCGCTTCGCCATGAGCTGGTAGCTCCAGGTGCGGCTGCGCGAGATCTCGCCGTTGATGATCATGGTGTTGCTGAGCTGGCTGCTCTGGCCGACGTAGAAATCGTCGTTCAGCGCGGCAACGTCCGGCTGCAGGTCGATCTCGGTATCCACCACGATCTCGAGCGTGAACGACTCGTTGAGGTCGATCGTGTTGCGGTCGACCCGCGCCGTCACGGCGGCCTGCGTGGCACTGCATAGCAGCAGCATGCCGGCCGCGAACCATGCACGATCCCAGCGGCGACTGTGCGCGCTCACCATGGCTGTACCTCGTCGTCGGGCCAGAGATTGTTGCCGTCCTGGTCGCGGCCCATCCTCTGGTACTGGTAACGGAACTTGCGGCGCAGCAGTCCGCCCGGATCGTTGGGGATGCGCCGCAGCCACTGCTCCATTGCCTGCTGCGCTTCCTGCTCGCGGCGCAGCGCCTCGAGCTGTTCCTCGCTCAGCTGCGGCGACTGTTGCTGCGCCCGCTGCTCGGCTTCCTCCGCTGCCCGCTGCAACTCTTCCTGCAGCGCCTGCATGTCCTCTTCGCTCATCTCGTCTTCACGCTGCGAGGCGTTCTGTTCGCCGGACTGGCTCTGCGATTCCGACGAACCTTCCGAACCCTGGTTCTCGGACGACGCGTCGCTGTCGGACTCCTGGCTGTCGCCGCCCGACTGGTCCGACGACTGCTGGTCGTCACCCTGGTTCTGCTGCTGCGACTGCTGGTCTTCCATCACCTGCGCGAGCAGGTCGCGGTTGTACGCCGCGTCTTCGTTACCGGGGTCGGCCTCCAGCACCTGCTCGTAGGCGTCGATCGCGGACTCGAACTCGCCTTGCCGCGCCAGCGCGTTGCCGAGGTTGTAGAGGTTTCGCAAGTCGTCCTGCTCGGCGAACCGGGCCGCGCTCTGTGCATAGGCGCCGTCCTCGTACTCGGCCACCGCGCGCCACTCCGGATCCTCGAACAGCGCCGCCGCGTCCCCGGCATCGCCCGCCTGCAGCCGGCGCTCTGCCTGCTGGTTCTTGTTCAGCCACAGGTCCTCCCACAGCGACGCTCGCGCGGGCTGACTCAGCGGCAGCAGCGCCAGCGCGAACATCGCCACCCAGCCGCGGCGGAAGGCGAGCGCGCCGAGCGGCAGCAGCAGGACGGCCAGCCACGGGCCCTCTTCGCGCCACTGGTCGGTCGCGAGCGTGTCGTCGCTCGCTTTGCGCGAGCCGACCTCGCCTGCCATCAGGTAATCGAGATCGCGGCCGTCGGACGTGAGCGTCGCGTAGCGCCCGCCGCCGCTCTGTGCGAGCTCGCGCAGCCCGCGTTCCTCGAGGCGGGCGACGGCGATCTTGCCCGCCTGGTCGGTGACGAAACCGCCCGAGAGTTTCGGAATGGGCGCGCCTTCGGCGGTGCCGACACCGAGCACGGACAGTGTGAAGCCCGCATCGCGGATATCGCGCGCGGCGCGCTCGGTGGCGGGCGACGAGCCGCCGTCGGCAATGAGCAGCACTTCGCCGAACGCGGCGCCGGCCTGTTCGAGCAGTTGCTGCCCCTTGTAGATGGCCGCCGTCGGGTAGCTGCCGCGGCTAGGCATGATGTCGGTGCTCAGGCTGTTGACCAGTGCCGCGATCGTGTCGGTATCCGACGTCAGCGGCGTGACGGTAAAGGCGTTGGACGAGTAGACCACCAGCGCCGTCTGCCCGCTGGCGCGGCGTTCGAGGATATCGAGAATCTTCAGCCGCGCGCGGAGCATGCGGCTCGGCGCGACGTCCTGTGCATCCATGGAGCGCGACAGGTCGAGCGCAATGACGAGTGCCTGGTCCGAGCGGAACACCGGCTGCTCGATGCGTTCCCAGGCGGGGCCCGCGAGTGACAGCGCGGCGATGACGCCGCTGACCCCGAGCAGCCACCAGCGCAGGTCGGACTTGCGGTTCGGCGCCCCCGACAGCACGTACGGGGCGAGTGCGGGATCGACGACCTTTTGCCAGCTGCCGGGACCCAGCCGGCGTCGCGCCAGCAGGATCGCGGCGGCGATTACCGCAGGTATGGCCCACAGCCATTCGGGCCTGACGAAGTGGAAATCAGCCGGCACGGGTCTGTACTCCGCTGATGCGCCGCAGGCGCAGCGATTGCAGCAAGCTCACGATGCCGAGGAATGACGCGAGCACGAAGGCCCCGGCGAGCGGCCAGAAATACAGCGACTGCACCGGCCGGAAGCCGGCTTCCGGTTCCTCGACCGGCTCCAGCTCGTCGACGAGCCGGTAGATTTCCTGCAGCGTCGCGGTGTCGGTGGCACGGAAGTAACGGCCGCCCGTCAGGTCGGCGATACCCGTGAGCGTGTCCTCGTCGAGGTCGGCCGACGGGTTGACGCGGCGGCGGCCGCCGATGATCGAGGCCACTTCCATCTGCTCGGCGCCAATGCCGATCGTGTAGATTCGCAGGCCGACCTGCGCGGCGAGCTCGGCGGCCTTCATCGGGTCGATCTCGCCGGCCGTGTTGGCGCCGTCGGTCAGCAGCACCAGCACCTGTTCGCCGGCGTTCTCTTGCTGGTCGTGGATGCGTTTCACCGCGAGCGTGATCGCGTCGCCGATCGCGGTCTTCTCGCCCGCCAGCCCGATGAACGCCTCCATGAGGAGGATCTTCACCGTCTCCCGGTCGAGCGTCAGCGGCACCTGCAGGTAGGCGCGCTCACCGAACAGGATCAGGCCGATGCGATCGCCTTCGCGGCGGCTGATGAAATCGCTCGCCACGGCCTTCGTGGCCGTGAGGCGGTCGACGCGGCGGTTGCCGAGCTCGAAATCCTTCTGGTCCATGCTGCCCGAGAGGTCCACCGCAAGCATCAGGTTGCGGCCGGAGACCGGCACCTCGAGTTCGTCGCCGACGCGTTCGGGACGCGCCGCGGCGACGACCAGCAGCAGCCACGCGACCATGGCGACCCAGATGCGCCAGTTGAGCAGCTGCTCCGTCCGCGAGCGGTCGGCAAGCACGTCGAAACCCGCGAAACTCGGTACCCGCAGCCCCGCTTCCTGGAGCTGGTTCGCCTCGGGCAGCAACGCCCGCACGATGAACGGCAGCGGCAGTGCCAGGAGCATCCAGGGCCATGCCAGCGACAACATCAGGCGCCCCTCCCCACCGGTGTCTGCAGCCGCTCCCGGACCGCGGCCAGCATGGCGTCGACGTCCACGTCCGCGGCGAGCGTCTCCGGTTTGCGATACGGCAGCTCGAGCAGGCTGCGGCCCGCGCCCTGGCGGAACCGCGGCTCATCGAGATCGCGATCGAGCCAGGCGAGCCAGGCGTCGCCGGTGAGCCCCGCCACTTCGGCGCGCGGCGCGTAGGCCAGCATCGTGCGCCGGAGCAACGCGGACACCTCCGCACCGAGGACGACCGGGTTGCCGTGGGAGGCGTATGCCGAGCGGCTCAGTTCGAGCTGCCTGAGCGCCTGGCGGCGCGCCGCCGACTGCGCGCGGCGCCTGAGCCAGGCACGGGCCAGCAGGCCCGCCGCGACCGCGACTATCGCGATGAGCACCCACCAGCCGGGCGCGAGCGGCCACCAGCCGACCGGCTCGGGCAGGTGCAGGCCGCGCAGCGGAATCACCTGCGGATCCATCAGTGCGTCCTCCGCCCGAGCGCCGTCTGCAGGGCGCTCACGGGGTCGTCGTCGGTCGAGAGCGGCATCATATGGATGCCGTAGCGCTGGCAAAAACGGTCGAGTTCGTGGGCTCGCGTCTCGAACGCGTCGTGATAATCGCGTCGCGCCGCCTGCGCATGGGTGTCGATGGCGAGTTCGTCGCCGTCACGGACCAGCCGGTAGCGGCCCGGCGGCGGCAGTTCGCGCTCGAGCGGGTCGCTCAGCACCACCGCCAGCACCTCGTTGTGGCGCGCCACGCTCGACAGGTACGACTGCGCGGCGCGGCTGATGCCGATGAAGTCGCTCAGTATCACGACCAGGCTGCCGGGACGCGCGACGCGCCGGAGTGACGCCATCGCCAGCGTGAGCGGCGCTTCGCGGTCCGTCACCTCGTGGTGCTCGCGCCGCGCCCAGTCGGGATGCTCGGCGAGTTCGTGCAGGAACCTGAGCGCCGCCTGCCGGCCGAGCCGCGGCTTCAGTTCGCGGTGCACCGTATCGCCGAAGATCAGGCCGCCGAGCCGGTCGCCGCGGTGGTGTGCCGCCCAGGACAGCAATGCGGCGGCGCGGCTCGCATTCACGGACTTGAAGCAGCCGCGCGTCGCGAAATGCATGTTGGAACGCAGGTCCACCATCACGAGCACCGGGCGTTCGCGTTCCTCGCGAAACAGCTTGGTGTAGGCGGTCGTGCTGCGCGCCGTCACGCGCCAGTCGATCGAACGCGGATCGTCGCCGGGCTGGTAGGGCCGCGACTCGTCGAACTCCATGCCGCGGCCGCGGAAGTGCGACACGTACGCGCCGGTCTGCAGCGAACGGACCCTGAGCACGTCGAGCGCGATGGCCCGCGCCGGGCCGCTAAGGCGAATCAGGCCCGACTGCGAAACGCTGACGGGCGAGGCGTTTTCGGAAATGTGGTCGAGTTGCCGCATTACGGCACACCGACACCATCCAGTATCCGTTCAATGACCGAGTTCGCATCGACACCGTCCGCCTCGGCTTCGAAGCTCAGCACCAGGCGGTGGCGCAACACGTCGGGAGCAACGTCCTGGATGTCTTCGGGGCTCACGTAGTCCCGTCCCGCGAGCCACGCCCGTGCCCGCGCGGTGCGATCGATGCCGATGCTCGCGCGCGGGCTGGCGCCGTAGAGAATCTGGCCTTCGAGGGTGCTGTCGACCGCCGCGGGATTGCGCGTCGCGAGCACGATATTGACGATGTACTCCTCGAGTTCCTCCGCGAGGTGCAGGCGCAGGATCTCCTGGCGCGCCTGCATCACGGACGCCACTGAAAGGAGTTCGGGCGGCTGGAACGCGTCGCGCTTGCGCGCCTTCGCCTCGTCCCGGTTGAGGACCATGATGCGGCGCTCGTCGGCGGCGTTCGGGTAGCCGACCTGCACGTGCAGCAGGAAGCGGTCGAGCTGCGCTTCCGGCAGCGGATACGTGCCTTCCTGCTCGATCGGGTTCTGGGTGGCCATCACCAGGAACAGGTCGTCGAGCGGGTAACTCTTGTCGCCGACCGAAATCTGGCGCTCCTCCATCGCCTCGAGCAGCGCGGACTGCACCTTGGCGGGGGCGCGGTTGATCTCGTCCGCGAGGATCAGGTTGTGGAACAGCGGGCCCTTGCGGAATTCGAAGGTGCCCTCCTGGGGCCGGTAGATGTCGGTGCCCGTGAGGTCGGCCGGCAGCAGGTCCGGCGTGAACTGCAGGCGGTGGAAATCGCCCTCGACGCTTTCCGCCAGCACCTTGATGGCGCGGGTCTTGGCGAGCCCGGGCGCGCCCTCGACCAGCAGGTGTCCGTCGCACAGAAGCGCGATCAGCATGCGGTTGATCAGGTGCGACTGCCCGATGATCAAGCGGCTTGCGTGCGCTTCGAGTTGCTGGAATTGGTCTGCGACGCTCATCAATGGCTCCCGGGCCGGGTTGGGGCCCGACATTGTAGAGAGGATGCCTGTTGAGGCCAACTCGTCGCCCTGAATTTTGTCCATCGCCGGACCACTTCGGTAATAATGTCCTGCTCTGAGACAGCATCGGGCAGGAAACATTGCAGGGATTTCGCATCATTGCCGCCCTCGCCGCCACCGCGGCCGCAGTGGCGGTCGTGGGCTGTGGCGACACGCCGGAGCCCGCGGCACGGCCGTCGCTGTTGCCGCCGGCGCCGGAGTCGGGCGGCTGCGGCGAGCGCGGCTATCTCCGGACCGAGCTCTACGGCGAGTTCGCCGGCCCGGTCGACTGGTCGGCCGGCGACCTCGAATGCCAAGGCATGCCGCGCCCCGAAGGCAAGGGCGCGCGGCTGCGTTTCGCGCAGCCGTCGGCCGACCTGCCGCTCGCGATCATCGTCGCCCTGCCCGGCCTCGAGCGCGGCGCGACGTCGCGCGAGCTCGGCAGTAACGTGACGGTCATCGAAGAAGGCGGTGGGCGCTTCTTCAGCACTTCCGGCCTCGGCAGTTGCTGGACCGACGTCCTGGAGCAGGAACGACTGGACGCGGGTGCGGACGTCTACTTCATTGCAGGTACACTCTACTGCATCGCCCCGCTGGCCGAGGTCAACGGCAACTCGAGCGTGATGCTGCGCGAACTGGCGTTCGGCGGATACCTCGACTGGGGCAACCGGTGAGGCTCGTATGCGCGCTCGTCCTCGCGCTCTGCCTCGCACCGCTCGGACTGCGCGCGCAGGAACCGCTCGACCAGTCGTTCGAGTCGGACGTGCTCGTGATCGCGGGCCGATACGCCTGCCACCGGTTCGATATCTACCTGGCCGTCAGCCCGGCGCAGCAGCGGCGCGGGCTCATGTTCGTTCGCGACCTGCCCGGACGCACCGGCATGCTGTTCGTCTACGGCGACGAAAACTACCGCTCGATGTGGATGCGCAACACCTACATCCCGCTCGACATGATCTTTGCGCGGCGCGACGGCAGCATCACCAACATCGCGCGCGAAACCGTGCCGCTGTCGGAGAAGTCCGTCGTCTCCAGCGAACCCGCTACGTTCGTGCTGGAGCTCAACGCCGGCACGACGGTACGGCTGTCCATCGACGAGGACAGCCGGCTGCTATGGGAACCGGCGCTGCAATAGCCGTCAGAGGACGGCGGCGACCGCGCGGGCGATATGGCCGACGTTGTCGGCCGTTACGCCGGCAATGTTGATGCGGCTCGAATCCACCATGTACACCGCGTGGTCCTTCTTCAGGCGCTGTACCTGCCCGGTCGATATGCCGAGAAAGCAGAACATGCCCCGGGCACGCACCACGTGCGAAAAATCGTGTTCCGGCGCCTCGGCGCGCAGGGCATCGTCCAGCAACTGCCGCATGTGTTGCAGGCGCTCACGCATTGCGCCGAGTTCGGCCTCCCAGTCGGCGCGCAGGGCCGCGTCATGGAGAATCGTCTCGACGACCGCGGCACCGTGGTCCGGCGGCATGGAATATATCGTGCGGACCAGGTTGTTCGCCTGCGACTGCACGATATCGCGCGCCGTGCCGTCCGCGGTGACGATGAACAGCGCGCCGACGCGGTCCCGGTACAGGCCGAAGTTCTTCGAGCACGAGGTGCAGACGATCATCTCGGGCACCCGCGCGGCGAGTTCGCGGACGATGAAGACGTCGCTATCCAGGCCGGTTCCGAAACCCTGGTAGGCAATGTCGACGAACGGCAGCAGCTCGCGTTCCACGACCACGTCCGCAATGGCGCGCCACTGCGCCTCGTCGGGGTCGATGCCCGTGGGGTTGTGACAGCTGGCGTGCAGCAGGACGATGTCGCCCTTCGGGATGTCGTGCAGTGCATCGAGCATTGCATCGAGATCGAGCGTCTTGCGCTCGTCGTCGTAGTAGCGATACGACCGGAGTTCCAGGCCCGCGCCGCCCAGCAGGGGCACGTGATTTGCCCAGGTGGGGCCGCTCGCCCACACGGTTGCATCTTTCCGGGCGCGCAGGATGACGCCGGCGGCGACCCGCAGCGAGCCCGAGCCCCCGGGTGTCTGCAGCATCGCGATGCGGTCACTGGCGGCGGCGCCCGCGAAGGTCAGGTCGCGCATCGCCTCGTTGAACAACGGTGAACCCGCCGAACCGATATACGTCTTGGACGTCTGCAATTCGAGCAGGCGGCGCTCGGCTTCCTTGACCACGTCGAGGATGGGCGTTTCCCCGGCCGCGTTGCGATACACGCCGATGCCGAGATCGACCTTGGTCTCGCGCGAATCGTTCCGGTACTCGGCGATCAGGCCGATGATGGCGTCGGGTGGCAGTAGCTGCAGCGATTCAAACAACAGGCGTCTCCGGGGTGTCTTCGGGTTTCGTGAATTTTACACACGCAGAGCGTAATCGCTTCTTTTTTCCCGGCGCAACAAAAAACGCCGGCACGAGGCCGGCGTTTCGTTGCCCTGGCAGTCCAGGATCAGGACTTGGGTGCCCAGACGCTGCACCAGCCGTTCGCGTTGACGAGCTTGCCCGGGAAGATCTGGCAACCGAGCCAGCCGTCCTTCGGCTCGCCCTGCGCGAGCGCACAGTTCGAACAGTTCTGCACTTCGGCACTGTTCGCGCGGGTCGACGGGTCGACCGTGCTTGCATCGTGGGTGTATTTCATGCCCATCGCCATCGGATCGTCTTCCGAGAGTTTCGGCATGTCCTCTGCGCGGGCCGAGCGACCCGGCTGCACGAGAACACCGGCAGCGGCGACGGCGGACAATTGTATGAACTTACGGCGTGCGATTTTGCTCAACGGACTCTCCTCGATACTTTTTATTTCGGTTTTCGGCCGGAATTGTGCCCAGCGCAGCTCATTCTAAACCAGATACAAATCCAGCGCCGCATTCTACCGATCGAACCTGAACGGCAGCATAACGGCATATACCTATCGAGCCCGCAGGAAAATGAGAACGATTATCATTTGTGGCGGAGATGCGCTACCGCGTTTCGTCAGGAGCGATCCCGGGCCCGCGAACCGTCGCGGGTCGAGAACCGCTCCTACAGCGACGCGAGCCGATCAGCCCTGTCGGTGCGCCGTTACGGGGTCGTATCCACTTCCCCGAACAGCCAGCGCTCGATGGGCTTCTTCAGGTAGCGCGGAAACAGCACGAATGCGGCGACCAGCGCGAGCAGGCCCACCGGCGGCCACAGCTGCAGGACGTAGACCGGCCACAGCAGGGCACGAACGAAATTGATCATCGAGTCGATGACGAACTGGATGGCGAAGGCGACGAGTTCCGAACTCAGGACGTTGTTCATCGCAACCAACTGCGGGATGTCCTCGACGACGGCCTCCCGTATCTCGAAGTACAGGAAAGCCGCGGCGAACCCGACCGCGTAGAGCCCGCCGCCGCGAACGTCCCACACCCGCCGAGACCAGGCGCGGAACCAGCCGTGGGCCTTGTCCGGCAGGCCGCCGGGGCGCGTCACCGCGTCGCGGCCGAACTCCCCCGCCGCGCGGAGGTTCTCGCCGACGCGCCGCCCGAGCGGCTTGCGCGGCCCGGACGGCGGCTTGTTCGAATCAGCTCTTGTCAAGCTTGTGGATCTTCGTGCCTTCGAGCGTCAGGTTGTACATCAGTCCCTTGGAGCCGAAGATGAACCCGACAACAGGATCCTTGATGTTCTTTGAGTCGATGGTCTTGCCGGCGCCGATGTCGATCAGGGCGACCGAGCCGTCGATGCCGACCTTCCAGCCCTCGCTGTTGCGGAACTGGTCCAGCGATTCCTTCGTCATGAAGACGATGACGATCGAGCGCGCCTGTGCGCCGAGCTGGAAGCCGACCGAGCCGCTGGAAGTGCGGTAGTAGTCGACCACCTCGCTGCCGATCAGCAGCGCGCCTTCACCGGTTTCGCCGCCGATGCCGACACCGACCTTGTACACCTTCGGGAACACGAGGTAGCCGGCCGCCTGTTGCAGGAACACCTCCGCGCCGTTGACGTTCGTCTTGAATTCCTCGATGGTCTCCTTGACGCGCACGTCGATTTCCGCGGCGGATGCGGCCAACGCGGCCGGCGATGCCGCCAACGCGCCCAAGAGGCCGAAAGCAAGTACGAGCTTGAATAGTCTGGTCATTTCCTCGTCCTGTGTGGTTGTCTCGATTGATCGCCGAACGGCACGCCGGCGGGTGAAATCCTGATTACATGGCCGCGCATTCTAACCGCACGCGGCTGAATTCTCACTGAATGGGGCGATACCGGGAGAACGCGGTCAGCAGCGCCCGCAGCGTATCGCGCAGGCGCTTCGCGCGCGCCGCGTCGAATTCCAGCGCTGCCTCGTCCATGTAGGCGCGCTGCGCCAGCTCGAGCTGCATGGCGTGCACGCCGTTGGCCGGATCGCCGTAGCGGCGGGTAATGTAACCGCCCCGGAAGCGGCCATTCAATACGGACTCGTACGGACTCGCTGATGCGATGCCGTAGAGTTCCCGCGCAATACCGTGGTCGCAGCTGCGGCCGTCGAAGTCGCCGAGGTTCAGCACCGGCAGTTCGCCGTCGAACAGCCGCGGCACCCGGCTCGGGATCGAGTGCGCATCCCAGAGGAAGGCACGGCCGTGACGCTCCCGGATCGCATCGAGTGCCTCTGCTAGCCGATCGTGGTAGGGGCGCCAGTAGCGCCCGATACGCGCCTCGACCTCGGGTTGCGGCAGCGGCGCATCATCGCGATACAGCGGTTCACCGGCGAAGGTATAACGCGGACACAACCCGGTCGCCACCTGGCCCTGGTACATCGCCGCATCGTCCGGCGGCCGGTTGAGGTCGACGACGTACCGCGAGTAACGCGCGACGAGCAGCGACGCGCCGAGCTCCACAACGAAGCCGTACAGCTGCGCGACGTGCCAGTCGGTGTCGGGAATCGCGAGTCCGGCCGCCGTCATCCTTACCCGCTGATCGTCCGGGATCAATCGGCCGTCGTGCGGCACGCTGACCAGCAGCGGCGAGTCGCCCGCGACGAAGCGGTAGACGTCGCTCATGCGCCGAGGCTCGGCAGCACCGAGGCCGCGTGCTCGCAGAACGCGCCCGAATCGATCATCGCCGACAAGCGCGCGATGTCGCGCGACAGGGAGCGGTCCTCGGTGTAGCTCGGCGACACGCTGCGCACGGCTGCGAGGGTCTTTTCGATCGGCGGTGAGCTCTGCTTCGGGCGGTGAAACTCGATACCCTGCGAGGCGGCCAGCAGCTCGATCGCGACGATGTCGGCGGTGTTCTCCAGCATCGCGTGAAGTCGATGCGCCGCAAACGTCGCCATGCTCACGTGGTCTTCCTGGTTCGCCGATGTCGGGATGCTGTCGACGCTCGCCGGGTGCGCGAGCGATTTGTTCTCCGACGCGAGCGCCGCGGCGGTCACCTGCACCATCATGAAGCCGCTGTTCAGGCCGCCCTCCCTGACCAGGAACGCGGGCAGGCCGCTCATGTGCTCGTCCACCAGCAGGGCGATGCGCCGTTCCGACAGTGCGCCGATCTCCGCGATCGCCAGCGCGAGGTAGTCGGCGGCAAAGGCCACGGGCTCGGCGTGGAAGTTCCCGCCCGAGAGCACGGCTTGCGATTCGGCGAACACCAGCGGGTTGTCGGTAACGGCATTCGCCTCGATCTCGAGCACCTTGCAGACGTGGCGCAGGACGTCCAGGCATGCGCCGATCACCTGCGGCTGGCAGCGTATCGAGTACGGGTCCTGGATGTGCTCGCACTCGAGGTGCGACGCACGAATCTCGCTGTCACGCATGAGTTGCCGCAGCACGCCGGCGACGGCCGTCTGCCCGCCGTGCCCGCGCACGCTGTGTATGCGGCGGTCGAAGGGCGTATCGCTTCCCTTGACCGCATCCGCCGCCATGGCGCCGGCAACCAGCGACGCCGCCAGCACGTTCTCGCAGCGGAATACCGCGGCCAGGGCCAGCGCCGTCGATACCTGCGTGCCGTTCAGGAGGGCGAGCCCTTCTTTCGGCGCCAGCCTGACCGGTTCGATGCCCGCGTGTGCGAGCGCCGCCTGCGCGGTGACCAGCTCGCCGTTTACTTTCGCTTCGCCGATGCCGATCAGCACGCCGGCCATGTGCGCGAGCGGCGCAAGGTCGCCCGAGGCGCCGACCGAGCCCTTGGCGGGAATCCGCGGGTACACGTCGTGGTTGATCAGTGCGCACAGCGCGTCGACCAGTTCGAGCCGCACGCCCGAGAAACCTTCGGCGAGCGCGATTACCTTCATGAGCATGATCAGGCGCACGATGTCGTCGTCGAGGTCTTCGCCGACACCGACCGAGTGCGAGCTCACCAGGTTTTCCTGCAGCTTGACGAGCTCGTCGTCGCTGATGTGCACGCGCGCCAGCTGGCCGAACCCGGTGTTGACGCCATAGATCTCGGCGCCGCTCTGCACCACGTCGCTGATGTACTCGGCAGCCTCCGCGACCGCGCGCCGCGCCTCCATACCGAGCGACACGTCGACGTGCCCGCTCCAGGCCTTGCGCAGTTCGGCAAGGGTCACGAGTTGCTTGTCGATCACGAGTTTCATGATGTCTCTCCCCGGCCGACCATCGGCAGGTTAAGGCCGTGCTCCTTCGCGCAGGCGATCGCTTCCGGGTAGCCGGCGTCGGCATGCCGCATCACCCCGGTGCCCGGGTCGTTCCACAACACGCGCGCGATGCGGCGGTCCGCTGCTTCGCTGCCGTCACAGACGATGACGAGACCGGCATGCTGCGCGTAGCCCATGCCGACCCCGCCGCCGTGATGAATCGACACCCAGGTCGCACCGCTCGCGGTGTTGAGCAGCGCATTCAGCAGCGGCCAGTCGGACACGGCATCGGAACCGTCGCGCATCGCTTCCGTTTCGCGGTTGGGGCTCGCCACCGAACCGCTGTCGAGATGGTCGCGGCCGATGACGACCGGCGCCTTGAGTTCGCCGTTGCGCACCATCTCGTTGAACGCGAGGCCGAGCCGGTCGCGCTCCCCGAGGCCCACCCAGCAGATGCGCGCCGGCAGCCCCTGGAACTGGATCCGCGCGGCGGCAGCGTCGAGCCACTGGTGCAGGTGCTCGTCGTCGGGGATCAGCTCCTTCACCCTGGCATCGGTACGGTAGATGTCCTCGGGGTCGCCGGACAGCGCCGCCCAGCGGAACGGGCCGACGCCGCGGCAGAACAGCGGGCGCACGTACGCCGGGACGAAGCCCGGGAAGTCGAACGCGTTGTCGACGCCCTGGTCCAGCGCCACCTGGCGGATGTTGTTGCCGTAGTCGAAGGTCGGCACGCCGGCCTCGTGAAACGCCAGCATGGCGCGCACGTGCACCGCCATGGACTTCACGGCCGCGGCGGCCACGGCGTCCGGGTCCGCTTCGCGGCGCTCGAACCACTGCTGCACCGTCCAGCCGATCGGCAGGTAGCCGTTCGCCGGGTCGTGCGCCGAGGTCTGGTCGGTCACGGCATCGGGTTTGACGCCACGCCTGACGAGCTCCGGCAGTATCTCGGCCGCGTTGCCCAGCAGGCCGACCGACAGCGGATTTCTGTCAGCCACGGACTTTTCGATCAGTGCCAGCGCCTCGTCGATGTCATCGGTTTTGGTATCGAGATAGCCTGTCTGGATGCGCTTTTCGATCCGGTCGGCCTGGCACTCGATGGCGAGCATCGACGCCCCGGCCATCGTCGCCGCCAGCGGCTGTGCGCCGCCCATGCCGCCGAGTCCCGCGGTCAGTATCCAGCGCCCGGACAGGTCGCCGCCGTAATGCTGGCGTCCCATCTCGACGAACGTCTCGTAGGTGCCCTGCACGATGCCCTGGCTGCCGATGTAGATCCACGAACCCGCCGTCATCTGGCCGAACATCATCAGGCCCTTGCGATCGAGTTCGCGGAAGTGTTCCCAGTTCGCCCAGGCCGGCACGAGGTTCGAGTTGGCGATCAGCACGCGCGGCGCATCGGCGTGCGTGCGGAACACGCCGACCGGCTTGCCGGATTGCACGAGCAGGGTCTCGTCGTCGCCGAGCGCCTTGAGGCAGTCCACGATCGCGTCGAAGCATTCCCAGTTGCGCGCCGCCTTGCCGATGCCGCCGTAAACCACCAGGTCCTGCGGCCGCTCGGCCACGTCCGGATCGAGGTTGTTCATGAGCATGCGCAACGGCGCCTCGGTGAGCCAGCTCCTCGCGGAGAGTTCCGTACCGACGGGCGCCTTGATCACACGGGATTTGTTCATCGTTCCAGCTTCTCCAGTTGCACGACGTCCGCAGACGCCGATTTCGTTGTTCCGGGAGGCGTGTAATGCCCCGTGAGCTCATAGCGGCTGCCCGGGTGGTGCAGCCGCGCGAAGGTCACCGGGCGGCCATGCGCCCAGGTGCGGCGCATGACGACCAGGCAGGCTTCGTCGTCCGGCATCCGCAGCTGCCGCTTCACGGCCGCATTCGGCATCTGCGCGCGCACGATCTGCTCGGCTTCCTGCAGCGGCGCAATCGAACTCAGGTAGGCGCTCGGCGTCGTCCGGCCGAAGTCCTGCTCATCGCAGTCGGGCGCGAATTCGGCCAGCACGTGGCGATCCTCGACCTGGATCGGCTTGCCGTTCTCGAAATGCACCAGCTGCAGGTGGAACACGTCGGTGCCCTGCCCGACGTGCAGCGCTCTCGCGATCTCGCCGCGGGCATGCTGCCGCGAGTTGCGCAGCACGTCGCAACTGTGCCGGTGCCCGCGCTGCGCGATTTCGTCCGCGATGTTGTGCACCTCGAGCATGTGCGAGCGGGACCGAAAGTCCGACACGAAGGTGCCGCGGCCGGCGATTCGCTCGACGTAACCCTCGTCGGTGAGTTCGCGCAATGCGCGGTTCGCCGTCATGCGCGACACCTGCATGCGCTCGACGAGCTCGTTCTCCGAAGGCACCCTGTCGTGCGGGCCCAGCTCGCCCGACGAGATCTGCGTGATGATCAGGTCCTTGAGCTGCTGGTAGCGCGGCTTCTCGCCGTGGTTCATCGTTCAGTCCCCAGGGCGGCGATGGCCGCGCGGTACGCCGCCCGCGCGGCCGCGCCGGACTTGTGCTCGCCGTCCGCGACGAGCCATTCGCCGTGCACCATCACGCCCTCGATCGGCAGCCGGTAGCCGGAAAACACCAGCGCATCGAGACGCGATTCGTCGCCGTGCCCGGTCAGCATCGGGTCGTCGTCGTAGAGTGCGACGAGATCGGCCGGCGCGCCGCGGCAAATCCCCGCAACCGCGTGGCCGCTCGCCAGCGCGCCGCCTTCGACCGCGCGTTCGAACAGCTCGCGGCCGACGTGGGCGCTGCGGAACGACGCGACGTTGCGGGTCTGCGTCGCGAGCCGCTGCCCGTACTCCAGCCAGCGCAGCTCCTCGAACGGGTTGATCGTGATATGGCTGTCCGAGCCGATAGCGAGCCTGCCGCCGTGCGCGAGGTAATCCGCCAGCGGGAACAGCCCGTCGCCGAGATTGGCTTCCGTGCTCGGGCATACGCACACGACCGCGCCGGAAGCGGCGAGACTCTTCGATTCGTCGGCATCCATGTGCGTGGCATGCACGAGGCACCATTGCTCGTCGACGGCGGCGTTTTCGAGCAACCAGCGCACCGGGCGCCGCTCGTAGGCCGCCAGGCACTGGTCGACCTCGCGCTGCTGCTCGGCGATGTGCAGGTGGATCGGACCGCCCGCCTCCCGGCCCGCTGCCGCGATCGCCGCGAGCGACGCTGCGCTGACGGCGCGCAGGCTGTGCGCGCCGATGCCGACAGCGAGCTTCGCCGACCGCTGCGCTTGCACCTGGCCGTAGTGATCGAGGAATTCATCCAGCGACAGCGCGAACAGTTTTTGCGCTCCCTCGGGCCCCGACGCATGGAAGCCAGCGCGCTCGTAGAGCACCGGAACGTAGGTCAGCCGGATGCCGGCATCCCCTGCCGCGGCGGCCAGCGCTTCGAACATCTGCAGGCCGGCCGCGTTGCTGGCCGGGTTGCGGTGCAGGTAGTGGAACTCGACGACGGTGGTGTAGCCGCTCTGCAGCATCTCCGTGTAGACCTGGCGTGCAATCGCGTGCAGCAGGCCCGGGTCGATAGCCGCTGCAAGGCGGTACATGCGCTCGCGCCAGGTCCAGAAGTTGTCGCGCCCCGCCGGCGACCGCTCCTCGGTGCGGCCGGCGAGGGCGCGCTGGAAGGCATGGCTGTGGGCGTTGCAGAGGCCGGGGATGATGCAGCCGGCGACCGTCGTCTCGTCATCGCACGCTGCGCCCTTGACGACCCTGGCGATACGGCCGTCTTCGAGGTGCAGCAGGACGTCGTCGGCCCAGCCGTCGGGCAACAGCGCTTTCCTGGCGAAGATCGAAGTCATACGAAGGGTCCTGAAGTTGTATATACAGGCTAGTCCATGCTAGGTTGCTTTGCAATTGGAGAGACTGATGGCCGACTGGGATTTGCTGCTGACCGACGCCCGCATCGCGACGATGCGTCATGGCGAGCCGGACTACGGCGCCATCGAGACGGGTGCCCTCGCGATCGCCGGCGGCCTGCTCGACTGGGTCGGCGACGCGCGGGACCTCGCCGCGCGCAACGCCGCGCAGACCCGCTCCGTGGGCGGGCGCTGGGTGACGCCCGCGCTCATCGACTGCCACACGCACCTCGTCTTCGGCGGCCAGCGGGCGGAGGAATACGAGCGGCGACTTCGCGGTGTCCGCTACGAGGACATCGCCGCGCAGGGCGGCGGCATCCTGTCCACCGTGAAAGCGACGCGGCGGGCGAGCGAAGACGAGCTGTACCGCGCGGCGCTGCCACGGCTGCAGGCGCTGGCGCGCGAGGGCGTAGCAACCGTCGAGATCAAGTCCGGCTACGGGCTCGACCTGGACAGCGAACTGAAGATGCTGCGCGTGGCCCGCCGGCTCGGCGGCGGCGCCGGGCTCGACGTGCAGACGACGCTGCTCGCCGCGCACACCGTGCCGCCGGAGTTCGCCGGCGATGCGGATGCCTATGTCGATTTCATCATCGAGGAAATACTGCCGGCCGCCGTGCAGCAGGGCCTCGCCGACGCCGTCGACGCCTATTGCGAGTCCATCGCGTTCGACGCGGCGCAGGTCGAGCGGCTGTTCCGGCGCGCGCAGGACCTCGGCGTCAGGGTGAAGCTGCACGCCGACCAGCTCAGCGACGGTGGCGGGGCGGCACTCGCGGCCCGCTTCGGCGCGCTGTCCGCGGACCACCTCGAATACACGTCGCAGGACGGGGTCCGGGCCCTCGCCGGGTCGGGCACGGTCGCCGTACTGCTGCCGGGTGCCTTCCTGACCCTCAACGAGAAGCAGCCGCCGCCGCTGCAGGCGCTGCGCGACAGCGGCGTGCCGATCGCGCTGGCGACCGATTGCAATCCGGGCACCTCGCCGCTCGGTTCCATCCACGTCGCGATGGGCCTCGCATCGCGCCTGTTCGGAATGACCCCCGAAGAGTGCCTTGCCGGCGTAACGCGCGAGGCAGCGCGCGCGCTCGGGCTCGGCGGCGACCGCGGCACCCTCGAAGCCGGCAAACGGGCGGATCTCGCCATCTGGGAATTCGACCATCCAAGAGAACTGGCGTACTGGCTCGGCGCGCAGCCGCTGGCCGACCTGCTGGTCGCGGGCCGGTCCGCACGATCGAGCGAGTAAGCGCGCACGCGCGCCCGCCATGAACCCGGCTCTTGCTGCAAGACGGAGCTTCGTGCTCACGCTCGGCCTGCTCACGGCGACGGCGGCGCTCACGATCGACATGAGCCTGCCCGCCATACCCGAGATGGTGCGCTCGCTCGCCACCGACCTGCCCCGCGGCCAGCTCATCGTCGGTGCCTTCATGCTCGGTATGGCGTGCGGCCAGATTCCTGCCGGCCTGTTTTCCGACCGGCTGGGCAGGTTGCCGGTGCTCTATGCCGGCATGAGCCTGTTCGCCGTTGCCGCGGCCGTGGCGGCGCTGGCCCAGAGCATCGAGGTCATGCTCGCGGCACGCTTCGTACAGGGCATGGGCGGTGCATCGGCGATCGTCCTGTCACGCGCAATGGTGCGCGACATCGCGAGCGGCAAGGATGCGGCGCGACTGATGTCCCTGATGACGATGATCTTCACCGTTGCGCCGGTCGTCGCGCCGACGATCGGCGCACTGCTGGTCGCGCAGTGGGGCTGGCGTGCGCCGTTCGCCGCGATCGCCATCGGCGGCATGCTCATTCTAACCGGGGTTCGCAGCAACCTCGTGGAAACGCACGAGCCCAATCCGCAAGGGCACCCGCTGCGGCAACTGCAACGCAGTTTTGCGGAGTTCTTTCGCCATCGGCAGAGTATCTTCGGCCTGCTGCTGATCGTCGTGCCCCCGGCCGGGTTCATGTCCGTCATTGCGGTCTCGGCGGCGCTGGCGGTCGAGATTTACGGCCTCTCGGTACAGGCCTACGGCCTGGTTTTTGCGTGCGCGGGCCTGTCGATTCTCGCGGGATCGATCACCAACCGGTTGCTGGTGCAGCGCGTCGACATACTGCCGCTGATCGGTACCGGCATCGCACTGATGACGCTCGCCTCGCTGCAGCTGTCGCTGGCGGCCTGGCTGAATGCCGCGCCCTTCGCCTGGGTATGGAGTTGCGTCTGCCTGTTCTTCTTCGCGGTGCCGATCGTGATGTCGAACGCGATGGTGCTGGCGCTCGATCCCCTGCCGCGCATTGCGGGCGTCGCATCGTCGATCATCGGCACCATCCAGAACGTCGTCGGCGCCACGGGCGCGATCCTCGGCGCATCGATTTACAACGGCACCCTGCGCAACGCCGTGCTGATCATCGGCTGCGCCGGCCTCGTCATGCTGGTGATCTTCCTGTTGCAGCCGCTGATCTGCGGCGGCCCGATCGTGCATCACGCCGAGGAACTGGCGCGCGACTGACCCCTCAGATGATCCCGGCCCTGGCGCGCAGGCTCTGCCAGCCGCCGCTGCTTTCCGCCTCGAGAACGCGCTCGTACATGTCGGCGAGCGAGCGGTTCACCTCGTCCAGCATCTCCGTGAAGCGTGGATCGTCCCTCAGTACCGCAAGAAAGGGATCGAGCTCGAGCGACCAGATATCGGTGAGAACAGGCTCCCGGAAGCCGGCGTCGATCAGCTCGCGGAGCGCGGCCAGCGCATCCTCCTTGCGGCCCAGCAACGCAAGAATGCGGACCTCGTGAATTCCCTGACCGAACCAGCCGAGGCGCGGCTGCTGCTGCACGACCGGAAGCGCCGCCTGCAGCAGTTTCTGCGCACGAACCGCATCCCCCTGGCGCTGGCTGACGTAGGCCAGCCGGATGATCGACGGGATGGTGAACTTGTCTACCTGCAGCGTGGCATCCTCGCGGAGTATCGGTTCGCCGATGAACACGAACTCCCGCGCCCGGTCGAGGTCGCCGAGCAGGATCGCGACCTCTGCCGCGGCCCCTGCCGGGAAATCGCTCGCATTGGCGAGTTCGCCACCATCGGTAAACGCGGAGAAAAACGCCAGCGCGCCGGGGAAGTCGGCGTCGAGAAGCAACAGGAACCCGTCGAGGTATTTCGCAAACGGATGATCGTCGGGCAGGGTCCTGACAAGGCCGGCAGCCCGGTCCATGTCGCCGAACGCCACGAACAGCCGCACGTTGAACATCGCAAGCGACTGGTCGCCGCTGAGCTCGACCGCCTGCTGGATCCATGCCATCGCCTCGTCCAGGCGGCCGAGCCCGGCCATTTGCTGCGCCATGTACTGCCGCGGGATCGGCCAGTCCGGGTGAATCTCCATGGCCTCCAGCCACAGCCGTATCGCCTCGTCGTTGCGGCCTTGCTGCGCATACAGCATGGGCAGGTTGGTAAAGGGTATGCGGCCCAGCGGATCCAGTTCCATGGACCGCTGGAAAAGCTCGATGGCTTCGTCGTCGCGCTCCTCGGCGTCGCGCAACATCGCGAACCACATGTACGCGCTCGCGTGATTGGGATTGAGCTCGATGGCCCGGCGAAATGCCGCCTCGGCCTGGAGATTGCCCGTGCCGATGCGCGTCTGCTGCCAGTCCGTGCTTTCCAAAAGCCCCTTCACGGCGTACGCATCCGCGAGCCCGGGGTCCAGTTCGAGGGCCTTTTCCAGGTTGGCGCGGGCAATTCCGAACGCCTCGTCCTTCGACAGCGCCTGGTGGTTGTTCTCGAGCAGCAGCACGCTCTCGGCCAGGCCCGCGTAGGCGGCCGCGTAGCCCGGATCGTAGGCGATCGCCTGCTGGAAGTTCTCGCGTGCCTTGCGCAGTGTCTCCAGCCGCCGCAGGTATAGATTGTCGCGACCGGATACATAGGCGCTGTAGGCACGCAGGTCCGCGGTCGGTTTCGACGCGATCCGTACCTGCTCCGCGGGCGTCAGCGTGGTTTGCAGCGCGGCGGCGATTGCTTCCGATATCTCGGTCTGGATATCGAAGATGTTGTGTGCCGTCAGCTGGCGATCGTAGGTCTCCGCCCAGATGTTGACGTCGTTTGCGGCGTCGACCAGCTGCACGTTGATCCGCACCGTGTTCCCGGCGCGCTGCACGGAACCCTGTAGTACCGAACCGACGTCGAGTTCCTGGCTGATGTCCCGCACGTTCTTGGTCGTGTTGCGGTACTCCATGACCGAGGAGCGCGATATCACCTTGTAGGAGCCGATGCTCGCAAGCTGCGTCAGGATGTCGCCGTGTATGCCGTCCGCGAATACCGTGTTGTCGGGCTCACTGCTCAGGCTGGTGAACGGCAACACGGCGATCGCGGGTTTTTCCGCGACGACCTGCCCGATCGGCGTCTCGCCGTTGCGAACACCCGTGACGTTGAAGGTGATCGACACGCCCAGGGCGACCGCGAGCAGGCCGATGATGAGGTAGTTCATCGCGGTTTTCTGCTTCCTGGTCGCACCCGGCGGCGCCTGCTGCACGTCCCTGTCGAGTTTCACGCCTTCCGGCGTGATCTCGAAGACCCATGCCAGCACGACGGAGATGAAGAAACCGATCAGCACCACGATCACGTAGGCCTGGAAGACACCTTCCGTGGCGCCGAACGTCGGCAACAGCACGGATCCGGCCTCGATGATGATCCAGGCCACCAGCGCATAGGCCGCAGCAACGCGAAGCACGTTGCGGCGGCGAAGCTCGGCAAGGAAAGAGGGCATCTGGCGGATTATAGGGGAACGGCCGCAGCTACGGCAGTTCGGAGAGGACGTCGTCGAGACTCTTGCGCTTCTGCGCGGGCGTGACCTTCGGGTAGCCGAACCACAGCAGCCCGACGACGAACGCCTCGTCTGCATCGCAGCCGATGATGTCGAAAAAGCGCGGGTCGCGGGTGATTTCGCCGCTCGTCCACTTGCTGCCGACCCCGGCTTTCCAGAGGTACAGCATGAAATTCTGGATCGCCGCCGCGCAAGCCGCGTAGTCCTCCCGCTGCAGCAACTCGTCCGCGGAGCGCCGGCACGTCACGACCAGCCAGCCCGGCTTCTCGGACCACTGCTCGCGCTTGAATTGCGCCGCTTCCACGCTTTTCCTGGCACTCACAATCTCGAAACACAGGTCCAGGCAGCGCTCCACCGTCTCCTGCCCCAGCAGGTAGAAATGCCAGGGTTCCGTGACGTGGTGGTTCGGCGCCCAGGTCGCGGCTTCGATGGCCTCGCGCACCAGCGCGCGTGGCACCGGCGTCTGCAGGTAGAGGTTGATCGTGCGGCGGCCGCGAATGACCTCTTCGAGGTCGCGCAGCGACTGCGTCTCGTAGCTGGGCGGTTTCTTGCGGGTCATGCCCGTTCGATGATCATTGCAATGCCCTGCCCCACGCCGATGCACATGGTGCACAGCGCGTAGCGCCCGTTCCTGCGCCCGAGCTCGTACGCCGCCGTCGTGACGAGACGCGCCCCCGACATACCGAGCGGGTGCCCGAGCGCGATTGCGCCGCCGTTCGGGTTCACGTGCCCGGCGTCGTCGTCGATGCCGAGCTGCCGCAGCGACGCGAGTCCCTGTGCAGCGAAAGCCTCGTTCAGTTCGATGACGTCCATGCGGGCGATGTCGAGCCCGGCGAGCGACAGGACCCTGCGCGCCGCCGGCACGGGGCCGATGCCCATGATGCGCGGCTCGACGCCGGCTGCCGCCCACGCGACCACGCGTGCGAGCGGCTCGAGCCCGGCACGGCGGGCAGCTTCCCCGGACGCCAGCAGCAACGCGCAGGCGCCGTCATTGATGCCGGAGGCGTTGCCCGCGGTCACCGTGCCGCCCTGCCGCACGATGGGCTGCAGCTTTGCGAGCCCCTCGAGCGTCGACCCCGGCCGCGGGTGTTCGTCGCTGTCCACGACGGCCGGCTCGCCGCGCTGCTGCGGCACGGTCACCGCGACGATCTCCGCGGCAAACACGCCCGCCGCCATGGCCGCCGCCGCACGTTGCTGGCTGCGCAGCGCGAACGCATCCTGGTCCCCCCGGGATATGCCGAACTCGTCGGCCACGTTCTCGGCGGTCTCCGCCATCGAGTCGATGCCGTACTGCGCTTCGAGCCGGCGGTTCACGAAGCGCCAGCCGAGCGTCGTATCGTGAATCTCCGCGTTGCGGCCGAATGCCGCCGTCTGCTTGGGCATCACGAACGGTGCTCTCGACATCGACTCCACGCCGCCCGCAATCCCGAATTCGATGCCGCCGCTGCGGATCGCGTCGGCCACGTTGCCGATCGCATTCATGCCGGAGCCGCACAGGCGGTTCACCGTAGCGGCCGGCACGGTCGCGGGCAGCCCCGCGAGCAGCGCCGACATGCGCGCGACGTTGCGATTGTCCTCGCCCGCCTGGTTGGCGCAGCCGTAGACGACATCACCGATCACGGCCGGATCGAGGTTCGCCTGCCGCTCGAGCAGGGCCGCAATCGGCACCGCGCCGAGGTCGTCCGCCCGCACGGTCGAAAGCGCGCCGCCGTAACGGCCGATCGGGGTGCGCACGGCGTCGCAGATGAACGCCTCAGCCACGGAGACGGTCCCTCGGAGCGCCCACCGTCATGCCCCTGAGCACATCGTTCTTCAGGACGAAATGGTGATACAGGGCGGCGAGCACGTGCACGGCCACCAGGGCGGCGATGGCCATCCAGCCGGCCTCGTGCACCTCCTCCCAGAGCTCGTGCTGGTCGTGGTCTTCGGCGACCGGCAGCGGGATCGAGAACAGGCCGAAAAACGCCAGCGGCTTGCCGCCGGTTGCGACCGCCATTGCGCCCGACACGAGCTGCACGAACACCGCAAGGTAGATGGCCGCGTGAACCAGGGCGGCGCTCGCGCGCTGCCAGCCCGGGACGCCGGGCGGGTGTGCCGGCGTCACGTTGCTCCAGCGCCAGCCGAGGCGCAGGATCATCAACGCCAGCACCAGCAACGCAATCGAGCCGTGCAGCTCGCGGATGGCGCTGCGCTGCGGGCCGCTGTCCATGTCGGACTGCAGCAGCCCGAGAATCATCAGCGCCACGATGCCGAGCGCAACCAGCCAGTGCAGCCATTTCGCCACCGCACCGTATTCGAAGCGTGTGTTTCGGAGTGCCATGTGTGTACCTCGTCTTCCGTAACGTTAACGCGATTCACCCTGGACCTCGCCGGCAACCGCCGCGTCATAGCGGCGCCCCAGCGCGAGGCCGACGGTCGCCCAGAGCAGCGCAATCACCGTGCCGATGACCGCGACAGGGCCCATGCCGAGGCCGATCGTGGTGGTCAGGAACGCGAACGCCCATCCCGAGAGCACGTCGCCGCCACGGTAGACGACGATGTCGATGACCTGCTTGGTCTTGAAGCGGTCTTCGCGGCTGACGTTGGTGTAGAGCATCTCGCGGCCCGGCCGCGTGATCGCGTAGTTGCCCGCCTTGAGCACGACCCAGCCTGCGATCATCACGGCGAGCACCGGGTTCACGAATACGACCAGCAGCGCAACGGCGACGAGCAGCGGCACCAGCGCGAGCGCCTTGCCCACGCCGAGTTTCCCGGTGATGCGGCTCGTCAGGAACCAGGCCGTCACGATCGACAGGCTGTTGACCGCGAGATTGATGGCCGCCCAGATCGCGGTGTTCGTGTCCCGGTCGTTGCCGGCCATCAGGTTTTTCAACTCGAAATAGGCGAACGAGCCGATGAACGTGTAGAGAAAGATGAAGACGCCGATGCCGAGCAGGTACGGGTTGCGCACGAATTCACGGAAGCCCGCGAAGGGATTGCCGCTCAACGCCTGCTCCTCGGCCGTGGGCGCGTGTCCCGGCTGCGCGGCCCTGCGCAGGATCGCGACCATCGGCACGATGGCGACGAGAATCGCTGCTGCCACCAGCATCAGGTTGAGCGCACCGAACGTCCGGGCGAGCGCAAGCGCCACGGCGGATCCGGCGATCGTGCCTATGCTCGCGCCGCTGGCGATGAAACCGAACAGCCGCGGCGCCTGCTGGCGGCTGAAGATATCCGACATCAGGCTCCAGAACACCGAGACATGAAACAGCGAGAACAGGCTGAGCCAGACGTAGAACGCCTTGTTGATGAGGACACCGTCCTGCATGCCGCTGGCGCCCAGGTAGAAGGCAACGAAGCTGGCGGCAAAGAACGCGTAAACGCCGGGGATGACCTTCCGCAGCTTGCCGCGTGACACCGCGTAGCCGTAGACGCTCACGGCGACGGCGCTGAACACGAAATTGATCGTCCACAACGAGGCCAGCTCGACGTCACTCCATTGCGGCGCCAGCGCGTCCCGCACGGGCTTGAGGATGTTGTAGGCGAGCATCAGCAGAAACAGGAAGCCGAACGACAGCAGCGCGGCGCGCGCCTCGTCCGGCTCGATACGCGTCGCGCCGCGGAATAATCGGGCCAGGCCGCTCGTCTGCTGGTCGCTCATCGGTCGGGGGTCACTTTGCTGCCGGTGTCGGAGGCGCAAGACTGCCACAGATCGCGCCCGGCAGGCGAGTGCCGGTCACGGCAGCGGCGACCCGTCGTGCGCAGCCGTTATTCGTGGCGCAGCGCGTCGATCGGGTCGAGCTGCGATGCGCGCCGCGCAGGCCAGATCCCGAACACGATGCCGACCGCGGCGCTAAAGCCGAACGCCATCATCGCCGACTCCGCGGTTACCACGGTCTGCCAGCCGGCAAGCCTGTTCAGCAGGCTCGCGGCGCTCGCGCCGACGAGCAGGCCGAGCGCGCCCCCCAGCAGGCACAGCGTCGTGGACTCGACGAGGAACTGCAGCAGGATGTTGCCGCGCGTTGCCCCGAGGGCCTTGCGAATGCCGATCTCACGGGTGCGCTCGGTCACCGTGACGAGCATGATGTTCATGATCCCGATGCCCCCGACGACCAGGCTGACGCCCGCAATGCCGGCAAGCAGGAAAGTGAAAATCTGCGTCGCCTCCTGGCGCGACTCCGCGAACTGCTTGCGATTCACCATCGCGAAATCGTTGTCCTTGCCGGGCAGGATTCCGTGCTCCCGGCGCAGCACACGCTCGATCTCGAGCATCGCCTGCTCGACCGACGACGACTCGTCCACGAGCACACTGATGCGCTCGACGAACTCGTTGCCCGTCACCCGGAACTGTGCCGTGCTCAACGGTATCCAGACGTCGTCATCCGGGTTGCGCCAGCCGGTGGAGCCTTTGGCCACGAGGACGCCGATCACCTCGAACGGGATCGACCCGATCGAGATACTGCGACCGATGATGCCGTCGGCGTCCGTGCCGAGCATTTCGGGCACGTCGGCGGCGAGGACCGCAACGCGCCGCCGCGCCGCATCGTCGGCGTTTGTGAACATGCGCCCTGCCGCAACCTCGAAGCCGTGTACGTCGAGGTAGTTCGGCGTCATGCCCACCACCGAGGTGTTGATGTTGCGGTTGCCGTACTTGACCTGGAAGCGACCGTTGATTTCCGGCACGATCTCGTCGAGGTGCTGCGTGCCGACCGTCAGCGCAGCGGCATCACCGGTGGTCAGGGTCTGCTGGTCACGCGCCACGCCGCGGCTGAACCAGAAGAACGACTCGATCGCGAGGATGTCGCCGCCGAGTGCTGCCATTTCTTCGTCGATGGCGCGCTGTGCGCCGGTGCCCAGCGCGACCATGGTAATCACGGCACCGACACCGATGATGATGCCCAGCATGGTGAGCGCCGCACGAAACAGGTTGCTGCGAATTGACAGCAGCGCAATACGAAATGTCTCGGAAATCAGCATGATCGATCAGCGGCGCTGGATACCCGGTACGCCGATGCGGCGGTTGAGCCAGTCCTGCAGGTCCTGCTGCGTTTCGAAGAGATGGGTCGACGGCAGGACCAGCACCGATTCGGATTCCTGCAGCCCGGCGACGATCTCGACCCGGTCGAGATCCGTAATGCCGGTGCGCACGTTGCGGATCTCCGGGCCCGTTTCCGGGTCGGCGCTCATGACCACCCAGAAATCGCCACCGAAGCGATAGTCGGTACCGCCGTCCCGGCGCCCGCCGCCGCTGCCCGTCCCGGTTTCGCCGTCGCGCGTCAGCAACGCACGCAGATCGGCCTCCTCGACACCGAGTATGGCCGCGGTCGCCGCGATGTCGCGGTTCGTGCGCAGCGCCATCACCGGCACCGTCACCACGTCCTCGCTGCGCGCAATCGATACCTCGACCTCCGCGTTCATGCCGGGCATCAACAGGCCGTCGCGATTGTCGATCGATACCAGCACCGCGAACATCGTCACGTTCTGTTCCACCACGGCCTGCGGCTCGACCTTGACGACCTCGCCCGGGAAAGGCTGGTTCGGGTAGGCCGCGACGGCAACCTTCGCCGACATGCCCGGCCGTATCTTGCCGATGTCCGTCTCGTCGATGAGCGCGCGTATCTGCACCGCGCTCAGGTCCGCCATCTGCATCAGCGGGCTGCCCCCCGCGACGTCGCGCGTCGGGGACGAGATGACCTGGCCGCGCTCGACCGGTTTCTGGATCACCGTGCCGGTGATGGGCGCGCGCACGTCCGTGTCGTCGACCGCGATACGCGCGTTCTCCACGCTGACCTGCGCAGCGACGACATCGGCCTCCGCATTCGCGAGGTCGAGCGCCGCCTGCTCGAGGTCGAGCTGGGTGAAGGTGCCCTTGGCGAGCAGCGCCTCCGCCCGCGCCATCTGCGACCTCGCGATCTCGCGGCGCGACAACGCGGCCTTGAGTTCCGCCTCCCGCTGGGCGAGATCGTTGCTTACCGTGCGCGGATCGATGCGCACCACCAGGGTGTCCCGCTCCACGTGATCGCCGACCTCGACCAGCACGTCGAGGACTTCGCCGGACGCCTTCGACTTCACCTCGACCGTCGCCAGCGGTTCGACGACGCCCGAAGAACTGACGCTGACCTCGATCGTGCGCCGGTCCGCCTTCGCCGTCTGGTACATGGGCTCGCCAGCCTGTTCATCCGCGCACGCGGCGAGTCCGACCACGAGAATTAGCGGCAAGTAATGTCTCAAGATTTCGCTCCCTGCAGTTCGTCCTTCACGATATTGCCGTCGCTCAGGTGGATGACGCGGCGCGCATGCTTCGCAATGTGCGGTTCGTGCGTAACCACGATCAGCGTATTGCCCTCCGAGTGCAGCCGGTCGAAAAGCGCCATGATCTCGCGCCCCGTGCTGGAATCGAGATTGCCGGTCGGTTCGTCCGCCAGCAATATGCTCGGGTGCGTGACCAGCGCGCGGGCGATCGCAACCCGCTGCCGCTGCCCGCCCGACATCTCCGACGGCCGGTGCGACATCCGGTTGCCGAGACCCACCGTCTCGAGCGCATCCTTCGCGCGCTTCTCGCGCTCGCGGCGTTTCATCCCGGCATAGATGAGCGGCACCTCGACGTTGGCGAGCGCCGTCATCCTCGGCAACAGGTTGAACGTCTGGAACACGAAGCCGATCTCCGTGTTCCTGACACCTGCCAGCTGCTTCTCGTTCATTGCCGACACGGGCTTGCCGTTGAGCCGGTAACTGCCGCCCGTCGGCGTGTCGAGACAACCGATGATGTTCATCAGCGTCGACTTGCCGGAGCCGGACGGGCCCATGATGGCGAGGTAGTCACCACGATCGACCGTCAGGTCGACGCTGCCGAGCGCATCGATGTGCTCGCTGCCCATGCGGTATCGGCGATTGAGTTTCTCGAGCCGGATGACGGGGTCGTCGCCGGGGCGCGATAAAGGGGCGGTTGCTTGCATTGCGCTCTGTGCCGTGGACAAGAGCGCTGTATTTAATCACGTTGCGGGGTCAGATTGCTTTCTCGAGCAGGTCGTCGTGGCGCAGTTCGGAGGCCCCGCGCGTGCGGGCCTTGGCGCGGTACATCGCCTGGTCCGCTTCGCGGAGCAGCCCGGTCAGTGTATTGGCGTTGGCCGGGTACAGCGCCAGGCCGATGCTCGCGGCACAACTCATGGTCTCGGACCCGATGTTGTAGGGCGCCTCGAGTGCCATGGCCAGCCGCTGCGCAAGCTTGTCCGCGATCGCGGACGAGACGTCGGGCACGAGGGCCACGAACTCGTCGCCACCGGGCCGGCCGATGATGTCCTGCGACCGCAGCGCTTTACGCAGGCGCTGGGCGGCGATCGTAAGCAGCTGATCGCCGACCACGTGGCCGTAGCGGTCGTTGATCTCCTTGAAATCGTTGAGGTCGATGAAGAGCAGCGCACCGGTCGCGTCGTCCGGGCTGTCCGTGAGTCTTCGCGACGCATCGCGTTCGAAGCCGCGGCGGTTGAGTACGCCGGTGAGCGGATCCGACCAGGCGATCGACTCCATCTGGCGCTCCTTTGCCTTGCTGTCGGTAACGTCGATGAACGTCGCGGCAATGTCGTCGCCGACCGGCTGGCAGATCAGTCGCAGGAAGCGCGGCCCATCGGCATTGTTCTGCAGCAGTTCGACGTCCATGCTCTCGCAGGTCTCGCAGGACACGCGGAGCTTCTCGAGCAACTTGGCCTGCACGTGCGCCTCCATGCCGGTCATCGCGAGGCGCACGATCTCGGACGCCCTGAGATCGGCGAGACCGTCCGGCGTGGAATTGAGAAACCGTCCCGCCGCGGCATTGGCAAAGATGCAACGCAGGTCCTTGCCGCCGGACTCCTCGTTCTGCACCCAGCGGAAGCGGATGACGCCGTTGACCGAATGGTCGATCAGCGTGCGCAGCAGCTTCTCGCTCTTGCGGACCTCGCTCTGCGCCTTCTCCACGTCGCTGACGTCGCGGAACATCAGCACCTTGCCGCCGCGCACGGAATGCCTCTCGGAATTGATCGGCGATACCTGCACGTGCAGGAAGCGGCCGGTTGCGGTCATCATCCTCTGCGGCTTCTGCGTCTCGAGCGCTTCGAAGACCACGGTCGCGCCGTCGTCAAAAATCTGCTCGAGGGGCATTCGCAGCGCCTCGTGCTCGGAGACCGACAGCATGGCTTCGGCGCGGTGGTTCAGCCCGATGATGCGCCGCTGTTCGTCGATCACGATGACCGGGTCCTGCATGTTCTGGAACACGGTTTCGTAGGCCAGCGGCGTGAATTCCACGATGCCCTCGCCGGCGATCAGCCAGATATAGATCGGCAGCATCGCGGCGAACACGAGCGGCACGAAGGAAATCACGTTGGAGCCGAGCCCGAGGTCGTAGGCGGCCGTCGCGATCAGCGGACCGACGCAGGCCGCGACGAGCAGGAACAGCCCGCGGCGGTGGGCGGGCGCCACGGCGGAACTGTGCACCAGCAGCGTGAACATGGCCGCCCCGATCAGCGCATAGCTGTAGGGCGCGTGCACGAACAGGAACCAGGGGCCCCAGGTGTCGGGCCGCGTAAGGTAGTCGCCGTGTTCGTTGACCGCCGGCAGCTGCCACATGAACTGGTGGAGCGGGTTGGTTGCGGCGAGGGCGATGGAAACTGCCGGCACGACGAGCAACAGCACGATGGTCCGCAGCGGCGTCGTAACGCCCGTGTACTCGCGGAAGCAGATCAGCGCGGCGAGCGGCAGCAACGCGGTGCCGACGAAGTGGCCGGTGCGGCCGATCGAGAACACCAGGAAGGAATCCGACATCAGCTCCACGGCGCCGCCCATGACCCACACGCTGATGATTGCGAACAGTACACCGATCGGCACGCTGCCGACCTCGCGCTTCGCCGCGATCATACGGATGCCCAGCAACAGGTAGCAGGCTGCGCAGAAGATCAACAGGATGGACAACGCGATGCCCAGGTTCATCATGCAGTACTCGAACGTAGCGAGACCGGGGTCATGCTACGCAGGCTAACGCCTTGATTCCCGGAACTGTTTCGCAGCTTTTGAACCAGGTCTCAGGACGTTTTGTGCGGTGGTTCACAGAATGCCGCGCGCATTTTCTTCCGCCTGGCGGCAACTGCCTGATTCGGCGCGACTATTCCGGTGGCCGGCGATGTTTTGATATTCGGCCGTACCGGCTTAGGATAGGCGCAAACCACGGGGACCGCAGGCATGCCTCTCGACATCACGTTCACTCTCAGCGACGACGACTTGGCGCGTTTCCAGGCGATCGTGGACAAGGCCCGTACGGCGGTGGAGGACGAGATCGCCGCGGAGCACATCGAGCAGGCGGCACGCGAACTGCTGCAGCAAACGCGCAAGTGCGAACTGCCCGAGTTCATCGCAACCCGCATGGCCAAGCTGCAGGTCGTGATCGACATGATCAACGACGAGGACTGGAACCTGGCGCAGGACGAGCGCCGCCACGTGCTCAGCGCGCTGGCTTATCTCTGCGATCCCGAGGACCTGATCCCCGACCATATCCCGGGGCTCGGCTTTCTCGACGACGCGATTTACGCCGAGATCGTGCTCGGCGAGTTGCGCAACGAGATCAGCCTGTACGAGGAATTCTGCGCGTTCCGCGACGCCGAGGAAACGCGCCGCAAGGCGCGCGGCGAGGACGTCAAGATCGGCCGCAACGAGTGGCTGGCCGAAAAGCGCGCGGCGCTGCAGGCCAGCATGCGCAAACGGCGGGTTGCCGAAGGCGGCCGCTGGCGCATGCGCCTGTGGTGAATACCGGCGACACTCAGGCCTCGAGCCACTTGTCGACCCCAGGCGGCGTGTAGCCGTCGAACTGCCGCAACAGTCCGTCCGCGTCCGCATCGACGAGCAACATGCGGCGATTTTCGGGACGCAGGAACCCCTCCGCCGCGGCATGATCGAGATAGCGCAGCAGGTGATCGAAATAGTGGCGCACGTTGAGCAGGCCGCAAGGCTTGTCGTGGAACCGCAGCTGCGCCCGGGTTGGATCCGCAATAGACGCAGATTCGCCGCATGCGCCGTCGCGTACCCTCAGCCCGTTCCGGCCGGCGTCCTGACCGACTCGATGATGCGCGCGATCTCCGGTCTCGCGGCGCGCAGCTCCTGCGGCGACAACGCGTCGAGCTCGTGCGGGAAAACCAGCCACTCGGCCGTTTCGTGCACGTAATAATCGGGGACCAGGTCGGTCTCGTTGCGGCTGGGCTTGTACCATGGGACAGCGATACGAATGTCGTCCGGCGTGTTGTCCCGCGCGCGCTTCCTGAGTTCCTGGATCACGGCGGCGACCGTGTTGCCGGTATCGAACACGTCATCGACGATCAACAGCCGGTCGTCGTGACAGACTTTCTTGATGATGTAATCCAGGCCGTGCACCGCGACCGCGCCGCGCTGGTCCACGCCGACATACGATGACGTGCGAATGGCGATGTGATCCGACTCCACCCCGCAGTAGTCCAGGATCTCCTGCACCGCCATGCCGACGGGCGTGCCGCCGCGCCATATCGCAATGATCAGCGTCGGGCGGAAACCGCTGTCGAGCACGTCGAGTCCCAGGCGCAGCGAGTCCTCGAGCAGTTCCTGGGCGGAGATTACGGTCTTTTCCATCGTCGACTCTTTATGTACCGGGATTTCGGCAGCTGGCTATAATGCGTCCCGGAATTCTACCGCACTGCGAGCGCCCGCGACCCATGGAGAAGCGATTCATAAAAGCCGACGACCTGCTGAAGGACTCGTTTCAGCTCGCCGCCGACATACACCAGGCCGGGTTCCGGCCGGACTTCCTCGTCGGCCTGTGGCGCGGCGGCAGCGCCGTCGGCATCGCGGTGCAGGAAGGTCTCGAGTACTTCGGCACGCCGACGGACCATATCGCGATCCGCACCTCGTACTCCGGCGCGCACCGCTACTCCGAGATGGTCAGCAAGGCCGACCAGATTCGGGTCCATGGCCTGCAGTACCTGCTCGAGAACCTGTGTTCGCATCACTCGTTGCTGATCGTCGACGACGTCTACAGCACCGGCTCCAGCGTCAAGGCGGTGATCGACCAGCTTACCCTGAAGACGCGCCGCAACCTGCCGCGGGACATTCGCGTCGCGACGGTCTGGTACCGGCCGACGCCGCGCACGCTGCGCACCCCGGACTATTTCGTGCACGAGACCGACGACTGGCTGGTGCTGCCTTACGAGCTATCCGGGCAGTCGATCGGCGAGCTGCGCGACAACCGGCCGGAGCTCGCGGGGACGCTCGACAGGCTCGAGCGCTACCTGGAGAAGACGGCTGCCGGTCAGTAGATGCGGCCGCCGATCCTGATGCTGGTGCCGTACCCGCCGCCGCCGTAGTACCCGCCGCCGCTGTAGGAACTGTAGCCGACGCTGCCGTAGACGGCCGGCGGTTCGCACGAAGCCAGCAGGGAACACAGCGCCAGGAGCGCGCCCAGCCCGACCGCTCGCCTTACTTTGCAAATCGTCATCATTGTTCTCCCCGGTCGATCGGCCATGTCTGCAATGCAACGCCTGCGCCGGACGGGCCGGCGATGAAAGCTACCTCGCCGCCAATCGGGCGCGCCTGCGCCTCGACGATCACGCGGCCGCCCAGGCTTTCGACCCTGGCGGTCACGGCGGACGGGTCTGCGACGCGAATGTAGTTTACCCAGACCGGGCGTTCGTTCTCGAACGGGTTCTGCAACACGCCGGCGCGCGGCTTGTCCCCGTAGCGCAGGACCCGGTAGTCCCGGGCGGCGTTCTCGACCTCGTGATCCGTGTGCTGCAAGCCGATCACCGCCTGGTAGAAACCGGTCGCTGTCTCGACGTCGCTGGTCCAGAGTTCGTCCCAGAGCCAGCCGTTCTGCACGGGTTCGGCATCGGCCGGGTCGCCTTCCCTCGTCTGGATCATCGCGAACACCGCGCCGGTCGCGTCCTCGATCACGGCCATGCGGCCGCGGTCGCCGATCGACACCGGCGCATTGATGACCTTGCCGCCAGCGCCCGCGACGCGTTCGACCGCAGCGTCGATGTCCGTCACCGAGATCGTCGTGATCCACTGGGAAATATTCTCCTTCTTACCCAGTGCATTGGTGTCGACGATGCCGCCGATCAGCTTGCCGTTGTGGCGGATCAACATGTAGGAATCGCCCCCGCCGACGCCGATAAACACCCGCGGCTGCTCGAACTCCCAACCGAACAGCTCGGCGTAGAAATGCCGCGACGCTTCCGGCGTGTTGGTCAGCAGGTCGTGCCACACGACCTTGCCGTTGTGGCGCTCGTCCGTCGGCGTCTCCGTGATGGGCGGCAGGTTCACCGTGACCGCGGCGCAGCCGGCGGCCAGCAGCGCGACAAGCAGCGCCGTTATTCTCGTTATTGGCAAGATTCGTCCCCTGTCCGTACTACCGAGGCAGCGATGCTACCGCAACCCCGCCCGCGGCGCAGCGCCGGGTTGCACGGGCGCCCGCGGCATGCGGGCGCGAACCCGCTGGTCTTCATGTCTCCGAGGCGCCTGCTGCCGCGGCCAGCAGCTCGCTGCGCTTCTCGTTCACGACCAGCAGGAGCTGCGCCGCGGCTTCCGCATCGCACAGCGCGCGATGGTGGTTGCGCAGCGGGATATCGTACGCCTCCGCGAGCGCTGCGAGGCTGTACGAGCGGTGGCCGGGATACAACCTGCGCATCGACGCGCAGGTGCAAAGCCGCGGGTAGCGGAACCTGCGCCCGAGCCGGCCGAACTCCCGGGCGATGAAACCGTAGTCGAACTCGACGTTGTGAGCGACGAATATCGCCCCCTGCAGGAACGCCTCGAAATCGTCCGCGATATCCGAGAAATACGGCGCATCCTCGACCATGGCAGGGGTGATGCCCGTCAGCCGCGTGATGCCCGGCGGTATCGGCCGCTGCGGGTTGAGCAACGTCGAGAAGCGGTCGACGATCCTGCCGTTGCAGAGCTTGACGGCGCCGATCTCGGTGACGCGGTGGCTGTCGCCGCTCCCACCGGTCGTTTCCACGTCAACGACGACGTACGCCTGCTGCGGATCGAGCGTCCAGCGAATGCGCACGACGTCGGCACGCAGCCCCGCCGTACGCAGTTGCTCGATCCGCAGCAGCTGGTTGCGGCGCAGCTGATCGCCCGCGGTCTTGACTTCGACGAATCGCGCGCCCACCTCGTCCAGCACCAGCAGGTCCGGGTAGCCGTAGCAGGATCCCGCGTAATCCCGGCAGAAACGCGCGAGCACCTGCCGCAGCGGCTCGCCGCGCTCCTTCTCCAGCAGCGCGAACAGGGCGTCGATGACGCTGCGCCGCCAGCGGAACACACCGTTGGGCGTGCCGTAGTGGGCCGTGCTCGCGCGCAGTAATTCGCGCACCACGCTTCCGGGTTCGTCGAGCATGGCCAGCTTGCGGTCGACGGCGGCGCGATTGTCCCCGTAAAAGGTGCCCGTCACCAGGTTGCGCGGCAGGAACTCGAACGGCGAATGCAGGCCGGCGTCGTCGCCCGCGAACAGTTCGTCCCAGAAATACAGGCCGAAAAACGTGCGCCAGAGTGCGTTTTCGACACGGAAGGCGCGCTTGCCCGCTTTCTCGAAGTAGTCGGCCACCGCGCGCTCGGGTGAGCCGCTTTGCGCCTCGTCGACGTCGATGGTCTCAGCGGCGCGCAGCACGTCGGTGACGGCGGAGGTGCGCTTGCTACCGAACTTGCGTTCGTAAAAGTCCCGCGCGAACAGCCACTCCTCGTCGCTGCCCGGGTCGTCGATGCAGCGCTCGAGATAGCGCCTGGCCTCGTCTTTCTGGCCGCTTGCGAACAGGATGCGCACGCTACGCTCCATGCACTCCGCGGATTCACCGGCCTGGAACAACCGCAATGCCGCGTAGTTGTCGCCCGCCTTCTCCGCGATGCGCCCCAGGCGGCAGGCGAGCTTGTCGCGCAGCGCCGCCGCACCCGGACTGACCGGCTCGGGCCATTCACAGGCCTCGTCCATGAGTTCGTCGACCGCGTCCCCGGAACCGGCGCGTAATCGCGCGAGGCGCGTCTCGAAGTAATAGTGCTCGAGCGCTTCCTCGCGATCGGCGAAACGCGGCTCGAAGCTGTCGCGGAAATTGTGGGTCCTGACGATACCGAGGTCGCGCATCGTGAACTTCGACAGGCCGTCCTGCACGCGGCCGAAGTAGAGGAACATCAGGAACTTGGCTTCCTCCGCCCGGCTTTGTACCACGAGCCGCGACAGGTCGACCCGGCCGACGAAATCGGCGGCAGCGCAGTTGGTCTTCGCAAATGCGACGAACTCGGCCTTCTTCATGGAGCTTCCCAGGCCGACGAACATCGTCGCCAGCGCCTCGTGCAGTTCCGTCCGGGTCAGGAAACCGAGCAAATCGTCGAAGTGCGCTTCGCCCGGCGGCTCCACCCAGCCGTGCTCGCGCAACGTCGCCACGAGCGGGGCCGTGTCGCCGAGCTCCGGATACTTGAGCCGATTGATGGCGAAGACCTTGCCCTTGCGGTTGACGAGGCGCACGTAGAGACATTGTGCATCCCGCGGGAGCCGCTCGAAATCGCGCATGAAGGCAACGTGGTCGTCGAGCAGGACGTGGCCGTAACCGGTCTCGACGAACTGCATCATCTCGACGAAGTGGGAGTGGTAGTAAAAGGTCGGAAGCTCCGCCGGCATGCGCGCATATTGCAGCGCCGCCGCACCGTCGGCAACATGCCCGGATGGCAGCTTTCCGAATCGCCGTGACCTTCGCCGCCGCGCTGGTGCTTTCTCCGCTGCATGCGGCAATGCTGTTCGACGACCCGGGCATCATCGACGTTATGCTGCGGGGCCCGCTGAGCGAACTTGCGGAAAACCCGGACAGCCGCGAGCAGCTGCCGTTCGTGCTGCGCGCCGATGGCGCGGAACACGCCATCAAGGTCCGCCCGCGCGGAAAGAGCCGACTGCGAGTCTGCGACTTCCTGCCGCTGCGGTTGAATTTCAGCAATAGCGAGGTCGACGGCACCCTGTTCGCGGCACAGGACAAGCTCAAGCTCGTCGTGCCCTGCCACACCTCGGAACGCGCCGAGAAGAACCTCATTGAGGAATACGCGATCTATCGCATGTTCAACCTGCTTAGCCCCGCGAGTTACCGGGTACGGCTGGTGCAAATGACGTTCGAGGACACGGCCCGTGACGGCGAGCGCATTCGGATCCATAGCTTCCTGCTGGAATCCGACGAACAGCTCGCCGCGCGGCTCGGCGGGCAGCAGGAGGAGCATGCGGAGGTGTCGCTGCGCTGGCTGGACGCGCAGCACATGGCGCTGGTCTACGTTTTCCAGTACCTGGTCGGCAACGTTGACTGGTCGCTGGTCACAGCGGCAGGAGAGAATGCCTGTTGCCATAACGGCACGCTGATCCGGACCGGGGCGAACCTGCTGTATGTGCCTTACGATTTCGACCTGTCCGGGTTCGTCAATGCGCCGTATGCATTTGCACCGCCCGACCTGTGGGTGGAGCGCGTCACGCAGCGCCGCTACCGCGGGTTCTGCACCGACCGGGCCTACCTGGAGCAAGCGCTGGACGCGGTGGTGTCAAGGCGGCCGGAGATCGTCGCGGTCATTCGCTCGCTGCCCGTTCTCAGTGACAGGGACAAGGAGAGCCGCATGGGCTACCTGGACCAGTTCTTCCGGGCAGCCGAAAAACCGGACCGCCTGCTCGAGCGCTTCGAGAAGCGCTGCCTGGACTAGGCGCGCTCGCCCTGCAGGTAGGTGGCCGCGACGTTGCGGTCGTCACCGAGCACGATGAGTGCGAACAACAGTTCGGCGAGCGAGTCGGCGAGCGCGGTCCGGTGCGCGCTGAGCGTCGTGCCGCGCGGGTCCAGCACGATGAAGTCCGCTTCCTTGCCGGCCGCGAAGTTGCCGATCCTGTCATCGAGGTACAGGGCTTCGGCAGCCCCGAGCGTGGCGAGATAGAGCGCCCGGCCCGGCGGCAGCGGCTGCTGCTGCAGGTGCATGACCTTGTACGCCTCGCGCATCGTCTTCAGCAGCGACAGGCTGGTACCGCCGCCGACGTCGGTACCGAGACCGACGCGGATCCGCTGCTTGCGCAGCCGGCGCAGGTCGAACAGGCCGCTGCCGAGGAACATGTTCGACGTCGGGCAGTGCGCTGCCGCCGCGCCGCTCTCGGCCATGCGCCTGCATTCCGCGTCCTTCAGGTGCAGGCAGTGCGCGAACACGGACCGCTCCCGCACGAGGCCGAAATGGTCGTAGACATCGAGATAGCTCGCACTCCAGGGAAACTGCTTCGCGATCTGCTCGACCTCATCGTGATTCTCGGCGAGGTGCGTGTGCACCCACACGTCCGGGTACTCGGCGGCGAGGCGTCCCGCCGCCGCGAGCTGTGCCTCGCTCGACGTCAGCGCGAAACGCGGCGTGATGGCATAACCGAGCCGGCCCTTACCGTGCCAGCGCTCGATCAGCTGCCTGCTTTCCTCGTAGCCCGTTGCCGCGCTGTCGCGCAGCGCTTCCGGGCAGTTGGAATCCATCAGCACCTTGCCGGCGACCAGGCGCATGTTCCTTGCGGCCGCGGCCTCGAATATCGCGTCGGCGGAATGCGCGTGCACGGTGCCGAACACCAGCGCGGTGGTCGTGCCGTTCTTCAGGAGCTCATCGACGAACAGCTCGGCGACCCGCTGCGCGTAGGCTTCGTCCGCGAAGCGCATCTCGCGCGGGTACGCGTAACGATGCAGCCAGTCCAGCAGCTCCTCGCCGTACGACGCGATGACGTCGAGCTGTGGATAGTGGACGTGACAGTCGATGAACCCCGGCACGATCAGCTTGCCGGAATGGTCCTCGACGCGCGTGTCCGCGGGCAGCGACCCGGCCAGCTCGTCGGCCGGTCCGAGCGCCACGACCCGGCCGTCCGCGACGACGAGCATGCCGTCCTCGAAATACACCAGCGCGTTCTCGTCATCCCGCTCGCCGGGATCGGCGATGCAGTGGAAGACGGAACCGCGGAAGGCGGTGCGCACGCCGTCAGGGCTCCAGCAGCAGCACGCTCTCGTCCAGCGTGTGCTCGTCACAGTTCGGCGCATCGCCGCCGCGATCGATGACGAGAAACGCCTGTCCGGCCTCGAACGCGATCAGCGGCATGTGCCAGGTGCCGGGGCGGTAGTTGACGCCCTGGCGCCCGTTGGTGACGAACGCCCGCAGGTCTTCCGTCTCGACGCTCTCGCCCGGTGCCGCGACCACCACCACGAACCGCGTCGGCGCCAGCGGCACGAACGCCTGGCTGCCCAGGGGATGGCGTTCCACGACGTCGAAACGGTAAGGGAGCTGCGTTGCAATGCGGCAGCGGGCGATACTGACGCGCACCCGCCCGTCCGCACCCGCGTCCACGTCACACAGGTCGTCGAAGCGCTCGAAGCGAGCGGCATTCATCCCTTCGCGCCGCGTCGCGTGCGCCTCGATCACGTCCCCGTACGGCAGGAAGCGCTCGCGGGTCAGCGGCTCCGGCCTGAGTTCGCGGCCGCTCACGAAGCGCCACCGTCCGCGACGCGGCCGAACACGCGCAGCCGGCTCACCCCGCCGTCGGGATAGATGGACATGCGCACGTGACTGACCGGGCCGAGATCCTCGAGCTCCGCTTCGAAGTAGTGCTGCTTGTCCATGGATAGCTTCGCCTCCGGCAGCAGCGTCTGCCAGCATTCGCTGTCCGCCCGCGCCTCGTCATGATTGTGGAACAGCGCGGCCTCGACCGACACCCGGTCCGGGTAGTTGCCCTTGAAGTGCGCGGTATCGACCTCGACCCGCTCCACGATACCCGGCTTGCCCAGCGCCGCGACGACCCAGTCGTTGCCCGGCCCGCGCCGGCGCGCCGTTTCCCAGCCGTCGCCCATGTTCACGCCGCGTCCGGGCAGGTTGAGATTGTGCATGCTGCCGTAGTGTTCGTCGCTCGCGGCAAGCGCGCGGCCGCCGTTCTTCAGCGCGAACAGGTCGACCACGCCGCCGCCGGCCTCGAGATCCGCGCGTACCTCACCGATAGATACGCAGCCGCGCAACGCCGCCGTCGGGGTAAATGTTCAGCCGCAGGTGCGACCACGTGTTGCCGTCGTCGACGTGCACGAAGTGATGGCTGTCGCCCTGCAGGCCGGTCCGCGGGACGATCTCCGTCCAGCCGCTTTCCGGCACGTCGTCGTCACTGACGCACGCATCGATCGACGCGTGCGGCGGGAAATTCCCCGTGAAGTAGCGGGTGTCGATGTCGAAACCGTGAATGATGCCCGCCACACCCAGGCGGATGACGCAGGAATCGTGGCCGGGCGTGCGGCGGCGGCGGCTTTCCCAGCCGTCCATCCACTTGCCGTGGTCGTCGTACTTGTCCGCGATGAAAACGGGATCGGCGGGCTGGATCAGGCGCTCCTTCGCCGCGAAGAACTCGTCGCTGGCAAAGGTCACGCGCGTACCGAGGCGCGGTTGTTCGAGCCGGATCCAGGACCGGAACGGGTTATCGGGCGCCGGCATCAGTTCGCTCCCAGGGCAACGAGGCGCATGCGCGCGATCCGGTGTATCTCCAGCAGCGCGTTCTCGAATTCCGCATCGTAGTCATTCTCGAGCCGCGACTCGAACGCCGCAAGGATCTGCTCGCGGCTGCAGTTGCGGACCGCCATGACGAACGGGAAGCCGAATTTCCTGCGGTAGGCGGCGTTGAGCGCCTGGAATCGCGCGTACTCTTGCGGTGTGCACCGGTCGAGCCCGGCGCTCGCCTGTTCGCTCTCCGAGTCGTCGGTCAGTTCGCCCGCGACCGCCGCCTTGCCCGCGAGGTCCGGGTGCGCCCGGATCAGTTCGAGCTGCCGTTCCCGCGAGGCGTTGTCGACGCAATCCGCCATCACCCGGGCGATGACGTCGACGTCCGCGCTGCCGTCGACCAGCTGGGCCGCCGCCTCGGCCACCCACGGCGAATGCTCGTAGATGCCGCCGTAACGTCGTACGAAATGCAGTTCCTTCACCTCACACCTCGTCTGCCGGGAAATGCTGGATCCAGTGCCGCGCGATATCGACGCGGCGGCACACCCACACGTCGTCGAACGCGCCGACGTAGTCGAGGAACCGCGCCAGCGCCGCGGCCCGCCCGGGCCGGCCCGCCAGCCTGCAGTGCAGGCCCACCGACATCATGCGCCCGCCCTCGGCGTACAGCACGTCGAACGTGTCCTTGAGGTAGTCGAAGAACTGCTGCCCCGAATTGAAACCCTGCGCCGTGGCGAAGCGCATGTCGTTGGCGTCGAGCGTGTACGGCACCATCAGTTGCGGCACGGGCTGCGACCGGTCCCAGTACGGCAGGTCGTCCGCGTAGGAGTCCGCGTTGTAGAGGAAGCCACCCTCCTCCGCGACGAGCCGGTGCGTGTTCGGGCTGCAGCGCCCCAGGTACCAGCCGAGCGGCCGCTTCCCGGTGACCCGCCCGTGAATGTCGATGGCGCGCGCGAGATGCGCCCGCTCGGTGGCCACATCGACGGACTGGTAGTCGATCCAGCGGTAACCGTGGCTCGCGATCTCCCAGCCGGCCTGCTGCATGGCAGCGACGGCCCCCGGGTTGCGTTCCAGCGCCATCGCCACGCCGAACACGGTGACCGCCATGCGGCGCTCCGTGAACAGCCGGTGCAGGCGCCAGAAACCCGCGCGCGCGCCGTACTCGTAGAGCGACTCCATGTTCATGTGGCGCTGGCCCGGGTAGGCCGCGGCGCCGACGATCTCGGACAGGAACGCTTCCGATGCGGCGTCGCCATGCAACACGCAGTTCTCCGCACCCTCTTCGTAGTTGACGACGAACTGCACGGCCGTACGCGCACGGCCCGGCCAGCGCGGGTCGGGCGGCCGCGCGCCGTAACCGCGAAGGTCGCGAGGATAATCGCTCTTGCTCACTGGCTCGTCTCCGCCCCCGCGCGATACCAGCGATCGACCAGGTCGCGCTCCGCTTCAGTAATGTTGGTGAGGTTACCGATCGGCATCGCCCGCGTCACGACGGTCTGCTGATGGATGCGCAGGGCCTCGGCCACGATCTGCCCGTCGGTCTCGAGCACCACGCCGGCCGGCGCCGCCTGGAAACCGGGATGCTCGGGCGCCGCCGCATGGCAGGCGGTGCAGCGCTGGTGCACGACCGAACGCACGGCAGCGAAGTCCACGCGGCCCGCGGTCGCCGCCGTGCCGCGCGGCGCGAGCACGGCAGCGACGATCAACAGCAACGCGGCCGCCGCGACCAGCGGCAGCGGCGACGCACGGCCCGAATGCCGCGCCACGAAGTACACGCGCACGAGCGCCCCGGCGAGCGAGATCGCGACGAGGATCGCCCAGTTGAACGCGTGGCTGTAGGTCATCGCGAAGTGGTTGCTGATCATGGTGAACAGCACCGGCAGCGTGAAATAGGTGTTGTGCACCGAGCGCTGCTTGCCGCGGATGCCGGGCTGCGGGTCGGGTGCTTCGCCGCGCCCGGCCGCCGCAACCATTTGCCGCTGGCCCGGGATGATCACGAAGAACACGTTCGCCACCATGATCGTGCCGAGCACGGCGCCGAAGTGCAGGTAGGCGGCGCGTCCGCCGAACACCTGGCATAACCCCCATGCCAGCAACGTGGCGAGCAACAGCAGCACGCCGGCGAACAAAGGTCCGTTGCGCACCAGCGGCGAGTGGCACAGGCCGTCGTAGAGGACCCAGCCCGCGACGATGAACGCGAGCGAAAGCCCGACGGCCGTCAGCGGCTCGAGCGGCGCGACGGCGGGATCGACGAGGTACACCTCGGCGCCCAGCCAGTAGACCAGCGCCAGCAGGAACATGCCCGACAGCCACGTCGTGTAGGCTTCCCACTTGAACCAGTGCAGCGTCTCCGGCAACGCCGGCGGCGCGACCCTGTATTTCCGGGCGTGATAAAAGCCGCCGCCGTGCACCGACCAGAGCTCGCCGCCCACGCCCTTGTCGCGGTCGGCGTCCTGCTTCGGCGGCTGCAGGTGATTGTCCAGCCAGACGAAGTAGAACGACGAGCCGATCCAGGCGATGCCGGCGATCATGTGCAGCCAGCGCAGGAGCAGGTTGAGCCAGTCCGTGACGTAGGCTTCCACGTCAACGCCCGACCGGAGACAGCGCGCCGGGCACGGGGCGCTGCTGCGCCTGCGCGCGCCCGTGCACCTGCAGCACTTCCGCGGCGACCGCAATGGCGATCTCGGCGGGTTTCTTGCCGCTGATGCCGGTGACGCCGATCGGGCACACGAGCGTCTCGATCGCACGGGGCGACAGGCCCTGCTGGCGCAGGCGCTTCTCGAAGCGGCGGCGCTTGGTCAGCGAACCGATCAGCCCGCAGTAGGCGGCGTCGCCGCGCCGTAGGATGCGATCGCAGATATCGAAATCCAGCGGGTGGCTGTGCGTCATCACGAGGTAATAGCTGCCCGCGGGCATTGCCGCAACCTCGAGCGCCGGCTCGGCGCTCTCGACAGTCCTGACGTTGCGCGGCACGGCCCGGAAGATGCCCTCGCGGCTGTCGATCCAGCGGATGTTGCAGTCCAGCCCGGACAGCAGGCCGACGACCGCGGTGCCGACGTGCCCGGCGCCGAACACGGCGATGTTGAAATCGCTGGCCAGCACGGGCTCGTAGAAGACTCCGTGTTCCAGCGCCGCGGCGCCGCCGTCCAGGTAGCCGCGCGCCGCGGCCACGACCTGCGGGTCGCAGGCGTCCTCTGCGGCGCCGAATACCCGGTCGCCCGTGACGACGAACTTGCTGCCCGAGCCGGTATCCGTCACCAGCACCGACGGCTGCCGCTGGCCATGCAGTGCGCGCAGGTCCCGCAGCCACTCGGGCAGGCCGCTGCCGACGGGCTCGAACAGCACGTCCACGACGCCGCCGCAGCACTGCCCGAGCGCGGGGCCGAGCGGGAAACGGCGTTTCGCCGGCACCCCGGCCTCATCCAGCAGCCCGGCGGCGATATGCGTGCACTGGTGCTCGAGCTGGCCGCCGCCGATCGTCCCGATGGTCTCGCGGGCGGTCACGATCATCTTGGCGCCGGTCTCGCGGGGCGACGAACCGCGGATAGCCGAGATCGTGACCAGCACGGCGGCCTCGCCGGCCGCGGTGAGGTCCGATAATTCGTCGATCCACTCGTTCACGCCGCGCCTCCCTGTATCGCGCGCAGCACGGCTTCGGGCGTGGCCGGTGCATCGAGCGCCGGCAGCGGGTTGTCGTCCGTGGCGATGGCGTCGCGGATGGCGTGGAATACCGAGATCGCCAGCATCAACGGCGGCTCCCCCACCGCCTTCGAACGAAAGATCGTGTCTTCGCGGTTGGCAGCGTTCTCGAGCAGCGTCACGTTGAATTCGGGCGCGAGATCCGAGCAGGTCGGGATCTTGTACGTCGAGGGCGCATGCGTCTGCAGCTCACCTGCAGCGTTCCACCACAGCTCCTCGGACGTGAGCCAGCCCGCGCCCTGCACGAAGCCGCCCTCGACCTGGCCGAGATCCACCGCCGGGTTCAGCGAATCGCCGCAGTCGTGGACGATGTCCACGCGCAGGATGCGATTCTCGCCGGTCAGCGTGTCGACGACGACCTCGCTCACCGCCGCGCCGTAGGCGAAGTAGAAAAACGGCCGCCCGCTGAACGTGCTGCGGTCGTAGTGGATCTTCGGCGTCTTGTAGAAACCGGTGGCGGACAGCGACACGCGGTCTGCCCAGGCAAGCTGCACGAGCTCGGCGAACGCGATCGTGTCCGGCCCGACGGACACCTCGCCGTCGCGGAAGTCGATGGCGCTCTCGGGCACGGCAAAGTGCCGCGCCGCAAACTCGCTGAGCCGCCCGCGGATCTTGCGCACCGCGGCCTGCGCCGCCTTGCCGTTCATGTCGGAGCCGCTGGATGCGGCCGTGGCGGACGCGTTCGGCACCTTGCTGGTGTCGGCGGCGTTGATGCGGATCGTGGACACGGGCACGCCGAGTTCGTCCGCGACCACCTGCGCAACCTTGATGTACAGGCCCTGGCCCATCTCGGTGCCGCCGTGGTTCAGGTGCACGCTGCCGTCCTTGTAGACGTGCACGAGCGCGCCCGCCTGGTTCAGGTGCGTCGACGTGAACGAGATGCCGAATTTCACGGGTGTGAGCGCGAGTCCGCGCTTCAGTATCCTGCTCGACGCGTTGAACTCGCGGACCGCGGCGCGCCGCGCGCGGTAGTCGGCGTCGGCCTCGAGCTTGTCGGCAACCAGGTCGAGGATGTTGTCCTCGACGGTCTGCCCGTACTGCGTCACGTCGCGTTCGCCGATGCCGTAGAAGTTGCAGCGGCGCACGTCGAGCGAGTCCAGCCGCAGCGTACGCGCGATGTCATCGACCACGTACTCGATCGCGAGCATGCCCTGCGGGCCGCCGAAGCCGCGAAACGCCGTGTTGGACACGGTATTGGTCTTGCAGCGGTGCGACACGATTTTCACTTTCTCGAGGAAGTACGCGTTGTCGCAGTGGAACATCGTGCGGTCGTTCACGGGGCCGGACAGGTCGGCCGAGATGCCGCAGCGCGATGCGAACGTGAAATCGATGCCCAGGATGCGGCCCGTCGCATCGAAACCGACGTCGTAATCGACCACGAAGTCGTGGCGCTTGCCGGTCATGATCATGTCGGTGTCGCGGTCGAGGCGCAGCTTGCAGGGACGCCCGGTCTTCACCGCCATGAGCGCGGCGATGCAGGCGATCGTGGCCGCCTGGCTTTCCTTGCCGCCGAACGCGCCGCCCATGCGCCGGCAGATGCAAACCACGTCTTTCGCGGCGCGGTTCGTCGCTTTCGCAACGAGGTGCTGGACTTCATCCGGATGCTGCGTCGAGCTGTAAACGAGCAGGCCGTCGTCCTCCTGCGGAATGCACATGGCGATGTGGCCTTCGAGGTAGAACTGGTCCTGGCCGCCCATCCGGATGCGCCGCTGCAGCCGGTGCGGCGCAGCGGCGATCGCGGCCGCCGCGTCGCCGCGCGCCACGGTCTCGCTCGGCAGCACGAACGAACCCTTCTCCACGGCGGTCAGCGGATCCAGTACCGGCTCGAGTTCCTCGTAGTCGACGTTGGCGAGCAACGCCGCCTTGCGGGCCTGGTCGACGGTGTTCGCGGCGACCGCGAAGATGGCCTGCCCGGCGTACTCGACCGTATCGGTCGCGAGTATCGTCTCGTCGTGCACGATCGGGCCGCAGTTGTTCTCGCCCGGAATGTCCGCCGCCACGCACACGTCGACCACGCCTGCCGCGGCCAGCACGGCAGCCAGGTCGACGGCGCGCAGGCGCGCGTGCGGCTTGCTGCTCATGCCCACCGCAACGTGCAGGAGGTCGCGCGGCTCGGGCAGGTCGTCGGTGTACGCCGCCCTGCCGCTTACGTGCAGGTGGGCGCTGTCGTGCGGCAGCGCATCGCCGACGGTCTTCATCCGCGCCTGCTCAGCCCTGGCGTCCATAGCCGTATACCGATTCTGCGAGTTCGCCGCGGGTTTCCAGGTACAGGCGGCGCAGCAGGTTGCGGCCGGCCTGCAGCCGGTACGCCGCGGACGCCCGCATGTCCGTGATGGGTTCGAAGTCCTGCGCGAACGCCGCCATCCCGGCCGCGACGGTCGCCTCGGTCCACGGCTGGCCGGCCAGGGCCTGTTCGCAATGGGTCGCGCGCTTCACGGTCGCGGCCAGGCCGCCGCAGGCGATGCGGATGGAGCGGACGCGATCGTCCTCGAGCTCGAGGCGGTAGGCCGCGCAGACGGCCGAGATGTCCTGGTCGAAGCGTTTCGACACCTTGTAGCAGTGCAGCGTCGCGCCCGGCGTGGGCAGCGGCAGGCGAATCCGCTCGACGAACTCGCCCGGCCGCAGGTCGTTGACGCGGTAATCGTGGTAGAAATCGTCCAGCGCGACCTCCCGGCTGCCAGCCGCGGAGCGCAGCACGAGCGACGCGCCGGCCGCCATCAGCGCCGGCATCGAATCGCCGATGGGCGACCCGTTGGCCACGTTTCCGCCGAGCGTGCCCACGTTGCGTATCGGCGGCGATGCGAAGCGGCGCAGCATCTCGTCGAGCAACGGGTAGTGCTCGAGCACGGCGGGCATGACGGCGGTGAACGTCGCCGCGCCGCCGATCTCCAGGTGCGTGGCGCTCGTGCGGATGTCGCCGAGTCCCGCCACTTCGCCCACGTAAATGAGGGTTGCGAGTTCGCGGTGCTGCTTCGTCACCCAGAGGCCGATATCCGTGCCGCCGGCCAGGAGAGTTGCCCCCGGGTGCTCCGCGAGCAATCCGGCGAGCTCGTCGATCGTCCGCGGCGCGTAGAACGCCCGCCCCCCGTGCTGCAGTTCGAGAGTGCTGTCCCGCGCAATGCTGCGCAGGCGCTCGATCCGGTCCACGGGAGGCCCGCCGCGGCCGCAGGGCTGTTGCAGCCAGTCGCCGTCGGCAGCCGGTATGTCGTACATCGCGCCCGCGGCCGCGACGATGGGGCGATAGCCGGTGCAGCGGCACAGGTTACCCGCCAGTGCGTCGTCGATGTCGCGCCGCGACGGATCGCGCTGCGACTTGTACAGTGCGAACAGCGACATGACGAAGCCGGGCGTGCAAAAGCCGCACTGCGAACCGTGCTGCTCGACCATCGCCTGTTGCACCGGGTGCAGGCCGGCATCGCGGCCGCAGAGGCTTTCGACGGTGATGAGTTCCTTGCCGTCCAGCGTGGGCAGGAACTGGATGCAGGAATTGACGGCTTTCAGGCCGAGACCCTCGCCGTCGCGATCGAGTTCCGCGAGCACCACCGTGCACGCGCCGCAGTCGCCCTCGGCGCAACCTTCCTTGGTACCGGTCCTGCGCAGGTCCTCGCGCAGGAACTGCAGCACGGTGCGCGTGGGATCGACGTCGCGGAGCTCCACGATCTCGCCGTCGAGTACGAAGCGGATGGTCCCGCTCGCCGTGGTGTCGCTTGGGTGCCCTGGCCTCACCGCGATCAACTGCCCCGGTACGTCGAGTAGCTCCACGGCGACGCCAGTAACGGCACGTGATAGTGCTCGCCGGAGGCAACCGCAAAGCGGATGACGACCGTATCCAGGAATGCGGGCTCGCCCGTGTGCATGCCGCGCGCCGCGAAATACGGACCGATGTCGAACTCGAGTTCGTAACGGCCGGTCGCCATCGCAGCGCCTGCGACGAGCGGCTCGTCGGTACGGCCATCGGCATTGGATACCGTGGACGTGAGCAGCCTGCGCTCACCCCCGGCGGCAAACAGCCGGATGGCGACGCCGGCGGCGGGGCACCCCTGTGCCGTATCGAGGATGTGTGTCGTCAGCCGTCCCATCGTCACTCCCGCTTGCAAGGCGCCCTGCAATGATTTCATTATACTTCGCCAGCCTCGTCATGATGGGTGCGCGGCAGATAATTGCATGCTTTTTCGGGGCCCTTCAGCAGATCCACCACTGCGCATGCCGCATCCCGACCCAGGAGGTAGAACGATGAAAAGAACTGCCCTGCTACTCGCAGCGTCGATCGCGTATGGCTGCGAGGTGCACGTCGACCAGTCCACGGACGTCGAATACCTGCAGACCCCTGGCACCGAGGACCTGGGCCTGCCGTTCTCGTCGGCCGTGCGCGTCGACGACACCCTGTACCTGTCGGGCGCCATCGGCGTGATCCCGGGAACCATGGAGCTCGCCGAGGGCGGCATCCAGGGCGAAACGCGCCAGACCCTCGACAACATCCGGCAGACCCTCGAGACCTTCGGCTCGTCGCTGGACAAGGTCGTGAAATGCACGGTGTTCCTGGCCGACATGGCGGAATGGGGCGCGATGAACGAGGTCTACCGGACGTATTTCGAGAACCCGCCTGCACGCAGCGCCCTCGGCGCCAGCGGCCTGGCACTGAATGCCCGGGTCGAGATCGAGTGCATCGCCGTGACCGGCGAAGGCGTGAGCATCACCGGCAGGACCGGGAGCGGGCAGCTGAAGTAGGGGAGCGCTAGTCGGCGAGCAACGCGTCGCGTCGCTCCGCCAGCGCCCTGCGGCGGCGGTCGTCGAGCAGCCCTGCGAATTCCCGTTCGATGACGTCGTCCGTCAGCGCGCGCAACGCTGCCTTCCAGCCATCCCCGACCTCGAGGTCCAGGGCCTCGAGGTGCTTCGGGCGGGCCTTGTCGGTGCCGAAGGCGCGGTCGTGCCCGACCAGGATGAGTTGCCAGTCGTCGGCGCTGTAGACGATGCGCTCGGGGGTCCTGCCCTCGTTGAAGAGCAGCACGTCGAACACGTACATCGCCGACCACTGCTGCGGCAACGGGCAGTTCGCGGAACCGCCGCTGCCCGCTTCGGAGCGCTGCTGCTCGTTCATGAGCTTCGGCGGCAGGAACTGCAGCGACCCCTCGTTGCGCCCCAGGCTTCGCGTCACCGTCACCGGAACCATGTCCAGCTCGAGCAGGCGGTCCAGGCGGTAAGCGGCGGCATCCGGGTAGGTCTGCCTGTTTTCGCGCTTCACGAACACCGCGTCGATACTGCGCTCGCCGTCGCTGACGGTAACGATCGTCCGGCCCTGTTCGTCCTCGCGCTCGTTCGAAATTTCGCCGCCGGCGAGCAGCGCCTCGGTCGCTTCGGCGGACAGGAATCCGCCGGGCCGTTTGCCGACCTGCCGCGGATGCGGCTGCGGCGTGGTGGTCTCGGGGCTGCCCTCGCTGACGACAGCCAGGCGATCGCCTTCGATGAGCAACGCGTGACCGCTGCCGCCGTAGCGCTCACTGAGCATGCCGGTATCGACCTCGATGATGTCGCCGTCGAAGCGCTCGAGGATGCGCCGTCCCTGCGTTGGGGTATGTCCGATCACCACGCGCTGCGCACCGATTGCTTCCAGCGCGCCCTGCAGGCGCTCCTCCTCCACCAGGCGGTTGCACGCCACGTTGCCGCGGTACCAGAGCGGGCCGTCCGGCGCGTGCACGTCGGATTCGAAAAGCTCGCGCGTCTCATTGACGATGTCCATCAGCGCCGCGTCGGCGTCGGCCGCCGGCATGTAGTTCTGCAGGATGCGCGGGTGCTGGTAGAAATTGTCCATGGGAGTAAGCGCACCGGCCTCGTACAGCGCCTCGAGGTTCTCGACATAGCGCTGCAGTTCGCCGGCCAGCGTGCCGTTCACCCCGTCGAGGCCGATGTCGGCAATCATCGGCGACAGGCCGCCGTGAACGAACGCGTTACCGTTGACGACGACCACGACCGGCTTCGACAGCAGCCACGCGCCGTACTTGCCGCCCGCCGCGAATGCACGCCGATGGGCGAAGAAGCCCGGCGGATAACGATCGTCGAACTCCTGGCGGAGCTCGTCACTGATGTCGCCGCCCGCCCCTTTCCGTTGCGCATACGCGGCCAGCCATTGCGCGCGCTCCGCGTCGGTCTCTTCTGCGCGGAAGTCCGCGAATTCCTCCCTGGAGACGTAGCGCAGATCGCCGACGAGATTCATCGCCTCGTGGTTGCCGATCAGCACGTGCACCCTGCCTCCCGCCGCGTCCGCTTCCTGCTCCAGGCGCATGAGCAGGTCCATCGCGTCGCGCGAATCCGGGCCGCGGTCGAGGATGTCGCCGACGATGACGAGGTGCGCCGGCCCGCCCGACCAGCGGAGTTCCGCATCCAGGATGCCGGCGTTGTGCAGCGTAGCGACCATCGCGTCATAGGCGCCATGGATGTCGGAAACGGCAACGACGCGCTCGACGCCGTCGTACTGCCACTGGCCGGCAACGGCCGGGAGCGGCAGCGAACAGGCCAGGAACAGCGCGAACAGTCGGGTCAGGTGGGCAGTCATTCATTCAACCGGGCGGTAGCAGACACCAGTGTAGTGACATGCGGACCGTGCGGCAATTTGCCGCTCGTACCTTCTCTCGCGATCGGTGTCCTCGTGCTAGACTTTTGCCGGACTGGAGTTGACCGGACACGGGGGGGCGATGCCGAATTTCCGCAAACTTCTGATTGCCTTGGCATTGTTAGTCACGACGCCGATCGTGCTCGCGCTGGAGCCCGGCGCGCCGGACCCCCTTTTCCAGGACGACTCGATCATCGAGATCGTCATCACCGCGCCGATGAAAACGTTGCTCGGCGAGCGTCCGAATGATCAGTATTTGCGCGGCACGATCTCCTACGCGGACGCCGGTGGCCGCGTTCTCGATTTCGACGTCGGCGTGTCGACACGGGGAAACTTCCGGCGCCAGGCGAGGGTTTGCCCATTCCCGCCCCTGCGTATCAATTTCAAGAAGTCCCAGGCTCAAAGACACACTGTTTCACAAACAAAACAAGCTCAAGCTGGTCGCGCACTGCAGGGACAATTCCGACCGCTACGAGCAGAACCTTTTCAAGGAGTACCTCGCGTACCGCATCCTCAATACACTGACGGACATCAGCTACCGCGTCAGGCTGGTCCGGGTTACCTACAGGGACAGCGAAGACAAAGACGAAGACCGCGTCCGCTACGCCTTCTTCATCGAGGACAAGAAACGCCTTTCCAGGCGGCTGGGTCTGCAGGTGATCTCGACCAGCAGAATCAAGGTAGACGACCTGCAAGGCCCCTACTCGGACCTGACGTCGCTGTTCCAGTTCATGATCGGCAACACGGACTTCTCGCCGATCGCCGGCGCCACGGGCGAGGGCTGTTGCCACAATTCGACGCCGTTCGGCAACGAGGGCGAGCCGGTCTATGCGATACCCTACGATTTCGACATGTCGGGACTGGTTGACGCGCCCTACGCCGAACCCAACCCGAAATTCAGGATCAAGCGGGTGACTCAACGCCTGTACCGAGGCCGCTGCGCCTATATCGACAACCTCGAGGCGTCCATGAAGCTGTTCCAGGACAAGCGGGAAGCCATCTACGGGCTCGTCGACCGGCAGGAACAGCTGGAAGACTCGACGCGCAACAAGGTGCGCAAGTACGTAGACGGCTTTTTCAGGATAATCGACGACCCGAAGAAAGTGCATCGCGAGATCGCTTCGCAGTGCATCTGATCAGATAACGTCGTCCGGGGCCTCCAGCCAGTCGACGACGATCTTCGAAACCCGCGGGTGGATGAAATAACCGAGCGAGCAATGCGGGTTCGACTTGCCGTAACGCATCGCATGGTTGTAGATGCGGTAGTCGTTGATGGAGCTGATGACGTGTTCTCTCATCATCGCCTTCAGGTCGTTCGCCACCGTCTTGTCGTGACAGTAGTAGTCGTCTTCGGCCGAGACGTTCTCCCAGGTGATGATATTGGTGGGAAATCGCTCCGTGGAGCGGCGCTTCGCACCGAGCAGGCGCCGGCGCACCATGTCGTCGCTGATCGGTGAGCCGAGCGTAACGAACACCTCGATCTTCGAGGCACTGAACTCATCGCGGTAACTCTCGCCGTGAGACAGCTGCCACAGGACGTCGTAGGCAACCGCGCAGCCCGTGCCGTGACTCATGAGCATCACCTTGTCACCCCGCCGCAGCAGTTCCATCAGCTTGCTGCGGACACGCTCGCGCACGCGCTTGGTGAACTCGGTATTGCCGCTCAGGTACAGCGCGAAGTCCTTGGCGACCATCGACACGAGCAGGGTCGTGAGGCCCAGGATCCCGAACAGCGGCGACGCCACGTCCGCGATCGCCTCGGGAATGGCGGACTTGCCGCGCAGCTTGTCGTACTGCGCGAGACCGAACTTCTTGCGCTGCGGTATCTTCCGCAAGCTCTCCAGCGCATTGCGGCGGTCACCGATATCGAGTTGCTCGTCGTAATGGCGGCCTTTCGAATGCAGGTACTCGTTGCCGAGATCGCCGTAATACGCCAGTTCGATGCCGACGTTGCCGAATGCCTCGACATGATCGGGGAAGTCGCGCTGCATGCCTTCGCGCAGCGCCGTCGTCGCCTCGTCCAGGTAGACCTCGGCAGGCGGCTTGAAGTCGCCACCGTGTACAAGGAGTATGGTGCGCTGCGCGCTGTTGGTCTCTGCTGTCATCCTGATGAGTCCGGAGCCGTGCCCCGGCAGCTAGTATTCGTCTTCTTCTACATTGCGTCGTGTCAGCATCGTCAGGAACGAGCCGGACATCGACTTGCCGTATTCGAGCTTCCAGATCACCAGTGTCGCCAGGACGAACGTAAGGGAAATCACGACCGAAATGGCCACGGCGCCGATACCGGCACCCAGCCCGATGCCGATCGCGACGAAGATATACATCGCATCCGACGGCAATGCCAGCGAAAAGCGAAACCGGACCGCGGCGACGACGCCGGCCAGGCTGAAGGCGAGCGCGATACTGTTGACGACGATCATGGCGATGCCCGTGACGACGATAGGCAATATCACGATCGTCTGCAGGAACGACTGGTCCAGCTTGCGTGCCCGGCTCGTGATGAAATACACCCAGGAGACGGGCACGACGGCAATGATCGACCCGATGATTGCGAAAAACAGCTTGATCGGGCCGCTGGGCGCGAGAATCGTGCGCTCGGCCCGCGAATAGACCGGCTCGAAGGTATCGTAACTCGCGTCTGCCAGTTCGCTGATGCCGCCGACGGGGAAATACTCCGCCAGTCCGGGAAAACGGCGCAGCACGAACCACGTCAGGCCAATCCAGAAAATGTAGTAGGAGAAGATAATCGTCATGGGTATCAGAAGACCCGCCGATCGTCTCATTTTGTTCTCCGTCCCCCGGGCTCCGACAAGATACCCTGACCGCAGGCAGGACGCCACACGTTACAGAGGCAGGGCCGGCCTCGCGATGGTAGTCTATGCGCCGCATTCACCCCGGAGATTCCGTTAAATGACCGATGACGTACAGCTTCTCGGCATCAGCAACGCGATCGTGGACGTGCTGGCACACGTCGACCACGAACTCATCGAAAGGATCGGCATCGTCCCCGGATCGATGAACCTGATCGACGAACAGCGCGCGCACGAGATCTACGAGATGATGGGTCCGGCCACCGAGATGTCCGGCGGATCCGTCGCGAACACCATCGCGGGATTCGCGAATCTCGGCGGCCGCGCCGCGTACATCGGCCGCGTCAGAAACGACCAGCTCGGCGAGATCTTCAACCACGACATGCATTCGCTGGGGGTCGACATACGGCTCACACCGTCGGCAGACGGCGCGCCGACAGCGCGCAGCCACATCATGATCACGCCGGACGGGCAGCGGACCATGAACACGTACCTCGGTGCCTGCACGGAGCTGGGTGTCGCGGATATCACCCCCGAGACCTTCGGCAAGCCGAAGGCGGTGTTGATCGAGGGCTACGTGTGGGACATCGCGGAAGGGCCGGCGCTTGCCAGGAAAGCCATGGAGCTCGCGAAAAAAGCGCGCAGCACGGTCGCGCTGTCACTGTCGGATTCGTTCTGCGTCGAGCGTCACAAGGAGTCCTTCGCGGAGGCCATCCGCGAGGGCGTGCAGCTCGTCGTTGCCGACGAGGACGAGATCAACGCGCTGATGGGGACCGCGGACTTCGACGACACGCTGGAAGCGATCCGCAAGTACGACAACCTGTTCGTCATGACGCGTTCCGGCAAGGGCTCGGTCATCGTGCACCGTGGCGAGCAGCACGTGCAGGAAGCGACGCCGGTCGAGAAGGTGATCGACACCACGGGTGCCGGGGACGCCTACTGCGCGGGCTTCCTGTACGGCTGGGTGCACGACAAGTCGCTCGCCGAATGCGCGCGGGCAGGCACGCTGTGCGCGACCGCGGTGATCCAGCAGGTCGGCGCGAGGATCGAGAAAGGCGTTATCGCCTAGGGCTCGCTCGCGGCTAGCTTCCGATCGGGTGCCAGGTGGTCTTGACTTCCTGGGTGTCCCGTATCAGGTACGGGTGCTGCGACGACTCGCTGCTCCAGTCGATGCTGCCGCGCGCGACGACCCGCTTGATGTTGTCCGACGCCAGCTGCTGCACCGTCTTTGCCGTGTCGCCGGCAGCGTCGCAGAAGACGATTGCGTTGACGTCCATGTGCGACGCGAAGTGCTCGGTCAGCTCGGACCGCAGGCCCGTGAGTATGTTGACCACGCCGGCCGGCACGTCCGATGCGTGCAGGACCTCGGCGAAACTCACCGCGGAGAGCGGCATGGACTCGGACGCGAGCACCACACAGGTGTTGCCGCCGACGATCGTCGGCGCCACGTTCGACACGAGCCCGAGCAGGCCGCTGTCGTCGGGCGCGATGATGGACACGACGCCGGTCGGCTCCAGCACCGAGAAATTGAAGTGCGACGACGCGACCGGGTTCACGGCGCTGAACACCTGCTGGTACTTGTCGGCCCAGCCTGCGAAATAGATCAACCGGTCGATCGACGTGTCGACCTCTTTCAGCGCCGCGCGCTGTGTCGCTCCCTGGAGCTGCAGCTCCGCGATGAACTGCTCGCGGCGCCCCTCCAGCATCTCGGCGATGCGATACAGGATCTGGCCGCGCAGGTAGGCGTTGCTGCCGGCCCAGCCCGGCTGTGCCTTGCGCGCCGCCACGGTCGCGTTGCGAAAATCCTTGCGGCTGCCGCGGCAGACGTTGGCGATCACGCGGCCCTTCTTGTCTTCGAGCGCGACGTAGCGCCCGGACTCCGTACGCGGGAACTTGCCGTCGATGTATATCTTGTAGGTCTTCGCGACGGGCACGCGCTGACTGGCGACTCCGGCCTTCTTCGTCATGATCGCGCCTCCAGCTCGAGGTAGGCGTCGAGACCGTGCAAGCCGCCCTCGCGGCCGACGCCGGATTCCTTGTAGCCGCCGAAGGGCGACGTCGGGTCGAACTTGTTGAACGTGTTCGCCCAGACGACGCCGGCGCGGAGGCCCTGTGTCATCCTGAAGATCTTCGCGCCCTTGTCCGTCCAGATGCCGCCGGACAAGCCGTACGGCGTGTTGTTCGCCTTCGCCATCGCCTCGTCGAAAGTCCGGAAGGTCTGGATCGCGAGCACCGGCCCGAAGATCTCCTCCTGGACCACGCGATTCGATTGCGACACGCCGGTGAAAATCGTCGGCCGGCACCAGTAGCCCTTGTCGGGCACGCGACAGGAACTCTGGTACATCTCGCCGCCTTCCTGCCTGCCGATCTCGAGATACGACTCGATCTTCTCCAGCTGCGCCTTCGAATTGATGGCGCCGATATCCGTGTTCTTGTCGAGCGGGTCGCCGACGATCAGCGTCTCCATGCGGTCCTTGAGCTTGCGGATGACCTGCTCCGCCACCGACTCCTGCACGAACAGCCGCGAACCCGCGCAGCACACGTGGCCCTGGTTGAAAAAGATGCCGTTGACGATGCCTTCGACGGCTTCGTCGATGGCGGCGTCGGCGAAGATGATGTTGGCGGCCTTGCCGCCGAGCTCCAGCGTGTACTTCTTGTTGCTGCCGGCGAGGGCGCGCTGGATGATGCGGCCCACCTCCGTCGACCCGGTGAACGCGATCTTGTCGACGCCGGGGTGCGACACGAGGCGCGCGCCGGTGTCGCCGGCGCCGGTGACGACGTTGACGACGCCTTCCGGGAGACCGGCGTCCGCGACGACCTCGGCCAGCTTCATGGCCGTCAGCGGCGTCGTCTCCGCGGGCTTGAGCACGACCGTGTTGCCGCAGGCCAGCGCGGGCGCGACCTTCCAGGCCGCCATCAGCAGCGGGAAATTCCACGGGATGATCTGCCCGGCGACGCCCAGGGGCCGGGTGCGGCGCCCCGGGAAGGCATAGTCGAGCTTGTCGGCCCAGCCCGCGTAATAGAAGAAGTGCGCCGCCGCGAGCGGAATGTCCACGTCACGCGCCTCGCGGATCGGCTTGCCGCCGTCCAGCGACTCGATCGCCGCGAACTCACGGGCGCGTTCCTGGATGATCCGGGCGATACGGTAAATGTACTTGCCGCGCTCGGCGGGCTTCATCCGCGACCACGGGCCGTTGTACGCCTTGCGTGCTGCCTTGACGGCCTTGTCGACGTCGGCCTGGTTGGCCAGGGCAACCCGCGACAGCCGTTGCTCGGTGGCCGGGTTGAGCGTGTCGAAGTACTTGCCGGACGCAGGCGGCACGAAGTCACCGCCGATGAAGAGCTCGTACTTCTTCGCGACCTTGATGTGATCCGTGCTCTCCGGTGCCGGCGAGTATTCCCAGCCGCCTTCGAACGCGAGTTTGTTTTCCGGTATCGCCATCGCAATTAACCTGTAGGAGCGGGCCTCGGCCCGCGATTCCCTAATCCTTCGAAAAATAATCCGCCGACTGGTACACGCCGGTCTGCTGCTTCACGATCTGCATCAGTACGTCGTTGGCAAGCGAACTCGCGCCGAAGCGGAACCACTCGGGGGTCAGCCAGGCATTCCCCAGGGTCTCGCGCAGCATCACGAGGTAGTGGATCGCGAGCTTCGCGCTGGAAATGCCGCCGGCGGGCTTCATCCCGACCATGCGGCCGGTGTCGTAGTAGTAGTCGCGGATCGCCTGCAGCATCACCAGCGTGACCTGCAGGGTCGCCGCCGGCTGGATCTTGCCGGTCGACGTCTTGATGAAATCCGCGCCCGCGTGCATGGCCAGCACGCTCGCGCGCCGCACGCGGTCGAGCGTGCCGAGTTCCCCGGTCTCGAGAATGACCTTGAGATGCGCGTCGCCGCAGGCTTCCTTGACGGCCGCGATCTCGTCGAACACGAAGCGGTAGTCACCCGCGAGGAACGCGCCCCGGGAAATCACCATGTCGATCTCGTCGGCGCCCGCCGCGACCGCCATGCGCGTGTCTTCCAGTTTCACGCTGAGCGGCGCCTGCCCGCTCGGGAACGCCGTCGCGACCGAGGCGATGTGTATGCCACGCCCCTCGAGCGCCTTGCGCGCGACGCCGACCATCGTGGGATACACGCAGACGGCGGCAACGTGCGGCAGCCCGGGCACGGCGTCGTGCAGGTGCATCGCCTTCTGGCACAACTGCCGCACCCTGCCCGGTGTGTCCTGGCCCTCGAGCGTCGTCAGGTCGATCATCGACAACACCATCCTGAGCGCCTGGTTCTTGGACTCGTTCTTGATGGAGCGGCTCTGGAAGCGGGCGACACGCTCGTTCACGCCGACCTCGTCGACGCGCGGCACGCGGTCCAGGTCGGGCAGCTTGCTGAGGGTCTCTACGGCAGCCAGGCTCATGTTCAGGACTCCGAAATCGCCGTTTCCAGCGCCACCTCGATCATCTCGTCGAAAGTCGTCGCCCGATCTTCCACGGACAATGCGTTACCCGACGGGATGTCGTCGCTCACCGTGCAGATGGCCAGCGCCTCGGCACCGTGCTCGGCCGCGATCGGGTAGATGCCGGCGGCCTCCATTTCGATGCCGTAGACATTGTACTTCGCCATGGTCTCGAACATGTCCGGGTCCGGCGTGTAGAAGAGATCCGCGGAGAAGATGTTGCCGACGTGATAGCGCACCTTGTGGGCCTCGGCCACGGCGACGGCCTTGCGCACCAGGTCGAAGGTTGCGAGCGCCGCGTAGTCGTAGCCGCCGAAGCGCATGCGGTTGACCGCCGAATCCGTCGATGCGCCCTGCGCGATGACCAGATCGCGGAGCTTCACGTCGGGATGCGAGGTACCGCAACTGCCGACACGCAGGATGCGTTTCACGCCGTAATCGACGATGAGTTCCGTGCAGTAGATCGACGCCGACGGGATCCCCATGCCGTGCGCCATGACGGACACCGGCTTGCCCCGGTACTCGCCGCTGAATCCCCACATGTTGCGGACATCCGTAACACGCCGGGGATTATCGAAGTAGGTCTCCGCAATGTACTGCGCGCGCAACGGGTCGCCCGGCATCAGCACCGTATCGGCGAAGTCGCCGGGCGCGGCGTTCATGTGTTTGGCCGTCATTTTCCTGTCGTCGTCCAGCAGTGCATCAACCGCCGCCCGATCCGGATCGGGCGATCAGGGGCGCATGTTACCACCGTGCCTGCGCGGAAAGCGTGTGCGGCGCAGGCCGCAGGCGCCGTGGCCGGGCTCCTGGATGCGGCGCCGGCGGTCGCCGCGGCAGGGGCTCGAAACAGATTCGAAACATCATGACCGTAGCACAAATACCACAGATTCCGGTGCCCTAAAGGTCGCCTCTGCGCGCTATAATCCCGCGATCCACTCACGGAGAAGAATAATGCGTTGCATCAACAAGACAACCTTGGGCGCGTGGCTCTCTGCGGCGACCGCGCTCGGCAGCCTTGCTGCGCCGTCCGCGCTGGCGCAGGAAGCCATCGTCCTCGAAGAAATCACCGTGACCGCCCAGCGGCGCGAGGAACGCCTGGAAGACGTCCCGATCTCGATCACCACCAAGTCCGGCGAACGCCTCGCGGAAATCTTCGCCGGCGGCGAGGACGTCCGGGCGCTTGCCGGCCGCGTCCCCGGGCTCAATGCCGAGTCGTCCAACGGCCGCGTTGCACCGCGCTTCTACCTGCGCGGCCTGGGCAACACCGACTTCGACCTCGCGGCCTCGCAGCCCGTGTCCATCATCATGGACGAGGTCGTCATGGAGAACGTCATCCTGAAGAGCTTCCCGATCTTCGACCAGCAGCGCATCGAAGTACTGCGTGGCCCGCAGGGCACGCTGTTCGGCCGCAACACGCCGGCCGGTATCATCAAGTTCGACTCCGTGCGGCCGAGCGAGGAGTTCAACGGCTATGGCCGCGTGACGGTCGGCGAGGTCGGAACCCTCAACGTCGAGGGCGCGCTCGGCGGCAGCCTGAACGCGGCCGATACGGTGATGGGCCGGCTTTCGGTATTCAGCCTCAATCGTGACGACTGGATCGACAACGGCTTCACGGGCGAGAGCGACGTGCTCGGCGAGAACAAGGATCTTGCCGTGCGGGCGCAGCTGCTGTTCGCACCGAGCGATACGTTCAGCGCGTTGCTCGCCGTCAACTGGCGCGACTACGAGGGCACGTCCGAGATCTTTCGCGCCAATGTCCTCACCACCGGCAGCAATTCGCTGAATGAGAACTTCGACCGCGACACGGTGTTCTTCAACGAGGGTGACAACAACCCGCAGGAAGCCGAGCACACCGGCGTTTCGCTGAAGCTCGACTGGGACTTCGCGGGTAACATGACGCTCACCTCGATCACCGCGTTCCAGGAAGCGGAAGACCGCAGCCTCGGCGACATCGACGGCGGTAACGAAACCGGCCCCGGCTTCATCCCGTTCCAGTCGGTCACCCAGGACAGCATCAACGACCTCGAGCAGTTCACGCAGGAGCTGCGGCTTTCGTCGCAGGCCAGCGACCGCCTGTTCTGGCAGGCCGGCTTCTTCTACTTCGACGACTCTTACGACGTGGAGACGGCGCCGTTCTTCATCCCGCCGACGACCCGGCGGCACGAGAACACGTCGTGGGCCGTGTTCGGGCAGTTCAGTTACGACATGAGCGACACCTGGAACCTGACGGCCGGCGTACGCTACACCGACGACGAGAAGGACCTGACCGATCCGCCGACCAACACCGGTATTTTCAGTTTCGACCCGGTCAACGTCCAGGACGACGAGGTCAGCTGGGACGTGAGCCTGATCTGGTCGCCGAGCGACGCCATCAACTGGTACGGTCGCGTCGCGAGCGGCTTCCGCGGCCCGTCCATCCAGGGCCGCGACATCGCCTTCTTCGGCGGCACGTCGGTCGCCGAGTCGGAGACCATCCTCTCCGGCGAAGTCGGCTTCAAGTCCAACCTCAACGACGACCGCCTGCGTCTCAACGGCGCGGTATTCGCCTACCAGGTCGACAACCAGCAGATCACGGCCGTCGGCGGCACCGCCAACCTGATCCAGCTGGTGAATGCCGACAAGACCAATGCGTACGGTTTCGACCTCGACCTCGACGCACTGCTGACCGCCAACTTCCTGGTCGAGCTCGGCATCGGCTACAACAACACGGAGATCGACGACCCGAACCTGCGTATCGCGACCTGCGGCTCCGGCGCCTGCACGCCGACCGACCCGCTCGACGCCGACGGCTTCGCGTTTGTCGACGGCAACAGCCTGCCGAATGCGCCGGAATGGAACACGTCCATCCGCGGCCAGTACACGGTTCCGCTCCGCGCGGGCGAGCTGTATTTCGCGGCCGACTACGTGTACCAGAGCGACATGCAGTTCCTGCTCTATGACACGGTCGAATTCAACAGCGACGGCACTTTCGAACTCGGTGTCAGGGCCGGCTTCGCCGCGGCGAGCGGTCGCTGGGACGTGGCGATCTTCGGCCGCAACATCACCGACGAAGAGAATCTCAAGGGTGTGATCGACTTCAACAACAACACCGGCTTCGTCAACGATCGGCGTATCTGGGGCGCGTCGTTCAACGTCAATTTCGGCGAATTCTGAACGACCGCCTGACCGCGCCTGCAGATCGACAGGGCCCGGCAATTCGCCGGGCCCTTTTTTTATTTGCGTTTGCCGTGACTGCGCGGAGTCTCTACCATCGGCCACCGCGAACGCGGAGACATTATGCGACGAATCCTGTTTCTGGCGGTGGTACTCGCGGGGTGCACGGAACCTGCAGCCGATGCCGTTTCCGAGGGCCCGCGCTCCCGGCTGATCGTGGCCGGCCAGCTCGAGTCCGGCGAACTCGTCGAGGCGAGCGGCCTGGCGCGCTCGCAGCGCAGCCCGGACGTGCTGTGGTCGATGAACGACGGCGGCTCGAAAGCCCGCCTGCACGCGATCGACGGTTCCGGCTTCCACCGCGGCCGCATCAAGCTCGACGACGTCGAGAACCACGACTGGGAGGATCTCTCGTCGTTCACCGTTGACGGCACCCCGTACCTGCTCATCGCGGATACGGGCGACAACGATGCCCGGCGCGACACGGTGTCTCTGCACGTCGTGCTCGAACCGGACCTCGCCGACGACGAAAAGGTGAAGGTCGACCCCGCCTGGAGCATCGAGTTCCGCTACCCCGACGGGCCGCGCGACGTGGAGGCCGTCACGGTCGACCCGGGCGCCGGCCGCGTGCTGTTGCTGAGCAAGCGCGAATGGCCACCCGTGCTCTACGAGGTGCCGCTGTTCCCGCCCGCGGACGGCACGCTCGTGGCGAAGCGCCTCGGTCCCATCGAGAGCCTCCCGGCGCCGACCCGCCAGGACCGCGAGCAGGCCGTGTTCACGAAGGAGTGGCACTGGCAGCCGACGGCCATGGACGTCTCGCCCGATGGCCGCCTCGCGGCGATACTGACCTACCGCGGCGTCTACCTGTATCGCCTCGACCCCGCCCTCGGCCTGCACGAATCCCTGTCGGGCCAGGCCTACGGCTTCGGCCTCGGCAACTTCCGGGGCGCCGAGTCCGTTGCCTTCAGCGCGGACGGCGGCGCGATCTACGTAACACTGGAAGGGCGCCACGCGCCCCTCTTGCGCATCGACATCAATGGAGCGCTTCCCGAATGAATACGATGGCATCGATCCTGAAACGGCCGCTGGCCGCTCTCGGCCTGGCGGCACTCGCCGCCTGCAACCACAACGCCACGGACACCGGCCACGCGACGCCGGCGGCCGCGAGCAATGCCTCGGTCACGATCATGGCGTTCAACGTCGAGAACCTGTTCGACAATACCGACGACCCCGGCAAGGAGGATCGCACCTACCTTGCCCTTGCGGACAAGCAGACCGGCGAGCACAAGGCCGCGTGCGCAAAGATCGAGGTGGAGCGCTGGCGCGAGCAATGCCTCGACTGGGACTGGAGCGACGCCATGATCGAAAAGAAGCTCGGCGTCGTGGCCGGCGCGATCCTGCAGGTCGACAACGGCCGCGGACCCGATATTGTCGCGCTGCAGGAAGTCGAGAACATCGGCATCCTGGAGCGCCTGCGCACGGAGTTTCTCGCGGACGCAGGCTACCGGCCGGCCATACTCATCGAAGGCGACGACCTGCGCGGCATCGACGTCGCGTTCCTGGCGCGACTGGAACTCGCCGAGCCGCCGACGCTGCATCGCATCGACTTCACCGGCGTCGGCGAAGACCGCGTGTTTGACACCCGCGGCATCCTCGAGGCCACGTTCGTGCGCCCCGACGGCAGCCTGCTGACCGGCTACTCGGTGCACTTCCCGGCACCGTTTCACCCGACCGGGATGCGGGAAGCCGCTTATGCGGCCCTGAACGCGCTGCGTGCCGGGCTGCCGGCCGATCGCGATGCGTTCGCCGCCGGCGACTTCAACACGACCGTCGTCGAGGACCGCGAGCAGGCCATGCTGGCACGCTTTGTCCGGCCGTACTGGATCGTCGCGCACGAGGTCGGCTGCGACGGCTGCAAGGGCACGTCGTATTACGCGCCGCGCGACGACTGGTCCTTTCTCGACATGATCCTGTGGTCGCCCGCGACCGATCGTGGCAAAAATGCAACATGGCAATTGCGCGCAGATTCGGTCCGGATCGCCAACGCCGCCGCGGGCCAGACGCGCCCTGACGGCACCCCCTGGCGCTTCGAGATGCCGGGCGGCGCGGGCGTGTCGGATCACTGGCCGCTGGTCGTCACGATTGAAACCAAGTAGAAACAATCTCTTGTAACGTTCTCGTAACCCGGTTTCGACCCGTGGCTTCCGGCCACTGCCAAAATCCTTCCGGGTGCTCGGTTTGCCCGTATAAGCCCTTTATTGAATTAGCTTTTTTGGCGGAGTAGATTAGCGCGAAACAACCGGCGGGAAGCCCCGGACGTTATTGTCCCGGTGTCGATCCAGCCATCGAGTCGACGAAATAAAACGGTCATGTTCGTGGCCTACTATCTCGGTCTTTGTCCAAACCCTCGGGGAATAACAATGTCAAGTAAGCGAACGATCCTCGGTGTGCCGCTCATCTGGCGTCGAAAATTGACGCGATTCGCGGCCCTCGCCTCTCTCCTCATCGCCCTGCCTGTTGCAGGATTCGCACAGGAAACGACCTCCAACATCCGCGGTAAAGTCCTCGACCCGACCGGCAACCCGGTCGCCAACGCCGCGGTCGTCGTGCAGGACACCCGCAGCGGCGCCGAGCGCATGACCACATCGGGCAGCGACGGCACGTTCTTTGCGACGCGGCTGCTGCCCGGCGGTCCGTACAAGGTGACGGTCAACGGCGTGAAGACGGTCGAAGTACCGCTGATCAGCGTCGGCGACACGTACAACCTGACCGTGAACCTGCAGACCGAAGCGGAGATCGAGGAGATCGTCACGATTGGCCAGACGGCCGAAATCGTCGAAGTCGCGGCCGGCCCCGCGGCTACGTTCTCGCTCGCCGACCTCGCAGAACGCCGTTTCATTCAGTCGCGATATCTCCGATGTCTACGGCATCGACCCGCGCATGATGATCGACAACGACGAGGACGGCTTTCGGCGTCAACTGCGCCGGCAAGCACCCGCGCTTCAACAACATCACGCTGGATGGTGTCAGCACATCCGATCGATTTGGTCTGAACGAAAACGGTTATTCGACCGCCGTCGGCATGCCGTTCCCGTACGATGCCATCGAGCAGCTCGCGGTCGAGCTCGCGCCCTTCGACGTAACCTATGGTGGCTTCTCGGCCTGCAACATCAACGCCGTAACGAAGTCGGGTACCAACGAGTGGGAAGGCAAGGTCTTCTACGAGTACTCGAACAACGACCTCCGCGGCGACACCGTTGCGAACAACCCCCAGGATTACTCCCGACGGTCGACTACGACAAGACCTACTACGGCTTCAACATCGGCGGGCCGATCATCAAGGACAAGCTGTTTGTCTTTGCTGCTTACGAGAATTCCGAGGAACCACGGTTTCTCGCCCGCGGGTATGCCGGTTCCGGCAACGGCGAGGAACGTGACTGGCTGAGCCAGGCGGACTATGACCGGATCAACAGCATTGCAAGCAACGTTTACAACTACAATCCGGGCGGCCTGCCGGCCGACGGCGCGCAGGAAGCAGAGAAGTACATGCTGCGTCTCGACTGGGACATCAACGACCAGCACCGTGCGTCGCTCATCTACAACTATTTCGACGGCTTCCAGGACCGTGACTCGGACGGCGACGACGACGAATTCGAATTCGCCAATCACTTCTACGTGAAAGGCGCCGAAGCCGAAACGTTCACGCTCAAGCTGACCTCGCAGTGGAGTGACGCGCTGTCGACCGAGCTCTTCTACAGCACGACTGAGATGAACGACTCGCAGATCACCGTCGGTCCGAAGGACTTTGCCGAGATGCAGATCACCATCGGCGACGGTGCGGGTACAGTTTATCTCGGTGCCGACGACTCGCGTCAGGCCAACCGGCTGAGCACGAACTCGGACTACCTGAAGCTGTCGGCCAATTATTTCGTTGGCAACCACATTGTCACGGCCGGCTACGACCGTGAAGACCTGGATATCTTCAACATCTTCGTTCAACACTCGAATGGCGGTGAATACCGCTTCTTCGATGATTCCGCCGACAACGATCCGGCCTGCGCTGCTCTTACCGCACAGGAACGTTTCGACGACATACTCGGCCTCGGTTGTGGTACGTCCGGCATAGATAAATTCGAACTCGGCCGCCCGAACCGCGCCTATTACGGCAGCGGCGGTGGAACAAACGACCCGAACACGGCCGCGGCGAATTTTTCGAACGCGCTGAACGCGCTCTACATCCAGGACGAGATCTTCTTCGATCGTTACGACCTGACGCTGGTCGCCGGCCTGCGCTACGAGTGGTTCACCAGCAGCGACGCCCCGGTCTTCAACCAGGCATTCGCCGACGCCAACAACGGCCTGCGCAACGACGCCAACATCGACGGCCTCGACCTGCTCATGCCGCGCATCGGCGTCACCTGGGGCATCCGCGACGACCTGACGCTGCGTGGCGGCGTGGGTCTGTACTCGGGCGGCAACCCGAATGTGTGGATCTCGAACGCCTGGAGTAACGATGGCCTGACGAACGCGCAGTTCGAAAACAGGTACAATGGTCTCAATACAGTCCTGCCGGGCAGCCCGGATTCGCTGGTGCTGTCGGGCGAGCAGCGGCCTGGTTACGACGTGCCGCAGGAGATGGTAGACGCGGTTCTGGCCGTCACGCCGGATGACGCGAACACGTCGCGTCTAGTGCTCATCGATCCGGATTACGACCAGCCCAGCGAGTGGAAACTCGCCCTGGGCGGC
>CAVQIY010000009.1:0-63947 GCA_963712755.1 uncultured Gammaproteobacteria bacterium | reverse complement strand
GAGATAGAGCTCAGGTTCGGCGAGTTTGGCGCGGTCGGCCTGCGATTCGAGGTCGAGATAGACGGCCGGCCGGGACTCGGCGATCTCGAGCGCCAGCGTGGTTTTGCCGACCTGGCGCGGCCCGAGCAGGGCCACGGCCGGCACCTCGGCGAGAGCGGAGTCGAGCGTTGGGAAGAGGCGCCGGGGAATCATCCTTGCAATTATGGAGAGACGCTCCAGAATTGCAAGGTTCGCACACGTTCGGAACTCACCCCGGCGGCGCGCAGGACCCGCGAGCAGATCGACTCAACCAGCTAGAAGCGGGCCAGCTCGTCGGCATCCTCGAGGTCGACGACCAGGTCTGGCAGGTCAGCTTTATGGAGTATGATCTGGGCTTCTTCGATAAAGAACAGGACCGGGTCGAGCCCGGTCCTATCCGAGGTGCGCAGCGCCGACAGACGCCCGAAGGGCGAGGCGGCGAAGCCGCCGTTCAATCCGTTCACGCCGGACAAAGCGTTAACCATGTGTCCGGAACAAGGTGTAAACCATGTGACCGGAATACACCTTTTCGTATCTGGTGGCCAGGGGCGGAGCGATTCGCGAAGCGAATCACGACGCCGAAGGCGCCCGAAGGGTGAGCGCCGCAAGGCGCGAGTCCATCGAACGTGGTTCTCAGCTGCTGGTCGCAGATACGAAAAGACCCCTTCACGGGGTCTTTTCGTATCTGGTGGCCAGGGGCGGAATCGAACCACCGACACGCGGATTTTCAATCCGCTGCTCTACCAACTGAGCTACCTGGCCATATTGGTCGCGCTTCGAGAAGCGCTCCTGCAATTACTTCTACGGGAACCCCGGAAGGTCGCGGTTCGAGAACCGCTCCTACAGAAGAGGCCGGGTATTAGACCGGCCCGGGGGCTTTCAGTCAAGGCACTGCAGTCGTTTCGACGCCGCCCGCCAACCGAAATTTCCCTGCAACTTCGCCGTTGAATCTGGCTATCATCGGGCGATGTCGCTGTTCTCCGAACTCAAGCGCCGCAACGTATTTCGCGTGGGCGCCGCTTACGCCGTGGTCGCCTGGCTGCTGGTACAGGTGGCCGACGTGGTGTTCCCCGTCTTTGGCGCGCCGGACTGGGCGCTTCGCATCTTCGTTATCGTACTGTTGCTCGGCCTGCCGGTCGCGCTGCTGGCTTCCTGGGTGTTCGAGCTGACGCCGGAGGGCATGAAGCGCGAGAAGGACATCGATCGCTCGGCCCCGGTTACGCGCTCGACGGGGCGCAGGCTCGACCGGGTCATCATCGTCGCCCTCATCATCGCCCTCGGCTACTTCATCTGGGAGCGGCAGGCGCGCATCGAACCGGCCGAACCCACTACCCAGCCGACCATCGAGAGCAGCACCGCCACCGAGGAGCCCGCCCCGAAAAAGCGCTCCATCGCCGTCCTCCCTTTCGTCAACATGAGCGCGGACCCGGAGAACGAGTACTTCGCCGACGGCCTCTCCGAGGAACTGCTCAACCAGCTCGCACAGATCCCGGACCTGCAGGTCGCCGGCCGCACCTCCTCTTTCAGCTTCAAGGGCAAGAACGAAGACCTGCGCCAGATCGGCAACACGCTCGGCGTCGCCAACGTCCTCGAGGGCAGCGTCCGGCGCCAGGGCAACAAGGTGCGCGTGACCGCCCAGCTCATCCGCGTCGACGACGGCTTCCACCTGTGGTCGAACGCCTACGACCGCGACATGGACGACGTCTTCGTCATCCAGGACGACATCGCCTCCAACGTGGCGAACGCGTTGAAGATCGTCCTCGACGAGGAGTCCTGGCAGCGCATGCAGGAGGCGGGCGTGCGCAACGTGGACGCCTTTGTCGAATTCCAGAAAGGCCGCGAGCTGTTCGACCTCGCCCACGGTGGCGCCGATCTCATGGAAACTCTGCGGCAGGGCATGGTGCACTTCGACCGCGCCATCGATCTGTTTCCCGATTTCGCGGCCGCTTACTGGCACAAGTCCGACTACTACGCGCACGTCATCATCGAGGCCTCCAGCACGGACGAGGAACGCGCCGCTGCACTTCGCGCCCTGCGGGAGGTGCTCGATAGCGCGTATCGGCTGTCCGCTGATTCTACACGGCAGACAATGGTCGATTTCGACCGCGTACTCTTCTCCGACGACTGGACGCCCATGCGTGACCGTATGGAGAAAGCGCTGGCCACCGCCGGCTGCCCCGAGCCTACGTGGATAGAAGTGGCCACCGGCGTCGGCTATGCCGAGGCTACCCTCGGACTCTGGGAACGGTACCAGCGCTGCGAACCCCTGAGCATGTCGGCGCCACTGAAACGCGCCAATGCCCTGGTGTACCTCGGGCGGCCTGAAGAAGCCCTGCGCGTACTCGACGAAGCCGAGGTACAGCTCGGCAACAACCCCTGGATGGCAGGCACGCGGCAGTGGGTGCTGCTGGCGATGGGCCGGCACGAGGACGCGCTTGCGATCGCGCCCGACGTGCGGGACGACCGCGCGTTCTTCGGCATGAGCGCCGAGGCCCTGCCGCTCGCGATGTCCGGTGACGTCGACGCCGCGAGGGCCGCCATGCAGCAATGGCAGGCCGAGAACGGCCGCAACCTGAGGAACGAGATCGAGATCCACGCCGCGATCGGTGACCGAGACGGCGCGAACAGGCTGGCCGCCGAACTCGACGAGAGACCCGGCGGCGCCATGATGCTGATGGTGACGGCGATCTACTGTTCCTGCGGCGCGCCGTTCGACCTCGAGGCCACCCCGAACTTCCGGGAGCGCATCCGCGAATCGGGTCTTGCCTGGCCGCTCGAGACGCTGATTCGTTATCCCGCCAAGGACTGGTAAGGCGCTGCAATGCTGACCCGGGCCGCCCGTATAACCTGGCTGGTCGTCGGCCTGCTCGCACTAGCGCTGGGTGCGATCGGCATCGCGCTGCCGTTGCTGCCGACCACGCCGTTCATCCTGCTCGCGGCGTTCGCATTCGCCCAGTCCTCCGAGAAGCTGCACCGCTGGCTGCTCGAGCACAACGTGTTCGGGCCGCTCATCGACAACTGGCAGCAGTACGGTGCGATCAGCCGGCGGACGAAGGTGATCAGTGTCGTCACCATGGCAGCGTTGCCGGTGATTTCGGTGGTGGCGGCGGCGCCGGCGGTCGTGGTGTGGGTGCAGGTGGTGGTGCTGGGGGCGGCGGCGGGGTTTATCTTGTCGCGGCCGTTACCGCCCGCGGACTGATCCGGCATCGATCGCGGTTCGAGAACCGCTCCTACGGTATCTTTCGGCCTCCCCATCGATCGCGCTTCGAGAAGCGCTCCTACGGTATCTTTCGGCCTCGGTGACTGTTCGTGCTGTAGGAGCGGGCCTCGGCCCGCGATCGATCTCAGCCTCGTACCACTCTGGTAGAGGTCCTCGGCATCGATCGCGGTTCGAGAACCGCTCCTACATACCGCGGGGCGGCACCACCTGCAGCGACTTCAGGAACTCTATGACCTTGTCCTGGTCGGCGTCGGCCAGTGCCTCGAACGCGAGCCGCGTGTCGAGCGCCTCGCCGTGGTGGGCGAGCGTCGCTTCGCGCAGCGTCGTGAACTTGCCGTGGTGGAAATACGGCCGCTCGTTCGCCGCGCCCCAGAGTTTCTTGGTGAGGAACTCGCGGTTGCCGCCCAGGAACTCGGGCGAGCCGGCCGGGTGGTTGATGTTGATCGCCTCTTCGTTCGGGTCACCGGGGCCGCTCGTGATGTCGTGCAGCTTGAGGTCCGTGAACGCTCGCACCCATAGCACACCCTTGTGCGGCTTCGGCCGCTCGCCGGGCAGCCCGGAGTGCGACAGGTCCACCGCAACGCTCACGTCGCCCTGCAGGTTGCCGGGCGGGTTGTACGGGTTCGGCTCCGTGTAGATCCAGCCTTCGTCCACCAGCGGCAACGCCGGCACGTGGCAGCCGCCGCAGCCGATCTCGTTGAACAGCATCTCGCCCTGCTCGACCGCCTGGCGGACCTTCGGGTCCTTCGGCAGGACCTGCTGCGGTACCGGCAGGGTCGCCTGGAACAGCGACGCGGCCGTGATGTCCGCTACCGTCAGCTCGTTGACGACGCCGTCGCCGTCGGCATCCACGCCGTCGCCGAAGCGCTCCACCGACTGCATGCCGTGGTGATGGTTGAACGCGTTGTTGGTGAACTGGCGGATCGACACCACGCTGCCGGACTGGTGGAACGGGTGGATCACGAGGCTAGGCGGCTGGCCCGGGCCGCTCGAGACGAGGCTTTGCGGCGGCAGGCCCTCGACGGCGCCGGTGTCCCAGCTGCCGTCGCCGAGCCGGCCCAGCTCGCCGAACGCGACGCCCTTGCTCGCAAGGAACGCGCGCTCGCCCGGCGGCAGGGCGTCTCGTATCGCCTGCAGGTCGGCCGTCATCTGCCGCGCCAGCATCTCGATGAAGCCCGAACCGAACATGCCGACGGTCGCGCGGTAGTTGCCGATGCCGCCGAGCGTCGCGAACGCGCCGTCTTCCTGCACCGCGCCGCGCTTCACGACGCCGTCGCCATGGTCGAAGGTCGCGAAGTCGAAACGCTGCGCGGCCACGAACACGCCGGTGACGAAATCGCCGCCGCCGCCGGGGATGCCGAAGGGCGCATTGTGGCAGCCCGCGCAGCCGTTGGCGTCCTGCGCCGAGACGCGGTTGAAGTTGTTCGGAAACTCGAGCGGCCTCGCGCCATCGGCAAGCGGCGCGCCCGTGCCGGTGGTGAGCGGCCGGCCGCCGCCCTCGGCGGGCGTCCACATCGCCTCGAAGGCCAGCCGGCCGCGACGCAGCAATTCATTGAGGTGGACGTCCTGCTCCTCGCCCTCCTCCAGGCGCTCGTAGCCCGAGCGTTCCTCGCCGATCGACTCTGCCCATGCCGGCGCCGCGACCGCGATACCGAGCCCCGCCAGCAGAGCCAGCCGGAATAATCCCGCGTTTATCGAAATCATGATCTTCGTCCCTCGCTTTCACCGTTGCCCGAACCAGAACAAAAAGGGGCAGCCGGGCCGCCCCGAATCGCGGCCCGGCCGGCCCTCGCTCTACAGCACTAGAGCACGCCTGCCGGACACGCGTCGTCCGGGCAGGGAAGGAAAATCGCGACGACGTCGTTGGTCGCCGGCCCTGCGCCGGGGAAGTTCGTGGTGGTCAAGTCATTAACCCACGACATGCCGGGCCCGATCGACGGGTGTTTGTCGAGAATAAGGTGAATTTCGGCGCCGTAGCCGTTGCTGGCGTGCAGGCCGAGGCCGACGCGGCGCTGCAACGACTGCTCGACGCCGGCGACGAGCAGGCCGCCATTCACGTCGCCGAAGTATTCGCGCACCGCGGGGACGCCGGCGAGGCCATACGGTGGCTCTCGAACGTCCTGCGCTCACCCGAACGCGAGGCGTCTCCGCGCGGGCGGGGATCGCAGGACACCTTGTGGCTGCTCTCGCCTTACCTGATCGGGTTGCGCGCCGACGAGCGCTGGCAGGCGCTGTATGACGAGGTGTTCGAAGGGCGTGACAATTCCAGGATGCTGGCGCTGGCGGGTGATGCCGGCGTCGCGAAACAGGAATAGCCTGCCGGAGTTCGCCCGCGATCGCGGTTCGAGAACCGCTCCTACAGGACGCGATCCGGCCCCTGTAGGAGCGGGCCTGGGCCCGCGATACTAACGGGCGTCGGTCGCGGTTCGAGAACCGCTCCTACAGGACGCGATCCGGCCCCTGTAGGAGCGGGCCTGGGCCCGCGATTCCGCCGGGCATCGATCGCGGTTCGAGAACCGCGCCTACAGCGCGGCCTTGCCGGGCTCGACACCCTCGGGGTACTCGACGAGCACCTTGGCGCTGTGTTCCTTGATGCGGATGATCAGGATGGCCGAGGCGCGGATACCCTCCACCTCGGCGACGAGGCCGACGCCGCGCGCGAAGAACAGCAACCGGTCGTCGTCGGCAGTGAGCGGGCCGACCTTCATCTTGAAGTCCTCGCGGATCAGGATCGTGTCGAACTCGCCCGCCGGGGTGCGCACCCGGAAGGCCCCCTCGTAGCTGTGGAGTGCCTCCAGCTTGCCGTCGTGTTCGAACGAGCCGTCGTCCATGTCGTACACGGAGAGGTCCGCGTCTACCTCCCAGACCGCACCCGGCTCGATGCCCGACGGCAGATGCACACCCGGCTCGATCACCACCCGGAAGCCGTGCTCGTGGTCGACTTCTTCCACGATCAGGACGTCCATTTCGTCGGTGCTCGTGTAGGTCTCCACGAGATCGTCGCCGACCCGCCGTTGCCAGGCGGTCTCGGGATTGTCGGTGTCGGGGATGTGTTCCTCGGTGTGTGTCTCTTCGCCGTCGTCGGAGCCTTCGACGAAGCGGTACACGTACGTGCCCGCCCTGCGGTTGATCCAGTCGTGTGGATTGTCGATCGTCGGCGCCTCGAGCCTTGCGATGACGAAGCCGTCACCGAAAGACGCCAGCTGTTCTTCGAGTTCTTTTTCGGAAAGGCTCCCGGCATATGCGCCCGCGCTGGATAACAGGCTGCACAGTGCCAGGACGCCGACGCATGAGCGGCATGTCATCAGTTGCTCTCCCGGTGTGGAACGTTTCGGCGTGGCCGCCGCCATGAAGAATAAACGCATCGGCGCGGGAATTGAACTCATTCACCTGTAGGAGCGGGCCTGGGCCCGCGATCGATGTCAGCCTCGCACCATTCGCGGTTCGAGAACCGCTCCTACAGACGGCTTTTCGGGCCTGGTGGATTTCGTCATTTTGCTTCCCGCATAATCGGCCGCTATGCATTCCGCGGCGACAACCCGCTTTCCTGCGCGATTGGCCATGCCGATCGTGGCGCTGGCCCTGGGCGCCTGCGCGTCGTCCTACGGACCGCAGCCGCTCGCCCTCGACGTCGAGCTGCAGGGAGTCCAGTCCGCGACCATGGAGGACGTCACGGTCTCCGTCGCCATCCTCACGGACGAGCAGGCGAAGCAGCATTTCGGTGCGGACCTCGCGAAGAACGGCCTGCAGGCGCTGTGGCTGCGGGTGCACAACGCGTCCGAGCATCGCCTCTGGTTCATCCGCAACACGGTCGACCCCGACTTCTATTCCGCCGACGAGGCAGCCGTGCTGTTGAGGGACAACCTGTCCGCAAGCGACTTCGAGGCGCTCCGCCAGCACCTTCGGGACGAGTCCGTTCGCATACAGCACCAGCCGCTCACCATCACGGAGGGCTTCCTGTACCTGCCGCGCGTCGAAGGCGGCCGCTACGTCGACATCCGGCTCGGCGGCGACGTTTACGGTTCGGACACGGAAAGCGACATCGACGCGGGATGGCTCAACGAGCTGCGCTTCGGCTTCGCCGTGCCGCTGCCGGACGGATTGTTCGACTACGAGAAACTCGATGCGGCCCATACCTACGGTGACGTGGTGCTGCCCGACGTCGAGGACCCCGAGGAACTGCGCATGCACCTCGAGGAACTGCCCTGCTGCGCCACGGACCCGGACGGCGAAGAGTTCGGCGACCCGCTGAACGTCGTGCTCATCGGCGACTCGCAGGAGGTATTGACCGCCCTCACCCGCAGCGGCTGGTCGTTCACGCACCGGATCTCGCTTGCCACCGTCGGGCGCATGGCCGGCGCCGCACTGAGCGGCGACAGCTACCCGGTTGCGCCCGTCAGCAACCTGTATCTCTTCGGCAGGAAGCAGGACTTCGCGCTGCAGCGGGCGCGGCCGACGATCTCGCAGCGCAATCACACGCGCTTCTGGCTCGCGCCGTTCACGTTCGGCGGGCGCCAGGTGTGGATCGGCCAGGTGAGCCGCGATATCGGCGTAAAGATCACGCCGAGTTCCCCGTCCCTCACGACGCACGTCATCGACCCCGAAGTCGATCTCACCCGCGAGTACATGCTGCACAGCCTGCTCGACGCGGGGCTCGTCGCCGGCTTCGGCTTCGTGCGAGGCAGCCGGTTTGCGACGCGCGACGAGCCCGCCGTCAACCTGGCGAACGACCCGTACTTCAGCGACGGGCTGCGCCTCGTGATCGCCCTGTCGACTCACCCGCGGCCCTACCACGAGGTCCGCAGCATGCGCTGGGAGCAATCCGCAGCGCCCGTCGCCGAAGGCCAGAGCGAGTCGGCGCGGCGCTACGTGCGGCCCGTGGAGAAGAAGTGACCCGCTTGCCGCGGCGGCCGCTTCGTGCCCTCGCGGCGGCGCTCCTGCTCGCGGCATGCACGGTGACGCCGCCGGTCCCGGAGTCGGAAACGGACACCGCGGCCGCGCTGGAATTCGCGCGCAGCACTTCCGTCTTCGGCCCGGCCGCCCATTTCGAAGGCAGTCCGCTCGAGGGCGTGGGGAAAACCGAGCTCTACCCGGTGCGCTCACCCGAAGAATGCGAGGTGGCCGTGCTGCGCTCCGGCGAGGACTCCTTCGCCCTGCGCCTCGCACTGCTGAAGAACGCGCGCTCCTCGATCCGCATCCAGGCGCTGCTCTTCAACGGCGACGAAGCGGGCCTGCGCATTGCCGAGATCCTCAAGCAGAAAAAGGCGGACGGCCTCGACGTGCGCGTGATCGTCGATGCGTTCTCGAACCCGGCGCTGCAGACGCAGTGGATGTTCTTCGACCTCAAGCAGCACGGCATCGAGGTCGAGGGCTACGAGGCGCTGGCGCTGCAGTGGCTGAACGAAGTGCCGGTGCCTTTACTGCAGCCGCACTACGATGCCGGGCGCATGGACAAGCGCTTCCACGAAAAGCTGTGGCTCATCGACACCGATACGCCCGACGGCATCGCGATCACCGGCGGACTCAACGTCGGCAACGAATACTTCCGCGTGGATCCCGAGAACCCCGACGATTACTGGCGCGACCAGGACGTTGCCGTGCGCGGCGCCGTGCTCGAGGACCTCACGCGGGCGTTCGAGCAGAGTTTCGACTACTTCATCGGCATCAAGGAAAGCCGCGGCATCTTCAACACCAACCTGTACTGGGGCGCGACGCGCGACATGCTGGACCACACCGGCAAGTTCCCCGTGAAGTACGAGCAGGACGAGCGGCTCGTGGAACGCGTGGCGACGCTCGAGGCGCGGGAGCCTGCGCTCGACTTCAGGCCGGCGCGCTGCCGGTTCCTGCACAGTCGCCCGCGCTTCGCCGAGAGCTACATCATGCAGTCTTACCTCAAGCTGTTCGCCGGCGCCGAGGAGGAACTGCTGGTGGCGAATGCCTACTTCGTGCCCACGCCAGCGGTGAGCGCCGCGCTGAAGGACGCGGCGCAGCGTTGCGTGTCGGTGACGCTCGTCTCGAACAGCCCCGAGACCAACGACCTGCCCGAGATCAGCATGGTCGGGCGCGGCTATTACAAGGACCTGCTGGCGGTGAACGACACACCGGAAGTGGCCGCGTGCGAGAACGAGGACGCGGGCATCCACATCTGGGAGTGGGTCGGGAAGGCGCCGGACGACCCGGTGCAGCAGGGCACGATGCATTCCAAGTTTGCCGTCGCGGACCGGCGCCTGAGCCTGGTGGGTTCGTACAACCTCGACCCCCGCAGCGAGCGGCTGAACAGCGAGACCGGTCTCGTGTTCGAGGAGGAAGCGCTGGCCGGGGAACTGGCCGGGCTGATCGAGCAGGACTTACGCTACAGCCGCCGGGTGACGCCCGAACTGGCGGCAGAGTTCGAAGACCCGGACGACGTCATCTATCGATTCCGCAAGCAGATCGGGCACCTGTTCGAAGCCGAGCTGTAGGTCGCGGAACGATCGATCGCGCTTCGAGAAGCGCTCCTACGGATTCTCCGGACCTCGGTGGCTATTCCGCGGGCCCCGGCCCGCGATCGCGCTTCGAGAAGCGCTCCTACAGTTCGCGGTAAGTCTCGCAGCGCCCTGTAGGAGCGGGCCCCGGCCCGCGATCGCGCTTCGAGAAGCGCTCCTACGGTTCGCGGTAAGTCTCGCAGCGCCCTGTAGGAGCGGGCCTCGGCCCGCGATCGCGCTTCGAGAAGCGCTCCTACGGTTCGCGGTAAGTCTCGCAGCGCCCTGTAGGAGCGGGTCCCGGCCCGCGATCGCGCTTCGAGAAGCGCTCCTACGGTTCGCGGTAAGTCTCGCAGCGCCCTGTAGGAGCGGGCCTCGGCCCGCGATCGATGCTTGGTCTGGCATCCGGGGTTAGTGTATACCTGCCGCCATGCCAGCCCTGACCCGACTCTTCCCCCTCATCCTCGCCCTCGCGGCGACGACCGCAGAGGCCAATGCCGTGCCGCCGCCCGGCGATCGCCCGCTCGTCGTCAAAGCCGGTTTCATGCTCTACGACGTCAACGAGATCGAGGAGTCCACCGAGACCTTCGAGTTCGAGGGCGCCCTGCTGCTCAGCTGGCGCGATCCGCGGCAGGCCTTCGACCCGCAAGCGGAAGGCGTCGACGAGCGCGTCTTCAAGGGCGAGTTCCAGTACTCGGAGCTGTACCGCGGCTGGAAGCCGCAGGTATTCCTGGCGAACGAGTCCGGCGCCTACGACCGGCAGGGGATCGTGCTGCGTATCGAACCCGACGGCACCGTCTGGTACGTCGAGGAAATCGACGCCGTTGCCGAATCGCCGATGGACCTGCGTTTCTTCCCGTTCGATGAGCAGTTGCTGCAGATTCACTTCAAGTTTCTAGGCTACGGCGCGGACGAGGTGCGCTTCGAGCCGGTCACGGAGTACTCGCGACTACTGCCGCAGCACGGCAACCCCGTGGGCGGCGCCGGCTGGTCGATCGGCGACTACACCGTCTCGGCCGATGAAGAGCCCTCTGCCATCGCCGGCGCTGCGGCTGTCGGGCCCGGGCTCGACGCTGCAGGTCGAAATCGTGGCCGAGCGCCGTCCGGGCCACCTGGTCCGCGTGGTCGTGCTGCCGCTGATGCTCATCGTCGCGCTGAGCTGGGTGATCTTCTGGATGGACCGCGAGAGCCTCAGCAACCGCATCAACATCTCGTTCATCGCGCTGCTCACGGTGGTTGCGTTCCAGATCATGGTCGAGCAGGCGCTGCCGGCGATCCCGGACCTGACCCTGATGGCCGGGTTCCTCGCCATCAACTACCTGCTGCTGGCCGCGACCATCGTCATCAATCTCAGGGTGGACCAGCTCGACCGCGCGGGGCGAGTAGCCGAGGGCGATGCGCTCGACCGGCGCTGCCGGTGGGTGTTTCCGTTGCTGTACTTCGTGGTCAGCCCGGCGTTGCTCGTGGCAGTCATGGCCGCCCTGTAGGAGCCGACCTGGGTCCGCGATTCTGCCGGGCATCGATCGCGGTTCGAGAACCGCTCCTACAGGACACGATCCAGCCCCTGTAGGAGCGGGCCTGGGCCCGCGATCGATGGCACGTCGAACTGGTCGCGGTTCGAGAACCGCTCCTACAGGACACGATCCAGCCCCTGTAGGAGCGGGCTTGGGCCCGCGATTCTGCCGGGCATCGATCGCGGTTCGAGAACCGCTCCTACAGGACACGATCCAGCCCCTGTAGGAGCGGGCCTGGGCCCGCGATCCGCGACCCAATTAGAACGGCCCGTTCACCAGAGCCGGGCTCAGCCAGGAGGCCGACCACACGGTCTCGTCCAGCACGTAGTAAATCGTGTCGTCGTGCAGGAACGCACGATTGCGCTCCGCGAACCCGAACTCGCTCGTCACCGGCGGCGTCAGCTGCCCCGCCGGCACCAGCGACGCGAGGGCCGGCGTCGTCTTGTCGTGAATCTCGAACAGGTGCAGCGCGGCCTGGAACTCGAACGTGCTGTTCGTCTCCGTATAACTCGTTGCCGGCACCGTGAAGCGGTCCACGCCCGCGACGTCCGCCTGGTAGGTGAACGCGTGCCGGTCCCAGCGGGCCTCGCTGAAGCTGTTCGGGTCGCCGATCGTCGCCGTGCCGCGCGACAAGGGCGCCGCCAGGTCGCTGACGTCGAACAGCTCCAGCTTCACGCCGCCCACCGCCGTCGTGCCGAGACCGAGCAACAGGTCGTCGGTAACCGGGTGCAGGAAGTCGGAGAAGCCGGTGACTTCGAGCTCGCCCGCGATCCGCGGGTCGGCCGGGTCGGCGAGATCGATCACGTAGAGCGGGTCGATCTGCAGGAACGTGACGGCATAGGCGCGGTCGCCGAGGAAGCGCACGCCGTAGAGCTGCTCGTTCGGCTTGCCGATCGGTTCCGGCCGGGACGCGTTCGGCAGGCTCGACACGATGTCGAGCGCGGGCCCGGCCGCCGACTCGCGCAGGACGTACAGCAGGTGGTCGACGAAGTCGACGTTGCTCTGCTGGTAGTCCGAGGACAGTACGCGCAGGTCGCCGTTGTGCTCGCTCATGCGGAAGTCCGCCTGGCCGCCGCGCCACACCTGGCCCTCGATGTCGGCCGAGCCGCGGTAGCTGAGCGACGTGCCGGCGAGCGCGAACTTGTGGATGCGCGTGAACACGTCCGGCAGCTCGAAGCCGAGCACCTGCGGGAAGTAGAGGGCGCTCTCCGACACGTACACGCCGTACACGTCGTCGTTGTAACAGGTGTTGACGAAGGCCTGCGGGTCGTCGATCGGCACGGCGGTGACGCTCGTGACGACCGGGTAGCCGGGGATGCGTTCGTCGTTGCTGATGAAGCAGTTCGCCGGATCGACGAGTGGCTGCGTCACGCCGTTGATCGTGATCGTGGGCAGCAGGTCGTCGAGCGCGAGGTTGGCCAGCAGCGCCTCGTTCTGCGCCGCCTCGGCCGCAGTCTGCGGGTTGTAGACGAGGCCCGGCACGTTCGGCGCGTGGCGGCTCACGATGTATACGATGTTGCCGATGCGGCGGCTTTCGATGAACACACCGTCGATGCTCGCGTCGACCTCCTTGACGGGCGTCGACTTGTCGGTGACGTCGAAGACCCGGAAGCCGAGCTTCTCCGGCGCCCAGATCGCGAGGCTCGACCACGCGTCGCCGTAGGTGCCGTAGTAGGACGTCGCCGTCAGCGCGAACAGGCGGTTGGCGTCGACGTACATGCCCTGCACCGACACGTCGTCATCGAGCGGGATCGTGCCGGCGACGGCTGCGGACGCGGTGGCCGGGTCGGTCGCCAGGATGCGGATGGATCGCTGCGCCGGTATGCCGCTGTTGACCGCACCGTCGCCCTGCGCCTCGGCGAGCGCGAAACAGCAATCGAAGAAGCGCCGCGGTGCGACGTAGAGGTGTTCGCCGTCGTAGCGCACGGCATCGAACTCGTCGACGTTCTGCTCCTGCGTATAGGTGCCCGTGAAGTTCGCTTCGGGTGACGGCGCGGCGCCGCCCACGGCCAGCACGTCGCCCGACGGCGCCGCGACGACGGCGGTCAGCCCGCCCTTGATCGCGGCTTCGAGCTCGGCCGGTGTAGAGACCTTCCTCAGGAGGCCCGAGGCAGGTACTTCGGGGCCGGTCGTTGACGACGAACTGCCGCCGCAGGCAGCGAGCGCCAGCAACGAAACGAGTGACAGCAGTCCGAGGGAGCGACGTGCTTTCTGGGGGGTGTTCATGGCCGGACCTCCGGCAGAGAACCGGGTTTGCCCGTACCCGGTCGTGACGCCATGCGAAGGAAGATTGTGCGCCTCATTGTGCAACCCTGTCGAGCACCGGGGTAGCGGGATTTGACAATGTGCGCCGGGTTTTTATCCGCTTCCTGCCCCTCTTGCAGGAGCGGGCCTGGGCCTGCGATCGATCTCGGCCTCGAACCATTCGCGGTTCGAGAACCGCTCCTGCAACTTGCGATTAGCCGCTGTAGGAGCGGGCCTCGGCCCGCGATTGATGCCTACATATCGAACGTCTCGGCGATCTCGATCGTGCCGTTGTGCGGGCAGCCCCTCGCCTTGGCGATGGCGTCGTCGAGGTCCTTCGCCTCGATGAGGCTGTAGCCGCTCGCCGGGTTGGCGCCGCCGTCGTGGGTCACCGTGCCGTCCGGGTGCACCGTGCTCGACTTGCCCACCGGGTTGCCGCCGTCGACCACCGCACTGCCCATCGAGCCCAGCCAGCTGCCCCAGGCGTCCATGACCTCGGCCGCCTCCTCGTCGCTCTTGGGGTTCTCGCCCCCGTGGTACACAAACAGGTATTTCGCCATGGTTTTTGCCCCTTCTGGTTATGCCTTTTCGGAATGAAAATGTAGATTACAACCAATCAAACCGATGTTTTACCCCCAAACTCTCGCGTTACTCACACTATATATTGTGTATATTGCACATTCATGGGGGTCCGACCCGAAAAGCAGCTCGAGGTGGCCGGCGTCGTGCCCGCGGTGCAGGCGCCGCTGCTCGCCGATGCCGGGCGCATCACCGCCGAGCTGGGCAAGGCCGTGCTCGACGAGGTGCCCGCGTTCACCGACTCCGGCAATCCCGACGTGATCCCCGAGCTCGAGGGTCACCTCGAGGCGCACGTAAAGGAGGTCTGCCGGCTGCTCGGCGGCGGCCTGGCCGGGGACCTGGGGTTCGTGCGCGAGCATGCCGAGCGGCGCGCTTCCCAGAAATTCCCGCTCGACGCCCTGCTGCAGAGCTACCGCATCCTGCAGCGCACGCTCGCCGGCTGGGTCCGGGATGCCGCGCTCGAGGTCGCCGACGAGACCGCGCACCTGCGCCGCGTGGTCGCCGCGGTCACGGATTTCGTCATCGAGTACACCGGCAATGCGGGCAGCCTCCTGACCTCGGAGTACGTGCACCAGACGCGGCGGCTGACGGAGGCCGAGGCCGACCGCCGCAGCGCGCTGCTCGATACCCTGCTCGACGGCTACGACGAGGCCGACCAGGCCGCGGCGGGCCTGCTGCGCCGCGCCGGCTACCTGCAGCAGCGCCAGTCCTACTGCGTGGCCCTCGCCCGCTCCGTCGACCCGCGCGAGATGGAAAGCGCCCCGCGCGCGCAGCGCATGGCCGACGCGATCGCGGAGGCGCTCGCGCCCGCCGGCGTGCGCAGCATCGTTGGTATCCGCGACAACCATGTCGTCGCCATCCTCTCCGCCACGCGGCGCACTTCCGGGTGGACCGCGCCGCAATCGAGCGTCGCCGACCGCGTCTACCCGGCGCTCCGGCAGGTCGGGCCCGCCGCATTGATCGGGCTGAGCAACGACGCGCCATCCACATCGCACATCCCGAGAGCCGCGAACGAGGCCACCCTAGCGCTCGGCCTCGCGAGCGTGGCCAATCGCGTCATGCGCTATTCCGACATCTTGCTCAGGCAGATGTTGATCACGCGGGCGCAGGACGGCGCGCCGCTGTCACGGCCTCCGTGGACAGAGCGGCTTATTGCCGACGACCGGCGCGGCGTGCTCGCGGCAACGCTGCGCGCCTATGCCGACTGCAACATGAATGCACAAAAGACAGCGCTCGCGCTCGGCATCCACCCGAACACCGTGTACTCGCGCATGCAGAAGATCGAGGACGTCACAGGCATGAACGCATTGCAGTTTCATGCGTTGAGCGAGTTGTTACTCGCACTCGACCTGTAGGAGCGGGCCTCGGCCCGCGATCGATGCCGGCCTCGCACCAATCGCGGTTCGAGAACCGCTCCTACAGGATGCTGCCCGCCCGGCCCTGTAGGAGCGGGCCCGGGCCCGCGATCGATGCCGGCCTCGCACCAATCGCGGTTCGAGAACCGCTCCTACAAGATGCTGCTCGCCCGGCCCTGTAGGAGCGGGCCTGGGCCCGCGATCGATGCCGGCCTCGTGCCATTCGCGGTTCGAGAACCGCTCCTACAAAATGCTGCCCGCCCGGCCCTGTAGGAGCGGGCCTGGGCCCGCGATCAATCGCGGCTGCGGATTCTCGTGCCGTCACTCACCCGGTCGCTCGGGTGCATCACGACTTTCTCGCCCGCCGTGACGCCCTCGCGAATCTCCGCGAACACGCCGTTCTTCTGCCCGACCTCGACGTGGCGCAGCACCGCGCGGCCGTCTTCCTCGACGAACATCGCCCACGCGTCGCCGTCCCTGAACAGCGCCGTCAGCGGCACCGCCAGCACGCCGTCTTCCCGCCACAGCACGACGCGGGTCTCCACCTGGTAGCCGTGACCGAGCCGTTCCCAGCCTTCCTCGCGAGCGAAGTCGACGATCACGTTGACGCGCTGCTCCTCGATGCCGAGCGCCGAGATCTTCAGGAAGCCGAACGGCTCGACCAGCCGCACGCTGCCTTCGAGCGGATGCTCGCCGCCCCAGTTGTCGATGATGACGGGCTGGCCCGCTTCGATCTTCACCGCGTCCATCGACAGGTAGTCCACCACGATCTCGAGGTCCTTCGGGTTGCCGATCTTCATCAGCACGTCGCCCTCGCGCACCACCCGCTCGCTCCGGTCGGTGATCTGCAGGATGCGGCCGCTGACGGGCGCGCGGATCGGGATGCAGTCGCAGGCTTCCCGCGAGCCCTGCGTCTCGAGCGGCGAAACCAGCTGAGCCCGCGCGACTTCCAGTTCGTAGCTGCGCACCTGCAGCGCGGCCCTGGCCGTGTCGAGGCCCGCGTGCCGCGCCTTGTAGTCGCGCTCCGCGCTGTCGAGGTCGCGCCTCGAGACGCTGCCTTCCTTCACCAGCTCCTGCATGCGCGCGTACTCGGCGCGCGCGAACTCGTACTGCGCCTCGGCATCCTTCACCGCCGCGGCGGCGAGATCCAGCGCGGCCTCGGCGGCCTGCACGGCGGCACGTGCCTGCGCCTCGCTGCGCGGGTCGAGGAAACTCGGGTCGCCGGGTTCGATCTGTGCCAGCACGGTCTCGTTCGCCGTGACCGGGTCGCCGACCAGCCAGTTGATGCGCTGCACGCGCCCGGAGACCGGCGCCGACAGCGTGTAGACGTCGTGCACCCGCGTCTCGCCTTCCTCGTCCAGCGTGACGACCATCGGGCCGGGCTGGACCTCGACGAGGTCCACCATCACGGCGCGCGGCATGAAGCTGAACACGAGTGCGAGCACGATGATCGCGCTGACGGCGGTCCAGATGACGATACGCTTGGCGTTGGCAGTCACGGTTCACTCCCGGGTCTTGAGGACTTCGATGAGGTCCAGGTGATCGAGGCGGTGACGCACGACGAGCGCCGACAGGATCGTCGCGGCAAGCGCGATGACGATCGACAGGCCGTAGGTCGCCGGTTTGATCACCAGGGGAATTCGGAACAGCTCGGTCTCGAACGTCGCGGCCATCAGTTGCGCGAGGCCCCAGCCGAGCAGGCAGCCGATCGGCAGCGCCAGCGACGATCAGGAGCCCGACTTCGGCGAGCAGGATGTAGGAGATCTCGCCGCGGCTGAAACCCAGCACGCGCAGCGTCGCGAGCTCGCGGCCGCGCTCCGAGAGCGCGATGCGCGCGCTGTTGTACGACACGCCGAAGCCGAGCGCGCAGGCGAGGCCGGAGAACAGGGTGATGAACACCATGATGTTCTCGACCAGCGTGTCGTAGAAGGAGTCGATCGCGGCGCGGCGCAGCATCACGGCCGACACCATCGGCAGCTCCTTGAGCTTCGCGTAGAACGCCGCCTCCTCGCGCCGGTCGATGAGGATGTTCAGGTACTCGGTGCTCGGGCGCTCTTTCAACAGCCGGTTCAGCGCATCGATGTCCATGAACGCCGGCATCGCGATGTAGGTCTCGATGAGTGCCACGACCGGCAGCACGACCTCCGGCCGACGCCCCTCGAGCACCTCGATCCGCACCGAGTCCCCCGCCGCCACGCCGAGCTTCGCGGCCAGCACGGTGCCGAGCACCAGCCCGCCGGGCGGCACCGGCACCACGCGCTCCGTGGCGTCGTCGAAGATCGGCTGCAGCCACGCGTCGTGCCGCAGGCCCGTGATGGAGCCGCGGTGCGTCACCGGCCCCGCCGAGAAGTTCGCGCCGACGATGCGCATCGGCTCCACGGCCAGCACGCCCGGCAGGTGCTCGAAGTCGCGCACGATCGTGTCGGACTGCGGCTCTGCGAGCCCGATGGTCGCGTCCTGGTGCTGGGCGTGGAAGAAGTAGGACTCGGCCAGGTAATCGAGGGAGTCGTTCCATTGCATGGCAAGGATCAGCAGCCCGATCGACGCCGAAACGCCCGCCATGGTGAGCAACGAGCGCGCCGGCGAGCGCACGATGTTGCGCACGATGATGCGCGAACCCTGGTCGAGCCAGCGCGCCGCGCGCGTGTCCGACCAGCGCATGCGCCGGAACACGGCCGGCGCCGGCGGGTTCATGGCCTGCGCCGGCGGCAGCCCCGCCGCACGGCCCACGGCGCCGGCCGAGCCGATCAGCGCCGCCGCGAGGCTCACGCCGATGGCGATCGCCATGGCCGACGTGCTGGGCCGGTACAGCAGCATCGGGAAGCGGAACAGCTCGGTGTACATGCGCGTATTGATGAGACCCAGCCAGGTGCCCGCCGCGATGCCGATCACGCTGCCCACGAGCACGATCCCGACCACGAACTTGGCGTAATGCAGGCCGACCTCGGTGCGCGAGTAGCCGAACGCCTTCATCAGCCCGATCTGGCCGCGCTCGGTCGCGACCAGCCTTCCGAGCACCATGTTGGTCAGGAACGCGGACACCACGAGGAATATGGTCGGCAGGATCATCGACATGGTCCTGAGCTGCTCCATCTCGTTCATCACGAACCAGTTGGAGAGCTGGTCCTTGCGCGCGATCGCGCCCACGCTGCCGTAGCGTTCGAGCAGGCGGTCGAGTTGCTGCAGCACCTCGCTGGTATTGGCGCCACGCTCGAGATCCAGCGATACGCTGTTGAAGGCGCCCTTGAGATCGTAGGCCGCCGCCAGTGTCTCGTGCTCCATCCACAGGATGCCGAAGCGCTTGTCGTCGGCCATCAGCGCGCCGGGGCCGAGGGCGTAGACGAACTCCGGCGACAGCGCGGTGCCCACGATGCGCAACTCGCGGCGCTTGCCGTTGATGATCACGACGATCTCGCCGCCGACGGCCAGCCCGTGCGCCTCGGCGAACGGCTCGTTCAGCACGACTTCGTCTTTTGCCGCGGCTTCGGGCAGGCGCCCGCTGCGCACGACCAGCTGGTTCAGCGTCGGCTGTCGGCCCGCCGGCACGGACACGATCTCGCCCATCACGGGCTCGGGGAAACCCTCGATATCCACCGTCGCGTAGCGCAGCACGCGCGTCTGCACCGTGCGCACGCCCGGCAGGTCCGCGATGCGCTGCTCGACGCTGTCGGGCGCGCGCTTCAGGAACGCGAACACGTCGCCGAAGCGGTAGCGCTCGTAGTACGCGGCCGTGGTCTCGTCGAGCGCCTCGAGCGTGGACAGCGACATGATGAGCGCGGCGATGCCGGCCGCGATGACCATGCCGATGGCGACGACCTGGCCGCGCAGGTGCCAGAGGTCGCGGACCACCTTGCGGTCGAGGGCGCGCATCACCAGGCCAGCTCCGCCGCCGCGCGGCGCTCGGTGTTCTCGTCGATGCGCGCGACCTTGCCGTCGGCCATGTGCAGCACGCGGTCCGCCATTGAACCGATCACCGTGTTGTGGGTGATGACCGCGGTCGTGGTGCCGAGCTCGCGGTTGACCTGGTTGATGGCCTCGAGCACGAGGATACCGGTCTTGCTGTCGAGCGCGCCGGTGGGCTCGTCGCACAGCAGCAGCTCCGGCTGCTTGGCGATGGCGCGCGCGATGGCGACGCGCTGCTGCTCACCGCCCGAGAGCTGCGCCGGGAAATGGTGCCGGCGTTCGCCGAGGCCGACGATGCCGAGCGCCTCGGCGGGCTCGAGCGGTCGCTTCGCGATCTCGGTGACGAGCGCGACGTTCTCCTCGGCCGTGAGGCTCGGGATCAGGTTGTAGAACTGGAACACGAAGCCGACGTGGTCGCGGCGGAAGCGCGTGAGCTCCGACTCGTCCGCGCCGGTGAGCTCGTGGTCGCGGAAGCGCACCGTGCCGGAGGTGGCCGTGTCGAGGCCGCCGATGATGTTCAGCAGCGTGGACTTTCCCGAACCCGACGGCCCGAGGATCACGACGAGTTCGCCCTCGTAGAGGTCGAGGTCCGCGCCCCGGAGTGCATGCACCTCGACCTCACCCGAGCGGTAGATCTTGGTGAGGTCCCGTGCCGTGAGTGTGGTGGTCATGATGGCGCTCCTGCTGCACCACACTGCGCCCGGGTACCCGGACCTTCAATCCGCAGATTCCCTCATGCGGGGATCGCGGTTCGAGAACCGCTCCTACAATCGCACGGTTCACCCGCAGGAGCGGGCCTCGGCCCGCGATCGATGCCGGCCTCGAACCACTCGCGGTTCGAGAACCGCTCCTACAATCGCACGGTTCACCCGTAGGAGCGGGCCTCGGCCCGCGATCGATGCCGGCCTCGAACCACTCGCGGTTCGAGAACCGCTCCTGCAATCGCACGGTTCACCCGTAGGAGCGGGCCTCGGCCCGCGATCGATGCCGGCCTCGAACCACTCGCGGTTCGAGAACCGCTCCTGCAATCGCACGATTCACCCGTAGGAGCGGGCCTCGGCCCGCGATCGATGAATACACGTATTAGGGCGTGCCCGAAAACCCGGTAGACTCATTATGGAACGCGCCGTCAAGAAGCTGATGACTCACCTCCGTCCAGGCCTGTTACTCGCGACCCTGGCGCTGAGCGCCATGCTCACCGGCTGTGGCGGCCGGGCCTACGTGCACGAGCCCGTCGATCCCGGGGTCTTCCTCGCCCGTGCCGAGCGGCAATCCGACGGACCCATCGATGTCGCCACGGCCGTGCCCGGACGGGAAGAGACCAGGCGTATCTTCGGCATCGACCTTTACGATCAGGGCATCCAGCCGGTCTGGCTGCAGATCGCGAACCGCGGCGATACGCTCGCGCGCTATGCACCGGTCAGCACCGACCCGGAGTACTTTGCGCCGCTCGAGGTGGCGTACATGAATCGCCGCGGTTACTCGAAAGAGACGCGCGCCGCGATGGACGAGCGCTTCCACGGCCTCGCCATGCCGCGCTACATCGACCCCGGCGAGACGCGTGCGGGCTTCGTGTTCACACACCTCGACCCGGGCGCCAAGGGCTTCAACGTCGACGTACTTCGGCGGCGGCGAGTCGCGAAACTTCACGTTCCTGCTGCGCGTGCCGGGCTTCGAGCCTGACTACGCACGCATTGAGCTGCGCGGTATTTACGCGGACCAGGATATCCCCGATTACGACGACGAGGCCTTGCATGCGGCGCTCCGCGACCTGCCGTGCTGCAGCGGCGACCGGCTCGGCACAGAGTCCGGCGAGCCGGTCAACCTCGTGCTCGTCGGGCGGGGCGAAGAATTGCTGCGCGCGCTCCTGCGCAGCGGCTGGCGGGAGACCTCGGCCGACGAGGCCGCCGGGCTGCCGCCGCAGTTCCTGTACGGCCGGCAGCAGGACGCGATTTTCCGTTACAGGACCATCGGCGGCGACAGTTTCTACGAGCTGCGCTTCTGGAAGGCGCCGTTCAGGTCCGGAGAGGACAACGTCTACGTCGGCCAGGCGCGGCACTTCTTCCGCTGGATCGGCAGCATTACGCGCCTCGATGCGGACGTCGACAATGCGCGCAACTTCGCCGTGCAAAAATTCCTCTACGGCCAGACCATCCTGTCGAATGCATGGGTGGCTGGGACGGAAGTCGTTCCGGTCACGAATTTCTGGAACGCGCTGTTCAATACGCCTTACTTCACCGACGGCCACCGCATCGTGCTGTGGCTGTCCCCCGAGCCGACGTCTATGTTCGACATCGACGTCCGCGCCTGGGACGAACCGCCGCGGTGGATGCAGCGATGACCGCAGCTTACTCACTCCGGTGGACATCGCCCGTCATCGCGGCGCTGCTCATCTTGCTGCTGGCCGGCTGTGCGTCGAGCTTCGATTTCAAGCCCGTGGAGTCGTCGCCCTTCCTCGAGCGTGCCGTCACCCAGGTCAAAGACGGCGTGCGCGTGACCGCCGCGGTCCCCGACAAGAATGAGACGCGAGAGCTGTTCGGCATGTCGCTGTACAAGAAACGCGTGCAGCCGGTGTGGATCGAGATCGAGAACATGACGGAAGAGCCGGTCGGTTTCCTGCCGTTCAGTGTCGATGCGGATTACCACACGCCACTCGAGATCGCCTCGCTGACCCGCAGCGACAAGAAACGCCGCGAAGCGGAGCAGCAACTGTTGCGTAACAGCGTGAATATGTGGATCGCGCCTGGCGCCACCCGCTCCGGGTTCATATTCACCAACGCCGACGAAGGTACCAAGGCGTTCAACGCCGACCTGTTCAGCGACGAACGCAGCTGGGCATTCACGTTCTTCATCCAGGTGCCGGGTCTCGCCGTCGATCATTACGACATCGACTTCCATGCGATCTACCCGGAAGAACAAGTCACGCACTTCACGGACGCGGAGTCATTCATCGCAGCACTCGAGAAACTTCCCTGCTGCGTCGTCGATTCGAAAGGCGAGAACACCGGCGACCCGCTGAACATCGTGCTCGTCGGCGAACCGGGGGACATCTATTACTCGGTGATCCGCGCCGGCTGGGACGAAACGGAGGCCGTCACGGCGGCGTCCGGCTGGAAGACGGCCGCATCCTTTTTCAGCGGCGGCGCGTACCGCTACTCGCCGGTCAGCAGCCTGTATCTCTTCGGCCGCAAGCAGGACGTCGCGTTACAGCGCATCCGCGAGAATATCCACGAGCGCAACCATTTCCGGCTGTGGCTGGCGCCGATGACCTTCATGGGGCAGACCGTCTGGGTCGGCCAGATCAGCCGCGATATCGGCGTGCGCTTCACATGGAAGACGATCACCACGCACAAGATCGACCCGGACGTCGACGAGACCCGCGAATTCCTCATCGAGAACCTCGCCTACAACCAGGTGCTCGAAAAATTCGCCTACGTCCGCGGCGTCGGCGAAACACCGATCGACCAGCCCAGGGGCAACCTCACCGGCGACCCGTGGTTCACCGACGGGCTGCGGGTGGTGTTGTGGATCGCCTCGGACCTCACCAGTCTCGACGACATCGAGTATCTCGACTGGATCTCACCGCACCGCTAGCGGTCCCGGTGGCGCCCCTGCAGCCGGTTCGTTCCGCAGGAGCGGGCTCGCCCGCGATTCTGGCAGGCATCGATCGCGGGCGAGCCCGCTCCTACGGATACGTTGAACCTTGCCGTAGAAACGGGCCCTCTTGGATTACGCCCCGATTTGCCGCTATGCTCTCCCTCCCAACCCTGTAGGAGCGGTTTTCGAACCGCGACCCTGTGCGGATGACTGATACCAGATTATTGCCAGGCCTTGTTCTTGCCGCGCTCCTCATCGGTGCGCAGGGCGCGCTCGTGCTGCACACCTTCGAGCACGAGCCCGGGGCGCCGATCGGCAAGGTCTGTGGCACCTGCGTCACGGCCAGCCAGCTGGCTGCGGGCGGTGTCGACACGCCCGCCGGCGAGTCCCTGGAGCCTGCCCGGGCATTTTTCCTGCCGACCGCGTTCCGCGGTTTTGAATCCGTGCACACCGCCACCGTGCGGCAGCGCGGGCCACCCGCTTCCGGCTGACGCCCTACCGACCGAACGGACGATCACAGGGAGCGTGACCCCCGTGATCGCGGTCCTGCATGCCGGGCGCAGCAGCGCTGCCGGCACGTTCCCTACCCGGAAAATGGAGTATCGACAGTGAAAATTTCGACCGCAGCAATCGTGCTGTTGGCCATCGTGCTGCCTGCAACGGCAGCCAACGCACAGGCATCCGGCGACGAGGTCGCCGAACTCAGGCAGATGATCATGACGATGCGCGACGACTACGAGCGCCGCATCAGCGAACTGGAAGCACGGCTCGACGTCGCGGAGCGCGCAGCACGGGGCGCGAGGCGTGATGCCGGCGAGGCGTTCGAACTCGCCGAGGAGGCATCGATGCAGCAGGCGTCCGCCACCTCCGCGCCGAACACCTTCAACCCCTCCATCGGTGCGGTGCTCGACGGCGGCTTCGCCGACGTGGGCGGCGGCTGGGAGGAGATCCCGGGCTTCCAGCCGGCCGGCGAGATCGGCACCGGCGAGTCCGGTTTCTCACCCGGCGAGGTGGAGATCAACCTGAAGGCCAACGTCGACACGCGCTTCTTCGGCAACGTCACCTTCGCGCTCGCGAGCGAGGACGGTGAAGTCGAAGTCGAGTTCGAGGAAGGCTGGGTGCAGACCACCGCCCTGCCCGCCGGCCTCACGGTCATGGGCGGCCGCTTCTTCTCCGAGGCCGGCTATCTCAACGACTTCCACTTCCATGCGGACGACTTCGTCGATCGCCCGCTGCCCTACCAGGCGTTCTACGGCGGCCGCTACACGGTGGACGGCATCCAGGCGCGCTGGGTGGCGCCGACGTCCCTGCTGTTCGAGCTGGGCACCGAGCTCAACTGGGGCAGCAATTTCCCGTCCACGTCCAGTGCCGATACCTCGCCGGACGCCTACACCCTGTTCGCGAAGCTCGGCGGCGACGTCGGTGACAGCAACAGCTGGCAGCTCGGCCTGTCGCACGTCAGCGCCGATGCCATGGACCGCGAAGGCGGCGGGCACCATGGCGAAGAAGAGGCCGAGGAAGGCGGCGCCTTCACCGGCGACAGCGACCTGACCGTGCTCGACTTCGTCTGGAAGTGGGCGCCGCTCGGCAACCCCGCCGTCAACAACTTCAAGCTGCAGGGCGAGTACTTCATGCGCTCGGAGGACGGCACCTTCGCGGACATCCCCTACGACGGCGACCAGGAAGGCTGGTACCTGCAGGGCGTGTGGCAGTTCGCGCCGATGTGGCGCGTGGGCCTGCGGCATGACCGGGTCGATACGGACAACGGCCTGAGCATGGTCGGCACCGAACTCGAAGACCCGGGCCGCAGCTCGTCGCGCTCGAGCGTGATGCTCGACTGGTCGCCGAGCGAGTTCAGCCGCCTGCGCCTGCAGTACACCGACGACCAGGTGCTGGAGGAGTCCGACAGCGTCTGGTACCTGCAGTACATTATGAGCATCGGCGCGCACGGCGCCCACCAGTTCTAGGAGGCCGGCCATGACTCGAGTTATTACGCTGCTCCTGGCGCTGTGTTTGCCCCTGTCTGCGAACGCGCTGAACGTGTTCAGCTGCGAGCCCGAGTGGGCCGCGCTGCTCACGGAGCTGGCCGGCGACAAGGCCGAGATCACGCTCGCGACGACCGCGTTCCAGGACCCGCACATGCTGCAGGCGCGGCCGAGCCTGATCGCGGGCGCGCGCAGTGCGGACCTCCTGATCTGCACCGGTGCCGACCTCGAGATCGGCTGGCTGCCGCTGTTGCTCAGGCGGGCGGGCAACCCGGCGATACAGCCGGGCAGCCCCGGTCATTTCATGGCGGCGGACCACGTGCGCCGCATCGAGATCCCCGCGAGCGTGGATCGTTCGCAGGGCGACGTGCACCCGCAGGGCAATCCGCACATTCACCTGCACCCGCGCAACATCGAACGGGTTGCGGAAGCGCTCGCGGAACGGCTCGCGGAACTCGACGCCGCCAATGCTGCCGCCTACCGGGCCAATGCGGAGGATTTCCTGCGCCGCTGGGGCGAGGCCCGCGACGGCTGGGAGGTGCGCGCCGAGGCGCTCGCCGGCATGCGGCTGGTGTCCCACCACCGCAGCTTCAGCTACCTCGCGGACTGGCTCGAGCTCGACATTGTCGCCACGCTGGAGCCGAAGCCCGGCATCCCGCCGAGCGGCGCGCAGCTGTCCCGGCTACTCGAGCAGCTGACGCCGGCGCCGCCCGCCGGCATCATCCGCGCGCAGTTCGAAAACGAGAAGCCCGCGCACTGGTTGTCGGATCGGCTTAATATTCCGGTGATCGAGATGGCGTATACGGTCGGCGGCGCGGACGCGGCGTCCGACCTGTTCGGCCTGTACGAACACACCATCGCGACGCTCGAGGCCTACCGTCAATGAACCAGTTCCAGCTGAGCATCATCTTTCCCGCATTCATTGCGTGCCTGCTGGTACTCAGCACCCATGTTCCGCTCGGCACGGAGGTCCTGCGCCGCGGCATCATCTTCATCGATCTCGCGATCGCGCAGGTTGCCGGCCTCGGGGTGATTGCCGCCGACACCATGGGGTGGGAAGCGCGCGGCTGGATGGTGCAGTTCGCCGCGGTGTCGGCCGCGCTGGTCGCGGCCGGCATCCTGCACTGGACCGACAAGCGCTGGCCGCAGATGCAGGAAGCGATCATCGGCGTGGCGTTCGTGCTCGCGGCAACCGCCGGCATCCTGATCCTGGCCGGCAACCCGCACGGCGGCGAGCACCTCAAGGAGCTGCTCGTCGGCCAGGTGCTGTGGGTGAACGTCGACCAGCTGTTCCCGGTGTTCGTCATCAGCATGCTGGTGGTCACCGCCTGGTTCTGGCAGCGCGAGCGGCTGCACGGCCTCGGCTTCTACGCGTTGTTCGCTTTCGCCGTCACCGCGTCGGTGCAACTCGTCGGCATCTACCTCGTGTTCGCCTCGCTCATCATCCCGGCGCTGGCGACGCGCCACATCGAGCACCGCTGGCTGCGCGTCATCGGCGGCTACGGCGTGGGTATCGTCGGCTGCCTCATCGGGCTCGTGCTGTCGGTGGGTGCCGACCTGCCGGCCGGCGCCATCGTGGTGTGGAGCCTCGCCATCACGGCGCTCGTTTTCGCGTGGCTGATCGCGCCGCTGCTCACCAGGAAGAACCCTTAGGCGCGCGCCCCATCGCGGTTCGAGAACCGCTCCTACAGCGAATCGCAGCGATCAGCCCTGTAGGAACGGGCCTGGGCCCGCGATCGCGGTTCGAGAACCGCTCCTACAACGAATCGCAGCGATCAGCCCTGTAGGAGCGGGCCTCGGCCCGCGATCGATCTCACCTTCGAACCACTGGCGGTTCGAGATCCGCTCCTGCAACCAACCGCCCTACGGCGCCGGGTCGTCCATCCATACCGAATCCCATAACGGGTACTCCCCGATATGCTCCACGAGCCCGGCTCGCACCGGATTCGCAACGATATATCTCGCAACCGGCAGCAGGTCCTCTTCCCGACGAATGGCCCTGTCCATGTATCCCTCTTGCCAGACCGGGCCCCGCCGAAGATTCTTCGCGATCATCGATCGCGTGGCGAAAGACTTCATGCTGCCGACACACACGGACAGGCTCTGGCGATCATGCAATTGCATCAACCAGTGCAGGTGATCGGGCATTACCACGAACGCGATCGATCTCGCGATACCCTCGGCCTGGAGTCGCCGTATCGATCGCACGACCTCGCGACCGCAATGAAAATTCGCAAACACCCTGCGGCGTTCCGCGGTGCAGGCGATGATGTGATAGTACTGCCCGGCAATCGAGCGGCGCCCGCTGCGCAGTGAACGGTGGCCTGGTTTCCTCGTGCTCGCATTGCTCACCATTGCCGTAACGTGCAGCAAGACCCTCGAAACAGTAAGCGAAGAAATTGGGCGCCGTGACACGTTTCCCGTAGGAGCGGGCCTGGGCCGCGATCTGCGCGCATCGATCGCGGTTCGAGAACCGCTCCTACAGCGAATCGCAGCGATCAGCCCTGTAGGAGCGGGCCTGGGCCCGCGATCGCGGTTCGAGAACCGCTCCTACAGCGAATCGCTCCGATCAGCCCTGTAGGAGCGGGCCTGGGCCCGCGATTCTGCCGCGCATCGTCGCGGTTCGAGAACCGCTCCTACAACGAATCGCAGCGATCAGCCCTGTAGGAGCGGGCCTGGGCCCGCGATTCTGCCGCGCATCGATCGCGGTTCGAGAACCGCTCCTACAGCGATTCGCAGCGATCAGCCCTGTAGGAGCGGGCCTGGGCCCGCGACCCAGTCGGGCTTCGAAGCCGTTCCTGCGGGGCACAAAAAAAGGCCGGGCGGGGAGCCCGGCCTCGAGTTTGCCTGACCTGTAGGGGGATCGAGCGTGTAGCTCTCGGGGTCAGGCAGCTCTCAGGGCATCGTCAGCGGAGAGATACTCGTAACCGAGATCGTGGGCAACCGCTTCGTGATTGACGCGCCCTGCATGAACGTTGAGTCCGTTGGCGAGGTGCGGGTCGCGACGCAATGCATCACGCCAGCCGAAGTTCGCGAGGCTCTTCACGAACGGCAGCGTCGCATTCGTCAGCGCGAACGTGCTCGTGCGCGGCACCGCGCCCGGCATGTTGGTGACGCAGTAGTGCACACAGTCGTGCACGATGTAGGTCGGCTCCGCATGCGTCGTCGGCCGGCTGGTTTCGAAGCAGCCGCCCTGGTCGATCGAAATGTCGACCAGCACCGCGCCACCGTGCATGTCTTTCACGTTCTGCTCGGAGACGAGTTTCGGCGCCGCCGCACCCGCGATCAGCACCGCCCCGACGACCAGGTCCGCCTCGGGCACCAGTTCGTCGATGGCATGCTTCGTCGAGTAGACCGTGTGGATACGCCCGCCCCAGATATCGTCGATCTCGCGCAGGCGCGGCAACGAGCGGTCGAGAACGGTGACGTCGGCGCCCAGGCCGATCGCCATGTCCGCCGCGTTCGTGCCCGACACGCCGCCGCCGATGATGACGACCTTGCCCGGCTTTACGCCCGGCACGCCGCCGAGCAGCACGCCGCGGCCGCCGTTGGCCTTCTGCAGCGCGAAGGCGCCCGCCTGGATCGACAGGCGCCCCGCTACTTCCGACATCGGCGTCAGCAGCGGCAGGGAGCCGTCCTTTGCGGTGACGGTCTCGTACGCGATAGCGGTCGTTCCCGACTTGACCAGCGCTGCCGCCTGTTTCGGGTCGGCCGCGAGGTGCAGGTACGTGAACAGCACCTGGTCTTCGCGCAGCATTTCGCACTCGACGAGCTGCGGCTCCTTGACCTTCACGATCATCTCCGCGGCGGCAAATACCTCCGCCGCCGTGCCGACGACCTTCGCCCCGGCCGCTTCGTAATCCGCGTCCGTCATGCCGATGCCGATGCCGGCATTGGTTTCAACGACGACCTCGTGGCCGTCGTGCACCAGCTCGCGCACCCCCGCCGGCGTCATGCCGACGCGGAACTCGAGCGTCTTGATCTCTTTGGGTACCCCTACCTTCATTTGTTCTCTCCCCGCGCCCACGGTTTCGATTAAGCCCGACACGATACCGCGAAAATCGCGCCATTTGCTTGCGATTTTCATGACAGGGCGCACTGTTTGTGGCATTTTCTGCCTAATAGTGAGTTATATGAGCAAGTTTCTGTTATGCAGATGGACAAATACGACCGCTCGATCCTCGCGGCGCTGCAGGAGGACGGCCGCATCAGCAACGTGCAGCTGGCCGCGAAGGTGAACCTGTCGGAGTCGGCGTGCCTGCGCCGCGTGCGCGCGCTCGAGGACGCCGGCTACATCGACCGCTACGTCGCGCTCGTCAACCAGGCGCGCGTGGGACTCGGCGGCAACGTGCTGGTGCACATCGGCCTGCACCGCGAGGAGCAGAGCGAGCTCGCCGCGTTCGAGGCCGCCGTGCAGGACATCCCGGAGGTCATGGAGTGCTACCTCATGACGGGCGAGTTCGACTACCTGCTGCGCGTCGTGGTCGCCGACATGGCCGATTTCGAACGCCTGCACAAGGAGGCGCTCACGCGGCTGCCCGGCGTGGCGCGCGTCAATTCCAGCGTCGCCATCCGCACCGTGCGGAAGAAGACCGAGCTGCCGCTGCGCCTGTAGCAGCGGGCCTGGGCCCGCGATCGCGGTTCGAGAACCGCTCCTACAGCGAATCGCAGCGATCGGCCCTGTAGGAGCGGGCCTGGGCCCGCGATCCTGCCGCGCATCGATCGCGGTTCGAGAACCGCTCCTACAGCGAATCGCACCGATCGGCCCTGCAGGAGCGGGCCTGGGCCCGCGATCCTGCCGCGCATCGATCGCGGTTCGAGAACCGCTCCTACAGCGAATCGCAGCGATCGGCCCTGTAGGAGCGGGCCTGGGCCCGCGATCCTGCCGCGCATCGATCGCGGTTCGAGAACCGCTCCTACAGCGAATCGCAGCGATCGGCCCTGTAGGAGCGGGCCTGGGCCCGCGAACCCGTCGCCGTAACAAACCACGCGGTGGCAGGGTCTTTTGATATGCGGTACGGTAATTGTCCTCCCAGACCCCAGGTAAACGTGATGGCCGCTACTGCCGATTCTGTCAGTCGCGACTCTGTCGACTCGCTGTCGGCACGGTATTCGCGCGTCCGCGCGTTGAGCCTCAAGCTCGTCGAAACGCTCGCGCCGGAAGACACGGTGGTGCAGTCGATGCCCGACGTCAGCCCGACCAAGTGGCATCTCGCGCACGTGACCTGGTTCTTCGAGCGCTTCGTGCTCGAGTCCTTCGTGCCCGGCTACGAGCGCTTCGAGGACGACTACGATTTCCTGTTCAATTCCTACTACTACACGGCCGGCCGGATGCATGCCCGGCCGCGGCGCGGGCTGCTGTCGCGGCCGACACTCGCGCAGGTCTTCGACTACCGTGCGCACGTCGACGAGCACATGCGGCAATTGCTCGACGAGCGCAGTGACGATACGGAACTCGCCGCCGTGGTCACGCTCGGCCTGAACCACGAACAACAGCACCAGGAACTGCTGCTCACGGACATCAAGCACGTGCTCGCGCAGAACCCGCTGTATCCGCCCTTCGATCCCGACCTGCCGCGGGCCCCGTCCCGGCCCGTCGACGCGTATGCCTTCGACAAGGGCCCGGGCGGCATCCACCGCATCGGCGCCGAGGGTGCGGGCTTTTGTTTCGACAACGAGACGCCGCGCCACGACGCGCTGCTGCAGGAACACCGCATCGGCAGGCGGCTCGTCACCAACGGCGAGTTTCGCGAGTTCGTAACAGATGGCGGCTATGCTGACTCGATGCTGTGGCTGTCCGACGGCTGGGCCACCGTGAACCAGGAAGGATGGAACCGGCCGCTCTACTGGAGCGAGGACCTGGACCGCGAGTTCACGCTGGGCGGGCTGCGCGAAATCGACGAGCACGCGCCGGTTACCCACATCAGTTTCTACGAGGCGGACGCCTACGCACGCTGGGCCGGGGCGCGGCTGCCGACGGAATTCGAATGGGAGACGGCGGCCGCCGCGCGGCCCGTGGACGGCAACCTGCTGCAGTCCGGGTTCCTGCACCCGGTCCCGGGCGGAAGCGCGGCGCAGTTCTTCGGCGACGCCTGGGAATGGACGTCGTCGCCGTACGCGCCCTATCCCGGCTTCGTGCCGCTGGCAGGGTCGCTCGGCGAGTACAACGGCAAGTTCATGTGCAACCAGGTGACGGCGCGCGGCGGGTCCTGCGTGACGTCGAACGATCACGTCAGGGCGAGCTATCGCAATTTCTTCTACCCGCACCAGCGCTGGCAGTTCTTCGGCATCCGGCTGGCGAAAAACGGACATGGCTAAAAATGCTGCGCAACAAATCGTGCCGGACGACGAGCTCGACGAACTGATCGACGGGCTCCGGCAACCGGAGATGACGATCTCGCCGAAGTACTTCTACGACGAGCGGGGTTCGCAGCTGTTCGATGAAATCACGCGCCTGCCGGAGTACTACCCCACCGAGACCGAGCTCGGCATCATGCAGGACAACATCGGCGAAATCGCGAGCCTCGTGGGCAGGCAGGCGAGCCTGATCGAATTCGGCAGCGGCTCGAGCCTCAAGACGCGCGTGCTGCTGGAGCACCTCGACGAGCTCGCCGCCTACGTGCCGGTCGACATCTCGGAGGATCACCTGCTGCAGTCGGCGCAGCAGATCCGCGAGGAGTTTCCGGACCTCGACGTGCTGCCCGTCGTCGCGGATTTCACGCAGCCGTTCCAGCTGCCCTCGCCCAGGGTCATGCCGGTACGCAACGTCGTGTATTTTCCCGGTTCGACCATCGGCAATTTCACCAGCGACGCGGCGCAGGAACTGCTCGCGGTCATGCACGGCGAAGCCGGCGCCGGCGGCGCGCTGCTGATCGGCGTCGACCTGCAGAAAGACCCGGCGATCATCGAGGGTGCCTACAACGACAGCGCCGGCGTGACGGCGGAATTCAACCGCAACATTTTGCGGCACCTGAACAGGGAGTTCGGCGCGGATTTCGACCTGGACGCGTTCGCCCACAGTGCCGAGTACAACGAGGACGAAGGGCGCATCGAGATCCGCCTCGTGAGCGAGCGGGACCAGCAGTTCACGGTCGGCGGCGAGTCGTTCCTGATCGGCAAGGACGAGGCTATCCTCACCGAGTATTCACACAAGTACACGCTGCAGGGATTCGCCGCGATGGCGGAAGCCGCGGGTTTCAGCGTCGAGCGCGTGTGGATGGACGCCGGGCGGCTGTTCAGCGTGCAGTATCTCGTGCGGGACTGAATCGCGCTTCGCGGGCCCAGGCCCGCTCCTACAGGGGGCTATTCGCACCACCAGGCCTGAAGGAGCGGGCCTGGGCCTGCGATCGATGTCGGCTCCGAACCATTCGCGGTTCGAGAACCGCTCCTACAGGTTGCCGCCGGTACCGTAGGAGCGGGCCTGGGCCCGCGATCGATGTCGGCTCCGAGCCATTCGCGCTTCGAGAACCGCTGCTACGATTCCGGCGGTACGTATTCCTCCGGCGCGGCCGAGCCGCCAGCGAAGAAAAACTTCTCCATTTCCGTCTCGAGGAACTTGCGCGCATCGGGCTCGATCGGCGTGAGGCGATACTCGTTGATGAGCATCGTCTGGTGCGACAGCCAGCGCTGCCACGCTTCCTTGGATACGTTGTCGTAGATCCTCTGGCCCAGCGCCCCGGGGTACGGTGCCCAGTCCAGCCCTTCGGCCTCTTTGCCGAGGATCACGCAGTTGACGGTTCTAGCCATGGTTCCTCGATTCGTCCGTGTCGTTCAGTGTGTCGATGAGTTTCCTGACCGGGGCGGCGATCCCGCCGGGCGGCGCGTCGCCGGGCCGGTACCAGGTCGAGTCGTCGGAGTCGGCTACTTTACTCGACACGGCACCGATTCGCACAACCACCGGCGCGATATCGAGGTCGTAGTGGCTGAAGCTGTGCCGCAGCGTGCCCCAGCTCTCCGTCGACACCGCGTCCGCAGCGAGCCGCTCGGCGCACCAGTCGTCGACGTCGCTCACTTCGGGCAGGCTCCAGAGTCCGCCCCAGATGCCTGATGCCGGGCGCCGCTCGAGGTAGACCGCGCCGTCCGCGACGGCGAGAACCATCGTCGTCGTGCGCCGCGGCTTCTCTTTCTTCGGCTTGCTGCCCGGGAAGCGCGCCACCTCGCCGCGCGCCAGCGCCGCGCAATCGCCCTGCACCGGGCACATCGCGCAGGCCGGCCTCGAGCGCGTGCACAGCGTCGCGCCGAGGTCCATCATCGCCTGCGTGTAGTCGCCGACCCGCGCCGTCGGCGTGCGCGTTTCCGCCAGCTCCCAGAGCTGCCGCGCCACGGTCGTCCTGCCCGGCCAGCCGTCGACCGCGGCGTGCCGCGCCAGCACGCGCTTCACGTTGCCGTCCAGGATCGCGTGGCGCTGGCCGAACGCGAGCGCGAGTATCGCGCCGGCCGTGGAGCGGCCGATGCCCGGCAATTCCGAGACCGCCTCGATCGTCGCCGGGAAACGGCCGCCATGCTGGTCGCGGACGATCTCTGCCGCGTGATGCAGGTTGCGCGCCCGCGCGTAGTAGCCGAGCCCGGACCAGTGCTGCAGCACCTCGTCCAGTCCGGCATCCGCGAGGCTGGTGACATTCGGGAAGCGGTGCATGAAGCGCTGGTAGTACGGGATCACCGTCTGCACCTGGGTCTGCTGCAGCATGACCTCCGAGATCCAGACACGATAGGGGTCACCGGTGTTCTGCCACGGCAGGTCCTTGCGGCCGTGCCGGTCGTACCAGCGCAGCACGCGTGCCGCGAACTCAGTCTTCATAGGGCGCGTAATCCCGGGCGATTGCCTCGATGCGCTCGATCGCATGGATACCGCCGTTCCTGAGCTTGTTCTTCAGGATGGCAGGACCGATGAGCGGCGGGATGAAGAACTTGGGCTTCATCCGGAAAGCGTAGATCACGACCGTGCCGTCGGCCTCTTCGCTGAACTCCCAGCTCTCGTCGCTGATTTCGAAGTCGCTTTGCTCCGGGTCCGCGCTCGCCCTGATGAACTCGAAGGGCCGGTGCTCGACGACACCGTAACGCTCGAAGGACTTGCAGAAGAACCACAGGCAGCCCTCGGTGCGGCTGTAGTAGCGCCCGCGACCGTCCGCGCCGGGCTCGAGGTTGCGCGATTCGACGATGACGCTGGAGAACTTCGGCGACTCGTCCCAGTCGAGCAGCAGGGCGTAGATGCGCTCGATGTCGACGTCGAACCACACTTCGGAGTGCATGATGTAGGTGCCGTCGACGTGGTCCACGGTCACGTCGCGCAGCGTAGCGGCGCCGGCCCACGCCGGCAAGGCAATGACGAGGAGTAACAGGGCCCGCATGATCAGTCGCCGAGCAGGTCCTTCAGGCGCTTCTTCGCTTCGTCCTTGAGCTGGTCCTCGAGGTCTTTTTCTTCCTGCGGCTGCTCGCCCTCGGCCGGCGGTTCCTTGTCATCGTCGCCGAACAGCTTGTCCGCAATGGCCTTTTTCGCTTCCTTCTCGGCGCGGTCCTTGAGCATCTTCTCCATGTCCGGCTTGATGTCCGGATCCGCGAGCGGCCCGGTGATGCGGAACGGGATCACTGCCTTCGTGAAGTCGTCGAGTTCGCTCGGATCGACCGCCGTCATGAACTCGGGTTTCTCGAGGAAGCGGCCGGTCGCCGTGTAGTCGACAGTGGCTTCGACGAAGTTGACCGAACCCTTGCCGGTTACCTGCATGAACGGCAGTTCGGCGAACAAATCGTCGTTCTGCATCACGCCGTCGGTCACCTTGCCGCTGGCCTTCAGCGAGCTGAACGGGGTCCGCGGCGTCGCGGGGGCGGGCGGCGCCGCTTCGCCTTTCACGAGCGAACGCGCCTTGCGCAGCTCGTACCAGACGTCCGTGCCTTCCCAGGCGCCATCGATGAGCTCGATCGACAGGCTGCCATCGAGGTCGCGGCGGATCGCGTCCATGTCGGCGCCGCTGCCGCCGAGCTTGAAGTTGCCGTTGATCGTCCCGGTGACGTTGTCCACCTCGTACATCGCCAGCATCATCGGCCGCAGGCTGACGTTCACGATCTTCTCGTCGACGGCGATCGACGGCAGCTTGCCGGATGCATCGATGTTCACGTCGCCGCGATAGCCGCCGCCGAAGAAGTCGGCCGCGATCGGGTGGATGCGCAGCTTGCCGTTCGCGGAATTGACGCCGAGCGTCACCTTCTCGAACAGGATGTCGCCGAGGTTCGCACTGGCGATGCTCAGGTTGCCGCGGGCATTCAGCGCCCGGATGAGTTCGACGGGAATCTCGACGGTGCCGCCGGCGGCCTCCTCGGTCGCGGCCTCCTCGGTCGCCGGCGCCATGTAGCGCGCGACGTCGATGCGGTCGCCCGCGAGATCGAGTTCGAAGGTGCCGGCGGCGCTCTTCGGCACGCTCAGCCGGCCGGTGAACGTCGTGTCGTCGAGCACGAGCCTGAGGTCGGACAGCGCGATCGCGGTCGCGCCCACTTTCGCCTTCGCATCGACGGCGAGCTTGTCGAGGACATCCGGGTCCGCCGTGGGCGGTACCTCGATGGCGAGCTCCCGCATCAGCGTGCGCGGTGAGAAAGCGGCAATACTGATCGTCGCGGACGGCTGCGGATCGCCCGCGTAGGAGAACGGCGCCACGTCGGCCTTCAGGTCCACGCTCATGAGCTGCAGCCGGACCTCGCCGATCTCGGCGTTCTGCGCCTCGGTCTGCAGCAGGATCGAAGGCGCCTGCAGGCGAAGGGTCGCGGGCACTTCCGCGACGCCCTCGACACGCCCGTCGACGTCCAGGTCGCTGATCGAGACCGTTCCCGCGTCCGCATCGAAGGCAACGACGAGGCCGACGTCGATGCGGCCGGACAGCCCCGCCGGCTCCAGCCTGAACGCCAGGCTGCCATCGAGCGGCACGGCCTCACCCGGGGCGATGCGCCCGGACGCCAGGTTCAGCTCGGTCAGCTCGTAGCGGTCGCCGGTGCTCGCATCGGCGTAGGTCAGCGCGGCGTCGGTGACGGCGACGCTGGCAACGTCGATCGTGGCGGTCGTTTCCGCCGCCGGCGGTTCGGGAGCCTCGGGCTCGGCCGCCCCGGCTGCGCCGAGGTCCTCCCAGTTGCCCTTGCCGTCCTTGTGCACCTGCAGGTTCACCCGGAGGCTGTCGAGCGCCGCCGTGCCGACCACGACCTGGCGCTTCGTGAGGAGCGGCATCACGCGGACGCTGAGGCGCGCCGAGTCGAAGCTCGCGAACGGCGTGTCGTCGAAGCCGGGGGCATTGCCGAGCTCGGTCCTGCCCATCTCGATCGCGAGCCAGGGGAACAGGCTGAGGCTCAGGTCGCCCTCGATGACGAGTTCGCGGCCGGTCGCCTCGTGGACGGCCGCCGAGATCTTGTCCTTGTAGTCGTTCGGGTCGAAGACGAGCACGAAGACGATCGCGGCGAAGATCGCCACCGCGACCGCCGTCGCGACGAGAATACCCAGGATTTTGACTGCGCGGCTCATGAATCGGGTCCTTGATTCGGGGACCCCCTAGGGTACCAAATTGCCGCGCTTTCCGGCGTGCGGCCTTTACTCCCTGCAGAGCGTGACGCCGCCGTTGAGCGTGGCGATGTTCACCCTGCCGTCACCGCTGCCTTCACGGAGGCTGAGCTCCCAGCCGGGCCCGTACTGGCTGCTCCTTTCCGGCTTCGGACCGAAGCAGTTGTCGATGCGGCCGTTGAAGGTATTGACGTCGATGTCCGCGGACAGGCCGCCGACGAAGCTGACGACGACCTTGCCATTGACCGTCTCGATGTCGAGATCACCGCCGTCGCGGAGGTTCGAATTGAAGTCGATCCTGCCGTTGACGGTTTCCATCGCGACGTCCGAAAACGAACCGCCATCGATTTCCAGCTTGCCGTTGACCGACTCCAGGTCGATCACGCCGGACAGGCCGCGCACCGCGATGCCCGCGGATACCGTGGTCAGGTCGGCCTCGACGTCCTCGCCGTTGCCGGCCACGTCGATACGGCCGCTGACGGTCTCCACCTCGACCTCGGCCGCGAACACCTGCGTCGCGACATTGCCGCTCACCGACTGCAATTCCTGCTCACCTTCGACGCCCTCGACGTCGATTTCCGCGCTGATGGTGGCAACGTCGATACTGCTCTGCTGCGGAACCCGCACGGTGATATGGCTCGACGTGGAACGTCCGCCGCTGTTCTTTCCCTTTATCGGCTTGACCTTGACCACGACGGTATCGCCCTTGCGCTCGAAGATGAACTCGTCGACTTCCTCGCCGAGCGTGCCCGTCACCTCCACGGCATCCTGCGACCAGCCCTCGACCGTAACGGATCCGGCGGTGTTGTAGATCTCGACCATGCCGTCGGCACTCGCGTCGAGTTTCTCATTGATGTCTTCGGCGCCGGCCGATGCTGCAAGCAACAACCCGGCACTCACCAGTATCAGTCTTTTCATGTCTGTACCCACTTGCGTTGTGCGTCGCGTAACGCGGCGCATCAGATATCACGGCGCGACATGACGCTCTGCGTCACGCCACCCACCCTGCGCATCACGTTCAGTTCCTCGTGATACGTCTTCATCAAGAGATCCTGCAGCAGCGTGTTGTCGGGGTCCTGCAGCAGTGCCGCGTTGATGTCGTCGATCGCATCGCGGATCACCCCGAGGCTCGTCTCGACGTCCTGGCGCTGCCCGGGCGAGAGCCGCTCGAGTTCCCGCTCGAACCGCGCCAGCAGGTCGGCCCGCGTCTCCAGGTAGTCGCTGCCCAGCGTGTAGCTGCTGCCGAACGCTGCCCGCTCGAAGGTGTACTCGGGCGTCATCCGTTCGATCACCACGGGCTTGTCGTCCTTCATTGCGAGATAGGTCAGCCCGGACGAGGCACCGATGAGCAGGACGATCGCCGCCGCCTGCGCGAACATCGGCGTCCAGCGGGAGCGCCGCGGCACGGGCTCGCTGATCGCGCGCTCGATACCGGGCCACAGGTCGCGCTGCGGCCTGATCTCGGTGGCCAGCTGCCGTGCGGCCGTCGTCAGTTTGTCTTCGCGATGTTCGTTCATGCCTCGAAACCCTGTTCCGTGAGCTGCTGCGCCAGCAAACGCCGCGCGCGATGCAACTGTGCCTTTGTCGTGCCGACCGCGATGCCGAGCATGTCGCTCGACTCCTCGTGGCTGTATCCGTAAACCGCGTTCAGCACGAATACGTGCCGCGCGCCCTCCGGGAGCCGGTCTATCGCGTCGGACAGGTCGCGTAACTCGCCGCTGTCGCCGATCGATGCCGGCGACGAGGTTATTTCCGTCGCCGCCTGGATGCGGTCCCGTTCGCGCTTCGCCTTGCGTATCCGGCCGAGTACCGCGTTGACGGCGATGCGGTGCATCCAGGTGCCGAAGGCGCTGTCGCCGCGGAACCTGTCGAGCTTGTTCCAGGCCTGGATGAAGGCCTCCTGGGTGCAGTCCTCGGCCTCGCCGACGTTGCCCGTCATGCGCAGGCAGAGCCCGTACACGCGATCGACGTGGGCCCGGTACAGCGCCTCGAATGCCCGGCCGCTGCCGCGCTGCGCGCGGGCGACGAGAGCCGCCTCGTCGGGCACCGATGTTGCTGTCCTGGAAACCATGCTGCGTATATTGTCGCCGGTTTCCACCGTCGAAAGCGCGGCCATCTGCCAATTCTCCCGTTTTCCTGAAGCTTTGATGCCCGTGCCGGACGGGTGGTTTAAAGCTCGCCCCCGACGGTAGGTAAATTGCGGCTTAAGCGCCTGTGTTTGTTTGCAATTCTGTTATCATGCGACTGGCCCGTGGCGCTGCCGGCCATCCTCTGGGGAACAGAAGAAACAAAATAATCTATGACGGGGCATTCGATTCTCTACCTGGGACACGGCGAATTCGCAGCAGAATACCTGGCAGAGCTCGAGACACTGCCGTGCTGCTCGATGCTGACGCGGTCCTCCGAGCTCGGCGTTCCCGCAGAGAACCGGGAGCGACCGGACATCGTGCTGCTGGAAGCCGGCCCCGTCATCGCCCGGTCGGGCCAGGCGTTATCCGAACTCCTCCACGCGTTGCGCGACTACCCGGTGGTTGCGATTACCGACAAGGAACACGAGCACCGCGGCATCGCGGCCGTGCGCTCGGGCGCGCAGGGTTACATCTGCATCGACGACGTCACGGTGGAAGGCCAGGAAGCGGTCTTCGATCACGCGCTGCGGCGCCAGCGTCTGCAGCAGCGGCTCTCCGCTACCGACGTTTCGGTCCTGTCCGTGCTCACGAGCATCAACGACGGCGTCATCGTGGTCGACCGCGAAGGCAGCATCCTGGACGTCAACCCGTCGGCGCGCACCATCCTCGGCCTCGGCCCGCGCTGGCAGCCGGATGCGAGCTGGGAACAGACGTTCTGCTGCATCGACGAGAACGGCGACAACTACAGGAACCCGGAGCACCTGCCGCTGGTACGGGCACGCAGCGGCGCCAGGTTCACGGGCCAGGTGGCGATCTACCGCGCGCCGGAGCAGCCCGACACCTACCTGAGCATCAGTGGCCAGGGCCTCTACGACGGCAATCGCGAACTGGTCGGCGGGGTCGTCACGTTTCGCGACGTGACCGATGCGACGATCCGCACGATCGCGCTCGAAAAGCGCGCGCAATACGACGAACTCACGGGGCTGCCGAACCGCGGCGTCTTCACGGAACACCTGTTGCGTGCCATCGGCCGCGCCGAGCGCAAGAACTCGCCGCTCGCGGTGCTGTTCATCGATCTCGATCGCTTCAAATCCGTGAACGAGACACTGGGGCACGATGTGGGCGACGACCTGCTGCGCCAGGTGGCCGGGCGTCTGCGTGACAACCTCCGGGTCGGGGATTTCGCGGGCCGCTGGCGCGGCGACGAGTTCGTCGTGTGCCTCGAAGACTTCGGCGAGATGGCCAATGCGGGCGCCGCGGCACAGAAGCTGCTGCTGGTGCTGTCAGAGAAATACCAGGCCGGCCACAGCGAAGTCTATGCGACGCCGTCGATCGGCATCGCGATCTATCCCGAGTCCGGTAACAACGCCGAGCGCCTGGTCAAGGCCGCCGACATCGCGATGCACGAAGCCAAGAAGAGCGGCGGCGGGCGTTTCCACTATTACTCGACGGCGCTCAACGCGCGGCTCGAACAGCGCGAGGAACTGGAGGTCGGGCTGCGGCACGCGCTGGTCCGCAACGAATTCGTGCTGCATTACCAGCCGCGCATCGATATCACGACGGGCCGGCTGATCGGCCTGGAGGCGCTGTTGCGCTGGCAACACCCGCGCTTTGGCCTGCTGCCGCCGGCGCGCTTCCTGCCCATCCTCGAGTCCAGCGGGCTGATTCACTCCGCGGGCGAGTGGGTCATCGCGACCGCATGCCGGCAACTCGCGGGCTGGCAGCGGCGCTTCGAGCTGCCGGACCTGTCCATCGCCATCAACCTGTCGCGCCAGCAACTCATGCACCAGCGCCTTCGCGATGCGGTCGCCCGGGCGCTGGAAGAGACCATGCTGGATCCGGGCTGCATCGAGCTCGAGATCGGTGACGGCGATCTGCCGAACAGGCGCAGGGCGGAGATCGAGACGCTGCGCGCCTTGCGCAAGCTCGGCGTGCGGCTGTCGCTCGACCACTTCGGTACCCGCGACGTTTCGTTCGAGTCGCTGGACAACGGTTTCGTGGACAGCTTCGTGCTGGACCAGTCGCTGATCGCGGACATCGACCGCAACGACAGTCACCAGCGCATCGTCCGCGCGGCCATCGCCATGGCACAGGGCCTCGACATCGAGGTGGCGGCCGAGGGCGTGGAGACCATCACGCAGCTCGATTTCCTGAAGAGCTGCAACTGCAACCTGGCACAGGGCTTCCTGATCAGCCGGCCGGTCCAGCCGGAGAAGGTGTCGGCGATCCTGCGCAGCGAGATCGCAGGCACGCGGCTGCTGGCCCGGGGCATGCCCTGATCGCGGCCGCGGTCGGGGTAGGGGTCGGACCTCGGTAACTAACTGACAATTAACAATAAATTGCTTACGGTCGGCCCAGATTCAGCCTTAAATCGCCTATTTTTTGAGTCCTTTTGCCAGCTTATGAGGTGCATCCCAGTTCCGCCACCAAATTGACGATTTTCGAGCCCAAAATGCCGAAATAGGCTCCAAAATCGATAGAATCAGAACGATAAAACCATATATATCAATTACATAATTTGGTCCGACCCGGAGCCGCGAGCCGCAGTTCCAGCAGGCCGCGAACTGGCCTTCGTTCTCCTCGCCGCATTTCGTGCAACGCCAGGGCGCATTCGGGGCTCTCGTCGATGATCGTGGAATCGATGAGCTGCTTCGCGCGATCGTAGTCGATGTCCTTCAGCACCCACAGCTCCGGCCACACCTCGGTGAACGGCATCTCCCCGTAGATCTGGTTCAGGTGCTCGTTCCTGATCTGGCAGGGGATGCCCTCGGCTGTCAGGATGTTCTTGTAGTGATTGATCATCACTACGCTGTCGGCCGAGGTGACTTTCTTCATCGCAGCGAGGTGAGGAAACCGGTCGGGTCCTCACCGCGCTCCAGCACCTCGACCAGCGCCGAGCCGACGATCGCGCCGGCGGCGTGCGCACCCACCGCGGCCACGTCGCTCGCCTGCCGGATGCCGAAACCGGCGCACACCGGGATGCCGGCAACAGCCGAGACCTTGTCCAGGTAACCGGCGAGATCGCCCGGCAGGCCGGCATCGCCGCCCGTGATGCCCGTGATCGTGACCGCGTAAACGAAACCGCGCGATGCATCGCAAAGCGTCTTCAGCCGGGCGTCGGGCGTCGCGGGCGTAACGAGCTGGATCAGGCCGAGACCGCGTGACTCGAGCACCGCCCGGATGTCCGCACTTTCCTCGAACGGCAGGTCGGGCACGATGAAGCCGCACACCCCCGTCTCCAGCGCCCGGTCGGCCAGCCGCTCGTAACCGAATGCCAGCAACGGGTTCAGGTAGGACATCATGACGAGCGGCGCATCGAAGCCGCCGGCCTTTTCGAGTTCGTCGAAGATCCAGGCAAGGCTCACGCCCTTGCGCAGCGCCTCGAAGCTCGAGCGCTGGATCGTCATGCCGTCGGCCATCGGGTCGGAAAACGGGATGCCGACCTCGACTACGTCGCCGACCGCGGCCACGGCCTGCAACGTGTCGATGAAGTCCCGCGGCTCCGGGTAGCCCGCCGTCACGAACGGCACGAGCGCCGTCCGGCCCGCCTCGTTTGCGGCACGGATCGCCGCCGTCACTCGTTCATGCGCTTTCATGGCTGCGTGTCCTCACGGGGTATTTGGTCAGCGTCGGCATGTCCTTGTCGCCGCGGCCCGAGTTGCCGATCAGTATCCGCTTGCCGGGGTTTTCCTGCGCCCACTCGCGCGCCGCGACGTACGCATGCGAGGTCTCCAGTGCCGTGAGTATGCCCTCCAGCTCGCAGAGTTCCTCGAGTGCCGCGAGCGCATCGTCATCGCTCGCCGCTACGTACTTCACGCGGCCCGTGGCCTGCAGCATGGCATGCTCCGGACCGACGCCCGAGTAGTCGAGGCCTGCCGAGATCGAGTGCGTCTCCTGCACCTGGCCGTCAGCATCCTGCAGGATCATCGTGTAGCTGCCCTGCAGCACGCCGGGCGTGCCGGTGGCGAGCGTCGCGGCATTCTGGCCGAGCCCGCTGCCCGTGCCACCGGCCTCGACGCCGATCAGTTCGACGTCGTCGCCGAGCATCGGGTAAAAGAGGCCGATCGCATTCGAACCGCCGCCGACACACGCGAACGCCGCGTCCGGCAGCGCGCCGGCCTGCGCGATCATCTGCTCGCGCGACTCGCGGCCGATCACCGACTGCAGCTCGCGCACCAGGTACGGATAAGGGTGCGCGCCCACCGCGGAGCCCAGCAGGTAGTAGATGCCGGCGGGGTCCGTCACCCACTTCCTGAGTGCCTCGTCGATCGCCGCGCGCAGCGTCTTGTCGCCGGACTCGACGGCGATGACCTCGGCACCAAGCCGCCGCATGCGATCGACGTTGGGCGCCTGCCGTTCGATGTCCACGGCGCCCATGTACACCGCGCAGGGCAGGCCGACGCGCGCGCAGGCGGCCGCCGATGCGACGCCGTGCTGGCCCGCTCCCGTCTCGGCGATGACGCGCTCGACGCCCAGCCGCTTCGCGAGCAGCGCCTGCCCGATCGCATTGTTGATCTTGTGCGCGCCCGTATGCGCGAGGTCCTCGCGCTTCAGCCAGACGTCCGCACCCCAGCGTTCGCTGAGCCGCGGCGCATGCGTCAGCGCGGTCGGCCGGCCGACCCACTCGCGCAGCTCGCGCTGGAATTCGGCCTGGAACTTCGGGTCGTGCAGGTGTTCCTTGACGCCCGCCTCGAGGCGCTCGAACGCCGGCACCAGCGTCTCCGGTACGTAGCGCCCGCCGAAAGGCCCGAAGCGGCCGCGCTCGTCGGGCAGCTCGCCCCGGATCGCGGCCTGCAGCAGTGCTTCCGCCTCGCCCGCTTTGAGTAAAGAAGTCATGCCTGTTTCTCCACGGCGCGTGCCGTCTTGATGAATAGTTGAATGAGCCCCGGATCCTTGCGTCCCGGGCGCGATTCGACGCCGCTCGAGACGTCCACGCCGTGCGGCCGGACCGTGCGGATCGCCGTTGCGATGTTGTCGACGCCGAGCCCGCCCGCGAGGATCATGCGCCCCCGCTTCGCGATTGCCGCCGCGCGCGGCCAGTCCACGGTCTGGCCCGCGCCGCTGCGCTGGCCTTCGTACAGGAACACGGCGGGCAGCTTGCCGTCGACGCCTGCGTAACCTTCGCGGATGACCGGCCAGCGCTCCACGGACGCCGGCACGTCGAGCGACGCGAAGTCGTCGATGTCGGTCTGCAGCACGTGGGGCGCGAACGTCTCGAGCACTTCCTGCCACTCGTCCTGCGACGGATGGCGCATCACGGCAACGCGCCGCACGCGCTTCGGCAGGTACTGCGTCAGCTTGCGGGCTTCGGCGGGCGTCACGCGCCGCACGGACTCCGCGAACACGAAGCCGACGGCATCGGCGCCCGCGCTCACGGCCGCCTTGACGTCTTCCGCCTTGCGCAGGCCGCAGATCTTCACCATCAGGCTCATGCCGCTACCCTCGCGCTGCCGGCGGCGCGCATCGCGGCGACGAGGCCCGCGGGATCGCCGCTGCGCATCAGGGCACTGCCCACCAGCGCCAGGCTGTAGCCCCAGCCCGCGACGGCGGCGGCATCGTCGGCCGTCGTCAGCCCGCTCTCCGCGACGCAGCGGGCCGCCGGCAGCAGCGGCGCGAGCCGCTCGAGGCGCATGGCATCCACTTCGAGGGTGCGCAGGTTGCGCGTGTTCACGCCGATGAGCAGCTGGCCGGCCGCCGCGCGATCGCGATCCGCCGGGTTCTCGAGCAGCGCCGCGCTGCGCGCCAGGTCGTGCTCGTCGAACGCCTCGAGCAGCACGAACATGCCCGGCTCGAACGCGGCATCGAGCAGCGCCCGCAGCTTCGCATCGGACAGCATCGCCGTGATCAGCAGCACGCCGCTCGCCCCGGCCCTGCGGGCCTCGAGCACCTGCACCGGCTCGACCAGGAAATCCTTGCGCATGACGGGTGTGCCGGGCACGGCTGCCGCGATTTCCTCGAGGTGCTCGAGCGCGCCGTCGAAGCGGCTCGGCTCGGTCAGCACCGAGATCGCGGCCGCGCCACCTCGCACGTAGTGCCGCGCCTGTGCCGCGCGGTCCAGCTCGGCGCCGGCCAGTGCGCCTTCGGCGGGCGAGCGGCCCTTGATCTCGGCGATGACGTCGAATGTCTCGAGCTGCAGCGGAACGACGGGTTTGTCGAGGTCACGCTCGCGGATACTGCCCGCCGCGGCAGCGCGCTCGGCCGAGAGTGTCGCCATCTGCTGCAGGAAGTCGCTCATCGGCTCTCGAAGTGTGCCCGCAACCGGGTGAGCAGATCGGCGGCGGCGCCGCTGTCGAGCGCGGCATTGGCGAGCTCGATGCCGTGCATCGCGTCGCCCGCGGTGCCCTGTACCTCGAGCACCAGCGACGTGCTCATAACGAGCGCATCGCGGTGCGGCCCCCTGTCTTCGCCGCTGAACACGCGCGTCAGTTCATGCGCATTGTGCGCAGCATCGCCGCCGGCGAGATCCTGCGGCGCGCAGCGCGACAGCCGGTAATCCTCGGGCGTGCGCACCGTCCGCTCGACCTTGCCGTCGCGCACGTCGAACAGCACGAACTCGCCCACCGGGGTCGCCTCGTCCCAGCCCGGCTCGCCGTGCACCACGAACGCGCGCTCGATCTCCATGCCCGCCAGCGCACCGGCCATGAGTTCGGCGGCGTCCGGGCTCCACGCGCCGATCAGCTGCGTGGGCGGCATGCCGGGGTTGGTGAGCGGCCCCAGCAGGTTGAACACCGTGCGCACGCCCATCGCGCCGCGCACCGGCACCACGGCCTTCATCGCCGGGTGGTACGCCGGCGCGAACAGGAACGTGAAGTTGGTCGCCTCGAGGCAGGCCACCGCTTCCGGCTCGTGCAGCGGCAGCGGCATGCCGAGGCACTCGAGCATGTCGGCGCTGCCCGACTTCGACGACACGGAACGGTTGCCGTGCTTCACGACACGCACGCCGCAGGCTGCGGCAAGCAGCCCCGCGCCCGTCGACAGGTTGAGGCTGCCGGAGCCGTCGCCGCCGGTGCCGACCGTATCGACGGTCGGCGTGCCTGCCGGTATCGCCGGGCGCACGGCGAGTTCGCGCATCGCCCGCGCGAAACCGCGCACCTCGTCGGCCGTCTCGCCCTTCGCCCGCAGGCCGGCGAGGAACGCGCCCGCAAGCGCCGGATCGAGCTCGCCCGCAGCGAAACGGTGCATGAGTTCGTAAGCGTCGTTCTCCGTGAGCGCCGCGCCGTTCAGCAGGCGATCGAGCAGGGGACCCAGGCTCGCTTTCGTGTCGGCCGTGTTCATGATGCCGTCATGCGCATGAAGTTCGCCATCAGCCGGTCGCCCTCGGGCGTCAGCACGCTCTCCGGGTGAAACTGCACGCCTTCGAGCGGCAGGGTCCTGTGGCGCACGCCCATGATCTCGCCGCGCTCGGTCTGCGCCGTGAGCTCGAGCACCTCGGGCAGCGTCTCCGGTTGCGCGCACAGGGAATGGTAACGGCCGACCTCGAACGGTTGCGACAGCCCTTCGTAAATCGTCTTGCCGTCGTGCGTCGCCATCGAGGTCTTGCCGTGCATGAGCCGTTCCGCGCGCACGATGGCACCGCCGAAATGCTGCACCAGGCTCTGGTGGCCCAGGCACACGCCGAGGATCGGGATGTGCTCCGCGAATGCAGCGATCATGTCGATGGAGACCCCCGCGTCTTCGGGCCGCCCCGGCCCGGGCGAGATGACCAGGTGCGTGGGGCCGAGCGCTTTCGCCGCGTCGACCGTAATGGCGTCGTTGCGATAGACCATCACGTCCGCGCCGTGCGCGGCGAACGCCTGCACGAGGTTGTAGGTGAACGAATCGTAGTTGTCGATCAGCAGCATGCGCACGTGCGCGAAGGTATCGGCCATCACAAGCCCTCCCCGGCCATCTCGAGTGCGCGGCGCAGGATGGCGCTCTTTGCCAGCACCTCCTGGTACTCGCGCGCCGGTACCGAGTCGGCAACGATACCCGCGCCGGCCTGGAAACTGTACTCGTCGCCGGAGAACACCAGTGTGCGGATCGTGATCGCCTGGTCCATGTCGCCGCTGGCGCCGAAGTAGCCCGCGGTGCCCGCGTACAGGCCGCGGCCGACCGACTCCATCTCCTCGATGATCTCCATGGCGCGCACCTTGGGTGCGCCCACCAGCGTGCCGGCCGGGAAGCTCGCCGCGAACAGGTCGAACTGGTCGAAGCGCCCGTCGAGCTCGCCCTGCACCCCGCTGACGATGTGCATCACGTGGCTGTAGCGCTCGATTGCACGGTACGGATCGACGTGCACGGTGCCCGCGCGCGCCACCCGGCCGAGGTCGTTGCGCGCGAGATCCACGAGCATGACGTGCTCGGCCGCCTCCTTGGGGTCGGCGAGCAGCGCCTGTTCATTGGCCAGGTCTTCCGCGGTCGTCGCGCCCCGCGGCAGCGTGCCCGCGATCGGCCTGAGGGACGCGCGGCGGCCGTGGAGCCGCACCAGCGCCTCGGGCGACGAACCGACGACGGCAAGGTCGTCGAACTGGAAAAAGAACATGTACGGCGACGGATTGATCAGCCGCATCGCCCGGTACACCTCGAACGGCCGCACGTTGCTGCGACCGCGGAACAATACCGAGAGCACGATCTGGTAGATGTCGCCCGCCGCGATGTATTCCTTGCAGGCTTGCACGCGGTTCGTGAATTCGGCCTCGCTGAGACTCGCGGTCGGCGGCGATATTTCCACCTCCGTCGCCGCGGCGGGAACGGGGCCCCGCAGGCGCGCGATGACCTCGTGGCGCAGCGCCTGGCGCTCCGCATCCGGGCCATCGTGCAACAACGCGACGCGGCGCGTCAGGTGGTCGAAGACGAGGAACGAGGTCGGCGCCGAGAAGGCGGCGTCCGGGACGTTGGACTGTGCCTCGGTATGGTGCGGCAGGCGCTCGAACAGGCGCACGACGTCGTAGCCCGACACGCCCACCAGCCCGCCCGAGAACGGCAGGCCCTCCACCGCCGGCTGCGGGCGCGGTGCCCGCGCGAGCGCGTCACGCAGCGCGCCGAGGTACTCGTCCCGTGTCGTCGGCCGCGGCCGGCTTTCGCCGTCGATGCTGAGTCCGCTGGCGTCCATGCGTACCTCGAGTGCGTCGCCGAAGCCAAGGAACGAATAGCGTGCCAGCCGCTCGCCGCCCTCGACGCTCTCCAGCAGGAAGCGCGGCCTGAGCGGCGCGAGCTTCAGAAACGCCGATACCGGTGTATCGAGATCGGCGGCAATGTCGAATGGTTCCTGCATGTAACCTCGTTGTGTTTCGCGGTTCGAGAACCGCTCCTACAGGGTGCGATTCAACCTGCAGTAGCGGGCCTCGGCCCGCGATTCTATCGGGCTTCGATCGCGGTTCGAGAACCGCTCCTACAGGGTGCGATTCAACCTGCAGGAGCGGGCCTCGGCCCGCGATTCTATCGGGCTTCGATCGCGGTTCGAGAACCGCTCCTGCAGGGTGCGATTCAACCTGTAGGAGCGGGCCCCGGCCCGCGATTCTATCGGGCTTCGATCGCGGTTCGAGAACCGCTCCTACAGGGTGCGATTCAACCTGTAGGAGCGGGCCTCGGCCCGCGATTCTATCGGGCTTCGATCGCGGTTCGAGAACCGCTCCTACAGGGTGCGATTCAACCTGTAGGAGCGGGCCTGGGCCCGCGATCCGTGCCAATAAAAAAGCCCGCCTCGACGGTGTCGGAGACGGGCTTCTGGTTTTCCAGTGCTCAGCTAATAGCCGGCCATCCACCCCCTCCTAGGCGGAAAGCCACCACCAGACGTTGCTGTGCCGAGCGTTCATGCCCCGGAGTATTACCGGCCGCTCCGCCAGGGTCAACCGTTACGGCTGAAATGGCATCGCCGCGGCGGAATGACCCGAGAGCGGCAAGCGGCGCACCGCTCGCATTGCCCTACAGCGAGTACATCGCCGGCAACACCAGCGAGAAGCCGATCCACATGATGATGGTCAGCGGTATGCCGACGCGCAGGAAGTCGGTGAACTTGTAGCCGCCCGCGCTCAGGATCAGCAGGTTGGTCTGGTAGCCGTAGGGCGTCGCGAAACTCATGTTGGCGCCGAACAGCGTCGCGAGGATGAACGGGTCCGCCGGCACGCCCAGCTGCTGCGCGATGCCGATCGCGATGGGCGTGCCGATCGCCGCTGCAGCATTGTTCGATACGACGTTCGTGAGCAGCGCCATCAGCAGCATGAAGCCACTGAGTATCATCCCCGGCGGCAGCCCCGCGGTCATGCTGACGAAACCCATGGCCAGGTAGTCGGCCATGCCCGTGCCGAGCAGCGCCTTGCCGAGCGCGAGGCTGGTCACGATGATCATGATAACGGGAATCGACAGCGCACCGACCGCATCACGCCAGGTCAGGCAACCGGTGACGAGCATCAGCCCGAGCCCGACCACGGCGCTGACGGCGATCGGCAGCACGCCGAGCGCCGCGGCCGCGACCACCAGCGCCATGATGGTCAGCGCGCGCTTGGCATGGTGTGTCTGCGGCAGGTCCGTGGTGCCGTCCAGCACCAGCATCGAGCCGCTGTCCCTGAGCTGCTTGACCGCATCCCTCGAACCCTGCACCAGCAACACGTCGCCCGCGCGTAACCGGACGCTGCTGAGGTCGCCCGTGACCTGCGAACTCGGCGCTCGCGCACGGTGCAGCGCCAGCGGCATGAGCCCGTAACTGCCCGTGAAGCGCGCGGCGGCGAGCGTGCGCAGGTGCAGGGGCGAACCGCGCGTCACGACGACTTCCGCCAGCTGCTGGCCGCCCGCCTCGAGCGGGAACTCGTCGTCCACCGGGTGCACCTCGTCCTCGGCGTTGTAGAGGGTCGCGCCGAGTATCTGCTCGTAATGCTTGAGATTCTCCGGGGTGTCCTTGACGAACAGCCGGTCGCCCGGCTGCAGCTTGACCTGCGGCAGCTTCGCGAGGAACAGCGACTCGCTGCGCTGGATCTTGTCCACCCGCATCTGGCCGTCGGCCTTGCCGAGCACCTCCGACAGTGTGCTGCCGTCGGCAAAGCCGTCTTTCATGATGTGCAGCTGGGCGCTGAAGATCCGCGGCGTCGTGTCCGGCATCAGCGGCGTGCGGTCCGGCAGCAGGCGCGGCGCCACGAGCCACAGGAACAGGATCGCCACGCCGCCCACGATGGCGACCGGCGCCACCCACTCGAACAGCGAGAACGTATGCTGGCCCATGTCCTGCGCGATGCCCACCACGAGCAGGTTCGTGGAGGTGCCGATGGTCGTCGACATGCCGCCGATGATCGTCGCGAGGCCCATGGGCATCATCACGCCGGACACCGGGAACTTGCTGCGGATCGACGCACCCACGAGGATCGGCATCAGCAGCACGACGATGGGCGTGTTGTTCATGAACGCGCTGAGCACGGCGCCGGCCGTCAGCGTGGCGAGCAGCGCGAGTATGGGGCTCTTCGACCAGGCCCGGCCCACGATCGTCGCGAGCGGCTGCAGCGCGCCCGTCGTTTCCAGCGCCTTGCCGACCATCATCAATGCGGAAATAGCGACCAGCGCTTCGCTGCCGAAGCCCGCGAAGAAATCGACGGAGCGGATGACGACCTCGCCGTCGCGGGTATACGGGAACAAGGCGAACCCGGCGACCAGGATGATCAGTATCGCGAGCGACGACGACTCGAGCGGAATGTTGTCCCGCGTGAACAGGAACAGTGCGAGGACGGTCAGGAACAGTACCGCTACGCCGTGAGCGTCAAATGATATGGCCTGCAATCCGTCCCCTCGATTACGCAACCGCAAAGCGCGCTTCGACGAGCGCGGTCGGAAACCGTATCGTAGTTCATACGTGCTCCGCAATCTGCGCCGTCGCAACTCTCTGCTTCAGGACGGCGCGGGCTCGCTGGTGGAACTGCTTGAATTGATTGAGATTCCAGTGATCGATGGACATATTCCGGCGGAACGCGCAGGCATCGGAGTGACGCAGCAACGGCAACAGCTCCGCGTATTCGTAATCGGCGCGTGCGCCGCTCGGAAACAGGCTCCACGGCGAAATGACCAGCAGGTTGCGGTGCCGCACCAGCGTCGCGCGGACCGCTTCGCGCCAGCGCCGGCGCCAGTCGTCGCGCACGCTGCCGCGCGGCAGGCCGTGGCTCGGATCGCTGAGCGCGATCGCGGGCAGCGGTTCCGCGCGCATCGCGATGGCACGTGAACGCGACTGCGCAGTCATGCGCAGCCACAGCAGCAGCTGGTTCAGGAAGCGCAGGCTGCCATGATCCACTGGCGCCATGCTACGCATACGCAACAGGTCGCCGAAGCCGGACAGGACGATCGCCAGCCGGCGGTTGAGCCACGCGTCGTGCTGCAGGTCCGCCGTCGGCCAAGCGAGCACATCGTGCAGCGCATCGCCGACGTCGACGCAGGCCTCGAGGCAGCGCTTCAGTGCCGGCTCGTCGACGGCACCGCCGCGCCCGGCGAAGCGGGCAAGATCGATGCCCATGCAGACCCATGCGGAGTCCGCGGGCACCTGCAGCCCGACCGGCGACACGATCGCCCGGCCGCGCTCGGCGGACAGCAACGGGCACTGCGGCAACACCCGGTCGGCGAAGGCCGTGTGCACCGCCGGCTCAGTGCGCAGCTCCCACAGCGCGCCCCACACGCGATCGCCGTGCTCGACGTCGCCCAGCAGCACGTAGTGCCGGGCGGCCGGCGCGCCGGCGGCCAGCGGCCGCGCACCGGCCTGCTGCAGGCGGTGCCACAGCCCGTCCGCGCGCGGCGCAGCGGCGAAATGCGTCTCGCTGCGGACAAACGCCAGCTCTCCCGCTGTGGCCATTGCTTCGTTCACGATCCGTCCCTGGTCGCTGCGCTGCTCGTCTGCCGATGATGCGCGCCTTGCGCTGCACCGGCAGCGGCCGTTACTGGGCAGCCCGCCGAGATTTTGCTATTGTCGCGACGCCGGACGCGGCCGCGATCGAGACCACCACCATGAGCTTCAAATCACTGCTGGATGCCTGGGCGTCGGAACAGGAACCCGCCAGGACTTCCGAGACCTATGCCATTCACCTGCGCACCGAAGATGCCGCCAGGGTGCACGCGCTTGCCGACCTGTTTCCCGGCATCTCGCGCGAGCGCGTCATCACGGACCTGTTGTCGGTGGCGCTCGAGCAGGTCGAGGCCGCGATACCGTACGTGCCCGGGGACAAGGTGATCCGCGAGGACGATTTCGGCGACCCCGTTTACGAGGACAAGGGGCTCACCCCGCAGTTTCTCGACCTGGCCAGGAAGTACCGCAAGCAGCTCGAGGACTGAACCATGCCATCGTTCGACGTAGTCAGCGATTTCGACGCTCACGAGGCCGCCAATGCGGTGGACCAGGCGAATCGCGAGGTGAATACGCGTTTCGACTTCAAGGGCACGGGGTCGAAGTTCGAACTCGACGAGCAGGCCATCACGCTCACGTCGCAAAGCGAATTCCAGCTGCAGCAGATGATGGACATCCTGCGGCAGAAACTCGCGAAGCGCGGCGTCGACATCGGCTGCCTCGACGAGCAGGCGCCCGAGATCACGGGCAGCGCGGCCCGGCAGACCGTGATCCTGCGCCGCGGTATCGAGACGGACCTCGCGCGCAAGCTCGTCAAGACCGTGAAATCGAGCAAGATCAAGGTGCAGGCCGCGATCCAGGGCGATAAGCTGAGGATCAGCGGCAAGAACCGCGACGACCTGCAGGCGACCATCCGCCTCCTCAAGGAGACCGATGTCGACCTGCCCCTCCAGTATGAGAATTTCCGCGACTGACAAAGCCCGGGCCCGGCACCATGGATAACGGCGTCCACAAGACTCCGCGTCGCCAGGACATCACGTTCGAGGACAAGGACCAGACCCTGCGGGACGACGTCCGCATGCTCGGCGCGCTCGTCGGCGACCTGATCCGCGAGCAGGGCGGCGAACAGCTGTTCGAGTTCGTCGAGAATGCGCGGCTGCGCTCCATCCGCCGCCGCGAGAACAACGAGCTCGAAGGCGAGGAACTCGCCGCCCTGGTGCAGAACCTCGACCCCGACATGGCGATGCAGGTCATCCGCAGCTTCTCCACCTACTTCCAGATGGTGAACACCGCGGAGAAAGTGCATCGCATCCGGCGGCGGCGCGAATACCTGCGCGACGTCGAGGGCTACCAGCCCGGCGGGCCCGAGGACACGCTCATCCGGCTCAAGGCCAACGGCATGACCGCCAGGGAGCTGCAGGGCCTGATCAACTCGCTGCGCATCGAGCCGGTGTTCACCGCACACCCGACGGAACCGACGCGGCGGACGATACTGCGCAAGGAGCAGGAGATCGTCCGCCATCTCGTCGACATGATCAACCCGACGATGACGCCGCAGGAAAGCTATGCCGCCCTGCAGAACATCCGCCTGCTGGTCACGACCGGCTGGCAGACGGACGAACATCCTTCCGAGAACATGACCGTCGCCGACGAACTGGAGCACGTGCTGTTCTTCATGACCGACGTGCTGTACCGGACGATGCCGCCGTTCTACGAAGACGTCGAGGCCGCCGTGCGCCGCGTCTACGGCAAGGACGGCGAAAAGATCACCGTCCCCACGATCGTCCATTTCGCGTCCTGGGTCGGTGGCGACATGGACGGCAACCCGAACGTCAACGCCAAGACCATCCGTTCGACCCTCGCACGGCAGCGCGCGCTGATCCTCGACCTCTACTACAACGAATGCGCCAGTCTCTCCGCCAAGCTGAGCCAGGCGGAGGGCCGCGCCAGCTTCAGCCGGGCGATACTCGAGCAGATCGATACGTACCGCGGCGTATTCCAGAACGCCTACCACGACGTGCCTGCGCGGCATCGCGACATGCCGTACCGCGTGTTCCTGCGGCTGATCCAGCAGCGCCTGCAGTCGACCTACGACGACGACATTTTCCCGTACGAGAAAGTCGGCCAGTTCCGGCACGACATCCAGCTGATCGAGGACAGCCTCACCCGGAACAAGGGCGAACACGCGGGCCTGTTCCCGGTGCGGCGCCTGCTGCGGCGCATCGATACTTTCGGTTTTCACCTGGTGACGCTCGACGTGCGCCAGGATGCCCACGTGCACCGCGAAGTCGTCGGCGAGTGCCTCGGCGATGACGACTGGCTGGAGAAGCCGGCCGCGGAGCGCTCGAAGCGCATCATCGAGGCCATCGAGACGCGCGAAAGCCTCCCCGAACAACTCAGCACCCAGGCGCGCAAGACCATCGCGGTGTTCCAGGCACTCGGCCTGTGCCACCGCAAGTACGGCCAGCGCGCCATCGGGCCGTTCATCGTCAGCATGACGCAGGGCGCGGACGACATACTGTCCGTGCTGCTGCTGGCGCAATGGAGCGAGTTGCACAACCGCCGCGGCGAGGTCCCGCTGGACGTCGCGCCGCTGCTCGAGACGGTCGACGACCTGCAACGCGGGCCGGAGATCCTGAACGAGCTGCTGTCGACCGAGCTGTACCGGGCGCACCTGGCCGAGCGCGGCGACCGCCAGACCGTCATGATCGGCTACTCGGACAGCAACAAGGACGGCGGCCTCGCCTCCGCGCGCTGGGCGTTGCAAGGCGCCCAGCAGACCCTGGCCAACGCCGTCGAGTCGCACGACATCGAGCTGACGCTGTTCCACGGCCGCGGCGGCACCATCAGCCGCGGCGGCAGCAAGACGCACGTGGCCGTGCTCGGCGCGCCGCCGGGCACCGTCAACGGCCGCCTGCGCGTGACCGAGCAGGGCGAGATCATCAACGAGAAGTACGGTCTGCGCGGCATCGCGCTGCGGACGCTCGAGCAGGTGCTCGGGTCACTCGCGCTGGCCACCGCGATGCCGAGGCACCGCGGCAACGACGAACCCGAGTGGCACGCGATGATGGACATCGTTGCGGAGGAGAGCCGCAAGGCTTATCGCCGGCTCGTCTACGACACACCCGAGTTCTACGATTATTTCCGGCTTGCGACTCCCATCGATATCATCGAACGCATGCGCATCGGTTCGCGGCCATCGGCGCGGCGTGCGCAGGGCGGCGTCCATTCGCTGCGCGCCATCCCCTGGGTGTTCGCCTGGACGCAGTCGCGTTTCGTACTGCCGGGCTGGTACGGCATCGGCAGCGGGCTCGCGAAGGCGGCCGAGCAGTTCGAGGACGCGGCTTTCCGCAACATGTTCGTCGAGTGGTACTTCATGCGCGCCCTGACCGCGGACGCCGAGATGGTGCTCGCGAAAGCCGACCTCGGGATCGCCAAGCTGTACTCGGAGCTTGCCGGCGACCTGCACGACAAGTTCTACCCGGTCATCAGGGACGAGTTCGAACTGACCCGCGACCTGATCCTCGAGTACTCGGACCACGAGTCGCTGCTCGAGGGCGACACCACGCTGCAGCGCGCGATCATGCTGCGCAACCCCTACGTCGATCCCATGAGCCTGATGCAGGTCGACCTGCTGCGACGCTGGCGCGCCTCCGGTCGCGAGGACGGGAACCTGTTCGACGCCCTGCTCGCGAGCGTCAACGGCATCGCGCAGGGCATGCAGAACACCGGTTGATGATCGGTCGCGGTTCGAGAACCGCTCCTACATCGCGAACGGCGCCCCTGCAGGAGCGGGCCTGGGCCCGCGATTCCACCGGGCATCGGTCGCGGTTCGAGAACCGCTCCTACATCGCGAACGGCGCCCCTGCAGGAGCGGGCCTGGGCCCGCGATTCCACCGGACATCGATCGCGGTTCGAGAACCGCTCCTACGGCGTGAACAACGCCCCTGTAGGAGCGGGCCTGGGCCCGCGATTCCACCGGACATCGATCGCGGTTCGAGAACCGCTCCTACATCGCGAACGGCGCCCCTGCAGGAGCGGGCCTGGGCCCGCGATTCCGGCATCCGTCGAACGCCCTCGGCGCGACGCATTCGCGGTTCGAGAACCGCTCCTACGGCGCGAACGGCGCCCCTGTAGGAGCGGGCCTGGGCCCGCGATTCCACCGGACATCGATCGCGGTTCGAGAACCGCTCCTACGGTGGGTCTTCGACGAACGTGACAAACGCACCCGGTTCCTTGCGGCCGATGTCCGGCACGCGCGCATCCGCCGCCGGGTAGCCCACCACCAGCAGCAGGAACGGCCGTTCGCTCGCGGGCCTGCCGAGAATCTCGTTCAGGAACTTCATCGGGCTCGGCGTGTGCGTCAGCGTGGCGAGGCCCGCCCGGTGCAGCGCCGTGATCAGTATCCCGGTCGCGAGACCGGTGGACTCGGTCGGGTAGTAGTGTTTCACCTTGCGGCCGTCTGCCAGGCGCCCGTATTTCTGCAGGAACACGGCGATGAGGTACGGCGCCGTTTCGAGGAACGGCTTCGACGCGTCGGTGCCGAGCGGCTGCAGCGCCGCGAGCCACTCGGGCGAGGCGCGGTGTTCGTAGAATTCCCGCTCCTCCGTCTCCGCCGCCGCGCGGATGCGCCGCTTCGTGTCCGCGGCACTCACCACGACGAAATGCCACGGCTGCAGGTTGGCGCCGCTCGGCGCCGTGCCCGCGGCCCTCAGGGCGGTTTCGATGATGTCGCGCGGCACGGGCCGGTCCGAGAATTCGCGCACGCTGCGGCGCCGCGCCATGTCCCGGTAGAAGCGCTCGACGCGCTCGCGCATTTCGTCGATCGGGTACTCACGGTACGCCTCGAGCGGGACCGTCCGGTACTCAGTCACCGCGAACGCTCCGCAGCACCGTCCACTCGTCGGCATCGTTTTCCGAAACCGCCTTGCCCTGCATGGAGATGCCCGCCTCGTGCACCGACTCGGCCCGCCCCGTCAGCAACGGGTGCCAGCCGGGCAGGTCCAGGCCATTCGCCAGGCGGCGGTACGCGCAACTGTCCGGCAGCCATTCGTAAGCGTCCTTTTCGTCCGGGGTCAGCACCAGGCAGCTCTCGACCTTGCGCGCCCGGTTCGCGTAGTCCGTGCAGCGGCAGGTGTCGACGTCGAACAGCCGGCAGGCGAGATCGGAATAGAAAACTTCGCCGCTGTCCTCGTCCTGTACCTTGACCATGCAGCACAGGCCGCAGCCGTCGCACAACGACTCCCATTCGTCCGCCGTCATCTGCGCCAGCGATTTGCGTTTCCAGAATTGATCGTTCATCGTCTCGACTCTTCGAGAGGGTACCCCAATTTCCGATGAAAGCCGTATTCCTTGATTTCGGGACGATGGGCGCCGGCCTCGACCTCGGGGAACTGCAGGGCCTGGTCGACGAACTCGTCGTGTACGACCAGTCGCCGCAGGATACCGTCGCGGCGAGGATCGCCGGCAAGGACATCGTGTTCACCAACAAGATCCGCCTGACGCGCGAGCTGCTCGATGCCGCCCCGGACCTGAAATTCATCGCACTGACGGCGACCGGCACGGACAACATCGACACCGAGTGCGCGAAACGACACGGCATCGGCGTCGCCAACATTCGCCACTACTGCACGCAATCGGTCGTCGAGCACGTCTTCGGCGTGCTGCTGGCACTGACCCACAGCCTGCCGTACTACCGCGATGCCGTGCGCGCGGGTGAGTGGCAGCGCTCCGCCGACTTTTGCATGCTGCACTACCCGGTCCGGGAGCTCACCGCGATGACGTTCGGGATCGTGGGTTACGGCGCCCTGGGACAGGGCGTCGCGCGCATCGCACGCGCATTCGGCATGCAGGTGATCGTGGCGGCGCGCCCGGGCACGGACGGCGTGCCGGACGGCCGCGTCGGCTTCGACGAGCTGCTTGCCGAGTCCGACGTCATCAGCCTGCACTGCCCGCTGACCGAAGCGACCCGCCTGTTGTTCGGCGCACGGGAATTCCGGGCGATGAAGAACAGCGCCATCTTCATCAACACGGCCCGTGGCGGGCTGGTCGATTCGCAGGCGCTGGCCGACGCCCTGGCCAAGGGCGAGATTGCCGCGGCGGCGATCGACGTGCTGCCGCAGGAACCGCCGGTCGCCGGCGACCCCCTGCTCGACTACCGGGGCGACAACCTGGTCCTCACGCCGCACATCGCCTGGGCGACGGACGAGGCGCGGCAGAACGCGATCGACGAGCTCGCAGCCAATACCCGGGCGTTCCTGGAAGGCGCGGAACGCAACCGCGTGGTCTAGCCGATTTCGGGCAACTCCACCCGGTACGGCGAATTCAGCGCCGCGAGGACGTCGCGATCACGATCGTAGACGTCGTCGTAAAAGCGGATGCGGCCGTCACGCCCGACCTCGGCGGTCCAGTACAGCAGCAACACCGGAACCGGCTGCTCGAGGAACACGGTCTTCGTCTCCCGGGACCGGTGCAAGCGGTCGATGGCCGCCGTGTCCATGCCGTTCGCCTCCAGCAGCTGCGCCGCGAACTCGAAGGGATACTCGACCCGGACGCAGCCGGAGCTGAAGGTGCGGTCGGCACGATCGAACAGCCCCTTGGCGGGCGTGTCGTGCAGGTACACCGCGTGTTCGTTCGGGAACATGAACTTGATCTCGCCGAGCGCGTTGTTTTCCCCGGGCTGCTGCACCAGGGTGTAGGGGAAGTTGCGCTGGTTCAGTGAAGCCCAGTCGATGCCGGCGGGATCGACGGTATCGCCGTTACTGTCCTTCACGAGGTAGTTGCCGGCGGCGAGATAGCCCGGGTCGTTCTGCACGGCCGGCAGTATGTCCTTCGTGGCGATGCTGTAAGGGACGGTCCAGTCCGGGTTGAAAACCACGTAGCGCATGGTGGACCGAAACACCGGGGTCTTGCGGTAAGGTCGCCCGACCACCACGCGGCTCGACCAGGTCATCTCGTGATCGCGAAATACGTACACGCGGAATCCCGCGATGTTCACGATGACGAAGTCATCCGCGAGACTGTCCAGCACCCAGCGCGAGCGCTCCAGGTTGACGCGGATCTGCTCGATACGCTGCTCCACGGTGACATTCAGCGCCCGCAGCGTGGCCGGCCCGATGACGCCATCGACGTATAGCCCGTGCCGTGCCTGGAAGTCCTTTACGGCCGCCTCCAGCGCGCCACCGTACACGGCCGGGTCGGCAATCGCGTCGGCAGCAAGGTCGCCCGTGACCGCCAGGCGCTGCGCCAGCAGGGGCAGGCGCTCGTCGCTGTCGCCGGGCCTGAGCGTCGGCCCGCGCGGTATTTGCGGCCAGCCGCCCGCCGCGGCCAGCTCGCGGTATTGAACGAGGTAGGCCTGCAGCCGGCGGTAGAGTTCGTCGCGGGGAAACGTGCGGTCGAGGTAGCCGGCGAGCGAATCGGCATCCATGGCCTCCTGGAAGAGAATCGCGGGGTCGCGGCGCCGCAATTCGCGCTGGAAGTTCCAGTCGGGGTCGAGGTCGTTGGGGTTCACCTTGCCGAAGCGCCGGTGGTAGCCGATGCGGATCAGGCTGTCGGTCATGCCCATGTCCATGGCGGCCTGTTCCGTCGCGTCGAGCCGCTCACCGGCGGCCAGCCTCGCACGGACGCGGCTCAGCGCCGCCAGGTGGTAATCCGCCGGATCGAGCCCGTCGTCCGCGGTCGACTCGACCACGCGTATGAGCTCGTCCATCTTTTCGACGCCGGGCCAGGCCGGTTCGAAGTTGCGATTCTCGTAGATCCGCGCCAGCAACTCGCCGGATGCGACCTCGAACCCGTTGGCGGTCAGTTGCCCGGTTTCGCGCAGCTGCTCGATCTCGGCGCGGATCGCCTCCTGGACCCCGGGTTCGACAGCAAACGCCGAAAAGCCCGCCAGCACCAGCAAAATCGCCAGTCCGTGCTTCGATACCGTCTTCATCCTGAACTCGTCTCCTGCCGGATTTGTGCGCTGATTGGCAGTTCCCGGCCGCCGTGATGCTAGAATTTCAGGCGATACCAGTATCCGGGAAGCCCCTCAGCACGATGACGAAGCACTCGAAGCGATTACTGGTCCTGACCGCCGTGCTGAGCGTGGCCGTCATGGGCAGCATGATCAAGCCGACCAAGGTCCGCGCGGCGGACGCCCGCCAGCTGTCGTTCTACCACACGCACACGCAGCGCAGCATCAGCGTCGTCTATTACCAGAACGGCGCGTACGTGGAGTCGGCCCTGGACGAGGTCAACCGCTTCCTCAGGGACTTCCGCACCGGCGACGTCACCGAGATCAACCCGGAGCTCCTGGACCTGCTGCACGACGTCCGCAACGAGCTCGGCAGCGAACAGGCCTACGAGGTGATCTCCGCGTACCGCTCGCCCAAGACCAACGAGATGCTGCGTGCAACGACCAGCGGCGTCGCGAAAAAAAGCCATCACGTGAAAGGCAACGCGATCGACGTGCGGCTCCGCGGCGTGCAGACCAGGACGCTCCGGGAAACCGCGCTCCGCATGGAGCGCGGCGGCGTGGGCTACTACCCGACGTCCGACTTCGTGCACATGGACATGGGCCCGGTCCGGCAGTGGTAGGGCGATAGCCCGGAGTCAGGGCGCCTCGACGACCGAAATGGCCACGGCCTCGGTCACCCGCATGCGCACTTCGTCCCCCACCTTCACGTTCGCCAGGTCGACATCGTCCGCGACCCTGATCGCGCTCTGAAACCCGTCTTTACCCCTGAGCGTCACGATTCTCGCGGCCGCGTCTACTGCATCGACCTTCGCGGCAACCATGTACGTATCGGCCATCGCCATGCCCGGCTTCTCGCCTGGCGGCGCGACCTCGACGAGACCCATGTCGCCCATTTCAGGGGTACCCTCGGGCACCACGAAAACGGCGACTGACTCGAGGTACTCGGTAACGATGCGGTCACGGGGTTCGATCTGGTCGAAGTTGGCGACCATCGCGCCAGCCACGAACTTGTGAATCTTGCCGTTCGCGTCCACGACCTTGATCTCGCGGGTTTCCTTGTTGACGGACTCGACGATTGCCTCGCGGCGCGCCGTGCTGGTGATCACCCGCCCCGGGATGGATAACGTCGACACGTCGTCGACCGGCACGTCGACCAGGAAGTCGGATTCGGTAACGAACGCGATTTCCTGCACGTCGGGTTTGGAGAACTCGCTCGCCGACAGGTAAATGCGGATCTCCTGCCTCGTTGCCAGGTCTCGTGGCCGGACCGTCTTGCCATCCACCAGAACGCGCGTCGAGGGGTCCGGCTTCACGGTAAACGTGTGGTCTGTCGCCGGCAGGTGCAGCGTTATGTGGTTGCCCCGCACCCGGCGTATCTCGGCGCGAAACAGGCCGTAAAGCTCGCCGTCGCGCTCGACGACGCCCTCGCAGGCGCCGGCGAGATCCGGGAACCGCTCCCGCGCTTCCTGGGTGGGGATGAAATCCTTGCAGCTGAGCTGCGTCATCTCCTGGCCAGTGGCGTTCACCGACAGCAATGCTGCCGCGAGTATGAGTGCGGGGGCGTAGATCTTCATTGTTTTTCTCCCTTATTCGGTATCTAACTTAATTGGGCAATAATATCGTTCGACAAGGTTACGAAGATACGAAAACTCTCGTCGGCGGCCAGTTTTTCCTTCATGAGCATGGCGAATGCCTCGTTTTGCAACGTCCTGACACGCTCGACCGCAACGGCGCGCTCGGCGGCCGAGCTGCGCTCGCTGATCGAGTCCCGCACCGCCATCACGTCCCTGTAGAAACCGTCGATGCGGTTCTTGCGCCTGCGATTGTAAATCTGGATTACGGCGTAGCCGCCGCTGATGAGGCCGATGACCAGGGTAACCAGCACCTCCGCCACACCGGAATAGCGCTCGTAAAACGTCGGCTCGTCACGGTGAGTGAACGCCTGGGCACCGGGATGCAGCACGAACGTCGAGCCCGACGCGTCGAACTCCCGGGTGAGCTCGCGAAACGACAGCGGGTGCGTTGCCGCAAGCGCCGGTTGCAGGCGGCGGATCTCCCCGATCAGGTCGTAGACGACGGCCGCATCCATCCCGGGCGCCGATACCAGCAGTTTGTCCACGGCCAGCGTGAGCACCGGCTCTCGCGGAATATCGCCATAGGTCCCCACAGGAATGACAAACGGCGACAACCGCGGATTCAGGAGCACGGCCCGGTCGACGAGCGAGCCGGTGCCTATATCGGCGGCCGCGCCGAGACTCAGGAGGCGGTATTCGTCCGCGGCCCCGGCCGCCTCCAGCGCGCGTGCTACGCTCTCCGGCGAAATGGGCAGGTACAGCACGATGACATCGGGCGGTTCGGCGCTGCTCTCGGCGAACGTGACGTCATCTTCGCGCAGCTCCAGGCCGTCCAGGATGTCCGCCAGGAGCCGCCGCGAGGCCGAGCCGGCGGGGCCGGCTTTGACGGTCGCACCGCGCAACAGGATTTCCGCGCTGTCCGCCGGCCGATCCTTGCGGTACACGATGTGCAGCACGGTAGGGTACAACGGCATAACGGTCGTGATGCCCTCCCGGTAGGGCTGCACGTTCGATGCAAACGCCAGATCCGCATACCCGGCCTCGATGGCGTCCAGCGGCGTTTCGTAGTCCGCCGGCAACGGCACGATTTCGATACGGTGGCGCGAGTTTTGCTCGAACACGGCCGCCAATTTCGCGGCTATCTCACGGTCGAACGGTTGCGCGGGATCAAGCAGTCGAAACGTGTTTCGCTGCTCCCCGCAGCCGGCGAGCAACAGGACAACCGCCAGCAACAAACCCGATAATCGCGTTTTGAACATCATAACGAGCCCCGTCAGAAGCGCAGACTTGCGAACACGATGGGGCCGTGGTGCCGAAATTCTAGCGAACCACGCAGGTCCTCGTCGGGCGAATCGAGATTCATGGCGTAGATGTTATAGCCGATGCCGGTGCCGAGCGAATCGCCGAAGTAATGCGTAAGCCCCAGGTACAGGTTGTTCAGGGAGCCTGAGTAATGGTCGAACTCCATGCGGAACAGCTGCAGGTTGGCACTCAGGTCCGTCTTCGCGCCCAGCGCTACGCTGCCGTAGGCACCGATCACGGGAAGGGGCGTGTTGATCGAGGTCTCGACCTGCTGGCCGGTTTCCGGCGCCACGACGTTGGCCTGGTAGTTGGTGATATGGACGCCGGCGAGGACCCCGAGCTCCTTCTGTGCGTCATTCATGAGGGAGAAACCGTAAGCCGCTTTGGTCACGCGCAGTTCCGCATCGACGCTGATCCCGGTACCCGCGGGAAAGGTCTCATCGCCGAGCCTTACGTCGGTCAGGAGCGTGGTCTCGGAATCCCGCCCCAGTTCGAAATGACCTATCTCTATACGGTGATAATGCGCGAAGCGAAACACGCCATCGAAATTGATGACGCTCTTGCGGCGGTTCACGCCGAACACGTCCTCCACGTCCACCTCTTCCTGTCCGCTGTCATCGACCGGGCTCTGGATGATCGTGCTGTCGACACTGTTCCTGTAGACGCCGATGCGGAACTCGAAGCCCGGGCCCCTGAATGAATCCCCGGTGTAACCGCGGCCGCGGAAGATGTCGTTGTTGTAGGCGATGCCGACGCTGGCGGACCAGATCGAGTCCTTGTCGACGATGGGACTGCCCGTGATTTCCGAACCCAGCCACTCGTGATCCAGCGACACCGACAGGAGCCAGCGGTTGTTGATCTCGAAACCGGTGCTTATCCCGGCTTTCACGTTCAGCGAGCTACCCGGCGTGTAGGGCTCGAGCCCCGGGTTAACGGCCACTTCAGATTCCGATACGCCGTAGTAGTAGCGATTGTGGTCGGCGCTGTTCCCGATCAACGTCACCGAGGGAACGAACCAGCCCCACGCGTGCTCCCTCGGCAATGACAACGTAATCTCGGTGGTCGGGCCGCTGTAGTCGCTGAAGATCTCGTTGTACCACTTCAGCTCGAAATGCACCGGCCAGCCACGCCAGCCGACGAGCGGCGCCGCCTCGACCGTCCACTTGCGCACGTCGATGTCGGCGAGCTCGTCCAGCAGCGTCCCATCCGTGCCTTCCGTCCGAATGCGGGTAACCGCGCCGAGAACCCAGCCGGCGTCGTTCACCCAGCGGGCGCCGACGTCGCCTCCCGTCAGGATCAGCCAGTCGTCCGTAAAGGCACTGTGGCGAAAGCTGGTCAGGTAGGGATAGGCAAACCCGCTGCTGTCATCACCGGCGTAAGGGCTCTCGATGGTGCTGTAGGAGACCCCCAGGGCGTAGTCGTTGAGGTCGTAGTTACGGATGTAGTCGAGGATGCCGTCCGCGTGCGCGCAAGGAGCCGCAAGCAGGAGGACGAGAATCCGGCGCTGCATCACCTACAGGCCCTCGGCCGCGCAGCCCGTGAGCCGCCGGCCGTCGATGTCGACCGTCGCCGTCCATGCGAAGCGTGCACCCGACATCGTGTCGATACAGCGGCGTTCCTCGAGAACGACCTGTATCGCAGAATCCGTACCGTCGCTGGTGAAGGTGATGAGCGGCGCCTCGCCACGCTTTTGCGGGGCGGGAAAGACAACCTCGTCCGGCGACTCCATCGAGCGCATGAAGATACCGTCTTCGCGGACCTGCAGCCGCCAGAAGGGCTCGTTGCCGCT
>CAVQIY010000008.1:0-87096 GCA_963712755.1 uncultured Gammaproteobacteria bacterium | reverse complement strand
TAGCCCGCACCGCCGGCACAGGACGGGTCGGAGAAGTTCAGGTCGAACTTGTAGTAGCCGTCGGCGAGCGTGACCTGGTCCTGCTGCGCCGGGTCGTCGAAGCAGGCGGCCGGCAGCGCCGCGCCGGAGCGGGCGTCGACCAGGCTCACGACGGCGTTCGGCACCGGGGTGCGGCGGACGGAGTCGTAGACCACGCCGTTCGGGTCGATCGGCAGGTTCAGGTCGCGCAGGTTGCTGCCGCCCTGCACCACGATGTCGTCGATGCGCTGCAGGCCGTCGGTGAAGTCGGAGTCGGTCTCGCCGAGCAGGGCCGTCCTCGCACCGGCGCCCGGGGCGCGGAACGCGAGCGCATACGGCTCGCCGCCGAGGTAGTTCGGTAGGACGCTCTGCATCGCGTAGCTGCCGTTGACATCGGTCAGCACCGAGCGGATCGGCTGGTCGCCGCGCAACAGCGTCACGGTCCAGCCTTCGAGCACGCGTTCGCCCGGTTCCAGGGTGTTGGTGAAGTCCGCGTCGTGCCACACGCTGCCGCTCAGGATGCCCGCACCGGGTACGCCGCCGACGTCGATCGAGACGCTCGCCGTTTCCGACTGCAGCGGATCGTTCCAGGACACCTCCGCCTCGTTGGTCACGGTGGTGCCGTCGACGAGGTTCGGGTTGATCACCGCGCGGAAGCGCAGCGTGACGACCCCGCCCGGATCGAGCGGGCCGTACTGGTTGAAGTAATCCGCGGTGATGGTCGTGCCCGCGAAGGTCACGCCGGCGGCCAGGCCGTTCAGCGTCGCCGAGCCGGCGACGTAGGCCAGGTAACCGGGGTTCACCGCGTCGAGGTCGTCGGTGACCGTCACGTACAGCGCCGGCACGTTGCCCACGTTCCTGACGGAGACCGTGTAGTCGAGCGTGGCGCCGGCAACCGCCGGCCCGCCGTCGATCGTCGTGACCGACTTGATAATAGAGAGGCTCTGCGCGTCACCGACGATCACGACCGTCGGTTCCGGACCCGTGGCCGGGTTGCCGTCGCCGTCGGTCAGCAGGTTGGGCAGCTCGTCGGTGTAGACCGTCGCCTGGTTCACGATGCGTGTGCCGGTCGGCACGCCCGCGTTGACCTGCATGTCGAACTGCACCACCGCGGACTGGCCGGGGCTGAGCACGCCCTCGGCGGCGCCCGGCGGCGGCAGGTCGGCGGAACTGATGTCGATGCGGTCGATGAGCGGGAACACGCCATCGTCGGGCTGGCCGACCGGTGACGCCGTTCAGCGTCGTCGTGTTCGGCGACGTAGGTGACGTCGTTCGGCACCAGGTCCGCGAGGCGCGCGATCGTCGCCGGCACCGCGCCGTTGTTGTAGACCTGGATCGTGTAGCGCAGCGTGTCGCCCGGGTCGACGATGCCCGGGGTGCCGTTGTCGACCTGCAGCGCAGCCGTCTTCGGCGCGAACAGCAGCGGGAAGTTACCCACCACGTCACGCGTCGGGTCGTCCGGCACCGCCGTGCGCGGATCGTCGGACGGCTGGTCGGCGATGCCGTACGGCGGCGAGTCCAGGAACGCCTGGTTCGAGAGCACCGTGCCGTCCGGCGCGTCGGGGTAGACGACGACGTCGAAGGTGATCGGTCGCGATGTTGTCCGCAACGCCTGCGTTCATGACGCCCGGCGTCGTGTCCTGCGGCGCGCTGATCAGTATGCCGTCCGTCAGCGGCGAGGTACCGGCCGCGTTGTCGGCCAGTGCGTTGCCGTTCAGCGTCGTGCTGCCGGCGACATAGGTCGTGTTGGCGGGTACCAGGTCTTCGAGGCTGACTTCCGTCGCGTTGTCCGTGCCGACGTTCTGCACCGTGATCGTGTAGCGCAGCGTCTCGCCCGCGAGCAGCACGTTCGGGTCGCCGTCGAGGTAGGTCGAGATCTTGTCGATGTCGAACAGCGGCGCCGACTGGATCAGGATCTGCGTCGGGTCCTCGTCGTCGGCGACGTTCGGGTCGGCCGGGCCGTTGACGTTCGGGTCGTCGGAGATCGCGAGCGGGCTGCCGCCGTAGAGCGCCTGCGACTGGTTCAGCACGTAGCTGCCGTTCGCGAGCACGGGCGCCAGGACGACCTCGAACTCGATCAGCAGGACCTCGCCCGGGCCGCCGATGCTCAGGTTGCCGATGTCCAGCAGGCCGGTGCCGGCGGTACCGCCGTTCGGGTCCGAGTTGTCCGTCGCACCGGCCGGGACCGTGACGACGTTCAGGCTGCCCGGCTGGAAGGCGGGTATCGCGTTGAGCGCGTCCAGCTCGTCGACGATGCTGAAGCCCGTGATATCCGAGCCGCCGGCGTTCTCGACGCGCAGCGTGTAGCGGATGGTGTCGCCCGGCGTCGCGACCGTGGCCGGGTTCTCGCCGGTGGTGACGTTGATCGCGGTCTTCTCGAAGTTCAGCAGCGGCGTGAACTCGATGACCGTGTGCGCGTCCTCGTGATCGAGCGTGCCGACGGTGCCGTCGGTGATGACGCGGGTGTAGGTGCGTGCGTACGGCACGTTGTTGGCGTCGGAGACGTCGAGGCTGAACCACTCGGTGGCGCCGGCGACATTGGTCAGCGCCGCGTTCAGCTGCGTGTCCGCGTCGAGGAACGTGTCGTAGGTGACGACCAGGCGCTGGTCCGGCCCGATCGCCGCCGCCGGCGTCAGCATCGCCAGCGTGAACGTGCACGCCGGGTCGCCGTTGAAGGTGGCCTGGAAGTCGACGCCGTCGGCGAGCGCATTGCCGACCGGGGTAATCCCGTCCGCTTCGTACAGCTGCGCCACCAGGTTGACCGGCGCCGCGTCGCACAGGCCGCCGTCGGCCTGGTTCGGCAGCCGGTCCTCGATCGTGAGATTGTGGGCCGGCGAGTCGCCGACGTTGTGCACGTTGAGCGAGAACGAACCCGGGTCGCCCGCGGTCATGTTGACGGGCCCGCCCTTCTCGAGGGTGAGTTCCGGTTCGACGACGGTCATCGGCCCCGAGGTGCCCGGGTCGCCCGGGCGCTCGGTGATCGACGTCGCCGTCGATGATGTTGTAGGTGTAGGCCGCCGTGTTCGTGAACGTGAGGCCCGCGACGTTCACCGGCGTATCCTGCAGGCGCACCGTGATCTCGACGACCGCCTGCTCGCCGGCCGGGATGTCGATGCCGTTGACCGGGTCCTCGATCACGAGGCTGGTCGCATCGCCGGTGTTCTGCGGCGTCCACGCGCCGGAGCCGGAGACCTTGGTGACGCTCACGAACTCGAGGTCGGCGGCCGAGGCGGCCAGGTCGTCGAGGACGCGCACGTCGTAAACCGGTGCCGTGTGCGCGACCGCCGGCACCGTCACCCGGTAGCTGAAGGTCTCGCCGATGGTCGCCGTCGGCTGCGTCGCCGCCTTCGTCAGCGCCAGCGGCAGCGCCGACTGGATCAGCACCCGCGTCGGGTCCTCGTCGCCGTCGATGGCCGGGTCGGCGGGCCCGTTGACGTTCGGGTCGTCGGAGATCGCGATCGAACTGCCGGCGTAGATCATCTGCGACTGGTTCAGCACGTAGGTGCCGTTCGCGATGATCGGTGCGAGCCGTGCCTCGAACTCGATCGTGAAGCTGTCACCGAGGCCGTTCAGGTCCAGGCCGCCGATCTCGAGCAGCCCGGTGCCGTCGCTGCCGCCGTTCGGGTCGGAGTTGTCGGTGGCGCCGGCCGGGATCGAGACGACGTTCAGGGTGCCGGGCTGGAAAACGGGGTTCGCGTTCAGTGCACCCAGTTCGTCGACGATACTGAAGCCGCCGATCGGCGTGCCGCCGGCATGTTCGACGCGCAGCGTGTAGCGGATGGTGTCGCCCGGCGTCGCGACCGTGGCCGGGTCCTCGCCGGTGTTCACGTTGACCGCGGTCTTCTCGAAGATGAACAGCGGCGGCGTGTACTCGAGGACGGTGTGCGCGTCCTCGTGGTCGAGCACGCCGACGGTGCCGTCGGTAATGACGCGGGTGTAGGTGCGTGCGAATGCGGCGTCGGCGCCCGACTGGTCGAGGCTGAACCACTCGGTCGCGCCCGCGACGTTGGTCAGCGCCGCGTTCAGTTGCGTGCCCGCGTCGAGGAACGTGTCGTAGGTGACGACGAGGCGCTGGTCCGGGCCGATCGCGGCTGCCGGGGTCAGCATTTCCAGCGTAAGCGTGCACGCCGGGTCACCGTTGAAGGTGGCCTGGAAGTCGGCGCCGGCAACCAGCGCATCTGCCGACCGGGGTGACACCGTCCGCCTCGTACAGCTGCGCCGCCAGGTTGACCGGCGCCGCGTCGCACGTGCCGCCGTCCGCCTGGTTCGGCAGCCGGTCGGTGATGGTCACGTTCCACGCGGGCGAATCGCCGATGTTGTGCACGTTCAGCGAGAACGAGCCCGGGTCGCCCGCGGTCATGTTCACCGGGCCGCCCTTCTCGAGGGTGAGTTCCGGCTCGACGACGGTCATCGGCCCCGAGGTGCCCGGGTCGCCCGGGCGCTCGGTGATCGGGTCACCGTCGATGATGTTGTAGGTGTAGGACGCCGTGTTGGTGAACGTGAGGCCGGCGACGTTCACCGGCGTATCCTGCAGGCGCACCGTGATCTCGATGACCGCCTGCTCGCCGGCCGGGATGTCGATGCCGTTGACCGGGTCCTCGATCACGAGGCTGGTCGCATCGCCGGTGTTCTGCGGCGTCCACGCGCCGGAACCGGAGACCTTGGTGACGCTCACGAACTCGAGGTCGGCGGCAGAAAGCGTAAGGTCGTCGAGGATGCGCACGTCATGCACAGGCGACGTGTGCGCGACGGCCGGCACCGTCACCCGGTAGCTGAAGGTCTCGCCGATGGTCGCCGTCGGCTGCGTCGCCGCCTTGCCGAGACCGCCGGCCGGCCCGGCCTCGATGAGGACCCGCGTCGGGTCCTCGTCGCCCGTGACGTCCGGGCTGGACTGGCCGTTCACGTTGGGATCGTCGCTGTCGACCAGCTTGGCGCCGGCGGGATCGAGCAGGTCGGCCTGGTTGGCGACGACCGTGCCGTCGGGCAGCGACGCGGCGAGCGTGACGTCGAACTGGATCGAGACGTCGCTCGACGCCGGCACGTTGATGTTGCGGATGTCGATCAGCCCCGCGCCGTTGGTGCCGCCGTTCGGGTCGGAGTTGTCGACGGCGCCGGGCGGCAGGGAGCCCGGCACGACGGCGAGGCTGCCGGGCTGGAACACGGGGAGTGCATTGAGTTCGCCGAGGTCGTCGACGAACTGCACGCCGTCGAGCGGCCCGTCGGTCGTCTGCAGTCGCAGCGTGTAGCGCAGGGTTTCGCCGGTGCGCGCTGTGAATGCGGGGCTTACGCCGCTGGTCAGGTTCTCGACGGTCTTCTCGAAGAAGTAGCCGTAGAGGTCGACCGTGACGGTATGTGCAGTCCTGGTGATCGAGCAACGCCAGGTGTCCCGTTCACGGACTCGCACACGATCGTAGCGAATCCGATCGACGATTGCTTGGCGCAGTCGTTGAACCACACGGGCCGCAGCCGCAATTTCGTCAGCTGCGCACCGTCCTGGCTGTCGGCATCGATCCGGGTCCGATAATCGATGATTAGCCGTTCGCCAGCGCCAATAACGTGCCTGCAGGCGTCAGCATCCTCAGAAGCAAGCTGCACAGTCTGGTTGACTCGAATACGAACGAATAGTCGACGCCCTGGACCAGCGGCCCCTTGCCGGCAACGGGCGTGATGCCGTCGGCCGCAAACACCTGCGCGCTTAGAATCTCTGGCATCGTATCGCACATGCCGCCGTTGGCCCATTCGGCAAGCCAGTCATGCAGCGCGCAGTTCCCAAGCATCGGTCGTCCCAGTATTCTGCACATCGATCGTGAACTCGCCCCACTCGCCGAGATTCAGCGTGCTGCCCAGCGTCGCCGGGCCCGTTCTTCGTGAGAACCAGCTCCGGCCCACCAATCGTGATCGGGTCCGAAATACCCCACTCGCCCGGCAGCGGCTCGAAGAACTCACCATCGACGATGCGGCCGAATTCCCACTTCGCGGTGTTGATGAACTGCGTGCCGACGCTGTTCGCCGGCGTGTCTTCCAGCACGACCTGCAGCTCGATGATGAGCTGTTCGCCGGCCGGAACGTTGGGCCCGATGTCGAAGGTCAGGAAACCGCCCGCATTGTTGAAGGTGTGCGGGACCGGGGTGCCGGTCGATCGCCAGTAGGCGGTATGGCTCACGTAGGTCAGGTCGACGCCGGTCGCGTTGAGGTCGTCCCAGACGATGACGTTGTGCAGCTCGTTCAACGAGCCCTGGTCGTTGATGACGGCCTGGGTGCCCGCGTCGAACAGCACCGGGATAACCAGCGTGTAGGTGAACGGCACGCCGACCGTCGCCGCGTCGCCCGGCGGATTCCGCTTGTCGATCTTCTCGACGGGGATCAGCAGGTTCTGGCACTTCTCCTGCACCTGGGTCGACGCGCCGTTGACGAACCAGATCTTGTGATCCTGGACCACGGCGCAGGACATCTGCCCGATGTGATAGACGTTGTCGAAAACCAGCAGGTGACGGTCGCCGCCGCCCGACCCGCCCGACGAGAAGAACGAGATGTTCGCGGTGAGTGGCTTGGTCTGCGGCCAGTTGCGCAGGGTGCAATCCCGGTCGACGTTGATGTTCGACGGCGAAACCGCTTCGACGTTGCCGTCGATGATGCCGCCCGGGTAATCGGAACAATCGACCGCCTGCGCCTGCGCCGCCGTCGCGCCGGCAACGCACAGCAGCAGCACGGCAAACAGCCGCAGGGCGATCCCGCGACCGGAAATGCATCGTTGTTCCATTAAACAGGGCCATGGTCAATCGCCAGCGATCCGTGTCCGCTAAATCCTCATCCTGAGGACGGCCCGAGTAACTGCGATCGTCGAGCAGTCCCGCTACCTTTGGGTCTTCGAGCCCTTTAGGCCGGTGACTTTGCGTCGCCACCTTTCGGTGGTTTTGCCTTAATCCGAGCGCTGATCATCGCGCAAGCGCGCGGCGGAAGTAATGAACTGCATCACATGCTCGAAACGTCGTCGGCGGGAATCGCCGGCGCCGTGAATCCCGCGCGGTGCAAGGACCGAAAAGCCCGCGCGCGGGATGCACGCGCGGACTTTATGTCAGGGTCGGGGGTGCCGTGAGCGGCTTATGTGAAACCAGTGACGCTCGAATTCACGCCGCCGGCAGGAAGTCGATCGGGTAGATGATCGTCATCGCGCCCACGTCCTTGGCGCCGAAGTCGAACGTCTTCACGCGCTCCACGACCTGGTCGGCGAGCGCCGGCGCGCCCATGTCGGACGACTGCAGCGCGCACATCGACACGCTGCCGTCCGGCTCGATCGTCAGGCGCAGCACCATCTGCCCCCTGAGCGTCGGGTCCTTGCGCAGCTCGCGGTTGTACATCCGGTACAGCGCGGCCTTGTAGCGGTCGAACACGATCTGGATTTCTTCGTCGGTACGGCCGGCCGACACGCCCGCGCTGAGCGGCCGGTCCGGCCCCTCGCCGCCGCCGATCGAGCTCGCGACGCGGCTCACCGCCACGCCCGCGATGCCGTCACCGCCGCCGCCGACGTCGCGGCTGATGTCGGAGAGATTGATGCCGCCGCTCGAGCCCGGCGCCGACGTCGTCACCATCGAGCGCTCGGGGCGGCCGACGCTGCTCTCGCCCGCGGTGCTCAGGCGCGCCGATGCGCCGAGTTTTGCGTTCGTATCGAGATCCGCGCGCTGCGCGAACTTGTCGCGGAAGGCGAGGATGCCTTTCGACTTGACCTGTTCCTTGGTATCCACCGGCGCCGACTCCGCCACCACCGGCTGCTCGACGGCCTCGGGGACCACCTCGGGATCCGGCGGCGGCTCCTCGGCGAGCTGCGGCTCTTCGGGCTCGGGTTCCGGCTCCTCGATGACGGGTTCGGGTTCGGGCTCCGGCTTCGGCGGCGGCAGTTCCTCGCGCACGAGTTTCGCGACGCGCTCCGGCACCTCGATCAGCTTCGCGCGCTCCGGGATCGGCAGGTCCACCACGCTGAACAGCCAGCCGAGCAACAGGCACACGAGCAACGCCGCGAGTACGGACTTGCGCGAGCGCGCGTCCTCCTCGTAGCCGCGCGACCAGGGCATGACCAGCGTGCGCGCCGGCAGCTCCGGCTCCTCGCGTTCCACGAGCCACTCGGCCTTGCGGCTTTCCTCGCGCTCGGTCGCGTCGCGCAGGTCGTAATACAGGTAGTCCATCGACCGGTTCTTGTCACCGATCTTGTCCAGCACGGCGTCGCGGCGGTCTTCGGTGCGCGCGATCTCGCCGGTGAATTCGTTGAGCCGGCCGCGCACGCTCTCGAGGTGTTTCGCGGTGCTCTCGGGCCGCGGCAGGTCACCCCAGAACAGGTGCGATGCGCCGACCTTGTCGAGCTCCTCGAAGTTCTCGCACAAGCGCGCGAGCACTTCGTAACGCTCACTCTTGCCGATCTGCGCCTCGAGCTCGCCCTCGATCGCCTGCAGCTCGCGCTCGAGCTCCTCGAGCTCGCGCTCCGAGCGCTGCAGCTGATCTTTCAGGCGCAGCTCCTCGAGCGAGGAAACCGTCTGTTTCAGCGCCTGCAGTTCTTCGTATGAAGGGTCTGAGCTCACTCTGCCAACCTCGTCCTTGCGCTGTTACAGCGCCGCTACCTGCGGCGCCTTCTGGAGCACGGCCAGCGACACGTTCTCGTAGCCTTCGCCCGTGCACGTCGACATGATCCGCTTGATCACGATGAAGGGCACCGACTTGTCCGCGAGGATCGTCACCTCGAGGCTGCCGGCGACAGCCAGCGTTGCCGGTCCCACGACGTTGTCGCGGAGTTCCGCGAGGCGCGCCGTGATGCGGTCCGTCGCGCCGTCTTCGGCGGCGAGGATCTCGTCGACACGGGCGGCCCGCTGCCCCTGCACCAGGACCTCTTCCGGGCTCACGAAGATCACCACGGTCTCGCGCGGCTTGGCCTCGACCTTCGATTCCGGCAGTTGCACTTCCTTCGGCGCATCCAATACCTCGACGGAACCGGAATTGACGAGCAGGAAGAACACGAGAATGGTGAACACGTCCATCAGCGACGTGAGGTTCATCTTCGTGATCTTCATGCGGTTGCGCGACATGCGCTTGATGCGGCGCGAATTCCTCATGGTGCGTCTCCCACCGATATCTCGGAGAACAGGGCGTAGAGCTGGTATTCCGGCTCGCCCTCGACGGGCTCCTCAACGGGCAGCTCGACGCTGCGCACGATGTCCATCACCTGGATCAGGTAGTCGTAGGGAATCTGCGCTTCCATCAGCACGGATGCCGAATCGTGGTCCGGGTACTCCCGCTTCAGTTCGATCATGAAGTCCGACAGGGTTTGGAAGTCGTACTCGTCGTTCTGCTTCGGGATGGACGCGATCATCTGCGTGCCGTTGGTGATCTCCATGCCGGCATCCCGCACGATCACCTCGACGCGGAAGCTGTTCTCCCTGTTCGACGGTCCGCCCGAGGAACTCGGCAGGTTCAGCTCGACGATCGTGAGCCGCGAGAACACGGCCGTGATCAGCAGGAACGGCACCAGCACCACCATCAGGTTCAGGAACGTGGTGACGTCGATTTCGTGCGCGCCGCCCTTGGTGCGCCGCTTGTAATGATGCCGCCTGGCCATGTTGGCTTAGGCCTCCTGTACCGCCGCCCGCTTGGCGCGCCGCGAGAAGACGTTGAGTGCCTTCACCGTCGCCATCTCGAGGCTGTCCACGATGTCGCCCGTCTTGCTGGTCAGGACCGCGTGGATGATCAGCAGCGGGATAGCGACCATCAGGCCGAACGCCGTCGTGTTCATCGCCACCGAGATACTGGCGGACAGCAGGTCGGCTTTCTCCGCGGGGTTCGCGTTCGCGACCGCGGTGAACGCCTGGATCAGGCCCATGATGGTGCCGAGCAGGCCGAGCAGTGTCGCGATGCTCGACGCCAGCGCCACGTACGGCGTGCGCTTCTCGAGCCGCGGCACGATCTCCATCATGCTCTCTTCCATCGCGATCTCGATGTCCTCGCGGCGCCGCACGGCACCCTGCAGCGACAGGCCCATGTTCAGGACCTGCGAGATCGTCGACTGGTCTTCACTGGTGAGCTTGCGCGCTTCGTCGAACTCGCCGTTCGTGAGCAGCGGCTGTACCTTCTCCCACACCTGCTGGTTCTTGTTCGTCACCATCGTGAGCGTGACGTAACGTTCGATGGCCACACCGACACCCACCGCGAATACCAGCAGAATCGGGTACATGAACAGGCCGCCCGATGAGAAGAAGCCCGCAATCGAATAGAAAAAGTCCATTTTCCAAACCCTCTTTTGACAAAACATCCCGGTCTTTCCCGGGATAGCCTCTAGAATATGTATCGGTCACGCGATTGAATGTGATGCAGCGCACGTTCGGTCATTATGTCCGGCGCCGATCCGCAATCTTTGAATGGCGTCACACTGCCGGGGACCCGGCGGCTCAACCCGCGTCGGACGTCTTGCCGGCGCGGATCTCGTAGAAATGCAGCTGCCGCAGGAACACTTCCTTGTCCACGGGGCGCGCGCGGTCGTCGAGCGTGTCGGAGAGACTGATGTTGTCGCCGAGCTCCGACGACTTCCACGGCACGATGACCAGCGACTTCGGCGCCTCCTCGTTGCCGAGGACGGACATGCCGGACAGCGTCTTCGGCTGGTTGATGCCGTCGCCGGTCTTCGCGGCGGGCGCTTGCTCTTCGGCAGCCGCCGCTGCGGCTTCCCCGGCAGGCACTTCCGCGGCCTCCTGGGCGAGCGCGGAGGCACTCATGCAAAGGACGGCAGCCATCGGCAATAATTTCTTCATGTCGCCTCCTACTGGTCCAGGCGGTAGCGGATGTCGGCGATCCACATCGACGCTTCCTCGTCACCCGGCACCGTCTTCATGTACGCCTCGTAGTTGTCGAGCGCGCAGTCGAGGTCCGCGAGGTACAGGTCGCACAGGATCGCCAGGTTGCGGCGCGCGAAGTGGAAACCGGGGTAGACCGCGAGCGCCGCCTCGTAGCTCTTGCGGGCATCCGCGAAGCGGCCGGTCTTGCGATAGATGATGCCGAGCTCGTTGTGCGCGACGGGCTGTTCCGGGTTCGACTCGAGCGCGAGCAGCAGATTCTGTTCCGCGGCTTCCAGGTTGCCGGCCTTGTGCTGCGCGATGCCGAGATCGATGCGCGGCGCGCTCAGGTCCGGCGCCGCCGCCGCGACCTGCTCGAGCAACGCGATTCCCTCGTCGTGGCGGCCCTGCTGCAGGTACGCCACGGCCGTTTCGTAGTCGGCGCGCACGTCGCCGCCGATGCGCGCTTCCTCGGTGATCGTGAAGCCCACGGCCTCCTGGATCTCGATGTTGACGGGCGCCCGCACCGGTTCCGACGTCGTCGCGCAGGCCGCGACCAGCGCTGCGGACAACGCGACCAGGATGCTTTTCGTGTGTCGTGTGTTCACTGCTCAATCCTTGGCGGGTACGGGACCGTCGCTCATCTGTGCGGTGGCTTCCAGCGGCTTCTCGCCGTCGTCCGCGCCCGAGACCTCGCTGCCGTCCTCCGCGGCGATGTCGAGCTCCGGCGCAATCGGCATGCGGTAGGCGTACTGGTCGATGGAGCCGACGAAGCCGCCGCTGATCTCGTTCTTCGCGTAGCGGCCCGGCATCAGCACCGCGAGCTTGTCGAGGCTCTTCTGCACCCACGGGTTGTACACGCCCACGGACAGCAGCTCGAAGTTCCGCTCGTGCACGCCGATGGCGCGCTCTTCGAACGGGTAGGCTTCTTCCTCGATCACCATCTCGTAATCGGCCTTCTCCGCCGCCGTGAGGCCCGCCGGCCGCTCGGACTCGATCAGCGCGACGCTGAAGCGGTAGTAGATCTCCGCGAGGTAGAAGGTCGCCGCGGCCGTTACCTCGGCCACCTCGTAATCCACCAGCGCCTCGAACGCGGCCATGGCCACGTCCATGCGCAGCTGCTTCTCCGCGAGGCTCTCCTCGAACGGCTGCCTGAGCTCGAGGTCGGCGAAGCGCTTGTAGCTCTGCTCGGCGAGCACCAGCGCGGCTTTCGCCGCGAGGTAGCGGCTGCGATCGGTGCGGTCGATGCCCGCCTCCCGGTCGGCGTCGATGATGTCGTTCAGCTGCGTGTAGTAGCGCTCGTAGTCGGAGTCCGCTTTGAAGATCTCGGACAGCCGGTTGCGCGCTTCCATGGCGAGGTCGAGCGGGCGCGGGTACTCGTCCACGTACTGCTGGTAGACGCGGATCGTGTCGTCCTGCGCGTGCACCTCGTCGTACAGCTCCGCCGCGGTCAGCAGGGCCTCGCGCGCGAGTTCCGGGTCGGCCGCCTCGGCGGCGATGCGCTCGTGCTCGGCGGCGGAGCGCGCCGTCTGGCCGTCTTCGCGGTAGATGTAGGCCAGCTGCTTGGTGGCCTCGGCGTTGAGTTCGTGGTCGGGATGCGTGCTGCGGAATTCCTCGAGCACGCCGGACGCCATCGTCCAGTCCTCGAGCTTCATGAGCGCGGCCGCGGCGTCGTATTCCGCGATGCTGCGGATGTTCGAGGTGGGCGCGAGCGCCTTGATCCTCAGGAAGTGACCGGCCGCGGCGCGGTAGTCCTCGAGCAGGTTCGCCTGTTCGCCCTGCTTGTAGATCGAGGCGGCAAGGCCGTCGACGACAGCCGGCCGCGACTCGTCGTCGGGCGGCGTCAGTGCGAGCACGTTCTTGTAGGCGTGCTCGGCATCCTGGTACTCGGCCAGGTCGATCGACGAGTGCGCGACGACCGCCCACGCGGAGCGCAGCAGTTCCCGGTCGGTCCCGGGATAGCGGTCGATGAGTTTGCGCGCCGAATCGATCGCCAGCGGGAAGTCCTTCATCTCGTAGAGATCGTCGGCCGCGGCACCGAGTACGACCGGCGCCTGCTCGTGTTCGGGGAACGTCTCGGCAAAGCGCAGCGAGCTGTCCACGGTGGCTTTCTTCACCGCCAGCACGCGCGCGCCGGTGGCTACCTTCAGGTCTTCACGGTAGGCATAGATCGCCGCGTAGCCGGCCGCCGATGCCCGCTCGTGCGCGGCGTATTCGTAAGCGGTGCGTTCGTACTCGATCGCCGCTTCGCCGAAGTTTTCGTTCTCGAGCAGCAGGTCCGCGAGCTGGTAGTTGACCTGCGGCGTGTCCGCGTCCGCGGGGAACGAGTACAGGAACTGGCGGTACCAGCGCGACGCCTCGGCGAAATTCTGCGGCCGCTCGTCGAGGAACGCCTCTTCCTGGTACAGCGCGTGGTAGTGATTGGCGAGGTCGGCCAGGTTGGTCTTCAGGAAGCCGACGACCTCGGCCGCATCCGCGATGTCGAAGCGCTGCCAGTACTCCGCGTCCACCGCGTAGCGCGTCGCGAATTCCTTCTTGGCTTCCACGACGAGTTTCGGGAAGCCGGCCTCGCCGTAGATCTCGACGATGCGCATGCTGAAGTGCGGCGCCACGCGATGGTACGGGTTGAGGTTGATGAAGGACTTGTACACCGACGCCGCGTCTTCGTAACGCAGCGTGCTGAAATAGAACTCGCCGAGGTTGCCGTAGATCTTGTCGGCGTAGCTGCGCTGCCCGTGCTCGGCGAAATACTCGTCGACGACGTCGGGTCCGCCGAGGTTCGAAAAGCTCAGGCTGACGACGCGGAAGGTGTCGGCGACGCGGTGCTCGTCGTTCTCCTCGCGGACTTCGTCGAAGTCGTAGCCGATCGACTGGCGGTGATCGAGCATCGCCATGTACTGGTGCAGCGCCTCTTCGTAGAACTCCTGCTTGTAGAGCGCCCAGCCGAGCTTGTACAGCGCCAGCTCGTAGTACGAGGAGGTGCTGCCCATGGTGATGATCGCGCCGTAGGCGCTCTCGGCATCCATGTACTTCTTGCGCACGAAGTAGTACTCGCCGCGCCGGAAGTGCACCTCGTCGATGTACTTCGAATACGGGTACTCGGCGACCAGGCGGTCCATCACCTGCATCGCCTCGTCGGGCTGGCCGATCTCGTCGTAGGCGCGCGACATCTGGTAGAGCACCTGGTCGTTGCGCTCGTAGTTCGGGTAGGTCTCGAGGATCTGGCGGTAGGTCTTGATGGCTTCGCGCGGCCCCGCCGGGATCGGCTCGCCGCCGGCGCCCGCCAGCAGGTCGTCATCCGCGGGCGCCGCTGCGAGCAGGTCCTGCCGCTGCGACGCGCGCTGTTCGAAATCGCGCTGGGACTCGGTCGGCGCGTCGGGCGTCGCCGCGGCCGCGGTCGTCCCGGTGCGCCTGGCCAGCGTCGCGGACTCGGGCGCCGCCATCTCGGCTGCGTCCGGCCTGGTCATCGCCGGGGCTTCGACCGGCTTCGCCGCCGGCGCGGCCGCGACCTCGACCAGCTCGCCGCTGCCGATCACGCCGTAGGCCTGCTCGATCTGCAGGTCGGCGAGGCGGCGCATGGCTTCCGGCGTGCGCGTGCTCTCCGAGGTTTCCTCGAGATAGCGGCGGTAACTTTCTGCGGCACGCTCCAGCCCGTCCTCGAGGTAGATCTCCTCGACGTCGGGCTGCACGGCGGTGAGTTCGGCCAGCGTGCCCTGCTGCTCGGTCGTTGCGCAGCCGGCAAGCAGCGCCGACACGAAGGCCGCGAGAATACCGATCCGCCTGCTCACTGTACCTCGCTCCTCGCCTGCGCCTGGGTCGCGCGGTCGTAGCTGTCGGCGAGCGCGAAGCGTGCCTTGTCGCGATAACCCTCGAGCCGGCCGCGACGCGCCATGAGCTCGTCGATCGCCACGATCTCGAGCTGCCGCCCCTGGCGCTTCATGAGCAGGTCGACCTTCTGCACCGACTCGGCGACACGCGCACGCAGGCGGCTGATGGGCGTCTCGTAGCCCTGGAAACTGTGGGTGGCGGCCTGCCGCGAACGCACGAACTCGTCGTACTCCGCCTGCGCCACGACCATGGCCTCGTCGAGTTTGCGCAGGTTCTGGTCGAACGCGGTCAGGCGCTCGTGGTACTCGGTCTCGAGCGTCCAGGTGAGCAGGCCCTTGAGGCGCTCCATGCGCCGCACCAGCGAACCCTCGAACGGCGTCGACGCATCCGCGAGTTGCGCCTCGATGTACTCGATGCGCGCGAGCACGGCTATCTCCTCCGGCGTGGCCAGGAACTCCGGCCGCGGCGTGGTCAGCAGGTCGTCGCGGCGCTTCACGAGCATCTTGTGCTGCTCCTTGCGCAGCCGCAGCCGCGAATCCAGTTCGCGGAACTTCGCATCCACGTCCGGCAGCAGCGGTTCGTAATGGTCGTGACGGGTCACCACCATGTCGTCGAATGCGTCGAAGCTCGTTTCCCAGCTCAGGAGCTTCCGCTTCAGGTCCGCGAGGTCGAGGTAATTCTGCAGGCCCGTCTGGAAGTCGTGCGTCGCGAGCAGTTCCATCAGGTAATAGGTCTCCGGCGTCTCCGGCAGCGAGCGCAGGCGGATGACCCAGTCCTTGTCCTTGCGAATCTCCTCGCGGACGAGTGCCTCGAGGAAGCGGCCCTCGCGGATGCTCTCGATCGACTCGTTGAGCTTGTCGACTTCCGCGCCGAACGCATCGAGCGCCTGGCCGTAATGAATGGCGGCGCGGCCGTGAATGTCCAGTTTGCCGTAGGCATACGGCAGCGCCAGCATGGCTTCCTGCGTCGCACCGTCGGTCACCTCGCGCCCGGCGAGAATGCTCCACGGCACGATGGCGCGTTCGTAGTTCTCGGTGGACAGGCTCGCCCACCCCGCGCTGAGCAGCGCCTGGTTCGAAAACGGCCCGTCGAGGCGCACCCGGTTCAGGTACGGCATCGCCTTGTCGTACTCGCCGTCCTCGAGCAGGATCGTGCCGAGCACGAGGTTGGCCTTGTCGCGGATCGCGAGTTCCGCCGGGTCGTCGGTGTCGATCTGACCGGCACGGTCGAGCTGCTGGACTGCCTGCTCACGCTGGCCGTCCTGCAGGTAGGCGATGCCGAGATTGTAGGCGGCGAATCCGCCGTAGCTCTTCGAGCCCTGCAGCCGCTTCAGCACTTCGAAGGACTCTGCCGGCTTTTCCTGCGCGAGGTAGACGTTGGCGCGCAGGAACTCGATGTCGTCGCGGATGGACTCCGGGATCTTGCCGTCGATGCGCTCCAGCGCGAGCAGCGCATCCTCCATCTGGCCCTTCTGGAAATGGATACGCGCGAGCCGGTACGCCGCGTCGTTGCGGACGGCCTCGTCGACGGCGCCCTCGAGCACCGCCGTGATGGCACGCCCCGCCCGATGATGCATGCGGTAACGCAGCTCGAAATCGCCGAGCGAGAATTCCGCGTCGTCGATGTGATACCAGAGCGTGTCGAGTTCGGGCTCGTCGAGCGCGGCATTCTGCGCGACCTCGGCGTCGAGGCGCTGCAGCGCCTCGAAGTAATAGCCCTGGTGCGCGTAATACAGCGCCTCGCCGAAGTAGAGGTCCTTCAGCTCTTCACTATTGACGGGGCTCGTTGCCAGGCTGGCTAACAGCAGGAGCCCGATCCCTGAGAACGGTGCTCGGAACATGGATTACCAGTCTCCGACCTGGATCCCGCTGTTGCCGAGACCGGGACCGGCCAGCGTGATGCCCAGCGCCTTGGGCTCCACGCCCTTGGCGAAGGAAAACTGGTCGGTCTTGTTGAACTCGGTGCCGTTCTTCAGCTTGCCCATCATCGAAACGGTGAGCTGGTGATCGCCGGTCGGCACGTTGCCGGTGTAGATGCGCTGCACGCCGCCCTTCTGCAGGGCCTCGAGTTCCTTGAAGCTGTAGATGTGGTGCGTCGCGAGTTCGCCGTTGATCTCGATCTTCACGGCGTCGAGGCGAAAGTCCTCGTCATCCTCCATCGCGACGAACAGCGCCACCTGGGTGTTCGACGGATACAGCAGCCGCTCCTCGAGATTGCCGAGCTCGGACGCGATGCTGAGGACGTCGGACTTGATCTCCTGCACCTGTCCGTCCAGGCTGCGCATGTCGTCGCGCGCCAGGTCCTGCGCTGCAGCCGTCGCGAAGGTTCCTCCGGCCAGTACGAGCAGCGCCATTATGCGAATAAGTCTCGACATCGTATTAAGTCCTTTTCGTGTCTTACATAATCCGTATGCAATTGCCGCCATAGTGCGCCATCGCGCCGGTATCGCAGACAGTCGCTAGTGTTGAGCAAACGGGTGGCTTTATCTGTGAACTGACCCGCAAATCCCGGGGATTGCGGGAGTGTGAATCGCGTCACTGAGCCGCCCGGCAGATCGCCGCATATTTGGCGTCTAACGTCATGATCAGCAACTGGCTCAGCATCCTTCCCGAACTCGGCTTCTTCATCCGCGAGATCTATCTCGCGCCCGGGGAATTCGTGCTGTCACGGTTCGCGGAACTCGCGCCGGTCACGGCCGGCAACTGGGGCATCGCGGACAGCGGCGATGCGCTCGCGGCGGTCGCGGCCACCTCCGCGATCTTCTGGCTGCTCATGTCGATCATCGCGTGGCGCCTCTACCGCTACGGCCGCAGCTTCGTGCGCAATCTGGTCGCGCTCGTTCACACCGCCTGGTATCGCGGCCGGCAGGCTGTCGGCAGCCTCAAGACGATGCTCGTCTGCAGGCTCAGGGGCGTCGCGCCGCGGCGCGCGCACGACGGCATCGACGCGGTGCCCGAAATCGACTTCGACGATCTCGACCTCGCCGTGCTGCGCTCGGCGGCCGCGCGCGGCCCGGGCCTCGCGACGTCGGCGCCGGAGATCGCCGAGCAATTCAAGCTGCGCCCGTCGGAAGTCCAGCGCAGCATCGACAAGCTGCGCCACAGCAGGATGCTCGACACCGTCATCGGTTCGACCGACGGTTACGGCAACTTCCGCCTGTCGCCCTACGGGGCGTCGTTCGTCGCCATGTGGCAGCGCCAGCACGGCGCCTGACGCCCGTCACTTGATGTAGCCGGGCCGTTGCGCCCACAATCGTCACTCTGCGAATACGCGTTCGGTTGCGATACCCATGGCGGGCTGGCTGTTCCTGTTGATATCCCTTGCCGGCACGGCGATCGTCGTCAATGCGGCGCGGCCGCTGCGGGGACCGGTGTCGCTGGTGCCGAGCTGGCTGCTCGCGTTTCTCACGCTCGATCTCGCGCTGTTCCACATCGGACTTGCGCTCGCGCTCGCCGGCGGTTTTGCCCTGTTCGGCGCACTCGGCAGCTGGCCCGGCAAGCTGGCGTTGTTTCTGACGCTCGGATCGAGCGCGGTGCTGTTCGTGCTGTGGCTGCCGAGCCTGCGGGCGGCGTCGGTTGGCGAGCGCGTCGCGGCCGAGCTGGAACTCGACGACGTCGAACGCATACCGAGGAACCTGCTGTACAAACCGATCCCGCGCGTGCGCGAAGGCGTCTCGGTCCTGCGCGACGTGCCGTTCGCGCGGCGCGACGGGCGCGTGCTCGCGATGGACGTCTTCCGCGGGCCCGACCAGGGCCGCAAGCGGCCGGGTCTCGTGTTCATCCACGGCGGTGCATGGGTGCTCGGCGACAAGCGCGAACAGGGGCTGCCGCTCTGCAATCACCTCGCCTCGCTCGGCTGGGTGTGCGCCAACGCCAATTACCGCCTGAGTCCCGGCGCAACCTACCCGGACCACGTCGACGATGCGAAGAGCGCGGTGGCCTGGTTGCGCGAGCATGCCGACGAGTACGGCGTGGACCCCGACTTCATCGCCATCGCCGGCAACTCGGCGGGGGCGCACATCGCGGCGATGACCGCGCTCACGAGCGACTCGGTACAGGCCGTCATTACCTTCTACGGCGTGTACGACCTCACGAACCGCCTCGGCGTTTACAACCCGGCGTTCGTGGACAAGCTCGTCGGCCCGCACGTCCTCAAGGCGTTTTACGAGACCGAGCCCGAGAAATTCCATGCCGCGTCGCCGATGGACCACACCGGGCGCGTGTCAGTTCCATGGCTCGTCATGCAGGGCGACCACGACAGCCTGACGCCGGTGCGCGAGGCGCGCGAATTCACCCGCAGGCTGCGCGAGCACTCGCAGCACATGGTCGGCTATGCCGAGTTCCCTGGCGCCCAGCACGCCTTCGACATTTATTACTCGCTGCGGACCATCGCGGCCGTCGAACTCGCGGCACGCTTTCTCGCCACGACGTACCGCCGCGCCGGCGGCAAGACCGCCGCCCGCTGAGAATCAGGCGATGTACTCGTCGATCGAGCCCTCGATCGCCGAGCGGATGGGTTCGCGGAACATCATCATCGCGAAGCCGACGTGTACGTGAACCTCGACGGTCTCGTCGGACACGAGGATGCGGCCCGATACGCCCTTGCCGTGCACGCGCATGTGGTCGCCCTCCCACTCGGCGGTCAACCCCAGCTTGCCGCCGAGTTCCTCGGCGACCTGGTCGATGCGTCGTCTGGCTTCCTCGACACCGAGGGAATGCTGGCGTTTGATCTTCAATGCGTAACCCGGGGTCGCGGTTCGGGAACCGCTCCTACAGCTTGCCGTTCAGCCCTGTAGGAGCGGGCCTGGGCCCGCGATCGATCTCAACCTCGCACCAATCGCGGTTCGAGAACCGCTCCTACAGCCTCGCGGTTGACCGTTCAGCCCTGCTAGGAGCGGGCCTGGGCCCGCGATCGATCTCAACCTCGCACCAATCGCGGTTCGAGAACCGCTCCTACAGGCTTGCCGTTCAGCCCTGTAGGAGCGGGCCTCGGCCCGCGATTCCACAAAGACCTTAAATTAGCAGCTTCCCTCCCGGCACCACAACGAAAAAAGGGGTGGACCGCAACGCGGCCCACCCCCACCGGAATCACGACTACCGGTACAGCCTGCGGCGCAGCAGCACCAGCAGCGTCAGCAGCAACGGCAGCCCTGTCGTGCCGCCACCGCCGGAACCGCCGTCCGCACTCGTCGACTCGGCAACCAGCGGGTTCGTGCCGAGCACGTTGACCTCTTCGCCGTCCGACTTGCCGTCGTCGTCCGTGTCCGGGTCCTTCGGGTCGGTGCCGCGATCGCGTTCGTCGCCGTCGTCGAGCCCGTCGTCGTCGGAATCGTGGTCGCGCGGGTCAGTGCCGTCTTCGTACTCGTCGCCGTCGTTGACGCCGTCGTCGTCGCTGTCGTCGTCACGGGGATCCGTGCCGTCTTCACGTTCGTCGTCGTCGCTGCGGCCGTCGTTGTCGTCGTCGTCATCGTCGTCGTCCCTGATGCCGTCGTTGTCGTCGTCATCGTCGTCGTCGTCCCTGATGCCGTCGTCGTCGAAGTCGTCGTCGTGGCCGCCGAGGAAGTCCGCGATCGCCTCGATATCCGATCGCGGCATGCAGGCCATGTAGTTCATCTCGTCTTCGTCGTAGATGGCTTCCCACGTCTCTTCGGCCGATTCGCCGTGCACGTCTTCGCCGACCCGGCCGCCGGAGCCGTCATTGCCGTGGCAGCCGGCGCAGGTGGTGACGTAGCGCCGCTCGCCGCTGGTGTCGCGGCCGTTCAGGTACTCGGCCATCATCTCGATCTCGGCTTCCGTCAGGCCCTGCAGGAACTGCATCGCGGGGACACCGTTCGGGAACACGCTGGTGCCGAATATCGACCCGGCAATATTGCAGCTGCGCGCACCGGCGACGCGCCGGAGTCCGGGCAGCGCCTCGTCCACGGCCGGGCCGTCCCAGGGATCGGCGTGGCAGAAGGCGCAGTTCGTGTCGTACAGGGCCTTGCCATCGGGCTGGCCGGCGACGAGGTCCACGACTTCGACCACCGCGACCGCCGCGGCGCTGTCGAGTGCACCGTCGCTGACCACCAGGCTGACTTCGTACCGGCCTGCCGCCGTGTAGGCGTGGCTCGGTGTCGCGCCGGTGCCGGTCGAACCGTCACCGAAGTTCCAGCGGTAGGACAGCGCATCCCCGTCGGGGTCGCTCGACCCGGTACCGTCGAAGCCGATCGCTACGCCGGTATCGCCGGTGTAGGGACCGCCCGGGTCCGCCGTGGGCGCCCGGTTGGCCGGCGGCACGGCGATTTCCGCGCTCGTCGCAGCCGGGTTGCTGTCGAGCTGGCCGTCGCTGACCGTGAGGGTAACCGTGTAGGTTCCGGCCGCGGCATAAGCGTGCGTCGGTGTGACGCCACTGCCGGCGGAGCCGTCGCCGAAGTTCCAGCGGTACGTCAGTACATCGCCGTTCGGGTCGGCCGATGCCGAACCGTCGAAAACGATCGCCTGGCCGGGCGCTGCCGCGTACGGGCCGCCCGGATTGGCAACCGGCGCGAGGTTCACCGGCGGCGCGGAGATGGCCGCCGACGTGATGGACTGGGCGCTCCGCGCCTGGCCGTCATCCACCACCAGTTTCACTTCGAAGTTGCCGGCAGCCGCATAGGTATGGGTCGGCATCATGCCGGTCGCCGTACTGCCGTCGCCGAACTCCCACTCGAAGGCCAGTGCGTCGCCGTCGGGATCGCTCGATCCCGAACCGTCGAACTGGATGAGTGTCGAGCCGGCTTCGCCGGAGTAGGGCCCGCCCGCGTCGGCAACCGGCGGGTTGTTCGCCGGCGCCGGATCCAGGGGCACGTTCGGCGGTGTGCCGGCGGAATTGCTGCAGCCCGCGTTCTGCGTATCGCACCATCCGGGCTGCGTGTTCGCAGCGATCTCGTCGAGGTTCGACGTACCCTCGCCGTCCGAGTCGATGGCTTCCACGGCTCGCGCCGCAAAGCCGAAGCCGCTGCTCGCGCACACCAGGCCCACGTTCGGGTCGACGTTGCGCTGCAGGTCGCGGCCGTAGACGTTCAGGTTGCCGCCCTGCGCCTGGTGACACGTCTGGCAGCCCCCCTGGTTCTCGGTCGTGGAGTTCGGATAGGTTGCCGCGAAAAGGCCATCGCAACCCGGAAACGCGTTCGCGGCCGGTGACGCAAACAGCCCCATCGCCAGCACCACCGGTACCAGCGCGTATCTATTCCCTCTGCTCATTTCAATATCCTTTCGCCGGTAGCCCGGCTGTCGTCGTTCATGTGCCCAAGCACGACTGGTTTTTGGAATCGCTCACCCGGTTACACGGGTTTGCGCGAGAGAGGGTTCCGGGATCGGGGAAATTTTCGGGTAGGTAGTTATACGGATGCGCCGTCCGGCCGCGGCGGGAGAAAAGCGGCCGGCGGGAGGAAGGCGCCGCCGGCCGGGATGCCGGTTTACTGCTTCACGGGACAGGTGCTGATGCCGAGCAGCGAGTAGACCGGGCAATTGCCGATCAGGCCGGTTACCAGCGGTACGACGCCGATCCAGCCCCAGGGGGTCTCGGGACCGACAAAGACCAGGCTCAGCAGCGCAGCGCCGCCGACGACCCGCAGTACACGATCAACCGTACCTTCGTTCTTGAATGCCATGATGATTCTCCTTGTTCGCGCGATGTGAGGTTATGGATACGGTCTAGATTGTGCGCCGGGAGAATCCCGGCGTCAGTGACTCAGTCACCGAGCGGCGGGCGGGCCAGCGCCTCGACCCGGGGCCGATCGACGATCGTCACCTGGCCGCGGCCGAGCCGCACCCAGCCTTCGCCTTCGAAGCGCTTGAGGTGCCGCGAGACGACCTCGCGGGCCGTGCCCAGTTCCACGGCGATGTCCTGGTGGGTGATTTTCTCGACGCCTTTCCTGTCCAGTTCGAGCAGTACCGCCGCCAGCCTGACGTCGATGCCCGTGAACGCGATCTGTTCGATCTTCTGGATGACGCTCGCGAGACGTGAGGAGAAGCCGTCGAAGACGAAACGGCGGAACCACGGCGAACTCTCCAGCGCGGACTGGAAGCTGGACGCGGGAATAGCGAGCGCTTCCACGTCGGACTCCGCGATGGCCTCGGCGGGGTAGTGATCGTCACTCAGCAGGCAGGACGTCGTGAGAATGCACGAGCCGCCCGGGCCGATGCGATACAGCGTGACCTCGCGGCCGTTCGCCGCCGTGAGCTGCACCCGCACCTCGCCGTCGAGCAGCACCAGGAACGCCTGGCAAAGGTCGCCGGCGTGAAACACGAAGCGGTCGTGGCTGAGCTTTACGACCTGGGCTTTCTCGAGCAGCCGGTCGAGCACCGCGTCGTCGGCTTCCGCCAGCCCGGGAACGGCTGTCGCCAGCCGGCGCTTGAGATTAGACTTGTCAGTTCCGCCGCGAGCCACCAGGAGCACCTTCGTTAATGGACCTGAAAGTTCTATTCGTCGTCTTCGGCACTGTATTCCTGGCCGAACTGGGTGACAAGACGCAGCTCGCGACCGTCCTCTTCGCGAGCAAGCCCTCGGTCAGTCTCGTCACCGTGTTCGTGGGCGCCTCGCTCGCGCTGATCCTCTCGTCGCTTATCGCGGTGGCCGCCGGTTCCGTCATCTCGCAGTACGTGGATCCCCGTTACCTGTCGTACGTCGCCGGCGCGGGATTCATCATCATCGGCATCTGGACGATCGTGGCGGCCGCCTGACCCGGTTCACTCCGCCGTGTGCCACGCGATGTGGTAGAGCGCATACCCGGAAAGCACCGGACGCGAGAATGCAATGCCGATGACCTCGCCATCCACCGTCGACACGACCGTGTGCGACTCGTCGGTCAGCGGATCCACGATCCTGCCGAGTGTGTCCCCCTTTTTCACGGCCGCGCCGAGACCGGCCTGCGGAAAGAAGAAGCCACCTTCGCCCATCGCTACGCGCACCCAGCGCGAGCGTTCGTAGACCCTCGATTCGGGGATCTCCCTTTGCGGCTGGTCCGTCATGCCGAGGTAGGCCATGACACTCTCGATGCCGGCGGTACCGCGGGCGATCTCCTGTTCCTCGAAGCGATGCGGTGCGCCGGCCTCGTAGATGATCGCCGGGATGCCCGCTTTTGCCGCTTCGCGGCGCAGGGCGCCGTCGGGCCCCTGGCCCGCGATAACGATGCCGGTACCGAAATGGATGGCGAGCTCCCTGATCGCGGGGTCGGAGATGTCGGCACGAATCTGGGGCAGGTTGGCACGGTTATTCGACGCCGTGTGCAGGTCGACGAGGGCATCGCAGTGAGTCAGCACGCCCCCGAAAACCCGGTACGCGATCAGCCGCGCCACGCTGCCGCCAGCGCTGCCCGGGAATTCCCGGTTGAGATCGCGGCGGTCGGACAGGAAGCGGCTGCCGGTGCGCACGCCCTCCGCGTTGATCGCGGGTAACGCGATGACCGTGCCGCGCAGCGCTGCGGCATCGACATTCGCAAAAGCACGCCGCGCGATTTCGACGCCGTTCAGTTCGTCGCCGTGCACGCCCGCCGTGAGACAGAGCGTCGGCCCCGGCGCCGCACCCCTGGCCACGAACACGGGCATGTTCAGGTAGGACGCCTCGAACGACCGGTCGGGGACGAACGCGAAGCGCTGGCTGGTGCCGGCCGGGATCTCGCGGCCCAGGAGCTGCAGGGAGCCCCACTCTTCCCCGGACGCCACGCTGGCTGATGCAACCAGGCAAACCGCGGCAACGACCCGCAGATACGAACCGCCCGGTCGCGCCGGTAAACCAGAACACGATTGGTCCGGCACATGCCGGAAAGCCTTGCGAACGTTGATCATCTCTGGTGCTCCGTACACGGCAGGTCGATGCAGGAAGGGCATTCTGCCACGATGAATACGATTGCATAGCTTTGCAACGGCGCGTGCCCCGCGGAGATACTCCCGTTGCGATTAAAAGAAAGACCCGGGGGGTTCCGTGCGCAACTTCCAGCGCGAGCGCAACAAGCTTTTCTTTGCCACGCTGAGCCTGCCGTCGACGGCGATGGGACTCGCGCTGGTCGCCCAGCTGTCGGCGTTGAGCTGGATCCTCACCACGCAGTACGGACTCGACGTCCACGACATCGGCTTCGTCTGGGCGGCGGGCCCGCTGGCCGGTATTTTCGGCCAGGTCATCGTCGGCTTCATCTCCGACAAGGTGTGGTTCTGGAACGGCCGCCGGCGCCCCTTCATCCTGATCGGCGGCGTCGTCGCGGCGCTGTCGCTGCTCGCGCTGCCGCAGATCGGCGTCATCTCGTCGGCCCTCGGCATCGAGTCGATCGTGGGCATCGCCCTCATCGTCGCGCTGTCGCTCGATTTCGCGGTCAACGTCAGCTTCAACCCGACCCGCGCCATCATCGCGGACGTCACGCCGGAAGGCGACGAGCGCACGCGCGGCTTCACGTGGATGCAGACCATCTCGGGGACCGTCGGCGTCGCCGGTTACGCAATCGCCGCGATCTTCGACAACTACGTACTCATCTATGCGAGCGCGCTGGTCGTGCTGCTGTTCTCGGTGCTGCCGCCGCTGTTCATCGAGGAGCCGAAGGAACTCGTCGTCGAAGCGGAGACGCGTCCGCGCGAGAAGCGCTCGCTGCGCGAACTCGCGCTCAGCATCCAGCCGCTCTGGGGTTTCCTGCTTTACGATGCGTACGCGATGACGCTGCGCCTCGCCGGTGTCGAGACCGATCACTTCTACGCGGAGATCGCCTGCGGAATCCTGACGCTGGTACTCGTCGCCCGGACCCTGCTCGCGAAGCCGGCGGCCGATGGCGCCGACGGCGACCACCTGCAGTTCCGCAAGGTGCTGGCCGCGCACTCGTTCAGCTGGATCGGCATTCACACGACCTTCGTGTACATGATCGTGTTCGTGCAGCAGCAGTTCCCCTTGCTGAGCGACATCGACGCCGGCCGCTCCGTGTCATTCAGCTTCCTGATACTCAACGCGGCCGGCGCGCTACTGCCGCTGTTCGTGCTGCAACCGCTCAGCGCCCGCATCGGGCGTGTCGCGACGCACACCGGGGCGCTCGCGATCATGGCCGCGGGCTATTTCGCGCTGTACCTGGTCGGCGAGTCGCAGCTGACGGTCTATGTGCTGATCGCGCTCGTCGGCGTCGGCTGGGCGTCGATCGTGAGCCTGCCGTTCGCGATCATGTCGCAGAAGGTGGAGAGCGACCAGATGGGCCTCTACATGGGGCTCTTCAACCTGTCGGTCGTGCTGCCGCAGCTGACCGTCAGTCTCGGCGTCGCGCTCGCCATCAGCCGTGCTGCGGATAAAGACGTGATCTTCCTGATCTCGGCGATCGCCGTCGCACTGTCCGCGCTCGCGTGGACGCGGGTCAGCGAACACGAAGAGCACCGCGCGTTGGCGGAACCCGTGAGCGGCGCTGCCTAGATCAATCGCGGTTCGAGAACCGCTCCTACAGGTGCCTCGTAGTGCCCCGTAGGAGCGGGCCTGGGCCCGCGAACCGGCCCGCGGCGAACGGCTAACCTGTAGGAGCGGGCCTGGGCCCGCGATCGAGGTCGGCCCCGAACCATTCGCGGTTCGAGAACCGCTCCTACAGGTGCTTCGTAGTGCCCTGTAGGAGCGGGCCTGGGCCCGCGAACCGGCCCGCGGCGAACGGCTAACCTGTGTAGGAGCGGGCCTGGGCCCGCGATCGAGGTCAGCCCCGAACCATTCGCGGTTCGAGAACCGCTCCTACAGGAGCGCCGGTCAGCCCTACAGGTTGCCGGCCAGCCAGCCTTCCCGCCGCAGGCGCTGCATCTGGCCCAGTATCCAGTCCTGCCGCGCCTGCACGTAGGCGGACGGCTGGTCGACGCGCAACTGCTTCGGGTTGGGCAGGACTGCGGCCAGCAACGCGGCCTCGGCGTCGTACAGGCGCGACGGAGGCTTGCCGAAATAATGCCGGCTCGCCGCCCCGACGCCATAGATACCCGGGCCGAACTCGGCGACGTTCAGGTAGATCTCGAGAATCCGCTGCTTGCTCAGGCACGCTTCGAGCAGCAGCGTGAACCAGGCCTCGAGGCCCTTGCGGACGAAACTGCGGCCCGGCCACAGGTACAGGTTCTTCGCGACCTGCTGGGAGAGGGTCGAAGCCCCGCGCAGCCTGCCGCCGTCCTGCGCCTGCTCGATGGAGTCACGGATCGAGGCGAGATCGAGGCCGAAGTGGTCGCCGAAGCGCTGGTCCTCGGCGGCAACGACCGCGAGGGCCGCCGCCGTACCCAGCTGCTCCCAGTCCTGCCATTCGTGCAGCAGCGGGTCGCGTCCGCTGTCGTCACCGAGCATGAACGCGGTCGTGGGCGGGTCGAACCATCGCAGCGGCAGCGTCAGGGCAACGCCGAGCGCGAACAGGGCGGCGACCGCGATGGCGAGGCGGACGAGCCAGCGCCGCCCGCGGTTCGTTTTTCTCGCCCCGCGTTTCCTTACTCCCACATTACCGGGACGTCTTCTCGCGCGGCAGCCTCCAGCATCTCGATGAGCGGCAGCGCGCGATTGTGCATGCTCACGCGCCGCTCCTCGCCTTCTTCCTCTTCGTGCGGGGGCTGGTCCTCGAGAGCGGCGTCCGCGTCCGCCACGCCCTTCTGCAGCGCCGCCAGCGCCGCCGGTATGTCGTCCGCGCCGATGGCGCTCGGCACCTTGCCGCTGCGCCCCATCATCTTGAGCAGTCGCAGCGCGATCTCGCCGAACATCGTGATATCGGGATAAGCGGCGGTGGTTTTGAACTTGATCAACATGAGTCTCTTCCTTTTTGAGTCAGAATCGCCAGACGGCGCCGAGTGACGGGACGAGCGGCAGCCAGTTCGATTCGGCGCTCGCCAGCGAACCGTCCGGCAGCAACGAGTACTCGATGCAGCAGGGATTGGCCCGATCATACAGGTTGGTGACCTCGAGGAACGCGGTCAGGTCGCCGCGGGCCACGTCGAATTCGCGGCTGATGCGAACGTCGATGCCATGAAAAACGGAGTAGCGGGCGTCGTTGCGGGGGGCCACGTCGAGCACGAGGGCTGTGCTGCCGTCCGGCGCGGCGACCGTCTCGCCGCTCATCACGGTCTTCGGCCAGCCCGTGTGAACCTCGCCCGCCGCACTGAAATTCCACGGCCCCCAGCGCCAGCTCATGCCGCCCTTGACGGTGTGCGTCTGGTCCCAGCTGCGCTTGACGTCGCCGTCGGGGGTCGCATCCTCGACCTCGGACCAGGCGTAGCTCAGCCACCACAGCACGTCCTCCTCTGCCGACCCCTGGCTGAGCGTGACTTCGGCGCCGATCGCCTCCGCGCCCGATGCATCGACCATGATGCGGTCGAACTGCAGTTCCGGCAGCAGCGTCAGCGTGTTGAAACTGTTCTCGAAGCGCGGCCGCAGGGTCCTGAAGCTCTTCCTGTAGGCCGAGAAACCCGCCTGCAGCCCCGCGCCGAACGCATGCTGCAGGTTCAGCACGAAGTGCTCGGCGTGCTGCGCCGGGAAGAAACCGGCCATGCCGTCGCTGAGCTGCAGCTCGTTGATCTCCTGCGCCTGGTAGTACTGGCCCCAGCCGAAGCGGATCTCCGTGTTCTCGCCGGGGATGTAGAGGATTCCGGCGCGCGGGCTGTACTGCTTGTCGTCTTCGGCGGTCGTGTAATTCTGCTGGTCCCAGCGCAGCCCGACATCGACCGTCCACGCCTCCGAGAATCGCCAGCGCAGTTCCGTGTAGGCCGCGTACTGGGCACCCGCCGGGTCCAGGTCGAAGTCGTAGGCCGTGAACGGGCGGTTGCCGAGAATGCCGTCGAACGGCGGCTCAACCGTCTTCGAGGACACCAGGCGGTACTCGGCATCGAGGTCCTTGATGTCGATGCCGAAACGCAGCATGCGGTTCGGCGACATCACCCAGCGCCAGTCCTGGCGAAACTCCAGCGCGCGAAAATTGCGTACTTCGTCCAGCGATCCCGAGACGATGCCGGGCAGGTCCAGGTCGCCGCTGCGGCTGTTCGAAATGTCGCTGATGGCCGCGATCGTCTCGCTGCTCAGCGCGTCGCTCCACTCGGCGTCCCAGTTCAGCCAGGCGACCTGGTTCCGGTACTGGGCGGCGGCGCGCTCGCCCCTGTCGGCGTCCACCAGCCCGAGCTTGTCGTCCGACACCAGGAAGTTGGCGCTGACCGCGGCGCGCGGCCCGAACTCCCAGCCGACGCGGCCCAGGAAGTCGCGGTAGTCGGGACTGCCGCGATCGGGATCGATGACATCGACGATGAGGTCGAGATTGCCGCGCCGCGCCGACAGCAGCCAGTCGCCGCGCTGCGCGTCTCCGAACGTGCCGAGCGAGAGGATCGAGGCGTTGAAGAAACTCAGCGCCAGCTCCGTCTCCATGGGCTCTTCCGGCTCGCGCAGCTCGATGTCCAGCACGCCGCTCATCCTGTCGCCGTAATGCGCGGGATAGGCGCCGGTATAGAAATCCATGCCGCCGATCGCAGCCGAGTTGACGATGGTCGCGATCGCCTGGAAGTCCTTGAGGTGGTAGGGCTCGTAGAGCCGCAGGCCGTCGAGCACGAACAGCACCTCGTTCGCCTCGCCGCCGCGGATGTGGTTGCGGGACGAAACGCCGTTGCTCGCGGTGCCCGACAGCCGGTTGGTAAGGCGCACGGCCTCTTCCGCGGTGGTCGGGATCCGCGTCGCCAGTTCCCGGTCGAGGCGGGTGCGGGTGACCGGCTGCAGGAAATCGAGGCGGTGCAGGCTCGAGGTCACGACGATCTCGGGAATAGCCACATCCTCGGTGGCGACCGGCACTGCGGCGGCCGCGACGGCCTCCGGCAGCCGCACCACCAGCAGGCTGTCGGCGGGTCCGGGGGCCACCGTGAGCCCGAAAGGCTGCAGCAGGCCGGCGATTGCGGCCGCGGAAGCCTCGCCGGACGGTTCGCCCGGCAGCAGCAGGTCGGCGGCGACCAGGTCGCTCGTGTAGATGATCCTGGCGCCCCGGCCATTCAGGAAGTCGAGGTAATCGGAGAGGGTCCTGCCCTGCCAGGTCGTGTCCGCCGCGGCGAGCCGGAAGAGCAGCACGAAGGCCAGCGCCGCGAGGCAGGAAGTTGCAGACCGCATGCCGCGATCTTAGTGCAAGCATGCGGGTGTGCCAACGCGCGTCAGCGCCCGATGACGATCCTGTCGGCCTCCAGGCGGTAGCGGAAGTTCGTCGTCGCGAGCACCGACGCCACCGCTTCCAGCGGCTCGAAGTCCGCCACCGAGCCGTGCAGGTCGGTCCGCATCGCGGACATGCGCAGCTCGTTGTCCTCGAAGACCAGCTCACGGCCGGTCTCGCGCGCCGCCCAGCGCAGGAAGTCGAGCAGCGACTTGTTCTCGATGTCGAAGACGGGCGCGAGCGCGGCCGTCCAGTCCCAGTAGGGATCGTGCGGCGCAATCGTGTCCATTTGCGCGGTGTCGTCTCCGTGCAGCCGCAGCCGCTCGCCGGCCACGGCGACGAACTCGTCCGCACCGCGGCTGACGTCGACCCGGCCCTCTCTCACGGCCACGTCCAGGCGCTCCGCGGCCACCTGCACGGAAAACTGTGTGCCGACGTCGGTGGCCGTTCCCAGCGGCGTATGCACGACCAGGCCGTGGTCCCGGTACATGAAATCGCCGGTGTCGGCATAGACGCGGCCGGACTCGAGCCGGAACTCGTCCCTGGCCACGGCCGCGAGCGTCGTGTTCTCGTCGAGGCGCAACGACGCGGCACCGTTGATGACGACACTGAGCTTCTGCCCGTTGCCGGTCGCCAGCACGTCACCCGCGTAGACCGGCTGGCCGGCCGCGGGCAATTCGCCCGCTGCGGCGGCATCGACCACTCTCGCAACGTTGCCGATCGCCACCCTGCCCGGCGCCGCCGGCGGCGGCTGCAGCACCAGCGTCACGGCAAGCACGAGCGACGCCGCCAGCGCGACCGGCAGCGCCCAGCGCAGGACCCGCCGCCGCGTCGTGTCCTTCTGCCATTCGCGGCGGACGTGCCGGTACACACGCGCGCCATCGGGCGGCTGCGATGCGGCCTGCCACTCGCGATGCACGCGCTCGTAGACGCGCGCCTCGATGTCCCCGGGTATCCGCGCACGCGGGCCGGCGAGACGCAGCAATCGCTCCATCGTCTCGTCGTCGCGGTCCTGCGAACCAGGTTCGCTCGTGTTGTCGTTCATGTTGCCTTCTCGCGCATTGCGCTGTTGTCGTGCCGGGCGCCGTTCAGTCGACGACGAAACCCGGTTCAAAATCCCAAAGTGAGCGGAAACCTTCCTTGAACGCGCTGCGCGCGCGGCTCAGGACGGACTCCGCCGCTTTCTCGCCGACGCCGAGACGCGCCGCGATCTCGGCCACGCTGTTGCCGTGGATGTATTTCATCTCCAGCGCAATCGCGTACTTCGCCGGCAGGTGCTCCAGAGTCGTCCGCACGAAGCCGACGATCTCGTCACGCCGCTGCACCGACTCCGGATGGAAATCGTCGCCGCCGATGGACTCGAGCGCGGCCTGCACCGCCGGGTGGTCCTCGATCGGCAGGTCGGCGCGGAATTCCTCGCCGCGCTGGCGGTACACCGCGTGCATCTCGTTGCGGCAGATCTGGCACAGCCAGGTGAACAGCAGCGCCTCGCCGCGGTAACTGCCCATCTTCCGCACGACGATGCACATCGTGCGCTGCACGACTTCCTCGGCGAACTCGGGGTCGTTGTCGGCGCGCGTCAGCGTGAAGCGGAACAGGCGCGGGAAATACTCCCTGAAGAATTCGTCGAACGCCCCCTGGTCACCGTCCGCCACGCGGCGGGCAAGCAACCGGTCCTGCTCGATCTGGGGTAGTTCCTGGCTCAAGCTGCGATTCCCTGGCGGCGTATTCAGCACATTAGAGTCGGATTCGCCAAAAATCCTTCGCTGCCATGGTATCCGTCATTTTCGATCCGGCCGAAGGATTTTGGAGCGCTGCTCCTCTAACGGGCTCGAACGCGGCAATTGGCCGCGCACAGACCCGGAGAGAGCAGACATGCAGCAAACGGAATTGACGGCGCCGGCCATGCCGCTATTGCAGGGATGCATAACGCCTGGATGCAACACGTTCACGATCGTCGAACCCGCGTCCGGGGAACGCGCCGCCCTCGAGGCACGCATTCGCTCTGGTTTCGGGATGCATTTCGACGCCTGCATCGAGGGCTTCATGCCGCGGTTCGCCTGTTACCGCCACAGGAGCGGAGCGACCGGCGTGATCGGCATACGTTGCGCGGCCGGCGAACCGCTGTTTCTCGAGAGTTACCTGGATACCCCGGTCGAGTCGGTCATCGCCGCTGCGAACGGCAGCGCCGTCGGCAGGGACCGTATCGCCGAGGTCGGCCAGTTCGTGGTCGACGACCGCGACATCGTCACGAGCTTCTTTCGCGATCTCGTGCCGTTCCTCGTCGACAACGGCTACGACTGGGTCTGCTTCACGGGCACCGACAGGATCAGGGCATTGCTCGCGCGGGTCGGCTTCCTGGGACTGCCGGTCGCCAGGGCCGATGCGGCCCGGGTCCGGAACAGCGGCAACCGGTGGGGCCGCTACTACGACTTCGACCCCGTCGTCATCCTCGGCAAACTGGATGATCCGCAGGGCCGCTGGTGTGCCGGGTCGCCGGCCGCCGCAAAGGCCTCCTGAGTATGTCCGCAATCATCACGGCGCTGCGCATGCGCGCGCATGCGACGCCCGACCGGACGGCACTTTCGGACAGCCACGGCGAACTCGGCTTCGCGGAACTGCTGCAGCAGATCGACCGCTTCGCGGCTGCTCTGCGGGCACAGGGCTGCCGCAGCGCCGGGCTGCTCGCGGACAACGGTATCGACTGGGTCATCGCGGACCTCGCGGCGCTGCAGAGCGGCATGACGCTCGTGCCGTTGCCGCCGTACTTCAGTAAAACGCAGCTCAGCCACGTCATCGAGGCGAGTTCGCTCGACACGCTGATACTCGACCGCGCGACGCACGAGCGGTTTCCGCACGGCGGCGCATTCGCGCCCGCGGGCGGCGACGACGGCAACCTGCGCCTGCTGCAACGCCGCGCCGCCCTCGACGACGACCCGAGCGCGGCCGCTGCCGCCAAGATCACGTTCACGTCGGGCAGCACCGGGCAGCCCAGGGGCGTGTGCCTGTCGGCGGACACGATCGACCAGGTGGCGCTGCGCCTCGGTAAGACGTTCGCCGGTATCGGCATCGCGCATCACCTCTGCGTCATGCCGCTGGCCACGCTGCTCGAGAACATCGCCGGGGTATACGTACCGCTGATGCTCGGCACGACGGTGCACGTGCCCTCGCTGGGTGCGCTCGGCCTGTACGGTTCCAGCCGTCTCGACGTCGCCCGTTTCAAACGCATGATCGATGCCGTCGCCGCGGAGAGCCTGATCCTGCAGCCGCAATTGCTGCGCGAACTGACTGCCGCGGCCGCAGCGGATGGCGGCACATCCTCGCTCAGGTTCGTCGCCGTGGGCGGCGCACGCGTCGCCGAGTCGGACCTGCTCGAGGCGGCGGCCGCGGGCATCCCGGCGTTCCAGGGCTACGGGCTGTCCGAGTGCGCCTCGGTCGTGGCGCTCAATCGGCCCGGCGCGGCGCGCCCGGGGAGCGTCGGCAAGCCGCTGGACGGCGTGTCGGTGAACATCGCCCCGGACGGCGAGATCCTGGTCGAAAACCAGGCCATGCTCGGCTACCTGGGGGACAGGAAGAGCGCTGGCCCGGCCATTGCGACCGGCGATCTCGGCTACCTCGACGACGACGGCTTCCTGTACGTCACCGGGCGCAGGAAAAACGTATTCATCACGAGCTTCGGCCGCAACGTGTCGCCGGAATGGCCCGAAGCCGAACTCCTGCACCGGGCGGAGATTGCACAGGCGTGCGTGTTCGGCGAAGCGCAGCCCTTCAACACGGCCGTCGTCTGCCCGGCCGATGCGTCGGTGAGTCCCGGGGCGGTCGCGGACGCGATCCTGGACGCGAACCGCAACCTGCCCGATTACGCCCGCGTGGCCGATTTCATCATCGCCGATGAGCCGTTTTCCGCGGCCAACGGGCTGCTCACCCCGACCGGGAAGCTGCGGCGCGAGGCGATCGCCCTGCGCTACATCGTGCCGCTCGACCCGTGGTCCGCCGCCGGGCCGGGCAACCCGTGCCGGCATCGCTTCATCAATGAAAAAAGGACGACTCATGAAACTGTTTGAATCGCTGGGAGACGCGGTCGCTACGGAGCGCGACTATCTGTTTTCGTCACCCATCATCGCCGACGCGCTGCGCGGCGAAATTTCGCTGGCCCAGTACGTCGCGTTTCTCAAGGAAGCCTATTTCCACGTCAGGGAGACGGTGCCCTTGCTGATGGCCTGCGGCAGCCGCCTGGCGGACGACCGCGAGTGGCTGCGCGCCGCCGTCGCGCACTACATCGAGGACGAGTACGGCCATGAGAACTGGATCCTCAACGACATTCGCGCCTGCGGTGCCGACGCGGAACGCATTCGCAACGGCCGGCCGTCGCGGGCGACCGAGTTCATGGTGAGCTATGCATGGGATACGATCCAGCGCCGCGACCCGGTCGGGTTCTTCGGCATGGTGTACGTGCTCGAGGGCACCAGCGTCGCGCTGGCGACCCAGGCGGCAAACACCCTCCAGACTGCGCTCGACCTGCCGCAGGCAGCATTCAGCTACCTGCTGTCGCACGGCAGTATCGACCAGGAGCACGTCCAGTTCCTCGAGGGTCTCATGAATCGTTTCGACGATCCGAAGGACCACGCGACGATCACGCACTGCGCGAAACGCTTCTTCTATCTCTACGCCAACCTGTTCCGCGAGCTGCCCGACAGGCGCTCGGCGACACAGCGCGACGACCTGAGGCGGGTGGCATGAAGGACCTCGAATCGAACGTACTGCTCACGGGCGCCACCGGCGGTATCGGCCTGCAGACCGCCGCGCTGCTCGCGACCCGGGGCGCCAACCTGCTGCTCACCGCCAGGGACGAGAAGCGGCTCAACCGTCTTCGCGATACGCTGCGGGAATTCGGGTCGCGGGTCGAGACGGTCGCCGCGGACCTCGCAACCACCGACGGGCGGCAACGCCTGGTGGCCGCGGCCCAGGCCTTCCCCGGTGGCATCGACGTCCTGGTGAACAACGCCGGCGTCAATCACTTCGACCTGCTGGACAGGCAGTCGGACCGCGATCTCGAGGCCGTGATCAATACCAACCTGCTCGCACCGATGCTGCTGACGCAAAGTCTCCTGCCGCTGCTGCGGCAGCGCGAGAAGGCGGTCGTGCTCAACGTCGGTTCGATCGTCGGCTCCATCGGCATGCCGGGACAGGTCGCGTATTGCAGCAGCAAGTTCGGCATGCACGGCTTCAGCGAGGCGCTGCGCCGCGAATTGCAGGGCAGTGCCGTGAAAGTCCTGTACGTGGCCCCGCGCAGTACCGATACCGATATGAACGATTCCCTGATGCGCGAGGTGAACGAATTGACCGGCGTCAGGACGGACGATTCGACCGCGGTGGCGAGACACATCGTGCACGCGATCACGAACACGAAACGCGAGCGGTTCATCGGCTGGCCCGAGCGGCTGTTCGTCAAGATCAACGCGCTGTTGCCGGGACTGGTGGACCGGTCCCTGCAGAAACAGGCCCGATTGCTGGACCGCTCGGCAGCCGACAGCGAACCACAGACAATTTCTCATGGAGTGAAAGGATGATGACGACCCGTTTCTTCGGCGCACGGACGCTGCGCCACGCCATTTCGGCCCTGCTGGTGGCAGGCCTTTCCGTCCTGGCGGCCGGAACGGCACGCGCCGACGATTTCGACGCCACGCTGCACGACATCCAGCACCGCTGGGCGGAAGCCAATTACAAGGCAACCGGCGGCGTGCAGAAAGACGCGTTCGAAGCGCTGCTCGAGGACGCGCGGGATTTTGCTGCCGCGAATCCCGGGCGCGCCGAAGCGCTGGTGTGGCAGGGCATCGTCGCCAGCACGTACGCCGGCGTGAAAGGACCGTTCGGCGCCATGTCGCTGGCGAAGGAAGCCCGCGAGGTGCTGATGCAGGCGGAGGCGCTGGACCCGACGGTGCTCGACGGCTCCGTGTACACGAGTCTCGGCACACTCTATGCGAAAGTCCCGGGCGGGATGATCGGCTTCGGTGACAAGGACCTCGCCCGCACCTACCTGGAGAAGGCCGTGCAGCAGAACCCGGACGGCATCGACCCGAACTACTTCTACGGCGAGTTCCTGCTCGAACAGAAGGAGTACGCGGCGGCAAAGACGGCGTTGCTGAAGGCGAAGAACGCGCCGCAGCGGCCGGACCGCCCGCTGGCCGACGAAGGCCGGCAGCGCGAGGTCGCCGCTTTGCTCGACGAGGTCACCCGGAAACTGGGCAAAGCTTCCTGAGCACCCCCGACGCATCGGCAGCGTCCGGCACCTTCCTTCCCGGGGCCGGGCGCTGCTGGTGCCCTTTTACGACCTCGAGTACGTGCCCACCAGGCGGTTCATGCCGATGACACTCGGCTCGATCTTCTCCAGCAACTCCCACATCGTCAGGCCGGCATCGAGTTTCGGCTCCGCATCGAGCGCGAGCAGCCAGAAGAAATAGTGGTGGGTGCCGTGGCCCTCGGGGGGCATCGGCCCGCCGTAGCCGGCGTTGCCGAAGTTGTTGACGCCCTGCACGTAGTCACCGCAGCCTTCCGGCAGGCCGGTGGCGGAGCCCGGGATCCCGTACAGGACCCAGTGAACGAAGCCGTAGGTGCCGGGGGATACCAGCGGGGCGTCCGGGTCGTGGCAGATCAATGCGAAAGAGCGCGTGCCCGCCGGCGCCTTGCTCCAGGAAAGCGCGGGCGAGACGTCGGCGCCTTCGCCGGTGTGCCGTGTCGGGATCGGCCCGCCGTTCTTGAAGGCGGAACTCGTCAGCGTCATGTCCGATAGTGCAAATCCCATGATGACTCCCCTGTTTTTCCTTGACCGACCGATGCTCCCACAAGCGTCACGGCGATGAAATAGCATTGTCTACCTACATTCATTACCATCGGGGAGCACATCGCGGAGGGCAATCCATGAGTGAAACGGTACTGATCGTATTGGGCGCCATCGGTCTCCTGGCTGCGGGCACCGGCCTGGGATACTGGCTTGCACAGCTGCGCACGCGCGGCGACTCTGCCAGGGCGGACGAGGTGCGGCAGGAATTCGAGGATTACCGGCGCCAGGTCACGCGGCATTTCGGCCAGACGGCGGAGCACTTCCGGGCCATCGGCCGCGAGTACCGCGACCTGTACGAACACATGTCGAGCGGCGCCGATTCCCTGTGCGACCGCGAGGCCGTCGACGTCAAGCTGTCGTTCGCACCGAAAGCGATTCTCGAGTCCATCGCCGAAGAAAAGCAGGAAGCTCCGGCGCCGCGCGACTTCGCGCCGGACGAGCGGCCCGCTGGCGGCGAGCGCGTCGAAGCCGAGCCGCCGGCTGCCGAGGCGGCAACGGACAAGGCACGGAAGGAAGCGAAACAGGAAGCGGAAGCCCCGGCCGAGATCGGCACCGGGCGGACGCTGCACTGATGCACCGGCGGCACGGGTAATCCAGGGGTAAAGGCAGGCATGCAGTTCCGGTTGATAACGATCGTTCTCGCGCTCATGGCCGCGGCGCCGGCGAGCAGCCAGTCCGACGCGCTGTCCGAAGCACTGGAACGGATGATCGCGGCCTACGGCGGCGAGGAGAACCTGCAGAAGCTCGACAGCATGGTCCAGGAATGGGATCTGCTCGCGCTGACCCGGAACCAGCAGGCCAGCGACAAGCGCAGCGTGCGCCTGCCAGAACAACTCAAGGTCGAGCTCATCTACCCGGACAAGCAGGAGACGCGCGTCCTGAACGGCGACTCGGGCTACGCGATCTTCGGCGACCGCGAGCCCGCCGCCGCGACCGCCATGCAGACCAGCGCGATGCGGCTGCAGCTCATGCGCCTGTACTCACCGTTGACGTTGCGCGACAAGCGCGATGCCCTGGAACTTTCGACTAGCGATGGCTACGTGATCCTGACGCTCCGGGAACACGGCCTGCAGGCCGACTACGTGGTCAGCACGGACACCTGGCACATCGCCAAGGTCGTGGGCCAGCTCTCGATGAACGGCACCGCGATGCAGTTCGTGACGGAGTATTCCGACTACTCGATGGTCGACGGCGTCCTCGTGCATCACCGCGAAAACAAGTACGTCGGCGGCACGAACACCGCGGTGCTGCGCCTGCAGCGCATCACCGTCGATGCCGATTTCGACGACGCCGAATTCGAGCCGCGCAAGAACCGCATTGCCCCGGTGATTGCGCGCATCGCAGGCACGACCGCGCTGTAACCCTTTGGAAAAAAGGGCGGAGCGCTTCCTGCGCCCCGCCCGGGCGGCACTCACGTGCCACAAATCGTTTTCCTTACGATTTGTCGTGCTCCAGGAGCCGCTTCGCAGTGGCTCCTGCCCATGGAGCACCTAGTTCGCGGCCGGCGCCCGGCAACAGGTGCGCGGATCCAGCTCGGTAATGTAGATGCCGGCCATGTCGTCCTCTTCTTCCCCGCCTTCGACGCCCATCTTGGCGTTGATGGCAAGCCAGTCGCCACGCAGTCCTTCGCGCTCGATGCCGACCTCGACGATCGTCGAGTCGAGCGGCGCTTCGGGATCGAGCAGCTGGCCGGCCATGGTCGTATCGGCAACCGTCAGGAACGGTGACCGCCCGGGCCCTTCGCGCAGGTAGATGCCGACGACGTCGGCCGTGCGCGCCTTGAAAGCGCTCCTGAAGGTCGCGCGGATGCCCGACGATACCGCGAGATAGGCCGACGAACGCCAGCGCACGGATTCGCCGTCCTCTTCGCCGCCTTCCTCGCTGTCACCGTGGTGGCCACCGCCCGTGCAGGGTGCCTTGCCCGCGTAGTTCCAGAACAGGAAGTCATCGAAATCCTCCCCGGTTTTCGCCAGCAGGTGCGTCCGCTTCGTCCGCGTGTCGTGGACGAAGATGCCCTGGTTGACCGGAACGTCACGAAGCTGGTAGCAACCGGTTTCGTCGCAGGTGCTGCCGGGGTCGCCGATCGGATCAACCGCACCCTCGCAGACCAGCGCCTGGTTGCAGTAGGCTATACGATCCTTGTTGCCCTCCGTCGGGCAGTAAAGCCTGATCTCGCGGCTCTCGTTGCCCCAGGCACCCCAGAAGCCGACGTAACGGCCATCGAAGGCGATGCCTTCGCCCATTGCGTTGAACCGGGCCTTGGTCGTGTCACCCGGTACTCGCTGGCCGATGCTGACGAGCGTGGTGAGTTTCGGCGCGTATTTGAGAGGCGCCAGGTAGATGCCGCCTTTCGCCGGGTTCAGTTCGTCGTCGAAACCGGCAAACACCACCTTGTGATCCGCGGCGTTCGGCGGTGCGGTCGAGCCGAAGAACGTGTTCGTGCCGGGAATCACGGTGTCGGTGTTGGCGATCAGTATCGACGGATCGTCACCGCCGTGTTGCCCCGGTGACAGGTTCCGGTAGTAGACGCCGGTCTTTTCCTTGCCGTCACCCGTGTAATTGCCCTTGAACGCGATGATGTTGCCGTTCGTGACGGAAGGCGCGCCCGGGAACACTTCGAATGCGACGTTGTTTTGCTCCGGCACACCGAAAAACCCGAATCCTGCAACGTGGCCGAGCTTCGCGCCGCCCGTGATGAGCTCTCCGTCATGCGGGTTGCTGTAGATGCCGGTCGTGCCGGCGCGGGTCTCGGCAGTCGTCCGTCGAAGTACCGCCACACCGGCTGGTGATTGCCGCGTGTCGCGATCGTGCTCCGTGTGCATGTCGATGCGCGGGAACGACGGCGTCTCGACGAACGTCGATCCGAGGTTGTTCGGCCCGGGAACGAGCGTCGTCCTGTCCAGAATCCTTTCGATCGTGCTGTCTGCCTGCCCCATGTCGCGCATGTAGATGCCGTGCGTCGCGGGCCCGAGCGGCGGTCCGCCGCGGCTGCGGGCGCGCACCACGACCATGCCCTTCGTGTTGACGGAGGGCGGGTTGTAGCTGTTGAACGTTCGTCCCTGTGCAAAAGGCATCAGGTCGTTGTTGTTGAAGACGGTATTCCATTGGAAGACGCTCTCCGTTTCGTCCGCGACCGCAGTCCCTGTCACCACCGCTACCGCTACCAACAGATACAGCGATTTTTTGTACCTGGGTTTCATGGTTGTCCTCCTGGTTCCCCGGGCCGTTGCGGCCCGGGGTGTTTTGCCTGCTTTTGTCAGCTGGCGTTGTTATAGAGAGCGTGCGTGGCCTAGTGGCCGCCGCCGCCCCTGGCGGGCCTGACGTTGCTGGTCTTGACGACCGTGTTGTTGCTTTCGTTCGGGTCCACGGCTTCCGGTACGGCCAACGCCGTCCAGGTGATCCTGGTGCCTTCGTGAGGTTCGCTCAGCGTGAAGATCACCGCGCCGGTCGTGTAGCTCAGCCCCGGCAGGATGCCTTCGAACTCGTAGACGAACGGTCCCGGGAGCCCGTCGACCAGTACCTGGCCTCCGTCGTCCCGTACGGCGCTCAGCACGACCGTTCCTGCCGCCGTATCCGGCCCGGCGTTCGCGACCGTCACGATGAACTCGCGGCCTTCGGTCGTCGAAACGATCTGCTTCGGTACCTTCAGTCCGGACTTGTCGCTGATCGAGAGATCGTACTGATCGGTCGGGTTCGGGGTCGGCATGCAGGGAACCGGGGTGGCAACGCTGTCGGCCACCGGATGGCTGTGCATGAAGTTGATCACCGCACGCGTGTCATCCGCCGCCTGTGCGAAACCGCCGACCTTGCCGCCGGTGAATCCGGCATTGTCTGCGAACACCGCCGTCATGATCGCGTCCTCCGTGATCACGAATGTGTCGGGCGCGATTTGCCAGAGGAACTCGAGCCAGCCGCTGATCGGCGCTTCTTCCGGGATGTAAGCCGGTGACGGCAGTGCCCAGAAGTTGGTCGCGCGGTCATAGGTGTAGGCGCCGTAGTCGAGGAAGCACTTCTCGACCATCTCGACGTTGCCCATGACTTCCTGCTTGATGTCGATGCAGACGGGCGCTTCGCCGAGTATCGTCGCGCCTTCGGTCAGGCCGAGGATCTCGTTGAGGTACACGAGCAGGTCGATGTTGACCTCGCCCGCCTTGTCCATGGCGACGCCGAAGCCCCTGGCCGCCTGCTCGAGCGGGTCCGCGCCTTCCGGCAGCGGCACGCCGATCGTGCCGTCGCGCATCAGGTGCTTGTACACCGACAGGTTCTGCAGCGGTGAGTCGATCGTGCCCGTCACCAGTTCATCGCCGACGTAGCGGCTGTAGACCATGCGCCCGGCCGGGTCGAGCGACGTGCAGTCGGCAATCGCGAGATTGACGACGACGTCTTCGAGCTGCGAATCGAGCACGCTCTCGCTCGCGCGGGAGAGGTTGGTGCGTCCGAAATCGGCTTCGTTGGCGCAGGTTGCGTATGCCGGCTCAATGGCACACGTTGCCGGATCGGTCGGAATCGCGAGCACAGCCGTCGCCGAGCTCTATCAATCCTTCGGTCGGACAGCCCAGGTTCCCGGGAAACGCGATTGGTTGCTGGCAGAACTGCCGTATCCAAGATGGGAACGCCGATGTCGTTCCTGTACAGGATGATCAGGTCGCCGTAGTCCGGTGGAGTTGCCTTCCCGCCACCGCCTCCGCCGCCCCCACCACCGCCCTGGCCCTGGGCGACGGCTGTGCCGCTCAGGCCGACAGCGCCGACCGCGAGTGCGCCGAGTAATGTAAGAAGCAGTCTAGTCTTCATTGTCCACCTCCTTGTTTGGTGTTCTGTCGATGGTCAAGCTGAATCTCGGCCACCGTAGAAAGCGTCGCGCAGTCGTGTTTCCTACGTATTTCCGAATGGCGCCAAATTGTTACAGTGTGTTTCCTATGGACGCTGGACGACGTGTCATGCACGCCAGCGGCTCACATCTGCTGGTCGTCGACGACGACAGGGAGACCCGCGAGCTCCTGTCGCTGTACCTGGGGCAACAAGGCTTCGACGTTGCAGTCGTCGAAGACGGCAAGGCGATGGACGCCTGGCTGGCAGACAACACCACCGACCTGGTCATCCTCGACCTGATGCTCCCCGGCGAGGACGGCCTGTCGATCGCCAGGCGCCTGCAGAGCGATCACAAGCTGCCGATCGTGATGATCTCGGCCCGGGGCGAGGAACTCGATCGCATCGTCGGGCTCGAGGTCGGCGCCGACGACTACCTGCCGAAGCCTTTCAATCCGCGCGAACTGCTGGCGCGAATTCGTGCGGTGCTACGCCGGAGTGGTCCGGTCGCCGAAGTCAGCTCTGCAACAGACAAGTGTTTTCGATTCGGTGACTTTCGATTCGACGACCAGAAACGCCTGCTTTACCGCGGCAGCGACGAGGTGGATCTTTCGCGGGCCGAGTTCGACCTGCTGCAGGTCTTCGTCAGTCACCCGAACCGCGTCCTCAGCAGGGACCTGATCATGGACTGCCTCAGCGGCGGTGAGCGGGATCCCTTCGACCGCAGCATCGACGTGCGGGTCACGCGCCTGAGACACAAGATCGAGGACGATCCCTCCAACCCCAGGCTCATCAGGACGGCCTGGGGCGTCGGCTACCAGTTCACACCAACGGGAGAAGCGCCATGACGTTGTATCCGCGTTCGCTGCTGGGCCGGACCGCGATCACGATGGCGCTCACGCTGATCGCCTTCATGGCCATCTCGATGGCCGCCGCGGTCTATTTCATCTACAACCCGATGGCGAAACGTCATGCCGAGGACTTCGCCGCCATCATCGTCGCGGCAGCTCACTCCCTGCAGAGCCTCCCAGTGGAGATGCACACGGAGCTGAAGAACCGGCTGATGCAGGATCATGGCCTGATCGTCGCGGAACAGCCCTTCGAGTCCTTCGATACCACCTCGGACCTGCCGTTCTACCCGTTCTTCCACGAAGCGCTTGACGAGCAGGCCGGAGAAGATTTGCGCATCGTCGAATCAGAGGATAGCCCGATCATCTGGGTAGATGTTCCCGCTCACGGCAAGGTCTACCGGCTGGGATTCGACAGGCAGCGGCTCGGCATCAATCCGCCGGTCGTGCTGATCCTGGCAGTCGGCGTCGGCGCGCTGCTCACGTTGCTCGCGAGCCTGCTCGAAGTTCGCAGGGTGGTCCGGCCCCTCAATCAACTGTCGAGGGCTGTGAAACAACTGGCACGCGGTGGCAGCAAACCGCAGGTTCCCGAGGAGGGCCCGGAAGAAATCGCCAGTCTGGCGAGGACGTTTAACCGCATGTCATCCGACCTGCAGCAGCTGTCGGAGAACCGCACGGTGATGATCGCCGGCATATCGCATGATCTTCGCACTCCCTTGACCCGCCTGGGGCTCGCGGTCGAGATGCTCGACCAGGATTCGAACCCGGAACTCATCGAGCGGATCCGGCACAACCTGGACACCATGAACAACCTGATCCGGCAGTTCCTGCAGTTCTCTCGGGGCGTCGACGGTAATCTCCCGGTTCAGCTCGACCTGTGGCAGTTGATCGAATCGCTGGCTGCCGACCTGAAGCTCGAAGGCTCCGACCTGAGGTTGCACCGGAACAATCCGCCGTGTGTGTACTTCGCGGACGCCTTCGCACTGGAAAGAGTACTGGCCAACCTGTTGAAGAACGCCGTGCAGCACGGCAACGGCAGACCTATCGATGTGGACCTGCATTGCACCGAGAACGAGGTCGCCATCGAAATCGCCGACCGCGGGCCGGGGATTCCGCCCGGGGAGGTGGAAGCCGTATTCCAGCCGTTCCACCGCCTCGCATCAACAAACGGGCAGGTGGCTGGCGGCTCCGGGCTCGGACTCGCTATCGTCAACCAGATCGCCCTCAAGCATGACTGGAAGATTCAATTGCTGCCGCGCGAAGGCGGGGGCACGGTGGCAAAGCTTTCTCTGCCACCCGGGCAGCGGTTCGGGCTTTGCGGGTCGTCAACGCAGCGACGGCAGGTAACGTTTGACCTGCAGCCCAGCACCCCAGTCCGCGCCGCTGTCGGTGAATCCCCTGAAGACGTACGCCTGGAGGCGCCAGCCGGTTCCTAGCCGATTTGACAGGAAGACGCTGAGCTCCTGCGTCGGGTCGGCACCAATCGACGACTGGCGGTAGTCGAAGAACATGCCGGCTCTCGTGTCGTCACTGAACTTGTAGGTGCCGCCGGCCGAGGCCAGGAGCGCATCGTCCAGCGTGGCACCGGGCGGCTGCCCGCGGAACTTGTAGCCGACCGAGCCTATCCAGGTGATGCTGTCGGTAAACTTCAGGAAGTCGGCCTGGACCGTGAAATCGTTTTCGCCGGTACCGAGGCCCTTGTCCACGTCCGCAGTGCCGAACTTGACCTTGCCCGTGAGATCCATGGCAAAGCCCAGGCGCCGGTTGCGGATGACGTCGTAGACAGTCACGCTGCCGATCACGTCGCCGATGCCGCTGTTCGTGACGATATCCCCGGTTCCCGGGATCGGTTCGCCGCCCGGCCCGGTGATGACCGTGCCCTCGGGCGCGCTCACACTGAGGTACGGTACCGTCAGGCGGAATGACAGCCGGCGGAAGTCCATGGTTGCCTTCAGCGGCAGGTAGAAATCCTCGATGTCCGCGTCGCCGCCATAGGTGCCGGTTGTGTACTCCGCGCCCGCGGAAATTGAGAAGCGCGGATCGTCCTGCGCAGCCGCCGTCACACCTGCAAACAGGATCAGGCCGCCGAGCAACAAACTTGTCTGTACGGTCTTCATGCTATGTCCTCCCGGCAAAAGGGGGCCGGCCTGCGCCGGCCCCAATCAGGAGGTCGCCGAATACGGGGGACGGGGTTACTCGGCTTCCTCGATGTCAAGCTCCAGGGCCTTGGCACGCAGATTCATTTGCTCCTGGTGCTGCGCCTGGAACTTTTCGCGGTCTTCGTCCGAATCCATGTGACGCAGTTGCTCGCGATACTCATTGCGCTCCTGCACGGTCATCAACTCGCCGCCGTAGATGGGCCCCTGGCCCGGCGGCACGAGGTCTTTGCCCTGCAATTGCGCGCGTTCCTGCATTTTCGCCTCGTGCTTCATCTGGTACTGCTCGCGGGCCTCGACGGTCTCCATGTTCGTGAGCTGGTTGCGGTATTGCTTACGCTCCTCTGCGGTCATCAGCGCGCTGCCGTAGATGTCTTCGTCCCGCAGGCTCGCCGGGTCCGTAACATGAAGCTGGTCACGGTCCTGGACACGATCCTGGTCCTGGTCCTGATCCTGGTCGTGTGTTCGCAACTGATCACGGTCCTGGTCCCGGTCCATCGAGTCGGTCGTGGTGTAGTCACGATCGCGGTCCTGGTCCATGTCACGGTCGTAATCGCGGTCCTGGTCCATATCGCGGTCGTAGTCACGGTCCTGGTCCATGTCGCGATCGTAATCGCGATCCATCTGCTGGTCGCGATCGCCGCTGCCGCCGCCCTGGCCCTGCTGGGCGCCAACGGTCATGAAAGCAAGTGCCAGCACCGACGCCAGGATGATGCTGATAGATAGTCTGTGTCTCATTTTCCGATCCTCCATTAATCATTCGTGCTCCCCGTCGCGATCCCCGGACTCCTTGTGCCGGAATCGAGCGGAGCTCGTCGAACCACGATGAAACTGTGCGGCGACGATGTTTCACGGCAATTTCCAAACCCGGCGAATTTGTTACAGACTGTTTCCTGACATGACCACGGCCGACGCAATGCTCGCGGACGCGATTACGCTCCTGACCACGGACCGCCCGGCGCTGCCCGCGGCCCGGGCCGCGGCGCTGTTGCGGGAGCACTATGGCCTCGAGGGCAAACTCGAACCGCAGGACAGTGAACGCGACCAGAATTTCCTGCTGCGATCGGCGTCCGGTCACGCGTGCGTGCTGAAGATCGCCAACGCGGCCGAGGCGGAGGCGATCACGGAGTTCCAGGTCGCCGCCTTGCTGCACCTCGAGGATTCAGGGGTCGCGGGGCTGGTACCGAAAGTCGTCCGAACCGCGGATGGCCGTACGCGGCTGCGGATTACGGCGGACGACGGGCGCGCCCACACGGTACGCGTGTTGAGCTGGCTGCCCGGCATCCAGCGCCGGCCGGACGCATTGAACCGGAATGCCCGCTACCGCATGGGCTGGGCACTCGCCGCGCTCGGCAAGGCGCTCGCCGGATTCGAACACCCATCGAGCGACTATCCCCTGCTGTGGGACATCAAGCAGGCGGAGGGCCTCCGCGGACTTCTCGACACCGTCAGCGACCCGGCGCTGCGCGCCGTCGTCGAGGGCCGCCTGGACAGCTACGCGTCGGCGGTGCGGCCGCGGCTCGACGACCTTCGCTGGCAGGTCATCCACAACGATCTCAACCCGGACAACGTGCTCTTCGGGGAAAACGACCACGACGAGATCGCCGGCATCATCGACTTCGGCGACATGATCCGGGCGCCGCTCGTCAACGACGTGGCCGTCGCGTGCGCCTACCTGTGCCGCCGGGACGACGGCTCGCTGGCCGACATGCTCGATTTCCTGCACGGCTACAACGCGGTGACGCCGCTGACGCAGGACGAGTTCGAGCTGCTGCCGTACCTGGTCACGATGCGCAACGTCACCACCATCGTGATTTCACACTGGCGCGCGTCGATGTATCCTGAAAACCGGGCTTACATCCTGCGCAGCGCGGACCGCGCGCTGCACACGCTGAATACCTTCGGGCAACGGCCGCCGGCCGCGGTCACCGGTGAGATGCAGGAACACTGTGGAAAACACGACTGACGATCTGCTCGCGCGCCGCGAGAAGCTGCTGGGGCCCGCCTACCGACTGTTCTACGACCGTCCCGTGCACCTCGTGCGCGGCGCGGGCGTGTGGCTGTACGACGATGCAGGCCGCAAATACCTCGACATGTACAACAACGTGCCGCACGTCGGCCACTGTCATCCGCACGTCGTCGATGCGATCTGCCGGCAGGCGGGCACCCTCAACACGCACACGCGCTACCTGCACGACACCATCATCGAGTGCGCCGAGCGGCTGACCGACAAACTGCCGGCGGAACTCGACACCGCCATGTTCTGCTGCACGGGCAGCGAGGCGAACGAGCTCGCTTTGCGCATCGCGCGCAGCGCGACCGGGCGCAAGGGGGTCATCGTCGCGGACTACGCCTATCACGGCAACACCCAGGCCATCTACGAAATCACGACCTCGGACATCCCGGCGGAAGACCTGCCCGGCTACGTCGTGACCGTGCCCGCGCCCGACACCTACCGCGGCCGCTATCGCGACGACGATGCCGCCGCGCGCTACGCCGCCCACGTGCACGAAGCGATCGCGCTGCTGCAGAGCCGGGGGTTCGAGCCGGCCGCGTTCGTGATCGACACCATTGTCTCGAGCAGCGGCGTGGTCGAACCGCCCCGCGGCTACCTGGCCGCGGTCGCGGCCATCGTTCGCGACGCCGGGGCCTTGTTCATCGCCGACGAAGTGCAGCCGGGCTTCGGCCGCACCGGGCGGAACTTCTGGGGCTTCGAGGCGGACGGCCTGGTCCCGGACATCGTGACGATGGGCAAGCCCATGGGCAACGGTCACCCGGTGTCGGCGGTCGTCGTGCGCCGCGCACTCGTCGAGGACTTCGGCCGCAAGGGGCGACTATTTCAATACCTTCGGCGGCAACCCGGTTTCCTGCGCCGCGGCGCTGGCCGTCCTCGACGTCATCGAGGAGGAAGGCCTGCAGCAGAACGCGCTCGAGGTCGGGCAGCACATCGTGACGGGCCTGCGGCAACTCGCCGCGGAGCATGCCTGCATCGGCGACGTTCGCGGCAGCGGGCTGTTCCTCGCGCTGGAACTGGTAGCCGACAGGGAAGCCCGTACGCCCGACGCCGCGCTGGCACGGTCCGTCGTCAACGACCTGCGTGACCACGGCGTGCTGACGGGCGTGATCGGCCCGGACCGCAACATCCTGAAGCTGCGCCCGCCGATGGTCCTGACCCGCGACGAGGCCGATTTCATGCTCCGGCGCCTCGGCGATGCCCTGCAGAGAGCGGGCGGGCACCGATGAACAACGTGCCCGGCAAGGACTTCCGGACGATCTGGCTGCACCCCGACGATCCCGCGGCGGTGCAGATCATCGACCAGCGGCGGCTGCCGCACCGCTACGCGGTCGTCGACCTGCGCACGCACGCCGACGGCGCGGTCGCCATCCGCGACATGCTCGTCCGCGGCGCACCGCTGATCGGGGCGACGGCCGCCTGGAGCCTCTACCTGGCTGCGCTGGAGGCCCGGGCATCCGGCAAGCCCTTCGACCGGCAGGTGGCATTCGTGCGCTCGGCCGCCCGCGCGCTCGCCGCGACCCGGCCGACGGCCGTGAACCTGCGCTGGGGTATCGAGCGAATGCTGGCATTGCTCGACGAAACGGGCGACAGCGAGCAGATGGTCTCGAGGTTGCGCGCGGAAGCTGAAGCCATCTGCGACGAGGACGTCGCGATCTCGCGCAGCATCGGCGAGCACGGCGCGGAACTGCTTGCAGCGATCGCGGAACGCAGGAACGGCGAGCCCGTGAACGTGCTGACTCACTGCAATGCGGGCTCGCTGGCGACCATCAACTGGGGCACCGCGACGGCACCGATTTACGTCGCGCAGGAGCGCGGCATCCCGGTCCACGTGTGGGTCGACGAGACGCGCCCGCGCAACCAGGGCTCGCAACTCACGGCCTGGGAACTCGCGCAGAGCGGCATCCCCCACACGGTCATCGTCGACAACGCCGGCGGCCACCTGATGCAGCACGGCCGCGTCGATATCTGCATCACCGGCACCGACCGCACCACGCGTGCCGGCGACGTCGCCAACAAGATCGGCACCTACCTGAAAGCGCTCGCCGCTCACGACAACGACGTGCCGTTCTACGTCGCGCTGCCGTCGACCACCATCGACTGGACCATCGCCGACGGCCTGCGCGACATACCGATCGAACAACGCGGCGCCGAAGAGGTAACGCACGTCTCGGGCCTCGACGGCGACCAGGTCCGCACGGTGAGAATCGTCGCTGAGGGCTCCCCGGTCAGGAACGACGCATTCGACGTGACGCCGGCACGCCTCGTCACCGGGCTCATCACGGAGCGCGGCGTGTGCGCGGCGAGCGAACAGGGACTCGCGCGGCTGTTTCCCGAACGCGCCGCGCAATGATCGACGAAGGCTATACAAAGTACCAATGCGAGTGGCGGCAGGCACCGGCCCTGCCCGCGGAGTGCGTCGCGGAACTCAACGCCTGGCGCAACCGGCTCCACGAGCAGGGGCTCATCGGCTATTACCCGCAACACCGCGTCGGCTACGGCAACGTCAGCATCCGCGAGGACGGGTCCGGCGCCTTCATCATCAGCGGCACGCAGACAGGGCACATCGAGGCTACCGATGAGCGTCATTACGCCCGGGTGGTCCGCTGCGACATCGAGGCCAATCGCGTTCTCTGCGAAGGGCCGGTACAGGCCTCGTCCGAAGCCCTGACGCACGCGGCGATCTACGCGCTGGACCCCGCCATCCGCGCCGTGGTGCACGTGCACGATGCGGCGCTCTGGAACGACCTCATCGATCGCGTGCCGACGACGGTGAGGGAGATTTCCTACGGCACCCCGGAAATGGCCCTCGAATTCAGGCGGCTCTACGCGGAAACGGAATTCGCCGCACTTGGCGTCGCCGTCATGGGCGGGCACGAGGAAGGCATCGTGTCGTTCGGCGAAGACTATCGGGGAGGCCGCGCGGCGCATCCTCGGGCTCCGTGACCGGAGCTAGTCCGCGCCGGGCAAGAGACCCGCTGCCTGCAACGAAACGCCTTCGCGCTCGTTGTCCCACACGATGTTCATGACCTTCCAGCCGTCGCCTTCGTTGACGAAGTTGAAGAAGTTCACGCCACGCCCCCGGCGCACGCCGCCCGCCATCCGGTATTCGAATTCGTAGATGCTCGCGACGCGCGCGACGTTGCCGAACACCGTCGCATCCTGGCGCACCTCGACTTCCGAGAACTCGACGTCCGCGAGCAGCGCGGTCGCGTTGTCGACGTACTCGTCGAAGCTCATCGCCAGCACGAACGGCGCGCCATCCTCACCGATGCCCGTGCGCACCATGGTTGCACGCGGGTGATAGAGGGCGCGCACGCTCTCCCAGTCGCGTTCGCCGGCCGGCTGCGAGATCACGGCGTACAGCCGCCGCGTGATGTCCCGAAAATTCTCGTCATGCGGCATCGGCGATCGACCTCCGCATCGACGCCCGTGCGGGGCTCGGCATGGCGTCGCTGGCGATGCTGCGCGGCTTGCGGAGCGTGTCCTGCATGGCGCTCTTCCGTGGTTGCTGGCGAACAGGGCGATTCTAGCGGAATTTCACGGCCGGCCGGCCTTGCGGCAGGCCCGTGCGTGCCCGGCGGCGCAGGCAGCTTCGAAATGCACCAGCGCGGACCCGGGCTCGCCCAGGAACTCCAGCGCGACGCCGAGGTTGAAGCGCGCATTCACGTGGCCGGGGTCGAGCGACAGCGCGTGCTCGAACCCGGCCCGCGCCGCCGCGTAGTCCTGTTGCAGGAGGCTGACCGAGGCCATGCCCACGTGGGCGTCGGCGTACGACGGATCGAGGCGCGCTGCCGTGGCGAAGTCCTCGCGTGCGTCCGCGTTCCGGTTGTCGTTGAAGTGGGTCAGCCCGCGGTCGTACCAGGCCTGCGGATTCTCCGGGTCCAGTTCGATCGCCGCGGTGAATGCCTCGATGGCTGCGGCGCTCCCGCCGAGCCGGCCGAGCACCACGCCCCGGTCGCGACGCAACCGGTAGCCATCGCCACCTGCCGCGAGCGCCCGGTCCAGGTCGCGGAGCGCGGCTTCGTGCTGGCCGAATGCATCGCTCAGCAATCGCCCCCGCCGCACCAGTACGGCCGCGCGCTGCGGCGCGATGCGCAACGCTTCGTCGTAGGCGGCCCGGGCTTCCCGGGCCCGCCCCGAATCCCGGTAGACGTCGCCGAGACCCTGCCACGCGGGAACGCTCTCCGGGGCGAGCTGCAGGGTTCGTCGATAAGCGGACTCGGCGGCAGCGTCGTCGCCGCGCTTCGCGTACCAGAGGGCGAGGTTGTACCAGGCCTTGGGCCATGCCGGGTCGAGTTCCGTTGCGCGCACGAGCAACGGTCCCGCGGGCGCCAGTTGCCCGGCGTTCATGTAGGCGACGCCGAGATTGCCGACCACGCGCGGCGAGTCGGGCGCGTGCCGGTAAGCCTGCTGCAGCAGCGTCACGTCCGAGCGCCATGCCGGCACGCGAACCGACGTTGACACCAGCAGGGCCGCGAGAACGGCCGCGCAGAGCACGCCGGCAGCGGCTCTCACCGGGCGCGACGGCTGCGCGAATGCCCGCCGGGCGGCCAGCGCGAGGAGCCCTGCGACGCCGACCGACGGCAGGTACATGCGGTGTTCGAACACCATCTCCAGCGGAATGACGCTGCTCTCGATGGCGAGCGTCACCGGCACCCACAGCATGAAGAAGCCCGCGAGCCGGCGTGCGGGCGACAGCAGGCAGCCGATGCCCGCGCCGACCCAGCCGGCCACCAGCAACATCGCGGGCAGGGTGGTGGCCGGGTCGAGGAGGCTCCGCGACAGCGGGAAAGCGTGCTCGATGGAGAAGCGCCCCGGCACCGGCCAGATCAGTTGCGAAAAGTGGAAGACGATGACCCGCGGCTGCGTCAGCAGCCGTTCCTCCAGCGTGAAGGAACGGCCGTCGTAGCCGCGCTGGAGCCACTCGGCGAAAGCGCCGCTGCCGCTCCAGAGCGCGACGGCGAGATACAGGCCGATGCCCAGCGGAACCAGCAGCAGAGCCAGGTCGAAGCGATTGCCGACGAGCCGGCCCGACTTGCGGACCACGCCGAATTCCGCGAGCAGGATGAGCAGCGGCAATATCCAGGCATTCTCCTTCGTGAACACCGCCAGTAACGCGCAGACCGCCGCCACGGTCAGCCAGCGCCAGCGGCGCCGGGGATCCAGCCGGCCGCGCACGTAGGCCAGCACGGTGGCAATCACCAGCACCGCCGCCAGCGACGCCATGCGCTGCACGACGTAGGTAACGGCCTGTACCTGGATGGGGTGCAGGGCCCACCATGCGGCGCCGAAGAATGCCGCGGCGGCAACGACGAGGTCCCGGCGGCCGCGGCCGACGCCGAGCACCGTCGCCAGCAGCGCGTACACCAGCAGGGCGCCGAGAGCGTGGATGAAGAGATTCGTCCACAGGAATGGCCGCGGCGATCCATTGCCGCGCCACCAGTCGAGCGCGAGCGTCAGGTTGGCGACGAAACGCTGCGGGTGCCGGCTTTCGAGGGACGCCTCGATGAGCGCCCGCGGCCGCGGCTCATCGACGTGCAGGGACGCCTGTTCGACGATGTTCGCGTAATCGTCGAAGTGGAACGTATTGTCGGGGGCCGCACGATAAGCGGCGAATACCAGGCCGACGAGTAGCGCCGCGAAGATCGCGGATCCGTAGCGGCGTGCCATTCAGAGTTTGTCAGTCATACGATCCACGCGTGCCGCGCCAGAATAACCCGCGCTTTTCCGCGGAATCAACTCGCCGAACCGGCGCGCATCCATCGCGTTATCATCGGCTCTCGTTATCGTTGCGGGAGATCGCCATGTGCCGCTGGATCGCCTACTCGGGCACGCCCATCTATCTGCATGAAGCCCTGTTCGAGGCGGAGCATTCGCTGATCGATCAGAGCCTGCGCGCGAAGTCCAGCGAAACCACGACCAACGGCGACGGCTTCGGTATCGGCTGGTACAACGACCGCGAGTTTCCCGGCGTCTTCAAGGACGTGCGGCCGGCCTGGAACGACAGCAACCTGCGGGGGCTGTCGCAGCAGATCAAGGCGTCGCTGTTCGTGGCGCACATTCGTGCCGCGACGGACGGCGCCGTGCAGCGCAGCAACTGCCACCCGTTCGCCCACGGGAACTGGCTGTTCGTGCACAACGGTGCCATCGACGGCTATGCGAAACTGCGCCGCGACCTCATGTTCGCCATCGCGCCGGACCTGTTCAACTCCGTGGAGGGCACGACGGACTCCGAACTGATGTTCTACCTGGCCCTCACCTTCGGCATGGCGAGTGACGTCGCGAGCGGGATCGCACGCATGGCCGGCTTCATCGAGGCGACCGGCGAACGGCACGGCATCGAGCATCCGCTGCAGATGTCGCTCGGCATCAGCGACGGCGAGAAACTCTATGCCGTGCGCTATTCGAGCGTGGGCCGCTCGCGCTCGCTGTTTCACAGCAAGGACGTCGAGGCGCTGCAGGACGTCACGCCGGAGGCGGACCGCGTCTCGTCGCGAACCTGTGCGATCGTGTCCGAACCGCTCACCGACCTCGCCGACGCCTGGCAGGAAGTGCCCGAGGCGAGCTTCCTCACGATCGCCCACGGCAGGGTGCGGCGCGAAGATTTCGTGCCGCGGCGGCCCTGAGCGCGACACACTTCGTTACAAGCCGTTACGAAGCTGTCACCCGGAGTTCGCTGGCCTCCGCTAATGTCTGCGGCTTAGGAGAGGTGGAATAGTCCATGAAGAATACGATCAACGCCTGCCTGGCGGCAGCATTGTTAGGGCTCGGCATAACCCCTGCATCGCCGGCGGCAGCCAGCGACACGGGGATCGAGGTCCGGGTCGTCAATGCGGAGACGAAACGCGCGCTGGAGGGTGTCGAAGTCGCCATCACCACCAGGGGCGGCGATTCTTCCACGGTGACCACGGACAGCGACGGTGTTGCGCTGGTCACTTCACTCGACGCGGGCCTCTACGCACTGAGCGCCGCAAACCCCGGCTTCGTAGAAGCGCTCGAGCCGAGCATCCGGGTCGTCGCGCGCAGCATCACCCCGGTGCGCCTCGAGATGCTGCCGCTCGACGAGGGCATCGACGAAGTGATCGTGGTGGCACGCGCGGTGCAGGCCGACCAGTACGGTGCGGCCAGCTCGACCTATCTGAACCGAGAGGAGCTGCGCAGTGCCGTGGGCGCGGGCAGCGATGTCATGCGCGCGCTGGACGGACTGCCCGGCCTGATCTCGACCGGCGATTTCGCCAACTTCTCCGTGCGCGGCCGCGGCCCGCGCGACAACCTGATCCTCGTCGACGGCCTGCCCTTCGACAAGGTGGTGCACTTCGACCAGACGCTCGGCGAGGAAGAAGACATCGGCGGCGGCGGCCGCTTCTCGATTTTTGCCCCCAACTCGATCCAGGGCGCGGAATTCTCGCCGGGCGGCTGGAGCGCCGCGTATTCCGGCCGCTCCGGCTCGCTGCTGCAGCTCGACGTCGTCGGCGGCAGCCCGACGCCGAGCGCCAGCCTGCGTGTCGACATCGCGGGCGTCGAACTCGGCTACGACGGGCCGAGCGGCTTTCACGACGACACGACGCTGTTCCTGACAGCACGCAGCTTCGACTTCGGCCGCGTCTTCGACATGATCGACGAGAAGGACATCGGGCAGCCCGAACTCTCGGATTTCATCCTGAAGACCGTTACCGAGGTCGACGACCGCAACAGCTTCGAAGTGCTCGCCATCCTCGCACCCGAGACCTACACCCGCGACATCGACAACGTGCTCGAGTCGCCGGACTTCGAGGACGTCGCGCTGCTCGACTCGGAACAGGATCTGGGCCTTTTCGGGTTGACCTGGCGGCGGCTCGTCGGCGACACCGGTGAGTGGACCAACAAGCTCTACTTTCGCGACAGCGACAAGACGAGCTCCGAGGGCGAGGCTTACCCGGACCTCGTGCCGGAAGGCACACCGGCCGGCGAGATCCCGGTCCGCGAGCGCCTGATCACGGTCGACGAGAAGGAGACCGAGATCGGCTGGCGCAGCGATCTCGCCTGGCTCAACCGTTTCGGGCCCGCCAGCGTGGGCCTGCGCGTCGTGCAGACCGACGTCGATTACTCGACCTTCCTGCGCGAAGACTGGATCCGCTTCGTCTACCGCAGCACGGACCCGCGCCCGCCCGGCCAGGACTACATCGTGCTGACGCCGGAGAACGTGAACTCCGCGTTCGCGGCAAAGGAAACGAATTACTCCGCCTATGCCGAGCAGGTCTTCGAGTTCGGCGCCTGGGATCTGCGCACGGGCCTGCGCTTCGACCGCGACGGCTTTGCGGACGAGTCGCTGGTCTCGCCGCGCCTGGCCGCGAACTGGCGCGTCACGCCCGCCACGCGGCTGTCGGCGTCGGCCGGCATCTTCTACCAGTCGCCGCGTTATCTCGTGCGTTCGGCGAGTCCCGACAACGTCGACATCGGCAACGAGCGCATCACGCACTTCAGCGTGGGTCTCGAGCACGACTTCGCGCGTAACTGGCGCCTGCTCGTCGAACCTTACTACCAGCAACTCGACGACCTCGTGGTGGCCGAGGGCCGGACCAGTGGCCGCGCGACGAATGACGGCGAGGGCACCAACTATGGCGTCGACGTCGTGCTGTCGCGCTTCTTCGAAAACGGCTGGTCGGCGAACGCGACCTACTCGTACAACAACGCGCGCTACGACGACAACGACGGCAGCGGCAAGTACGACGCGGATTTCAACCGGCCGAACTTCTTCTCGGTCGGTGGCAGCTGGGAGATCAACGAGCGCTGGAAGGTCGGCGCGCGCTGGAAATGGGCGGACGGGCGGCCGACGGACGCGTTCATCATCAACGCGGACGTCCTCGGCCCGGGCGAACCGCTGCGGTATTCGAAGGAACTGACGGAGCAGAACGCGCTGCGCCTCGACGACTACCACTCGCTCAACATTCGCGTCGATTACAGGCGCCCGATCGGGCCGGTGGACCTCGTCGCGTTCGTCGACGTCATCAACGTGTACGGCGGCCCGGGCTCGAATTCGCAGGAGTTCGACCCGCGCCGCGGCGTGAACGTCGTCGAGGAGAACGAGGCGTTCCCGATCATCGGCATCATCTTCGAACGGACCTGGTGAGCGGTGGCGAGCGCAGCTACCCCGCCTTGCCGTCCACCCTCGGCGTAACGAGGATCGGTGCGTAGACCAGGAGGTACAGCAGGAAGGCGACGATCCACGCGGTGCCGGCAATCATGACCACGGCGGCATAGGATGCGGGGAACAGGCCGGGACCGAACACCCGGACGACCACGGCCGCGGTCAGCACGAGGTAGGCCAGTGCCGTGACGGGATGCGCGCGCAGCGGCCGCCCCGTGTGGCCGAGCGAGGCGCGCGTCATCACGGCGAGGATCATCGAGCCGGCGGCGCCGGCACCCAGCGCATGCTGCCAGTGGGCGGCCCAGGGGAAGCCGCCGAGCAGGAATGCGGCGTGCAGCGCGAGCCCGACCGGCAGCCACAGGTACGCCAGGTGAAGAATCCAGACGATGGGCTGCGATGCCGTGCGCACCCCCTGCCAGCCGGCGAACCGGAAGCCCTGCAAGACGGCCGCGAGCAGCGCAACCCAGGCCGTTACCGGGCCCGCAGGCTGCAGCATGGCCGCCACGGCATAGGCCAGCATGGCGGGCACCACCAGTTTCTCGACCAGCGGGAAGGTGCGCATCGCCGCGTCGCGCCCGTCCTGGGCGAGCGCGCTCCTCGTGAACGCCGGCACGATGCGGCCGCCGATGACGGTGATGAGGACGAGCACCAGCCCGAGCGCGCCGCGCAGCGCGACCGCGCTCGTCGCCACCCTGCCCGTCGCGATGCCGTACAGGAACAGCGCGTCCAGGGCCCAGAACGCAGCCAGCACGGCCAGCAGCGGGGTGTTGCGGTTGCTGCTCCGGACGAGCGACGGCGCAACGAGCAGCATCACCGCGGGGAGGAACGCGAGCTCCGCCACGGCGAGCAGGGTGAACGGCAGCCCGTCGCCGAGCGCGAACGCGACGCGCCCCGCGAGCCACGCCAGGGTCAGAACGACGAGCGGCGCCCCGGAGAAGCCGCGGTTCCCGGTCCAGCTGGGCACCGCGGTGAGCAGGAAGCCCGCAATCGCCGCCGCGATGAAACCGAAGATCATCTCGTGGCCGTGCCAGGACGACGGCGGCATGCGCGCGTCCGGGACCGCCCCGGCGCCGTACACCCACAGCCAGGCCACGACGGCAACGACCGCGAACACGCCCGCCAGCAGGAAAAACGGCCGGAACCCGTAGGCAAACGGCACCAGCCGCTGCCCCGCCGCCCGGCTCATTGCAGCCCGGCCTGGATCATGCGCAGCGGGCCGAGCGGATCGTGGCTGCGCGCGATGAAGTACATGCACGCAAACACGGCGAGCGCGCCGGCGAAGCAGGCGAGACGCACCGCCGCCGTGCGGCCGCGCTTCAGCGCGAACGAGCCGAGGCCCACGTAGACGACGAGCAGCGCGATCTTCACCCACAGCCAGCCGTTCGCGAACACGGCCGCGGGCAGCAGCGTCAACAGCATCAGCGCGGCGGTCAACAGCAGGATGTCGATGCCGTAGCTCAGGTAACGGACGGGCGTCGCCATGCCCCATTGCGCGCCGGCCTGGACGGCGAGCCCGCGCAGCAGGAACAGCGAACCGCTGGCGAACACCGCGCCGACGTGAAGCAGCTTGATCTGGGGGTAGAACTCGAGCATCGATTCGAGCGGCGGCAGGGCGCCCCCGCGAACCACGCATGGGCGCCCTTCGTACTGCCGTTATCCTCCTGCTAGTTGTGCATCGTCTCGGCGTGATCGAAGTCTTTACGCGTCCTTGCGTGCGCCGACCCACAGGTGCAGCACGAACCTTACAGCACCGCCGATACTGAAGAGACGTCCGCCGTGGACCCGCATCCAACAGCGGTCCACGATCGGTGCTGCATGAAATGGCCGATCGCGGTACCAGGAGTCGCGCGGATCGCCTCGACCAGCTGCATCGCACCCCGCCCGCAGCCGCGTCAAAGCGTCATGGTGGCGGCCCGGGTGTGAACTCCAGAAGCTCGTCCAGAAGGCGTCGTTCCTCCGCGGCGGGCTTCAGATCCGCAAGCGAACGGCATCGGGCCGATCCCGGCATACCGTACACGCCGAACAGCGCCGTTCCGTGCAGCGGCGTGAGGTTCAGGCCCTGCATGAAGTACACCGCAGCGCGGTTGATCAGGAAGCCGAACAGCCGCCCACCAGGTTGATCGCGACCCGTGAAGACCATGATCGGCCAGCGGTACGCTGCATCCACGGCGTGGCATGCCCGAGCTTGTAGGTGCGATAGGCCTCGAAGCCGATGTACGCCACGACACGACCTCGAGCGCCGAGAACGATGCGCCGACGGCCAGAACCGCCGTGGCGTGCCCGTGAAGCAGAGATGGTGCAGCGTGCCGAGCACGTCGCCCGCCAGGAACACGATCGTCGCGAACAGCACGGCCACCGTCGCGGTGCTCACCTTCAGCAGGCCGAGACGCGTGAACAGGAACGCGATGACGGCGGTGCGAACACCTCGAAGAAACCCTCGACCCAGAGGTGCACGACCCACCAGCGCCAGTACTCGACCATCGAGAGGTGCGTGTGCTCGCCCCACATCAGGCCGGCGCCGTAGAACAGGCCGATCGCCACGGTGGACAGGAACAGCAGGCTGACGATCGGTCGCGACTCGTCGCGGCGCCGGATGGCGGGCCACAGGGCGCGGCCGACCAGCGTCAGCCAGATGCCGAGGCCGAGGAACAGGAACCATTGCCAGAAGCGGCCGATGTCGACGTACTCCCAGCCCTGGTGACCGAACCAGAAATTGTGCTCGAGGCCCAGCTTCTGCATGACCGCGAACCACTGTCCCGCAAAAGCGCCCACCACGATGACGAGCAGGCAGACCCACAGGACGTTCACGCCCAGGCGCTGGAACTTCGGCTCGTGGCCGGAGATCGCCCGCGCGATGTAGAGGCCCGTGCCGAGCCAGCCGTCGCGATCCACGCACCGCGAGCTGCGTGGCCAGGTGCGCGTGAGCGAGTACGTCAGCAGTCGAACAGCGCGAGGTCGGAACCGTTGCCGGCCCTCGACCTGGTATGGCCGTGATTGCGACGAGCAGGATCTGCACGAGGAACAGCGCGATCACCACCCAGAAATACTTGGCCGTGGCGCGCATCGACGGCGTCACGGCCACCATCGCGAGCGGATCGGACTCGGGGAGCCTCGCGACTTTCTCGCTCTTGCCCTCGGTGACCGCGTGGTACCAGCCGAGCAGGCCGATGCCGGCGAGCAGGAACAGCACGCTGAATACCGTCCACAGGTAGGTACTCGGCGGCGGCTTGTTGCCGACGAGCCCTTCTGCCGGCCAGTTGTTCGTGTAGGTAATGTCCTTGCCGGGCCTCTCGGTGACCGCGGCCCACGCGGTCCACCAGAAGAAGGCCGACAGCGAGCGGCGGTACCCGGCGTCCTCGACCGTGCCCGGGAAGCGTTCGCCCTCGAGCGGCCTGAACAGCACCACCTCGAGTTTCACTGGCTGCCCGCCCTCGACGAACGGCGTGGTCGCGCGTGCGTCGATACGCTCGGCGAACACCCGGCAGCTGCCGTTCTCCGGCACGCTGACCGAATCGCAGACCGGGTCGACCGGCTCCGGCTGTCGCGCGACACCGTCGCCACCGCCCTCGCAGCCGGCCAGCACGAGCAGCGAAAGCCACAGTCCCGTGATGCCCTTGCTCATTGAATCGTCCTCCTCCCGCTCCAGGGATTGGACGATTCTGGCGCGCCGGAGTTCGCGCGGGCCAGCGGTTTGGGACGAACCGCCGGCTGGCGGGACGAATCAACGGCCACCCGCCGTCTCGTGTAGCATTGCCCTCGACCACGCACTCGGAGGCATGATGAACCTCATCGGCAATATCCTGTTTTTCGTCTTCGGCGGGTTCGCGATCTTCTTCGGCTACCTGCTCGGCGGGATCGTGCTGTGCCTGACGATCATCGGCATACCGTTCGGCATCCAGTGCTTCAAGCTCGCGGGCGGCGTGCTCGCGCCGTTCGGCCGCGAAGTGCGCGAAACCGAGCCGCCGGGCGGCGCGCTCGCCATTATCATGAACGTCATCTGGATCATCCTGCCCGGCCTCGAGCTGGCCATCATGCACCTGTTGCTGGCCGCGTTCTTCGCGCTCACGATCATCGGCATCCCGATTGCGATGCAGCACATCAAGCTCCTGCCGCTCGCGCTGCTGCCGTTCGGCCGCGTGGTGCGGGACATCGAGACCGGGCGCGAGTACCCGTGATCTTCGTCTTCGAAGTGCACGTGCATCCCGGGCATAGCGCGGACGCCTATGCCGAGGCCTGGGTGCGCGCGAGCGAGATCATCCAGAAAGCGCCGGGGGCGCGCGGCACGCGCCTGCACCGGAAAATCGGCGACGAGAACACGCTGCTCGCCATCGCGAGCTGGGACAGCAAGGCAGAGCGCGACGCGATGGAAGCGAAGCCGTCGGACGAGGTGCGGCGCATCATCGCGGAGCAGGCCGAGTACGTGGACGTGCGCGTGATCGGCGAATTCGAGGACCCGGACTGGGTCGTCAACCCCGGCTAGGGAGCCCTTCCAGCCATTCGATGACTTCCTCCCAGACCGGCTCGGATCCCGGGCGAAAGAAGCCCAAGTGGCCGAGCTTTTCGAGGCCGTAATCCGCCGGCACCAGGTGCCGCCGCGTCACGTTGGAATACGCGCGCATCATGTCGTCGACGGCACGCGGCGAAGTACTTGTAGAACTGTCTCGGCACACCGGTCGCGGCGTTCACGAGCACGACCGTATCGGACCCGCGATTTTCGAACACGCTTGCCGCGAGTACGCAGCCGCGGGCATCGATCCGGCATTCCGCGACAGGCCCGGTCACGCCTTCCCGGGCTTCACCAGTTTGACCAGGTGTTGTGCGCCGACCAGCAAGCCGCCGGCAATGATGCCCGCAACGCCGTTGAAGACAAGCGCTGCGATGCCCGAGAACAGGTCGGCCGCAACCGGCAGTTCGTGCGCGAGGTGCTCGATGTCATGCAGCCAGACGGCGAGCAACGGAAAGCCGTGTACGAGTATGCCGCCGCCGACCAGGAACATCGCCGCGGTACCCAGGACCGATAGCGTCTTCATCATGATGGGCGCGAAGCCCAGGATCTTTCCGCCGAACCATCTCTGCAGCGCGGCCATCCTGGTTTCACCCGTCTTCTCCATGAAGTGCATGCCGACGTCGTCGAGCTTCACGATTCCGGCAACGAGGCCGTAAACGCCGACCGTGATGACGGCGGCGATCAGTGACACGACGCCGATGCGAACGGCGAGTTCCGCGTCCTTCACGGTACCGAGTGCAATGACGATGATCTCGGCGGACAGAATGGCGTCGGTGCGTATGGCACCGCGGATGCGCTGCTTTTCGAACTGCACCATGTTCACCTGGCGATCGGCGACCGCCTGGATGCGCTTCGCGTGGTCCTCCTGTTCCTCCTCTATCGTATGCAACAGGCGGTGCGCAACCTTTTCGAAGCCCTCGTAGCACAGGAACGCGCCGCCGAGCATGAGCAGCGGCGTAATGATCCACGGGAACACGGCACTCAGAAACAGTGCCGCCGGCACCATGACGAGCTTGTTGAGCGCGGAGCCCTTGAACACCGCCCACACGACCGGGAGTTCGCGCTCCGCGCGCACGCCCGTGACTTGCTGGGCGTTGAGCGCCAGGTCGTCGCCGAGCACGCCGGCCGTCTTTTTCGCCGCGACTTTGCTCAGAACCGACACGTCATCGAGTAACGTGGCGATATCGTCGAGCAGGGTAAGCAGGCTGCCAGCGGCCATTCGTTTCTCCGCAGTCCCGGTTGCGCTTAAGGGGTCACCCGGCGGGGCACGGCGATGCCAGGTCGTGCTGGGTACGAATCTCGCCGATCCTGGCGAGCGTTTCGTCGAGGCGCGCGGCTGCGGTCGCGACGTCACTTATTTCACGGTCCCGGTCGACGATCGCCGGCAACACCGCTTCGGCGGCATCGCCCTGACCTCGATCGGCTTCTGTCAGCGCCTCGACCCAGTAGCCAGCCAGCTCAAAATCGCGGTTTCGTGACTTCTGCGCCTCGCGCGCATTCGCGATGGCGATTTCATGCTTGCATTCGGCGAGCGCCACGAAGCCGTTGAACGCATCGGTCCCGATATCTTCCCGGAACTGCTGCACGCGCTGCTCGTATTCGGCCTGTTCCCGGGCAGCAACCTCCTTGTCCACCCCCGCCCCCGACAACCCGCCGACCACGGCGCCACTGGTGCCGCCGTAGACTGCACCGCGGGCGGCCGCTTCGCCGACATTGCCCCCGAAGATGAGGGCCGTCGCTGCGGCGCCAACGGCACCGGCCAACGCCCCGGTTCCCGCGCCCTTGGACGCGCCCTTGGCAGCGTAACTGTCGCTGGCGCACCCGGACGCAAACAGAATCACGCTCGTTGCGACGCACGCACTCACTAAAACCCGGACCCTGCCTGGCACTGCAAACATCACTCGCTCCCGCGTCGATTCTCATGAATCAGCGCCGCATTGTGGAGGCAAAAGGACACGAAGCGACTACTCGGCGCCGCGCTCGGTGTCCTGGCCCGACGGATAGGGGTACTTTACGTGCCCCCACCGCACGACGAGCACGGCGACCGAAATCAACAGGATGCTCGAAGCAATCGCGATCACGCGCAGGGCATCCATGTCCTTGACGTCGATGATCAGGTAACGGGCGACCGCGACGATGGCGATATAGAGCGGCATGCGTACCGGCAGCTTTCCCGACTCCCAGTAGACCTTCACCATGGTGATGGTCTCGACGTAGATGAACATGAGCAGCAGGTCGGTCAGCAGGACCGTTTGCTGCACCCACATGTGGCGTATCTCGATGCCGCCGGCGACCAGCGTCGCCAGCAGGATGATGGTGAGACCGCCATCCTCGACCAGCCGCGCTACGCGGATGCCGTGGCGCCGGATATCGCTGTGGAAGTGCTCGCTCGAACCGCTCATTGGCTTATTCTACCGGGTATTCTTCAGGACATTAATGCCAAGTACGCCCATATCCATGCCGTCGAAGACAGGGAACCCCTGGCGCTCGAAGACGGCCTTGTACCGCTGGTAGGGTACACCGGCGTCGATGACGATGCCGACGAGGCGGCCCGATGACTGTGCCAGCGCCTTCAGGCGGGCCGCGAACGCCTCTGCTTCGTTGAGTTGCTGCGTGTCGAGCTGTTCCGACAGCGGCACGAGCCCCAGCATCACGACGCCGGCGCCGAAGCCGATCATGGCCTCGACGCAGTCGAAGTACACGGCCTCGTCGGCCATCGGTGTCAGGTCCAGCGGGTTCGCCGCCGCCACCAGTCCCTGCATCCCGTGGCGCTCGAGCACGCCGCTCAGCGCGGCACGGTCTTCCCCGGTGAGCGGGTACAGGCGCTCGGTGTCGTTGTCGCCGAGCGTGTCGACGCTACCGACGGTCTCGTAGCCGGCGTTGGTGACGATCGCGAGCTTGCCGAGCTCGCGCAGGTCCGGGTACGCCGCCATCCACTTGAGCACCGCGTTGAACTGGTTGAACGACTCGGTGATGACCGCGCCGGCCTTCTGCAACAGCCGCTTCTGCACGTGGTAGTCGCCCGTCATGGCGCCCGTGTGGCTCGCCGCCGCGGATTTCCCGAGCTGCGAGCGGCCGCCCTTGTAGATGATGACGTGGCGGTTCTCGGCGCGAAACGCCTCGACCAGCTTGGCGACCGCGCAGGCGTCGCCGCCGACGAAGCCCTCGACGTAGATGCCGAGCACCCGCACGGACTTGTCGCGCGCGACCAGCGCCATGAAATCCGAGAGTTTCATGTCGAGCTGGTTGCCGATCGAGAAGCCGTACTTGAGGTTCAGGTTCGAATGGCGCGACAGGCGGGTGATCAGGAACGCGCCGCTCTGGCTGATCAGCGCGACGTTCGAGTCGGGGGCGAATTCGACGTTCAGCTTGCTCTGCGGGATGAACAGGCTGTTGAGCTTCAGGGGCGACAGCAGCATGCCGAGGCCGTTGGGGCCGACGATGGCGGGGCACCATTCACCGTTCGCGCGGCGCGATGCGATGAGGCCGGACAGGCGGGCACCGAACCCTTCCCTGTCGGCGCCGTCGCCGATGCCGCCGGCGACGATGTAGACCACCGCGGCGCCACCGCCCTGCGCGCACAGTTGCTCGATCATCGGCACGCATTGTTTTGCGGGCAAAGCGATGATCAGGATGTCGACCGGCGCGTCGGCGAGCGCTGCCACGTCGGGCACGCAGGCAATGCCTTCGAACGCGTCGACGCCCGGCTTGATCACGACCAGGCTGCTTTCCGGCAGGTCCGACTGGCGCAGGTTCTGGAGGATCAGGCCGCCGACGCTGCCGGCTTTGGCCGACACGCCCGCGAGCGCGATGCGGCGCGGGTCGAGAAAGCTGTCGTCCTGCAACGGTACGGGGCAGGTCTCGTCGTGCCCGGCGGTGGAACGCAGGCCGACGCCGTCGAGCGCGACGAAGTCGCCGTTGCGATCGACCACTACCGGGTTCATCTCCATCAGGCCGAGGTCCTCGCCGGCCATCAGCTCATCGAGCTTCCAGAGCTTTTCGAGGAAGCCGAGCAGCTTGTCGGGCGTGGTGAGCGCCGCCTGCTGGCGGGCCGCGCCGAGCAGGATCCTGCCGAGCCATTGTGATTTCAGTTCCGCAAAGGCTTCTTCCGGCGTGTACACGGACGCCGGCCAGACGAGCAGCGACTGCTTCATCTCGCGCGCCCAGTCTTCCGTCAGCAGGCCGCCGAAGCCGAAACTGATGATGGCACCGCAGCACTGGTCCCGTTGCAGGCTCACGAAGATCTCGCTCGGCGCCTGTTTCGCGTGCCGGAACTCGATGCGCTCGGCGACGAGGGTGCCGAGCCAGTCGAACTTCTGCCCGAGTTTGTCGCGCATGCTGGTGTGCATCGCCGCCACGGCCTCGCGGTCGAAATCGCAGAAGGCGAGCGCGCCACTGTCCGACTTGTGCCAGAGGTCGCGGGCGATGCCCTTGACGACGACGGGCGCGCCCGCTGCGAACGGCGCGTCAGCAAGCCCGGATTCGTTGTCGATGAAACAGTGCCGGGGCGTCCCGATGCCGACGGCGGCCAGGAACCCGTAGACCTCGTGTTCCGGGATGAAGGCGCTGGTCACTGGGTGATGGGACAATTCGTTCCGTCAGCGCGTACTGCGTGCACCGGAAAGGGACACCTCGCCGGAATCCTTGACGCGGATCGACGGCCGCAACGCGCCCGGGTCGAGCTTCGCTTCGAATTGATAGCTGAGCGTATCCTTCTGGCTCGACATCAGTTCGCGGACCAGGCCGACGCCGGCGAACAGGTCGGCTGACGCATTGAGCGTGATGACGCCCTCGCCATAGCCTTCGATCACCGGCAAATCGTTGCCGACGCCCTTGATCAGCTCGTGCCCTTCGAGGCTCACGGTGTAGGAAACGCCTGCAAGCTTCAGCGCTTCACGATTCGGGTTGACGATGTGCAGGTCGATCTCGAACTCCGGCAACATCCCCTGCGACGGGATCGCCCGCACCGACTTGACGGTGACCGTCGGGGTTTCCCAGCCCGGCCGTAAACCGGCACAGCCGGCCAGCAGGACTGCGAGCAGGACAACTGCTATCGAAAAACGTGGCATCGAATTCCCCTAGTTCGTTGTATCGTCGACCATTATCAAGAGCACGTCGGCGGTGTTGCCCGCGCCGCGTGTCAGCACCGGGTAGTGCGTATCGCTCGTAAACAACAGTCGATCATCGTACCTGATCGTCGCCCGGACGCCGTATTGCTTTTGCTCATCGATTCTTGACGGATCGTAATCCAGCGCAAAGGGAATCGGCGGGCTTCCTGGATCCTCGATCTCCTGATAGGCAATCGCGTAGGAGAACATGTCGGCCACAGACGTATCGCTCAGCTGGACTAAGGCGACGGCGCCCGGCGGCAGCGCGATGCGTTCACGGTACATCAGCGTGCCGGTCACCTGTTCCATGCTGGCAGATACGTTCGCGCCCGCCGCGGACGGGTCATCGGGGATATCCGGACTGCAGGCAACCAGTCCGCCGAGAACCATTGACAGCATCGCTATGTTTTTCATTCGCGTGTCTGAATATCAAAGTACGCAATACTTGGCATAGCTCGCCGCCTCGTCAGCGGTCCAGTCGCCCTTGGGTTTCTCGTCCATCTTCTTGCACCACTTCTCGGAGCCAATTTCCATGCCGTCGATCACGCAGTGCTTGGCGTAGGTGCCGGCATCCGCGGCAGACCACTCGGACTTCGGCTGTTCCTTCTTTTGGGCGCACCACTTTTCGCTGCCGGGCTCCGCGCTGCATGCGACCAGGATCAGGGCTGTGCTGGCGAGGATGAGGTACTTCATGTCGCGTTCCAATGGCTGGTGGGAGATATCACAGTATCGCGCGGGACAATCTGGATCGCCAGCTTCGTGGCAAACATAGCGCCCCGATGATGCGATCCGGACGGCGACCGAGATCGAGATCATCTGAACGAACAACCTGGATAGCCTTCATGTCGAGATGGCCTTACTGGAACGCAACTGCCGACTCACCGTGCTGGTCTGCGGAAATTTCCTTGTCGCTGGCCAATCCAGCGCGAAACAAAAATCGGTTCGACCCCATTTCCGCATGTGTCTGATCGGCACAGCTATCGAGCGGTATCCGTTGAGCCTGTCGTTCGACAGCTAAGAGATCGTTCGCCCAAGCTCCTTCTTAGACACGCCCAGCGCCAGCAATGACTTTACGAGCAGATCGATCGATACACTCGGGTCACCAGCTTCCATCTTGGCAACGCGCGACTGACTGGATTCAATCGCCTTGGCCAACTCTGCTTGAGTCAGTTTGGTGCGGCGCCGCCTCTCTTTGAGTTTCTCACTCAACGCAAGCTTCATCTCGATGTACGCCGACTCTTCGTCGGACAGATCCAGGAACTCGGCAACAGAACCGGTCTTCCAGCCTTTTTTCGCCAGCTTGTCCTTCTTGCGCTTATCCATGGTCATACTCTCTGAGTCTCGCTCTACAAATGTCGATGATGCTCCTTGGCGTCTTGCCGGTTTTCTTGGAGAAGACCTCGAGGATCACGATCGCATCCTCATCGATTCGGTAGACAATCCGCCAACTCACCTTGATCTTCCGAAACACGCAGTTCATGGCACCCCCGACCGATTGACGGCATCGGGCGGGAATGCGGCAAAGCTATCTTCTGACCCCGTTGCAGGAGTCGTAAAAGAAAACCGGCCTGCAGCCTCGCCAGCCTGGAGAATGGCGGTGTCTTTACCTCTCCGTGCAGCCATACAAGTGGCTTGTCCGCTCGACCCATCGAACAAATCAACTATATGTCAGAAATGACATACTGTAAATGCTGGCGATTGCCCAGTTCGAGGCCGATTCTTCGCCAATTTGGCGACGATGTGGTTATCGACAGACAGCTCACTGTGAAAAAATGGCGCGCCCGACAGGATTACCCAAGACAGCCGTAGGGCTGTTTTGGCCCTTCGGGCTTCGCGGCTGCGCCGCGCCGGATCAAAACGCTGGCGCGTTTTGTCGAACAAAGATCTCATCGTGTCGGCGAACGAGACAAATGCGACAAGGGCCCCACAAGGGGGCCCCGGTCATATTTGGCGCGCCCGACAAGATTCGAACCTGTGACCCCTGCCTTTGGAGTACGTCATTTCATTTGTAAGTAACTGAACTTATTGATGTTAACTGGCGGTACATCCATTGCAATTGCAGTACTCTGCACAACCGTGCAGCACTCAGTCACACAAATCTCACACAATCTCCAAGATTTGAGTGTGTTGCCTACAGGCAACATGCCAGATAATATGTCGATGAAGTTGCTGGTTTACGAGTCAGATTCCGGACGACGGCCGTTTGTTGAATGGTTCGAGCGACTGGATGGTCAGCGCCAGGCATCTGTCAGAAGACGATTACGTGCCGTCGAAGAATATGACCACCTGGGAGGCTGTACTTCGCTTAGAGGTGGCTTATACGAAATGCGACTGGCAGGCCATATCGGGCTCCGAGTTTATTTCGCAAATATAGACGGAGCAGTTGTGCTCTTGCTCGGAGGCTCAGGGAAAAGCGATCAGAAACGAGCGATAAAGCGCGCGAGAGAAAGATTGAAAGATTTTCGGGAACGGAATAGTGAGTAAGAAAGTTAAGGCGGCGGCGTCTTGGGACGTGAAAGAGAAGCTATACGAGGATCTTCTTGATCCATCGTATGCTGCTGCGTATGTCAATGAAGCACTTCTTGAAGGCGATGAAGTGGTATTCAAGACCGCGGTGGCCGACGTAATTCGTGCTCGTGGTGTTGGCAAGGTCGCCGAGGCAGCTGGAGTCAATCGCGTAACTGTTTTTAAAACTCTGAAACCCGAAACGCGCACATCATTTACAACCTATCATTCATTATTGACAGCTTGCGGCATCGACTTTGCAACGCGACCTATCAACGTTCGTCCGAGATCTGCGCGGAAATAAATGGCGCGCCCGACAGTATTGAACGGCAGCTTCGCTGCCTCGCCTTCGGCGTCTGTCGACCGGCTACGCCGGTCTCGGATGATTCGCCGGCCATGCCGGCTCACCCCTTCTGGGCGCCTGCGGCGTCCAAAACGCTGGCGCGTTTTGTCGAACGAGGCCCGATCCTGATGCGACACACCAAGTAAACAAAAAGAGGCCCCGCTGGGGCCTCTTTTTGTTTACTGGCGCGCCCGACAGGATTCGAACCTGTGACCCCTGCCTTCGGAGGGCAACCCAGATGAGCGGCCTCAATCGGTGTCAGTCGTAAATCCTGCTCAAAGCCGCGCCGTTCATAGGTTCCGACTCCAGTGAACATTCGCAGCGGCGGCAACGAATAACCCCACCTTTGCCATTTTTTGTCGGACACCCGTCGTTTTTGGTCACGAACCCTGTGCCAAATTGGCACAGGTTTGAATGGATTTGGTTGCCCGGTGGTGGCGCCGGGCAGTGGTTTCCACCGGCGTTGCCGGCCGAACCTGGTCTCATACGATTCATCAGCCAGTTAGCAACGCGGTGACGGCGGGCATTGCGGACCGTGGTCTGGTGGTACACCAGTCCGGACACCGGGTCCTGTTCGTGCGTCAGGTGACCGTTAAAGTCGTAGAGGTAGGCCAGTTTGACGCCACCCGGGTAACGCATGCCTTTCGGCCGGGCGTAGAACCCGTCGGTGAAGTACTGCGTCTCGTAGTCGTCGAAGTCGCTGTAGACTCCATTCTGGTCGGTGGCATCGCTCTTGATGGCCCTGCCGTAGGGACTGAGGGCCGAGAGTGTCGATCTGGATTTACGGTGAATGGACGCACTATTCAACGCAAATTGTGCGGACTTTTGTTGCCCATGCGGAGAATATCGGCGATAATATCCGCAAGTAACGCGGAGAATAGACGTGCCCTATTTGTGGGAACAGGCTGGCTGGCCGGAGCTGACTTGGGATGAAGCAAGGCTATCCAGGCTGCTCGCGACGGTCTCCCACGAACAAGGCCGTCTGCGGGGCAGAATGGAATCGCTCGGTTTCGACCTGCGGAACGAAGCGCATCTGCGCACGTTGACCGAGGACGTCATCAAGTCGAGTGAAATCGAGGGTGAAGAACTCGACCGGGACCAGGTTCGATCGTCCATTGCGAGGCGGCTTGGAATGGATATCGCCGGACTCGTGCACGCCGACCGAAACGTGGAAGGCGTCGTCGAGATGATGCTCGACGCCACGGAGAGCTACGATCAGGAATTGACTGACGATCGCCTCTTCAACTGGCATGCCGCTCTCTTCCCAACCGGACGCAGCGGCATGACCAGGATCAACGTTGGCGCGTGGCGCGATGATCGTAACGGGCCGATGCAGGTGGTCTCGGGCCCTGTAGGACGAGAGAAAGTCCACTATGAGGCACCGCCGGCAGACCGCATCGATAAGGAGATGCGGCGATTCCTGGCATGGTTCAAACAGCCTGGCGATTCGCATCCACTTCTCATCGCCGGACTTGCCCACCTTTGGTTTGTGACCATTCATCCATTCGATGATGGTAACGGCCGCATCGCTCGAGCCATTGCCGATATGGCGCTGGCTCGTTCAGAGAGAACACGCCAGCGCTTTTACAGCATGTCTTCACAGATCAGGCTGGACCGCAAGGACTACTACTACACGCTGGAATGGACGCAGAAGGGTGATATGGACATATCGCGCTGGCAGGAATGGTTCCTGGGCTGCCTGCTCCGGGCTATAGAGAACAGCAGCGAAACCTTGGATGCCGTCATGGTCAAGGCGCGCTTCTGGGATCGCTTCGCCAAAGAACCACTCAATCAGCGCCAGATAAAGATGATGAATAAACTGCTCGATGGATTCGAAGGAAAGCTGACGAGTTCTAAATGGGCAAAGATCGCAAAATGCTCCCAGGATACTGCGATTCGCGATATTAAAGACCTGATCGAGCGCGGTGCACTCAAGCAGGATGAAGGCGGCGGAAGAAGCACGAGCTATTCATTGGTCGCAGACTAAGTGATACGTGGCGTAGAACACGCGCCCGACAGGATTGACTCGAATCGCCTCAGGGCGATTCTCGGGGCTGCGTCCCGCACTCGCTATGCTCGTGCGTACAAAACGCTGACGCGTTTTGTCGAACAACGTCCGTCTCCTTGGGCGGGACACCCAAGTAAATAAAAAGGGCCCCATTGGGACCCTTTGTATTTACTGGCGCGCCCGACAGGATTCGAACCTGTGACCCCTGCCTTCGGAGAACATCAATCCCATGGTAAGTAACTGAATTGACTAAAACTATATGGCAGGACGCCCGTTGCAAATTCAGTACTGTGCACAACGATGCATAACTCAGTCCCACAATTCTCCCACACTGCTCAGGCGGCTATAGCGGTCCGTGGCGGGCCCGCTTCTACCAAGTCGTAGAGACTGCATCGCGACAAATAGAAACACCTCACTGGATATAGTGAGATCTCTAAGCTGCTCTAGAACCCCTTCAACGCTACGGCGCGCAGTGTTTCGAAGAACACCTAATTCGTAGTTAGCTCACCAGGCCGTAGTCTCTTGCGTAGTTCTTGACGCCTTCTCCAGCCTGGGCGGTAAGAAACGGCCAATACTTGCCGCTTGAGCTCCCTGGTCTATGCCTGAAACTTGCCGCTCCAGTCGGTCGCGGTTGTGTCTCATTTTGAGACGCGAAATGGTGACCATTTCTGACATGTGCCCGACAGAAAAGTTACGGATCAGTATGCCAATAACCGCGCTGAACAATCTCACGAAGCGACCAGGGTCCGGGAGCGCGGGATGCGGCGATTCAAATCGATGCAGCAGGCGCAGCGATTTGTCACCGCACATGCTGCGGTATCGAATCTTTTCAATTTAGGAAGACACCTGGTGCGGGCTCAGCACTATCGCAATCTCAGGATGGGTGCGTTCGAACAATGGAGTAGGGCAGTTTTTTGATGGTTAGCTACTGATTTCAGTCCCCTTCTGAAGTTAATTTGTCAGTACCCATCAGTCACCACCTGGATCTGTGGGGCGAGGACGTGTCACATCAGTGGCCGTGGTGGGCACGGCAGGCGCGGCACCAATTAGGCGGCTATACTCACGCCAGGAACTGATTCGCGACCGCAAAACATTGACGCCGACTTCTGCTATTAGTCGCTCAGCTCCGCCAACCAGATTTCACTGGGTTCCTCTTCAAAGCGCACCCAGACAATGTCGCCATCCAATGTAACATCGTAAAAGGGTCCCAGCGGGAACAGCGGCGCCATCGTCAACAAGTGTTGCTCCCCACCCAAACTATTAATTGGTGCAACGAACAACTCCTGCGATGATCCCATCCCCCTGACGAAATAAATTTCCGATTCGGTCGCAGAGTACATCGGAATTCGTGCGTCGCGAGCGATGATTAGACACTCCGAGCCCGCTACGGGACACTCAGCGATGTCCCCTGGAAAACTTTGGTCGTTATGCATTGCGCCGATGATGCGATCGCCGTTGCGGGACCAACGTGGATACTCGAGCGTCGCGTAGAACGCCGTGTCGCTTCCCGTCTTAAGGTCTCGAATTAGCGTTTGAACCGGGACCTGGCCCGTCAGTCTGGAATAAATAACGCGTTTGCCGTCCGGCGACACGCTGGCGCCGTTCGATACGGTCCAGTCCCATCCCGGCACGACGACTTCGGCGTCGCCACCGCCTGACGCAACCCTGGCAAACGCCGATGTCTCATGCGTAAGGTACGTATACAGTTGAGTCCCGTCGGCAGACCAACGTGGAATTGCATGCGTTGCCAGGGGATCGTTGGTGACCTTTGTCGGCGTCCCGCCGGACAACGGCAGCGTGAATAGCTGCACCCCACCCGTAAGCGCCACGGAGAAAAAGGCAATATCGGACCGGTCTGGAGAGAGCTCTGGCGCAAGAACCATTTGCCTCGATTCGTGCAGCATTCGATGTTCGCCGCTCTCCGGGTCACTGAGTACGATTGAAAATCGCTCGCGGCGATTTGAATAGATCAGTCGAGAACCGTCGGCGCTGATGTCCGGAAAATCATCATCACCACTTCCAGTCAGTATGGGCCGCGACACACCGTCCTTGACCGACACCTTCCAAAGCGTTCGACTGCCACCGCGTAGTGAAGAATACAGAATGTAACGTCCGTCCGGGCTCCACACCGGAGCGCTGGAAAAGGCCGGTGCGAACGTAAGTTGTGTCGGTGTACCGCCGGCAACCGGCACTCGCCACAGGTCTGCAAACGGTGTTGCGTCAGCATCCAGATAAACAATCTCGTCGCCTTTCGGCGAAAAAGCCGGCCACCGGGGCGCAAGCGGCAACTCTTTTCTTGGTACGCCAGACACCCGGATTTGCTCGCCGCCGTCAGCATTCGCGATCCATACTCCATAGCGGCGCTCGAAAACAATGCGCCGCCCGTCACGGGACCAGTTCGGGTTATAGGCGTGGCTCAAAATTTCTCGTGCTTCACTGCCCGCACTGTCCACGGACCATATGCTGCCGCGGCGCATGAAAATAATCGCCGTGCCGTCTGGTGACCAGCGAGGCCGTGAGTCCCAGTTATTTCCGCTCGTCAACTGGCGTGGTGCCTGGTCTGCGAGATCAAGCACCCAGACATGTGAGCCACCGGCCGTATCACTGATGAAGGCAATGGATCTGCCATCCGGCGCAAAAGTCGGCTGACGATGTGATCCACTAAAACCCGATACTGACTGTAATGAGAGCGGCGCCGGCTCGGGCCGCCAGAACAATGCAGCTGCGAGGGCCACACCAACGAACATGGCTGCCACAACCGGTAAATACTGGCGCAGCGGGCTATCCGACTTACGTCGTGATTGCCTGGGTGTTGCAGCCGCTGTGACCAACTCAACACTTGCCAGTAGCCGATAGCCCTTCTTCGCCACCGTCGCGATGTAGCGCGGCTTTCCGGCATCGTCTCCGAGAGCCCGACGAAGTTTGGCGACAGACTTGTAGACCGGGTTATCGCCCATTGGGCGGCCTTGCCAAATCGCGTCGATCATCTCGTCGGCGCTAACGACCTCACCAGGCCGTCCGCATAGGTAGACGAGTACCTCCATAGTTTTTGGCTCAAGGAGCAACGACTCACTGTCCCTGGACAGTCGATTCAGGTCTGCCTCAACCAGCCAGTCACCGACACGAAAAATCTTGTTGGCACCCTCAGACAATCAAACACTCCGGACCCTTACAGCTGGAAGTCAACAATATGAACGCTTAGGCAGACATTCTCCAGCACAAATCCAGCAAAGCGGCAGGTTATCCAGACCCGTATTCAGGACGATTAGGACCTCAGGGCGACGCGCCCTGCCACTAAAGCTCACTAAGAGGACAGACCCATGAAGAAATCAAGATCAGTGATAATGGCCTACGCAGTATTCGGTGCCATCGCGATGTTTATCATTTCAGCAAGCGCTTTCGCTGAAAGCCGCGAAGCCCGCGAGCAGTTTTTGAAACCGCTGGGTCCGACGCTCGAGCAGCAAGAAACAATCGGTAGTTACTTCACGCGGCACTTGCGTGTTCGATGTGATCGGGGCGAGTCATTGTCCGTCGCCATTCGCCGTGCTCGCGAACATCAAACCATTCAATTCTCCGGGACCTGCTACGAATCTGTCGTAATCAGCAAGGATCATCTGACGCTGCTGGGTGAAAACGGCGCAACAATCGATGGAAGTCAGTCGCCGAGTGAGGCTGTGCTGCTCATTGATGGTGCTCGCGGATTCGTGCTCGACAGTTTCACCGTTCAGAACGGCTCCGATCAGGGCATCCTGGCAACCCACCAGGCGCAGGGCGCGCTGAAGAATATTGTCGCGCAAAACAATGCAACAGTCGGCCTGTCCGTGGACCGTTCACACGTCGAGATTGTGAACGTCGCTCTGGACAACAACCAGACGGGTGGCTTGGACGCCTACACCGGCTCGACCGTCGTCGCTATAGGAACGCTAAGCGCGGTAAACAATGGCGGAGATGGACTCGCGGTTAACGGAAAAACTTTCTTCGAGCTCCGCGGCGCAATCGTTACAGCAAGCCAGAATGCTGGCAGCGGCGTCTCGATCATCAATGACTCGCGACTGCAGATCTTCAGTTTTCCGGAAGCACAGGGCTCGACCGTTACCGCGGATAACAATGGCTTTGCCGGCGTTGGCATCCTGGGTTCGGAACTTGGCGTTGTTGGGTCGCAGTATTTCGGCAGCGGTGCAAACGTCATCAGCGCTAACAACAATGGCGTTTTCGGCTTCTTCGCCCCCGCCGGAGCAATTCTTAGCCCACACGCTACGGCTAAATTTGTGGCCTCTGGAAACGGTGTCGGAATGCTGCTGGAAGACGGTGCCAGCGTGCTCATCATTGGCGGTCTGGACTTGTCGCAAAATGGTGCTGGACTGTCCGCTCACGGTGCCGGAACCCTGACCATCGTGTCCGTGCCCCCAAACCCTTCAAGCGTCGACGCCAATCAGATTGACTTCGATCTTGGTTTCGGTACGCGGATAACCAGCGACAGCGTTGGATTCACATCCATCGCCTGCGACAGCACAGTGTTAACTCGTGGAATCAGCTGCCCTTAGTACTGGTGCTTGCGAGGACCCAATGGGTGCCAGGGATACTCCTGGCACCCATTGCGTGTTTATTCGGCCACTGCCGTCAGCGTATCGTCGATCCAATTGTCAATACGCCGCTCCAGCACGGCGAGCGGCATTGCGCCTCCGGTGAGAACGGTGTCGTGGAACGCACGAATATCGAATCGATCGCCCAGCCTGGCCTGCGCCGTTCATGGCTCGCCTGCCGAACACCATCGCGGCTAGAATGGTGTTCCATAATAAAGGCACGAATGGTGAGTTGGGGTCATGACTGATCACTCGCGGCCAATACTTTCCGCTCGAGCTCCCAGGGTAGTTCCCGATACTTGCCGCCCGTGAACGGCTGCTTTCTGTGAATGGCGAGGTCCGCTATACTCTGGTATGGCCCCAGTAAAACGGACCATCTAAATAAGCCCTGATGTCTGGTTTTCATACTGTACAGGACTGAGATAGCCCAGGTAACTGTGGCTACGTGTACGGTTATAGAACCGCTCGATGTAATCGAAAATATCCGCCTTTGCATCCTCCCTTGTCTTGTAGGTTTGCTCGCTTCACACGCTCACGTTTGATCAGTGAGAAGAAGCTCTCCAGTGGTGCGTTGTTGTAGCAGTGACCGCGTGCACTCATGCTGCACTCGATGCCGTGCTTCTCAAGCACGTCGCGGAAGTCGTCACTGATGTACTGCGGTCCACGATCGGAGTGATGCATGAGCGGCCCCTGCGGTTGGCGATAGCCAAGCGCCATCGTCAGTGCATCGATCACCAGATGCCGACCCACTCGACGATCCATGGCCCAGCCGATAATGCGTCGCGAGTACAGGTCCAAAACCACCGCCAGGTACAACCAGCCTTGCTTGGTCCAGAGCTGCGTGATGATCAGAGCCCCAACGCTGGTTACGTTCGTCCGCTGTGAAGTCCTGATTAAGCACGTTCGGTGCAATGGGATGTTCCGGGCTGCATTGGATGGCCGTCTAAACCGACGCTTAGGACAGCCCTTCAGGCTATCTGCACGCATCAGGCGGGCCACTCGGTGGCGTCCTATGTCCTCACCGAGATCGAGTAACACGCGCTGGATCTTGCGAGCGCCGTAGACGCCGTTGCTCTCCAGATGGATCTGACGGATAAGTAACCGCAGCTCGCGATTGTGTCGGGATCGTGCACTCTCGGCCCTTTGGCTCCAGTCGTAGTAACCGCTGCGCGAGACGCGCAGCAAACGACACATCCTCCTGATCGAGTGCTGATGGCGGCGTCGGTGGATACAGGCGTATCTCACTTCGACTCCGTGGCAAAGTACCTGGCCGCGTCTTTTAAAAAATCCCGTTCCTCAGTGGCTTTCCTCAGCTTGCGCCTAAGATCTGCCAGTTCCTGATCACGTGGCTTGCCGTGACCGGGGAACGCATTCTCATCACCGTGTTCCTGAACTGCTTCTCGCCAACGTCTTAGCTGTCGCGTGCTCACACCGAGTTCTTCACAGACAACCGCGTCTGTCATGCCCGGTTCGTTGGCGCGTCTTAAGGCCTGTCGTTTGAACTCCGCGCTATAACGTTTCCTTCTTGCCATGCTCCACCTCCAAAGCGCATTATCGCGCCTTAACTAGGTGGTCCGAAATAGTGGGGCCATACCAAACAGCAGACGTTCGAGTGCCAACATTTCGGTTAACCATATTCGAACGCGCGGCCTTACTCGGAGCGGAATCTCGATCAACAAAGATTAGCAACTATCAACTACCTACCTATCGTAAGTTGTTATCCTCTTGAGCACACCACACGCCAAATTTCGTTGACGTACCACTCGAGGGTGGGCGCGAATTGTCGAATTCCGCCAGACCCTCCACCATCCGTGCCGCGTTGAGCGAATCGTAGGAATTCGAAGCCATCGAACAAGCCAGCTCATCATGAAAGACTACACTTTCTTCAATGTCGATTAGATCGACGGCCTTCGCGATCACATCCACGCCAAAGCAAAGACCGAGCCCAATCCAAATGAGCGGATTGCGCATGCCGAAGGCTTCTTCGGAATTCTGAAACGAGAACGCGTCAATAGACGCCGCTACGAATCCCACGCCGAAGCAAGAGCTGATATCTTTGACTACATCGAGTGCTTCGATGATCCTCGATGACATCGGAAGTTGCAGGCACTCAAGCAGAAGAAACCGAACTTGACATAACACTCCTTGGTATCAGGGTAAAACCCGACAAATCAAACGGTTGAAGTCCGTCGCCTGCACGTGCCTCGGAGAAGCGTTCGACCGTCAAAATACCTTAACCAAAATCGCCTTGCTTTAAACTTCTTGGGGTCTATACTGACCATATAAGGTGTTGGCCGACCGCCACACACAGTCGAGCACACACGCGGTATTCATTTTTGTGTCAGTGGACTCACTCGACGGCGCCGATCACGGCAGATCAAGACTCGAAGTATCACGGGAATACGCACCTCATATAGTCGGAAATGCGCAATGCGCAATGCGCAATGCGCAACCGTGCAGACAAATGTAAGTTAGAGGCCAGCGATCGTCGGTTTTGTCTGAATGATAGACCACTGGCTGCAGGGCAATACAAGGGCAAAAGAAACCTTATGAATTCGCCAGGTCAATCGTTAGCGCCGTCACAAGTAACTAGTGTGCTATCGGTGTGTCGAGGCCTGCAATTGTTCGAGTTGCCATCCGAACCCAATACCTATCATTACCTGCCGACGCGTCCTGATCTGCGTCGTGATGCTCTCGGGCAGCCACTGACATCGATCATCGACGCCGGCACCAAGGGGTATCTGATGTTGTCGGTGGCTTGGGAGGCAGAGCGAAAAGCTTTCGAGGCACTTCACCAGAAGTTTGTCGCGCAGAACAGCCAGCTACGGCCCGCAGACATACGCCTCGTCTTTGCACCGGTAAGCTCGGTGCGCTGCCGCGTGCTGTTAGCCGATGATTGTGGCGGTTTTCAGGCATTGGCCAGCAGCAATACGTCACGCGTCCCGCCGTATGACGCAGTATTCAGCCTGGAACTGCAGGGCGAGCAACTGGCCAAGGCCAGGGCCGCGTTACTCGGCGAACCAGGCAACCTGGCTATCGAGTACTGCGCTGAACTCGGCATGCCCGTCAAGGGTACGGCGACGTTTGCCGCTCGATCCGCCGACCTGGCGCCTTGGCTGGCAGAGGCCGACGCTAACGACGTCCTGGCCCTGCTCGAAGAAGCCGTTCAACACAAGGCGGCAAGAGTCACTGTCAACGTTCCCGATCAACACACAAGCCACCTCACCGTGCCGCTTTATGAACGGCTACTACAGCGCACAGCGGAGCAGATGCGTCGGTGGCTCACCGAAACCATTCCCGACCACATTAACGTCACCGTGCGGCTCGATGAACGTGTCAGCGAATCCGTTTGCGCGTTTGCAGACGTTGGCGAACTGGTATCGCATGACACCGTAAGAGCCGCCGCAGGAGGGCCAGATGCTGCAAGTTGACAAAGTCCAGGAGCTCGAAGGCATCACGATCTTCGGAGACCACGAGAAATTCAACGTCTTTTATCCCGTGCCGCGGCAGCCGCGCTACCGGCGCGACGCCCAAGGGAAGCCGTCGTTCGGATTTTTCAAGTATCGGTTCCCGGTGGATCGCTCGGACGGCAGCAAGGGCGGTGGCTTCGTCGTCTTCGATGTTGAGTTCGTGGTCGACGAGACCATAATGCAGGCGATACGGCCGCAGCTCGAAAGCCAGATCAGCCAGGAAGCGAGCCGACGCGGCGTGCCCTCACCTCCGTTGGTGATTGGCACCTTCGACGTACACGAAGGGCTCGAGCGCGTTGCTCTATCCGGAAACTTTTGTAAAAAGGACGGTGCCGAACGCCGGAAAGCCGTCACTGTTTGGCAACAACGTCACGACATTTGCGCTTGAGCTGACACCGGACGGCGCAACCTTCTTCGAGCAGGCGATGCAGGGCAGCGGTGGCGCCGTATCGATTGTCTATGACCTGCAGTTCTGGGCGCGCATGCCGCAAGCGCGAATTACCGCAACGTTTCGTGCCACGAAGTTCTACAGCTTCTATCAGTCAATCGACACGGACTGGAACCGATGGTCGGAAGACTCGTATCAGGAAACAATCCGTGAGCAGATGATCCAGTCCGAATCGATGCTCATCGAACCCGAATTCCCGGCGAGCATGCCGCAAAAGGTAGGCCGCTGCGCGACTGGGCCACCCGCGCGCTGGAGGACGCGGTCGAACCAAACATGATCGAGGCGATAACACCGGTAACCGAAGACCAGCGCAAAGTGCCGGACGGTATAGAGGACGTGACCCGAGACATCACGAATACGATTTCCAGCATCGTAATCCGTTACCGGGAAGCGCAAACCATCGAATGGATGTCGTACCGCAAGGCGTCCTGCCGAACATCACGAGCTTGTCGACGCGACTGGTCCCCCATCAAGTGGGAAGACTATGCGCGTACTATCGACCTCGACGACCCATCTTCAAGACGTTACGCGTCAATGCATTCGTGAATGCCGACTCCACGACCTGCCGATACTTCGGTAGAAGCGAAGCCCATCACGACGATCGCCGATGGCGAACCTGATCGAAGGCGAGCCTGAGGGTGAAGGGGCTGCTCGAAATCAGAGGATGACATTGGCTTCGGCCGGTGTTGTGGAGAACGTATGACTGGAAGCACAAGTACAGTTACGAGATAAACTATCGTGGTGAGTGCGCCAGTTCCGATGCGCCCGAAATCGAGAGCAATGAAGGCACTTTGATCATCGGCGTGGACGACGTTGGCATCTGTCAGTGGAGGTGTCCGCCGGCGACCTGAACTGGACGGAGCTCGACCGCGTCGACGTGGTGCTCACCGACGAGGATGGGGAGCATGGTGTGGAGCCCGTCGAAGATGCTTCCAGCCGACCGAGACGGTGTCAGTCCACAAGAACCGACATGCGGCATTCGACCCATGCGGAACCACTACCGCTATCGCGTCAAGTACTTCATGAAGGGCGGCAAGGACATGAGGCGCCGGGAGCGCTCGCACGCTCGGAGCGATTGTTCATCAACGACGTGTCGACGCACGCAAGGTAATCTCGGTGCGTGGTGTCGGTGATTTTGCCAACCGTATCCAGACGGTGTTCGTTGATTTGGAATACAAGGACGAGGCAAACGATTACGCCCAGAGCCGAAGCCAGGCGCTTACCGTTGCCAGCCCGTTTTTCGAATGGGTGATACCGGTCATCAACGAGAATAGTGGTGTCGTTACCTACATGGCCCTCGTGGCGTACAAGGACGGGACCAGCGAGGAAGTGCCCATTACCGAGCTGTCCTCCAACACCGTCATATTGCCACCGCCCACAGAGGCATTTCTGGAAGTGCAGGTGGTTACGGAATTGCTGGACTGGGATACCGTGCGACTGACCAGCGTGTCACTCTCGTATGAGGATCTTGACAACAATATTCAAGACGCCAAGACACTCATCTTTAGTCCGACTAACAAGGACAGCGTCACCTGGAAGGTGGAACAGAAGAACCGGCAGGTCGACGACTATACGTACAGTATCAACTACTACCTCGCGGATGGCCTGCAGAAATCGGTACCCCCCACAAAGGGCCGTGAGCGAGCGCTGATACTGAACCACCAAGCCTAGCCGGGTGGCAGACGCAGACGCCCTGTGTGTGGAGAGATGTGAATGCTCTACCTGAAGCCTCCATTTCACATCATTGGCGGCACGGCCGTGTTCGCCGATCACGCGAGTGAGCGGCAGTTCTACTACATGCCGGCAATGCCACGCTTGACGACTGTTTTCGATCCGGCCGTAAACGCAAACATTCCCCAGATTCAGCTGCTCAAGTTTAAAGGTGGCGCGGGCAACGGTGGCTTCCTCACCTTCGAGGTGAACCTGGGCCTAGAGGATGAAACCAACCGGCTGGCCGACATTGCCACGGAGCTGAAGCGCCTGTATCGGCTCCGCGACGACCCGTTCCTGGCGCCGGTTATTCCCGAAGATGGCGAGGTCCGGCTGATCATTCTGGGCGCGCAATCGACGCCGACGGGTGAGCCGGTTCTCGACGACGACGGTGTGACACCCCGGTTTGTCCTGGAGATGCAGCATGCTGCAAAACCGGCCCTTTACGGCAACAACCAGGCGGTCTTCAGCGTTGAGCTTGATCAGGAGGAGTGCAGCTCATCGAAGCCTCGCTGCTCGAAGGCGAGCTTCTTCCGGTTGGCGTGAGGATCTATACCCTCGATTTCTTCGCTCTCCGGCCGGCGTTTTCCGTGAAAGTGACGGCTGATTGGGATCGTGTCCAGACGCACTTCGAGGAGAGCTTCAGCGCAGACGTTCTCTTTGTGTCGACGCAGATTGATGAAGTCGTCGACAAGTTGGTCGAAGACCAGGTCGTCCTGATTGAAGTGGATTCGTTCCTCCCCGAGGGCGAAGACGCCGGTTCATGGGTGGGTCGACGTGACCAGGCGCTCAATGACTTCAAGGACATGGTGCTCGAGACCTTCTTCAAGCCAAGCCTTCGAGCCGATGAAGGATGAGGAAGACGACTGGGACCAAGCCAGCGACACAGCCGAGCGGGTGGCACTGATGGCAGCCACCGGTGGATGGGGGGGCGTTGCCAAGTTCAGCTACGTAAAGAAGGACCTGCAGCGCTTCGACAGCAAGCGCATCAACCTGCAGATGAACGAGCGAGTAACAATCAAGCGCAGTATCTACCCGCAGGCGACGCTTAAAGGCCTGACGCGGCTGCTGCGGGAAGACGGCATCGATCCGGCGCGGTTTATCCAGGGCGTCGATCTCGATCATCCCTGGTTCGAGCGACGTAAGGTAAGGGCCCACTCGCTGGTGGACTTCGATAACGACAACGTAGATTCCGTGAACGTAACGCTCACGTACAACGGGCAGCCGAAGACGATCCGGCTGACCAAGGAAGAGCCGAGTGCGGAGCGCGAATGGAACAGCTTGGTCGTCGGCAACGCCATGGTCCGCCGGGTGGATTACGAGTACCAGGTAAGCTTCGCGCGATTGACACGGCCGAAAGGCCGGGGTTGCTCGTGTCGCCGCCGCGTGCGACCGACGGTGACGAGTTTGAGGTGTCGCCGCGCGGCGAGTCGCTGTATTTTCTCGATGACATCAAGATCGGGGCCGGTCTGCTCCCATGGACCGCTTCCCGCAGGTCGCCGTCGAGGTACGTTACGCCGACCCCACCAATGCCGCCATTCGGCTTAACGACACCTTGCTTTTGAGTCAGGACAAGCCGGAGGCAACTTGGAAGCGGTTTCGCCAGACCGGAGGCATCGTGCCGTATGACTTGCGGGTCACGTTCCTTGCGCTTGATCACCGTGACGTCGAAATACCGTGGACGAGCACAGACCAGGAACGCCTGATTATCCGCGACCCGCGACCGACGCGCCGCACCGTGCAGCTTGCGCCCGCTGTCGACTGGCGCCTCGTGGCCATGTTGTTCGTCGAGATGCGTTACGTGGACCCGGCAAACGCAGTTGATGAGCAGCAGACATTGTCCTTTTTTGACACGCCGGAAGACCGAGAGCCAAAGTCTTTCTCCGTGAACCTGGTCGATGGCAATCAGCGTCTGGTGAGCTACATGCCGACCTTCGTGCTCAAGGACAACCGCATCATTACGATCCCGCGATCGTCTACCGCCGGATCGATCATCGTTTTGCGTACCGATATGGCAGGTCACCGCGTGGTCACCGCAACCACGCCGGAAACTGACCTGTTTGCCCGTGGAATCGTCCGGATCGAGGCGCAGCTCAATTACGAAGACGCGGACGCGGCATTGTCGTTCAGCGATCGATTCACTTTCACACAGGCATCGGAAACGCAGTTGTTCGAGTTCGATTACGTTGCCGTCGAGCGCTCAGGCTACACCTGCCAGGTGCTGATCGTTCGAACGAATGGTCTGGTCCAGGAACTCGACTTGGGCACCCTAACCGTTGATCGTGTCGTTCTGCCGCTCGGCTGACACAAAGAGGAAAAGGTATCAAGCCATGATGCTGATGGGAAACAAGACATTGACGATCGAGGGGGTCACCGTTTACCCGGACCACGCGGATCCGCGTCAGTTCTGGTACCTGCCTGCGCCGGTTGCCTTGGCCGAGCGAACCAACGTACCGCAGTTCACGCTGATTCGTTACCGACCCGCCGTCGCGGCGGCCGGCGTACAGGGTGGCGGTTTTCTCACAATGGAAGTCGAACTGCGCCTGACCACTGAGCTGGAGAAGCAGGATTCCGCAGCGCGGTGTCGCAGTTTACGGAAGGCACCCCGCGCCTGTCGGTTGTGCCGTTCGACGACGGCACGGTCCAGGTCGTCGCGCTGAACAGCAGGGCGGCGGCGGCACCAATGCGCCTGCGCCGCCGCCCGGTGCGTTCGTCGCCGTCGAGTCAATACTCGGCGCAACCAAGCCGTCGCTGGCAGGCAACAACACTGCCGTATTCAGCCTGACGCTGAGCCAGGAAGGGGCAATCATCCTCGACCAGGCGTTCCGGCAAGGAGCGACGCCGGTGGGCGTGATTTACGATCTCAAGTACACGGCGCTTCGGCCGGCACTCGACGTAAAAATTTCGGCGAACTTCAAACGCATCTATGACCATCTGAGTTTTGGCGTTGATCTCACAGCGGGTGCCGTGATCTACGGCGTCCCGGTCTATCTCGAGGCCGGCATAGATATGGCGTTCGAGAAACTGAAGCAGGACGGCGTCATCAGCATAGAGGTGATCAACTACTCTGACGCTGCCGACGAAGCCGACAAGGAGAAATGGGCGCTCGACTTTTTCAAGGAGCACCTGTTGGGGCAGTGGTTCCAACCGACTCTGGCGCCGGTAACGTTTGACAAACCCACGCCACCGACCGGCGGCAGTGCGCCGAGTGGTGGCAGCGCACGAGTGGTGGCAGCGCACCGAGTGGCGGCAGTGCACCCAGCGGCGGCAGCGCTCCCAGTGCAGCGCTCCCAGTGGCGGCAGCGCCCCCCAGTGGTGGTAGTGTGCCCAGTGGGCGGCAGTGCACCGAGTGGCGGCAGTGCACCCAGCGGTGGCAGTGCACCCAGCGGCGGCAGCGCCCCCAGTGGCGGGAGTGCACCCAGTGGCGGTGGTGCACCGAGCGGCGGTAGTGCACCCAGCGGTGGCGGTGCACCGAGCGGTGGTGGCGGGGAACTACCGCACGAATCCGTTGTGGTGATGCCGCGCCGGCGCGAAGTGTGGGCCTACCCGTTCCTCGAGACGGGACTACAGCCCGCGCGGCTGGACAAACGAGTGGGAACCCGAAACACCCGGTTATGACGTCCGGATGTCCCAGTCTGCCGAGAACGATCGCGTCACCCTCACGTTCGTTGGCGGCACCGATGCGCCGACTGTGCGGATCAACAACGTGGAGCAAACGCTGTCGGACATGCGAGAGCTTTCGCTCGACGTCGTGGGTGGCACCACGCTTACGGTCGAGGCGGAGTACCCCGCATCAGCGTCCTCACCACAGGAGTTTCGCCTGTTGTTTGATTACGACAAGCCGCGTGCACCAGGTTGGTCCGTAACGCCGCCCTCGGCTGCGTACAGCGGTTATCTCTCGTACCGTACGAATCCGCTGGATTCGCGATTTGAGACCACCACGGGCCAGGCCTCGCCTGTTCCGGGCGCGCCGACTGGCGCCGATGCACTACGCGCCTGGCTCAGAACCGCGATCGGTTCCCCGCGGCATGTGACTGTGGAGGCGCATGCGAGCTACGAGGGTGATGACAGCAAAGCATCATTTAACCAGCAGCTGACACGGCGACGCGCCGATGTCGCCGTTGGCATTGTCGGCACCGAGGCACAGGTGACCTCGGTAACGCCCCACGGTTTCAGCGTAGCGCGTGACGCGGGCCGCAGCGGGAATCCGGTCGACCGGTATGCCATCGTCCGAGGCGCGTCGGCAGGCGGGCGGACGGTGTTCATCCGCGGCACACTGACCCGTGCGGTCGGCACGCCGGGCACGCCCGCCACGCCCGGAACACCTGCAACGCCGGGCACGCCCGCCGCGCCCGGAACACCTGCAACGCCGGGCACACCCGCCACGCCCGGAACACCTGCGACGCCGGGCACACCCGCCACACCGGCGACGCCCGGAACACCTGCGACGCCAGGCACGCCGGCGACTCCGGCCGCGCCGGCTATCCCGCAGACGCCGCCGATGGGCGTGAAGCTGGCATTTAGTCTGCAGAAGATCGAACAGATCGAAGACAAGTCGGTCACCCTGCAATACAACCGGCAGTCAACCGAGCAGCGTACCTACGCGCCGCAGGGGCTCATCGGGCTGCTCGCCGACGAATTCGATGGCCCACCGCATTTCCTCGAGGTAGACCTCGACAGCCCGTTTTTCCGCGTACTCGATATTGAAGTGGAGGCACCAGTGGCCTTTCAGCAGATCGGCTTGATCAAGGCGGATGTGGCGATTGAATACGGCCGTGCCGCCGACCCGGTCGGCGTAAAGCACAAGGACATCAGCTTCCGGCCGAGCAGTGGGCGAACAGAGAAAGCCTCGTTCTTCCTGAATCCGGCGCTTGATCTGAATTATTCACTCAAACTGCAGTATCACTTCGATCCGTTGTCTGGGTGGGATGGGAAAGCTGACCTACGATCTGCCGCAGTCGTCATCGCTGGATCGTACGTTGCTCGTCAACCCGTTCAGGGATTTCGGCTTCTATGAAGTCCGCGTGCTGCCGGGCGATCTCGACGCCGACATGATCGACTCGACAGACGTGCTTCTGCATTACGAACACTCAGGCAGCTGGTCACGTGACAAGCTGATCACGGTTAGGCCCGGCGGCGCGGAGCAAAGCTGGAAGTTACGACTGAGCGACCCGGAGCGACGCGAGTTTTCCTACAAACTGGTTCACCGGCTGAATGACGGTTCCACGCGCGAGACCGAGCGCATTTCGAGCACCATTCCCTCGATAACTGTGAACGATCCGTTCGAAGAGCCGCTCTTCATCGAGCTCTACCCGAACTACGACCCGACGCCGATTCGACCGTCGATCGTCGATATCACCTACGACGATCCGACGTGGCCCAGCCAACGTGTGCAACAGGTGAAATTCCAGCCGAACGACATCGACTCGAAGCGAGTGAGGTTCGCGCGTGGACTCTACGGCAAGCGAGTTTTCGATTCAGATAACGATCCTCGGCGTCGACAACTCGGTGCGGCGATTGCGCCCTGTGCGGCCCGATCAAACGGTTGTATTCCTGGGCGAACACATGGAACTAGAAACCTTTTCAAGGAGTATGCAATGAACGATAAATCGAGTGAATCTTCGGCCAAGCGGACCGAAGGCAAGTCGTACGGTCTCCAGAGGCCCCAGGAGTCGGCGCCAGACACGTCCGGCCTGCAGGCGCAGAAGCAGAAGATCGTGGACGCGGTCGGCGACTTTATTGACGCGTTCCTGGCGACGACCGGGGCCGGCGCGTCGGGTGGTGGTAGCGGTTCGGGCTTAGGGACCGGCACAGGTGACACGACACCGCCGCCCTCTGATACCGGGGTCGGCACCGGCTCGCCGGGCGGCACCGGTAGTACAAATACCTACACCGGCACCGGCGAGCAGCCGCATGGTGAAGCCGCACAGCAGCAAAGCCAACCGCAAACCGAGGCCCTGGGAGTCCGCTTCGATTAAGGTGCAACGGGAGGCATTCAATCTGGATAGGGCGCGCGAGTCCGAAAAACGTGCGCGGCGCAGGGAGACGGGCCGTGGAGACAGCGCCGCAGGTCCCGCGATACTCACGTTGAGTAGCAACAAGCACCTGTCGGATTCGAACAGCGCGCCCCTCACCGAGTCGCGCGAGTTTCCGCCGATGTTCGGTTCGTTGGGCAAGCCGACGGCAACGACGATCGAGAAAATGGCGGTGCCAACGGCTCGCCCGGAGTCAGCGCCATCCGCGACCGTAGCGAGCTATGGCCGCCCGCTTGATGCTTATTACGGCAGCTTCGGCACTGCCATAGAGCGGGCGGCCGCCCGGGCGCAGCTCGAGTACACGCAACTCGAGGTGATTATCGGCACCGATGACCGCGTACGCGTGACCAACAACACTTTGTATCCGTGGCGTTGTGTTTGCTCGCTCCTGATTACGGCCAATACCGGTGCACAATATGTCGGTACCGGCTGGCTGGTGTCGCCTCGGCTTGTGCTCACGGCTGGCCATTGTGTCTACATGGCGGATCAAAATGGCTGGGCTTCGCAGATCGAGGTGATCCCAGGCCGCAATGGCACAGAACGGCCGTTTGGTTCGGCGATCTCCCGCGAATTGCGCAGTGTATCCGGTTGGACACAGGACAACGATTCTGACTACGACTATGGTGCGATCATACTGCCAGCCGACAAGCGCTTCGGCGAACAACTCGGCTGGTTCGGCTACGCGACCCGAGACGAAGACTACTTGCGCTCGGCCACGCTGAACCTCGCCGGATATCCGGGTGACGGTGGAAAGGCCGGCCAGCAAGTCGACGGTTCGCAGGTACAACTCCCGTGGGGTCAAGGATGTCCACGAACGGCAAATCACT
>CAVQIY010000007.1:0-193393 GCA_963712755.1 uncultured Gammaproteobacteria bacterium | reverse complement strand
CGCGAGCCTCGGTCGACAACCAATAGTCCTTGAAATGTGCCGCTAGCGGAAGTTTGCGGTCGCCAACAATTCCTCGTAGTGGCCAGAATGCGGCGGTCGTTTGTCCGATACAAGTGGAAACAGATTGTTACTGCGGCGACACCATCCAGTCCGTGATGGCCGGCAAAATATGGCCACTCCCAAACAGAGGTGAATGTATGTCCACTCATCACAGGATGCTCGCACTTGCCGTGGTGGTCGCTCTTAGCGCGCCGACGGCTGCGGGGGCACAGGATCTCAAATTCACCTACCTCGAGGGCGGCTACATCGCCGGCTTCGTCAACGACGTGGAGGATTCCGGGGCGTTCACGGACAACGGCGCGCTCGATCTCGAGACCGATTCCGGCGGCGGCGGCTTCATCGGCGGCGCATGGCAGTTCCGGGAGAACATGCACCTGTTCGGTGAGTATTCGTTGACCAGCCAGGAACTCGAAATCAGCGACGGCATCAACACCGACGAGGGTGATTTCGACGTGGTGCGGTGGCGGATCGGTGTCGGCTATGCCTACCCGTTCTCGCCCACAGCGAGCTTCTACGGCCGCCTCAGCTTTGACAATGCCGAGTTCAAGGATGTGCGAGTCGCCGGTTTCGATCTCGACGCCGACGTCGACGACGACGGTATTGGCGGCGAGGTCGGCATGATCTGGGCGGCGACGCCAGTGTTCCACCTGCAGGGTCACGTGCGCTACACATCGGTCGGCGAGGTCGTTACCGAGGGCTCCGATACCTTCGACTCCGACACCCTGGTCGGCCTGAACGGCCGTTGGTACTTCCGGCCGGGCATCGCAGTGATCACTGGCTACGAGTTCGGCAAGATCACCACCTGGAACCTGGGCCTGCGGTTCACGTTCTGAGTTTTTCGAGTCCGCTGCCCCTCCCACTTGAGCGAGCATCGCCGAAAAGAAAGTATGGGGTCGAACCGAATATTTCGATAAGGTCCACAATTCGGTCCGACCCCTAATATTAGCAGCGGCAGGTCGACGACTAAAGTTGATAAGCTCGGCAACCGAACCCGTTCGCCACCGAACCGCAAAGCGCATGAAAGCAATCACCTATTCAAACTATGGGCCGCCTGACGTTCTGCAACTCAAGGATGTGCCAAAACCCGTACCGAAAGACGACGAGATTCTGATTAAGGTACGAGCGGCCGAGGCGACAAAGGCCGACGTTGAGATGCGCAGTTTCAAATTTGCTGTGAAGTGGTTCTGGTTGCCCTTGCGGATCGCATTCGGGGTGAGAAGACCAAGGCGACAGATCTTGGGCGGCTATTTCTCTGGAACGGTTGAGTCGCTCGGCAAAGATGTCACTCAGTTCCGCGAAGGCGATCAAGTCTTTGGCGCAGCCGGTCTCCGATTTGGCGCCTATGCCGAGTATGTCGCACTGCCGGCAAGCTACACAATTGTCGTCAAGCCCAGCAATATGAGCTTTGAGGAAGCCGCGGCAGTTCCGCTGGGTGGACTCAATGCGCTACATTTCATGCGACTCGCGAAAATCGAGGCAGGGGACCATGTATTGATCAATGGTGCCGGCGGTAGCATCGGGACGCATGCCGTTCAGATTGCCAAGTCAATGGGTGCAAAGGTGACTGCCGTGGACAGCGCTATCAAAGAGAACCTGGCAAGACGCATGGGTGCGGATCATTTCATCGACTACGTGAAAGAGGACTTTGCGGCCAAGGGCCGTACATATGACGTCATATTCGATATGGTTCCCGGGAGCTCCTATGCCGCTTGTATCAGGGCACTCAATCCCAACGGGCGCTACCTGGCAGGCAATCCCCGCTTATCTGTCATGCTCCGGTCGGTGTTAACAACTCGGCTCACCGATAAAACCGCCAGATTCGCATTTGCACGAGAATCCAAGGCAGAACTGTTGGCGCTCAAAGAAATGATCGAATGCGGAAAAGTCCTATCGATCGTGGACAAAGTCTATCCAATGGAGCAGGCAGCCGACGCGCATCGCCGGGTTGAGACTGAGCAGCGGCTTGGGGCGGTTGTGATCGAAATTGGAGATTGCGGCGTTGATGTACCCTCCGAGTGAATTTATCCGAAGGAGACATTTCCTTGTTTGGCTACTTACGTGTGAGATCGGTTTCGAGCTAGGCGAACGACTGCTTCTGATAACAGGCCGTCATCTTACCGCAGATTTTTCGGGCGGCTGCTACGCGACGTGAAGCAGCCGCTCAGTTGGCTCCTGGCGAGCGTCTCGGTTCGGCCATTAGCGGCCTTTGCCCAGGCGAGGACCAGTACCGGCACGAAGCCAATCACCGACTCGATGACTGTCAATCGGACCACGACGGCCGGCAAGATGTCCGGCGTCAGCGTCTCAACGACCTGGATGAGCAGCCACGCTGCCCGGAAGGTAGCCGATGGCAATCCTATACACGTTTCGCTGTCGCAATCGATCGAACGCGCGATCCAATCTAGTTGATCGGGTTTCTAGGCTGCGTGAATAAGCTGAGAGTTAAAGCCAAACCATTGGTCGAGCCTTGATCCTGTGGAGCAGGACTGATTAATGCGAATATACCCGGGCTTTGCCGCTCCGATCCGCGATATCCCCGGTACTCGAACAGGGGTATAGTGGGTGCCAAGAAAAAAACGTTCAAAGGCGATCAAGTGAAGTTCAGTTATCTGGCGACAGGTATCGCACTAGCGCTGGTTGTGCCCGCCGGCGCTGATGCCCAGCAACCCGGCGACGAGCGCGGCGGGCTGAGCCTGGGCCTGTTTGTTACTGATCGCGACACGGAAACCCGAATTGATGCGTCCTCGGACAGCCCCGGTTCCGATGTTGACCTGGAAAAAGACCTGGGTCTGGACAGCTCAGATTCGGTCTTCCGTATCGACGGTTATTTCAAATTCAATGACAAACATCGCATCGATGCGAGCTGGTTCGATCTTTCACGATCCTCAGTGAAACAAATCGATCGTGAAATCGAGTGGAACGGCACGATCTATCCGATCAACACAAACATAAACAGCGTTTTCGACCTGGATATCTACAAGGTCGCCTACACTTGGTCGTTCATAAGGCAGGACAAGGGCTACGTTGGCCTTTCCGCCGGTCTCTATATCGCGGATTTCGCGACGACACTTGATGCGGCCGCAATTGGCCAACGTGAGGTCGGCGATGGCACAGCGCCGCTGCCTGTTTTAGGCTTACGCGGCGAATATCGATTCACGGATCGGTGGACCTTCCGCGCCAGTGGCGAGCTGTTTGTGTTCGAGTACGACAATTGGGACGGGTCGCTTTACGACGTTTACGCAGGCATTGACTACCGCTTGACGAACCACTTTTCGGTCGGCGCAGCACTCAATGCCGTGACGTTCGACATCGGCGTTTCAGAAGAAAACTTCAGCGGCAACGTGGACTGGGGATACGTCGGTGGACTGCTGTTCCTGAAGGTGGGGTTCTAGGCAGCCGGCAACACGTATCAGGGGGCTTCGATGCGCATTGGTAAGAGCCCGTGACAAATTATCGATGGGACTGTGGTCGAGGCCAATGCTGGTTCTTGGGGTAACAAGTGTCAAATACAGATTCCAATGATCTCTCGCTGAAGTCGCGCCTGGCGATCGAGCTGAAGCGATACGCGGTGATCAGCCTGTACCTGTTTATCTGCTTCGGCGTCGTCTTGATCTACGAGGCATCTCAATCGACGACAAAGGAAGCTACCTGGCTGACGGTTGGGATTGCCCTGGGCAAGGCACTGGTACTGGGCAAATTCATCCTGATCGGGGAAGCACTCAAACCGGGAACACGAATCAGTGCACCGACGCTCCTGCATCGGGTGGCATGGCGATCTTTGGGGATGCTGGTCGTGCTGGCCGTCTTCAAGCTTCTCGAGGAATTGATAATTGGCATGGTCCATTCCAAAGATGTCAGTGAGCTCGTCGCTGAACTGGCGCATCAGTCCTGGCTCAACCTGCTGGGACCGGTGCTCCTGATGCTACTGATTCTCATCCCGATGATGTTTGCAATGGAACTCGACCGGGCGCTTGGCCCGGGAGGACTAAAAGGCGTGCTGCTCGATAAGTGAGATTGGAATTGAGCATACACGGAACACCTCTTGGAATCAGATGGATACCATGGGGTTATTTAACTCAGAGGGTCAGATTGGGAGGCTGAGATTAATCCTGCTGCAGGGAAAGCAGGAACTCGAGCGAGGTTCGCTTAACGTCACCTTCGGGTCAACAGCCGAAACATTACCTCAAATCAGGCGAGTGGCGGCTTCCAGGCGCTTAGGAGCCGGCTGGAAACTCTCGAGATCACCGGCTCAGAGCGGCCAAGAGCTGCCACTGGGCCTTTCTTTGTTGATGCTACTCTATTGGCTGAAGAAACTGGTCGGTTCCGGGACTGATTGAGGAAAGCATTTTTCATTCTCTCGCGGCAGGTTGCAGTGATATTTGTTCGTAAAGTCTCTCAGATTCGCTGATCACCATGTCTACGGACTCAGGCCCCATCGCCCTGGCAACGTGCTCCATGAAGAAACCCGCTTGGTGGAAATCATAGCCCATGTATTTGACGGTCATGGCAAGAACGGCGGCCTTGAAGACATCATCGGGATCGGCATACACCACCGAGCCGTTATCTGGATCGCGACCCAAGTCGACGCCGTTTCGGGAATATACTGCCGCCATAAGCGGGCCAGGTAGTCCTGTTTGCATCGCGGACTGAATGAACAACTCATCAGAGCGCTCACGATCAACGTATTGAAGGCGCATCGCAAGTACATATGACGCGACGCCGTCATTAGGCGCCGCCAGTTCGAGTTCGGCGGTGGAGAAGCTCTCATACGGTGAATCGAATGCGCCAGCCGGGAATTGAGCCTCAAATTCATTCGAATTGCGCTGCTGCGCCTTTTTCATTTTCGAAGTCAACTCTTCGCTGTTGGCGAGCATCCACGCGCAAAGCTGCTGAGCGGTCCAATCATATGGATTGATTATTGCAGCTTGCTCAATCGCCGCAGGCGGTGCGAGGTGTGCGCAGTCCGCAACCGTGACGGACTCCCAGTCATCCGGAAGTTTGACATCATCGCCACTATCAAGATGTGCGGCGGCTATCGACAAATTATCTTCAGAGATCACTTCCGCGTTGGCGTCGGATTCCTCGAGTGCCGGATCGCCGTTTCTTTCCTTGAAGATTGCAAACAACAACATCAGTGCAATTGCCGTGACTAGCCCAGTGACCGCGCGAATTTTCGTCATGATGCTTCTATACTGGCCATCGTGATTCAGCGGCAGCAATTGTATCCCTCAGTCGAGAAACTTCGGATTTAAGTGTCAAGCGGATCGTGATTCTTGTCGAGAAGCTGTTCAGCAATATAACTAATATCACAACCGAGAATACAGCCCACGGAAAGAAAGGGGTCGAACCGAATATTTCGATAAGGGCCAAAATTCGGTCCGACCCCTAATATTCAATCACTCCTCAAAAAACTCCTGCAGTCCAATCGCAGGAGAAGGGTTACACGTGGGTCATTTTTAGATGCAAATAATGGGGTCTAGTGGGTCAACTTTGGATGCAAATCAACACTGATGTTCTACCATTGAACGACACCCGCGGACCACGTGCAGGTCGGTGATTCTTCTGCCGGCCAAGGCTTATAGTCACTACTCGACGGTGGAGAAATCGTATCACTCGGTCGCCGTCAGCAGTAGAATCAGTCGACAGCACGGTGACTCGAAGCCTCCCTCCGGGGAGGCTTCGATTATTCCCGACCAAGGCAATCGCGTTCGACAACCCGCTCCACGGCCACAGGCTGAAGCCATATGCCCACAGGTTCCTTCATCGCCCGGTACCTCGACCCCCTGGACCGTCTCAGCGAGTTCCTGTTCGGTCTCATCATGGTGCTGTCGTTCACGCTGGGCGCCGATCTGATCGTCGGCGAAGGTGAGCAGGCCACCCGGCAGATGCTGCTGACCATCATCGGCTGCAACATCGCCTGGGGCCTGATCGACGGTGCCATGTACATCATCAGCAGCCTGTGTGAGCGCAGCAGCAAGGCGCGGTTGCTCGACTCGCTGCAACAAGCAGGGACTGAACAGGACGCGTTGGCCATAGTGGGCGGCGCGCTCGACGATCGGCTCGAACCCCTTACGTCGGCCGACGATCGCAGCAGGCTGTATGCGGACGTCCTGCGACATCTGCGCAACGTCAGCCCGCAACGGACCCGGCTCACGCGCGACGACCTTGGCGGGGCGCTGGCCTGTTTTACGCTGGTGTTCCTGGCGGCGGTACCGGCTGTGCTGCCGTTCCTGTTCATTGACGATCGCTACCTGGCGCTGCGGGCTTCCAACCTGCTATTGCTTGGTCTGCTATTCCTGCTCGGCTGGCACTGGGCCCGCGCAACGCGCAGCAACCCCTGGTTGTTCGGTTCGTCGTTCCTGCTGGCGGGGCTTGGCATGGTAGCCATCGCAATTGCGTTCGGCGGATGATGCGGTACGGCCAACTCGCGGCCCTTTGCGCCAGCTTGCTGCCGCTGCCGGCCTTCGCCCAGGAAGACTTGCCCGCGCCGGGTTCGCAGCCCGCCTGGACCGCTTCGGCGTCCCTCTTCGCGTACTGGCCGGCGGACGACGACAACTACAGATCGCCGAGTGTCAGCGTCGATCGAGACAACCTCCACCTGGAAGGGCGCTACAACTATGAGAGCCTGAACACGGCGTCGCTCTGGCTCGGATACAACTACAGTTTCGGTGATACCGTCGCGGTGGAGTTCACGCCGATGATCGGTGGAGTATTCGGCGACACCAGCGGCATCGCCCCGGGCTATCACCTGGCTATGGGTTGGCAGGCGTTCGATTTTTACAGCGAGGGCGAGTACGTCTTTGACCGGGACGAGCGCACCGACTCCTTCTTCTACAACTGGTCTGAGGTCGGCTGGTCTCCCCTCGACTGGCTGAGGGTCGGGCTGGTGGCCCAACGCACACGCGCGTACGAGACCGAACGAGACATCCAGCGTGGCCTGCTCCTTGGCATCTCGCTTGGCGCGGTTACGCTGGGCGGCTACGTGTTCAACCCGGACCGGGACGATCCGACCTACGTGCTTTCAATCAGCCTCGACCTCCAGGGACTTCGTGGCTTGTAAGCACCGGGTCCGGACGACTGCAGCGAAAATGGGGTGTTACAGATCGGCCCCTTCCTGGCGGTGACGAACAACACTAGCAATCCAAACCAAGCCAACCAGTGACGTATAGAAATCAGGGTTGGTCACTACCCAAAATACGTGCGGACTCAGTAGAAGGCTTGTTACAAGAATTAGCAGTACAAGCGCAATTGATAACTTCCTGTGGCTTATCTTCACTCGGAACACCTGAGAGTCCGCAAGGGGTCACAGGCGGAAAGTATACCGTGAAACGCCTGGGCGACTGCTTCCGAGGGCTTAGCAGTCATCTAGTCTGAACGAAGGCCACAGGCTCAGTGCGGCCAAGACCGGCCGTCAAATCACCTACCTACGCTGCCTAGCCCGATCTACTCTGCGGACCAGCTCGGACAGCATCGCTGGCTCACGAAACGGCAACATCTCGGAAACGCCAAAGGACAGAGAACTGCCTAATGGCCCAGCCTCACGAGTTAGAACGGTAAGCTTTTTCGGAACCATCATCGACTCGGCACTGATGTTTACGATGTCTTCCAGTTTGACTACCTGTCGAATTTGGCCCTTCCGAAAGACAAGAGAATCCCCGTGATCTGTAACCTCATCAACCCAGCCCCATATTGTTCCAGCAAACAGCCCAACTATAGAGAGGGCAACTACTGGGAAAAGGACTATGGCCGGTGAGGGCGATTCAGAACTCAACTGAAGCAGGCCCATTAGCAATAGCAATCCGAAAAAGAAGCCGGGAAAAACCCACTTCAGGACGACGGACATCCTCCAGATTGTCCGACCTTGTTCATTATTTTCTTCGCTCAAGAGACGTTCTCGCGAATGTCGCCTTCGGGTTCAACAGCGGAAATTATAGCCCAGGAACCTGCAACGGCAGCTTCCGAGCATTTAGCAGTCGTCAACCGAGCAATTCTAGGTGAGAATTGGAACCAGTCTGAATCGTCCAGAGCGGAAGGTCAGCTCTCACCGGGAGCGGTCTTTCAGATCAATAAATACGCCCGGATTTAGATAGCAGCTAACGGCCAATACCGGACGAACGGATCGTCAAGATCGGTCCAAATTGAACGGCAGCAATGAGTAGACCTTTTAGGCAAAAGAAGACCCCACCGAAGCGGGGTCATTCTCAATCATGCAATGCAGTCTACCTGTGACCGGTCGAAGCAATGCTTATTGCGTTTTCGACTTGCTCACTAGAGCCTTGGACCGAACCCAATCTCCGACAGTAGCCGCAAACGAATTTCGATGTTCAGATCCAGGTTCGAATCACCTGCGCCAAAAGGACCTGGAAATATCTCGAAGGGGTTTTCGTTATTGCCAAAGCCCGGGCAGGTTTCACCATCAAGGAAATTAATGCTGTTCGGATCAAGCAGATACTGACCTGTGAAGAATCCCGCGCAGTTACTTAATCCAAGCGAGGTGTGTCCTGTGACGTCGACGGTCAACAATACGGAGTTCGGCAGCCCCGCCCCATCTGCGGCTGCGGCTACTGCACCCTCGTAGGGGGTCGCCGGGTCATATAGGTTTCCGATGACCAGCACCGGATTGGCCGTATGCTCACTGAATGGTCCATTGAAGCGGGCGGCATCCTGTAACGGCCACTGCGCGCAGGGGCTGGAGGCCCATGTCCACAGACGCCCGAAATAGCTGCTTAAGTCGGCATTGGCGCCTTCAGTAGACCAAACATCGTAGTCGTTTGGGTTATTGGAGTCCGAGCAAGCGACTGCCGGAAACGCCTCGACGAAATTCTGATAGTTTGGAAATCCGCGCTTGTTGACGAACAATGAATCGGCGACAAATCCGGGTGCGGTCGCACTCAGTGTGCCCGTCCCAAGAACAGATTCAAGAAAAGCGAGATCCGCCGCAAGAAAAGGATAATCCGCCGGATTGTAGAGAGTGCCTAGCGTCACAGATATGAGCAGGTCATAGGTCACGACGAACCCGCTGCCGAGATCCAGAGGTTCTGCAAGCAAGCTATCGGCTATCGCTCTAAATCTGGAAGCGATTTGCTCTGCCGTCGCGGAGTTTCCGGCAAAAGCGCATTCATCCCCCGCAGCAAGACACAACTCAAAATAGCGGTCCAGCGTATCCTGGGCTCCCTTGCTCGAGCCGAGCCGTGTTGTAAATGGCACCTGCCCCTCTTCGTTCGCCCAAGCTACGGGATCAAGAACACCGTCGATCACCACGGCCCGCACTTTTCCAGGAAACATGTTCGCATAGACATTACCTAGGTACGAGCCATACGACAGCCCGACATATGTGAGGCCACTCTCACCCAATGCCTTGCGGATCTGATCCATGTCGCGAGCGACATTGGCGGTCGACATGTGCTCGCCAATTTTGCTCCCACGCTTATCGCATTGATGGGCTAATAGAGCATCGCCGGCCTCCTGAATTGCTTCTTCTTCAGGTGTTAGTGGGAACGCGAAAGGTGCGAATGCCTGCACGGCCTGGTTCTCGTTGCCGAAGCACCTAACGCCAGTGCTGCGGCCAACGCCGCGTGGATCGAACCCAACAATATCGAACTTGCCAGCAACCTCCGGACCCCATACAAAGCCGGCAAATGGCCCAAACCCTAAAACAAAATTCACACCCGAGCCGCCCGGACCGCCTGGATTCAGAAGAATAGATCCGATCTTGTTCGTGGGGTCACCGGCCAGTAGGCGAACTACAGCAAGCTGGACCGCGGCCCCCTTGTTGCCATTGCTATAGTCCATCGGAACGTTGACTGTCGCACATTCAAAATTGGGTCCAAACTCTTGATAGCAACTTGCCCAATTAGCCTTCGTTGTCATTGGCGCCGCGATTGCAGAACCCGCACTGAGGATAAACGCCAATCCAACGGCTATCGCAATAGGCTTCATCAAAATTCGCATAGTTATCTCCCCTGTAGCAACTTGAATGTCTGTCGGTAGCCCGGCGATCTTGGGTCCTTCGGGGAGTCATCCATGGCTTCTCGGAGGAAGCGAGGACCCGTGGCGTTGCGTCCCTGACTTTCGTCAGGTTTGCCTTTGTCGGATGTAACTAAGCTTTATGTGCCTACGCGGAAATAGCGTCAATTCGGAAAAATACGTAAATTGGACTTGGTCTATGTTTAGACGCAGAGAAAATGCCAACGTCCGGTTTGGGTTCATTAGCAGAACTCAATGATAGCCCGAAAGCAGCCGCTCGAGCGGCCGGTACTGAGGGTGGAGCGGAAGTCGCCATTGGCAAGATCTGACCCAACGGGTGCGCGTACTGTCAAGAGGCAATGAAAACCATGAATCCGGGGGCTAAATTCTAACGGTCCTGGCTTCGTGAAATAATGTCGCTATTTACGGCCTTTCTTGCGCTATTTACAGTCAGCTTGTTCTATTTACAAACTTTTTTGTACGTTCACACACAGTTTTCGTCACCGGATACTTACTCGACGGTAACCGACTTCGCAAGATTCCTCGGCTGATCGACATCGGTACCCTTTAGCACCGCCACGTGGTATGCCAGCAACTGCAGTGGCACCGTGTAGACGATGGGTGCAATTAGCCGGTCCGCGTGCGGCATGGCGATGACCGTTACACCGTCCTCGGACTCGATACCGGTCTCGCTGTCCGCGAAGACGTAGAGCTGGCCGCCACGTGCACGCACGACCTGCATGTTCGACTTGAGCTTGTCGAGCAGTTCGTTGTTCGGTGCTACGACGACAACCGGCATGTCCTCGTCGATGAGTGCCAGCGGACCGTGTTTCAGTTCGCCCGCCGCATAGGCCTCTGCGTGGATGTACGAAATTTCCTTGAGCTTGAGCGCGCCCTCCATCGCGACCGGCCACATCGGTCCGCGCCCGAGGAACAGGGTGTGCTCTTTCTCCGCGAAGTCCTCGGCAAGCTGCTTCAGCGACTCGTTCATCTGCAGCGCTTCCTCGACGGCGGCCGCCGCGTGTACGACGTGCGGCACGAGTTCCGCCTCCGTCTCTGCGCTCATGCCGCGCTGCCGGGCGAGGATCAATGTCACGATCAGTATCGACAGCAGTTGCGTCGTGAACGCCTTGGTGCTCGCCACGCCGATCTCGGGACCCGCATGGGTCATCATGACCAGGTCGGATTCGCGCACCATCGAACTGTGCGCGCTGTTGCAGACCGTCAGCGACCCGACATAGCCCGCCTGCTTGGCTATCCGCAACGCCTCGAGCGTGTCCGCGGTCTCTCCCGACTGCGACAGCGTGAGGAACAGCGTGTTGGGCGGCACCACGACATGCCGGTACCGGTATTCGCTCGCGATCTCCACCTGGCAGGTCACGCCGGCGAGTGATTCGAGCCAGTACCTGGCGACGCTGCCCGCGTGGTAGCTCGTGCCGCACGCGATGATGTGGATGTGCTCGACGCTGGCGAGCATCTGCGCCGCTTGCGGGCCGAGCGAGTCCGCAACGACCTTGCCGCCTTCTATCCTGCCGTACAGCGTATTGGCCAGGGCGCTCGGCTGCTCGAAGATTTCCTTGAGCATGAAGTGGCGGTACGGGCCCTTCTCTGCAGAGTCCGCGCTCCATTGGGTCTCGTGCACCTCGCGCTCGACGCGTTTGCCGTCCGCACCGTAGATGTTGACGTCGCGGCGGGTAATCTCGGCGATGTCGCCCTGTTCGAGGTAAATGAAACGCTGCGTGACCGGGAGCAGCGCCGGCACGCCGCTCGCGACGAAGTTCTCGCCGATGCCGAGGCCGATGACCAGCGGGCTGGCGACCCGGCTCACCACGAAACGCTCGGGATCCTCCGCATCGACGACCAGCAGCGCGAACGCTCCCGTGAACCGTGCCACCGTTTTCTGCACGGCCTCGGTGAGGCCGAGCCCCTGCTTGAGATTGTCGTAGACGAGGTGCGCGGCAACCTCGGTATCGGTCTCCGACACGAACTCGTAGCCCTTGGCCTGCAGCTCGCTCTTGATCTCGAGGTAGTTCTCGATGATGCCGTTGTGGATGACGGCGACGCGATTTCCGGAGAGATGCGGATGCGCGTTCGCCTCGGTAACGCCGCCGTGCGTCGCCCAGCGCGTGTGCGCCACGCCGAGCAGGCCCTGCAGCGGGTGCTTTTCGAGTTTTTCCTCGAGCTCGGCGACCTTGCCCACCGTCTTGCACAGGCCGATCGTGCCGCCGCTCTCGAGCACGGCGACGCCGGCGGAGTCGTAACCGCGATACTCGAGGCGCCGGAGACCCTCGACGAGTATCGGGACGACGTTTCTTTCGGCGATTGCACCGACGATTCCGCACATAAAAACCTGCTCCTGGTCCTGTTCGTTCAGCTCTTCTTCGCGGGCCGCTTCCAGCCCCTGACGGTGAGCTGCTTGCTGCGCTCCAGCGTCAGCTGCTCGGCCGGGGCATCCTTGGTAATGGTCGACCCGGCACCGATCGTGGCGCCGCTGCCGACCTCGACCGGGGCCACGAGGTTGACGCCCGAACCGATGAACGCACCGTCGCCGATCTTCGTGCGGTGCTTGTTCACCCCGTCGTAATTGCAGGTTATCGTGCCGGCCCCCACGTTGACGTTGACACCGATCTCACTATCGCCGATGTAGCTCAGGTGGTTGACCTTGCTGCCGGCCGCGACGATGCTCTTCTTGATCTCGACGAAGTTGCCGACCTTTACATCGTCCGCGAGCTCCGCGCCCGGCCGCAGACGCGCGAACGGGCCGATCACGCAGCCGGGACCCGCTACCGCGCCCTCGATGTGGCAGTTCGGATGCACGACGACACCGTCGCCGAGCGCGCTGTCGCGGATAACGTTGTTGGCCTCGATGCGCACGCCGTTGCCCAGGGTAACTTCGCCCTCGAACACCGCGTTCACGTCGATGAAGACGTCCCTGCCGCAGGTGAGCACGCCGCGGATGTCGACACGGGCCGGGTCCGCGAAGCCCACGCCTTCGGCCATCAGTTCCTCCACCAGCCGCGCCTGCAGTGCACGCTCGGCCTCTGCGAGCTGTTTCCTGTCGTTGATCCCCATGACCTCCACCTGGTCCGGCGCCTTGACGCCCTGAACCGAAACACCGTCTGCCACCGCCATCGCGATCACGTCGGTCAGGTAATACTCACCCTGTGCGTTGTCGTTGCTCAGCTTGCCGAGCCACGCCTTCAGCTGCTCGCCCGGGCAAAGCATGACGCCGGTATTGATCTCCCTGATCGCCTTCTGCGCGTCACTTGCGTCCTTCTCCTCGACGATGCCGGTAACACCGTCGCCGTCCCGCAGGATGCGGCCATAGCCGGTCGGGTCGTCCATATCCACCGTCAGCACCAGCAGGTCATCGCCGCGTGATTCGCCGAGGAGCATCCTCAGCGTCCCCGCGGTAAGCAGGGGGACGTCGCCGAACAGCACCAGCACCTGGTTCTGGTCCGGCGTGCCCGGCATGGCCTGCAGCATTGCGTGCCCGGTGCCGAGCTGCTCGGCCTGCAGCGCCCAGCGAATGGACCCGGACGGGAATGCCGAGCGAACCCGCTCGCCACCGTGCCCGTACACAACGCAGACGTCGTCGGCGTGAATGTCTGCCGCGCGATCGAGCACGTGCGCGAGCAGGGGCCGGCCCGCGAGGGGCTGCAGCACCTTCGGCAGCTCGGAGCGCATGCGGGTGCCCTGGCCCGCAGCCAGGATGATGACGCTCAGACCCAGAACGGTTCCTCCGTGGATGACAGCCGCGGATGATACCGCAAGTCGGGGGCCGACCGGGGGCTAGCGCCAGCGGTAGCCCACCTGCGCCATGTAGATCGGGCCGGCCAGGGCGCCGGCATCCTGGCCGAGCGTCGGCGGCAGCGGGCCCTCGTCGCGCACGGCGCCGAAGTCCACGAAGTGGATTTTCAGGCTAACCATGAGTCCGCGGGATCTTGCCGGGTCGCCGCCGCGGAAATCGAGGGTTCCACCGATGTACCCGCCCGGCCCCGCTTCTTCCCATAGCACGGTCTCCGCATAGAGCGGGTACTCCACCAGGACCTCGGCGATGTCCTGCATGTAGTAACCGATTCCCGCGTCGAGCGAGTAACGGTGGCCGTGGCCGAACATCCACTTCAGCGACGGCACGAGGTACGCGTTCCTGGCGCTCACCGTCTCCGAGATGAAGCGGAGATTGCTGTCGTTGGTCATAAGGCCGAGGTCGAGGCCGGCGAGCAGTTCCGAGTCGGCGAAGCGGTGGACGGGCCAGTGCGCCGCCAGGTTGACATTGAACCCGGCTTCGTCGAACTCGCCGCCGCCGGCGGCAGCGAGGTCCGCGAGCCCCGGCCAGCTGTGCGCCCCGATAGCTATCTCGTAGCGCCCGCGGTGGGTCGTTACCCACTCGACGTCGTCCTGCGCCAGCGACGCGCCTTCGGGGACCAGCAACGCCGCGGCGAGCACCATGAGGCAGCGCCATCCGGCTGTGTCGATCGTGTTCATATGGTTCTCCTGCGTCCGGGGACTTCCCCGACGTTGAAGATCGCTCGTCGGCGGGCAGCGCGCCTGATGACGGGGTGACTTCGGCCTGATGCTTTAATGAGGGCCGTGCTCGAGGCTGCTGAGGTAGCGCTCGCCGCGGTCGCACAGCACCGTGACGACGTTGTGGCCGGGGCCGAGTTCGGCGGCGACCCGGGTGGCCGCGAGCACGTTGGCGCCGGAGGAGATGCCCACGAGCAGGCCTTCCTCGATGCCGATCCGGTGCGCGGCGTCGATGGCATCCGGTGTCGAAACCCTCACGACCTGGTCGATCTCGTCGAGATCGACGAGTGCCGGGATGAAGCCGTCCGCCAGCCCCTGTATGCCATGCGGGCCCGGCTCGCCGCCCGACATCACGGCCGACTCGTCCGGCTCGACGGCCACGATGCGGGCAAGGCTGCCGGCCTTGCGCAGCGCCCGGCCCACGCCCATGACCGTGCCGCCGGTGCCGACGCCCATCACGAACGCGTCGATCTCGCCGTTGAGCTGCCGCATGATCTCGGGCGCGGTGGTCGTTCGATGCGTCTCGATATTGTCCGGGTTCGAAAACTGCCGCGGCAGGAACACGTCGGCATGCGTGGCGGCGTATTCTTCCGTGCGCGCAATGGCGTCCCGCATGTCGCCGATCTCGTCGAGCAGTTGCAGTTCCGCGCCGAACGACGCGATCATGCTGCGCCGTTCCTGGCTGACCGTCTTCGGCATCACGATCACGACCTTGTAGCCGCGCATCGCTCCGACCATCGCGAGCGCGATACCGGTGTTGCCGGAGGTGACTTCCATGATGGTCGAGCCCGGCCGCAGTTCGCCGCGCTTCTCGGCGGCGAAGATGATGTGCCGGGCGATGCGATCCTTGATACTGCCGCCGGGGTTCATGAACTCGGCTTTCGCGAAGACGTTGCAGCGCGTGAGGCTGCTCGCGCTGCGGATCCGTATCAGCGGCGTATGGCCTATGGAATCACAGACCTCGGACGTAACCAGGCACGTGGGGGTCTGGCGCGGGCAGTAAACGAGATGAGGAGGGGCGTCCATCGTTCAGTGCTGCTGTTACGCGATGATTCTCGGACGCCGCTCGCCGCGGACCCATACGTAGTTGCCGTTGATTGCTGTTGATCACCGAAATTGCAGGGCGGCAGGAGCGGGCTTCGAGTCACGACCGGATCGCGGGCCGAGGCCCGCTCCTACAGGGCTGGGCGCACCGCTCAATTGCAGGCGCAGTGCTCGAACCGCGAATGGTGCCAGGCCGACATCGTTCGCGGGCCGAGGCCCGCTCCTACAGGGCTGGGCGCACCGCTCAATTGCAGGCGCAGTGCTCGAACCGCGAATGGTGCCAGGCCGACATCGTTCGCGGGCCGAGGCCCGCTCCTACAGGGCTGAGCGCACCGCTCAGTTGCTGGCGCGGTTCCCGAACCGCGAATGGTGCCAGGCCGACATCGTTCGCGGGCCGAGGCCCGCTCCTACAGGGCTGGGCGCACCGCTCAATTGTAGGAGCGGGCCTCGGCCCGCGAACCGGGGGTTCCGCCGCGCGGTATCAGAACCGCACGACGATGCCGGCGGACAGCAGCGTTACATCCTCGACATCGGAAATGTCGAAGATTTCGTATTCGCCGCGAATCTCCACGGAACCGAGGTTGAAGCGCACGCCCACGCCGTAGGCCGGATCATTGCCGTCGTCCTTGAAATTGATTCCGCCCAGGCTGCCCTCGACCTCCCAGTCGACGAAGCCGTACTTGGCGAACAGGCCGACCGGGCCGATATCCACACCGGCGGTGCCATAGAGGGTGAGTCCGGTCGGGTCGAGGCTGATCGGTACGGTGAGAACGTCCGCCGACGGGCTGCCGAGATCGACGTAGCCGCCCTCGATGCCGAGTGAGAACGCGTCGCTCAGGGCGAAGTCGTAGCCGGCCAGGAACTTCCAGCCGAAGTCGTTTTCGTCGAAGACCGGCGCGGGGTCGGGAAGAGCGATGCCGTCGTCGACGTTCGCCTCGACGGCGGCGGTGCCGATACTGCCGCCGATGAAAAAGCCGCTTTCCGCGGCGTCGGCGTCGATGGCTGTCAGCGTAAGAGATGCTGCGCCGGCAAGCAGCGCGATGCGAATCTGGATGGTCATGTTTTTGCCCTTTCTTGTTGCGAAGAAACTCGAATGGGCAAAAGCTTACGTAGCCGAACGTGAACGGCAGATTAACCGGGGGAGCCCCGGATTATGTGAATTCGGGGACAGTGACGGGAAGTCACTGCCCCCGGTTCTTCTAGAAACGCCAGACCACGCCGACGGACCACAGCGTCGCGTCTTCGACGTCGGATATGTCGAATATCTCGTATTCGCCGCGGATCTCGAGCGACCAGAGGTTGAAACGTGCGCCGATGCCGTAGACCGGGTCGTCACCGTCATCACTGGCCGTCAGGTCGTCGATGTTCACGTCCACGTCCCACCAGGCATAGCCGACCTTGCCGAAAATACCGATGGGGCCGATGTCGAAGCCGAGCGTTGCGAAGATATCCAGCGCCGTCGGCTCCAGTCCCAGGTCTGTGTCGAGAATCGTCGTCGACGGGCTGCCAAAATTGACGTAGCCGCCCTCAATGCCGAACCCGAAGGTCTTGGCGAGCACCCAGTTGTAGCCGCCGTAGAGTTTCCAGCCGAAGTCGCTTTCGTCGAACGTGGGTGGCGGCGTGGGCAGGTTGCCCGGGTCGACATTCGCTTCGACCTGCGCGCTGCCGACACTGCCGCCGATGAACCAACCTTCCTGTACCGCGTTTGCGCTGCTGAACGGTACCAACACGACCACCGCGCTCGCGATGAGCGCAGCGCGAAATGAGTTCTTCATGAGTTTGCCCTTTGTTTGCGAATCCCGTTGAGCGGCCGAGATTAGCCGCTCAAGGTGACCGTAAGATTACTCCCGGGCGTTGCGACGTGTCGTCAGGGATAACCGAGGGGTTAGCGCTTGCCCTTGAGTTTCTGCGCGGCGCGGTAACGCGCCTCGGCCTCGGCGAGTTCCGCCTGCGCCTTGGCGACGTCCGTCTCCGCGGAGATGCCTTCGAGCGCCTTCTTCGCCTCGTCGCGCGCGGCGAGCGCCGCGGCCTCGTCGAGCTGGTCGCCGCGCAGCGCGGTGTCGGCAAGCACCATGACGGCGTGCGGCTGGATCTCCAGCATGCCGCCGGTGATGTAGAAGAAGTGCTCCTTGCCTTCCGTGTCCTGGACACGGACTTCGCCCGGCTTCAGGGCCGTTAGCAGGGGTGCGTGCCGCGGCGCGATACCCACCTCGCCCATCTTCGCGGGGGCGAACACCATGGCCGCCTCGCCCGAGTAGATCTCGCCTTCTGCGGATACGATGTCGACGTTGATTGTTGGCATTTCGGTGACTCTGTTGTCTTTCAGGTCGCGCGCCGAGGCGCGCTCCTACAGCAATAGAACCCTCTCTATTGGAAGTTCTTCGCGTTTTCGACGGCTTCGTCGATCGTGCCGACCATGTAGAACGCCTGCTCCGGGATGTGATCGTAGTCGCCGTTGACGATGCCGCTGAAGCCGCGGATCGTCTCCGCCAGCGTGACGTACTTGCCGGGCGAGTTCGTGAACACCTCGGCGACGAAGAACGGCTGCGACAGGAAGCGCTGGATCTTGCGCGCGCGGTTGACCTGCAGCTTGTCGTCCTCGGACAGTTCGTCCATGCCGAGAATGGCGATGATGTCCTGCAGCTCCTTGTAGCGCTGCAGCACCGCCTGCACGCCACGCGCGCAGTCGTAGTGCTCCTGGCCGATGATGTTCGGGTCGAGGATTCGCGACGTCGAGTCCAGCGGGTCCACGGCCGGGTAGATGCCGAGTTCCGCGATCTGGCGCGACAGTACCAGCGTTGCGTCGAGGTGGGCGAAGGTCGTCGCGGGCGACGGGTCCGTGAGGTCGTCCGCCGGGACGTACACGGCCTGGAACGACGTGATCGACCCGGTCTTGGTCGATGCGATACGCTCCTGCAGCACGCCCATTTCCTCGGCGAGCGTCGGCTGGTAACCCACGGCCGACGGCATGCGGCCGAGCAGTGCCGACACCTCGGTTCCGGCCAGCGTGTAACGGTAGATGTTGTCGATGAACATGAGAACGTCGCGGCCTTCGTCGCGGAACGCCTCGGCCATGGTCAGGCCCGTCAGCGCGACGCGCAGGCGGTTGCCCGGCGGCTCGTTCATCTGCCCGTACACCAGCGACACCTTGTCGATAACGCCCGACTCGGTCATCTCGTGGTAGAAGTCGTTACCCTCGCGGGTGCGCTCGCCGACGCCGGCGAACACCGAGTAGCCGGAGTGCTCGTGAGCGATGTTGCGGATCAGCTCCATGAGCGTCACGGTCTTGCCCACGCCGGCGCCGCCGAACAGGCCGACCTTGCCGCCCTTGGCGATCGGCATGATCAGGTCGATGACCTTGATGCCCGTTTCCAGGATTTCGGTCGTCGCAGCCTGGTCCTCGTAGCTCGGTGCGGGCCGGTGGATCGGCATCTCTTTTTCCGCGCCGATGTCGCCCTTGTTGTCGATGGGTTTGCCGAGCACGTCCATGATGCGGCCGAGCGTCTTCTCGCCGACCGGCACGGAAATCGGCCGCCCCGTGTTGCTCACCGCCATGCCCCGCTTCAGGCCTTCCGACGATCCCATGGCAATCGTGCGCACCACGCCGTCGCCCAGCTGCTGCTGGACTTCGAGGGTGAGATCGACATCGTCGATGACGAGCGCGTCGTATACCTTGGGAATCTGGCCCGCCGGGAATACCACGTCCACGACGGCGCCAATAACCTGCACTGTAGTTCCGGTGCTCATTAGTTGGGTCCTCTAGCCTGAAACGGCAGCAGCGCCGCCGACAATTTCTGAAATTTCCTGCGTGATCGCAGCCTGACGCGCCTTGTTGTAGTCGAGCTGCAGCTTCTCGATGATCTCGCCGGCGTTGTCCGTGGCCGACTTCATCGCCACCATCTTCGCCGCCATCTCGCAGGCGAAGTTCTCGACCGCACCGCGGTAGACCTGCGATTCGATGTAGCGCGTCAGCACGTCGTCGAGCAGCTCCCCGGCGTCGGGCTCGTAGATGTAGTCCCAATGCGCCTGCAGCGACTCGTCGCCCAGGTCGATCTGGCTCACGGGAAGCAGGGTCGTGACTTCCGGCTTCTGGCTCATCGCACTCACGAACTCGTTGTGCACCAGGTACAGGCGGTCGATCGTGCCCTCCTCGTAGGACTGCAGCATGATCGTGATCGCGCCGATGAGATCGTTGACGCTCGGCCGGTCGCCGAGGTGCGTCGCGGTGCCGACGACGTTACCGCCCATGCGGCGGAAGAACTGCACGGCCTTCGCGCCGACCAGCGCGAGATCGACTTCGACACCCTCGCCCCGCCACTTCGCGATTTCGCCGATGACGGTCTTGAACAGGTTCGCATTCAGGCCGCCGCACAGCCCGCGATCCGTCGAGATGACGATCAGGCCTATCCGCTTCGCCTCGCGCTCGATCAGGAACGGATGCTTGTAGTCCGGGTTGGCGTGGGCGAGATGGCCGATCACGCGGCGGATACGCTGTGCGTACGGACGCGACTCTTCCATCTGCCTCTGGGCCTTGCGGATCTTGCTCGCAGCCACTTTTTCCATCGCGCTCGTGATCTTCTGCATGTTCTTCACAGAAGCGATCTTGGAGCGGATTTCTTTCTCGCCCGCCATAACTAAGCCTCAGTGTTCCAGTTTGCTGTCATATCTATACGTGTCGATGCGGAGGTTCTCCGCGGTCCAGCTGTCGCGCTTCGAGAAGCGCTCCTACAGCGAATATCGTCGCGCCGTACTTGTAGGAGCTCGCCTCGGCGCGCGATCGCGGTTCGAGAACCGCGCCTACAGCCGCAAACCGGATCAATACGCGCCCTTCTCGGCGAACGCGTCGCAGATGCTCTTCAGCGTCGCCGCGATCTCGTCGTTGTAATCGCCCGTCTCGTTGATCTTGTCGAGCGCCTGCTGGTTCTCCGAGCGTGCAAAATCGTGCAGCTCGGCCTCGTAGTCCACGACCTTGTCGACCGGCACCTTGTCGAGATAGCCCTCGTTGACCGCGTACAGCGACAGCGCCATTTCCGCCACCGACAACGGCGAATACTGCTTCTGCTTCATGAGCTCGGTGACGCGCTGGCCGCGCTCGAGCTGCCGGCGGGTCGCCGCGTCGAGGTCGGAGGCAAACTGGGCGAACGCCGCGAGCTCGCGGTACTGCGCGAGCGCCAGGCGGACACCGCCGCCGAGCTTCTTGATGATCTTGGTCTGGGCTGCGCCACCCACGCGCGATACCGACAGGCCGGCGTTGATGGCCGGGCGGATACCGGCGTTGAACAGGTCCGTCTCGAGGAAGATCTGGCCGTCCGTGATGGAGATGACGTTCGTCGGTACGAACGCCGACACGTCACCCGCCTGGGTTTCGATGATCGGCAGTGCCGTCAGCGAGCCGGTCTTGCCCTTGATCTTGCCGCCGGATACCTGCTCCACGTGTTCCGCATTGACGCGGGCCGCACGCTCGAGCAGGCGCGAGTGCAGGTAGAAGACGTCGCCGGGATAGGCTTCGCGGCCCGGCGGGCGGCGCAGCAGCAGCGATACCTGGCGGTACGCCCAGGCCTGCTTGGTGAGATCGTCGTAAATAATGAGCGCGTCTTCGCCGTGGTCGAGGAAGTACTCGCCCATCGAGCAGCCCGAGTACGGGGCGATGTACTGCATCGCCGGGCTGTCGGCAGCGGGGGCGGCCACGACGATCGTGTGCTCCATCGCGCCCTCTTCCTCGAGCTTGCGCACGACACCCGCGATCGACGAGGCCTTCTGGCCGATCGCGACGTAGATGCATTTGATGCCCGTGCCGCGCTGGTTGATGATCGTGTCGACGGCGACGGCCGTCTTGCCCGTCTGGCGGTCGCCGATGATCAGCTCGCGCTGGCCGCGGCCGATCGGCACCATCGAGTCGATGGACTTGAGGCCGGTCTGCACCGGCTGCGACACGGACTGGCGCTGGATGACGCCCGGCGCAACCTTCTCGATCGGCGCCGTGCCGTCCGCCTCGATCGGGCCCTTGCCGTCGATGGGGTTGCCGAGGGGGTCGACGACGCGGCCGAGCAGCCCGCGGCCGATGGGCACCTCGAGAATGCGGCCGGTCGTCTTGACCGTGTCGCCTTCCGAGATGTGCTTGTAGTCGCCAAGGACGACGGCACCCACCGAATCCTGCTCGAGGTTCAGAGCCAGGCCGAAAGTGTTGCCGGGGAACTCGAGCATTTCGCCATAGCGGGCGTCGGCAAGTCCGTGGATACGGACGATACCGTCGGTGACCGCGATAACGGTACCGACGTCGCGCGCTTCGGTCGATACCTCGAAGTTCTCGATGCGTTCCTTAATCAGCTGGCTGATTTCAGAAGCTTTGAGTGCCATGTTGTTTTCCTCTTTACTTGGTCAACGCGTTGGCCAGGCCTTCGAGCCTGGCACGCAGCGAGCCATCGATTACGACATCGCCCGCGCGGATCACCGCGCCGCCGATGAGATTTTCGTCGATTTGGGTGGATATCCTGACATCGCGCCCGAGCTTCGCCGACAACGCGCTCGCGATCGCTTTTTGCTGCGCCTCGCTCACCGGCGACGCGGCCGTGATAACGGCATCGATGCTGTTTTCCACCTTTGCCTTCAGTGCTTCGAACTGCGCCGAGATTTCCGGCAGCGCGACGACGCGGCCGTTCTCCAGCAGCAATTTCAGGAAGTTGGTGCCGTGCCGGCTGCCGCCGGCGAACACCGAGTCCTTGCCGACCGCGGCAGCGAACAGCCCCTGCAGGAACTCGAGACGCTGGTCGTCGGTCAGTGACGGCTGGCCCAGAAATGCCAGCACCTGGCCGTCGCCGAGCAGGTCCCGGGCGGCCGCGAGCGACGCGGACAATTCGTCGAGCGCGCCGGTTTCCCGGGCGACCGCGAAAAGCGCCTGGGCGTAGGGCCTTGCCACTGTATTGTTGTCAGCCACGGCCTAGAGCTCCTGCGCAAGCTGGCCCAGGATATCCTCGTGTGCCTTGTCGTCGATCTCGCGGCGGAGAATCTTCTCGGCACTCGCGATCGCGATGGCCGAAACCTGGCCCCGCAGCTCCTCGCGAGCCTTGTTGATCTCCTGCTCGATCTCCGCCTTGGCCGCCGTGATCTGGCGTTCGCGTTCCTTGACGCCGTCCGACTTGCCCTCCGCAACGATCTCGTTGGCGCGGGCGTGGGCCTGGTCGAGGATCGACGTCGCCTGCTTGCGCGCATCGGCAACGATCTCGTCCGCTTCGGCACGTGCCCTGGCGAGATTCTCCTCGCCCTTCTCGGCGGCCGCGAGACCTTCCGCGATCTGCTTCTGCCGCTCCTCGATGGCGCTCATGATCGGCGGCCATATGAACTTCATACAGAAACCGACGAACACGATCATCGCGATTGTCTGGCCGATGAGCGTTAGATTAATGTCCAAGGAATTCTCCTGACTCTTCCAGTCGCGCTTCGAGAAGCGCTCCTACAGCAATCGCGCTTCGAAAAGCGCTGCTGCAGCGATCACGGCTCGAGAACCGCTCCTGCAACGGGAATCGCTGGTGCTATTAACCGCCGGTGGCCGCCTGCAGCTGGCCGATGAACGGATTCGCAAAGGCGAAGAACAATGCGATACCGACACCGATCATGGCTACGGCGTCGAGCAGCGCGACCACGATGAACATCTTCGTCTGCAGCATCGGCGCCAGTTCCGGCTGGCGTGCCGCGCCTTCGAGGAAGCGGCCACCCAGCAGGCCCATGCCGATACCGACGCCGAGGGCGCCGAGGCCGATCAGGAGCGCGACAGCGATCGCCGTAAATCCAATAACAGTTTCCATCAGTTTCTCCTAGCCGGGATCAAGTCCCACTTTTTAAAGTAAAAGCAATCAATGCGTTTCCGATGCCAGACTCAGGTAAACGATCGTCAGCATCATGAAAATAAAGGCCTGCAGCGTGATGATCAGTATGTGGAACACTGCCCAGCCGAAGTGCAGGGGCAGCTGCCAGACGCCGAGCAGCGCGATCAGGATGAAGATCAGCTCGCCCGCGAACATGTTGCCGAACAGTCGCAGGCTGAGCGAGACGGGCTTCGCGAGCAGCGCCACGCTCTCCAGGATGAAGTTGAACGCGATGATGAACGGCGCGGCAATCAGGCCAAGGCCCTTGGTCGGCGGCGCGATCGGGTGCAGCGTAAGGTCCTTGATGAGGCCGAGCGGGCCCTTGTACATCGTGGTGTAGACGATGATCAGCGCGAATACCGCGAGCGACATCCCGAAGGTGATGTTCACGTCGGTCGTCGGCACCACCTTCATATAGGGGATGCCCATCTTCTCGGAGACCTTCGGTATCCAGTCGACCGGCACCAGGTCCATGAGGTTCATGAAGAACACCCAGACGAAGATCGTGAGCCCGAGCGGGGCAATGAGCTTGCTCTTGCCGTGGAAGGTGTCCTTCACACTGCCGTCGACGAAATCGACGATCATCTCGACCACGACCTGCATCTTGCCCGGCACACCGGGCGTGGCTTTCTTCGCCACGCTGCCGAAAATCCAGATGAACAGCAGGCCGAGAAACACCGACCAGAACATCGAGTCGACGTTGATCGCCATCGGGTTGCCCGTGCAATGGTTCCAGACCCACTCACCCGTTTCCGACTTGCAGACCTGGAGGTTTTGCAGATGGTGCGAAATGTATTCGCCGGAGGTTTGCGGTCCGTGTCCGCCTTCACTCGCCATTCTTGTTGTCCGTTTCCAGTACGTCGTGTCCCGCGTCGCGCAGCAGGAAGCCGGCAAATGTCACCAGCTGCGCAGCGATGAATCCCGCGAACAGGGCGCCGGCCGCCAAAGGCCGTACCGTGACGAAAACGATGCCGAACATCAACACCGTCAACGCGAGCTTTCCCAGTTCGCCTATCCAGGCTGCCCGCATCAGCGCGCGCGCCCCGGAATCCCGGCTTGCCAAAACCAGCCGCCCGGCCAGAAATGCGTTCGGGATCACGCAAGTCAAGCCACCCAGCAGTGCAGAATAGCCTGCTACGCTCCCTGCCGTTCCCCACAGCACCGCGGCGAGGACCACGCCGGCAACCAGCTGCAAAGCGAGAACCGTGACGATGCTGTTGCCGCCACGGCGTCCGGCCGGCTCGTCCATGTGTGCTTGCCTCCGGCACTAAAAACGCCACGTGCAGCGGTGCTACCGGCGGCTTGTGGCGCTCGATTTCGCGGTGTGTCAGGCGGGCCTGTTTCGGGCCCGCGCATTATAGAGGCACGAATACCGCATCGCAACACGACCGGCATTCGACTTTAGGCGGCCGAGGACCCGTTTTTTCCGGGAATTCGGCTTTTTTGCGGATTTTTCGCATTGCGACCTGTCGCACACCGTGCGCCGGCGATTGGCGCTATAAAAGTACGCCAAACGGTCGGGAATAAACAATGCTGCTGATAGTGAGCAAGTCCCTGCGCGGCACCAAGAGCATCAGCGATGCCGCGCGCGAGCTGAGCCTCACGCTGCGTCATTTCGACAGCCCGGAGGCGCTCTCGACACTGCTGGGGGGCACGTCCCGCCGGATCGTCGTGCTCGGCAAGGACGACGTGACCCGCGAGACGATATCCCGGCTCGACGCGCGCCAGGGCCAGGTGCCGCTCGCGCTGATGATCGCCGCCGACCGCGGGGTCGTGAGCCGCGCCGTCGGCCCGGAACTCATCGACAAGCTGCTCGATTTCAGGAATTTCTCCTGGCTGGGCGGCAACTACGACGCGTTCAAGCTGGGCGACGCGCTCAGGCGCTGCCGCCGCCGCATGCTGCAGTTCTCGAGCGACGAGATCGAGCAGGCGTTCACCGACTTCCAGTTCGTGTTGCGCTACCAGCCCAAGGTGGAGCGCGGCGACGGCACCGAGTGGCAGACCCGCGAGGCCGAAGCGCTGATCCGCTGGCTGCACCCGGACAAGGGCCTGTTGCCGCCCCTCGAGTTCCTGCCCGAGGTCGAAGCCTACGACATGATGCCGCGGCTGACGGAATTCGTTCTGCGCAAAGCGGCCGTGCAGATCGTGAAATGGCGCGAACAGGGTCTCGGCTTCGACGTTTGCGTCAACCTGGCGTCCAGCGAGCTCGGCAGGACCGGCCTTGCCAGCCATTACGCAGCGATCGTCCGGGAGCACGGCGCCGACTGCAGCAATTTCACCTTCGAGGTCGTGGAACAGGACCTCGTCGATCCCGGCGCCGCGCACCTCGACACCCTGAAGCGGCTGCGCAACCAGGGGTTCCGGATCTGCCTCGACAACTTCCGCGTTGCGGCGCGTTCCCTCACCATGCTCGAGCGCCTGCCGTTCGACGAGATCAAGATTCACGCCTCCGCGCTCCAGCGCGCCCAGCACGAAGACGTCGCGCGCCACGTGCTCGCGGCCGTGACGGGCCTGGCGCACAACCTCGGCATGGCGGTGTGTGCGGAGGGCGTCGAGGACCAGGAGACCTTCGAGTTCCTGAAGACCATCCGCTGCGACAAGCTGCAGGGATTCCTCATCTCGGAGGCGGTGTTGCCGCATATCGTGCGGCGCGCGTATTCCTCGACCGCGAACCGCGCCGACGAAGTCGCCTGAGCGGCCGGCCTGCCGCGATCGCGGTTCGAGAACCGCTCCTACAATCGCTCGGTTCACCTGTAGGAGCAGGCTTGGGCCCGCGACCAATTCGCGGTTCGAGAACCGCTCCTACAATCGCTCGGTTCACCTGTAGGAGCGGGCCCGGGCCCGCGATCAATGCCCGGCCCGAGAACCGCTCCTGCGGTGCCGATCGAAGCTTCCCTGTAGGAGCGGGCCTGGGCCCGCGATCGAGGCCCGAACCTAGCGAATGTGCTTCAGGATGCCGTCGAGCTCGTCCAGGCTGTTGTAGCTGATCACCAGCTTGCCCGCGCCCTTCTGCGTGTGCTGCAGCGTCACCCTCGCGCCGAGCTTCTCCGACACCTCCGTCTCGAGGCGCCGGATGTCCGCGCTCTGGCTCGCCGGCTTTTGCACCGCCGTCTTGCCGCCCGCGCCGGAGAGCATGCGCTTCACCAGCCGCTCGGTCTCGCGAACCGACAGGCCGCCGCGGACCACCTGGCGCGCCGCATCCAGCTGCTTGCCCGGCTCGGCGATCGCCAGCAGGGCGCGCGCATGGCCCATCTCCAGTTGCCGCGCCTCGAGCATCGGCTTGACCTTGTCGGACAGGTCGAGGAGCCGCAGCAGGTTGCTGACCGACGCGCGCGAGCGGCCGACGGCGTCCGCCGCCTCGCCGTGGGTGAGATCGAATTCGCGAATCAGCCGGTCCAGCGCCCGCGCCTCTTCGAGCGGGTTGAGGTCCTCGCGCTGGATGTTCTCGATCAGCGCCATGGCGATCGCCGCCTCGTCCGGCAGGTCCCTCACGATGGCAGGGATCGTATCGAGACCCGCCATCTGCGCCGCGCGCCAGCGCCGCTCGCCGGCCACGATCTCGTAGCGCTGCGAGTCCCCGGACTTGCCGATGGGCCGTGCGACGATCGGCTGCACGACGCCCTGCGCCTTGATGGAGTTGGCGAGTTCCTCGAGCGAGTCCTGGCGAATGTCCAGGCGCGGCTGGTAGCGCCCGCGCTGCAGCAGGTCGACCGGGATTTCCCGGAGCGGGCTGTCCATGCCGGGCTTCGGCATGGCAGCCGCCGCCTCGGCAACCGGCCTGGAGAGCAGGGCGTCGAGACCGCGCCCGAGTCGTTTTTTCTTGGCTGTCATCGATTCATTCCAGCGATGTCCTTCATACCGCCCGCGCCACTCGCGCGTCCTCGCGGCGCAGGATCTCGCCCGCCAGCGCGAGATACGCAATGGCACCGCGCGACGAACGGTCGTGCAGCAATACCGGGCGGCCGAAGCTCGGCGCCTCGGCGAGACGGATGTTGCGCGGCACGCAGGTGCGAAACACCTGCTTGTCGAAGTGCTCGATCAGCTGCATCGAGACTTCGTTCGACAGGTTGATGCGCGGGTCGAACATGGTCCTCAGGATGCCATAGACCTCGAGGTCCGGGTTGACGCTCTCGCGTACCTGCTCGATCGTGTTGAGTAGCGCAGAGAGCCCTTCCAGCGCGTAGTACTCGCATTGCATCGGGATCAGCACGCCGTCGGCGGCCGTCAGCGCATTCACGGTCAGCATGTTGATCGAGGGCGGGCAGTCGATGATGATGAAGTCGTACAGGCCGGCCACCGGCGCCAGCGCCTTCTTGAGCTTCAGCTCGCGGCCGATTTCCTGCAGCAGCGACACTTCCGCGAGCGTCAGGTCCTCGTTGCCCGGCAGCACGGCAAAACCGCCCTCGGGCGCGGACACGATCGTGTCCGCCGCGGTCGCGTCGCCCAGCAGCACGTCGCAGGCCGAGTGCTCCACTTCCCGCTTGTCGATGCCGCAACCCATGGTCGCGTTGCCCTGGGGATCCATGTCGACCAGCAGCACGCGCCTGTGCGTCGCCGCGAGCGATGCGGAAAGATTCACGCAGGTGGTGGTCTTTCCGACGCCGCCTTTCTGGTTTGCAACTGCAATGATGCGCGTCATGGTCGGGCCCTTCTCAAAAGCACAGCGTGCCGTGAGCCCGCATCGAGCCCCGGCACCGAGAGTTCCTCAATAGTGTAGTCCCAACCGGCGGGAATTTGTCGCAGTTCTTCCGCCGGGTAGCGCCCCTTCAGGGCGATGAACACCCCGCCCTCTCCAACGTGGTGTCCTGCCAGTTCCAGGAGCTGCGGCACCGCGGCCACCGCTCGCGCGATCACGGTATCAAAGCGGTGGCCGGGTGCATAGTCCTCGGCGCGCGCTTGCACGGCCTCGACGTTGGCGAGCCCCAGCACCGCCGCGGCGTGCCGCACGAACTGGATCTTCTTGTTGTTGCTGTCGAGCAGCACGAAGCGCCGCCCGGGTTCCGCGATGGCCAGCGGCAGGCCGGGAAACCCGGCACCCGTACCGATGTCGAGCACGGTCGCGCCGTGCAGCAAGGGCTTCGCGGCCAGGCTGTCCAGCAGGTGCAGCGTGACCATCGCGTCCCGGTCGCGGATCGCCGTCAGGTTGACCTTGCGATTCCAGCGTTCGAGCAGGTCCAGCAGCGTCGAGAACTTCCCGACGTTGCCTTCGCCATACTGTTCGAGGCCCCGCAGCGCTTACTCCGCGCCCACCAGGTACTGCTGCAGGAACAGCACGGTCGCCTGCTGGAAGATGTCGCGGTTTTCCTTCTTGCGATAACCGTGACCTTCGTTGAGCGCATTCATGTACCACACCGTATTGCCCTGCTCGCGCAGCGCGGCAACCATCTGCGTGGCCTCTGTCACCGGCACCCGCGGGTCGTTCTCGCCCTGCACCACGAACAGCGGCACCGAGATCCTGCCGACGTTGTTCAGCGGGCTGATCTTCTCGAGGTGCGCGCGCATCGCGGGGTCGCGTTCGTCGCCGTACTCGACGCGGCGCAGATCGCGGCGGTAGTCCTGGGTGTTCTCGAGGAACGTCACGAAGCTGGAGATACCCACGATATCCACGGCTGCTTTCAGCCTGTCGCTGTAATGCACGGCGCTCGCCAGCACCATGTAGCCCCCGTAGCTGCCGCCGAACACGGCCACGCGTTCCGCGTCGAGGTCCGGCTGGCTTTCGATCCAGTCGAGCAACGCGCCGATGTCCCTGACGGAGTCCTCGCGCTTGAAGTCGTTGTCCAGCCCGAGGTAGGTCTTGCCGTAGCCGGCGGAACCGCGCACGTTCGGCACCACGACCGCGACACCGAGCTTCGCGAGCCACATCTGGTAGGTGCTGCTGAACCACGGCCGCGACTGCGCCTCGGGGCCGCCGTGGATCGAGATCACGACAGGAAACGGGCCTTCGCCCGGCGGCCTGTAGATCCAGGCCGGGATCTCGCGCGGCTTGCCGCCGACCGTGTCGAACGTCGGGTAGCTGACCAGTTCGGGTTCCCGGAACGCGGTGGTGTCGAGTCCGCCGACCTCGCTGAACGTCCAGCGCGTCAGCGCACCGTGATCGAGGGCGCCCTTGCCGAGCTCGAGCACGAAGGTGTCGCTCGGCGTCGTTGCGGTATTCAGTGTCATCGCGAGCCGGCGGCCGTCCGGGCTGAACGCCATGTTGCCGGCTACGCCGGTCGGAATGTTGTCGACGCGTCGGTACTTGCGGCTTCGCGGATCGAGGAGGTAGATGGCGGAACGGCCGTTCTCGTTCACGACGAAGGCCATGCGTTCGCGGTCGCGGGAGACGATCGCGCCGGAAACGTCCCAGTCGATGTCGCCGGTCACGACCTCGACCGCGGCGCCGGGCGCCAGGGGCTGCCACGCGAGCCGCTGGAACTCGCTGCCCTGGTTGGTAATGAGCCAGTAGCCGTCGTTGCCGTCGTCGAACGCGACCGGGTAATTGACGCTCGCGTTGCCGGGGCCGCCCGCCAGCAGGGTGATGCTCCCCGAATCGAGGTCCACGAGATGGGCGCTCGAATCGGTGATGCTCACGTAGTTCGAGGCGAGCAGCCTGTTGCCCGCCGCGGAGAATTCCACGGGCCCCCACCAGCTGCCGTCCTGCGCCTCCACGATGATCCTCGCCCCGCCGGGCGTCTCGGGGTTCATCAGCCAGACGTCGTTCGCCGCGCCGTTCCTGGCCGTGCTCTGGTAGGCGACCCTGCGGCCGTCGCGGTCCCAGATGACCGCGCTGTTGCGCGACTCGCCGTCGGTGAGCATCGTCGCGCCACCCGACTCGGGGTCCATCAGGAAGATCTGCGCGAACTCGCTGCCGCCCGCGTCGCGGGTGAACACGATCTTGTCGCCCCGCGGCTGGGTAACGACCTCGCCTACGGGTTCGCGATAGTAGGTCAGCTGGTGGCGCGCGCCGCCCGGCTTGTCGACGCGGTGCAGCTGGTCCACGTCGGCGAAACGCGTCGTGATCAGGATACCCGAGCCGTCCTCCTGCCAGCCCTCGAAGTTGCCGGACCGCACGTTCTGGTAGCGGTTCAGGTCATCGACGACGTCCGCCGGGATCGGCGGCACGTCTTCCATCACGAGATTGCCGTTGTTGGCCTCGGTGCGCGTTACGGTCGCGGCGATTGCGCTCCCCGCCAGCAGCGCCAGTACGGCGAAGGCTCCAGCGTATTTCATGAATGCTCCTTGTCGGTCAGGCGACGAGCAGCGCCACGAAGTCATCGACCGCCGTCGCTGCCAGCTTGTCGCGGTCCGCACATAATGCGGCAAGCGCCGCCCATTGTCCCGCACCGAGCTTCGGCGACACGCTGTCGGCGAACTTGCGCTTCAGCATGGGGATGCCTTCCGCGCGGCGCTCGCGGTGACCGATCGGGGCGCTGACCTCGACGCGTTCGGTGCGTGAGCCGTCCCCGAAGAAGACCTGCACCGCGTTGCCGATGTGGCGCCTGGCGGGGTCGAAATAATCCTTCGTGAAGCGCTCGTTTTCCCTCACTTCCATCTTGTCGCGCAACGTGTCGACGCGCGGATCGCGGGCCACGGCGTCCTCGTAGTCCGAGGCCCGCAGGCGGCCGAAGAGCAGCGGCACCGCCACCATGTACCGGATGCAATGGTCGCGGTCGGCCGGGTTGTCGAGCGGGCCGGTCTTGTCGATGATGCGAACGGCCGCTTCCTGTGTCTCGATCACGATCGTCTCGATGTCGTCGATGCGGTGCTTCACGGCGTCGTGCAGTGCCATCGCGGCCTCCACCGCGGTCTGCGCGTGGAACTCCGCCGGGAAGGAGATCTTGAACAGGATGTTCTCCATGACGTAGCTGCCGTAGGGCCGCTGGAAGCGGAAAGGTTCGGCCCCGAACAGCACGTCGTAGTAGCCCCAGGTCTTCGCGGACAACGCGGACGGGTAGCCCATCTCGCCGGTCATCGCGATCAGCGCGAGACGCACGGCCCGGCTGCTGGCGTCGCCGGCCGCCCAGCTCTTGCGCGACCCCGTGTTGGGCGCATGGCGATAGGTGCGCAGCGCGCCGCCGTCGATCCAGGCATGCGACAGCGCGCTCAGCACCTTGTCGCGATCGCCGCCCAGCATCCGCGTGACGACCGCCGCCGATGCCACGCGCACCAGCAGGACGTGGTCCAGCCCGACCCGGTTGTAGCTGTTCCCGAGCGCCAGGCAACCCTGTATCTCGTAGGCCTTGATCATCGCGGCCAGCACATCCTGCATCGTCAGCGGGTCCCTGCCCGCGGCACGATTCTGGCGGCTGACATAGTCCGCGACCGCGAGAATCCCGCCGAGATTGTCCGACGGGTGGCCCCACTCGGCCGCGAGCCAGGTGTCGTTGAAGTCCAGCCAGCGGATCATGGCGCCGATGTTGAACGCCGCGATGACGGGCTCGAGCTCGTACGACGTGCCGGGTACGCGCGCGCCACCCGGCAGCGTCGCTCCCGGTACCACCGGCCCGAGCAGTTTCGTGCAGGCCGGGTAATCGAGGGCCTGGAAGCCGCACGCCAGGGTGTCCATCAGGCAGTAGTGCGCGGTTTCGAAGGCAAGATCGCTGTCGATCTCCGTGTCGCAGACGTAGTCCGCGATGTCGATGAGCTCCCTGGTCCCAGCCGGGGCGCTCTGGCAGACGAATTCCTGGGTCCGACATGCCGGGTCCTCTCGCTCCGGGTACGGGTGTCGCGATCGCTTCAGTCTGTGCCGATCCTGACGACGATGCGCCCCGTAATCTTGCCGTCGAGGTAGGCCTGGAAGCTGCCGGGCAGGTCGTCGAAGGCGATCGTCCGGCCGCCGATCTCGTCGATGTGCCGCGGCCGGAGATCCCCCGCGATGCGCGACCAGACCGCCAGGCGCAGGTCCCGCGGCGTGTCCACCGAGTTGATGCCGAGCAGGCAGACCGCCCTGAGGATGAACGGCAGCACCGTGGTGTTGAGCGCGGGACTCGCGGCGAGCCCGATGCTCGCAATGTTGCCGCCGTAGTCCATCGTCCGCGTCAGCCACGTCAGGTAGTCGCCGCCGAGATTGTCGATGGCGCCGGCCCACAGCGCTTTTTCCATCGGCCGCTTGCCGAGGTCCAGCTCGTCGCGCAGCAGGATGCGGCTGGCGCCGAGGCGCGTCAGGTAGTCCTCCTCCGAGGCCTTGCCCGTGAGCGCCACGACCTCGTAGCCGCGGCCCGCCAGCATATCGATGGCGATGCTGCCGACGCCGCCGGTCGCCCCCGTGACCACGACCGGGCCGTTCTCCGGCAGCTGGCCGTTCTGCTCCATGCGGTGGATCGCGAGCGCGGCGGTATAGCCCGCCGTGCCGAGCTGCATCGCACCGTGGGCGTCGAGCCCGTCGGGAATCGGCACCAGGCTCTTGCTGTCGAGGCGCGCATACTCGGAGTAACCGCCGTCGACGGACTCACTGAGGCCGCAGCCGTTCACGAGCACCGGGGTGCCCGGCTGGAATTCGGCGTCTTCCGAGCTCACGACGACGCCGGCGAGGTCGATGCCACCGTTCAGCGGGTGGCGGCGCAGGATCTTGCCGGCGCCGGTCGCGGCCAGCGCGTCCTTGTAGTTGATCGTGGAATGGCTGACCTTGACGACGACGTTGCCTGCCGTCAGGTCGTCGATCGCCAGGTCCTGGAAGCCGGCGACGATCTTGCCGTCCTGTTCGTCGATGCGGTACGCGCGGAATTTGTCCATTGCCTTGCTCCTTTATCGTTCGAGCCAGCTGAGCCAGGCATCGAGACCCTGCGAGTTCAACACCATGTCGTGCTCGAGGAATGCCTGCGCCGAATCGCGGCCCCGGTCGTAGCCGTGCGCCGCGAGCCGCGCGTACAGGAAATCGAACAGGTCCTGCTGGATCGTTTCGCGGCGGTCGTCGCGGTCCCGGTGCTCCTGCGCGATCGCGACGAAGCCGTCGAGGCATTCGTGCATGTCGTTCGCCAGGCGCCCAACGTCGGTTACGCAGCTGTAGTGGGTGAGGTACAGCTTCACGGGCTCCAGCGCCATGATCCGGTCGACCGCCTTGTGCGCTTCCGTCGGCTCGAAATGCGGCGGCGTGGTCGTCGGGAAGATGAACTCGCCCTTGTCGGTATCGAGCTCGCGGTAGGAGATGCCGAAGCTGTCGCCCGTGAACACACCGCGCGATTGCGGGTCGTGCAGGCAGTAGTGATGCCGCGCGTGGCCCTCGGTGTGCAGCGCCCGGACCTCGCGGCCGCCGAAGCTGAAACGGTCTTCGTCGCCAGCAACGTCGATACGTTCCGCGGGAATCGGCACGATGTCGCCGTAGAGCTCGAACGCCTTGTCCTTGCCGTAGACGCCCTGTGTCCCCGCGATGAGTTTCGCCGGGTCGGCCATGTGCGGCGCGCCCCGCGGGTGGATCACGCAGCGCGCGTTGGGCAGCGCCTGCATCAGCGTGCCGGCGCCGCCGGCATGGTCGAGGTGGACGTGGGTCAGGAACACGTAGTCCACGTCGCCGCGATCGAGGTCGTACTGCCGCAGCGCGTCGAGGAGATACGGCACGCTGTAGTTCGTGCCCGTGTCCACGAAGGCGGCACGTCCGTCCGCGATCACCAGGTGGCTGGCATCGGCCGACGGCCGCATGTAGAGGGTGTCTACGGCGACGACGCCGTCACCGGCGTCGGTGGTACGCGCCACTTGCTGCGGCATGTCGTCTCCCGCCCGAGATCGGGCAGTGATTATTCCACGACGGTGGTCTCGAGTCCTTCGAGGCTGGCGTAGTAGCGAACCAGCACCTCGACATCTGCGTCGGTGAGCGGTGCCGCCATCTGTGCCATGACGGGATTCTTGCGCGTGCCGTCGCGATACTGGTTGAGCGCGTGCCTGAGGTAGTCCTCGTACTGGCCGGCGAGGGTGGGCCAGTTCGGCGACACGCTGATGCCGTTCTGGCCGTGGCACGCGACGCAGGTGGCCGCAGCGTCGATGCCCGCGGTTTGCGTACCTCCGGCGGCGACCGTCGCGTTGGCGATACTCGAGAAATACGCCGCCAGGTCCTGCATTTCCTGGTCGGTCATGCTCGCCGCCTGCGCCTGCATGGTCGGATGCGCGCGCGTGCCGTCGCGGTATCCCTGCAGCGCCGCCACCAGGTAGGCTGCTTTCTGGCCGCCGAGCTTCGGCACGCGATAGGAGGGATAGGCGTTGCGGTAGCCTTCGATGCCATGGCACCCCTGGCACGTGTAGGCGAGTTTCGCGCCTCGCTCCGCGTCGCCCTGGGCGGCGGCGGGTGACGCCAGGAAAGCGCCCGCAATGCAGAGCGTCAGGATAGCGGCGGCGTTCTTCATCTTCGTAACCAACTGTAATCCCGGGAATTAGCAAGCCCCGGCGTCAATGCCGGGAAATCAGAGGCAGCTATGGTAGTGACACTCGCCCGCGAATTCCAGACATAGTTCCTCGATTCCGCAGGACTCCATGCTAGCATCGTTCCGCTTTTTATTGACCCGGGACCGCCTCCGTGAGAAAGAGCATCGTCGTACTGCTCGTCATCGCCGCCATCGTCGTTCTGATATCGCCGGGTATCATCGGCCGCATCGCCGAAGAGTCGGTTGACCACAACCTGCAGTGGGCCGCGGACGAGAACCGGGGCTTTGCCGTCACCTCGGCGCGTTTCGACCGCGGCTGGTTCTCGTCGCAGGGCCGCCACCGCATCGAGATCCGCGACGCGGAGATGCGCCATGCGCTTGCCACGCTCGCCGGTCGCGAGCCCGACGACGGCGATCCCACGCTGGTGGTCGACACGCGCATCGACCACGGCCTGGTCCCGGTCACGTCGGTCGGCCGCACGGAGGGCTCACTCGCGCCGGGCCTCGGCCGCGGCGTCTCCACGCTGTCGATCGAATTCCCGGACGGCGAGGCCGTGCCGGTGCCGGGCACGATCTACTCGCGGATCGCCCTGAACGGCGCGCTCACCGCGAACTACGTCCTCGAGCCCGGCAGTCTCGAGGCCGACGGCAGTACCGCGAGCTGGGGCGACACCGACATCGAACTGTCGACGGATTACCGGGCCGAACGCTTCGATATCGAGGGCGTTGTCGATTCGCTCGCCGTCAGCGACGAAGGCGACACCCTGCGGCTCGGCAAGACGACCTTCTCGGGCGTCCAAAGCCCGAGCCCGTTCGGCTTTTCCGTCGGCGACTTCGCGCTCGACGTGGCGTCCGTCGCGGTGGAAGAGGCCGGGATCGAGACCTACCGGCTGGGTGCGGTGGCGCTCTCGGGCACGTCCGGCATGGACGGCGACCGGGTGAACGGCGACTTCAGCCTCGCCGTCGAGGCACTCGACGTGCCCGGCTACGGCGAGTCCGGGTTCAACGCCGCGATGCGCTTCAACGGCGTGGACGGCGCCGCGCTCGGGCGCATGGTGCAAAAGCTCGAGGATGCCAGCGACCAGGCCGACCCCACGGTGCTGCAGCCGTTGTTGCGGCGCGAACTCGAGGCCATCCTGGCCGCCGGGCTGGAGCTGCACGTCGACCGCTTCGACTTCGACCTGCCACCGGGGCCGGTGTCGCTCAGGATGCGTTTCACCGTTCCGGACTCGGGCAACGACGATTTCGACCTGACGTCGTTGCTGATGACGCTCGACGCGGAGGCCGACCTGGCCGCGAGCGCCGGCTTCGTCGACCACGCGATGGTGATGAACCCCGAAGCCGGCGCTATCGTCGGCATGGGCTACCTGCGCCGCAACGGCGACGTCTACGAGATGCGGGCCGAGTATGCGAAAGGCCTGCTGACGATCAACGGCGCGCCCATGCCGATACCGATGGGCGGCCCGCCCCCCGCCACGAACTAGAGTTCCAGTTCCTCCGCCCGGTGACAGGCGACGCGTGCGCCGCCGACGCTGCGCGTGCGCGGTAACTGGATGCGGCAGCGGGTCTCGGCAAAGCGGCAACGCGGGTGGAACACGCATCCCGCCGGCGGATTGATGATGGACGGCATCTCGCCGCCGAGCGACAGCTTGCCGCCGGGCGCGAGCGGGTCCGGCACGGGCACGGCATCCAGCAGCGCCCGCGTGTACGGGTGCCGGGGATGCGCGAAGATGCCGGCGCCGTCGGCGAGTTCCACGAGCCGGCCGAGATACAGCACCATCACCCGGTGGCTGATGGCCCGCACCACGGCGAGGTCGTGGGAGATGAACACGATGGCGAGTCCCGTGGCTTCCTGTTCGCGCCGCAGCAGGTCGAGGATCTGCTGCCGTACCGAGCCGTCGAGGGCCGCGACCGCTTCGTCGCAGACCAGCACCTTCGGGTTGAGGATCAGCGCCCGCGCGATCGCCACGCGCTGCGCCTGGCCGCCCGACAGCTGGTGCGGGAAACGGACCTGCAGGCTCGCGTCGAGGCCGACGCGCTGCAGCGCATCGGCAACGCGCGCGTGGCGCTCGTTCGCGTCGAGGTCCGGCGCGTGCACCGCCAGCGGCTCGGCGACGATGCGTTCCACGCGCAGCTGCGGGTTCAGCGACGCGGCCGGGTCCTGGAACACGAGCTGCAGGTCGCGGCGCAGCTCGGCGGCGCGCGCCTGCACCGGTCCGGCGATCGCCCGGCCGCAGAAGGTGACGCTCCCTGCGCGCATGGGAATCAGCCCCAGCACGGCTCGCACGAAACTCGACTTCCCGGAGCCGGACTCGCCGACCACGGCGACGGTCTCCCCGGCCCTGAGCTGCAGGTCGAGGTCGCGCACCGCGTGCAACGGCTGCCGTTGGTCGCGCTCCTCGAAACTCACGGAGACGTCGTTCGCCTCGAGCACGAGTTCCCCGGACTCGAGCGGCGGCAGCGTGCTGCCGTCGAGCCGCGGCGCCGCCTCGATGAGCCTGCGCGTATGCGGTGACTGCGGCTCCGAGAACAGCTTGCGTGTCGGGCCCTGCTCGACCAGCCGGCCGTCGTCGACGACCAGCAGCCGTTCGCAATGCCCCGCGATGATGGCGAGATCGTGGGTGATCAGGAGCAGCGCGGTCTCATCGCGGATGCGTTCGAGCAGGTCGAGTATCTGGGCCTGGACGGTGACGTCGAGCGCCGTGGTCGGCTCGTCCGCGATCAGCAGCTCCGGGTCTGCAATCAGCGCCGATGCGATCATGACCCGCTGCCGCATGCCGCCGGAAAGCTGGTGCGGGTAGGCGCGAAACTGCCGCGCCGGGTCCGGCAACCCCACGCGGTCGAGCATGTGCATCACGCGCTGGTCCGCCTCGCGGCCATCGCGGGTGCCGTGCCGCAGCAGGACGCGGCGCAGCTGCTTGCCGATCGGCAGGTAAGGGTTGAGCGCCTGCATGGGGTCCTGGAAGACCATGCCGATGCGCTCGGCGCGCAGCCGGTCGAGCTGGCGCTCGGTGGCGCCGACGATCTCGGTGCCGCCGAACGCGATACTGCCGCTGACCACGGCATTCCCCGGCAGGAGGCCCATGATCGCGAGCGCGGTCTGCGTCTTGCCCGAACCCGACTCGCCGACGAGGCCTACCGACTCGCCCGCATCGACGCTGAACGAAAGCCCGGCAACCGCCGCGCCGCCGGGGTAGCGGATACCCAGGTTCCTGACCTCGAGCAGGCTCATTGCGACTGCCTCGAATCGAACAGGTCGCGCATGCCGTCGCCCAGGAAATTGAAGCACAACAGGATCGTCGCCAGCAGCGTCCCGGGAATGAGCAGCAGCCACGACGCGCCTTCCATCTGGTCGGTGCCGTCGTTGACGAGCTTGCCGAGCGAGGTCTGCGGTTCCTGCACGCCGAGCCCGAGGAAGCTCAGGAACGACTCGATCAGGATCGCCTGCGGGATCGTCAGGGTCACGTAGACGATGACGACACCGATGAGGTTCGGGGCGATGTGGCGGAGGATGATTCGCGGCGTCGATACGCCGATCAGCTGCGCCGCCTGCACGAACTCGCGCTCGCGCAGGCTCAGCGTCTGGCCGCGCACGATGCGCGCCATGTCCAGCCAGTTGATCGCGCCGATGGCCACGAAGATGAGCAGGAAATTGCGTTCGAACACGACCAGCAGCAGGATCACGAAGAAGATGAAGGGGGTCGCGTAGAGCGTGTCCACCAGGCGCATCATCACGGCATCGACGCGGCCGCCCACGAACCCCGCGGTGGCGCCGTACAGCACGCCGATGACGAGGCTCACGATACTCGCCACGAGCGCCACGGCGAACGTGACCTGCACCCCCATCATGGTGCGCACGAACAGGTCGCGGCCGAGGTCGTCGGTACCGAAGAGATGGCCTGCGGCCGGCGTCGGCGCACGCAGGATGTTGTTGAAGTCGGCCGCCTGGTATTCGTTCGGGCTGATCCAGGGCCCGATCACCGCGACCAGGGCGATCGCGCACAGGATGCCGCCGCTCACCATGACGGTCCGGCTGGTTCGCATCCGCGCCCAGATCCTGGCAACGACGCTCACCGGCGGCGGATCCGCGGGTCGATCGCGCCGTACAGCAGGTCGACGACCAGGTTGAGCAGCACGATCAGCGTCGCGTAGAAAATCACCACGCCGAGCACGAGCGTGTAGTCGCGGTTGAGCGAGCCGCGCACGAACAGCTGGCCGAGCCCCGGGATGCCGAAGATCTCCTCGACGACGACCGAGCCCGTGAGCACGGCAGCCACCGCGGGCCCCATGTACGACAGCACCGGCAGCATGGCCGGCTTGAGCGCGTGGTAGCGGATGATCGCCGCGGTGCCGAGGCCCTGGGCGCGCGCCGTGCGTATGAAGTCGCTCGACAGCACGTCGATGAGGCTCGCGCGGGTCAGCCGCGCGACGTAGGCGATCTGCGGCAGGGCCAGCGACACGACCGGCAACAGCAGCCGCGAGCCGCGCTCGCTCCCCGTCCAGCTCGCCGGCAGCCACTGCAGCTGCACGGCGAGGACCAGCACCAGCACCGGCGCGATCACGAACACCGGGATCGAGATGCCGGTCATCGCGATCCCCATGACGACCCTGTCGAGCGCGGAGTTGCGGTTCAGCGCGGCCACGATGCCGAGACCGACGCCGGTGGTCACGGCCAGCAGCATCGCGAGCAGCCCGAGCTGCATCGACACCGGGAACGAGCGGCCGATGAGTTCGCTTACGGTGTAATCGCGGTAACTGTAGGACGGCCCGAAATCGCCCTGCAGCAGGCCGCCCAGGTAGCGCGCGAACTGCATCGGCAGCGGCTCGTCGAGATGGTACGCCGCGGCGATGTTCGCCTCGATTTCGGCCGGCAGCGCGCGTTCGTCGTCAAACGGCCCGCCCGGTGCCGCATGCACCAGTAGAAACGCGAGAACGATGACAAGGAATAATGTCGGGATCGCCCCCAGCAGTCTGCGCAGCGTGTATCGCAGCAAAGCGTCGGTCCCTTATGGGCGCGCGTCCTGTGCGGCGGCGCCGAAGTCCAGGTGCTGACTGTAATGGTAATTGAGGATGTTGTCTTGCCAGCCCTGGACCGCCGGTTTGACGAGGTGCTTGCTGACGTAGAAATACAGCGGGATCACGGCGTGGTCGGCCAGCAGCACCCGCTCCGCTTCCTCGAGATAGAGCCGCCGGCGGTCGAGATCGATCTGCTCGCCGGCCGACTGCAGGAGTGCGTCGAACTCGGGGTTCGAATAGCCCGGAATGTTCGCGGCGCTGTCGCTCTGCATGATGGCGAGGAAACTGTTCGCGTCGTTGTAGTCGCCGAACCAGCTGGCGCGAAACATCTGCGTGATCTCCTGTTCGCGCATCTGGTCGAGCAGCACCTGGAACTCCACGTTGACGAGCGTCGCTTCCGCACCCAGCACGCTGCGCCACATCGCCTGCAGCGCCAGCGCGATCTTCTGGTGCGTGTCCGACGTGTTGTAGCGCAGCTCGAAGCGCAGCGGGTTGTCCTTGCCGTAGCCCGCTTTCCGGTAGAGGCTTTGCGCGATCGCGTTGCGCTCGGGCCGGCTCAGGTCGGCATAGGGCAGCTGCACCGGCTGGTAATTGTGGACCCCCGGCGGCACCCAGCTGTAAGCCGGCGCCTCGCCGCGCCCGGTGATCGCCGCGACGAGGACGTCGCGATCGATCGCCATGGACAGGGCCTGGCGCAGCTCCGGGTTGCCGGCGAACGGCGGTTTCGCCAGGTTGAAGCCGTAGTAGTAGACGCCGAGCGTCGGCGCGATGCGCACCTGGCTGCCGTAGTCGGCTCGGATCTGCTCGAAGTTCTCGGTGGGCAGCGTGCTGGTGACGTGCAGTTCGCCGGCACGGTAGCGATGGAACTGCGCCAGTTCCTGGGTCACGACGTGGTAGCGCACCACGTCGATCGACGTGCCGGCGTCGTTCCAGTAATGCGGGTTGCGGCGCAGCTCGAGGACCGCGCCGGGCTCCCAGCTCGCCAGCACGTAGGCGCCGTTCGAGAGCAGGTTGCCGGCGCGGGCGAACGCGTCGCCATGCAGCTCGACGGAGCCCCGGTGCACGGGAAACGTGCTCGGGTGCGTCAGCAGGCTCAGCAGGTACGGCGTCGGGCGGAGCAGCGAAATGACGAGCGTCCGGTCGTCGGGCGCCGACACGCCGAGCTCCGCCGGTGCCATCTCACCGGCGATCACGGCCGCGGCATTGACGACGTTGCCGAGCTCCGCCGCGTAGAACGCCGCCGTCGCGGGGTCGACGAGCCGCCGCAGCCCGAGGACGAAATCCGCCGCGGTGACGGGGTCGCCGTTGGACCAGCGCGCCTCGGGCCGGATGCGGAACGTGTACGTCAGGCCGTCCGCGTCGATTTCCCAGCTTGCCGCCGCCCCGGGTACCAGCTCGCCCGCGGCCGTGTACGTCAGCAGGCCCTCGCCGATGTCGCGCAGCACGTCGGCCGCCTGCACGCTGCGGCCCTTCTGCGGATCGAGCGATTCGGGTTCCGTGCCCAGCGCACGATCGAGCACCGTCGTACCTGACGGCAGCGCCGCGCGGTCGGCGCCGTCCTTGCTGCAGCTGCCGATCAGCAACACGGCGCCTGCCAGTGTCGCGACGAGCACCGACAGCAGTCGAATTCTCTTCATGGGTTGTCCCCGGTCAGGCGGATTTCGCGAGCTGGCGTTTCTTGAGATGAATCAGCAGCAACGATACGGCGGATGGGGTCATGCCTTCAAGCCGCGACGCCTGGCCGAGCGTGGCGGGGCGCGCCCGCTGCAGCCGCTGCCTGGCTTCGTTCGAGAGACCGTCCACGCGCGCGTAGTCGAGGTCGTCGGGCAGCCGCAGTTGTTCCTGTTTGGCGTGCTTCGCGATCTCGCGGTGCTGCCGCTCGATGTACCCCGCGTAGCGGGCGCGCACCTCGATCGCGAGCTCGACCTGCTGCGCCTGCTCGGCGGGCCCGGGCAGGGCGGCCATCGGCCCGACGCGGCTGAGCGCCGTGACCGCGCGGTAGGAGAGTTCCGGCCAGCGCAGCAGGTCGGCCGCCGTGCTCTCGCGCGGCAGGTCGCGGCCCAGGATCGCGCGGTCGGCCGCATCGATGTCGGCGGGCCGCACCAGCACTCCGTCGAGCCGCCGCTGTTCCCGGGCGATCGCTTCCTGCTTGCGCCCGAACAGCGCCCAGCGGCGCTCGTCGACGATGCCGAGCTCGCGTCCGACGGGCGTCAGCCGCTCGTCGGCGTTGTCCTCGCGCAGCGTCAGCCGGTACTCGGCTCGACTGGTGAACATCCGGTACGGCTCGCTCACGCCGCGCGTGATCAGGTCGTCCACGAGGACGCCGATGTACGCTTCGTCGCGCCGCGGGAACCAGCCCTCGCGCCCGAGGGCCGCCCGCGCGGCGTTGATCCCGGCGAGAATTCCCTGCGCGCCGGCTTCCTCGTAGCCCGTCGTACCGTTGATCTGGCCCGCGAAATACAGGCCCGCGACGTGCTTCGTCTCGAGGGTCGGGCGCAGGTCCCGCGGATCGAAGTAGTCGTACTCGATCGCGTAGCCCGGCTGCGTGATGCGGGCGTTCTCGAAGCCGACGATTGTGCGCACGAAGCGTTCCTGGGTCGCCGCGGGCAGGCTCGTCGAGATGCCGTTCGGGTAGACGACGTGGGTAGCGAGCCCCTCGGGCTCGACGAAAATCTGGTGCGAGGACTTGTCGGCGAAACGCACGATCTTGTCCTCCACCGACGGGCAGTAGCGCGGCCCGACGCCGTCGATCTTGCCCGAGTACATCGGCGACTCGTGCAACGACGCACGGATGATGTCGTGGGTCTCTTCGCGGGTCTTCGTGATGTGGCAGGACAATTGCCGCGGATGCTCGCTGCGCGCGCCGATGAAGGAGAAGACCGGCGCCGGGGTGTCGCCCGGCTGCTCCTGCATGACCGCGTAGTCGAGCGTGCGGCCGTCGAGCCGCGGCGGCGTGCCGGTCTTGAGCCGGGCCACCCGGAACGGCATTTCCCGCAGCCGCTCGGCGAGCCGTATCGACGGTGCATCGCCTTCCCGGCCGCCGGGCCGCTCCGTATCGCCGACCAGGATGCGCCCGCCGAGGAACGTGCCGACCGTCAGCACGACGGATGGCGCAAAGAAGGACTCGCCGCCGGCGCTCACGGCCCCGGCCACGCACCCGCCTGCGACGACGAGGTCGTCCACGCTCGCTTCGACGATCGCGAGCCCCGGTTGCGCCTCCAGCAGCGCACGGATCGCGCCCTTGTAGAGCTCGCGGTCAGCCTGCGCGCGCGTGGCGCGCACGGCCGGGCCCTTGCTCGCGTTCAGCGTGCGGAACTGGATGCCGGCGCGGTCGATGGCGGTCGCCATCACGCCGCCGAGCGCGTCGATCTCGCGCGCCAGGTGCCCCTTGCCGATACCGCCGATCGCGGGGTTGCAGCTCATCTGCCCCAGCGCGGTGCGCTTCTGCGTGAGCAGCAGCGTGCGGGCGCCCGCGCGCGCGGCGGCCATGGCGGCCTCCGTTCCGGCGTGGCCGCCACCGATCACGATGACATCGAAGCGATTGGACATGGACGGTACTGGTCAAAAAGTGAACAACACGGGGCGGCGCATTCTACCGGCCTTTCTTTACATGAGAAAGCCGCGTCGCCAATATAGCGCGCTTTCCCGGCCACCCGGTTAGCCATGCTGCGTAGCTGCACCTTATTGTCCGGCCTGCTGTTGCTGGGCCTGGCGCCCGGCGCTCTGGCGCTGGAGCTCGAAGACTGCCGCATCAGCGCCGGCCCGGCGTATCCCGGCATCAAGGCGCGTTGCGGCACGATGCTGCGGCCCGAGAACCCCGCCGATCCGGACTCGCCCGCCATCGAGATCGCGGTGGCGGTGGTCCCGGCGCTCGACCTCGAGCCCGAAACGGACCCGTTCGTGCCGCTCGCGGGTGGCCCGGGCGGCAGCGCCATCGAGTTCTACGCGGCCTACGCGCACGCGTTCGAGCCGGTGCGCCGCCACCGCGACATCCTGCTCGTCGACCAGCGCGGCACCGGCTCGTCGTCGCGCATGGACTGCGACGTCGACGAGGACATCATCGAGGGCGCGTACAGCGAGGAGCAGGTGCTCGAGGTGACACGCGAGTGCCTGGCCGAACTGCCGCACGATCCGCGCTTCTTCACGACCAGCGTCGCCGTGACCGACCTGGAGGCCGTGCGCGAGGCGCTCGGCTACGGGCCGCTGAACCTGTATGGCGTCTCCTACGGCTCGCGCGTGGCGCAGCATTTCGCGAAGCGCTACCCCGGCTCGACGCGCTCGATCGTGCTCGACGGCGTGGTGCCGCCGCAGGTCGTGCTCGGCCCCGAGATCGCCACGGCGGCGCAGCAAGCGCTGGACAGCATCTTCGCCCGCTGCGCGGCGGACGCGCACTGCAACGAACGCTTCCCGGACCTGCCGCAGGCCTTCCGCGAGCTCCGCGACCGGCTGCAGCAGGCGCCCGCGACCGTCGAGATCCCGAACCCGGTCACCGGCAGCCGCGAGCCGGTCGAGTTCGGCGCCGCCGAGCTCGCCGGTGCCGTGCGCCTGCTGGCTTACCACGCCAATTCCATCGCGATCGTGCCGCTGCTGGTGCACACGGCCGCGGCCGGCGACCTCGCGCCGCTCGCAGCGCAGATGCAGATGATCGCCGAGCAGATGTCCGAGGCCCTCGCGCTCGGCATGCACAACGCGGTCATGTGCTCCGAGGATGCGCCGTTCTACGACGACATGGCCATCGACTACGAGGCGCTCGAGGCGAGCTACATCGGCGTCATCCAGCTCGACGCCATCGCGGCGATGTGCTCGTTGTGGCCGGCGGGCCCCGTCGACGACGGCTTCCACACGCCGCTGGCGACCGACATCCCGGTACTGCTGCTGTCGGGCGAGGCCGACCCCATCACGCCGCCCGGGTACGCGGAGCTCGCGATGGTCGACCTCGACACGGCCCAGCACCTCACCGCCAGCAACCAGGGTCACGGCCAGGCCGCGGTGGGCTGCACGCCGCGCCTGATCGGCCAGTTCGTCGCCAGTCCCGGGCGCCTGCCGGACGAGGACACCGCCTGTCTCGAGCGCAGCTTCGTCATGCCATTCTTCCTGGACTTCGGGGGGCCCGCGCCGTGATCCGGGTGGAAGGAATCCACAAGTCCTTCGGCAAGGTGCATGCCGTGCGCGGCGTCAGCTTCGATGCGCCGGACGGCAAGATCACGGGGCTGCTCGGGCCGAACGGCGCGGGCAAGTCGACGACGCTCAGGGTGCTCTACACGGTCCTGAAGCCGGACCGCGGGCACGCGTCGATCGACGGCGCCGACGTGGTCACGCAGAGCCTCGAGGCGCGGCGCCGGATCGGTGCGCTGCCGCACGGCGCGGGGCTGTACCCGCATCTCACGGCGCGCGAGAACATCGCCTACTACGCGAGCCTCTGCGGCATCGAGGCCGGCTCGATCGAAGCGCGCGTGGACGAGATCATCCGGCTGCTCGAGATCGACGGCATTGCCGACCGCCGCACCAAGGGTTTCTCGCAGGGGCAGCGGACCAAGGTCGCGCTCGCGCGGAGCCTCGTGCACGATCCGCAGAACATCATTCTCGACGAGCCGTCGAACGGTCTCGACGTGATGGCGACGCGCTCGCTGCGCGAGCTGATCCTGAAGCTCAGGGACGCCGGCCGCTGCGTGCTGTTCTCGAGCCATGTCATGCAGGAGGTGGCGGCACTCTGCGACGACATCTGCATCATCGCCAACGGCCGGGTCGCCATCGACGACTCGGCCGACGGCATCCGTGAACGCACGGGCTGCGACGATCTCGAGGACGCCTTCGTCAGGGCCATCCAGATGGTGGAGCCGGCCTGATGCGGGCGCTGCTGACGGTATTCCGCAAGGAAGTGCTCGACAACGTGCGCGACCGCCGCACGCTCATATCGGCGCTGATCATGGGGCCGCTGTTCGGCCCCATGCTGTTCGCGTTCATGATCAACCTGTCCATCGAGCGCTCGCTCGACGACGCGGAGCGCGTCGTCGAGTTGCCGGTAATCGGCCGGCAGCACGCGCCGAACCTGGTGCGCTACCTCGAAAGCCGCAACATCGACATCGTCGACGGCCCCGCCGACCAGGCCGCGGCACTCGACGCCGTCGCCACCGGCGCCCATGACGTCGTGCTCGTGATCCCCGCGGATTTCGGTGAGCAGTTCGCGGCGTCCGTGCCGGCGCGGATCGAGGTGATCGCGGACCGCTCGAACTCGCAGGCGGACCGCGAGGCCCGCCGTGTGCGCTCGGCGCTGTATGCGTACAGCCAGGAACTCGCCGCCATCCGCCTGACGGCGCGCGGCGTAAGCCCGCTCGCGCTGCGGCCGCTGAACGTCGACGACGTGGACGTTTCCACGCCGAGCGGCCGCTCCGCGATCCTGCTCGGCATGATGAGCTATTTCCTGATCTTCGCGCTGCTCATGGGCGGCATGTACCTGGCCATCGACACCACCGCTGGCGAGCGCGAACGCGGCTCGCTCGAGCCGCTGCTCGCGCTGCCGGTCACCCGCAACCAGTTGCTGCTCGGCAAGATTGCCGCGACCTGCCTCTTCATGGCGCTGTCGCTGTGCCTGTCGCTGGCGTCGTTCTTCTTCGCCCTGAAATTCATGCCGCTCGACGAACTCGGCATGACGCCCAACTTCGGGCCGCTGACGGCCGCCACGGCTTTCCTCGTGCTGGCGCCTTTCATCCTGCTCGGCGCGGCGGTCATGACGCTGGTGGCGTCGTTCACGAAGAGCTATCGCGAAGCGCAAACCTGGCTCAGCGGGGTGCTGCTGGCGCCGACCCTGCCGATACTCATCGTGAGCATCCTCACCCTGCGGCCGCGGCCCGAGTTCATGTTCGTGCCCAGCCTGAGCCAGCACCTGCTGCTCGTCGACATGGTCAAGAACGAGCCCCTCGACCCGCTGCACGTCGCGATCTCGGCCGGCAGCACCCTGCTGCTCGGCGGCCTGCTCACCTGGGTCTGCGCCCGCCTCTACCGCCGCGAAGGCCTCCTCGGTTGACAATCCCGGCCAATGGCCCAACATGGGCGATCCGGGCACAACGATAACCAGTATGTCCCTGTTCTCCGAGCTCAGACGACGCAACGTCTTCAAGGTCTTGGCGGTTTACCTCATCGGCAGCTGGCTGCTCGTCAAGCTGCTGCACCACCTGCACCCGTTGTTCGGGTTGCCGCACTGGATCGAGAAGCTCGTCGGCCTGATCCTGCTCATCGGCCTGCCGCTGGCGATGTACTTCGCCTGGATTTACGAGATCACGCCGGTCGGCCTGAAAAAAGCGGTCGACGTGGACCAGACCCAGTCGATCGTCTACAAGACCGGCCAGAAGCTCAACGCCGCGGTCGCCGTGGTCTCGGTGCTGTTGCTGGCCGCGCTGATCGTGGGCCGGCTGTTCCCGGAGCCGCCGGCGCTGCTCGACCTCGGCCCGAAGATGGCGGCGTCCGCGGCGCCCGGCGTACCCCCCGAGATCCAGAGCGTCACGCTGGACAACGGGCTCGAGATCATCGTCTGGCCGGACCACGACATACCCAACGTCGCGCTCTATTATTTCGTGCGCGCAGGGGGCCGCAACGAGTACCCGGGCATCACCGGCCTGTCGCACTTCTTCGAGCACATGATGTTCAACGGCACCGACGACCTCGAGCCCGGGGAGTTCGACCGCATCATGGAGGCCGCCGGGGGCCAGAACAACGCCTACACATCGAACGACGTCACGGTCTACCAGGACTGGTTCCCGCGCTCGGCGCTCGAGGTCGTTTTCGAGCTCGAGGCCGAACGGCTGCAGAACCTCGCGTTCGACCCCGAGGCCGTGGAAAGCGAGCGTGGCGTGATCATCTCGGAGCGCCGCACCACCGTGGACAACAACAACGTCAGCCGGTTACTGGAGCAGGTACTTGCGACCGCGTACGTCGCACACCCTTACCAGTTCCCCATCATCGGCTGGCCATCGGACATCGAGTCCTGGACGCAGGACGACCTCGAGAATTTCTACCGCACGTACTACGCGCCCAACAACATTACGATGGTCGTCGCCGGTGACGTCACGCCCGCCGAAGTCCTCGATCTCGCGGAAGAATACCTGGAGGACATGCCGGCGCAGGACCCGCCCGCCGCTGTCCGCACCGTCGAGCCGCCGCAACAGGGCGAGCGCCGCGTCGCGATCGAGACCGACGCCCAGACGCCGATGCTGCACATCGCGTTTCACGGCGGTCGCGCGGCGGACCCCGGGACCCTCGCGATGAGCCTGCTGCTGCGCACGCTGGTCGACGGCGATTCGTCCCGCCTGCACCGCCTGCTCGTCGAGGAGGAGCAACTCGCAATCTCGATCGGCGGGTTCCAGTACGAGGGCTTCGACCCCGGCCTGGTGTATTTCTATGCCACGCTGCCACCCGGCGGCGATCTCGCGCGGGTCGAGGCACGCATCATGGACGAACTCGAGCGTGTCGCCGCGGAAGGCGTCAGCGAGGACGAGCTCGGGAAAGCGCGCAACATGGCACTGGCGGACTACTGGCGTTCCATGGCAACCATCAGCGGCAAGGCCGCCGGCCTCGGCGAGGCGGCCGTGTTCCACGGCGGCTACGAGAAGCTCTTCGACCTGCCCGGCAAGATCGAGGCGCTGTCCGCGGCCGACCTCGAGGCCGTCGCCGCGGCCGTGTTCCGGCGCGGCAACGCCACGATCGGCACCCTGTACGCGCCGGCCGCGGAGAGCGACCAGTGACGCGCCTGCACACCTTGCTGCCGCTCGCTGCGCTGGCCTGGTTGCTGCACGCCGGCAGCGCGCTGGCGGAGGGCGTCACGCTGCCGGACTTCGACCGCGTCGTGCTCCCCAACGGCACGGTGTTGCTGCTGAGCGAGAAGCCGGACGTGCCGCTCGTTGCCGCCACGGCGATCCTGCGCGGCGGCGCGGTAGCGGACCCGGAAGGCCGGGCCGGTCTCGCGAACCTGGTCGCGTCGCTCCTCGAAAAGGGCGCGGGGGATCGTGACGCTGCGCAGTTCGCGGCAGCGGTCGACGCGTCCGGCGGCATGCTCTCGAGTCGCGCCGACCTCGAGTCCATCACGGTCTCCGGGAACTTCCTCGCCCGCGACGCCGACCTCATGGTCGAACTGCTGGCCGACATGCTGCTGCGGCCCAGAATCGACGAAGCCGAGTTCGAGAAGCTGCGCGAGCGCTCGATCAACTTCATCCGCGCCGCGAAGGACACGAACCTCAATGCGTTGCTGCCGATCTACGGCCAGGCATTCCTGTTCGGCGCGCATCCGTACGGCAACCCGGTGAGCGGCAGCGAGACCTCGCTTGCCGCGATCGGTCACGACGACATCCTCGAGTTCTACGAACAGCAGCTCGGCGGCGACCGCCTCGTCATAGCGGTGACCGGTGACTTCGATGCAGCGGCGATGATCGCGAAGCTCACCGCCGCGTTCGGTGACTGGCGCGCGGCCGCCACGCCCCTGCCCGAGGTGCCGCGACCGGTGCCGCAGAGCGGGCGCCGCGTCCTGCTGATCGACAAGCCCGGAGCCACGCAAACCTACTTCTGGCTCGGCAACGTCGGCGTCGAACGCGACTACGCGAAGCGCGCTGCGCTCGACATCGCCAACACGGTCTTCGGCGGCCGCTACACGTCGATGCTGAACACGGAGCTGCGCATGAAGTCGGGGCTCACCTATGGCGCGCACGCCGAGCTTTCGCGGGCAACCCGGCCGGGTTCGGTGGCAATCGTGTCGTACACCCCGACCGAGCGGACCTTCGAAGCCATCGACATGGCGCTCGGCGTGCTCGCGCAACTGCACGAACGCGGCGTCGACGAAACGGCGCTCGCCTCCGCCCGGAACTACATCCTCGGACAATTCCCGACGGCACTGGAGACGGCGGCGCAGCTCGGCAGACAGCTGGCCGCGCTGGAAGCGTTCGGCCTCGACGTTACCTATATCAACGCTTACGGCCAGGCGCTCACGGCAACCGACGTGGCATCGGTCGGAGCGGTGATCGAGTCCGTCTACCCGTTGCCGGAGGACCTCGTTGTCGTGCTGCTCGGCGATGCCGCGGTCATTCGTGACGGCGCGGCCGCTTACGGTCCGCTCATCGAGGTGCCGATTACCGCGCCGCATTTCCGGCCGCCCGCCGCGGGCGCCGAGTAGCCGGCCGCCCCTACTTGCCGATACAGAACGACGAGAAAATACGCCCGAGCAGGTCGTCCGCGGTGACTTCGCCGGTGATGGTGCCGAGCGCCTGTTGCGCGAGGCGCAACTCCTCTGCCAGCAGTTCGCCGGCCCGCACATCGCGGAGCGCCGCCCTGCCGGCTGCGAAGCGTTGCTGCGCGTTCTGCAGCGCCTCGACGTGGCGGCGGCGCGCGGTGAACGCGCCTTCGCCGAGATCGCGAAACCCGGCCAGTTCGCGGATGCGCTGACGCAGCGCCTCGAGCCCCTCGCCCGTGCGCGCCGAAAGCATCACGACCGGCGGCTCGCCGTCGACCAGGCCGGCGCGATCGCCGGTGAGGTCGATTTTGTTGCGCACAATCGTGACCGGCACGCCGTCCCGCAGCGGCTCCTCGATGCGCGCCGGCAGCGCCTCGGTCGCATCCTGTATCCACAGTACCGCGTCCGCCCCGGCGAGCGCCTGGCGCGCACGGCGGATGCCCTCTTCCTCGATGCGGTCGGGGTTGTCGCGCAGGCCTGCCGTGTCCACCAGCTCGACGGCAAGGCCGTCGATATTGATGCGCTCGCGCAGGACGTCGCGGGTCGTGCCCGCGATCTCGGTCACGATCGCCGTTTCCTCGCCCGACAGCCGGTTCATGAGGCTGGACTTGCCCGCGTTCGGCTTGCCGACGATCACGACCTGGTAACCGTCGCGCAGGACGCGCCCGACGCTCGCTCTCGACAGCAGCGAGTCGAACGCCGCCGCCGCGCGCGCCAGCCGTGCGCCGAGCTCGTCGTCGGCCAGGAAGTCGACCTCTTCCTCGGGAAAGTCGATGGCCGCCTCGACGTACACCCGGATCGCGGTCAGCTGCTCGGCCAGCTCGTTGACGGCGGCCGAGAAGGCGCCGGTCAGTGAGCGCAGCGCGGCGCGCGCGGCCTGCGCCGTGCCGCTTTCGATGAGGTCGGCCACCGCTTCGGCCTGGGCGAGGTCGAGCTTGCCGTTCAGGAAAGCGCGCTGCGTGAATTCACCGGGTTCCGCGCGTCGCGCGCCGAGAGCGACGGCCGCAGCGACGAGCAGCGACAGGACGACGGGGCCACCGTGGCCGTGCAGCTCCAGCACGGACTCGCCGGTAAACGACGCGGGCGCCGGGAAATACAGCGCGATGCCCTTGTCGAGCGGCTCGCGCTGCGCATCCACGAACGTGGCAACCGTCGCCACCCGCGGTTGCGGTACGCTGCCGAGCATGGCGTGCGCGATGCGCTCGGCATCAGCGCCCGAAATACGCACGACGCCGATCCCGCCCGTGCCGGGCGGCGTGGCGAGGGCGACTATGGTGTCGTCGGGCATCTACTCCCGCGGTTTCTTCTTCTTGCCGGGCTTCCTTTCCTTGTCTTCCTTCTCGACGACCTTGTTGATCTTCCACTGCTGGGCGATCGACAGGATGGTATTGGTCGCCCAGTACAGGACGAGCCCCGAGGGAAAGAACGCGAAAAAGCCCGTGAACATGATCGGCATGATCTGCATCACCCGCGCCTGGACCGGGTCCGCCGGTGCCGGGTTGAGCTTCTGCTGCAGCAGCATCGCCGCGCCCATGATCAGCGGCAGGATGAAATACGGGTCGCGGGTCGAGAGGTCGGTGATCCACAACGCAAACGGCGCCTGGCGCATCTCGACACTCTCGATGAGCACCCAGTAGAAGGCCAGGAAGAACGGCATCTGGATCAGTATGGGCAGGCAGCCCGCGGCGGGATTCACCTTCTCCCGCTTGTAGAGATCCATCATCTGCTGCGAGAGTTGCTGGCGGTCGTCCTTGTAGCGCTCCTGCAGTGCCTTGATGCGGGGTTGCAGGTTGCGCATCTTCGCCATCGAGCGGCCGCTGGTCTCGGTCATCTTGTAGAACACGAGCTTGATGAGCACGGTGACGAGGATGATCGACACGCCCCAGTTACCGACGTAGCCGTAAATGAATGCAAGCAGCCAGAACATCGGCTGCGAGAGGATGGTCAGCCAGCCGTAGTCGACGGTGAGCTTGAGTCGCTCGTGCAGCTCCTCGAGCTGCGACTGGATCTTGGGCCCGACGAACAGCTGCCGCGAGAAGGTCTCCGATGCGCCGGGTTCGACGGTGCGTTTCGCGCCGACCACGCTGGCGATCATCGTGTCGTTCTTCAGCTCCACGCGGTAAACGTGCGGCGCGCCGCTTTCCGGGACAATGGCGCTCAGGAAGTGGTGCTGGATCGCGGCCACCCAGCCGTCCGGCGTCGCGAACTCCACGGGCCCCTTTTTGCGCAGGTCGTCCTGCTGGTGCTTTTCCGCCTTGTCGCCGTTGTAGGTTTGCGGCCCGTCGAACGAATAGGAATCCACGTCGAACATCGAGCGGTCGATGCCCTTCGAGCGGCGCAGCAGCTGCGTGTACTGATCGCCGTGCCACGGCTCGGCGCTGTTGTTGACGAGCGTCTGTTGCACGGTGATCACGTAGCTGCCGCGCGTAAAGCGGAACGTCTTTTCGATGCTGACACCGCTCGCATCGGTCCAGGTCAGCGGCACCACGAGCTCCTCGGCGTCGCCGAGCAGGAACTCGTTGCGCGGCGCGCTGAACAGCGTGTCCTGGTTCGCACTCGGGCCGGTCGCACTGCGCAGGCCGGTGCGAATCAGGCCGAGATCGCCGCGCTCCGGGCTCAGCAGTTCGACGAGATTGTCCGGCTCGTCTTTGTGGACCGGGTAACCGAGCACGGTCGCCCGGACCAGCGTGCCGCCGCGCGGGGAGATCTGCAGCTCCAGGACGTCGGTGCGAACGGTGATGAGGCCGGCCGGGGCGTCAGCCGCCGCTGGCTCGTCGCCGGGTAGCGCAGCGGGGGCCGTTGCGGCGTCGCCGCCCGTGCCGCCGAGCTCCGGCAGCGACAACTGGTCTGCGGCGGGAACGGCCGCCTCGGGTGCCGCCGCCGTTTCGCCCTGTGGCGCGGCAGGCACCGGCTTCGGCCCATAGTCCTGCAGCCACGTCTGGTAGGTGAACCAGAGCAGGATGCCGAAGGTGGCCCAGACCAGCAGTCGTTGATTGTCCATGCGTCGTTATTCCTGGCCGCTGTTGGCGGTGCCGTCCGGCTTACATCGTCGCCAGTGCGCAGCCAGGCTGTCAAACAGCTGCTGCCGGGTTGCCGTCGCCGCTGCTGGTTGATTGATCACGACGACGTCGACGCCCTGCAGTTCAGCCTGGTGCTGCCTGAAGGACTCCCTGGCGATGCGTTTTATTGTGTTTCTCGATGTCGCTTTCCGGCAGTGTTTCTTCGAGATCGCCAGCCCGAGCCGCGCAGGCCGCCCCCCGTTGTCCCGGCAGAGCACGGTGAAGCACCGGTCCCGGCTGCGGTTCGCTTGTTCGAACACGCGGCCGAACGCAGCCGCATTCAGTAACCGGTTGTGGCGTCGAAACCGGAATAATGCGCTGCGTGACTTGCTGGGTTCCAATCCTGGGGGTGACTGCGTCGCGCGCGCGAGCCGGGCCCGTCTACGGCGTCAGCTTCACACGACCCTTGGCGCGGCGGCGCTTGAGAACAAGCCGGCCGCCCTTGGTCGCCATGCGGGCGCGGAAGCCATGCGTGCGTGCGCGCTTCAGAGTGCTGGGCTGAAAGGTACGTTTCATGTTTCTGCTACCTGTGCATTCGGGCGGTGTCCGGACGCCGCCCGCAAAAGGGTCGGCAAGGGTACGCGGGGCCTGTTGCAGTGTCAATAGAGCGGCCGGGCCGGGCCGGCCGGGTCGTGCGTAATCAGGGAAAATCACGATTTGGCAGCGGCTTATTATACGGTATAGACTGCCCGGTCTCACTCGCAAAACCGCCTCCCTGGGGCTTATTGGGGACATCCTTGCCGGCCGAAACAACGCTCTGGAATCGCTGCATCCGTGATTTGCAGGCGGAGCTGCCGGAGCAACAGTTCAATACCTGGATCCGGCCGCTCCAGGCGGTCGAGGACGACGGGCGGTTGAAGCTGCTGGCGCCGAACCGGTTCGTCGTGGACTGGCTGCAGCAACACTACGTGCAGCGCATCCTCGAGATCCTCGATGGCTCGGGCGGCAATACCGAGCTGGTCGTCGAGGTCGGCTCGCGGCAGCCGGCAGTGCAACCGGAGCCCCGCAGCAGCCGCGGTTTGTCACGGGGGTCGCCCATGGAGGCCGCACCGGCGCCGATTGCCTCGCGACTGAACCCGGCGTTTACGTTTCAGAACTTCGTCGAGGGCAAGAGCAACCAGCTGGCACGAGCGGCCGCCCTCCAGGTCGGCGAGAACCCGGGTACGTCCTACAACCCCCTGTTCATCTATGGCGGGGTGGGTCTCGGCAAGACCCATCTCATGCAGGCGGTCGGCAACTCGATGCTCGCGCGCAACGCCAAAGCGCGCGTAGCGTACGTGCATTCGGAGCGTTTCGTCGGCGACATGGTCAGGGGCCTGCAGCACAACAAGATTTCCGAGTTCAAGCGGTCATACCGGACGCTGGACGCATTGCTGATCGACGACATCCAGTTTTTCGCGGGCAAGGAACGCTCCCAGGAAGAGTTCTTTCATACCTTCAACGCGCTGCTGGAAGGACAACGGCAGATCGTGCTGACCTGTGACCGGTACCCGAAAGAAGTCGTCGGCCTCGAGGAACGACTCAAATCGCGCTTCGGCTGGGGCCTGACCGTCGCGATCGAGCCGCCGGAGCTCGAAACGTCCGTTGCAATCCTCATGAGCAAGGCGGAAGCGGACGGCGTCGCGCTGCCCGAGCAGGTGGCGTTTTTCATCGCGAAGCGCATTCGCTCCAACGTTCGCGAACTGGAGGGGGCGCTGCGGCGCGTCATAGCGAATTCGAAGTTCACCGGGCGACCGATCAACCTGGAGTTCGCCAAGGAAGCGCTGCGGGACCTGCTTGCCCTGCAGGAGCGACTGGTGTCGATCGAGAACATCCAGAAGACCGTGGCCGACTACTTCAAGCTCCGCGTCGGTGACCTGCTGTCGAAAAAGCGCAGCCGCTCGATCGCGCGGCCGCGGCAGGTGGCAATGGCGCTCGCGAAGGAACTGACGAACCACAGCCTTCCGGAGATCGGGGATGCCTTCGGCGGCCGGGATCACACGACGGTGTTGCACGCCTGCCGGCGGATCGCGTCGTTGCGCGAGACCGAGAAACGCGTCGACGACGACTATTTAAATCTGTTAAGAACGCTGACAGGATGATGTGGATAACCGGTGGACAACGAGGGTCGACAAAGTTATCCACATAATGTGCACCGGGTAGGGACCGGAAGTACACCGGTTGGTGTCGGCCGGATTGTTGCGTAAGTTATTGATTTTAAATATCGTTTTAAAGTTATACACAGGCATGCGGCGGCCCAATAACTACAGTAATCTAATAATTTCCAATAATTATTAACAGGTGGAAGCTATGAAGTTGAGTGCAACCAGGGACGTGCTCCTGAAGCCGTTGCAGGCGGTCATCGGGGTCGTGGAGCGCCGGCAAACGATGCCGATCCTGTCGAATGTCCTGCTCGTCGCGAAAGCCGGCGAGCTCTCGGTGACGGCGACGGATCTCGAAGTGGAGCTGGTCGCACAGGCGAACGTTGACGTGCAGGCTGGCGGGGAAATCACGGTGTCGGGGCGCAAGCTGCTCGATATCTGCCGCGCGCTGCCGGACGGGTCCGAGGTGAGCGTGAGCGTGAGCGGGGAGAAACTGCACGTGCGCTCGGGTCGGTCCAAATTTGCGCTGGCGACGCTGCCGGCGGCGGAGTTTCCAAGTGTCGAGGACATCAAGGCGGCGCAGAGCATTTCGGTGAGCCAGGAAGTGCTCGGGCGGCTGATCGAGAAGACGTATTTCTCGATGGCGCAACAGGACGTCCGCTATTACCTGAACGGCATGCTGCTCGAGACGGAGGGCCGGCACATTCGGTCGGTTGCGACGGACGGGCATCGCCTGGCGCTCTGCCAGGCGGAACTCGACAAGGGCAAGCTGGAGCAGCAGCAAGTCATCGTGCCGCGCAAAGGGGTGCTCGAGCTGCAGCGCTTGCTTACCGGGGAAGGGTCGGTGGACGTCGTGCTGGGCGCCAATCACGTGCGGATCCAGCTCGATGGGATTCGCTTTACCTCGAAGCTGATCGATGGGCGGTTTCCGGAATACGAGCGGGTGATACCGAAGGAGTCGTCCAACGAGGTGCGCGCAGACAGGGACGTATTGCGTGGCGGCCTGCAGCGAACGGCGATTCTCTCGAACGAGAAATACCGCGGGATTCGGCTCATTATCCGCGACAACGCGCTGGTGCTGCAGGCGCACAATCCGGAGCAGGAGGAGGCCGAGGAGGAACTGGAAGTCAGTTACAGCGGCGACGACCTGGAAATCGGCTTCAACGTGAACTACCTGCTGGACGCGATCGGGGCGGTGGACAGCGACGAAGTGACGGTGTCGGTGGTCGACAGCAATTCGAGTTGCCTGATCCGGGCCCCGGGACAGGATGACTGCAAGTTTGTCGTGATGCCGATGCGTCTCTAGAGGGCGCGCGGAAGGGCAGCGTGACGATAAAGCGTTTTACCGCGCAGGGCTTCCGCTGTCTGGATAACGTGGGGTTCGAACCGGACCCCGATTACACCCTGGTCTACGGCGCCAACGCCTCCGGCAAGACGAGCCTGCTGGAGGCGATCGCTTATCTCGGTCGCGGCAAGTCGTTTCGCGGCGCCCCCCCGTCGAACCTGATCCGGCACGGCCAGCAGGCGTTCGTGTTGTTTGCGCAGGTCGAGGCGGGCGGACGCGTGTCGGCCGTTGGCGTTCGCAACAGCCGCGCGGGGCTCGAGGTCAGGGTCGACGGGGACAGCAGCGGGGGCGCGGCGGCGCTTGCGGCGGCACTGCCGCTGCAGGTCATCGATCCGGACGTGCACAACCTGGTCAGCGGCGGGCCGGACGAGCGGCGGCGCTTCCTGGACTGGGTAGTGTTCCACGTGGAACCGGAGTACCTGGGGTTGTGGCGGCAGTTCCGGCGGGTACTCAAACAACGCAACGCGGCGCTGAGAGCCGGCGGGCACCGCGAGGCCTTGCGGGTTTGGGACAGGGAATTCTGCGGCGTCGGGGAGCGGCTGGGTGCCGTGCGGCAACGGGTGCTCGCCGGCTGCATCGATACCCTGCGGGCGCACGGCCAGGCCCTGTTGGGCGCGGCCGTCGACTATCGGTACGCGCCCGGCTGGAGCGGCGACAAGAGCCTGGCGGAGGCGCTCGACGAACACTGGGAGCGCGACCGGGCGGTTGGCAGCACCCAGGTGGGCCCGCACCGCGCGGACCTGCGGCTCAGTTACGACGAGCGCCAGGCGCGGCGGCTCGTTTCCCGGGGCCAGCAGAAGCTGCTGGCGAGTTCCATGATCCTGGCCGCGACGGAAACCGCGCAGGCGGCGCTGGGAAGGCCGCTGCTGCTGCTGCTCGACGACCCCGCGGCGGAGCTCGATCGCGCGTCGCTGGCGCGGCTGATGCAGCAGGTGGAGGCGCTCGGCAGCCAGGTTATCGCCACCAGCCTCGAGCGCCACGAGTTGCCGTTCCCGACGACCCCGCGCGTGTTCCACGTGGAACAGGGCGAGCTGCAGCAGGCTCCGCGCGACGACTGAGGCCGCGCTTCCCGGTGGGCCGGGCGGGCGCCGAAACCCTGCAAAAAAGCCGCTATTCGGGCTCGTTTAAGGGCCTGATTTTGATACAATATGTCGGTTTTAACTCGAGGACACGGAATGGCCGACGGCAAGGGATATACTTCCAGTAATATCAAGGTCTTAAAGGGCCTCGAAGCCGTGCGCAAGCGGCCCGGAATGTACATCGGTGACACCGATGACGGCACGGGTCTGCACCACATGGTCTTCGAGGTTGTCGACAACTCCATCGACGAAGCCCTCGCGGGCCATTGCAGCGTCATTACCGTGACGATTCACGCCGACGAGTCGGTCACCATCGCCGACGACGGCCGCGGCATTCCCGTCGATGAGCACCCCGAGGAAGGGCGCTCCGCTGCGGAGGTCATCATGACCGTGCTGCACGCAGGCGGGAAGTTCGACGACAACTCCTACAAGGTTTCCGGCGGCCTGCACGGCGTCGGCGTGTCGGTGGTCAACGCCCTGTCCGAGCAGTTGATGCTGACCATTCATCGTGACGGCAAGACTTACCAGCAGGAGTACGCCTACGGCGAACCGCTGGCACCGCTGGCCGAAGTCGGCGAGACCGACCGTACCGGCACGACGCTGCGGTTCAAGCCGAGCGCGAGGACCTTCACCAACATCGAATTCCACTACGACATCCTCGCGCGCCGGCTGCGCGAGCTGTCGTTCCTGAATTCCGGCGTCCGCATCCGCCTGATCGACGAGCGCGACGAGCGCGAGGACCTGTTCCAGTACGAGGGCGGCATCCGGGCCTTCGTCGAACACCTGAACAAGAACAAGACGCCGATACACCCGACGGTGTTTCATTTCGCGAGCATGCAAGACGACGTCGGCGTCGAGGTCGCCATGCAGTGGAACGATGCCTACCAGGAAAACATGTTCTGCTACACCAACAACATCCCGCAGCGCGACGGCGGGACCCATCTCGCCGGCTTCCGCAGCGCGCTGACCCGCACGCTGAATGCCTACATCGAGAAGGAACTCAGCGGGCGCAAGGAAAAGGCCTCGCCGACGGGCGACGATGCCCGCGAAGGCCTCACGGCGGTGCTGTCCGTGAAGGTGCCGGATCCCAAGTTCTCGTCACAGACCAAGGATAAATTAGTTTCATCTGAAATTAAATCCATCGTGGAACAGGCCATGTCGGCGAAGTTCGAGGAATACCTGCTCGAACAGCCGCAGGAGGCCAAGGCGATCGTCGCCAAGATCATCGACGCCGCGCGCGCCCGCGAAGCGGCACGCAAGGCCCGCGAGATGACCCGGCGCAAGGGGGCACTGGACGTCGCCGGCCTGCCGGGCAAGCTCGCCGACTGCCAGGAAAAGGACCCCGCGCGCTCCGAGCTGTTCCTCGTCGAGGGCGACTCGGCCGGCGGCTCCGCGAAGCAGGGCCGGGATCGCCGCACCCAGGCCATCCTGCCCCTCAAGGGCAAGATCCTCAACGTCGAGAAAGCGCGCTTCGACAAGATGCTGTCGTCGGCCGAGGTCGGCACGCTGATCACGGCGCTCGGCTGCGGTATCGGCCGGGACGATTTCGATCCCGACAAACTGCGTTATCACCGCATCATCATCATGACCGACGCCGACGTGGACGGGTCCCACATCCGCACCTTGTTGCTCACCTTCTTCTACCGGCAGATGCCGGAGCTGATCGAGCGCGGCCACGTCTACATCGCCCAGCCGCCGCTATACAAGATCAAGCGCGGCAAGCAGGAGGTTTACGTCAAGGACGACGCGGAACTCAACGCGTACCTGTTGTCGTCGGCGCTCGAGAGCGCGGACCTGCACGTCACCGCGGATGCGCCGCCGCTCTCCGGCGTGGCGCTCGAGTCGCTCGCAAAGGAGTACATCGCGGTCGAGCATATCTTCACCCGGCTCGACAGCCGTTACGACGCGACGGTGCTGCGGCAACTGGCGCACCTGCCGCAGGTTACCAGCGAGCTGGCAGAGGACCTCGATCGCCTCGAGGCGTGGACGGAGAAGTTCTCGGCGCAGCTGCCCAAGACCACGGGCGACCGCGTTCAGCGCAACGGTAACGGCGCGACCTACAAGGCGGCGCTCGATCGTGGCGACGAGGATGGCGAGGGCGTGCGCATCGCGGTCACCCGGATCCAGCACGGCGTCGGCTCGACGCGCTACCTGCCGCGCGAGTTCTTCGAGACCAACGAGTACGCGCACATAATGGCGCTCGCCGAGAAGCTGGAGGACCTGCTGGGCGACGGTGCCTACGTCAGCCGCGGGGACCGCAACATGGCGGTCACGGATTTCGCGGCCGCCATCGAGTGGCTGATGGGCGAGGCGCGTCGCGGCCAGAGCGTGCAGCGTTACAAGGGTCTCGGCGAGATGAACCCGGACCAGCTCTGGGACACGACCGTCAACCCGGAGACACGCCGGCTGATGCAGGTGAAGATCGAAGATGCGGTCAAGGCCGACGAAATCTTCACGACGCTCATGGGCGACCAGGTCGAGCCGCGGCGCGCGTTCATCGAAAAGAACGCGCTCACGGTGTCGAACCTCGACGTCTAGCCGCGAGCCCGCCGCGGAAACCCGGACCCGCGTAGCCGACGAGGCCTGCCGATGCCCGACCGACGACTGATCCTGCACGCCGCGTTCGTCCTGCTGTTGCCGGTCCTGGTGGCGGTGTTCGGCTGGTCCGCGTGGACCGCGCTGTTGCTCGTGCTGCTCGCCATCCTGTGGCGCTGGGGCATCGTGTTGCAGGGGCTGGTGCGGCCGGCGCCGGGACCGGAGTGGGTGCTCGAGACGATCTCCGTCAGTCACTTCGTCGAAAAGGTCCGCTGGTGCATGGATCGACTGGGCCTCGACTACGAGGAGGTCGCCTGGGCCGGGACGCTCGGCGCGTTCTACCTCGGCCGCACCGTGCCGCGGCTGCATTTCCGCACGGGCGCGGTGCGTTCGCAGATCGGCAACTCCCCGGAGATCCTGCGCTACCTCTGGGGCGCCTGCAGCGCGACGCACGGCGCAGCCGCCGCGTTCCTCGAGCCGACGGCCGAGCGTCTGGCGTTCGAGCGCCGTATCGACCGCAGCGGCGTGAGCCTGCAGGTGTGGGTCTACTACCACCTGCTCGGCGAGCGGGAGCTGTGCCAGCACGCCTGGGGCGCGAACAGCGCGGCCGTCCCGGCCTGGCAGCGCCGGCTGGTGCGGCTGCTGTTCCCGGTGCAGGCCTTCATGATTCGCAAGGCGTTCCGCGTCAACGAGAGCCACTACCGCAAGAGCTGCGAGCACATCGAGAGCCTGCTCGCGGAAACGGAAGCCCGGCTAGGCGACGGCCGGCGCTCGCTCCTCGGCGGTGACGCGCTCAATTACACGGACTTCAGCTTCGCGGCCATCCAGGGTGCGTGGCTGCAGCCGGCCGGCTACGGCGGCGGCGCAGGGATTCGCATCGAGCGCGAGCGCACGCCCCCGGCCATGCGCGCAGACATCGAGCGCTGGATTGAAGCTTACCCGCGAGTCACCAGATACGTCGAAGACCTGTACGCCCGAGAGCGCAACGAGGTATCGAATCCATGAAGACGATCACCCTGCTGGCGTTGCTGGCGCTCGTCGCCGCCTGCGCCGGAACACCGGAAACGCCCGCCGACACCCAGGCTGTCCGCGACTATGTCGAAGTCGGGGAACTCGAGCAGGTCGACCAGATCCGCACGCACGGCAGCGATGCGTGGACCCCGGTCACGCGCCATTTCGCGATGTACACGGGGCGTGACGGGCATTTCCTGCTCGAATTCACCCGCGTGTGCCGCGAGATGTACGACAACATGTCGATCACGGCGGACCGGCGTTACGACCACAACGTGATGCGTCGCGGCATCGACACGCTGCGCGGCTGCCGCATCGACAAGATGTACCCGCTGACCGAGGCCCAGGCGCTCGAAATCGAGGCACTGGTAAAAGCGACCGGCAACGGAAACTAAAGCCGCGACCGCCTGTCTACCCGGTAGCTACGGCGTGCCGGGAACACGGGCACGCAATGGAACGAACACAGGAAAGCAGAACAGGGGACTGGTGTGAAACACAAATTACTGGCGGCCGCCGCGATGGTGGCCCTGACGGCCTGCGGTCAGCAACAAGCTCCGACGACCGCGACGGAGGCGCCGACGGCGCTGAAATCCGGTATCGCCCTCGAAAACATGGACACCCGTGTCCGGCCGGGCGACGACTTCTTCTCCTTCGTCAACGGCAAGTGGATCGCGGAGACGGAGATCCCGGCCGACAAGGCAACCTACGGGGGCTTCGGCATCCTCGCCGACGAGGCCGAGGAAGACGTCAAGGCCATCATCGAGCAGTCCGCATCCGGCGATTTCGCCAAGGGCACGGACGAACAGAAGGTCGGCGACCTGTACAAGTCCTACCTCGACATCGAGACGCGCAACGCGAAGGGCGTGGCGCCGCTCGAGCCCGAGCTCGAGCGTATCGCGGCGATCGAGGACCACGAGGCGCTCGCCGTTTACTTTGCGGCCGCCGGCCGCCGCGGCTACCCGGTGCCGGTGAACATCGGCCAGGTCGCGGACTTCAAGGACCCGAACTACTACATGATCTATGCCTGGCAGAGCGGTCTCGGGCTGCCCGATCGCGAGTATTACTTCAAGGACGACGAAACCTCCGCCGACATCCGCAGCAAATACGTCGAGCATATCGAGGCCATGTTCGACCTGGCGGGCTTCGAAGACGGCGCCGCAGCGGCGAAGACCATCATGGCGCTCGAGACCCGTATCGCGGCCGCGCACATCACCAAGGAGGCCGCGCGCGACTGGCCGAACAACTACAACAAGGTCGCGCTCGACCAGCTCAACGAAGTCATGCCGGCTTTCAACTGGCAGGGGTACACCGACGAGGCGGGCATCGGGGCTATCGACGGCCTGGTGCTGATGATGACCTCGTACTTCGAGGAACTCGACCCGGTCATCGCCGAGACCCCGATCGAGACCTGGCAGACCTACCTGAAGTGGGTCGCGCTGAATTCGAAAGCCAACGCGCTCAACGCAGCGCTCGACGACCAGGACTTCCAGTTCTACGGCAAGACGCTGTCCGGCCGCGAGCAGCAGCGCGAACCGTGGCGGCGGGCGGTCAACACCGTCAACGGCCTGCTGGGCGAAGTGGTCGGCAAGGTTTACGTGAAGGAGTACTTTCCGCCCGAAGCGAAGGAGCGCATGCTCGAACTGGTCGGTAACCTGATCAAGGCCTACGAAAAGAGCATCAGGGAACTCGACTGGATGTCCGACGAGACCCGGGCCCAGGCGCTCGACAAGCTCTCGAAGTTCCGGCCCAAGATCGGCTACCCGGACGTGTGGCGCGACTACTCGGCCGTCGACATCGAAGCGGACGACCTGTTCGGCAACATCGAGCGGGCCACGGTCGCCGAGTACGAACGCGAGCTGGCGCGCCAGGGCGGCCCGGTGGATCGCGAGGAATGGGGCATGACGCCGCAGACCGTCAACGCGTACTACATGCCGCCGCTGAACGAGATCGTCTTCCCCGCCGCGATCCTGCAGCCGCCGTTTTTCAACATGGAAGCCGATGACGCCGTGAACTACGGCGCGATCGGCGCCGTGATCGGCCACGAGATCGGCCACGGCTTCGACGACAAGGGCAGCACGTTCGACGGCGACGGCGTGATGCGCAACTGGTGGACGGATGCCGACCGCAGCGAGTTCGAGACGCGCACGGCAAAACTCGTCGACCAGTACGGCAAGTACGCGCCTTTCCAGGACCTGGCCGTGAACGGGGAATTCACGCTCGGTGAGAACATCGGCGACCTCGGCGGCATCAGCATCGGGCTGCTCGCCTACGAGATGTCGCTCAACGGCGAGGAGCCGCCGGTGATCGACGGCTTCACCGGGATCCAGCGCGTGTTCCTGGGCTACGGGCAGATATGGCGCAACAAGTACCGCGACGAGGCGCTCCGGCAGCTGATCATGACCGACCCGCACGCGCCGTCGATGTACCGCGCCAACGGAGCCGTCAGGAACGTGCCCGAGTTCTACGAGGCCTTCGACGTCAAGGAAGGGGACGCCCTGTACCTGCCACCCGGGGAGCGGGTGAAGATCTGGTAGGCGCGCAACGAATACCGTAGGAGCGCGCCTCGGCACGCGCTACCCCGGTCGCGGTTCGAGAACTGCTCCTACGGATACTTTCGGGCACTACGGTGTCCGGGCGAACGCCTTGTAGGCGCGGGCCTCGGCCCGCGATCGATGCCGGACCGCTACGCTTTGGAAGGGCCGCGCTCCGCGGCCTTCTTCTTGTAGACCTCGCTGATCTCGCCCATCCTGGTCTCGATCCAGTCCTGCACGATGAGGTTGGTTTCCTTGGGGTCGCGGCCGGCCGCATCGATGGGCGGGCCGATACAGAAGCGCACCTTGCCGGGCCGCTTGATGATGCTGCGGCGCCCCCAGAAGTCGCCGGCGTTGTGGGCCACCGGCACGATCTTGCAGCCGGCGTCGCGGGCAAGCGCCGCGCCGCTCACGCCATAGCGGCGCGTCTCGCCCGGCGGCATGCGCGTGCCCTCCGGGAAAATGGTTACCCAGATGCCCGCGTCGAGCTTTTTCCTGCCGTCCTCGATCACCTGCCTGACCGCCGTTCGCCCCGAGCTGCGGTTGATGAAAATCGGGTCCAGCATCAGCTTCATCGCCCAGCCGAGCAGCGGCACCCACATGACCTCGCGCTTGATGACCCAGGCGGTCTTCGGGAACACGGTGACGTGCCAGTAGGTTTCCAGCGTCGACGTATGCTTGATCATGATGACGCTCGGTTCGTCGGGCAGGTTCTCGAGGCCCTCGACCACCGGGTCCAGGCCGCAGAAGAAGCGCCCGGCCCAGACCGCCAGGCGGCAATAGCCGACCGTGATCGCCCAGTGCACTTTCGCGGGCGCCCAGAAGGTGAGCAGTACCAGCGCGGCGCCAATCGCGACCGTGATGGCGCCGAAGGCGATGAACAGCAGCGAGCGGATGAACAGCACGTCAGGCGGCCTCGCTGATCAGCGCGCGCGCCGCGGCGGCGAGGTCGTCGTAGACGGGCACGCGTGCAAAGCGCCCCGGCAGCGCGGCCTCGGTGTCCCGGCCCTTGCCGGTACGCACGAGGATGGGCCTGGCGCCGACCGCGGCGGCGGCCTCGAGGTCGCGCAGCGCATCGCCGATGACGGGAACGCCCGCGAGCGAGGTGTCGAAGTGCCGTGCCAGCTGCTCGAGCATGCCGGGCTTCGGTTTGCGGCAGTCGCAGGCATCGTCCGGGCCGTGCGGACAGGTGACGATGCGGCTGATGTGCCCGCCGGCCTCGTGGATCAGGCGCAGCATCTTCGCGTGCATTGCATCGAGCGCATCCTGGTCGAACAGGCCGCGCGCGATGCCGGACTGGTTGCTGGCGACGGCCAGTGTGAAGCCGGCTTTCGTCAGCGCCGCAATGGCCTCGACGCTGCCCGCAATCGGGCGCCACTCGGTTGCGCTCTTGATGAAGGCCGCGGAGTCGTGGTTGATCACGCCGTCTCGGTCGAGGATGACCAGGCCCTTGCCCAGGCTCTCCGCACGCATCGTCAGGCGATGGACAGTCGCGAGATATCGGCCACGTCGAGGAACAGCGCCCGCAGCGCGCCGAGCAGCGCCAGGCGGTTGTCGCGCACAGCCGCATCGTCGGCCATGACCATGACGTCGTCGAAAAACCGGTCCACGGGCGCGCGCAGCGCGGCGAGCGACTGCAGGGCGCGGGTGTAGTCGCGCTCGTCGAGCAGCGGCCGCACCGTTGCCTCGGCGGCAACGAGCGCGTCGTAGAGCGCCCGCTCGGCATCTTCCTCGAGGCGCTGCGCGCTGACGTCGCCGGTTTCCGTTACGTCGGCCTGCCTGAGAATATTGGCGATGCGCTTGTTGGCGGAGGCCAGGCTCTGCGCCTCGTCGAGTTCCAGGAACGTCTGCACCGCCTGCAGTCGCCGCTCGAAATCGACCAGCGACGCAGGCTGCCGCGCCATGACGGCGTCGAAGGTCTGGGTGTCCAGGCCGGGATCGCGGTCGAGGAAATAACGACGCAGGCGGTCGGTGACGAACGTGTACAGGGCTTCGGCGAGCGCCGCGGGCTCCTCCTTGCCGGGCGGCTGCAGCTCGAGCGATTTCGCGATCAGCGCCTTGAGGTCGAGGTCCAGCCCGCACTCGATCGACAGGCGGATGACGCCGAGCGCGGCGCGCCGCAGGCCGAACGGGTCGCGGTTGCCGGAGGGCTTCTTGCCGATCGTGAAAATCCCGGCGAGCGTGTCGAGCTTGTCCGCGATCGCCAGCACGCGGCCGGCGTCGGTCGCGGGCAACGCGTCACCGGCGAAGCGTGGCTGGTAGTGTTCGCCGATGGCCGTCGCGACGGCCTCGGGCTCGCCGTCCGAAATCGCGTAATAGCGGCCCATCGTGCCCTGCAGGTCGGGAAATTCCCCGACCATGCCGGTCAGCAGGTCGCACTTGCACAGCTCGGCGGCACGCTCGACGGCCGCGCTCTCGAGGCCCAGGTGCTCCGCGATCCAGACCGCCAGCGCGGCGGTTCGGGCGCTCTTGTCGTAAAGGCTTCCCAGGCCGCGCTGGTAGACCACGTCGCGTAGCGCCTCGCGCCGGATCGACAGCGGTTTGCGCCGGTCGCTGTCCCAGAAGAACGCGGCGTCCGCGAGACGCGGGCGGATCACGCGCTCGTTGCCGTCACGGACCTTGTCGGGCTCCTTGCTTTCGAGGTTTGCCACCGTCACGAAGCTGGGCAAGAGCGTGCCGTTCTCGCCGGCGAGCGGGAAGTAGCGCTGGTGCCCCGTCAGCGTGGAAACGACCACCTCGCGCGGCAGTGCGAGGAACGCCTCGTCGAAGCGGCCGAGGACCGGCACCGGCCACTCGACGAGCGCCGCCACCTCGTCGAACAGGGCCTCGCTCTCGACCACGTGGCCTTGTGCCTTGTCGGCCAGAGCCTCGACGCCGTCGCGGACGAGCGCCCGGCGGACGTCGAAATCGGCGATGACGTGTCCCTGCTTTTCCAGGGTCTCCAGGTAGGCAGCCGGCGCCGGGATCGTTATGGCGCCGTCGGAATGAAAGCGGTGCCCCATGGTCCTGTTGCCGCAGGGCAGGCCCATGACGGTTCCCTCGACGACGTCGGTGCCGTGCAGCAAGACGACCCAGTGCACCGGGCGCACGAACTCCGCGTCGCCGTCGCCCCAGCGCATGCGGCGCGGAATCGGCAGGTCGGCGAGCGCCTTTTCGACCAGTGCCGGCAGCAGCTCCGCCGTCGTCCGGCCCTGCTCCACGGTCTCGGCGACGAGCCAGGCGCCCTTGTCCGTTTCCATGCGCTCGAGCGCGGCGACGTCGATGCCGCATTTCTTCGCGAACGCCGTGGCCGGCGGCAGCGGCTTGCCGTCGTCGTCGTAGGCGACCGACACCGGCGGGCCTTTCTGCGACACGCGCCGGTCTTGCTGGCCGGCGGCCAGTGCCTCGACGATCACGGCGAGGCGCCGCGGGCTCGCATAGCCGTGCAGCGCGCCGTGCTCGAGGTGCGCTGCGTCGAGCTCGTTGCCGAGATTCGCCGCGAAGGCGTCCATGAGCCCGCGCAGCGCCTTCGGCGGCAGCTCCTCGGTGCCGATTTCCACCAGCAGGTCGGCCGCCTTCATGTGCCGCTGCTCCGTGCGCGCACCGACTCGACCATCGGGAATCCCAGCTCCTCGCGGCTCTTGTAATAGGTCTCCGCGACGGCCCGCGCCATGGTCCGGACGCGCAGGATGTAGCGCTGGCGCTCGCTGACGGAGATCGCCTGGCGCGCGTCGAGCAGGTTGAACAGGTGCGATGCCGCGAGCATTTTCTCGTAAGCGGGCAGCGCAAGGTTCTTCCCGATCAGGCGCTCGCAATCGTGCTCGGCGTGATCGAAGTCGTGGAACAGCGTATCCACGTCGGCCTCGTCGAAGTTGTAACGGGACTGCTCGACCTCGTTCTGGTGATACACGTCGCCGTAGGTGATGCGGCCCAGCGGGCCGTCGGTCCAGACGATGTCGAAGATGCTCTCGACGTTCTGCAGGTACATCGCGAGGCGTTCGAGACCGTAGGTGATCTCGCCCGTGACCGGCCGGCACTCGAGCCCGCCCACCTGCTGGAAGTAGGTGAACTGGGTGACTTCCATGCCGTTCAGCCAGACTTCCCAGCCGAGGCCCCACGCGCCGAGCGTCGGCGACTCCCAGTTGTCCTCGACGAAACGGATGTCGTGCACGCGGGTATCGATGCCGATCGCCTCGAGGGACTCGAGATAGAGCGCCTGGAAATCGTCGGGGGACGGCTTGATGACCACCTGGTACTGGTAGTAATGCTGCAGGCGGAACGGGTTGTCGCCGTAACGGCCGTCAGTAGGCCGCCGGCTCGGCTGCACGTAGGCGGCGCTCCAGGGCTCGGGCCCCACGGCGCGCAGGAACGTCGCCGGGTGAAACGTGCCGGCGCCCATCTCCTTGTCGTACGGCTGCATGACCACGCAGCCGCGCTCCGCCCAGTATTGCTGCAGGCGGAGAATCAGGTCCTGGAAGGAAAGAAACGACTGTGCGTCCTTGACACTCATTGAAACGGGGGTCACTGGCGACAAACCCGCGCAGTATAGGGTAGTTGGGACGATTCATACACCACCGGGCCCGCGCAACGACGGGGCAGCCTGTGCGGCAGGAGCGGGCCTCGAACCGCGGTCGCACGGGAGCCTTCACACACCACCGGGCGGCCGGGGCGTTTGTCTCCCTCATGGCTCGCTGCGCTGATATCCATGGATGGATTAATGTCGCCGGAGCACAGGGATGTGCGAGAGCGACGATACTTCGGTCGACAAACGCCCCGGCCGCCCTGCGTCACGTTTACGACCATGTTCAACAGCGGCGCTGTAGGAGCGGGCCTCGGCCCGCGACCGCGGTTCGAGGCCCGCTGCTGCCGCACGATCGTGGATGGGGGCCCCGCCCAGGCGGACTTCGCCAAAACGGTGCATCAGCCAAACCGCGCACTAAAACAGTGCATGATGGCGGCAGTTTGCACTATACTGGTGCGGATTGGTTGCCCCCGTGGGTTGATGGCCCAATAAAAACAGGGACTTAACCAAAGCACCATTTTGGCACGCATCCTGCACTACTAACAGCAAATCGGGCCGGCAGCCGCTGGCCATTTTTGTGCATAGCGACTTTTGGAGGAAACCATGACGCCCGCAGAGGTACTCGACCTCATCAAAGAGAAAGAGGTCAAATTTGTCGACTTTCGGTTCACCGACACGAAAGGAAAAGAACAGCACGTCACCGTGCCGTCCCACACGGTCGAGGAAGACCTGTTCGAAGAGGGCAAGATGTTCGACGGCTCGTCGATCGCCGGATGGAAAGGCATCAACGAGTCCGACATGATCCTGATGCCCGACCCCGCCTCGGCCGTTGTCGACATCTTCACCGACGAGATCACGATGAACCTGCGCTGCAACGTCATCGAGCCGTCGACCATGCAGGGCTACGACCGCTGTCCCCGCTCGCTCGCCCAGCGCGCCGAGGCGTACCTGAAATCGACGGGTATCGCGGATACCGCGTTCTTCGGCCCCGAGAACGAGTTCTTCGTCTTCGATCACGTCTCCTGGGACGACAACATGCAGGGCGCGTTTTACAAGGTCGACTCCGAAGAAGGTGCGTGGAACAAGAACCGCAGTCTCGAGGAAGGCAACACCGGTCACCGGCCGACCGTCAAGGGCGGCTACTTCCCGGTACCGCCGGTCGATTCGCTGCACGACCTGCGTTCGGCGATGTGCCTTGCGCTGGAGGAGCTCGGGCTCGAAACGGAGGTCCACCACCACGAGGTGGCTACGGCCGGCCAGTGCGAGATCGGCGTCAAGTTCGGCACGCTCGTGCGCAAGGCCGACGAGGTGCAGATCCTCAAGTACGTCGTGCATAACGTCGCGCACGCCTATGGCAAGACGTCAACCTTCATGCCCAAGCCGCTCGTCAACGACAACGGCAACGGCATGCACGTACACCAGTCGCTGGCGAAGGACGGCAAGAACCTGTTCTCGGGCGACGGTTACGGCGGGCTCTCGGATACCGCGCTCTACTACATCGGCGGAATCATCAAGCACGCCAAGGCGCTCAACGGGTTCACCAACCCGTCGACCAACAGCTACAAGCGGCTGGTTCCCGGGTTCGAGGCGCCGACCATCCTCGCCTACTCGGCGCGCAACCGCTCGGCGTCGATCCGCATTCCATATGTATCGAACCCGAAGGGTCGGCGCATCGAAGTACGCTTCCCCGATTCGATGGCCAATCCCTACCTGGCGTTCTCGGCCATGATGATGGCGGGCCTGGACGGCATCCAGAACAAGATCCACCCGGGCGACGCGATGGACAAGGATCTGTACGACCTGCCGCCCGAGGAGGAGAAGACCCTGCAGCTCGTGGCGTTCTCGCTGGAGGAGGCGCTCAAGGAGCTCGACAAGGACCGCGCCTTCCTCAAGGCCGGTGACGTCTTCACGGACGACCTGATCGACGCGTACATCGACCTCAAGATGGAGAACGTCACGCGCCTGCGTATGACGACGCATCCGGTCGAATTCGACATGTATTACAGCCTGTAAGGTATTAAAACTGTGAACCGGGCGGCATTTTGGCCGCCCGGTGGCTGCCCCAAAAGGGGATTAAATTGCTATGCTAGCCGGATGGACCTGCGCCCTGTCTTCGTGCTTTTCTGCCTGTTTGCCGCGGCTGCCGCGGCGGCACAGCAGCAGGCCTATCGCTGGGTCGACGAAGACGGCGTCGTACACTTTTCCGACCGACCCCGCGAGGGCGCCGAGGTGGTGCAGTTGCAGTCGCCCAACGTCGCGACGCTGCGCCGCGCGCAGCGGGCTCCTGCGACGTCCGGTGATGCGGCGGACGAGACCGACGAGCCGGCTGTCGGCTACACCAGTATCGAAATCGCCTCGCCCCGGGCGGAAGAAACGCTATGGAATATCGAGGGCGTTCTGAACGTGTCGGTGGCGCTGCAGCCGGGCCTGCAGCCGGGCCACCAGGTTCGCGCGTACTTCAACGGCGAGATGCGACCGGTGAGCGGGACGAGCTTCCAGCTGCAGGAAGTCTGGCGAGGGGTCCACAACATCCAGGTGGAAGTGGTGGACGCGACGGGCAAGGTGATGATCCGAAGCCAGCCGACCCGCTTCTACGTGCAACAGAACACGGTCGCGTTCTAGGCGACGGCAGTATTCTCGAACACGCCAAGAACATCCTCGACAGCCTGAGTTCCGGCGTCATCCTGCTCGACAGGAACCTGCTCATCGTGAGCCTGAATCCTGCCGCGGAGAACATCCTCGGCATGAGCCAGCGCCGCGCCCGCGGCGAATCGCTGCTGCGCCTCCTCGATGACGACCCCGAGCTGCGCGACATCCTCAGCCGCGTCAGCGTCACGGGCGACCACTACGCCAACGAGCTGCGGCTGGGGCCGAACGAAGTCCAGGCCGACGAACGCGTCGTCGAATGCCGCGTGTCACCGATCGCGAGCGGTGCGGCAACGCTGCTCGTGGAACTCACCGACGTCACGCGGCGCTACCGGATCAGCCGGGAGAACGCCCTGCTGATCCAGCACGGTGCGGGCCGGCAGATGATTCGCCAGCTTGCTCACGAGATCAAGAACCCGCTCGGCGGCATCCGCGGGTCGGCGCAACTGCTGGCACGCCAGCTCGACAACAAGGAACTCACCGAGTACACCGACGTGGTCATCAGCGAAACGGATCGGCTGGCAAACCTCGTCGACACGCTGCTCGGCCCGGGCGGCGCGCCGAACAAGCAGCCGCTGAACGTGCACGAGCTCATCGAGTACGTCGTGCGCATCATCGAAGCCGAGGACCGGCGCTCGCTGCACATCGTGCGCGACTACGATCCGGGGCTGCCGCTGATCGAGCTCGATCGCGACCAGATGGTGCAGGCGTTACTGAACCTCATGCGCAACGCCGCCACGGCCCTGGACGGCCAGGGCACCATCACGTTGCGCAGCCGCGCCGTCACGAATTTCACCATCGGGGACGTGCGGCATCGCGTCATCGCCAGCATCGAAATCCACGACGACGGCCCCGGCATCCCGGCGCACCTGCAGGACACCGTGTTCTACCCGCTCGTCACGAGCAACCCGCACGGCACCGGCCTCGGGCTCCCGGCCGCACAGGAACTCATCAGCCGTCACGGCGGGCTGATCGAATTCGAAAGCCGGCCGGGACGCACGGTCTTTTTCGTGCGCATACCGCTCGACCAGGCGGGGCTGCGCAAATGACGGGCGACGCACTGAAAGTCTGGGTGGTCGACGACGATCAGTCGGTACGCTGGGTGCTGGAGAAAGCCCTGCGCCAGGAGCAGATGGACACGCGCAGCTTCGAACGCGCCGAGCACCTGCTCGAGGCGATGGAGTACGAATCGCCCGACGTTCTCATCACGGACGTGCGCATGCCGGGCATGAGCGGACTCGCCCTGCTCGAAGAGGTGAACCGCCGCTGGCCGGAGTTGCCGGTCATCGTCATTACCGCGCACTCCGGGCTCGACAATGCGGTCGCGGCCTACAAGGGCGGTGCCTTCGAGTACCTGCCGAAACCGTTCGATATCGACGAAGCCGTGGAACTCGTGCATCGTGCCGCGCGGCGCAACGGCCATGAACCGGAAGCGCCCGCCGAGCCGGCGCAGGACATCCCGTCGCTGATCGGCCAGGCGCCCGCGATGCAGGAAGTGTTCCGCTCTATCGGCCGGCTCGCCGGTTCGAGCATGACGGTCCTCATCACGGGCGAGTCGGGTACCGGCAAGGAGCTGGTCGCACGGGCGCTGCACGAGCACAGCCCCAGGGCGAACAAGTCCTTCGTCGCGCTCAACACCTCGGCGATCGCTTCCGAGCTGCTCGAGTCCGAGCTGTTCGGGCACGAAAAAGGCGCATTCACCGGCGCCGACGCGCGGCGCATCGGGCGCTTCGAGCAGGCGGACGGCGGCACGTTGTTCCTCGACGAGATCGGCGACATGTCGCCGGCGCTGCAGACGCGCCTGCTGCGGGTACTGGCGGAAAGCGAGTTCTATCGCGTGGGCGGCCAGCAGTCGATCAAGGTCGACGTGCGGGTCATCGCCGCGACCAACCAGGACCTCGCGCGCGCCGTGAAGGAATCGCGGTTCCGCGAGGACCTGTATCACCGGCTCAACGTCATCCGCATCAATACCCCGCCGCTGCGCCAGCGTCGCGAGGACATTCCGCTGCTGCTGAACCACTACCTCGCGGAAGCCGCGCGCGAACTCGCCGCATCGGCCAAGACGATCGACCGCGAGGCGCTGGACGTGCTGCGCAGTTACGACTGGCCAGGCAATGTGCGGCAGCTCGTGAACACCACGCGCCGCCTCACGGTGACCGCACCGGGCAACGTCATCGGCATGCAGGACCTGCCCACGGAGATGGGCGGCAGCGCCTCGCAGGCGCGCGCCACGCAGGACTGGACCCGCAGCCTAGCGAGCTGGGCCGAGCGGCAACTCAGTTCGGGCGAAGCGCCGCTGCTCGACCGTGCGCTGCCCGAGTTCGAGAAGACCCTCATCCGCATCGCCATGAGCCAGACCAACGGCCACCGCCAGGAAGCCGCGAAGCTGCTCGGCTGGGGCCGCAACACCCTGACCCGCAAGATGAAGGCGCTGCAGCTCGACTGACCTGTCGGGCGCCCCGCGCCGACGCGATAGTACTCATTGGCCGAAGGCGTGGTTCTCGAACCGCGATCGCGGGCCGAGGCCCGCTCCTACAGCAGACAGGTACACGCCAGCGCAGGGCGGCCGGGGCGTTTGTCGACCTGTAGGAGCGGCTCTCGAGCCGCGATCGCGGGCCGAGGCCCGCTCCTACGCTTGCAGCGTGCCGACGAGGTCGCTGACCGAGGCGAAGCCGTGCCGTTCCAGGTAGTCGGCGATGCCGGCGTTGATCTTCCTGCAGGCGAGGGGGTCGTAGAACAGCGCTGTGCCGACGCCCACCGCGCTGGCGCCGGCGATGATGAACTCGAGGGCATCCTTCGCGCTACGAATCCCGCCCTGGCCGATGATCGGCACGCGGTGCGGCGCGGCGACTTCGTGCACCTCGTGAACCTTGAGCAGGGCGATCGGTTTGATCGCGGGTCCCGACAGGCCGCCGCGCAGGTTGCCGATGACCGGCCGGCGGGCTTCCGCGTCGATCGCCATGCCGGTCACGGTATTGATGACCGAGAAGCCGTCGGTACCGGCGTCGATGCAGCGCCGGGCGTTATCGCGGATGTCGGTCTGGTTCGGCGACAGCTTGGTGAAGATCGGCTTGCTGGTCTGTGCACGGCAGGCGGCGACCACGCGGGCCGACATCTCGGGATCGTTGCCGAACTGGACCCCGCCCTCCTTCACGTTCGGACAGGAAATGTTGATCTCGATGCCGTCGATGGGCGAGTCGTCGAAGCGCCGCGTGACCCGCTCGTACTCCTCGATCGTGGAGCCGGAGACGTTGGCGAAGAAGCGCGTCTCGGTAAAGTCGAGACCGGGCAGGATCTGCTCCACCACGGTGTCGACCCCGGGGTTCTGCAGGCCAATGGCATTGAGCATCCCCATGGGCGTTTCGTAGACCCGGTGCGGCGGGTTGCCGAGCCGCGCCTCGCCGGTCGTGCCCTTCAGCACCACGCCGCCGACATCGCGGTTCGAAAACCCTTCGATGCGCGTGTACTCCTCGCCGAAACCGACGCAGCCCGACAGCAGCACGATGGGCGACGCCATCGGGATGCCGCAGAGGTCGGTGTGCAGAGGGTTGTTCCGGTCGCTCATGGGATGCGGCATTCTAAACGATATGTTCAGCCTGATCCTGTACCAGCCGGAAATTCCGCCCAACACCGGCAACATCATTCGCCTGTGTGCGAACACCGGCGTCGACCTGCACCTCGTGGAACCGCTGGGATTCACGCTCGACGAGCCGCGCTTGCGCCGGGCCGGCCTCGACTACCGGGAGTTCGCGACCGTCAGGGTGCACGCGTCGTTCGGCGATGCGCTGGCAGCGCTCGGACAACCCCGCGTCTTCGCGCTGAGCACGCGCGGCGGCACCCGCTACGACGCACCGCACTACCGGCGCGGCGATGCGTTCCTGATGGGCCCCGAAACGCGCGGCCTGCCGCAGGCACTGCTCGACGGCCTGCCGCAAGCGCAGCGGCTGCGGCTGCCCATGCGAGCGGGCAACCGCAGCCTCAACCTGTCGAACGCGGCCGCCGTCGTCGTGTACGAGGCCTGGCGGCAGCTCGGCTTCGAGCAGGGCGCCTGATCAGGCCGCGGGCTCGATGTTGCTGTTGAGCCGGAACAGGTTGCCGGGATCGTACTGCCCCTTGATCTTCGACAGGCGCGCGTAAGCCGGCCCGTAGTTTCCGACCGTGGCGTCGCGATCGTACTCGATGTTGTCGTAATAGCCGCCCATGTACGGCTCGACGGCGGCGTACTGGGCGCGGGTTGCCTGGATCATCTCCTGGTCCATCGCGGGATCGCCCCAGCCGGTCACGAACACCAGCATCAGCTCGGCATTGCGGTGCGGGAAGGCCGTGTCCAGTTCACCGACGCGCTTTACGGCGCCGCCGGCGACGTGGTTGGTCAGGAACACGCGCGGGTCGTAGGCATCGATCAACGCGTCCACGAGGCCCTGCGACCACTCGCTGACCATGCCGTTCTTGGCGTACGAGCGCACGCCGTGGGCCATCATGGCGTCCGCGCTCGTCTGCATGACCATGTAGTCCTGCACCTTGACGTCGTCCACGAGCGGCGTGCCGATCGCGCGCAGCGGCGCCAGCTCCTTTTCGCCGGCAGCGGGGTCGCCGTTGTACACGACTTCCATGATGACCACGTCGCCGACCTCGGGCATCCTGCCCAGTGTCGGCCCGACGTAGAGTTCGTCCGAAAGGCCTGCCGACCATTCCGCGTAGAACTCCAGCACGTCGCGCGCCTGGTCGATCGGCCACAGGATGTTGCCGGACAGCACGTTGCGGTCGAACGGGTGCAGCTGGTACTCGAACTCCGTGACGACACCGAAATTGCCGCCGCCGCCGCGAATCGCCCAGAACAGGTCGGGCTCTTCCTCGGCGCTGATCCAGCGAATGCGGCCGTCGGCGGTGACGATGCGGGCGCCCGTCACGTTGTCGATCGTCAGGCCGTACTTGCGATTGAGCCTGCCGAAGCCGCCGCCGAGCGTGAACCCGCCGCAGCCGGTGTGGGAGACGACGCCGGCGGTGGTCACCAGGCCTTTCTCCAGCGCCGCCGAGTCGAGGTTATTGAGCAACGCGCCGCCCTGGACGCGGGCCCGGCGCGTGTCCGCGTCGGCTGCCGCGGTGTTCATCTTCGACAGGTCGATCATCAGCCCGCCGTCGCAGACCGACTTGCCGGGCCAGCTGTGGCCGCCGCCGCGCACCGCGACGAGCACGTTGTGGTCACGCGCGAAACTCACGGCATTGCTGACGTCCTCTGCATTCAGGCAGCGGGCGATGAGCGCCGGGCGCTTGTCGTGCATGCCGTTCCAGATCATGCGCACCGAATCGTATTGCGGGTGCCCGGAGAGCATCACGGGCCCGGCCATCGCGTCGCCGAGCTCCCTGATCGCGGCCTTGCTCAGTTCGATCCCGTTACCGTCCAGGGACACGGCGGCGATGCCCGTGTCGGCCTGGGTGGCAACCGGAGTTTCCTTGCCGCAGCCCGGCAGGATTGCAGCAGTGACGCCGGCCGCGACCGCGGACCGGCAGAATTGACGTCTGTCCATCATTATTCCCCTATAGTTTTCGAGCGCTTGCAGTAAATAGCGCCGCATGGGGAAAAAGTTTAGAAGATCGGCGACAAATAGCGAGCCGGGGCCCGCTCAGTGCTCCGACTTCAGGTCCCGGCGCATGAGGGCGCCCACGGCTTCGCGCGGGGACGCGTCCTCGTAGAGTATGCGATAGACCTGGTGGCAGATCGGCATCTCTATCTGCAGCTTCTCGGCGACTTCGTGCACGGCCTGGGCAGCCAGTACGCCCTCGACCACCTGCTGGATTTCTTCCTGGGCGGCTTCCACCGACTTGCCGGCCGCGAGCGCGAGGCCCATGCGGCGGTTGCGCGAGAGGTTGTCGGTACAGGTCAGCACGAGGTCGCCCATGCCGGCCAGGCCCATGAAGGTCTCCCGCTTCGCACCCAGCGCCACGCCGAGGCGGGTCATTTCCACCAGGCCGCGGGTGATCAGGGCCACGCGGGAGTTGGCGCCGAAGCCGAGGCCATCCGACATGCCCGCGCCGATGGCCAGCACGTTCTTGACCGCACCGCCCACCTCCACGCCGATCATGTCGTCGGAGGTGTACGCGCGGAAATTGTCGCCGGACAGCGCTACCGCCAGGTCCTGCGCAAAGCCCGGGTCGTTGGCGGCGATGGTGAGAGCCGTCGGCAGCCCGTCGCCGACCTCCCTCGCGAAGGTCGGGCCGGACAGGACCGCGACGGGCCGCTCGGCGCCGAGCACTTCGGCCGCGACGACGTGCGGCAGCTTGCCGGTGTGCAATTCGAAGCCCTTGGTCGCCCAGCAGATTCGTGCGCCGTTGGCGAGCAACGGTTTGATGGCTTCCAGGGTCTCGCGGAAGCCGTGGCTCGGCACGGCGACGAGCACGTCGCGCGCGCCATCGAGGCACGCCTCGAGTTCGATCACGGCCTGCAGGTTTGCGGGGAATGCTGCGCCCGGCAGGTAGCGGGCATTCTCGCCCGCCTTGCGCATGCCGGCGAGTTGCGCCCGGTCACGGCCCCAGAGCCTTACCGGCTGCCCGCAACGGGCGAACTGCAAGGCGAGCGCGGTTCCCCAGGAGCCCGCCCCGACCACCGCGATGGGTTGTGAGCGGGCGCCGCTTATCAGTGTGTCCCCGCGGCCCTGGCCGCACTGGCTTGCTGTTGTTGCAGCGACTGTTGGTACAGCGCATCGAAGTTGATGGGCTGCAGCACGAATTCGGGAAAGCCGCCCTTCTGGACGATCCCGGCAATCGCTTCACGCGCGTAGGGGTACAGGACACCGGGGCAGAAACTGCCGATGAGCACGCCCAGCTCCTCTTTCTCGTAGCCGCTGATCTCGAAGGCCCCGGCCTGCTGCAGCTCGACGAGGAAGATTGCCTTGTCGCCCTCCTTCTCCCTGGCCTCGACGGTGATCGTCAGCACGACCTCGTGCAGCGTGTCGCTGACCGGCGAGTGCGAACTGCGCAGGTTCAGGTTGGTGTTCGGCGCCCACTCCTTCGCGTTGAAGATGGCGGGTGCCTGGGGCGACTCGAAGGAAAAATCCTTGACGTAGATCTTTACAACGGAAAGACGCTTCTCGGGGGTCTGTGCTTCCTGTTCAGCCATGTTCCTGTCCTGGGTTACTGGGAGTGCGGGCCGGCGACGCCGCCGGCGAGCAATTTATCGAGTTCGCCGCTCCTGTCGAGCGAACTCAGGTCGTCGAAGCCGCCCACGTGGACGTCGCCGATGAAAACCTGCGGGATCGTGCGGCGACCGCCACTCTTCGCCAGCATCTCGTCGAAGCGGGCCGGGTCCCGTGACACGACGACGTCCTCGAACGGCACGCCCTTGCGGGTAAACAACATCCGTGCGGCCGCGCAGTACGCGCAGTACTCGTCACCGTAAATAACTACCCGGGTCTCGTCGCTCATCGCCGTATCGCCGCCTACTTCTTGCTCCTGGTCTTCTTGCCGGACACGACGGGCAGGCCCGCCTGGCCCCAGGCATTCATCCCGCCCTTGAGGTTGTAGACGCTCTCGAAACCGGCATTGCGCAGCGTCTTGACCGCCTTCGACGACGTGATGCCGGAGTCGCAGACGGCGACGACTGGCTTGTCCTTCAGCCTGGCCAGTTTTTCCAGGTGGCCCTCGAACTCATCCATCGGGATGTTGCGGGCGCCCACGATATGGCCGCGTGAAAACGACTCCGCGCTGCGCGTGTCGATGACCACGGCGTCGTTGTTGATGAGTTTCACGGCATCGTTGGGCGCAACGGCCAGCATGCCGGTGGCCTTGCGCCTGAGCTCCGTGAATATCACCAGCAGGAAACTGGTTAGCAGCGCAAACACCAGCAAGGTATTGTTGCCGGCGAACTCCAATAGTCTGTCCATGAGGCATCGTGTGCGCGGGCTGCGCAGGGTTGGTCGAAAGGCGCATTATAGCAGCGCACGGCGATGGAAATACCCCGCAAACGCTCTACACTGTGCGCCCATGCGCGCCCTGCCCACGCTGCTCCTGCTGCTCACCGTCACGCCGACGGGCACCTTCGCCCAGGATGACGGCGCCGGCCTTGCCAAGATCAAGGAACAGGAGCTCGAGGAGGTCCGCGACCGGATCAGCGACCTGAAAAAGAGCATGGACAGGAGCGCGCGGGACCGTGACCGGCTGACCGACGACCTGCAGAAGGCCGAGGTTGCCATTGCCGAGAAACGGCTGCGCCTCAAGGACATCGAGCGGGAGCGGGCTTACAGCGCGAAGCGCCTGCAGGAACTGGATGCCGCCATCGCGGCGCGGGAAGCCGAACTCGCGCTCGAATCCGATCACCTGGCGGCCCAGGTGCGCGCCGCCTACATGAGCGGTAACCAGGAGAAGATCAAGCTGCTGCTGAACCAGCGCGACCCCGCCATGCTCGGCCGCATGATGGCCTATTACCGGTATTTCAACGACTACCGGGCGGACAACATCGGCGCGGTCGCCGCGAAAATCCGCGAACTGGCCGGGATGCAGAGCGAGGTCGCCGCAGAGGAAGCGCGGCTCGCGGACCTCGCCAGGACGCGCAACGCGGAACTCGAGAAACTGGCGGCGGCGCAGCAGCAACGGCAGACGCTGCTGCTCTCGCTCAAGGACAGGATGGCCGCCGAGGGGCGCGAAATCGAGCGCCTTGCTGCCCAGGAAAAGGACCTGGCGCGCCTGATCGCGGAGCTGACCAGCATTTTGTCCGACTACCCGATCACCTCCGAGGACCCGTTCAGCGAGCATCGCGGCCGCCTGACCTGGCCGGTTGCGGGCACCCTGCTGCGCGACTTCGGCCAGCCGCGCGTCGGCGGCGAACTGAAATGGAACGGCGTCGTGCTGGCCGCCCCGCGTGGCCGCGAGGTGCGCTCGGTGTACCACGGCCGGGTCGCGTTTGCCGACTGGCTGGCGGGCATGGGGCTGCTCGTCATCGTGGACCACGGCGAGGGCTACATGACGCTGTACGGCTACAACGAGACCATACTCAAGAACGCCGGGGACTGGGTCGCCCCGGGCGACGTGCTCGCAACGGTCGGTGACAGTGGCGGCCAGGCCGAACCCGGCCTGTATTTCGAGGTCCGGCGCGGCACCGAACCCCTCAATCCCAGGCGCTGGGTGACGCGCAGGCCGGGCGACTAGCCGCGCCGCCGAACTTGTCGGCGCTCACAGTACAGCGCCCACGGACTGTGGTATCGTCATTTGGACCGGCCGGGCAAGACACCGGCTGCGGAGCAGCGTATGTCGTTGAAAGTCAGGGCCATACTGGTCGTCGTGATCGGCACGGTGATGGGGCTCAGCCTGTCCATCGGCGGTGGCCTGCTGGCCAGCGCGCCGGCGCCCGCCGACGAGGCGCTCGCCTGGGAGCACGCACGGCTGTTCGCCGAAGTGATGGAGCGGGTCAAGCGGGATTATGTCGAGCCGCTCGACGACAGCCGCCTGCTCGAAAGCGCCATTCGCGGCATGGTGAGCGACCTCGACGCGCACTCGCAGTATCTCGACGCCGATGAATACCGCGACATCCGCATCAGCACGACCGGCAGCTACACCGGCGTCGGCGTCGAAGTTGCGGACATGGACGGCGTCATCAAGGTCGTGACGCCGATCACCGGCTCGCCCGCCGCACGCTCCGGGATCCGCAGCGGTGACCAGATCGTCGCTGTCGACGGCGTCGCTGTCGAGTCGGATCACCTGCAGGACACGATCGGCCGCATGCGCGGTCGTCCCGGGTCGCGCATCAGCGTCACGGTGCTCCGCGACGGCGAGGCCATCGAGCACGACATGCGCCGCGAGATCATTCGCGTCGCCAGCGTGCATCACGAATTGCTGGGGCCGTCTTACGGCTACGTGCGCGTGAGCCAGTTCAGCGAGACGACCGCGCGCGAACTGAGCCGCGCGATCGACGCCATGCAGGAAGCCAGCGGCGGCCTGCTCGCCGGCCTGGTACTCGACCTGCGCAACAACCCGGGCGGCGTGCTCGACTCCGCCGTCGACGTTTCCGACCTGTTTCTCGACGCCGGCGTGATCGTCTCGGCGGACGGCCGCACCAGCGAAGCGCGCTTCACGCGCTCGGCGCATCGCGGTGACGTGCTCGACGGCGCTGAAATCGTGGTGCTGGTGAACGAGGGTTCCGCGTCGGCCTCCGAGATCGTGGCCGGCGCATTGCAGGACCACGGCCGCGCGACCGTGGTGGGAACCGGCACGTTCGGCAAGGGCCTCGTGCAAACGGTGATGCCGCTGTCGCAGGGCCGGGCGCTCAAGCTCACGACGTCGCGCTATTACACGCCTTCCGGTGACTCGATCCACGAGTCCGGCATCACGCCGGACGTGTTCGTCGAGGGCACGCCGGGCTACCCGGACATGAACCTGAGTGCCTACGTCGATCGCGAGCAGGACGCGCAGTTGCTCGAAGCGCTGAATCGCTTGCAGCGCGGCGACGTGATGCACAGCAAGGCTAGATGACGTTCGGGCGGGTCCGCGCAGCCGCGATCCTGTTGTTGTTCGCGTCGCAAAGCTTCGCGCAGTCGGCGCCGCGCATCGCCATCATCATCGACGACCTCGGTTACCAGCTCGAGGCGGGTCACCGCGCCGTGGCGCTGCCGGGCCCGGTGGCGTGCGCGATCCTGCCCGGCACGCCGGGGTCCGTTAAACTCGCGCAGGCCGCGTGGCAAAGCGGCAAGGAGGTCTTGCTGCACCTGCCGCTGCAGTCCATGCACCGCCACGGCGCCGAGGAACCGGGCTCGATCACCCTCGACACGACGCGCCAGGGTCTCGCGGACACCTTTGCAAGCGCCCTCGCAACCGTGCCCTTCGCGGTGGGTGTCAACGGCCACCGCGGCAGCCTGCTGACGCGCCACCCGGGGCACATGAGCTGGCTCATGGAGGAGATCCTGATGGCCGGCGGGCTGTATTTCGTCGACAGCTACACGACCCACCACAGCGTGGCGCTGCAGATGGCCGCGGAGCAGGGCGTGCCGGCCATCAAGCGAGACGTGTTCCTGGACCCGGACCCGGCGCCCGAAACCGTGGCGAGGGAATTCGAACGCCTGAAAGCCCTGGCGCGCGAGCGCGGCCTCGCGGTGGCCATCGGCCACCCGTACCCCGCAACGCTGGCTTTCCTGGAACGCGCCATCCCGGGCCTGGTCGAAGAAGGCATCGAACTGGTGCCGCTGAGCGAACTGGTACACTTGCCCCGATGATGAAACGAGTATTTGCCTGTGTTGCCGCGACCTGCCTCGCGGCCGCGGCCGCCGCGAGGCGCCGCTGCAGCTGGCGCAAAACGACGATGTGGCCTGCACCATGGACTACACGCCGGTCTGCGGAGCCGATGGCGAGACCTACAGCAACGCGTGTTTCGCCAACGTCGCGGGCGTCCAGGTCGTGGCCGAGGGCGAGTGCCCCGCGGCCACCAACGGTGAAGACACCGCAGCGGCCGACGAAGAGGAGGCATCGCGCGCGGCGCCACGGGAGTGCAGCGACGCCTACGACCCGGTGTGCGGCGTCGACGGCAACACCTACATCAACGAGTGTTTTGCCGCCAGGTCACGCGTCGAGATCGCGGGGCTCGGCGCGTGTGCGCCGAGCGGCTGCCCGGGTGTGGCCGAGCCGGTCTGCGGCATGAACGGCCGCACCTACCTCAACCGCTGCGAGGCCAACGTCGATCGCGTGCCCGTGCAACGTGCGAGCGCGTGCGACACCGAGAACTGCCCGCCGGTCTTCGCGCCGGTCTGCGGCAGCGACGGCGTCACCTACGAGAACGCCTGCTTCGCCGACAAGGCGGGGATCACGACCTACACCGTCGGCATCTGCAACCAGCGGCCGTGCCCGAACCTGTTCGTGCCCGTGTGCGGCGCGGACAACATAACCTACGCCAACGCGTGCTACGCGGAACGTCGTGGAACGCGTATCGACTACGCCGGTATGTGCGAGGAACAGGGCCGAAATTGCCCGCGCGTCTACCTGCCCGTGTGCGGCCTCGACGGTGTCACCTACGACAACGAGTGCCAGCTCGACAACGCGGGCGTGTTGAAAGCCTACGCCGGCGCCTGTATCGGCGACTAGCGGGATCCGGACAGGCGGGCGACACCCGCAGGAGCGGGCCTGGGCCCGCGATCGATGTTTCGGCCTGGTTCGCGGTTCGAGAACCGCTCCTACCGCTCGGAAACCGGCTAGGTCCAGGCAGGCCTGAGCCGGCCCTTCGTATCCGGTGCATACGGCATCCAGGCGAGCGCCACCAGCGGCACGTGGATGTCCGCGGCCTTCGCGCGCACCACGATTTCCTCGAGTTCCTCGGCCTGCGCATCGAACGCCGTGTCCAGCTTTGCGACCTCTTTCTCGAGCTCCGCGTTCAGCGCCTCGAGGTCGGCGCGCACCTTGTCGGCGGTTTGCTGCGCGCGCGCCACGTCCGCGGCTTCCTTGCGAGCGCTACCGGCCGTCTTGATTGCCGTGCCCACGCGGCCCGCGGCCGTCGTCGACAGCCGTTTCCGGCCGAGCACGGCGCCGAGTATGGCGGTGCCGATGGAGACGGCCGTATCGAGTGTCTTCTTGCTTGCCTGCTCCTGCTCCCGCGCGATGGCCTGCTCCGCGCGCAGCAGCCGGCTCTCGAGCGTCGTCGCCTTGCTCGCGTAGCGCTTGCGCAGCTTCGCGATTTCCTGGTCGCGCTGCTCGCTGGCGAGGTCCTGCAGGCGCACGCGGAAATCGCCTTGTGTTTCGCCGGGGGCCGAGGTCAGCCGGAAACGCTTGCTCCGGTAGAGCGTGACCGTCTCGTTCTGCCGCACCCAGCGGCCGAATTCGCGCTGCCACGCGGCGTATTGCCGGTCGCTGGCAGCCGGCCCGGGCAGATCCGCGAACGAGGCGCCCGGGACGGCGCTGCTGTCGAGGGATTCGACCGCCATGCCCAGCGGCTCGGCGGCATCCCAGTCGACGGCCACCGGGCCGTCGCCGATCTCGACGGTATAGAGCACGCTGCGCTGCTCCTCGAGCTGGTAGCGCGCGCTGGAGAACAGGACCTCCGCGCCGGCGATGAGCCGCGGGAAATAGGTGATGTCGTCGGCCGCGCCCGGCACGAAGTACTGGTCGATGGCCGGCGGCAGCGCCGGCGCATCGGCGCTGCGGTTCTGCTTCGGCTTTGCCGCGCCGGTCGGCCCTGCGTCGACGGCAGGCCGCGCGCCGGCCATGAGCGTGCGGATGTGGTCGCGCGTCAGCGGGCCCGCGAGGTAGGACATGACCCAGCGGGTACCGAAGACGACCGGCGCGTCCTCGTGCACGTTGTGCAGCAAAAAACGGCGCTTGCCGAGGCCGGCCAGGGTTTGCTCCATGGCCTGCCTGTCGAAATCGCCCTGGCTCGCGCCTTCGAGGCCCTCCATGACCCGGGCCTTGTCGCGCTCCGTCTGCAGCCGGCCGATGAACCAGGTACCGGTGTTCGACAGGCCCTTGTAATCGAGGTCTACCGGGTTCTGTGTCGCGAGGACCAGGCCGAGGCCGTAGGCGCGGGCCTGCTTGAGCAGCGTCAGGAACAGCGATTTGGTCGGGGGGTTCGCCACCGGCGGCATGAAGCCGAAGATCTCGTCCATGTAGAGGATCGCGCGCAGGCTCGACGTGCCCGGCTGGGCACGCATCCAGGCGATGATCTCGTTCAGCAGCATGGACACGAAGAACATGCGTGACGCATCGTCGAGGTGCGCGATGGACATCACCGAGATGCGTGGCCTGCCCTCGGCGGTGTAAAAGAGGTTCTTCGCGCTCAGTGGCTCGCCCTGCATCCAGGCCTCGAAACCGGGTGCCGCCAGCAGGTTGTTGAGCCGCATCGCGAGCGCGAAGCGATCCTTGCCAGGGAAGAAGGCGTCGAGGCTCATGACACCGATCGTGTTGAACGGCGGGTCCTGGATCGCCGCGATCAGGCCGGCGACGTCCAGCCCCCTGCCCTCCCGCCAGGCGTGATCGAGGAGCTGCGAAACGAGTATGTGCTCGCGGCTCGCGACCGGGTCGGCGTCGATGCCGAGCAGCGTCAGGATGCCGGTCGCGGTCGCCTGCACGCGTTCGCGATACAGGTCGACGTCGTCCATGAGCGCCTGCTCGGGTGGGGCGAAGGACTTCAGCACCGACACCGGCAGACCGGCGTTGCTGCCGGGCGTGTAAATGGCCATGTCCACGGCACTGCGCAGCTGCCCGATGCGCGCGCCCGTCTGACCCCACTCGCCGAGGCCTTTCTTCCACAGGGCCGCCTGCGCGGCCGCGTACTCGTCGACGGTCTGGCCCTGGTCGCTCGCGCTGCGCGGGTTGACCCACGGCCGGAAGTCCTGGGCGGCGAGCTTCGGGAACGTCAGGAGCAGGTTGCCCATGTCGCCCTTGGGGTCGATGGCGATGACCGGGATGTGGTCGAGCGCCGCCTCCTCGAGCAGGCCGATACCGAGGCCGGTCTTGCCGGAGCCTGTCATGCCGATGATCACGGCATGCGTCGTGAGGTCCTTCGAGTCGTACAGGACCAGCTCGTCCGTGAGCGAGCCGGCATCCGCGTCCTGGCGCCTGCCGAGGTAGAAGCTGCCCAGTTTCTCGAAGTCAGGCAGGGTCATGGCGTGTCCTCAGGGATAGGTATAGCTGGCCTGTATGCCGAGTGGGATTCCGATCGCAAAGTAAACCAGCAGGAAGATCGTCCAGGCAACGAGAAAGGCGATCGAGTACGGCAGCATCATCGCGGTAAGCGTGCCGATGCCCGTGCCCTTCACGTAGCGCTGGCAAAAAACGACGACCAGCGGGAAGTAGGGCATCAGCGGCGTGATGATGTTGGTGCTGGAATCACCGACGCGGTAGGCCGCCTGGGTCAGGTCCGGGGAGATGCCCAGCGACATCAGCATGGGCACGAAGATCGGCGCGAGCAGGCCCCACTTGCCGCTGGCCGAGCCGACGAAGATGTTGACGAACGCGGTCAGGAAAACGATGCCGACGATCGCGACCGGCGCCGATGCGTTCATGGCCTTCAGGAAATTGGCGCCCTCGAGTGCGAGCAGCACGCCGAGATTCGACTGGCCGAACGCGTACACGAACTGCGCGATGAAAAACATGATGACGAGGTAGTACGCCATGCCGTGCATCGCGTGGGTCATGCCCTCGATCATGTCCTTCGAGCTCTTCATCGTGCCAGCGACGATGCCGTAGACGATGCCCGGCACCAGGAACAGGAGGAAGATCAGCGACACGATCGCGCGCATCATCGGCGAACTGAACGAGGTCAGCTCGCCCTCGGGCGTGCGCCATGCGGAGTTTTCCGGCAGCGCGGTCAGGAATAGCAGGACGATGCCGAGCACCATGGCGAACAGCGCCCAGCGCAACCCCTTCTGCTCGTTCGGCTGCAGGTCGTGCATCTCGGGCAGGTCCTCCGCGTCGCCGTCGATCTCCGTGGCGGCGATGCGGGGTTCGACGACCTTGTCGGTGATGTACCAGCCGAGGCCGATGATCAGCAGCGACGAGGCGGTCGTGAAGAAATAGTTGTTGAGCGGGTTGATGAGGATGTCGGGGTCGAGAATCTGCGCGCCCGCCTGGGTGAGCCCCTGCAGCAGCGGGTCGAGCGAACTCGGCACGAAATTGGCGGAGAAGCCGCCGGACACGCCGGCGAACGCGGCCGCGATGCCCGCCAGGGGATGCCGCCCGGCCGCGTAGAAGATGACGCCGCCGAGCGGGATGACGAGCACGTATCCTGCGTCGACCGCCGAGTGCGAGACGATGCCGACGAGGATGACCATCGGCGTCAGCAGCTTCACCGGCGTCACGTTCAGGAGCGCGCGGATCGCCGAGTTGATGAAGCCCGTGTGCTCGGCGACGCCGATACCCAGCATCGCGACCAGCACCACGCCGACCGGGTGGAAATGCACGAAATTCGTGACCATGACCGAGAGGAACTCGGTCATCGCCCGCGGTGCCAGCAGGTTGTTGATGACCAGCGGCTCGTTGGAGCGCGGGTCGACCACGCTGAACGTGACGTAGGAAAACAGCCACGACAGCACCCAGACGATGAAGAGCAGTGCGATGAACAGCACCGCCGGGTCGGGGAGTTTGTTGCCCACACGCTCGACGGTGGCGAGCATGCGGGCGGCCAGGCCGGGTTTGGCCGTTTCTTGTTGTTGTTCTGCCATTACGGGTTCCGTCAGGTCCTTACAGCGAGTTTACATGAATCACGTGCGCGCAACGGTTTCGGCGGCTCGGGGCATTTCTCTCCCTCATGGCTCGCTGCGCTGCGCTTTACTTCGGTCGAGAAACGCCCCGAGCCGCCTGACTACTGCCACCCATCGCGACGGAGCCGGGGCCGGGGTATCTGTCGACGAGGCCTGTAGGAGCGCGCCTCGGCGCGCGATTGATGCCGGATCGCGGTTCGAGAACCGCTCCTACAGCCCTCCCGAGGCTACCACCCGCAACTACGCCCGGCGTTCTGCTCCTCGAGGTAAGCCATCAATGGCGCGAAGTAATCGATGATCGCGGTGGCGTCCATCTCGCGCGTGCCGGCGAATTCCTCGAGCGTGTCCTGCCACGGCTGGCTCTCGCCCTTCTGCAGCAGGTCCCAGAACTTCGCGCCGGCTTCCTTGCTGCCGTACAGCGAGCAGTACTGCAGCTCGCCTTCGTGGCCGGCGATGTCGCACAACGTGCGCTGCAGCTGGAACTGCAGGATGTTCGCCAGGAAGTAGCGCGTGTAAGAGACGTTCCCGGGAATGTGGTACTTGGCGCCCGGGTCGAAATCGGCCTCGCTGCGCGGTACGGGCGGCGCTACGCCCTGGTATTTTTCGCGCAGTTCCCACCACGCCTGGTTGTAGTTGTCGGGGGTCACTTCGCCCGCGAACACCTTCCAGCGCCACTCGTCGACGAGCTTCGCCCACGGCAGCGCCGCCAGGTCGCGCAGCGCCATCTGCATCAGGCGGTTGATGTCGGCTTCGCGGCTGTTCTCTGCCGCATTGATCAGGCCGACCTCGGCGAGATACCCGGGCGTCATCGACAGCGTCACGGTGTCGCCGATCGCCTCGTGGAAACCCGGGTGCGCGGAGCCGCGGAACAGTGGCGGCTGATCCTTGTAGGCGCTCTGGTAATAGTTGTGGCCGAGCTCGTGGTAGATCACCTTGAGCTCGTCGTAGGTCTGCTTGATGCACATCTTGATGCGCAGGTCGTTGCCGCCGTCGAGCCCCCACGCGCTGGCGTGGCAGACCACCTCGCGATCGGCCGGCTTCGTGAACATCGACCGCTCCCAGAACGTGTCGGGCAACCGGTGCATGCCGAGGGACACGTAGAAATCCTCCGCCGAGCGCGTCATCTCCTGCGGGGAATAGTTCTTCTTCTGCAGCGTGGCATCGACGTCGAAGTCGGCGGCGCCGGGATAGGGCTCCATGAGGTCGAAGAGAAAGTCCCAGCTCTGCGCCCACATGTTGCCGAGCAGGTGCGCGGGGATCGGCTGGTCCTGCGGCACCTTGTCTTCGCCGTAGAACTCACCCAGCTTTGCGCGGACGTGGCAGTGCAGTTGCTCGTAAAGCGGCTTCACCTGCTCCCAGAGGCGCCTGCTCTCGGCCGCAAATGCGTCCGGGCTCATGTCGTAGTTTGCCCGCCACATCTCGCCGAGGTCGCCGTAACCGAGTTCGCGCGCGCCCTCGTTCGCGAGCTCGACGTAGCGTGCGTACATGTCGCGCATCGGCGGCGAGACCGTCCGCCAGCCCTGCCACGCATCGAGCAGTTCATCGTAATCGCGGCTGGTCTGCATGAGGCTCTCGAGTTCGGGGCCGCTGAGACAATCGTCGTTGCTGCGGCAATACTTGCCCGCGCCGTACATGCCTTTCATCTCGGTTGCAAGCTGGGTCAGCTCACGGCGCTTCTCCGCATCGGCGGGCGACGGCAGCGAGGTGCCGAGCTTCAGCAGGTCGATGGCCCGCCGCGTCTCGGGCGCGAGTTGCTGGCCGTCGTACTGCATCGCCTGCGCGACGGCGTCGCTGTGCCAGGCGGCGTAGCGCTCGCTCGCCCGCGACTGCAGCAGTGCCGTGTCCGGCGTGATGTAGGTGGCACGGACCCAGCCGGCGGCGCCGGATTCGCGGCCGAGCTCCTCGAGTTCCTCGTTGATGCGGGCCACGAACTCGTCGGCCGATTCCGCCGGTTCGGCGCGGGTGCCAGCCGCCTGCGGCGCGGCGGCTTCTTCGCCGGGCTGGCCGCAGCCGGAGAGCAGCAACGCAACAAGAAAGACGCAACAGGAATGTTTCATGTCGTTACCTCGCAGGTTCGGGCGAGCAAGCCGATCGCGGGCACTGCTCGCAATGCCGGTGGGCCGCCAGGCGGGGTACCCGCGTCCGGGCCGGCCGCAAAGGCACCCCCTCGTCCGACCGCCGAAAGCGTAAGGAGGTTCCTTACTTCACGCCGTGTGTCATGCGGTTGATCAGCGGCGAGAACAGCACGAACACGAAGCCCGCGCCCACGACGATGCTCGCCACGACCGTGAACAGCTCATGCGGCGGCAAGGTCTCGATGCGGCTGGCGATCAGCCCGGCGACGAGATTGCCCAGTGCGGCGCCCATGAACCAGGTGCCCATCATCTGGCCTACCAGGCGGTTCGGCGAGAGCTTGGTCACGCTGCTCAGGCCGACGGGGCTCAGTGCCAGCTCGCCGACCGTGTGGAAGAAGTAGGTCACCACGAGCCAGGTCATGCCGACGCCGACGGCCGGGCTGGCCGCGGCGCCTTCCGGAACGTAGAGCGCGCCCCACGCCAGTACCAGGAAGCCGACGCCGAGCAGCACGAGGCCCATGCCGAACTTCATGGGGATGGACGGGTTCCTGGCGCCGAGACGGACCCACAGCAAGCCGACGACCGGCGCCAGCAGGATGATGAACACGGGATTCACGGACTGCAGCCAGGTGGTCGGCACCTCCCACCCGAACAGCATGCGATCCGTGAGATCCCGGGCATAAATATTCATGGACGAGCCGGCCTGCTCGAACCCGGACCAGAACATCGCGGCCCCGAGGAACAGCAGGAAGATCACGAACACGCGCTGCCGCTCCACCTTGTCACGGCAGCCGAAGGCGATTACCAGCGCGAAATAGATGGCGGCCACGATCACGACGATCAGGCCGGTCGCCTGCGCGAAGCCGAGAATCGTGAGGCTGATCGCGCCCGTCGCGGAGAGGCCGGCGAGCGCCGCCGTCAACACCAGCGCGGCGACGAGGCCGCCGCCGAGCTGCCTGCGTGCCACGGCGACGCGTGCGGGCTCGGCGGATTCGGCGCCGAGTTCGCCGGCGCCGCGCAGGTGATGCAGCCCACGGGCGTACTGGATCAGGCCGAACGTCATGCCGACGCCGGCAAGGCTGAATCCCAGGTGCCAGTCGACGCGTTCCGCGAACCAGCCGCAGATCAGCGGGCCCAGGAAGGCGCCGATATTGATGCCCATGTAGAAGATCGAAAACCCGGCATCGCGTCGCCCCGGCGCATCGTTCTCGTAAAGCCCGCCGACGATGGCGCTGACGTTGGGCTTCAGCAGTCCGGTGCCGAGCACGACGAGCACCAGGCCGAGATAGAACGACCACAGCTCCGAACCGGGCAGCACCAGGGGCAGGCCCAGCACGTAGTAGCCGGCCGCAATGATGATGCCGCCGATGAACACCGCCTGCCGCTGGCCGATCACGCGGTCGGCGATCCAGCCGCCGGGCAGCGCCAGGGCGTACACGCCGAAGGTGAACAGGCCGTAGATGGCGCCGCTGATCTGGGCATCCATGCCGAGCCCGCCGCGCGCCGCGTCCGTCATGTACAGGATCAGCAGGGCTCGCATGCCGTAGTAGCCGAAACGCTCCCACAGCTCGGTGAAGAACAGGGTCATGAGCCCCCGTGGATGGCCGAAAACGTCGTCCCCGGCCGCTGGCACCGTCGGTTTTGTCATAGTGTGGTTTCTCTTCGCTACCCGGCGCTCTCCATGCGGCAGCGCGGGTGCTGTAACGGGTTAGGCAAAGTACACAAATCGGTAACGCAATGCCACCCGTCCGGAGCCGCCGCGGCGCCTCAGTCCTCCGCCGCAACGGCCTCGTCAGGCTTGCTGCGGCGTTGCCGCACGAACAGCTTCGACATCAATATGCCCAGCTCGTAAAGCAGGTATACCGGCACGGCCAGCAGCGTCTGGCTGATCACGTCCGGCGGCGTCAGGAACATGCCGACGACGAAGGCCATGAGGAACACGTACGGCCGCGCCTTGCCCAGCTTCTCCGGGGTCGTCAGGCCGGTCCAGACGATCAGCACCGTGGCGACCGGGACCTCGAAGGCGAGGCCGAACGCCAGGAAGATCTTGGTGATGAAGTCGAGGTAGGCGGCGATGTCGGTCATCATCTCCACGCTCTGCGGCGTGACCGACGCGAAGAAACCGAATACCAGCTCGAATACGACGAAGTAGGCGAACGCGATGCCGGCATAGAACAGAACGATGCTGGAACCGAGCAACGGAAACGCGAAGCGTTTTTCTTTCTTGTACAGGCCCGGCGCCACGAACGCCCACAACTGGTAGAGCACGACGGGCATGGCAACGAACAGGGCAACGAAAAAGGTGAGCTTGAACGGGGTCAGCAGGGGCGATGCGACGGCGGTTGCGATCATCTTCTGCCCCGGCAGGACGTCGACCAGCGGCTTCGATACGATCACGAAAATCTTTTGTGAAAACGGCAGCAGGACGACGAACACCCCCACGACCGCGATCGAGATCCTGATCAGTCGTGTGCGCAACTCGATGAGATGGGAAAGCAGCGTTCCCTCGGCGAGCTGTTCCTCCTGCTCGCTGGCGTCCTTGTTGCCGGGCTCGTCGCTCACGCCGGCTTCTCTTGCGCCTGTTCTTCAGCGTCCCCCTCGTCGACCGGCGCCGCTTCGGCCGTGTCGCCTTCCGCCTCCTCCTCGACTTTCATGGCTGCCACGGAGGGACCGGCGCCCTTCTGGTGCAGCGGTGAGTAGGTGTCGTCATCGTGCGGCACGTGTGCTGCCGCGGGCCCGATCGTGAGATCGTCCTTCAGCTCGTCGCCGAGATTCTTCAGGCTTTTGAAATTGTCGCCGAGATCCAGCTCGTCCTCGAGCTGGCGTTTCATGACGCGGGTCATCCGCCGCGCCTGGCCGATCCACGTGCCGAGTTGATTGGCGACCTTCGGCAAACGTTGCGGCCCGAGCACGACCAGCCCGATCATGAACAGAATCACGAGTTCGAAAAAGCCGACGCCGGACATGGGGCTAGCTCAATCAGCTGTTCTTGCGGGGCTCGTCGACCGGCGTGTTTTCGAAGTTGGCGTCTTCCTTGGAGTCATCCTGGAGCTTGTCTTTTTCCTCTTCCGCCTCTTTCATCGCGCCGCGAAAACCCTTGACTGCACTTCCCAGGTCGGAACCCAGGGTGCGCAGACGCTTCGTGCCGAAGATGGCGAGCACGATAACCAGGATGATCAATAGCTGTGGCCAGCTAATGTTGGCAAACATCCGTAACTCCCGGGGCAGCGCCCCTGATCCTCTCGAAGGCCCGGCCGGAACCGGGCGCGAATTATGTTCATGATACCGATGAATTGGCAATAAAACCGTACCAAAATCACGGAACCGGGGGGTCAGCTTTCGAGCCAGAACGTAACCGGGCCGTCATTGACCAGGGTAACCTGCATATGTGCCCCGAAACGGCCGGTCTCCACGACGTCGAGCCGTTCGCGGCAGGCGTCGACCAGTTGCCCGAAGTACGCCGCGCCCTTCGCGGGCGGCGCGGCCCGCGTGAAACTCGCCCGCGTGCCTTTCTTCGTGTCCGCCGCCAGCGTGAACTGCGGGACCAGCAGCAGGCCGCCCGACTCGTCGAGCACGCTCCTGTTCATGCGGCCTTCCTCGTCGGGGAAGACCCGGTAGGAGAGAATTCGTTCCGCGAGGCGGGCGATATCGTGCTCGCCGTCGTCGCGGTGCACCGCCACCAGCACGAGCAGGCCGCGGCCGATCTCCCCGACGGTCTCGCCGCCCACGTCGACCCTGGCACTCGTGACGCGTTGTAACAAGCCGATCATTTGTCCGCCATCCCGACAGTTTTCCGTGTCACCGGGACCTTTATTAATGCATCTGCGAGTAACAAAGGCCATAGCGCCGCCGCGAGCGTGCGACATTGTCGAACCGGCCGGCGGGTACGCCGGCACCGGTGCCCCACTGTGCCAGGCGTGTCGGGCGGCCATGGATGGCGCTCCGGTCAAGCGCCCCGCCGGCCGGACCAGGGAAGGACGGGTCCCGGTCGAAAGATCGGGACCCACTTCTTGCGTAAAATAACCCGACAAATAATCCGAAAAAACCACTTGATATTCAAAACCAATAAAGTGGGAAATCATGTTCAAAAAAAAGACAATCCAGCCAAGATGTGGGTTACTGGCGCCGCAGCGGATCGCCGCCTACACTAGCGGCTGTTTTGACCTCCTGCACGGTGTGAGCGATGAAGAGACGACAATTCGTAGGCGGCCTGGCGGCTGCGGCCGGGCTCGCGGCATGCTCGAAACGGGACGGCGGCGCCGCAGCGCCGGCAGCGCGTCCCGGCGAGACCTTCGAATGGTCCATCGCGACCGCGTGGCCGCCGAAGTACCCGGGGCTCGGCATCGCCGTCAACAATCTCGTCGACCGCATCGAGCGGGCGTCCGGGGGGAGGCTGACGATCAAGGTGTACGCGGCGGGTGAACTGGTGCCCGCGTTCGAGGCTTTCGACGCGGCAAGCCGCGGCACGGTGGAGATGGGCCACGACGCGTCCTACTACCACAAGGGCAAGGTCCCGGCGGCACAGTTCATGACCGCCCTGCCGTTCGGCATGACTTTCATGGAGATGAATGCCTGGTTGTACTACGGCGGCGGGCTCGACCTCTGGCGCGAACTCTACGAGCCGTTCAACCTCGTGCCGTTCCCCTGCGGCAACACCGGCGTGCAGATGGGCGGCTGGTTCAACAAGGAGATCAACTCGATCGCCGACCTCAAGGGACTCAAGATGCGTATCCCCGGCCTCGGCGGCGAAGTGCTGCGCCGCGCCGGCGGCACCCCGGTAACGCTGCCGGCGTCGGAAATCTTCACCTCGCTGCAGACCGGCGCCATCGACGCGACCGAGTGGGTCGGCCCTTACAACGACATCACGCTCGGCCTGCACACCGTCGCCAAGTACTACTACTACCCCGGCTGGCAGGAGCCCGCGCCCGCGTTGCAGGCCTACGTCAATCGCCAGGCCTGGGACTCCCTGCCGCCGGACCTGCAGGCGATCATCGAGATTTCCTGCCAGGCAATCACCACCGACATGCAGGCCGAGTACACGCACGGCAACGCCGTGGCGCTGGAGCAGCTCATGGCGGACCCGGACGTCGAACTACGGCAATTCCCGGACGAGGTGCTGCAGTACCTCAAGTCGATCGCGCAGGACATCGTGGCGGAGATGGTTGCCAGCGATCCCATGGCGGCGAAGATCCACGAGTCGTGGTCGTCGTTCCTCGCACAATCGATTCCGAACCAGCGGATCACGGAGCAGGCGTTTCTCGCAACGCGCCGCTGAAAGCAGGATCGCGGGCCGAGGCCCGCTGCTACAGGGGCCTGGGCAGCATCCTGTAGGAGCGGTTCTCGAACCGCGATGGTTCGAGGCCGATATCGATCGCGGGCCCAGGCCCGCTCCTACAAGGGGCGGGGTAGCATCCTGTAGCAGCGGTTCTCGAACCGCGATGGGTTCGAGGCCGATATCGATCGCGGGCCCAGGCCCGCTCCTGCAGGGGTCCGGGTGGCATCCTGTAGGAGCGGTTCTCGAACCGCGATGGGTTCTAGGCCGATATCGATCGCGGGCCGAGGCCCGCTCCTACAAGGGGCGGGGTAGCATCCTGTAGGAGCGGTTCCCGAACCGCGATCCGGGACGATCAATTGCCGTAGATCTTGCCGGGCAGCCAGGTGACGAGCGCGGGAAACAGCGCGATCAAGAGCAGCGCGCCCAGCTGGATCGCGATGAACGGCACCACGCCGCGGTAGATCTGTTGTGTAGTGACCGCAGGCGGCGCCACGCCCCGCAGGTAGAACAGCGCGAAACCGAAGGGCGGCGTCAGGAACGACGTCTGCAGGTTGATCGCGATCATCACGCCGAGCCACACGGGGTCCAGCCCCATGGCGAGCAGCACGGGCCCGACGATCGGCACGACCACGAAGGTGATCTCGATGAAATCGAGCACGAAGCCGAGCAAGAACATCACGAGCATCACGACGACCACGGCGCCCACGACGCCGCCGGGCAGCGCCTCGAGAATCGCGTGCACGCCGTCGTCGCCGCCGAAGCCGCGGAATACCAGCGAGAACAGCGAGGCGCCGATGAGAATCAGGAACACCATGCTGCTGATCTTCAGCGTTGCCTGCATGATGTCGCGCAGGCGCGTGAGATCGATCTCGCGCCGTGCCAGGGCCAGCAGCAGCGCACCCATGCCGCCGACGCCCGCCGCCTCCGTCGGCGTTGCGAGGCCGGCGAGGATCGAGCCGAGTACCGCGAAAATGAGCGCCAGCGGCGGAAACAGCGCATGCAGGATCTGCAGGATAGAAACCGCATCGTCGTCACCGCGCTCGTAGGCGGGCATCACTTCGGGCCTGAAGAACGCTGCGCCCAGCAGGTAGAGCACGTAGAGAACGACGAGCAACAGGCCCGGGATCAGCGCGCCGGCGAACAGGTCGCCGACCGATACCGTCTTCGGCGAGAAAATGCCCATCTCGAGCTGTGCCTGCTGGTAGGCGCTCGACATCACGTCGCCGAGCATCACCAGGATGATCGACGGCGGGATGATCTGGCCGAGCGTTCCCGAGGCACAGATCGTGCCGGTGGCCACCTCGGGCGAGTAGCCGCGCCGCAGCATGGTCGGCAACGACAACAGGCCCATCGTCACCACGGTCGCCCCGACGATACCGGTGCTCGCCGCCAGCAGCATGCCGACGAGCGTTACCGAGATGCCGAGCCCGCCGCGCAGGCTGCCGAACACCCGGCTGAGCGTGTCGAGCAGCTCCTCGGCAATGCGTGCGCGCTCGAGCGTGACGCCCATGAAGACGAACAACGGCACGGCGACGAGCGTTTCGTTGCCCATGATGCCGAACACCCGGTTGGGCAGGCTGGACAGCAGGGCATCGTTGAACGTGCCCGTGGCGGCGCCCACCGCCGCGAACGCCAGCGCGGTCCCGCCGAGCGTGAACGCGACCGGGAAACCGGCGAGCAGCGTCAGGATCACGCTGCCGAACAGCAGCAGTGCCATCCACTCCATCAGGTGCGTCCCCGGATGATCTGCAGTGACCGGATCAGCAGCGCCGCGCCCTGCACCGACAGCAGCAGCGGCATGACCAGCAGGACCGACTTGAGCAGGGGCACGAACGGGTACGGCATGCCGCCGGGTTCGCGGGACGACTCGGCGACCTGCCAGGAGGCCGCCACGAAATCCCAGGACTTGTAGCCGAGGAACGCACACAGCGGCAGCAGGAACAGCAGCGTGCCGAGCAGGTCGACCCATGCGCGGCGCCGCCGGCTCATGTCGCGATAGAAGATGTCGACCCGGACGTGGTCGTCCTGTTGCAGGGTGTATGCCGCGCCGACCATGAACACCACCGCGTGCATCCACACGACCGACTCCTGCAGCCAGACCGCCCCGGCATCGAACACGTAACGCATGACGACGATGACGACGGTCACGATTACCATGACCAGCGTCAGCCAGGACGTAATCCGGCCGGCGACGATGCTGATCCTGTCGAGGGCGTCGAGGACGCGATGCCGGGCCGATGCGCCGTTCAAGGCTCAGCGCCGCCAGAACGTCGGCGTGATGAGTACGAGCAGCGTGAAGATTTCGAGGCGCCCGAGCAGCATGCCGACGATCGCGATCCATTTACCGATATCGGATACCGTCATGAACCCCTTCGAGACGTCGCCGAGCCCGGGGCCGAGGTTGTTGAGCGTTGCCGCGACGGCCGAAAAAGCCGTTACCTGGTCGAGTCCCGTGGCCATCATCGCGAGCATCATCGCCGCGAAGACGATCACGTAGATCGAGAAGAAACCCCATACGGCGTCCACGACCCGGTACGGGACCGCCTTGTTGCCGAGTTTGACGGGGATCTCGGCCGACGGATGCACGAGCCGCACGATTTCGCGGACGCCCTGCTTGTAAACCAGCAGCCAGCGAATGACCTTGATGCCGCCGGCCGTGGAACCGGCCGATCCGCCGATAAAGCTCGCGAATATCAGCAGCACCGGGATGGCCGTGGGCCACGCGGAAAAGTCGGACGTCGTGAAGCCGGTGGTCGTGGCGATGGACACTGCCTGGAAAAGCCCGTTGACGATGCCGTCGCCGGCGTTCCCGAACGTGTCGAAATACAGCAGTGCGGCGATGACCAGCGACGAGATGATCAGCAGCATGAAAGCGTAGGCGCGGAACTCGGGATCCCGGGAGTAATGCCTGACGGACGCGTATCGCCACGCGTAGAAGTGCAGCGAGAAATTGATGCCGGCGAAGAACATGAACACGATCGCGACGAGGTCGACCGCGGCGCTGTCGAAGTACCCGATGCTCAGGTCGTGCGTCGAGAAACCGCCGATGGCGACCGTGGAAAAAGCGTGACACAGGGCATCGAACCAGCCCATGCCGGCCAGCATGTAGAAGACGAAACAGGCGATCGTGAAGCCGAGGTAGACGTACCAGAGGGCCTTCGCGGTCTCGGTGATGCGCGGCGTCAGCTTGGTGTCCTTGACCGGCCCCGGCGTCTCCGCGCGATACAGCTGCATGCCGCCGACCCCGAGCATCGGCAGCACGGCGACCGCCAGCACGATGATGCCCATGCCGCCGAGCCACTGCAGCTGCTGGCGGTAATAGAGAATCGACTTCGGCAGTGCATCGAGCCCGGTGAGTACCGTCGCTCCCGTGGTGGTCAGGCCCGATATCGACTCGAAGACCGCGTCCGTGATCGACATCGACAGGCTGTCTGCGAAATACAGCGGCGCCGCACCGAAGGTGCCGAGGACCGTCCAGAAGGAGGCCACCACGAGGAAGCCGTCGCGCAACCGCAGTTCCCTGCGCTCGCGGCGCACCGGCAGCCAGCACACCACGCCCGCGGCCAGCGTCAGCGCGAAGCCCTCGACGAACGGCAGCCACGCGCCGTCCGCGTACAGCACGCTGAACAGGATCGGCGGCAGCATCGTCAGGCTGAACATCATCAGCAGCAGCCCGAGAATGCGTTGTACGACGGACCAGTTCATGCCGCGCCCGGATACCTAGACGAAGGTGACGCCGACCTGGAACAGCTGCTCGAGGCGCTCGATCTTGCGTCGATCGGTCATGAAGAGAATGACGTGGTCGTCGGTTTCGATAACGGTGTCGTGGTGCGCGATGATGACCTTGTCGTTGCGCACCAGCGCGACGATCGCGGTGCCCTTCGGCAGCTCGATATCCTCGATCCTGCGGCCGACGACCTGCGACTCCTGTTCCGTGCCGTGTGCGATGGCCTCGATGGCTTCGGCGGCGCCGCGGCGCAGCGAATGGACCTTGACGACGTCGCCGCGGCGGACGTGCGCGAGCAGCGAGCCGATCGTGACCTGCTGCGGCGAGATGGCGATGTCGATGCTGCCGGCCTCCACCAGGTCGACGTAGGACGCGCGGTTGATCAGCGCCATCACCTTGTGGGCGCCGAGGCGTTTCGCCAGCATCGAGCTGAGGATGTTCGCTTCCTCGGAGTTGGTGAGCGCGCAGAACACGTCGACGTTGTCCACGTTCTCTTCCAGCAGCAGCTCTTCGTCGGCGGCGTCGCCGACGAGCACGATGGCGCGATTGAGCCGCTCCGAGATGACCCGTGCCCGGGCCTGGTCGCGCTCGATGATCTTGACCTGGTTGGTCTGTTCGAGCGCCAGCGCGAGCCGCACGCCGATGTTGCCGCCACCCGCGATCACGACCCGGCGGACCGGTTCCTCGAGGCGCCGCATCTCGCTCATGAACACGCGGATATCCTTGCGGTCGGCGATGAAAAAGACCTCGTCGCCGTCCTGGATCACCGTTTCGCCGTCCGGCAGCATGGCCTTGCCATGCCGGTAGATGGCGGCGATGCGGCCCTCCGTGTTGGGCACGTGGTCCCTGAGCGTCGCGATGCGCTGGCCGACGAGGAGGCCGTCGCGATCGGCAATCACGCCGACGAGCCGCGCGCGGCCGCCGGCGAAGTCGAGCACCTGCGAGGCGCCCGGGTAGAGGATGAGCTGCTCGACGTATTCGCACACCAGCTGTTCGGGGCTGATGCCGACGTCGATGGGAATGGCGTCCTGCGCGAACAGCCGCGACGAGTTCATGTACTCGGCCGAGCGGATACGCGCGATCTTGGTCGGCGTGTGAAACAGCGTGTACGCGACCTGGCAGGCGACCATGTTGATCTCGTCCATGTCCGTCAGGGCGACGACGATGTCCGCGTCGTTGGCGCCGGCGCGCTCGAGCACCTCCGGGTAGGCGGCGTGCCCGACGACCGTGCGGATGTCCAGCCGGTCCTGCAGTTCGCGCAGCACGTCGGCACGAACGTCGACGACGGTCACGTCGTTCGCCTCTTCGCGCGACAGGTGGTAAGCGGCGGAAGAACCAACCTGACCTGCACCCAGTATTAGAATCTTCATTGTTGTCTACAGGTTTTCGGCGCGACGCAACGTGTCGCAGCAGGGGCGTAAGTCTACATCAGATCGAGATTGGCATAGGACAGAACCAGCCATTTTGTGCCGGCCGTCTCAAAATTGACCTCGACCCGGGCGTGCGCACCCTGCCCTTCGTAATTGAGGATCACGCCGTCGCCGAACTTGCCGTGGCGGACGCGCTGGCCCAGCCGCACCCCCATCCCTGAGTCGGAGGGCCGCGCGGGTGAGCCTGCGGTCCCGGACCGCTGCAGGCGCAGCGGCCGCGATACCTGGACACGCGGCCGGATCTCCTCCAGGTACTCGTCCGGGATCTCGGCAATGAAGCGCGACGGCTGCGAGAAACTGTCCATGCCGTGGAGGCGCCGCTGCTCGGCGTAGGTGACGTACAGGGTCTGTTTCGCACGCGTGATGCCGACGTAGCAGAGGCGTCGCTCTTCCTCCAGGCCGTTCGGGTCCGCGATCGAACGCTGGTGCGGGAACAACCCGTCCTCCATGCCGGACAGGAACACGAGGGGGAACTCGAGGCCTTTCGCCGAGTGCATCGTCATCAGCTGCACGCAGTCTTCCCAGGCCTCGGCCTGGCCCTCGCCCGCCTCGAGCGCCGCATGGGACAGGAACTCGTCGAGCGGCGACATCTCCTCTGCCGGGTCCGGCTCGAAGCTCTTCGCCGCGCTGACCAGTTCCATGAGGTTCTCGAGCTTGGTCTCGCCGCGTTCGCCCTTGTCGTTCCTGAACATATCCACGAGCCCGCTGGCGTGGATCACGTGATCGACCTTGTCCTGCAGGTCGAGCCCGGTCGTCTCGCGCGCCATGCGCTCGATCAGGTTCATGAAGGCCAGCACCGCATTGGCGGCACGCCCCGCCAGCTCGTCACTCGCAACCGCGCCGGCGGCGCGCCACATCGTGCAGCTGTTGGCGCGCGCATAGGCGCGCATGATGTCGACGGTGCGGGCACCGATGCCGCGCGTCGGCCGGTTGACGATGCGTTCGAACGACGCGTCGTCCTCGCGATGCGAGATGAGCCGCAGGTAGGCGAGCGCGTCCTTGATCTCCGCGCGTTCGAAAAATCGCAGGCCACCATAGACCCGGTACGGTATGCCGGCATTGATGAGGCCTTCCTCGAGCACGCGGGACTGGGCGTTGGAGCGGTACAGCACCGCGGCGTCGGCGCGCGCGTTGCCCTGGTCTATCCAGTCGCGCAGGCGACCGATGACGAAGTCCGCTTCGTCGCGCTCGTTGTACGCGGCGTAGAGCCGGATGGGTTCGCCCATGGCGCCCTCGGTCCACAGGTTCTTGCCCATGCGTTCGGCGTTGTTCGCGATGACCGCGTTGGCAGCATTGAGGATCGTGGCCGTGGAGCGGTAGTTCTGCTCCAGCTTCACCACGTTTGCGTTGGGGAAGTCGCGCTGGAAGCGATGGATGTGCTCGACGCGCGCGCCCCGCCAGCGGTAGATCGACTGGTCGTCGTCACCGACGACGAAGGGGATGGCCGCGTTGTCGCCCGCCAGCAGCCGCAGCCATGCGTACTGGATCGCGTTGGTGTCCTGGAATTCATCGACGAGCAGGTGCCCGAAACGCTGCTGGTAATGAGCCAGCAGGTCGGGGTTGTCGCGCCACAGTTCGTGTGCCCGCAACAGCAGTTCCGCGAAATCGACGAGGCCGCCGCGCTCGCAGACTTCCTCGTACGCGGCGTAAAGGCTGATCATCTGGCGGCGGTTCGGGTCCCGCTCGTCATCGAGATGCTGCGGCCGCAGGCCCTCGTCTTTCTGTGCATTGATGAACCACTGGATCTCCCTCGGGACCCAGCGGCTGTCGTCGATCTCGAGGCTCTTGAGCAGGCGCTTGATGAGGCGCAGCTGGTCGTCCGAGTCGATGATCTGGAAATTCTGCGGCAGCTTGGCCTCTCGCCAGTGGCGCCGCAGCAGGCGGTGCGCGAGGCCGTGAAAGGTGCCGATCCAGAGGTGGCTCACGGGGATGCCGAGCAGCGCCTCGATGCGCCCGCGCATCTCCGCGGCCGCCTTGTTGGTGAAGGTCACGGCGAGCAGGCCCTGCGGGGATACGCCCTCGACGTCGATCAGCCAGGCCGCCCTGTGCACGAGCACGCGCGTCTTGCCGCTGCCGGCCCCGGCGATCACGAGCGTCGGCTGCGCCGGCGCCGTGACGGCCTGCCGTTGCGCGTCGTTCAGGGATTCGAGAATCGGGGTGACGTCCATGAAGCGCGCAAGTTTAGCAGGATTGCGCGCGGATTCGGGCCCCTGGCTGGCGGCTAGTCCTGGCGCCAGGCGAAGCTCAGCGAGTAACGGCCGCGCTCGTACTGGATACGGGAATCGTTGGAGACGAAGTCGTCGAAGCGCCCTTGCAGGGCGACGCTGAGCCGCGGCGTAATCCGGTAGCTGATCGTCGCATCGCCCCTGGCCGTCTCGAGCGTCTTGGTCGGCAGCGCCGGGTTGTTGAACGCGAACGCGTTCTCGTAGTTGTAATTGCGATAGTAGCCGGAGATTTCGAAGTCGAAGCGGGCTCCGGGCGACCAGTGGAACTCGAACTCGTAGTGATCGCGGACGTAGTTGTTGTAGCCCACGTAGCGGTCCTCGCGATCCACGCGTTCGTACTCGAACCCCACCCACATGGTCTTCGTCAGCCGCTGCCTCGCGAGCAGCGACAGCCCGAGGTAGTCGTAACGAACGCCCGGGTTGCCGATCGCCTGGCTGCCGTCCAGGCCGTAGGACGGACGGTCGCTGTAACGCCGGCTGAATTTCTCCGCCGTGACGCGCAGGAGCGAGGTGCTCGTGAACGAGTACTGCGTGTGCAGGCTGAAGAGGAAATATTCGTGGTCGTACGACGGCACGATGTCGACTTCTTCGTAATCGTACAGGTAGCCTTTGGCGACCAGCCCGACGGCCAGCTTGCCCCAGCGCTGGCGCAGGCGCAGGTCCGGCCCGTAGCGCGTGTAGTTCATGCGGTCGCCGATGTCGACGCCGTTGACCGCGCGCGGGGCCCCGGTGTCGGGATCGTAATAGACGCCGTCGCGCTGTGCGATGCGGAAGGCGCCGTAGACCTCGCGCTTGCGGTCTTCCTCGCTGCGGAGGTACTCGTTGCCGACGCGCAGTTCGTGGCGGAACTCGTCCGCGTCGCTCTGGTTGCGGTCCTCGTAGTACTCGCCGCTGGCCCGGTAAGCCGCGTAGAAGCCTTCGAACCGGTAGGTATTGATCATGTACTTCGCGCCCAGGTCGTACGGCAGGTAACTGCCGGTCTGGACCTCCGGCACGATGAGCGGCAGGTTCGGGTTGGCGAAGTCGATGTAGGGCTCGGCCGGCGACCGGAAGACGTTGCTGTCGCTGCCGTAGCCGACGCTGGCGAAGTAGCTGAAATCGAAAATATCCCGTTCCTTGCGCGCCTTCACCGCTTGCTGGTAGACGGGGTCTTCTTCGACCTGGCCGCGACGGATACGCGCGATCGCAGTGCTGGCGAGGGCCGATATCTCCTCGCTGTCGCCCTGGTCGCGGGCATTGCGGAACCACTGCAGCGCCTCGTCGCTGTCGCCCGCGGCAAACGCGTTCAGGCCCAGGTTGTAGTACGCGAGTTGCCGCAGGGACGACGAACGTGTCGCTTTTTGCAGCGACTCGCGTGCGCGGATGTGCTGGCCCGCCTTGTAGTGCGCGACACCCGTGTTGTAGTGCAAGAGGGCGGTATCCAGCCCCGCCTCGGCGGCCTGCTCGTAACGCAGCAGCGCGGCCCAGTAAAGATCGTCGCGGAACAGGCGGTTGCCGTCCTGGAAGAGCTCTTCGGCACTCATGGCCGTGGCCGTGCCACCTGCCAACAGGCCGGCGAGCGCGAGGGCGGCGGCCATTGCCCGCAGCCTTGGGCGGATTCGAGGTTGTCGCTGTGCGGCGCTAATTTGCGGAGTTCCCGTGGGGCGTTATGTCATTATGTCAGATCGCAAAATGCCCGATATTCGAAAAGAAAACTATGACGTAGCGCAAGAAAATCCCCCTGGACGGAAACCGTCCAGGGGGATCGCTGCGGAGTGCGCCCGGATCAAGCCAGGCGGGAGGCAATGGCACCGGCCCTAGTCGTCCGTGGGGTCGTCGTCCTCGCTTCCGTCATCGTCGTCGAGGTCGTCGTCCATCTCGTCCTCGTCGTCGAACTCGTCGTCCTCGATGTCTTCGCCTTCCTCGTGATCATGGTCGTCGTCATCGATCTCGTCGAGGTCATCGATCTCGTCGTCGCTTTCGAAGTCGTCGTCCATGCCGTCTTCGAAGTCCGCGCCGTCGTCGTCACCGGGCTCGTCATCACCGAAGTCGTCGTCTTCTTCGGATTCGTCTTCGGATTCGTCTTTGTCCCCGGACTCGTCTTCGGACTCCTGCTCGTCCTCGGACTCGTCTTCCCACTCGTCCTCGTCGTCGTCCTCCGGGCCCCGCATCTCGGCCATTTCGGCGATGTCGTCATCGAGGTCGGTATCGTCATCGAGGACCTCCATCATGACGTCGAGATCGTCCAGGTCGTCGTCGGCGCGTGCGGCGACCGGCATGAATGCGAAGCAGGTCAGCACCAGCACCGCGACAAACAGGTTGAAAGGTTTCATGGCAATACTCCGTCAATGTTCCCCGGACGTCCGGTCCGGCCCTGAATCAGGAAACGTCCACCCGCAAACGGAACGTCCGGTCGCGGTTGTTGTGTTCGAGGCGGGCCAGTACTTCCCCGCCCGCCGGCGTCAGTGCGATGAGCGTCAGCGGCAGCAGGTTCCTGCCTTCCTGGAGGCTCGTCTCCCAGGTGATTTCGCGCTGCCCCGGGAAACCCGCCAGCTCGATACCGTCCGGCAGCGAGACCGTGAGCGTCGCCGAATCCAGCGCTTCCGCGGACGAGAACACGAGACGCACCGTGTGCTCCTGCTCCATCGCGATGGTCACGCCGGGAATCGCCGGCGCTGCGTCCGGCAGCTGCGGCGTCGTCATGAGCACCGCCGTGATCACCCAGATGGCGAGGCCGGCCGCGATCGCCGAGCCGAATCCGGCCAGCATCCAGCGGTTGCGCTGCCGCCGGGAGCCCCTGTGAACGGCGCGCACGAGCGCCCGATCGTAGAACCCTGCTTCCGCCTGCGGTGCCGGGTAGTCCTTCAATAAGTCGAGGAGCGCCTGCTCCTCCGTGATTCGTGTGTCGTTCATGGCTTCGTTCCTGTCTGTGCTTATACACGCTCGATGTCAGGAAATGGTTCCATCTTCTTGAAGGATTTGACGTAATCGGCTTCGGGCACGGTGCAGCCGGGACTTGATGGTGCCGACCGGGATGCCCGTCATACCCTCGATCTCCTCCAGCTTATACCCCTCCGTGTCGTGCAGCAGCACGACCACGCGGTGCTCCTCGCTGAGTTGCTGCAATGCCGCATCCAGGTGCCGGATGCGCTCCTGGCGCTCGCTGTCTGCCACGGGGTCGAAGTCGCCGGGCAGGTCCGCGAGCCCTTCGCCCGGGAGGTGCCCCTCGTCGACGAGATGCATGCGCTGGCGCGCGAAGCGCCGGTGCTGGTCGACGAACAGGTTGTACATCACGCGCGACAGCCACGAGGCCGGTTCCTCGATGTGCACCAGCTCGTCGAGCATGCCGAAGGCCTTTACCAGCAGCTCCTGGAACAGGTCCTCGGCCTCGGCCTTGGCGCCCGTGAGCCGCCACGCCAGCCGGTACAGGCGGTCGAAATGCGGCCGCACGACGCGCTCGAAGACCTCGGTTTGATGGGGATCGCTCATGGCACCGCAGAGTGTATAGCGGCAGCCCGCCCCCCGGGCAAGGACGTGTCCTGCTATTCTTGAAGAAAAGCCGCGCATCCCATGAAAGCAAACACGCTGTTCCTGACGGCGGCCGCCATGGTCGCCTTTGCCGCCAACTCGGTGCTGTGCCGGCTGGCGCTGGGTGCGGGGCTCATCGACGCTGCCAGTTTCGCCACGGTGCGCACCATCGCCGGGGCGCTCCTGCTCGCCGGCATCCTGCTGGCGAGGCGCAGGCCGGTCTCGGCGCGGCCGAACGGGCGTTCCGTGCTCGCCCTGTACCTGTACATGGTGTTCTTCGCCTTCGCCTACCTGTCGCTGAGCGCGGGCACGGGGGCGCTGATCCTGTTCGGCGCCGTGCAACTGACGATGTTCACCGTCGCGCTGCGCGCCGGCGAGCAGTTCCCGCCGCTCTCGTGGGCCGGCCTGGTCATCGCCATCGGCGGACTGGTTTACCTGGTGTCACCAGGCCTGACGGCGCCGGATCCGCTGGGCGCCGCCCTGATGGCCGTCGCCGGTGTTTCCTGGGGCGCGTATTCGCTCGTGGGGCGGTCGGCAGCCGACCCCATCGAGGCGACGGCGCACAACTTCCTGTACGCGGTACCGCTGGTGGTCGCGACGAGCCTGGCCTTCGCCGGCGAGTTCGCGGTGACCGCGGCGGGTGCCGGCTACGCCATCGCGTCGGGCGCAGTGGCGTCGGGAATCGGTTACGTGATCTGGTATGCCGCGCTGCGCGGCCTGACGGGCACGGCTGCCGCGACGGTGCAGCTCTCGGTGCCCGTCCTCGCGGCCATCGGCGGCGTCATACTGTTGTCGGAAGCCGTCACGCCGCGGCTCCTCGTCGCCTGCGTCGCAACGCTCGGCGGCGTGGCGCTGGTTCTGACGCAGCGCAGCCGGCCGCGCTAGTGTCCTGTTTGCCTGATTCGTTAACGTTGACGAATCAGGCAAACAGGACACTAGATGCTGAGCTGCAGCAGGAAGTAGTGGTCGACGAGCAGCGCCGCGAACAGTAGCGAGAGGTAGGTGATCGAGAACCTGAACGTACGCATCGGCAGCTCGACGTCATCCCTGTCGCGCAGCATGCGGATCGCGTAATTCAGGAACACGGCGCCGAGCGACAGGGCCGTGAGCAGGTAGATCAGACCGCTCATCCCCGTGAGATACGGGATGATCGTGATCACGACCAGCAGTATCGTGTAGAGCAGGATGTGCAGGCGCGTGTAGCCTTCGCCGTGCGTGACCGGCAGCATCGGGATGCCGACCTTCGCGTACTCGTCTTTTCTCGCGATCGCGAGCGCCCAGAAATGCGGCGGCGTCCAGACGAAGACGATCAGGAACAGCAATAACGCGCTGCTGGTGATCTCGCCCGTCACCGCAGCCCAGCCGAGCACCGGCGGCGCCGCGCCGGCGGCGCCGCCGATGACGATATTCTGCGGCGTCGCCCTTTTCAGGTAGACGGTGTAGATCACGGCGTAGCCGATCAGGGAGCTGAAGGTCAGCACCGCGGTCAGCGGGTTGACGAGGAACCAGAGCACGATCATCGACAGTACGCAGATCGCCGACGCGAACGCGAGTGCGCTGCTTTCGCTGACGCGCCCCTCGGGCAGCGGCCGGCCGCGCGTACGCAACATGTGGATGTCGATGCGGGCATCCAGCACGTGATTGAAGACGGCCGCGGCGGAAGCGGCCATGCCGATGCCGAGCGTGCCGAACAGCAGTGCCGAGGCGCCGGGCCAGCCCGGCACGGCGAGGAACATCCCGACGACCGCCGTGAATACGATCAGCATGACGACGCGGGGTTTCGTCAGTTCGTAGTAGTCGCGCCAGTCCGTCAGTCTTTCAATGTTTGCACTCAAAATCGTTTCCTCGCTCAGCCGATACGCGACAGCTTCAGCAGACGCTTGATGTCATCGACCATGTCTCGCGGCGAAATGTCGGGGCTGAAATACAGCACCAGGTTGCCGTGCGGATCTATAAGGAAGAAACCGCCTGCCGGCAGGGTCGCGGGTCTCCTCGCATCGAGCACGGCGCGCAACGCCGGATCGTGCAGGGCCACGAGCCCCTGGTGCTCTTCGGCACCGAGGAGGGTATCGGGAGGCTCGGCGCCATGCAAGAACACGCGCTCGACCCGGTCCATTTCCTTGCCCAGCATGAGCCGGGACTGGCGCAGCATATACAGCGCCTTGCGGCAGGTCTCGCCGCATTCGCCGTCTTCGGCGTACAGCAGCCGCCATGTACGGCCCTCGTGAAGCGCGGAGCCGGGCACCGCGTCGACGAGGCTGACGATCGGCTCGAGCAGCGCACCGTGATTGGCACGCTCCTCGGGCTGCAGCGCGTCGCCGCCGTAATAGAGCCACGCGGCAACCAGCAGTGGGCCGAAAAACAGGGCCGCGACCAGGAAAAACTGCAGGCGCCCCTTCTTGCGTTGCGAATCACTCACGTCCGGTATCCTCGCTTGCGGAAATTCCAGGCCAGCAGGGCGGCCAGCACGACGGCCATCGCAAACCACTGGAACGCGTATGCGTAATGTCGGCCGGGGCCGATCTCGGCAGGCTCCCAGCGCCGCAGCAGGCCGTAATCCTCGCCGGGCGCCAGCAACAGCACGAACGGCTGGACCTCGCGTCCGAGCACCGCGGCCAGTTCGTCCAGGGTCGGGTATACCGCGTGCCGCGGCCACCCCGACGACGCCTCGAAGGCCGCCCCCATGCGGTAGCCCGCGCGTGGCAGCGCGCCGGCCCGGCCGCGCACGGTCACGCGCCCGCCGGGCAGCGCGAGCGCGGCCGGATCGACCTCGTCGGCGGAGCGCGCGACCCAGCCGCGATTCACGATCAGCGCCGGCTCGTCCGCGGAATACACGAGCGCCGTAAGCACGTAATGGCCGTTGCGGCCGTCGACGATGATGTTGTCGAGCAGGAACTGGCGCCGCGCGTCGAACGTCCCCTCGGCCGACAGCGGCTGGAACGGCTCGACGTCCATGCCGTGCACGAAGCGGGTAAAGCCCGACTCGCGCTCGAAAGCCTGCTGCGTGGCCCGCTTCTCCTGCGCACGACCGACCTGCCACAGCCCGAGGCCGACGAACTGGGCGACCAGCACGGCGCCGAGCGCATACGGCAGCCAGCCTCGCGTCGATTTCTGTCGGGAGGTCTCCACGCTATACTGCTCAATCCCGTGCAACTGGGTATGAAATGAAAGCCATAATCCTGATCTTGCTGGCGGCCGTCGTCGTCAGCCTGTTTTCCGGGCTGGTCTTCCTCGTCAAGGACAGGGACTCGCCGGATTCGACCCGGTTGCTAACGTCGCTGAAAATCCGCGTCGGGCTGTCCGTCTGCCTGGTCGGCTTCCTCGTCGCCGCCTATCTGCTCGGCTGGATCAGCGAATAGCAGCCCGGGCCTCGCGACCCTGACCCCGGTCTGCGAACGGGTCATTTATCTCCCTCATGGCTCGCTGCGCTGCGCTTTACTTCGGTCGACAAACGCCCCGCTCGCAGACCTGCCTAGGCGCAGCATCGCTTCCAGTAGCCCTGTAGGAGCGGGCCTCGGCCCGCGAACCGGCGTGCGCTTCGCGAAGCGCGCCTACATCCAGTACACGAACACATACAGGCCGATCCAGACGACGTCCACGAAGTGCCAGTACCAGGCCACGGCCTCGAAGGCGAAATGGCTCGTTGGTGTGAAGTGCCCTTTCATCACCCGCAGCCAGATGATCAGCAGCATGATCGCGCCGATCGTCACGTGCATGCCGTGGAAGCCGGTCAGCATGAAGAAGGTCGAGCCGTAGATGCCGGTGGTCAGCTTCAGGTTCAGGTCCTCGTAGGCGTGGATGTACTCGTACGCCTGCAGGAACACGAAGATGAAGCCGAGAATGAACGTCATCGCGAGAAACGTCTTGAGGATGCCGCGCTGGCCCGCGATCAGCGCATGGTGCGCGATCGTCACGGTGACCGAACTCGTGAGCAGGATGACGGTATTGATCAGCGGCAAGCCCAGCGGTCCCATCACCTGGAAGTCCCCGCCGACCTCGCCCGGCCCGTTGGTCGGCCAGCTGGCTTCGTAGCCTTCCCATAGCACCAGGTTGGTGAAGAAATTGTTGCTGTCGCCGCCGAGCCACGGCACCGCGATGGTGCGGGCGTAGAACAGGGCACCGAAGAACGCCGCGAAGAACATGACCTCGGAAAAAATGAACCAGAACATGCCCATGCGGAACGAGTGGTCTACCTGGTCGTTGTACAATCCGCCCTGGCTCTCGCTGATGACCGTGCCGAACCAGCCCACGAGCATGAATACCATCACGGCGACACCGGCCAGCATGATCCAGAAGCCGGCGCCGGCGCCGTTCAGCCAGTTGGAGACACCCACCATGAGGAACAGCAGCCCGACCGAGCCGACGATCGGCCAGTGGCTGCCATGGGGGACGTAATAGCGGTCTTCAGCGTGTGCCATGTCGTATTCTCGATGCGTTGTCGTTCAGGACCCGCCGTTCGCCGAGACGCGAACAGTGTCGTAAAAAGTGTATTGCAGCGTGATGGTGTCCACGTACTCGGGCAGGTCCGGGTCGACGATGAACTGCAGCGGCATCGCGCGTTCCTCGTTCGCCTGGAACGCCTGGTTCGTGAAACAGAAACACTCGATCTTTTTGAAGTGGCCGGACGCGCTGATGGGCGCCACGCTCGGCACCGCCTGCGCGACCTTCGTCTCGCCGGTGAGGTTCTTCGCCGTGAAGTTGGCGTAGTACATCTTGCCCGGCGTCACCTCCATGCTGTCGCGCTCGGCGGCAAACTCCCAGGGCGCGTACTCGTTGACCGTGGTCACGAACTCGACGCGGATCGAGCGCGAGAAGTCCGGGTCTTCCTCGGTCACCACCGCGACGGTATTGGTGCGGCCACCGAAACCCGTGATCTCGCAGAACACGTTGTACAGCGGCACGAGCAGGTAGCCGAAACCGAACATCGCGACCGCAAGCAACAGCAGCTTGCCGACGAGCGAGCGGTTGTCGTTTGCAGGCTGGTTGTCGGTGCTGTCGCTCATGCGGTTCAGGCGCGCAACACGCCGATCAGGATAAAGCCGAGATAGAAAGCCAGCGCGACGGCGACGAGGATGATCGTCGTTCGCCGTACTCCTTTGCGCCGGTCGTTCTGCGCATCGGTCACTCGAAGGCTTCCTGCATCACGCGCGCCTTGGGCGGCGTGTCGAAGGTGTGATACGGGGCCGGCGACGGCACCGTCCACTCGAGGCCCCTGGGGGCTTCCCATACGCGGTCGGTCGCCCTGGCGCCCTTCTTCGCCGTGAGCAGTACCCAGACGAAGATAAGCTGCGCGAAGCCGAAACCGAGCGCGCCGATACTCGCGATCATGTTGAAGTCGGCGAACTGGGTCGAGTAGTCGGGAATGCGCCGCGGCATGCCGGCCAGCCCGAGGAAGTGCATCGGGAAGAACGTGACGTTGACGAAGATCGCCGACAGCCAGAAGTGCAGCTTGCCGAGCGATTCGTTGTACATGTGGCCTGTCCATTTCGGCAGCCAGTAGTAGGCGCCGGCCATGAGCGCGAAGATCGAGCCGGGCACGAGCACGTAGTGGAAGTGCGCGACCACGAAGTAGGTGTCGTGGTACTGGATGTCGGCCGGGGCGATGGCGAGCATCAGCCCGGAGAAGCCGCCGATCGTGAACAGGAACACGAACGCCAGCGCGAACAGCATCGGCGTCTCGAACGTCATGGAGCCGCGCCACATGGTTGCTACCCAGTTGAACACCTTCACGCCCGTCGGCACCGCGATCAGCATGGTGGCGAACATGAAGAACAGCTGGCCCGACAGCGGCATGCCCACCGTGAACATGTGGTGCGCCCAGACGATGAACGACAGGAACGCGATGGAGGACGCGGCGTACACCATCGAGTCGTGGCCGAACAGCGGCTTGCGCGAGAACGTCGGGATGATCTCGGAGACCACGCCGAAAGCCGGCAGGATCATGATGTAGACCTCGGGGTGGCCGAAGAACCAGAAGATGTGCTGGAACATGACCGGGTCGCCGCCGCCCGCCGCGAGGAAGAAGCTGGTGCCGAAGAACTGGTCCGTGAGCAGCATCGTGACCGCACCCGCCAGCACCGGCATGACCGCGATCAGCAGGTAGGCGGTGATCAGCCAGCACCAGACGAAGATCGGCATGCGCAGCAGCCACATGTCGGGCGCGCGCATGTTGAGGATCGTCACGATGATGTTGATTGCGCCCATGATCGACGAGATGCCCATCAGGTGGACCGAGAAGATGAGGAACGGGAAGGCGTCGCCCGTCTGCAGGATCAGCGGCGGGTACATGGTCCAGCCGCCGGCCGGGGCACCGCCATCCATGAACAGCGTCGACAGCAGGATGCCGAACGCGACGGGGAGGATCCAGAACGACCAGTTGTTCATGCGCGGCAGCGCCATGTCCGGCGCGCCGATCATCATCGGGATCATCCAGTTGGCCAGCCCGACGAAGGCCGGCATGACGGCGCCGAACACCATGATCAGCGCGTGCATCGTGGTCATCGAGTTGAAGAACTCGGGATGCACGAACTGCAGCCCCGGCTGCATCAGCTCGCTGCGGATGACGAGCGCCATCGAGCCGCCGATGAAGAACATCACGAGGCTGAAGACCAGGTACAGCGTACCGATGTCCTTGTGGTTGGTCGTAAACAGCCAGCGCCGGATGCCTTTCTCCGGGCCGTGATGCTCGTCGTGTGCGTCCTGCGCCCCTGCGACTGCTGTTGTCATACCGTTTCTCTCCGATCACGTGCCGTCATGCGGCACATTTGCAATTTCGTTTACTGGCTGGTGGCGACGCGTTCGCCGCCCTGCTGGTGCGCCTCGACCCAGGCGACGTAGGCATCCGGTTCGACGACCTCGACGACGACGGGCATGTAGCCGTGGTCCTTGCCGCACAACTCGGTGCACTGGCCGCGGAAGGTGCCGGTCTGCTCGGCGCGGAACCAGGTCTCGTTGATGATGCCGGGCACCGCGTCTTTCTTGATGGCGAAGTCGGGCACCCACCAGGAATGAATGACGTCGCTGGACGTGATCAGCAGGCGCACCTTGGCACCCTTGGGCACGACCAGCGGACGATCGACTTCGAGGAGGAAGTTATCGACCGCGAACGGGTCGATGCCGGAGTTCTTCGGCCGGGCCTCGACGCTGGCACGGTCCAGGCTCGAGTAGAACGCGATGTCCTCGTCCTGGTAGCGGTAATGCCACTTCCACTGGTAGCCGGTCACCACCACGGAGATGTCGGGATTGCGGGAATCCTCGAGCCTGATCATCGTCTCGGCGGCGGGCACTGCCATCACCAGCAGGATGACGACGGGGATGATCGTCCAGATGACCTCGGCCGCCGTGCTGTGCGAAAACGTCGCCGGCTTCACGCCTTTCGACTTGCGGTGCTTCACGAGCGAGATGATCATCACGCCGAAGACGACGATGCCGATGGCCACGCACCACCAGAACACCATCATGTGCAGGTCGTAGGTTTCGGCGCTCAGCTCGGTGACGCCCCTGGGCATGTTGAGGGCCCACTCGGCGCTGGCTGCGCCGGCCCACAAGGTTCCAAGCAGGCTGAGTAGCGAGTTTCGAATCATTGTGTATCCACTCCACAGACCGACATGGGCCCGCGCTCTTAGTCTATTTATGAATCGTCAGGTGGCAGGTTGAGGTTCGGGACAGCCGGATGCCCCGCTCAAGAGCCCCGGCAGTTTACTGAAACGTGCCGGCGCAGGCAATCCTGTACCTGCAAACGGCATTTTGAAACCGATTAGAATACAACGGCTTATCGCAACGCGCCGACAAGCCGTCGAGATCGCGCGAGCGTGGCCTACAAGTCATTGCCGACGCAAGGGAATTTTCCCGGCGTCGATCGCCACTGCGCCGCTCCGGGGGTTCGTGTCGCTGCCCCAGCCGTGTCCGTAGACGAGCTCGAGCGTCAGCGGGCTGTCTTCCGCCGCGGCGAAAAACGCAGCGGTGAAGCGGCGAAAACGCGCCCGGCCCATCAGCCCGCGCTGCCGGTTGCGCAGGCAGTTGCGCGCCCCCGTCGCCGTCAGGTCGCGAAACAATGCGCCGGCGCTCCGGTAGCTCACCGACAAGCGGTCGACGTCGAGCACCGGGTCTCTCAGTCCGGCGCGCACCAGCGCGTCCCCGACGTCGTGCATGTCCGGGAACCGGTTTACGTGCTCGCGCGCGTCGACCGCGCCCCAGGCCTCGCGGAGCTCGACGAAGCTGTCCGGGCCCAGCGTCGAGAACACGAACAGGCCGTCCTTGCGCAGCACCCGCGCCACCGCCGCGAACACCGCGTCGAGGTCGTCGATCCAGGGCAGCATCAGGTTGGAGAAGACGACGTCGACACTCGCATCCGCGAACGGCAGCGCGCGGGCATCGGCCAGCACGGCATGACGCCGGGAAAACAGGCGCTCGTTGCTGCGCACGACCTGCAGCATGGCGGCGGAGAAATCGACCGCGACGACGCGTGCGCCCCGGAATCGCTTCTCGAGCAACGGGATCGCGGCCCCGGTCGCGGCGCCGAGGTCGATCACGGTGCTGGTGGCGGTGGTCATGGGCCGCAGGCGTTCCAGCAGGCCGTCGCGGGTCACGCGGTGCACGAAGTCCGCCTCGTGGAAGCGGCCGGCGGCGCGGTCGAAGCGCCGTCGAACGTCCGTGGGACGCAGCTCGGAACTGTGCTTGAAAGCGTTCATTGCATGTGGGCGATCGAGGGACGCGTCACGTTAGCACGCTTTCCGGTGAAATCACCCGGATTCGGGGGCTGCGACGCGGCGCCCCGACAGCGATGCTGGCCGCATGGGAGTTCGGCGAATGATGCTGGCGCCCTGGCAGCTCGCCTGTGCGGCGGCCCGTGCAGTCGAGTTTGCCGTGATGCCGAAATGCTGCGTCTTCTGCGGAACGCGCACGGCGCCATTACGAGTCGGCGATCTGCCCGGGCTGCGAGGCTGACTTGCCGTGGATCCGCGACGCAATGCCCGGGTTGCGCGCGGCCGCTCGCGGCAGCGCCGGGGCTCGGCATCCGCTGCGCGGAGTGCCAGGTCAGGCCGCCACCATTCGCGGCCGCCGTCGCGCCGCTGGCGTTCGAATTCCCGGTCGACGCGGCGGTCAGGCAGTTGAAATTCCATCGCAAGCTGCAGTACGCGGAGCCCCTCGGCGAACTCCTGTGCAGGGCGGCCGCCAGGCTGCCGGCCGATATCGACGCGCTGTTACCGGTACCGCTGCACTGGCTGCGCCACGGCGTTCGCGGCTTCAACCAGGCGGCGGAACTCTGCCGGCCGCTGCAGCGGGCGACCGGCCTGCCCGTCATTCGCAACGTGCGGCGGCTGCGGCGAACGCCGTACCAGTCGGGCCTCGGGGCTCGCGAGCGCCGCCGCAATCTCGCCGGCGCGTTCGCAGTGCGCGGCAGGATAGTCGCAAGTCACGTGGTACTCGTCGACGACGTGATGACGACGGGCGAGACCTGCGCGCAGCTGGCGCAAGAGCTGCTTGCCCGGGGCGTGCCGAAAGTCAGCGTCCTCGCCCTGGCAAGAGCGTGATCATTCGCCGCGATCAGCGGCGGTGATGCTGCCAGCGGCGCCCAGGAAGGTGGCGACGAATGCGCCCGTGAACCCGAACATCAGGTGCGTCAGTAGCGGGTACGGCAGCCCGTTGGACATCGAGCCGAGGTGCGGCGTGGTGCCGCCGAGTGCAACCCACTTGAGCAGTGGCTTGGTCGCATGGCCCAACGCGGCGAACAGCGGCAGCCAGAAGAGACTGCTGCGCCAGGCCGGCACCAGCATCACGCCCGCGTCGATGACGATACCGGGCAGCATGTAGAACACGGGCACGAGTCCGCCGTGGCCGGCGCCCACCGCGACCGCCGTGGTGGCGGCGCTGATGGCGGTAATGGTGGCGGCCCAGCGGTAATTGGTGCAAAGCCTCGCCGTCGCGAGCAGGGCCATGGCCTCCAGGCCGTGGTGGCCCGGCAGGCCGAGCGACAGCCTGAACATCTCGCCGAGCGCGACGATGCCCGCGCCGAGCGCGAGCAGCAGCATGAGGAGCCCGAGCGTCAGTTCGCTCGCGGGCTCAAAAACGCCGGATGTCCTCCCGGGGGAGGAGTTGCCAGTCGAAGCCGTCATTATCGTTCTCCGGTTTTTGCACCAACAGCACGGCGCGCCCCGCGATGAGTACAGCACGCGGCCAAGGTTCAACGCAAATCAGGTCGGCGCCGGGGACGGCCCGCCCCTGCAGGTTCTCGATCGCGTCAATGCCCGTCTTCTCAAGAAGCTCGGCCGCCGGGACCACGCCCGACAGCTCCCGGACGCCCTCCAGCCAGACGAAGCGGCCGTCGGTTCCCGAGCGCCGCAGGCCCACGCTCGCGAGTGCCCCGATCATGCCGCCGTGATCGCCCGTCAGGCCCACGAGAAAGACGCCGGCGTCGCGAGCCACGTCCTCGGCGTCCGAGCGCACCAGCACCTCCTGCTTGGCGCGCACGCCGAACGCGCGTACGGCGCCGTCAGCGTGTCGTACGCGGCGATGCAGAACCCGCGTCCGAGCCGTCCGCGCTTTCCCGCAGCAGGAAATCGCGGCAGAACTCACGGACTTCGTCGATGCGGCCGTCCGGCACGTGGGCATCGAGGCACAGCGCGCTGTTGTGCGAGGTGTAAGGGATATCGGGATGTACCAGCAACTGGTGGCGGCTGACGCCGTCGACCCGGGCGAGGCCCGCCGCGGCGAGATCCGCACCGAGGCAGCGCGCGCGAAAGCCCGTGCCCCGGCTTTCGAGGTTATCGGTGTCGTCGATGCCAATCAGGTAACGCAAGCGGAAGCTCCCCGGGTGCCGCTCCCTAGAGCCTGAACTCGGCGCCGATGTCGAAGCGCCGGCCGGGCTGCGGGAAGCCGAAGATTCCTGGTAGTCCTCGTCGAAAAGATTCTCGACCCGGCCCAGCAGCCGCACCCGGTCGTTCCAGAGCGAGTGTGAGATGCCGAGATCGAAGACATTGTAGTCCCCGACTTCCGCCGTCGTCACGGGCGTGTCGCGTGACAGGGTCACGGCCCCGGCCACGTGCATGTAGCTGCCGTAGAAGCGGGTACCGGTGGCGAGATCGTAGTCCATGCGCAGGCTCAGCTTGTGCTCCGGCCGGTTCTGGAGCGCGGTGGTCGCGGCGTCCGCCGAGCGGTTTTCCGCGTCGAGGTACGTGTAGCCCAGCCGCAGCTGCAGGTTCTCGCCCGCCATGTACTGGCCGTTGAGCTCCACGCCGCGGAAGCGGGTCTCCTCGACGTTCTCGGCCAACCCGCTCGGGCCGCGCTCGATGAAGTCCTCCGCGTCGACCTGGTACAGCACCAGTTCCACGGTAGAGCGGCCGTCCAGGAGGTCGTGCTGCAGGGCGAGCTCGAAGTTATCGGTCTTCTCCGGCTCCAGGGCCGGGTTGCCGCGGTCGACCTCGTACAGGTCGCGCAGCGTGGGGAAGCGGACCTGCCGCGCATAGGAGCCACGCAGGCGGGTGCTGTCGCTGAACGAGTAGCGTGCGCCCACGAGGTAGGCCGGCTCGTCGCTGTCGCTGGCGTCGTCGCGCGTCTGCTGGTTCCAGCTGACGCCGGCCACGCCGGACAGGCGGCTGGTGAACGCCTTTTCCCTCTCGGCGGCAAGGGAATACAGTGACACGTCGCGGTCTTCGTCGAGCACCACCTCGATGGGGGCGGTGCTACCGCCACCGCCGCCGCCACCGCCGCCGCCGCCACCGCCGCCGCCACCGCCGCCGCCACCGCCGCCACCGCCGGGCGCATTCTCGACGGTGAAGCCGGTGCCTGCCAGCGTTCATTGCGGCCGGAGGCGGACAACGTCAGCGGCCCAGGCCGGCGGAGTCGAAGGCCAGCTGCAGGCTGCCGCCCTTGATGGTGGTGGTGGCGTCTTCGCTGAAGACGCCGGCGGCAGCCTGGGTGCTGTCGGTATCGTCGTCGAAACCGTCCGTCGATTCGTCGCGCTGGTTGTAGCACACGCTGGGCGGATGCTCCGCTATCGTTGCAGGCGTGCTGGCGACCAGCTGGCTCGTGATGCCGTCGATTCGGCTATTTCGGAGCGCACGCGGTTCGCGACACGGGGAGTCGTTCGGTTCGATCGTGATCGGCGGTTCGCCGTAGTTCGCCCGCGTTTACCGGCATTCACGCCCGCGTGTCGCGTCGGAGTAATTCGTCGACAGGCTCGCGTCCGCCTGGTCCTCACGGTTGCTGCGATGCAGCTCGCCGGCCGGCTCGGCTCGTCGCTCGAAGTCTCGGAGAGTTCCCGTGGCCTGGTCGCGGACCGAGCGACCGCCGACTTCCTGACGACCGCGGGCCTCAGCGACCGCGCCTTACGGCAACTCCGGGTCATTCTCGGCCAGCAGGTGCCGCTGGCTGATCCGCTGCATCGAGGGTGATGATATTGATCACGCCCGCGTTGCCGCCCGGCCCGTACAGGACCGAGCTGCCGCCGCGCGTGAAGTCGATGCGAGCCTGCGCTGGAATCGCCGTCGTCTTCGAACCTGTCCGTCGACGTGGAGTTGACCGGGACGCCGTCCACGAGCAGCAGGATGTTGCGCGTGCGCAGCCCGCGCACGTCGACGCGTGGAACGCCGTCTGCCCCGTCCCGCAGGTACAGGCCGGGCAGTTGCACCAGCGCCTCGTCCAGGGTCCGGGCGCCGGCGCGCACCATGTCGTCGAGCGTGATCTCGCTGACGGTGCTGACGGACTTGACGATGCGGGGCGTTGCGCCATCACGGCTGCCTACCTGTCGAAAGGGGAATTCCTTGAGGAGCGCCGCTCGCGCCGCCCGCGGACAACATCCTGTACTGGTCTTCTCGGCTACCGGGCGATGCCCGGTATGCGACATTTTGTCCATTACCCCCTCCTGAAATGCGCCCGCTTGTCTGTATTTTTATGCGACGTCAAAACATAGTCCAACTCGCGCCGAATCGCAAAATAACTTTGCGTTCTGATCAGCGCGGGAACACGCGGCGCCAGCCGGAAAGGCCGCCCTCCAGGTTGTAGACCTCGGAGTAGCCGCGTTTCATCAGCGCTTCCGCCGCGAGCAGGCTGCGGCTGCCGGACGCGCAATAGATCACGATGCGCATCGAGGCGCCGACAGGCACGCCGTCCCCGATCAGTTGCTCGAGCGGGATGTGCTCGGAATGCGGCAGGCTATCGACGAGACGTTCGTGTGCGTCGCGTACGTCGATGAAGACGGTGTCCGGCACGCCGAGCATCTCGTGCGCCTCGGCCGGCGCCAGTTGCGGCACCAGCGAATCGGCCGCCGCGCCGGCGCCGCAAAAAGCGTCGTAATCCACGAGATCGGTGATCGATTGTTGCTGGCCACAGATTGCACACGCCGAATCCCGCGCGACGTGAAAACTCGTGAATGCGAGCGCCAGCGCGTCGTAGTGCAGCAATCGGCCGCTTGCGACCTCGCCGAGGCCGAGCACGAGCTTGATGACCTCGGTTGCCTGCAACGTCCCCATCACGCCCGGCAGCACGCCGAGAACGCCGCCTTCGGCACAGGACGGCACGACGCCCGGTGGTGGCGGCACCGGAAACAGGCACCGGTAGCAGGGACCGCCGTCATGGTTGTAGATGGCCAGTTGTCCTTCGAAGCCGAGTATGGATGCGGACACGAGCGGTTTGCCCTCGAGCACGCAGGCGTCGTTGACGAGGTAGCGCGTCGCGAAGTTGTCCGCGCCGTCGGCGACGATGTCGTAAGCCGCGACGATTTGCCGCGCATTGTCACGGGCAAGCGCGCAGTCGTGTTCCTCGATCGTGATGTGCGGGTTCAGGTCGCGAAGCCGCGCGGCGCCGGCGGCGAGCTTTGCGCGGCCGACCTGGCTGTTGCCGAACAGCACCTGGCGGTGCAGGTTGGAGGCGTCCACGCGGTCGAACTCGACGATGCCGATGCGGCCGATGCCGGCTGCCGCGAGGTACATGGCGAGCGGCGAACCGAGCCCGCCGAGGCCGACCAGCAGCACGGAGGCACGCTTGAGTCTCGCCTGACCCTCCGGTCCCACTTCGCGCAGGCTCAGGTGCCGGCTGTAGTGCGCCAGCTCGCCGTCCGTGAATGTCTCGAAGTTGTCCGGCACTCGTTGCCCCGCTACTGACGGCCGTCCACCGGTTCCGATCATAGCAGCAGATGTCGGCAGCGTTTCTGCTACTATTTTTCCAATGGCAGGATCCGATTCATTCGACAGGCGCAGGTTCATCAAGGCGTGCGTCGGCGCGGGCGCCGCCGTGGCGGCAGACCCGACGCTGATGGCAGAGCCCGCCGGTGAGCTCGTCCCCGCCGCGCGCGTGCGGCTGGTGGACGCCGGCGGCGGCACGCTGCGCGCCGATGCCCTGGCCGTCGGCCAGAGCTACGTGTTTCATTACCCCTATGTCACCACGCCTTGTTTCCTCATCGACCTGGGATCGCCAACGGAACCGGGTAGCGAGCTCGAGACCTCGGACGGCCGGCCGTATCGCTGGGCAGGCGGCGTCGGGCCCGGCCGTTCGATCGTCGCGTTCTCGGCGATCTGTGCGCACCGCATGAGCTACCCGACGCGCAACGTGAGCTTCATCGACTACCGGCACAAGCCGATGAATGCCGAGGCCGTCGGCGATGACTGGTGGTCGCGCGGCCAGGTCATCTACTGCTGCTCGGAAGGCAGCGTCTACGACCCGAGCGACGGCGCGCGCGTGCTGGCGGGACCGGCACCGCAGCCGCTCGCGGCAGTCAGCCTGGAGTACGCGGAAGACGAACAGGCGCTGTACGCGACGGGCGTCTATGGCGGCGACATGCTGGAGCGATTCCTGACCGAGTTCGGTTTCCAGGTGGCGCTGGCTCACAAGAGTGACGATATCCGGCGGCCAGCCAGCGGCGTCACCACGGTCTGGCCGATGAGCGAGTACTCGCGCACCGGGGCCTGCTAGCCCTCATCGCCCTCGCGGAGGTATCGCGCGATTTCCGGGAAACCTGCGCTGCTCGCAATCTCTGCCGCGCTGCGACCGTTGCGGTCTGTCGCGGCGCGATCCGCACCGTGACTCAGCAGCAAGCGGACGATGTCGACGTCGCCGGACGCGGCGGCGATGTGCAGGGCGGTCGCGCCATCCTCCTGGCGTACGCTCAGGTCTGCACCGGGCCGCTCGAGTAACAGCCGCACGAAATCCCCGCGGCGCCGGTCGACGGCGCGCATCAGCGGCGTCCAGCCGTAAGCGTCGCGAATGCCCTGGTCCGCGCCGGCGTCGAGCAGGACCTCGGCCACTTCCGTGTGCCCCTTGACCGCGGCAAGTCCGAGCGCGGTCCAGCCGAGCTTCGCCTTGCTGTCGGTGCGTGCACCCGCCCGGACGAGCAGGCTGGTTACCATCGGGTCGCCACCGAGCGCGGCGAACATGAGCGCGGTGGCGCCACCGGCGTTCGCGGCATTGACGTCGGCGCCAGAGGCGATCAGGCGGGTAACGCTGGCCGCGTCACCGTCGCGCGCCGCGGCCATCAGCGGCGTCTTGCCGTTGGCCGCGTCGTCCTGCAGCAACGCCTGGCCGGCGGCCGCGAACGGCAGGCCGAGAATCAGCAGCGCAAAGAAAAACCGGCCGGCAAATGCCGGCCGGTCCCTGGGGGATGTCACGGGCTGTTGCGGCTCAGGTCGCGGCCGCACTCGACGTGCCCGGCGCCGTCTCGCTCTTTGCCGCCGCACTGCCACCCTTGACCTCTTCATACCAGAGGCTGTGGTGCTGCTTTGCAAAGCCCTCGTCGACTTCGCCACTCACCATGCCTTCGAAGACGCCCTCGGTGCCGATGCTGCCGAGATACATGTGGCCGAGCGACACCGCGATGAGGGCCAGGCCGCTCACCGCGTGCACGATATGCCAGAACTGCATGGTCTCGCGCACCGTCTCGAGGTTCGGGAACAGCAGGTAGAAACCGGACACCGTCAGTGCGACGCCGCCGATGAAGACCAGCCAGTAGAAGACTTTCTCACCGGCATTGAAGAACCCGGCCTGCGGATGGCCGCGGCCCATCTTCCTGAGCCACTCGAAATCGTAGCTCTTGAGGCCGTTCCTGCCGATCCAGGTCAGCAGTAACAGGAACAGTCCCGCGGCGAACGGCAGCGCCAGGTAGTCGTGTATCGGCTTGGCCAGGGCCGCCCAGGCGGCGAAGCCCTCCTTGCCCATCAGCGGGATCAGCAGCGCGCGCCCGAACATCAGGCTCAGCCCGGTGATCGTCAGGATGATGAACGAGATGGCGACGTACCAGTGCATGACCCGTTCGAACATCGACCAGCGCGTAATCGTCCTGCCGGTACGCGACTCGAGCTTGTCCTTGCCCGCGACGATGTGCTTCGCGAGGATCGCGAGGATCACGGCGATGATCAGCGACCCGCCGTAGAACATGATCGGTCCGCTGCGCAGCTCGCGCCAGTTCTGCCCGCCGTTCTGGATCAGCACCCCGGTTTCCTGGCCCGAGACGGCCGAGTAGCCTTCCACGCCGCCGCGGACGGCGCGCCAGTATTCGGCACGCGGATTGACGGCCTCCTCGTCCGACTTCTGCTCCTGGGCCTGGGCTGTCTGCAGCAGGCCGGCCTCGTGGGCGAGGTAGCCCGTCAGCGGCAACGCCATGGAAACCATCAGCGACACCACGACGGTAACGAAGACGGCACGGCGACGGCGCCGTGATTTGCTAGTGATATGTTGTTCGCGCATTGACCAGGCTCCTGTTTGCGCCGCAACCCCGCACGGGGTTGCGGCGGCCATTCGCTCTACTGGACCGAGCCGGCTTCCGACCGGTCCGACTGCCCCTTGGCAAATCGCTCCTGCAGTGTCTCGACGTACTGCGGGTCCTGCTGCTTCGCCAGCAGCGGATCCTCACCGCCCTTGTAGACACCCGGCTCGTGCAAGGTGACGTCCGCCCGCTCCGCGCAGGCGGTCAAGCTTAACGGTAGAAAGGCAAGGGCCAGCACCAGCGCCAGCGGGCGCCGGCCCCTGTCGTCGCTTCTTGTTGTTGTCACCATTCGCTCATCCCTGCGGCGCCTCGACGATCAGGCGTCGCCCTTGTAGGCGGTTTCCCAACCCCAGGTCTCGGGGCGGCCGCCACGTTTCAAGATTCGCTCGCGGTAGATGTCTGCGACCATGTCGCCGTCACCGGCAAGCAGTGCCTTCGTGCTGCACATTTCCGCGCACAACGGCAGCTTGCCCTCGGCAACACGGTTGCGACCGTACTTCTCGAGCTCGGCGGCCGAATTGTCGTCCTCCGGGCCACCGGCACAGAACGTGCACTTGTCCATCTTGCCGCGGACGCCGAAGGCCTCCTGCTGCGGGAACTGCGGCGCCCCGAACGGGCAGGCGTAGAAGCAGTAGCCGCAACCGATGCAGAGGTCCTTGTCGTGCAGGACGATGCCGTCGTCGGTCGTGTAGAAGCAGTCGACCGGGCAGACGGCGGCGCAGGGTGCGTCGGTGCAGTGCATGCAGGCCACCGATACCGACTTCTCTCCGGGAACACCGTCATCGAGGGTCACGACGCGGCGCCGGTTGACGCCCCACGGGACCTCGTGCTCGTTCTTGCAGGCCGTTACGCAACCGTTGCACTCGATGCAGCGTTCGGCGTCACAAAGAAATTTCATACGTGCCATGATCGAGCCTCCTAAGCTGCGCTAATCTTGCAGAGAGATGCCTTGGTTTCCTGCATCTGAGTGACGGAGTCGTATCCGTAGGTGAAGGCCGTGTTCGCCGCCTCGCCGCGCACATACGGTGCGGCGCCCTCCGGGTACTTGTCGAGCAGATCCTTGCCCTGGAACCAGCCGCCGAAGTGGAATGGCGTGAAGACGACGCCACGCGCGACTCTCGGCGTGATCATTGCCTTGATCTTGATCTTCGCGCCCTCGGGGCTTTCCAGCCATATCCACTGCCCGTCGCGGATGCCCGCGTTGTTGGCGTCGGCCGGGTTGATCTCCGCAAACATGTCCTGCTGCAGTTCGGCGAGCCACGGGTTGGAACGGGATTCCTCGCCACCGCCCTCGTACTCGACGAGCCGGCCGCTGGTGTGGATGAGCGGGAAGTCCTTCGAGTAGTCCTTGGCCTGGATCGACTTGTAACGCGTCGGCAGGCGGTAGTGGCTCTTGACGTCCTCGTAGGTCGGGTACTTGTCGACCAGGTCACGCCGCGAGGTGTACAGCGGTTCGCGATGGATCGGTACCGGATCCGGGAACGTCCACACGACGCAGCGTGCCTTGGCGTTGCCGAACGGCGCGCAGCCGTGCTTGATGGCGACGCGCTGGATGCCGCCCGAGAGGTCCGTCTTCCAGTTCTTGCCTTCGGCCGCCTGCTTCTCGTCCGCGGTGAGATCGTCCCACCAGCCGAGCTGCTTCAGCATGTCGGCCGTGAACTCCGGGTAACCGTCTTCGATCTCGGCGCCCTTGCTCCAGGAGTCCTCGGCGAGCAGGTTCACGCCGTTGTACTCCACGCCGAAGCGGGCGCGGAAGTTGAGGCCGCCCTCGGCCACGGACTTGCTGGTGTCGTACAGCACCGGCGTGCCCGGATGCTTCATTTCCGGGGTGCCCCAGCTGGGCCACGGCAGACCGTAGTAGTCGCCGTCGCACGGCCCGCCCTCGGCTTTCAGCGTCGTCGGGTCGAAAGTGTGCTTGTTGGCCGCGTGCAGCTTGAGCCGCTCGGGGCTCTGGCCGGTGTAGCCGATCGTCCACATGCCGCGGTTGATCTCGCGCAGGATGTCTTCGACCAGCGGCTCATCCTTCTCGACCTTGATGTTCTTGCACAGCTGCTCCGAGAACTCGAGCTTCTTCGCCAGCTTGTACATGATCGTGTGGTCGGGAAGCGCCTCGAAGATCGGGTCGATGACCTTTTCGCGCCACTGCAGCGAACGGTTCGACGCCGTTACCGAGCCGTAGGTCTCGAACTGCGTCGCGGCCGGCAGCAGGTAGATGCCTTCCTGCCGGTCCGGAAGGACCGCCGTGTGTGTCGGGACCGGGTCGATGACGACGACGAGTTCGAGCGATTCGAGCGCCTTCTTCATCTCGGGGCCGCGGGTCTGGCTGTTCGGTGCGTGGCCCCAGAAGAACATGGCCTTGAGCTGGTCGCGCTGGTCGATCAGGCGGCTGTCTTCGAGCACGCCGTCGACCCAGCGGGAGACCGGGATACCGGACGAATTCATCGGGTTGGCGAACGGTACCGGCGCCTGGCCCTCCTCGAGGTCACCCGCCGTGTTCACGTAGCCGGTGTCGAAGCGGCCGACCAGCCAGTCCCAGTCAACGCCCCAGACGCCCGCCCAGTGCTTCCAGGACCCTTCCGCGAGGCCGTAATAACCCGGCAGCGTGTGCGACAGTACACCGAGATCCGTTGCGCCCTGCACGTTGTCGTGGCCGCGGAAGATGTTGGCGCCGCCGCCCGATTTGCCGATGTTGCCGAGTGCCAGCTGCATCGCGCAGTAGGCGCGCGTGTTGTTGTTGCCGATCGTGTGCTGCGTACCGCCCATGCACCAGACGATGGTGCCCGGCCGGTTCTCGGCCATGGTCTGCGCGGCGAGTTTGACGTCGGCTTCCGGCACCCCGGTGACGTTCTCGACGACGTCCGGCGTCCACTTGGCCACTTCGGCGCGGATCTCGTCCATGCCGTAGACGCGCTGGCGGATGTATTCCTTGTCCTCCCAGCCGTTTTCGAAGACGTGCCAGAGGATGCCCCAGATCAGCGGCACGTCGGTGCCGGGGCGGATACGCAGGAACTGGTCGGCGTGTGCGGCCGTGCGCGTGAAGCGCGGATCGACGACGATCATCTTCGCGCCGTTCTCCTTGCCGCGCAGCACGTGTTGCATCGCGACCGGGTGCGCTTCGGCCGCATTACTGCCGATGAAGAACATCGCCTTGCAGTTGTGCATGTCGTTATACGAGTTGGTCATCGCGCCGTAGCCCCAGGTGTTGGCTACGCCGGCGACCGTCGTCGAGTGGCAGATGCGCGCCTGGTGGTCGACGTTGTTCGTGCCCCAGAGTGCGGCGAACTTGCGGAACAGGTAGGCCTGCTCGTTGCTGAACTTCGCCGAGCCCAGCCAGTACACGGAATCGGGGCCGGATTTCTTGCGGATGTCCATGCACTTGTCGCCGATCTCGTCGATCGCCTGTTCCCAGGAGACGCGCGTCCACTTGCCGCCGCTGAGCTTCATCGGGTACTTCAGGCGGCGCTCGCCATGGCCGTGTTCACGCACCGAAGCGCCCTTCGCGCAGTGGCCGCCCATGTTGAACGGCGAGTCGAAGTCGGGTTCCTGCCCGGTCCAGACGCCATTCTGGACTTCCGCGACGACGCCGCAGCCCACCGAGCAGTGGGTGCAGACCGACTTGCGGACTTCGGTGGCGACGCCGGGATCGATGCGCTCGGCATGGGCGCGCCGGATCATGGTGGTCGGCAGGGTGGCAGCCACGGCGGTCCCGCCGAGGCCCAGGCCTGCGCGGCGCAGGAAGGCGCGGCGGTCCACGGTGGAGCCGAGCACGCCGCGCGATACGCTCGCCTGTTCGGTGGCAGTGAGATCTCGTTTCTTGATCAGCTTCATCGCTAATCTCCCAGTGTTGATTGCTGTTGCGCTGCGGTCCGGGGTTGAAACCGGTTACAGGCGGGCAGAACGGTAATAACTACGAATGTGCGGGGTCTCGTGATAACCCTGTTGCCTGTCCGGCTGGGACGCAGTGCCCTGCTCCGGTGAGGCGACGGCCGCACGGCCGGACATCGCGACCGCTGCCGTTGCGCCCCCCGCCGCAGCCAGCTTCTTGAGAAATGTACGCCGATCTGCGGTGTACGAACTCGATTTACGACTCATCTCCTGTCTCCCATTGCGACGCCGCGTCGTCGGCGCTTTATGAAATACCGGGGCGGGCGGTGCCGGCAGGTGTGTCGGCCGATCGCTCCACCATTTCCAGGTAACGCTGGTCCGTATTGATAAACTGCTCTCCGAGCTGCCCCACGGCGCGGTAGAAGCGCGCCGTTGAAGCCTGCTGCATGTCGCGGAAAAACCGCGGCATCCAGGGTCCGATATGCGTTTCGAAAAATTCAGCCTGCGCTGCGAGGCTGGCGTGCCCGCCTTCCTCCGCGAGCAGCGCCATCATTTCGCACAGTGCCGCTGCGTGGTCCTCGGGCTCGGCAACGCCGTCCTCGCGCTCGAAACCGAGTTTGCGCATGTCCGCACGCAGTCTCGCGAGCGGCTGTTCCATGAGGAAGCCGGTGAGGTACCAAGAGCCGAACGGCACGAGCTCGCCGCGGCCGAGGCCGATGAACAGCGCCTGGTATTCGTCGGCGACGTCCGTGGGCGTCGCCCGCCCGGCGGACATGGCCAGCATGCGCCAGGCGACGGCGAGGAAACTGTCTTCGTCGCTGACGGGGCTGTGCGCGAACAGGTCGAGCGTCGCGGCGTCCGGCGGCGCGGCCAGCAGCCGGCCGAGGACCCGGTAGGTGTCGGCGCGGAGCCGGTCTTCCGGCTCCGGGGCCGCGATGCCGGGAGCGGCAGTCGCAGCCTGTGTTGCAGGTGCTTCGGTCATGTGGTCCGAGCCCGCTCATCCCCCTGATTTATTTGCCAATAAGTCTAGTCAATTCGACGCATTACTGCCAATGACAAAAAATCATCGTTAAGGGAACGATTACGACGAGCAATGGGTGCCCGTCGTCGGGAAGTGGGACATTTTGTCCGAATTGTCCCGCCCGCCGGCCTCAGGTCGAGTCAGGGCCGCCCTGCTGGGCGCGCATCAGGTCCTTGACCCGGCAGTCCTCGCACATTTCGAGGCGCCGGCGGTCGGCTTCGCTCTGGAACATCCAGTGCCCCTCGAGCTTTTTTGCCATGACCTTGATCATCGAGCGTGTCGCGAACGGCTTGCCGCAGCCGATGCAGCACAGCGGCTGTTCTTCGTGCAGCAGGCGTTGCGCGCCACGCGCCTTGTCGTCGTACAGGAAGCGGGTCTCCAGTGATACGGCATCCTCGGGGCAGGCCTTCTCGCAGGCGCCGCACTGGATGCAGGAGCGTTCGACGAAATTGAGCTGCGGCAGGCCCTGGCCCTCGCGCAGCGCCGAGGTCGGGCACACGGCGACGCAACTCATGCACAGCGTGCACGCGCCCGCGTCCACCTTGACCTGCCCGAACGGGGCGCCGGCGGGCAGCGCCGCGGTCTTCCTGCGGCTCGGGGCCTGCTCGAGGAGGTGGTTGATCGCGGCGCGCAGCAGCACCCGCTTCTCCGGGGCCGGCGCGAAGCGCGCCGGGTTGGCGAGACCGATTCCCTGCGCGGACTCGGCGGCCGCGGCGGCGGCCGCGACGTCGCCGCTGTCCTGCATCTCGATGGCGGCGCCCGGGTACCCCATGCCCTCGAGGATCGGCGCGGTGTAGCCGATCTGGCGCTCGAGCGCGCCGCGAATGCTGTTCGGCGTGGCGCTGCCCGTCAGGATGAGCAGGCGGCGTGCGCCGTAGGCAAGGCAGGTCAGCCAGGCGTCCATGCCGATCGAGCCGACTTCCTCGAGCTGCACCGGCAGCGCGTTTTCGGGCAGCGCGGCGCCGAGCTCGCCCGCAAGTGCGGCCGCCGACGCGCTGTCGAAAAACACCAGCACCGGGTCCTCGCCGCCGGCATCGCGGTAGGTTGCCAGCAGCGTGCGCAGGTAACCGAGCAGGTCGGCGGTACTCGGGTAGGCATAGGTGATCGCGCCGGTCGGGCACACCGACGCGCAGCTGCCGAAGCCCTGGCAGAGATTGGGGTCGACCGTGACGTGCTCGCCGGCCGAGGTGATCGCCCAGGCCGGGCACACGTCGAGGCAGCGGGTGCAGCCGCGGATGCCCCTGCGCCCGTGTGCGCAGATTTCCGGGTCGAGGTTGAAATACTTGGGCTTTTCGAACTCGCCGCGCATCCCGGGCAATTCCTCGATGGCGCGATCGAGCGCGCCTGCGTCACCGCGCGGGGCGTAGTAGCCCGGCGGCGCCGCCTCCGCCTGCAGCAGCGGCGGGTCAGTGAGATCGAGCACCAGGTCGAAGCGCGCCTGGGTCAGCAGGGCGACGGCCGGTGACTCCTCTTCGTCGCCCGCCTCCGTGAGGCTCAGGGTATAGCTACCGAGGCTCCCCGCGAGCGCGGGCTTGCCGCCGCGCACCACCGTGTAGCCGCCGACCGTGCCTGTCGCCGGCCGCGCGTCCGCGGGACAGAACAGGGTCGCGACGAGGTTCTCGCCCAGTTGGCCGGCCGCAGCCAGCGCCTGCGCCTCCTCTCCGACCACCAGCACGCGGCCGTGGGAAAGAAAGCTCACCAGCGAGGTGGGCGCGACTTCCGGCCGGTGTCGCAGGTCGAGCGCCTGCGTTCTTGCCCGGCCGTTGCCGGTACTTTCAGGAAGGTTCAGATCGTTCATCGTCGGCCTCGGGGTCCAGCGCGTCGTCCGTCGCGTCGTGCTCCCCGGCATCGACGGCGGCTACGGCCGGCGAATCTTCCGGGTTTTCGTCGTCCTCGTCGAGGCCCGCCAGCCGCTCCAGTTCGCGCTCCACGCGGTAACGCATCTCGGCCGTGATGATGTCGCCGAGCGGCTCGGGATTGCTGAAATCCAGGTCGTAGTCGTCGAGCCCGTCGCGAATGTTGAACTTGGCGCTGTGGAACAGCTTGCGCAGCGCCTTCTGCCTGAGGTCCGCCGGCACGCCCTTGCCCAGGAACGCGCTGTAGTCGGAGTCCGCGCTCAGCGACTCCAGCGGCGGCAGCTCCGGCAACGCATCCGCCGCCTCGGCGGCGGGTTCGGCAGCGGCTCCCTCGTCGCTTGCCGGCACCGTCGTGTCTGCCGTTGCCGCGGCCTGCGGTGCTGTTTCGTCCTCGTCCTCCGCGGGCTCCGCCAGCTCCTCGCCGCGCAGTGCCTGCGCCTTGCGCCGCGACCAGCGCGTCAGGAACCCTTCCTGCTCGTCGTGGCCGTTGCCGCCCATCAGTCGGTGGTCTCCGACCAGTTCTTGCGCTTGCGTTTCTTGCGCTCCTGCGGCACGAAGTGCGCGACGACGAACTTCTCGAGACGCTGGTAGACCTCGGGCGGGATCGGTACCGAGAAGACCTGGTCGTCGCTCTCGAGACAGACCGTGGCCGAATCATGGTCGGCCGTGACGCGGAACGGCGTCACGTCACCGTCCGGCGATTCGTGGCAGATGACGTACAGGGACGGGTTGTCACCCGTGAGGTTGTACCAGTATTCCTCGGCCAGGTCGCGGTACAGGTCGAGGGACAGGCCGGACCACAGGTACTGTGCACCGTCCTCGCGCTCGTAGATCGGGGTGCGGCCGTCGCCCCTGCCGACGACATGGTCGCCGGCCACCACCGACACCGCGCGCCAGCTCGGCACGGACCATGGCCCGCGCCTGATCTGGGCGCGCTCCATGATTACGGCTACAGTGTGTCGATCGGCTTGCCTCATATCTGCCAATATTAACGCAATGACACGAGCGCGTATGAAGTCCGCTTCGGGCAAAAACGAGACCGGCCGGCCGGATACGGCCGGCGCGCCCGCTGTCGGTGAGCCCGTGCAACGGGATCCGCCGCGTTTCATGACCGTAAAGCAGGCCGCCGCCTACCTCCAGGTCAACGAGAAAAAAATTTACGCGCTGGTGCGGGAGGGCAAGATTCCCGCATCGAAACTCACCGGCAAATGGCTGTTCCCGCGCGACCTCGTGGACCAGTGGCTGCTCGAGTCGAGCCACGGCGGCCTGCTGACCGACCGCATCATCGTCGCGGGCAGCGACGACCCGCTGCTGTTCCGCGCCATCACGCAGGTGGCTGCCTCGCTGCAGTCGAAGGCGCTGATCAGCTACGCCGCCACCGGCAGCCAGCTCGGCCTGACCCTGCTCGCGCGGCGCCGCGCCGACGTCTGCGCCATCCACTGGGGGCCCGCCGAGGAAAGCTACCAGCGGCACCCGGCGCTGATCCGGCAGTACGTGCAGGCCGGCGACTGGGCGCTCGTCAGGCTGTTCCGGCGCGAGCAGGGGTTGCTGGTGTCGCCCGGGCTCTGGTCGGCCGACACCGGGATCGAGGGACTGTTCCAGCGCGACATCCGTTGGGTCGAGCGCCAGGAAGGCGCGGGCTCGCAGCGCTTCCTGCGCGAATTGATTTCGCGTCACGACCTCGACCCGGCCGACCGCCGCATCACCGGCCGCGCGGGCACGGAGCGCGAGGCCGCGTCGCTGATCGCGATGGGGCAGGCGGAGGTCGGCCCGGGCGTGCGCGCCGTGGCCAACGAGTTCGGCCTCGACTTCGTGCCGATCGGCTGGGAGGCCTTCGATCTCGCCATGCACCGCGGCATCTTCTTCCGCAGGCTGTTCCAACGGCTGCTCGATTACCTGCGCGGCAACGAATGCCGCCGCCAGGCGAACATGCTCGGCGGCTACGACCTCGAGGAACTCGGCAACCTGGTGTGGACCGGCAGCGAGTGACTGCAGGCGCGGTTCCCGAGCCGCGGTCGCGGGCCCAGGCCCGCTCCTACAGGAGCTTCGCATTGCCGTAGGCGCGGTTCCCGAACTGCGATCGCGGGCCCAGGCCCGCTCCTGCAGGTGATTCGCATTGCCGTAGGCGCGGTTCCCGAACCGCGATCGCGGCGATGTTACGTGCCCGTGTCGATCTCGTGCTCGATGACGTGCTCGATGCCCAGTGCCGGGACGGACAGCGTCATCGTGGCCGGCAGTTTTCCCGACGCCGGCAGCGCGTCGGATTCGGCCGCTTCGCGCACCGCCTTTTCGATTTCGCGTTGCGAGGTGATGCCGACGGCTTTGAGAAACTTGCGTATCGTCACGTTGAGGCGATCCTCATCGATGGTCTGCATATCCGGGTTGTCTCCTGTCTATTCGGTGCCGCGGGTTCCAAGCTTGCGGTCCAGCGTCTTACGCGACACCCCAAGGCGACGCGCGGCCGCCGATTTGTTGCCATCGCTGGCCGCCAGAACGCGGGCCATGTGATGGTTCTTGACCTGTTCGAGCGTCCAGTCTAGCGGATAATCCGGCGCGCCGGATCCTCGCCCCGCAGGCTTGATGAGCGCATCCGCGGGCGGCCGGTCCAGCAGCAACGCTCGTTCGACGAGGTCGCGCAGTTCGCGCACGTTTCCGGGCCAGTCGTGCCGCCTGAGCTGTTCCATCTGGGATGGCTCGAACTCGATCGGCGCCAACCCCATATCCGCCGCAAGGCGGTCGGCGAAATGCGCTGCGAGCAGCGGAATATCAGCCCTGCGTTTGCGCAGCGGCGGCAGGCCGATCGATGCCACCCCGAGACGTCGATACAGATCGCCGCGAAAGCGTTGCTGCGCGACGTATTCGGCAAGATCCGCGTCGCTCGAGGCGACAATACGGCAATCGATGCGCACCGCTCGTTGCGCTCCCGGCAGCCTCGTTGCTCGCTCCTCCAGGACGTGTCGCAGCCTGGCCTGGGTGCTCATCGGCAACGCGTGAACTTCATCGAGATAGAGCGTGCCGCGACTCGCCCCGAGCAACGCGCCTTCGCGTAACGGGCTCTCCATCGAGGCTGTGGCCCTCGCATGCCCGAAAAGTTGGTTTTCGAGTTCCTCAGGCACCACCGAGCCGCAGTCAACGCGTATGAACGGCCCGTGCCGGCCACTGAGGCTGTGCAGCAGTCGAGCGACGTGGTCCCGGCCGGTCCCGGCCTCCCCTTCGACCAGCACCGTTGCGGGCGTCGGGGCGAGCCGTTCTATCAGCGCCCGCGCCGCCAGGATCGCGCGGCTCTTCCCTATGAGTTCCTGCCCTGCCCCCGAAGCCGGACCTGCGGATCGCGCATCGCGCCGATTGTGCGCCGTCGACAATGCCGTTACGAGTTCATCGCCCGGGAAAGGTCGCATCAGCACGTCTGCGACACCGTCGCGAAGCGCCTCGACCGCGGTGTCGGCGCGCGACCGGTCGATGATCAGGAAGATGTCCGGCGGCAAGCCCTCGCAGGCAACGAGCGCCTGGCGCAGCGCCGGCCAGGGACCCTCCGGATCCACCAGGACAAGCTTGTGAAAGCGACAGCGCTCGGTCAGGACGACGGTCTCGTCGAGCGTGCGCGCGTGTTCCACGGTCAGGAAGTGTCTCGACAACCTCCTTTGCAGGCGCGCCGGCTCCGGTCCGGAACCAAGCAACAATATCGAGGTGGTATGGGCCAAGGTCCCTCCGTGCGCTGCAGCCAGCACGATTCCGGCGTCAGCGTATGATTTGCGACAAAATGACGCAAGTGCGCGGTGACCACGCGACTATTTGTCTGTGGCGTTGCGCCGGGGCATCTGAAAGAATGCCTGTTTCCGACCAGCTTGTACTCCAGCAAAACGGATGCGGATGCGGCTGAACGGGCTGGGGGATAGTCGCAACAAACGTGGCCGGAAGCGGAGGATGAACGAATTTTCGTCTGCCATTGGCGCAGCGCTGTCGATGATCGCAACGCTCGACGCGGACCTGGTGGAGATCGTCCTGCTCTCGCTGCAAGTCAGCCTGAGCGCCGTTGCGATCGCTGCCGCCATCGCGTTGCCACTCGGTGCGCTCATTGCGCTGCAGGATTTCCCGGGCCGCCGCGCCGTCGTCATCCTGCTCAATGCATTGATGGGGCTGCCGCCGGTGGTAGTCGGCCTGCTCGTTTACCTGCTGCTGTCGCGAGCGGGGCCGTTGGGCCCGATGGGCCTGCTGTTCACGCCGGCAGCCATGATCGTCGCCCAGAGCATCATCGTCCTGCCGATCATTGCCGCGTTGTCCCGGCAAACGATCGCCGATCTGCACGAGGAGTACGATGAACACCTTCGGTCCCTCGGCTGCACGCCGATGCAGAGTGTCGCAACCCTGCTCTGGGACGGGCGTTTTCGATTGCTGACCGCGATCATGGCGGGCTTTGGCAGGGCGATCGCCGAGGTGGGCGCGGTAATCATCGTGGGCGGCAACATCCAACACGCGACGCGCGTCATGACGACGACGATTGCGCTGGAAACGAGCAAGGGTAATCTCGCGCTGGCGCTCGGCCTCGGCCTGATACTCGTAACGCTCGCGCTCGGCGTCAATGCGACCGCACTGGTGATCTCCGATGCGGCAAGGCGGCGTTATGGGTGAAGAGGCGTCCATCACTGCGGATCACCGGCAGGCTCGGCTCGACAGCGATGACCATCCGCTGTTACCTCTCGTCGCGCGCGGCCTGCAGTTCGGCATCAACGGCAGGAAAATCATCAAGGACGTGTCGTTCTGGATCGGATCATCCGGCCGGACGGTAATACTCGGGCCGAACGGTGCGGGCAAGAGCGTGATGCTGCGCCTGTGTCACGGCTTACTGAAGCCCTGCGGCGGAGAGATACGCTGGGGAAACCTTGCCGTTGCGCGGGCACGCGAGCAGCAGGCGATGGCGGCGCAGCACCCCGTGCTATTGCGCCGCACGGTGACCGGTAACCTGTTGCACGTGCTGCGCGTCAAAGGTGTGCCACACCGTGAGCGGCAGGCGCTCGTGGATGCCGCGCTGCTGCAGGCGGGCCTCGCGGGTCTCGGTGCGCGCGCGGCGCGCACCTTGTCGGGTGGTCAGCAGCAGAGACTGGCGATAGCGCGCGCCTTCGTGCTGAGACCCGCCGTGCTGCTGCTGGACGAGCCCACGGCCAACCTCGACCCGGCTGCCGTGAGGGGTGTCGAGGAACTGATCGGCGCCATTGGTGCCGCCGGCACGAAGATATTGATGACCACTCACGATATCGCTCAGGCGCGACGGCTCGCCGCCGATGTCATGTTCCTGAATGACGGCCGCTTGCTCGAGCATGCGCCAGCCGCAGAGTTCTTTACGTCACCGAAACATCCGGCGGTAGCGCGATTCCTGGCCGGGGAATTGCTCGATTAGGCTGCGCCAGCAAACGGGGGAAAACGCCATGAACGACAGATCGCTATTGCGTCGTGCCGCCGGACGGCTGGCCATGATCGTTGCCGCCATCGCGCTCATCGCGGGTGCCGCGAATGCCGAGCGAAGATCGATCACCATCGCGTCGACGACCTCGACGCAGAATTCGGGATTGTTCGAGTACCTGTTGCCGCAGCTTGCGGCTGCGACCGGCATCGAGGTTCGGGTGGTCGCCGTCGGCACCGGTCAGGCGATCCGGCTCGCGACGAACGGCGATGCTGACGTGCTTCTGGTGCACCATCCCGAATCCGAGCGCAAGTTCGTCGCCGACGGGTTCGGCCTCGCGCGGCACCCGGTCATGCACAACGACTTCGTGCTCGTGGGGCCAGAGCGGGATCCTGCTGGCGTGCGCGCGATGACCGGTATTGCCGCAGCGCTGCAGCGCATCGGCGAGGGCGAGCACGTCTTCGTTTCCAGGGGTGACGACAGCGGCACGCACAAGAAGGAACTGGAGCTCTGGCAGGCGGCGGGGCTGGATCCGCAGCCGGCAAGCGGCACCTGGTACCGGGAGTCCGGATCCGGCATGGGCGCCACGCTCAACACTGCCAGCGGTATGGACGGCTACACGCTGACCGACCGTGCGAGCTGGGTGAGTTTCGGCAACAAGGGCGAGCTGCGCATCCTCGTCGAAGGCGACGCCCGGCTGCACAATCCCTACACGGCCATCGTCGTCAACCCGGAACGGCATCCGCACGTGCACGCGGCGGAGGCACAGGCAGTCGTCGACTGGCTGGTTTCCAGGCAGGGCCAGGCGCTGATCGCCGCTTACCGCGTGGACGGCCAGCAGCTGTTCTTCCCGGATGCCGTGCCGGACGCCGGCACGGGGGACGAGGACTAGTTTGGGCGCGACACGCGTGACGATTCGCGAGCAGGTCACCGGCGTGATACTGGCCGGCGGCAAGGCAACGCGCATGGGCGGCACCGACAAGGGCCTCGTGCCGATCGGCGGCCGCCCCATGGTCGCGTGGGTCATCGATGCGCTGCGGCCGCAGGTCTCGGAGGTGCTGATCAATGCCAATCGCAACCATGACCGCTACGGCGAGTTCGGCAGCCGGGTCATCGACGACGGCGACGGCGAATTTCGCGGTCCGCTCGCGGGCATGGCGAGCGGCATGCGGGCGGCACGGACGCCGTGGATCGCGGTCGTGCCCTGCGACTCGCCGCTGATCCATGGCGAACTCGTGGCCCGCCTGTACGAAGCCGCGGTCGCTTCGGGAGCGCCCGTCGCGGTCGCCCACGACGGCGAACGGCTGCAGCCGGTGTTCGCGCTGCTGGCCTGCGACCTGCTCGACGACCTGGCTGGTTATCTCGACGACGGAGAGCGTAAGATCGATCGCTGGTATGCCCGGCACCGCTTCGAGCGCGTCGACTGCAGCGACGTGGCGGCGTCGTTCGCCAACATCAATGCACCGCAGGACCAGCGTTCGCTCGAAGCCGCGCTTGCAGGGCGCGCCGGGTCGTCGCGGGACTAGACGAAGGACATGAGCAGCAAGACCAACGTTGACTGTTGCGCCGACGGCCACGAGGGCCCGGCGCTGAAACTGGCCGACGCCCTGGCGCGCATCCTGGCCGAGGTGACGGCCGTCGACGGCAGCGAGACGCTCGCCGTGCGCAGCGCGCTGGGCCGCGTGCTGGCCGCCGACGTCGAGTCGGGAATCGACGTGCCGGCGCACACCAACTCGGCAATGGACGGCTACGCGCTCCGCGGCGCCGACCTGCCGGCGGACGGCGAGCGGCGTTTCGCGGTCGTCGGCACAGCAGCGGCAGGACGGCCGTGTGGCACCGCAGTGGCCGCCGGCCAGTGTGTGCGCATACTGACCGGCGCGCCGATGCCGGCCGGAGCGGACACCGTCGTCATGCAGGAGAACGTCACCCGTGACGGCGACACGGCGATCGTCGGCGCCGGGCAGAAACCCGGCCAGCACGTGCGGCAGGCCGGCGAGGACATCGCCGCCGGCAGCGTCGCGCTGCGGGCCGGCACGCTGCTGCTGCCCGCGCAAATCGGCATCCTCGGCTCGATCGGCGTCGGCGAGGCCAGCGTCCGCCGCCGGCCGCGCGTCGCCTTCTTCTCCACGGGTGACGAGCTGCGGCGCGTCGGCGAGCCGCTCGGCGAGGGCCAGATCTACGACAGCAACCGCTACACGATCTACGGCATGCTCACGCGGCTCGGCGTCGAGGTGCTCGACATGGGCATCGTTCGCGACGAGCGCGACGCCGTCGAGCAGGCCCTGGCACGAGCGGCCGCGGCCGCCGATGCCATCGTGACCTCGGGCGGCGTCTCCGTGGGCGACGCGGACTACGTGACCGAGACCCTCGAGCGCACCGGCACGGTGGGCTTCTGGAAGGTGGCCATCAAGCCGGGCCGGCCGCTGGCCTTCGGGCGCATTGGCGAGGCGCTGTTCTTCGGCCTGCCGGGCAACCCCAATTCGGTCATGGCGACCTTCTACCAGCTCGTGCAGCCTGCGCTGCAGGCGCTCGCCGGGATGCCGGACCCGGCACCGCCGCTGACGATGCCGGCCGTATCGGCCTCGGCGTTGCGCAAGAAGCCCGGCCGCACCGAGTTCCAGCGCGGCGTACTCTCGCGCGGTGCCGACGGCAGGCTCGTCGTGCACAAGACCGGCCAGCAGGGCTCCGGCGTGCTCAGTTCGATGGCCGCCGCCAACTGCTTTATCGTGTTGCCCGAGGATGCCGGTCCCGTGGCCGAGGGCGACGAGGTCACCGTGCAGCCGTTCGCCGCGTTCGTGTGAGCGAAATGCTGCGCAACATTCACAGACAGTGAGCCCGCTATGAGCAAGAGTTCCACGGAGCGCGAATTCGTCGCGCTGAACATTGCCGTGCTGACGGTTTCCGACAGCCGCACGGAAGACACCGACAAGTCCGGCAAGCTGCTGGCCGGCCGGCTCACTGACGCCGGGCACCGGCTCGCCGAGAAGCGCATCGTGCCCGACGACGTCTATACCATTCGCGCCGTCGTGGCCGGCTGGATAGCGGACCGCGACGTCGACGTCGTGATCACCACCGGCGGCACGGGCGTCACCGGCCGCGACGGCACCCCCGAGGCCGTCAGCCCGCTGCTCGACAAGACCATCGACGGTTTCGGCGAGACTTTCCGCATGATCTCCTGGCAGCAGATCAGGACCTCCACGATCCAGTCGCGGGCCGTCGCGGGCGTGGCCAACGGCACCTATGTCTTTTGCGTGCCGGGCTCCACGGGCGCCTGCGCCACGGCCTGGGACGAACTGCTGAGCGCCCAGCTCGACATACGCACCCGGCCCTGCAACCTGGCCGAACTGATGCCGCGACTGCTCGAGACGTGACGGCGGGTTCACGGCGTTGATGCGATGATGCTGCTGGTCGGCACGGCGAAAGGACTGTTCCGCGTCACGAACGACGCCGCGGACGGCGCGTGGCGCATCGGCGAGCCACAGCTTGCCGGTTACTCCGTGCTGCACACGCTGGAGGCGCCCGGCGGCAGGCTCCTTGCGGCCACGTCGCACAAGGTCTGGGGCGCGCACATCTATAGCAGCGACGACGGCGGCGCGACGTGGGCCTCGCTCGACAGCGCGCCCGAGCACCCGGCGGCGAGCGGCCGCGGCCCGACGCGGGCGATCTGGTACCTCGCGCTGGCCGGGGACACCCTGCTTGCGGGCATCGATCCGGCCGGGCTGTTTCGGAGCGACGACGGCGGCGGCAGCTGGCAGCCCGTCAGCGGGCTCAACGAGCACCCGACGCGCTCCACCTGGGAACCCTCGAAAGGCTGTTTCGCGGTGCATTCGATCTACGTCGATTCACGCGAGCCCCGCAACATCGTCGCCGCCGTGTCGGCCGGGGGCGTGTACCGCAGCGACGACGGCGGTGAGACCTGGCGGCCGGCCAACGAGGGTGTGCGTGCCGAGAACCTGCCGGAGCGCTACCCGGAAACCGGCCACAACGTGCACCGCGTCGTCATGCACCCGACGCTGACGAGCCGCCTCTACCGGCAGTGCTACAACGGTACCTACCGCAGCGACGACGGCGGCCGCCGCTGGACCGAGATCACCGCCGGCCTGCCGAGCGATTTCGGCTACGGGATCGTCACCGATCCGCACGACCCCGACACCGTGTTCCAGGTTCCCGAGTCGAGTTCCCACCTGCGCGCCCCGGTGGACGGCAAACTGCGCGTCTACCGCAGCCGCGACGGCGGCGCGACCTGGCAATCCGCGAGCGCGGGCCTGCCCGCGGAGCACGTCTACGTCACGGTGCTGCGCGAGGCCATGGCCGTCGATTCCCGCGATCCCTGCGGCGTGTATTTCGGCACCTCCGGCGGCCAGCTGTTCGCGAGCGCGGACGCCGGCGACAGCTGGCAGCTGCTCGCGAGTTACCTGCCGCGCGTACTCAGCGTGAAAGCCGTGGAGCGTGGCGCATGACGACGCTGATCGACGCGCTGCAGGCCCGCGAAGGCATCGTCTGCGCCGTGGGCGCGGGCGGCAAGAAGTCGGTCCTCTACCAGCTCGCGCGCGAGCATGGCGGCCGCTTCGCCCTGACCGCCACCGTGCACACGACCGTGTTTCCGGACGACCTTGGCCTGCAAAGCGTCATCGACGACGATACAAACCTGCGGCAACGTTTGCGGGCGGCCGACCCGGACCGTCCCGTTGCGTACGCCTGCCCGTCGAGCAAGCCGGGCCGCCACGCGGGCGCCACGCCCGCGACCATCCGCGCCATCCACGACGAAGGCGGATTCGACGCGACGTTCGTGAAGGCGGACGGCGCGAGGATGCGCTGGATCAAGGCGCCGGCGCCCGACGAACCGATCGTCGTCCCCGGGGCGGACCTCGTGATTCCGGTGCTGTCGGCGCGCGCCATCGGCGAGCCGCTCGGCGAGCGCGTGGCGCACCGCGTCGACCGCGTTGCCGCCGTCACGGGCGTTGCGCCCGGCGAGATTCTCACGCCGGAGGCGGTCGGCCGGCTGCTCGCGAGCGAGCAGGGCGCGCTGTACCGTGCGGCCGGCGGCCGTGTTGCGCCTGTTATTAACATGGTCGACAATGGCGACAAAGAAGAACTGGCGCGAGCCGCGGCAGCTGCGGCAATCGCGCTGACATCGCGCTTCGATCGCGTGGTGCTCTGTTGTCTGCGCCGCCCCGAGAGGCCCGTCGTCGCCGTGGTGACCCGATGAGCAACGTAACCGTACGCATACCCACACCGCTTCGACCGTTCGTCGACGATGCGTCGGTGCTCGATGCCGACGCCGACACGGTGGGCGCGGCGCTGGCGCAGATCGGCGCGCGGCATCCCGCGTTCCTGCAGCGCGTCATGCAGGGCGAGGGGGAACTGCGGCCGTATGTTAATGTCTTCGTCGGTGCGGAGAACGTGAAAGCCGTCTCCGGCCTCGATACGCCGGTCTGCGACGGCGACGTCGTCAGCATCATTCCCGCCGTCGCCGGCGGCTGACCGGCAGTGCCGAACAACTCAGGGGGGTATCCGGGCATGCGCGTAGCGGAAAACCACGTACAGGACAGGATGAATCGAAGCCTCCGGGATCTGCGCATCTCGGTGACGGACCGCTGCAATTTCCGTTGCACCTATTGCATGCCGGAAGAAAAGTATCACCGCAACTTCCAGTTCCTGAAGACCAACGAGCGCCTGAATTTTGCCGAGATCGTGCGTCTCGCGGGCCTGTTCACGGCGGCTGGCGTGCGCAAGCTGCGCATCACCGGTGGCGAGCCCCTGCTGCGGCCGGCGCTCGGCGACCTGATCGGCGACCTGCGCGCCCTGCCGAACATCGAGGAGATCGCGCTGACCACCAACGGCATCCTCCTCGGGCAGCACGCCGCGGGCCTCAAGGCCGCGGGCCTCGACCGCGTGACCGTCAGCCTCGACTCGCTGGACGACGAGGTATTCCGCGAGATGAGCGGCGGCCGCGGCGGCCTGGGCCGGATTCTCGACGGCATCGACGCGGCAGTGGATGCCGGGCTCACGCCGCTCAAGGTCAACGCGGTCGTGCAGCGCGGCGTCAACGACCACACCGTGATGCAGCTGCTCGAGCGCTTTCGCGGCAGCGGCGTGATCGTGCGCATGATCGAGTACATGGACGTCGGCAACATCAATCACTGGCAGGAATCGGACACCGTGCCCTCCGCCGAGCTGCGGGCACGCATCGGCGAGCGCTGGCCGCTGCGGGCCGAGCGCAGCAATTACGACGGCGAGGTCGCCACGCGTTATCTCTACGACGACGGCGCGGGCGAGGTCGGCTTCATATCGTCGGTCAGCGAACCGTTCTGCGGCACCTGCCACCGCGCGCGGCTGTCCTCCGACGGCCAGCTGTTCACCTGCCTGTTCGCGACGCAGGGCACCGACCTGCGCGGGCCGCTGCGCGATGGCGCCAGCGACGAAGAGCTCTTCGGCATCATCCACCGCGTCTGGACGCGGCGCTCGGATCGCTACAGCGAACAGCGCGCCGAGCTGCGCCGCCACGGGCGCGAGATCCAGAAACCGGAGATGTACTACATCGGCGGTTGATTCCCTGACGAAAGTCGTGCCCGCGTTAGCGCGCCACCGGCCCCGGATGCATAATGGTGTGCACCAGACGGGGTGCCGCTCGGCATCGAGACCGGCACCGTGGGGACGGTAGGCATGGCTCCACCACGCGTCAAGTCGCTGCTCGCGGAAGCGCGGAGGCGACGCTTCTTCGGTACTCTGGCGCTCTACTTTGTTGGCGCCTGGGGCGTCCTGCAGGTATCTGATCTCCTGTTCCCCGGCTGGGGTGTGCCGGAATCGGCTATTCGTTATATCTGGATTGGGAGCGCCCTCGCCCTGCCGCTTGCGGCGGTCTTCGGCTGGCGCTACGACGTCACGGGGCAGGGCATTCGCCGCGCGCCGGCACGGCCGGGCGAATCACACCAGGTTCTCGGTCGCAACGATATCTTGCTCCTGGCGACGCTCGTGCTCGTGGCGACCGGCCTCGTCACGGCGGTCGTGATACAGGTGCTCGAGTCGCGCGGCGAACAGCCATATGCCGCCACGCGAAAGGCGCCATCCAATTCCATCGCGGTTCTGCCGTTCGTCAACATGAGTAGCGACGACGAGAACGAGTATTTCAGCGACGGCATATCCGAACAGTTGCTCAACGAACTGTCGCGAGTACCGGATCTTCATGTGGCTGCGCGGACCTCCTCTTTCTACTTCAAAGGCAAGAATGCGCCCGTGCGGGAGATCGGCAGCGCGTTGGGCGTTAGCACGGTGCTGGAGGGCAGCGTGCGCAAGGTCGGCGACACGGTTCGCATCACGGCGCAGCTCATCGATGCCGCGGACGGCTATCACCTCTGGTCCGAGACCTTCGATCGAAAGTTGGACGATGTCTTCGAAGTCCAGGATGAAATCGCGCGGGCGATCACCGATGCGTTGCGAGTCGAGCGTTTCGTGGTCGAGGCCGAACGAAGAGCGCGCGGGGGCACCGATAACGCCGATGCATATGACCTTTATCTTCGAGGACTGGGATATCTCCGCGCGCGCAATCCGGATGCCGTCGAAAGATCTGTTCAGTATTTCGAGGAGGCGCTCGAACTCGACCCGGAATTTGCCCTCGCGCTGGACGGGCTCGCTTACGATTATCTACTGAAGACCTACGATGGCTCCATGAGTATCGATGAGGCGCTGTCCCTCGGCGTGCCGCTGGCTCAAAAGGCACTGCAGCTGGAACCCGATCTCGAGCAGGCTCACGCCACCCTGGGGATGCTGCGAAGCCGCGAAGGTCGCTACGAAGAGGCCAACCGGCATTTCGAGAGGGCGCTGGAAATCAACCCGAATTTCTTTCAGGGCCAGGTCAATTACGGACTCAGCCTCGTGCACCAGAGCCGGCTCAAGGAAGCGGCAGCGGCCTACCTGCGCGCCCTCGTGCTCGATCCCCTGAATGCGAACCTCAATTTCAACCTCGGTAGCTTGATGATGCTGATGGGCCAGTTCGATGACGGCCGGCAGTTATTCGACAAGTCGATAAGCTTGCAGCCTGCAAGGCTCACCGTTCTCGCCGCCAAAACGCACTGGTTGACCCAGTACGGGCACCTGGCGGAAGCGGTTCGCCACGGCCTGGAAACGCATGACGCGCACCCGGAATCCGTTCCACATGTCGCGGCATTGGCGCGTGCCTACACGATGCTCGACCTGATGGACCAGGCGCACGAGATGATCACCGCCCTCGACGAACTTGGCGCGAGTGACTATCAAAGCCGCATCGCGCGCTGGGACTTTTTCTCCAGTAGCGGGGATTTCGACGCGTTCGTCGCGGAAGCGAGTACGGCGTTCGCGCGGCTGGACGAGGCGCCTGGTGATGAGCTGAATTTCGAGCAAGCGGTGACGGTGCGGCAGCATGGCTATTCGCTATTGCTGCAGCAGCGCAACGCGGAAGCTGCCGAGCACCTGCTGTGGGCGGCAGGCGGAGACGAGGGGGTCGAGCGCATAACCTACGATCAAATGGCAGTACTGAAACTGCTCGCACTCGCTTATCGGCGCCTCGGCCGGGACGACCGCGCAGACACGTTGCTCGAGCGTTGCGCATACCTTGTCGACCGCGCATGGGAAAGCGGTTGGGCGACGCCGGTGCTGCACGTGCGCCGTGCCGAAATTCTTGCTGCGAGTGGCCGCCCCGACGATGCGATCGATCAGCTCACCCTTGCGGTCGACAAGGGGTTCAGGAACCTGGGCTGGCTCGAGTACGGGATTTTCTGGCAGGACATGCAGGACTATCCCGCTTTCGATCGAATCAAGTTGCGTATCATCGAGTTCCTCGAGGCAGAGCGCGTCAAGCTCGAGGTGATGGCGAGCACGGCATGACGAGGCTCGCTAGGGGTTGAACACGTAATGCAGCAGGATGCCGACGAATATCACCAGGCCGATGTGGCGGTTGTGCAGGAACGCTTCGAAGCAGCCGGCGGGCTGGCGGTCGCGTGCGAGCCAGAGGTGATACGCCATCAGTCCCGCGGCGACGACGATCGAGCCGTAATACCATAGCCCGAGTTCGGCGCGCAGGCCGATGAGCGTCAGCGCGATGAGCAGCACGACCTGCAGGCCCGCGATCACGAACAGGTCCATGTCGCCGAACAGCAGGGCGGTCGACTTCACGCCGACCTTGCGGTCGTCCTCGCGATCCACCATCGCGTAGAACGTGTCGTAGATCACGGCCCAGACGAGCGTCGCGCCGAACACGAGCCAGGCCAGCTGCGGCGTGCCGCCGGTGTGCGCGGCGAACGCCATCGGCGCCGTCCAGCCGAAGGCGGCGCCGAGGATGAACTGCGGTATCGACACGAAGCGCTTGAAGAATGGGTAGGCGATCGTCAGCCCGGCGGCGACCACGGCCAGCAGCTGCGCCGGCCGGTTCAGCATGGTCGCGAGGCCCACCGCGATGAAGCCGAGCGATGCGAACAGCGTCAGCGCTTCCATGGGCAGCACGGCACCGGAAGCGATCGGCCGCGTGCGGGTACGTTCGACGTAAGGATCGATGTTGCGGTCCACGTAATCGTTCAGTACGCAGCCCGCCGAACGCATGACGATCACGCCGAGCACGAACACGACGAACAGGCCCGGGTCCGGGTGGCCTTCCCCGGCGAGCCACAGCGCCCAGAGTGTCGGCCACAGCAACAACCAGGTGCCGATGGGCCTGTCGAGCCGCATCAGCTTCGCGTAATTGCGAAGCTGGGAAACGATATCGGGGGCGAAATTGCCGGCCAGGAATTTCATCGCGGGTAAAGTACCAGAAGCCGCGCGCCGCACCTAGCCGCCGGCAGGCGGCTAGACCTTGCCGTAGCGCCCGGCGTCGCCGAGCCAGCGGCGAATGATTGCCGCGCTCGTTGCCGGCGCGTCGCGGCTGATTCGTTCCGCGACGCGCTGGACCTTCGGCATCAGTTCCGCGTCGCGCACCAGGTTCGCGATGCGGTAGTCGGGCAGCCCGGTCTGGCGCGTGCCGAGCAGCTCGCCCGGGCCGCGCAGCTCCAGGTCGCGCTGTGCGACGACGAAACCGTCGTTGGTATCGCGCAGTACCGCGAGGCGCGTCTTCGCGGCCGCGCCGAGCGGCGGTTTGTACACCAGCACGCAGTGGCTCCGTGCCGCGCCGCGGCCAACCCGCCCGCGCAGCTGGTGCAGCTGCGACAGCCCCATGCGCTCCGCGTTCTCGATGATCATGAGGCTCGCGTTCGGCACGTCGACGCCCACCTCGATGACGGTCGTCGCAACCAGCAACTGGATGAGGCCTTCCTTGAAGGCGCGCATGCCGCGCTCTTTCTCCGCCGGGCGCATGCGGCCGTGCACCAGGCCGATGCGCAGCTCCGGCAGCGCCGCGGTCAGCATCTCGTAGCTGGCCTCGGCCGCCTCGTAACCGAGCACTTCCGATTCTTCGATGAGCGGGCATACCCAGTAAGCCTGCTGCCCGGTTTCGCACGCGGCACGTACCCGCTCGATGATCTCGTCGCGGCGCGCCTCCGAAACGGCCACGGTGGTGACGGGCTGCCGCCCGGGCGGGAGTTCGTCGATGATGGATACGTCGAGGTCCGCGTATGCGGCCATGGCGAGAGTGCGGGGAATCGGAGTCGCCGTCATGACCAGCTGGTGCGGGTGGCCGTCGTCACCGATGCCTTTCTCCCGCAGCGCCATGCGCTGGTGCACGCCGAAACGATGCTGCTCGTCGATCACGACCAGCCCGAGCCGCCTGAAGCTGACGCCTTCCTGGAACAGCGCGTGCGTACCGACCACCAGCGGCGCGCTGCCGTCGGCGATTGCCGCGAGCGCTTCCCGGCGCGCCACCGTCTTCTGGCTCCCCGCGAGCCAGGCGGGCTCGAGGCCGAGGGGCCGGAACCAGTCACAGAAACTCCTCCAGTGCTGTTCGGCGAGCAGCTCCGTCGGCGCCATGATCGCGGCCTGCACGCCGCACGCCATCGCCTTGAGACAGGCGATCGCGGCGACGACCGTCTTGCCCGAGCCGACGTCGCCCTGGATGAGCCGCATCATCGGGTGCGGCGCCGCCATGTCGGCCAGGATTTCCTGCGTCACGCGTCGCTGCGCGCCCGTCAGCGTGAACGGCAGCGAGTCGATGAAGGCGTCGACCCGATCCTGGCCGCCGCCCAGCGCGGGTGCGGACTCAAGGTCGGCGAGCGCGCGCAGGTTCTTCAGGCTGAGGTAATGCGCGAGCAGTTCCTCGAAGGCCAGGCGCTGCTGGCACGGGTGACGGCCCGCCAGCAGGAGCGCCACGTTCGCATCGGGCGGCGGCCGGTGCAGGTAGTGGATGGCATCCGCGAGCGACGGCATCGCGAGCTCCGCGCGTATCGGGTCGGGCAGCAGCTCGCCGGGCGGCGTGCGCTGCATCGCCTGCAGTGCCTGCCCGGTGAGATTGCGCAGCCGGCCCTGCTGCACACCCTCGGTTGCCGGGTAGATCGGCGTGAGCGAGTCGTTGATCCCGGGATCCTGGCCGTCGCGCAGCAAACGGTACTCGGGATGGATCATCTCGAAGCCGGCGCGGCCCTTGCGCACCTCGCCGAAGCAGGTCACGTGCACGCCGAGCCGGAACTGCGCCTGCTGGCTGCGCGAGAAATGAAAGAAGCGCAGGGTAAGCTGGCCGCTGCCGTCGCCGATCCGCACGAGCAGGTTGCGCCGGCCGCGAAACGTCGTCTCGGCAAGCAGGACCTCGCCCGTCACCAGGCAGCGCTCGCCCGCCGCCAGCGCCCCCAGCCGCACCAGCCGGGTACGGTCCTCGTAACGCAGCGGCAGCAGGAACAGGAGATCCTCGACCCGGTGTACATGCAGCCGTTCGAGTTTCTTCGCGAGCGCCGGCCCGACGCCGGCCAGCGCGGTCAGCGGAGCATCGAGCGCAGCCGTCACCGCGGGAGCGGTTCTCGAACCGTGGCGGTTCGCGGGCCGAGGCCCGCTCCTACGGTGCGAGGGAGCGTCGTCGTGTCCCGTCCGCCGCGACGCGGCTGCTGTAGGAGCGGTTCTCGAACCGCGAACGGTACCGTGCAAAAACCAGGCGTTCTGCAGCCCGCCCGCATGAGCCCTACAGCGGCCGATTCAGGAACAGGATCGCATCCGCCTCGACGTCGACGCCCTTCGGCAGTGCCGCGACGCCGACGGCCGCGCGGGCCGGGAACGGCTTGTGGAAGTAGTCCTCCATCACGGCATTCACGGTCGCGAAGTTGCCGAGGTCGGTGAGGAACACCGTCAGCTTGACGACGTCATCGAGGCTGCCGCCTGCGGCGGCCGCAACCGCCGCCAGGTTGTCGAATACCCGCCGGGCACGCGCTTCGAAGTCGCCTTTCACGACGTCCATGGTTGCCGGGTCGAGGGGAATCTGGCCCGACAGGAATACCAGCCCGTTGACCTCGATGGCCTGCGAGTAGGTGCCGATGGCAGCAGGCGCATCGGCGGTGTGAATCGCTGTTTTGCTCATGAGTGCACTTCGTCCCGGTTGATCAGGCGCAGTCGCGGGCGACGCGAACGACATTCTGCATGTTGCGCACGCCGCGCAGTATGCGCGCAAGGTGACCGCGGTTTTTGACCTTGATGAGGAAAGAGAGTACCGAACAGTCGTCGTGTCTTCCTACTACCTCGACCTGTTCGATATTGGAACCGGTATCGCCGATGGTGGCCGCCACTTCGGCCAGCACGCCGGGCTTGTTGATCGTCTCGACCTTGATCTGGCTCGCGAACTCGCGATCGATGCCTTTCTCCCAGTTGCAGGCAATCCACTTCTCCGAGTGCTTGCGGAAGTTCGAGAGATTGCCGCAGGTGTTGCGGTGGACGACGATGCCGCGCCCGGAGCTCAGGTAGCCCATGATCTCGTCGCCCGGTATCGGGTAACAGCACTTCGCGTAGCTCACGACCATGCCTTCGGTGCCGGCGATGGTCAGGCTCGCATGGCTGGTATGCGGTTTGCCGTCGCCGTCGATACCGAGCAGCAGGCGCGCTGTCAGCGGTGCGAGCCGCTCGCCGAGCCCGAGCTGTTCGAACAGCTCCGCGGTGTTGTTGAGGCCGAGTTCCTCCAGCGCCGCCCTGGTGCGCACCTTGCCCACCTTGCGCAGTGACGAACCGAGATCCTTGAGTGCGCGGTCGAGCAGCCGCTTGCCCAGGTCGATCGACTCGGCCGAGCGCATCTTCTTCATGTGATTGCGGATCGCGGTTCTCGCTTTCGCGGTACGTACGAAAGACAGCCAGTTCGGGTTCGGCCTCGCGCCGCGGCTCGTCACGATCTCGACGGTTTCGCCGTTGTGCAGTTCCGTGCGCAGCGGCACCAGGCCGCGGTCCACCTTCGCGGCCACGCAGCGGTTGCCGACGTCGGTGTGCACGGCGTACGCGAAGTCGACCGTCGTGGAGCCCTTGGGCAACGGCATGATGTCGCCCTTCGGCGTGAACACGTAGATCTTGTCCGGGAACAGGTCGACCTTGACGCTCTCGAGGAACTCTTCCGAGGTGCCCGTCTTCTGCAGCTCCGCGAGGTTCGCGAGCCACTGCCGCGCGCGCCGTTGCGGTGTCGCGTCTTCCTTGTCTTCGGCCTTGTACTGCCAGTGGGATGCCACGCCGGACTCGGCCACCCGGTCCATCTGGCGGGTGCGGATCTGGACTTCCAGCGGTTGTCCCTTGGGGCCGAACAGCGTCGTGTGCAGCGACTGGTAACCGTTGATGCGCGGTATGGCGATGTAGTCCTTGAAGCGCCCGGGGACCGGTTTGTAGAGGCCGTGCACGAGACCGAGCACCTTGTAACAGGTACTCACGTCGTCGACGATGATCCGGAAACCGTACACGTCGACGATGTCCGAGAGCATGCGCTTCTTCTCGGCCATCTTCTTGTAGATGCTGTAGAGGTGTTTCTCGCGGCCGATGACCTGCCCTTCGATCCCATCGTCTGCCAGCGTCTTCTCGATTTCCTCGGAGATGCGCTTGAGAATCTGGCGCTGGCTGCCCTTGCTGCGCTTCAGCGCCCGCTCGAGTACCCGGTAGCGCAACGGGTACAGGTAGCGGAAGCCGAGGTCTTCGAGCTCGACCTTGAAGCGATTGATGCCGAGCCGGTTGGCGATCGGCGCATAGATGTCGATGGTCTCGCGCGCGATGCGCTTGCGCTTGCTGGCCGGCATCGCGTCCAGGGTCTTCATGTTGTGCAGGCGATCGGCGAGCTTGACGAGGATAACGCGGATGTCCTCGATCATCGCGAGCATCATCTTGCGGAAGCTCTCCGCCTGCGCCTCGGCGCGCGAGCGGAACTGGATCTGGTCGAGCTTGCTGACGCCGTCGACCAGCAGCGCGACTTCCTGGCCGAATTGCGCCTCGATCTGCTCGAGCGTCGCGTCCGTATCCTCGACGGTGTCGTGCAGGATCGCGGCCATGATCGCCTTGGAATCGAGGTACATCTCGGCCAGCGACTGTGCGACCGCGACCGGGTGCGAGATATACGGTTCACCGGTCTTGCGGGTCTGTCCCGCATGCGCCGCCGCGCCGAACTCGTAGGCACGCACGATCGCGTCGACCTGGTCCTGCGGCAGGTAGGCCTGCAGCGTGTCCACCAGGTGCCGCATGCCGTGATCGCGCTTCAGCGCACCCGGCAGTTTCGACAATATGGTGGCGGCGTAATCCATACGCCAATCATACCCGCGAACAGCCGCGGGTAGCGCGTCAGTCGCCGATGGAGATACCGCGCATCGGCAACAGGTCGTCGTCCGTATCGCGGGACTGCATGAGTTCCTCGGCCGGGTGATGATCGATCTCGTCGAGGATCGTGGGCGTGACGTGGCCGGCCGCGATCTCGCGCAGTGCGACGACGGTGGGTTTGTCGTTTTCGAGTTCGACCATGGGATCGGCGCCATGGGCGAGACGCCGGGCGCGCTTCGCGGCGACCAGCACCATCTCGAAAATGTTGTCGATGTTATCGAGACAGTCTTCTACGGTAATTCTTGCCATTTGTGGGCGTCCTTTTTCATATCCGGCGATCTCGGCCGCCGGACGCAGTGTGCAAAACGAGGCCGCGCAGGGTAGCGCGGCGCCGGGCGGGAACGCCATCCCTTATAACTAAAAGTTATTGATTTGGCCCACCGCCGGCGGGCGGGGTGTTCCTCTCCCTCATGGCTCGCTGCGCTGCGCTTTACTTCGGTCGACGAACACCCCGCCCGCCGGCGCGCGCGAGGTCGGCGACGCCGGGCGCCAGCTGCAGGCGCGGTTCCCGAACCGCGATCGCGGGCCCGGGCCCGCTCCTACAGGTCCAGCAGTGCTTTGGCGGCACTGCGAACGGCGGGCTGGTCCGTCGCGCTGGCCGCACCGCGCCCGGCCAGCACCGCCTCGAGGTCGGCGACGGCGTCATCGAGGTCGTCGTTGAATATCACGTAGTCGAATTCGTTCCAGTGCGACATGTCGGACAGCGCGTCGCGCAGCCGGCGCTCGATCACGGCCTCGGTGTCGGTGCCGCGGCGGCGCAAGCGACGTTCCAGTTCCTGCCGGGACGGCGGCAGGATGAACACCGTGACGCAGTCCGGCTTCGCCTTGCGAACCTGCCGTGCGCCCTGCCAGTCGATCTCCAGGATCACGTGGTGCCCGGTGGCCAGGTGCTTCTCGACCTGCTCGCGGCTGGTGCCGTAGAAGTTGTCGAACACCTCCGCCGATTCGAGCAGGGCACCCGCTGCGCGCAGGCGATCGAACTCGTCCTTGTCGACAAACAGGTAGTCGACGCCGTCGGCTTCATTGCGCCGCTGCGGGCGGGTCGTGTAGGAGATCGAGAAGCGGAGCTCCGGATTGCGCGTGGTCAGCGCTTTGACGAGCGTCGTCTTGCCGGCGCCGGACGGCGCAGCGATGACGAACAGTCGGGAAGGGGATCCGGGCATGGCAGGGCTTACTCGACGTTCTGTATCTGTTCGCGCATCTGCTCGATCAGGACTTTCAACTCCACCGAGGCGCGAGTCGTTTCCGTATCGTTGGACTTGGAGCCGAGCGTGTTCGCCTCGCGATTGAGTTCCTGCATCAGGAAGTCGAGGCGCCGGCCGACCGGCTCGTCGCGTGTCACGATGTCGCGAATCTCGGCGAGGTGACTGTCGAGCCGGTCCAGTTCCTCGTCGACGTCGAGTTTCTGCGCGACGAGTGCGAGTTCCGCCTCGAGACGTGCCGGGTCGGCCTCGACGTCGAGCTTGTCGATACGTTCGCGCTGTTTCGCGCGCGCGGCCGCGAGGACCTCGGGCATGCGCGTCCGCACCGATCGCGATATGGACGCGATGTCCGCACAGCGCGATTCGATCATGTCGGCGATGCGGGCACCCTCGCTTGCGCGCATCGCGCGGATGGCGTCGAGCGCCTTGTGCAACAGCGGCAGCGCCGCCTCGAACAGCGGTTCGGAATCGATCTCGGCCTGCTCGACCACGCCCGGCCAGCGCAGCACGTCGAACGGGTTGACCGCGCCCGTCGCCGGTAGCATCGCGGACATCTCCTTGATGCGCCTGCCGATCAGTTCGACCAGCCCGGAGTTGATTTGCAGCTCCGCCTGGTTATCGAGTTGCCGGCGGAAATTCAGCGAGCACTCGACCTTGCCGCGATTCAGGCTGCCGCCGACCGCCTGCCGGAATGCCTGCTCGTGGGCGCGCATCTGCTCCGGGAGCCTGAACTGGACGTCGAGGTAACGATGGTTCACCGCGCGTATTTCCCAGGTCAACGCGCCGATCTCGGCCTCGGCGGTTTCGCGCGCAAAGCCTGTCATACTGTGTAACATTGGCAGCTGTCTCCGGTTGTGACGCATCGATCACGTTTTTCAAGAAAAGGAGCGGGCATACTTCCGCCCCCTGGCGCGGGACCGTGGTACGTCTCGGCAGCCGAACATTCTAAGCGCAGCCCACTATGCAGGTCGAATACGCAAAAGTCTCCGCTCTCGGTGACCGGGAGGACAACCAGGATCGCGCGGCGGTCGTGGTGGCCGACGAGGCCGCGATCATGCTCGTCTTCGACGGCATGGGCGGTCACTCCGACGGTGCCCGCGCCGCCGAGACCGGCCTCAGGGTCGTGCAGGAGATGTTCATGTCCTCGACGCTGCCGATCTTCGACCCGCAGGGCTTCCTCTACGCGGCGCTGGCACGGGCGCACGACGAAGTCGTCGCCCTGGGCCTCGAGGTAGCGGTGGACTTCCGGCCGCGGGCGACCTGTGCCGTCTGCCTCGTGCAGGAAGGCGGCGCTTACTGGGCGCACATCGGCGACAGCCGCATCTACCAGGTGCGTGACCGGCGTGTGCTCGCCCGCTCCCGCGATCACAGCCACGTGGAAGTGCTGATCCAGGAAGGCGCCATCACGGAAGAGGAAGCGCAGGATCACCCGATGCGCAACTTCGTGGAGTGCTGCATCGGCGGTGACGCGCCGGTCCCCGACATGTCGATCACGCGCAAGCAGCCGCTGCTGCCGGGCGACGTGCTGCTCGCCTGCACCGACGGACTCTGGTCCGGCCTGAAAGACGACGACGTAGCGGACATCGCAAAACCCGGCCACAACAACATCGGCGAGAACCTGAAGGCGCTCAGCATCAAGGCGTTGAACGTGAACTCACCCTACAGCGACAATACGACCGGCGCCGCGCTGCGTTGGCTTGGCGACTGACACGAAACACCCGAAGAGCGAAGACCGGAGAGCGACGATGCGCCCCAGCGGCCGCCAGGCGAACGAGATTCGCCGCGTAATATTCACGCCCGATTTCACCCGCCACGCGGAAGGCAGCGTGCTCGCGGAGTTCGGCGACACCCGCGTGCTGTGCACCGCCAGTGTCGAGGAGCGCGTGCCGATGTGGATGCGCGGCCAGAACAAGGGCTGGGTTACCGGCGAATACGGCATGCTGCCGCGCGCCACGCACACGCGCTCGGCGCGCGAGGCGGCCCGCGGCAAGCAGAGCGGCCGCACCCAGGAGATAGCGCGGCTGATCGGCCGCTCGCTGCGCGCCGTCACCGATCTCGAGGCGCTCGGTGAACGCATGGTCACCATCGACTGCGACGTCATCCAGGCCGACGGCGGTACGCGCACAGCGGCCATCAGCGGCGGCTACGTGGCGCTGGCGCTGGCGATGCAGCGACTGTCCGGGCGCAGGTCCGTCAGGAAGAACCCGCTGCACGGCCGGGTCGCGGCGGTGTCGGTCGGCATCTACCGCGGCACGCCGGTGCTCGACCTCGACTACGACGAGGATTCCGAGGCCGAGACCGACATGAACATCGTGATGAACGAGGCGGGCCGCTTCATCGAGATCCAGGGTACCGCCGAGGGGCACGCATTCAGCGAAGGGGAGTTTGCCGAGATGATCGGGCTTGCGAAGACGGGCATCGAACATATCATCGCGGCGCAGGATGCGGCACTCGCCCGCGTCGCCGACTGAGGCCATGGCCCTGCCCGGCAAGATCGTCCTCGCCACCGGCAATCCCGGCAAGCTCCGCGAGATCCGGCGCATCCTCGGCGAATCCGGCGTGGCGGTGGTGCCGCAGACCGAGCTGGGTGTCGGCGACGCGGACGAGACCGGCAGCAGTTTCGCCGCGAACGCGCTGATCAAGGCGCGGCATGCGGCACTGCTGACCGGCCTGCCCGCGATCGCGGACGACTCGGGGCTCGTCGTCGATGCGCTCGACGGCCGGCCCGGCGTCTACTCGGCGCGTTACGCCGGCCCCGACGCCACCGACGACGGCAATATCGACAAGCTGCTGCAGGAGCTCAGCGGCGTGCCCGAAGCGCAACGCACGGCGGCGTTCCATTGCTGCGCGGTGTACGTATCGGCGGACGACTCGACGTCGCTGGTCGCCGAGGGCCGCTGGCAGGGCAGGATACTCGGCGAGCGGCGCGGCACCGGGGGCTTCGGTTACGACCCGGTGTTCTTCGATCCGGAGTGCGGCAGGACCGCCGCGGAACTCGGGCCGGAGCTGAAGAACGCGCGCAGTCACCGCGGCAAGGCACTGACGGCGCTTGTTGAGATGCTGCGCCAGCACTATGCCTGACGACGCGGCACCGCCGCTGTCCCTGTACCTGCACTTGCCGTGGTGCGTGCGCAAGTGCCCGTATTGCGACTTCAATTCCTACGCCGGCGGCGACGATGCCTCTCGCGCGCGCTACCTCGATGCCCTTTGCCGGGACCTCGAGGCGGAAGCGCAGCGGGCGGACGCGCGGCCGCTCACCAGCGTTTTTCTCGGCGGCGGCACGCCGAGCCTGTTCGGCGCCGGGGAGATCCGCCGCCTGCTGGACGTGATGCGCGCGCATCTCGACTGCGCGCGCGACGTCGAGATCACCATGGAGGTGAACCCGGGGGCGATCGAACGCGGCAACCTCGCCGGCTACCGTGACGCCGGCGTGAACCGCCTGTCGATCGGCGCACAGTCGTTCGATGCCGGCCGCCTGGCGGCGCTGGGCCGCATCCACGCTGTCGAGGACATCGGCGCGACGGCGCGGGAAGCCGCCGCCGCGGGGTTCGACGACATCAATATCGACGTCATGTATGCGCTGCCCGGGCAGGACGTCGCGGGCGCGCTCGCGGATATCGAGGCTGCGGTTGCGCTGCAGCCCACGCACCTGTCCTGGTACCAGCTGACGCTCGAGCCGAACACGGTGTTTCACGCGCGGCCGCCACGGGACCTGCCCGACGAAGACCGCTCGTTCGAGATCCAGGAGGCCGGCGAAGCGCGGCTTGCCGCACTGGGGTTCGCACGTTACGAGGTCTCCGCGTGGGCCAGGGACGGCCGCCAGTGCCGGCACAATCTCAACTACTGGTCGTTCGGGGACTACCTCGCGGTGGGCGCCGGGGCGCACGGCAAGTTGACGACGGCCGCGGGCATCCTGCGTTACCGGAAGTCGGCGAACCCGCTGCAGTACATGCAGCAGATGGAAGCCGGCGGCGACCGGGGTACCGCGGAGATCGTCAGCGGCAGCGACCTGCTGTTCGAATTCATGCTCAACGTGCTGCGGCTCGTCGACGGCTTCGACGAGCCGCTGTTCACCGCCCGGACCCGGCTGCCGCTGCCGGTCCTGCGCGAGCGGCTGGCACCCCTGGTAGCGCGGGGACTGGTCGCGGGCGGGGCCGGGGGTCACTGGTACCCGACGCCGCTCGGGCGGCAGTTCCTGAACGACCTGCAGGCGCATTTTCTGCCCGAATGAGACGCCCGACGGCGGGCCGCGGCGGACCCTGCAGCGGCCGGCCGGGCGCAACGGCCACGGTCCGCCCCGGTCAAATTATGCACATGGCGGCGCGCAGCCCTATTTTTTCAGTGCCGGAGGCATGCAAATTCATTTGAAGCGTCGAGAAAGGCTGGTAACCAACTGAATTAAAAGACTATATTAAAGTGGACACAAAATAGTCATATTGACAAGCGGCTTTGAAAATCCGCACCTTAGGGCACTCGTTCAAATTTGTTCCACAGGTTTATCCACAGGTTCTGTGGATAATGCGCCGCGCCGGGAGGCGCCGTCCCGGGGCACTTGCGGTGCTGCCTGCTTAGCTATATCCTACGCGACCATTTTTGACCGCACCGAAGAGACAGCCAGCCATGAAAGCCGATATCCATCCCAACTACACGGACATCAAGGTCACCTGCAGTTGCGGCAACGAATTCACGACGCGCTCCACGCTCGGCGAAGATCTCGTGATCGAGGTTTGCTCTTCCTGTCATCCTTTTTACACGGGCAAGCAGAAGATCGTCGATACGGGCGGCCGCGTCGACAAGTTCCGCCGCAAGTACGGCATCAGCTGAGCCCCGCGGCGCCCCCCGGGCGCCGTTTCACCGCCCGCCGGTACCAGACATACGGTTAATCCCTAGGTCGCAAAGCCCCGCGCTTTGGTATCCTTGGCGGCCGAATTCCGCTACGGCCGATACCAAGAAGGGATAAACATGACCGACGAAGCCTATCGACTGATCAGCCCTGACGGTCGCGAACTGGAACTGCCTGTCCACAAGGGTACTACCGGCCCTGACGTCCTCGACATTGGACGTATTTACCGGGAACAGGGGGTCTTTACCTACGATCCCGGTTTCGTCGCGACGGGCAGCTGCAAATCCGACATCACTTTCATCGACGGTGAAAAAGGCATCCTGATGTACCGGGGCTACCCGGTCGAGCAGCTCGCTGCGCATTCGAGCTTCATCGAGGTCTGCTACCTGCTGCTCAACGGCGAGCTGCCCACGGCGGACGAACTCGAGGAGTTCGACACCACGATCCGCACGCACACGATGCTCAACGAGGGCATGCTCAACTTCTTCAAGGGCTTCCGCTACGACGCGCACCCGATGGCCATGCTGTCGGCCATCGTCGGTTCCATGTCGGCCTACTACCACGATACGACCGACGTCCATAACCCGGAGCATCGCGATATCTTTGCGCACCGGATCGTCGCCAAGCTGCCGACGATCGCGGCGGCCGCCTACAAGCTGAGTATCGGCCAGCCGTTCATGTACCCGAAGAACGACCTCAGCTACACGGCGAATTTCCTGCAGATGATGTTCTCCGTGCCTGCCGAGGAGTACGAGATCGACCCGATCCAGGCCGAGGCGCTCGACCTGCTGTTCATACTGCACGCCGACCACGAGCAGAACTGCTCGACGTCGACGGTCCGCATGGCGGGCAGCTCCGGCGCCAACCCGTACTCGGCGATCGCGGCCGGCATCGCCGCCCTGTGGGGGCCGGCGCACGGTGGCGCCAACGAGGCCGTCCTCAAGATGCTCGGCCAGATAGGCGACGTGAGCCAGATCGACAAGTACCTCGCGAAAGCCAAGGACAAGGACGACCCGTTCCGCCTCATGGGCTTCGGTCATCGCGTCTACAAGAACTTCGACCCGCGCGCGACCATCATCCGCGAAATGGCCCACAAGGTGCTCAACGCGCTGCCCAACAACAACGAGACACCGCTCTTCGAACTGGCACTCAAGCTCGAGGAACTCGCGCTCAAGGACGACTACTTCATCGAGAAGAATCTCTACCCGAACGTCGATTTCTATTCCGGCATCATCTACAAGGCGCTCGGCATCCCGACGTCGATGTTCACCGTCATGTTCGCGCTCGGCCGCTCGGTCGGCTGGGTCTCGCACTGGCGCGAGATGATCACGGACCCGAACCAGAAAATCGCACGGCCGCGGCAGTTGTACGTCGGTGCCGCGGAACGGGATTACGTACCGGTCGGGAAGCGCTGAGCTCTCGCTGATCCGCCTGCAGGCGCGGTTCCATAACCGGACACCGGTTGCTGTTCGTGCTGTAGGAGCGGTTCTCGAACCGCGATCGCGGGCCGAGGCCCGCTCCTACAGCACGAATCACCGCCTGGTTCGCGCCCAGGCCCGCGCCTACCCCTCGCGCAGTAATCCGCGCACGGCTTTCTCGTCCGCGCGCTTCATCGGTTTGCCGTCTATCGGGCTGATCGGCGCCTGGCGGATGCCGTCCACCGGGAACACGGTGGCCTGCACGGTCGCCTCGCCGTGGTGGAACTCGAAGCCGGCGTAAGTCTCGGCGCGATCGCGGCGGCTCTTCAGGCGGCGTTCGTAAGGCTTGTAGTTGCAGCCGTGCCGGTCGAGTGCGTCGGCGACCGCTTCCACGCTGTCGGCGAACACGTGCAGGTTGACGGCGGAGTTCGCATCGGCGGTGCCGTTGAGCACCGGGCCGACGAGGCGCGGCCTGAACGGGGACAGCAGCGCCATTGCCGACAGCGCCGCCTGCCGCAGCGAATGCAGCAGGTCGCTGTGCGAGTCGCCCGCAAACAATTGCAGGTGCTCGCTGACGGCGTGTTCGATCTCCACGTTGCCGGGCAGCGAGCCGCGATTGCCGAGGCCGAGCCGCTCTGCCGCTTTCGTCTTGGCGACGCCGAAATCGCGGATGCCCTGGTTGACGATGATGCGCGCAGCCTCCTGCGCGACCATGAGGCGCGCCCGCTCACCGTTGTTGATCTTCTTCCTGGGCATGGCGTCAGAACAACGGTTCTTCGGTCTCCCCGGATTCCTCGTCCATGCCGTCGCCGATGCCGGTGGTGTCGTTGAAGATGTCGGGCAGCTCTTCGACGGTCTCGCATTCCGGCACGTGATCCTGGCGGAAAATTTCGAAGGTGACATTGCGCTGTCCGGCGCTGGCCGGGCAGCCGGTCTCCTTGTCGATGAGGACCGATACGATGCCCGGCGGCATCGGCATCTGGTGTTCCGGCACGCCGCGCAGCGCCTCGCGCATGAACTCGATCCATACCGGCAACGCCGTTCGCGAACCTTCCTCGCCCGGTCCCAGCGGCAGGTCGTTGTCATAGCCGACCCACACGATGGCGGCGAGGTCGCGGTTGAAACCGCCGAACCAGGCATCGCGGCGGTCGTTGGAGGTGCCGGTCTTGCCGGACAGGTCCTTGCGGCCCAGCACCATCGCACGCCGGCCGGTGCCGCGCCGGATGACATCGCGCATCATGTCCTGGATCAGGTAGGCGTTCTGCGTGGACACGGCCGCCGGCGCCACGTTGACGTCGGCGAACAGCTGCGGCGCCGTGCTGGCGTCCGGCCGCTGGAACGGCGCGATATCCATCATCTCCTCGAGCGTCATCTCCTCCGCCGGGTCGGGTACATAGTGGTCCGCGGGTTCCGCGAGGCAGGGTTCGCAGACCACGGCGGGGTCCGCGCGATACAGCATGGCGCCGTCGGCGCCGTAAATGGCATCGATGACGTACGGTTTGATGGCATAACCGCCGTTGGCGATGATCGCGTAGCCTTGCGCCATGTCCAGTGGCGACGCGGCGCCGCCGCCGAGCGCCAGCGACCCGTTGCGCGGCAGCGCGGCGTCGTTGAAGCCGAACTTCGCGATATGGCGCACCGCGTTACCGATGCCCGTCTCGAACAGCAGCAGCCGCACCGAGACGAGGTTCATCGACCGCACCAGCGCCTCGCGCATGCGCGTCGGGCCGTAGAAGCGCCCGCTGTAGTTGATGGGCCGCCACACGGCTTCGAGTTCCGACGAGTTGATCACGACCGGCGCATCCAGCACCACCGTGGCCGGCGTGTTGCCCTGCTCCAGCGCCGCGGAATAGATGAACGGCTTGAACGACGAGCCGGGCTGGCGTGCCGACTGCGTGGCGCGGTTGAACTTCGAGGTGGCGAAATCGAAGCCGCCCGTGAGGCTGGTTATGGCGCCGTCATCGGGATCGATCGAAACGATCGCGGCCTGGCCTTCCGGGACCTGTGCCAGCGCCCAGAAGCCGGCGCTCGTGGGCATGACGTAAATGACGTCGCCAGCGGCCAGGACGTCGGCGGCCGTTTCCGGCGCGGGTCCCGTCGTCTCGCGATCGATGAACGGTTTCGCCCAGCTCATGCCGCGCCAGGGCAGGGTTGCCGCGGTGCCGTCACGAAACACGATATCGGCCGAGTTGTCGTCGTTGACCCGGGTCACCAGCGCGACGGACAGGCCGCCGGGCGCATACTGGTCGAGTACCTCGAGCGTCTCGGCCGGCCACTCCGCGATCGCGAGCCCCGGCAGCTCCGGCGGCAACTCGACGGTGGTGATCGGGCCGCGGTAGCCGCGGCGCCGGGTGAACTCGAGCAGCCCGTTGCGCAATGCGTAGTTGGCCGACTTCTGCAGCCGCGAATCGAGCGAGGTCACGACCTGGAAGCCGGCGGTATAAGTTTCCTCGCCGTAACGCGACAACATTTCGCGGCGGACCATCTCGGCCACGTACGGCGCATTCAGCTCGACCGCGGCGCCGTACAGGTGCGACTCGACCGGCAGCGCCATCGCCTCGTCGTATTCCTGCAGCGAGATGAAGCCGAGGTCGAGCATGCGACCGAGCACGTAACCGCGGCGCCGCCGCGCATCGGCCGGGCTGCGCACCGGGTTGTAGCGGGACGGTGCGGGCAATACGCCGGCGAGCGTCGCCGCTTCCGCGACGTTGATGCTGGCGAGCGGCTTGTTGAAATAGACCTGCGCCGCTGCCGCGACGCCATACGCGCGCTGGCCGAAGAACATCTTGTTGAGGAACAGCTCCATGATCTGTTCCTTGCTGAACTCCTGCTCGATGCGGATGGCGAGCGATGCCTCCTTGAACTTGCGCTCGGCCGTCTGCTCGAGCGACAGGAAGTAGCTGCGCGCGAGCTGCTGCGTCAGCGTGCTGCCGCCGCTCGCGACTTCGCCGGTCACCAGCAGCTGCGAGAGCGCGCGCAGGATGCCGCGGTAATCGATACCCGGGTGCACGAAAAAGCGCTGGTCCTCGGCGGCGATGAACGCGGCGACGACATGCGGCGGCACGTCGTCGTAGCGGACGAGTATGCGGCGCCGTTGCCCGATCTCTTCTATAAGGTATCCGTCGCGGCTGTAAATGCGCAGCGGGATCTGCAGCGGTATGTCGCGAATCGTCTGCGCGGCCGGCAGGCCGGGGGCGACGAAATAGTAAGCACCGATGACGCCCGCCACGGCGCCGATGATAACGAGCGCAGCCAGCCCGGCGGTGACGACCAGGGTGCGCCACAGCCCGCTATGGGACCGTCTGGGGGCTTGCTTACTCGGCTTTCGCATAGGCACTCGAGTCACGCGTATCTGGCGTTACGGCGCCGAAAGGCGCGCCGCTGCCCGCATGAGCATACAGGTAGTCTGGTGTCCGACCAGTGTTCAGTGTGTGGCATGTCAGGGGCAAGCGCCCAAGCGGGGCCGTTTTGCCGCGGCCGATGATAGCGAGCGGCGGGTGCAAGCCGCAATGCCCGGGCCCTTCCGCCGGCCGCGGCGTCGACACCACGACCAGTTCACGGAATATGTAGCGTGGCATCAGTAACATACGTTCGTGGGATCGTGAACAAAGTCACGTTTTATTTAACATTTTGTTGATATATAGTTAAATCAATTTGCTCAGGTCCTACCTACTTTTGACTCGCAACTTACCGACTTAGAAGGGAAAAAACGTGCTTTTCGGCAAGAAAACTCAACCCCTGTTGGGCCTCGACATCACGACGTCGTCGGTCAAGCTGATAGAGCTGTCGCAGAGCGGCAAGCGCTATCGCGTCGAGTCGTATGCGGCAGAGCCCACACCGCCCAGTTCGGTCAGCGAAAAAGCCATCGTTGATGCGAAAGCTGTGGGCGAAGCCATCCGCCGCGCGGTCAAACGCGCTGGCGCCAAGGCAACGGACGTTGCCGTCGCAATCAGCGGTGACGCCGCGATCACCAAGGTCATCCAGATGTCGGCCGGACTCTCCGAGCGCGACCTCGAGGGCCAGGTGGAGATCCAGGCGGACCAGTACATCCCGTTCCCGATGGAAGAAGTCAGCTTCGACTTCGAGATCATCGGCCCGAACGAGAAGGACCCGGAGCTGATGGACGTGTTGCTCGTCGCGACGCGCACGGAGAACGTCGAGCAACGGCAGGCTGCCGTGAATGCGGCGGGCCTGAGCGCGCACATCGTGGACGTCGAGGCGTTTGCGCTCGAGAACGCCTGCCAGCTGCTCAGTCACCAGCTTCCCGACGGCGGCATGGGGCACTCGGTCGCCGTCGTCGACATCGGCGCCAGCAGCACGACGTTCTCGGTGCTCGAGGACCTCAAGGTCATCTACACGCGCGACTTCAACTTCGGCGGCCAGCAGCTGACCGAGGAGATCATGCGTACCTACGGGCTGTCCATGGAAGATGCCGGCCGCGCCAAGAAGCAGGGCGGCCTGCCGAGCAACTACCAGCCCGAGGTTCTCGAACCGTTCATCGACGACATGACGCAGCAGGTCAGTCGTTCCCTGCAGTTCTATCTTGCTTCAGGCGGCGGCCGCGAACAGCCCGACATGATCGTCGTGTGCGGCGGCTGCGCAAACATCCCCGGCATTGCCGACGTGATCTCCAGCCGGGTCGGCATACCAACCGAAGTCGGCGATCCCCTGGGCCAGATGAAGATTTCGTCGAAGGCCAAGTCGCAGGGTGTTCACAAGGACGCAACCGCGCTGCTGACCGCCTGCGGGCTTGCACTGAGGAGCTTTGACTGATGCCAAGGATTAACCTACTCCCCTGGCGCGAGGAAGAACGCAAGCGACGCCAACGCGATTTCGGGCTGGCGATGGGCGGCGCGGTACTGGCGGCAATCGCCGTCATCATGCTGACCATGCTGGCTTACTCGCAGTTGATTTCGGCGCAGGAGCGGCGCAACGCCCGCCTCACGGAAGAGATCAGCGAACTGCAGCGCAGTATCGAGGAAATCGACGGGCTCGAGAGCCAGAAGGAACGCCTGCTTGCGCGCATGGAGATCATCCAGCAGCTGCAGAAGAGCCGCCCGGAAATCGTGCACCTGTTCGACGAGTTCACACGGCAACTGCCGGAAGGCGTCTACCTGACCGGTATCAAGCAGACCGGGTCGCGCATCGAGGTGCGCGGCGTCGCGCAATCGAGCACGCGCGTGTCGGCGCTGATGCGGCAGATCGATGCCTCGGAGTGGCTGGCCGACCCGGAAGTCGAGCGCGTGGAAACGACCACCGCCGGCGCTTCCCGGCAGGCCGAGTTCGTCGTTTACATCAAGCAACGTCGTAGCGGTGCGGACGAGGAGGGCGATGTATGAACCTCATCGAGGAACTCCAGAGCCTGGACGTCAACGACATCGGTCGCTGGCCGCTCGTATTCCGCGCGGCCGTCATCGTCCTGGTTTTCGTCGCCGTGACGTTTGCCGGCATATGGTTCACGATCGTCAAGGACAAGGCGCCGGTGCTGCAGCGCGCCGAGGCCGAAGAACAGGAGCTGCGCGTCACGTTCGAGAACAAGCAGCGCAAGGCGGCGAACTACGATGCCTACAAGGCGCAGCTCGCCCAGATCGAGCAGTCTTTCGGCACCATGCTCAGGCAGCTTCCCGGCGAGACCGAGATACCGAGCCTGATCGTCGATATTTCGCAGACGGGACTCGCGGCAGGCCTGCAGGAGAAGCTGTTCCAGCCGCAGGCCGAGATCCCCAAGGACTTCTATGCGGAGAAGCCGATCAAGATTCACCTGACCGGCGGTTATCACGAGATGGCCAATTTCGTCAGCGGCATCGCTGCGCTACCGCGGATCGTGACCCTGCACGACATCACGATTACACCCGAGCAGAAGGGGTCGTTCGACAGCCTGAACCTGGAAGTGACCGCCAAGACCTATCGATACATTGAGGAGGCAGGGCAGAAATGATTGCTTCTCTCACACTGCGCAAGGGACTGCTGCTTGCGATCGTCGCCCTCGGGCTCGCCGCCTGCGGCAGCGACATGGACGATCTCGACAGCTACATCAACTCGGTCAAGGCGCGCCCGGGCGGCCGGATCGAGCCGTTGCCCGAGATCACGCCCTACGAAATCTTCGCCTACGTCGCTGACGCGGAAGGCATGCGTTCGCCGTTCGTCCCGGATACGCCACAGGCTGCGGGCCCGGCTGCGGGTGGCGCCCGCCCGGACGAGAATCGCCCGTCGGAATTTCTCGAGAGCTTTCCGCTGGATACGCTGCGGATGGTGGGCACCCTCGATATCAACGAAACGGTCTACGGCCTGGTACAGACCTCGGATGGGCTGATCCACCGCGTCGTGCCCGGCAATTACATGGGACAGAACGATGGCCGCATTACCGATATCACGGAATCGGAAATCGTGCTGGTTGAAATTATTTCTGACGGAATCGGTGGCTACATAGAAAGAGACGCCGCTATCGGTCTTTCAGACTGATGCCTGAGTGGAACTGGGAGTAATAGGAATGATGCTCAAACTGAAACCGACGATCGGCTACCGGCGTTTGACCTTGCAAGCGGCCGTGCTGGTACAGGCATTGCTCGCGATGTTCGCGGCCACCACCGCCAGTGCGCAGGAGGGCAACCGTCTGCAGGACATTCAGGTACAGAGCCTGTCCGGACAGCGTGTCGAACTGAAACTCATCATGAGCGAGACGGCCCCGGAGCCGCTGGCGTTCACGATCGAGAATCCGGCGCGCATCGCGCTGGACCTGCCCGGCACCAGCCTCGGCCTGACCCAGCGCCGCCGCGACGTGAACCAGGGACCGCTCGACACGATCCTGACCGCGGAGGCCAACGGCCGCACCCGCGTGGTCCTGAATCTCGACCTGATGGTCCCGTACGAGACCCGCAGGAGCGGCAACACGATCTTCGTCACCCTGGGTGACGGGGACGACTACGATGCTGGTACCACCCAGTTCGCCAGCAGCCCGTCGTCCGCTTCCAGCACGCCCTCCTATGCGGCGCCCAAGGGCCGCGGTATTACGAATGTCGACTTCCGCCGCACGCGCGACGGCGGCGGCCGGGTGATCGTCAGCCTGTCGGACCCCGCCACCCCGGTGGATATTCGTCAGGAAGGTAATCGTGTCGTTGCCATCTTCAAGGACACCGCGCTGCCGGCCGAGCTGATGCGGCGCCTCGACGTGATGGACTTCGCCACCCCGGTGTCGACGGTCGATACGCTCAGGACCAATCTCGACACGCGCATCGTGATCTCGGCCGAAGGCAAGTACGACCAGCTCGCGTACCAGTCCGACAACGAGTTCTCGATCGAGATCAACCCGGTCACAGACCAGATCGAGGAAGCGTCCAGCCTGTACTCGGAGTCCAAGGAATACGAAGGCCAGCGCCTCACGCTCAATTTCCAGGACATCGAGACGCGCGCCGTGTTGCAGCTGCTCGCCGAAACGTCGGGCAGGAACATCGTCGTGTCCGACACGGTGCAGGGCAACGTGACGCTGCGCCTGCGCAACGTGCCGTGGGACCAGGCACTGGACATCGTCATGACGACGAAGGGCCTGGACATGCGCCAGAACGGCAACGTCATCATCGTCGCGCCGGCCGAAGAAATCGCGGCTCGCGAGACCGCGGACCTCGAGGCGCGTAACGCAATCAGCGAACTCGAGCCGATGTACTCGGAGTTCCTGCAGGTCAACTACGCGAAGGCGGCCGACCTCGCGGCGCTGATCCAGGCGGATGGCGGCGGCAACAGCCTGCTGTCGGTTCGTGGCAGCATCGCCGTCGACGACCGCACCAACACCCTGCTCGTCCAGGACACGGCCAACCGGCTGGAGGACATCCGCCGCATGGTCCGGACGCTCGACGTGCCCATCAAGCAGGTGCTGATCGAGTCCCGCATCGTGGTCGTCAACGACGACTTCAGCCGCGATCTCGGCGTGCGTCTCGGCGTTACCGCCTATCGCGAGAACGGCACCGACGGCGCTGCCGTGATTTCGGGCACCGGCACGGGCACGGATACCATGGTGAACTCGATCATCGACAACCTCGGCAGCAGCGGCCAGATCACGCCGGTGCAGCTGCCGATACTCGGCGACCGCTACAACGTGAACGTCCCGATTGCGGAAGCCGCCGGCCGGTTCTCGCTCGCGGTCCTCGAGAGGGACTACCTCGTCGACCTCGAACTGACGGCGCTGGAAGCGGAAGGCCGCGGCGAGATCGTCTCGACGCCGCGCGTGATCACGGCGAACCAGAAGGAAGCCCGCATCGAGCAGGGTGTCGAGATCCCGTACCAGCAGTCGGCCTCGTCCGGCGCCACCACCGTGCAGTTCAAGAAAGCGGTGCTGAGCCTCGAGGTCACGCCGCAGATCACGCCCGACAACAACATCATCATGGACCTGCGGGTTCACAAGGATAACGTCGGTGACGTGATTTCCACGGGCGGTCTCGGCGGCACGGTACCGAGTATCGATACGCGCGCCGTAGAAACCCAGGTGCTGGTCGAAGACGGGCAGACCGTCGTACTCGGCGGCATCTACGAAACGGAACGCCGCGAGACGGTCACGAAAGTACCGTTCCTCGGCGACATACCGGCGATCGGCGTCCTGTTCCGCAGCAAGCAGATGCAGAACGACAAGTCCGAGCTGCTGATATTCGTGACGCCGCGCATCCTCGAGGAAGGCTCGACAATCTATTGAGCGGCGACATGGAGTAATCCGGTGAAAGCCAACCTTCGGGTTGGCTTTCTCTTTTGAGGACCACGAGCGAGACACCCGTGAAGCATCCGCAAAACCTGTTCCTTGTCGGCCCGATGGGCGCGGGCAAGTCGGCCGTCGGCCGACAGCTGGCGCGCACGCTCCATCTCGGCTTCGTGGACAGCGATGAGGAAATCGAGTCGCGTACGGGCGTCGACATTCCGTTCATTTTCGAGAAAGAAGGCGAGGCGGGCTTCCGCAAACGCGAGGCCGCGGCCATCGACGACCTTTCGCAGCGGGAAGGCGTCGTGCTCGCCACCGGCGGCGGCGCCATCATGGACCCGCAGAACCGCAATCACCTGGGCGCCCGCGGCTTCGTCATCTACCTGCACACCAGCGTCGACCAGCAGCTGTCGCGGACCCGCAAGGGGCGGGACCGGCCGCTGCTCCGGAACGACGATCCGCGCGCGGTACTCGAGGCGCTGATGGCGACACGGGAGCCGCTGTACCGGGAGATCGCGGACCTGACCGTCGACACCGACAGCCGCAAGGTCCGCGATGTCGTCAACGAGATTCTCGACCGGCTCTGAACTGCCCAGTCCTGCGCCCGCCCGTAGGAGCGCTTCTCGAACCGCGAATTGCGACAAGCCCGGATCGCGCTTCAAGAAGCGCTCCTACAGTCGAAAAACGCCCGCGACGCCCGATCTCCGTCACGCTAGCGATGAGGTCCGAAAGGAGCTCCGTTACGACAGGCCGCGAGGGTCAGGCGCCCGGGACGTTTTTCGACCGAAGTAAAGCGCAGCGAAGCGAGCCATGAGGGCGAGAAATGACCCGGGCGCCTGACCCATGTGTCGACTGGCACCCTTGTTCGACGAGTCATCCGGAGTCGGTCAGGTTGCGCGGGATGTTGTAATCTACGGCCACCATGCCTGATACGCGATCCATAACCGTCGAACTCGGCGAGCGCAGCTACCCCATCGTCATCGGCAGCGGCCTGCTCGGCGGCGGTTTCGACCTTGCGGCTTACGTCGGCGGTCCCGACTGCCTGGTGGTCACCAACGAGACCGTGGAGCCGCTGTACCTGGAAGCGCTCGCCGCGAACCTCGCCGGCACACAGCTGCGCGCGATCAGCCTGCCCGACGGCGAGGCCTACAAGACGCTCGAGACCGTCGAGGACATCCTCGACACGCTCATCGAGGGCGGCGCCAACCGCGATACCACGGTCATCGCACTCGGCGGCGGCGTGGTGGGCGACATCGCGGGTTTCGCGGCCGCCTGTTACATGCGCGGCGTCGCTTTCCTCCAGGTGCCGACGACGCTGCTCGCGCAAGTCGACAGCTCCGTCGGCGGCAAGACCGGCGTCAATCATGCCTCGGGCAAGAACCTCATCGGCGCCTTCCACCAGCCGCGGGCGGTGCTGATCGACACCAACACGCTGTCGACGCTGCCCGACCGGGAGCTCAGGGCGGGGCTCGCGGAGGTCATCAAGTACGGCGCCATCGTCGACGCGGATTTTTTCGCCTGGCTCGAAAGCAACGTCGCAGCGCTGCTCGCGCGCGACCCGCAGGCGCTGGCCGCGGCGATACGCCGCTCCTGCGAACTCAAGGCGGCGGTCGTCGCGGAGGACGAACGCGAGAGCGGCCGCCGCGCGATCCTGAACTTCGGCCACACGTTCGGCCACGCCATCGAGCGCTGCCAGGGCTACGGGGAGTGGCTGCACGGCGAGGCCGTCGCCGCGGGCATGGTGATGGCGGCAAAGCTGGGCGACGGCGACGTGGCTGTCGCGGAGCGCATCGCGAACCTGCTCGAACGTGCCGGCCTGCCGACGCGGCCGCCCGCGATCGCGCCGCCCGACCTGCTGGCGGCAATGGGGATGGACAAGAAGGTGCAGCAGAAGCGGCTGCGATTCGTCCTGCTGCGCGGACTCGGTGAGGCCTTCGTCAGCAGCGATTACGACGCGGCGCGCCTCGACGCCGTCCTCGCGGGCGCGGCCTGATGCAGCCAGCGCCGCTCGCGCCGTATGCGGCGACGGAGTCGCGGTCGACGGGGCGGCGCTACAGCGAGCCGGCCGACCCCTACCGCGGCCAGTACCAGCGCGACAGGGACCGCATCATTCATTCCACCGCCTTCCGGCGGCTCGTCTACAAGACCCAGGTATTCGTGAACCATGAGGGCGACCTCTACCGCACACGCCTGACGCATTCCCTCGAAGTCGCGCAGATCGGGCGCTCGGCCGCCGTAGCGCTGCAACTCAACGAACCGCTCACCGAGGCGATCTGCCTCGCCCACGACCTCGGCCATACGCCGTTCGGCCACGCGGGGCAGGATACCCTCAACGCCTGCATGCGCGACTACGGCGGCTTCGAGCACAACCTGCAGTCGCTGCGCGTGGTCGACGAGCTCGAGGAAAAGTACGCCGACTTCCCCGGCCTCAACCTGATGTTCGAGACGCGCGAAGGCATCCTGAAGCACTGTTCGAAGAGCAATGCGCAGCTGCTCGGTGACCTCGGCGCACGATTCCTGGAGCGCACGCAGCCGGGCCTGGAAGCGCAGCTTGCGGACATCTCCGACGCAGTGGCGTACAACAATCACGACGTCGACGACGGCTACCGCGCCGGGCTCATCAGCCTCGGGCAGCTGCGCGAACAACCGCTGTTCGAGTCACAGTACCGCGAGGTGACGCGGCGCTACCCCGGGCTCGAGGACCGTCGCCTGATCTACGAGATCATCCGCCGCATGATCAACACCGTCGTCACCGACCTCATCGAAACGACGCAGCGCAATCTCGATGAGGCCGCGCCGCGATCCATCGAGGACGTCCGCGCCGCCGGACGGCCGCTGGTCGGCTTCTCGGCGGAGATCGGCGAGCAGCACCGGCTGTTGAAGCAGTTCCTGCACCGGCACCTGTACAGCCACGAGCAGAAACTGGAGATGACGCGCAAGGTGCAGACCGTCCTGCGGGACCTGTTCGACACGTTCATGAACGACGTCGGCCGCATGCCCCGCGAGTTTGCCGCCCGGGCGGCGGCGGGGGATGACGCCGGGCGCGCCCGCGTCGTGGCCGACTACATCGCCGGCATGACGGATCGCTACGCATTCGCTGAACACAAGCGCATCTCGGGTTAGAATTCGCGGCCGGCAAACAGACCTGGATTTTCACGTGGCCCCGAAAGACATTCCCAGCAAGGATCGGCTGATCTTCGCCATGGACGTTCCCGACTGCGATGTGGCGAAGTCGCTCGCGGAAGAACTGGGCGACGCCGTCACGTTCTACAAGCTCGGCCTCGAGCTGATGATGAGCGGCGGTTACTTCGACCTGCTCGACTGGATGCTCGCGCGCGACCGCAAGGTGTTCTGCGACCTCAAGTTTTTCGACATTCCGGCAACCGTGGGCTCCGCGGTGCGGCAACTGCAGCACCGCGGCGCGAGTTTCGTGACCGTGCACGGCAACCAGTCGATCATGGAGGCGGCCGCCGAGAACAAGGGCGCCACGCTGAAGGTGCTCGGCGTGACCGTCCTGACCAGCCTCGATCGCGGCGACCTCGACGACCTGGGCTTCGACTGCGACGTCGGCGAACTCGTGTTGTCGCGCGCACGGCGCGCGCTCGAGGCCGGCTGCGACGGCGTCATATCGTCGGGGCTCGAGGTACCGCGGCTCAGGGAATTCGTTGACGACAAGCTGGTCGTGGTGACCCCCGGCATCCGGCCGGTCGACAACAAGCCCGCCGGCGACCAGAAGCGCGTGGTCACCGTGGAAACCGCGTTCGCCAACGGCGCCGATTACATCGTCGTCGGCCGCCCCATCCGCGATGCGGCCAGGCCGCGCGAAGCGGCGGAATCCATCCAGGCATCCATCGAGGCACAATTCGCATGACCAAGCTCAAGAACGACCTGCTCATTCGCGCGCTGCTGCGCAAACCCGTGCCGCGCACGCCGGTGTGGATCATGCGCCAGGCGGGACGTTACCTGCCGGAGTACCGCGCAACGCGGGCCGAGGCCGGCGACTTCATGAGCCTCTGCCGCAACCCGGAACTCGCCTGCGAGGTGACGATGCAGCCGCTCAGGCGCTACAAGCTCGATGCCGCAATCCTGTTCTCCGACATCCTCACCGTTCCCGACGCGATGGGCCTGGGGCTCCGTTTCGCAGCCGGCGAAGGCCCGAAGTTCGACCGCCCGGTACGCTCCGGCGCCGACATCCACAAGCTGCCGGTTCCCGACGTCAGCGAGACCCTGGGTTACGTGTTCGATGCCGTGCGCACGATCCGCCGCGAACTGGACGGTGCCGTGCCGCTGATCGGTTTCTCCGGCAGCCCGTGGACGGTCGGCACCTACATGGTCGAGGGCGGCTCGAGCCGGGACTTCGCGCGCATCAAGGGGCTGGCGAAGGACGACCCCGCGGCGCTCGAGGAACTGCTCGCCAAGGTCGCGACGATCACGACCGACTACCTCAACGCGCAGATCGAGGCGGGTGCCCAGGCGATACAGATCTTCGACACCTGGGGCGCTGCACTCGAACGCGACGACTATCGCCGCTACTCGCTGGCGAGCATGCAGCAGATCGTCGACGGCCTGACGCGCGAGAAGGACGGCCAGCGAATCCCGGTCATCCTGTTCACCAAGGGTGCCGGCGAGATGCTCGCCGACATGGTCGGCACGGGCTGCGATGCGCTGGGCGTCGACTGGACCACGGACCTCGGGACCGCACGCACCTACGTCGAGGACAAGGTCGCGCTGCAGGGCAACGTGAATCCCGCCACCCTGCGCGAGTCGCCCGAGGTCATCCGGCAAGCCGTCGCCGATGCGCTCGCGAGCTACGGCAAGGGGCCCGGTCACGTGTTCAACCTCGGCCATGGCATCACGCCGGACATCGACCCGGATCGCCTCGGCGTGCTGCTCGACGCGGTCCACGAGCTGAGCCCGCAATACCACGCATAGGAGCGGTTTGCGCACCGCGAGTGGTTCGAAGCCGGCATCGATCGCGGGCCGAGGCCCGCGCCTGCAGCGGGGCTCATCGGTCCGGGGCTGACCGGCGCGCCCGTAGGAGCGGTTCTCGAACCGCGATCGGTGCTCGATACGTGCTCCCGCGGCCCTCGCCGCCGAAGGTTTCTCAGTAGTACTACGTATGGCCGGCCGTTGCCGGCCCTCTGAGAATGATTTCATGAGCGCCAAGACGGATGAGAAGCTGTCCGTCGAGAAGGCCATGTCACGCGTTCTCAGCGCCGAAAAGGACGCGCTGGCGCAGATCGTTGCGTGCCAAAGCCGGGCAGACGAGACACTACGAGCTACCCGCAAGAAAGTCCGGGCGTTGCTGCGAAGAACGCAGCAGCGCATCTCCCGGCTGCATGCCGGTTGCGAGGCGCGCACCCGCGAACTCGTATCGTCGATGGAACAGGAAGCCGCCGCGGCTGCCGGGTACCCCGCTCGCGAGGACGGCGAAGATACCCTGATGGAGGCCGTACGCGTCGTCGCCGCAGAGCTGACGACCCCGGGCTCCGCCGATGCCCGTTGAGTTCGCGTATGCCCAGGCACGCGCGCAGGCGCGCCATGGCGCACGCCTGAGCGCCGACACCTGGAGCCTGCTGGAGTCCAGCGTCGGGCTCTCGCAGTTCCTGCACCACGTGCGCGGCACGGCGCTGGCGCCCCGGGTCGAACACGTTTCGGCAACGACGTCGCCGCACGCGATCGAACGCTTCCTGAGACGCGAGTGGCATGCCGAGGTCGAATCCGCGGCACACTGGGTGCCCGGGCGCTGGCGACCCGCGGTCGCCTGGACCGCGAGGCTCGCGGAACTGCCGGCGGCCGGCTACCTGCTGCATGGCGGCGAGCCACAGCCGTGGATGGCCGACGATCCCGTCTTGTCTGCGTTCGCCAGCGACGCTCCCGCCGCGCTGCCGGCAGTGCTCGAGGCGGCCGGCTACGGTGACGGCCTCGAGGCGTGGCTGCGCGACTGGCGTCGCCTGTGGCCCGACGACACCCGGGGCCGTGTGGCACTCGAAGAACTGGTATCGACGGCGCACCGGCAAGCCGTCCGGCGCGGCGGCCGCCCGGACGACGACTGGCGCAGCGGCCTCGAGCGGCGTGCCGTCAACCTGCTGCGCCGGCGCCGTGACCAGCCGGTAACCGTATTCTGCCACCTGCTGCTCTGCGCCCTGGAGCTCCACCGGCTGCGCCAGGGCCTGCTGCGGCGGGCACTGTTCAACGACCTTGGCGCGGAGGCGGCGGCATGAGCCTGCGACCGGCAAGCGCCAACTGGTTCGAGCTGCTGGTGATGCGCGAGGACCTCGCGACCGCGATGCAGACGCTTGCGGCGTCGCGCCGCGTCGAGCTGCAGAGCCATGGCGAGGCCAGGGCCCCGATGCTGATGCCCGAGTGCCACGAGCGCCTGGAAGACTACGAGGAACTGGAGCGGCGCTACCGCCACCACTGGCCGCCACCCGCCCCGGACGAGGCAGGCAAACGCGGCGAACCCTACGACATGCTGCAGGACGCGCTGCAACGCCTGCGACGCTGGGCTGCCGATGCGGCGGAGGTCGTGGAACGCATCGAGCGGCTCACGGAGCGCGACAACGAGCAGCAGTTGCTGCTCGAAATGCTGCAGGACGCGGAGTCGCTGCCGGACCTCGCACAATTCTCGCGCGCGGGGCCGATGCTGGAGAGCGGGCTGTTCCTGCTCGGTTCGGGCGAATGGCCGGAGACCGTCCCCGGCGCGGTGATTACGCAGCGGGTGGCGGTACCGGCGCACCGCTTCCTGCTGGCTGTCGGGTTGCCGGCCGACGTGGTGGCGCTCGAGCAGCAACTGCACGCGCAGAAAGCGCGCAGGCTGGCGCTGCCCACCGACCTGCCGCCGCAAGCCGCCGACGCGGAGGCGGCCGTTCGGGGGCGGCTCCTCGAAACGCGGCGGCAGCTCGACGATGCGCGGCAGGCACTTCGCGACCTGCACGATCGCTACGACGTCGCCGCGGCGCTCGCGGACGCGCAGTTCGTACGCTGGTACGTCAACAGCGTGCCCGAGCTGTCGGCCACGGAGAACTTCGCCTGGATCAGCGGCTGGACCAGCGACGCGAGCGGCGACGAATTGCAGGCGCTGCTCGCGGACGCCGGCGTCAAGGGTCTCGTCAAGCTGGCCGAGGCGCCGCCGGGCTACGAGGCGCCGCAGCTGCTCAGGAATCCGCGCTGGATGCGCCCGTTCGAGATGTTCACGGCGATGCTCGGCGTGCCGGCCGCCGGCGCCGCCGACCCGACCCGGGTAGTCGCGATCGCGACACCGCTGATGTTCGGCTTCATGTTCGGCGATGTCGGCCATGGCGCGGTGCTGCTGATCGCGGGTTTCCTGTTGCAACGCCGATTCCCGATGCTGCGCCTGCTCATCTACGGTGGCGCGATGAGCATGCTGTTCGGCGTCGCCTTCGGCAGCGTGTTCGCGCTCGAGACCGTCGTGCCGGCGCTCTGGGTGCACCCGCTCGAGGCACCCGTGCTGATGCTGGTCGTGCCGATGGCCGGCGGCGCGATCCTGCTGCTGATCGGCATGTGCCTCGATGCGCTGCAGGCTTACTGGCAGCACCGGGGCCGCCACTGGTGGGCGACGGGCGCCGGACTGATGCTCTGTTACCTGGCGCTGCTGGGCGCGATCAGGGAGCCGCGGCTGCTGTGGCTGGCCCTGGTCGGCGCAGCGTGGTTCGTGGCCGGGCACGCACTCGTATCGCCGGGCCGGCGGCTGTCCGCGGCCGCCGGTGCCACGGCGGAGTTCCTGGAATCCATGCTGCGCCTGGTCGTCAACACGATTTCGTTCGTGCGTATCGGTGCGTTCGCACTCGCGCATGCCGGCCTGTCGATGGCGGTGGTGGGGCTCTCCGAGGCAGCCGATTCGCTGCCCTTCACCGTGGTCATCCTCATCCTCGGCAACGTGCTGATCATCGCCCTCGAAGGCCTCGTCGTCGCGATTCAGACGACGCGCCTGGTGCTGTTCGAGTTCTTCATCCGTTTCCTGCGCGCCGAGGGACGGCCTTTCCGCCCCCTGGCGCCGCTCGTTACGACTCCGCCCCCGAAAAGCAGGAGGCAACAATGACCATCAACAAGGCGGCGGTCTCCATCGCTGCATTCCTCACGATCTTCACCGCGGTACTGGCAACCGCTGCACTGCTCACGACGGGTACCACGTTCGCCGCGGAAGCTGCCGCGGCCGTCGCCCCCGAGGTCGTCAGCTGGGGGATGATGGCGGCGGCGATCGCTGCCGGCCTGTCCGCCGTCGGTGCCGCCTATGCCGTCGCGCACGTCGGCAGCGCCGCCGTCGGCGCGCTCGCGGAAAAGCCGGAGCTGCTCGGCCGCGTGCTGATCCTCGTCGGGCTCGCCGAGGGCATTGCGATCTACGGGCTGATCGTGGCGATCCTCATCCTCAACAGGATCGGCTAGCGTGGCGGCCCCGGTTTTCATCGGCGACGAAGTGACCGCGAGTGGCTGGCGCCTGATCGGCGTGCATACGATCGTCGCGGACCGCGATGCCGCTACGGATGCGTTCGATGCGGTGCCCGGCGACACGCCGTTGCTCCTGGTCACCGCGGCCTGCGCCGCGGGGCTCGACAGCGGCCGCCTCGATGCCGCCGTGCGCGCCGGTAAGCCCATGGTCCTCGTCGTCCCCGACGCCGCGAACCGGCTCGCGCCGCCCGACCTGGACGGCAAGGTCGATCGCGTGCTGGGCATCGAGCAATGAACACCTTCGAGGGCATCCTCGATCTGCAGGTGCAGGCCGTCGTCGACGCGTTGCATGCGCAGGAGCAGAGACGCTGCCGGGAGATCGAGATCGACGCCTCCCGCAAAGTGGAGCAGTTGCTGGCCGACAGCCGCCGGCGCATGCGCGAGCGGGTCCACGCGTCGGTCGTCGAGGAGCGGCAGCGGCGCGAATCGGCCCTGCTCGACGCCAGCCACCGCATCGAGACCGCCGGGCGCCGCCGGGTGCAGCAGCATTACCGGGAATTCCTGCACGCCGCCATGCCGCTGCTCGTGGACGAGCTGGAGAAACGCTGGCACGACATCGGGACGCGCCGCGCCTGGTGCGAGATGCTGATCGGCGAGGCGGCCGACGGCCTGCCCGCGGCGGCCTGGACGATCGAACATCCCGGCAGCTGGTCGGGCGACGACACGCGATGGCTGCAGCAGGCGTTCGCGGCGCGCGGCTTGCCGGAGCCCGAACTGCGCGAGGACCCGGGCATCGCCGCGGGCCTGCGCGTGCGACTCGATTCTGCCTGTCTCGATGCGACGCTCGACGGGCTGGCGGCGAAACTCCATGCCATCGAGGCGCGCCTGCTCGCCGCGTTGGAGCGGGAGCAAGCGCATGACTGAAGCAACCGTCTGCTGGCTGAGCGGCCCGGTGCTGCGCGCACGGACGTCGGGCCGGTTTCACGTCAGCGACGCCGTGCTCATCGGGGAGCACCGGTTGCTCGGCGAAGTCATTCGCGTCGACACGGAAGGCATCGTGGCCCAGGTTTACGAGGACACGACCGGGCTGCGGCCGGGCGACCGGGTCACGAGCAGCAGCGAGCCGCTGTCGATTCGCCTGCGCCCCGGCCTGCTCGGCAACATCTATGACGGCCTGCTGCGGCCGCTGGACGCGATGCCCGGCGTTGTCGTGCAGCCCGGCATGCGGGAGGCGGCCAGCGAACAACGGCATTACCGCCCCGTCACGAAGCAGGGCGAGCGGCTGCAGCGCGGCCAGGTCGTCGGCGAATTTCCTTCCGGCAGCATCACGGAGAAGCACCTCGTGCCGCCCGGCCTGGGCGGCGAGGTCGTGTCGATCGTTGCGGAAGGGGATTACGAGGATGACGCGGTCCTGTGCGTGCTGCGCGCGGAATCGGGCGACGAAACGGAACTCCGCGCGGGGCACCACTGGCCGATCCGGCGGCCGCGCCCGGCAGCGAAGCGGCTGCCGCCGCGCGAACCGCTGGTGACGGGCCAGCGCATCATGGACACGCTGTTCCCCGTTGCGCGGGGCGGCCGCGCGGCCCTGCCCGGCGGCTTCGGTACCGGCAAGACCATCCTGCAGGAGAGCCTAGCGAAATGGTGCGACGCGGACGTCATCGTCTACGTCGGCTGCGGCGAGCGCGGCAACGAAATGGCCGAGGTCCTGAACGAGTTCCCGACGCTCGAGGACCCGCGGAGCGGCAAGCCACTGCTCGACCGCACGGTCATCATCGCCAACACCTCCAACATGCCGGTGGCGGCACGCGAAGCGAGCATCTACACCGGCATCACGGTGGCCGAGTACTTCCGCGACCAGGGACTGCACGTCGCGCTGATGGCCGACTCGACCACCCGCTGGGCGGAGGCACTCAGGGAGATCTCGGGGCGCCTCGGCGAACTCCCGGGCGAGCAGGGCTTCCCGGCTTACCTGAGTTCGCGCCTCGCCGAGTTCTACGAGCGCGCGGCGCACGTCGAAACGCTGCAGGGCGAGCACGGCTCGGTAACCATCATCGGCGCCGTCAGCCCGCCGGCCGGCGATTTCTCCGAGCCCGTGACGAGCCAGACGAAGCGTTTCGTGCGCTGCTTCTGGGCGCTGGATCGCGACCGCGCCCAGGCGCGCTTCTTCCCGGCAATCCATCCGCTCACCTCGTATTCGGAGGACGTCGATGCGCTGGCGCGCTGGTGGGAGGCGCGCGGCAACCCCGACTGGAAGGATCACCGGCGCCAGATACTGACGCTGCTGGAGCAGCGCGCGCGGCTCGAGCGCATGGCCCGCATCGTCGGCAAGGACGCGCTGCCGCCGCGGCAGCAGCTCACCCTGTTGTGCGCGGACCTGGTCAACGAGGCGCTGTTGCGGCAGTCCGCGTTCTCGCCGGTCGACCGCTACTGCTCGCCCGAGCGCCAGGCGGCACTCGTACGTGCGATCCTGCACTTCGTCGATCGTGCCGGGCAGGCGCTCGACCACGACGTGGACCTCGAGCTCATCGCGGCGTTGCCCGTGCTGCGGCGCCTGCAGCGAGCGAGCGAGGAAATCCCGGAAGAGAAGGTCGCGCAGTTCCGCTTGCTGATGGCGCGCCTGGACGAGGAGTTTGACCAGCTGGAGAGGAAGCAGAGCCATGCGAGCTGACTTCCGCATCGGGGACGTTGCAGAGCGCGTCGAGGGCCCGCTGCTGTTCCTGCGGCGAACCGTGAACGTCGGCCTCAACGAGGCGCTGCACGTCGTTGGCCGCGATGGCGTGGAACGGCTCGGCCGGGTGGCGACGCTCGACGAGGACTCGCTCGTCGTAGAGGTGCTCGAGACGACCGCGGGCCTCGGGATCAGGGACACGGTGGTGTCGATACTGGGCGAACCGGTCTGCCTCGACGTGGGGCCGAACATGCTCGGCCGCGTGTTCGACAGCGTCGGGCGGCCGCTCGACGGCGGCACGCCGATACCGGCGATGCGCCGCATGCGCATTGACGGCATGACCATCAACCCGGCCCGGCGCGCCTTGCCGAGGGACTTCATCCAGACGGGCGTCACCGCGATCGACCTCATGAACAGCCTCGTGCGCGGGCAGAAACTGCCGCTGTTCTCCGGCGGCGGACTGCCGCACGACCGCCTCGCCACCTCGATCGCGCAGCGCGCACGCCTGCGTGGCAGCGACAGCGGCGAATTCGCCGTCGTGTTCGTGGGCATCGGCGTCTCGCACGACGTCGCCGAGAGTTTTCGCGCCGCGATGGAATCGAGCGGCGCGCTCGGGCATACGGTGATGTTCCTGAACCGCGCCGACGAGTCGAGCGCCCAGCGCCTGCTCACCCCGCGCTTTGCGCTCACCGCCGCCGAGTACCTCGCGTTCACGGAAGGCCGCCACGTGCTCGTGATCATGACCGACATGACCAACTACTGCGAGGCGCTGCGCGAAGTCTCGGCGAGTCACGGCGAGATTCCGGGGCGCAAGGGCTTCCCGGGGTACATGTATTCCGACCTCGCCAGCCTGTTCGAGCGTGCGGGTTGCCTGCACGGTTACGACGGCACCCTGACGCAGCTGCCCATCCTCACGCTGCCGGGCGACGACATCGGCCACCCGATCCCCGACCTCACGGGCTACATCACCGAAGGGCAGATCGTCCTCGACCGCGAGCTCGAGCGCCGCGCCGTCTACCCGCCGATCAACGTGCTGCCGAGCCTGTCGCGGCTCATGGACTACGGCACGGGCGAGGGCTTCACCGATGCCGACCACCCGGCGCTCGCGAGCCAGCTGTTCGCGGCGTACGCGAATGCGCGCCGCGTGCGGGTACTCGCCAGCGTGATGGGCCAGGAGGGCCTGTCCGACACGGATCGCGATTACCTCGCGTTCGGCGACGCCTTCGAGGAGGAGTTGATCAACCAGCCGGCGGCGCGGACGCTGGAGGAGAGCATGGCGATCGGCTGGAAGATCCTCGGGCTGCTCGCCGAGAGCGAACTGACGCGCCTCAGCAACGAGCAGATAACCCGCCACGTGCGGCGGCGGCAAGCCGATGCCTGAACTGGCACGCACGACAACCGCTTCGCGCAGTGCGTTCCTGGACCTGCGTGACGAGCAGCGCCTCGTCAATGACGGCTACGAGTTTCTCGACGAAAAACGCATCCTGCTCGCGGCGGAGCTGTTGCGCCAGCGCAATGCCTGGCGCGAGGCGAACGCCGCGTTCATGGAGCGCTGGCACGAAGCGGCACAGGCGCTGCCGGCCGCGGCGGCCGACCAGGGGCTCGAAGGCCTGCTGGTCCACCCCCGCTACACGCTCGACACGGCGCGGCTCGACGTCGCGGCGCGGCCCTACGTCGGGCAGGTCATGCTGGAGGCCGCCATGGAGATCGGCGCTACCGGGCTGACGCGCGAGCCCGTCCGGCCGTCGCCCGAGGTGCGCCGCTGTGCGGACGCCTTCCGGGCCTTGCTCGAGGCCGCCGTGCCGCTCGCGGCGATAACGGCAAACCTGGAACGGCTCATGCGCGAGTACCGGCGCACCGAACGGCGCGTGCGCGCGCTCGAGAACGTCGTTCTGCCCGAGATCCGCCAGGACCTCGCCGCCATGGAGGAACACCTGGACCTGAACGAGCAGGAGGAGGTTATCCGGGTTCGCTCGCTGCGCGCCGGTGCCGTCTGAGAACAGGCGGGGGCCTCATTCCAGGCGCATGCGCGCCACGATGTTTGCGAGTTCGCCGGACGCGCGCATGGCTTCGATTTCAGCCCGCAGCGCGGCGGCGGCGGCTTCGTTTTCGGCGCCGATCGAGAAACGCAGCGGCTCGTCCCTGAAGACTGCGTTGTCCGCGATGTCCAGGCCGTTGACGCGAATGATGCCCTTGAGCGTGTCGACGTATTCCTGGCCGCGTTCGGAATAGCGAATGAGACCGTCGGCCAGTTCCATGGACCTGAGTGGGCGCCCCGCGGCCCTGGCCTCTGCGCGCAGGCGGCGGAAATCCTCGTAGGCGGGATGTGACAGGAGGTTGATGAAATAGCCGCGGACGCTGTCGAACGGCCAGTCGAAGGCGGCGATGCGGTGGTCACCCAGGCTCTGGCGCTGCTGTTCCGGGACCATCCCGTCTCCGCCGTAGGTCCATTGTCCGAACAGCGCGTTGCCCTCGACTGCAAACCGGGATGTACCGTAGCCGCTCTCGTAAGCCGCCTGTCCCAGCGCGAGCCCCGCCGGAACGATATCAAGCCGGTACAGCATCTGATCGAGGATCTTCGTGAGCTCGTCGCCCGAGGTTCCGAGCTTCGCGACGGTTGCCGCGTCCGTGACCCGCAGCAGCACGGCACCGGAGCGCAGCTGCTCCAGTTCATCGGGGGACAGGCTCTCACCGGACTCCAGCTTCGCCCTCGCTTCCAGCAGCCTCGCGCGGCGGTCGAGAATCATGTTGTTCGCGTGCAGGATCAGCGGCAGCAACGCACGATAGAAGATCTCCTTCTTGTGCGAGACGGGCATTTGCTGTGCCGCCGCACGCCAGCGAGGGTTGATGCCGGTCAACAGGACACGCGGAACCTCGAGTTGTTCATCGCGGTTTTCCTCGCCCCAGAACTTCTCCTGCTGAAGCCACTCGATCGTATCCTCGATGCTTGCGAACACGAGGACCTCCTGGCTCCGGGCGGGAAGCATCCACGCGACCAGCGCGAGCATCACCAGGATGCGAAAAGCGCCTTTGAACTGATTGCTCATGACAGCACTCCTGTCGCTTATTCCAGCAGTTCGACCACGACGACGTGGCACTCCTGCACGACGTTGGCCGTCTGGCCACCACGCGTACCTGCAGGAGCCCAGGTGGGCTCGCCGAACTTGAACGACTGCATGCGCTTGCCGCCCTCGCCGTCGTCTTCCATCCAGGCGCAGGGGTTGAGGTAAACGACGACGCTGTCGGGGTGTGCGTGCAGCGGCGGCGTTTCGCCGTTGCGAATGATCTTCTTCAGCACGCGCACGCGATCGTTCTCGAACGCGACGTCGTAGATGTGCGGCGCGACGCGTACCGGGTCCAGTGCGGCCGGGACCGCTGCGAGCAGCAACGGTGCGACCAGCAATAATTTCTTCGTATGCATATTCGCTCCACCTGCAGGAGCGGGCCTCGGCCCGCGAACCGGTCGCGCTTCGAGAAGCGCTCCTACAGTCGGCCTGGTTCGATCCTGTAGGAGCGGGCCTCGGCCCGCGAACCGGTCGCGCTTCGAGAAGCGCTCCTACAGTTGCCTATTCGTCTCTCAATGCGCGCCGCAGGATCTTGCCGACGTTGGTCTTCGGCAGCTCGTCGCGGAACTCGACCATCTTCGGCCGCTTGTAGCCGGTGAGGTTCTCGCGGCAATACTCGAGCACGTCCTGCTCCGTGATGCTCGCGTCGATCCTGACCGCGAATACCTTCACGACTTCGCCGGACTTCTCGTGCGGCACGCCGATCGCCGCTGCCTCGAGGATGCCCTCCATTTCCACCACCACGTTCTCGATCTCGTTCGGGTACACGTTAAAACCCGACACGAGGATCATGTCCTTCTTGCGATCCTCGATGTAAATGAAGCCGTTCTCGTCCATGCGGCCGATGTCGCCGGTGCGCAGCCAGCCGCCCGGCAGCATGACCTCCGCGGTCTCGGCGGGGCGCTGCCAGTAACCTTCCATGACCTGCGGGCCCTTGATGCAGATTTCGCCGATGCCGCCGACGGGCAGCGGATTGCCGTCGTCGCCCACGATCATCGCCTCCGTCGACGGGATCGGCAGGCCGATGGAACCGGTGTATTCGCTGTCGATGGTGTTGCACACGGCTGCCGGCGACGTCTCGGTCAGGCCGTAGCCCTGCAGGATCGGTTTGCCGGTAATCTGGTGCCACTGCCGCGCGACCGCGGGCTGCACCGCCATGCCGCCGCCCACCACGACGCGCAGCGCGCTGAAGTCGACGTCCCTGAAGCCCGGCGTATTCATGAGGCCTGCGAACATCGTGTTCACGCCGGTGAGCAGGTTGAACTCGAACTTTGCTATTTCCTTGACGAAGCCGGGCATGTCTCGGGGGTTCGTGATGAGCACGTTCAGCCCGCCCTGCGCCATGCCGAGCAGGCAGTTCCCCTGCAGCGAAAAGATGTGATAGAGCGGCAGCGCCGTGATCGCGACCAGCGGCTTCACGCCGTCGTAGGCCTCGCCCTGCCAGTGGATGGACTGCTCGACGTTGTACACCATGTTGCGGTGGCTCAGCATGGCGCCCTTCGACACGCCGGTGGTGCCGCCCGTGTACTGCAGGTAGGCGATGTCGGCGAGGCCGATCTCGACGTGGCTCAGCTGTTCGTTCGCGCCTGCATTCAGCGCCTGCCTGAAACTGACGCTGTTCTCGAACCTGTAACGCGGCACCTCGTGCCTCACGTGGCGCAGCACGAAGTTCACCAGCAGGTTCTTCGGGAACTTCAAAAGGTCGCCGACGCCGGTCGTGATGACGTGCTCGACATCGGTGTCGCCGATGACCTCCTCGAGGATGTGCGCGAAGTTCTCGAGGATGACGATGCACTTCGCACCGGAATCCTGGAGCTGGTGTTTGAGTTCGCGGGCCGTGTACAGCGGGTTCACGTTGACCACGACCAGCCCCGCACGGAACGCCCCGCACATCGCCACCGGGTACTGGAGTATGTTCGGCAGCATGATCGCGACGCGCTCGCCGCGCGTCAGTTCCAGTTTCTTCTGCAGGTAGCAGGCGAACTGCATCGACAACTCGTCGAGATCCCGGTACGTGATCGTCGTTCCCATGTTGGTGTACGACGGGTTGTCCGGGTACGCCTGGAAACTGTGTTCGATCATCTCGCGCAGGGATCGAAACCGCGGCGTCGGTACCTGCTCGGGCACGCCGGGCGGATAGGACTTGAGCCAGATTTTTTCCATGTCCGAATTAACCTCGTGAGGCCGTTGTTCCCGTCCGGCCGTGCTGCAGAATAGCGTATTTGTCCCCGGTCCTGCTCAGTTCGCAGGTCCGAGCGCCTCCCGGATGGCCGGCCAGGCGTTGTCGAGCAGCCTGGGCTGGGCGGCGGCATTCGGATGGATGCCATCCGCCTGCATCAGCTCCCTGTCGAGCGCGACGCCGTCCATGAAGAACTCGATCCACGGCACGTCGAGGGTCTCGGCGGTTTCCCGGAATACCCCTTCGAAGGCCCTGGTGTACCGCGGGCCGTAGTTGCTGGGGATGCGAATACCGAGCAGCACCACCTCGGCGCCCGCGGCCCTGCTCGCGGTAATGATCTTCTCGAGGTTCTCGCGGGTGCGCTGCGGCGGGAAGCCCCTGAGGCCATCGTTGCCGCCGAGTGCCAGGATGAGCAGTTCGGGGGAGAAGTTCTCGAGCGCGGGCCCGATGCGCTCGGCGCCGCCCTCGGTCGTCTCGCCGCTGATGCTGGCGTTGACGACCCGATGTTCGTACCCTTGCTCCCGGAGCCGCGACTGCAACAAAGCGGTCCACGATTGGTCAACGTCAATACCGTAACCCGCGCTCAGGCTGTCGCCGAACACGAGAACCGTCGGCACGTCGGCGGCATGGCCGCCGGTGGCCGTCAACAGAGCAACAAGGACCAGAAATCTACGCATGTCGAGTGATTCAGACGCTGCCGCCGTTCTTGCGGCACACAATATCGGTAAAAAGGTTAGCAGTCCCGAGGGCAGTCTGACTATTCTTTCCGGCGTTGGTTTCTCGATCGCGCCCGGGGAATCGGTGGCGGTCGTGGGACCGTCGGGGGCGGGCAAATCGACGCTGCTGGCGCTGCTCGCCGGGCTGGACCTGCCGTCCGAAGGTTATGTCACGCTGAACGGTGTGAACCTGAGCGAACTCGACGAGGACGGGCGAGCCCGGGTGCGCGCCGAGAGCGTCGGCTTCGTGTTCCAGTCGTTTCACCTCGTGCCGTCGCTGAATGCCCTCGAGAACGTCATGCTGCCGCTGGAACTCGCGGGCCACGCCGACGCGCGCAGTGCCGCCCGCGCCATCATCGACCGGGTGGGCCTGGGGGAGCGCTGGAGCCACTATCCGGCGCAACTCTCCGGCGGGGAAAAACAGCGCGTCGCGATCGCGCGGGCTTTCGCCACCGAGCCGGCCGTGCTGTTCGCGGACGAACCGACCGGCAATCTGGATACCCGCACCGGCGAGACGATCATGGACCTCATGTTCGAGCTCAACCGCCGGTCCTCGACGACGCTGGTGCTCGTTACCCACGACAACGCGCTCGCCGGGCGCTGCGAGCGGGTACTCAGCCTCGACGCCGGCAAGCTGGTCGACGACACCCTGGCCGCCGCATGAAGGCCCTGACCTTCGCTCTGCGGAGTTTCGGCCGCGAGCTGCGCTCGGGCGAGGTCGTCGTGTTGCTCGCGGCGGTCGTCCTCGCGGTCGCGGCGCTGACGGCCGTCGGCTTCCTGACGGATCGCATCGGCAAGGCTGTGGAGCGGCAGGCGAACGAAGTGCTGGCGGCGGACCTGCGGCTGCGTTCGCAGGACCCCATCCCCGACGCCTGGCGCGAACTCGCCGCCGGGTACGGGCTGCGCAGCGCCGACATGGCGTCGTTCCCGACGGTCGTGTTCGCGGGTGAGGAGAGCGCGCTGACCACGCTGCTCGCGGTCACCGCCGGCTACCCGCTGCGCGGCGCGGTGCGGATTTCCGACGCGCTCTTCAGCGAGCAGCGCGAGGCCGGCGCTATCCCCGCGCCGGGTGAGGTCTGGGCGGACAGCGCCCTGCTGGCGCGGGTCGGCGCCGACGTCGGCGATACCCTGTACGTCGGCGAAGCCGAGTTCCGCATCGCCGCGGTGCTCACCTACCGCCCCGACCAGTCGATCGGCTTCGCCTCGCTGGCGCCGACGCTGCTGATGAACATGGCCGATCTCGACGCCACGGACCTGGTCGGCGTGGGCAGCCGGGTTCGCTACGCGCTCCTGATCGCCGGCGACGACGACGCGGTGGGCGCGTTCAACGACGCGATCGAGGAACAGCTGCCGGACTCGCTGCGCCTGAGCAGCGCGGAAGAGAGCAGCGAGCGTGCCTACGCCGCAGCCGACCGTGCCAAGCGCTTCCTGTCGCTGACTGCGGTCATCAGCCTGTTGCTGAGTGCCGTCGCCATCTCGATGTCGGCGCGGCGCTTCGCGCAGCGCCGCATGGATACCGTCGCGCTGATGAAGAGCCTGGGCGCGACCCAGGGCTTCGTGATCTCGGTGGCGACCGTGCAGCTCGTCGTGCTCGGGGTCATCGGCGTGGCCGCGGGCAGCGTCGTGGGCTTTGCCGCCGAGGAGATCCTGTCGTGGATACTCGCAGACATCATCAGCGGCGACCTTCCCGATCCCGGGCCGATGCCGATCGTGCTGGCGTCCGGCAGCGCGCTGGTGCTGCTCGTCGGGTTCGCCCTGCCGTCCCTCATCCAGTTGCGCAACACGCCGCCGCTCAGGGTGCTGCGGCACGATGTCATGCCGCCGGCGCCGTCGCGCATTCTCGTCGGCGGCCTGTCGCTCGCCGCGGTTGCGGCGCTCCTGTACCGGTCCGTCGGCGACCCGGCGATGCTCGTGATCGTGCTCGGCGGCATCATCGTGATCGCGGCTTCGCTGTACCTCGTGGGCCGCGGCCTGGTGGCGGCCATGGGGCGGTTTCGCTCCGGCGTCGGGGTCGCGTGGCGCTACGGCCTCGCCAACGTCGCCCGGCGCGGCCGCGCCAGCGCCGTGCAGGTCGTGGCATTCGGACTGGGCCTCACGGTATTGCTGCTGCTGACGCTGGTGCGTACGGATCTGCTCGAAGGCTGGCGGCAGACGCTCGACCAGGATGCGCCGAACCACTTCCTCATCAACATCCAGCGCAGTGAAACGGAATCGGTCAAGGCGATCTTCGCATCGCGCGGCGTGGCGCCGCCCGCTTTCGCGCCCCTGGTGCGCGGCCGCATGACCACGATCAACGGCGAGTCCGTCAAGGACCGCGAGTACCCGGCCGAGGACGCGCAGTGGTTCGTGAACCGCGAGCAGAACCTCTCCTGGGCGCGGCAACTCAGCAGCAGTAACGAACTGCTCGAGGGCGAGTGGTGGCCGCCGGACTACGACGGGCCGCCGCTGGTGTCGATCGAGGAGGACGTGGCCATCGAGACGGGCCTCGGCATCGGCGACGTGCTGCGCTTCGAGATCGCCGGGCAAATGCTCGACGCGGAAATTGCGAGCGTGCGCCGCATCAACTGGGATTCTTTCATGCCCAACTTCTTCCTCGTGCTGTCGCCCGGGGCGCTGGACGATTACCCGGCCACGTTCATCGCCAGCATGCGCGTCGAAGACGACGAGAAAGGAGCGCTCGTCGACCTCGTGCGCGAGCACCCGACGATCTCGGTGATCGACCTCGACGCGATCCTGCAACAGGTGCGCGGCATCATCGAGAAGGCGTCCATGGCGGTGCAGGCGGTGTTCTTCTTCACGCTGGCAGCGGGGATCGCGGTGCTGTTCGCGGCGGTACAGTCCACGATCGACGAACGCCGCTTCGAAAGCGCCATGCTGCGCGCGCTCGGCGCACGCAAGCGGGTCGTGTTCGCAGGTGTCATGGCGGAGTTCGCCGCGCTCGGCGCGGCGGCCGGCATCCTCGCCTCGGCGGGCGCGTCGATCCTCGCGGCGGTGCTCGCCACGCAGTTGTTCGACCTGCCGTATTCGTTCAACCCGATGCTGTGGGTGGCCGGTGTGGCCGCGGGGCTGCTGGTCGTGTGTGCCAGCGGCTACTTCGCCGCGCGCAGCGCCATCAACTCGGCGCCGGTCGACGTGCTCCGGGGGGCGGCGGGTTGAACGACAGCAAGCTCTCCTGCGGTGTCGTGCTCGCGCGGGCAACGGGGGAGGGTTACGTCACGCTGATGCTGCGCGCCTGGCATCACTGGGACTTCCCGAAGGGCCTCATGGAAGAGGGCGAGGAGCCCGTACAGGCGGCCGTGCGCGAGCTTCGCGAAGAGACCGGCATTGCGACGACTGAGTTCGAGTGGGGCGACCGCTACATGGACACGGGCCCGTACAGCCGTGGCAAGACGGCCCGTTATTTCCTGGCACGAACCGACCAGGAAGCCGTCGTGCTGGGCCCCTCGCCGGATACCGGGGAGCCGGAGCACCACGAATGGCGCTGGGTGACGTTCGACGAGGCCTACGACCTCGCCTCACCGCGGGTGCGCGAGGTCGTGCGCTGGGCGCGGCAGATCATCGGCACCTGATACGTAGCCCTTCTGATAGCATGGGGTTTTTGCGGCGCGGATAATAACAACCATGCGCTGGCGACGCATCGCATTCTGGGTCACGTTCGGCACGCTTGCGGCGGTCGTGCTGGCGTTCACCTGGCTATGGACCGCTGACCTCGGTGTCTTCAAACCGCAGCTCGAACGCTTCGTGACGGAGCGGATCGGCCGCGAGTTCTCCATCGATGGCGAGTTCCATATCGACCTTGCCGGGAAGACGACCGTCATCGCCGAGGACGTCCGCCTGGCCAATGCGGAGTGGGCGGGGCCCAGGGACATGGTCACTGTTGGCAGGGCCGAGGTGCGTTTCGACCTGTGGTCGCTGATCAACGGGCCCGTGCTCATCGAGCTCATCGACCTCGACGACACCAGCATCCTGCTGCTCAATCCCGGCGACAAGGCGCCGAACTGGGAGCTGCCCGCAGCAGGGAAGCCCGAAACGCACGAGGAGGCGGACGAAGCGGGGCTCGACATCCTGTTCGGCCAGGTCGACATCGATCGGCTGCAGGTGCATCTCGAGAGCGTCGAGCGCGATCGACCGCTGCACCTCGTCATCGAGCGCTTCGACCAGGTGCACCGGGAAGACGATTACCTCGATCTCGACGTGCGCGGCTCGCTCGACGGCCGCAAGGTCGAAATCGACGGTGCGTTCGGACCCTGGGATGCCTTGCTGGCCGGGAAGGACTTCGAAGCCGATTTCGACGCGCAGCTCGATACGTTCACGCTGTCGGCGCACGGCCGTGTCGACGATGTTGCCGACCTGCGCAGGCCCGAGTTCGAATTCACGGCCGCCGGTCCGGATATCGACGACCTGACGCGCATGCTCGGCCTCGGCGAGGAGGGCGAAGGCGACATCAAGCTCTCCGGCACGCTGAGACCCGTCGAAGACGGCCCGTTGCTGCTGGAGGTAAAAGGCAACCTCGGGCTGACCGAGATCGACGCCTACGGCGAGGTGGCCGACCTGCAGAGCTACAGCAATATCAAGCTGAGGGCGACGTCCTCGGGTCCCGACCTCGGCCGCATCCTGCGCCTGGCCGGGATACACCAGGTCCGCGAGGCGCCCTTCATGCTCAGGTTCGACGCCGAATCCCGGGGCAATGCCCTGACGATCAACGAAGCCAGCATGGTCTTCGCCGATGCGACGTTCGAGGGGTCTGCGACCATCCCCCATTTTCCGAGTATCGATGACGCCGTTATCAGCCTGCAGATCGAGGGGCCGGATATCGAACGCTTCCGCTATGTCACCGGGATTCCCGGAGCGGCCAGCGGACCGTTTTCCCTCGGATTTACGGTTGACGTCCGCGATGACGGCGTCCAGATTCTCGACTTGCGGGCAAGGACACAGCTCGGCGAGATCGAGGCCGACGGGACGATCGGCGACCCGGATAATTTCTACGGCAGCCGGATCGGGTTCCTGCTGAAAAGTGACAGCCTCGCACGAACCGCTGGCGCCTACGGGGTCGAAGGCCTGCCCGCCGTGGCCGTCCAGGTGCGCGGCCGTGCGGAATACACTCGTGACGGAATTCGCACGCTCGAGCGGCTGGTCGCGGACATGGCCGGGAACTCCGCAAGCGTCGAGGGGCTGGTCCCCTTGACAGCCGGCGCGGTGGGTGCCGACCTGCAAGTTGCTGCAGAAGGCCCGGACCTCGCCGCAATCGCGGGCCTGTTCACGGATACGCAGGGCATCCCGGCACTGCCTTACAGCCTGGCGGGCGGGCTGCGTATCGAGAAACGGGGATACCGCCTGAGCGACGTCACCGGGGCGCTGGGCAATACGGCACTTTCCGGCAATGGTCTGCTGGTGACGGCCAAAAATCTCGCCGGGTCGCATCTCGAGCTTCGGGCGAACGGGCCGGCGCTCGAGGAACTCGTGCCTACGCTCGACGAGATCGATGTACAGGACGGGCCTTTCGAGTTTCAGGCGCGCGCCGCATTGACGAGCGACCGCGTCGAGTTGCAACGCGTCTCGTTCGAAAGGCCGAATGCCAGGCTGGATCTCGACGCCAGTGTCGGGCTCCCGTTATCTCGCAGGTGGGTGGACTTCGACGTGAGAGCCAGCGGCAATGATGTGCGCTATGTGCTGCGCCATGTGCAGGGCCTGGAAGCTTACGAGCAGCCTTTTTCGCTGGATGCGAAGGGTCGGCTGCGCGGTAATCACTGGGATTTCGATCGGGTGTCTGGCGCCGTCGGGACGGCGAATGTCGAAGCCAGGGGCGACCTGGCGCTCGATGGTTCGGCATCGAGGACAGAATTGACGCTCAACCTGGCGATACCGAACCTGGCCGAAATCGGCACAGTCGACGGGCGCAAGTTCAACGAGCAGGCGTTGTCGCTGAATGCACACGCCGTCGGTACCGGCAACGGCCTGATTGTCGACGACATGAGGCTGCGTATCGCCGACAGTGACGTTGACGGTTCGATCGAATGGCAGACGGGAGACGTGCCGGAAATAAGGGTCGATGTCCGTTCCGACAGGCTCGTCTTCCTGCCGTTTCTCGAAGAAGTCGAGCGGCCACCTGATCCGGAACCCGAGTTCGACGATGGCCGGCTGATACCCGACGTACCGATTCCATTCGCGGAAATGAAACGGGTGAATGCGTCTGTTGTAGCGGATATCACCGAGTTCCGCCACGGCAAATTGCAGCTTGCCGAGATGGCGGTGGAAGTGCATCTGCGTGACGGCTCGCTCGAGCTTCGCACGCTCGATTTCAGGACGCTCAAAGGCCAATTGCTGGCCAGGGGGACTCTGTCCCCCGACGGTGAATCGGGCACTGCCTCGTTGCAGGCCGTGGCCAGAGATTTCGCGTCGGGGCTTGTCGAGGCGAACGTCGACCTGTCGATGACCACGGACGTGGATATCGACCTCAGTTCGACAGGCGCGGATTTGCGGACGCTGGCCGGAAACACAAACGGTGTTATCTACGTCGACACGCGCGGGGGACGGATGAAGTTCGGCGAAATGATCACGGCAATCTACGGCAACATGCTGGAGGAGATACTGAATACGATCAACCCGCTCCGAAAAGAAGACCCCTATACCGAATTCGAGTGCCTGATCATGCCACTGACGATTGACAACGGGCTGGTCTCGGGCGCACCCAGTATCTTCGTCAGCACGGCGAAAATCCGCGCCGTGACCCAGGGGTCCCTGAACCTGAAGACCGAGGAAATCGAGATCGGCGTGCGCACGACGCCCCGGAAAGTCGTGAGCATCAGTGCGGCCGAGTTGTTCAACCCCTATGTGCAGATTGTCGGGACGCTGGCAGCGCCGCGGCTGGCCGTCGACGAAACCGGCGTGTTGATAACAGGTGGCGCGGCCGTGGCAACGGGCGGGTTATCATTGCTGGCGCGAGCTATCTGGGACCGGCTGTCGAAGTCGGGTGATGCATGCAACCAGGTCGCCGGCGAGGCGCTGAAAGAACTCGAGGGACGGTTCCCGGACCTCGTCATCGAAAACTCATCGCGGCAGGAGTAGCGTTGAAATGAAACGAGCTTTACGTCTTACCTTGATCGTCCTGCTGTTTTCGGCAGCGGGCTGCGCGACGATCGATTACGACTACCCGAGGCAGGAGTCGCGGTATCTGCCGGACACTTCGGACACCCATTTCGGGGAACTGATCGAACCCGCCGTTGCAATGCATCCGCCGGATCAATCCGGTTTCTACCCGATGAACGACGGCATCGATGCGTTGACGGCCCGGTTGCTGCTCGCCGAGAACGCCGAGAAGAGCATCGACGTGCAGTACTACCTGATCAAAAATGACATCGTCGGCCGCGTATTCGTATACACGTTGTTGAAGGCCGCGGATCGCGGCGTGCGCGTACGGCTGCTGGTCGACGACATGTTCACCTCCGGCTACGACGCCGGTCTCGCTGCGCTCAACTCGCACCCGAACTTCGAGATTCGCATCTTCAATCCTTTCCATCGCGGTGCTGCAGGGAGAGCCCAAAGTGCGCTGACCGGGTTCGGGCGTATCAATCGCCGCATGCACAACAAGTCGTTTACCGTGGATAACCAGATCACGATCATCGGTGGCCGCAACATCGCGGATGAGTATTTCGGGGCGAGAGAAGATGCCAAGTTCGGCGACCTGGACGTGATGGGCATCGGTCCGGTGGTCCAGGACGTATCGAACATGTTCGACACTTACTGGAATCATGAAGCTGCCCTCCCGGTCCCGGCATTCGTGAAGGAGCTGGATGATCCGGAAGCCGCGCTGAACGAGTTGCGCGAGCGTCTTGCGCGCTCAATGGACGAGATTAAAGACTCGAAATACGCTGAAGCCGTCGCCGTGAAATACCTGGAATATCTCCAGCCCGGGAAGCGCCTCTTCGAATGGGCGCCTTACGAGCTCGTCGTCGATTCGCCGGACAAAGGCGTCAAGGCGAAAGCCGAAGAGGCCGAGTCCATTACCACGCCGCTCATAGAGTCCATACGTTCGGTGGAGCGGGAGCTGATTATCATCTCACCGTATTTCGTGCCGCTGAAGAGCGGTGTAGAGGGTCTGGCCGGACTGGAAGAACGCGGCGTCGAGGTTACTGTCGTCACCAACTCGCTGGCTGCGAACAACCAGTTTACGGTGCACGGTGGCTACGCGCCGTCGCGCAAGCCGCTGCTCGAAGCCGGCGTCGAGATCTACGAGGTGCGGCCCGACGCAGATGTGGCCGGGACGGAGTTCGTCGATGCGAGCGGCGCGAAGGCCACGCTGCATACAAAAGCATTTGTTGTCGACGACAAAGAAGTGTTCATCGGTTCATTCAATTTCGATCCGCGTTCGGCAGATCTGAACACCGAACTCGGGGTCATCATCCGCGACCCCGAGCTCGCCCTGATCTATGCGGTGCTGATCGACGAAGCGCTCAGGGACCAGGCCTTCGAAGTCTTCCTCAACGAAGACGGCAAAGTCCGCTGGCGCGGCTACAGGCACGGCGAAGAGATCATCTACGACAAGGAGCCGGAGACGACCTGGGGCCAGCGATTCTCCGCCTGGTTCGCGAGAATACTACCCAAGAGCCAGCTCTAGGCTTATTTCCCGGCCGGCTGCGGCTCGCCACTGCCCGCGATAAACGGATACTTCGCGAATGCCTTCGCGACACCTGCGTTGACGCGTTCTTCAAGTTCTTCGAGCGCTTTCTCGGTCACGCGGCCGACGGCGACAGCCTCCCAGACGAGTTTTTTCTTGCGCGCGTCCACGAGGTCGATATTGAAGGTGCCCTCAGTGTACTGCGATACGTGCGTTTCCTGGCCGTAGCCGTAGCCCATCCACGGATCGTAGAAGCCGCCGCGGTAGCCGTAGTAGCCGCCGCCGTACATCGGCGTCGCAGGTGTAGTCCGCACGTCGGTCTTCTCACGCAGGTTGGCGTTGAAGTTGATCAGGATGTCCGGGTCTTCCGATATCTTGTAACCGCGCGCCTGCATTTCACGGGTGATCGCGGCGATCATGTACCTGGAAAAAAAGCTCTGGTAGTTGGTCTGTTCGGGCCCGGCGTCCGGGAAGAAGCCGAACGTCTCGTACCGGCTGAAATCGGCCGTCGGATCGTAGTCGGAGCGGATGTTGTCCGTGGCACAACCGCTCGTGCCGGCAGCCAGTGCCAGTACGCTGGCGATGGTTATAGTTCTGTAAAACCTGTTGATTAACATTGAGATTCTCCAATCCCGCGAGTTCGGGATCTGCCTGACGCAAGCTTCGTGGCAGGCCACTATATACTTATCGGGAGCCACAGAAAACTCCCGCAATGAAGGCCAGGATGAGAAACGCTATTGCAGTGACAGTGCTTGTCGCCGCTCTCGCAGCAACCGGTGGCTGCGGCGGCAACAAGCCGAAACCGGACCAGGTTTTCCTCATGCCCGCCCCGGGCATTTATGAGGAGGGCCGCATCGATCCATTCATCGACAACGACCCGATCAGCCGGGGCGAACACCCGGGAATTCTCTATGCGACGGACAGGGCCGTCGCCGCGGCGGACGACAGGACATACGACTACTACACGCACGAACGCGGCGGTGTGCTGCGCCTGGGCGAGGCGTACACCTGGCTGGGCGTCGACGACGGCATCACCTGGGAAGAAGCGCGCCGCATTACGCTGCTCAAGAACCGCACGGAGAATTATCCTCTCGAGGTAACGGGAATCGAGGAATTCGGAGTTCTCGATCGCACCATTCCGCCATTCGATAGTGCACACGAACGCAGCGCTGCGGCGCGCGAGCGGTTCGCCGACGAGATACGCGAGCGCCTTGCGCGCTCGGACAGGAAGCACGTCTACATCTACGTCCACGGTTACAAGGTAAACTTCGAAAACCCCGTCCTCGTCGCTTCCGAGCTGTGGCACTTCCTCGGTTACAACGGCGCCTTCATCGCTTATTCCTGGCCCACGAAGTTCAGTGTCTGGGCTTACGTCGCTGACCTCGAAAATGCGATGAGCTCGGCACGCAACCTGCGCACGCTCATTCTCGAGGTCGCCGCAATCGAGGAAGTCGAGGAGATCCACATCATCGGCTACAGCGCGGGTACGCGCATGGTAAGTCGCGTCCTGGCTGATTTGGGCATGTACGGTTACAGCCTCAGCAGGGAAGAGATCGATGCGCGCGTGAAGCTCGGCAACGTGATACTGATCGGCAGCGACGTCGACCGCGATATCATGAGCGGCTACCTGATCGACGGCGCGCTGCGGATTCCCGCATCGCTGACGCTCTACCAGTCGCAGGACGACGGTGCGCTGAACATGTCGAAGAAAGTATTCCGTCACGACCGGTCGGGCCAGATGGTCATCGACGGTCCGATGTCCCCGCAGGCGGAGCAGTTTTTTGCCGAGCACCCGGAGCTCTGGATTATCGACGTGACCAATGCAGAAGGTGGCACCGATCACGGCGGGCACAGCTACTTTCGTACCAGTCCCTGGGTCAGCAGTGACATACTGATGACGCTGATGTACGGGCTGTCGCCCGGCGAACGCGGCCTGGTGAAGTATGAGGACTTTCCCGTATGGGACTTTCCGGACAACTATGTGACGCGGCTCCGGTCCTCGATCGCCAGGGTCAATCCGGCCATCGGCGAAGCGATACGGCAGTACGAAGAGTCCCTCGGGGACGAGGAAGACACGAGGCAGTGAGAACCGAGTTACTGGGCGTTGCGCTCGGCCTGGCGCTATCAGGCTGCACCGGGACTCTGGGGGTGCCGGCGCAGCCCGCGTCCGGGCCGCTGCTCGATGCGACGTACGAGAACGTGCCGCCATACCCGGTCACGCTCGCGAACGGCCGCTACGAAGGCGAACCCTACATTTCCGGGGCCGCGGCCCGGCCAGTCGTCACGCTCGTTACCGGCGTGAAGGCTGCGGGTGACCTGACCGGCGATGGAAACGACGAGGCCGTCGTGCTCCTCGCACACGACGCCGGAGGCAGCGGCGTATTCATGCACCTCGCTGTCGTGAGCGACCCCGGCGGCAGCGCGCGCAACATCGCCACCTTCGGCCTGGGCGACCGCGTCAGGGTGACGGCGATCGATGTCGTCGACGGCAGGATTGTCGCCGAGCTCCTCGAACACGGGCCGGACGACCCGATGTGCTGCCCGACAAAAACAGTTCACCGGGAATGGCAGCTGCCGCAAGGCAACCGGTTCCGGGGGCACCTGGTCTGGGGTCACGAGAGCCGCTCGTTTACGGAGTGTGGCGGTGAGCGCGAGGGCTGGGTGATCAACCAGGCCGGGGAGGAACTCGTCGCTGTCTACAACGAGCTGACCACGGCCCCGTACCAGCCCATGTTCGTCGAGATCCGCGGGGACTGGGTGGCACCACCGCCGCAAGGGTTCGGCGCCGACTACGACGAGGCGCTGCGGGTCACGGAGTTGCTGCGCGCCGAGAATGAAGGTTTCGGATGCCGCCTCGACCTGGACGGCGCGTTGTTCGTCGCC
>CAVQIY010000006.1:0-190850 GCA_963712755.1 uncultured Gammaproteobacteria bacterium | reverse complement strand
TTGTATAGTCCGGATACCTTGACAAGTCCTCAATCATCTTAATTTTTCCAGTGTCTTCCTGAAGATGTTGAAAAACCTTACTCTGTGTATAAATCGCGTCAACTTTACCTTCCAATAAAGCTGTTTCTAACGGGCGAAATGCTAAATCGTGTTTATGATCTCTGGCCGCCCATAAATCGGTTGGATTATTCATTGGCGACAACATTTTTGGATCGTTGTACCAGTCATCCGGATATGGAAACTCAACAATCTCCACATCGTCTTTTGTCATGTTATTCAACTCCAACATGCTCAGGATGCCCATGTGTTCTTGTATGCGCCACCAGTCGTTTTTAAGCGTATTTAAACTTTTTGAGAGGCCAATTTTTTTGCCTTTCAAGTCCTTCATTTGGGATATTTTGTCATCAACACGAACAGCCATACATCCACCTTCGTAAACCCAGGTCGCCCCCAGGAGCACCAGTTTATTAAGATCGGCATGCACGGCAATGGGTGGATAGAGGCCACCAAAGCGGATGAAGTTTTTAAGGTTGTGTCTGTAGTGTGGGTACCAGTCGTTATCGCGTGAGTGACGCAAAAAATCATACTCGATGCCCATGTTCTTAAATTCCTGTCGACACCATCCCAGCTCCTGGTCAATATTGTTGGCCGACACCATAGGACAGTTCGAATACCAGACTTGTTTCCAGTCTAGTTTCGCAGTGCTTAATTTTTGACCATCAATTACCTCGACCACTGCCGTACTCTTGGGTGCAGCTTTTTTTGCAGCGCTCTTTTTAAGCGGTGGTTTCTTGGCTTTATCTGCGTGTACTTCCTTACTTGCCGCTGTTATCGCCGATAAGACTTGTTCGACGCTTACGCCATGTTCATCCAGCCTACCAAGAACTGATCTTGCAATGTCATCAAGTCCTGCTTCTTGGTTCGTATCCTGTTTTGGTTTCTTGGCCACAAAAATGTCCTTTGAGATAATTAAATAATTTAAGTTGTTTCCGTTATTTGAACTCACTTCTTATCATGACTGGTGCGTACTAACTAGCTGGTCGCCCAGAGCTTCTCGGCGGCCTTGTCGAAATAGCCTTGTGCGGCGGTGTAGTGCTCCAATGCTTTCGCCGAGTCGTTGTCTTCCATTGCCTTGACGCACTTCTCCAGTTCGTTCAAACCGTCCTCCAGAGCGGAGACAGCTTGGTTGTCCTCCGGCGTCGTAAACGCTTTTGCGTAATACACGACGGCGTCATCGATATGGTCGAGCGCCTTGTTGAAGTACTTAATTGCGTCCTTGGTATCTAGGGCAAGATACTCGTCATCGGCGGTTATTAGCTCGTCCATCGCCTGTTCCATTTTTGCGTCGCCTTTGGCGACGTACTTGGCTGCACGCTGTTCAGGTGTCTGAGTAGCACAGCCGACCAGAACTACACCGGTTATCAGCAACAGGAAATACGATAGTGTTTTCATTATCCTCACCTGTATCTAGATTTAGTCACAACCAAGTATTCTTGAGGACTGCGTTGGCGCTAACAAGACCGGGCTTTCGTCTGCAAAGGGAACTCCTCCGAGCCGGCTACCCGATCCGTCGCGACTCTGTCTGGAGCTCGGAAGCCGAAGGCAGTTTTTCCCCGCTCTTTTTCTTCCACTGTTCCTCGATCAATTCCTTCACGGCTGCTTCCATGAATTCAGGCGCGGCCCACTCATCCACATCAAAGTCGTTCTTGATGTAGCCGTGCTTGAGCATGAAGTCTTTGCCAGTTTTGATGCAGGCCATATTCTTGGGCGACAGGTTCGGCACCATGTCCACGTCCTTGATGCCCTGGTAGGTGTCCTCGGCGTCGCGGTAAAAGGTCTGACGGTCAAGGAGCACCGCTGCGGCCGCCTTGTGATCGTTGGCCCAGCGCCCCACCTTGATCATGCTCTTCATGTAGGTGACGACAAGTTCCGGGTGCTTCTCAGCCATCACGTCCGTACACGTGATGACGGCGGGCGTATTGGCGACCTGCAGCTGGTAGTCCGGGTATCTGGACAGGTCTTCCACCATCCTGATCTTCCCGGTGTCCTCCTGCAGGTGCTGGAACACCTTGCTCTGGGTATAGATCGCATCGACTTTTCCGCTTAGCAGCGCGGCTTCCATCGGGCGGAAGGCCAGGTCGTGCTTGTGGTCGCGCGTGCCCCAGAGATCGGTCGGGTTGATCATGGGTGCCAGCATCTTCGGGTCGTTGTACCAGTCATCGGGGTATGGAAATTCGACGATCTCAACGTCATCGATGGTCATGTCATTCATCATGAGCATATTCAGAATGCCCATGTGCTCCTGAATGCGCCACCAGTCATTCTTGAGCGTGTTCATGCTCTTCGAGAGGGCAATCTTCTTGCCTTTCAGGTCTTTCATCCGGTAGATCGGATCGCCTTCACGCACAGCCATGCAGCCGCCCTCGTAGACCCACGTCGCGCCCAGCAAGCGGGTGCGGCGGCCGTCGGCATTCACCTGGATAGGCGGATAGAGACCGCCGAAGCGAATCAGATTATCCTGATTGTGAATGTAGTGTGGGTAGAAGTCGGTCTCGACACGGCTCCGAAAAAAGGAGTAGTCGACCCCTATCGCCTTAAAATCCGTCTTGCACCATCCGAGTTCCTGGTCGACGTTATTGGCCGAAACCATCGGACAGTTGGTGAAGTACACCTCTTTCCAATCCAGACTGATCGTGCTGGTCATTCTTCCGTCGACTTTTTTCTTCACAGCCCTGCTACTCTCAGCCGCCTGCGCTGGTCCAGCGCTGGTTGCGAGCGCGGCACCGGCCGCGACCGCTGCACCTGCGCCCAATGCCTCGCGTCGGGTCATGCCCTTCTTTGCTTCTGTGCTCATGATTTCATGTACTCCAGTCAACAGATTCGAACCAGCGTGGATTTGATCACGGAAACGGCGGGGCGCGACGCACAACTTTTGCCACTCGATGCACTTTTCTTTACAAAGCACCTAGGTAGTTTCTGCAAAACATTTTCCAGCGGAAATAGCGCACGTGCAGAATTTTTCAGCACCCAGCAGGGGCTGCAAATGGATGTACGCTCAGCGATCCGCGTGGGCTGCGCGCCACTGTCCCGGCGTGGCGCCGCACCAGCCTTTGAACGCCCGGATGAAGGAGCTCGCACGCGAATACCCAAGCGTCGTAGCGATATCACTGACACTCAGTGAGGTATTAAGCAGCAACTCTTGCGCCAGATCAGCGCGGCATTCTTCGGTCAGTTCGCGAAAACTCGCGTCAGCGGTTCGCAGTCGCCGAATAAGCGTGTGCGTCCCCATCGAGAATATCGAGGCAATGTGGTCCTCTGAAGCGTTGCCGCTCAGCAGCGCCGTCCGCAGCACCTGTTTAACCTGGTCTGGAAACTCGCGGACATCGGATGTCGCCGTTGCATTCATCTGCTTTTGCAGCAGGCTGTACATTTCGGGGTCAGCGCCAGGTGGACGAACCTCCAGCCAGTTTCGCGAGAACATGAGAGCGTATTGCTCGGCGTTGAAAAAAAGCCCGGTGCGGAGGATCTTGCGAAACAGTTCGATATCGTCCGGCCTGCGGTGGGCGAATGAGGCGCCTACGGGCCGAAAGTCGGGACCGCATAGCGCCTGCATGACGTTGAGCATCATCACGACCGCGCCGTCCCCTGTCTGGTCCGCAGCCACCAGTCCTGGTAAAGACGCGTGGTAGCCAAATGTCACCAGGCTGTCTTCTTCCCTCAGCGTAAGTATTGCCGCTTGAGAGTGAATGTGCAGGAACGAGACGATACCCCGCAGCGCCGAGCCTACATCCGGCGCAGTCTTGGCAAGCAGGCCCAGTGTTCCCAGTGAAGACAGGTTCATCGCGTGCCCGACCAGGAGGCCAAAATGCTGGCAGCCGGTAATGGTAACGCATTGCCTCAACAGTCGATCGCGGGCGACGTAGGTAATCATGTTGCCGGGTTCGCCGAAAATGGCCGGATCGATGCCCGCTGCGTTCAGGACATCGTCAGGATCAACATCGAAACTCTGCAGAACGGAGACGATCTCCGAGGCACCGCCAACACGCAGCAGCGTTCCGGGTTGAGACCGTGGTTCGTTGGCCCGATTGTCCATTGGAATGGTTCTACTTTAGCGTCGCGTTGCGGATGATACTAATACATGTTGTCGAAAAATGTGTATCTTCTGGCAATCATTGCGTATCGCTATTACGTTTCGCGTGATTAGCTGACGATCGACCCCGCACCAGTCAGCCGAAACGCAGGAAATCATGAGCGACTATTCGGAATTTAGACTTATTTCCCGGCTTGCCATGCCGGCAATTGCAGCGCTGTTGTCGATCGCATTTTGAGTACAGTCACGGTGATGCTCCTACTAATCTTGGCGGCGCGATTTTTGGCGTCAATACGGCCCTTTACTGGCCGACAGATACACCCGATGAACTGGTTGCTACGTCGCTTTACTTTACGCAGAAGGTGGGCGATCGGAGCAGCGTCGCGATCGGTAAGTTCAACCCGGTTGATTTGCTGGCGGCGGACCCGTTTTACGGTGGCTGGGGCACGGATCGCTTCATGAATCTCATCCTTGCCGCGCCACCGAGCGGACTGATTCCAGTCGTGTTCATGGGTGCGGTAGTCACCGTGAGGACGAAGCCGGTCAACTGGACTGTCATGGTGTTCGATCCGAATGATCGCACCAACGACTATTTGCCCGGCGACTTGTTTGAGGACGGCGTGAATATTTCCGTGACTGCCAGCCATGACATTACGCTCGCCGGGCGCAAAACCACTTTCGCGCTCGCCGGCCTGTACAGCACGGCCGATGGCACAGATTACTCTTCCATTGGGGGCGTCGAAGGTACGAGCACCAAGTCGGGCTCCTACAACGTCAACTTTGAATTCAAGCACAACCTGCAGGAGAGCAGCGAGAACCCGAGGGCCACCTGGGGCTTCTATCTAAAGGCGGCGATAGCTGACGGTAATCCCAACTACGTCGAGCGTTCATTAATCGTTGGCATTGGTGGCAAGGCCCTGTTCTTTGGACGACCTGAGGACAGTTTCGGCATCGGTGCCTATTATTACGACCTCAGCGACACGCTCCAGAACTCGCTGGACCCGCTTGTCAATTTTCATGACGAATCGACGATTGAGGCTTACTACAGCTGGGCAGTGAAATCCTGGCTGCAGCTTGGAGCGGATATCCAGTACATCAATCCGGCGTCAGGAAATAACAAGAATGCGCTGGTCCCATCGCTGAGGATGCAAATCCACTTCTAGTTGGGTGCTGAAAGATGTGATTCGGAAACCACCTAGCGGTTTTGGCAAGAAAAGTGCATCGAATGGCAGAACGTGTGCATCGCGCCCCGCCGTTTCCGTGATCAAATCCACGCTGGTTCGAATCTGTTGACTGGAGTACATGAAATCATGAGCACAGAAGCAAAGAAGGGCATGACCCGACGCGAGGCATTGGGCGCAGGTGCAGCGGTTGCGGCCGGTGCCGCGCTCGCAACCAGCGCTGGATCCGCGCAGGCGGCGGAAAGCAGCAGGGCCGTGAAGAAGGAAATAGACGGCAAAATGACAACCACCGATAAGCCTGGACTGGAAAGAGGTCTACTACACCAACTGTCCCCTTATTTCCGCCAGCAACGTAGACCAGGAACTGGGCTGGACCGCGGAGGAATTTGGCAAGATCGGCGTCGAATATGCCTATTTTCGCTCGCGTCTCGAGACCGACTGGTACCCGCACTACATTCACAACCAGGATAACCTGATCCGTTTCGGCGGCTTGTTCCCACCCATCCACGTGCACGCAGACTACCGCAGGACGCGCATGCTGGGCTTGACGCACGTGCCCTATGAGGGCGGTTGTATGATGGTGCGCGCCAACGACAAGATCTTCACCATGAACGACCTGAAAGGCAAGAAGGTCGGCATCACCAAGAGTCTGAACACGCTCAAGAACGACTGGTGGCGCATCCAGGAGCACCAGGGCATCCTGGCGATGCTCCGTGTCAACGGCATGAGCGTAAAAGATGTCAAGTTGGTCGATTTCCCGTATCCGGACGACTGGTACGACGATCCCGAGATGCTGAGGCCCCTGATTAATCCGTCCTTTTGGCAGTTGAACCGTGACCATAAGCACGATCTGGCCTTCCGCCCGCTGGAAACTGCGCTGCTTGAGGGCAAGGTTGATGCTATTTACACTCAGTCTGGTCCGCTACAGCAACTGTCGGAAGCGACAGGTAAACTCGCTGCGATCGAAGATCTGTCCAAGCGCCCCGATTGGCGCCTGCAAGTGGCCAATATCCCGGCGATCATCACCTGTACTGATGTGATGGCTGAGCAGCATCCGGAGCTTGTCGTAGCGTTCATGAAGGGCATGATCCGGGTCGGTCGCTGGGCCAACCAGCACAAGCGTGCTGCCGCGGCGATTCTCAACAAGCAAACGTACTACCTGGATGAAGAGCATACCTACCGGGGCATCGAGCACGTCGACATGGTACCCAACCTGTCGGCCCAGAATATGGCCATGGTTAATATCGGTAAGGACTTCATGCTCAAGCATGGCTACATCAAGAACGACTTCGATGTAGAAGCATGGGCCGCACCGGAGTTCTTTGAGCAAGCGGCCTCCGAGTTGCTCAAGGATGCCATTGAGATGAAGAAGATGGAGAAGATTCCTACTATGCAAGGACGTATCGGTTAATCGCCGCTTACGTAACAAGGAACCAGGTCATGTCACTAAATCGCCGTATCGCATCGTTGACTGTTGCGTTGTCGCTTCTTCTCACACCGTTCTGCGCTTCGGCGCAGGACGGTTCAGAGGGCTGGCGTCACACGCTCTATATTTATGGTTTGGGTGCGGCGATCGACGGCACGGCACAAATCGGACCGGTCGAGGTGCCCGTGGACCTGAGCGCATCCGACGTATTCGATGCGCTCGAGTTTGGGGCGATGGCTGCGTATCGAGCTGAGAATGACACCTGGTCATTCTCAGCCGATGCCACGTTCATGGGTCTGGCGGGGAAGCGATACCACGCCAGGTGGATTGCTGCAGGGCACGCTCGACGTTGATCAGTTCACCCTGATGGGCACGGCCGGGCGGCGGCTGTCGGAGAATACAGAGTTCCTGTTCGGCGTCGCCTATTTTGACCTGGGTGTAAAACTACGGGTCACAAACACCGGTGACGTGGTGCCCGTTGACGTTACCGCCAGTCGCGATGTGGATTGGATCGATCCGACTATAGGCCTGCGCTACAACCGACCCATCGGCAAGGACTGGCGACTCAACCTGCGCGGGGATATTGGTGGTTTCGGCGTTGGATCGGAACAGATGTTCCACCTGCTCGCCAATGTCCAGTGGCAGGCTTCGGAGACAGTCGGAATGGTCTTCGGCTATCGGCTGATCGACTTCGACTACGAGGATGGCAGCAACGAGATAGGCGGCGGCTTCGAGCGATACAAGCTTACGGAGCAAGGGCCGCTGATTGGTGTGAGTTTCACGTTCTAGGAAGGCAATATCATGCTTAGGCAATTCAAATGGTCGCGGTCGGCTCTGCTCGGCGTCATGATCGGCGCAGCTGGCCTGGTGACAGTTCCCTGCAACGCCGAGGCTGCGGATGATCAGTCGGTAACCGAACAGGCCGCGAGCGACCTGCCCAGCGCCAAGCAAACGTCGCTCGGTCTATACGTGACCTCGAAAGAAGCCTACGAAGAGTGGCAAGCCGCGCCTGACGACGTGACCATAATTGACGTTCGCACACCTGAAGAGTTTATTTTCATCGGCCATCCCGAGATGGCGTTGAATATCCCGATAGCGACGCAGTCGCTGGTTTGGGATACCGAAAAGCAGCAGTTTCCGATGAAGATAACGTCGGATTTTGTCGCGCGGGTGCAGCAGATTGCCAACCCGGATGACAAGCTGCTGGTCATGTGCCGGTCAGGTGGGCGCAGCGCCATAGCCGTTAACATGCTGGCAAAAGCCGGGTTCAGGAACGTCTACAACATTACAGACGGCATGGAAGGGGATTCCGTCAAGGACCCCAATAGTGTCTATCAGGGTCAACGGCTGGTGAACGGCTGGAAGAATTCGGGTATGCCTTGGACCTACAAGGTCAAGCCCGACCAGGTTTTGCTGCCCGCCGCCCCGCCAGCTGGGAAATAAAAACATGCGCGGGTTTCTTATCCGCGATCTGCTGAAGAATTTTCTGAGGTCCTGGAGGCTCCCCTGTTGGCGTTGCGGCCATGCTGGTCGCCGTGCTCTCGGACATCGCTGGCCGCCAGCGAGTCAGCACATGAACAATAAGCACACCGTCTGGAGCACAAAAATGGTTACGAGAAAGTTGCATTTCGGGATGTTGATCGCAGCTGTGCTGGTCCTCCCGCTTTCACTACCTGGTGCGGCTGCGCATGCGCAGACATCGGCTCCGTCGTCCGTCGATGCCAACAATCCGCTGGCCGAATTCAAGGCATTCAATCTTCACAACTACTACGTGACGTCGCTCACCGAGGCCGACAACCAGAATGCCAACACATTCTGGGCCCGATATGCGCAGCCCTTCGGCAAGTGGCTGGTTCGTGGGTCGCTGCCTGTACAGCGTGTTCCGACGGGCTTCGGGCAGACCAGCTCCGGGCTGGGCGACGTCAGCGCATTTGCGACGTACCTGTTCGACACGGGCAATCCTGGCATCAGCTTCGGCGTGGGACCGCAAATCGTCGCGCCGACCGCGAGCGAGGACGCGACCGGCACGGGCAAGTGGCAGGGCGGGCTGGCGGCGACCTATTTCAACGCAACGTCAAAATCGTTGCAGTGGGGCGGACTCGTCACCTGGCAGGCTAGTTTTGCCGGCGATAGTGACCGTTCCGATACGAACGTTCTCGCCGTTCAGCCTTTCGTCATTCTGCAGGTTGGGAATGGCTGGTACCTGAGAAGCACGGCGATCGCTGCCTTCAACCTCGAGACAGACTCATACAACGTGCCGGTGGGACTTGGCATAGGGAAGGTCATTCCGTCAGGCAACAAGGTATTTAACGTCTTTGTGGAACCGCAATTCACGATCCTGGATCGCGGGGCGGGCCAGCCCGAGATGCAGATATTCGTAGGATTCAATACACAATTCGCAAAGTAGCGATGACCTGGTGAGGTTCTAATTGATTATGCGTAGTTGCCTGCTTCTTTGTCTGCTGATGTTCAGCGCCCCCTGGGTCTTCGCGGACGAGGCTAAGACGGACACTCGTCCCGGAATCGCGCCCGACATCCGTGAGAACGAGGCTAAACTTAAGGTTCAGCACGGCGACATCGTTGTCGTGCCCATTCCTATTTCGAACCCGACGCTCGACACCGGTCTGGTCGTTGGCGGCGCCTATTTCTACAAGCAAACCGATGAGCAAAAGGCCTTACAGCCGGCGTCTGTAACCTCAGTTGGGGGCATGTACACAAGCAATGACAGCAAGGCATTTGCCCTCGTGCAGCAGAATTACTGGAAGAACAACACCTGGCGTTTCACCGGTGCAATCGGCACCGCAGACCTTCGGTTGTCCCTCCTCACACCCGATGGAGACGCCGGCGAGCAAAGTATCGACTGGAGAGTCAGGGGAAATTTCCTTTACGGCAAGCTTTCCAGAAAGCTCGCCGGTCATTGGTATGGCGGATTCAACCTGCGGACCATTGAAGCCAAACAGAATTTCGAGTTTTCGAACTTCACGCCGCCCTCGAGTTTCGATCAGGGCGTCGATTTGCGTTCGGCGGGACTGGGCGCGAACGTCGAGTTCGATACCCGTGATATGCCGCTCAATACATACACCGGCCGTTACTTCAAGGCCGACGCACTGTTCAACGACGAGGCACTCGGCAGCGACAATACCTATCAATCCTACAGCTTCGCGTTTCGGTCGTACCACGAACTCAAAAACTCGGTGGTGCTGGCATGGGAGTTACGGGGCTGTACGCGGCAGGGCTCGGCCCCGCTGTGGGACTCTTGTACCGTCAATCTGCGCGGGTTTTCTGTAACGGACTATCTTGGAAAGGACTCTGCTTCCGCCCAGGTTGAGGCGCGCTGGCGCGTCAGTGAGCGGTGGGGGCTGGTCGGATTTGCCGGATCCGGATACGTCGGCAATGCTTTTACGGACATACGTGGGCACGAGCCGATCCCCAGCTACGGTATCGGCGTGCGATACATGGTGCTTGCGGCCAAGCGAATCAACCTGCGACTTGACTTCGCCCGCTCAAACGATAGCGACGCAATCCACCTTGCAGTCGGCGAGGCTTTTTGATGTCTAACCTAGTGGAGACGAAGATGAAACAAGTACACCTAAGCGCTTTTTCGGCGACCCTGCTGCTGGCATTTTCAAGCAGCGTGCTCGCCCAGGCACCAACGCTGGCGTCGACGATGGAAGTCTACGTCTTTCCATCCAAGGGACAGGATACTGCCCAACAGTCAAAGGACGAATCCGAATGCTACGCCTGGGCGGAGAGTAATACCGGCACTGACCCGTTCGCACTCGGAGAGCAAGCGCAGGCGAATGAGCAGCAGGCGCAGGCAGAGCAACAGGCCGCCAAGCAGGTCGGCCAGAGCGCCGGAGCCCAGGGCGCCGTCCGAGGCGCCGCTGCCGGCGCTTTGATTGGGGAAATCGCCAATGACGACGCAAGTAACGGCGCGGCCTGGGGCGCTGCGGCTGGCGTGGTCAGGGGTCGGCGCAAGGGTGCCGAGGCGCAACAGCAGGCCCAGCAGCAGACAAAAAGCAGCTCGGAGCAGCGCACGGCGGCAACAGAAGAGCAACTCGCTAATTTCAAGAAAGCGTTCAGCGTTTGCCTGGAAGCAAAGGAGTACATGGTCAAGTATTGAAGTTCGATTTTTGATTGTAAATCGGGAGAATGAAATGAAAAAAGTGATGCTAGTAGTTGCCGGCCTGCTGATCGGCGCGACGGTACAGGCCGATCAGCTTATCGGTGTCAACCGATTTGTCTGCGCAGCGTCACAGGTGCAGATCTGCATCGAAGCGACTCGTGTTACCTGGCTTCCGCCTGGGAGCTCGACGTGCCGGACTTCGTCGTGATTGATCTGAAGAAGAAGAATATTTCCACGACCAAGGCGAGCGGCCTGAATCGCTCAACGCAATTCTCCAGCGTGCGCAAGGACGAAGGGCTCATCTATCTGCAGGGCGTCGAGAGCGGACGCGCATTCAGCTTCGTCATCGATGAAGATTCCGGACGGATGACTGTGGCTGTCTCGAGGGACGGAATTGCGGTGAACGTATTCGGGATCTGCACGAGCACGGACCTCTAGAGTCCCATATGGCTGGCAACCAGGTCTCGCTTGTTTTAGGCAGCGGCGGTGCACGCGGGTTGGCGCACATTGGCGTGATCCACTGGCTGGAGGAAAACGGCTATGACATCCGCTCCATTAGCGGATGCTCAATGGGAGCGCTGGTTGGCGGTGTGTACGCCTGCGGCAAACTCGACGTTTTTGAAGACTGGATGCTCGCAATATCCAAACTCGACATCGTTCGACTGCTCGATATTTCCTGGGGCAGACAGGGCCTCGTAGAAGGGGAGCGCATAATGACCGCGCTCAAGGATCTCATTGGGGATCGTCTGATCGAGGAGCTGCCGATCGAATACACTGCTGTCGCGTCGGACATCGAGCGAGAAAAGGAAGTCTGGCTCAAGCGCGGCTCACTGTTCGACGCGATACGCGCATCGATAGCCTTGCCGCTTTTCTTCACACCGGCCGAATTGAATGGCAAGAAGCTTCTCGACGGCGGGATACTGAACCCAGTGCCGATCGCGCCGACTTTCCATGACCATACCGACATGACGATCGCCGTCGATCTGGGTGCTCCAGCTTCTCTGGCCCGACAGTTGAATAATGACATTACGCCAAACGTTGCGGATGACTTACCCGCCATCAATGTGCGCGAAAAGGTGCGCAGCTTTGTCGACGACCTGAAAACCCGAACGCTACCCGAAGGCAGCGGCGGCTGGAGAATGTTGAGCGTCGCCAACCAGACGTTTGACACGATGCAAAGCGCAATCGGCAGACAAAAACTGGCAGCCTACCCGCCAGACCATACAATTCTTATAGCGCGCAATGCGTGTGGCACGCTGGAGTTCGACAGGGCCGACGAGATGATCAGCCTGGGATATGAATCGGCCGCTCAGAGTCTCGACAGCTTTAATAAGACCCCCGAACTACAAATGGAACGAGCTTGAGGGAGAAGAACAGAATATTTCTGCATCCGGTTTGCCACGCATGAAGTATCCACTCTTTATTGTCGCAATCCTGATGTCGGCCTGTGCGGCCACGGCATTCGACGAGCCCGGGCCGGTGGTTGTCGCGCAACTTGAAATGGGTGATGCACTGGGCGAGTTCGGCATGACACGCGACGAACTTGAGGTTCAGTTGAGGCGATTCGCCGATCGGTATATGACCCGTATTGCCGTCGTGACCAGCGAAACCGACAAACAACCAATGACAACCGCTGAGAAGAAGCTCATGCAGGGTTGGAAGACTGCGTCGTTTGCCGCTGTTATTGATATTGCCATTGGTCCGGACGCAGTGACAGATTTGCTCGACATGATGACACTGACCCTGCTGTCCCGCATGGTTGCAGAGGACTATTGGGCCCCTGAAGTGCTGGGGCCCGAAAGAGGCGCCGACCTCCTGCGGATATTGGCGGAGCTTGAAAAGGAAATTTTTATTGTTGCAGACGACGTACTAACGGCAGACCAGCAGGCGGACCTTTTAGCCTTGGTTTCCGAATGGCACGCGGAAAGCCCGGACCAGATTTACCCTTGGTATGTAAGGCTGAGCAATTTCTCCGGCCAGCGCGCCGCTAGCTTGTCTGCGGTACCTGGGTCCGGCGGCTTGCTCAACGAAGTCGCAAGAACAAGGGAAACGGTGGCGGAAGTGCAGGCCTTCGGTGAGCGGGCTCTTTTCTTCCTGCAGCGAGCACCGATGATTACTTCCAACTATGCCGAATACAGTGCTGCGAATATTCTTGATCGCCCCAGAATAACCGAGCTGGTGCAGAGTGCAGACCGGCTCAGTGCGTCGCTTTAGAATCTGGGCGTCATCATCGAAGACGTTCCTGACGCCGGTGTCGATGCGGCAAACCAAATAGTGCAAAGACTTGCTGAAGAGCAACGCACGTTGCTGAGAAGCATTGCTGATGCAGAGCCAGGCATTCGGGACGTTCTGACCGAGCTGCTACCAGTTCTGGAATCCATCCGGCTAACCGCGGTCGCATTAAAAGCAGAGACCAACGGCCGGCCATTCGACGTCAATGAATACAGTGCTCTCCTGGCCACATCGACGGCAACCATTTCCGAATTACGGCTCCTGGCTGATTCGTTGCCCGCGATACTGAACGACGACTCCGTGGCATTTGTCAGGGCACTGGAAGCAGCTGAATACGCGGTATTGGATCGCATATTCGTGCTGCTGTCGCTTTTGATCTGCATATTTTTCGCCGCCCTGTTCGGCTATCGGTATAGGGTCCACCGGTTTACAAGGGCCCAAGTGCTGGTGCAATAGGAAGACGGCGAACACTGACTCTCCGAGTAATTGCCAGCATCCGATTCGCCAGGATGGGTCACGGCTCCCGCGCGAACCATGTTAAGTCGATGTACGATCGGCCGCTCCTGGCCGAGAGTACGCATTCGTCCAGGTCGAGAAATGACTTCCGCTGTTGCTGGAACAACTGACGGTCGCGCTGATGTTTCCGCGGACTACGTACCCTCCGGGGTAAACATCTTTGACCGACCGCTTTACTTTCAACTGCGGCCCCTCGGCCGGAACTGCTAAAATCGGCTGTAGTTGACCCTTTGCGGACTCTCAGGTGTTCCGAGTGAAGATGAGGCACAGGAAGTTGTCAATTGCGCTTGTACTGCTAATCCTTGCAACAAGCCTTCTACTGAGTCCGCACGTATTTTGGGTAGTGACCAACCCTGATTTCTATACGTCCCTGGTTGGCTTGGTTTGGATTGCTACTGTTGTTCCATACTTTCTTGTCATTATCGGTTGCGTTCTATTCTTACTAAACAAGCGGCATGCGCTTGCAATAATCTTAGTCGGAGGTGTTCTCTCTTTCTTCGGCGCTACATGGAGCTACATACCGTTTTTCCCGCTCTTGAGCCCCGACCCGATCGTGAGAATCGCACTCATGGTGATTGGAAACCTCTCAGTGCTAGCAATGTTGGCCTGGTCGGCCCGAAGACAGCGAAGCGACCCAGACGCTGCTAAATCTCCGTAGTAAACAGTCTACTTCTGGCCGCGAAGCGACTGTTTCACAGGAAGTGCCGCAGACGTTGCGACGACGGCTCTGGCAATTTGCAGCCGTTGGGGGTAGGGCGGTGTGCAACGGTCTTGAGCGGAGCATTTCGCAAATCGTTGTTCAGTCCGGCGAGCCAGGATGTATCAGGGCTATAAACACCCGCCGAATGCGTTGACGCGTGTATCGTTACGCGATACATTATTGCGGTGATCAAGAGTTTCCGCCACAAAGGCGTTGAACGCTTCTTCCTGAAAGGGACCAGGTCAGGCATTCAGGCGGCGCACGCCGCGAGGCTGGCGCGTCAGTTACAACGATTGGATATCGCCCGGCGCCCCCAGGACATGAACGTGCCGGGTTGGAAGCTTCATCCGATGAAGGGCGACCAGAAAGGTCACTGGTCGATTTGGGTGAGCGGAAACTGGAGATTGACGTTTACGTTCGAGGGCGAAGATGCCGTCCTCGTTGACTATCAGGATTACCATTGAGAGGCCGGGAATCATGGGACGAATGCACAATCCGCCGCACCCGGGTGAGTCGATCCGCGAGGACATTCTGCCGGCTTTGGGCCTTTCGGTGACGGACGCCGCAAAGCAGCTGGGTGTTGCGCGAGTGACGTTGTCGCGCCTGATCCACGGACAGTCCGGCATATCTGCCGATATGGCCAGGCGCCTGGAGGCCTGGCTCGGAGGGCCGAAGCACGGCCCGAGTGCCGAGAGCTGGCTGAGAATGCAGGCGGACTACGATCTGTGGCAGGCGATGCAGCAACCCGCTCCCAAGGTAGTCAGGGCGCGGACGTCCGCGCTCTGACCGTCTTCGAGCGTGGCCCGCTCGAGAGAATATCCAGCGCTGTGACCAATGCTTGATAGCGTCGGCTGCGAACCCTCGCTACCAGGAAACCAAAAGCCCGGCCTTGTGCCGGGCTTTCTTGTGCCTGCCCGCCGCTCATGCTGACATTTGACTGATATGATGTTGACGGGCCCCTACTTACCGACCGGTTAGAGGCATAGATAACGAATTGCAGAGTCACGAAGGAGGATCGAGATGAGGCAATTGACGGCGGTGTTGTGCCTCTGCGTCAGCCCAATCCTGAGTGCTCAAGATGTCCCGGGAGCTCAGCCGGACGGCAGAGAGTACTCGCCATATCCTGAGCAGGAATTCGCGAACCAGGTGTTCTTTGGCGACACGCACCTGCATACGTCTTACTCGGCCGACGCGGGCATGATCGGAAACACTCTGGGCCCCGAGCAAGCCTATCGCTTTGCTCTTGGCGAAACGGTCACGTCGTCGACCGGCGTACGCGCTCGGCTGGCCAGGCCACTGGACTTCCTCGTGGTTGCCGACCATGCCGAGAATCTGGGACTGGCTCCTTTGCTGGCCGTAAAGGATCCGAACCTGTTGGCTACTGAGTTTGGCAAGCGTCTTCGCGCTGAGATCGACAAAGGCGACCCCGCTGCTGCGTGGAGTATCTGGTCGAGCGCCAAGGCTACGGGCGTCGATCCTCTGGCTGACTTCCCTGAGATCTATCGCACAGCGTGGGAACACATCACGAGCACCGCAGAAAAGTACAATGCCCCCGGCCGTTTTACAGCGCTTATTGGCTTCGAGTGGACGTCAAATCCCGAGCGCAACAATCTGCATCGCAACGTCATTTTTCGAGGTGGCAAGGAATCTGCTGACACGATTATCCCGTTCTCGAATTTTGATTCCTTTGATCCAGAAGATCTCTGGCGGTGGATGGATTCGTACGAACAACGGACCGGAGATAGGTTGTTGGCCATCCCGCATAACGGCAATTTATCGAACGGGCTCATGTTCGATGACCGAACTCTTTCCGGTGATCCGCTTAACCAAGACTATCTCGAACGGCGAGCGCGGTGGGAGCCACTCTACGAGACGACACAGATGAAGGGCGATGGTGAGGCACACCCTTTGCTCTCTACGAACGACGAATTTGCGGACTTTGAGACCTGGGACAAAGGGCAACTCGGCCCAGCGCCGAAGACACCCGATATGTTGCCGCGCGAGTATACGCGCGAGGCCCTCAAGCGTGGCCTGGCTCTCGAAGCGAAACTGGGCACCAATCCCTGGAAATTCGGGCTAATCGGTTCCACGGATTCTCACACGTCGCTCGCAACGACGACCGAAGACAACTTCTTCGGCAAAGTTGCGGCGGTCGAGCCTACTGCCGATCCGATTCGCTTCGATGAGACCGTTGGAGGTATCGGCGGCGACGCCAGCGTAGGGCAGTATGCGCGGCAAACCAGTGCCTCTGGCCTGGCGGCAGTCTGGGCACGAGAGAACACGCGCGAGGCTCTTTGGGATGCGATGGCGCGAAAGGAAGTTTATGCAACGACTGGCACTCGCATACGGGTTCGTGTCTTCGGTGGATTCGACTTCAGGGAAACAGATCTGCATCGCTCAGATTTCGCTCTACACGGATATGGACATGGTGTCCCAATGGGCGGCGACCTGACTGCGGCTCCGGCGGGCAAAGCGCCCTCGTTCTTGATCCAAGCCCTGCGCGATCCTGACGGAGCGAACCTCGATCGGGTCCAGGTTATCAAGGGCTGGCTTGACGCAGACGGCAAGACCCACGAACGCATATGGGACGTAGCCGTGTCCGGTGATCGCGAGATCGGTGCAGACGGACGAAGTCGCGAGAGTGTTGGCAACACCGTCAATGTCAAGGAGGCGAATTTCACCAATGCCATTGGGGCTCCTGCTCTGGGTGGTTTTTGGACTGATCCAGATTTCGACCCCCTTGAGAGGGCCTTCTACTACGTTCGAGTGATAGAAATCCCGACGCCACGGTGGACGACTTATGATGCCAAGGTATTCGGTGTTGCACTTCCGGAAGACGTGCCTGCAAGCATTCAAGAGCGTGCCTACACATCGCCGATCTGGTACACACCTTGAAGGCTATTTGAGCCGCATCCGCAGCGTAGCGGCTGTCGGAACAGAGCAAATCACGCCCCCGCTACCAGACAATAAGAGCCGGGCCTCGGAGAGGTCCGGCTTTTTGTTTTCCAGGGGAGGGTATGAAGCGGCGTGAAACCGGGTTCACTCGAATCCGCTAGATCGCCTGGAGCAGCACATAACCCGTCATCACGAGCACGGACAGCGAGCTCAAGGTCCAGAGGGTGGCACGAACGTCGTGGATCTGGGCGGTCGCATAGGCTACGAAATGGGCTGCCCGCGCCGCGACGTAGGTCCACAAGAGAATCTGGGCGAATAGAACCGGCGGTCCGCCCAGGACGAACAGCAGGCCGGCAATAAGAAATCCGGGGATACTCTCGAGGTCGTTGAGGTTCATGCGTCGGGACCGTTCGACGTACTCGTTGGGCTCGACCTGGCCCTCGCGTGGTTCCGGATTCAAAGGGCTTTGCTTTGCGTCTTCCGGGCTGCGGAAGCCTGCGCGCACCTGCATCATGCGCTGTACCGTCATCCAGGGCTGCAGCATGAGCTTCAGCAGCATGATGGAGGCCGCCAAAAGGTAAGCATGGAAAACCGGGTTCGTGTTCGTCAGGTAGTTGGGGTCGAAGGGCATGGCGTTGCACCGGAGAGGAGGTTGACAAGTAATTTAACAGAGTTAAAATAATTGAACAAGGGTCAATTAACGGGATTTTCCATGACGACAAGCGAGCCCGGTTCGTCGCCGAGAGTGAGGGTGAAGCGCGAACGGATGCGCCAGGAAGTCCTCGAAGCGGCGAAAGCGTTATTGCTGGAAGAAGGCCCGGATGCCGTTACTCTCACTGCAGTGAGTAGCCGACTCGGGGTGACCAAGCCGGCGATATACCATTATTTCCCCTCGATGGAAGCCCTGACGCGGAGCCTGGTTGCCGCGTTGATCGACGAAGAAATCGGCCACCTCGAAGCGGCCGTGGAGAGAGCCGGACCGCGCGACAATCCGGTTGCTGCAATGATCAGAGCTTTTCACGCTCACTACCGTGCAAACTTGCATGCCTTTCGCTTCATCTATGGTCAGTTGCAGCTGTACGTGACGCCAGAGTCCGGCATCGATGCCGAGATGGTGCGCAGCGAAATTCCCCCGCGGACACGCCATCTTTTTGACCTGCTGGAGCAGCGTCTCGCGTCCGGTGATCAGGAGAAGAGGGAACGCCGGCGTCTGCGGCGCGTGGCGTTCGTTGCGTGGATGTCCGTTCTCGGGCTGCTGACCATGATTGCGATTGCCGAGGGCATGGATGACCCGTTGCTGTATCCCGACGAAGAGTTGCTCGACACGATAGTGTCCGTGTTCGAGCCGGCGACGCAATCGGCCGAGCAAGCGTAGCCATCGCCGGCGGGCTCGCAGCCGGGTTTGGCACCATTGTCCCCGCGAGTTTGCCGGCGTCAGCCTGATTTCCCCATCGCTTCGGCGCCGCGCATGATCATCCGCAATTGCACGATGGCAGCTTCGATGCCCCGGTTGCGGTCCGCCTCGGGTGTGTCGAGCAGGGCGATCCCGGTCGTAAACAGGATAGCGACCGCGGAATTCGCCGCGAGTTGCGGGTGGCTGAGCGGCACTCCGCGCTGCTGCGCATCCCAGACCAGGAAGTTGGCGAGGTCTTTCGATAGCGTTATGTACAGCTTCTCCGCGGCTTTGCGGAATGCACCTTCCCGCGCCATGCTTTCCTGCAGGATCATCCGCGATACGCCCTGGTTGCTGAAAATGTAGTCGAACAGGGTCTCGACCGAGGCCCGGATCACCGACCGGCCTTCGGACGCCTGTTCGCGCACGCGATGCATCAGGGTCAGCAGACCCACGCCGTGTTCTTCCATGAGCGCGAGCCCGAGGCCCTCCATGTCGTGGAAATGGCGGTAGAAGGAGGTCGGCGCGATGGCGGCGAGCTTGGCCACCTCCCGCAGGCTCAGGGTATCGAAGCTGCGTCCCAGCGCCAGTTCCGCGGCGGCCGCGTTCATCAGTCGCTGCCGGGTTTCCTCTTTTTGCTGTTTTCTCGAGACGCTCACGTCACGGCTCCTTGCAGGTCCTGGTCGGGCTTTGTGACAGGCCCGGATTGCATCCTAGCAGAGTTGTGGTACAGTTGTGCGTACACGTGTACTCTGAAATCAGAGGAAGCCGCCATGACCACCTACAAAGCACCCTTGCGCGACATGCAGTTCGTGATGCAGGACCTGCTGAATTTCCAAAAGCATTACCAGTCGCTGCCCGCCTGCGAGGAGCTCAACCAGGAGCTGATCGACGCGATCCTGGGCGAGGCCAGCAAGTTTTCCGAGGAAGTGGTGGCGCCGCTCAACGCCGTCGGCGACGAGGCCGGCTGCGAAATGCTCGACAACGGCGACGTCCGCACCCCGCCGGGCTTCAAGGAGGCCTACCAGCAATACGTGGAGGGCGGCTGGCCGTCGCTGGACCAGCCCGCTCGATACGGCGGCCAGGACCTGCCGCTGTCGATCGGCATGACCATTCGCGAGATGGCCGGTACGGCGAACTGGTCCTGGGCGATGTACTCCGGGCTCTCCCATGGCGCAATGGAGACCATCGACGCGCACGGTTCGGAGCAGCAGAAGGCGATGTTCATGGAGCCGCTGGTCAGCGGCCGCTGGACCGGCACCATGTGTCTCACGGAAGCGCACTGCGGCACCGATCTCGGGCTACTGAAGACCAAAGCCGAGCCTGCCGCGGACGGCACCTACCGCGTTACCGGCTCGAAACTGTTCGTCTCGTCCGGCGAGCACGACCTGGCCGAGAACATCGTGCACATCGTGCTGGCGCGCCTGCCGGACGCGCCGCCGGGTACCAAGGGTATCTCGACGTTCATCGTGCCGAAGTTCATTCCCAACGAGGACGGCTCGATCGGCGCGCGTAACAACGTTCGATGCGGCGCGCTCGAGCGCAAGATGGGCATTCACGGCAACTCGACGTGCCTGCTCAACTTCGATGGCGCGACCGGCTACCTGGTCGGGGAGGAGAACAAGGGTCTGCACTACATGTTCACCTTCATGAACTTCGCCCGCCTCGGCACCGGCCTGCAGGGGCTCGCGCATTCCGAGCTCGCATTCCAGAACTCGCTCGCCTACGCCCGCGATCGCCTGCAGATGCGTTCCCTGTCGGGGCCCAAGAATCCCGCGGGGCCCGCTGATCCCATCATCGTGCACCCCGACGTGCGGCGCATGTTGCTGACGCAAAAGGCCTTCGCCGAAGGCGGGCGCGCGCTGATCTATTTCGCCAGCACCCAGGCCGACATCCTGACGCGGTCCGAGGATCCCGAAGCACGGGAGCTCGCCAACCACGTCCTCAGCTTCCTGACGCCCATCATCAAGGCCTTCCTGACGGAGACCGGCTTCGAAAGCGCCAACCTGGGGCTGCAGTGCTTCGGCGGGCACGGCTACATCAACGAATGGGGCGTGGAACAGAACGTGCGCGACGCCCGGATCAGCATGCTCTACGAGGGTACGACGGGCATCCAGGCACTGGACCTGCTCGGGCGAAAAGTGCTGGGAACACGCGGTAAAGCCCTGGCGCCGGTAACAGCCTTCATCCTCGACTTCTGCAAACGCTCCCGCAACCGCAGGGAACTCAGGCCTTACCTCAAGACGCTGGTCCGGCTCACCAAGCAGTGGCAGGCATTGACACGGAAAATCGGCTTTGCCGCCATGCGCGATCGCGATGCCGTGGGCGCCGCCTCGGTCGACTACATCATGTTCTCCGGCTACGTGTTGCTCGGCGTTGCGTGGGCCGCCAGTGCCCGAGCCGCGTACCGGAGGCTCGAGCAGGGCACGACGGAAGAGGCGTTCTACCGCGCGAAAATCCGCACCGCGGAATTTTATTTCGCCAAGATACTCCCAAGGACAGCGACCCTGCTGGAGACGATGTCCGCAGGTCCCGACTCGCTCATGAAGATGGACGAGAACGAGTTCATGTTCTAGGTGAGACTGGCCAGATACTGAAGAGGATAACCATGATTTATTCGGGAAAGGCGATCACCGTCCAGGCAACGGGCGACGGTATCGCGGAACTCTGCTTCGACCTGGAGGATGACTCCGTCAACAAGTTCAATGCGTTGACGGTCAACGAGCTCAAGGAGGCGACGGCGGCCATCGCGGCCGATACGTCACTGCAAGGCGTCATCGTGACGAGCGGCAAGCCGGTCTTCATCGTCGGCGCCGACATCACGGAATTCGGTTCGCTGTTCGGGGCGAGCGAGGACGAGATCGCGGAGCGGATCCTGAACATAAACCTCGACGTCTTCAACGCGTTCGAGGATCTGCCCCTGCCCACGGTCGCGGCGATCAACGGCATCGCGCTGGGTGGCGGATTCGAAATGGCGCTCGTTTGCGATTACCGGGTCATGGCGCATGCGGCGCGGGTCGGGTTCCCGGAAACGAAGCTGGGGATCATTCCCGGTTACGGCGGCACGACGCGCCTGCCGCGGCTGATAGGCGCGGACAACGCGATCGAGTGGATCGCTTCGGGCAAGGAACAGGATGCGGAGCAGGCGTTGAAAAGCGGTGCCGTCGATGCGGTCGTGGCGCCGGAGCTGCTGCGCGACGCGGCCATATCGCTGGTGAAGCAGTGTGTCCACGGCAAGCTCGACTACCGGGCCAGGCGGCGCGAGAAACAGGAACCGCTCAGGCTGAACCAGGTGGAGTCCACGATGGTCTTCGAGACGGCAAAGGCATTCGTCGCCGGCCAGGCCGGGCCGCATTATCCCGCGCCGGTAACGGCAATCAAGGTCATGCAGAAGGCGGCCGTCATGGGCCGGGACGACGCGCTGCGCGAAGAAGCCAGGGGCATCGCGAGAATGGCCCGTACGCAGGCGGCGAAGAACCTGGTCGGCCTGTTTCTCGGCGACCAGCTACTGGCCCGGCAGGGCAAGCGCCTGGCGAAGAAGGCCGGCAAGGTGGAGCGTGCTGCCGTGCTCGGAGCCGGGATCATGGGCGGCGGGATCGCGTACCAGTCCGCGCTCAAGGGCACGCCGATCATCATGAAGGACATCGCGCAGGCGGGCATCGATCTCGGCCTGGGCGAAGCTGGCAAGTTGCTGTCGAAACAGGTTGAACGCGGGCGCATGTCGGTTGCCGAGATGGCGGGTGTCCTCAACAAGATCCAGCCGTCGCTCAGCTACGAGGGTTTCGGCGACGTCGACGTCGTCGTCGAGGCCGTCGTGGAAAATCCCAAAGTGAAACACGCCGTGCTGACGGAAACCGAGGCGCAGATTCGCGACGACGCGGTGCTTGCGTCGAACACGTCCACCATCTCGATCACCCACCTCGCCGAGCCGCTGCAGCGCCCCGAAAACTTCTGCGGCATGCACTTTTTCAACCCGGTGCACCGGATGCCGCTCGTCGAAGTCATCCGCGGCGAGAAGACGGGAGAGGAGGCCATCGCCAGGACGGTCGCTTATGCGCTCGCCATGGGCAAGAAGCCGATCGTGGTCAACGATTGTCCCGGCTTTCTCGTGAATCGCATCCTCTCACCCTATATCGGCGCGTTCATGGGCCTGGTGCGGCGTGGCGTCGATTTCGTGGCGATCGACCGTGCAATGGAGCGCTTCGGCTGGCCGATGGGGCCCGCCTACCTGTGCGACGTCGTCGGTATCGACACCGGCGTGCATGCCGGCGCCGTCATGGCGGAAGGCTTCCCCGACCGCATGAAATACGACTTCAAGACCTGCCACGAAGTGATGTACGAGAACGAGCGCCTCGGGCAGAAGAACGGCCGTGGATACTACGCGTACGAGGCCGACCAGAAGGGGCGCCCGAAGAAGATCGTCGACGCTGAAGTGGCGGCGCTGCTGGCGCCGGTCATCGACGGCAGCGACACGCTCGACGACGAGACGATCGTCGATTCGATGATGATCCCGATGTGTCTCGAGGCGGTGCGCTGCCTGGAAGACGGCATCGCGGCATCCGCCACCGACGTCGACCTGTCCCTGATCTACGGAATCGGCTTTCCGCCATTCCGCGGCGGCGCACTGCATTACGTGGACGACTATGGCATCGCGAAATTCGTCGCCAGGGCCGATGAGCTTGCGGCGTCGGCGGGGCCGCAGAAAGCGATGTATGTGCCTACCGAGAAACTGCGAGAGATGGCCGCCAGTGGCGACGCCTTCTTCGGTCAAGCTGCAGCGGGAGTAAAGAAATGAGCCTGAATCCGAGAGATGCAGTAATCGTCGACGTCGCACGCACGCCCATGGGACGGTCGAAGAACGGTTGTTTCCGCCACACGCGCGCGGACGACATGTCGGCAGCCCTGATCAATGGCCTGTTTGCCCGTAACCCGAAGCTCGATCCGGCGGAAGTGGAGGACGTGCTGTGGGGCTGCGTCATGCAGACGCTCGAGCAGGGCTTCAACGTCGCCAGGATGGCGTCCCTGCTGTCCGTGATTCCACACGAGGTACCGGGACAGACCGTGAATCGTCTCTGCGGCTCGTCCATGTCGGCGTTGCACAGCGCCGCGCAGGCGATCATGACGGGCAACGGCGATATGTTCGTGGTCGGCGGCGTGGAACACCTCGGTCATATCGGCATGACCCACGGGGTCGACATCAACCCGGCGTTGTCGAAGCATGCCGCCAAGGCCGCGGGTTCCATGGGCCTGACCGCGGAATTGCTGGGCAGGATGCACGGCATCTCGCGCGAGGCCCAGGACGAGTTCTCCGCGCGTTCCCACCAGCGCGCGCACAAGGCGACCGTGGACGGCAAGTTCAGCGAGGAGATCATCCCCATCGAGGGCCATGATGCCAGCGGCTTCAAAGTGCTGGTGGAACAGGACGAGACCATCCGCCCGGAAACGACGGTCGAGGCACTTGCGCAACTGAAGCCGGTCTTCGATCCCGCGAACGGCACGGTCACGGCAGGCAGTTCGTCGCAGGTCACGGACGGCGCATCGTGCATGATCGTCCTGTCCGCCGAACGAGCGCAGGCGCTGGGTGTCGAGCCGCTGGCACGCATCCGGGCAATGGCGGTCGCCGGCGTCGATCCATCCATCATGGGTTACGGCCCGGTGCCCGCGACGCACAAGGCGTTGAAACGCGCCGGCTTGAGCTTGTCGGATATCGACCACGTGGAATTGAACGAAGCTTTTGCGGCGCAGGCGCTGCCGGTCCTGAAAGACCTCGGCCTGCTGGATGTCCTGGACGAAAAGGTAAACCTGAACGGCGGTGCGATTGCGCTCGGACACCCGTTCGGCTGCTCGGGCGCTCGCATCACCGGCACCTTGCTGAACGTGATGCGACAGAACGGCGGTACGCTGGGCATTGCCACGATGTGCATCGGGCTGGGGCAGGGCATTACGACGGTGATCGAGCGCCTGTAATCCGTTCGATGCGCTCCGGTTTCCGACACGGCCGGTGGCACGGTGCGTTCGCTGACTTACTCCCTGAGCCGCTCCAGCTGTCTCTCGAATGCCGCCAGGCCGACGGTCGTGGCCTTCTTGATCATCTCGCTGCGAGCGGCCTCCGACGAGTTGCGGGCCACGAGTCCTGCGTCTGCGAACATCTCGTGATGTTCGTTCAGCAGGAACGAAAGGGCGTGTGCACCCTCGCGATCGACGATGTATATCTCGATTCCGAAAACGGCCTGGTCATGGGGAACCAGGATCTCCATTACGAGGGTGTAATCGGCTCCGGTCGCATAGCGCTTGACTGCTGCCGCGACACTGTCTGCACCGTACTGGAAAAGTTCCCATTGCGACGGGTGCCTGAGCGGGCCAAGGTCAATGCGCTTCGGCCTGGCGCTTGCTGGAATACCCCGGCCGTTCAGGTGGTCCACGATTTGCTGTTGTGATGCGAAAGAATGCGCGGTCCTCGTGGTCCTGCGAACGAGGGTAGGCAGGACCGCAATCGTGGTGCTGTCCAGGGCCTCGACGAAGCTCGGCGCAAAGTACCCGTCAGGCCGATAGCCCGGGTCCGCGATCGTTTGCTGCGGTTTGTCGGCTGCAGCGAGGGAGAGGACGATTAATGGCAGCGCGAGCAGGGCAATCGCAGGCAGCCACTCCACTCGACGTCGGATTCGTCTGATCATGTCACGCCTCCTGGTTTTTATATCGGGGCAGATGACCGGTCGATCCATGGGGATATATACCTAGCGACTTCATCGGGCGAGGTACGGCCCCGCGAAGCGGGGCTTGTGCGGCGACCCACGGCGGGACGCAGGCTAACTCGTCAGGCTCGCGAACAACGTCGGCAGCTTCTCCGGCAGGCGGTCGACGTGGTCCACGATCGTGTAGTTGTTGACCCCGAAGATACGCTTCACGTAGGCATCGGCATTCGCATCCAGGGTCAGGCAGTAGGTCACGATCCCCATGGCGTGCAGCTCCTCGACCGCTTTCCTCGTATCGTGGCGCAGGTGCTGCGGGTCGCGCTCATCGATATCGGCAGGTTCGCCGTCCGTCACCAGCAGCAGGAGCCTGCGCCGCTGCGGCTGTGCCAGCAGGTGGCGCCCGGCATGGCGTATGGCTGCGCCCATGCGGGTGGACAGTCCGCCTTTCATGCCGTCGAGGCGTGCCTTCACCTCGTGGTCGAACTTCTGGCCGAAGTCCTTGAATCGATAGTAATGAATGTCGTGGCGGCCTTCGGACGCGAAACCGTGCACGGCGAACGGGTCGCCAATGCCGTCGATGGCGGTGGACACGAGCGTGGCCGCCTCCCGGGTCAGGTCCAGCACGGTCTTGCCGGCGCCATCGATGGTCTCGTTCGTGGACTCCGAAAGATCGAGCAACACGGTGACAGCCAGGTCGCGGCTCCTGATGACGTTACGCATGGTGATCCTCGTGTCCGGCTGCATCCCCATGCGGATCGCGACCATCGCGTCGACGGCCGCGTTGATGTCGATCTCGTCGCCATCCTCGAGATTGCGCACGCGCTGCACGCCCTGCGGCGCGAGGCGGTCGATAATGTGCCTGATCTTGTGCGCGACCGGTTTGTACTCATCGAGAATCCGCTCGACTCCTGCGGCATCGCCTCTGGTCGCGCGGCGCTCGTACACCGTCGCCCAGTCGGGACGATAGAGCTGCACCTGGTAGTCCCATTCCTGGTAGTGATACGGCGCCGAGACCGGTTCCTTGCCCCAGCGGTCGTTGTAGCTCTCGGTGGCTTCGCCGGCGTCCTCGTAGGGCATGAAGGTGCTCGAACAGACCCAGACTTCCTGCGCATCGTCCCCGGCGAGCTCGCAGTCCACTTCGTTGGCCATCTCCACCGCGCTCACGTACTTGCGTACCTGGCGCTGCCACGCAGGAACATGACCGGCGCCGTGAACTTGCCGGTCGAACGGCTCGAACGCCCAGACGATGCGGTTGTCGTCGCGATAGGGGATGCGGATGGACTCGAGGATACGCAGGCTTGGCACTTCCTTGCGCTCGCTGAGCAGTTCGAAGAGTGCCACGCCGAGGTCGCGGGAGAATTCACCGGCTTGCGCGTGCGTCTCGATCTGCGCATGGAACCGGGCGGCAATTCGGTCGAGCCCGGCATCGTTGATATGCAACTTGCCATCGTTGAGGCAGTGAGCGAAGCGTTCGAGCAGCGCCACGGTCGGATGCTCCGTGGCGCGGTCATGATCGATGGCGAGCAGCCGGCCCCAGAGTCTACCGAGCCCCGGGAAGTCGCGTGCGGCCCGGTACTCCACGCGGGCATCCTCGACGAGACCGACAAAGAACTTCTGCGCGGGACTCAGGCCCTCGCCGTCGATGGCGCTCGTGGTGTAGCAGAGGTGCGCCGCGAGGTGCGCGGACTGGGCCCGGTAGAGTTCGACTCCCGAGATGCCGGCGATCTCGTCGACCGCATCGGGCAGGTGCAGCACGTGACCTTCACAGTAAGGCCTGAAGCCCTCGTGGTCCGCGGCGGCGGGCCGCAGGAAGAAGTCCCGACCCCACAGTGCCCGCAGGTAGAAGTTCAGCTTGCGCTGCGAGTCGACGAACAGGGTGCCGCGCCGCTCCTGTTGCAGCATCTTCCTGCTGTCGGCGCTCTCCAGGCTGAAATACCGGACCAGGTTATCGAGGTCGCGACGATACGCATCGGCGCCGAAGTTGGCCCAGCGCCGGAGCCCGGAAAGCGTGAGCATGGAAAGCAACTGGTCGATATTGCCGAGCATCGGGCGCAGGCCGCGCGAGGCTTTCGCGGAAAGCTGGTGGATGAGCCCCAGGTAACCGCGCAGGAGTTCCGCATCGCCGAGCCGGCGCGCGGCGGTCGGCAGGCCGGCGAAGAGTAGCGCGATGACCTGCCCCGAGGTCATCGACGAGAGCTTCATCGCGGCCTCGATGCAGTCGCGGATCACGTCCTCGCCGCACTCCTGCACTACGGCCGGCATCTCTTCGAGGTACGACAGCACGACGTCATGGCCGCGCCCGAGGCTGCACAGGCCCCTGGCACCCTCCAGGTAATCGTGCAGGCCCGCCGGCGACATCACGCGCGCCGCGTCGTGGAAGGTGGCCTCCAGCGTGTCGGCCAGTTCGGGGGCGGCCTTGCCGAGGCACGCGGCATAGTCCTCGAGATTGATGGTCATCGCCTGGCTCCGGCGCTCAGAGGTCGGACTGCCTCATCGACTGACGAAGAACGTCGCCACGGCCGCTGCCAGGGTCTCGCGCATGTCCGGATCGTCGGTCAGCGGCGTTACCAGCGTCATGTGGCAGGCCGCGGCCGGCTCGATGCCCTCGCTGATCATCTGCCCGGCGTAGACCAGCAGGCGGGTGGAGATGCCCTCGTCGAGGCCGTGGCCCTTGAGGTTGCGGCTGCGCTGCGCGATCTGGACCAGCTTTGCGGCCGTCTCGGTATCGACCCCCGATTCCTGCGCGACGATCTCCACTTCCAGTTCCTGCGCCGGGTAGTCGAAATCCAGCGCGGCGAAGCGCTGCCTGGTCGACTGCTTGAGGTCCTTCATCAGGCTCTGGTAGCCGGGGTTGTAGGAGATCACCAGCTGGAAATCGCGGTGCGCTGCGACCAGTTCGCCCTTCTTGTCGAGTGGCAGGTTGCGGCGGTGGTCGGTGAGGGGATGAATGACCACGGTCGTGTCCTGGCGCGCCTCGACCACTTCGTCCAGGTAGCAGATGGCGCCGATCCGCGCTGCCGTGGTGAGCGGCCCGTCCTGCCAGCGGGTGCCGTCCCTGTCGAGCAGGTAGCGGCCCACGAGATCCGAGGCGGTCATGTCTTCATTACAGGCCACCGTGATCAGCGGCTTGCCGAGCCTGTAGGCCATGTGCTCGACGAAGCGCGACTTGCCGCAGCCCGTCGGGCCTTTGAGCATCACCGGCATGCGACGCGCATAGGCGGCCTGGTACAGGCTTTCCTCGTCGGCAACGGTCCTGTAATAAGGCTGCTTCCTGACCCGGTACTGCTCCGTGGCGTCGCCGCGATGGTCGTTTTCCCGCAGGGCTTCCATCTAGACCGGCTTGCCCCGGTAGATGACCATTTCCGCGCCCTTCGATTGCGCGTAATTGTCGAAGCCAATGAGCCGCACGTGATTGTCCGGGTGCGCCCGGTGGCACGCAGCGGCCTCCGCGAGCACGCGATCGACGTCGGTCTCGCCGAACATCGGCAGCTTCCACATGTACCAGTAATAGCCGAAGGCGTTCTCCGGTTCCGTGTGTTCGATAGCCGGGTTCCAGCCCCTGGAAATGATGTATTCCACTTGCTTGCGAATGGCCGCGGCATCCATGGTCGGCAGGTAGGAGAAGGTCTCGAATTTGCGCGATTCGGGATCGCTGAGACTCGACTTGTAGTCTTGAACGTCTGACATCGTGGTGTCCTCGTAATCGGGGTGACAGGTCTAGCGGTGAACAACGTCCAGCTTGTCGACGGTGTCGAACTCGAACTTGATCTCCTTCCACGTTTCCATGGCCATCTTGAGCTCGGGACTGTGCTTGGCAGCCTCCGTGAGGATGTCCTTGCCGTCCTTCTCGAGTTCGCGACCCTCGTTGCGGGCCTTGACGCAGGCTTCGAGCGACACGCGGTTGGCGGCGGCGCCCGCGGCATTGCCCCACGGATGACCGAGCGTGCCGCCGCCGAACTGCAGGACGGAGTCGTCGCCGAAGATCGAAACGAGCGCCGGCATGTGCCAGACGTGAATGCCGCCGGAGGCGACCGGCATGACGCCGGGCATCGAGCCCCAGTCCTGGTCGAACATAATGCCGCGGGTGCGGTCTTCCTTGATGTAGCGCTCGCGCATCAGGTCGATCCAGCCGAGCGTGGCTTCGCGGTCGCCTTCCAGCTTGCCGACCACGGTGCCGGAGTGCAGGTGATCGCCGCCCGACAGGCGCAGCATCTTCGTCAGCACACGGAAATGAATGCCGTGGTTCGGGTTGCGGTCGAGCACGGCGTGCATCGCCCGGTGGATGTGCAGCAGCAGGCCGTTGTCCCGGCACCAGTTGGCCAGCCCGGTATTGGCCGTGAAGCCGCCCGTGAGATAGTCGTGCATGATGATCGGCGCGCCGAGTTCCTTGGCGTATTCCGCGCGCTTGTACATTTCCTCCGGCGTCGGCGCCGTTACGTTCAGGTAATGCCCCTTGCGTTCGCCGGTTTCGGCCTGGGCTTTGTGCACGGCTTCCATGACGAAGTCGAAACGCTGTTTCCAGCGCATGAACGGCTGGGAGTTCACGTTCTCGTCGTCCTTGGAGAAGTCGAGCCCGCCACGCAGCACCTCGTAGACGGCGCGCCCGTAGTTCTTGGCGGAAAGCCCCAGCTTCGGCTTGATCGTGCAGCCGAGCAGCGGGCGGCCGTACTTGTTCATGATGTCGCGTTCGACCTGGATGCCGTGCGGCGGTCCGCCGCAGGTCATCACGTACGCGCGCGGGATGCGGACGTCCTCGAGGCGCAGCGCGCGGACGGCCTTGAAGCCGAATACGTTGCCCACGAGCGAGGTCAGGATGTTGACGACCGAGCCTTCCTCGAACAGGTCGATGGGGTAGGCGATGAAGGCATAAAACGCCTCGTCGTTGCCGGGCACGTCCTCGATCGCGTAGGCACGGCCCTTGTAATACTCGAGGTCGGTGAGCAGGTCGGTCCAGACGGTCGTCCAGGTCCCCGTCGACGATTCCGCGGCCACCGCGGCGGCGGCTTCCTCGCGCGGTACCCCTTCCTGCGGGATGACCTTGAAGCAGGCAAGGAAATCGGTGTCTTTGGGCGTGTAGTCGGGCATCCAGTAGGTTTCCCGATAGTCCTTCACGCCTGCCTGGTAGTTCTTCGCCATTGTCGGTTGCTCCTGGTGCTCTGCGGGAGGTCGTTGTGCGGGCACAAATATAGTTGACAGGGGGAATAACGTATAGTTAATTGTATTTATCTTATGTATTTACTTTAGTAAATCTTCGGATGTTCCACGCAACCCTTCAGCAACTCCGACTTTTCGCCGCCGTCGCGGAGCACAGGAGCGTCACGCGGGCGGCCGCGGAGGTGCACCTCACGCAGCCGGCGGTCTCCATCCAGGTCAAGCGCCTGGAGGCGAAGGTCGGGATGCCGCTCATCGAGCACGTCGGCAAGGAACTGCACCTGACGGTGGCCGGCGAGGAAGTCTTCGACGCCGCCAAAGACGTACTCGAGCGGCTGAGCGACCTCGAAACCAGCCTCAACGACCTGCGTGGCGAAATCGCCGGACCACTGAATGTCCACGTCGTGAGTTCGGGCAAGTACTTCATGCCGCAGCTGCTGGGCAGCTTCGTACGCCGCTATCCGAAGGTCGAGCCGCGGCTGCAGATCACCAACCGCGCCAGCCTGCTCGCGAGCCTCGCCAAGAACCAGAGCGACCTCTACATCATGGGGCAGCCGCCCGAAGGGGTGTCGGTGGCGGAGTATCCGTTCCTGGAGAACATACTCGTCGTGGTCGCGCGGCCGGATCACCCGCTGGCGGGCAAGAAGCAGATACCGCTCGCGCAAATCGCGAGGGAACGCTTCGTCGGGCGCGAAAGCGGTTCGGGGACCCGCAAGGCCGTCGAGAAACTATTCCATGACAAGGGCCTGGACGTTACGGCCTATATCGAGCTCGACAGTGCCGAAGGCATCAAGCAGGGTGTGATGGGCGGCCTGGGGATCGGCGTCCTGTCGAAGCACAGCCTGCGCCTCGAACTGGAGGCGGGCGAACTGGTCGTCCTCGACGTGGCGGGTTTCCCCCTGCGGCGGCGCTGGTACGTGTCGCACAGGGCGGGAAAACGCCTGTCGCGAGCCGCGCAGCTCTTTCTCCAGTACCTCCGCGAAGAAGGCGAAGCAGAGGTGACGCACCTGCTCGCCCTCGACCACGGGGGCGGCGCTTGATCAGAATCGATACCGGACGGTAATAGCGAACGGGGTAGTTCCCGGCAGCGTCGATGAGAGTGACGCGCGGGACAACCTGCCGCCCCGTCTTGCATTGTGCAACAAAGCACGCGATAAATAGGGCCGTCTGACTGCGCAAGGAACAACAACAATGATGCTGCGCCTCACGCTGTTCCCGGTCTTCCTGCTGGCATTGCTGTCGGCCGGCACGGGCCGCGCGGACGTGTCCGAATTCACCAGTTACGACGAGTGCATCCTCGAGTCCCTGAAGGGCGTCTCGAGCGACGTCGCGGCGAACGCGATCATCGCCAGCTGCCGCAGCAAGTTCCCCGAAGCCGCCGCGGTCGCGGCGCCGCTTGCCGCACCCGAGCCGCCGACGGAGCCCGCACCGGCAGCCGAGGCGGAGCGCATGGCGCCGGCAGAAGTTGCGCCGGAATCCAAGCCCGCCAGCGGCCCGAGCCGTCCGCTCACCGCGGAGGAACTGGGCAAGCTGAAAGCGACGTTGTTCGGGTTCACGACCAAGTACACCGTCACCTTCGAGAATTTCAACGAAGACATCGCCATCACCGAAGTCACGATCGCGGTATGGGACGACTTCGACCCGCGCGGCCTCAAGAAGTACACCGAGACGATGCACATCCCGCCGGCGGAATCAGCCAAGGTCACGTACGAGGTGATCTACATGGGCGACGACCAGGGGTGGCGCTGGAAGGTCGACGCCGCGAAAGGCGTGCCGTTGCTCAATTAGTCGTGAGGAAGGTCGCGCATGCGGGGGGGCAGTGACGATTGCAGCGAGCGCGGAGCAACTATCCGTAATTACCACGATTGCGGGTCCGGGGAGCCGACGCTACGGTTCCGCTATAACAAGAGCAGTTCAAGCCTACGGCAACCCCCCTATATTGCCTGAGCGCTTGTTGCCCCGCCGGGGTTCACCTGGCGGGGCACTTTTGTATTCGCCGGTGTCACCCTTCCGGCAAGCGCGCCGCCTTCTCCAGCACCTTGTCGCACAGGACCTCGCCGATCGGTATCGCGGAAGTCGCCGCGGGTGACGGTGCATTGCAGACGTGCAGGCTGCGCTGCGTCTCGGCGAACAGGAAGTCGTGCACGAGCGTACCGTCGCGCAGCACGGCCTGGGCACGAATCCCGGCGGGGTAGGGCTGCAGGTCGGACAGGCGGATGGACGGACAGTACTTGCGCACCAGCCCGAGATAGCCGGGTTTCCAGACCGAGTTCCACAGCTCGGCGAGCCCGACACCCAGGTTGTCGGCCGTCACGCGCCAGAATCCCGGGAAAGCGAGCATCTCCGCCGTGTCGCGCAGGCTGAAGTTCAGGCGCCCGTAGCCTTCGCGCTTCCAGCCCTGCACCGCGTTCGGGCCGACCGTGACGGAACCGTCGATCATTCGCGTCAGGTGCACGCCCAGGAACGGCAGCCCGGGCTCGGGCACGGGATAGATGAGGTGCCGCACGATCCCGCCGAGCTCCGCGGGCAGCCGGTAGTACTCGCCGCGGTACGGCACGATGCGGAAATCCACGTCGAGCTCCATCATCGCGGCGAGGCGATCCGCCATCAGGCCGCCGCAGACGACGAGACAGCGCGCCTCGGCCGCCGGCGCGCCGTCGAGGTGGATGGTTACCGAATCGGCAGACTCCTCGAGCGCCGTCACCGCGGCGCCGGTGCGGACCTCGCCACCGAGTTGCTCGAGCCGGCCGGCCATGGCAGCCGCCACGGCCCGGTAGTCGACGATGCCCGTGCTGGGCGACAGGATCGCGCCGACCCCCGCGACATTCGGTTCGGCCTCCTGCAGTTGTGCCGCATCGAGCAATTCGACGCGGATACCGTTCTGCAGCGCGCGTTCGTAGAGCGCGAGCATGCGTTCGTGCTCGTCGGCATTGGTGGCGACGATCAGCTTGCCGCACTGCTCGTACGGGATATCGTTGTCGCGGCAGAAGCGCAGGGTCTCCGTCACGCCCTTGCGGCACAACTCGGCTTTGAGGCTGCCCGGTTCGTAGTAGATGCCGGCATGAATAACGCCGCTGTTGTGGCCGGTCTGGTGGCGCGCGACGGCCGCTTCTTTCTCGAGCACCACGACGCTGCTCGTCGGCCGCCGCTGGCGCAGTTGCCAGGCGACCGACAGCCCCACGATGCCGCCGCCGATGACTGCGAAGTCGTACATGGAAATTCCTTTTTCGCCAGGGCCGGTGGGCCAGTCTAGCGGCGGCGGGGGCCGCGCGGAAGGCCGCGCCGACCCGTTGCGCACGGCGCCGCGATTGCCGTATAATCGCGCGCCAACGCGGTGGTGGGGCCGGAATGGAGCCTTCCGGGGATGCGAGTCCTGACACGCACCGCTGCCAGAGTCTTGGTAGAAAAAAGCCCCGCTCAGGGGTTTTTTGTTGCCCGGGAGCAGGGTGGCCGGGTTGGGAGAGAATGGGCCTATGGCCCATTTTTTGTTTTAAAACATTTGGTTAGCTTTAGAAGTGACGCGTGACGAGTTAGTGAGGTTGCTCGAGCCGACCGTCGAGAGCCTGGGTTACGAACTGTCGGACCTGGAAGTGAGAATCGGCGGCAGGCACGGCGCGTTGCGTGTGTTTATCGACAAGCCCGACGGGATCGGGCTGGCCGACTGCGAGAAAGTCAGCCGGGCGATCAGCGCGCTCCTCGATGTCGAGGATCCGCTGCCCGGCCAGTACGACCTCGAGGTGTCGTCGCCGGGGCTGGACAGGAAGTTGACAAAAGTTGAGCATTTTCAAAGGTTTGAAGGAGAGACCGTGAAAGTGCAGATGCGCTTCCCCATCGAGGGGCGGCGGCGATTCCGGGGCACGCTGGTGTCTGCGGATGACGAGAACATCGTGGTCGAGGTGGACGGCGTACCGCATACCCTGCCGGTTGCGACGATCGACACGGCCCGACTCGTGCCCGGCGCACAGTGAGACGCCGGGCAGGACTGGAGTTTGAGGTAATGAGCAAAGAGATCCTGATGGTGGTCGACGCGGTTTCGAACGAGAAGGGCGTCGACAAAGAGATCATATTCGAGGCAATCGAAGCCGCCCTGGCGTCTGCGACGCGCAGAAAACACGGCGAGGACATCGACGTGCGGGTTGCTATCGATCGCCACAGCGGTGACTACGATACCTTCCGCCGCTGGAAGGTGTTCGCGGACGATTCCACCGAGCTCGAGTTCCCGGACCGTGAACTGCGCATGATCGACGCCGTCGACATCGACGAGAACGCCGAACCCGGCGGCTACGTCGAGGTGCCGATGGAGTCGGTGGAGTTCGGCCGCATCGCCGCCCAGACCGCGAAGCAGGTCATCGTGCAGAAGGTGCGCGAGGCCGAGCGCGAGCAGGTGGTGGAGGAATTCAAGGAGCGTGAAGGCGAAATGCTCTCGGGTCTCGTCAAGCGCGTCGACCGCAACGGCGTGTACATCGATCTCGGCGGCAACGCCGAGGGCTTCGTTGCGCGCGACCAGATGGTGCCGCGGGAACCGGTGCGGCCCCAGGATCGCATCAAGGCCCTGCTGACCGAAGTGCGCTCCGAGCCGCGCGGTCCGCAGCTGTTCATGACACGGACGTCGCCGCAGTTCCTGGTCGAGTTGTTCAAGATCGAGGTCCCGGAAGTCGGCCAGGGTCTCATCGACATCCTGGGAGCGGCCCGCGACCCGGGGCTGCGCGCCAAGATTGCCGTAAAAAGCAACGACAGTCGCATCGATGCCGTCGGTGCCTGCGTCGGCATGCGCGGATCGCGGGTGCAGGCCGTATCGAACGAACTGGCCGGCGAACGCGTGGACATCATCCTGTGGGACGAAAACCCGGCGCAGTTCGTGGTCAACGCGATGTCGCCGGCCGAGGTCGTGTCCATCGTGATGGACGAGGACGCGCACAGCATGGATATCGCGGTCGAAGAGGACAAGCTGTCGCAGGCCATCGGCCGCGGCGGGCAGAACATCCGGCTCGCGAGCGAACTGACCGGCTGGGAGCTCAACGTCATGACGGCCGCCGATGCCGAGCAGAAGAGCGAGTCGGAGATGAAGGAACTCATCGACATGTTCTCGAAGCAGCTCGACGTCGACGAGGAAATCGGGCTCATCCTGGTGCAGGAAGGTTTCTCGACCATCGAGGAAGTGGCTTACGTGCCGGCTGCGGAGCTGATCGCGATCGAGGAGTTCGACGAGGACATCGTCACGGAACTGCGCAGTCGTGCGCGCGATGTGCTGCTGACGCAGGCCATCGTGCAGGAAGAGAAGATCGACGAGGCAGAGCCGGCCGCGGACCTGCTCGAGCTCGAAGGCATGGACAAGGGTCTTGCGTACCTGCTTGCCAGCAAGGGTGTCGTGACCCGCGAGGACCTCGCTGAGCTCGCGACCGACGACTTGCTGGAGATTCAGGAAATGGATGAAGAACAGGCCGCAGCGCTGATCATGAAAGCGCGCGAACACTGGTTCGCGGAGGAGCAGCAGGCCTGAGCGCAAAACGCGCGGAGTAGAGTATGGCAGATGTCACAGTTGCACAATTCGCCGAGGTACTGAAAGTACCGGTCGAGAAGCTGCTTTCGCAGCTCGACGAGGCCGGTATCGAGGTCAGCGGCTCCGAAGACACCATCAGCGAGGATGCGAAGCTCGAGCTGTTGACGTTCCTGCGCCGCAGCCACGGGCAGACGGACGCGCCGGCCGGTGACGCCGCGCCGCGGCGAATCACGCTGAAGCGCAAGTCACAGTCCGAGCTGCGGCTGTCGGGTGCGCAGGGCCGCTCGCGCACGGTGAACGTCGAAGTGCGCCGCAAGCGTACGTACATCAAGCGCGACGTCCTCGAGAAGCAGGCGCAGGAAGAGCAGGAAGAGCTCGATCGCAAGCGTCGCGAGGAAGAAGAGCGCATCGAGGCGGAGAAGCGCGAACAGGAGCGCCTGCAGGCGGAGAAGGAAGCAGCCGCGCGTCGCGAGGAAGAGCAGCGGCAGCAGCAAGAGCGGGCGCGGATCGACGCCGAGGAAGAGGCTCGCCAGGCGGCCGAGAAAGCGGCGGCCGCGGAAGCCGATGAGAAGGTGCGCCTCGAGAAGGCCGAAGAAGATGCCCGCGCGCGGCGTGCCAAGGAAAAGGAAAAGGAAAAGGAAAAGGTCAAGGGCAAGGCGCAGCGGCCCGAGACCCGTTACGGCCGCAAGGAATTGCATGTCGCCGGCGACAAGAGCGGCCGGCGCAAGCGCAAGGCACCGATGCGGCGGCGCCCCGTCTCCGTGGGTGGCGATGGCCAGCACGGCTTCGAGAGGCCCACTGCACCGGTGGTTCGTGAGGTCGAGATTCCGGAGAGTATTGCCGTCTCCGAGCTGGCACAGCGGATGGCGATCAAGGGCAACGAGGTCGTCAAGGTGCTCTTCAACATGGGTGCCATGGTCACGATCAACCAGGTGATCGACCAGGACACGGCGGCGCTGGTCGTCGAGGAACTTGGCCATATCGCAAAACCCACCTCGGCCGAGGCCATCGACGAGCAGTTGCTCGCCGACGAGCAGGTCGAGACCGGCGAGGAAGTGGCGCGTCCGCCTGTCGTGACCATCATGGGTCACGTCGATCACGGCAAGACGTCGTTGCTCGACTACATTCGCCGGACGCACGTCGCGGCCGGGGAGGCCGGCGGTATCACGCAGCATATCGGCGCGTATTCCGTGACGAACGAAAAGGGCCGCGTGACGTTCCTCGACACGCCGGGTCACGCCGCCTTCACGGCGATGCGCGCGCGTGGCGCGCAGGCGACCGATATCGTCGTGCTGGTGGTGGCGGCGGACGACGGCGTCATGCCGCAAACCATCGAAGCCATCCAGCACGCGAAGGCCGCAGGCGTGCCCCTCGTGGTCGCGGTCAACAAGATCGACCGCGAGAATGCCGATCCGGATCGCGTGCGCAGCGAGCTGGCGCAGCACGAAATCATCCCGGAAGCCTGGGGCGGTGAGCACCTGTTCGTGTACGTCTCGGCCAAGACCGGCGAGGGGGTGGATGGCCTGCTGGACGCAATTCTGCTGCAGGCGGAAGTCATGGACCTCAAGGCCGTCGAGGACGGCCCCGCACGCGGACTCGTCATCGAGTCCAGCCTCGAGAAGGGCCGCGGCGCCGTCGCGACCCTGCTGGTGCAGTCCGGCACCCTGCACCAGGGCGACATGATCATCGCCGGCGAGGAGTACGGCCGTATTCGTAACATGTTCGACGAGTCGCAGCAGTCGATCGAGTCGGCGGGCCCGTCGTGTCCCGCGCTCGTGCTGGGCCTGTCGAAGACGCCGAACGCCGGCGACGACTTCATGGTCGTCAAGAACGAGCGCAAGGCGCGCGAGGCGGCGGAATTCCGGCGCGCCAGGACACGTGAGACCAAGCTCGCGCAGCAGCAGGCATCGAAGCTGGAGGACATGTTCAGCCAGATGCGGGAATCGGAAGTCAAAACGATCGCGGTCATCATCAAGTCGGACGTGCACGGCAGCGCGGAAGCGCTGCGCGACGCGCTGATGAAGCTGTCCACGGACGAGGTCAAGGTCAACGTCCTGAGTGCGGGCGTCGGCGGCATCACGGAAACGGATGCCACCCTGGCCGCAGCCTCCAATGCGGTGATCATCGGTTTCAACGTGCGTGCCGATGCGGCTGCCCGTTCGACCATCAAGGAAACCGGCATCGACGTGCGTTACTACAGCATCATCTACGAGGCGATCGACGACGTGAAGGCGGCCCTCAGTGGCATGCTGTCGCCGGAAGTCCGCGAGCAGATCGTCGGCCTGGCGGAGGTCAAGGAAGTCTTCTCCTCGCCGAAGTTCGGCGACATCGCCGGCTGTATCGTGACGGAAGGCTACGTGAAGCGCTCCAACCCGATTCGCGTCCTGCGTGACAACGTGGTCATCTACGAGGGCGAGCTCGAGTCGCTGCGGCGCTTCAAGGACGACGTGAACGAGGTTCGTTCGGGAACGGAATGCGGCATCGGCGTCAAGAACTACACCGACGTGCGGCCGGGCGACCAGATCGAGTGCTACGAGCGCATCGAGGTCGCGCGCACGCTCGACTAGAGCCAGCGCCGGAAGGGACGTCATGCCACGCGAATTCTCCAGGCACCAGCGGCTGGGGCACCAGGTGCAGCGGACGCTGGCCGAACTGCTGCAGTTCGAGGTCAAGGACCCGCGCGTGCAGAGCGTCTCGCTCACGGCGGTGGATCTGTCCCGCGACCTGAGCGTCGCACGGGTCTACTTCAGCCTGGTCGAGCCCGATGCGGACCCTGCGGAGGCACAGGAGGGACTGGAGCGGGCGGCCGGCTTCCTGCGCGGCAAGCTGGGCAAGGCGATCAAGGCACGCCACGTCCCCGAGCTGCGCTTCGTGCACGACGACAGTGCGGCGGAAGCGATACGGCTGAGCACGTTGATCGATCGGGCCATTGCGGCCGACGACCAGGACTAGCTCGATGGGCCGGCGCCGACACGATCGATCGGAAGCGATCGATGGAGTGCTGCTGCTGAACAAGCCGGCCGGGCTGACGTCCAACCAGGCGCTGCAGCGCGTGAAGCGGCTGTTGAACGCGCGCAAGGCCGGGCACACGGGTAGTCTCGACCCGGCGGCCACGGGCATGCTGCCGTTGTGTTTCGGCGAGGCGACGAAGGTTTGCGCCTTTCTCCTCGATGCCGACAAGACCTACCGGGTCACGGCGAAGCTGGGGACCGCCACCGACACGGGCGACGCCACGGGCTCGGTCATCGAAGCGGCGGACGTGCCGGACATGACGGCTGCCGAATGGGACGCCGTGCTGCAGCGCTTCCGCGGGGAATCGCTGCAGGTTCCGCCGATGTACTCGGCGCTGAAGAAGGACGGCAAGCGGCTTTACGAGCTTGCGCGCAAGGGCGAGACGGTGGAACGGGCACCGCGGCCGATCCGGATCGACGAGATCGAGCTGCTGGAGGCGGCCGGGGCCCGGCTGGTGTTCCGGGTGCACTGCTCCAAGGGCACCTACGTTCGCAGTCTCGTCGAGGACATCGCGCGGGCGGCGGGTACCGTGGCCCACACGGCGCGCCTGCATCGCGAGACGGTGGCAGACTTCGGCGCCGGCGAGATGCTGGACCTGCAGGCTCTCGAGGACGCGGCGGCCGCGGGGCCGGCTGCGCTCCGCGACAGCCTGCTGCCGCCCGACAGGGCGCTGACGGGGCTGCCGGCGGTGACGCTCGGCGCAGCCGATGCCGAGCGTTTTCGCGGCGGACAGGCGCTAGCGGCGGATGCGGGCGGTGTTCGGGGGCTCGTGCGGGTGTACGGCGCGGAGCAGGTTTTTTTGGGCGTGGGCGAGATTGCCGGTGATGGCAGGATCGCACCACGCAGGGTCTTCGGGCGCCCGGGCGGGTAACCCGTAGTTATTTGATTTTGGGCTGTTAATGGGCTCTCGCAGGCGCTAGAATACCGCGCTGCAAAAAAGGGCCAAAGACGAAAGTAGTACTGGAGAAATCAAGAGATGTCACTGTCAAGTGAAGCAAAAGCCAGCATTGTTGCTGATTACGGCCGCGGCGAGGCCGACACGGGTTCGCCCGAAGTCCAGGTAGCGCTGCTATCTGCGAGAATATCCGAGCTCACCGAGCACTTCGGTGACCACAAGAAAGATCACCACAGCCGCCAGGGTCTGCTTCGGTTGGTCAACAAGCGACGCAAGTTGCTCGACTACCTGAAAACCAAGGACCAGGACCGGTACCGCGAGCTGATTACCCGGCTCGGCCTGCGCCGCTGATCCAGCGGTCCATCCCCGGCAATGTAACGACCGACGCGACGTACCCACCCAGGGCGCGCGGTCGGTCGTTTTTGCCGTCATTAATCCCAATTGAGTCAATACCGTGAATTCAATCAAGAAATCGTTCCAATACGGCGAGCACGTCGTTACCCTGGAAACAGGGGCCGTAGCGCGCCAGGCAGACGGTGCCGTTCTCGTAGACATGGCGGAAACCGTGGTACTCGTCACCGCAGTAGGCCGGAAAACGGCCGACCCGGGCAGAGACTTCTTCCCGCTGACCGTCAACTACCAGGAAAAGACCTACGCCGCCGGCAAGATCCCGGGCGGCTTTTTCAAGCGCGAGGGGCGCCCCAGCGAGAAGGAAACGCTGGTTTCGCGCCTGATCGACCGGCCGATCCGGCCGCTGTTCCCGAAGGGCTTCAAGAACGAGGTGCAGGTCATCGCGACGGTGATGTCCCTGAACCCCGACGTCGATCCCGACATCCCGGCACTCATCGGCGCCTCCGCGGCGCTCGCGATCTCGGGTATGCCGTTCGCCGGGCCCATCGGCGCCGCGAAGGTCGGCTACAGCCACGGCAAGTACCTGCTCAACCCCGGAGTGGCCGCGCTGGCGGAATCGGACCTGGAACTCGTGGTCGCCGGAACCCGCGATGCCGTGCTGATGGTCGAGTCGGAAGCCAAGGGCCTGTCCGAGGAAGTCATGCTCGGTGCCGTCATGTTCGGTCACGAGCAGATGCAGATCGCGATCGACGCGATCAACGAGCTGGCCGCCGAGGCCGGCAAGCCGTCGTGGGACTGGCAGGCGCCTGAAGAAGACCAGGAACTGGCCGGTGCCGTCGAGGCGCAGGCCACGGCCGGATTTACCGCCGCCTACCAGATCAGCGACAAGATGGAACGCCAGGCCGCGGTGGCCGGGGTCAAGGCAGCCGCCATCGAGGCACTCGGGGGCGAGGGCGGCGAGGCCCGCTGGTCCGCCGAGGAACTCGCCGGCGCCCTGTCGAAGCTCGAGAAGAAGGTGGTGCGGCAGCGGGTGATCAAGGGCGAGCCGCGCATCGACGGCCGCGACCACAAGACCGTGCGGCCGATCAACGTCGACGTGGGCATCATGCCGCGCGCGCACGGCTCCGCCGTTTTCACGCGTGGCGAGACCCAGGCGATCGTCGTGACGACGCTCGGCACCGGGCGCGACGCGCAGATCATCGACGCCATCGAGGGCGAGCGCAAAGAGCCCTTCATGCTTCACTATAACTTCCCGCCGTACTGCGTTGGCGAGACAGGCTTTATCGGCTCGCCGAAGCGCCGTGAAATCGGTCACGGCAAGCTGGCCCGCCGCGGCATCCAGGCGGTCATGCCGGACCTCGTCGACTTCGGTTACGTGATCCGGGTGGTCTCGGAGATCACCGAGTCCAACGGTTCGAGTTCGATGGCCTCGGTCTGCGGCACGAGCCTCGCCCTGATGGACGCCGGCGTGCCGATCAAGGCACCGGTGGCCGGCGTGGCGATGGGCCTGGTCAAGGAAGGCGACGACTTCGCCGTACTGACCGACATCCTGGGCGACGAGGATCACCTCGGCGACATGGACTTCAAGGTGGCCGGTACCGATGACGGTGTCACGGCCCTGCAGATGGACATCAAGATCCAGGGCATCACCCGCGAGATCATGAACACGGCGCTGGACCAGGCCCGCGAAGCCCGCCTGCACATCCTCGGCGAGATGAACAAGGTCATCAGCAAGCCCCGCGAGCAGATGTCCGAGTGGGCGCCGACGATCATGACGATGAAGATCGATCCGGAGAAAATCCGCGACGTCATCGGCAAGGGCGGCGCCGTGATCCGTGCGATCACCGAGGAAACCGGTGCCACGGTCGACATCGAGAATGACGGCACCGTGCGCATCGCGTCCGTCGACGGCGCCTCCGGCAAGGAAGCGCGCCGCCGCATCGAGCTGATCACGGCGGACGTCGAGGTCGGGCGTATCTACGAGGGGCGCGTGGCGCGTCTCATGGATTTCGGCGCCTTCGTGACGATCCTGCCGGGCAAGGACGGCCTCGTGCACATCTCGCAGATCTCCAACGAGCGTGTGGAAAAGGTCAGCGACAAGCTGTCCGAGGGCGACATCGTCAAGGTCAAGGTGCTGGAAGTCGACCGCCAGGGCCGCGTGCGCCTGTCGATGAAGGAAGTCGACAACGCGGCATAGGCGTTGCACGACGCCCGGTCGCGGTTCGAGAACCGCTCCTACAACGGCACTGGTTACCTGTAGGAGCGGGCCTCGGCCCGCGAAGTGCTCCTACATCCCGGGCTTTGCCGTGAGGGGCTCCAGGAAGCCGATCAGCCGTTCCGGCAGGTAGAACCTGGGCCGCCACGGCGGGCCGCCCTCGATGAAGCCGACATGTCCCCCGTGCGCGCTGATTTCGAGCGTTACGTGCTCTGACAGCGCGCCGGCTCCGGGGATGACCTCGGGCGTCATGAACGGATCGTCGAGCGCGTTCACGATCAGCGTCGGGCGTTCGATGCGCTTCAGGAAGTGCACCGAGCTGCACTTGTCGTAGTAGTCGTCCTTGCTCGAGAAGCCGTGCAGCGGCGCGGTGACCGCGTCGTCGAACTCGGCGAACGTCCGCGCCCGCATCGCCCGCTGCCAGTCGAAAGCGGCGGTGTGAGGATTGAATTTGCGGCTCACCGAGCGCTTCATGCGCTTTAATAAGTATCGCTGGTAACCCTTTGAAATACCGACATTCAGTGCGTCTGCGCATGCGTGGAGATTCAGCGGGACGCACACGGCTGCCGCGCCCTTCAACGGGCACCCGGCGCCGCTTTCGCCAAGGTACTTGAGGAGCACGTTGCCGCCGAGGGAGTAACCCGCCGCCACCATCGGGCCGAACTGGCCCTCGCGTTCCAGCTTGGCCACGAAGTAGCGCACGTCGTTGGTCTCGCCGGCGTGGTAGCGGCGCGGCAGCACGTTGCGATAGTCCCCGCAGTCCCGGAAGTGCAGCACGCAGCAGCGCCACTGCCGGCGGGCGGCGGCGTGCATCAGCATGCGGGCATAAGCGGACTCGGCCGAGCTTTCCAGCCCGTGGAGGATGACCAGGAGCGGCGCCGACTTGGGCGTGCCCTCCGTCTCGATCACCCAGTCGACGGCGGTTTCGTCACCGTCAGGAAGCTTGAGAACCTCGCGGCGCAGCGCCGGGCGCTCTCGCCATGCCCAGGGAAAAGACGGGTAGATCGTCTGCGCGTGCCGGTTTCGCAGCCATCGGGCCGGGCGAAAGGCACTGCGCACGATGCGCTTGTCGGAGTCGTCAGGCGCCATTTCGGCATCGGTGCCGGTTCATGGTATCCACAAAAAAATGGCCCCCCGCTCTCGCAGGGGGCCTGCCGTTGAGTATTGAACCCTTCAGGCACTGCGCAACGGGGGGCGGGGGAGCGGATCCCCGTTGCACCCGCCAAGATTGGTCATAGATTGCTTTTATGTCAAGGCGTACCGGAATCCTTGAGCGCTCGTACGAGGGCTTCAGCCGGTGCGCTTGCGGTCGTCCGCCGAACTGCCGCTGCCCTTGCCGGCCGCCGCGTCGCTGTCCGCCGTGAAGCCCTTGAGCATCTCTTCCTGGAGGGATTGCAGCCTGGCGAAGTTCTTCTGTGTCATTTCGGCCATGGCGCTCAGCGGGTCGGTACCGACCACGCTCTTCACCTGTCCCTGCAGGAATTTCTGCTGCTTCATGAAAAAGCTCATGCTCTGCTCGAGGTAGCGTGCCATGAAGTCCGGAACGACCGAGCCGTAGGCGCGGATGATCTGCGCCAGGAAGTCCTCGGTCATGATCGCATCGCCGTGCTGCTCCTGCTCGCTGATGACCTGCAGCAGAATCGTCCGCGTGATGTCTTCACCGGACTTCTTGTCGATCACCTCGAAATCGACCTTGTTCATCACGAGCTCCTTGACGTCGGCCAGCGTGATGTAGCGGCTCTCTTCCGTGTCGTACAGCCTGCGATTGGGGTATTTCTTGATGACGCGCGGTTTAGTCATGCGAAGCCTCTGTCTTCCTGCGGCGACTACAATAGCCCATTTTTGCCTTCAGCCATAGCGTCGGCGTCCACCGGAATCCGCGCCCGGCCCACGAGCCTGTCGATGCGCCAGTGCTCGATAGCCCACCCCCAGAGATCGACCGGTTCGGCAGCGCCGAGTTCGGGCGGAGGATCCTGGCCCAGCGCCTCCAGTGCCTGGAAGAGGACGGCCTGCGGCCGGCCGAGGGGGATCGCCGCCGCACCGTTGAGCTTGCTGAGCTTCTGGCCGTCGGTGTGAGTCGCCACCGGAATGTGCAGGTAGTCGGGAGTCGGAAATCCGAGCAGCCGCTGCAGCCATATCTGCCGGCAGGTCGAGTCCATGAGATCGATGCCGCGCACGATTTCGGTCACGCCCTGCTCGTAATCGTCGACGACGACCGCGAGGTGGTAGGCGACGAGGCCATCCCGGCGCCACACGACGAAATCGCCGGATGCGGATTCAAGCCGCTCCTGCTGTGCACCCTGCAGACCGTCGATGAAGCCGATGACGGAATTGTCGGTACGCACCCTGACGGCTGTCTCCTCGGCGCTGCAGCCGTTGCGGCAGGTGCCCGGGTAGATGATTCCCAGCGGACCGCGCGGTGCGTCGGCAAGGTCGCTGCGCGAGCAACCGCAATGATAGGCGTGTCCCGCCTGCAACAGGCGCTCGAGTGCGGCGGCGTGGGAGGCCTGACTCGCGCCCTGGTAGATGACGGGACCGTCCCACTCGAAGCCGTAACGTTCCAGCGCCTCGACGATGCGTTGCGCCGCGCCCGGCTGCTCGCGGGGCGGGTCGATGTCCTCGATGCGCAACAGCCAGCGACCGCCGTGGCGGCGGGCCTGCAGATAGCTTGCAGTCGCGGCCAGCAGTGAGCCGAAGTGCAGTGGCCCGGTGGGAGAGGGCGCAAAGCGCCCGACGTATGCGGAACTACCGGTAGCGATCGTCGCGGTCGCGGAACTGGCGTTCCGCCAGCTCTCGCCGCTCCTGTGCTTCGAGGCACAGCGTGGCGACCGGGCGGGCTTCGAGGCGCTTCAGGCCGATTTCTTCGCCCGTTTCCTCGCAGTAGCCATAGCTGCCGTCGTCGATCCTCGCCAGCGCCGCATCGATCTTGCGCAGCAACTTGCGTTCGCGGTCGCGCGTGCGCAGTTCGAGACCGAATTCGGACTCCTGCGTCGCGCGGTCGTTCGGATCCGGGAAGTTCGCAGCTTCGTCCTGCATGTGGTGCACGGTGCGGTCCACCTCGAACATGAGCTCGCGCTTCCACGCGTTGAGAATTTCGCGGAAGTGCTCCAGTTGCTCGTCACTCATGTATTCCTCGCCGCGCCGCGGCTGGTACGGGCTGATGCCGTGGATGGGCCCGGTCAGCACGTCGCTGCGTGAACGCTGGCTGCGAGCCGCTTTCCTGTCGACCTTCTGCCGGGACGCCTTTTTCTTCGAAGGCTTTTTCCTTGAGACCGTTTTGCTGGCGGTCTTCTTCTTCGACACCTTTTTCTTCGACGCCTTCTTGCGAACGGCCTTCTTGCTGCCTGCCTTCTTCTTCGACACTTTCTTCTTCGACACCTTTTTCTTCGATGCCTTTTTCTTCGACGCCTTCCTGGCGACCTTCTTCTTCGAGGCCTTCTTCTTGCTCACTGTTTTCTTCTTTGTGGTCCTGGTTGCCCGTTTCTTTGTCACTGCTTTCTTCCTCGTCACCTTGCGCTTACCGGCCGCCTTCCTGGAGGCAGGCTTTTTTTTCGCCGTCACTTTCCGACGAGTTGCTGAGACTTTCTTCCGCTTCTTACTCGCGGCCTTTTTTGCGGGCATGGTCGACTCCTGCCGGCTCGAGAAAAGGCGGGGATTATACATGGCTTGCTCGCGCATGGAAGCCTATTCCGGGCCCGGTCGAGCCCGGATTTGCGGGGCCGGGACGCCCGGCCGGGCACCGCCACCGCGGCGGCAATGAGAATCGTTTTATTTGGTAAATTCCTTTAAACTACGCCGAATTCTCTGGCACCGGGCAAAATTCACCGCATGCGACTGAGCAAGATAAAGCTTGCAGGCTTCAAATCATTTGTAGACCCCACCACCATTACCTTTCCGAGCGCTCTCGTCGGCGTGGTAGGGCCCAACGGTTGCGGCAAGTCCAACGTCATCGACGCCGTCCGCTGGGTCATGGGGGAGAGCTCGGCCAGCCGGCTGCGCGGTGATTCCATCACGGACGTCATTTTCAACGGCTCCAGCGCCCGCAAGCCCGTCGGTGCCGCCTCGGTCGAATTGCTGTTCGACAATTCCGAGACGACCCTCGAGGGCCAGTACGCCAGGTACGCCGAGATTGCCATCCGGCGCGAAGTCAGCCGCGACGGCATCTCCAACTACTTCCTGAACGGCACCCGTTGCCGGCGCAAGGATATCACGGGCGTGTTTCTCGGCACCGGGCTCGGGCCGCGCAGCTACTCGATCATCGAGCAGGGCATGATCTCGCGCCTCATCGAGGCCAAGCCCGAAGACATGCGGGTGTTCCTGGAAGAGGCTGCGGGCATTTCGAAGTACAAGGAGCGGCGCAAGGAGACGTCCAACCGCATCAAGCACACCAAGGAAAACCTGGCGCGCTTGCAGGACGTGCTCGACGAGGTGGAAAAGCACATCAAGCATCTCGACCGCCAGGCGAAGACCGCCGAGCGCTACAGCCGCTACAAGGAAGAGGAACGGCGTACCACCGCCGAATTGCTGGCATTGCGCACGCACTACCTCGATGAAAAAGCGAATGCGGCGAAAGCCCGCCTCGACGAGCGCAAGACGCGCCTCGAAGAGCAGGTCGCCGGCCAGCGCAAGCTCGAGGCCGGCATCGAGGATGCGCGCGTCCGGCAGACGGAGCGGACGGACCAGTTCAACCAGGTGCAGGGCCGCTACTACAAGGTCGGCTCGGAGATCGCGCGCCTGGAGCAGTCCATAGAGCATGCCAACGAGCTTCGCGAACGGCAGGAAAATGACCTGCAACAGGCGGTTCTCGGCGCGAAGGAGATCATCGAGCACATCGACAAGGACGAGTCGGAGATCGCTCAGCTCGAACTCACGCTGAACGAACTGGTGCCCGGCCTCGAGCAGGCCGAGCACGCGGAGAAGTCGTCCGCGGAATCGTTGCAGCGCGCCGAAGCGGCGCTGGCCGGCTGGCAGGAGCAATGGGACGAGTGCTCGCGCAAATACAACGAGGCGCAGCAGCAGCGCAGTATCGAACACACGCGCGCCGAGCAGATCGAGTCGCGGATTCGCGGCTACAGCGAGCGCCGCAGGAAACTCGACGAGGCACGCACGGCGGGCGACCATGAGACTCTCGAGGCCCGGCTTGCCGAGCTGACCGAGCAGGAGCAGCGCAAACGGCAGGCCCGCGACGATTTCGACCGCGGCCTGGCGGACATTGCCGAGAAAATCAGGAAACTCCGTGAGCAGGATCAGAAGCTGACCCGGCTCGTGGACGAGCGCCGCGGTGCGGTGCAGGCGGCACAGTCGAGATTTGCCTCGCTCGAGGCGCTGCAGAAGGCGGCGCTGGGAGAGGGCGACGAGAGCGTGCAGCGCTGGCTGGAAGGCCAGGGCGTCGACGGCGACCGTCGCGTCGCGAAGACGCTGGACGTTACCGACGGCTGGGAAAGGGCCGTCGAGACGGTGCTGGGCGATTACCTGCAGGCGGTCTGCGTGCCGGATATCGAGCCGCTGACCGCGGGTATCTCCGCGCTGAAGTCGGGCAAGGTGACCCTGCTGCTGGAGGGGTCGGCCGATGCCTTGGCCACGGGTTCGCCGGACATGCTGGCGGGCAAGGTGCGGGGCGCCCCGCAGTCGATTGCCGGAATACTCTCGCGGGTGCGCGTTGCCGATTCACTGGGTGCCGCGGTCGCGATTCGGGATGCGCTCAAGGACGGTGAATCGGTCGTCACGGCGGACGGCATCTGGCTCGGGCGGAGCTGGCTGCGGGTATCCCGCGACAAGGATTCGAAGTCGGGCGTGCTGTCGCGCGAGCACGAGATGCGCCGCGTCAGTGCCAACCTGCGCGAGTACCGGGCCCGCTTCGAAAGCGCCCGCAAGCTGTTGACGGATGGCCGCATGCGGCTCACGCAGCTCGAAGAGCGTCGCGAGCGGATGCAGGGTGAGGCCGCGGCGGTATTGTCGGAGTACTCGGAAGTTCGCTCGGTGCTCGACTCGGTACGTTACCAGCTGGAGCAGGTCAACGCGCGCGCGGCCGTGATCACGCAGGAAACGCACGAAATCGAAAACGAGAAGATCTCCGCGGAAGAGCAACTGCGCCAGTCCCAGCGTCTGTTCGTACAGGCGGACAGCAGCCTCGAAGAACTGACGGCGGAGCGAGAAAGCCTGGAAGCCCGCCGCGCAGAACTCCGCGAAGAGCTGGAGCGAGTGCGCGCCCAGGCCCGCGAGGATCGCGAGGCGGTACAGAAGATCAGGATCCAGTACGAAAGTCGGCGCTCGAGCAAGGAATCCGCCGCGCAGAACCTGCAGCGCATGCAATCGCAGCTGCGGCAATTCCAGGTGCGCGAGGAGGAGATTCGCGAGCAGCTCGAGCAGCGCAAGGCACCCCTCGCGGAGCAAAAGGCACGCCTGGAAGAACAGCTGCAACACCGCGTGCAGGTGGAGCAGGAGCTCGCATCGGCGCGCCGGCTGGTCGAGGAAGTGGACAGCGAATTGCGCGAACTGGACCAGGGCCGGATGCAGGTGGAACAGGCGGTCGATGCCGCTCGCGGCGAGGTCAACGAAGCGGAGATGGCGCTGCGCGAAGTGCGGGTCCGCCGTGAGGGCTTTGCCGAACAGCTGGCGCAGACGGCCTTCGAACTGGAAGCGCTGCTCGAGGGACTGGACGAATCCGCGTCAATCGATCAGTGGGAAGAAAAGCTGGAGTCTTTGCGCAGGCGCATCGATCGCCTCGGCCCCATCAACCTCGCCGCGATCGACGAATTCAAGGAGCAGTCCGAGCGCAAGGAGTACCTGGATTCGCAGTTGAAGGACCTGACGGAGGCGTTGGAGACACTGGAAGCGGCGATCCGCAAGATCGACCGCGAGACCAAGTCGCGTTTCCGCGAAACCTACGAGAAGGTCAACGCAGGCTTCCAGCGGCTGTTTCCGAAGCTCTTCGGTGGCGGTCACGCCTACCTGGAGCTCACCGGCGACGACCTGCTGTCGGCCGGCGTCACCGTCATGGCGCGGCCGCCGGGCAAGCGCAACAGCACCATCCACCTGCTGTCGGGCGGTGAGAAAGCGCTGACTGCCGTGGCACTGGTGTTTGCGATCTTCGAACTGAACCCGGCGCCTTTCTGCCTGCTCGACGAGGTCGACGCACCGCTCGACGACGCCAACGTCGGCCGCTTCTGCAACATCGTGACGGAAATGTCGGACAAGGTGCAGTTCGTCTTCATCACCCATAACAAGGTCACGATGGAGATGGCGCGGCAACTGACCGGTGTTACCATGCAGGAGCCCGGCGTCTCGCGGCTGGTGTCCGTCGATCTCGACGAAGCGGTGAAGATGGCGGCGAGCTGATTCACACCAAGAACCTGGACTGATTGATGGACGGTCTGCGCTGGTTGCTGTTGCTCTTCGGACTGCTGGTAATCGCCGGCGTCTACTTCTACAGCCGCCGCGAAAAAACAGCCCCGAAAAAAACACCGAAGGCGGCCGGGCGGGTCGAGCCGAAGCTGGGTTCCGACGTCGCAGGGGATGAGTCGTCGGATGACGATGAAGCGGCCGGCCCGGAAATCGACGACGATGTCGACGATGAGCCGGCGACACCGGCGGCAAGAGTCCCGCAGAAGATCGTAACGCTACGCCTCGTCGCTCGCGACGGCGGTGCGTTCCGGGGCGACGAACTGGTCCTCAGCCTGCGCGGCATCGGCATGCGCCACGGCAAGTTCGGCATCTTTCATCGCTACGACGGCAGCAGCGAAGACAATACGGTTTTCAGCGCGGCGAGCCTCGTCGAGCCGGGCAGTTTCGACATGACCAATATCAAGGAGCAGGAACTCCCGGGTATCAGCCTGTTCCTGATTCTGCCGGGGCCGGTCGAGGGCGCGGAGGCGTTCGACATGATGATGACCGCTGCGCGTACCGTGGCGCAGGCACTCAACGGCGAACTGCTCGATGAATCCGGCAGCACCCTCAGCATCCAGCGCGAGCGCTACATGCGTGAGGAGATCATCCAGTTCGAGCACAGTATCAAGGTGGCCTGAAGCCCGGCTTCCGAATTTTCGCCATGGCCGCTTCCCAGCACGTCGTTGACAAGGTAGAGAGCCTGCGCGAGCAGATTCGTCATCACAACTACCTTTATCACGTGCTCGACGCGCCGGAGATCCCGGACATCGAGTACGACCGGCTCGTGCGCGAACTGCAGAAGCTCGAGGACGATCACCCGGAACTCATCACCCCGGATTCGCCGACGCAGCGCGTGGGCGCCAAACCCATCGAGGCGTTCGGGACCGTCGAGCATCGCCTGCCGATGTTGTCGCTCGACAATGCGTTCTCGGAGGAGGAAGTTCGCGATTTTCACCGCCGGGTGGTCGACCGGCTCGAGCTGGCGGACGGCGGCAAACGCCTGCGGTACGCGGCGGAACCGAAGCTCGACGGCGCGGCCGTCAGCCTGCTCTATGTCGACGGCGTGCTGCAGCAGGGAGCGACGCGCGGTGACGGCAGGCGCGGCGAGGACATTACGCACAACGTGCGGACGCTCGACGCGGTCCCGCTCAGGCTCATGGGGCACGACTATCCCGGGGTACTGGAGGTCCGGGGCGAAGTATTCATGCCCAAGGCCGGGTTCGAGGCCTACAACAAGCGCGCCAGGGACGCCGGCGAAAAGACCTTCGTCAACCCGCGCAACGCGGCGGCGGGCAGCCTGCGGCAACTCGATCCGAAGCTCACCGCGGAGCGGCCACTCGATATCTACGTGTACGGGGCGGGTTTCGTGGAAGGGCGCGAGCTACCGGACAGCCACGAGGAGGTCCTGGACCAGCTGCAGGCATGGGGCCTGAAAACCTGCCCGGAGCGGGATGTCGTGCAAGGCGTCGAAGGCTGTCTCGCGTATTACCGGAAACTGGCCGACCGCCGCGAATCGCTGCGCTACGAGATCGATGGCGTCGTGTACAAGGTTGACAGCCGTGCCGAGCAGCGCGAACTCGGTTTCGTGTCGCGGGCGCCGCGCTGGGCCATCGCGCACAAGTTTCCCGCACAGGAAGAGATGACGGTATTGAAGGGCGTCGAGTTCCAGGTCGGCCGCACCGGTGCGCTGACCCCGGTGGCACGGCTGGAGCCGGTATTCGTCGGCGGCGTCACCGTCAGCAATGCGACCCTGCACAACATGGACGAAGTCAATCGCAAGGACGTCCGTATCGGCGATACCGTCATCGTGCGCCGGGCGGGTGACGTGATTCCGGAGGTAGTCAGCGTTATCAAGAGCCGTCGGCCCAGGGGTGCGAAAAAGGTAAAGCTCCCCGAAAGGTGCCCGGTCTGCGACTCCGCTGTCGTACGGGAAGAGGGCGAGGCCGTGGCCCGCTGTACGGGCGGCCTGTATTGTTCTGCCCAGCGCGTGGAGTCACTCAAGCACTTCGTTTCGCGGCGTGCAATGGATATCGATGGTCTCGGCTCGAAACTCATCGAGCAGCTCGTCAATACCGGTCGCATCAAGACGCCGGCGGACCTGTATCAACTCGAGCAGGAGGAACTGGCGGCCTTGGAGCGCATGGGTGAGAAGTCGGCACAGAACCTGGTCGAAGCGATCGACAAGAGCAAGGAATCGACGTTACAGCGATTTCTATACGCGCTGGGAATTCGCGAGGTCGGTGAAGCTACTGCCGCCAACGTTGCAGCATACTTCGGCGGCCTGGATGGTATAATCGCCGCAAAAGAAGAAGAACTCGAAATGGTCCCGGATGTCGGGCCTGTCGTTGCCTCGAGGATCCGCGCTTTCTTCGACGAAGCGCACAATCGCGAGGTTATCGCCAGGCTGCGAAAAGCCGGGGTGCATTGGCAGGAAACAGAGCCACGTGCGGCCCCAGGGGATGGCCCGTTGGCAGGCAAGACTTTCGTGCTGACCGGTACGCTGTCGTCAATGACCCGTGATGAAGCCAAAGACCGCATCCAGGCGCTGGGCGGCAAGGTGACTGGCAGCGTATCGAAAAAGACGGACTTTGTGGTTTACGGGGAAAATGCCGGATCGAAATTGCGGAAAGCGCAGGATCTGGGCGTTGAGTTGCTTGATGAAGAGCAGTTTGAGGCGTTGCTAGATGCCATATGACTAGTTGTAAAGGGAAATATGCGACCTGAATTGTAGAGCGCGTAGCAGGAATTTGTGGACAGAATGTCGAGAAATGCATGTGGCGTTAACGCTGCGGTCATGGCAAAGCTTGGGTAATTTTTCCCATCCTCAGGTTTTTGTTGGAAGCAGATCAACCGATAAATATATTAGGCAGCCATGCGTGACGAAATACATGATCAAATTATTGGAGCATTCTTGGTGGTCCTCAAGCCGGTTGCTCGTATTCTGCTTAGATACGGTATAGGTTTTCGAGAATTCTCAGAAATCGCCAAGACTGCCTTTGTGGATGTCGCCAGTTCCGAATACGGACTGCGTGGTCGTCCCACCAATATTTCTCGGGTCGCGGTTATGACAGGGTTAACGCGAAAAGAGGTCCGAAGACTCAGAGACAAAATCGAAGGTGGAGAGCAGACCGTAGTGGTTAAGCACACCCCTATGTGGGACATTCTGCATTACTGGCACGCGGACAAGGAGTTTCTTAGCAGCGATGGACGTCCGGCGCCGTTGCCATTTAGTGGAGAGCAAGGCTCATTCTCTAGCTTGGTACGCCGATTTGGAGGAGATATACCGCCTGGCGCGATGAGAACAGAACTTAAGCGTGTTGGCGCAATTCAGGAGAACGAAAACGGAAATCTCGAAGTCTTGAAAAGGTACTTTCGGCCAAAAGGTGATCATGACAGTCTAATTTCAATGTTGATCCACTTCGTGTATCCGTCAGTAGCGGCGCTTTCGCATAATACGGATCCCGATAGAGATGGCTACAGTTGGCCGCAACGCGTCGCGTTCACCAAGGCAGTCAGAAGAAGCGATGTGCCCCGCCTAAAGAGAATCGCTGGAGATAGAATTGAGGCATTTACTGAGTCGGTAGATGACCTGTTTATGGCTTACGAAACGCTCAACGAAAACGAGACAAGTGAAGACGAGAAGACCACTTTGGCGGTTGGTGTGTTCTATTTCGAAGGTAACGAGAAAGACAAGCGATACAGGTGGTAGTTTGCTGTGCAAGGCAAAGACTAATGTTGCACACGTCTTTTTTTTAGCGGCGCGTGCAGGTATGACGAATCGCAAATAGCTAGGCTGACACACCCGGTTGATCATTTCAGCCACTACAGTTTGTTAGGATCGATCAGAAAGTCGATGACTTGTGTCAACCGGTGATCATGCCGGACGGAAATTGCAGACCAATCAGAGTTAGGCCAACTTTAGCTTCTTCCTTAGTAGTATGTTCGGGCGCCCTTCGGAAACTGTTCACTGAAGAAGTAGGGCGGAATCGGACCGGGCTCTTAGGATATCGTATAGCTGTGTCGGTCCCCGACAGGAAAAAAACCGATTCGCTCGTAAATTCGTGCAACTGGCTCACCTAGACCGGCTGTCAGCACTACGTACGCCGAGCCATTACTAAGGAGCTCCTTACTCACGGCTGCGACAGCGGTTGAAGCGTAGCCACGGCCGCGAAATTCTTTAGGTGTAAAGACCGACGAGATACGCTGGGCATTCATGCCTCGGCCAGAGACCGTAAGCATGGTGCGGTCTGCATTGTCGTACCAAAAGAACAATTCACCGCTTTCGAGTTTGCCTAGCATGAAATCATGCACATTCAAAAAGGATGGACGTTCGTCGCCATAGGCGTTACCCCACTGTTCGACGAGATAACAATCATCACTCGTGGCAAGCCTCAGTTCTCCGCGAGCTGGATATGGTACGTCATTCACCTGGTCTAGACGGTAAACCAGCCACTTCGACGAGAGTTTCGCCTGGAGTCTGGCGCCAACAGCAAATCTCTGTGCCAGGCTTCTCGCGAAGCTTGGCTTACCAACTACCCGACCGGGTGTTGGAATATCGGCAACGATTGCATGGTAAAGCGGTCGCGCGGCAATGCTGGGCAAATCTGTCGCGACCAGTCCGTCTGGCAACGCGTGCACGCAGCAACCGATCGGTGTTCCGTCGACTTCAATACTCCCAAACCAGTACGGCGGCGCTACGACGCCACTGTCCTCCATGATCAACTGCAACAACTGGATCAAATTGTTGTTCGCAGCTTCCTGTGACAGCAAGACACTTTCGCACCGAGTGAGTAGATCAACGGCATTATTGTGGCAAACAATCTCCAATGATGCCTCTTTGGTCATCCAATCTTGGGGTCTATGGTAAAGGGGGACGTTATTGCCGTCAGTGTGCCTTTTGCAACTTTAGATGCTTGATTTGCGAGGGACATGGACAAAAATATCTATTTTATGTCGAATAAAGTGTGAAATAGTCGCTTCCGAGAAAGTGTCGCAGTTGGCAGGGTAATTGATGATTATAGTCTGACTGCCGATAGGGCGCACTTGTTCGTAGACTAACTATTATGCGCGATATTGTGACCAATAAGATTCGAACGAAGTTAATCGGCTTTGCGATTCTTGCTGTCGCGGTGGTTACAGCGTGCGACGGTATTGAGTCCGAACAAGATGCTGATCTAAAGATTCTAAATCGAAGTATCAATGTGCCACCCGAGACGTTTGACCTACACCGGCTAAAGAGTGTCGAGGCGGGTAACTTGTTGCGGGATATAGGCGAAGGATTGACAGCATACAGTGCGGACGGACGTCTTATTCCAGGGGTTGCGGTTCGTTGGGATATATCGGCAGACGGGAGCAGCTACATTTTCTATTTGCGGCCGGATGCAAAATGGTCCAATGGCGATACTGTCCAGGCGGGAGACTTTCAAGCGGCATTTCGGCGTCTTGTTACTCCCGCCACAGCGGCACCTTTCGCGAAGTTCCTCAGTGTTATTCGAAATGCGAACGCAATAGTGGCAGGTGAGAAATCACCAAGCGAACTAGGCGTCGAAGTGATTGACGAGTATACGCTGCGAATCATGCTTGAGACGCCGGCACCATACTTCCTGCAACTACTAACCCACCCAAGCACGTTTCCAATACATGTGCAGTCGTTACAGCAATATGGCGACCGGTTCAGCCGCGCGGGTAACTTGGTGAGCAACGGCGCTTATCGCCTAGTGGAAGACAATGTGGGGGCATCCGTTATTCTTGAACGTAATAGATTCTATTGGAATAACGATGACACATATTTTGATAAGGTGATCTACCATATCTTGTCACCCGCAGCCGAGATCATGCGCTTTCGCGCGCGCGATCTCGATGTCACAGCCAATGTGGCCGAAGATGCGTTTGCACAAATGCAGGAAGACTACCCCGATGAACTTAAAGTGTCTCCGGCGCTTGGCGTCTATTACTACGGCTTCAACCTAAACAAGCCTTGGCTTCGTGACAACCGAAAGCTTCGCAAGGCGTTGTCAATGGCGATCGATCGCGATGTGCTGGTTAACAAGATCAAGGGCAGGGGGGAGCTTCCGGCTTATGGCTTGGTTCCACCAGGGATAGATAATTATTCGTCACAATCCCTCGACTACAAGGATTGGTCACAGGAACAGAGGGTAATAGAGGCACAGCGATTGTACAAAGAAGCTGGTTTCGGGCCTGACAATCCTTTGAAAATCGAGTTGCGCTATAACGTCATGGGCGGTCACGAGAAAATTGCTGTTGCCATTCAGGCGATGTGGCGCGACACGCTTGGATTTGAAGCGCAATTAGTCACCGAAGAATTCAGGGTTTTGCTGGCTAACATCCAGGAGATGAATATCACCGAACTCTTTCGGCTGAGTTGGTCGGGCGACTATAACGACGCGTACACATTTCTACAGCTTGTCGAAAGCGACAACCCTCAGAACCTGACAGCCTACGCGAATCCCCGAGTTGACGAACTCCTGCGCAAAGCAAGCGCCGAGGTTGATCTTGCGGTGCGTCGTGGTTACCTCGAGGAGGTCGAGAAAATTTCAGTCGATGACCATCCGGTTATACCGTTATATTTTTATGTGACCAAGCACATGGTCGCCGAGGATATTGAGGGTTGGGCCTCGATGCCCCTCGATTACCATTATTCGAAATTTCTTAGGCGGTCCGGTGCCGGTCGCGAGTAACATAGAGGGCCAATGGCAGTCCAAGGCCTTGCGCGCCGCGGGCCTTTTTGCGGCGACCAGAATGCGGCAATCTGTCTGGGCGCCGGGCTTCCTCGCTAGCCACAATAGTTTCGATCGATTTGTGGGATTTAGTTGCACTCCCATTTAACGTAACATAATCAGATACTTAGATACCTGAATTCGCGGGAGGTTACGCAGAGTCGGGAATTTAGTACCGAAACACATCAATCGAATTCGTCAGTAATTTCCGCAAGATCATGTAAATAGGTGTTTTTTTTGTGTAGTTTGACATATTGTATACAGGCGGGATTGCGATGATCGGGGAGGTCCAGAGGAATCTTAGGCGTTCGCTCAGGATGTTGTTGAAGCCACTTGTGAGGCTTCTTATCAATCAGGGTGTAACTCATAACGATTTTGCCGACGTTGCGAAGGATGTATACGTGGAGATGGCCATTCGCCACTTCACGGACGGGTCAAAAATAAACCAGTCTCGCATTGCGGTTTTGACGGGGTTAACAAGAAAGGAGGTAAAAAACGTACTGGTTCGAGCCTCTAGCTCGGAAGTTGGGGGACAGAATTTCTCTAGGCCGAGTAAGGTGCTCATGGGGTGGTACAGCGATCCAGATTTCCAAGGACCTTATGGGCTTCCGTTAGTTTTGCCATACGACTCGAATAATGAGAGAGAGCAGACGTTCAAGTCACTGGTCAAGATCTATGGTGCCGATATGGCACCGAAGCAAATGTACGAGGTGCTTGTGCGATCTGGAGCGGTTTCCGAACCGGAACCAGGACTCTTAAAAGTAATGCGTCGCTCGTTCGAACCCACAGGCTTGTCGCCTGAGTTGATCGAACGATTCGGGAGCATCGCCCACAACTTCTTTTTGACCGCAGCCGGAAACGTTGAGAAGAAATCACAGGGCGAGGCATTTCTAGAACGAGTCGTTACGTCGACAAGAAGATGGACCACCGACGAGCTCGCGGAATTTATGGAGCTTTCGAAGACTCGGGGGCAGGAACTACTTGAATACATCGATAACTGGATCGTGCAACAAGGTAATGACGAAGGGCGCGATTCGCGAATAGAAAAGAAGGAAAGTGGACTGGGGATTTACCACTACATTGAGTCCACAGAGTATAAATCGTCGCTGAAGGACCTTTTGGTCGAGCGGGGGTTGGAGATAAGCGAGCAATAGCCTCAGAAGAGGCTGATTCCAAATCTGCCTGCAGGAAGTAGGCGGTGATTCACCGAGGTCTATCAGCATGGTTGGGCTGAGTGACCGGAGGGTTGGAGAAAAGGCCGGCTTTAATAGCCGGAGCAGCTGGACGTATCGGCGAAATGGAGGTCGATCGCCTGCGAAAATGTAAGGAGCGATAAATGTTCACGAAACACTGTGCTAAGGCTTTATCGGCTTTCGCCACGTTGTCCGTGATTTTCATTTCTTCGTCTGCACTAGCAGAGATTCACGGCTCGGGAATTGCTGAAATTCATGGGTCGGGTGCGAAGGAGATACACGGGTCGGGTATTGCCGAAATCCATGGGTCGGGTACGAAGGAAATTCACGGCTCCGGTATCCATGAAATCCATCGGTGTCCGGGTATTGCCGAGATTCACGGCTCCGGTATCCATGAAATCCACGGTTCGGGTATTGCCGAGATTCACGGCTCCGGTATCCATGAAATCCACGGTTCGGGTATTGCCGAGATTCACGGCTCCGGTATCCATGAAATCCACGGTTCGGGTATTGCCGAGATTCACGGCTCCGGTATCCATGAAATCCACGGTTCGGGTATTGCCGAGATTCACGGCTCCGGTATCCATGAAATCCACGGTTCGGGTATTGCCGAGATTCACGGCTCCGGTATCCATGAAATCCACGGTTCGGGTATTGCCGAGATTCACGGCTCCGGTATCCGTGAAATCCACGGTTCGGGTATTGCCGAGATTCATGGGAGTGGCGTGCTGGTGCTCTCAGGGCCGGTCGAGTCGGTCGATCCTGTCAACGGACTGTTTTCATCAATGGGACAGATCGTTGTTGCCTCGCAGGGTATGTTGAGCGCGTTGAGGCCAGGCGATTTTGTAAACGTTACTGGATCGGTCATGGCCTCAGGTTGGCTGTATGCGGACGGGGTCTCCGTTGATGCAACAAGCTATGTGCCGGGTGCGGATACTGTCTTTGTCCGTGGAATCCCGTCGAGCGTCGATTACAGCCTTGGCCGTGCAACAATCGGAGATCTCACAGTCGATTTTACGGCTGCTGTTATGGACAAGGCGGGCGGACTCTGGACATTGGTAGGGACTCAACCTAACCGAGGTGGTCTGCTGATCTCGGAGTATGTGGGCTCGCAGTAAATAATTCGCCGTGCTCGCGCAGCGCTTCGCTGGAGATATTTCCAAGCGAGGCGCAAGAAGAGGTTGGCTCCAACCCGCCTTGCGCTGGCACGAGGCTAGGTCATCATCATTGATGGCCTAGGCGGGGCTGAAGTTGGTTTGGAGTCGCTCACCAAATCAACCATATCGCGGAAACATCCGGCAGGCTTCGCTCGCCTGGCGGATGTCCAACCGAAAAGAGCAGCTTCGCCAGAATAAAGGCCCCTTCCGGGGCCTTTTCTTTGCCTACGAGCAAATTACAGTGTCCTCCGCATGTCAACTTGGCGCTGGACTCTGCCCATTGTACGGCCTTAGATAATCGTCGCATGTGTCCAAAGAGATATCCGATCGCAGCAAACAGAGCGACCGTAGATAGACCATCAGGCCATTCGCTCAGCTTCAGCGGGATTCAGCCCGTCAGCCGCGGTTTGCTGGTATCGGACAAAGTTAGCGCCGTGCACTAGGCAGTCCCGAAAAGGGGGCACTCCGGCTTCGCTCGTCGGAGAACAATTACAAAAAGATCTGTCCCTGGGAGTACAGGTAGAAGGCCACTTCGGTGGCCTTTTTCTTTTGGGCAAAAAAAAGTCGGCGTCCCTGCCGACTTAGTTCTCGTATCAACCTAGAAGGAGATGCGAGGGTTGGAGGAGCCATCCCCGAGCGATTAGGGATGACTCGCGAGCAATGTTAGGTATCCGGGCGGTGCATTGATGTGATGACGCTCACAGAACCGGAGTCGAAAAACAAAAAGGGCGTCCGAAGACGCCCCTTATGACAAATGGCCGAGAATTAAGTTAACTTGGTACCAGCTCAGCTCGCGTCACGCAGTCCCTGCATGTAAGCCTGGAACTTTTCTTGCTCCACGCGCTGCTTGATCGAGTCCCGAACGCTGTCGAGCGTCGGCGGCTCATTCGCACGGGAATCTTCGCGAAGAATCACATGCCAGCCGAACTGAGTCTGTACCGGTTCCCGTGAAAACTCCCCATCGTCGAGACCAACGACAGCGTCGGAGAATGGCTGCACCATCTGCTCCGGTGCAAACCAGCCAAGATCGCCGCCGTTCGGTCCGGACGGTCCGGTGGAGTGCTCCTTGGCAAGCGCCTGGAAGTCCGCACCTTCTGCGAGCTGCGCGATCAGGTCCTGCGCCTCCGCCTGTGTCGGCACGAGAATGTGCCTCGCCTTGTACTGCAGGTCGGAAGACAACTCGAGCTGGGCTTCGTATTCCTCGAGGATCTCGGCGTCGGTCGCCGGGTTCGACTCAACGAAGTCGCGCGCTACGGCCTGGGCAATCGCCCCGCGGTACTGCAGCTCGAGCTGTGCCTTCATATCCGGGTCGTCGGCCAGGTCCTTGGCTTTCGGTGTCGTCGTCAACAGGTAGATGTCCTTGAGCTCCCTTTCGACCGTGGCACGGTCGTCGGCCGTGGCCTGTGCCGCCGGCTTCTGGAAACGGCTCTCGAGGTACGCATTGAATACGCTGCTGTCGATATCGACACCTTTAACCGTCATCACTGTTTCAGCGTTCGCGGTCGCAATTCCGCTCGCGGCGATCGAGATAACAGCGATGAATGTTCCAAGCCTGCTGGAACGAAATTTGAAAATCATGGTGAGTCCTTTAATTGCTTTGAATTGCTAGATCAGCCTGAACAGCCCTGGCTGCGTAGGGAATCCTGTGCCTGGGGGCAAAAATACGCGTTACCGCGATTTTGAGCAACCGACATCATAGACCATCCGGGGCGGCGTTTCGTTGCAATTATCGCTCCGCCGGGGAGAAGGCGTTGATTTTCAGGGCGTGGATATCGGTCTGCATCAGGGTGCCCAGCGCCGCGTAAATGAGGCGGTGACGCTCGATGCGGCCCCTGCCTTCGAAGGCGTCCGCGACGATCGTCACTTCGAAGTGGCCCAGACCGTCGCGGGCGCCGGCGTGCCCGGCGTGGAGATGGCTCTGGTCCTTGACCTGGAGATGCGACGGCGAGAACTCGGCTGCGAGCCGTTCTTCGATGGACTTGACGCGTTCGGCGGTCACGGCAACACGCGTTTGAACGGCTTGACCATAACCTCGCGGTAGACGCCGGCCGCGACGTACGGATCTGCGTCCGCCCATTGCCGGGCCGCCTCGAGCGAGGCAAATTCGGCAATCACGAGGCTGCCGCTGAAGCCGGCTTCGCCCGGGTCTTCCGCGTCGATCCCGGGGTGGGGCCCCGCGACCAGCAGGCGCCCTTCGCCGGCCAGCATCCGCAGGCGCGCGAGGTGGGCCTCACGCGCCGTGGCGCGCAGCGGCAAGCTGTTCTCGTTGTCCTCGCTGAGGATCGCGTACCACATCATTCGGCTTCGCCCGTGTCTGCGGCAGCGTCGTCGCCGAGTTTCGTTGCCAGCCAGAAACCCTGCGCAAGCATGAAAATGAACGTGATCGCGAGCAGGCCGAATACCTTGAAGTTCACCCAGAACTCCTCGCTGAAGTTGTAGGCGACGTAAATATTGGCGACTCCCATGACCGCAAAGAACACGACCCAGACCAGGTTGAGCCTGCCCCAGTCGGCCGGCGCGATCCTGTCCGTGGGCAGCTCGCCGCCCATTTCCAGGAAGCGCCGCACGAGCGGTTTCTCGCCGATCCACATGCTCAGCAGGAACGCGACCGCGACGGCCCAGTAGAACGCCGTGGGCTTCCAGTAGATGAAGTCGGCATTGCGAAAGTAGAGTGCGGCGCCGCCGAAGATGAGCAGGAAGATCGTCGACCACATGTACATCTTGTCGATCTTGCGGGTGCGCAGGTACTTGATGGCAAAGCCGATGGGCATCGCGACCATCAGTGTGCCGATCGCGAAATAGATCCCCTTGTAGAGGTACGCGCCCAGGAACAGGATCAGTGGCAGGAGTTCGAACAGTATTTGCATCGTGATGGCTGCCGGCCGGCCGGAATTGCGTGAATGATAACGTGATCTGCAGGCCACGGGCCATGATTACAAGGGTATCCCCCGGCGCTGGAGTTCCCTAAAATCCGCGCGTGGCCAAGATGATCGAAGTTCATCCGGACAATCCGCAACCGCGGCGCGTCACGGAAATCGTCGAGACGATTCGGGAGGGCGGCCTCATCGCCTACCCGACGGACTCGAGTTACGCCTTCGGCTGTCACATCGGCGACAAGCGCGCCATGGACCGGATCCGGCGCATACGCCGCACGGACAAGAACCACAACTTTACGCTGGTGTGCAGCGATCTGTCGGAGATCAGTACCTATGCGCGCGTGGACAACTGGGCCTATCGCATGGTCAAGTCGATGACACCGGGCCCCTATACGTTCATCCTGCCGGCCACGCGCGAGGTGCCGAAGCGGCTGCAGCATCCGAAGCGGCGCACGATCGGCCTGCGCGTCCCGGACCATCCGCTGGTGCGTGCGGTCCTGCAGGAGCTCGGCGAGCCGATCATGAGTTCGACGTTGCTGTTGCCGGGCGACGATCGGCCGCTCACGGACCCGCAGGACATCGAGGAGCGGATCGGCCACGAGATCGACCTCATCATCGATGCCGGACCGACCGGTATCGAGCCAACGAGCGTCATCGATCTCTCGGAGGACCGGGTCGAAGTGCTGAGGGTCGGGCGGGGCGACGTCAGTGCGCTCCTGTGAGCCACGCGGCGCCCAAGTACGCTAGAATGCCCTGATACTGCCCTGGACAGCTCATGAAGCCGGATCTCAAGGTTCTGAAGCGGGAGGACGCCCCCAAGCCGCCACAGGACGAAAAACAAAGCCCTGCGCAGAGTGAAATGCCGTTTGCCGTCGTCGACGGCGAGCCTATCACCACGTTGCCGCAGGACCTGTACATCCCGCCGTACGCGTTGCAGGTGTTCCTGGAGGCGTTCGAGGGGCCGCTCGACCTGCTGCTGTACCTCATCCGCCGCCAGAACCTCGATATCCTCGACATTCCGATTGCCGAGATCACCAAGCAGTACGTGCAGTACATCGAGCTCATGAAGGAGCTGCAGCTGGAACTCGCGGGCGAATACCTGGTGATGGCTGCAATGCTTGCAGAGATCAAGTCGCGCATGTTGCTGCCGCGGCCGGAGACCGAGGAAGAGGAGGAAGACGATCCGCGCGCCGAACTCGTCCGCCGGCTGCAGGAATACGAGCGTTTCAAGAAGGCCGCGCAGGACATCGAAGAGCTGCCGCGGCTGGAACGCGACGTTTATGTCGCCCAGGCCGAGGCGCCCGAACGCAAGGTCGTGGAGCAGCTGCCGGACATCACGCTGAAGGAACTCCTGCTCGCCTTCCACGACGTGCTCAAACGTGCCGAAATGTTCTCGAACCTGCACGTGACACGGGAGCCATTGTCCGTGCGGCAACGCATGTCCGAAGTCCTCAGCCGCATAAAGACGGGGACGTTCACGGGCTTCGCCGACCTGTTCGACCCCGAGGAGGGGCGCCTCGGCGTCGCGGTCACGTTTCTCGCGTTGCTGGAACTGCTGCGTGAATCGCTCATCGAAGTCGTGCAGGCCGATGAGTTTGCGCCGCTCCACGTGCGCGCGGCTTCGACCGTTCGCCTGGTGGCGGACGACGACCCGGCGGCGGCCGCCGATTCTTCGCAACCCTGATACGCTACGACGATGGACCAGACAGAAATCAAATATTTCATCGAGGCAGCTTTGCTGGCCGCGGGCCGGCCGCTGAGCGCGGACCAGTTGCAGGGCCTGTTCGACGGCCGGTCGGCGCCGTCGAAACCCGATATTCGCGCCGCCGTCGAGGCGCTGGTGAATGACTACGAGCCCCGCGGCATCACCATCGCCGAAGTTGCCTCCGGGTTCCGTATCCAGGTAAAGGCGTCGATGGCCGAGCGCCTGCAGAAACTGTGGGAGGAACGGCCGCCGCGGTATTCGCGCGCCTTGTTCGAGACGCTCGCGCTCGTTGCCTACCGGCAGCCGATCACCCGCGGCGAGATCGAGGAGGTCCGCGGGGTGTCGGTCAGTCCGAACATCGTGCGCACGCTGCTCGAGCGTGACTGGGTGCGGGTCGTGGGTCACCGTGATGTGCCAGGGCGCCCGGAGATGTTCGGCACGACACGGACCTTTCTCGACTATTTCGGGCTCAAGAAACTCGACGACCTGCCGCCTCTCGCGGACCTGTCGGACTGGGAGAGCCTGCGCGTGCAATTGAATCTCCCCGAAGTCGACGAGGGGGACAACGCCACGGACGAAGGGACCATGGACGTGCCGGTGCTGTACCCGGAGACTGACGAGGACGTGGCGACGGCGGGCGAGACGGGCAGCGAAGAAGCCGCGATGGCCGGGGATTCGGGCGCCGAAGACGATGCCGAAGCCGAAGAAGCGCTCGCGGAGATTCCGGATGTCGAGGAGCAGCTCGTCGTATCGGAGTGGCCCGACCCCAGCAAGCCGGTCGTGATCGCATCGCTGGACAGGGGCGACCCCGACGACGATGACAAGGACGTGTCCGCCAGCGGCTGAGGACGAGTGCGTTGCCGGAACGTGTGCAAAAAGTGCTGGCCGGTGCCGGGCATGGCTCCAGGCGCCAGGTCGAGCAGTGGATTCGCGAAGGCCGCCTGGCAATCGACGGCCGGACGGCGCAGCTCGGCGACGCGGTCTCTGGCGACGAGCGGATCACGCTGGACGGGCGCCCGCTCGCGGTGCGGGTGGTACCGCCATCGCATCGCTACATCATCTACAACAAGCCGGAAGGCGAGCTCGTCGCGCGCATGGACCCGGAAGGGCGCCGCACCGTGTTCGAATCGCTGCCGCGGCTCAAGGGCGCGCGCTGGGTAGCGGTCGGCCGTCTCGACATCGGGACGACGGGTCTGCTCATCTTCACCACCGACGGGGCGCTGGCCAATGCACTGATGCACCCGTCATCCGAGTTGCTGCGCCGCTACGCAGTACGCATCCACGGGGACCCGTCCGGGGAGGACCTCACGGCACTGAAGCAGGGCGTCGAACTCGAGGACGGCATGGCGCGCTTCGAGACGATCGAGGCCACGGGCGGCGATGGCCGCAACAAGTGGTTCAATGTCAGCCTGCGGGAAGGCCGCTACCGGGAAGTCCGGCGCCTGTGGGAGGCGCGCGGGCAGGAGGTCAGCCGGCTCATCCGCACCGGCTACGGCCCGCTGGACCTGCCACGCAAGCTGCGGCGCGGCAAATACGAAGCCCTTACGCCGGCCCAGGTGCGGGCGCTCTACCTCTCGGCGGGCCTCAAGCCCCCGATGCAGGAGCAGCGCCCGATGAAGAAGCGAAAGCCTCGAAAAAACCGATAGTTATAACTACTTTCTAGACTTTCTGTATTACTGCGCGTCGAGACTCTGCCCGGTAACGCCCTTGCCGTCCGGACCCAGCAGGTACAGGTAGGTCGGCAGGATCTCCGCCGCGGTCTTCAGGGCGTCCCGGTCTTCCGCCGGGTATGCGGCGCGGCGCATGGCCGTGCGCACCGGGCCCGGGTTGACGCAGTTGACGCGTATCGAGCCGTGCGCCTGCTCGCTGGCGAGTACCTGGGACAGGCCCTCGGTGGCGAACTTCGACACCGCGTAGGCACCCCAAAAGGGCTTGCCGACCCGGCCAACACCGCTGCTCGTGAAGATGATCGATGCGTCAGCGGAGCGGTGCAGCAGCGGCAGGCAGACCTGCGTGATGGCGAACGCGGCCGTGACGTTGACGTGCATGACCTTTTGCCACATGGCGGCATCGTACTGCTCGATCGAGTAGCGCTCGCCGAGGATGGAGGCGTTGTTCACCAGGCCGTCGAGGCGGCCGAACTCGTCGGCCAGGCTGTCGGCGAGGGAGGTATAGGCTTCGCTGCCGGCCGATGCCAGATCCAGCACCGCGATTGCCGGGCGCGGTGCCCCCTCGATGGACCCGATCTCGTCGTACACCGATTCGAGCTTCCTGGCGTTGCGGCCGTGCAGGATGACCTGCGCACCGTGCCCCGCCGCGTGGACGGCCAGCGCACGGCCGATGCCGTCGCTTGCGCCGGTGATGAGGATGATCCTGCCTGCCAGGAGGTCGCCGGGATAGGTGTAATTCCTGTGATCCATTACTGCAGCGTCTTGTCCGTTGATTCGGTGTCCTCGTCAGGCGCGGGGTCGTCGTCGCCGGTGCTTTCGATCATCGTCCGCGGCACCGGGTCCAGCGTGTCCAGCCGTTCGAGCGGCTTTTTCCCGTGCACGCCGAGTTCCACGAACTTGCGCGCGCCGGGCAGCACGCTGCGCTCCAGCGAGCCGACGGCCTTGTTGTAATTCTCGACGCTGCTCGCCAGCTGCCGGCCGACCCGGTTCATGTGGGTCACGAAGGTGCCGAGGCGTGCGTAGAGGTCCTCGGCCAGCGCGCGAATCTCGCGCGCGTTGTCGGCCAGTGCCAGCTGCCGCCATCCGTACGCCACCGCTTTCAGGAGCGCGACGAAACTGGTGGGCGTGGCGAGGATGATCTGCCGCGACAGCGCGTATTCGATCAGGTCCGGCTCCTCGTTCAGCGCGGCACTGAGGAACTGGTCGCCCGGTATGAACAGGATCACGAACTCCGGGCTTTCCTCGAACTGCTCCCAGTAAGCCTTGGAGGACAACATGCGGATGTGCGCCCGCACGCCCTTGGCATGGCGCTCGAGACCCAGCTTGCGTTGCGCGTCGTCCTCGGCCTCGACGGCCTGCATGTAGGCATCCAGCGGCGTCTTGACGTCGACGACCAGTTCGCGGCGGTCCGGCATGCGCACGATCATGTCCGGCCGGATCACCTGGCCTTCGGCCACGGTGTGCACCTGCTCCACGAAGTCGCAATGCTCGACCATGCCGGCGAGTTCGACGAGGCGGCGCAGGGTGATCTCGCCCCAGCGGCCGCGCACCTCGGGGCGCCGCAGTGCCTTGGCCAGGTTGTGCGTCTCGCGGGTCAGGGAGTGCTGGGCCGCCTGCATGGCCTCGAGTTGTGTGCGGATGGAGCCGTACGCCTCGCTGCGCGATTTCTCCAGCGCCTCGATCTGCTGCTGGGACGACTGCAGCGCCTCGCGAATCGGTTTGACGAGATTCTCGACCGCCTTCTCGCGCTCGCTCAGTTCGCGCTTGGCCTGCTCGTTCTGCACGCTCATCTTCTGCTCTGCAAGGCGCAGGAAGGTCTCGCTGTTGTATTGCAGGGAACGATTCGCGAGCTCCGAGAACGAGCGCGCCAGCTCGCCGCTGGCTGCCTGGAAGGCGGCCTCACGCTCGTTTTGCAGCGCCTCCTGGCCCTTGATGCGGTCGCGCAGTTCCGCGATCTCGGTTTCGAGCCGGCGGCGGCGCTGGCGCATGACCAGCCACGCTGCGAGGACGCCGAGCACCAGGCCCGCAAGCAACGCCGGGCCGCCGAACTCCAGCCAGCGGGGATCGAACTCGATCGACTTCATCAGGCGCCCAGATTAACCGCTTTCGACAGGATTTGCGCCAGTTCGGCGGTATCCGCGGCGACGAGGTCGGCGCCCCAGCGGTGCGGGTCGTCGCCGGGCGTGATGTAGCCATAGGCGGCCGCCACGGTCGCCATCCCGGCGTTCTGGCCGGCCTGGATGTCCCGCGCCGCATCCCCGACGTAGACCGTGTTCTGCGGTAACAGCCCGGCGAGCTCGCAGGCGTGCAGCAGCGGCGCCGGGTGCGGCTTGCGCTGCGGCAGCGTGTCGCCGCTCACGGTGCAGGCGCTGCGGGCGGCGAGGGCCAGCCGATCCAGCAGCGGATCGGTGAGGTGCGCCGGTTTGTTGGTAACCACGCCCCAGGGCAGTCCCGCGGCATCGAGTGCCTCGAGCAGGGCCGCCAGCCCCGGGAACAGCGCCGACGCCTCGCAGAGGCGCAATGCGTAGCGTTCCAGGTAGGCCGTGTGCAACTCGCTGCCGACCGCGTGCTCGATGTCCGGGAAGCCGAGACCCAACAGGCCCAGCGCGCCGTTGGACACGTACGACCGGCCCACCTCGTAGGCGACGGGTTCCAGCCCGTGCATGCGCTGCAGGTCCTGCAGCACGGCGACCATGTCGGGCGCCGTGTCGACGAGGGTGCCGTCGAGGTCGAACAGCACCGCGCTGCAGCGGCCGGTTTCGAGCGGCGACAACGGCGTTACCCGCTCGCCGGGCGGCGGAAATGCATCAGGTAATTGACGTCCAGGTTGTCGCCCAACGAGTACTCCCGCGTAATGGGGTTGTAATGCAGGCCGATGCTCGACACGAGTTGCAGCCCGGCCTCGCGCGCCCAGGCGTCGAGTTCCGAGGGGCGGATGAACTTGCGGTACTCGTGGGTGCCGGCCGGCAGCAGCTTGAGGACGTATTCGGCGCCGACGATGGCGAACACGAAGGACTTGGGATTGCGGTTGATGGTCGAGAAGAAGACGTCGCCGCCGGGCTTCACCAGCGTCCTGCAGGAGCGGATCACGTCGTAGGGCTCCGGCACGTGTTCGAGCATCTCGAGGCAGGTGACCACGTCGAACTCGCCGGGGCGCTGCTGCGCCAGGTCTTCCGCGGTGGTCTGCAGGTAGTCGACCGCGACCCCGGATTCCACCTGGTGCAGGCGCGCGACCGTGAGCGGTCCCTCCGCCATGTCGATACCGGTCACGGTCGCACCGGCTTCGGCCATGGCCTCGGTCAGGATGCCGCCGCCGCAGCCGATATCGACGACACGGCGGCCGGCCAGCCGGGTTCCCTGCCGGATCCAGTCGAGACGCAGCGGATTGATCTCGTGCAGGGGCCGGAAGTCACCCTCCGGGTCCCACCAGCGGGCCGCCATCGCGTTGAATTTCGCGAGTTCCGCGGCGTCGACGTTGTCGTGTGTCGGGGTGGATCGATCCATCGTCTATGTCCTGTGCCCGGCGATGCGCCGGTGCCACTCGTTGCTGCGCCTGAATATGCTGTCACTGTCTATGGTGGTCAATTCGCCGCGATCAAGGAGGTGGCGGCCGGCCACCCAGACGTCGGACACCTGGTCCGCCCGGGTGGCGTAGACGAGCTGCGACACCGGGTCGTACAGCGGCTGGGTGTTGAAGCGCTGCATGTCGATGCAGGTCAGGTCCGCCCACTTGCCCGCTTCGATCGAGCCGATCTCGTGGTCGCGCCGCAGCGCCCGCGCCGCATCGAGCGTCGCCATCCGGAGTGCCTGTTGCGCCGGGATCGCGGCGCCGTCGCCCGCCGACACCTTCGCGAGCAGGGCCGCGAGGCGCATTTCCGCGAGCACATCGAGCAGGTTGTTGCTGGCGGCGCCGTCCGTGCCGATACCCACGGCCACGCCGGCATCGAGAAAGGCGGCCGCCGGTGCCAGCCCGCAAGCGAGCTTCAGGTTCGATGCCGGGCAGTGGGCGACACTGGCGCCCGCGGCCGCCAGCCGCCGGATCTCGTCCGGGGTGACGTGCACCGCGTGCACGGCCAGCAGCGAGGCGTTCAGCAGGCCGAGGTCGTCGAGGCGCTCGAGCGGGCGTTTGCCGGTAGCCGCGACCGACTGCGCCACCTCCGCCGCCGACTCGTGCAGGTGTATCTGCACCGGCACGTCCAGTTGGTCGGCGAGGACCCTGAGCTCGGTGAACGCGGCGTCCGACAAGGCGCGCGTCGTGTGCGGCGCGAAACAGGTGGAGATCAGCGGATGGTCGGCGTAGCGGTCGTGAACCAGCTCGGTGCCCTTGTTGAGGTAGTCGGCCAGGTCGTCCGCCCACGCGGTCGGCAGGTCGACCACCGGGGTGCCGACGACGGCGCGCAGGTGCAGGTCGACGGCGGTCTCGGCCACGATCTCCGGGAAGAAGTACTGGTCGCTGAAGCAGGTGACGCCGGCCCGGAGCATCTCGGCGAGGGCCAGTTCGGTGCCGTCGCGAACGAACTCGGCGCTGACGAAGCGGCGCTCCACCGGCCAGATGCCCTCGCGGAGCCATGCTTCGAGCGGCAGGTCGTCCGCCAGGCCCCGCAACAGGGTCATGGCGGCGTGGCAGTGGGTGTTGACCAGCCCCGGGATCAGCACGTGCCCCGGCCGGTCGATGGACACGCTCGGCTGGAATGCCGCACGCGCCTCGGTCAGCGGCAGGACGGCCGCGATCCGGCCGTCGGCGACCGCCACGGCGTGGTCCTCGAGCACCGCACCGGCGGGCTCGATCGGTATGCACCAGCGGGGTGTGATCAGGGCATCGCAATGTCGCATGGGCATCAAGGCGGTTCGGTTTCGGGACAGGGCGGGGCGGGAGGCCAGCGGGCAGTATACAGGCCGTGGCAGGCGGCGCCAGCCGCGGCTTCAAGGGGCCGAAAAGCCTGCCGAAACGCTGCTTAAGCGGGCTTCGGTATGGTAGAATTACGGCTTGTTGATGGTTCGAAACCCGGCCCTCTCGGGCCCGGAAAATTCGACACGTTTTTTCGTATTGAACCCGCAATTTCGCGTCTTCCGGATTCTGCTTTTCGAGCGGGGTCGCGCTGCGGTTGTGAGCTGAGAAAGTAACCCGATATGGCTGAAGTCGCCCAGGAGCTGTTGTACGTCAATCTCGAAGACGAGATGCGGCAATCCTATCTCGACTACGCGATGAGCGTCATCGTGGGTCGCGCACTACCCGATGTCCGAGACGGCCTGAAGCCGGTGCATCGCCGCGTCCTGTACGCGATGCGCGAGCTCGGCAACGACTACAACAAGCCCTACAAGAAATCGGCGCGTGTCGTCGGTGACGTGATCGGCAAGTACCACCCGCACGGCGACACGGCGGTGTACGACACCATCGTGCGCATGGCGCAGACCTTTTCCATGCGCTACCTGCTGGTGGACGGGCAGGGCAACTTCGGTTCCGTCGACGGCGACGCACCCGCGGCCATGCGCTACACCGAGGTCCGGATGTCGCGGCTGGCCCACGAGCTGCTCGCCGACATCGAGAAGGAAACCGTCGATTTCGTCGAGAACTACGACGGTTCGGAGAGCGAGCCGTCGGTCATGCCCACCCGCGTGCCGAACCTGCTGGTGAACGGTTCCTCGGGCATCGCCGTCGGCATGGCGACCAACATTCCGCCGCACAACCTCAACGAAGTCATCAGCGCCTGCCTGGCCTTGATCGACGATCCCGCCATCGAAGTGCCCGGCCTCATGGAACACCTGCCGGGACCGGATTTCCCGACCGCCGGCATCATCAGTGGCGTGCAGGGCATCCTGTCGGCCTATCGCACGGGGCGCGGGCGGATTTACGTGCGGGCGCGGACGGCAATCGAGGAGTTCAAGCCGGGCCGCGAGGCCATCATCGTTACCGAGCTGCCTTACCAGGTGAACAAGGCGCGGCTCATCGAGAAGATCGCCGACCTCGTGCGGGAGAAGCGCCTCGAGGGGATCAGCGAGCTGCGTGACGAGTCCGACAAGGACGGCATGCGCATCGTGATCGAACTGAAGCGCGGCGAATCGACCGAGGTCGTGCTTAATAACCTGTACAAGCACACGCCGATGCAGTCCGTTTTCGGCATCAACATGGTGGCCCTGCGCGACGGCCGGCCGTTGCTGCTGAACCTGAAGCAGGTTCTCGAGGCCTTCCTGGCCCACCGCCGTGAAGTGGTGACCCGCCGGACGGTATTCGACCTGCGCAAGGCCCGGGATCGCGCCCACGTGCTGGAAGGGCAGACCGTCGCGCTCGCCAACATCGACGCGGTCATCGAGCTCATCAAGGGTTCGCCGTCGCCGGCCGAGGCGCGCGACGCGCTGATCGCGAGGGCCTGGGAGCCCGGCGCGGTCACCGGCATGCTGGAGCGTGCCGGCACGACGGACACGCGGCCCGACGAACTGGCCGCCGAATTCGGCTTGCACGACGGCCGGTACCACCTGTCGCCGGTGCAGGCGCAGGCGATCCTCGACCTCAGGCTGCATCGCCTGACCGGGCTCGAGCAAGACAAAATACTGAATGAATACAAAGAGATACTAGATAAAATTAAAGAGTTCTCTGATATTCTGGCCGATCCCGACAAGCTGCTTCAGGTCATCCGCGACGAACTCCAGGACATCCGCAGCCGCTACGGCGACGAGCGCCGCACGGAGATCGTGCAGGATCACACGGACCTGCAGGACGAGGACCTGATCCCCGAGGAGGACGTCGTGGTGACGTTGTCGCACGGCGGTTACGCCAAGGCGCAGCCGATCGGCACGTACCAGGCCCAGCGGCGCGGCGGACGCGGCCGCTCGGCCACCCGGGTCAAGGACGAAGACTTCGTCGAGAAGCTGTTCGTCGCGAACACGCACGACACGATCCTGTGCTTCTCGAGCCGCGGCAAGGTCTACTGGCTGAAGGTGTACCAGGTACCGATGGCGAGTCGCGGTTCGCGTGGCAGGCCGATCATCAACCTGTTGCCGCTGGAGGCCGGGGAGCGTATCAACACCATCCTGCCCGTGCGCGAGTTCGATTCCGACAGTTTCGTGTTCATGGCGACGTCGGGCGGCACGGTCAAGAAGACGCCGCTCAGCCAGTTCTCCCGGCCGCGCAGCAGCGGCATTATCGCGATCGACCTGCGCAACGGCGACAAACTGGTCGACGCCAAGATCACCAGCGGCGACGCAGAGTTGCTGCTCGTCACCAGTTCCGGCAAGGGCATCCGCTTCCGCGAATCCGACGTCCGGCCGATGGGGCGGGGTGCCGCCGGCGTACGTGGCATCAAGCTCGCCAAGGGTCACGAGGTCATCGCGCTGTCGACGGTCCAGGAAGGCCTCGTGCTCACGGCCACGGAAAACGGCTACGGCAAGCGCACCGAGGTCGAGGACTTCCCGGTACAGGGCCGCGGCGGTCAGGGCGTGATCGCGATCCAGACCACGGAGCGCAACGGCCGCACGGTCGGTGCCTTGCTGGTGGGCGAGGGTGACGAGATCATGCTCATCAGCTCGAACGGCACGCTCGTGCGCACGCCGGTCGACGACATCTCGGTACAGGGCCGCAACACGCAGGGCGTGCGCCTGATCCGGGTCGAGGAAGGCCAGCGGCTGGTCGGCGTGGCGCGCATCGAACCGATCGACGACGACGACGAGGACGAGGAATAGCGCGGGATTGACCTAGGCAGAATCCGCTAGTGCATTGACTGCGCGAAACCGTAACAATACGCGGCCTGTAACGTGCCTGTAACCCGCTTGTCTCACCCTTCAAACACGCCTACCCGCAAGGATCGAAGCGACATGTCTCGCGTCTACAATTTCAGCGCCGGCCCGGCTGCGCTCCCGCTCGAAGTGCTCGACACCATCCGCAACGACATCCCCGACTGGCAGCAGACCGGCATGACCGTCATGGAGGTCAGCCACCGCAGCAAGGAGTTCGTGGCGCTGGCCGAACGTGCGGAAGCCAACCTGCGCGACCTGCTGGGCATCCCGGCCGACTACAGCGTGCTGTTCACGCAGGGCGGCGCCACGCTGCAGATGTCCATGGTGCCGATGAACCTCGCCAGCGCCGGCGACAAGGTCGACTACGTGGTCACGGGCAGCTGGGGCAAGAAAGCGGCCGGCGAAGCCCGCAAGTTCGCCGAGGTCAACGTGGCGGCCGATGCCGCCGACGCGAACTTCACCTACATCCCCGAGGAAGCAACGTGGCAGCGCAGCGACGATGCCGCGTATCTCCACATCACGCCCAACGAGACCATCGCCGGCGTGGAGTTCCATTTCGTGCCGTCGGGCGACACGCCGATCGTCGCGGACATGTCGAGCACCATCCTGTCGCGCCCGATCGATGTCAGCCGCTACGGCGTCATCTATGCCGGCGCCCAGAAGAACATCGGCCCGGCGGGCATCACCGTGGTGATCGTCCGCAATGATCTGCTGGAAAAGGCCCCGTTGAACCTGCCGCACCTGATGACCTGGCGCGCCTACGCCGAGTCCGGCTCGATGACCAACACGCCGCCCACCTTCGCGTGGTACGTGGCGGACCTGGTGTTCCGTTACCTCAAGGAGCGCGGCGGGCTCGAGGCAATGGCCGAGGTCAATGCGCGCAAGGCCGGCAAGCTCTATGCGGCGATCGACGGCTCCGGGTTCTACTCGAACCCCGTGCAGAAGGACTGCCGCTCCTGGATGAACGTGCCGTTCGTGCTCGCGGACGCGTCCCTCGACGCCCGCTTCCTCGCGGAAGCGGCAGCCGCCGGGCTCGCGAACCTGAAAGGGCATCGCTCCGTCGGCGGCATGCGGGCCTCGATCTACAACGCAGTGCCGGAAGAGGCTGTCGAGGCGCTGATCGACTTCATGCGCGAATTCGAACGAGTGAACGGGTAAGGATCCATGTACAAGGTTTTGACACTGAACAACATCGCGATAGCGGGCCTCAGGCGGCTGCCGCGCGAACGCTACGAAGTCGCTTCCGAGATCGCTCACCCGGACGCGATCATCGTGCGTTCCTTCAACATGCACGACATGGACATCCCCGAGACGGTTGCCGCCATCGGCCGCGCCGGCGCCGGGACCAACAACATCCCGGTCGACAAGATGGCGGCCCGTGGCGTGCCGGTCTTCAATGCCCCCGGCGCGAACGCGAATGCCGTGAAGGAACTCGCCATCGCCGGGCTGCTGCTGTCGGCGCGGAACATCTGCGACGCCAGCGACTACGTCAAGAGCCTCACCGAGACGGGTGATGCGCTCAACAAGGCGGTCGAGGCGGGCAAGAAACAATTCGTCGGCTTCGAGCTGCCGGGCAAGACCCTCGGCGTCATCGGGCTCGGCGCCATCGGCGTCCAGGTGGCAAACGCGGCACTGGAACTCGGCATGAAGGTCATCGGCTTCGACCCCGCGATCACGGTGCGCCGCGCCTGGCAGCTGTCGTCAGGTGTCGAGCACGCGGAGACGCTCGACCAGCTGTTCCAGCACGCCGACGCGGTGACGGTGCACGTTCCGCTCATCGACGCCACGCGCAACCTTGTGAACCGCGATCGCATCCGGTTGATGAACAAGGGTGCCACGATCATCAACTTTGCGCGCGGCGGCGTGGTCGACAACGAGGCTGCACTCGCGGCGCTCGACAGCGGCCAGCTGCATGCGTACGTGTCGGATTTCCCGACGCCCGAACTCATCGCGCACCCCAGGGTCGTGGCCCTGCCGCACCTCGGCGCGTCGACGGCCGAGGCCGAGGAAAACTGCGCGATCATGGTCGCCGAGAACGTCAAGGACTACCTCGAAAACGGCAACATCCGTTACGCGGTGAACTTCCCGGAGTGCCGCCTGCCGCGCATGGATGCCTACCGGATAACGATCGCCAATGCCAACGTGCCGAACATGGTGGGGCAGATATCGTCCTGTCTGGGCGGCGCCGGGCTGAACATCGAGGACCTGCTCAACAAGTCCATCGGCAACCTCGCTTACACCATCGTCGACGTCAACGAACCGGTTACGGCTGAAATCGAATCCAAGCTGCGGTCGATCGACGGCGTCCTCGCTTTGCGAAACCTGGGTAAGCCTGTAACCTGACCGGCGATGGCCGAAAACAAGCACCCTGGCGGTCCGGATCTCGCGAAGATCCGCGAACGCATCGACGAAGTCGACGAGCGTATCCAGTCGCTCATCAACGAGCGCGCGCGTCTTGCGCAGCAGGTCGGTATCTCCAAGGGCAAGCTCGCCTCGGCGGTCGACTATTACCGCCCCGAGCGCGAGGCGGAGGTGCTGAGGAAGATCCGGGCACGCAACGACGGCCCGTTGCGCGACGAGGAGATGCTGCGCCTGTTCCGCGAGATCATGTCGGCGTGCCTGGCGCAGCAGGAGCCGCTCAAGGTCGGTTTCCTCGGGCCGGAGGGAACCTTCACGCAGACCGCCGTCTTCAAGCATTTCGGGCATTCCGTGCGGGCACTGCCGTTTCACACCATCGACGAGATCTTCCACGAAGTGGAAAGCGGGGTCGCCGACTTCGGCGTGGTGCCGATCGAGAACTCCACGGAAGGCTCCGTCAACAACACGCTCGACATGTTCCTGACCTCGCCGCTGAAGATCGCGGGCGAGATCGAACTGAAGATCGAGCAGCACCTGCTCGGCAGCGAGACCGGGCTCGACAAGATCGAGCGGATCTGCGCGCACGAGCAATCGCTGGCGCAATGCCGCGGCTGGCTGCGCGAGTACCTGCCGCACGTGGAGCTCATCGGCATGTCGAGCAACGCCGCCGGGGCACGCCGGGCGCGCGACGAAGCGGGTACCGCCGCGATCGGTCCGGCCGTCGCTGCGGACGTGTACGACCTCGAGGTGCTGGTCAGCAATATCGAGGACCGTGCCGACAATGCCACCCGATTCCTGGTCATCGGCCGCGAGTTGCTCGCACCGAGCGGCAGCGACAAGACGACCATCCTCGTGTCGACGAGCGATACGGCCGGTGGTGCCGGCGTGTTGCACCAGCTGTTGCAGCCGCTTGCCGTGCACGGTGTCAGCATGACCCGTATCGAGTCGCGGCCGTCGCGGCGCAGGAACTGGGACTATGTCTTCTTCATCGATCTCGACGGTCATGCGGAAGAGTCGCCGGCGCGCGAGGCGCTTGCCGAGCTGCAGGAACGGAGTTCGCTGTTCCGGGTTCTGGGCGCCTATCCCAAAGCAGTCGACTAGCGCGCGCGACGCGAGCCCGCGATGCATTATCGGATCCAGCCAGCGGCCGTCGGTGATGCCGCAGTAACGGTGCCCGGCGACAAGTCGGTGTCGCACCGCGCGATCATGCTCGGCAGCGTCGCGGAAGGGATTACCGAGGTCAGCGGGTTCCTCGCGGGGGAGGATTGCCTCGCCACCATGAGCGCTTTCCGCAGCATGGGTGTCACGATCGAGCGGCCGGCGGAGACGCAACTGGTCGTTCACGGCGTCGGCCTGCACGGCCTGCAGGCGCCCGGCGCGGACCTGGATCTGGGCAATTCCGGGACGGCGATGCGCCTGCTGGCCGGGGTGCTGGCCGGGCAGGATTTCGCCGCGACCCTGACCGGCGATGCCTCGCTGACCGGTCGTCCCATGCAGCGCGTCATCACGCCGCTGACGCGGATGGGTGCCGACATCGATAGCCGCGATGGCAAACCACCGCTCCGCATCCGCGGCAATCCGCAGCTCCGGGCGATCGACTACACCTTGCCGATGGCCAGTGCGCAGGTGAAGTCGGCGGTCCTGCTCGCGGGCCTGTATGCACGCGGCCGGACGACGGTGACCGAGCCGGCGGTCACGCGCGACCATACCGAGCGCATGCTGCGCGCGATGGGCGTAGCCGTTGCCGGCCGGGAAGGGCGCATCAGCCTCGACGGGCCGGCGCGCCTGCAGGGCTGCCCGGTGCGTGTGCCGGCGGACCTGTCGTCCGCCGCGTTCGTGATCCTCGCGGCGTTGCTTGCCGGGGAGGCCGACATCCTGATCCGCGAGGTGGGTGTGAACCCGACGCGAACGGGGGTGCTCGACATTCTCGAGGCGATGGGGGCCTCGATTGCGCTCGAGCATCCGCGCAACCTGGGCGAGGAACCGGTCGCCGATATTCGGGTGCGGTCCTCGCGGCTCCGTGGCATCGAGGTGGATCCCGCGCTGGTGTCGCTCGCGATCGACGAGTTCCCGGTGCTTTTCGTCGCGGCCGCCGCCGCGGCAGGGACGACGCGGTTCACCGGGATCGGCGAACTGCGCGTCAAGGAAAGCGACCGCATCGCCGCGATGGCGACGGGCCTCCGGGTGCTGGGCATCCGCGTCGACGAATTCGACGACGGGGCAATCGTGCACGGCGGGCGCTTCGGCGGCGGCGAGGTGCAGAGCTTCGGTGATCATCGCATTGCGATGTCCCTCGCGGTCGCGGGCACGGTGGCCGAGGGCCCGGTGACCGTGCACGACGTCGCGGCGGTGGAGACCTCGTTCCCGGGCTTCGCGGCCTGCCTCGCAGGCATTGGCGCCGACATCCGCGGCGTAGCGGGCAACCCGGCGTGACCCGGCTGGCGCCGGTCATTGCCATCGACGGGCCGAGCGGCTCCGGCAAAGGCACCATCGCGCGCCAGGTCGCCGCCGCCCTCGGCTGGCACCTGCTGGACAGCGGCGCGCTGTACCGCCTGCTCGCACTGGCGGCGGTGCGCCGCGGCATCGACCTGGACGACACCGCCCGGCTGGCGGAACTGGCGGCCCGCCTCGACGTCCGGTTCGGCGTCGACGCGGCGGGCGAGCAACTCGTCTGGCTGGACGGCGCGCCGGTCGGCGGGGAACTGCGCACCGAGGAAGCGGGCCGCGGCGCCTCGACCGTGGCCGCGCTGCAGCCGGTGCGGGACGCGCTCCTGGCGCTGCAGCGCAGCTTTCGGCGGCGCCCGGGACTGGTCGCGGACGGCCGTGACATGGGCACCCACGTGTTCCCGGAGGCCGAGCTCAAGGTGTACCTGACGGCCAGCGCGGAGGAGCGCGCGCGCAGGCGACATAAGCAGTTGAAAGACAAGGGTATTGATGTTAGCCTTGCCGCCCTTTCGCGGGACATAGAGGACCGTGACCGGCGGGATTCCGAGCGATCGGTTGCGCCGCTGCGGCCGGCAGAGGATGCCAGGATTCTGGATTCCTCGAACCAGTCCATTGATGCCGTGACGGAAACGGTACTGGGCTGGGCGAGGGAAGTGCTGGCCGCAGAACTCTAGAATTCACCAGGAAAGGAATGGGTTGAATCGGACAAGGAGTCCGGTTCTTTTTCGTAGTGTCCGTCAGCCACAGGACGTGGTGTGACGCTTTTTGGGAATGGGCATCCGCAAACGCGGAGTCCTTTTGGTCAATTACATGTCTGAAAGTTTTGCTGAGTTATTTGAAGAAAGTTTTGCCAGTCAACAGATAAAGCCCGGATCGATCATCAAGGGCATTGTTGTCGCAGTGAATGACGATGTCGTAATCGTCAGCGCCGGTCTCAAGTCGGAGGCCGTCATCCCTGCAGAGCAGTTCAAGAACGACATGCGCGAAGGCGAGCTCTCCGTCGGAGACGAAGTCGAAGTCGCGCTGGATGCCGTCGAGGACGGCTTCGGCGAGACCCGGTTGTCCCGGGAGAAGGCGATTCGCGCGCGCACCTGGACCGAACTCGAGAAGGCGTTCGAGAAAGGCGAGGTCGTCGAAGGCGTCATCAACGGGCGCGTCAAGGGCGGCTTCACCGTCGAGATCGACAACGTTCGTGCATTCCTGCCGGGTTCCCTCGTGGACGTACGGCCCGTGCGCGATCCCGGTTATCTCGAGGGCAAGAGCCTGGAATTCAAGGTCATCAAGCTCGACCAGCGGCGTAACAACGTCGTCGTGTCGCGGCGCGCGGTCGTGGAGCAGGAATACTCCGAGGAACGCGAGCAGTTGCTGGCCGAACTGCAGGAAGGGAACAACGTCAAGGGCATCGTGAAGAACCTGACGGATTACGGCGCCTTCGTGGACCTCGGCGGTATCGACGGGCTCCTGCATATCACCGATATGGCGTGGAAGCGCGTCAAGCATCCATCGGAAGTCGTGAACGTCGGCGACGAGATCGACGTCAAGATCCTCAAGTTCGATCGTGAACGCCAGCGTGTATCGCTGGGCATGAAGCAGCTCGGTGACGATCCGTGGAAGGATCTTGCGCGGCGCTACCCGCCGCAGACGCGCCTGTTCGGCAAGGTCACGAACATCGCCGACTACGGCTGTTTCGTCGAGATCGAGGACGGTGTCGAGGGTCTCGTGCACGTCTCCGAAATGGACTGGACCAACAAGAACGTCAATCCGTCGCGCATCGTGCAGGTTGGCGAGGAAGTGGAAGTCATGGTCCTGGAGATCGACGAGGAACGGCGCCGCATCTCGCTCGGCGTAAAGCAGTGCAAGTCGAACCCCTGGGCCGAGTTTGCAGCGACGTACAACCGCGGCGACAAGGTCTCCGGCCAGATCAAGTCGATCACCGACTTCGGGATCTTCATCGGTCTCGACGGCGGCATCGACGGGCTCGTGCACCTGTCGGACATTTCCTGGGACGCACCCGGGGAAGAAGCGGTTCGCAACTACAGCAAGGGCCAGGAGATCGAGGCGGCCGTTCTCGCGATCGATGCAGAACGCGAGCGCATTTCGCTCGGCATCAAGCAGCTCGAGAAAGATCCGTTCTCAGCCTGGCTGGCCGAGCATCCGAAGAACTCGATCGTCACGGGCACGGTCACCGAAGTCGATGCGCGCGGCGCGCTGGTCGATCTCGGCGACGGTGTCATCGGCTCGCTGCGGGCGTCGGAACTGGCGCGCGGCCGCGTAGAGGATGCACGCATGGTCCTCAAGGTCGGCGAGGAGATCGAAGCCAAGTTCACCAACGTCGATCGCAAGAACCGTTCGGTTCAGCTTTCGATCAAGGCGAAGGAGGTTTACGAGGAGGCCGAGGCGATCAAGGACTACAAGTCCGAGGCCGGTACGGCGCCGGTGGGCACCACGCTGGGCGAGCTGCTCAAGGAAAAAATGTCCGGCGGAAGCAAATAATACGTTAAAAAGGTAGCCCGGACCCTTCGGTCCGGGCTATATTTGTCAATACTATCGGTGAGTTACGTGCCCCGGCCAGGACCGAAGTGAAAAAATGACAAAATCCGAACTCATTGAAGCGATCGCCCGCAAGCAGAAACATCTCCCGGCGAAAGACGTCGAACTGGCGGTCAAGCACATGCTTGACCTGATGAGCGACGCGCTGGCGAAGGGGGAGCGGATCGAGATTCGCGGCTTCGGCAGCTTCTCACTGCATTTCCGGCCGCCGCGCATCGGCCGCAATCCCAAGACCGGCGAGGCGGTGGCACTCTCCGGCAAGTACGTCCCGCACTTCAAGCCGGGCAAGGACCTGCGCGAGCGGGTCAACGACAGCCGCCACTTTCCCATCAAGAACTGAAGCGCGTTCCGCGCAGGCGCTACCGGTTACCAAACGGGCGCTAAAGCAATACACTCTCATCCTGCCACGCGCAGAACCGGCAGCTTTGGAGTGAGCGAATGTTAAAGAGAGCCGCCCTGATCCTACTGTTGATCGCCATTTTCGGCGTCATGGTCGTGTTCTCGTACCTGAACACGGGCGACGTCGAGGTGAACCTCGCGTTCGTCAGCGTCACCACGTCCATATCCATTGCTTTCACCGTGACCCTCGTCGCCGGCTGGCTGCTGGGGGTCGCCAGCATGGGCTTTTATGCGCTGCGGGTCGTCCACGAACGGCGCACGCTGCGCCGGGCACTGCGCGTGTCCGAGTCAGAGGTGACTTCGCTGCGCAACCTGCCGTTGTCCGATGCCGACTGAATCCACGTTCCTGCTCGCCGGGCTGTTCCTGCTGCTGGCGGCCGCGGGCTGGGCCATGGGGCGTTTCGGCGAACGCGACGAGGAGGAGCGGCCGCCGCCGCTGAACATCGACTACCTCAAGGGGCTCAATTTCCTGCTCAACGAGCAGACGGACCAGGCCCTGGAGCACTTTCTCGAGATGGTCCGTGTGGACGACAAGACCATCGAGACCCACTTCGCGCTCGGCAGCCTGTTCCGGCGCCGCGGCGAGGTGGACCGAGCGATCCGTATTCACCAGAACATCATCGCGCGCCCGGACCTGGCGGCAGAGCAACGCGACCAGGCGCTGCACGCACTGGCCAAGGACTATCTGCATGCCGGCCTGCTGGATCGAGCGGAAAATCTCTTCGTGCGGCTGTCGCAGGGCTCGCGCTACCAGGTGCAGGCGCTCGAGGCCCTGTGCCGGATCTTCGAGCAGGAAAAGGAATGGGAGCGCGCGGTCGACGCCGCCGAGAAGCTCGAGGTGCTCGGCGGACGGTCGCTGGCCCTGCAGATCGCACACTATTATTGCGAACTCGCGGAAGCGGCGGCGCGCCGCAAGGACTATGCCGCGGCGCGTGCGTACGTCAAGAGAGCGCAGACGGGCCGCCCGCGAACGATGCGCGGCGCCCTGACGCGGGCGCACATTGCCCAGGAAACCCACGACAGCAAGACCGCTTTGCGTCTCTACCACCGCATCATCGACGAGAACACCTACCTGATCGCCGAGGCGCTACCCGAGATCGTCGCAATCTACACGCGTGAAGGCGAACTCGCCGAACTGGAGCGGGCGCTCAAGTCGCTGCTGCGCAAGCACCCGGAAATGAGCGCGCTGATCGCGTACACCGCGATCGTGAACGACATCGGCGGGGTTCCCGTCATCGATGAAGTGGTGCGGCAGTACATGCTGCAGGAGCCCACGCTGGCCGAGTTCGTCGACCTGCAACGGCTATCGGACCAGGGGCAGGACCAGGAAGAGTCGGTGCTGGCCAAGATCCGCAAGGCGCTGAGCAAGCTGGCGACGGCCTCGCCGCGCTACCAGTGCCAGGAATGCGGCTTTTCCAGTCAGCGGCTGCTGTGGCAGTGCCCGAGCTGCCGCAACTGGGAGACCCAGCGGCCGGCGTCGCGGGTGCAGTTCGACACGGTTTTGCAGCACAGCATCACCCGTAACTGAGCGCCCGGTGCTTGCGCGAATCCCGGGCAAGCCCCCAGATTCTGTTGCTGTAGTCGTCCCCGGGCAACCCTAAGCTCCGATAACGCGCCGCTGGCGCGTCAAATCCCAATGTGCAAGAGGAGCCTTCGAATGACCAACTGGATCGCAAGAACCGCCCTGTTCGTCCTGCTGCTGCCCGTGCTGGCAGTGGCGGCCCCCGTCAACGTGAACACAGCGGACGCGGAGACCATCTCCGAGTCGCTGCAGGGCGTCGGGCTGAGTAAGGCCCGTGCCATCATCGAGTACCGTGAGAAGCACGGGCCGTTCCGGTCCCCGGACGACCTGTCGCTGGTGAAGGGTATCGGCGAGCGCACGGTGGAGTTGAATCGCGCAGACATCCTGGTCGCGCCCGCCGGCAAGCAGTAGCGGCCGGCACCTGCGGGCGGGCACCGTGGCGGCGATCTCCCCACGGTGCCCTTGCCCGACGCGCGGCGTTTCGGAAAGAACAACGCACCATAATTGGCTATCATGCGCCCCTCGCCAGTGAATGAGGGAGCGTGACATTGACTCAGAAGATTCGGGCGGCCGTCTTTCCGGTCGCCGGACGCGGAACGCGGTTCCTGCCTGCCACCAAGGCAAGTCCGAAGGAGATGCTGCCGATCGTGGACAAGCCGCTGATCCAGTACGCGGTGGAGGAGGCCATCGACGCGGGCGCCACCAAGCTGGTTTTCGTCACCGGCAGCTCCAAGCGGGCGATCGAGGATCATTTCGACACCGACGCGGACCTCGAGGCCGCCCTGAAAGCGGCGGGCAAGAACGCCTTGCTGAAGACGATCCAGGATATCGTTCCGCCGGGCGTGACGTGCATTTACATCCGCCAGGGGGAGCCGCTCGGTCTCGGCCATGCCGTGCTCTGCGCCCGCCCGGCTGTCGGTGACGAACCGTTCTTCGTGCACCTCGCGGACGACCTGATCGCGGCAGACTCGCCCTGCCTGACGCAGATGGCGGCGGAACACGCGCGCCACGGTGGCGGCGTCATCGCCGTGGAGACCGTGCCGCCCGAGGAAACCTCGAGCTACGGCATCGTCGCGGTGGACGAGGCCGACGACAATCGTATCGTCCGCATCGTGGAAAAGCCGGCGCCTGAAGATGCGCCCTCGAACCTCGCCGTGGTGGGCCGCTACCTGCTGCCGGCCGCGATCTTCGACAAGCTGGAGACGACCGGACGCGGTGCGGGGGGCGAAATCCAGCTCACCGATGCGATCGCGGACCTGCTGGACGAGTCGCCTGTCTACGCCTACGCGTTCCAGGGCGAGCGCTACGATTGCGGCAGCAAGCTCGGATACCTCAAGGCGACCGTCGCGCACGGGCTCAAGCATCCGGACACGGGCGCGGCGTTCAGGGAGTACCTGGCCGAGGTGATTGCCCGGTGACGCCGGTGCGACTGCCTGGTTCTATAGTGCCGGCGAACTGGTTGCGTAGAGCAGCGATACTTGCGCTGCTGTCGTTCCTGAATTCCGCTGCCGCGCAGCCGTCCTACCTGGTCGACTGGAACGCGGTCGGCAAGGAAGCGATCGACCATCTCGTCGAACTCGTCAAGATACGATCGGTCAATCCGCCCGGAAATGAAACCGAGGTGGCCGAGTACGTCAAAGCGGTGCTCGCCGCGGAGGGCATCGAGTCCGAACTCTATGCACTCGACCCGGCGCGCGCGAATCTCGTCGCGCGACTGAAGGGCGACGGCACGAAACAGCCGATCCTGATCATGGGCCATACCGACGTGGTCGGTGTGCAGCCCGAGAAGTGGTACGCCGACCCGTTCTCCGGCATCCGCGAGGATGGCTACATCTACGGCCGCGGCACGCTCGACGACAAGGACAACGTCGCCGCCGGCATGATGGTGATGATCCTGCTCGAGCGCCTCGGCGTCGAGCTCGATCGCGATGTCATCTTCCTCGCCGAGTCCGGCGAGGAAGGCACCCCGGACGTCGGCATCAATTTCATGGTCGATCAGCACTGGGACGCAATTGCCGCGGAGTACTGCATCGCGGAAGGCGGCCAGGGCGTCATCCGCGACGGCAAGGTGCATACCTTCGGCGTGGAAACCAACGAGAAGATGCCGCGGCGTGTCACGCTCGTAGCGCGCGGCACGCCGGGCCATGGCTCGATCCCGCGTCTCGACAATGCCGTGATGATCCTCGCCAACGCCGTTACCAAAGCGGCAGCCTGGCAGACGGAAATGCGACTGAACGAAACGACCGAAACCTATTTCCGCCGCATGGCGGCCATTGCGCCAGCCGAGGAGGCAGTGCTGTACGAAAATGTCGCCAACCCGGAGATGACCGAGGCTATCCAGCAGCAATTCCTCGAGACGTTTCCGTATCACTACTCCATTCTGCGCACCTCCGTCGTGCCCACGGTGATCGACGCCGGTTTCCGCCGCAACGTGATTCCGTCGGAAGCCTCGGCAATCCTCGATATCCGCATGCTCCCGGACGAGGACGTCGAGGGGTTCTACGAGGACCTGGCCGCGGTCATCGACGATCCGCGCGTGGAAATCGTCCCGGAACCGATCTACCGGCCGGCGGCGCCGCCGTCGCAAATCGATAACGAGATGTTCCAGACGCTCGAACGCGTCGCCGTTGCAATGTACCCGGAGGCGACGGTGCTCCCGATAATGAGTACGGGCGCGACGGACATGGCACAGATGCGCGCAAAGGGCGTGCAGTCGTATGGAATCGGGCCGGCGCGCACGATCGAAGAGATCAACAGCGGCTTCGGCGCGCACGGGGACAACGAGCGGGTTGCCGAGGACGCCTTCGTGAGCATGGTCGAGTACCTCTGGCGCGTGATCCTGGAGATGGCGGCCAGCGAGTGATTCCGGAACGTTTGCGGCGTGCCGCGGTCGATACAAGCACGGTTTTTTTTAGATCCTCTCCATGTACCGGGGAATACGAATGAACAAGAACACGGTTATTGCAGTCTGGCTCCTTTCTCTGGCAGGCCTTGCCATCGCCGACGAAGGCATGTGGACCATCGACAACTTCCCGTCGCAGGCGGTGGCAGCCAAGTACGGCGTCAAGATCAATGATTCCTGGCTGAAGTCCGCGCAACTCGCGACGACGCGCCTGGAGAACGGCTGCACGGGCTCGTTTGCATCGCCGGATGGGCTGGTTCTGACCAACAATCATTGCGTCTGGGGCTGCATCCGCGATCTCAGCAGCGCGGAGCGAAACCTCTCGGACGAGGGCTTCATGGCGGCGAATCGCGAGCAGGAACTGCGCTGCCCCGGGCAGCAGATATCGGTCCTCGTCGATCTCGATGACGTGACCGGCAAGGTTGCCGCAGCGACGAAAGGGCTCGACGATGCGCAGGCGAACGATGCCCGCAAGGCCGCGCTGACCCAGCTCGAAAGCGAGTGCGAGGCGAAGGCCGATGGCGAACGCAAGTGCGAGGCGGTAGCCCTCTACAACGGCGGTCAGTACTTCATCTACCAGTACAAGCGCTACGACGACGTGCGTCTCGTGTTTGCACCCGAGGTCGATATCGCGGCATTCGGCGGCGATCCGGACAACTTCAACTTTCCGCGCTGGAGCTTCGACATGTCGTTCCTGCGCGCCTACGAAGACGGCAAGCCCGCTTCCACCCCGATCTACCTGCAATGGCGGCGTGGCGGCCCGAAGCCAGCGGAGCCGGTATTCATCTCGGGGCACCCGGGTTCGACGGACCGGCTGCTCACGGTTACCCAGCTCAAGATGCAGCGCGATGTCATGTGGCCATTGTGGCTGCTGCGCTATTCGGAACTGCGCGGCCGCATGCTCGCCTGGGCCGATACCAGCGACGAAGCCGCCAGGGTCGTGCAGCAGCGCATCGCGGGCATCGAGAACGGGCTGAAGGTACGCCGCAATCAGCTCAAGGCGCTGCACAACGATTCGATGATGGCCGAGAAAGCGGCGCAGGAGCAGGCACTGCGCGCGGCCGTGGCAAAAGACCCGGAGCTGCAGGCCGCCTACGGTGACGCGTGGGACCTGATCGACGCAGCCATCGCGCGCTACCGCAATTTTTACGAAGAGCACCTGTTCATCGAAAACGCCGCCGGTCTCAACAGTGAACTGTTCGATCATGCACGCACGATCGTGCGTGGCACGGCCGAGCGCGAGCTGCCGAACGGCGAGCGCATGCGGGAGTACACGGACGCGGCCCTGCCGCAGGTGGAGCAAGGGCTTGCAGCGGAACGGCCGGTCGACAAGGAGTACGAGATACTGCGCCTGGCATTCGCGCTCGAGAAGATGCGCGAGTGGCTCGGACCCGACAGCAAGTACGTGCACAGGATCCTGGGCAAGGAGTCGCCGGAGGCACTGGCTGCCACGCTGGTCGAAGGCAGCCGCATGCACGACCCCGAATTCCGGATGGCACTGTGGGAAGGGGGCGTCGAGGCGGTGAAAGCCAGTGACGACCCGATGATCCGGCTGGCGCTGGCGATCGATCCCGAGTCCCGCGCACTCCGGACGCGTTACGAAGACGAGGTGGAAGCACCGCTGACCCGCGGTGAGGAGAAGATCGCAGACGCCCGTTTTCAAATCTACGGCTCGGATACCTATCCGGATGCAACCTTCACGCTGCGCATAACCTACGGTGCCGTCGAGGGCTGGGAGGAGAAGGGCGAAATGGTCGATCCGTTCACCCGCACGCGCCGGCTGTTCGAACGGGCCACCGGTCAGCGTCCGTTCATGGTGCCGGACACCTGGCAGGCAGCGCGGGAAGAACTCGATCCGGAGACACCGTTCAACTTCGTCGCCACGACCGACATTACCGGCGGCAACTCGGGCAGTCCGATCGTCGCCGCAGACGGCAGCCTCGTCGGGCTCGCTTTCGACGGCAACATCCACTCCATCGCCGGGGACTACTGGTTCGACGCGCGCACCAACCGCACCGTGGGTGTCGACACCGCGATCATGCTTGAGGCGCTCGAGACCGTGTACGGGGCCGATCACCTGCTCGACGAACTGGTCGTCGTCGACTGAGGAACGCGATGAAAGCGGAGTGCTGGGCGCCGTGGCGGCGGCGCGGGCCATCGCGCCGCTGTGCCTGCTGTACTGCATTCCCTGGTTTACCCGCGAACAGTGGACGCACGCCTTCAAGTTACTGAAATAAAAAGGAAAGCGGCGGCAGACGCTGCGGGAGGCCGCCGCAACGGCCTAGGCACATCCCCCAATTGTGGATCGGCGGCTCCCCAGCACAATGAGTCGTGTAAGGGGGTCCGGTGGCGACTCCCGACACGAGCGATAGTTGGATGGACCGATTCAAATTCAGCCTGATGGGACTGGGCCTCGCCCTGCTGTACTGGTTCGCCGAATCGGTAATCCACCGCTTTGTCTACAACGAGGCATCCTTCGAAGTGGTGCCATCGGACCACAACGAGTTCTCGATGCGCCTGCTGATCATCTTGCTCATCGTTGCCTTCGGTTTCTTCGCCGACGACCGGGCGCGGAAAATCCGCAAATCCGAGCAGGAGAAACACGCGGTTTACGTCGCGACCGTGCGCTCGACGCAGCACATCCTGAACAATCTCATGAACCAGATGCAGCTGGCATTTCTCGACCTGGAGAAAGAACACTGCCTCGAGAGCGAGACGCGCAAACTGCTCGAGCGTTCGATCCGTGAGGGCAAGCAACAGGTCGAACGACTCAGTTCCGTCTCGGAAGTGACCAGCGAGAGCATCGAGGACTCCGTCAAGCCCACGTGACCCGCGCGCCTTACAAAGCGCCTGTAAGGATACGGGAAAGCGTCCCCGCCGATGCGCGGGCCATCGAATCGCTGTACCCGCTCGCTTTCCCGGATGAGAACCTGCTACCCCTGTTGCGGAAACTGCTGCTGGACCCCATGGGCACGCTGTCGCTCGTCGCGGTCATCGGGTCGAAGATCGCAGGCAACGTCATCTTCACCCATTGCAGCCTTGACGACGGCAAGATTCGCGCCGCATTGCTCGCGCCGCTCGCCGTTGCGCCCGGTCACCAGCGACAGGGCACCGGCTCTGCGCTCGTGCGCGCCGGCCTCGAGCGGCTGCGGGAGGACGGCATCCAGGCGGTGTACGTGCTCGGGGACCCGGCTTACTACAGCCGCCTCGGGTTTTCGCCGGAGCGCTCGGTCAGCACGCCGTACCCGATCCGACCGGAGTGGGCCGATGCCTGGCAGTCGCAACGGCTGGACGAAGCGGCCGGGCCCCTGAGCGGGGCCCTGCAGGTTGGGGATGCCTGGCTCGACCCCGTCCTGTGGTTGCCCTGACGGGCCGAACGACACCAGCGCGCCCGACTTCCTGCAGGAGCGCCTCTCTCGAAGCAAGACCCGGGCTCGGGCGAGCAGGAAATCGCGGCTCGAGAGCCGCTCCTACAGCCGGCCGTCGACGCCTTCCCATGGAAACGCGGCTGTAGGAGGCTTCTCGAAGCGAGACGGCACAAGAACGAAAAAGGCCTCGTAGCGGAGGCCTTTAATGGAATTTGGCTCCCCGGGCCCGCTCGGTGCGGCGGTCTTGCAACGGCGTACGGTATTTGATCCGAGCGGTCAGCGCAGGGCGATCGCAGCGAGCCAATCAACCCGTCCGGCGTGTGTGCCCCGGCAGAATAGCGAAAAAGGCCTCGTAGCGGAGGCCTTTAATGGAATTTGGCTCCCCGGGCCGGACTCGAACCAGCGACCAATTGATTAACAGTCAACCGCTCTACCAACTGAGCTACCGGGGAATGGTATTTGACTGGAATCCCTGCAGATTCCGGCGTACTCAAGAGGGCCGCGATTCTCGTTCAGCACCCAGGCGAAGTCAAGCCGCGAGTACCGGGTTCAGACGATTGACCGCCTCTTCGAGCGCTTCGAGCGAGCAGGCGAAGGACATGCGGAGGTAGCCCGGGGCGCCGAACGCCGCGCCCGGCACGCAGGCGACTTCGGCCTCCCGGATCAGCGTTTCCGCGAGGGCGGTGTCGTCGGCGAGCCCGAGGCGGTTGACCGCGTCCTGGACCCTTGGAAAGACGTAGAAAGCCCCTTCACCTGCCCGGCACTGCAGGCCGGGGATCCGGTTCAGTGCCGCCACGAGGTAGTCGTGGCGCTCGCGGTAAGCCCTGCACATCGCCCGCACCGGACCCTGGTCACCCTCGAGGGCCGCCTGTGCTGCCGCCTGGGACACGCTGCAGGGATTCGACGTGCTCTGGCTCTGCACCGTCTTCATTGCGCTTATGAGCGGCGCCGGGCCGCCCGCGTAACCGATGCGCCAGCCGGTCATCGCGTAGGCCTTGGAAACGCCGTTGACCGTGACCGTGCGCTCGAACAGCGCGGGGCAGGCCGCCGCGAAGGTGACGAACGGCTCCTCCGCCCAGTAGATTTGCTCGTAGATGTCGTCGGAGACGATCACGACGTCGGGATAGCCTTCGAGTACTGCGCCCAGCGCCTGCAGTTCCGCCCGTGTGTAGCTCGCGCCGGTCGGGTTGCACGGGCTGTTGAGCATGACCAGCCGGGTCCGCCCGTTCAGTGCCGCTTGCAGTTGCGCCGGGGTCATCTTGAACTGCTGCTCGATGCCCGTCGCGACGATCACGGGCTCCGCCCCGGCGAGCCGCACCATGTCGGGGTAGGACACCCAGAAGGGCGCCGCAATGATGGCCTCGTCGCCCGGACCCAGCAGCGCCATGCAGAGGTTGAAGAGCGCCTGCTTGCCGCCGGACGTCACGATGATGGCCGACGTTTCGTAGTGCAGGCCATTCTCGCGGGCGAACTTGGCCTGGACCGCGGCCTTGAGTTCGGCCGTGCCGTCGATGGGCGTATAGCGGGTCTTGCCGGCTGCTATGGCGGCGACGGCGGCATCCCGGATGTGCTGCGGGGTATCGAAGTCGGGTTCCCCGGTCCCCAGGCTGATGATGTCGCGACCCTGGGCACGCAACTCGGTCACGAGCGCGAGCACGGCACCGGTCGGCGACGGCTTCACCCGCGCCATGCGCGGCGAAACTGATAAACTCACTGGTTGCCTCCGCGATACAGACGCCAAATGGTACGTGAATCCACATCCCTGCCCAAGAAATCCTCGGTCGAAGACCGGGATTCGCTGCAGCTCGTCTCCGACTACCGGCCGGCCGGTGACCAGGGCGAGGCGATAGCCGCACTCGTGGAGGGCCTCGGCGACGGCCTGGCGAGACAAATCCTCCTTGGCGTCACGGGCTCCGGCAAGACCTACACGATGGCCAACGTCATCGAGCGCGTGCAGCGGCCCGCGATCATCCTGGCGCCCAACAAGACGCTCGCCGCGCAACTCTACGGGGAAATGCGCGAGTTCTTCCCGAAGAATGCCGTCGAGTACTTCGTGTCCTACTACGACTACTACCAGCCGGAAGCCTACGTGCCCAGTTCGGACACCTACATCGAGAAAGACGCGTCGATCAACCAGCACATCGAACAGATGCGGTTGTCGGCGACCAAGGCGCTGATCGAGCGCCGCGACGCCATCATCGTTGCCACCGTCTCCGCGATCTACGGCCTGGGCGACCCCGAGGCCTACTTCAGCATGGTGCTGCACCTGTCACGCGGCGACCGGGTAGAGCAGCGTACGATCCTGCGCCGGCTTGCCGAATTGCAGTACCAGCGCAACGAACTGGATTTCTCGCAGGGCACCTACCGCGTGCGCGGCGACGTCATCGACGTGTTCCCGGCGGAGTCGGACCGTGACGCGGTGCGGATCGAGCTGTTCGACGACGCGATCGACTCGCTGTCGTATTTCGACCCACTGACGGGCGAGGTGACCCGCCGTGTAGCGCGCCTGACGATCTTTCCGAAAACGCACTACGTCACGCCGCGGGAGACCCTACTGGAGGCCTGCGAGGCCATCAAGATCGAACTCAAGGATCGCCTCGAGTACCTGCGAAAGCACAATAAATTGCTTGAAGCACAAAGGCTTGAGCAACGAACCTTATTTGATTTGGAGATGATCAGGGAGCTGGGGTACTGCTCCGGCATCGAGAATTACTCCCGCTACCTGTCCGGCCGGGCCGCCGGCGAGCCGCCGCCGTGCCTGTTCGACTACGTACCCGACGATGCACTGCTGGTCATCGATGAAAGCCACGTGACGGTGCCGCAACTCGGCGGCATGTACCGCGGCGACCGCTCCCGCAAGGAGACCCTGGTCGAATACGGCTTCCGCCTGCCGTCGGCGCTCGACAACCGCCCGCTGCGCTTTGACGAGTTCGAGCGGTTGTCGCCGCAGACGGTCTACGTCTCGGCGACACCGGGGCCGTACGAGACGGAACACGCCGACAACGTCGTCGAACAGCTGGTGCGGCCGACCGGACTGGTCGATCCGGAGCTCGAGGTGCGGCCGGCGAGGACCCAGGTCGACGACCTGCTCTCGGAGATCCGCAAGCGGGTCAACGCCGGTGAACGTGTACTGGTCACGACCCTTACCAAGCGCATGGCGGAAGACCTGACCGACTACCTCGGCGAGCACCAGGTGCGGGTGCGCTACCTGCACTCCGATATCGGCACGGTGGAGCGGACGGAGATCATCCGCGATCTCAGGCTGGGCGCGTTCGACGTGCTCGTCGGCATCAACCTGTTGCGCGAGGGGCTCGACATGCCCGAGGTGTCGCTGGTGGCGATCCTGGACGCCGACAAGGAGGGGTTCCTGCGCTCCGACCGGTCCCTGATCCAGACGATCGGGCGTGCCGCGCGCAACGTGCACGGCAAGGCGATCCTCTACGCCGACAAGGTGACCGGCTCGATGCAGCGGGCGATGGACGAGACCAACCGCCGCCGCGAGCGCCAGCTCGCTTACAACGCGGCCCACGGCATCACGCCCGCGACCATCGTCAAGCGGGTGGCGGACGTCATGGAAGCGGCGTACCCGGCAGGGAAGGCCGCCGGACGGCGGGTCGCCGAGGAGGCCACGGCCTATGCCGCCATGTCGCCCGAGCAGCTGATGAAGAAGGCGGCGAAGCTCGAGAAGCAGATGCTGCGGCACGCGCGCGACCTGGAATTCGAGGAGGCCGCGCGCCTCAGGGACGAGATTCGGCGCATCCGCCAGGAAGGCCTGGGCCTGCCGGACCTCAAGGCCGGCTGAGGCCCTTGCACCACGGCGGGTGCTTCAGTATCGTATGCGGCCCGCTGCGGCGGGCCGGCGGAACAGCAGGGCGATTAGCTCAGGGGTAGAGCGCCACGTTGACATCGTGGAGGTCGCAGGTTCGAAACCCGCATCGCCCACCACCTGCCGCGAAGGCACTGTGCCTTTTTGGCAACAAAACGACTGATTCCCTTGAAAAAATCGGGGTTCTCCCGGTTGTGTATTGCCCGCAGGATATATAGAATCGCGGTCCCGTGCAGCTGCCTCATGGCGGCTGCCCGGGTACTTGTTGTTTTGAGGAGGACACTGGGATCGCAGTCAACAAGCGCGTAAGGCGAAACGAAGAGATCGATGCTCGCGAAGTGCGGGTCATTGATTCGGCCGGAGAACAGAGAGGGGTCATGTCGGTTGCAAGAGCGATCGATCTGGCTCGCGACGAAGGTCTCGATCTCGTGGAGGTTTCGCCCACGGCGGATCCGCCGGTATGTCGGGTCATGGACTTCGGCAAGTACTTGTTCGAACAGAACAAGAAAGCCCAGTCGGCCCGACGCAAGCAAAAACAGGTACAGGTTAAGGAAATCAAATTCCGTCCCGGGACGGAAGAAGGTGACTACAAGGTCAAGCTGCGCAAGCTCATCGAGTTTCTCGAGCACGGCGACAAGACCAAGATCACCTTGCGATTCAGAGGCCGGGAAATGGCGCACCAGGAACTGGGCGCGAATTTGCTGGCGCGGGTCAGGGGTGACCTGGAGGAATACGGTGTCGTCGAACAAATGCCGCAGATGGAAGGGCGGCAGATGATCATGGTGATGTCACCGAAAAAGAAGTAAGCAAGTATCGCCCAGGGCGCGAGCCCGGGCTGTCCCCGCCTGCAGCGGCCGGACCCTCGAGACGAGGTCCGGTACGTGGCATGGCCAGTAAAGTGGAGACGACACAATGTCGAAAATGAAGACCAATCGGGGCGCCGCCAAGCGCTTCCGCCGAACGGGCAAGGGTGGCTACAAGCGTGCCCAGTCCCATCTCCGTCACATTCTTACCAAGAAGCCGGCCAAGCGTAAGCGTCATCTCGGGTCTACCGAGCAGATCGCCGATGCCGACGTGAAGAGCGTGCGCCGCATGCTCCCCTACAGCTGAGAGGAGATTGAGACATGGCACGAGTCAAGCGTGGCGTAACCGCCAAGGCGCGCCATAAGAAAGTCCTCGGGGAAGCCAAGGGCTATTACGGCGCTCGCAGTAAACTCTACAAGACCGCCAAGCAGGCCGTCATCAAGGCCGGCCAGTACGCCTATCGCGACCGCCGGCAGCGCAAGCGCCAGTTCCGCGCGTTGTGGATCACGCGCATCAACGCGGCGGCGCGCCTGCACGGCCTGTCCTACAGCCGGCTGATCAACGGCCTGAACCTGGCCAACGTCGACATCGACCGGAAGGTGCTTGCCGACATCGCGGTGCACGATCCGGAAGGCTTCGGAGCGATTGCCGAACAGGCCAAAGCGGCCCTCGCACAGAACAGCTGACTCCGGACCGGACGAGCGCTCACTCGCCCCGGGAACCTGGATGATGCAGGCACTCAGTGAACTGGTCGAAGCGGCCGCAGCGGAGATCGCTGCGGCCGGTGACCTGGCCGCACTCGACGCGGTGCGGGTGTCTTACCTCGGCAAGAAAGGACGATTGACGGCGCGGCTGAAGGCATTGAGCCAGCTGCCGCCCGAGGAACGTCCCGCCGCTGGCCAGGAGATCAACCGCGCCAAGCAGGACGTCCTGGGGCGCCTCAACGCACGGCGCGAGGCGCTCGAGACGGCTGCACTGGAGGAGCGGCTGGCGAGGGATGCCATCGACGTCACGCTGCCGGGCCGCGGCTACGGCATCGGCGGTCGCCATCCCGTATCCCGCGCCATGACCCGCATCGAGGCGATCTTCCGCAACGCCGGTTTCGGCGTGCGCTCGGGGCCCGAGATCGAGGACGATTTCCACAACTTCACCGCGCTCAACATTCCCGAGAATCATCCGGCGCGGGCCATGCACGACACGTTCTACTTCCCGGGCGGGCGGCTGTTGCGCACGCACACCTCGCCGGTGCAGATACGTTCCATGGTCGAGGAGGGCGCGCCCATACGCATCATCGCGCCGGGCCGCGTGTACCGCTGCGACTCGGACCAGACCCATACGCCCATGTTCCACCAGGTGGAAGGGCTGGTCGTCGATCGCGGCATCAGCTTCGCCAACCTGAAGGCCGTACTGCACCAGTTCGTGGAGGCCTATTTCGAGCGCAAGGCCGAATTGCGCTTCCGGCCATCGTATTTCCCGTTCACGGAGCCGTCGGCCGAAGTGGACGTACTGTGGGAAGAGGGCAAGTGGCTCGAGATCCTGGGTTGCGGCATGGTGCACCCGAACGTCCTCGAAGCCGCCGGCGTCGACTCCGAGAAATTCACGGGTTATGCGTTCGGCATGGGCATCGAGCGTCTCGCCATGCTGCGCTACGGCGTCACCGACCTGCGCACGTTTTTTGAAAACGACCTGCGCTTTCTGCGGCAATTCAGGTAGGCGCGATGAAGATCGTAGAGTCTTGGCTGCGCGAATGGGTCGATCCGGATCTCGATTCGAAGGCGCTGGAACACCAGCTGACGATGCTGGGTCTCGAAGTCGACGGTGTCGACGTCGAGGGCGCCGGCCTCGACGGTGTCGTGGTGGCCGAGGTCGTCGCGGCTGACAAGCACCCCGATGCCGATCGTCTCAGCGTCTGCAAGGTGCGTGCGGGTGGCGACGAACTGATCGACGTCGTTTGCGGTGCGCCGAACGTTCGTGCGGGAATGAAGAGTCCGCTGGCCGTACCCGGCATCACGCTGCCGAACGGCCTCAAGCTCCGCAAGAGCAAGATCCGCGGCGCCGTCTCCAACGGCATGCTCTGCTCGGCGCTCGAACTCGGACTGGGCGAGGAGTCCGGCGGCATCCTCGAATTGCCCCGCGATGCCCCGGCGGGGGCGCCGCTGGCCGACTACCTCGGCCTGCCCGACACGGTGTTCGATCTCGACCTGACGCCGAATCGCGGCGACTGCTTCAGCGTGCTGGGCGTTGCGCGCGACATCGCGGCGCTGACGGGCGCGCCACTCAAGGCGGCCCGGGTCGCAGCGGTGCCGGCCGCCATCGACGACACGCTGCCGGTCGAAATCCCGCTGCCCGAAGGCTGCCCGAGCTTCGCGGGCCGCCTGGTTCGCAACATCGACCCGGCGGCAACATCGCCAGTGTGGCTGCTGGAGCGCCTCAGGCGCGCGGGCCTGCGCGGTATCTCGCCGGTGGTCGATATCACCAATTTCGTCATGCTCGAACTGGGCCAGCCGCTGCATGCGTACGACGCGGCGCGGGTGCAGGGCGCCATTCGGCCGCGACTGGCCCGGCAGGGCGAGAAGCTGACCCTGCTCGACGAGAAGGACGTCGTGGTCAACGACGACACGCTGGTCATCGCCGATGACAGCGGCGCCATCGGCCTTGCCGGGATCATGGGCGGGCTGAGCACCGCGGTCAGCGAGGCAACCACCGACGTGTTCTTCGAGGCGGCATTCTGGCCGCAGGCCTTCATGGCCGGACGCGCACGGTCCTACGGCATGCATACCGATGCCTCGTTGCGATTCGAACGCGGCGTCGATTTCGACGGCCAGGCGCGCGCGGTCGAACGCGCCACGCAATTGCTGCTCGAGATCGCGGGCGGCGAGGCGGGACCGCTCATGCACCAGGTATCGGAATCGCACCTGCCGAAGCGCGAGCCGATCAAACTGAGGCGCTCGCGCGTATCGCTGTTGCTCGGACTCGCGGTCGAAGACGACGTGGTAGCCGGTGTGCTGACGCGCCTCGGGCTCTCCGTCGAGCAGACCGACGAGGGTTGGGACGTCGTCGCGCCGAGCTATCGATTTGACATTACGACGGAAGTGGACCTGATCGAGGAAATCGTTCGGATTCACGGCTACGGCTCGGTACCGGAAACGACGGAAATTGCGGCTTCGCCGCTGCGAACCGTGACGGAGTCCGTCGTGGACCTGGAACGGGTCGCGGCGACGCTCGTCGCACGGGATTACGAAGAGGCAATCACCTACAGTTTCATCGACGAACGCAGCAACGCGCCGTTCAGCGAGGGCATCTCCGAACTCGTGTTGAGCAACCCGATCTCGTCCGAGATGTCGGTGATGCGTTCGTCGTTGCTACCGGGGCTCGTGTCGAGCGCGGCGGCGAACATCGCACGACAACAGGAACGGGTACGCCTGTTCGAGATCGGCAAGTCCTTCCACGGCACGCTGGCGTCACCGCGGGAAGTCGTGCGAATGGCCGCGGTCGCCACTGGCAGCGCGCAGCCCGAACAGTGGGGCGTGCGTTCCCAGGCAATTGATTTCTTTGACATCAAGGCCGACCTGGTGGCCGTGCTGAAGCTCGCCGGCGACGCTTCCGATATCGCGTTCCAGCCCGTCGAGCACGCGGCACTGCAGCCCGGCCAGGCGGCCAGGATCCTGCGCGGCGGTCGCGACATTGGCGTCGTCGGCAAACTCCATCCGCGCGTGGCAAAGCGCCTCGATCTCAAGCGCGACGCCTATGTTTTCGAAGTCGATGCACTCGCGGCGCTCGCATCCGCCGCGCCGGTGGCCAAACCCGTGTCGCGATTCCCGGTGATCCGGCGCGACATCGCGGTTCTCGTGAAAGAAGCGGTTTCGGGCGAGGAACTCGTTCAGGCGGTCGCCGCGGCCGCGCCCGAACTGATCCGGGATGTCAGGATTTTTGACATCTACCAGGGTGCGGGAATAGAAGCTGGGCTAAAAAGCGTCGCAATAAGCTTGATTTTGCAGGAAACTTCGCGCACCCTTACTGACGATGACGCGGACGCCGCTCAAGCCGCGGCAGTGCAGAAGTTGCGCGATACGTTCGACGCAGAACTGAGAGACTAGCACTAGATGGCACTGACTAAAGCAGACATGGCGGAGTCGCTGTTCAACGAACTCGGTTTGAACAAGCGCGAAGCCCGCGAGCTTGTCGACATGTACTTCGAAGAGCTGCGAGCATCATTGGCAGTTGGGGAGCAGGTCAAGCTTTCCGGTTTCGGGAACTTTGATCTACGCGATAAAAAACAACGTCCTGGCAGGAATCCGAAAACAGGCGAAGAGATACCCATCTCGGCTCGCCGCGTGGTCACCTTCCGTCCCGGGCAAAAACTAAAAGCACGCGTCGAAGCCTATGCTGGAACCGGGGAATAACGACGAACTACCACCAATTCCTGGCAAGCGTTACTTCACAATTGGAGAAGTGAGCGACTTGTGTGCGGTGAAACCGCACGTACTCAGGTATTGGGAGCAGGAGTTCCCACAACTCAAGCCCGTCAAGCGGCGGGGTAACCGACGCTATTACCAGCGTCAGGACGTGCTGATCATCCGGCAGATCCGCAGCCTGCTGTACGACGAGGGTTTCACCATCGGTGGTGCGAGGCAGCGGCTGATGGGTGACCAGGCGAAGTCCGACGTCTCTCAAAGCCAGCAGATAATCAAGCAGTTACGTATAGAACTTGAACAAGTTCTGAAGATACTGCGGCGATAATTCGAGCTTCCTATACGGTGGTTGGGCAAGTATCATTGCCCGCCTTCGCACGAGTACGTAATTCGGTCGGGGCGTAGCGCAGCCTGGTAGCGCACCACAATGGGGTTGTGGGGGTCGGGAGTTCGAATCTCCCCGCCCCGACCAGTCACAAAAAATGGCCGCTCTCACCCGCAAGGGGAGCGGCCGTTTTTTTTGGCTGGGCGGCGAGGTACGAAGTTGGAAAGAGTTCGCGCCGAGGACGGCATCGTCGTCCGACAGACGCGCAGCGTCCATCTCCCCGCCCCGACCAGTCACAAAAAATGGCCGCTCTCACCCGCAAGGGGAGCGGCCGTTTTTTTTGGCTGGGCGAATCGAAGCGAATTCGAAGCGGGCTGTTGCCGACGGAAACACGCGGCTTGTAGGAGCGCGCCTCGGCGCGCGATCGCGGTTCGAGAACCGCTCCTGCAAGTCCAACCCCGGCCCTCGGCAGGAAAAAGGGTCAGGCGGACTGGCGCGCCTCGGGGAGTTTGCGGTCTTCGATCCCCAGCAGGATCGGCTGGGTATTTTCGCGGTAGATGTTCACCTTGGCGTTGTACGCCACGCGCGAGAGACCGTGCTTGTCCTTGATCGTCAGGCGCCGGATGCTGAACTGGCCACCGCCCAGGTTCTCGCCGGTCAGGTAGCACTTGATCGCGGTGACCCGCTCCCCGGAAAACTCGAGACCGCTGAGTTTGGACAGGTTGCCCTGCGCGCGCTCCAGGAACGTCACGGCATCGATGTGCGCCTGCGTCTGCGTCGGGTCCGGGCTGGATTGCGAGTGATTCGCCAGGAACTCACCAACGAGGATCTGGCCGGGAAGGGCGCCCTCGATCATGCGTGCGAGTTCGATCGTGACGTCGCCGACGATGTAATCGTGCATGGTCGGGTTCAGTCCCTCGGCCTGGTGGAATTCGTAGCAACTGCCCACGTGAAAACAGGCACGCAATCGCGGCACCGCTTTCGATGCCGCCTTGCTGCGCGCAATGGCATTGTCGGCCAGCACGATGTGCATGAAATGGTACAGGTTGACGTTGGCTTCCAGGCCGTCGTCACGATTCCAGACGTAGAAGCCGTCGCCGCTCGACGAGCGTGCGAAATTGATGCCGACATCCTGTTCCAGCATCTTGGCGTGCGCCGAGTTCAGGGAATACGACAGGCTGTTCAGTTGCGTCATCTGTTCGAACGGCGTGAGCAGGCTGAAGCCCACGATATCGAACAGCGTGACCGCCCGGCTCGCGACGTAGCTGATGCCGTAACGCCGGATCATCTTCTCGATGATCTGGGTCTCGACCGGGTGCCCGGACAAGCCCTGCCGCAGCGGCACGTAAACCGGCTGGACGTCGAGCAGCCGCGCGACCTTCTGCATCTGCTGGAAATTGAGCTGGCGCTTGCCGGAGATCAGCTCCGTGATGAAGGCGGGCGACACACGCGGCGGGACGCTGCCCGATTGCGACGACGTCAACTCCGCGATCGCATAATGCGGCAGGACCAGGATGAGGATGCCTTCGTCGAGCGGCGCCCAGCTCAACAGGTTGTTCTGGCCGAGCGACCAGTGTTCGTGAAGGCAGCGCTCGAGATGGACCAGGTTGCTGCGCTGGCGCAGGCCCATTTCCTGCGCGAGCCCGGCCAGTTGATCGAGGTACGGCGAATAATCGGCCATTCGCCGGATACCGGATTGAGACAATTCGTCTAGTTTCATTCTTGTGCCCGAAGCGACTTTCGCGCGACTATGTTATTCACTAGAGTTCGCGTGTCACCGTGGTACCGACTCGCAGGAAAGAGCCAGCGGCCATCTTCCGATTCCCCGTGGCGGCTGGCTGTGACTGACCGGGTACCGCCAAACCAAATTAAAGCAGTCTAGGATGCAGCGCAAGTTCAATCTGAAAGCCGTTGAAGGAACAGGGATTTCCGTACCCGCGACAGCCGCATGAATGCAGCGTTTCACATGGGCCGACACGGCCGCGACCGGGTAGAGCCGTGACCGCACGAGCACCCGACATCGGCGCGGTGCGCGCACTGAGGCGCGCACTCGGCGACACCATCCACATCACGCCGCTCATTCGCTGCGGCGCCATCGAGCTCGCGCTGGACGATAGTACTCGTGTCTGGGGCAAGCTGGAGTTCCTGCAGCGCACCGGCACGTTCAAGGCGCGCGGTGCGCTCGCCAACCTGCGCGCGCTGTCCAGGGAACAGCTGCGAAAGGGCGTAACGGCCGTCAGCGCAGGCAACCATGCCATCGCCACGGCCTTTGCCGCCAGAACGCTCGGCAGCACGGCGAAGGTGGTCATGACGGGCTCAGCCAATCCGTACCGCATCGAAGCCTGCAAGGCCTACGGCGCCGAGGTCGTTGTCGTCGCCGACGTGCACGAGGCATTCGCGGTTGCGAAGCGCATCGAACGGGAGGAAGGCCGCTATTTCGTGCACCCGTTCGAAGGACCCGAGGTCGCGGCCGGGACGGGCACCATCGGGCTCGAGATCTGCGAGCAGCTCGAGGAATTCGACGCGTTGCTCGTGCCGATCGGCGGCGGCGGCCTGATGGCGGGCATCGCGAGCACGGTCAGGCAGCTGCGTCCATCGGTACGGATCATCGGCGTCGAGCCCACCGGCGCGAACACGATGCATCTCAGTTTCGACGCCGGTGAGCCGCGCAGCATCGACCGGGTGCGCACCATCGCCGACAGCCTCGGCGCTCCGTACGCCCTGCCTTACTCGTACGAGCTTTGCCGCGCCAACGTGGATCGCCTCGTCGAGGTCGACGACCTCGCCTTGCGCAGGACGATGGGGTTCCTGTTCCAGCGCATGAAAATCGCGGTGGAACCCGCGTGTGCGGCGTCGACGGCAGCGCTGATGGGCCCGCTCCGCAACGAACTCGCGGGCAAACGCGTCGTGCTGGTCTTCTGCGGCAGCAATATCGACTGGCGCACGTTTGCGGAGCAGGTGATTGTCGAAGACTGAACGGTTTCTCGCGCAGCTTGCCGGCATCGTCGGCGACAACGCCTGCGTAACCGATCCGCGGGCGCTGGAGCCGCACGTAACGGAATGGCGCAACGTCCTGCACGGCCGCGCCCTGGCCATGGCGGCGCCCGGCAGCACCGCGCAGGTGGTCGAGGTCGTCAGGCTGTGCGCCGACGCCGGCGTCGCCATCGTTCCGCAGGGGGGGAACACGGGCCTTTGCGGCGGCGCGATACCGGACGAGTCCGGCCGGCAGCTGATCCTGTCCCTGGCGCGGCTCAACCGGATCCGCTCCATCGATCCCGGGGATTTCTCGATGGTCGCCGAGGCCGGCTGCATCCTCGCGACGCTGCAGGAGGCGGCACGCGGGGTCGATCGCTACTTCCCGCTGAGCCTGAGCGCGGAGGGGAGCTGCCAGATCGGCGGCAATCTCTCGACCAATGCCGGGGGGATCAACGTCATTCGTTACGGCACGGCACGGCAACAGGTGCTCGGACTGGAGGTCGTGCTGGCTGACGGCAGCCTCATCGAGGGGTTGCGCACGCTCCATAAGGACACCGCAGGCTACGACCTCAAGCAACTGTTCATCGGCAGCGAGGGCACACTGGGAATCATCACGGCGGCCGCGCTCAGGCTTTACCCGCGACCCGGCGAGACGACGACGCTGCTGGTCACGGTGCCGGATGCGGCCAGCGCGGTCGCGTTGCTCGCGCAAATGCGGGCGAGTCTCGGCGATCGCATCGAATCCTTCGAACTCATCTCGCGATTCGCGCTGGACCTCGTTCGGCGGCACGTCAAAGGCGTGACGTTGCCGTTCGAGCCGGCAGGCGACTGGTTCGTACTGACCGAGATCGCGAGCGGCGCCGCTGCCGCGCTGCTCGAGGAACTGCTGGAGGACGCGTTCGAGAAGAGCCTGGTGCTCGACGCGGTAATCGCCAAGAACCTCGCGGAGGCCGAGGCGATCTGGCGTGCCCGGCATGCCATCTCGGAGGCGCAGAAATACGAGGGCCCGAGCATCAAGCACGACATCTCGGTGCCGGTCGGACAGATGCAGGCGTTCCTGAAGCGCTGCGCCGAGCGCCTGGCCGAACGGGAGCCCGCGGTCAGGCCCGTCATTTTCGGCCACGTGGGGGACGGCAACCTGCATTACAACCTCACCGTCCCCGAGTCACTGGCGGGCGACGCCGGGCGGGTAGCGGCCCTCACGACGGCCATCTATGAACTGGTCGCCGAACTCGGCGGCAGCTTCAGTGCGGAGCACGGGGTAGGGGTCACGAAGCGGGCCTGGCTCGACAAATACCGCAGTAGCGTGGAAGTCGGGCTGATGCGGCGGCTCAAGACGGCCCTCGATCCGCAGGGACTCCTGAATCCCGGCAAGGTAATTTGACGACCAGTTCCGCCTGTGCCCTTGACATAACCGATAGAATTGCAGGACTTGCGTGTAACACGCGCACCTGACTGAACGAATCCGATGGATCATGGCTGCCGAATCCGACAATTTGAGTGCGACGTTCACTGACCAGCTTGCCAGCTTCGACGACAGGCTCGCCGGCAAGGAGAACGAAGTGCAGATGCTCGCCGAGATCCGGGAGGCCATCGGCCGCCTGCTCGAAGCGAGCGGCGGCAGCGAGTCGGAAATCCGGCGCGTGCTGCAGGAGCGTTTCGATTCCGGCGCGTTGCGCAAGGAAACCTTTCAGCTGGTCAAATCCATGCTCGATCGCTACGTGACGGAGCAGGTGCCGACCAGCAGCACGCTGTCCCGGGAGGGGCAGAATCCGGCCGGACCTGCCGCCGGGAACCAGGCCGACGACCCATTCGGCAGCACGGACGTCATCGCGACCGACGTGTTCGAACCCGATGATGCAGACGCTCGCGCGCAGGTTGGATCGGTCCTGCGCGACCGCTTCGTACTGCAGGAGCGGGTGTCCGGCGGCAGCATGGGGGTCGTGTACAAGGCGCTCGACCGGCGCCTCGCGGAAGCGGGCTCGCAGGACCACTGGGTTGCCATCAAGGTATTATCGCCGCAGCTCGCCAGGAATGGCCGCGCGCTTCGCGCGCTGCAGCAGGAGGCCGCGAAGAGCCGCTGCCTCACGCACGGCAACATCGTGCGATTCATCGATTTCGATCGCGACGACGACCTCTACTACATCGTCATGGAGTGGCTGGACGGCCGCACGCTCGCCGACATCCTGGATTCGCCGGACAGCCGCAAAATAGACATAGAGACCTCGTTCCGGATCGTGCGCCAGATCGGCAAAGCGCTGGAGTACGCGCATCGTTGCGGCATCGTCCATGCCGACGTAAAACCGGGCAACATCATGATCCTGCCCAACGGCGATGCCAAGCTGTTCGATTTCGGCGTGGCACGCGTGCAGCAACGGCAGCGAGTGGACAGCGAGGACTTCGACCCGGCGCTGCTCGGCGCCCTGACACCGGCATACTCGAGCATGCAGGTGCTCACGGGCGAAGATCCCGTGCCTGCCGACGATGTCTTCTCACTGGCCTGCCTGCTGTACCGACTCGTTGCGGGTTACCGCGTCTTCGGTCCACGCAATGCCGCGGAGGCTGCGGAAGCGGGCATGTCGCCGCAGCGCCTCGCGGGCGTCAGCGACGCGCAATGGGCTGCGATACGCAAGGCCCTGTCGTATTCCCGCGTAACCCGGTTCGATTCCATGAACGGTTTCCTGGAAGCCCTCGGCTACAGGCCGACGGAGAGCAGCGTCGCGCCCGACGTCACGCACCACGTCGAATTCGAACACGGCGGCGGTTCGCTCAAGTGGGTCGTCGCGCTGCTCGCCTTGCTGTCGTTGCTGGGCGTGGCCGGCTACCAGTTCGGCATCGTCGACGAACTTCTGCAGCGCTTCGACGTACCGTCCGCGGAAACCCGCGCACTGCCGCCGCCGCCCACGCAGGTTATCGTGCCGGCCGCCGTGCCCGAGCCGGCGCCGGTGCCGGCGCTCGCCGAGACCGCGGAACCGGGCGAACCATCGCCTTCCGCAGAGGTGCCTGTGGCGGGCGCAGAGGGTGCCGGGGAGAGCATGAAGGCCGAAGTACCGGATGCCGGGCCGGAACTCGAATTGCTGGACCTGGACGAACTGATCACCGCCGACGTCGAGATCAACATCGATGCCGCCGCGTTCAGTCCCGAGGCCAGGTCGATCACCCTGCGCGAGGACGGCCGCTCCGTCATCGTGGACATCGTCCGGCCCGAGCCGCTGGAACTGCCGATGACGCTGAGGCTCGAGGAGATCGGCTTCAGCGGCAACCGCTCGCCGTGGCGTTCGGGCCAGTTCGAAATTTCCAAGGGCGGCTACGTGGAATTCCTGGCCGGCGAATCGCGCGCGCGGCTCACGCTGTCGATGGCATCGGACGACCGCCGCGAAGCCGACCAGATGTCGACGCTGAAGATCCGCGAGGCCGATACGGCAGCGGTCGCGCTGGCCACGATCGACCTCGTGCTCGAAGACGATGACCAGCGCCGGTTCGAGGCGGAACTGCCGCCCAATACGGTCGCTTTTGCCGTCGGCCAGGTCTCCGTGCGTGAGCGCGATCCCGCGGTACAGATCGACCTCGTCCGCTTCAATCCGGACGACACGCGCCTCGTCGTCAACACCAGGGTCGTCGACATCACCGCGAGTGCTCGTGAAGACTTCTTCCCGCCGGGCAACGGCCTCGTCGTGTTCGGCCCCGGGCAACGCTCGGCGAGAATCCTCATACCGCTGGTGCAGGATGCGCTGGTCGAAGGGGACGAGGCGTTCGTGGTGGAACTGACCTCGGACAGCGCGAGCCCGCAGGACGGTGTGCACAATCGCGTGGCCGTCATGATTCGCGACGACGACTAGCCGCGGCAGCCGCCGTGCCGCTTCCCATCCACGGTCGCAGATGACCCTGGGTCCGACAGGCTGTTAGACTGCGACCCCGGTCCCAGGGTATTCCGCAACCGGCAGAGCACACCGTATGAGCGAAAAAGAAATGCGGCGCTATTCGCGCGTCGTCGTCGATGGCAATGAGCGCGCACCGAGCAGGGCGATGCTGCGCGCCGTCGGCCTCACCGAAGAGGACTTCGGCCGGCCGCAGATCGGCATCGCATCGACCTGGAGCATGGTGACGCCGTGCAACATGCACATCGACGGACTGGCCCGCGAAGCGGCGGAGTCCGCCGATGCGGCCGGCGGCAAGGGCGTCGTGTTCAACACCATCAGTGTCTCCGACGGCATTTCCATGGGCACACCCGGCATGCGCTATTCGCTCGTATCCCGCGAGATCATTGCGGATTCCATCGAAGCCGTAACGGCTGCGGAGGGCTTCGACGGCCTCGTCGCCATCGGCGGCTGCGACAAGAACATGCCGGCCTGCGTGATGGCCATGGCACGCCTGAATCGTCCGGCGGTGTTCGTCTATGGCGGCACGATACGGCCGGGCAAGCAGCGCCGCGATATCGTCTCCGTGTTCGAGGCCGTCGGTGCGCTGGCGGGCGGCAAGATCAGCGATGCCGAGTTGCTCGAAGTCGAGCAGACGGCCATTCCCGGGCCCGGCGCGTGCGGCGGGATGTACACGGCCAACACGATGGCGTCGGCCATCGAAGCACTCGGCATGAGCCTCGCCAACAGTTCGGCCCAGGAGGCGATCTCGGAGCAGAAGAAAGAAGACTGCCGGCGCGCCGGCGCTGCCGTGATGGCGTTGATCAGGAACGACATCAAGCCGCTCGATATCATGACCCGGGAAGCGTTCGAGAACGCGATCACGGTCGTCATCGCCCTGGGCGGCTCGACGAACGCGGTCCTGCACCTCATCGCGATGGCGCACGAAGCCGGGGTGGAACTCGGGCTCGACGACTTCACCCGCATAGGCGCCAGGGTCCCGGTGCTGGCCGACGTGAAACCCAGCGGCCGTTACCTGATGGCGGAACTCATCGCGATCGGCGGGATCCAGCCGCTGATGAAGCGACTGCTGGATCGCGGGCTGCTGCACGGCGAGTGCATGACAGTGACGGGCAGGACGCTTGCCGAGAACCTCTCCGGCGTCGCGGACTACCCCGAGGGGCAGGACATCGTTCGCGATTTCGACAATCCCATCAAGCCGGACAGCCACCTCGCAATTCTCTACGGCAATGTGGCCCCGGAGGGTGCGGTCGCGAAGATCAGCGGCAAGGAGGGCCTGCGCTTCGAAGGCAGGGCGCGCGTCTTCCACGCGGAGGAGGAAGCGCTGCAGGCCATCCTGGACAACTCGATCAAGGCCGGCGACGTAATCGTCATCCGCTACGAGGGGCCGAAGGGCGGACCCGGGATGCGCGAGATGCTGTCACCGACCTCCGCGATCATGGGCAAGGGCCTCGGTGCCGACGTCGCGCTGATTACGGACGGCCGGTTCTCCGGCGGCAGCCACGGTTTCGTGGTCGGGCACATCTCGCCGGAAGCCGCCATGGGCGGACCCATCGCGCTCATCGAGGACGGCGACACCATCGTGATCGATGCGCAAACCAAGCAGATCGATGCCGCCGTCGACGACGCGGAAATGGCCCGGCGGCGGGCACGCTGGCAGCGTCCCCCCTCGTCGGTGCGCACCGGAGCCCTTGCAAAATACCGCGCCGAGGTGTCGTCGGCCTCGAGGGGCGCCGTCACGATGCCACCGGAGTGGGAAACCTGACCTTCGTCTACTTGACCTTTTGTGCCCGGTCCGCTGTACTTCGCTGATGGTTTTTTCCGACGCCCGCGTAAAGTGCCGACGCGTTCCCTTTGTGAACGCGCAAGAACTCATAAAACAAATGGCGCGCCAGAGGTGCGCGGGCGCCAATGGCAGCAGTACCGGCTAACGATAAAGCCCGGACGCTGTCAACGAGCCCGCGAGGATTTCCTGGCGGGTTTTTTTTGTCCCGCTGAAAGACAGGGTACGGCAGCATGATCAGGGAAGCAGGGTTCGAAGCCAGCAGCGCCTTGGGAGCAACGCCCGAGATCGCGGCCTCGGACCGGGTGGTAATGAAGTTCGGCGGCACCAGCGTTTCGTCGGGGGCCTGCTGGGAGACCATCGCGCAGCTCGTGCGCAACAGGCTCGCGGACGGCCTCAAACCGGTCGTCGTGCACTCGGCGCTGCAGGGCGTGTCGAACGCGCTGGCCGCGCTGCTGGAATCGGCGGCATCGGGCGGTCCGACGGACGGCCTCGCCGAGATCCGGCAACGCCATTACGACCTCGCCCGCGAACTGGAAATCGACGGACCCGCACTACTCGATGACTACCTGCAGGAACTGGACCAGCTGATTGCGGGCATTCGCCTGGTGCGCGAGGTCAGTGTACGCGTCAGGGTGCGCATCATGGCCCTCGGCGAGCTCCTGTCGACGCGCCTCGGCGCCGCCTACCTCGAGCGCGTCGGCATCGCCACGGAATGGGTGGACGCGCGCGAGATCCTGGTCAGTTCCGGCCGCACCAACCGCGGCCACAGCCGCAGTTACCTGTCGGCGACCTGCGAACACGCGCCCGATGCGGCGCTGCAGGCGCGCATTGCCAGCTCGGGCAAGGTGATACTGACGCAGGGCTTCATCGCCCGTAACCCGCAGGGCGAGACGGTGCTGCTCGGGCGCGGCGGGTCGGACACGTCCGCGGCCTACATGGCCGCGAAACTGCAGGCACGGCGGCTCGAAATCTGGACCGACGTGCCCGGCATGTTCACCGCGAACCCGCACGTCGTACCGTCGGCCAGGCTGCTGGTCGCGCTGCACTTCGACGAGGCACAGGAACTCGCATCCGCCGGCAGCAAGGTGCTGCATCCACGCTGCCTGTCGCCACTGCGCTCATCGCGAATTCCGCTGTTCATACGCTGCACGACCCACCCGGAGCTCGAAGGGACGGTCATCTCCTCGGTCACCGAGGAGGTCGAGCCGCAGGTCAAGGGCATCTGCATGCGCAGCGGCCTGACGCTGGTGTCGATGGACAGCGTGGGTATGTGGCACGAGGTCGGGTTCCTGGCGCGTGCCTTCACCGTGTTCAGCAACAACGGCGTATCGGTCGACCTGATCTCGACCTCCGAGACCAACGTCACCGTCTCGATCGACACGCCGGAGGGCGAGCCGGGCGAGGACATCCTGCAGGCGCTGGTCGCGGACCTCGAGCCGCTCTGCAACGTCAGGCTCATCACGCGCTGCTCCGCCGTGAGCCTCGTCGGCCGCAAGATCCGCACCTTCCTGTCACGCCTGGCGCCCGCACTCGAGGTTTTCGAGGAAGAGCGCATCCACCTGATGTCGCAGGCAGCCAACGACCTCAACCTGAGCTTCGTCATCGACGAGCAGCAGGGTGCCAAGCTCGTTCGCAAGCTGCATTCCTCCATCATTCGCAAGACGGGCGGCAGCCCGGCCTTCGGCGCCAGCTGGGAACAACTGTTCCATGCCGAAACCGCGATCGTGCAGACGCCCGACGCCTGGTGGATGAACAAGCGCGAGCAACTGCTGGACATCGCGGCCGGCAAGCTCAATGCGTACGTCTACGACAGGGACAGCGTGCGCAGCGCGGCGCACATCATGCGTGGACTGAAAAACGTCGATCGCGTGCTGTACGCGGTCAAGGCCAATTTCAATGCGGACCTGATCCGCCTGCTGGACGCCGAGGGCTGCGATTTCGAGTGTGTGTCGCCCGGCGAAGTCGACTGGTTGCAGGAAGTCATCCCGGGGCTGGACCTCGACCGGATCCTGTTCACGCCGAATTTCGCGCCGCGCGACGAGTACGCCTGGGCGTTCGACAAGGGGCTGCTGGTGACGCTCGACAACCTGTACCCGCTGCAGGCATGGCCGGAGCTCTTCGCCGGGCGCAGGATCTTCGTGCGCATGGACCCTGGACAGGGGCGCGGCCACCACGAACACGTCAAGACGGCCGGTGTGCACTCGAAATTCGGCGTGCCTCTGTTCGAGGTGGACGAACTCGAGAAGCTGACGCAGAAGATCGGTGTGGACGTCGTCGGCATCCACGCGCACAGCGGCAGCGGGGTGCAGGACCCGGAGGCCTGGCGCAGCGTCGCCGTACAGCTCGTCGGCATTGCGCAGCGCTTCCCCAACGTATCGGCCATCGATCTCGGCGGCGGCATCGGCGTCGCGGAGAAGCCTGGCGACCGGCCGTTCGACCTGCAAAAGCTCGATGAACTGCTGACGGAAGTCCGCGAGACCTATCCGCAGTACGCGATCTGGATGGAACCGGGCCGCTACCTCGTGGCCCGCGCCGGTGTGCTGCTGACGCACGTCACGCAGATCAAGGGCAAAGGCGACATGCGGTATATCGGCGTGGGTACCGGCATGAACTCCCTGATCCGGCCCGCGCTCTATGGCGCTTACCACGAGATCGTCAACCTGACGCGTGCCGGCGAAGCGCCGAGCGAGACGGCGACCATCGTCGGCCCGATCTGCGAGACGGGTGATCGCCTCGGCACCGATCGCCTGCTGCCGCCGTCGCGTGAGGGCGACGTCATCCTGATCGCCAATGCGGGCGCCTACGGTTACGTAATGAGCTCGCACTACAATCGCCGCGAGGTGGCGCCGGAAGTCGTCATTTGAGCGGAGGAGGGTAACGATGAAGCTCTACTGGTCGCCGCAGACGCGTTCGACGCGCGCGCTCTGGATGCTGGAGGAAGCCGGGCTCGATTACCAACGGGAGCGCGTGGATATCCAGGACCCGGATCGACGCAATACTGCCGAGTTCCTCGAGGCAAGCCCGATGGGCAAGGTGCCCGCAATCGTCGACGGCGAGGTGCGGATGTCGGAGTCCGCCGCGATCTGCCTGTATCTTGCCGACCGTTACGCGGCCGGCACGCTGGCGCCCGCGATCGACGATCCCGCGCGCGGCAAGTTCCTCTACTGGCTGATGTACACGCCGGCCGTGATCGAACCCAACATGTCGGAGAGGTTCCACGGCGTGGCCACGAACCGCTATCGATCGGGCTGGGGCGACTATGCGCTCATGCTCGAGACACTGGAACGCGGCATCGACGGCAGGGACTGGATACTCGGCGACACCTTCACCGCCGCGGATGTCATGCTCGGGTCGAGCGTCGTGTTCATGCGCATGTTCGGCATGCTGCCCGATTCGACCACGCTCGGCGCCTATGCGGACCGCTGCCTCGCGCGGCCCGCCTACCAGCGGGCACTCGAACTGAACGAGACCGACCAACCGTAGGAGCGGGCCTGGGCCCGCGACAGTTCGCGGTTCGAGAACCGCTCCTACAGGCGTAAATCGTGCCCGGGTCCTGTAGGAGCGGGCCTCGGCCCGCGAACGGTGGTAATCGCGGTTCGAGAACCGCTGCTACAGGCGCAAATCGTGCCCGGGTCCTGTAGGAGCGGGCCTGGGCCCGCGAACGGTGGTAATCGCGGTTCGAGAACCGCTGCTACAGGCGCAAATCGTGCCCGAGCCCTGTAGGAGCGGGCCTGGGCCCGCGATCTCGTTCGACAAACGCGCCTAAGGCCGCTGCGAGTGCCGTTGTTCCAGCCGCGCTACCACCTCGCCAAGACCGAGGCCCCGGTCCTGCAACAACACCAGCAGGTGATAGACGAGATCGGCCGCCTCCTCGATCACTTCGTCACGATTCCCGGCGACGGCGGCGAGCGCCAGTTCCACCCCCTCTTCGCCGACCTTCTGGGCGATGCGCTGCGTCCCGCTCGCGGCCAGGCTCGCGGTGTAACTGCTGGTGTCGGGATGCTCGAGCCGGTCGCGGATGACCGTCTCGAGGGTCGCAAGGAAATCGAGGTCGCTATTGCTCACGCTTGTCTCCCGGAGGCCGTACCGCGATACCCTCGCCGCGGAGCCAGGTCTTGAGGTCGCGGATATCGATTTCCGCACTGTGGAACACGCTCGCGGCCAGCGCGCCGTCGACGTTGGCGACTCGAAAGACGTCGCGAAAATGCTCGATCGCCCCGGCGCCCCCGGAGGCGATCAGCGGCACGCTGCACACGTCCCGGACCGTCCGCAGCTGCTCGTTGTCGTAACCGTTGCGCACGCCGTCCTGGTTCATGCAGTTCAGAACGACTTCGCCGGCGCCGCGCTCCTGGGCCTCGCGTACCCAGTCCGTCGTGAGCCGTTCCGCGGCGCTCGTCTTGTCCGGGTCACCGGTGTTCCGGTAGACGTGATAGCCGCCGTCCTGCTCGCGGCTGTCGACGCCCAGCACCACGCACTGGGTGCCGAAGCGCCGCGCGAGTCGCGTAATGAGCTCGGGATCCTCGAGCGCCGGGGTGTTGATCGAGATCTTGTCCGCGCCCTTGTTGAGTACCTCCTCGGCGTCCGCGATGCTGCGGATGCCGCCCGCCACGCAGAAAGGGATGTCGATCACGGCCGCGACCCGGCTGACCCACGCGCGGTCCACCGAACGTCCGTCCGGGCTCGCGGTAATGTCGTAAAACACGAGTTCGTCGGCGCCTTCGTCGCGGTAGCGCTGTGCGAGTTCCACGATTTCCCCGACGACGCGGTGGTTGCGGAATTGCACGCCTTTGACGACGACACCGTCGCGGACGTCGAGGCAGGGGATTATGCGCTTTGCAGGAATACGTTCACCTCCGCGGCACTGATCTTGCCGTCCAGCAATGCCTTGCCCGTGATGGCTGCCGGTACCCCGAGGTCACGGAGCCTCGCCATGTCGGCAATGTCGCGAACGCCGCCGGATGCCTGCAGGCGCACGCCCGGGTAGCGGCGCAGTAATTCCGCGTACAGCTCGAAGTTCGGGCCGGACATCGCACCGTCGCGGCCGATATCGGTGCACAGCAGGTGGCTTGCCCCGATCGACGCGTAGCGGTCCATGACGTCCCACAGGCTCAGGCCGCTCGACCGGGTCCAGCCGTGTGTCGCCAGCACCGGATCCGTGTCGTCGATCGTGACATCCAGTGCGAGCACGATGCGGTCCGCGCCGAACTCCTCGAACCACGCTGCGACGCGTTGCGGCTCCGTCACGGCAACGCTGCCGATCACGCAGCGCGCAACGCCGCTGTCGAGCCACTGCCGGACATGCTCGCCCTCGCGTATCCCGCCGCCGAGCTGCACCGCCAGAGGCGTGTCGGCACACAGGCGACGAACGACGCGCGCATTCTGCTGCGAGCCCGTGCGCGCGCCGTCGAGATCGACGATGTGCAACTCGTCCACGTTCATTGCCGCGTACGAACGGGCGACGTCCAGCGGCTGGTCGCTGTAGTGAGTGACCTTGCCGAAGTCGCCTTTGTAGAGGCGTACGCACTTGCCCTCGTGCAGGTCGATGGCCGGGATGATCTTCACCGCCGCAGCTCCAGGAAGTTGCGCAGCAGGCGCGCACCGTCGGCCGAGGAACGCTCCGGGTGGAATTGCGCGGCGACGAAGTTGTCGCGCCCGACGACGGCCGAGAACGCCCCGGCGTGGTCCGCCGTCGCCAACGTGAACGCCGACGGGGGCAGGGCATAGCTGTGAACGAAATAGAAGTAGCTGCCGTCGTCGATGCCATCCAGCAACGGTGTAGCCGCCACGCGCGTGACCGGGCACCAGCCCATGTTGGGTACCGGGAAACCCTCGGCCACGGGCAGGCGTCGCGCCACGCCGGGAATGATGCCGAGGCAGTCGACGTCCTCTTCCTCCGAGGCGTCGGCGAGCAACTGCATGCCGAGACAGATGCCGAGCACCGGCTGCTGCAGCGCGCGGATCACGTCCACGAGGCCGCTGTCCCGCAGCCGCTGCATGGCATCGGCTGCAGCGCCGACGCCCGGCAGGATGACCCGGTCTGCGCGCCTGATCGAGCGGGCGTCGGTCGTGAGACTGGCGTCGAAGCCTAGCCGCTCCAGTGCGAACAGCAGCGACGCGATATTGGCACCGCCGCTATCGATGATGGCAACGGATCCTGCCATGCTAGCTCAGCGTTCCCTTGGTCGTCGGCAGTTCCGCACCGTCCTGCCGGATCGCCTGCCGCAGGCTGCGGCCGACACCCTTGAAACAGGCTTCGACCATGTGGTGCGTGTTCTCGCCCCTGACCGAGACGTGCAGCGCCGCACCGAGCGAGTCGGCCAGCGAGCGGAAGAAATGGCTCACCATCTCGGTCGACATCTCGCCCACGGTCTCGCGCGGAAACGGGGCTTCGAAGACGAAGCTCGCGCGCCCCGACAGGTCGAGCGCGACCGTCGCCGCGCTCTCGTCCATGGGCAGGAGAAAACCGTAGCGCCCGATACCACGCTTGTCGCCGAGGGCCTCGCGCAGCGCGCTGCCGAGTACGATCGCCACGTCTTCGACGGTGTGATGCTCGTCGACATGCAGGTCGCCGTCGCACCGCAGTACGAGGCTGAAGCCGCCGTGCTTCGCAATCTGTTCGAGCATGTGATCGAAGAAGCCGATGCCGGTCTGCACCTCGATCCGCCCCGCCGTGTCGAGGTTGACCCGCGCGCGGATGGTCGTTTCCCGGGTGGTCCTCTCGACCTCGGCCGTCCGCTGGCCGGCACACAGCGCGGCGACGATCCCGGCCCAGCTGGTCTCGAAAGAAGCGTCCGGGTCCACCAGGAAGCCGCGCAGCCCGAGACGCTCGGCAAGTTCGAGATCCGTCTTGCGGTCGCCGATGACGGCGGACCTCGCGCTGTCGAGGTGGTTGCGGGCGAGGAAACGCGTGAGCAGTCCCGTGCGCGGCTTGCGGCAGTCGCAACCGTCGCCGTCGAAGTGCGGGCAGATGAACGTCTCGTCGAAGGTAATCCCCTGCGACTCGAACAGCGCGACCACGTGCCGGTGGCAGGTTTCGAAATGCTCGAGCGGGAACGACTCGGTGCCGAGCCCGTCCTGGTTGCTGACCATGACGAAGCGGTAGCCGTGGTTCGCGAGCTCGAGCAGGGCGGGGATCACGCCGCGCACCAGCCGGACCTTGTCGAGCGAGTCCACCTGGTTGTCGTGAGGCTCCTCGATGAGCGTCCCGTCGCGGTCGATGAACAGCACTTTCATCGTCATGAGGCACCCTTGTCGATCGCGGCGAACAGCGCGAGCAGGCGCTCGTTCTCGGATTGCTCGCCCACGGTGATGCGGATGCAATCGGGCAGGCTCCTGCCGAAATCGCGCAGCAGGATGCCGATGTCGCGCGCTTCGCGCATGACCGCCTGGCCGTCCCGAACCCTGACCAGGAAGAAGTTCGCCGCGCTCGGCCAGACCTTGTCGACGCAAGCGAATGTTGCCATCGCCGCCATGAGCCGTTCGCGCTCGGCGACGATCTCGGCGATGCGGCCCCTGGCGGCGTCGATGGCCGCAGACTGCAATGCGTCCTCGACGCATTCGACGACCGGCGTGGCCATCGCATAAGGCGCCTGGATCGCATTGAGGATGCGGATCACGTCGGCCGGCCCCATCACGGCGCCGCAGCGCGCACCGGCAAACGCCAGCGCTTTCGACAGCGTGCGTAGCACGACCAGGTTCGGATAGCGGTCGAGCAGTTCGACCGCCGACGCCTCGCCGGAGAACTCGACGTAGGCCTCGTCGACGACGATGGCGGAACGGTCGCCGCGCCGCTCGAGGAGGTCGACGAGGGCCGCGCGCGACACGAGGGTGCCCGTCGGGTTGTTCGGCGAGCAGACGAACACCAGCCGCGTGCGGTCGTCGCAGGCGGCCAGTATTGCGTCGGTGTCGATGGCGAAATCGTCCGCGGGCCGCGTCGCGACGGCACGGTGCGCCGCACCCTGGACCGTCGCGTAATGCGCGTACATCGAAAACGTTGGCGCGGTGGTGACGATATTGTCCCGGCCTTCGCGACAGAAGGCGCGGATGAGCAGGTCGATCGCCTCGCTGGTGCCGCGCGTCACCAGCAGCCGCGCGGGGTCGCAGCGGAAATAGTCGCCGAGCGCGCGTGCGAGCCGCGCCGGACGGATCTCCGGATAGCGGTTCAGCGGCCGGCGGAAGTGGTCCGCGCTGCTGCTCCAGGGCGCCTCGTTCGCATTCAGGCGAATCGTGTCGTCGACCTGCTGCGCCGCCTCGTAGGGCTGCAACTCCCGCAATTCGGGTCTTGCCAGTTCGGCGATGGTCACGACCGGCCTCGCAGTCGCCGCGTAACCGCGGCCGCATGCGCGTCGAGGCCTTCGAGGCCCGCGAGCGTGACGACCGCGTCGGACAGGCCGGCGAGCCCATCGCGGGTCAGTTCCTGCACCGTCATGCCGCGCATGAACTGGTCGAGGCTGAGGCCGCTGTAGCTGCGCGCGTAACCGTAGGTCGGCAGCACGTGGTTGGTGCCGCTGCAGTAATCGCCGACCGACTCCGGGGTCCATTCGCCCACGAACACCGAGCCCGCGTTGCTGATCGCGGGCAACAGTGCCCGTGGGTCGCGGCATTGCAGGATCAGGTGTTCGGGCGCGTAAGCGTTGCTTACCTCGACCGCGGACCGCAGATCGTCGACGACCACCACCCGCGCATGCTGCAGCGAGCCGCGCGCGATATCCGCCCGCGAAAGGCACTCGAGCTGCGCCTCGATCTCCGCCTCGACGGCATCGGCCAGCGCATCGCTGGTCGTCACCAGTACGACCTGCGAATCGACGCCGTGCTCGGCCTGCGACAGCAGGTCGGAGGCGACGAATTCGGGCGACGCCGAATGGTCCGCGATGACCAGCACTTCAGACGGTCCCGCCGGCATGTCGATCGCCGCGCCGTCCGGGTCCGACGACACCACCGATTTCGCGCAGGTCACCCAGGCGTTCCCGGGGCCGAAGATCTTGCCGACCCTGGGCACGCTCGCCGTGCCGTAGGCCATGGCGGCAACCGCCTGTGCGCCGCCGATCTTGAAGATATCGGTGACGCCCGCGCGCACCGACGCGACGACGACAGCGGCATCGGCTCGGCCATCCGGTCGCGGCGGCGTACAGACGATCCGCGTGCCACAACCGGCGATCGCGGCGGGCACCGCGAGCATGATGGCGGCCGAGGGCAGGGGTGCCGTTCCCGCCGGTACGTACAGGCCGACGGCGTCGATCGGACGGCTCACGCGCTCGCAGCGGACCCCGGGCATGGTCTCGACCAGTACGTCGGGCGGCTGTTGCGCGGCGTGGAAGCTGCGCACGTTATTGATGGCGAGGTCGATCGCGTCGATCGCCTTCCCGGGCAACAGGCCGACCGCGGCGTCCATCTCCGCGCTCGATACCCGCAGGTCGTCGAGCTCGGCACGGTCGAGTCGCGCCGTCAGTTCGCGCAGCGCCGCGTCGCCCCTGTGCTTGACGTCGGCGACGATCTTGCGCACCGCCTCCCGGATCGCGGCGTCGTCTTCCACGGCGGGGCGCCGCAGCAGCGACTGCCGGCTGGCGGCATCGAGGGCATTCCATCGGGCGCGTTGCAATGGCATGACTCAGGCCAGCATCTTCTCGACCGGGAGCACCAGCAATGAACTGGCGCCTGCGGCCTTCAGGTTCTCGAGCGTCTCCCAGAAAACGTTCTCGCGGCACACGGCATGCACGGCGACCTTGTCGTTGGTGCCCTCCAGCGGAATGACGGTCGGCGCCTCGCTGCCGGGCAGCAGCCTGCGTATCTCGTCGAGTGCCGAGCGCGGTGCGTGCAGCATGATGTACTTGCTTTCGTGGACCTGCAGCACGCCGTCGAGGCGCTGCAGGATCCGTTCGACCAGTTGCTGCTTGTCCTCGGGCAGGGGTGCGCGCGTCTGGATGATGACGGCCTCGCTCTGCAGCAGCACTTCGCGTTCGCTGAGGCCGTTGGCCGCCAGCGTGCTGCCCGTGGAGACCAGGTCGCAGATGAAGTCGGCCTTGCCGAGCTTGGGCGCGATCTCGACGGCGCCCGAAAAGTACTCGATCCGCGCGTCGATGCGGTTGCGTTCCAGAAAGTCTCGCAACAATGACACGTAACTGGTTGCAATAACACTATTTTTCAGTGATTCGAGACCGACGTAGGCGGTCTCGTCCGGTGCCGCGATGGACAGCCGGCAATGGCCGAAGTCGAGGTCGTAGACGCGATCGAACAGCGTCTCCCGGCCTTCGAACGCACGGCCCAGGCGCTTCTCCTCGACCACGTTCAGGCCCACGATCCCGAGGTCGCAGATGTCGTCCGCCACGAGGCCCGGTATGTCGTCGTCGCGGACCAGCAACAGGTCGATCGGCATGTTCTCGCCGAAGCAGAACAACTGGTCCTTGCTCTTCGTGAACTTGAGGCCGCAGCGCTCGAGCAGGTCGAGCGAGTGGTCGGTGAGGCGGCCGGTCTTCTGCACCGCGATCTTGATGCGCCGCTTGCTGGTGTCCATGGGATCCATTCCTTAGTGCGAGCCTTTGCCGCCGTTGACGCCGGTCCGGTCCAGCGCGGCCTGGTAGCCGCCGAAACCGTCGGTCAGGAAACGGGCGACGCGGCCGATGGTCGTGACGCTGACACCCGTGAGGTCGTGAATACGCCGGTAGGGCAGGCCCTGCTGCAGGAGTTCGACCACGTGCCAGCGGTCGACGAGCGCCTGGAGCTCGGCGGGCGTGCACAGGTCGCGCAGGAAGTTGCCGCATTCCGTGGTATCCCGCAGGCTCACGATCGCCCGGAACAGGGCTTCCTCGTTGCGCGCCTGCTGGCGGTCGCTTTCCTGCCGGTTGGGTTTCATCGCTGTACCAATGTATTAACGCGTTAATACGCTAATACATCGACCTGCAGAAGGCAACCCCCGTCTGCACCGGGCCCGGCCCCGACACGCAAGTTACTGTTGAAACTTACTATTTTCGACCAAAGTCGTCGCGAATCGCTTGACGCCCGGTCGCCGCGGACCCTACACTGCGCCGTACTCATCGAGACCGGCTGAGGGAAAGGCCCTTTGAAGCCGGGGCAACCTTCGGGACTAACCATCCTGAAAAGGTGCCAACTCCTGCGGAGGCGATACCTCCGAGAGATGAGTGTCGTTGCAACGCGCTGCCGAAGGCGCAGCAGAAGGGCACGACACCCTCCCTTGCGGTCCCGCAGGGTTCCGATGAGAAGTTTTGCCATTGGAACGTTCAGCGGAGACCGAACATGACTTCAGAAGCTTCCAGGACCACGCGCGCGGTGCGCACGGCCATCGAGTCGGACACGCAGCACGGCGCCGTCGTGCCGCCGTTGCACCTGTCCTCGAATTACGCGTTTGCAGGTTTCGGACAGAAGCGCGAGTACGACTACACGCGCTCCGGCAACCCGACCCGCGATGCGCTCGGCGAGGCGCTGGCGACGCTCGAAGGCGGCGCGGCCGCGGTCGTCACGGCATCGGGAATGGCGGCGCTGAACGTGATGGTGCAGCTGCTGGAGCCGGGGGACCTGCTCGTCGTGCCCCACGATTGCTACGGCGGCACCTACCGACTCTACGAGGCGCTCGGGCGCAAAGGTCACTTCGAGGTCCTGTTCGTCGACCAGACGGACGAACGTGCGCTGGCCGAGGCCTGTGCCCGCAAGCCGCGGCTGATCCTCACGGAAACGCCGTCGAACCCGTTGCTGCGAATCGTCGATATCGAAAAGGTCGCGACGCTCGCGAAGGCCTGTGGCGCGCTGTACGCCGTGGACAACACGTTCCTGTCGCCGGCGTTGCAGCAACCGATCGCGCTCGGCGCCGACATCGTGGTGCATTCGACGACCAAGTACATCAACGGCCACAGCGACGTCGTCGGCGGTGCGCTGGTGGCGGCGACAACGGAACTGGCCGAGGAGCTCAGCTGGTGGGCCAACTGCATCGGCGCCACCGGCGCGCCGTTCGACAGCTTCCTGACGCTGCGTGGCCTGCGCACGCTGCAGGTGCGGATGCGCCAGCACGAGGAGACGGCGACGATTCTGGCGCGGCTCCTCGACGCGCAGGATGGCGTTCGGCGGGTCTATTACCCGGGGCTCGAATCGCACCCGGGGCATGCGATTGCGCGGCGCCAGCAGAGCGGCTTCGGGGGCATGATCAGCTTCGAACTCGATGGCGGCGAGGACGCGGTGCGGGCCTTCGTCGACAACCTGCGTTACTTCTCGCTCGCCGAGTCGCTCGGCGGCGTCGAGAGCCTGGTGTGCCACCCGGCGTCGATGACCCATGCGCCGGTGAGCGCAGAAGCGCTGCGGGCGGCCGGCATCGGCCAGGGCCTCATCCGGCTGTCGGTCGGTCTCGAAGCGGGCGACGATCTGGCGGACGACGTGCTGCGGGCCCTGGCCGCGGCCAGGGCGACGCAAAAACCGGAACCGGTGGCCGTTTTCGGCTAGATTGCGGCTTTGGCTGGAGGCGCCTGGTCATGCGCACGTTTGTCGGCGGCAACGCGATATTGGCGGTTCTCCTCGGCGGCCTCGCCGTTACCCATGCGGCGAGCGCCGACGTTACCCGGGCACGTGACCTGGGCATTCCCTTCGGGGGCCGGCCGGGCGCCCTGAACGCGATCACGGACGTGGCCGGCGTCGAGGTCGGCCAGGTGACCCTGTTCGAAGGCGAGGGCAGGCTCGTGGCCGGCGAAGGCCCGGTGCGCACCGGCGTCACGGTCGTTCACCCCCGTGGCAGGGATGCGACCGAAGGTGTGTTCGCCGGCTGGTTTACGCTCAATGCCTCCGGCGAGATGACCGGTACGACCTGGCTCGCGGAGCGCGGCATCATCGACGGCCCGATCGCCATCACCAACACGCACAGCGTCGGCGTCGTGCGCGACGCGGCCGTGTCATGGATGGTGGACAAGGGCTGGTCCGCCGACTGGCATGCACCGGTGGTCGCCGAGACCTACGACGGTGCGCTCAACGACATCAACGGCTTCCACGTCACCCGTGCCCATGCGCTCGAAGCCATGCGCGCGGCCCGTGGCGGTGCGGTTCGCGAAGGTGCGGTGGGCGGTGGCACCGGCATGGTCTGCAACGGCTTCAAGGGCGGCATCGGCACCGCGTCGCGTCGTTTCGATGCCGGCGGGCGGACCTTCACGCTCGGGGTGCTGGTGCAGTGCAATTACAACTGGGACGGCGACGAACTGAGGCTCGGCGGACGGCGCGTCGACCACCTGCTGCCGGTCGGTAAGCACTGCTATACGGACAGCACGATCGCGCGTCACGACGCCTCCTATCCCTACTGCGACGCATTCACGGCGGCGCGGGCGCCCGGCGCGACGCGCGACGGCTCGATCATCGTGATCGTGGCGACCGACGCGCCGCTGCTGCCGCACCAGCTCGCACGCGTCGCCAAGCGGCCGTCACTCGCGCTGGGCCGGCTCGGTGCGGTGAGCACCGCCGGTTCGGGCGATATCTTCGTGGCGTTCTCGACCGCCAACCAGGGGCGCGTGGACGAGTCGGCCTTCGCGGACGTCGCGGCATACCCGAACAATGCGCTGACCGCCGTGTTCACGGCTGCCGTCGAAGCAACGGAGGAGGCGATCGTCAACTCGATGGCGGCGGCCGAGACGGTGGTCGGCGCGTCGGGGTTCCGGGTCGCGGCGATGCCGCACGAGGAAGTGCGGGCGCTGTTCCGCCAGCCGCCGCAGTAGATGACCCGGAGTCCGGCAGGCGGCTAGGCAAGCCTGGCCAGGATCGCGTCGGTCATCCCGGCGGTGCCGAGTGTCTCCTGGCCCGCGGTCGCGATGTCGGCCGTGCGGCCGCCGTCACGGATGACCTGCGCGATCGCCTGCTCGACGGCCGCGGCTTCTTCCTCGAGGCCGAGGCTGTGGCGCAGCAGCATCGCGGCACTGGCGATCGTGCCGCAGGGATTGGCGATACCCTGTCCGGCGATGTCGGGGGCGGAGCCGTGAATCGGCTCGTACAGGCCACGGGTACTCTCGCCGAGCGAGGCTGACGGCAGCATCCCGAGGGACCCCGCCAGCATCGACGCTTCGTCGGTGAGGATGTCGCCGAACATGTTTTCCGTGACCATCACGTCGAAATCCGACGGGCGGCTGAGCAGGTGCATGGCCGCGGCATCGACCAGCAGGGTTTCGAGCTCGATATCCGGGAATTCGGCGGCCATTACGCGGTCGGTCACGTCGCGCCACAGCCGCGAGGTCTCCAGGACGTTGGCCTTGTCGATCGAGCAGAGCTTGCCGCGGCGGCGGCGCGCGAGTCGGGCGGCGACGCGCACGATACGTTCGACCTCGTGGACGTGATAACGGCACAGGTCGGTCGCCGACCAGGCGTCGCGCGTCTTGGCGCCGAAGTAGATGCCGCCCGTGAGCTCGCGCACGACGACGATATCCACGCCCTCGAGAATCTCGGGCCTGAGCGGCGATGCGCCGGCGAGTTCGGGATAGATCGTCACCGGCCTGAGGTTCGCGAACACGCCGAGTACCGAGCGCAAGCCGAGCAGGCCCTGTTCCGGCCGCACCGGCGCGTTGGGGTCGGACCATTTCGGGCCGCCGACGGCACCGAGCAGCACCGCGTCGCTGTCCTCGCAGCTCGCCACCGTGCCGGCGGGCAGGGGCTCGCCGACGGCATCGATCGCGGCCCCGCCGATCAGCTGCTCGCTGAATTGAAAGCGGTGGCCGTGACGCGCCGCGATCCGCTCGAGCACCGCGCGGCCGGCGGCGGCGACCTCGGGACCGATCCCGTCGCCCGGGAGCACCGTGATCATGGCTTCCATGGGCGCGCCTCCTCGAATTTCGCGATGGCGTCCGCCTGTTGCCGCAGGTAGCCGAGCTGGTCGATGCCCTGCGTCAGGCAATAGCGGGCGAACGCGTCGATCGGGTAGTCGACGACGCGGCCATCGGGCAGCGTCAGCTGCGAGGCCACCACGTCGATCTGCAGCTCGACGCCCGGATTGGCGACCAGCCAGGCATGTGTAACTGCATCAACAATGATCGGCAACAGGCCGTTTTTTAATGCATTATTCTTGAAAATATCCGCGAACTCGGTCGCTATAACGGCCCGGATGCCGTAGTCGAGCAGGGCCCAGGGCGCGTGCTCCCGCGACGACCCGCAACCGAAGTTGTTGCCGGCGACGAGGATCGCGCAGTCCCGGCTCGCGGGATCGTTGAGCGGGAAGTCGCGTCGCTCGCCGCCATCCCGGTTGTAGCGCAGGTCGTGGAACAGGGCGGCGCCCAGGCCGTCGCGGGTCGTCGTCGTCAGGAAGCGCGCGGGGATGATCTGGTCGGTATCGATGTCGCGAATCGGCAGGACGACGGTGCGAGATGTCAGGGTGGTGAGTGCATCCATGGTCGGCTCGTCAGGTCAGGCTGCGCGGGTCGGCGACATGGCCCAGCACCGCCGACGCCGCTGCCGTCGCCGGGCTCGCGAGCACGGTGCGTGCGCCGATGCCCTGGCGGCCTTCGAAGTTGCGGTTGCTGGTGCTCACGCTGAGCTGCCCGGCGGCGACGGTGTCACCATTCATCCCGAGGCACATCGAGCAGCCCGACTCGCGCCACTCCGCGCCGGCCGCGGTGAATACCCGGTGCAGGCCGAGTTCCTCCGCGCGCCGTTTCACCTGCTGCGAGCCGGGCACCACGAGCATGCGCACACCGTCCGCCACCTTGCGCCCCGCGAGAATCGCGGCCGCCTCCTGCAGGTCGGACAGCCGGCCGTTGGTGCAGCTGCCGACGAACACGACGTCGACACGGTTCTCCGACATCGGTTTGCCCGGCGTCACCTGCATGTAATCGAGTGCCTTGCGAAAACTCGCGTCGTGCGCCTCGGGTACGGGGTCGTTGACCCCGACGACCATGCCGGGATTGGTGCCAAACGTGACCATCGGCTGCAGCGTCGTCGCGTCGATGCTGACGGTGCGGTCGAAGCGCGCATCCTCATCGGTGCACAGCGCCCGCCAGCGGCGCAGCGCGGCATCCCAGGCGTCGCGGCGCGGCACGCGCGGCCGGTTGGCGAGGTACTCGAAGGTGGTTTCGTCGGGACCGATGAGGCCCGCGCGGGCGCCGGCCTCGATCGACATGTTGCAGATCGTCATGCGTCCCTCCATGTCGAGCGCACGGATCGCCTCGCCGCGGTACTCGATGACGTGACCCGTGCCGCCGTCGACCCCGATGCGGCCGATGATGGCGAGGATGACGTCCTTGGCGGTGACGCCCGCCGGCAGGCGCCCGTCCACGTCGACCGCGAGCGATTTCGGCTTGCGTTGCAGCAGGCACTGCGTTGCCAGGACGTGACCGACTTCCGTCGTGCCGATGCCGAAGGCGAGGGCGCCGAAAGCGCCGTGCGTGCTGGTGTGGCTGTCGCCGCAGACGATGGTCTTGCCCGGCTGGCTGGCACCGAGTTCCGGGCCGATGACGTGCACGATGCCGCGCTGTTCGCTGCCGAACCCGTAGAGTTCGATACCGAATTCGCGGCAGTTCTCTTCCATCTGCCGGATCTGGTTGGCGGCGCCCTCGCCGACGACCGCGAGGTCGCGGAAGCTCGACACCGGCGTCGTCGGCGTCGAGTGGTCCATGGTGGCGAGTGTGAGGTCCGGACGCCTCACGGCCAGGCCGCGTTCGCGCAGCAGGGCGAAGGCCTGCGGCGTGGTGACTTCATGAACAAGGTGCAGGTCGATATAGAGTACCGCCGGCGTGTCCGCTGTTTCCGGCACGACGACATGCTCGTCCCAGACCTTCTCGAACAGTGTCCTGGCGTCCGACACGGCCATCCCGCCGGTCGTCAGATCGTCGCCCGGGAGGTCCCCGGGCGCGGCCGCGATGCCGTCTCGCCGGACAGCCGGCGCAACACCCGGTTGATCACCTCGAGGTACGCTCTCGCGCCGGCCTCGACGATGTCCACGCTGGTGCCGTGGCCGCGATAGCTCGCGCCGTCGTGTTCGACCGTGACGGTGACCTCGCCCTGCGCATCCTCGCCCACGGAGGTGCTGTGCACCTCGAAGTTGCGCAGCACGAGCTGCACGCCCGTGGCTTGCTCGAGTGCATGAAAAGCCGCGGCAATCGGGCCGTCGCCCTGCGCCTTGCCGCTGGCTTCGCCGCCGTCCTCGCCGCGCAGGGTGACGTCGGCCGCGGCGTCCTCGCCGGTGCGGGTATTGACCTGCAGCGAGGCGAGCGACCACGGCCCGGGCGACAGGCTGTCGGCATTCATGACGATCGCCTCGATGTCGCTGTCGTAGACGTCTTTCTTGCGGTCGGCCAGCTTCTTGAATTCCTGGAACGCACGGTTGGTCTCGAACTCGTCCAGGTCGAAGCCGAGTTCCCGGACCCGGTCGCGAAACGCGTGGCGGCCGCTGTGCTTGCCGAGCACCAGGTTCGAACGGCTGATGCCGACGTCCTCGGGACGCATGATCTCGTAGGTCGACGCATGCTGCAGCATGCCGTGCTGGTGGATGCCGGCCTCGTGCGCAAAGGCATTCTCACCGACGATCGCCTTGTTACGCGGCACGTGCATGCCGGTGATGCTCGATACGAGTCGCGATGTCGGGTAGAGGCGGGTGGTGTCGATTGCCGTGTCGAGGTCGAAGAACTCGCCGCGGGTCCTGAGCGCCATGACGACTTCCTCGAGGCTGCAGTTGCCGGCGCGTTCGCCGATGCCGTTGATCGTGCATTCGACCTGCCGCGCGCCGGCCGATACCGCGGCGAGGCTGTTGGCAACCGCCATGCCGAGATCGTCGTGGCAGTGCACCGACAGCGTGATGTCGTCGATGCCGGCCACGTGCTGCTTGAGATAGCGGAACAGGCGGTCGAATTCGCCCGGCACGGTGTAACCGACCGTGTCGGGGATATTCACCGTCGTCGCGCCGGCCTCGATCGCGGCGGACACGACTTCCGCGAGGTAGGAAAGCTCCGTGCGCGATGCATCTTCCGGCGAGAACTCGACGTCGTCGCAGAGTTCGCGGGCCATCGTGATGGCGCCCACGGCGCTCCTGATGATCTCTTCCTTGGCCATCTTGAGCTTGTGCTCGCGATGAATGGCACTCGTGGCCACGAAGACGTGGATGCGATGCCGCGGCGCGCCCCTGACGGCCGCGTGGACCTTCTCGATGTCGTTCGGGTGACAACGTGCGAGTCCGCAGATGACCGGACCGAAGTTCGCGTCGGCGATCGCTTTCACGGACTCGAAATCGCCCGGCGAGGCCGCCGGGAAGCCGGCTTCGATGATGTCGACGTTCAGCTCGGCCAGCGCTTTCGCGACCCGCAGCTTCTCGCGCAGGGTCATGCTGCAGCCGGGTGCCTGTTCCCCATCGCGCAGTGTCGTGTCGAAAATTCGAACTCGCTCAGCAGACATTCAAATCTCCTCTGCCGGTTGCCGGGACCCGATTACTCCTCGAGCCAATCCATGCGGCCGCGCAGCGCCGCGCCGACCTTCTCGATGGGGTGCTCGAGATCGGCCTTCATCATGCGCTTAAACTCGGGCATGCCGGCCTCGTTCTCGGCGATCCAGTTGCGCGCGAACGTGCCGTCCTGGATATCCCGGAGAACGGCTTTCATCTGCTTGCGCGAGTTCGCGTCCACCACGCGCGGCCCGCTGATCATGTCGCCGTAGGCCGCCGTGTCGCTGATGAACTTGTGCATCTTGCGCAGCCCGCCTTCGTGCAGCAGGTCGACGATGAGCTTCAGCTCGTGCATGACCTCGTAGTACGCCACCTCCGGCTGGTAGCCGGCCTCGACGAGCGTCTCGAAGCCCGCGACGATGAGTTCCGTCGCGCCCCCGCACAGTACGGCCTGTTCGCCGAACAGGTCGGTCTCCGTTTCCTCGGCAAAGGTGGTCTCGATGACACCGGCACGGGCACCACCGATGCCCGCGGCATAGGCGAGGGCCAGGTTCAGTGCGTTGCCGGTGGCGTCCTGGTGCACCGCGACGAGGCAGGGCACGCCGTGACCTTCTTCATACTGCCGCCTGACCAGGCCGCCGGGGCCCTTGGGGGCAATCAGCACGACGTCGAGGTCGGGGCGCGGCTCGACCTGGCCGAAGTGCACGGCGAAGCCATGCGCGAACAGCAGCGCCGCCCCTTTCGGGATGTTGTCGATGACGGCGGCGTAGAGGCTTTTCTGCACCATGTCGGGCGTGAGGAAGGCGACGATGGCGGCGTCGCGGACAGCCGCCGCAGGCTCCATGACCGCGAGGCCGTCCGCCTCGGCCTGCGCCCAGCTGGCGCCGTCACGCCGCAGGCCCATGACGACATTGAAGCCGCTGTCTTTCAGATTCAGCGCGTGAGCACGCCCCTGGCTGCCATAGCCCAGTATCGTTACCTGGCGGTCGGCCAGGCAGGTGGCGTCGACGTCCGCTTCTGAATACATCTTCATCGTTTCGCTTCCTCAGAGATCTTGCCAGTCAAAAAAAACCCCACAATCCGTGGCGGATGCGGGGCTTACGATTTCCATTGTCAGGATACGCGCTACCCGCCGTGGCTCCTCGTAAGAAGCACGAGCGGAAGCCGCGAACCGTGCAGTCCGTCCCGGGCGATCCGGCATGCGCGCAACGTCATCATGCGGCGATCATGTTGCAACCCCCTGCCGATGTCAACTTTCGACAATTCAGTTACTTGTGTTACTAAAGCCGCGGCTCGATCCTGCGCAGCAACCGGCTGTTGCCCTGACCGAATCGTGACGGTGCAAGCGGCAACATCGTAGCCATCCGCTCGCTCCTCGGGCGGCGGCATTCGGTGCTGCGGCTTTATGTTGTTGATGGGCTGGCGATCCACGGCGCTTATGTTATTCTTGGCGCCCGTAGCTTCAGGACCTGAAGTCACAACGGAAATAACAGGCGGGGATACCGGATCACAAAAGTTCCGGGTGGCCAACAACGAGCAGAGAATATAAGGGCCCGAATTTTCAACGCCGCGGCAAAGGTGGAGAGGGCCGCGGGCGCGGGCGGGATCGTATCATGCGATACCTGTCCTCACCATTGCAGGTATTCAGCGGATACATTGCATCCCTCTCCGAGAACATTAGACAAAAACGACCTTTAAGGAGCGTCCATGAAACGGTGCATGAATAGCAGCCGGAGCGTGAGCATTGCAGTGCTTGCAACTGCAGTCGTCACCCTGTCCGGCAGCGTTTTCGCCCAATCCGTCGATCAGGTCTTGCAGGCAGAGCTGCGGCGGTTAAACCTGGCTCAGCAGTCACAGGAACGAATCAACACTATCGTTGAGGGTACGCGTTCGCTGGAAGACCAGTACCGGGCGATAAACAAGGAAATCGACGGCCTCAAGGTCTACAACCGCCTCATGGGGGCGCAGACGGAAGGTCAGAAGGCGGTACTCGAGGACATCTCCCTGTCCATGGACCAGGTCGATGTCATCAACCGGCAGATCTTCCCGCTGATGGAACGCATGATCGACGGCCTGGAGCAGTCGATCGCACTCGATATCCCGTTCCTGATGGAGGAGCGCAGCGAGCGTATCCAGAACCTGAAGGACATCATGGAGCGCTCCGACGTGAGCGTCGCCGAGAAATTCCGCAAGGTCATGGAAGCCTTCCAGATCGAGATGGACTACGGCGTCACCATCGAGCCCTACAAGCAGTCGCTCACTCTCGAGGACGGCACCACCCGAGACTACAACATGCTGCGGGTCGGGCGCGTCGGGCTGTACTTCCAGTCCGAGGACACCAACATCACCGGCCGCTGGGACAACGAGTCACGGCAGTGGGTGCTGGACGACAGTGCGCGCAACGAGGTTCGCAAGGGTCTGCGCATTGCCAATCAGCTGATCGCACCGGAGCTGATCCTGGTGCCTGTTAGCGCTCCGACGGAGGCACAATAATGAAACGCATCACGACTATTATTGCCGCCGGCCTGCTTGTTCTCGGAGCCGGAACCGTTCAGGCGCAGGACTCGGCGCCCACGATGGAGCAGCTCCTCAAGCTCATCCAGCAGGGCCAGGCCCGCGATTCGCAGGAATCCCGGCAGCGCGAAGCGGAATTCGCACGCCGCAAGAACGAACAGCAGAACCTCCTGAACCAGGCACGCGCCGAGCGCAACCGCCAGGAGCAGGAGAGCGAACGCCTCGAGCAGTTGTTTGAAACCCAGCAGGCTGACATCGTCGCAGCGCGTGCCGCACTTGACGAACGGCTCGGCGCCATGAAGGAGCTCTTCGGCGTTCTGCAGACGGTCGCCGGCGACGCACAGGGCCGCTTCGAGAACTCGCTGACCAACATCCAGTTCCCGGGTCGCAGTGAGTTCCTGGTCGAGCTCGGCAGCAAGATGGCCGGTGCGAATTCGCTCGCGTCGATCGAGGATATCGAGCGCCTCTGGTTCGAACTGCAGCGAGAAATCACTGAGACCGGCAGGAACGTGCGCTTCGATCACGCGGTCACGCTCGCGAACGGCGAAGAGACGCAGATGTCGATCGCACGCGCCGGCGCGTTCAACATCACGGGTCCGGTCGGCTACCTGCAGTATGACCCGGGCACCGAACGCGTCAGCGAACTGCAGCGCCAGCCCGAACAGTCGCGCTTCACGAATTCCGCGATGGAATTCGCTGCCGCGACGGAGTCGCCCGTGACGCTCGGCGTCGACATTACCCGCGGCGGTATCCTGGCACTGCTCGTCGAATCCCCGACGCTGATGGACCAGGTCAACGCCGGTGGTTACGTCGGCTACGCGATCATTATCCTCGGCCTCATCGGCCTGCTCATTGCGATCGTGCGCTTTATCGGCCTCACCAGCGCCAGCCGCAAGGTCGCCGCGCAGCTGAAGCGCGACACGGCGAGCACCGACAATCCGCTGGGCCGGGTGCTGGCGGCTTACGAGAGCAACAGGAACGCCGATACCGAAACCATCGAGCTCAAGCTCAGCGAGGCGGCTTTGAAGGAAATGCCGGGCCTTACCAAGGGCCTGCTGTTGATCAAGGTCATCTCGGTCGTGGCACCGCTGATGGGACTGCTGGGTACCGTTACGGGCATGATCAAGACCTTCCAGGTCATCACGCTGTACGGCGCCGGTGACCCGAAGATGATGGCCGGCGGTATCTCGCAGGCGCTCGTGACAACGGTACTCGGGCTGGTCGTGGCTATCCCGATGGTGCTGCTGCACACGATCGTCAGCGGCCAGAGCCGCAAGGTCATCAACATTCTCCAGTCGCAGAGCGCAGGGCTCGTGGCTCAGCACTCAGAGGCGAAGCACTAGGAGAAAGCCCATGCTCTGGCTTACTGACAGTTTCGAGGCCATCCGCGATTTCATGGAGCTCGGTGGCCCCGTGTTGAACTGGATAGCCGTCGTTATCTTCCTGATGTGGGTTCTCATCGTGGAGCGGGTGCTGTATTTCCGCACCTCGATGAGAACCATGGCGACGCAGATTCATGACGAGTGGGAATCGCGCTCCGAGCGCCGTTCGTGGAACGCGCACCAGATACGCGAGCTGCTGATCTCACGCTTCAGCATGGATACCAACAGGAACATTCCGATGATCCAGACGTTCGTCGCCTTGTGCCCGTTGCTCGGCCTGCTGGGCACGGTAACGGGCATGATCAGCGTGTTCCAGGTCATGGCGGTCTCCGGTTCCGGTAACGTGCGCGCGATGGCGGCCGGCGTATCCCAGGCCACGATACCCACGATGGCCGGCATGGTCGGCGCGTTGTCGGGGGTGTTGCTGGTCACGATACTGAGCCGCCGTGCGCAGCGTGAAGTGCACTTCCTGGAAGACTCGCTGACGATGGATCACTAGGGGAAGACGGCAATGCGCAAACATGATTTTTCATTTGGCGCCGGCGACGAGGAAGAGAACGAAATCAACCTCACACCGATGCTCGACGTCGTATTCATCATGCTGATCTTCTTCATCGTCACCGCCTCGTTCGTGAAGGAAGCGGGCCTCGACGTGAACCGGCCGGACGCTCCGGTTACCGAGACGAAACCCGAGGACGCGAACATCCTCGTGGCGATCACGGCGGACGATCAGATATTCATCGATCGCCGCCTGATCGATCCACGGGCCGTGCGCGCCAACATCGAACGCCTGCATGCCGAGAACCCGGAGGGTTCCGTCGTTATCCAGGCCAGCAAGAAGTCGACGAACAAGATGCTGGTCTGGGTCATGGACGCCTCGCGCCAGGCCGGCGTTTACAACATTTCGCTTGCGGACAGCACGACCTGAGCGGGTCTTGCTGGCTGGCTGCACGGCAAATCACTACAGGACAAGGCCATGCGTAGAGATCAGATGTTCAAAAGCGACGAGGAAGAGAACGAGATCAACCTCACGCCCATGCTGGACGTGGTGTTCATCATGCTGATCTTCTTCATTGTCACGGCGTCGTTCATCAAGGAAGCCGGCATCGATGTCGATCGCCCCGACGCGCCGACCGCCGAATCACAGGATGACGCGGCCATTCTCATCGCTATCAGTGCCGGTGACGAGATATGGATCGACCGGCGTCAGACCGACCCCAATGCGGTGCGCGGCATGATCGAACGACTGCATGCCGAGAACCCGAAGGGCTCGATCGTGATCCAGGCGGACGAGGAATCGACCAACGAAATGCTGGTCGTGGTCATGGAGGCCGCGAAGCAGGCCGGGGTGACGAACGTCGCGATCTCCGCGCTAAAAGACTAGGAACAAAGCGGGCAGGCAACGGGTCCCAGAAAGAGGAGAGTTGAAACATGTATGGCCGGTACGCATTTTCGATCGTAATCGGAGTCGTGGTCACCTTGAGCCTGCTGTTCCTGATGCAGGTACTCATTGCCACGGGCAAACAGGCGCTCACCAAGCCCCGGGACCGCGCCAAGCTCGAGTTCGTCCGCGTGAAGCGCAACGAGTCGCTCAATACCGAAGACTTCACGCCCGAAAAACCGCCCAAGCCGCCCGAGATGCCGCCCGAGACGCCGCCGCAGGACATGGACAACGTCGACCCGACGGCACCGACGATCAATGTCGCGCCCCCCACGGTCGCGACGGATGCGGCGATCGGCGGCCCCGCCGGGATGAACATCGCCGAGGGCGACTACCTGCCCATCGTGCGCGTGGCCCCGGTCTACCCGGCGCGGGCATTGTCCAGAGGGCTGGAGGGCTATGTGGACATGTCGTTTACGGTGACCACGACGGGCACGGTGAAGGACCCGGTCGTCGTGTACTCGACCAGCAGCTTGTTCGAGCGCGCTGCCGAGCGGGCCGTGCTGAAATTCAAGTACAAGCCACGAGTCGTGGATGGCGTGCCGGTCGAAGTGCCGAACGTCAAGACACGCATCACGTTCAAGATCGAGGAATAGGGACCCTCGGGGACCGGGCGGGACCAAACGACCTTTAGGAACGAATTCGCTATGAGCATATTGAGCCGAATCACCCCGAAAATCTGCCTCGCCGTTGCTGCGACGTTGCTTGCCGGCGGCGCCTTGGCGCAGGACGACGAGCGCGCGGAACGCGACGCGCAGAAGACGAAGCAGGCGCAGGCGGTCAGCAAAGAGGTCTACGACAAGATCCAGAAGGCCCAGGAGCAGGTCGATGCAAAGGACTACCAGGGCGCGCTACGGGCCCTCAACAGCCTGTACGACCCCGACAAGCTGACGGAATACGAGCAGGCCAACGTCCTCAATTACATCGGCTTCGTGTACTACAACATTGAAGACATTCCGAACGCGATCAGGACGTACGAGAAGATGGTCGCGATTCCCAGTCTCGAGCCGCAGATGGGCAAGCAGACCATGTACACGCTCGCCCAGCTGTACACCATGGAAGAGAATTACCAGAAGGCGCTGCAGACCCTCGATCGCTGGTTCACGATGGAGACGAACCCGGCACCCGAGCCGTTCATCCTCAAGGCGCAGAACCTGTACCAGCTGCAGCGCTACAAGGAGATGATCGAGCCGATCGAGAACGCGATGCGGGTAGCGCGGGAACGGGACAAGCCCGTGAAGGAAGACTGGTACGTGCTGCTGAATTTCGCCTACTTCCAGGAAGAGGACTACCGCCAGGTCCGCGATATCCAGAAGATCCTGCTGGAGAACTGGCCGAAGGCGCGCTACTGGTTCTCGCTCGCCGGCGCCTACACCGAGCTCGGCGAGGACAACAACCTGATCGCCGCGTACGGTGCCGCTCACGACCAGGGAATGCTGGCGAAGGAATCGGAGCTCGTCACCATGGCGCAGCTCTACATGCAGGCCGAAGTGCCCTACAAGGCCGCCACGCTGCTCGAGAAGGAAATGGAAGGCGGCCGGGTTTCGAAGAACGCGAAGAACTACCGCCTGCTGTCGCAGGCGTGGATGCTGTCCATGGAGGACGAGCGTGCCGTGCCGGCGCTGCAGGAGGCCGCGAGGCTCAGCGACGATGGCGAGCTCGACGTGCGTCTCGGCAATACCTTCCTGAACCTCGGCCAGTACAAGGAGTGCGTCGACGCCGTAGAGGCCGGTCTGCGCAAAGGCGGGCTCAAGAATGCCGACAATGCACAGATCTCGCTCGGCATGTGCCTCTACAACCTGGGCCGTTACCAGGCCGCCATCAATACATTCCGCGAAGCGGCCAAGACACCGCGCTCCCGCAAGATCGCGCAGCAGTGGATCACCGTCATCGAGGCGGACATAGAGCGCAACGAGCAGATTCGCCTCGCCCAGGAAGCAGCCGAAAAGAAGCGCAAGGAAGTCGAGGCGCGCCGCGCGAAGACGCAACGGCTCTGACGCCAGCGCGCCGCGTGGCGGCGCACCTGCAGTCCCCGAAAACGCCAGCGGGCGTTGACCTCGGCCGGTCAACGCCCCTATAGTTCGCGGCTTTGGCAATTGGACACGGAAGCGAAATGGCGAGGATCACTTACATCTCACGCGATGGCAGCCGCAGGGAAGTGGACGTCGAGAACGGTTACTCCGTGATGGAAGGCGCCATCAACAACGGTATCGCCGGGATCGTTGCCGAGTGCGGGGGCGCCTGCGCCTGCGCGACCTGCCACAGCTACATCGACGAAGCGTGGCTGGACAAGCTCCCGCCCATGGACGACATGGAAGACAGCATGCTGGACGCCGCCTTCGAGCGGCAGCCCAACAGCCGCCTGACCTGCCAGATCGAGGTCAACGATGCCCTCGACGGTCTCGTCGTTTACGTCGCCGACAACGACTACTAGATCGCTGTAGGAGCGCGCCTCGGCGCGCGATCGATGCCGGATCGCGGTTCGATATCCGCCCCTACCGCAGCCCGGTTTCCAGGCGCCCGATCACCATGCGCTGGATCTCGCTGGTGCCCTCGTAAATCTCGGTGATCTTCGCGTCGCGGAAGTAGCGCTCGAGCGGCAGTTCCTTGCTGTAGCCCATGCCGCCGTGGATCTGGATCGCCTGGTGGGTCACCCACATCGCGGTCTCGGATGCGAACAGCTTGGCCATGCTGGCATTGAGGGTGTTCTTCTGCCCGCTCTTCCTGCACTCGGCTTTTGCCCACGCGGCCTGCATCACGAGCAGCCGGGAGGCCTCGATGCGCGTGCGCATGTCGGCCAGCTTGTTCTGTATCGACTGGAAACTGCCGATGGCGGAGCCGAACGCCTTGCGCTCCCGCGAGTACTCGAGCGACGCTTCGTAAGCTGCCTGCGCAATGCCGAGGGACTGCGCGGCAATACCGACGCGGCCCGCGTCCAGCACGGTCATTGCAATCTTGAAGCCCTGGCCCTCGGCGCCGATGCGGTCCGCGACCGGGCAGCGGTAGTCCTCGAGTTCGATCTCACAGGTCGCCGATGCACGGATGCCCAGCTTCGGCTCGAGCTTGCCGCGGATATAGCCGTCGGCTTCGGCGTCGACCATGAACGCGCTGATACCTTTTGACTCACCGTCAGCGCCGATCGTCTGCGCGAAAAAGACGACGTATTTCGCCACCGGACCGGACGTGATCCAGGACTTCTTGCCGTTGATCGTGTAATGGCTGCCGTCGTCGGAAAGTACCGCCCTGGCGCGCATCGAGCCGGCATCGGAGCCCGATTGCGGCTCCGTCAGCGCGTAGGCGCCGTTAACTTCCCCCGACGCGACCGGCACCAGGTATTTCTGTTTTTGCTCCTCGCTGCCGAATTCGAGCAGCGGCACGCCGAACAGGGAGTTGTTGACCGAGACGATGGTCCCGTGCGCCGCATCCGCAGCCGAGATTTCCGCCATCACCAGCGCATAGCTGATCGGATCGAGGCCCGAGCCGCCATACTGCTCCGGAATCTCGATGCCCATGAAGCCGAGTTCCGCGGCCGCCTTGATGGTCGCCGCCGGGAACTCGCCGCTGAGATCGAATGCGGCTGCTACCGGCGCTATCTCGTTTTGAGCGAACTCGCGAGCCGCATCGCGAATCATGATCTGGTCTTCGGTCAGTGAGAAATGCATGTCGTCTCCTTGAGAAGCGCCGCATTATACGGCGTAGGGAAGGGCGACGACATCGGCAGGTACCGAAATGTCCGCCGCGCGCATGACTCCGGCACTGGCAACGATTATCATTCCGTGCTCTGAACGGGCCGATTTCCGGCCTCGCCTCAAAAGCCAACCAGGAGAACGGAATGACCATTCAAGCAGGAGACAAGATGCCGGGCGGCACGTTCGGCGTAATGACCGATTCGGGTCCCGGCGCAATCTCGACCGACGACCTGTTTGCGGGCAAGAAAGTCGTGCTGGTTTCGGTGCCGGGGGCGTTCACGCCCACCTGTTCGATGAATCACCTTCCCGGATTCGTCGACCACGCCGACGAGATCCTGGCGAAGGGCGTCGACTCGATCGCGTGCATGGCGGTCAATGACGTCTTCGTGATGAATGCCTGGGGCAAGGACCGCGGCGTCGGCGACAAGGTCATGATGCTCGCGGACGGCAACGGCGAGTATGCGCGTGCACTCGGGCTCGAGATGGACGGCACCGCTTTCGGCATGGGCATGCGCGGGCAGCGCTTCGCGATTGTTGTCGACGACGGCACCGCGACTCACGTCGCGGTCGAAGCACCCGGCAAGTTCGAAGTCAGCAAGGCCGAGGCGATTCTCGACGCCCTGTAAGCACTCTGGTCGCGGCGCCCCTGCGGGCGCCGCGAATCAATCGAGCGCGTCGGTCAGTGCGGGCACGACGTTGAACAGGTCGCCCACGAGCCCGATGTCCGAGACTTCGAATATCGGCGCTTCCTCGTCCTTGTTGATCGCGACGATCGTTCCCGCATCCTTGATGCCGGTCAGGTGCTGGATGGCGCCCGAGATCCCGATCGCGATATACAGGTCCGGCGCAATGATCCGGCCGGTCTGGCCGACCTGCATCTCGTTCGGCACGTAACCGGCATCGACGGCCGCGCGCGACGCGCCGACACCGGCAGCGAGCTTGTCCGCCAGCTTGTAGATCAGGTCGAAATTCTCGGCGCTGCCGAGGGCACGGCCGCCGGCCACGACGCGTGCCGCCGACTGCAGGTCCGGCCGGTCGGACTTGCCGGTCTCGCTGGCGATGAAGCGCGTGTGATCCGGCACGTCGGCGGACATGTCCAGCGATTCCACCGCTGCGGAGCCTCCGGCACCGACGGCGCGGTAGGACGCCGTGCGGATGGTGCCCACGACGGTGACGTCCGCCGGAGCCTCGACGGTCACGACCGCGCTGCCCGCATAGATGGGACGCTTGAACTTGCGTGCGCCCTGGACGCTCATGATATCGCTGACCTGGTTGACACCGAGCAGGGCGGCAACGCGCGGCATCAGGTCCTTGCCGAACGTGGTCGAGGGGCCGAGCACGTAGTCGTAACCCGAAGCGAGCGCCACGATCTGCGGAGCCAGGACCGCGGCCAGCGTGCCGCGGTACGCCGCATTCTCGCTCGCGAGTACCCGGCTGACCGAATCCAGGGTCGCCGCTTCCGTCGCGATTGCGCCAGCGGACGCCGCGAATACGGCAACATCGATCTCCGCGCCGGGGATTGCCGCCGCGCAGGCGACGCACTTCGCGGTATTCGGGTTCAGGCGCTCGCCGTCGTGTTCGGCGATCAGAAGTACCTTGGCCATTACAGTAATCCTTTATCTTTCAGGGCACTGACGAGTCCGGCGACGTCCTCGACCATGATGCCGCGCTCGCGGGCGGCCGGCGGCTCGAAACCGGTGGCCGCGATGGCCGGGCTGTCCGGCAGCGAAAGATCGGCCAGCGGCAGCGTGTCCAGCGGCTTCTTTTTCGCCTTCATGATGTCGGGCAGCTTGACGTAGCGGGGTTCGTTGAGGCGCAGGTCGGCCGTAATGACCGCAGGCAGGTCGACCTCGATGACGTCGAGCCCTGCGTCTACTTCCCGCGTCACGCGGACGCTGCCGCCGCTGAATTCGAGTTTCGAGGCAAAGGTCGCCTGCGGCCGCCCCCACAGCGCGGCGAGCATCTGGCCGGTCTGGCTGTTGTCATTGTCGATCGCCTGCTTGCCGAGGATGACGAGTTCCGGGGTTTCGCGCTTGACGATCTCCAGCAATGCGCGGGCGCAGCTGAGCGGGTCCGGCTCGGCATCCGTCTCGACGAGGATGGCGCGGTCGGCGCCCATGGCGAGGCCGGTCCGCAACTGCTGCTGTGCCTCGCCGGAGCCGATGGACACGACGACGATCTCGTTCGCCTCGCCGCGCTCCTTGATTCGCAGCGCCTCCTCGAGGGCGATCTCGTCGAACGGGTTGATGCTCATCTTCACACCTTCCGTCTCGACGCCGCTGCCGTCGCCTTTGACGCGCACGCGGACGTTGTAATCCACGACGCGCTTCAGGCCCACCAGAATCTTTTCCACCTGACTGTCTCCCTTGCTGCGGTCTGCTCGCCGGGCGGGCGCCCGGCAGGCGGGAGCGCTATTGTCTATGACGCTGCCGGGGTGTACAAGGCGTGTACTCGTGGGATTCGCGTATTGACAAGTGGCTGTCACCGCAAGGCACGAACTGCTGACCGGCGTGGATGAATTGGCCGCCGTACTGGACGATCCGCAGTTGCGGATCGTCGATTGCCGTTTCGATCTGATGGCAGCGGATGCCGGCCGCCGGGCCTGGCTCGACGCGCATATCCCGGGGGCGGTTCATGCCGACCTCGACCGGGACTTGTCCGCCCGGGTCACGCCCGACAGCGGCCGTCACCCGCTGCCGTCCGTTGCGGATGCGGAAGCGACATTCTCGCGGCTGGGTATCGACGCCGATACCCGGGTCGTTGCCTACGACGCGGCGGGTGGTGCCATTGCCTCGCGTGCCTGGTGGTTGCTGCGCTGGCTGGGGCACCGCCGGGTGACGGTGCTCGACGGCGGCCTGCCGGCCTGGCAGGCGCGGGGCCTGCCGCTCGAAGCCGGGCGTCGCGACGCACCGCGGCGCGAGTTCCGCGCCACGCCGGAACCGCAACGGGTCGTGACCACGCAGGAAATCGCCACGCATCTCGGCACTCCCGGCGCGGGCGTGCTGGTCGATGCCCGCGACGCCGCCCGTTTCCGCGGTGAGGCCGAACCGATCGACCCGGTCGCCGGACACGTGCCCGGGGCGAAGAACCTGCCGACCGGCGCCTGCCTGCGCCCGGACGGTAGCTGGGAGGACGCGGCCGTACTCCGCGGCCGTCTCGCGGCTGTGCTCGGCGACGACGACGGCGTCGCGTGGGCCGTGATGTGCGGTTCCGGCGTCACGGCCTGCCACCTCGCGGTCTCGGGGCTGCTGGCCGGCTACAGCGAGCCCAGGCTGTACGTCGGCTCCTGGAGCGAGTGGATTCGGGACCCGGGGCGGCCAGTCGCCACGCGAGCGGACAATAGGTAGATTTGCGGCCGCCAATTCTGCGGAATCGGCGTAAACTTAATGCTCCGGATCCCGGCCAGGCCGGAGGCGGCAGGTGCCCCGGCACGCGCTCGCGCCGCAGGAGAACGCCGGATCGAGACGAGTATTAAATGCCGTACATACAGATATTTATACTGCTTTTTTCGAGTATATTGGTAGCTTGCGCCGGGAGCGGTGAGCCCTCGCTGGGGGACGAACCGAAGGTGGTCGCGGGCGGTTCCGATTGCATCTCGACAAGGACTATCCGAGACTATCGGGTACTGGACGACGCCAACCTCGTGGTGACCGCTCAGGCCAGCCGGCAGTACCATGTCACGCTCACTCGCCGTGCTCCCGGTCTGCGGTCATCTTGGAAAATCGGTTTCCGCTCCGCGAGTGGCCGGGTTTGCGGCGGTTTCGACGACATACTCGTCGATGACGGCTTCGGCCCCGAGAGCATTCGCATAGCGTCGATCACACAATTGACGCCCGAAGAATACGAAGCACTACTGGTCCGGTTCGGCAAGAAGGAACCGGCCATCGAACCAGCCCCGGCGAACGACGAAGTCGAGAGCGCCGAGGTGGAAGAGCTGGACTGAATTGCCCCATCCACAGGGGGCATTTCGGTCACGCAATCCGCAATCTCCGTGCGGACCCGCCCGGCCAGCTGCAAAGCTGGCCGGGTTTTTAATGCCTGGAGCCGATGCATGAGCGGCACGCTCGCGGGCATCCGGGTACTCGATCTGTCGCGCGTGCTGGCAGGGCCGTGGGCCACGCAACTGCTCGGCGACTACGGTGCCGACGTGGTGAAGGTCGAACGACCCGGCAGCGGGGACGACACCCGGCACTGGGGGCCGCCGTGGCTCGAGGGGCAGGAAAGCGGCCACGAATCCGCCTATTTCCTTGCCGCGAATCGCAACAAGCGCTCGCTCGCGCTGGACCTCGCGTCGCCCGCGGGTCAGGACCTGGTCCGCGCACTCGCGGCAACAGCCGATGTCGTCGTGGAGAACTTCAGGGCCGGGACGCTGCAACGCTGGGGACTCGACGCGGAGCGGTTGCGCGACGCGAACCCCGGCCTGATCGTGTGCACCATCTCGGCGTTTGCGCGCGACAGTTCGCGCGGCAACGAGCCCGGTTACGACGCGATGATCCAGGCGTCCGGCGGCCTGATGAGCATCACGGGGCCGGCCGGGGAAGAGGGCGGCGCACCGCAGAAAGTCGGCGTCGCCATCGCGGACATCATGTGCGGGATGTACGCGGCCACGGCGATCCTCGCGGCGCTGCAGGAGCGCTCGCACAGCGGCCGCGGCCAGTCGATCGAGGTGCCGCTCTACGACAGCCAGGTTGCCTGGCTCGCCAACCAGGCGATGAATTACCTGGTGGGCGGCGTCGTTCCCGGACGGCTGGGCACGGCGCATCCGAACATCGTGCCGTACCAGGCATTCGCGACCGCGGACGGCCATCTCATGCTCGCCGTCGGCAACGACCGGCAATTCGCCGACTGCGTGCGCTGCTGCGGTCTGCCCGATCTCGCCATCGATACGAGGTTCCGGCACAACGCGGACCGCCTCGCGAACCGGGCGGAGCTCGTTGCAGTGCTCGGCGCCGCTTTCGCACGCGAGCCGACCAGCGCCTGGTTGCAGGCACTCGGCGAGGCGGGCGTGCCGTGCAGCCCCATCAGCGACATCGGCGAGGTGTTCCGCAGCCACTACGCCGAAGAATGCGCGCTCGTCCGGACGACGCCGCATCCGTACGAGCCCCGATTGCCGACGGTGGCGAACCCGGTAAGATTCTCCGCCGATACGGTCAGCTACCGTTCGGCGCCGCCGTTGCTCGGGCAACATTCCGGGGAAGTATTGGCGGACTGGTTAGGCTATTCTGCGCGGACCATTGCAGAGCTTCGAAAAGCGGGAACGATTTGAGCGTCACGAAACTGGACAAAGTCACGAAGTCGCCCGGCGCCATCGCGGCGAGTACCGCACTGGGTGACGTCAAGTACGAGATTCGCGGTCAGCTCGCCCACCATGCCGGGGAGCTGGAGAAACGCGGCTACGAGATCATCTCGCTGAACATCGGCAACCCCGGGCTGTTCGGGTTCCGGACGCCGGAAACGATGCGGCTCGCGATGATCGAGAATCTCGGCCAGGCCGAACCGTATTGCCACCAGAAGGGCATATTCCCGGCGCGGGAAGCGGTGGTGATGCAGCAGCAGAATCGCGGCATTCACCACGTGAGCGCCGACGAGGTGTTCATCGGCAACGGCGTCAGCGAGCTGATCGACCTGTCGCTGCGCGCGCTGCTGAACCCGGGTGACGAGGTGCTGGTGCCCAGCCCCGACTATCCGTTGTGGTCGGCGGCCGTCGTTCTGAACGGTGGCGTGCCGCGCTACTACGACTGCCTGCCGGAGAACGACTTCATACCCGACGCCGGGAGTATTCGCGGGCTCATCAACGAGCGCACCCGTGCCATCGTGGTCATCAACCCGAACAATCCGAGCGGCGCGGTCTATGACCGGGCAACGCTGGAGCAGATCGCCGACATCGCCGCCGAGACCGGGATCATCGTGCTTGCGGACGAGATCTACGACCAGATGGTGTACGACGATGCCGTGTTCATCCCCTTTGCGACACTCGCGGGCGACCGCGTCGTCTGCCTGACCTATTCGGGCCTCTCCAAGGTCTACCGGGCCTGCGGCTACCGCGTCGGCTGGTGCGTTTTCGGCGGCGACATCGAGCGGGCGCGCGATTACATCCACGGCATGGAACTGCTCGCGGCACTGCGGCTCTGCAGCAACGTGCCGGGGCAATGGGCCGTGCAGACCGCGCTCGGCGGCTTCCAGAGCATCGGCGAACTCGTGCAACCCGGCGGCCGCCTGTACCAGTCCCGGCAGTGCATCATCGAACGCGTGGCGGGGAGCCCTTACCTGAGTCTCGTGGCACCGATGGGTGCCATGTATGCCTTCGTCAGGCTGCACAAGCGTTTCGCCGGCCGGCTCGACGACCGGCAGTTCGCGCTGGAACTGCTGGAAAAACGCCACGTGCTGGTAGCACCCGGCAGCAGTTTCAATACGCCGTACACGGACCACTTCCGGATAACCACTTTGCCCGATCCCGATACGCTGCATACGGTTTTCGATCGCATCGACGACATCCTGGTACAACACGCCTGAGCCATGTATGGCTGGCTACCCGACGACTGCGACGAAACGTCACAGGTAGTGACTGCGAGCCGGCGCCTCGCACGGCTGCTGGCCAGGGAGTACAACGCCCGCCAGGTCGCGAACGGCAAGCTCGCCTGGCGGACGCCGGTCATCGTCGCGTGGCCCGACTGGCTCACGAAGCTGCTCGCCGCCGCCGGGCCGGGCAACCGTCCGGCACGACTCAACGGCCACCAGAGCCGCGTGCTGTGGGAGCGGATCCTCAACGACGTCATCAACGACCCGCTCGTCAATATCCCCGGCCTTACGCGGCACGCGCGCGATGCCTGGAAACGGCTCCACGAATGGCGGCTTCCCTTCGACGAATGCGTCGCCGCGGCCAGCAGCCGCGATCAGCGCGTATTCGCCACGGCCGCTTCACGCTACCGCGACCTGCTTGCGACCGAACACTGGATCGACGAGGCCATGCTCGCCGGCGAGCTCGCTGCTGCCGTGCGGGAGGGCATCCTCGACTTGCCGGACCGGGTCCTGCTCGCCGGATTCGACCGGCTGACCCCCGAGGCGAAGCTGCTCGTCGACACGCTGCGTGAGCGCGGCGTGACCATCGAGCGAAGCCCGTCGTTACGGCCCGCGCCCGAGGCCGCCGTCATCGCCTGCGAGGACCCCGACGCCGAATTGCGCAGCGCCGGCGCGTGGGCACACGCGCAGCTGGCGGCGAATCCCGGCAGCCGCGTGGGTATCGTGGTGACGGGCCTCGAGCAGGATGCGGCGCGGGCAGGGCGGCTCGTGCGCGAAGGCATGGTGCCGGGCTGGCAATACGGTCCGGCCGCACAACGCATGGCGCTGAACGTGTCGTTCGGCCGCCGCCTGGCCGACTACCCGGCGATCGAAATCGCGCTGCTGCTGCTGCGCTGGTCGCACGGCACGATCGGTGGCAAGGACCTGAGCCTGTTGCTGCGGACGCCGTTCCTGGGCACGGCAAGCAACGATGCCCGGGCACGCCTGGAACTCGAGCTGCGCCGCATACCCGACCGCCGCTGGACCCCCGAACGCCTGTTACGTGTCTGCGGCGAGCGCGCTGCGCCCGATGACGCCGCCGACTGGCTGGCCCGGCTCGGCAAACTCCTGGAGCTCCGCCGTCAACCCGGGCGGGAAGCCTCGCCGGCACAGTGGGCGGCGGTGGTGGATACGCTCCTCGAGGATTTCGGCTGGCCGGGTGCCGCAGCGGTCGAAAGCGCCGATTTCCAGCTCGTCAATCGCTGGCGCGACCTGTTGAACGATCTCGCGAGGCTCGACCGGGTGGCACCGCGGATGACGCTCGCCAGCGCGGTCGGCCAGCTCGGCGCGATGGCCGCCGACACGGTGTTCCAGCCGGAAATGGACGGCGCGGTGGTCGAGGTGCTCGGGCCGCTCGAAGCCGCCGGCGTCGAGTTTGACCGGCTGTGGATCGCCGGTCTCTCCGCGAGCCGCTGGCCGCCGGCCGGGCGACCGACGGCACTGATCTCGCGGCGCCTGCAGCGCCACTACGGCATGCCCGATGCGGACCCTGACGACACCGCGGCCTACGCGAAGCGCGTCGTCGAGCGGCTGCTCGGCAGCGCGCCCGCGTGCACCTGCAGTTACCCGCGGCAAAGCGGTGACGCCGTCGAGACCGTGACCGCCCTGCTGACGGACGTCGCCGCCGGCGACGCGCCGCCGGACCCCGGCTGGAATGCCGCACGGCTCTGCGGCCTGGCCGAGCCGAAGCCCCTGGGCAGCGACCCGGTGCCGCCTGTGCAGCGCGACGAAGCGATGGCCGGCGGCGCCGCGCTCATGCAATGGCAGCGGGACGAGCCGTTCAGCGCCTTCGCGCTCGGCCGCCTCGGCGTAGCGACGCTCTGGCCGATTGTGCCCGGCTTGTCACCGGCGCTGCGCGGCAACCTCATTCACGCCGCGGCGTTTCGCCTCTACGGCGAGCGGCCGTCGCAGGCAGACATCCGCGGCTGGCTCGGCGCCGAACTCGAGCGGCGCACGGCTGCTGCGGTGCAAGCGGCATTCCCGCGCTACGAACGCCATGCCGACAGCGTGCTCAGGGAACTGTTCGCACTCGAGCGGCAACGGGTCGATCGCCTGTTGCATGAGCTCGTGGCAGCGGACCTGCAGCGTGAACCGTTCACCGTGCACGCGGTGGAGCAGGCGTCCGAATGCGTGATGGCAGGGGTTCGGCTCGGCCTGCGCATCGACCGTATCGACCGACTCCGCGATGGCGGCCTGGCCATCCTCGACTACAAGACCGGCAGCCGCAGGAAGTTCCTGGACGGCAACGGTGAACCCGCCGATTCCCAGCTCGTCGTGTATGCGATCGCCGCCGCTGAACCCGTGGCGGCGCTCGGCTTCTACAACGTCGACAGCCGCGGCACGGCGCTCGACGCCAGCGGCCGCGACACGATGGGCGCGGAAACCTGGCGGGAAGCGCTGGACCGCTGGTCGCGCGAAGTCGAGCAGGCCGCCGGCGAGTTTGCGGCAGGGGACGTGCGCATCCGTTACTGGCAGACGCTACGCGACGCGCGACCCCTGAACCTCCTGTCGCGTTTCGGAGAGCTCCGCCGTGACGCATGATGCCGCGCTGCTCGCCAGCGATGCGCGGGCGCGCGAGGACGCCCTCGACGTCACGCGCTCGTTCATCGTGCAGGCGCCTGCCGGATCGGGCAAGACGGAACTGCTCATCCAGCGCTACCTGCGGCTGCTTGCAACGGTCGATGCGCCCGAGGAAATCATCGCGATCACGTTCACGAAGAAGGCGGCGGCGGAGATGCAGTTCCGGGTCCTGCAGGCACTGCTGCGTGCGCAGCGCGGCGAGCTTCCGGCGGCAGCTCACGAACGCATCACCGCAGACGCCGCGGCGGCGGCGCTCGAATGCGATCGGCGGCGCAACTGGCAGCTCATCGGCAACCCGGGGCGCATGCGCATCCAGACGCTCGATTCCCTCAACGCCTCGATCGCGCGCATGCAGCCGCTCACCGGGGGCACCGCGAGCGGTAACAAGGTTGCCGACGAGGCGGAGGCAAAAGCCCTCTACCGTGCCGCCGCCGCGGACACGCTCGACCACCTGGCCGAGCCGGGTGGGCCGCGCGATGCCGTGGCGGAGGTGCTGCTGCACCTCGACAACAACACGTTCCTCTACGTCGACTACCTGGCGCGGATGCTGGAAACGCGCGACCAGTGGCTGCCGTTCATCGGCAGCGGGCAGCTGGCGGACCCGGCGGCGTTGCGCCGCAAGCTCGAGGGCAACCTGCAGAGCGTCGTCGAAGCGCACCTGCAGCAGTTGCGCGCGGCATTCCCCCGGGAGCTGCTGCCCGAGCTGCTGCCGCTCGCCGGCTACGCCGCAGACAACCTGGTCGCGGCGGGCAGGGCCGATCAACCGGCGGCCGCGCTGCGCGCACTCGACACGTTGCCGCCGGCGTCCGTCGACGCGCTCGATGCCTGGCGCGGCCTGGCCGCGCTGTTGCTCACGGCCGGCGGCACCTGGCGCAAGCGGGTCAACGTCAACGACGGCTTCCCCGCCGCTGACGACGGCCAGAAGGACGCGCTCTACGCGGTCATCGAGGCGGCGTCCGCGCAGCCGGGATTGCGGGGTTTGCTGGACGCAATTCGCACGCTGCCGCCCGCCGCGTACAGCGACGAGCAATGGTCGGTGCTGGTCGCCTTGTTGCGGTTGCTGCCGACGGCTGTCGCCGAGCTGACGCGACTGTTCAGCACGCAACGGCTGACCGACTTCATCGAGATCGCCCTCGCGGCCGGCGTCGCCCTCGGTTCCGCCGACAGTCCCGGCGATATCGCGCTGCTGCTCGACTACCAGGTGCGGCACCTGCTGGTCGACGAAATGCAGGATACGTCGCGCGCGCAGTACCGCATGCTCGAAGCGCTGACCGGCGGCTGGGAGCCGGGCGATGGCCGCACGCTGTTCTGCGTCGGCGACCCGATGCAATCGATCTACCGTTTCCGCAACGCCGAGGTCGCCCAGTTCCTGCTGGCACAGCGCGCGGGCATCGGCAGCGTGCAACTGGAACGCCTGGTGCTGCGCAGGAATTTCCGTTCGGGCCGGTTCCTCGTGCACTGGTTCAACACCGTGTTCGCGCAGGTCCTGCCGGCAGCCGACGACCCGGCGCGCGGTGCGGTCTCCTACGTCGAAGCCGTGCCCGCGCTCGATGCCGAAGGCGACTGCCGCATCCATCCGTTGTTCGGTGCCGAGCCGGCGCTGGAAGCGGAGCAGGGCTGCCGGATCGTCCGCGAGACCCTCGCGCAGAACCCGGACGACGACATGGTGGTGCTCGTTCGCGGCCGCGCGCAGCTCGCCGCGCTGTTGCCGCTGCTGCGGGCGGCCGGCATCGATTACCAGGCGGTGGACATCGACCGGCTCACCGACCTGCCGGAGATCATCGACGTGCTGGCACTGACCCGCGCGATGGTGCATCCGTGCGACCGTCTCGCCTGGCTCGCCCTGCTGCGCGCACCGTGGATCGGCTGGGACTGGACCGACCTGCACGCGCTGGTGGTCAATGACAGGGACAGTACCGTGTGGGAGCTCCTGCACGACGAAGCCCGCTTGCAGGCGATCTCCGCTGACGCACGGGTTGCCCTGCAGCGGGCAATGCCCGTCCTCGAGTCCCTGCGCGCGGTATCGCGTTCCGCCTCACTGCGCGACCGCGTCGAGCGAGCCTGGCTGGAACTCGGCGGGCCGGCGATGCTCGACGGGGCCGGCGGCGTGGAGAACGTCTACCGGTACCTCGACGTCCTCGAAAAGCTGGAGATCGCCGGCACGCTGCACGACGTGGCGGAACTCGAGGCGCAACTCGACCTGGAGCGGGTCTCGAACAACGGCGTGGCGCGCTTGCAGGTCATGACCATGCACCGCGCGAAGGGCCTGCAGTTCGACCACGTGCTGCTCTACGGGCTCGGGCGTGTCCCGCGGCGCAGCGATCGCGCCGTGCTGAGCTGGTTCGACCTGCCCGGGGAGCACGGCGACGAGGAGAAGATCATCAGCCCGGTCGGGCGGCGCGCCGACATCGAGAACGACCCCATCCACCGCTTCATCGAGCTGACCGAGGCCGACAAGGACCGCCACGAAGTCGGCCGGCTGCTTTACGTGGCCTGCACGCGAGCGCGCAAGAGCCTGCACCTGCTGGGGCATGCCAGGGTTTCCGCGGACGGGGAGGCGTTGCGCGCGCCGGACAGCAGGAGCCTGTTGAGCCTGCTCTGGCCCGCGGTCGCGGCGCCGTTCGAGCAGGCATTCGCACCGCAGCCGGCGGCAACCCCGGCCGGCGGGGTCGACCAGTGGCTCAGGCCGCAACGGTGCCGGCTCGAACCGGGGTGGCAGCTGCCGGCGGTGCGCGCCGTGCCGGGACAGGAGGCGGTGCCGCAGGCCGACAGCGAGTTGCGCGCAGTCGACTATTACTGGGTCGGCGCCGAGGCCCGCGTCGCGGGAACGATCGTGCACCGCTGGCTGCAGTTCGCCGCGCAGGGCGCGGGCGGCGCGGACGCATTGACCGGCGACGGCCTCGTGGAGACGACCCGGCGCTGGCTCGGCGAACTCGGCATCGCGCCGGGCGACGCGATGGCGGCTATCGAGGACCGCGTGATTGCCGCGCTCGAGGGCGTGCGCCGCGATCCCCGGGGACGCTGGCTGCTCGGCGGCGACGGTCACGCCGAACTCGCACTCAGCGGCGTCGTCAACGGCCGCATCGAGTCGGGGGTGCTGGACCGTGTGCGGTTCGACGACGACGGCAGCCACTGGATCGTGGACTACAAGACCAGCACGCACGAGGGCGGCAACCTGGAAGGCTTCCTGGCGGCCGAGGCGCAGCGCTATCGCGGCCAGCTCGCGCGCTACGCGGCGTTGTACCGGGCATACAGCGGCGCCGACGTGCGCTGTGCGCTGTACTTCCCGCTGCTGCAGGCGTTCGTCGTCTGCGACGATACTTGTGCAGAGTCTCCCTAGAGCTGGCCTTCGAGCCGGATGTCGTGCTGGCCGCGCTCGTTGGGCGTGCCGAGGAAGCGCAGCTGCCCGCGCAGCTTCTCCGAGGTGGCGTCCGTCGCCGCCACCTTGCCCAGGAACTGGTAGTTGCGATCGGCTGAGATCGTCAGGCTGCCGGCGAGGTCGAACACGCCGTTCACGTCCTCGATACTGGCAATCACGGCGTTGTCATCGGTGAAGAACTCGGCACGATAGCCACCGATCGAGCCCGGATCGACCATCGGCGCGACGAGATTGGCGACCGCCAGGGTGCCGGTCGCGACCACCGGCAGCCCGTCGCGTACGCGCAGCTCGTCGAACTGGACACTCGCGTTGCCGGCGAGGCCGGGCACGCGTGCGAGCGCCGCGAAGTCGCCGAGCGGCAGCGAACCGTTGACGTTCGACAGCGCAATACTCCCGCCGAGACCCGCCGCGACGTCGGCCTCCAGGAACCCCGAGGAGGGGCTCGCCTCGACATGCGCGGCAAGCTTGCCGGTCAGCAGGCCGAGCGGATGCAGGCGCCACTTGACGTCGCGCAGGTAGACGCCGGCCGCTGCCGCTTCGGTGGCGGAGCCGGACCAGATCGAGCCTTGCAGGCCGCTGACCTGCACCGCGGGCGGCGCAAACCAGTGGTAGGCGACGCGCGCGGGAAACAGCGCGACGAAGGCTGCGACGAAGGTCAGCAGGCCGGCGAACAGCAGGGTTTTGCGGCTGATCGTCAAAGCGACCTTTCGAGTGTCAGGCTGGCGTTCACGCGCCCCGGCGCGGCCGGCGTAGCGGGCGAAAGGCTGCCGGCCTGGACTTCCATGCCGTACTGGTTACTCAGCTCACCCAGCCACACCACCAGCTTGTCGAACGCCACGTTTTCGAACTCGACGCGAATGCCGTTCGGCGTCGGCTGGCTACGCTTCGGCTGCCCCAGGCCGTGAGAGCGCAGCGTCGAATCGACGACGACCACCGGCGACTGCGCGCTGCCTGCAGCGCCTGCGGTCCGTGCGCCGTTCTGCGGCCCGGGCAGCGACGCCAGCGGCCGCAATTCGGCCAGGGACCGCTCCCAGGTCGTGACGCGCTCGCGTGCGTCCCGATGGCCCTTGTCCAGCGGGACCCAGACCAGGCCCCAGAGCAGGGCGATCGAGACCACGACGGCGCCCGCGACGACGAACAGCCGTTCCCGGGCTTCGAGGGATTCGAACCAGTCTCTCATGACCCTGCCTCGCGTATCTGGATGCGGCTGTTGACCCGCTCGCCGATGCGATCTGTCGACTGAATCGACGCCGCGAAGCGCGAGGACTGGCTGACGCTCTTCTCGATCTTATCGAGCGTCGCGACATCGGGCGCCGTCAGGCGCACGTCGATGACGCCGGCGCGGTAACTGATCGCCTGTATCTCGGCGTCCTTGCTTTCCTGCATGGCCGCGGCCAGTTGCTGCAGCGTCGGCAGGAACACCGCGGGCGCCGTGCCCGGCGTGCCGAGACTGCGGCGAATCGACGTGACCGTGCCCAGCGGATCCATCACTTCGCGCGTGTCGTCCGGCCGGATCTTGCGGTACTCGGCCGTGAACTGTTCCCGGAGCGCCGCTTCTTCCGACGTCAGGCGGACGTAGTCGATGGCCTTGCCGGCCAGGCCCAGCACCCCGAGCCCGAGCAACAGCATCGCCACGTAGCGCCACGGCCTGACCATGGCGGCGACGTCCGTGCTCTCGCCGTAGCGCCCCTGCAGCAGGTTCACGCCGGTACCGCTCGCGGCGGTGACGGCGAGCCGCGGCAGGACGCCGTCGGGCAGCAGGTTGATGTCCACGCTGTCGAGGGTTTGCCGCAGCCGGTTCCAGTCGTCCGCGTAGCGTTGCTCGTCCACCGGTTCGCAATAGACCAGCAGGTGCCTGGAACCCTCGGCCGCCGCCTCCGTGAGGCCGTGGTCGCCCAGGATGCCCGCGGCCATCAGCACCTCGACCGGCGTCACGCCCTGCATGACGAACGCGAGGTTGGCACCGTTGTTGAAGTAGACCTGGTCCTCGGCAACCAGGAGGCTGAGGGTGTTCGGTACGAAGGCGAGCCCGTGTTCCTCGGGGATCAGCCGTGCCGGCCTGATGCCCGCAGCCCGCAGGCGGTCCAGCCACGCATTCATCTTGTCGTGGGCGACGACAGCCACCGGCAGGTCGCCGGCCGCGCGCCGGGCACCCGGCGCGAAGTGCAGGTTCTCGATCTCGTCGGCGACCTGCTCCTCGAGCGCGTACGGCAACGCCGCGCGCAGCCGTGCGCCCTTCGCCGGCAGGTCGCAGGCGAGCGTCGACGTCTCGCCGGCCGGCACCAGTACGATGACCTCGCGGTCGCGGACGTCCTTGAGGGCTTCTTCGAGCGGGCCCGTGACCGGCGGCGTGCGGCGCGTTCCCGCGTCGTCCACCGCGATCCAGCTCGCGCGGGCGTTTTCATCGGCGCCGAGCCGAATGACCAGATATTCCGCCATAGTCAGGTGGTTCCCAGGCTGCGCAGGATGGGGACGACCTGTCCCGTGGCCCCGCGCTGTAAGGTGCTGAAATAGATGATGCGAACGGTAGCAATCTGCACGACCAAGCTCAATTGAAAATAGCTCGTCGTTTCCTCGAGTTGCGGCAGAATCTCGGGTTCCACGAGGGTCGAGAAGGTGTTCTGCAGGTCGGCGAAGCCGCCGTTCTCGCGTTCCGCGATCAGGCTCTCGACATCGGCGGCGCTGAGGTTTTCGCCCAGCGACTGCAACACCGCGGCCGTGGCCGTGTTCACGTTGATGCCCGTGCGGCCGGGCAGGGCGACGATATGCGGCGCCAGGATGTCGAAGCTCGCCTTGTCCATGCCCTCGAGTGCGGCCAGTTCCGTGGCGTGCGTGATGGGCAGGTTGGGGGTCCGGTAGGCCGGCACGAACCCGGTGTAGATCGCGTCTTCCGCGCCGTCGGGAAAGCCGGCCTCGAGGTTGGCATCGATCCAGTCCGCCGCGATGCCCGCAAACCGCGGGTCCAGCTCGAGCGCGATCAGGAGGCGCCGGAACTGCTCGAGCGCGAGTTCGTCGACTTCGCCGTTCTGGTCGACGAGGTTGTTGACGTTGAATCGCCCCTGCAGGTCCTCGATGCGGCCGAACAGCTCGCCCTGGACCACGTCGCTCTGCACCGGCAGCCCCGGCAGCTCGCTCGCCCAGATCTCGCCGAGGTGGTCGGTCTCGGTCTCAGCGAGGTCGTCGCGCAGGATCGACTGCACCCAGTTCTCCGCGCCCAGGGCGACCTGCACGGCCTGGTCGCGGTACAGCAGGGTCATGGTGCGGCGCATGTCCAGCGCGTTGTCCCAGGCCAGGTTCAGCGCCACGCTGCTGACCAGCGCCGTGATGAGGATCGCGGTGATCAGGGCGACCCCGCGCTGCCGGCGCGGCGCGTTCACGGCGCGACCTCCACCAGCCGCCGGATTTCGCCCTCATTGGTCAGCCGCAGCACGACCTCGACGGCGCGGGGCCGCAGGCGGAACCCGGCCGGCCCGGCCGCGTTGACCGGCGGCCATTGTTCCGAGGGTTCCCCTTCGGCGGTGAGGTAGCGGAACTCGATGCTCTCCACACCGTCCAGCAACGCCGTCCGGATCGGCTCGTTGTTGACGGTGCGGTCCAGCACCCGCCAGTGAAAGCGCAGCAGCTCGCCGTCCTCGATCCGGTAGGCGCTGCGTTGCAGCGTGCCGCGCGGCAGGCCCGCAGGGTTGGTCCAGCCGCCGTGAGTCACTTCCAGCGCGTACTCGGAGCCGAAGCTCGAGCGTATTGCCGGCTCGTAGCCGTCGCCCAGCAGGCCGCGCACCGGCCTCGGCGCCGCCTGCATGAGGTCCGAATCCAGGTAGCGAATGGTCCGCTGGATCGCCTCGAGGCGCTCCATGCGCACGCCGAGCATGTCGGCATTCGCGAGGGTCTGCCCGAGTGCCATGTACGCCACGATGCTGAGCACGCCGAACACCGCCAGGGCGACGAGCACTTCGATCAGCGTGAAGCCGTTGCGGCGCGGCGCGGTCATTGCTGCTGGCCCAGGTCCGGCTGACCGGCATTCCAGGCCAGGTTGGCCTGCCCGGGCACGGCGGGTTCGCCGATGAAGCCCGTTACCTGGCGCACCGACTGGTCGAGGCCCGCGTAGGAAACGGTGACCTCGACCTTCATCAGGTTTTCAATGCCGGTCTCCGAGACGTCGGCGGTCCAGGACCAGTCGGCATTCGCGAACTCGACGTCGCCGCTGCTTTCGCCGACCTCTGGCAGCGCGCCCGCAAGACGCATCTCGGCGATCTTGTTCTGCGCGATCCAGCTGGCGAACGTCCGGTCGCGCATGGCATTGGCCGTGTCGATCATCTGCCCCATGCTCGCCGCAACGCCCGCGAGCGCCAGCGATACGATCACCAGCGCGACCATGACCTCGATGAGCGTGAAACCGGCGGCCCGGCAGCAGAGCCTCACATCGAATCCTCCGCGGTAACGATCTCGATCCTGCCCGCGAAGTCTCCCCGAACGGCGAGCAGGCTGTCGTCGATGCGGCGCACGAAATGGAGTTCGAACGGCGACATGTCGCCGCTCGAGTAGATGAGGATATGGGGCGCGTATTGCTCGATGCCGGGGCGGCTTTTCTCGTCCGGTTGCGTGCGCGCCGGGTCGGTCTTCAGGATCACGCGGCGGTCCTCGATAAACAACTCCAGCTCGAGTTCTTCCGGCAGTTGCCGCAGCCGCAGCGTGTCGTCACCGACGATCTCGCCCCACTGGCGGGTGAGCGGATCGAATTCGACGAAGCGGTACGAGCCCTGCATGAACTCCACGCCGAATTCGCGGCCCTGCAACAACGACTCGTCCTGCGCGACCTCCACCAGGGCCACCATCCGCTGCGCTTCCTCGCGCAGCTGGCTGTCGCCGCCCGCGAGCGTGATCGACAGCATCGCGATCGACATGACGATACCGATGATCACGATCACGACGAGGATCTCGATCAGCGTAAAGCCGCCGTTGCGTCCGTACCGGCGCATCATCGCGGGGCGGCCTGCGAGAACCTTACTCGATGTTCCAGTTTCCGATGTCGGCATCGATGCCTTCACCGCCGGGCCTGCCGTCGCGTCCCAGGGTGTATATGTCGATCTCACCATTGTTACCCGGGTTCAGGTACTGGTAGGGGTTGCCCCAGGGGTCCTTGGGAACGCGATCGAGGTAGCCGCCGGGCTTCCAGTTGGTAATCGTCGGATCGGCCGGCTTGGTCACCAGCGCGTCGAGACTCTGCTCGGTGGTCGGGTACTGGAAGTTGTCGAGGCGGTAGAACTTGAGCGCATTCTCGATGTTCGAGATCTCCGCCTTGGCTTTCGTGATCTGCGCGTCATCCACGCGGCCGATAACGTTCGGCGCAACGATCGCCGCGAGGATACCGATGATGATCACGACGACCATGATCTCGATCAGGGTGAAACCGCGCTGGCGCCGATCACTGCGCCGCTGCCTAATGTGTTTACTCACGGTATGCTCCAGAGGAATTCGCCGTAACGCGAAGGCCGGCGTAACCGGCCGAAATTGACTCGTTGTCGATTGAAACGTAAGTATACCAAACATGGGGTTAAGCAAAGCCGACGAAACACGCCCCGGCGCCTCGCCAGGGCTCGCCTGGCTGGTGCCCGGCAGCCTCGTGCTCGTCGCCCTGGCGCTGCTTCCCGGCGGCGACCCCGTGCGCGAGTGGCTGCGCTTCGACAGGACGGGCATCGGGGCAGGCGAAGCCTGGCGGCTGCTCACAGGCCACCTCGTGCACCTCGGCGTGTCCCATGGCCTGCTGAATATCGCGGGCCTCGTGCTGGTCTGGATGCTCGTGGGGCGGGCGTTTCGCGGCTGGCAATGGCTCCTGGTCATGGCCGGTTCCGTGGCCGCCATCGACCTCGGCCTGTGGTTCGGGGCGCCGTCGCTCGACTGGTATGTCGGACTTTCCGGTCTGCTGCACGGCATGCTCGCAGCCGGCATCGTCGCGGGGCTGGCAGCGCGCAGCGGCGAGGCGTTCGTGCTGGCCGCCGTCGTCGCGGGCAAGCTCGCCTGGGAGCAGTTCGCGGGGCCGCTGCCGGGCTCCGAAGCCACGTCGGGCGGCGCGGTCATCGTGGATGCGCATCTCTACGGGGTGATCGGCGGGGCGCTGGTCGCCGCGATCCTGATTAGAGTCCGTGGCCGGCCCTCTATATAATCCGCCGCAAATTTCGACAACGACAAGAAGGCACGAATATGACCAGTCTGTTCAATGCCGCGGCTCTCGACGGTGAGATCGCACTCGTCACCGGGGCATCCCGTGGCATCGGCGCCGCCATTGCCGCCGCGCTGGCCGCCGCCGGCGCTACCGTGATCGGCACCGCGACCAGCGAAAGCGGGGCGGCTGCGATCGGCAACGCGCTCGGCGGGAAAGGCCGTGGCGTCGTTCTCGACATCGCGGACGAGAGCTCCGTCGAAGCGGCGCTGAAGGACATCCAGGCACACGAAGGCGCGCCGACCATCCTCGTCAACAACGCGGGGATTACCCGTGACAACCTGCTCATGCGCATGAAGCCGGAAGAGTGGGACGAGGTGATCGCGACCAACCTCACGGGCGTCTACCGGCTCTCGAAGGGCTGCCTGCGCGGCATGATGAAGGCGAAGAAGGGGCGCATCATCAACATCGCCTCGGTCATCGGCGTCATGGGCAATGCCGGGCAGTCGAATTACGCTGCCGCCAAGGCGGGTATCATCGGTTTTTCCAAGTCGCTGGCACGCGAAATCGGTTCGCGCAACATCACGGTGAACGTGGTTGCGCCCGGATTCATCGACACGGACATGACCCGCGTACTGCCCGAGGAGCAGCGCGGCGCGATGCTCGCGCAAATACCGCTCGGCCGGCTCGGCGAAAGCGCAGATATCGCCAACGCGGTGCTGTTTCTGGCGTCGCGGGCGGCCGCCTACGTGACCGGCGAAACGCTGCACGTGAACGGCGGCATGCTGATGGACTGACGCGGGGCAAATTAGCTGCCCGCGCGTGTAGATTGCCACTATGGATTCACATACAATACCGGGCCACGGACAGGCAGCACCTTGTTATTTCAAGGACTTATCGGCGATTGGTCGGGCCTCCCCGGCAATCGCGGGCGCGGCCTCGCGGGTCGCGCAGGAAAGGCACGATCGGCTCGGTGACACCGGATGCGTGCGCCGTGGCGAGATTTTGAATGAGTCTTCTCAGGAGAAGCTACCACTATGAGCAGTATTGAAGAACAGGTTAAGAGCATCGTGGCCGAGCAGCTCGGCGTCAAAGAGGAAGAAGTGACGAACGATGCTTCATTTGTCGACGATCTCGGCGCGGACTCGCTCGACACCGTCGAACTGGTCATGGCCCTCGAGGAAGAATTCGAGACCGAGATTCCGGATGAGGAAGCCGAGAAGATCACCACGGTACAGCAGGCTATCGATTTCGTTACCGCTCGCGCCAGCGAGAGTTGATCGATCGGGCGCGGCGGCAGTGTTCGACGTCGCCGCGTTTTTCTTACGGGTTTCCAACTGGCGGTTCCGCCAAATTCCAACGGCAATCAATTGAGCAAGCGTCGCGTCGTCATCACCGGGATGGGTATCGTCTCGCCGGTGGGCAGCCGCCTCGACGACGCGTGGCGTAATGTCTGCGAGGGCAACTCCGGCATCGGCCCGATCGAGGACTTCGATGCGAGCACCTATCCCACTCGCATCGCCGGCCACGTCAAGGGCTTCGACGTCGACCAGTACCTGGCGCCCAAGGAACAGCGCAAGAACGATCCCTTCATTCATTACGGGGTCGCCGCCAGTGTCGACGCGATCAGGGACGCCGGTCTCGAGATCACGGAACAGAATGGCGACCGTATCGGCATCGCGATGGGCGCCGGCATCGGCGGCATCAAGTTCATCGAGGACAATCACGACAAGCTGCTGGCCGGCGGCCAGCGCAAGGTCTCGCCGTTTTTCATACCCGGCTCGATCATCAACATGACCTCCGGCCAGGTCAGCATCCTGCAGCACATCACCGGCCCCAACATTGCCATCGTCACCGCGTGCGCGACCTCGACGCACTGTATCGGTTTCGCGGGCCGCAGCATCGTGCATGGCGATGCCGACGTGATGCTCGCCGGCGGCTCCGAATACGCGACGACGCCGCTGGCGATGGCCGGCTTCTGTTCCGCGCGCGCGATGTCGACGCGCAACGACGACCCGGCGGCGGCGAGCCGGCCCTGGGACGTCGACCGCGACGGCTTCGTGCTGAGCAACGGCGCGGGCTGCGTGGTGCTCGAGGAACTCGAACACGCGCGGGCGCGCGGCGCGCGCATCTACGCGGAACTGATCGGCTTCGGCATGAGCGGCGACGCCTACCACATCACCTTGCCGCCGGCGGACGGCGAGGGCGCGCGCAAGTGCATGAGCGCGGCAATCCGCGACGCCGGCGTCGACCCCGCGGACATCCAGTACCTGAACGCGCACGGCACGTCGACGCCCGCCGGCGACATCGGCGAGTCCGTCGGCATCCGGCGGACCTTCGGTGACGCCGCGGACAAGCTGATGGTCAGCTCGACGAAGTCGACCACCGGGCACCTGCTCGGGGCGGCCGGCGTCGTCGAAGCGATCTTTTCGATCCTCGCGATCAGGGACCAGGTCGTACCCCCGACGATCAACCTGGAGAACCAGGACCCCGAATGCGATCTCGATTACGTCCCCAACGAGGCCCGTGACGCCAGGATCACGATGGCCATCTCGAACTCGTTCGGTTTCGGCGGTACCAACGGCAGCCTGATCTTCCGAGCCTTCGACTGAGCCTGCCGCCGTGTACGGGCGGAATACCTATCACGGCCTGCAGGTATGCGCGCTCGCGCAGCCGGTCGACCTGCTGCAGCTGCATCGGCTGTCGCCGCAGCGCTACCCGTTCCTCCTGCAAAGCACCGTGGCACGGCCGCCCCTCGGGCGTTACGACATCCTGTTCGCGTTTCCCGGCGCGTCGCTGGCCCGCGAGGGCGGCGGGCGCCTGAGCGGCAGTCACGCAGCCGGCGCGAGCGGGTTTCTCGCCGCCCTCGACGCCTGGTGGCGCAGCGAGCGGGGCACCGGGCCCGTGCCGGAGTTGCCGTTTCACGGCGGCTGGTTCGTCTACCTCGGCTACGAACTCGCCGCCGAAATAGAACCCGTGCTGGACCTGTCGGCAGACCCCGTGCTGCCCACCGCGTTCGCCGTGCGCTGCCCGGCCGCGGTCATCCACGATCATGCCGAGCGCCAGAGCTGGTTCGTCGCGGAGACGGGCGCCGGGATCGACATCGCGCAGGTGCTGGACGACGCGCGCGAGGCCGGGCGCACGGCGCCGGTGGGGGCGGGGCGACCGGGCCGCGCAGAGACCCGCGAGGAGGATGCGGCGCATTTCCTCGCGGCCGTCGCGCGCGCGAAGGACTATATCGCCGCCGGCGATATCTACCAGGCCAACCTGTCGCGCGGCTGGCGCACGCAGTTCGCGGAGGAGCCGGACCCGGCACAACTTTATGCGGCCCTGAGCCGCGCCAACCCCGCGCCGTTCGCGGGCCTCGCGCGCTGGCGCGGCGCGGCGGTCATTTCATCGTCGCCGGAGCGCCTGTTGCAGGTTCGCGACGGCATCGCATCCACCCGGCCCATCGCCGGAACGCGGCCGCGCGCGCGTGACCGTGCCGCCGACGACCGGCTCTCGAACGAGCTGTTCGCGAACCCCAAGGAGCGCGCCGAACACGTCATGCTGATCGACCTGGAGCGCAACGACCTCGGCCGGGTCTGCGACGCCGGCACGGTCGAGGTCGACGAGATGATGGCGCTGGAGAGTTACGCGCACGTGCACCATATCGTCTCGAACGTCAGGGGGCGCCTGCGCAAGGGCGTCGCGCCGGGCGAAGCGATTCGCGCGGTGTTTCCCGGCGGCACGATCACGGGCTGTCCCAAGGTGCGCTGCATGGCGATCATCGACGAACTCGAAGGCGTGGCCCGCGGCGCCTACACGGGCTCGTTCGGTTATCTGAACCGCGACGGCAGCCTCGACCTGAACATTCTCATTCGTACGATGGTGCTGCAGGGCCGCACCCTGCGGCTGCGAGCCGGCGCCGGCATCGTCGCCGATTCCGAGCCCGCGGCCGAGCTGGCGGAGACCCGCGCGAAGGCCGAGGGGCTGCTGCGGGCACTCGCCGTATGACCGCGTGGTTCCGGGATGGCCGCGCCTGCGACACGCTGCCCGCGGACGATCGCGCCGTGCAGTACGGCGACGGCCTCTTCGAGACCATCGCGGTGCGCAACGGCGCGGCGCGGCTCTGGGACTATCACGTCGAGCGGCTGCAAACCGGGGCGGCGCGTCTCGGCCTCACGGCGCCATCCGGGTCGGCGCTTCGCACCGGACTGAACGCAGCGCTGCAACAGGCGCACATCGACACCTCGCGCTGTGTCGCCAAGCTGCTCATGACGGCCGGCACGGGCCCGCGCGGCTACCGCCGCGGTAATGACACGCCGGTGACCCTGCTCACGGGCATCGCGGAGGCACGCCGGCTGGCGGACGACTGCTACCGTGACGGCATCGAGTTGCGACTCTGCAATACGCGGCTTGCCGTGCAACCGCAGCTCGCCGGGATGAAGACCCTGAACCGGCTGGAACAGGTCCTTGCCCGCAACGAGTGGCACGACGAATCCGTGTTCGAGGGCCTCACGCTGGACACTGACGGACGCCTCATCTGCGGTACCATGAGCAACGTGTTTCTGATCGCGGGCCAGCAACTGATTACACCGGCAATAACGCGCTGCGGCGTTTCGGGCGTCATGCGCCGCCACCTCCTCACCCTGCTCGACGAGGCGGGAATCGGCTGCGACGTTCGCGACGTCGGCGTCGACGAATTGTGGGCGGCCGATGGCGTGTTCATCAGCAACAGCCAGCTGGGGATCCTCCCGGCGAAGCGCTGCGGCTCGCACGCCTGGCAACCGGGCGGCCTCTTCCGCGAGGTCGCCGCCATGCTGCGCCGCAGCGGCGTTGAAGAGGGCCCGGCGTGAGACCGCTCGTCAAGCTGCTCGGCCTCCTGGCCGCCGCGCTGTTGCTGATTGCCACAGCCGCGCTGTGGCAGGTCGACCGCATGCTCGACAGCCCCGTCAACGTGCCCGAGGGCGGCGTCGCGTTCGAGATTCCGCCGGGCTCACCGTTCGCCCGGATCAGCCGCCGGCTGGCGGAGGAGGGGATCGTCTCCCATCCGACGCTGCTGCGCCTGTACGCCCGGGTTTCCGGCAAGGCCGGCGCCGTGCACGCCGGCGAGTACTTCATCGAACCCGGCACGACGCTCCGCGGATTGCTGCAGCAGTTCACGGCCGGCGACGTGCTGCTGTACTCCTTTACGATCGTCGAAGGCTGGAACCAGTGGGACCTGCTGCGCGCCCTGCGCGACCATCCGCAGATCGACGCGCAGATGAGCGAGGACGACTGGGCGGCCCTGCTCGAGGAACTGGGCGCCGAGACCCTGCACCCGGAAGGGCTGTTCCTGCCGGAGACCTATCACTTCCCGGCCAATACCAGCGATCGCACCGTGCTGAAGCAGGCCTACCAGCTGATGCAGGGCGTGCTGCGCGACGAGTGGCCCGCACGCGACCCCGACACGCCGGTAACGACCCCTTACGAAGCCCTGATCCTGGCGTCGATCGTCGAGAAGGAGACCGCGCGGCCCGACGAGCGCCATCGCATCGCGGGCGTTTTCGCGCGGCGCCTCGACAAGGGCATGCGCCTGCAGACGGACCCCACGGTGATCTACGGCATCGGGCCCGCGTTCAACGGCAACATCACGCGGCGCGACCTGCGCACCGACACGCCGTACAACACCTACACGCGCGGCGGTTTGCCGCCGACGCCGATCGCGATGCCGGGCCGCGATGCCATCCGTGCGGCACTGCACCCTGCGCCGGGTAACGAGCTCTATTTCGTGGCGACCGGTCTCGGTGACGGCAGCCACAAGTTTTCCGAGACCAAGGCCGAACACGATGCGGCGGTCGCCGAGTACCTGCGGCAGCTGCGGCGCAACCGGCAGCAAGGGAAGTAGCGTGCAGCGCGGCAAATTCATCACGATCGAAGGCATCGAGGGCGTCGGCAAGTCGACGAACATCGACCTGCTGGCGAGCCTCATCGAGAGCGGCGGGCACCGGGTCATGACCACGCGCGAGCCGGGCGGCACGCCGATCGCGGAGAACATCCGGCAGATCCTGAAGGAACACGGCGACGAGCCGCTGCCGGACGTCGCGGAGCTGTTGTTGCTGTTTGCCGCGCGCTCGATCAACGTCAACAACGCGATCAGGCCGGCGCTGGACAGCGGCACCTGGGTGATCGCCGACCGCTTCACCGATTCCACGCGCGCCTACCAGGGCGGCGGCCGCGGGTTTCCGCGCGCGAGCATCGAGTGGCTCGCGGCGTTCGTTCACGGCGACCTGCAGCCGGACCTCACGATCCTGCTGGATGCGCCCGTGGCGACGGCCATGCAGCGTGCCGACCGGCGCGGGGACCTCGATCGCTTCGAGGTCGAGCAGGCGGCGTTCTTCGAGCGCGTGCGCGCGGCTTACCTGCAGCTCGCGGCGAGCGAGCCGGGGCGCTTCGTGGTCGTGGACTGTGCGCAGGACCTCGCCTCGGTGCAGGCCGTGATGCGCGACATCGCGGCCGCGTTGCTGAATGAGAAATGACATTGAGAATAGGCTATAAGATTCTGTATTGATGGATATTACCTGGCACGAAGAGTTCGCCCACGCCTGGCTCGAGCGCATCCGCAGCGAGCGCATGCCGCATGCCGTGCTGCTGGCCGGCCCGCCCGGTGTCGGCAAGCGCGCCGCGGCCGCGTGGATCGCCCGCGGACGCCTCGGCATCGGTGAGCCGGCGGCGCTGCCCCGGTTCCCGGTCGAACGCCCCGAACACGCGGATCTGCACTGGCTCGAGCCAGCCGAAGACCGGCAGGGGATCCTGATCGACCAGGTTCGCGAGCTCGTCACGCGGTTGCAGCTCACGAGCTACGAGGGGCGTGGCAAGGTAGCCGTGATCGAGCCCGCCAACACGATGACCACCAACGCCGCCAACAGCCTGCTGAAGACGCTCGAGGAGCCGCCGGGCGACGCCCTCATCATCCTGGTCGCGGACCGCACCGGGCGCCTGCCCGCCACCGTGTTCAGCCGCTGCCAGCGCATCGACTTTGCGCCGCCGCCCGAGAGCGTGGGGCTCGCCTGGCTGGACCGCCTGCAGCCCGGGGCCCGCTGGGCGGAGGCGCTGCGGGTGGCCGGCAACGCGCCGCTCGCGGCCATCGAGGCGCTCGAGCACCTGGATACGCTGGCGGCCATGAGCCGCGAACTCGCGGCGGTCGGCGCCGGCCAGCGCTCGCCCATCGAGGTGGCCGAGCGCTGGAGCAAGCTGGAGGCCGGCTTCGTGCTGGACTGGCTCGCGCGGCAGCTGCGGCAAGCCGTGCTGGCGCTCGCCGGCGGCCGGGACCGGGCGCCGGGACTGACAATCGACGAATCTGTGCTGAAGCGCATGGACAGGCGAAACCTGTTTTGCTATCTAGACAGGATCAACCGGCTGCGAGGCCAGCCCAGGGGGTCGTACAACGTCCAGCTGACGCTGGAATGGCTGTTGATCGACTGGGCAGGGGGCCTCGTCGACGCCGGCACGGACGAAGCACCGGGCGGTATGCGGCTGATGACCGCCCAGAGGTAAAGAGATGAGCAAACCGGGACTGCTGACACTGACGATCAAGGACAAGAGCGCGCTGTACCTTGCGTACATGCCGTACGTCATCAATGGCGGCCTGTTCATCCCCACCAACAGCTCCTATCGCCTCGGCGACGAAGTCTTCATGCTGCTCAACCTGATGGGCGAGGACGAGAAGATCCCGGTTGCCGGCAAGGTCATCTGGATGACGCCGAAAGGCGCGCAGGGCAAGCGCACCGCCGGGATCGGCGTGCAGTTCAGCGACCAGGACCAGGGCAACACGCAGAAGAAGATCGAGACCTACCTGGCCGGCGCCCTCGGCGGCGACAAGCCGACCCACACGATGTAGCGGCGCCTGGTTGCAGGCGCGGTTGTCGAACCGCGATCGCGCCGTAGCGCGCGCCTGCGGCTAATTCTGTTCCTTGTTGATGCCGCCGCGCAGCACGTAGGCCTGGAAGCCCCGCTCGCTGAGGATGTAGGCGCCCGCGGAGCTGCGCCGTCCCGTATCGCAGCACACCACGTATCTCTTGCGCTGGTCGAGCGTATTGAGCTTCAGACGGATGAAGTACAGCGGGATGTTGATGGCGCCGTCGAGGTGCTGGTTTTCGAACTCGCTCGGCAGGCGCACGTCGAGCCACTGCCCGCCGTCCTGGACGATCTTCTGCGCCTCCGCGAAGTCCACCCAGTCCAGCATCGGCTCGTTGAGCAAGGTCTTGAAGTCCTCCTTGCCGAGCCGCATCACGCCGCCGTCGGTGAGCATCGTCACGGTCGCGTTGCGCTTGGCGTCGGAAATCAGCGCTTCCTCGCCAAAGGTATCGCCGACCCGCAGCTCTGCGAGCTTGATACCGTCCTTCGAGAGCGGGGTCTCGCGCGTGACGAGCGCGCTGCCGCGGGTCAGGACGTAGAAATAGTCGCCTTCGGCACCCTGCTTGAGGATGACGTCGCCGGCCTTGTAGTTGATCTGCTGCATGCGCATGAAGATCGCCTGGATGTTCGCCGGCGGGATCTTGTGGAACGCCTTGGTCTGCAGCAGCATCGTCATCCAGTCTTCGCCGCCGCCGTCCGTATCGCCCTGCAGCTCGGACACCTCGTAGCTACCGGTCTGGTCCCACGTCAACATGACGTCGAGGAGGTCGCTGTCGATGGAAATGAACTGCACGCGGTCGCGCGCCCTGGCCGATACCCGGCGCGGAAATACCGGCGACACGGGGTTGCGGGCAGCGCCGCTGCCGCCGCTGACGGTCTCGACGGTCTTGCCCTGGTCCTGCAGCTCGAGGATGCCCGAGACGACGTAAATCGTGCGCTTCTCGGTATCGCCTTCCCTGAACAACACCTGGCCGGGTGACAGCTCCCGCACCTGCACCTTGCGGGCGAGCGCCGCGAGGTTGTCCCGTTTGAGACCGTCCAGCGGTGAAAATTGCTGTAGTAGCGCGGTGCTTACCGGCTCGTGTGCCATTCGATGTCCTGTTTACCGTACGTGATTGTTCAGTGGACGCGCGTTGCCCGGCTGAACGGTTGCCGCCCCGGTTGGTCAGTCGGCGGTATTCTACCTTCTATTCAATGACTTCCGATACACCTTGCTGCGCGCAGCGTGAAGCGGCGCACAGTTTGCCGGGCGCCGGCCGCAAAACCGTGATCACAGCTTCGAAAAGCCCGCGTGCGGTGTGAACCGCTCCCCATAGCGTTGTGTGAAGTCGTTCAAGCGGGCCACGACCTGTGCCACGCCGCGCTCGCGCGCGTAGTTGATCGGGCCGCCGCGGAACGGCGCGAACCCGGTACCGAAGATGACGCCGGCATCGAGCAGGTCGGCGTCGCCGACCACCCCGTCGTGCAGGCAGGCGACCGCTTCGTTGACCATCGGCAGGATCAGCCGGTCCTCGATTTCCTCGTCTGCACCGCCGCCGCCGGCCGCCGGCTTGACCGGCTTGCCGTTCTCCCAGCGGTAGAAGCCCTGGCCGCTCTTGCGGCCGAGCTGGCCCGCCTCGACCATGTCCGCGAGTTTCTGCGGCACCGGCCGGTTCATCGCGGCACCCAGTACTTTCGACACGTGCAGGGCGACGTCGATGCCGACGCTGTCGACGAGTTCGACCGGCCCCATCGGCATGCCGAACGCCTCGGCTGCACGATCGATGTCGGCGAGCGGCACCCCGGCTTCGGCCAGCGCCATCGCCTCGGCCATGTAGGGGGCGAGAATGCGATTGACGACGAAACCCGGTGAACTCATGCACTCGAGCGGCAGCTTGCCGATGCCCTTGACGAAGCCGAAGCCGATGTCGAGCGCGTCCTGCTCGGTGTCCTCGCAGCGAATGACCTCGACCAGCGGCAGCTGTGCGACGGGATTGAAGAAATGCAGCCCGATGAAACGCTGCGGTGCGTCGAGACCGGCGCGCAGGTCCTCGAGGCGGATGCTCGAGGTGTTCGTGGCCAGCAGCGCCCCGGCCGGCATCGTCGCCTGCAGCGACTGGTAGAGCGCCTGCTTGGCCTCGAGGTTCTCGAAGATGGCTTCGATGACGAGATCGGCTTTCGCGGCGCCGGCGCCCTCGACATCGGCCTGCAGCCGCGCGAGCGCCGCGGCGCGGTCCGGCTCGTTGCGGATGCGTTTCCCGAACAACTTTGCCGCCCGCTGCATGGCGGGATCGATGTATTTTTGCTCGCGGTCCTGCAGTGTCACGGTGTGGCCGCGCAGCGCGCACCAGGCCGCGATATCGCCGCCCATGACGCCGGCGCCGACGACGTGCACGTGTGCCACCCGCGGCGCGGATTTGCTGCCCTGGCCCTTGAGCCGGTTTTGCAGGAAGAAGACGCGCACGAGGTTGCGCGAGGTGCGCGTGCACATGAGTTCGGCGATCGAGCGCGCTTCGGCCTCGTAGCCGGTCTGCGGCGACGCGCCATGCCGGGACCACAGCTCGATGATGGCGTACGGCGCGGGGTAGTGCTCCCTGCGCGCCTTGCCCGCGACCTGCTTGATCAGCACATTGCGGATAAAAGGCCTTACCGGCGACAGGTTCAGCAGGCGCTCGACGAACGGCGCCCGCCGTTTCGGCGGCTGCGCGGCAATCATGGCCTGCGCCGCGGCACGCCAGCCGTCCGCGGCGGCGATCCTGTCGACCAGGCCGATCCGGCGCCCCTTGTCGACGGTGACGGGCTGGCCCGTGAGCATCAGCTGCATCGCCGGCCGCACGCCCGCGATGCGGACGGCACGCACGGTGCCGCCGAAGCCCGGGTGAATGCCGAGCTGCACCTCGGGCAGGCCCAGGATGCGCTTGTCCGTCTCGAGCGCTACGCGGTAGTCGCAGGCCATCGCCAGTTCGAGCCCGCCACCCAGCGCGAAGCCGTTGATGACGGCCACGGTGGGACAGGGCAGGGCCTCGAGCCGGTCCAGCACCTGCTGCCCGAGCCGTATCAGCTCGTAGGCCTGCTGCGGGTTCTCGATCTTCGTGAACTCGTTGATGTCCGCACCCATCACGAAGCCGTTGCTCTTGCCCGAGTGGATGACCACGCCTTTCGGCGGCGCCGCGGCCAGCGGCTCGATCAGCTGGTGGAGTTCCCTGAGAACCTCGCCGGAGAGCACGTTGGCGCCGCCGTCGGCCTTGTCGATGCACAGCCAGGCGATGCCGTCGTCGCCCGTTTCCGATGTCCAGTGTTTGAGCGTCATGATTTCTTGGTCACCTCGAAGTCGCAGATGAGGGGCAGGTGATCCGAGAGCCTCACGTCGGGAACCGCGAAGCTCTGGACCGTGATGCCTTCCTGGTGCAGCACCCAGTCGAGTTCCTTGCGCGGCGACCGGCTCGGGTACGTCGGCAGCCCTTCGACGTTGGCGGACTTCAGTCCCGACGCCCGCATGAAGAGGTAGATCTCGTTCTCGCCCCAGAAGGTATTGAAATCGCCGGCCACGATGACCGGCTTCTCGGTCGCCTCGATGAGGTCGTGCAGGCGCCGCAGCTGCAGATGCCGGTGGCGGTACTTCAGCGACAGGTGCACCAGGAACACCGCGAAGTCCTCCATCTCGAGCTCGATGATCAGGCGCTTGATGCCGGTATCGAAATAGTGGAATTTCTCGCCGTGCACGCGCTGCGCCGCCATGAAGGCGTTGCCCTGCTTGCGCACGATCGGCAGCAGCTGGTTGATCGAGCGGGAACCGTACTTGGTTTCGTAGGACGTGTTCATGCGCAGGTCGGCGGCGATTTTCTCGGCCTGGTTCACCATGCGGCTGCGGATCGAACCGGTGTCGACCTCGATGAGCCCCACGATGTCGGGATCGACGTCCCTGATGAAGCGCGTGATCTCCGGCAGGACACTCTGGTTGCCGAGCACGTAACCGGCGCCGGGCAAGGGCATATGCATGCTCGCGCCGCCGCCGACGGCGTATCGGATGTTGTAGAGAAGGAGTCGCATGCGCGTCGCTACGATACCGAAACGCCGCTGGCATGGAAACAGAATCCTGCATCCGTGATCGTGGTCGCACGAGGCGGGTTCGAATTGGCTAGAATCGAGGCAGAAGTTGCAGCAGCGGAGGCCATCGTGTCCGAGAACAATCCCATCCGGGTGTTCGTCACCCACGCGTTCCAGGAGACGGACGACTACCTGCGTGTGTTCGAATTCCTGGAGAGCGTCGATCGCTTCTTCTACCTCAACGTCAGCAAGCCCGACAACGTGCCGACGACGGGCGGGATCGAGGCCATCAAGGACGAACTCATCACGCAGATCAAGGAGGCGGAGGCCGTCATCGTGCTGCCGAGCCTCTACGAGGACAAACAGAGCCTTGCCCGTTTCCTGATGGACGCCGCCGATGCCAACTCGAAGCCCATGATCGCGATACGGCCGTTCGGCGGCCTGCTCGAGACGCCACAGGCGGTGGTCGAGCGGGTGCAGGAGCACATCGAGTGGAACGACCGGGAAATCGCCGACGCGCTGCGCCGGCAGGCCCGCGGCGAGGACACCGCGCGCTGGGAGACCATCGACTTCCCGGGGTGGGACGAGCACGGTGAAATCGAAGAAAAATCGTAATCTTACTGAACTATCGTGAAGTAAATTATCCTATGCCCGCGATCATCGCTCACCGGGGCGCCTGCGGCTACCTGCCGGAGCACACGTTGCCGGCCAAGGCCATGGCCTACGCGATGGGCGCGGACTTCCTCGAGCAGGACGTCGTCGCCACGCGCGACGACCAGCTCGTGGTCCTGCACGACATCCATCTCGACCGCGTAACCGACGTGGCCACCCGGTTTGCCGGGCGGGCGCGCGACGATGGCCGCTTTTACGTGCGCGACTTCGACCTCGCCGAGATTCGCTCGCTGGCGGTCACGGAGCGCCTCGACGCGCGCGGGCAGCCGGTCTACCCGGGCCGGTTCCCGCCGCATAGCGGCCGCTTTGGCGTGCATACGCTCGCCGAGGAACTCGAGTTCGTGGCCGGCCTCAACCGTGCCACCGGCGGCTCGACCGGCGTCTACCCGGAAATCAAGCGCCCGGCCTGGCACCGGGCGCAGGGTATCGACCTGGGGGCGGCGCTGCTCGCGGTGCTCGCCGCGCACGGCTACGAGCGGCCCGATGACCCGGTGTTCGTGCAGTGTTTCGACGCCCGCGAGGTCCGGCGGCTGCGCGACGATCTCGGCTGCCGGCTGCGCCTCGTGCAGCTGATCGGCGACAACAGCTGGGGGGAGGCGGACACCGACTACGACGCGCTGTGCACGGAGCAGGGGCTGGCCGAAGTGGCGCGCAGCGCCGATGCGATCGGGCCCTGGGTCAACCGGCTCTACGCGCCCGGCACGGGCGGCGCTGCGCCGCGCTCGAGCGGGCTCGTCGAGCGGGCCCGGGCGGCGGGGCTGCAGGTTCATCCCTACACCTTCCGGGCCGACGACCTGGCGCCGGGATTCCGCAGTTTCGCCGACATGGTGCGCTATTTCTGCGTCGAGCTCGGCGTCGACGGCCTGTTCACGGACTTCCCGGACCGGGTCCGCGACCTGCTCGTGGCGAAGAAAATGCCGTGAGCGGCCCGCGGCCGCGAAGGAAAATCGCCGCGGCCCCCTCTAACGGGGCGTGCAGCAGTGCTGCCGACCCCATCACTGGTCAAAAACTGGATTCCGGATGACGCTCATTTCCCTGAAGCACGGGCCCCTGCGGGCCCGCATGGCCGCGCTGGTACTGGCGCTTTTTTCGTTGCCGACGGCGCCCCCGGCGGCGGCCGACACGTTCGACCTGGGCCAGTACGCCGGCCGGGTGGTCGTCCTCGATTTCTGGGCCTCGTGGTGCGAGCCGTGCCGGCGGTCGTTTCCATGGCTCAACGCGATGCACGACAAGTACGGCCGCGAGGGACTGGTCATCGTCGGCGTCAATCTCGACATGGAGCGCGCGGACGCGCAGCGCTTCCTCGACGAGTACCCGGCCGATTTTCCCATCGTCTACGACGCGGACCAGGCGCTCGCACGGCAGTACGAGGTCGTCGCCATGCCGAGTTCCTACGTGATCGGTCGCGACGGGCGGCTCGCGGCGAAACACATGGGATTCAAGGTGAAACAACAGGATGAATACGAGGCGCTGATCGTCAGCGCGCTGCGTGCAGGGGAGAGTGACAATGAATGACAAGTGGATCGCCGGCGCCGGAATCGCGTTGCTGGCCGCAATGGCAAGCGGCTGCAGCTCGATGGGCGTCGAACCCTGGGAGCGCGACATCCTCGCGAAGGACGAGATGCAGCTGACGACGGACGCGCTCGAGGCGGCCATCGACGATCACATTTATTTCAGCAAGGAAGCCTCCAGTGGCGGCCGCGGTTTCGGCGGCGGCGGCTGCGGCTGCAACTGAGGAACCGGCATGAGTGACGCAAGACAGAAATCGGTATCCGCCACGCTCGCGGCCGCGACCTGCAGCCTGCTGGGCTCCGCACCCATGGCGCCGGTGCAGGCCCAGGAGGAGCCGACCTGGGATTTCGATACGGCGCTCCTGTACTACAGCGAGGACAACGACCGCGTGCAGGACCTGAGCCTGAGTCTCCTCGGCAAGCGCTATTTCGTCGACGACCGCACCCTGGCGCTCGGCCTCACGGTCGACACGCTGACGGGCGCGACGCCCAACGGCGCGATTCGCCAGGGCGTGCCACAGACGTTTACGCGCCCGTCCGGCAACTCCGTCTACACGATCCCCGCCAACGAGCTGCCGCTGGACGACACCTTCAAGGACACGCGCGTCGCGATCACCGCGGGGTGGGAGCAGCCGCTCGGCCGGCTGTGGAAGACCAGCGTGGGGGTCAGCGGCTCGTTCGAGTACGACTATACCCACGCCGGGCTCAACGGCAGCCTGTCGCGCGACTTCAACAAGCGCAACACCACGGTGTCCGCGGGGCTCGCCGTCGCCCACGATACCTGGGATCCCGTCGGCGGCACCCCGATCCCGTTCGCGGCGATGCTCGACGTCGGCGCGACCGGCAACAAGACCGGCGGCGAATCCAAGGATGTCATTGACGCCGTGATCGGCGTGACCCAGGTGATTTCGCGGCGCCTGCTGGTGCAGCTGAATTACTCGTTCAGCAATTCGAGCGGCTACCTGACGGATCCCTACAAGTTCCTGAGCCTCGTGGACGCGGTGACCGGCGATACGATCCCGCGCGCTCCGGCGCCCGGGGCCGAGGGGCCGTCGCACGAATTCCGTTTCGAGAACCGTCCCGATGACCGCACCAAGCACAGCTTTTATACGCAGGCCAAGTACTACATGGGCGGCAAGGTGCTCGACGCCTCGTACCGCTACATGACCGACGACTGGGACATCGACTCGCACACGCTGGACATGCGGCTGCGCTGGCCGCTCGGCGAGCGCAGCTATCTCGAACCGCACCTGCGTTTCTACACGCAGTCGGAGGCCGATTTCTACACCATCAGCCTCGTCGACGGCGTCGAGCTGCCGCCGTTCGCCTCCGCGGATTATCGCCTCGGCAGTTTCGACGCAGTTACAGCGGGCCTCAAGTACGGCTGGAAAACCCGCGGCGGCAGCGAGATGAGCGTGCGCGCGGAACTCTACCGGCAGAGCGGCGCGATCCCCGGCGACCTGCTGTTCGGCAACCAGGTGGGCAGGGAGACTTACCCGGATCTCGACGCGATCATCCTGCAATTCAGCTACCACTTCGCCAGGTAGCGCTGGTGGCGAGGGGTGCGGCGCCGCGCGCGGTGCTGGTCGAGGCGGGGCAGGACTGTCTCGTCGCACGCTTCGACGCCATGGCCAGCCCGTGCGAGATCCTCATTGAATCCGCTGACCGCGGCGAGGCCGCGCGCCTCGGAGCGCTTGCCGCAAACGAGGCCTGGCGCATCGAGGACAAGTTCAGCCGCTACGTTCCGGGCAACGTCGTCGGGCGCATCAACACGTCACGCGGCGCACCGGTCGAGGTCGACGAGGAGACCGCCGCGATGCTCGACTTCGCCGCAACACTGCACACCCTGAGCGGCGGCCGCTTCGACATCACGTCCGGCGTGCTGCGCGAGGTATGGACGTTCGACGGCAGCGACCGGATCCCCGCCGCGGAAGCCGTCGCGGGCGTGCTCGAGCGGGTGGGCTGGGACAAGGTCCGCTGGCGGCGGCCACTGCTGACGCTGCGAGCCGGGGATGCAGATCGACCTCGGCGGCATCGGCAAGGAATACGCCGTCGACCGTGTCGCCGGCCGGCTCGCCGAGGCCACGCCATGCAGTGCCCTGGTGAATTTCGGCGGCGACCTCGCGGTGACCCGGGCGCCACGCGAGCGCCCTGCATGGCGCGTCGGCATCGAGCCGGTCCCGGGGGACGAGCGCCGCGCAGGGCCGGTGCTGGAGATACGCACCGGCGCCCTCGCGACGAGCGGCGACGCGCGCCGGTTCCTGCTCAAGGACGGCGTGCGTTACAGCCACATCCTCGATCCGCAGAGCGGCTGGCCGGTCGAGGGCGCCCCGCGGTCGGTCACCGTCGCGGCCGATACCTGCACCCAGGCCGGCATGCTCAGTACGCTGGCGATGCTCGAAGGCTATAATGCCGAGGCATTTCTCGACGGCGAAGGGGTCAGGTACTGGTGCCGGCGCTGACAGCGCGCCCGGGCAAGCGCGCTTATTTACCTGAAGAAAGACTGGTAAATTATTGTTAATAAAGCATTTCTTGGCCTGTTTTTTCCGTCTGGCCGGCGCTCGAAGCGGGACCGGCCGTCGGTCGTGGCCGCATCCGGCCCTGTGCAGACTGAGAACTCGGTCCTTTTCTAATCCCGCAAAGCAAATGATGATAAGCCGATGTTTTTCGAGCTTCCGCAGAACCTGATCCTGATGACCGTCGGGGCCTTCCTGCTCGGGTGGGTCCTGTCATCGATCAGTTCCCGGATGGGCTCGCGGACGCGGGCCAGCAAGCGGGACCCGCGAGACGACCGGATCCGTTCGCTCGAAGCGGAACTGCGCATCGCGCAGAACGAACTCGGGCAGGTGCGGCAAAGCGCCGAACAGTTCGAGAAAGACCTGGAATCGGCCAACGAGCAGATCGAGAAGCGCGACAAGGTCATCACCCACCAGCAACGCCACGTCGAGGAACTCAAGAAAGACCTGAGGGACTCGGTGCTCAAGACCCGCGAACTGCGGGCCGAACTCTCGCAGCGCGCCGAGGAAAGCGTACGTTCGGAGGCCAAGCTCCGCGAAGTGGAGACGGAGCTGTCCGTCGCACAGGCGTCAACCGACCTGATCGCGACCGGCGTGCTGGACTACTCGTTCTCTCCCGATGCCGACGACGACGAGGACCTGCCTGCGGCCGGCGCCACCAGGAGCGCCTCCTGATCCTTTCAGCGGACCCTCGGGGGAGGGGCCGCGGAGACCGAGACGGCGAGCCCCGTCCGCCGCCACGCCAGGTACACGACGAAGAAATACGCCTGCATCATCAGCGAGGCGAACCACTCGATGCTGTTCTCCAGCGGGTCGGCGGTCTCGTAGGGCAGCAACGCTTTCTGCGCCACGTTCAGTAACCCCAGCGCAAACGGCATCAGGCACAGCACCAGCATCACCAAAGCCATGCGGCTGAGCGCGCGATCCCCGAGACCCTTGCAGATGCCGCGGAACGACACGGCGAGGAACAACTGCGCGAGCACGGTGCCGAGGAAATAGAAGTAAATGCCGAAGCGCCGCATGAACTCGTAAAACGGCTCCTGGGTGCCGAGGAAGGTCACGTAGACGATCAGCGCGAGCGCGCCCACGGCCCCGGTGACGAATATCGACCAGACGGCATGGCTGTGCCAGCGCGGATCCAGCGCCTTCAGCCATTTCACGGAAAAATACCAGAACACCGGCAGCGCCACCGCCATGCCCATCTCGACGGCCTTGAACAGGAAACTCGCCGGCGGGTAACGGCCCGTGCCGCTGATTGACGTGCACCCCTCGAGGTAAGGGATGCAGAGCTGCAGGTAGCCGTAGTCGACCGCGATCAGGTAAGCGGTATGGACGCCGATGAGCGGCACCAGGCCGATGAAGAGTGGCAGCCACCGTATGAGCATGGGACAAGCATAACGGATGGCGCTAGAATGTTCGCCGGCCACCTCCGAATAACGCCAAGAATAAAGGGCATCCTATGACCATCGCTCCCGGGCGGCTGACGTGCTGAATCTGAGTCTCATCGGGACAATCCTCGTCGCGATAACGGTCATGATCCACGCGCTGGGCACTACCTACCTTGTCCGCTACCTGGTCCGCCGGTTTCTCGACGAACGTGGCCGGTGGGGTTCGCGCTACGCCCTGGTCGCGCTGGCGACGACGGCGATCGTGTTGGTCGTGCTGCACGCGGTCGAGATCGTGATATGGGCGGGTGTCTACAAGGCGCTGGTGCCGGTCAGCGAACTCGCCGATCTCGAGACGGCCGTCTATTTCTCGTTCGTCACGTTTACGACGCTGGGCTACGGCGACATTACGCTGAGTGACAACTGGCGGCTGCTCAGCGGCATACAGGCGCTGAACGGCATCCTGCTGGTCGGCTGGTCAACGGCACTGATGTTCGCCGTCGTGCAGAAATCCTGGCAGGGCTTCGCTCACAGGGACCTCGCGGCCGACCCAAAAACTTCAGAAACCGGGAGACGCTGATGACAAGCGCAGACAATACGAAAGTCGACCAGAAATTCCTCGCCAACGCGATGGCCTCGTTCCTGCAGATCGGCGCATTGCTCGTGCTCCTGTTTTGGTGTTTCAACATCGTGAAGCCATTCATCAGCATCGTGGTCTGGGCGATCATTATCGCCGTGGCCATTTACCCCTTGCATGTGTCTCTTACGGCAAAACTCAAAGGCCGCGAGAAGACCTCCGCGACGATCTTCGTCCTGATCGGCCTCGCGATCATCCTCGTGCCGACCTGGACGCTCGGCGAATCGACGTTGGGCGGGTTGAAGAACCTGGGTCAGAATCTCCGCGCCGGTACACTGACCGTGCCGCCCCCGAACCCCGGCGTCGAGGACTGGCCTGTAATCGGCGAAAAAACCTATGAGATCTGGTCCGAATCGGCCGTGAACCTGCAGGACACGGCCATGCAATACGCGGAGCAGCTTCGCGCGCTGGGACAACGGGTATTCAACTTTGCCACTGGCACGATCGTCGGGGTCCTGCAGTTCGTCCTGTCGATGATCATCGCTGGCGCGCTGCTGATGCAGTCGAAGGGAGGCTACGGCACAACACATGAAATCATGACCAGTCTCGTCGGCACGGCGAACGGCAAGCGTTTCACCGACATGTCGATCTCGACCATTCGCAGCGTGGTCAAGGGCGTGCTCGGCGTCGCGGTCATCCAGGGGCTGGCCGCGGCCGTGGTGCTGGTGGTGGCGGGCATTCCGATGGCGGGCCTCTGGGCCGGTGCCGTGCTGGTCGTCGCGATCATTCAGCTGCCGCCAATCCTGGTGCTCGGTCCAATCGCCTTCTGGTATTTCTCGGTGGCAGACCCGGTTCCCGCGACAGTCTTCCTGGTATCTTCGTTCATCGTCAGTTTTCTCGACGGGATCCTGAAGCCCATTCTACTCGGTCGCGGCCTCGAGACGCCGATGCTGGTCATCCTGATCGGCGCCATCGGCGGCGCAATCATGTCGGGAATCGTCGGCCTTTTCATCGGTGCGGTCGTTCTTGCGCTCGGCTACGAACTACTGGTTGCATGGATGGCGCCCGATGCACCCGAGCCCGCGCCCGAATCGAGCTAGGATGCAGGCACGCAGCCGAATCAGGCTGCTCGCCGGCCCTCGGTGCCGCGCTGCTGACGGCGTGCGCGCCGGTCGGCCCGGACTTCGTGCGGCCGGAGGTGCCGGTCAACCCTGCCTGGCTGGATGCCGAACTCGAAGCATTCGAAACAGACCCGGCGCAACTCGAGGAATGGTGGCGCGTACTCGGTGACCCCGTTCTCGACGACCTGATCGCAACCGCGCGCCGGGAAAACAACACGCTCGAGATCGCCGGGCTTCGTGTGCTCGAGTCGCAGGCACGGCTGAACATCGCTGTTGGCGCGAAGTATCCGCAGCAGCAGGTCCTGGCCGGCAATGTCGCCGCCATCGGCGCCAGCGAAACCACGCCGAATACGGGCACGACCGACACGAACTTCACGGAATTCAATCTCGGCGCCAGCGTGGTCTGGGAGATCGACTTCTGGGGACGGTTCCGGCGCGGCATAGAAGCCGCCGATGCCGGGCTGCTGGCGTCGATCGCGAGCTACGACGAGGCGATGGTGCTGCTGACCGCGCAGGTCGCCGACGTCTACGCCCTGATCCGCGCGACCCAGGAGCAGCTGCGCCTGGCACGGGACAGCTACACGATCCAGAAACGCAGCTACGACATTGCAGAAGTGCTTTACCGCAACGGCTCGAATTCCGAACTGGATGCGCTGCAGGCAAAGACCCAGTTACTCGGTACGGCGGCCGTCATTCCTGATCTCGAGACGACGCTGCGTCAGCTCAAGAATGCGCTCGCCGTACTGCTGGGCCGAAACCCCGGCGAGGTCGACGATATCCTGAAGGGCGAGGGGACGATTCCGGAGATTCCCGGCACGGTTGCGGTGGGAATCCCCGCGAACCTGCTGCGGCAGCGGCCCGACGTGCGCCTGGCCGAGCTGCAGGCTCTCGCACAGAATGCACAGGTCGGCGTGGCTCAGGCCGATCTATACCCGAGCTTCACATTGACGGGCCAACTCGGGGTATCCTCGGCAGAAGGCAGTTCGTCAACGAGTTCCGGGGAGAGCGGTATTGACGAGCTGTTCAGCTCGGACAGCATCGGCTACTCCATCGGCCCGGCGTTCGTGTGGCCCTTTTTCAACTACGGACGTATCCGCAACAACGTCAGGGTGGAAGATGCCCGCCTGCAACAGGCCTTGATCGCCTATCGAGAGACCGTCATCCAGGCATCGCGCGAAGTCGAGGACGCAATCGCGGCGCTCGTCGGCACCCGCAAGCAGGACCTTATCCTGGCCGAGGGCGTGCACGCGGCGCGCCGCGCCGCGGAACTGTCACTGCTCAGGTACCAGGAGGGCTTCGCCGACTACCAGAGAGTCCTGCAGGCACAGCAGGCGTTGTTCGGACAGCAGCAGCGTTATGCGACGAACCAGGGCAACGTGATGCGGAGTTTCATAGCGCTGTATCGCAGTCTCGGAGGCGGATGGCAGTTCACTGCGCCGCCGGACTACATCGACGAGGCTACCCGGGAACAGATGAAGGAGCGCACGAACTGGGGCGATGTGCTCGACAACCCTCCGGCGAGACGATAAGAGACATAAATGACCGACGAAACCAGCAAAGAGCGTAGCGAACAGCCGAAAGACAAGGCCGGCAAGCCGGGCATGGACCCGGTGCGGAAATGGACGCTGATCATTCTCGCGCTTTGCGGCGTGCTGATGATCTATTACGTCGTCGCCGACCGCGTCACGCCGTACACGACGCAGGCTCGAGTGAACGCACTGGTCGTGCCCATCGCACCCGAGGTTTCCGGCACCGTCACCGAGGTGGCGGTGAAGAGCAACCAGTTCGTGAATGCCGGTGACCTGCTGTTCCAGATCGATCGCGAACGCTACGAACTCGCGGTCGAGGCTGCAAAAGCCAGCCTGCAATCGGCCCGCCAGGCAACCGGGGCATCGACGGCAAGTATCGATGCCGCGCAAGCGAAAGTCGTGTCGGCAGAAGCGAACCTGCTGAAGGCAAAGCAGGACGTCGTTCGGCTGCAGCGCATCAAGAAGGAAGACCCGGGCGCGATCTCCGATCGCCGCGTCGAAATAGCGGAAGCGTCGTATACCGCCGCGCAGGCATCGGTGCGGGCCGCCGAAGCCAACCTCGAGCAAGCTCGCCAGAATCTCGGCGAAACCGGCGACGCCAACTATCGCATCCTGCAGGCCCAGGCCGGCCTCGAGCAGGCGCAGCTCGACCTGTTACGAACCTCCGTGGCGGCGCCGGTTGACGGCGTCGTTACCGACGTGCGCGTGGATCGTGGCAACTTCGCGCAGGCCGGCGCGCCGCTGATGACCTTCCTCGCGTCGCAGGACATCTGGGTGCAGGCCGACTTTACCGAGAACAACCTCGGCAACATCAAGCCGGGCGACGAAGTGGACATCGTCTTCGACGCGCTGCCGGGCAAAGTCGTCGATGGCACGATCCGGACCACGGGTTTCGGCGTCAAGGTGGACTCGGCGCCGCTCGGCAGCCTGCCAACCATATCCAATGACCGCCAGTGGCTGCGCGACTCGCAACGTTTTTCGGTGCTGGTGGATTTTGAACTACCCGATGCGGAGGACCGGCAGGGAATACGCGTGGGCGCCCAGGCATCCGTCGTCGTTTATACCGGCAACGGCTTCCTGTTCAATTCGATCGCCTGGCTGAAGATGCACCTGCTCAGTATCCTGACCTACATCCGCTGACGCCCGGTATGGAGATCGCGCACGTTCGAATCTTGCGGCTGGCGGCGGGTACCGGGCTGTCGCTGTGGGTATCGCAGGCGGTCGGCTGGGATCTCTCGTTCATCGCGCCCGTGATTACTCTGTTCATACTCGCGTTGCCGCTACCCGCGCTGAAACTCAAGCAGGGCATCCTGATTCTCGCGGCGATGACGCTGTCAATGTATTCGAGCCTGCTGCTGCTGCCCTGGCTCCTCGATTACCAACTGGTCGGCCTGCTGCTGCTGGTGCTTGCGCTGTACTGGAGTTTTTACTTCACCGCCAAGGGCGGCTCGCCGGTGCTCGGTACGTTTATTACGATGGGTATCGCGCTCAGCACGGCGGTCGGATCCGTGAGCGTGGACGCAACCCTGATGCTGATACGCGGCCTGATAATGAACGCCGTTATCGGCATCCTGTTTGTCTGGATCGCTCATGCGCTTTTGCCCGACTCGATGGCCGGAGGATTCCCGGCGCCGGACAAACCGCAGGATGGCGCACGGCCGGACCTCGCAGATGCGCGCTGGAGCGCGTTTCGATCGCTGGTCATCGTCTTTCCCATCGCATTCTGGTTCATGCTCTCGGGAGCCAGCACGTCCTATGTTCCCGTCATGATCAAGGTGGCTTCGATGGGCCAGCAGGCGACGAACGAGGGCGCCCGTCTCGCGGGCCGCTCCCTCATCTTGTCGACGATCTATCGGCGGCATCGGCGCCATCATCGGCTGGAACGTGCTGAGCGTGGTGCCAAAGCTGTCCGTGTACGCGCTGCTCATCGCCCTCGGCGGCCTCGTGTTCGGACAGAGGGTATTCAGGGGCACGGGCATGCATCCGGAAGCTGCCACCTGGTCGTATGCCTACCTCACGATGATCGTCATCCTCGCGCCAGCGGTCATGGATAGCGCGAGTGGCAGCAGCGCGAACGTGGCCTTCTGGTCGCGGCTGCTGATGTTTGCATTGGCCACGCTGTACGGGGTCGCAGCCGTGTTCGTCGTTGACGCCTTCCGGCCTTCCGCAAAGGATTCGGGCAGCGAGCCGCTGCCCGGCAAGCGCTGAGCGGGATCAGGGGAACCGGGCGAAGATGTCGGCGATCGCGTCGTCCAGCACCTGGTTCCGGTTCTCCCTCATCTGGTTGGTTATGCGGGCCGTCGCGGCGCCTTCCCAGACCAGCTCGTTACGGGCACGATCGACCAGGTCCACGCCCAGCGTACCTTCGGTCTGTTGTACGACCTCCGTCGTCGACATGCTCATGCTGTAGCCACCCCAGGTGCCGTATCGACCCATGCCGTGATGGACGCCAACGCTGCTGGAAGGCCGGGACTGCAGGGTCTCGCGCGTCGAGATCACGAAATTCACCAGCAGGTCGGGGTTGGCGTCGTCACGCCGCAGCCCGGCGTTCTCGAGTTCTCGCGACGCCGACGCAATCAGCTGGTTGCTCTCGAGCGACCGAACATTGCCGCGGTCCGTGCTCAACGGCTGGAAGAACCCGAACGTCCTGTAGTTCGCCACGCTAAAATCGGGTGCGCTGTTTGTGATGATACGCGGCCCGCTGCTGCAGGCTGACGCAAGCAGGGAGACGGCAATCAAGGCAATAGCGGCTGTAACACGACGAACATGTGACTGATGCATAGTAGGAATCCTTGAATAAAGCTGGCCTGATCTGAACCAACTTGCGTATTATCGTCGATTCTGACGCAGGTCGGTCGGTCGCCGGGATGTTAATTCTTTGGTTCGATTATAACAAAAGCAGTGTCAATAACGGCTCCAAACGCAGCCATTCTTTTCCGGGGAATATTAATATGATTTCGAGATTTTCGCTGATAGTCGTACTGGCATTTGCCATCACGGCGTGCGCGGGATCACCCGCACCCACGATACAATCGGGAGAAGATGCCCAGGTTTCGTTCGACGGTCTGAAGCGGGTCGACAACACGGTGATGGACAGTGTCTGGGCGAGACCCGACATCGACCTGCGCGGATACCGGAAGGTCATGTTCGTTCCGGTGGGCATTTCGTACCGGGAGGTTGAGCCTTCCGACCCGACGACGGCGGTACGACGGTCGCCGCGGTCTCGCGGTCCGCAACTGCACGAGTTTCAGCTCGACGAGGAAACCAAGGCGTTTTTCGAAGCGGAGATCAGCGCCGTGTTCGCGGACGAGGTTTCTCGCAGCACTGTTTTCACGGTGGTCGATGAACCCGGTCCCGATGTCATCAAGGTCGGCGTCGCTCTCCTGGACGTGGTGTCGAGGGTACCGCCGCAAGCCCGTACCCGGCCCCGCATCTTCATCGAAATGGTGGGCGAAGCCACGTTGGTACTGGAAATTCGCGGCTCCATGAGCAACACGATCTACCTGCGTGCCATCGATCGCCGCGCCGCCAGTCGGCAGGCAGAGATGATCGAGTCGAACCCGGTCACGAATGCGGCCGAGATTCGCAGGCTCGGACGCCGCTGGGGCGAGATAGTCCGGGCGGGGCTGGACACGCTGCTCACCGACGGGATCGCCGACTGATATGTGTAGTGCCGACGGAGTCTGTTCTTGAATCGCCGCACAATCCTGGCCGCCACGTCGCTGCTGCTGTCGGCGGCGCTTGCCGGTTGCGCCGCCGGCCCGGAACTGCGCGTCAACGCCGATCCGCGCGCCGATTTTTCGGCCATTCGTACCTTCGGCTTCGTGCCGACGCTCGGCACCGACGGGCCCTCGGGCAGATCCATGCTCAGCGCCCGGCTGTCGGCGGCCACGACCCGGGAACTCAAGGCGCGCGGCCTGCAGTTCGTCAGCAATAACCCGGACGTCCTCGTGAATTTCTTTGCGGGCATCCAGAGCGGCATCGGCACGTCCAACATGCCGGTCTTCGTCATGCCGGTTCAGAACTACGCGGCGTGGACGGGCTACCGGGCGACTTTCTCGCCCGGTGAACGGATCAGCGAAGGCACGCTCGTCGTACACGTCGTGGATCGCCGCAGCAATCGTTTGCTCTGGGAGGGTGTGGCGCGGGACCGTGTCACGTCGGCGATGACGGATAATCCCGACGAGACGATCAACAAGCTGGTTGCGCTCCTGTTCGCGGAGTTCCCGCTCTGACCTGACGTCGCGCCGGGGCAGGGGAGGACGATGGCGAAACGGCTCCTCGCGGCAATTCCGCCGCGGTACCGGTTGCGCTTTGGTGGCCGCGAGGCGACACTTCGGCGGGTCATGAAACGAGTCATTCACACCTTTCACGCAGTCGCCCTGGTTTGCGTCTGCAACCTGCCGGCCGCGCTCGCCGCATCGCCCGTCGAAATCGCAAGGTCCGAGCAGCGGCCGCTGGTACAGATCGTCAACGTCAGCGGGACGGTCACGTCGCCGCAGTCGGCGATACTGTCGCCGTCCATCGGCGGCCTCGTCGAGGAAACGCGCGTCGACGCGGGGGACCAGGTCGCCGAGGGCGACGCGCTGGTGACACTCGACAGCGAACTGGCGCGCCTGACGCTGGAGCGGGCGGTCGCCGAGGAAACACAGGCCCGTATTGCACTCGAGGACGCCCGCCGCCGCCTGGCGGAAGCCGAGCGCGTCGGACCGCAGCGTGGCATCGCGGAGACCGAGATCAAGTCGTTGCGCGCCGAAGTCACACGCAACGAGGCCGCGCTCGAGGCCGCAGCCGCCGCGGCGCGACAGCAGGCGGCCGTGGTGCGCCGCCACGAAGTACGCGCACCGTTCACCGGCGTCGTGAGCCAGCGGCTCGCCCAGGTCGGTGAGTGGGTGAACCCCGGGGACGGACTGGTGGAACTCGTTGCCACGGAAGGGCTGCGCTTCGACTTCCGCATCCCGCAGACCTACTTTGCGCGGCTCGACGAAAACACGCGGGTGGACCTGACCCTGGATGCCGTCCCCGACGAGGTCGTGGCGGGCCGCGTCCAGTCGATCGTGCCGGTGAAGGATCCCGGCGCGCGGACCTTCCTCCTGCGCGTCGTCACCCGCGAGCAGCACCGACTGCCGGTGACGCCGGGGATGTCGGCCCGCGCGGCGGTCCGCATCGATGCCGGCCGGCAAGCGGTCGTCGTGCCGCGGGATGCCGTACTGATGTACCCGGACGGCCGTAAGACCGTGTGGGTCGTCGTGCAGGAGGACGGTAACGCGGTCGTGCACGAGAAACGCATCCAGGCCGGACTCGAGTTCGACGGCCTCGTCGAAGTCCAGGACGGTCTCGAGGCCGGTCTCGACGTGGTCACGCGCGGCAACGAAGCGCTGCGTGACGGTGAAACCGTGACCGTGAAGTGAGCGAGGCGGGCACCGACAACGGCGTCTTCGGAGTCATCGTTCGCAACGGGCTCCTGATGACCGTTGGCGCGCTGATCCTCACGGTGCTCGGCGTGCTGGCCGCGCTGCGCATCCCGGTGCAGATGATCCCGGACCTGGAGGTCCGCACGATCTCGGTGCGCACGTCCTGGCCGGGCGCCACGCCGCAGGACGTCGAGAAGGAGATCCTCATCGAGCAGGAGGAATACCTGCGCACGATCCCCGGCCTGCGGCGTCTCGAGGCGACGGCCTCGAGCGGTTCGGCGGAGATCGAGCTCGACTTCCCGTTCGGCGTGGACATCACCGAGACCCTGATCCGGGTGAACAACGCCCTCAACCAGGTGCCGTCGTACCCCATCAACGTGGACGAGCCGCGTGTCTTTGCGAGTTCGTTCTCGTCGAACGCCTTCATGTTCTTCTACATATCGCCGCTGGCGGGCAACCCGCGGCAGCTGGACATGGACATGATGCGCGACTTCATGGAGGACAACGTGCGCACCCGCCTGTCGAACGTGCCGGGCGTGTCCGAAGTGGGGGTCAGCGGCGGCGCCGAGCGGCAGATCCGCATCCTCCTCGATCCGGCGCGACTCGCCGATCGCGGACTCACGATCACGGCTGTGCGCGACGCGATTCGCAGGCGTAACCAGGACGTCTCCGGCGGCCAGATCGACTCCGGCAAGCGCCGTTACCTGCTGCGTACCGTCGGCCGCTTCCAGGATCTCGACCAGCTGCGGGAGCTGATCGTCGACCGGCGAGGGGACACCACCATCCGCCTGTCGGACATTGCCGAGATCGAGTTCGACCACTTCGAAGTCGACAGCCTGTCGTTTGCGAACGGCAAGCCCATCCTGTTCGTCCGGGTGAACCGCGAAGTGGGCTCCAACGTGATCGACATCAAGTACGCCATGCTCGACGCCGTCGAGCAGCTCAACGAGGACCTGCTGAGGCCGGCCGGCATGGAAATGGGCCTGATTGCAGAGGATGCCGGCTACGTCGAAGCCTCGGTGCGCAACGTCTGGTTCAACCTCGGCCTCGGCGCGTTGCTCGCGACCCTCGTGATGTACCTGTTCCTGCGCTCGGCGCGGGCGACGCTGGTCGGCATCATCGGCATACCGATCTGCACCATCGCGGCCTTCCTCGGCCTGCTGGCGACCGGCCGCACGATCAATGTCATCTCGCTGGCGGGTATCGCGTTCGCGATCGGCATGACGCTCGACAACAGCATCGTCGTCATCGAGAGCATCGAGCTTGCCCGGCGGCGCGGGCTGGACCGGTTCCGCTCGGCGGTGGAGGGCGTGCGCAACGTCTGGCCGGCCGTGCTGGCGTCCACGCTGACCACGATCCTCGTATTCGCGCCCGTGCTTTTCATCGTCGAGGAAGCAGGGCAGTTGTACTCGGATATCGCGATCGCGATTTCCGCCTCGATCCTCGCGTCCATGCTGGTGGCGATCGCGCTGATTCCCACCGCCGCCGCGCGGCTCGAGTTCGGCGGTACCGGCCGCCCGGCCGGCTCGGACTTTCGCGATGCCGTGGTCGGCCGGGTGGACAAGCTGATCAGCACGCCGCGGCGGCGCACGACGACGATCGCGACGACGGTACTGCTGAGTCTCGCCGTCATCTTCTTCCTGACGCCCGCCGCGGAATACCTGCCGGAAGGCGAGGAGCCGAAGGTCTTCGCATCGATGAGCGCCCCGCCGGGCTACAACCTGGATACCATGGCCGCGATCGGGCTCGAGATCCAGGAGCGTTTCCTGCCGTACGTCAACGACGACCCGAAACGCTTCGAACGCGGGGAGACGGACGTCCCGGCCCTCAGGTACCTCAACCTGAGCATCACTGCCGGGCGCGTGCGGATCATCTCCGAACCCGTGGACCCCGATCACATCGACGAGATGATGGACGCGATCACCGCTGTCTACGAGACCTACCCGGGCATGCGTGCGTTCGCAGCACGCGGCTCGATCATTACGAGCAACGACGGCGGCACGCGCAGCATCAATCTCGACATATCGGGCCCGAGCCTCGCGGTGATCTACGACGTGGCGCTGGCGACCTACCGGCGCGCACAGGAGGTCTTCGGCAATCCGCGCATCCAGTCCAGCCCGTCGTCACTGACGCTCGCGCAGCCGCTGGTCGAGGTGCAACCCGACTGGGACCGCGCCGCCGAGATCGGCATGAGTGCCGGCGACATCGGCTACACCGTCGCGGCGCTCACCGACGGCGCCTTCGTCGACGAGTTCTTCCTCCAGGACGACAAGATCGACATTTACCTGTTCGGCACCGAAGGCGGCTCGGCGAGCCTCGACGCGCTCGCGCAGCTTCCCGTGTACACGCCACAGGGCAGCGTCCTGCCGCTGTCGGCGCTGGCAACGATTCGCGAAACCGTGGACACGAGCACCGTGCGGCGCATCAACGGCCAGCGTACCGTCACCCTGAACATCATCCCGCCGTCGTCCGTACCGCTCGAGACCGGTGTCGGGATCGTGCGCGAGGACGTCATCGGCGCACTGATATCGAGCGGCGCGCTGCCGGCCGGCGTGACCGTGTCGATTTCGGGCGCCAGCGACCAGCTGGACGCCACCAAAGCGGCGCTCGCGGCCAATTACCCGGTCGCCCTGGTCATCGTGTTCCTGCTGCTGGTGGCGATATTCCGGCACTGGGGATACCCGCTGCTGATCATGACCACGATACCGCTCGGCATCGCCGGCGGCATCGTCGGCCTGGTGCTCATGAATACCGTAGGCGCCCTGTTGCCGTTGATCGGCCTCGACAGCGTCCACCAGCCCTTCGACATGATCTCCATGCTCGGCTTCCTGATCCTGATGGGCACCGTCGTCAACAATCCCATCCTGATCGTCGACCAGGCCAAGCGACTGATCGAGCAGGGCGACGTCGGCGCCCGGGAAGCCGTCCGGGAGGCCGTGAAGCTGCGTTTCCGGCCGATCGCCATGTCGACCCTGACGACCATCTGTGGATTGTCACCGCTCGTGTTCATGCCCGGTGCGGGCACCGAGCTCTACCGCGGCGTGGGCGCAATCGTGCTGTTCGGCATCCTGGGCGCGGCCGTGGTGTCTCTGACCATGCTGCCGGCACTCACGGTGACGGTACTGGAATGGCGCAAACCCCAGGCGTCGTCAGAAACACGGCGGGAAGCCGCTGACCTGTGAAATAAATTGGAATGTTGAATTCTTAAAGCTCTCGCAAGTTCCAGGCGGAGTTGGCGAGGCCGGAATTAGCGCGAACGCAGGTTGAGCGTGGTCGCCGGCAACTCGCCGAACAATTGGTAATATTCCCTAGAGAATCGACCCAGGTGCGTGAATCCTGCTCCGAGAGCGGCGCGTTTTACGAGGCGCGTTTCCGGCGCACTGCACAGAAGCGCCAGTCGGGCATCAGTGAGGCGCCGTTTCTTGAAATAGGCCATCGGCGATGAGTCGCACATAACCGTAAAAGCATGATAAAGCGTGCCCTGACTGACGCCGGCGGCGACACACAGGTCCGCAAGCGATACTGGCCCGGATTGTGCTGCCGCAAAGCATTCCTCGGCCTTGCGTACGGTCCTTGCCAATTTAGTAGCGGTGCGAATCTTTGGTGGCTTTGCCGGCCGCGCCTGCAGGTAAAGCTCGGTGAGTATTTGTACTGCCCGGCGGGTGAGCTGTTCTGCTGAGTGCGCAGGTAACGGTTCTTGATGGGCCGGGTCGGCGTATTGCCTGAACAGCTCATTCAGCGAACAGCGTGCGCTTGCCATGACGGCGGGCGCCAATTCGAGGGCGCCCCCAGCGAGCCGCACATCATCCGGAGTGACGCCACCGAGCGCCGCCACGGTAGCAATAAAACTTTGCCGGGGTAGCGCAGCCGCCAAGGTCGTCCGTTCATTGCCATGAGCTTGAAACAGGGTCTCATCGGCCGGAAGGTAGACGGACGAGGGCCTTACGAGTTCACCATTAATAACAAACTCTCCGCGCCACGTAATAGGAACCACTATGCCGGTGTATTCGCTATTCAGGTCCACCAGCGTGCTGGCGACGCCGCCGACATGTGCATAGTAAAGCGCGGCATCAGGCCCCGAAAGTACCGTTGCTTCGGCATGGAGAGCCCCGCGACCCAATTGCGTGAGTGACTCTGTCTTAATGGGGAGTCTGCGGCGAACCTCTCGAAATCCGACGATACTCTCGCCGTGCCAAGTCTCACTCATACTGTTCCAATCGGTAAATTGAAAGATCTGGATATCGATTCCTGGGCCAATCTTACAAAATCCACCTAGTTTGTGACAGATACTTATGGCTAATCGCGAAAGCGTCAACTGTCGTTTGCGGTCTTCGACCCCAATACGATTGCCGACAAAGCGACTTATCCAGAGCCCAATCATCCTGCTGTCGGCGTCAATGCCGTTCTGGTTATTGGCGAGTTCGTGATTCGTAAGCGCCGACAGTTACAAGTTGTTACGACCTTTCGGCCTTAGGCGCATACTATCATCGCGAGCCGCTGCCGCCCTGCCAAAAGATCGACCGCGCCGCGTTCGAGGATAGTTCAATATCATCATCAATGGCGACCCAACCAAGGATATTCGTTTGCTGATGCATGCGGAGAAGAAGATTGATCTCATCATGAAGGATGGGAAAAGCTACAAAAACACTATGTTAGTCGGAGAGTAGAAAATGAATAAACTGTATTTAACTGTCGGCTCGCTCATTCTGAGTGTTCTGGCTGCACCCACGCTGTTTGCCCAGGATTATGACCTGGTCATCACAGGCGGCAGGGTCATCGACCCTGAAACGCTGTATGACGATGTGGCCAATGTCGGTATCAAGGATGGCCGTATTGCCGCGATTACCAAAGAGAAAATTAGTGGTCGCGAAACCGTCAAGGCGAAAGGCATGGTGGTCGCACCCGGCTTCATCGACACGCACTTCCACTTTCAAATGCCGATCGGCTATTCCCTCGGCTTGCGTGACGGGTTGACCAGCAGCATGGATTTCGAGATGGGCTGTGCGGGATCCTATATGGCGGACTGGTACAAGGCGCGCGAAGGTGTGACCCAGGCCAACTACGGCTGTGCGGTCAGCCACGAGTTTGCCCGCGCGATGTTCATCGACGGATCAGACGGTGCCGATTACCTGATAAATGGCCCCGTAGCCGCTTTAACAACCCGGGCGAAAACTGGCTGGAGCGCGACGCGTCCGACCCTGGAACAGGGCAACGCGATTCTCGAGGAGATTGACAAGGGGTTGCAGGCTGGCGCACCCGGCATCGGCAGCACCGTGGGCTACATGAGAGAGGGCGTCTCTTCACGCGAGATGTACGAAATTCAGAAAGTCGGGGCACGCTATGGCCGCCCGACCGGTGCCCATACCCGCTATACGCTCGGCACCGACACGACGGAGAACAACGGCGCGCAGGAACTCATCGCCAACGCCGTGGCGCTTGGCGCCCCGGCGATCGTGCTGCACTTCAACAATGACGGCTGGCGGCTTGCACACCAGATGATTATCGAGCTTCAGGAACAGGGCCACAACATCTGGGGTGAAGTCTATCCCTACGCTGCGGGTTCCACCACGATCAATGCTTCGTTCCTGGCGCCTGAGAGCTGGATCGACGTATTCGGCAGACGCTATGAAGATACCATGCTGGATCCGGTCACGGGTGAGTACTATACCCTGGAGACCTACAAGGCCACCGTCGCATCCGAACCGACCAGACCGATCGTCATATTCAAGCAGCCCGTAGAAAACGAGCCTAAGTGGCTGACGCTCAAGGGCGTGACCATGGCCAGTGATGCGGTTGCTGCCACGCCGTACGAAGCCCCGTGGGATTACCCGATGGACCAGCTGGGCGGTACACACCCTCGCACGGCTGGTGCCCGAGGCAAAACGATAAGACTTGGTCGGGAAAACAACATCCCGATGATGCAGCTGATGTCTATCATGAGCTACAACGCTGCCAAGCATCTGGGCGATACCGGTCTGAAGTTCATGCAGGAGCGCGGCCGGATCCAGACTGGCATGGTTGCCGATATCGTGGTGTTCGACCCCGAAACCTTCACGGACAATTCAACCTACGAACAGGGCGCTATCCCTTCGACGGGCATGAAAGCCGTGATCGTCAACGGTCAGATCGTTGTGCGTGACGATGAGCTGCTTCCTGTCTTCCCCGGTCAGCCGATCCGGTTTGAACCCGAAGACAAGCCTCGCTTCGTGCCGATCTCGGAAGAGTCGTGGAATGCCGAATTCTCGACCGGTATGCCTATGCCATCTGACTTCTCGTATGCCTTCCCTGCGGATGTGGACGACGCACACTGATCGTGACATTCCAGTCCGGCGAGGCGAAGAATCGTGCTCTTTTTGATCTCCGTCTTGGTGGCGGCCATATTGGCCGCCACCAAGCGTTACCGGAACCTCCGGCGAGCGGTAGTGCGATAGCAAAAGTGGCATCAGGGAATATCTCGACTGCTAAAGGCTCAGGAACAAAAATATGCACGCGAATTCCAGTTTTAACCATCTGATCACAATCTGTGTCTTCTCTACTTTGAATGTTACCGCTCTTGCTCAAGAAGACGAGGCAGAAGAGCGTGTCGATCTAAGCCCCACACCCCTGATGGAGCAGGCGGCGTCAGCCCACGAGATTGCCAAGGCGTTGGCACATCCGAACTCTGTGCTTGGCGCATTGAACTTCAATTTCGACTACTTTACGTATAAAGGCGACCTGCCGGGGGCATCTGATCAGAGCGCAACTCGCGTGACCTTTCAACCCGTCTTTCCCTATCCGATCAGCGACACTACCAACTTTTACCTGCGGCCCGCTGTGCCGGTTGTGATTGCTCAAGACGTTCCGACAGCAGGCGGATTCGATAATAAAGGTGTCGAACTTGGGGATATTGGATTTGATGCCGCGGTGGGCAAAACCCTTGCAGGTGGCTATGTTGTGGTCGGTGGTGTTGTGGGTACCTTGCCCACGGCAACAGACGACGCACTGGGGCTGGACCAATGGTTGCTGGGCCCCGAGGTCGCTGTTGGAAAGGTTTCCAATTGGGGTGTGCTCGGTTTGCTCGTCTCGCATCAGTGGGACGTTGCTGGCGAGGACAGTTTTTCAACGAGTATTACCGGTGGACAGTATTTCTACACGGTTAACCTCAGTGATGGGTGGCAAATCAGTGCGTCGCCAACCTTTTCCTATAACCACGAGGCGGCCAGTGGACAGGAGCCCTGGACGCTTCCGGTTGGTTTTGGTGTGTCCAAGACCACAATCCTTGGTGGCCGGCCCTGGAAGTTCGGTCTCCAATACTGGCAATACGTCAAGCAGGCGGATGCTTTCGGACAGGATTGGCAGGTGCGTTTCACCGTAACCCCGGTAGTCGACTTGCCATGGGGTAAGTAATCGCAGGCCCTGGCCATGAATTGTACTTTTAAATAGGAAAACGAAAATGAAAAGCCTATCGAGGTTTTTCTGGGTAAACCCATTCGCTTCCCGGTGCAGGAAAGGGGCCGTCTGGACCAGATTGAGATTGAGCCCAGAGTGTTTGACCCGAATCAGTGAGCAGTGAGCAAAGTGGGCGAGTCAGTGGAGACAAAAATAATGAATAATTTTCGCCGGGCCGGACCCTGGGCCGCCGCCGCGTTTGTGCTGGCGGCAGCTTCGATTGCCCAGGCGCAGGATTCGCAAAGCCCCGCTCCGGATACGGACGAGCGCTTGATCGAGCAGGAGCAGCGGATCGAGCAGCTGGAAGACCGAATTCAGCAGCTCGAGGCCGAAGCAATGCGCGGCGCGGCAGCAGAGAGCCCGCAGATGAGCGGCTCGCCGTCCCCAGACGCTGAGAAAACGCCGCCGGGTCAGATAGAGGGCATTTCCGGTGAAGTGCGCGATGCGCATCAGCTTCTGACGCGTGACGAACTGACGTCAGACGAGTTCCCGGCTTCCTGGCCCATGTTCGGCACCAACATGCGGATGAAAATCGGTGGCTACATTAAACTGGATTTTATCGCAGACTTTGACGGTACGCTCGATCCTACGCAATTCCTCATGCGTACTATTCCGGTCAAAGGGACGCCCGAGTATGGCGGCGATCGGTATGTCGATTTCCTCGCCCAGGAGACGCGAATAAATATCGACATCCGCCGAATCATCCCCGGGGCAGTCCCCCTCAGGGGCTTCGTCGAGGGGGATTTCTTTTCAGCCGGAACCCAGTTTCGGCTGCGCCATGCCTATATCACAGCAGGCAACTTTGTCATTGGCCAGACCTGGACAACACTCTCGTTCATGGAGGCAATACCGGTCATGATTGATTTCGCTGCAGGAGACGCCCTGTTTGGCGGTCGTGCACCCCAACTACGCTACCAGAGGTCACTCAACGATCGCTGGAAGTTATCGGTTGCCGCGGAGCAACTGCAGTTTCTAGGTATACAAAACGCGAACAACCTTCCCGGCAAAGCAACGACACAGTGGCCCCTGTTGGCGGTTCGGGCCGACTACAAATACGACGGTGGTATTGTTTCGTTCGGTACGAGCGTCGGTCAGCTTCACTGGGATGGCGCCGCGAACGCTCCCTCGGATAGCGCGGCACAGTTCGCCTTCCTGGTCGGCGGCCGCCAGAACCTCGGCGAGAGAGCGTACGCAACTTACCACTTCTCCTACAGCGAAGGCGCTGGAGAGAACATCATGGCTTTCGCCGGCACGGGCGCCAATGCGGTACTGGACGCCAACGGCAAGCTCGAGACGTTTCCGGCTTTCGCGGCGGTTTTCGGATTTGGCTATAACTTGACAAGTACGTTGAGCACACAAGGGTCTTACGCCTACGGCGTGCTGGATACGCCAGACTCGCGCGACCCACTTGCGCTGGAGCGCGGTGGTGTCGGTCATCTCAATCTTATCTGGAGACCCAAGAACAACGAGTATTTCACAATGGGTGCTGAAATTATGTACGGCAAGACACGGGTGCAAAATGACGCGACCGGGGACGCTACTCGCCTCCAATTGATGGGAAAGCTCGCGTTCTGATAATCGTCGACCCTCGCCAAACGTGGATAGCAAGTCAATCGCGATAGAAAATGAACATGAAAAACGAACAGGAGATTAGTATGGTTTTTCAAAAGTTACCCAGGTCAGTTCAAAAAATAGTACACATTGTGGCGCTTGCGCTTGCCGCGAGCGTCGGCCTGCCGGCCGCTGCCCAGGACGCCTCCGGGCCGATCCTGTTCACGAACGTCAACGTCTTTGACGGCGTGAACGAAGCCCTGATCGAAAACGCCAATGTCGTGGTGACGGACAACCTGATCACCGCGGTGTCGACCGAACCGCTTGCTGTCGCCGGTGGCAGGGTGATCGACGGTGGCGGACGAACGATGATGCCGGGCATGATCGACGTGCACTGGCACACCTACCTCGCGAACATGACGTTGGGACAGCTTTTGAACTCCGCTGATATGGGTGATATTACGATTGCCGGATTGCTGGGCAACGAACAGGTGCTGATGCGCGGCTTCACAACCGTCCGCGACATCGGGGGTAACCCGTTCGCGGTAAAGAAAGCCATCGATGCCGGAAAATTTCCCGGTCCCCGCATGTTGGTGTCCGGACCGCCGCTGGGTCAAACCGGGGGCCACTTTGATTTTTCTCCCTATAATGACGTGCCGCGTCAGCCATCGGACTCGCTGCCTTACCTGGAGCGCGTCGGAATGGTCGCCATTGGCGACGGTGTTCCGGATGTAACGCGCAAGGCGCGCGAAATTCTGCGTATGGGCGCGACCCAGATCAAGATCGCGGGCGGCGGCGGCGTGGGCTCGGTCTATGATCCGCTGGACGTCACCCAGTACTCGCTTGAGGAGATGCAGGCGATCGTCGGTGCGGCGGAGAACTGGAACACCTATGTCGCCGCGCACATCTTTACGGACGAGGCGATCCAGAGGGCGATCAAGGCCGGGGTCAAGACGATCGAACACGGCAACCTGATCATGAAAAAAGAAACGCTTAAGATGATGAAGGATAACGGCGTCTGGCTGAGCGCGCAGCCCCTTATCGACGACGAGGACAGGCTGGTGTTCGACAATCCCGCGAGCAACGCGAAGTGGATCGTAGCCACCGATGGAACCGGCAGGAACTACGAGGCCGCCAAGAAGATGGGCGTCAAGATCGCCTTCGGCACCGACATGCTGTTCGATCCTGCGGCCGCAGCGAAGCAGGGCAAGATGGTGACCAAGCTGAAGAACTGGTTCACCCCCTACGAGGCGCTCAAGATGGTGACCTCGGACAACGCCGAACTGCTGATGCTGAGCGGCCCGCGCCATCCCTACCAGGAAGGCCCGCTCGGCGTGATCAAGGAAGGTGCCTATGCCGACCTGATCCTCGTCGACGGCAATCCGCTGGAAAACCTTGACCTGGTCGGCGATGCCGAGGCCAACTTCGACCTCATCATGAAAGACGGCGTCATCTATAAGAACACCATCGAGTGACCTCTTGCCTGGAAGCAGACGTCAGGTCAATTTCACTCAATAACAACTTCACTCAATAAATAGATAAAACAATGAATGAAGAAAATCCCGTTCAAAAAATGTGCCACATCGTGGCGCTTGCGCCCGAAACTCGTCTCACAGAAGGAGAAACTTAATATGAAATTTCGTGACGTTATCGTAGCCCTCGCGGTTTTCGCAGCGGCTTCCTTCGGCCCGGCATACGGCCAGACAACAGATGGACGAATGTGGACCGCCGTGAGTTTATCAAGACCGCGGGTTTAGGAGCCGCGGGTTTAGGAGCGATCGCATTGGGCGCTGGATTAGGCGCAAGCCGCGCCTTTGCGCAGGACGCCCCGTCCCCGTACACACCTGTCACCCCGAACTATATGGAGGTTCACAAAGATCTGATAGTCATCGATGGCACCACCAACCTAACGGGACTCGACGAGAATGTCGACTATCTCGATTGGTATAAGCAAGGTGGCGCCACGGCCGTGGTGATGACGATCTCGGCAGCCAACATGGTGGCGGCGTCGAACGTCAGGCATAAGGACGATACCTTGGATGGGTTGGGCTTCATCCATCGGCTTCTGCAGAGCAGAGATGACCTGGTGTTGGTGCGGTCGGCATCGGACATCGAAAAAGCTAAGCAAACTGGCAAGCTTGCGTTGTTCTTGCAGTTCCAAAACGCAGCGGTCGTGGAGAGCAATCTCGACCTTGTCAACATGTACAAGGCTCTCGGGGTCAATCTCATGGGAATGGCATACAACCAACGAAATCAGTTTGCCAACGGGGTCACTGAAGCGGTTGACGGGGGATTGAGCAATTTTGGCGTGCAGTTGATCGAGCGCTTGAACGAGACGAAGATAATTATCGACGTTGCGCATACCGGGACCCAAAGCGGGCTCGAGACGGTCGCGCGCTCCAAGTCGCCCGTCGTCCTGTCGCACTCGAATTCCCGGAACTATCGCCCGTCGCCCCGCAATGCGCCGGACGAGCTGATCAAGGCGGTGGCCGAATCAGGCGGGCTGGTCGGCGCGGTCATGTACCCACCCTTCGTCGCCGCGAAAGCCTTTCCAACCATGGATGACTACGTTGGCAACATCGATTATCTCGTGCAGCTCGTAGGAATCGACCACGTCGGCATTTCTTCGGACTACACCTATCAAATCTCGATGAGCGAAGAGGAGCAAAAAGCAGGGTGGAAGATGTATATCGATTCCGGCGTCTGGACCAAAGAGGCCTACCCATATGACGTGTTGGCCTATCCACAGGGCATCGAGACCCCCAAGACTTATTTCAATCTTACCGATGCGCTGCTTGGTCGCGGCTACAAGAAAGAGGACATCGCC
>CAVQIY010000005.1:0-39844 GCA_963712755.1 uncultured Gammaproteobacteria bacterium | reverse complement strand
TCCCGCAGGAGCGCTCCCGGGGCGGGGCTGCGGGGCGACCTGGTGGTCACCGACACGGATACGGACACCTACCTGCAATGGGTCGCCAACGGGAGCTATTCATGGACGTGGCGCGGCCGGAACATGAGCGGGGAGCTCGAATACCACTGCAACGGCTCTGGCCAGCGGGCCGGGCGTCTTCGCGCAGCTCGCCTGGTACTTCTGACGGCTGCGCGTTATTGCGCGCGCTGCAGGTTTGCGAGCAGGTTCGAGAAAGTACTGGCGGTCGTGGCGCCGAACACGGGGTCGTCGCCCATGTGCTGGCTGACGTCGATGGTTGCTGTCTCGACGTCCCGCGCGAGCGAATCGGCCCGCGGAAACAGGTCGCTTTCCTCCCATTCCATGTGACGCCGCAGGTGGCCGACGTAGTTGACGAGGTCCTCCAGGAGGTGCTCGCGCGTAACGGCCGCGCCGGAGATGATCGCCTCGACGTCCTTGCGCAGTGTCGCCCCGAGTTCCGCGATTTCGCGATGCTCCTCAGGCACGTGCTCGAGTCCCTCTGCCAGGTCGGTACAGTGCTCGCGCATGGCCGTGTAGACCAGGTCCTCGCGCGGGTGGTGGATGGCATCGGGATAGACCGTCATGTAGTGCATGATGTCGTGGAGCAGGTCCATGTCGGGCTCCCCTTCATCCGGCACGTCCCGGCACTCGTTCTCCAGCAGATCCAGCAGACGGGCGAGGTTTCGATGATCCTCGCGCAATTCGTCGAGAATCCGGGCGAGTCTGATTCGCATTTGCAGTTCACCTCTGTTTATCGCGGATATGATGCGTGGCGGGGGTCCGGGGGGTAATCGGGGAATTCACCTACCCGGGGGGACGTTAATGCCGATGTAACAAAACAGACACAGTAACGTAAAGGGCCTGTAAAGGCCCTGTGGTCTCTTGCGTGATGGAATAAGAAGAGCAGGCATCATGACCTTGGCATCCATCCTTGTTGTAGACCCTGACGCTGCATCACGCGGCCAGATGGCCAGCGAACTCCGGGAGCTGGGTCACGACGTCAGTGAATCCGAAGACGCCGGCTCGGCGCTCCAGTTTGTGCGTCGCAAAAGACCCGACCTCATGGTCTGCGACTTCACGCTGCCGGACCTCGCCGGCGTCGAGCTGCTGAGCGACGTACGCAGCAGCGACGAGCTGCGCACCATCCGGGTCCTGATGACGTCGCACCGCCGTGACTCCGACGACGTCGCGCGCGCCTTCGAATCCGGCGCCGACGATTTCATCCAGAAACCCGTGAACCTGCACGAACTGCGTGCACGGGTCGGCGCCTGCCTGAAGCGGCCGGCCAGCCTCGGCTGCGCCGAAGAGATCGAGGCGGGCGGCATCGCAATCGACAACGTGAGTCACCGGGTGGTGGTCGATGGCACGTACGTGTCGCTGGCTCCCCGGGAGTACCGCCTGCTCCTGTTTCTGCTGTCCAACCAGGACCGGGTGTTCTCGCGCAAGCAGCTCCTGGTGCACGTATGGGACCGCGACGCCACGGTCGGCCCGCGAACCGTGGACGTGCACGTCCGGCGCCTGCGTAGCCTGCTCGAGCCGTTCGGCTACGACCGCTACCTGCAGACCGTGCGCGGCAGCGGCTACCGCTTCTCGCTGGAGCAGTGAGCAACTGTAACCAGCCCGTAATATTTTTGTCACAGTCCGTCAATACAGTAGCGCTACATTGCGCAGCCAGAGATTCGGCGCCACCTCCTGCAGAGCGATTTTTGGAGGCACCGGATCGAGGCAACAAAAAAAGAGCATAGAGCCGAACCGAAATCACATTCCCGATCACGTGCCCTGTGCGCACCCTATGAAATATGGCGTCCGTCCAACCGGGCCAGAACCTAAATTGCTACAGCTTGAAGTCTGGAGAAGATAAATGAACCGTAACCAACTGTTCGTCGTCGTAATTGCCGGCAGCCTGCTGGCGGCTTGCGAGAGTGGCGATATCAACATCACACCTACGACGATCGACAACAGTGTCGATAATTCCACCGGCGGCGGTGGTGGTTCCGAGGACGACATCTGCGCGTCCTACGTTCGCGACGGCGCGACCATTCGCGGATCCGCCGACGGCAACGGCAACTGTGTGTACGACAACACCTTCGTCGGCCCCAAGAACAATCTGCAGGAAGACCTGCTGATCCCGGCGCTGCCGAACGGCGGCGCGCACATCTTCACGGCGAGCCTGTTCGTCGGCAACACCTACCGCACGCAGGCCGAACTTCAGGCCGCGGGCATCACGCAGGGCGGCGATGGCCCGACCCTGACGATCCAGGCCGGAGCGACACTCGCGTTCCAGACGAACTCGGATTTCATGATCGTCAACCGCGGCTCGCGGATCATCGCCGATGGCCGTCCTGACGCGCCGATCACCCTGACGTCGGTCTCCGACATCAACGGCACGGTCGGCCCCGAGGACGTGCAGCAATGGGGCGGCGTCGTCATCAACGGTTTCGCCGTCAGCAACAAGTGCAGCTACGTCGGTACCCGCGGCGAAGCCGGTTTCGGCCTCGCGCCGGGGACCGAGTGCTCGATCGATGCGGAAGGCTCGGCCGGCGACGACGAGTCGCAGTACGGCGGCGACAACGACGCTGACGACTCCGGCATCCTGCGCTATGTCGTCGTCAAGCACACCGGCGCACAGGTCGGCAACGGTGACGAGCTGAACGGCATTTCCTTCGGCAGCGTCGGCAGCTCGACGGTCGTCGACAACCTCGAGGTGTACTCGACCTTCGACGACGGCGTCGAGATGTTCGGCGGCTCGTTCGACATCACGAACCTGGTTGCCGTGTACGTGCGCGACGACTCGATCGATATCGACGAGGGTTACAACGGCACGATCACCAACGCGCTGGTCGTGCAGTCGGCCGCAGACGGCAATCACTGCATCGAGGCGGACGGCATCGGCTCGTACGGCGACCTCGACCAGGCTACGCGCGACGATTTCATCGCCCGCGGCCTGCAGAGCGCGCCGACGATCAACAACCTGACCTGCATCGTCTCGGCGAACGTACCGGGCACGCACGATCCGGGTGCCGGCTGGCGATTCCGTGAGGGCATCTACCCGGTCGTCAACGACTCCCTGCTGATCTCGGCCTTCGGTGCGAACGACCAGGCTTCGGCGACCGACAACTACTGCCTGCGCATCGACAACGTCGAGACCGCTGAAGCGGCGGCGGCCGGCGATCTGCAGCTCAATTCGGTGATCTACGCCTGCCAGGAGAACGACAACAATGGTGCCATCCAGGACCGTAACGCGGTCGTCCTCTTTGCAGATGCGCAGACCTTCGCGGAGGCTGAAGGCAACCAGTTCGCGACCGTCGCTGACGGCACCGCGGTCGACGCATCCGACGCAGCTAACCCGGAAATCAACCTCTTGACCGGTGCGCAGAAGGTCTACTCGCTGCCCTGGGACACCAGCATCGTCGACAGCGCTGGCGCGATCGCGACCACGACGCCGACGAGCGGCACGGCGACGGACATCCTCGGCGCCATTTCCGCGACCGATGACTGGACGCAGCCCTGGGCCTACGGCATCGACCCGAACAATCGCGGCCAGGCCTTGTGGTTCGAGTAAGGGAAGGCATCACAACTTGAGAACTGCGGGGCACCTGTTCCGGCTTCGGGGCGGGTGCCCTTCGCACTTCGCACAAACATGTGCTTACTCTTGAGTACACAGGCTTAAAAATGAACAAATTGGCAAGAACACTCAAAAAGCCGTTGCCGCTCGCGATTGCAGCCGTGCTCGCGTCCTGGCAGGGGACGGCACTCGGCCAGGACGAGCCGATCGTGCAGCGACCGATCATCGAAGAACAGCCCGCCGGCGAGGCCATCGAGGAAGTTGTCGTTACCGGCCGCTTCATCAGCTCCAGCCAGCAGCTTGTCAACGAGCGCATGAACGACGCCTTCGCAACCGACCTGCTCGGTGCAGACACGATCAGCCGCCTCGGCGACTCGACCGTAGCAGGCGCTTTGCGGCGTGTACCGGGATTGTCGCTGGTGCAGGACAAGTTCATCTACATCCGCGGCCTCGGCGAGCGCTACTCGTCGACCACGCTGAACGGTGCGCAGATCCCGTCGCCGGACCTGACGCGCAACGTCATCCCGTTGAACGTCTTCCCGACGTCGATCGTCGAATCCTTGCGTGTGCAGAAGTCCTACTCGCCCGCCATCTCGGCGAACTTCGGTGGCGGCGCGGTCGATATCCGGACGAAGGGCATTCCCGACGCTTTCACCGTCAAGATCGAGGGCGGCGTCGGCTACAACGACATCACCCCGAGCAGCATCAATACGTACCCCGGCGGCGGCGACGACAACCTCGGCACCGACGACGGCACGCGCGCGTTATCGCCGGTGATCAATGCGGGACTCGCCGAGTACCAGGGCAACCCCAGCGTAAACAATATTCGCGCCGCACTGGTCCGCTCCGGCAGCGATCTCGGGCCTCGTGAGCTCACCTTCCAGGCCGAAACGCTGAATCGCGACCTCGGCCTGGCGCTGAATCGCAACATCGGCATCCAGAGCGAGAGCGTGGACCCGAACTACGTGCTGCGCGCGAGTGTCGGCAACAAGTTCGATCTCGGCCAGGATTGGCAGGCGGGTTTTGCGGTCGGCGGTTCCTATGAACAGGACACCAGCTGGCGCAGGACGCTGAGCGCGGACTTCGCGCAGCCGGAGGAGCAGAACGGTATCAAGGAAGAGTCGACCAAGAGCGTGAACATTGCCGGCACGCTCAACCTCGGTCTGAATTTCCTCACCGACCACGAGATCTCGACGACGAGCCTGTTCCTGCGCAACACCGATGACGAAACCGAAGTCTTCGACTACTTCAACGAGAACCGCTTCAAGTCGAGCGGCCGCGGCGTACGCGAGTATCGCCTGGAGTACGAAGAGCGCGAGATGACCACGCACCAGATTACGGGTAAGCACTATCTCGGCGCCGACACCCGTGAGCGTTTCGGGTTCCTCGACACGCTCTTCGGCTTCCTGCCGGAGGAATCCAGCATCTCATGGTTCTACTCCGACTCGGAAGCAACGACGGACATCCCGAACCGGGTGCAGATCGATTCCTTTACGACCAACGATCCGGTCACTGGCGCCGTGCTGACGGAAGCGGTTCAGCTCAGCTCCGCAGCCGGCGACTGGCGCTTCACGGAACTCGAGGACCTGGTCGAGAACTATGGCTGGCACGGCATGGTTCCGTTGTCCTTCGGCAACAACTACGTGGAACTGAGCGGCGGCTGGGAGCACGCGCAGAAAGCGCGCACCTACAAGCAGACGCAGTTCAGCCTGGGTTTCCTGAGCGTGGAGGGCCAGTCGGTGCTGGAGGGCCCGCTGGACCAGGTATTCTCGGATGCGAACATCCTTGCGACCATACCCGATCCCGATCCGAGCAATCCGGTCCCGGGTGCCGAGGTGTACGTAAACGACGCCGTGTTCGACCGCCAGGGCGCGAATACCAACAGCTATCTCGCCGCGACCATGACTGATTCGGTGTGGGGCAAGATCGACTGGACCTTCGCGGATACGTTCCGCTTCGCAGCCGGGGCACGCTGGGAGGACTACGGCCAGACGGGTATCCCCTGGAATCCGTTCAGCTACAGCCAGCAGGTGCCGCAGGTCACGAACGACCCGGACGAACTCGCAGATGCGGTTTTCAAGGAAGACAAGGTCTATCCGGCGGCCTCGATCACTTACATGAGCGACTTCTGGGCGGAAACGTTCCAGCTGCGCCTCGGCTACAGTGAGACGACCGTACGGCCGGACCTGCGCGAAATAACCGGGTCCAGCTACATCGACCCGATCACCGGCGACCTGACCCGCGGCAACTCGAGCGTCGTGCCGTCGGATGTCGAGAACATCGACCTGCGCGCCGAGTGGTTTTTCGGCAACGGCGACAACTTCACCGTGACGCTGTTCGACAAGCAGATCGACAATCCGATCGAGTTCTTCGAGATTCCCGCGTCGGATACGACGATTGCGCGCGAGATCCTGAATGCGGATTCGGCCAGCATCCAGGGAATCGAGGTCGAATTCCTCAAGGAGCTCGGATTCCTCGGCGGCTTCGGTGACATGTTTTTCACCCAGGGCAACGTCACGTACCAGTGGGACCGCGAGCTGACGCCCGGTGATTCGGGTGGTGACGTCAGCTGCGAGCAGCGCGATTCCAACGGCATCGTCGTCAGGAACGACTGCAAGCTCTCCGGCGCCTCGGAGTACATGGTCAACTTCATGGTCGGTTTCGATTCACCGAACTCCAAGCACACGGCTTCGCTGATCTACAACTACTTCAGCGAGCGCCTGTTTGCATTCGGACGTTTCGGGCCCGACGCGTTCGAGCAGCCGTTCGATTCGCTCGACTTTACGTACTTCTGGTATCCGACGGATCGCGTAACGTTCAAGTTCAAGGCGCAGAACATCCTGGATTCCTCGGTCGAGATCCAGCGCACGGATGAGTCCCTCGGCAGGACAGTCACGGTCTTCGAGGAGAAGCCCGGGCGGCTGCTCTCCGCATCGCTATCCTGGGGCTTCTGAGCCCGCCCCCTGGCTGGAAGCCCTCGCGGCCCCGTCGCCAATGCGACGGGGCCGTTTTCTATTGTGGGATGGCAAGCCGGGCCTTGATACGGCGGCGATCCGGTAGCACTGTATAGGCCATGAGCAAGAGACTACTGGCGATCGTCGTCCTCGCCGCCGCCGTGAGCGGCTGCGCCGTCAACCCGGTCACCGGGAAACCGGATTTCATGGTCGTGAGCGAGGCGCAGGAACTCGCGATCGGCGCACAGAACTATGCCCCGATGCAGCAGGCCGAGGGCGGCGTCTACGACATCGACCCCGGACTCACGGCCTACGTCAGTGAAGTCGGCAACAAGCTCGTGGCCGTGAGCCACCGGCCGCTGCCCTACGAATTCGTGGTGCTGAACAACTCGGTGCCCAACGCCTGGGCGCTGCCCGGCGGCAAGATCGCGATCAATCGCGGGCTGCTCACCGAGCTGAATTCGGAAGCGGAACTCGCGGCGGTGCTGGGGCACGAGATCGTGCACGCGGCCGCGAAGCATTCGGCGCAGCAGATGTCCCGCGGCGTGTTGCTGCAGGGCGCGGTGCTGGCCACTGCGATGGTCTCGGGTGACAGCGGTTTCGGCCAGTTCGCGGTAGGCAGTGCGGCCGTGGGCGCGCAGCTCATCAATTCCACCTACGGGCGCAGTGCGGAGCTGGAGTCCGACAAGTACGGCATGACCTACATGTCGCGGGCCGGTTACGACCCGTCGGGCGCCGTGACGCTGCAGGAGACCTTCGTGCGCCTGAGCGAGGGACAGGAGAGCGACTGGCTCAGCGGCCTGTTCGCCAGCCATCCGCCATCGAGGGAGCGCGTGGAGGCAAACCGGAAAATGGCGGCGAGCCTGCCGCCGGGCGGCATTCTCGGCGTGGATCGCTACAAGGCCGCCATGCAGAAGACCCTGGCGGTGAAACCGGCCTACGACGCGTACGACGAAGGGCGCAAGGCGCTCGCGGAAAAAAACACAGCGGAAGCGCTGGCGATGGCGGAAAAGGCGATCGAGCTGTTTCCCGACGAGGGCCATTTCTACGCGCTGCGCGGCGACGCCCGGCTCGTGGACGGAAAGTACGACATGGCCGCGACGAACTACGATAGCGCCATTCGCCGGCGCGACGACTACTTCTACTACTACCTGCGGCGCGGCCTGGCCAGGAAGGAACTCGGCCAGACTCCCGGCGCGAAGACCGACCTCGAGCGCAGCATCGAGATGCTGCCGACCGGGCCGGCGCATTTCGTGCTGGGCGACATCGAGGCGGAACAGGGCAACCCGCAGAAGGCCATGGAGCACTACGCGGTCGTCGCGAAGAGTGGCGGTGAGATCGGCCAGGCAGCGACCCACAAGCTGCAGCGGTTGCAGCTGCCCTCCAGCCCGGGCGAAGTCATACCGCGGCGCTGCGACGCGGACAGTGCCGGCAACCTCGTGGTGTCGGTGAAAAACACGACGCCCTGGGCCATCGAGGGCGTGCAGATCGAGGTCCGCTACACCGATGCGGCCGGCCGCGCGCAAGTGGTGCGACAGGCCATCCAGGGCCGGATACCGCCGGGCGAGATAGCCAGCATCAACACCGGCCTCGGGCCCTACAGCGGCGGCTCCTGCCCGGCGGAGGTGACGGCGGCCCGCTTCGCCGAATAGCAGTGATTGGGTCGGACCAGAATAAGTTATTGATATTTATAAGTGTTGACCCATGAAATAGGCCACTTTGAGGCTTAATCGGCGCATTTCGGGGGCAAAATCGCCGTTCGGTGTCCCGTTCTCCGTGACAATCGGCAAACCGGCGTTTTCGGCCCCAGAAACCGCCGATTAGTGGCAATAAATGCCGAGCTACATGGTCAAAAGCTATTTCGATCATGCATTTACGCTGGTCCGACCCCGGGGTGCTCTATGAACAGGACGATTGTTGCGGTGATTGCCAGCCTTGCGGCGGGTTTCGCATTGGGCGCCTGGACGATGGCCGGCGAGGCGCCGCCCCCGGCCGGGCCGGCCGGGCCGGCCGGGGAGACGCAGGCCTTCGATGCGGGCGCGCCGCTCGAGGCCCGCATCGGCGCCCTGGAGCGCGCCGTTGCCGTCGAGCGTGATGCGCGCCGGGTGCTCGAAGAGCAGCTGCATGCGCTCTACGCCGAGCTCGAGCGCTTCGATTCACCCGAGATGGACGAGCTGCTGCGGACCCTGGCCGAAAACAGCCAGGTGCGGCAAGAGGCCCGCACGCAGCAGGCGGCAGGGCGCGACCCGGCCGCGCGCATGCGAAATCTCGAGGACATGCGCACCGGCCAGCTGGTGGCGGGCGGTTTCACGGAGGAACGGGCGAGGCAGATCCTCGAGCTCGAGGACGAGATGCGCATGCAGGCCCTGCAGGCCGAGTACGACGCATACCGCAACGGCGAGGCCCGCAATCCCTGGGACGTCGTGCAGGGGCTGCAGGACGGCCTGCGTGAGCGCCTCGGCGATGCCGAATACGAGAAATACCTGCTGGCCCAGGGTGGCCGCGCAGCCATCACCGTCGGTGACGTGATCAGTTCCTCCCCCGCGAACCGGGCCGGGCTGCGGCCGGGCGACCAGATACTGGGCTACGACGGCCAGCGTGTCTTCAGCATGGACGAGCTCAGGTCGATGGCGTTTGCGGGCGATCCCGGCGAGGATGTCATCGTCGATATCGAGCGCAACGGCCAGCGTATGCAGCTGGTGCTGCCGCGCGGGCCGATGGGGATCACCGGCAGCGGCGGCAGGATGGGCTTCCGGCCAGGGTTCGGCGGCTAGCACGCGGCTGGATAATATCGGCTCCCGAATGCAGAATGGTCGACGATTTCGCCGCACAGGCTTACGCTGCTCTTGAATAACGTCCTCCGCTACACGATTCCGAACAGCTTCACGGCCGCAAGCCTGCTGCTCGGCATCGCATCCATCGTCACGACCCAGCTGGGCGGGAAGGACTATCTCGAACTCGCGGGATGGATGATCGTCTGGTGCGGGCTGCTCGATACGATGGACGGCGTCGCCGCGCGGGTCCTCAAGGCGACATCCAGCTTCGGCGCCGAGTTCGACTCGATGGCTGACCTCGTCGCCTTCGGCGTCGCGCCCGCAATACTGGTGCTCAACGCGGGCGTGCAGATCGGCGGCATCGAGTTCGGCACGGGCCAGTTCTGGGTGCTGGCCGTCGCGGCGGGCGTCTTTGCCCTCGCGGGCGCGCTGCGCCTCGCGCGCTTCAACCTGCCGACGGCGAAACCGGAGCGCGGCTGGTTCGTCGGCGTGCCCATCACGGCGGCCGGCGGCGGCATGTGTTCTTCGCTGGTCCTGGTGCTGCTGTACCACGAGCAGATCGCCGAGAGCCTGCCGCTCAACCTCTACCTGCCCGTGCTGCTGTTCGTGCTCGCATTGCTGATGGTATCGCGCATCCGTTTCCCGAAAGCGGTCAAGCGCGAGAGCAAGCTGATCAACACCTTCCAGGTGGTGAACATCGCCCTCATCCTCTACTGTGGCATCACCCGTTCCTGGCCCGAGTACCTGCTGGGCATCGGTGTTTTCCTGCTCGTCGCGGGCATCATCTCCGGCCGCATTTCGAAGCCCGTTACCGCCGCTGACGGCGAATGACGGCCACCGTCGCCGTACTCGCCGGCTACCTCGTTACGCTGGCCGCGCTCGCCGCCTGGAGCCGCAGGGAAACCCACACGCTCGCGGGCTTCTACCTCGCCGGCAAGAAGCTGCCTTACTGGGTGGTGGCGTTCAGCGCGAACGCGACCGGCGAGAGCGGCTGGCTGCTGCTCGGCCTGACCGGCATGGGTTACGCGGTCGGCGCCCAGGCGTACTGGGTCATCGTCGGCGAGATGATCGGCATCGCGGCCTCCTGGGGCTTCATTTCGCGGAAGCTGAAGCGGCTCGGCGACGAGACCGATTCGATCACGCTGCCCGACGTGCTCGCGGCGAAGTTCGACGACCGCTGGCACCTCATCCGCGGCGTCGCGGTCGCGATCATCGCCGTCATGGTAACGACCTACGTGTCCGCGCAGATGGTGGCGACCGGCAAGGCCTTCAGCGGCTTCATCGACCTCGACTACCGCGCCGGCGTGATCATCGGCGCGGTGATCATCATCAGTTACACGTTCGTCGGCGGCTACAAGGCGGTTTCCTACACCGACGTGGTGCAGGGCGTGCTGATGCTCACCGGGCTCATCGTCGTGCCCCTGGTCGCGATCAATGCGGCCGGCGGGTGGGGGCAGATGACGGCCACGCTGTACGCCTACGATCCGGCGTTCATCGACATGTTCGCCGTGCTCGACGGCAGCACCGCGGGCCTGGTCGCGGCCGTCAGTTTCGCCGCGATCGGACTGCCGTTCCTGGGTGTACCGCAGATGCTCATCCGCTACATGTCCGCGCGCGACGAAGAGGAACTCAGGAAAGCCCGCATCGTGTCCATCGTCGTACTGTTCATCTTCCTGTTCGGCGCGGTCACGGCCGGCATCGCTGGACGCGCCCTGTTCCCCGGGCTCGAGGACAGCGAACAGGTGTTCCCGACACTCGCGGGCGAGTTGTTTCCACCGCTCCTGACCGGCGTGCTGCTGATCATCGTGCTGTCCGCGATCATGTCGACGGTGGATTCGCTGTTGCTGCTGGCGTCGTCCGCGATCGTCAGGGACACGATGCAGAAGATACTCGGCAGCCCGAAGAGCGACGCCACGCTCGCCGGCTACGGCAAAGTCGTCACCGTCATCATCGGCGTGATCGCGGTGTTCGTGGCCATCTACATGGCCGAGAACAAGCTGATCTTCTGGTTCGTCCTGTTCTCCTGGTCCGGCCTGGGCGCCGCGTTCGGGCCCGTCGTGCTGGCGCTGCTGTACGACCGGCGCACCACCGGTGCCGGCGTGGTGGCCGGCATGCTGGGCGGCTTCCTGACCAGCGTGGTCTGGGTGCAGTATTTCAAGGCCGGCGCCTACGGGCTGTACGAGGCGATCCCGGGCTTCATCGTGGCGGCCGTGGCGACCGTGACCGTCAGCCGGCTGAGCGGCCGATAAGCGCCGAATCAGCGCCGAATTCCGGCCGTCTTGTAACCAAACCGGCGGCAGGGCGCTATAAGCCTGCAGACGACCACTCAAAGGACTCACACATCATGCGCTCGTGCAAAAGAATGACCGCGTTACTGCTGCTGGCCCTGCCGGGCCTTGCTTTCGGCGAACTGGCGGCCTCCGGCCTTCCGGCCACGTCGACCTGGTATTTCCACGCCGATTTCGACGAGATGCGCGGCACGGATGCGGGCAAGCCGCTCTACGCCTGGCTGCAACGCGAGGTATTCGCCGACGTCCGCGAGGACGCCGGCATCGACCTCGACAAGGAAGCCGACCGGATCACCGCGTTCGCCGCGGAAGAGAGCGGCGCCGTGGTCCTGGTCGAAGGCAGGATCAGCCAGGAGACCCAGGACAAGCTGCTCGCCATCGCGGTGACGGGCGAGGAATTCGATACCCTGAAGCACAAGGGCGCGACGTTTTACTTCGTCAAGGGCGATGGCAAGGGGAACAACGGCGACATGCGGGTCGAGTCGTTCGAGAACGGCGTCTACTTCACGTTCGCGCTCAAGAACCGCATCCTCGCCACCTCGTCGCGCGAACAGATGCAACGCCTGCTCGACAGCAACGGCAAGCTGCCGCAGCGCAAGGTGGACCGCGGCGCGCTGATCGTGCTCACCGCCGAAAAGAGCCTCATCCAGGCCGGCATCCAGGCGGACCAGGTCGCGGACCGGGGCGAGGGCGGCTGGCAGTCCAATATCCTGAAGAACACCGAGCAACTCGCGGTCATGGTCGCGGACGCGGCCGGCAAGATCGCGATCGAGACCCGGCTGATCGCCACCCAGCCCGAGATGGCCGAGTCGCTCGCCAGCATCGTGCGCGGGCTGATCAGCCTCGCGATGTTCAGCGAGGACATGGACCCCGAGGTTGCGGGGTTCCTGAAGGGAACGACCGTCGCGGTGGACGGCTCGGCGCTCAACATCAGGCTGGCGCTCGATCCCGAGAGCGTCGTCGTGGCGCTGGACAACTAGCGGCCGGGCGAGGCGCGCGGGCTCACATCGTGAGCGATGAGTTGCAACTCGTCGGTGCCGCGCAACGCGGTTCCGTGGACGCGTTCACCGAGCTCGTCCACGGCTACCGCGAGCGCCTGTTGCGCTTCCTGCAGACGCGCTGCACGAATCACGCGGACGCGGAGGATGCCCTGCAGGACACGCTGATCAATGCCTATCGCTACATCGGCTCCTACGATCCCCGCTGGCGCTTCAGTACCTGGCTCTATCGCATCGCGATCCGCAATGCGGGCAGGCAGCGCGCGGAGAACCTCGCCGAGCTCGGCGACCACGCGGACGATGGTGCGGACCCGCTCGCCCACTGCCTCGCGGAATCCGAACGGGACAACCTGTGGCGCAGCGCGAAGCGCATCCTGTCGGACGAGGTGTTCACGGCGATGTGGCTGCGCTACGTCGAGGACATGTCGGTACGTGATATTGCGAGCGTTCTCGAACGTTCCTCATCGTGGACCAAGGTCAATCTTCTCCGGGGCCGCCGGGCGCTGGAGGCGGAAATGAACGGTACGGCCGGCAACGCCGGAAGTGAAGCTTATGGATAAACTCGCCAGCAAACTGCGCGACGACGCAAGCCGCATCGACGCCGAAATCTCCACGCAGCTCGACAGCCGCATACGGGCATCGCTGAACGCGATCGAGCCGGAGTCGACGCGACGGCGGCAGGCAGCGCGCCGGCCCGCGTCGTTCTGGCTGGCCAGCAGCCTGACCGGTATCGCGGCGGCGCTCGCGCTGATCGCGTTGCTGAACGTGATCGATTCGAACGAGCCCGAACCGGTGCCGCAGTCGCTGGTGGGCAACACGGCGCCGCCGGTCGGCATCCCGGTCCTCGACCTCGAGGTGGAGGCCGCGATGCTGACGAGTCCGCTGACCCGCGAGCTCGAGGATCTGCAGGCGGACCTGAAGAAGGCGGAGGAGATCGTGCGCGGCGACGTCAGGATTGATTTCTGAAATACGCAGCGAACCGGCGGCCGGGTGGTGCTAAAGTTGCGCGATGCGACGCGCGATCATTCTCGTAATGGACTCCTTCGGCATCGGCGCGACGGCCGATGCGGAGCGATTCGGCGACACCGGGGCGGATACCCTCGGCAGTATCGCCCGTGCACGCGCGATATCGGCCGACGGGCCGCTGCGGCTGCCGAACCTCGCGCGGCTTGGGCTGTTCGAGGCGAGCCGTGCGAGCACCGGCGCCTACCCGGCGGGCGTGGACACCGGCAGCGAGGTGATCGGCGCCTGGGGCTACGCTGAAGAGCTCTCCAGCGGCAAGGACACGCCCAGCGGCCACTGGGAGATCGCGGGCGTGCCCGTGCTGTTCGACTGGGGCTATTTCACGGACCGTGAAAACACGTTCCCGCCCGAACTGATCGACGCGCTCGTGGAGCGCGCCGGGCTGCCCGGCGTGCTCGGCAACTGCCATGCCTCCGGGACGACGATCATCGCCGAACTCGGCGACGAACACGTCCGCACGGGCAAGCCGATCGTCTATACCTCGGCCGACAGCGTGTTCCAGGTCGCCGCCCACGAGGAGGCGTTCGGGCTGCAGCGGCTCTACGCTCTCTGCGACATCGCGCGCGAGCTGGTGGATGACTACAACATCGGCCGCGTCATCGCACGGCCGTTTGTCGGCGACGGCCCGGACAACTACGTGCGCACCGGCAACCGGCGCGACCTCACGACGCCGCCGCACTCGCCGACCGTGCTGGACAAGCTCGTCGCGGCCGGCGGGGAGGTCATCAGCATCGGCAAGATCGCCGACATTTACGCGCACCAGGGCATAACGAAGAAGGTCAAGGCGAGCGGCAACGCGGCCCTGTTCGATGCGACGCTCGATGCGCTCGCCGCAGCGGGCGATCGCTCGATCGTGTTCACGAATTTCGTCGACTTCGACATGCTGTACGGTCATCGCCGCGACATCGCGGGCTACGCGGCGGCGCTGGAGTATTTCGACGGCCGGCTGCCGGAGCTGCTCGAGACGATGCAGCCCGACGACCTGCTGGTCATCACCGCCGATCACGGTTGCGATCCGGCCTGGGAAGGCTCGGACCACACGCGCGAGCACGTGCCGGTGCTCGCTTACGGCAACGAGCTGGCGGCCGGCTCCCTCGGCAGGCGCAAGTCGTTCGCGGATATCGGCCAGAGCCTGGCGGCGTATTTCGGGCTGCCGCCCATGGACTACGGCGAGAGTTTCATCCCGTAGCGAGTCCGCGCCGCCGCATGGCCAGCATGCCGAGCAACGGCAGCAGCCACAGGCCGGCACCGCCGCCACCGCTTTCTTGCTGCGATGGTGCACTCACGTTGACGGTCGCGCTGGCCGTGTTGTTCGAGGGATCGGCGTCGGTTTCCGTGGAGGACATCGAGAAATTGATGGTCTTCGAACCCTCGGTCGTGGCCGTGACGCCCAGGCTCAGGCTCACGTTCGACAGCGCCGCAAAAGCGCTGCCTTCGCAGTCCACCCGCGTGTTGCTCACGGTGCAGGCGCCGAGCGGCCAGCTCGCGCTGTCCACGCGCAGCCCGGAGGAAAACGTGATGGTCAGTGCAACGCCCGTTGCGTCGAGGATCGACGTGTTTTGCAGCAATGCCGTGAGCCCTGTGCCCTGGTCGACGGTCAGCTGGCGTGTGCTCGGCGGCGTTACCGCGAGGTTCACGGCGGGCTCTACCGTCAGCGTGAGGCTGCTCTGGTTGTTGGAGCCGTCGTCGTCGGTGTCCGCCGAGACGCTGGCGCTGAAGGTGCCGCTGCCGACGGCGATCGTGTCGGACGTCAGCGTCACCGCTATCGTCGTGCTGCCGGCGACGTCGCCGAGCGCGCAGTTCACCATGCCGCCGCCGTTCGTGCAGCTGCCCTGGGAGGCGGCCGCCGAGATCAGGGAGACGTTGGCCGGCAGCGTGATGTCGGCCACGACGTTGGTGGCCTGCAGCGTTCCGGCGTTGACGACGTCGAAGGTGACCGTCGCGGTGTTGCCGAGCAGCGCGGACGACGCCGGGCCGGCGAGGCCGAAGCTCATGTCGACGCTCGGCAGGGGCGTGATGCAGCCCCGGATCTCGGCCTGTGCGATGTCGTCGGCCATCTGCTCGAGGCTGCACTGCGAAAACTGCTCGGAGCCGTTCAGGGATGCCGCCATGATGAAGTCGCCGGTCTCGGCCTCGCAGGCGGAGCCGCTGGTGCCGTCGTGCGGCGCGCCGAAGTTGTGGCCGATCTCGTGCGCGGCGATCAGGCTGTCGAAGCTCCTGTTGCGTCCCTCGCTAAGGCCGGCGCCGAAGCGCTGGCTGCAGAGCGCGCCGGTATACGCGATGCCGACGGTCGAGGTGTTGCCACCGTCGCCTTCCACGTCCTTGCCCGTCCACAGGTGGGTCAGGCCGTTTACGTTCTGGTTGGCTTCGTCGTTGCGATAGTCCGCGAGCTCCACCAGGAGATCGCCGGCGGCAACCGTAGAGCCCGTGCCCTTGTCGAACGGGTATGACGCGACGCCTGGATTCGTGAAGACCTGCACCAGCGGCACGTTGATCTGCACGCCGACCTGGTCGCTGAAGATGCCATCGACGTTATTGAGGCGCTCGATGATCGCCTGCTGCGCGTTCGCGCCATGGATGCCGGCGAACTCGGCATCGCCGACCGCGCCGACGTTGATCTCCGTCCCGGCGACCGCGGCCTGCGCGGTAACGGCACCGAGTTCCGCCACCAGGGTCTTGTAGACGGCGCTGCCGCTGGTCAGGCTGCCGCCCGCGCCGCAGCTCATCGAGCCGGGCGCGACGATCGCATCCGCGAGCCGGTAGATGATCGCCGAATCCGCATCGACGAGGTTGTCGCCCGGCCGCTCGATCGCGAACAGTTCGTTGCCGTCCCAGATCATTCCGGACGGCACCCCGTCCGCGATGACGACGCGGACCCAGGAATCCTCGATCCCGGCGAGCGTGCCGCGGTAGGGGATTACCGACGCGCCCGCGATCTCGCGCGCCGCCTGCAGCAAGCGGTTGTTGGGGACCAGTTGCAGCTCGAAGTTCCGACCCAGCGCATCGAAGCGCATGTCGACGGGACCCGCCGCCCCCGTCTTCTGGCTGCCGTCGGTGGCCGAGCCCGCGATGCTCAGGCGCTGCAGCGGCTCATGGTGCGAAAGGGAGATCGTGGCGGCCTGTGCCGCCATCGTGAAACTCAATACTGCCCCAGCAGCTAACCATCGGATGCCTGACATAATGCACTCGGGATTGGTGAACCTGACGAACGCATAGCTAATCAAACGCCGCCCGGGGCGACAAGGAATTATCCGTCGCTTCGCGGCGACTTCACTCGCCAAAGTGTGTCGCAGTTCTCAAATTCCGCGCAAAGCGGCCAATCACTCGCCCGCGCCCAGCAACAGCGCGCACTTCGGCACTGCACCGTCCCGCCGCCAGGCTTCGAATTCCTTGGCGGTCAGCAGGTAGACCTGGTCAGGCCGGTGCACGAGATGCAGTTCGGCAGCGAGTTCGCCCACGTTGCTCGTCAGGCGCAGGACGTCACCCTCGACGGTGTAGGTGCCCCGTACCGGGAAGCCCGGGAACGGATCGACTTCGTTGCCGGCGTCGTCCACCGTGACCTCGTCGGTGAACTTGTCCCAGGTGAACGCGTTCCCCGACAACTCGATCGTATCGCCCTCATAGGCAACGCAGGACGGCGCGTAGGTGCCGGTGAACTCGCTGTCGGTCGCGCATCCCGCAGAGACGGACAGGGACGCAAACAGAACCAGTGCTTTCCATTTCATCATTAACCCTCGTCGCCGGAACGCCAGGTGTCCGGCACTCGTATGGCGATCACTTCGCCCTCGGCCGCCAGGATGCCCTCCGACAGCACCTTGCAGTCCACGATCGTCTTCCTGTCGCCGCACTCCCTGATGGTGGCGCGCAGCTCGACCGGCCTGTCGATGCGCATCGGCTTCAGGTACCGGACGTTCAGGCTGCCGGTGACGCACCAGACCGGCGGACCTTCGCCGATCTCGAGTCCGTCGCGTTCGTAGTAATTCGCGATCGACGTGCACACGGAATGGCAGTCGACGATGCTCGCGATAGTACCACCGTAGAGATACTGCGTCGGTCCCGCGCACTGCTCGGGCCGCGGCAAGTAGGTGCAGACGGATTCCGTGCCGTCCCAGTGGCTCTTGATCTGCAGACCGTCGGGGTTTTCGGGCCCGCAGCCGTAGCAGTGATTGTGGGGAATCCTGTCCTGGATCGCGGTCATTCGGCGGCCGGCCCGGTGTTGCGTTCCGCGAGCGCCGCCTGGATGCGGGCGGCGAGGGCATTCGCCTCGGCCGCGATGCGGTCGGTATCGAGCGTCAGGAACTTGCCGTCGCGCAGCAGCAGCTTGCCGTCGACGACGACGGCAGCGACGTCCTGCTCGTCCGTGACGTAGACCAGGTGCGAGATCACGTCGAAGGTCGGCACGTGGTGCACGTCGTCGAAAGCAACCTGGATCAGGTCCGCGCGCTTGCCGACCTCGAGCGAGCCGACCTGGTCGCCGAGCCCGATTGCGGTTGCCCCGCCGATCGTCGCCATGCCGAGGACGGTCTCGGCCGGCAGTACCTCGGGGTCCATGCGGTCGACTTTCTGCAGCAGGGCCGCGAGGCGCATTTCTTCCCACATGTCGAGGTCGTTGTTGCTTGCGGCACCGTCAGTGCCGAGGCCGACCCGGACGCCGGCCGCGAGCATCTTTGCGACCGGCGCGATGCCGGAAGCGATCTTCATGTTCGATGTCGGGTTGTGAATGACGCCGACCTGCCGGTCGCGCAGGATGGGTATCTCGTCGTCCGTCGGCCAGACGACATGCGCCGCGATGGTCGGGCCCTCGAAGAACCCGATCCCGTCGAGCATCTCGATACTCGTGGCGCCGTAGGTGTCCTTCGAATACTGCACCTCGTAAGGCGACTCGGACAGGTGAATGCTGATGGGTACGCCGCGTTCCAGGGCGGCCGCGCGCGTCTCGCGAAGCTGGCTGGCATCCAGCGTGTAATTGGCGTGCGGCCCGAAAATCGGGGTGATCCGCGAATTGCGACCTTTCCAGCGGTCGATGAAGCCGACGCCCTTGCCGATGGAATCCGCAGCACTTTCGGCATCCGGGCTGCGCTGGTCGATAACGGTCGCCGATATCAGTGCGCGCATGCCGCAGCGCTCGACAACGTCGGCTATCGTGTCCGGGTAGTAATACATGTCGACGAAAGTCGTCGTGCCGCCGCGCAGCATCTCCCAGCACGCCAGCTCCGTGCCGATGCGCACGAATTCGGCGTCGACGAACTCGACCTCGGCGGGAAATATGTAGTTGGTGAGCCAGTCCATCAGTGCGAGGTCGTCGGCCACGCCGCGAAGCAGGGTCATTGCTGCGTGCGAGTGGCCATTGACCAGGCCCGGCATTACGACACGCTGCGCGCCATCGAGGGATTCGTGCGCGCGGAAGGCGGCGTTGATCTCGGCCGCAGGCCCGACGGCGACGATGATGCCTTCATGGACCGCGACGGCGCCGTCCTCGATGACCGTGAGGTCCCCGTCGAAGGTGACGACGTAGTCGCCGTTGACGATGAGATCGACCGCATCGCGCGCATCGCCGCCGTTGTCCGGGCCACAGGCAGCCAGGGACAGGCAGAGTGTGATGATTGCCGGAAATCTTGCTCGTGGTTGCATGACGTTGCCCTCTGCCCCGATTCTAACATTCGGTGCCGGGCTTCCTGAAAGGAAAGAGCCGGTCATGGGACCGGCTCTCTCGCGTTGTCGGCGATGAATGCCTCAGAAGCTCTTCAGGAAGCGAACGCCGAATTCGCTCGGGTCGTTGCTGAGGATCTGCAGCACGTAATCCGTGACGTTGAGCCTGGCATTGTCATAGCGTTCGTCCGTGACGTTGCGGCCGTACAGCCCTGCGGTCCACGTACCGTCCGACGATGTGTAGGAAAGGTCGACGTTGACGATCGAGCGGCTGTCGATCTTCGTCAGGCGGCCGGGATCCGAACTCGGTTCGCCGAACATTTCGTCGCGGTAGGAGTAGTCGGCGCGCAGCGCGACCTCGCCACCGCCGCTCATCGGCAGCCGAATCTCCGGGCTCAGTGAGAACGTGAGCTCGGGTGTCAGCGGTGCGACCGGTTTGACGCCCTGTTGTTCGTCGACGTCGACGTCGATGTAGCCGAGCGTCGCATGGAACAGGAAGTTGTCCGTAAAGTACGCCGTGCTTTCCCACTCGAACCCGAACGACTCCTGGTCGACGATGAGGTTGACCGTGTTGAAGCCTGCGCCGGCGGTGGTGCTGACCTGGTAGGGCAGGTCGGAGTACTGCGTGAAGAACACGACCGCACTCATTTGCAGGCGTTCGAACGGCTGGCCCTTGATGCCCACCTCGTAGTTCGTCGCAGTGATGTTGCCGCTGGCGACGAAGCAGGTCGGGTCGCCGAACAGGCAGAACGGACGTGCCGGGAACTGGCCGGACTGGTAGCCGCTCTGGATGCTGCCGTAGAGATTCAGGCCGTTGTCGAGGCTCAGGCTCGCCGACAGGTCCCAGGAGACCTCGTCGAAATCCTGGCTCGCGGAGACGAGACCGATACCGACATCCGTCGCGGCATCCTTCTCGTCTTCCGTGTAGCGCAGGCCGCCGGAAATTCGCAGCGCATCGGTCACGTCGAAGCCGACGTTGCCGAACACAGCCATGCTGGTCACTTCCTGCGTGAGGAAGAAGTCGAACGGGCCGGCCTCGTTGAAGATGTACCCGTTCTGGATATTCGAGCCGTCTTCGTTGAACCAGTAGACGCCTGACACGAAGTCCCAGGAGCCATAATCGCCGTTCAACTGGAATTCGACCGACGTCTGGTCCGCATCGCCGAATTCCGGGAATGACAGGAAGTCACGCTCCACGCTGTCGTCGTCCAGCCCCGCCTTGTATTCGGAGGTGCGGGAGCTTGCAATCACCTTGCTCGCAAGGTTGTCGTTCCAGTCCCAGTCCGCCGTCACCGACACGCCTCGCGCTTCATTGGTGACGCGGGTCTGGTTCGCCTGCCCGGTGGCGTTGTCGTACGGGTCATCTGCGCGGTCGGAGTTGCGGATGCCGGCCAGGAAGACGGCACCGGTGGGAACTTCGTCGATCAGCGTCGTGTAGGGGCGCAGGCCGCCTTTCGCATCGTTAGCATCCGCTGCCACGACGACGGAAAAGTCGTCGTTCTCGTACTTGAATGCGACGCGCGCAAACACTTCCTGCATTTCGCCGACTTCGACGCCCGCGTTGGGAAGGTTGACGAAATCGCCGACGCCGCCGCGGCTCTTGTAGCCACCGGTGAACGACACGGCCGTAGACTCCGACAGGCGCGTATCGCCATAGAAGTCGCCGTTCAGGCGATCGCGGCTGCCTATCTCCAGCCCGATCCTCGCGCCTTCTTCCGAGCCGGGTTCTTTCGTGATGATGTTGATCGCGCCGCCGATCGAGTTGCGGCCGTACAGCGTGCCCTGCGGGCCACGGAGTACCTCGAGGCGCTCGATGTTCGACAGGCTCCAGTTCTGGCCCACCTGGCGCCCGAGGTATACGCCGTCGACGTAAACGCTGACGCCGGGATCGGTCGTGATGAGATGGTCCTGCAGGCCGATGCCGCGGATGAAGGGATTCGCTGACGATGTGTGGCCGGCGGAGAACTGCGTGATGTTCAGGTTCGGAACGAACTTGCCGATGTCGACGATATCGACGATACCCTGCTGTGCCAGCCTGTCGCCTTCGAAGGCGCTGACCGCGATCGGTACTTCGTAGATGCTCTGTTCGCGTTTCGCGGCCGTCACCGTGATTTCGTCGAACAGCGATTCTTCGCTCTGCTGTGCGCTGGCGGTCGAAGCAATGCCGCACACTGCAACGACTGTAGCCAGGGCCGCAGCTGGCGTCGTGAAATTATTCATATTGTTCCCCTAGAAGTTGCCGGCCGCGATCGGCAGCCGGTTCAATGCTTGTTTTCAGCCGCCGGTCGCAGACCGGGGGAGCCGGTCACGCGGCAGGGGCTTTGCGCAGAATCATACCGCAGAGCCGGGCGGCCTTCGCTAGCGATTTCGAAACAATTCCGCAACAAGGAAGTCGGCCGTGGCCTGGATGACGCGCTCGCTGACGGCGGGGTCGTCGTCGTAGAAGCCGAGGCCGTGGCCGGCACCCGGCACGATTTCCAGCCGGGCCGAATCGCTCGATGTGGCGGCCGCCGCGACGGCACGACCGATGTCCGGTCCGATGATCCCGTCCGCCGCACCGCTGATGACGAGCAAGGCCCCGTTGTACGAGTGCAGGGCGGCCATCGGCCGGTAGCCTTCGAGATCGTCGAACCATTGCCGGCCGAGCGTCTGCTGCTGGCCCCAGGGGGTGACGAGCGTCGTGATACCCGTGCCATGCGCCCGGTCGCGAAGTTCGGTGTAGGTCGCCCGGCCGCCGACGAAGGGGAAGATTGCGTCGGGCCCGTCCAGTCCCACGGGGGCCCACAGTACGGCTGCCTCGAAGCCGTCCGGCAGCAGCAGCATGGCAACGCGCGCACCCATGCTGTAGCCGACGATGCCGGCGCGACCGGGATCGATGTCGGGCCTCTGCCGTGCGTACGCAAGCGCTGCCCGGGCGTCGGCCATCATGTTCGAGAGGTTGTTGTCCGTGAAGGGTTCGCGACTCTGGCCACAGCCGGGGAAATCCGGCCGGATCGTCGCAATCCCGCGCCGGGCGAGCGCATCCGCGAGGCGCCGGAATCCGCCCGCCTCGTCGCGTGTGCCGCCGTGACCATGCGCCATGACGACCACGGGGAAGGGCCCGGCGACGTCCGCCGCCGGCCGGACATAGGTCGCTGGCACGCTTGTGCCGCGTGACTCGAAGCTCACTTCCTCGGCCACGACGCCGTCGACCGCGCCCACGCCGGGCGTGCCGCCGCAGGCGGCGGCGAGCAGCGCAATCGTCAAACCGGCCAGTCGAAGTCTCGCCAAGTTGCCTCCCGATTGGCGCTGTCGTCCGGGAAAAGGGCTGCTAGTATGGCATCACCCGGACGGCGGCCACAGCCCGTCCGGCCTACTCGAAAGGGCTGATGGAAGCGTTGCGCATGGCACAGATCGGCGGTGATCCGATACCGCAGTTTTCCGCGCCACCCGGCGGGCGGCTGACGGACGAGATGGTCCGAGCTTACCGGCGCGCCGGCGTGCTGGTCCTCGAAGACTTCGTGCCGCTCGAGGCCTGCAAGCGGCTGCGCCGGCGAGCGCTCGAGCTGGTCGATGAGTTCGATCCCCGCACGGTCCGGCACGTATTCTCGACGACGAAGCAGACCCAGCTCGACGACCGCTATTTCTACGAATCCGGGGACAAGATCCGCTTCTTCCTCGAAGACGACGCCTTCGACGACGGCGGAGAGCTGCGCCAGGCGAAGGAACACTGCCTCAACAAGATGGGGCACGCGATGCATGACCTCGACCCCGTGTTCGACGCGTTTTCCCGTACGCCGGAACTGGCGGCCACGGTCGAAAGCCTGGGCTTCGAGGAGCCGGGTATCCTCCAGTCGATGTACATCTTCAAGCCGCCGCGCATCGGCGGCGAAGTGGTCTGTCACCAGGACTCGACGTTCATTTACACCGAGCCGGAATCCTGCACCGGTTTCTGGTTCGCCCTCGAGGACGCCACGCTCGAGAACGGCTGCATGCACTTCATCCCCGGCGCACACAAAATGCCGCTGAAGCAGCGCAACTACCGGCGCGACGACGGCACCTTCGTCATCGAGACCATCGACGACACGCCGTGGCCCGAGGACCGCAAACGGCCGGCCGAAGCGAAGGCGGGCACGCTCGTGATCTTCGACGGCCGCATGCCGCATCTCAGCGGCCCCAACCGGTCCGACCGCTCCCGCCATGCCTACACGCTGCACGTGATCGACCGCCGCTGCCATTACCCGGCCAGCAACTGGCTGCAGCGAGGCCCGGACATGCCCCTGCGCGGCTTCGCCTGAGCCGGCATGCTGTTTACCGACGTCATTCGCAGGAAGCGCGACGGCGGCGAGCTCGGCGACGAGGAGATCGCATGCTTCGTGCGGGGGCTCGCGGACGGCAGCCTGCCCGCCGAGCAGGTCTCGGCGCTGGCCATGGCGGTATTCCTGAACGGCATGACGTTCGCGGAAGCGGGCAAGCTGACGATCGCCATGGCGGAGTCGGGTACCGTGCTCGACTGGAGCGGGGAAGCGCTCGACGGCCCTGTCGTGGACAAGCATTCGACCGGCGGGGTCGGCGACAAGGTGAGCTTCATGCTCGCCCCGATCGCCGCGGCCTGCGGCTGCTACGTGCCGATGATTTCGGGCCGCGGCCTGGGCCATACGGGCGGCACGACGGACAAGGCCGAATCCATCCCCGGCTACGATACCGCTCCCGATTTCGCGCGCTTCAGGCGGGTGGTCGGGTCGGTCGGTTGCGCCATCATCGGCCAGACGTCGGACCTCGCGCCGGCCGATCGCCGGCTGTATGCCATACGGGACGTCACGGGCACCGTCGAGTCGGTGCCGCTGATCACCGCCTCGATCCTGTCGAAGAAGCTCGCGGCCGGGCTCGATGCGCTGGTGATGGACGTCAAGGTCGGCAGCGGCGCATTCATGCAGAGCATGGCGAAAGCCCGCGAACTGGCGACCAGCATCATCAAGACGGCCGGTATGGCGGATCTCCCGGCGCATGCCGTCATCACCGACATGAACGAGGTTCTGGGGACCACGGCGGGGAATGCCGTCGAGATCGACGAGGCACTGCGGTTCCTGAAGAACGAGCAGCGGGAATCCCGGCTCAACGAGGTCGTGCTGGCGCTCTGCGCCGAGATGCTCGTGGTCGGCGGCGTCGAGGGAAACCGCGAGGCCGCCAGGGCACGCTGCGACGATGCGGTCACGAGCGGCAGGGCGGCCGAGGTGTTCGGGCGCATGGTAGCGGCACTCGGCGGGCCGACGGACTTCGTCGAGAACCCGGCGAACTACCTGCCGCGAGCGCCGGTCATGCGGCCCGTGCATGCGGACGGCGTGCTGGCCGCGCTGGATACGCGCGCCGTGGGCAACGCGATCATCGAACTGGGCGGCGGCCGCCGCAAGGTCGGCGAGGCGCTCGATCTCTCGGTGGGCTTCACGCAGGTCGCCGCGGTAGGCAGCGTGCTCGACAACGAGCGGCCGCTGGCAGTCGTGCATGCCGCCACCGGGGCGGACGCGGATGCTGCGGCAGAGAACCTGCTGGCGGCGTGCAGGTTCGCCACCGAGGCGCCGGGCGCGAGGCCCGTCATCTACGAGATTCTGGAAGGCAACGCCTGACTTTGGGGTATCCTTGCAGCCGCCAAGAACAACAATACTGACGCGGGGGGGTGCCCATGCCGAGTAACCTGATCGGAATCCTTGGCATCATCGTTATTCTGATTATCGCCGTGCTGTTTTCGAGCAACCGCAAGGCGATTCACCTGCGCGTGGTCGCGGCGGCATTCGTCCTGCAGGCGGCAATTGCCGCGTTCGTGCTGTATTTCGACTGGGGCAGGCGTGCCATCGCCTGGCTGAGTACCGGTGTGCTCGCCGTGATCAGCTATTCCAAGGCGGGCATCGACATGGTCTTCGGCCCGCTGGCCGATACGGATGTCGTCGGCTTCAGTTTTGCCGTCAACGTGTTGCCGATCATCATTTTCTTCGCGGCGCTCATGTCCGTCCTGTATCACCTGCGCATCATGGAGTGGCTCGTCCGGATCGTCGGCGGGGCGTTGCACAAGATCATCGGCACGGGCTCGATCGAGTCGATGAACGCCGCGGCCAATATTTTCGTCGGCCAGACGGAAGCACCGCTGGTCGTGAAGCCGTACCTCAAGGGCCTCACCGACGCGCAGTTCTTCACCGTCATGGTGTCCGGGCTCGCCTCCATCGCGGGCACGGTACTCGCCGGCTACGTGCTCATGGGCGCGGAGCTCAAGTACCTGCTGGCGGCCGCGTTCATGGCGGCGCCGGGCGGGCTGCTGATGGCCAAGATCATCATGCCGGACGAGCAGTACATTCCGCCTGGCAAGCACGAACGCCTGCAGATGGAGCGCAGCGTGCACGGCAACGTGATACTCGCGGCGGCCGCCGGCACGACCGAAGGGCTGCGGCTCGCCGTTAACATCGGCGCCATGCTGGTTGCCTTCGTTGCGCTGATCGCCTTGTTCAATGGCCTGGTTGGCGGCATTTGCGGGTTGCTCGGCATCGATGCCCTGCTTGGCGTCGAGACGGTCACGCTCGAGTGGATTCTCGGCAAGGTATTCCAGCCCCTGATGTGGTTGCTCAGCGTGCCGTGGGCGGAAGCCGAGGCCGCCGGCTCACTGTTTGGAGAGAAGATCATCCTCAACGAGTTCGTGGCCTTCTCGCACCTTACCGAACGGCTTGCGGGCATGAGTCCGCGCACGGTCGCCGTAACGACATTCGCGCTGTGCGGTTTCGCGAACCTGTCCTCGATCGCGATCCTGCTCGGCGGGCTCGGCGTGCTCGTGCCCGAGAAGCGCGAGGTCATCGGCCGCTTCGGCCTCAAGGCGGTGCTGGCCGCGTCGCTCTCCAACCTCATGAGCGCCGCGCTCGCAGGACTGTTGCTAACCTTCTGAACCGATGCCCGCGCAACGCATCATCATCGATTGCGATCCGGGCCAGGACGATGCCGTCGCCCTGTTCCTCGCGATGGCGTCGCCGCAGGAGTTGCAGGTACTCGGCATCACAGCGGTGGCCGGCAACGTGCCGCTGGAGCTCACCCAGCGCAACGTGCGGCTGATGTGCGACATCGCGGGCCGCGGCGACATCCCCGTGTTCGCCGGCTGCGACCGGCCGATGGTGCGGGAACTGCTCACGGCCGAGAAAGTGCACGGCAAGACGGGCATCGACGGCATCGAGATCGTGGAGCCCGAGACGCCGCTCGCTGAGCAGCACGCGGTCGACTTCATCGTGGAGACGCTGCGCGCCGCGGAGGACGAGTCGGTGACGCTCGTGCCGACGGGGCCGCTCACGAACATCGGCACCGTGATCGATCGCGCGCCGGACGTGCTGCCGAAGATCCGCCAGCTCGTCATCATGGGCGGCGCGATGCGCGAGGGCGGCAATTATTCGCCGTCGGCGGAGTTCAACATCCTGGTCGACCCGCACGCGGCGGACATCGTGTTCCGTTGCGGGCGCCCGATTACCACGATGGGCCTCGACGTCACGCACCAGGTGCTGTCGACGCGCGCCCGCGTCGAGCGCATCCGCAGGCTCGGTAACCCCGTGGCGGCGGCGACGGCCGGTATGCTCGGCTTTTTCGAGCGCCACGATTCGGAGAAATACGGCGTCGAGGGCGCGCCGCTGCACGATCCGTGCACGATCGCCTGGCTGCTGGCGCCAGGGCTGTTCGCGGGGAAGTTCTGCAACCTGTCTGTCGAGACGCACTCGGAGCTGACGATGGGGCACACCGCGGTCGATTTCTGGCACGTGACCGATCGGCCGCACAACGTCAACTGGATCTACTCGGTCGATGCGGGCGGGTTCTACGATCTGCTGACCGAGCGCCTTGCGCGGTTCGGAGGGTGACATGACGGACATCGTTGTCGTCGGCTCGGTGAATCTCGACATCTGCGCCACGGTCGCGAGGCTGCCGAAGCGCGGCGAGACGATCACCGGCGCGACGCTGAGCCGTTTCCCGGGCGGCAAGGGCGCGAACCAGGCGCTCGCGGCACGCAGGCTCGGGGCCGACGTTCGGCTCGTCGCGTGCGTCGGGGACGACGCGGCCGCGGACGAGGCGCTGGCGTTGTTGCGCGAGGGCGGCGTGGATCTCTCCGGGCTGCAAGTGCTGCCCGGGAGCCCGACCGGCATCGCGCTCATTTGCGTCGAGCCATCCGGCGAAAACCAGATCGTCGTCGCGCCGGGCGCGAATGCCGTGATGCGTCCGGGCGCACTCGAACTCGGCTCGGCCGACGCGCTGATCTGCCAGCTCGAGGTACCGGGCGAGGCGATCGCGGCCGCGGCGAACGCTTTCGGGGGTTTCTTCTGTGCGAATCTCGCACCGGCGAAGGAGGTCGACGTCGCCGTGCTGCAGCGAGCCGACCTGGTGATCGTCAACGAGACAGAGGCGGCCTGGTACGGTGACAGCCTCGCGGCCTGCAACGGCATGGTTGCGACCACGTTCGGCGCTCGCGGCGCGTCATTGCGAAAGGCCGGGGCGGTGATCGCCGAAGCGGTGCCGCCCGCGATTACCGCCGTCGATACGGTCGGCGCGGGCGATGCGTTTACGGCGGCGCTGACCGTTGCGCTGGTGGAGGGTGCGGCGCCTCTGGATGCGCTGCGATTCGCCAGCGCGGCGGGTGCGGCGGCTGCGACCCGCGCCGGCGCGCAGCCATCGCTGCCGACGCGCGCGGAGGTGGAACGCCTGCTGCTGTAGGGCGCTTCCCGAACCGTGATCGCGGGCCGAGGCCCGCTCCTACAGGTGCTGTCCATGCTCCCGGCTTGCTCCCAGGGGTGACAAGGGCGCTTGTAGGAGCGGTTCCTGAACCGCGAATTGGGGGCCGTCCGGGCGCCCGGCCCGCGCCTACAGGTGGAACGAGCGGGGCAGCAGGTCGTCGATCGGGAACGAGCGCGTGTGGCCGCCCGGCCGCAACAGGACGACGCGCGTCTCGGGCGTCGCGAACTCGTTGATCTTCTGCCGGCAGCCGCCGCAGGGCGTGCAGTCTTCGATGTCTTCGTGACCGCCGGCGACGACGATCGTCTGGATCGTCTTGCCACCATCCGCGATCATGGCCGCTATGGCACCGGCTTCGGCACAGGTCCCTTCGGTGTACGCGGCATTCTCGACGTTGCAGCCGACAAACATCTTGCCCCTGTCGTCGAGCAGTGCCGAGCCGACACGGTAATTCGAATACTTGCAGTAGGCGTTTGCCCGGGCGGCAAGTGCGGCATCGATCAGGTCCTGTTCGTCCACGCTTCGCTTTCTCCTAGGTCGACTTCCGCATCGGGTTGTTCGGATGTGTCGTCCAGTCCGCCTTGTCATTCGATATGGGCCGGCCGGTCCGTGGATCGAAGCCGTCCGTGAGCCGGCGCATCGTGATGCAGCCTTCGATGGGGCACACGCTGACACAGAGGTTGCAGCCGACGCATTCCTCGTCGATCACCTCGAAGCGCCGCTTCCCGTTCACCGTGTGCGTGATGGCCTGGTGCGACGTGTCCTCGCACACCACGTGGCAGCGGCCGCACTGGATGCAGAGCTGCTGGTCGATGACGGCCTTCTCGACGTAATTGAGGTTCAGGTACTGCCAGTCGGTCACGCTCGGCACCGCGCGGCCGACCAGTTCGGCCACCGACGTCATGCCCTTGTCGTCGAGGAAGTTGCTCAGGCCGTCGGTGAGGTCGTCGATGATCCTGAAGCCATAGACCATGGCCGCCGTGCACACCTGCACGTTGCTCGCGCCGAGCGCCAGGAAATCCACCGCATCGCGCCAGTTGGTCACTCCGCCGATGCCCGAGATCGGCAGGCCCCTCGTTTCTGCCGTGCGCGCGATCTCGGCCACCATGTTGAGCGCGATTGGTTTAACCGCCTCGCCGCAGTAGCCGCCGTGCGTTCCCATGCCGTCGGTCGCCGGGTACATCGTCAGCGTGTCGTAGTCGACGCGCATGATCGAGTTGATGGTATTGATCAGAGAGACCGCGTCGGCGCCGCCGTCTTTGGCCGCCTTCGCGGGCGGCAGGATGTTGGCGACGTTCGGCGTGAGCTTCACGATGACGGGCACGCGCGCCGCCGCCTTCGCCCACTCGGTCGCCATCCGGATGTATTCCGGCACCTGGCCCACGGCGGAGCCCATGCCGCGTTCCGACATGCCGTGCGGGCAGCCGAAATTGAGCTCGATCGCATCGGCCCCGGTGTCCTCGATCATGGGTACGTACTTCTTCCATACCGCCGCGTTCATCGGGAACATCACCGACACGACCAGGGCACGATCGGGCCAGTCGCGCTTGACCTGGCGGATCTCGTCGAGGTTGGTCTGCAGCGGCCGATCCGTGATCAGCTCGATGTTGTTGAAGCCGATCACTCGCCGGTCGTTGCTGTGAATGGCGCTGTAGCGCGGACCGCTCACGTTCACGATGGGCGGGTCTTCGCCCAGCGTTTTCCACACGGCGCCGCCCCAGCCGGCCTCGAACGCGCGGTTGACGTTGTAGGCCTTGTCCGTCGGCGGTGCCGAGGCGAGCCAGAAGGGATTCGGCGAACGAATGCCCAGGAACTCCGCAGCAAGGTCAGCCATAGCCTTCCTCCCGTGTTCGCAGGTAGTGGTCGATCGCGATCGCCGCCACCTTGCCGTGCTGCACGGCCGTCACCGTGAGGTCGTCGCCGCCGAGCACGCAGTCGCCGCCGGCCCACACGCCGGCGAGCGACGTCGCCCGATTGTCGTCGACCATGATCTTGCCAGCCTGCATCCTGATCGAGCCGTCCTCGAGCACGCCATCGCGGAGCCGCTGCCCGATGGCCTTGAAGACCACGTCCGCCTCGAGTGTGTACGTCTCGCCCGTATCCGCCAGCGAGCCATAGTCGTCTCGTGCGGTTCTCTCGAACAGCACGCCGCTCACGTGTCCGCGCCCGAGTATTTTCAGCGGCCGCGCAAACGTGTGGATGATGACACCGCTGGTCTTCGCCAGGCGCTTCTCGTAATCGCTGGCACCCATGGCGTCGATGCTGCCGCGGTACACGATGTCCACGTGCTCGGCGCCGAGGCGCTTCGACTGCACCGCCACGTCGATCGCGGTCATGCCGCCGCCGATGACGACGACGCGGCGCCCGACCGGCAGCTCGCCCTTGTCGGTCGCCTGGCGCAGGTCGGCGATGTACTCGACCGCGTTCTCGACGCCCGGCAGATCTTCGCCTTCGATACCGAGCCAGTTCACGCTCGAGAGGCCGACCCCGAGGAACACCGCGTCGTACTCGTCCCTGAGCCGCGTGATCGTGATGTCCTCGCCGAGGGTTACCCCGGCATTTACCTCGATACCGCCGATCGAGAGGATGTAGCGGATCTCTCGCTGCGCGAAGTCGCCCACCGTCTTGTAAGCGGCGATGCCGTATTCGTTCAGCCCGCCGAGCTTCTCCTCGCGGTCGAACAGCGCCACCTTGTGGCCGAGCATTGCCAGGCGGTGCGCGCAGGACAGCCCTGCCGGACCGCCACCCACCACGGCGACGCGGCGCCCGCTGGCTTCGGCACGCGAGAACAGCTGGATGTCGTCGTCGAGGACGGGATCGGTCGCGTACCGCTGCAGCAGCCCGATCTCCACCGGCTTGTCCTCGTGCGTGTTGCGCACGCAGGCCTCTTCGCAGAGCACCTCGGTCGGGCAGACGCGGGCGCACATGCCGCCCATGATGTTCTCGGCGAGTATCGTGTGTGCCGAGCCGCGCAGGTTGCCGCTGCGGATCTTCTGGATGAACAGCGGGATGTCGATACCGGTCGGGCACGCGGTGGTGCAGGGCGCGTCGAAACAGAAGTAACAGCGATCGGCTTCGATCAGCGCTTCCGAACGCGACAGCGGCGGATGCAGTTCGCTGAAATTCCTGGCGATTTCGTCGCGGCTCAGCCGATTGGGGCGAATGTCGGGCATGGTCGTCTCAGCGCCTGACCGGCGTCGGCTGGCGGCGTTGCGCCTGGATCTTCAGCGCGTCGTAATAGGCCGCGAATGGCGGGCGATGCACGTAGCGGCCGGCGCCGCGCTCGACGTCGAGCTTGCCGTCCGCGTACACGACCTTGCCCTGGCTCAGCGTGTGCGAGGCGCAGCCTGTCACGGTCATGCCCTCGAAGATGTTGTAGTCCACTTTCTGGAAATGCGTCTTCGCCGAGATCGTCTTGCTCGCTTCCGGGTCCCACACGACGATGTCCGCGTCGGCGCCGACCGAGATGCTGCCCTTGCGCGGGTAGACGTTGAATATCTGTGCCGCGTTCGTCGACGTCACCGCCACGAATTCGTTCATGGTGAGGCGACCGGTGCTCACGCCGTGATGCCAGAGCACCTCCATGCGGTTCTCTATGCCGCCGGTGCCGTTCGGGATCTTGCGGAAGTCGTCCTTGCCCGCGGCTTTCTGGTCGGCGCAGAAGCAGCAGTGGTCCGTCGCCGTGGTCTGCAGGTTGCCGGACTGCAGTCCGCGCCACAGCGCGTCCTGGTGTTCGGCCGACCGGAAGGGCGGGCTCATCACGTGCGCCGCCGCGACCTCGAAATCCTCGTGGCGGTACACGGAGTCGTCGATGAGCAGATGGCCGGCCAGGACCTCGCCGAACACGCGCTGGCCCTCGTTACGCGCGCGCGTGATCGCTTCGAGCGACTGCCGGCAGGAATTGTGCACGATGTACAGCGGCACGTTGAGCACTTCGGCGATGCGGATCGCGCGGTTGGCGGCCTCGCCCTCGCACTGCGGCGGCCGCGACAGCGGATGCCCTTCGGGGCCCGTGATGCCCTTGTCGAACAGCTCCTGCTGCAGCCGGAACACGAGCTCGCCGTTCTCGGCGTGCACCGTGACGATCGCACCCAGCTCGATGGCGCGCGAGAAACTGTTCACGAGGATCTCGTCGTCCGCCATGATGGCGCCCTTGTACGCCATGAAATGCTTGAAGCTGTTGACGCCGTGCTCGTTGACCAGCGTGCCCATGGCCTCGTGCACCGAATCGTCCCACCAGGTGATCGCAACATGAAACGTGTAGTCGGATACCGACTTCTCCGCCCACTCCCGCCACTGGCGGTACGCGTCCATGACGTCCTGCTGCGGGCCCGGGATGACGAAGTCGATGATCATCGTGGTGCCGCCCGCGAGTCCGGCGGCCGTGCCGGTCTCGAAATCCTCGCTCGCCACGGTACCCATGAACGGCAGCTGCATGTGCGTGTGCGGATCGATGCCGCCCGGCATGACGTACTGGCCGCCGGCGTCGATCACGGTGCTGCCTTTCGGTGCGTCGATTCCTTCGCCCACGGCGGCGATCAGGCCTTCCCTGCACAGCACGTCCGCGCGCAGCGTCCGGTCTGCGTTGACCACGGTGCCGCCCTTGATGAGTACAGTCATTCCGACCTCCTCGCGACGAAGTAATAGATGAGTCCGCCGAGTATCGAGCCCGTGAACCAGCCGTAAGTATAGAACCAGCCGAGCATGCCGGTGGTGATGGCAACCAGGGTAAGGCCCACCGGGACCAGGAATGCGATGAAGCCGGCCTTGTTCCAGGCGGGGTAGCCCGCGTTGTCCTTGTACAGGGCCAGCACGTCGTAGGCCTGGTTCTTCACGAGGAAATAGTCGACGACCATGATGCCGGCGATCGGGCCGAGCAGGCTCGAGTAGCCGATGAGCCAGTTCGAATAGAGGCTCTCGACGCTGACGTCCGTCTCCAGCCAGCCGAGTTTCTTCAAGAGCTCCCAGCTCATGAGCAGGATGCCGATGACGCCGGTAATGATCACGCCCTTGTTCTCGTTGATGTACTTCGGCGCCACGTTCTGGAACACGTTGGTCGGCGAGACGATGTTCGCGGCGGTGTTCGTGGAGATCGTCGCCAGGATGATCATCAGCATCGACAGGACCACCCACAGCGGGCTGTCGATCTTGCCGATGAGGTTGATCGGGTCGGAATACGTCTGGCCGACGAGCTCGGCCGACGCCGCCGTGAGGACGACGCCCAGGCCCGCGAACAGCAGCATGGTCAGGGGCAGGCCGATGATCTGGCCGATGACCTGCGAACGCTGCGAGCGCGCAAAGCGGCTGAAATCCGGGATGTTGAGCGACAGCGTGGCCCAGAACCCGACCATCGCGGTCAGCGCCGCCATGAAATAGGGCAGGAACGGTGCATCCGCCGGCCGGCTGGCGGGCGCCGACAGCAATGCGTCCATCGAGACCTTGGGCATGGCCCAGGCCAGCAAGCCGATGGCGACCACGAGCAGCATCGGTGCGGCCAGCGATTCCAGGTGCTTGATGGCTTCCGAGCCGCGGATGACGACCGCGATGTTGGCCACCCAGAAGATGAAGAAGCCGAGGACCTCGCCGGTGCCGCCCAGCGCCGCCCACGAATCCGACACGGCGGACAGCAACAGGTGGATGGCGATGCCGCCGAACAGGGTCTGGATGCCGAACCAGCCGCAGGCGACGATGGCGCGTATCAGCGACGGCACGTTCGAGCCGATGATGCCGAACGAGGCGCGTAACACCACCGGGCAGGGGATGCCGTAGCGCGTGCCGGGAAACGCATTCAGCGTCAGGGGAATGAGCACGACGATGTTGGCGATCAGTATCGTCCAGAGCGCCTCGCCGACGGACAGGCCGAAGTAGGCCGTGAGCACACCGCCGAGCGTGTAGGTGGGCACGCAAATCGCCATGCCCACCCACAGCGCCGCGACATTCCAGCGCGTCCAGGTGCGCTGCGCGGCTTTCGTCGGCGCGATGTCGTCGTTGTAGCGCGGACTGTCGGCGAGATCCTGGCCGAGCTCCAGCTCGACGTGTGCGCCGACGGTGCGGAGCTTGCTGACCGGTGGGAGTTCGGACATGGCGGCCTCCGGGCTTCTCGTTTCTAGTCTTCGGTTAGCGGCCAGTAGGTTTCAGGACGGCGGTCGCGGAAGAACTGCCACTGGTCCCTGACTTCCCGGATCATGTCGAGGTCGATCTCGTGCACCAGCAGCTCGTCCTCGTCGTAGCTCGCCTGCGCCTCGATGGCGCCGCGCGGGTTCACGATGTAGCTGGAGCCGTAGAACTCGCCCATGTTCATCGTCGTGGCCCAGGGTTCTTCCTTGCCGATGCGGTTGATGGCGCCGACGAAGACGCCGTTGGCGGCGGCCGATGCAGGCTGCTCGAGTTCCCAGAGATACTTCGAGAGCCCCGCGACCGTCGCCGACGGGTTCACGATGTACTCGGCACCGTTAAGTGCCAGCGCCCGCCAGCCTTCGGGGAAGTGGCGGTCGTAGCAAATGTAGACGCCAAGTTTGAGGTAGGCCGTGTCGAACACGGGATAACCCGTGTCGCCCGGCTTGAAGAAGAATTTCTCGTAGAAGCCGGGGTCGACCTGCGGTATGTGCGTCTTGCGGTACTTGCCGAGGTAGGTGCCGTCGGCGTCGATCACGGCGGCGGTGTTGTAGTACACGCCGGTCATGTGCTCCTCGTACACGGGGACAACGATGACCATGCCATGCTTTTTCGCATACTCCTGCATGATCTGCGTGGTATGCCCGTCGGGCACTTTCTCCGCGGCGGCATACCATTTCCGGTCCTGGCTCGGGCAGAAGTAGGGCTGCGTGAAGACCTCCTGGAAGCACAGTACCTGGACGCCTTTGCGGGCCGCTTCCTCGATGAACGGCACATGTGCCTCGATCATCCTGTCGCGAATCGCGAGCGGCTCCATCAAGCCGTCGCCCTTGAGACTCATCTGGATCAGACCGCACGTGACCTTGGCCATGAGGTACCTCGCTAGCTGGTGGCGGCCCGGCGCGGCTCATAGCCGGTAGTTCTTTTTCTTTTCAACGTGTTACCGGGCCTCAAGGCGTAACAGCATACGCCTTTACGGGGCAAAAAACACGTTCAGCGGGGGATCGCGGAGGTCCACGAACCGTGCATCGGGTTCGGCAATATGTACCAGCCGTTGCCCCACAGATGCCGACTCTTTTCGACCCTCTCCATGCGGTCCGCACCACTCGCCCTGTCGGTGCAGGGCGCGTAGGGTTTCTTGCGCACGCAGGGCAGGAAGTCGCCGAGATCGTCGCCGATCAGCATGACGACGCGATGCGTCTCTGCGACGTGGTCGCGGCGCGTCGACTTCTCGCGATTCCAGCCGCGCTCTTCAGAGAGGAAGACGTGATCGGCGTCGGTTTCGATGCCGACTTCGCCGATGTCGTCGATCGTCGATTGCCGCTGCGGGCAGGGGTCGTCCACGCCCTCGATCGGTTCGCACGGGCGGTTGGTGACGAAGAACACCGTGACGCCTGCGGCGCGGGCCGCTTCGACGAATTCCTTTACGCCGTGCACGGGCGTTGCAACGGTGCTGCGCGTCCATTCGTCGAGTTTCCAGTTCGCGAACGGCCGCTCGAATGTGAGCTGGAAGTCGATGTTACTGACCACGGTCTCGTCGACGTCGAGGATCACGGCAACCGGCAGGTGTGCGGCATCATCCTGCCCGGGGGTGACGCTCCAGGACGTGTCTTCGATGAAGCCGGGCAGGTCCTGCGTTGCGTCCGCATAGACCTGCTCCGTGATGGCGCGGTACTCGGCCGAGTGTTTCACCCACAGCAGGCCGCCGTCGCGTGTCGGGTCGGGTTCGGGGGGCGTGCCGGCGCACGCGCCGAGCAGCAAGGCGCCGATCGCCGGCAGGTATCGCGTATTCATGCGCGCATTGTAGCAGCCCGTAGAATCCGCAATCGCCATCGCGGCGGCTTGTGAGGCAGAATTCCGGGGAACTCGAACAACAAGGCATAGCCATGAATCGAACCGCCTCACTTGTTGCCGCCTGCCTGCTTTTCGTCGTTGCATGCACCGCGACCCCGGTCGAGCCGCCGCAACCCGCCGGACTCACGTTCATTCACTTGAACGACACGTACCGTGTCGGTGCCGTCGAAGACGGCGCGGCCGGCGGCTTCGGTCGCGTGGTGACACTGGTCCGGGCGCTGCAGGCGGAAGGACGCGACGTGCGTATCCTGCATGGCGGGGACTTCCTGTACCCGTCCCTCGAGAGCCAGCTGTGGAACGGCATGCAGATCGTCGATGCCTTCAACTTCATGGATGCGCTGGCGCCGATGTACGTCGTCGCGGGCAATCACGAGTTCGATCCGCGCACGGCGGATCATCTCGTCGATGCCGTCAGGGCCTCGGACTTCGACTGGGTCGGCGACAATTACCGCTTTGCCACCGGCGACGTCGAGGTCGATCGGGCGCTGCACGAGCGGTTCATGTTCGAAGCGGGCGGCCGCAAGATCGGCGTTTTCGGGCTGCTGCTGCACGCGAGCGATGGCGGCAACGAGCGCGACTACGTGCCGACCGAGCCGGATTACTTCGCCCATGCGGAGCGCGCCATCCGCGCGCTGGACGCAGCCGGCGCCGATCTCATCATCGGCCTGACACACCTGCACATCTGGACGGACGTCGAGATTGCCGCGCTGCGGGCCGAGTATCCGCAGTTCATGTTCATCGCGGGCGGGCACGAGCACGAGCCCGAGTACAGCGAGTTGCAGGACGATCGCGCGGCCGTCGTGAAGGGGGCGTCGAATGCCCGCAGGGTCTGGCGCATCGACGTGCGCTTCGACGCCGATGGCGCGCCCGCCATCGACGCACGCATGATCGATCTCGACGAGTCCGTCGAGACGGATGCCGGGTACGCAAAAATCGAGGAGAAATGGCGCAGCAGGCTCCTCGAGCGCTTCCCGTTCCTGGTGGCACGTGTCGGCGAGGCGGCCATGCCGCTGGATGCCCGCGAGGTCACCATCCGCAACCAGGAGAGTAACTGGGGCAATTTCGTGGTCGACCAGATGCGCGGCGCGTTCGGCAAGCCGCATGCGGAGCTCGCCTTCATCAACAGCGGCACGCTGCGTATCGACGATTACATTGCCGGCGACATTACCTTCGAGGACATCGGCCGGACCTTCGGGTTCTCGTCGTTCCTGCGCTACATGACGATGACGGGCGAGCAGTTCCAGGCCGTGCTGGAAGCCGGGTACCGGGGCAGCGGGCCGAGCAAGGGCTATTTCCCGCAGGTTTCCGGGTTCCGCGTGTGCGTGGACAGGTCGCGGCCGGAAGGCGATCGCATCGTGAGCCTGCAGGTGCCTGGCGAAGCGCGCTGGCAGGAGATCGAGGCCGGGCGCGAGTACGGCGTGGTGGTGCCGGACTTCCTGTTCCGGGGCGGGGACGGCTACGACTTCCCCACCGAAGTGGAAGCGTCGCGGCCCGGCTCGGAGCTCGTCTACCTCGTGCTCGACGCGATCATCAGTGCACAGGCGGAAGGCCGCGCCGTCGGCGAACCCGTCGATCCGGCGAACCCGCGCATCGTCATCCTCGAGTCCCCCGGCGATCCCTGCTGGTGAATTGGTGAATTGGGGTCGGACCGTGAATTGGGGTCGGACCAAGATAAGTATGTATTTGCAAAAAGATTTTCAGCGATTCCTTTATGCAAACAGGCCTTAATCGCGCCAAATCAAGGTGAAAATGCGCCCATGAAGCGTGGCATGCGTTGATGCGTTGCCATAGACCCGCGATTTTGCCTGTGAAAATGCCTGATTAGGCGCGATATCCCAGTCGATAAGGATAATTTACTTTTTTCGAACAGAGACTTATCGTGGTCCGACCCTGGATAAGCTGTCCGACCCTGGATAACACGATAAGGAAAGAAAAAGGCGGCCTGGAGGCCGCCTTTCTCGTCTTGCTTGAAGCGCTCGCTTACAGGCCGAACTTGATGTCGAAGCCGAGACGGGCTTCCCACAGGCTGCGGTTGATGTAAGTGCGCTCGATCGAACGATCCGAGAAGTCCTCGAATACGAAGCGGCCCTGGGCGTCGACGCTCGCGTTGACGATTTCGGGCGTGAAGAACTGCGCGTCCACGATCTCGCCCCAGTCGTCGTTCAGCATGTTGCCGAGGTTGTAGACCTTGAAGTAAACGCGTCCGATGAGGTCGGCCGGCAGCGGGATTTCCTGGCTGATGCGCAGGTCGAAGCGGCTGCTCCAGCCCGTGTTGTAGCCATTGCGCTCCGTGAAGCCGGGGCCGAGGCCCTGTTCGGCCGCCCAGGCGAAGAACGCATCCTGGTCGAAGTCGGCATCGAATACGACATTCGGATCGCTCGGGCCATTCGGGATGTACAGCAGGTGGCGGCCGAAGAAGCCGTCACCCTCGAGACCTCGGCCGTCCATAGCGTAGCTCTGCGGCTGGCCCTCGTTGAAGTAACCGAACAGCGTGATCTGCGTCAGGTTGTCGCCGAACAGCGGGTACTCGTAGTCGAGACGAACCGTCCAACGCTGCGGCACGACGTAGTTCGAATTGGCGGCCGGCGGGTTGTTGATGTCCAGCAGTGCCGTGTTTTCGAAGTTCGACAATGCAACGGCCGAGGTCATCGGGCTGACGTCCTCGGCTTCGGTCCATGCGTAGCCAACCAGCACGTCGAGGCCGAAATCGAACTCCTTGCGCAGCACGAAGGAGATGACGTTGCTGACCGGGGTCTCGCCCGAATTCGTCAGCATCAGGTTGTCCGTGCCGTTGGTGAAGTCATAGATCGGCGTGCCGAGAATCGTCTCGCCGACGATCGACTGCGACAGGTCGACGTAGTACGCCGGGTCGTTGCCGCGCGAATGCAGGTAGTCGAAGTCCAGCTGCATGCCGCCGAGCCAGGGCATGTCCCAGGTGCCGCCCAGGGCGAGTTTCCACTCGCTGGGCTGGTCGTAATCCGGATCGATGAGCACTAGACGCGACGTGTTCGCGTCATCCGGCGTGACGGCCAGAACCGCGTCTACCATCTCCTGCGGCACGTCGTAACCAGGCCGCTGCTCGCCCGACAGCACCAGCGAATCCGGGCTGCCCGGCAGGACTGTATTGAGACCATTGTACCTGTTTTCGAACTGCGCGTTCGTCAGGCCATCGTTACTCCAGGCGTTCGAGATCCACACATTCGGGTTGCCGCCCGAGTACAGACCCACGCCGCCACGCAGCGTCAGGTCGTCGCGGATGCCCCAGGTGACGCCGATGCGCGGCATGAGCAGGTCGAGGCCGTCGATGTTGGCGTCGTTGCGCAGGCCGTTGTTGGCGTCGGCGAATGCCTGGTTGAAGACCGGGGCGTCGCTGCTGGTGAACCACTCGTAGCGCAGGCCGGCGACCAGCGTCAGGTCGTAACGATCGAAGAAGATCTCGTCCTGGATGTAGAGCGCGTTCAGCGCGTTCGAAAAATCCGCCGCGGCCGTGTTCGGGTCGTTTGTTCCACCGCCGCTGCCGTAATAGGCGCGGTTCGGGCGGCCGAGTTCGAATTTATCTATGCCGGACGTACCACAACCGAGGCCGAGTATGTCGTCGAAACGTTCCTGTGCGGTAAGAGCAGCGCAGGCCGGATCGTTGTCGGCGGAATCATCGAAGAAGCGGTATTCACCGCCATTCGAGTGTTGAACGAAGATGTTGAAGATATCCAGGTCTTCACGGTCGTAGCCGGCCGTGACAATGTGGTTGCCAACGAAATAATTGGCCGACAGCTTCAGGTAGTCCGAGTTCGTGCTCAGCCGGTTGGCCTGACGCGAGTCGTCGGCACCGAGATAAACTGTACCCGCACCGTCGCCGATGGTGATC
>CAVQIY010000004.1:0-223798 GCA_963712755.1 uncultured Gammaproteobacteria bacterium | reverse complement strand
CGACCAGTGTCGCGATATACGTGTTGCCCGATCCGGAGATAAGATCGCCTTCCCAATGACCGGGTACCGCTCGATCTTCAGCAGACGCGGGCCGTTCTCTGATCGACACCGTGTCCAGGATCCTGCCGTGATTGTCTGTCTTCTGCGTATGGTGACGCGAGCGACGCGTTGCGCGCCTGCGCCTAAGATGCTGTAAAAGCTCCTTTTTCAAGGCACCACGTGCTTGTATGAAGAGGCTGCGATAGATGGTCTCGTAGGACACTTGGAAGTTCTCATCGTCCGGATGCATGCGTTTCAACCAGCCGGCGATCTGTTCCGGTGACCACAGCTTCCTGAGCTTCCTCGCCACAATACGGGCTAGCGGACGGTTCTCCGCTAGTTTACACCGCTTCGGGCGGTGCGCCCGATCCCAGGTTGCCAGATCTGCTTCGCTCGCTCTGTAGTCCCGACAGCCACCGTTGCGGCTGATCTCGCGACTAATTGTCGAGGGAGCGCGACCAAGTGATGCTGCAATCGAACGCAGCGAGTGGCCGGCAACAACACCACGCGATATCTCTTCGCGTTCTGCCAATGTCAGCGATAACTTCGACCGCTTTCTCGGAGCAGGTGGCAGCCCACCCATTTCTAACAAAATACGCTGAATCGATGAATGGCCCCGATCAAAAAGTCGGCCTATCGCATTCATGGATTCGCCTTTCTGCCAGCGATCCCACATCAATGCCTTCTGCGCGTCTGAATAATAGATTCTTGGTCTTCGCCTCATGATCAACATCCTTCTCTCTAATGTTAGAGTTTAGATGTTGCATCGACCGGTTGAATCTGCAGGGAAAAGCAGCCGCTCAGCCTGGGTGGCGAGTAAGGGTCAGTACTTACCACTCGCCCTCTTCTTCTATCTAAAGTGTTACCTATGTCTCCGGAATAATCTGTAACCCATGTCCCCGGTCAGGACCCAATTCTCACACAGTCGACGCTCTGCAATAGCTGGAGTGCTTCAGTCCCCCAAAATAGGTCTCTACCGGGTGGCGCAGATTAGTACCTCGCAGAATTCCCGCCTTGAATTTCGCGAAGCTTGTCCTTGCTGGTTTCAATGCGCCGCATCGGCAACACATGTAGTGGAAACGGCCAGCGCTCCAAAAGCGTACCGTAGGCCCTGCTATCTTTAGGCGGCGGCATTCCGCTCTCCTGCAGAGCGGATAGCGTCTGCCTGATTGAATCTTGCAGAACGGCATGACGCGTGTCGTCCGCAAACGTCCAGGTGCGCCAATGCTGGGCAAGTATTGCCAGTGCTTCCGCCGCACCGAAGCCCACGTCGTGCAAAGCGTGCATCACGAATATGACGCCGTGCTCTGAGAAAAACATGCGTGAAGAGAGTTCTTCCATCGCCTGCGGGGACACCCAGCGACGCGTGCCGTCATCATCAACAACGTAGTCGACATAGAGCGCCTCTTCGCGGGCACGAATGATGTCGTTGCGAAACATCCAGTTCGCACTGGTCGGCCCGTCCAGGTAATAGGCTTCGCATTCGCGCGCGACGCCCTCACGCAATTCTTTGAAGTTGGCGGGAAGCCAGTCGCAGACTTTGGCATAAATTCCGCGCGGTAGATGATCTGTGAACTTCCAAAGATGATCTGAAAAGAGCTTCGGCTCCGGTTTGCGCGGACAACGCGCCGCATCAATCAGGATCAGGTACTTGGCCGCCTCTTCCAGAGCAACATTCTTGATGATCTCGGCCGCACGAAACTGCTCCTGCTGCGCGAGCAGCTCCACCGATGCACAAAGCCGCTGCGCATTTTCATGAATGAGCACAAGACCCGCCGCGATCTCTTCAAACAGCCGCTTGTCCGTTAGCTGTGCCAGATCGGCTATGCGGCGGGGCTCAGTCATAGGTGCCTAGCTACCGTAAGGGATGTAAGAGTGAATCGCGGCCACTAATGCCCGGTCATTTTCGAGAATCGCATCAATGAGCGTCTTTAGATCGGCAGTCTTCTCCGCGTGCGCGCCGATATAGCCAGCACGGATGAGCTCAAGGAACGGCTCCTGCCGCAGGTAGCGGCCGTTGAGGCTCTTATAGGTGACGCGGAACGCGCCTTTCGGTCCTTTGCAATCCGGGTCCATTCGGAGAATCTCGTACTGATCGATGGGCATCGTGATCGCGCTGCGACCCTCGATCGCATCACGGGGCACAAACTTGAGATAGAAGACCTGCTGGTTAATGCGGTATTCCAACGGGCCGGGTGGCCGTGCGTCCGTAAAGCGCTTCATTCTCCTGATCTCTTTCGCAAGCTGTGCATCCGGTCTGTAAATCCAGTCCTGCCGCCCGTCGCGCCGCGCCGGTTCGAGCATCTTGTACTGAACCATGACAATGTTCTGCTTAATGACGTTGAGATAGATCAGGTCAACGCCGATTGCCTTCTCAAGGGATCGCCGGTTAGCGGTGATGACTTCCAGCCTCTCTGCCCCGTTCTCGAATACCGCACGGCCCGTCAGGTCGCTATCGCGTAACGTAAAGGTCGGCATAAAGCGCGCATCATGTTCAATCACGGCATCCTCGCGGATGCGTGAAAGGGCTGTTCCGCGCTCGCCGTCGGCCTCAACATGGCGGGCCGGCCGGTGTGCTGGGATGCCGAACGCGCCGAGCGCCATCTTCACGGCGTCCTCCTGAAGCCGGCCGTTCCGCGAGAGAGTGCGTGGCCCTTCGAGGCCGGCGGCTACGCGTCGCATGGCGGCAGAATTGCCGCGCACGCGCACCAGTTTGTCTACAAGATGTGCACTGAGCGCAGGAGATAATGCAATTACAGGACCCGTCTGTTCCAGTCGGCGTTCGAGATTGGTGGCAAGGGCTTTGTCGGAAACAAGATCACACAACGCCTCCTCGGCATCAGGCGCTATCCGCTGTGCGCTTTCGATCTTGAGCCAGCTATCGAGTGTCGAAACGGGGCGGCGGGCACTCAAACGCGCAAAGTAGCAGCCGTCACTGAGGTCCTGCTCCTGCGTGAAGATCAGGCAGGCCGCAGGCGCGCGCACTTTTTCCAACATGTCATGTGGATAGGTGACGGTAAATCGATTCCTGCCGTCTCTTGATGCCAGGACGCTGTCCCAATCGTCCAGGCCAAAGCGAAATATCGCAAGCGGTCTCTTGTTGACGGCCGCACGGAGCTCATCGAGCCAGTCAGTCTTCTTCGTCCCCCTCTCTTTCTTCGTCTTCTTCTTGGCCAAGATGTCCCCACTTTGTCTAGGCAGTGATTCCAATCAGGGTCGCGCTCTTCGAGCCGCGAGAAAGTGCTACGTAGAGGTCACGATAACCGCCCCAGCTTGCCTGCCAGTCGGGACCGCGCAGGATTACGGCGTGATCGTACTCGAGGCCCTTGACGAGCAGCGTGCTGCCGATCGCGCGGTGGACATGGCTGCGGCTGTGAAAACGTCTACGTGCAATCTCGGCTGCGTAGAGACCTTTGAGATCTGCGCCGCTCTCGCAATGGTCTTCGAGAATGCAACGCAGCGCGCTGACTGACTCGCGCAACTTGCAGCGTACGGTCGCAAGAGCTTCACAGTAGCCGAGCAAATCACGCATCAGGTCCGGCGTGATGCCGCCAGTATGGCGGGCGCACAATTCCCGCCGATCAGCGCGCTGCGGCCTCTGGTTAGCGCCGGCCAGGACCCTCTTTATGAAGTTCTGGTCGTCCTGTGCGAGCCCGCCATGGACGCGCTTAAGAAACGCAAAAGCAGCATTGCGCTTTGCTGCCGGTGTGCCATCACAAAGCGCAAGTATGAGCTTTTGCAGGTCACCGAGATCGTTGGCTTCGAGGACCTGATAGCCGTGTCCAACGAGGGAGCTCTCAAGACCAGCGTGAAGATTGCGCGCTTTGGGCCTGATAATGCAGATGCTTCCTTCTACGGCGTGGGTGAGGCGGATCAGTTCTCCCGCTAATGCGCGAAAGCTGATCGACCGCATTGTCACGGGCGAGGCTGTATAGTCCGGTTCGCGTTCATCACGGAACGCATCACGGTTATCGAGCAGCCACTGTCCAAGATCACGGTTTTCGGCGTTTATCCACCGGTGCGGCGTATTGAGCGCGCCAAGATCGTCTCGGAACTCGGCCCTCACGTCGGCCCAGCCGACAAGCGCTTCGCTGTTGAAATCGAATATGCCTTGCAACTCATCGCCGAGCACGCGGCACGGTAGCAGGGCATTCAGCCGCGCGATCAAAGCATGCATGGGTAGCGTGCAGTCCTGGTATTCATCGACGATGATGCCGGCATAGGAGTTGAGAATGCCGCGCACGACGAAGTCCTTGTCAAGAAGCGCCGTCATGGCCGCATAGACGTTCGCCCACTCGGCAATGTCGGTCGCGCCTTCATAGCCGGCATTGTTCGGGTATTTCCTGACCCAGCCCCACGCCCAGCCGGCAATCGTATCGATGCGAAACTTGGCGGTTGGCACACCGTGATCGCGAAACCGCTGACGGAGGGCATCGACGCCCGCGTGGGTGTGTGTCAGAACGAGCTGCGTATTGGCGCAGTAACCACCCACGGTTCTAACGATCGACTCGGTCTTGCCACAGCCGGCCGGGGATTCCACAAAACCGGAATCGGCGCCGGCTATGGCGCGGTAGACCTCTTCACTCATCCTGAATCCACTGCCAGAGCGCATCAAGCCGCGTCCTTAGGCTGCCCCCGGCGGGAAAGTGAGGAAGGGCGAACGCAAATACATTCTGCGCGTAGTCGACCCTCTTGATCCACTTGCCGGCCTTGGCCAGCGAACCAACCACCTGCCGAATCAGATCACGTTCCGGCCACGCGGCCGGATCACCATCAAGAGCGAGCGCGGCAAGGCGTCTATCGTTTCTGATCGCGTTGATGATGGTCGCGTGCTCAATAGTGTCGTGACCGTCGCTAACTAGCTGTAACAGCGCCGGCACTTGGTCCCACGGCAGTTCGGCAAGAAGCTGCTCTTCCGTCGAGCGCCCCTCTTCCCACTGACAGACATGCACGCCGGCTGCCTGTAGAGCCGTAACGTCCGCCGCACTGAGCTGATCGGGCGCGTCATTGTCACAGAGGACACCTGTCTTGTAGCCGAGCTGAACAAGTTGCGGGCAGGTCGGCGCGATCCTGTTTGCGCCACCACAATTGAAGTAGGACGTAGAGAGACTCCAGACCGGTGGGTCGCTAGCATCAAACCGGAAGAGGTCATAGGCTCGCAGGCAGCCGATCTCAGTCGGTCCTTCGCAGGCGACGATCCTGCTGCCAAGGAACGCCTCGGCATTCGACCGAACCGATCCCTGTATGTCCGGCACACTCCCGAGACTCTGAACAGTGACCGCACCTGCGGCGTCTCTCTTACATACGAATAGCTGGTTGCTTGCAACATCGAGTTCCTTGATTACGACGGGGGAATGCGTCGTTGCGAAGATTTGCTGCGGTGAGTTCCTGAGTTTATATATCAGGCCGCGTATCCGGTGCGGCTCCAGCCCCATTTCGATCTCGTCGATGAGCGACACGTTCTTGCCGCCGTGTAACTTCATCTGCATCGCAGTGCCGATGAGCCGCTTTGAACCCGTACCCTTGTTGCGGAGCGGCACATTATCCTCATGGAGGGACAGTGCCCCGCTCCCGAGGGACTGGCGCTGGACATCGATCTTTGGTGATAGCGGTGCCAGCGCAACGCCGGCATCGCGCGCCTCGGTTTGCACAGTATTGGCGATCGTTTGGCACTCGGCGATGCTGGCAAAGCCAGCAATATCTCTCTGACGCATTTCGCGGGCGAGCTCGGAGAGCACAGCGTTGAGGTTGCCGTCTGCCTCGGCGCTGAGGCGCGTCAGGATCGTATTGCGGCCCCAGGTGAAGTGGTAATCTGAGAATAGGTCAAGCCGGCTTAGACCGAGCGTCGCGCGGTCGGTCGCATAGATCGGCTTGCGGTCCTGGTCTTCCGTTTGATCACGGCCCTTAACGACTGACCATTTCGGTTCAAGACTCTTGTCGATGCGTAGCGAGACCGACAGCGCTACAGGCACGTCGTCGCTGGGCTCCGGCACGGGCCCATCCGGGCCGAGCCCGCACTTGTACTGCGCGAACTTGCGCTCCTGAAAAAACTTCTGGATAGCGGTCTGGGTTTCATCCCAATCGGCGAGGGTGACCTGAATGACGATCTGCTCGTCGGTCTGCTGATTGAAAAAATCCGAGTCACTTAATGTCAGGCTGGTGCGTGGCGACAGCACGTAGTCGAGCGCTGTGAGGATCGTCGTCTTGCACGCGTCGCCTGGCCCGATGAGGCAGCTAAACGTACTCTCCACACGCCAGAACAGCGACTTGATTCCGCGAAAATTCTGTATCTCCATGTGTTTGACTTTCACGGTGCCGTCCCCTCTAGCTTCAATTGTTGGCAACGGTCGCGACGGTACTGTATTCCCGGGTTTGCCTATTCGACAAGATGAATACGCAAGGAGTGTCAGCCATCTGCCCGACCTGCGCTTCATAGCCCACGTTGGCCGAAGTTTTCGTCTTTTTCGCTTGCCGCTTCTTCTTTTTTGCCAGTATTGCTCTCATCATGTCGATCTATAGTAGCGGCGTTTCGGATCTTTGGGTCCAGTCCCGATCTCTCGAACCAAGCCGCGCGATACCAGTTTTGCCAATCGAGTTCTCGTCGCACGTGGCGATCGCTCTATCTTTTCCGCGACTTCACTCGTACCGCATCCTTTTGCAGAGCCCAATACATCCAGTATGGCTTGATCAATCGGGTCAATGGTGGCCGGCCCGATCTTTTCCATATACAGCGTGACGCGCAGGCGCGTGCCGACTTCTTCCCAGACAGGGGGCGCCAAACCAGAATCTTTGCACGCCGCGATCATCCGTTGGGCCCCGCTGCCCCACTGTTCGACGAGGCCCAGCTCATGCAATACCCTGCCGATCACCCTATTGCGCAACTTCGAGACCCCATGCGGCAAATCGTCGACCGTAAGCCCGAAAGGCAAGAGCCCCGGGTTTTCGATTTCGAGCCGATCATCGAAGATGGCCAAGCGAATGGGTGCACCACGCTGCGCGTAGTCAGCGTGAGCTACTGCATTCACGATCGCTTCGCGGACAGCAGCAGGCGGCAGATTCCATCGCTCCTCACGACGCAATCGGCTGATGTCTGCACCACGCAGCGCATGCTTCTCGACGAAAGCTACTGCCTGGTCAATTGCCGGCACCAGAGGCATTTTGAGGTCCGCGTGGTCGAATATTTTCGCTTTGTCCTTGCCCTCGAAGCGTCCTGCCTGAATCCAGGCGTCCGGAAAATGGGCACGACGCTCGTGACCGAACAGGAGCATACCGCCAACTGTCGGTACCTCGTGGCCCTGGTGGTTGGTCACCAACCGCAGCGTCTCGAGGTCCCGGCGCCTGAGTTTTCTGACGTCGGCAAACGACTCGGAAGCTACTCGGAAGTCGACGGCTTCCGAGTTCAGATCCGGCATCGGTTGCTCATCGTAAGCCTCGCCCCGTGAAAATCGCTGCATCTCAGCGATGAGCTCTGCGTCGGCTGGGCGGTTGGTCGAGCCTACGCGAACGTAGGTCCCGGCCTCGAGCCCAGAGGCAGCGAGGTAGTGAGGCCTCGACGCGCTCGGGTAAATCTGCACCGCAAGGACTTGGGTGTCACGGTAGCTCAGTAGTTCGATATCCGGCAAGACTCGCGGGGAAATCGAGTCGCTGATTACGCTGGCAACTCGCTCCTCCAAGGCCAGCGGGTCCGCGACTCCCCGAACATAGCCGCTCTTGTCCTCCACACCGATAAGGATTGTTCCGCCAGCGGTATTGGCGAAGGCGACAACCGTACGCTTGAACCCGGCCGGCGACGAAAGGTCCTGCTTGAATTCAAGCGTCTTGCCTTCCGGGCTGCGCAACGTCTCAATGAGATCCATAACTCGGAAGTTTACTCTGAAGCATTCGGATCTGTCACGCTTCCGTGTTGACTGCCGAGTACGTCAGGGCAAAAGCTGGTGTTCTGTAGCACGGCCAATTGAAAGGTTAGATATCGGCTGATTGAAACCTCGCGGGCTGACTGCAAGCTGCTCAATCGTGGCATGAACGACTCGGAAGCGACAAACTTCCGAGTACCTTCCGAGTCCCAACCGGCCGGCAATTCCGCTAACGTGGGAGCGAATGCCCGACTCTGTTTCTTGGGAAATTCCGCCGAAACGGGGGCAGAAATCGTGCCCCCGTTTCCGCTAGTTTGTCCTTTGGACTCGCGATACAGTCCTCGCATTAACACCGTCGTCGTTGCGGTAAATCAACGACACCCAAGCTCTGACAATGAGTCGGAGTACCCAAGCGCCTCACAGGGTCGTGCGACAGGCGCAGCGGTGAAAGCCGCCGATCCCTTTTAATGCCAGACAGCTGTTCGTGTCGCTATTCGACCGGCAGCCTGACCCAACCGGCGGCGCTCCTGCGTCAGCCCTTCAACTCTATTGCGCCAGTTCCTGGTGCAACTTTTCAGTACGCCGCAACAACGCGACGCGGTCCTTGCTGTCGTCATGCTGGATGCGTGACCCAGTGATGTTCTGTGTCGAACCCCTGTTGCAACTCAGCCCGTCTTTGTGAGCGCGCCCGCGCCGCACAGAGACGGGCCTCTTGAAACTGGCGCAAGTCTGCGTCGCTACAGGCTTTGACCGCGCCAAGGCGCGGTGTCATAGCCGTCGAAACTCCCTGCCCGGCGGCCAGTCGACGGACTGACTGGCGCAGCCCGCACCCGATTCCGCGACCCTTGCCGGGTCGTTCTGGGGTGTGAGGACCAGGGGGATTGAACCAACAGCCCTTCGCGCTGCTTAGGCCTTGCAATGAGGCCCTCACGCTGTGACCGCCAGCTGATCCGCGGTTTATCACTCACCAGAGTTCAGGAATCACTGTGAGAAACCGAAACGAGAACCCGGATTTGGATAGAGGAGAACGTCATGAAGAAAGCAGGTGGTCATCGTAACTTTGGTTACGGTAAACAGATGGCATGGGCCGGCAAGCAGGCTCTGCGAGATAAGTACGGCAACGGACACTATGGGACTGTAACCGGTCACGCCGAACGATGGCGACGGTTCGTTACCTGGTGTCGTGACGAACGCAATATACGCGATGCACGATTGATCGATAAGGAGGTCGTGCAGGACTACGGAAGATCACTCGAAGACAAGGTCGATGCTGGGATGTCCCCGGCCTACGCACAGAACCTGCTGTCGTCGGTTAACGTCGTGATGCAGGCGATGCGGAGCGATCGGCAGATTCGCGTTGCGCCAGTCGAGTTTGTCGGCCAACGCTCACGAACACGAACCAAACCGCCGGCGGGTCTCGATCAAAAGGTCGTGCGCCAGTGTGCCGATCAACTGCGCCAGAACGGGCACGATCGGGTCGCAGCGACCATCGAAGTGGCCAGAGCGCTGGGACTACGCCTTAAGGAAGCCTCTCTGCTCAATGCACGAGTCGCCTTGGGTCAGGTGAAGAAACACGGCGCGGTCAATATTACGGCCGGCACCAAGGGCGGCCGGGGTCATCGTGTGGATCGCTGGGTCCCGGTCTCGGGCAGCGCGATCGGGGGCCTGATCCGAGCCGCCAAGGCTCAGGGATCGGGACGAAATCTTATTCCGTCCCACCTCACCTGGAAACAGTGGTACTCACACATCCATCATGTCTGGGCATCGGTCAGAGACGACTACGGTCTAAAGAAGATTCATGACCTGCGTGCAGCTTACGCCTGTGATCGCTTCCGGCAGTTGACTGGGTCAGCGGCGCCGGTGATCGCTGGTCGAGTATGTGTCGATCGAAGCATTGACCGCGCAGCACGCCAAACCATTGCACAGGAACTGGGTCACGCCCGCATTGAGGTGGTCGCGACCTACATCGGCGGTGCCCGATGAGCCGGCCAGCGAATCATCGGGCAGCAGCACGCATCGCCCGGTCGCTGCTGGCGAACCGGCTTCCTGGGTCAAGACGCGGCACGGTGCGCCAGCATCTTGCCCGAAGCGGATACATCGCTCAGACCATCTGGCGCCGTTGGCACGTCGGTCCCTACCAATGGCAACTGAAGCACCTCCGCTGGTATCTGGTGGAACGCACTAATGAGCATGCCAGCGGTACGCGTTACCGGCACTGGCTGACCGTGCGGTTATTGATCCTTGCGCTTGATCACGACGGCTGGATCGAGCGGCTCGACGGGCCGTGGGTCAGGCCGAACGGCGAGCGTGGTGCGCTCAAAGCCGGGCGGCCAGCGCTTGAGCCGACCCCGCCGGCGAATCGAGGCGCGGGTCAATGATCGGCAAACCCACAGACCGGGGAATGTCAGCAACGCGGGCTCTTCTGCCGCGGTTCATTCGTCTGCGCGACGCGCCCTATTACCTCGGTATGGATCGTAATCGCTTCAATGCCGAGGTTCGGCAATGCCTCACAAGTATTCCTATCGGTCAGCAGGGTATCGCCTTCGACCGCCTTGAACTGGACGCCTGGGTGGAGGACTATAAGTCCCGCAACGGGCGTCCCGCCAAAAGGAGCAAGATATGGGACGCAGAAGATCACCGGGCCTCTACAGACGAGGCCACAACTGGTGGATTGACAAGAAAATCAAAGGATACGGAAGATTGGCGGAAAGCTGTGGCACGACTAACCTCGCGGAGGCGGAACACTACCTAGCGTTCCGCTTGAACGAGATTCGCAATGCCATGGTCTACGGCATTCGACCGACAAGGACGTTTCAGCAAGCCGCCATCAAGTATCTCGACGAGAACCAGCACAAGAAGAGTACCGAGAGATATATTCACGCCTTCGATCGAGCCATACCCCACATCGGGGATCTCCGGCTCGATCGTATTCACAACGATACGCTCGCAAAGTACCGGAGGTCCCGTCGCTCGGACGGTGTCTCAGCCGGAACCATCAATAAAGAGTTGAGCTGTATTCGACGGATACTGAATCTCGCCGCGAGGGTGTGGCGACACGACAACGGCATGTCGTGGCTGGACATGCCGCCGCTGATCGAGATGGAGCAGGGACCGGCAAGAAAACCGTATCCTCTAAGCTGGGAAGAGCAAGATAGATTGTTCAAGGAGTTACCAGCACACCTGCAGCGTATTGCCTTGTACAAGGTGAATACCGGCTGTAGGAAACAGGAAGTTTGTCAGCTCAGATGGAACTGGGAAGTGCAGGTGCCGGAGCTTGGTACAAGTGTGTTTATTCTGCCAAGCAACGACGAGTTCCAGACCAAGAACAGTCTGGAACGAGTCGTTGTGCTCAACTCTATTGCGCGACGTGTTGTCGACGAGCAACGGGGCAAGCATCGAGAATTCGTTTTCACTTACCGGGGCAACCCGAGGAAGACCATTCTCAACTCCGGGTGGAAACGGGCCAGGCTGCGTGCCGGTCTGCCTAATGTCAGGGTGCATGACTTACGTCATACATTCGGGCATAGGCTCCGCGCGGCTGGTGTGAGCTTTGAAGATCGTCAAGACCTATTGGGACACAAGTCTGAACGAATGACGACGCATTACTCAGCGCCGGATATCGCTCGGCTCATTGAGGCGGCCGAACGTATATGCACACGACGACCTAACACCGTGCTGCGCGTTGCCCGTCCCACAAATCTCCCACAATTTGAGAATCAGACGAAAACGGTACAGGAGGGCCGTTCGTAACTCTCTGAATGAAAAAGGGGAAAATGGCGCGCCCGACAGGATTCGAACCTGTGACCCCTGCCTTCGGAGGGCAGTACTCTATCCAGCTGAGCTACGGGCGCTTTGGATGGGGCAGCGATTCTAGCCGCTATCAGGCAACAAGGGTACCCGATTCTGCCTGGCAGGCGCCACGCGATCCCTCCCGGCGGGCCTTTCCGGCCGCGGCCGCCGACGCATCAATCGCTACCCCAGAAGCCACGGCGCCGCGTAAAGCGCAATCAGCGTCACGGTGACGATGCCTGCGATGTTGAGCGCGATACCCGCGCGCACCATCTGCGGGATGCTGATCGCTCCGGTCGCGAAGACGATCGCGTTCGGCGGCGTTGCCACGGGCAGCATGAAGGCACAGCTCGCCGCAATCGCCACGGGCACGGTCAGCATGATCGGCGGCACACCCGCCTGCAGCGCAATGGCGCCGACCACCGGCAGCAGTGTCGCCGTGGTCGCCAGGTTGCTCGTGAGTTCGGTGAGGAAAATTACGAGCGTGACGGCCGAGACGATCAGCACGGCTGTGCCGAGCGCGTTCAGCGGGGCGAGGCTCTCGCCGAGCCACAGCGCGAGCCCCGAATCCGACACCGCGCCCGCGAGGCTCAGGCCGCCGCCGAACAGGATCAGTACGCCCCAGGGCAGCCGGCTCACGTCTGGCCACGTCATGAGGCTGGGCCGGGAGCGATCCCCGCTCGGCAGCATGAACAGCAGCAGCGCCGCGGTCATGACGATGCCCGGGATCCGAGATGCCGGCCAGGCCGAGCCACTCGGTGACCGGCCGGCGCAGCAGCCAGCTCAGGACCACGAGCCCGAAGACGATCGCGACGCGCTTTTCCGGCGTCGTTATCGGCCCCATGGCCGCGCGCATCGAACGCAGGTGCCGGTTGACGGCCTCGCTGGCGGGCATGTCGACCGGGAACACCACCCGCGTCAGCAGGAGCCACGCGACCGGCAGCATGATGAACGTCACCGGAATCCCGACCAGCATCCAGCGCGCGAAACTGATCTGGATGCCGTAGTTCTCCGCCATGAAGCCGACCAGCAGCGCGTTCGGCGGCGTGCCGACGAGCGTTGCGAGGCCGCCGATGCTCGCGGCGTAGGCGAGGCCCAGCAGCATGGCGATCTCGAAATTGCCGAGCGCGCGCGGCGCGAGATCCTCTGCGTTGTCGCGAATGACGCCGATCACCGAGAGGACGATCGGCAGCAGCATCATGGTCGTCGACGTGTTCGTCATCCACATGCTGAGCAATGCGCAGACCAGCATGAACCCGCCGACGAGGCGCCTGCCGTCGGTGCCGACACGCTCGAGGATCGCGAGCGCGATGCGCCGATGCAGGTTCCACTTCTCGAGCGCCAGCGCCATGATGAATCCACCCATGAACAGGTAGATGATCGGGTTCGCGTAGGGCTCGGCGGCCTCGCGGATCGTCGCGATTTCCAGCGGCGCGAACGCGACGATCGGCAGTAACGCCGTCGCAAAAACGGGGATCGCTTCGGTCGCCCACCAGACCGCCATCCAGATACCGATGGCGGCAACGCGCCAGGCGTCCGGCGGCATGACGTCCTGGCGGCTTTCCAGGGCGAACATCAGGGCAAAAACAGCGGGCCCCAGCACGAGGCCAACCCGCTGGTAGGTCTGCAGCGGCTGGTCAACCGGCGGCTCGCCGGTTTTCGACGATGTGGTCAATTCCGTCCCCTGGGCGCCATGCCCGGGAACTGTGCCACATGCCCACGCGGTGGGCCAGAATGGTGCCGGCTCAGGCGCCGGCCGAATTGTACGGATCGAAACTCTGCTGCTCGTCGTCCTTGTCGAGAACCAACGCCAGCATGATGTCGGTCTCGGCCAGCCGGTCGCGCACCTCGTTGCGGTAACGGGCGTAGTCCACGGGTGCACCGTCTTCGCGGTCCCCGACGATCGGGCCTAATGCAAATGTCGTGTTCTTCATTGTCAGTTTCCTCCGACTTGCCGCGCGCGTGCCCTTGCAGGGCCTGCACCACGGTTTTGCAGCAACAGGCTAGACCGCGGCGGGCGTCTCGCCGCCATCACAAAAGCCAATGAAATACTCGACTTAGGATCAGGCGCTGCGATTTTGTGACGCAGTTCACGCCGGCGGCTCGACATAACGCGGGCCCTTGACGGCCGCCGTCACGATTGGACAAGCGGGCATCGAGAAACGATACTCCGCCGCCCCCTTCGCGAATAAAGAGCAACGATGTTCCGCAACGTGCGTTTCTTTCACCTCGACGGTGACTGGCCCGACTCGGAGGAAGCCGTCTCCCGGCAGCTCGCAAAGTCGGCGTTCGAGCCCTGCGGCCCGCTGACCGAACGCCGCTCCGGCTGGGAGCCCATTGACGCCGAGAGCAGCGACAGCCTGGCGCGCCGCGTCAACGGCGCGGACCTCCTGAAGCTGCGCAGCCAGTCGCGGGTACTGCCCGCCGCCGCGATCAACGAGGAGCTCGAGAAGCGCATCGACGAGTACCAGGCGCGCATGAACGAGAAACCGGCGCCGCGGGAAAAGCGCCGCCTGAAAGCCGAGACGCGTGACGAGTTGCTGCCGAAGGCCATGCTCAAGTCGGATCGTATCCGCGGTTTCGTCGACCCGAAACAGAAGCTGCTCGGCATCGATGCGGCGCAGAATACCGCGGCGGAGCGGTTCCTGCTGCACCTGCGCAAACCGTTCGACGGCGTCACGTTCACGCCCCTCAAGTTCGGGCGGCCCGTCGAGGAATTGCTGCACAAGGTCTTCTTCGGCAGCGCGCCCCAGCGGTTCGCGCTGGGCCGCGAATGCCGGATGCAGGACCCTGCCGAGCCCCGCTCCGTCGTGCGCTGGGCCGACTTCGACCTCAACGACAGGACGATAAAGGACCACGTCGCCAACGGCATGCGGCTGACGCATCTCGCTATCGTCTACGACAACATCCTGGGCTGCGTACTGAATGAAGACGGCGTCATCACGAAGATGCGCTTTCTCGGTGCCGACGACGCCGGCGACCACGACAACGATCCGCTCGCGCGGATGGACGCCGAGTTCGTCCTGATGACGGGCACGCTCAGGCACATGCTCGCCGACATGAAGAAACTGCTGGCCGGCTGATCGACGGCGATCAGCGGGCGCGCTCGCCCGGCCGGTAACGCTCCCGCGCGCGTCGCTCGACGTCCTCGCGGTAGTAGGCGACGTCCTTGAATTCGTGCGCCACGTACAGCGGCGCCTGGTCGTCGAAATGCGGCGAGCCGGGATCGTTGCTCTGCCCGCCCACGAGGATCGACTTCGCCCGCACCCGGTCGCCGAACTCCACGACCGCGACGAAGCTGTTGCCGTTGTCACCGTACAGGCGCTTCGTGCCTTCGCGACGCTCTGCGCCGAAGTCCGCCAGCGCGCCCCAGCGGCTGTTCGCCATGCCGACGGCGAGGCTCGGCTGCGCATCGTCATACTCGAGATCGATCGTCGCCCGAAAGCCGCTGGAAGCGATTGATCTCGCCCCAGGGCGTGCGCCAGTCGCCGTAGTCGTCCGCGAGCATCGCGACCGTGTCGGCGAACACCTCGAGGCGTTGCCCGGGCGGGGTCGTCGTACCCAGCATCGTGATCCGCTCCATCTCGCTCATGTCCGCAGGAAAGGTCGCGCGCGCCAGGTAGTTCATGCCGTAGAAGTGCGCGAGCGACATGGCCACCGAGTCCTTGCCGGTCGAGAGATCCCAGGCTTTCAGCACCTCGATCGGTTCTGCCAGCGCGGCGTCCGGCTCCTCCGCCTGGTCCCAGGCCTCGAGCAGGCCACCGATGAGCTTCTCGAAGCCGGGCAGGTACGGGTCGTGCGCGAGTTCGATCAGGCCGTCGAGCGTGAGATCGTCGACGTCGGCGAGCACGCGCACGGCGTGCACGCCGCGGAAGTTCTCGTCGTCCGGCGCCATGTAGGCGGGATAGTCCGCGCGCTTCGGGCTGAATTCGGCAGCCGCGGTAAACGGCGTCGAGTTCGCGTTCTGTATCCAGCCGTTCGGTGGGTTGAGGATCGTGATCGTCTCGTCGACGGTATGCAGCCCCTGCCAGTCCGTCGCCGGGACGCTGCCGTCCACCGGCTGCGAGTAATCGAAGCGCGCGTCGCGCCGCGGGATGAAATTGCCGTGGAAGTAGGCGATGTTGCCCTCGGCGTCCGCGAACACCGTGTTGTTCGACGAGTTGGTGCGGATGTTCATCATCTCCCGGAACGCCGCGTAGTTGTCGAGCTTCGTCCGCGTGAAGGACTGGATCAGCGCGTTCACCGGGTCCCAGTTGATCTTCGTCACGGCCCATCGGCCGTCGATCGCATGCGTCACCGGGCCGTGGTGCGTGTGGTACATCGTGAACGTGCGCTCGCCAACGCCGTCATCCGTTTTGTATTTGAGCGTTACTTCGGAGACCTCGACGGGCCGCGTCTCTTCCCCGTAGCGGTACACGAGTCTCGCCGTCGACCCGGCTGACGTCCTCGACGAACTCGTCGATGAAGTCGACGCGGGTCGAGGTGTGCATCCAGCCGGTCTTCTCGTTGAAGCCCTGGTAGACGAAGAACTGGCCCCAGGTCACCGCACCGTAGGCGTCGAGGCCTTCCTCGCTGACCACGTGCACCTCGCCGCGGAAGTAGAACGAGGTGTGCGGGTTGATCAGCAGCATCGCGTTGCCCGATCGCGTCCGCTCGCCCGCGATCGCGAAACCATTGGAGCCACCCGCGGGCGCAAAGCGGGCCTCGATGTCCCGGGCCGCGGCGATCGTCGCCTCCTCGCCGCCGTAGAAACGGGCGATCCCTTCGACGGGCACCTGCTCGATGTCGCCGCCGATCGACCCCTCGCTGAAGAACATCGGCATCCAGGGCTCGAAACGCGTCAGCAGCTTCGGCCGCACCCCGGGGTGCGTCAGCAGGTAATAGTTGAGGCCGTCGGCCCAGGCGTCGCACAGCGCGCGGAGCCAGTCCGGCGCGGCTGCGTAGGCGGCCTTTGCTTCGTCGACAGTCATGTAAAGGCGCGCGCGCAGGTCGCTGAAGATCGCGGCCTCGCCTTCGACCTCGGCCAGCCGGCCGATGGCCCAAACGTAGTTCCGCTCGATGCGCGGGAAATCGTCCTCGGCCTGGGCGTACAGCATGCCGAACACGGCATCGGCGTCGGTCTCACCGTAGATGTGCGGCACCCCGAAGTCGTCGCGGATGATCTCGACGCGCGACGCGCGTTCCGCGAGCCGCGCCCGTTCCGGGTCGGTCGCGGCAGCCGGTTCGGTGCCATCCTGCGTACAGGCGGCAACGCCGAGGAGAAGGAAAAACGCGAATACCCGCGTGAGCCTGTCGGTCATGGTCTTCAACCCAGTCGTGTTATTGCTGTTTCTGCGGCGGCCGTCCCGGCCATTCGCCGAACTGCATCTCGAACTCGATGCCGATGCCGATGTTGCGCTCGCGTTCCTCGACCAGGAAGTCGCGCGGCCAGTTCATGAAAGTCAGCAGCTCGATGAACAGCCACTCGCGCGATATCTGGCGCCGGTATCTCAGCTCGATGCCGTAATCGCGCACCGGCACTTCGTAGTCGGTCTCGCCGGTGCTGTAGATGGCGTAGGACATGGCCGTCTTGTCGGACAGGTTGTTGTAGGCGACGAGTTTCGTGGTCCAGGCCATGCCCTCGACCTCTTCTTCGGCGACCACGATGGACCAGGACCGCAACAGCCAGCTGTCGGTGAGCACGTGATCGAGCGTGTTCTGGATCGAGATGCCGGCGCCGCGTTGATTCTGCAGGAACAGTCTCGGCTCGACCCGCCACAGCCAGTCGTCGCCGAATACCTTGTGCCAGCGATAGGTGGCCCGGACGAAGGGTTCGAGCGGCGTCTTTACGCGCACGCCGGCGCCGAACGACCAGCCGCGCCGCAGCGTTGCATCACGGCTGTAGCCGATGCCGAGGAGCCAGTCCTCGTCCTCGAAATCGTTGAAGCGGTCCGGCAGGGTGTCGATATTGTCGTCGGCGGAGCCATCGACGAAGTCGCTGACGTCGCCACGGCCGAGCAACAGGCTGGTGCGCTGGTTCAAGGCCGGCAATCCGAAACGCGCCTTGAGGCGAATGCGCTCGCGGAGGCCGTCGCGCTGGTCCCACTGCCCGCCAACCGAGAGACGGCCGCGCGTCACCGAGGCCTCCTCCTCGACGTCGGCGGAGCCGAACATGTTGTCGACGACCCGGGCCGTGCCCGTCACGACGTTCTCGACGGTCTGCTGGGTGCGGTCCAGCAGCGGCGCGTGTTCTGCGGCGGTCACGGGGGCGCCGGTGAAGGGAGCTTCGACTGCCGGCCGGGCCAGCAGGTCGTCATCGGTCGCTTCCGGCTCCGCGGCCACGGGCTCGGGCGGCGCGGGCCCGTCCAGTTTCCGGTCGAAGAACTCCAGTACGCTGCTGCGCAGGTAGAACAGGTAAGCGGCTGTCGTCACGTGACCGGTCGGCAGGGTGATCGATTCCGGGTTACCCATGGCGCGCTGGAGTTCCAGCTGCTTCTCGTAATGCACCGCGTCGTCGAACTTCGCCAGCACCAGCAGGACGCGTTCCGGGTCGATATGGCGCGCGAGACTCAGGGGGTCCGACTGAATGTTTTCCTCGAGGTACCGCCGCAGTCCGTCCTTGTCCGTCTGCAGCGTCTCCATCGCGCCGTCCGCGGCGTCGATGATCCTGCCCTCGGAGGAATTAGTCAGCACGAACGGCAGGTCGCCCGCCACGAGCGCGAGCGCGGACGCACTGATCCGCTCATCGGCCGCGGTCACGAAGAGCGCGTTGAAGCCGCCGAGACTCGCGCCGAATACCGCCACCTTGCTCTTGTCGATGTTCGGCACGGTGTCGATCCAGTCGAGCACGCGTCGATGACGAATGGTCGTGCGGCGTATCGCCTCTTCCGGCTGCAGCATGTCCTCGAGCAGGGTCTTGCGCTGCACGGTATCGACGATCACGGCGTTGTAGCCGTTCTCCGCGAAGTACGTCGCGAAGGGCCGCACCACGTGCTTCTGGCCGTTCAGTATCGGCAGTACGAGCACGACCGGGGCCATGTCCGTGCCGATCTGCTCGTAGTATTCGAAGGTGATGGGCGTGTCGTCGTCGCTGCCCGCGATAAGCGGGTCGAAACTGCCCTCGTACACGCGATAGGTCGAGTTCTCCCGCTCGAGCGTGAGTTCGGCCTGTAATCTCGCCGGCCTCGTAGGCAAACCGCTCCGCCACCTCCGGCGGCATCGGCAGCGCGACCGGGTGCGGCTGTTCCAGCGCCTGCACGTTGGCACAGCCGGACATCGAGCCCAGCAGCGCAGCCGCCATGCCGGCAATGCCTGCCTGTCGACAGCGGTTCGCGGACGTTGTTCTCGTGCTCACGTTCACGATATCGCCGGCAGCACCATGCTCGCGAGGCTCAGCAGCAGGAAGAAACCGCACATGTCGGTCACCGTCGTCAACAGCGGCCCGGACGCGACCGCGGGGTCGAACTTGAAACGCTTCAGGATCAGCGGCACCGTGCCGCCGATCGAAACCGCAATCACCGTATTGACGGCGAGCGCCGCGCCGACGACCAGCCCGAGGATCGCGTTCCCTTTCCACGCCCATGCCACGAGCCCGAGCAGGATGCCGAGCGCGATACCGTTGATGATCCCGACACTGGCCTCCTTGCGCAGGACGCGCAACACGTCGCGTGGCAGGGCCGCACCGAGCGTCAATTCGCGCATGCTCACGGCCACCGCCTGGTTGCCCGAACAGCCGCTCATGTCGGAGACGATCGGCAGGAACACCGCCAGCGCGATGACGGCCGTCAGCGTGTCCTCGTGGAAGGCAATCACGCTCGCCGCGATGATATTGAGAACGATGTTGATGCTGAGCCACGACAGGCGCCGCGCGGATCGCACGGCGATGGGCATGCTGCGCAGCTCGTCGCCGCCGATGATACCCGCCGCCTTGAGGCTGTCGGCCTCGGACTTTTCCGCAAGCGCTTCGAGGACGGCGCGGCGGCGCACGATGCCGAGCATCATGCCGCGTGTATTGACGACCGGCACGGCGGCGATATCGTGCTCGTCGAAAAAATTCTCGAGATCGCTGAGGCTTGCATCGGGGGGCACGGTGTACGCGTCTTTCGCGAGCTCGCCGATGCGGCGCTCCGGGTCGGCGAACACGAGGTCGCGGATCCGGATCACGCCCTTCAGTTTGCGTTTCTTCACCACGACGTAAACGTAGTGAACCGTCAGCAGGTGGTAGTCGATGTCCTCCCGGGTGAGATCCTCGACGACCTCGCGCACGCTCCGCGACATCGGGTAGGACGCGAACTCGGTCATCATGAGCCCGCCCGCCTGGTCGGGCGCGTAGGTGATCAGTTCGCGAATCTCGTCCGCGTCTTCCTCGGCGAGCTTGGCGATGATTGCCTCGGCGTCGTCGGCGTCGAGTTCCGCGAGCACGTCGACACGGTGGTCGCTGGCGAGTTCCTCGACGATCGGCGCGGCTTCCGCTGCGTGCATCTCCTCGATCAGGTTGGCGGCGTGGGCGTCCGGCACCACCTCCAGCAGCGCCGCCGCGCGTTCGGGCGAAAGCAGTGTCAGCAGCCTGCGCTGGTCGTCCGGGGCAAGCAGGTAGACCTCGTGCAACAGCTCGTCCGGCGCCATGGCGTCGAGCCTGTCCTCGACCTCCTCGGCACTGCCGGAACGAAGTAGCTCCGCCAGGGATACCGCCATTTCCTCGTTTGCTGCCTGCATAGACGTCCCTCTGCGCCGTCGGCGACGAAACACCATCATACGCTGCCGTACCGCGCACGTATAAGGTACGGCGTCGCACGTATTCCATTGCGGCCGGGCGGGCGCTAAGCTTCGTTCATGACCTACTGCCTCGCCGCCTGCGTCACCGACGGGCTGGTTTTCGTCTCGGATTCGAGGACGAATGCCGGCATCGACCAGCTCGGTACGTTCAGCAAGATGCACCCGTTCACGAAGATCCCGGGGCGGTTTTTCACACTGTTGAGCGCGGGTAACCTGGCCACCACCCAGGCGGTGATCGCGCGACTGCACCGTGACGTCCGCGAGAACGAGAAACGCAGCCTCGCGACCGTCAGGCGAATCCGCGAGGCGGCCGACTACATCGGCGACGTCAGCCGCGAGGTGCAGGCGAAGTACGCGGAACTCGACCGCGCACCCGGCTTTTCACCCGACGCCGACTTCATTTTCGGCGGCAAGATCGGTGACGCCGAGCACGCACTGTTTCACATCTACTCGCAGGGCAATTACGTATCGCCGACCGACCTTGCACCGTTCGTGCAAATCGGCGAGCAAAAATACGGCAAACCGATACTCGACCGGATCATCCGCGTCGATGCGCCGCTCGAAACCGTCGCGCTGTGCGGGCTCGTGTCGATGGATTCGACGATGCGCAGTAACGCGAGCGTCGGCCCGCCGATCGAGCTGATGATCTACAGCGCGGGATCGCCGGGCTCCCACACCCACATCGTTTACGCCGAGGACGATCCGTACCTTCGGCAGATTCGCGAAGCCTGGGCGGAAAACCTGCGGCGCGCGTTCGAGCAGCTTCCGCCGATCAGCCTCCCGCAGAAGAAGGTGCGGCTGGTCGACCCGTAAAGCGCCGGATCGCCCGCCGCACGAAATCGATCTTTTCCGCCACCGCCGCCGTAATGACGAACGGGTAGGCGTCGCCGAGCCCGAGACTCCGCATCACGTCGTTCAGCCGCACGGCCAGGTCGATGAAGGCGTTTTGCCAGTCGTCGATATCGGATACGCGGGTCAGGCCGTTCGCATCCGCCGTTTCGAGCGCGGACCGGATGTGCAGCCAGTGCGCGAAGGTCTCCGCCCAGTCCTCCGCCGGGTGGGCGCTCGCGTACGCCGTGATGTAGTGTTGTTCCCACCCGGGGCGCGGACCGTTGTGGTAATGGTTTCGCAGTGCCTGGTCATAGCCCGCCGACTCGTCGCCGAACAGGCGGCGAGCCTCGGTGCGCAATTCATCGTCCAGCATCAGGTCGAAGTAGTAGTGCCCCGCCTCGTGACGAAAGTGACCGAGCAGCGTCCTGTAAGGCTCGATCATCAGCTGCCGCAATTGCTCGCGGTAGACGTCGTCGGCCTCCGCTGCGTTGATCGTAATGACCCCCTCGGAGTGACCGATATTCACGTGTTCCTCGTGGACGTCCGGATTGGTGCGCTGGTCTTCCTTGAACACGAACCGCAGCCGCGACGAGTCGACGGGCAGCTCCAGGCTCAGGAGGTCGTAGATAAGCCGGCGCTTCGCCTGTTCGAGTTTGCGCCAGCGATCGCGATTTTCGGGTTTCGACAGTGCCGGGATGACCTCGCTGCTGCTGCAGGAGATGCAGGCGCCGCCGGGACGCGCCGGATCGCCGAGCCAGTTGCAGCGGCTCGCGCTGGCGCGGTTCGCGCAAAACGGCAGCCCGGCGCCGGGTTCGGGTTCCGACGCCATGGACAACGAGGCCGGGTCGAATGCGAGCTTGCGTCCGCAGCGGGCGCAACGGTGGTTTTCGAAGTAGACCGTCTGTCCGCAACGGCAGGCAAGCTGCCTCACGCGGCGTCCCCGTAAAGAAACCAGGTCGCGGCGACGGCCCGGTGCGCATCGCCGAGCCGCACCTGCACGGTGTCCATCAACTTCGTGACATCCGCCGCCGACAGGCCTTCGGCTGCTATCGGCTGCAGCAGGCTCTCGACGGCATCCAGCGCGGCGATCGTTTCCTCACCGCGCGGCAGTGCTGCAGAGCTGGCCCGGGCGCTGTCGACGCAGAACGCGATCGAGCGGGGAAACGCCCGGTCGCGCACCAGGAAATCGATGACCCGGAAGCCCTGGACCTGCGGCTGGCAGAACTGGCGGTACATCTGGAAGCCGCTGACGGACTTCAGGACGTTGGTCCACAGGCTGGAACCGTAACGTCGCACGAGCCGTTCGTTGTGCTGGATGTACGCGGCCGCGACGTCGATGATACGGGTCGTCATGTCGGCACGCTCGATGCTGCGGCCGAGGGACAGGAAATGATACGGGCTGTGGTGGCTGACGGTACCGGTCAGGATGCCGCTGATCTTCTGGCACTCCCCGATGCATTCGGCGAGCACCTCGAAGCGGTCATCGCCGCTCGCGGCCGGGCCCAGGCTGAGGCGCGCCTCCTGGTAGAGTTCGTTGACGCTCTCCCAGGCCTCCTGCGGCAGCAGGTCGCGCGTGTTGCGAATGTTCTCGCGCGCCATGCGCAGCGAGTAGGCCAGCGAGGTGTAGCCGTGGGTATCCGCCAGCAGGAATTCGAGTATGGCGGTTGCCGTCTCCGGCTTGCCGCTGGCACGGAATGCATCCGCCGCACCGACGATCTTCACGAGCTCGGGCCAGCCGACGCCGACCTCCTCCGGAAGGTCGAGCAGGAGCTGCGAATACTGCTGCACGATGCGCGCCGTATTCTCCGCCCGTTCCAGGTAGCGGCCGGTCCAGTAGACCCGTTCGGCGGCGCGCGACAGCATCAGCGGCCGGCCTCGATGATCCAGGTGTCCTTGCTGCCGCCGCCCTGCGAGGAGTTGACGACGAGCGAACCCTTGCGCATCGCGACCCGGGTCAGGCCGCCGGCCGTCACGGCGACATTCTCGCCCTGCAGGATGAACGGCCGCAGATCGACGTGGCGCGGTTCGAGCGCCTCGCCGCACAACGTCGGCACCGTCGACAGGTCGAGTGTCGGCTGCGCGATGTAATTGCGCGGGTCCTGCTTGAGCAGCGCCCTGAACTGATCGTGTTCCCGGCGCGTCGCATGCGGCCCCACCAGCATCCCGTAGCCGCCCGACTCGTTGGCGGGCTTGACGACGAGTTCCGGGAGTTTCGCCAGCACGTGGTCGAGGTGCTTCGGCTCGGAGCAGCGCCACGTCGGCACGTTCGGAATGATGGCATCTTCCTGCAGGTAGTAGCGGATGATTTCCGGGACATAGGAATAGACGACCTTGTCGTCGGCGACGCCGGAGCCGGGTGCATTGGCAAGCGACACGTTGCCCGCGCGCCAGGCGCGCATGAGTCCCGGCACGCCGAGCATCGAATCCGGCCGGAACACCTCCGGGTCGAGGAACACGTCGTCGATGCGCCGGTAGATGGTATCCACCCGGGTCAGCCCGTCGATGGAGCGCAGGTAGGCGCAGTCATCGTCGCCGACCACGAGGTCGCTGCCCTCGACGAGCTCGACGCCCATGGTCCGCGCCAGGTAGCTGTGCTCGAAGTAGGCGCTGTTGTAGATGCCGGGCGTGAGCACGACGATCTCGGGCTTCTCGCCGGACGCATCCGGCGGCGCGATCGACTGCAGCATCGCGCTGAGCGACGTCGGGTACTCGCTCACCGGACGCACGCGGTGATCCTGGAACAGCCCCGGGAACACGCGCTTGATGACGTTGCGATTCTCCAGCATGTAGGAGACCCCGGATGGCACGCGCAGGTTGTCCTCGAGCACGTACACGGTGCCGTCGCCGCCGCGCACGAGGTCCGAGCCGCAGACGTTGGCCCAGACGCCGTGCCGCGGGCTGACGCCACGGCACGGTGCGAGGTAGTTGCGCGAGCTGTCGATGATCTCGGCCGGCACGACCTTGTCCTTGAGGATGCGGCGCTCGTTGTAGAGATCGTCGATGAAGAGATTAAGCGCGCGCACCCGCTGCACGAGGCCGGCCTCGATGCGGTTCCATTCGTCGCCGGGCATCGCCCGCGGAATGATGTCGAGCGGCCACGCGCGGTCGATGTTGTCGCCCTCGGAGTAGATCGTGAAGCTGATTCCCATGTCGACGATCGTCTTGTCCACGGCGCGCTGGCGCCCGGCGAGTTCGTCCGGCTGCATCGCGCTGAAATAGTCGGCCAGCCGCGCTGCGTGCGACCGCGCGCTGCCGTCGCGGTCGATCAGCTCGTCGTAGAAGTGGCCGGCTGAGTAGGTATTGGGGCCGAGTCGCATGCCGACAACCTTATCAGTAAGCCCGTGAACTGACGAGAACCATTCCGGTCAATGCCATGGGCGGTTGAAAATCCCGCAGGGGCCCGCAATCATTGAAGTTCGCCGGCAACAGGACAGCAGCGCAGCAAATGATCAGGCAATTCATCAACCAGGTGGTCGACGCCATCGCGGCACCGCGCACGGCCGAAGACGACGCCGGGAGCCGCGAGGGCGCATTGCGTTCGGCGACGGCCGTCCTGATGCTCGACGTCGCGCGCTCCGACAACGTGTTCGAGGAGAGCGAGTTCGAGCGCGTGCTGGGGCTCGTCGAAAAGCATTTCGGCATGTCGCCCGAAGATGCCGCGGAACTCGTGAACGCGGCGGACGAAAAGGCGGAAGAGCTCGTGTCCCTGCACGAGTTCACGCAGCTGCTGCACAACAACCTGGACGAGAGCGAGAAGGCGCGGATCGTCGGGCTGCTGTGGCAGGTCGCCTACGCCGACGGCCGGCTCGACAAGTACGAGGATTCGCTGGTGCGCAAGATCAGCGACCTGCTGCACGTGAGCCGCGGCCGCAGCATGCGCCTGAAGCACGACGCGGAGCGGGCGGCCCGCTAGACCCGGGTGCTATTCGGCGCCTTGCCTGCGCCGCTGGATCGTCGTCGCCGTATCCCTGAGCTCGCGTGCCACGGCCGCATCGCTGTTTTCGGCAAGCGCGATGCCGATCTCCTCGAGGGCAGCGTCGTATTGACCCTGTTCCGCCAGTGCCAGCGCGAGATTGTTGCGCGCCACGACCATGGCGGGCTCGCGTTCGAGGAGGCGGCGGTACGCCGCCTCGGCCGCCGCGTAGTCGCCCAGGACGAGGCGCGCATTGGCGAGGCCGAAGAGGGCCACGGTGTCGCCCGGCCAGTGCCCGAGGGCGGCCTGCCAGGCGGCTGCGGCCTCTGCGCCACGGCCGGCCTGCTCCAGCGCGGCGACGGCCTCGAAGTAACGGGACCTGTCGGGGGCCGCCGGCAACTCGCCGGGCACCAGCGCCACCATCCCCCAGTAACCGCCGCGCCGCCAGGTGTGCAGGAAGGTCCCGCTCGCCGTGACGCGGCGCCTGTCCGTGCCCGAGCGCAGCACGACCTCGCCGCGCTCCGCATCGATGCCGACCACCACCGCGTAATGCCAGCGGGGAATCGCCGCGACACCCAGGTTCTGCAGCACCAGGACCGGCCGCCCCGCCTCCAGTTCCCGCCAGATCGCGGCGAGACTGCCGTCGATCACGTAAGGCAGGCGCCCCTCGGTACGGGTTGCCGCGAGGAGTTCGACCTGCAGGCTGCCCTGCCGGCCGGGCAGGTAGACCTTGTCGACGATGTCGTCGAGGGACGCCGGCACGCCGCTTTGCACCAGCACCGTGGTCAGTGCCGCCGGCCCGCACTGGTAGCGTTCCTGCGGATAGAACGGCGCGTCCTCGAGCTCGATGGCCCGGTCGGCAACCGGCAGCTCGCTCACCGGCGGCGGGATCGATGCGCAACCGCCCAGCACCACGAAAAGAGCCGGCAAGAGCCGGCTCCATCGATAAACGCGAATCGCGCCGGACATGCTGCCGTGCTTAGAAGCTCTTGAAGATGTCGGTAACGCCCACGAGTTCGAGGATCAGCAGGACGACGAACACGGCGCCAATCAGGCCGATGATGTCACCGCCGGCGACGTGTGCATCGAGCTGACCTTCGAGTTCCAGCAGCTCGGCGTGGCTGAGGCCGTTCAAACGCTCCACCACCAGCGCCCGGTCGACGCCGAAGGCCTCCAGTTGCCTGCCCAGGTCCTCGCGGGCCAGCAGAACCTCGATGCGAGACAGGCTGGCCGCTCGCGACTCTTTATCGACCAGGTGCGCGGTGCCAATCATCCCGGCGGGCGCCACCTGCGCGAAGCCCATGCAGATAATGGACACGGAGACCAGGCGCAGCAGCGCGCCTCGTGCTTTCAGTAGACCCATGTTGCTTTGCCCTCGGATAAGCGAATTCGACGTTACTATAGCACCCGGCAAACGACGGTAAACCGTGCCGCGCGCACACTTTTCTGAACCATCGCGCTGCAGGCATGATCCTACTCAGGCAGGACGCTGATGCTGCGGGAGTAATTGTCACCACGATGACGACGCGCCGAAGAGTGCACAGGCAGGCCCGGGCGCCGGCGCTGGCCGCGCTGCTCTGCGTTGCGGCCGCGGCGCAGGCGGACGTCACCGAAGCGCCTTCCACGCGGTGGCACGTCCAGGCCGCGGCCGGCCTGGACGCCGTCGTCTTCATCGGCGCACTCACGGGCAACAGCCTCCAGTACCAACATTACCGGACAGAGGTCGATTTCATCCGCCCACGCCTGGACGGCGAAGCACGCGCCGCACTCGAGAGGCTCACCGAGTTCGCGCAGCTGCACGGCATGCTCGTCGGCCCGAACCTCGCCCTCCTCTTCTCGGCGGGGCCGGTCGATTCACTCGATGACGTCATCGCCTCCGCGCGCAATCCGGAAGCCCGGCTGCGGCCCGGCCTGGAGCGATCGGAGTACTGGGACCCCCGCGAGTGGAACTCGGTTCGCGACGAAACCCTGCCCGATGTCCTCGCCGTACTGCTCGGCCTGCGCGACGCCGGGTTCGAGGCGTACTGGCGGGACATCGCCGCACCGACCCTCGAGCTGCGCGTCGGGGCAACCCGCAATTACCTGCGGCGATTCGACATCATCCCCGAGCACGAACGCCTGCTGGGCCGGTCTCTCGACCCCGAGATCGACGTCTTCCTGCTCTACTTCTCGAAACCGTACGGCATCCGGGTAACGGGCCAGCGTTTCGCGTCGCACCATTCCTACCCGATGTACATTCAGCTGCGCACGGCCACGCACGAGATGTTTCATCCGCCGTTCGAGCGTGGCGACCAATCCGTCTACGAGCGGCTCGAGGAACTTCGTACGGACCCCTGGATGCAGTCGATCCTCACCGGTCACGATGCGGCGATCGGCTACAACACCTTCCCCGAACTGCTCGACGAGAGCGCGACACAGGCACTCGACCAGATCGTCGCCGACCGCATGGGCTTCGACCAGGGGCCCGGCGCACGGTGGCGCACGGCCGATGGCGGCATGCACATGCTTGCCGCGGCGATCTACCAGATGCTGGTAGCGGACCGTTTCGGCAGGAAGGGCGGCAGGTTCGCCGAGTGGTTCGATTCCGCCATCGACCGCGGCCTGCTCGCGCCGGCGGAGGTCAAACGGCGGGCAGCCCTGGTGGTCGGCCAGGATGCCGTGGATCGCTGGAACCCCGAGTAGCGGGGACTCAATCTTCCTTGATGGCGTTGCGGACGCGCTTGTAGCCGAGCTTCAGCTCCTGGCCGAGCTTGCCGAGTGCGTCGCCGAGGCCCGCACCGGTCTTGCCGAGCTCCGCGCGGGAGGAGAACTCCTGCATCTTCTCCTCGAGTTCCTCCCACTCGTCCTGCGCTTCCTTTGAGGCGAGGTGGATCTTGAGCCGCAGTTCGTCGCGCTTTTGTTTGAGGTCAGCCACCAGGTCTTCGAATTCGCCCATGTCGGTCTCCTGCCGTAGCGATTGCAGGAGCGGGCCCCGGGGCCGCGAATCGCGGTTCGAGAACCGCTCCTACAGGATAGCTTGCTGTAGGAGCGGGCCTGGGCCCGCGATCGCGCTTCAAGAAGCGCTCCTACAAAACGGGAGTGTAGGCACAATTCGGCGGATTGGAATACGTACCTTACTCGATCACCACGGGCTGCTCGATGGCCCCGACGAGCTTGCGATGGAAGTCCGTGAATGCGCGGTACTCGTCGGGCCCGAACGCGTTGCGGCCGCTCGTGTAGTCGAGCCTCAGCACCCAGCGTTCGTCGTCGCTGTCGATCTTGCGGCGCCAGCTGCCGAAGCGCGTTTCGTCCGCGTCCGGCTTCTTCGACGCGAGCTTGAGCGCGGCAGCCGGCGACTGCCGCACCGTCGTCACCGTCGTCACGGTGAGCGGCGCGGGTATCTCGAAACCGAAGCGCCGTTCCGGCAGCCGTTCGTAGTCGAGAAACGTGGCTTCGAAGAAGCCGGGCAGCTTGAACGGCCCGGCATCGATCGGCAGCCGGTACTGCAGTTCCACGACGAGTTCGCCGCTCGCATCGAACACGTTGTCCACGAACGCGTCGTCGACGATCGCATCCGAGTAACGGTCCGCAACCCAGCGCTGCATCGTGCCGAGCATTTCCGAGACCTCGATCTCGCGCAGCTGGCCGCGCATGTCCGCCGCCTGGTAGCCCGAGAACACGCCGACCTCGGTAACCCGGAGTTCGTCGTCTGCGATCGTTTCGATACTGCGTTCGACCTGCAGCGCGGAGTCGCCAACGCCGAACTCCGGGATAGGCAACAGTTCCGGCGGCTGTCCGAGCACGAGTGCATGGCTGCCGGCCATGTAGCGCGGCGGTGTCGTGCCGAGCTTCAGGTCCTTGTCGGTGGCGTCGATGTAAAGGCGCCGGCCGTCGACAGGAACCGACACGATCATGTGGTCGAACTGGTCGATGTTCGGCAGCTCCGGCACGATCTGCTGGTTGACGTTCACGAGCGCGAGCTGCGCCGGCACGCCCACGGCCTGCAGCATGGTAACCAGCAACACCGCGTGGTCCTTGCAGTCACCGTAGCGATCACTCAGCGTCTCGCGAGCTGCCTTCGGCACGTACGCGCGGCGCCCGAACTCGATGGCCTCGTAATGCAGTTCCTTTTGGACGTAGTGGCTGATGATCTCGATCTTCCGCTGCGGGTCGTCGACGCCCTCCACGAGGCGTGCCGCCATGTCCGCCACGCGTCCGCTGTCCAGCTTGTCGCCGATCATCGCGAGGTAGTCCTCGCCCGCCTCGCGCCAGCTGTCGCTGGTCGTGCCGATCGTCACCCAGGGGAGAATGCGGTCGTACCACGGCTGCATGGGCTCCCAGCGGTAGACCACGGGATCCGTCGCCTCCCAGACCAGCGAGCCGTTGCGCATGACCGGCTCGCCGATACCCGCTGACCGGAACTTCAGCCTGTCGCGTTCACCCGTGACGAAGACCGCGCTGTAGCCGATCGGCCGGCTGCCGGCGAGGTAGTGAATTTCCAGCGGAAACGTGCCGTTCTCGACGTTGATGCGCTTCGTCACGACCGCCTCGATCACCCTGCCCGGCGCCAGGCTCGGCACCGGCAGGTGGGCGGTCTTCTCGGTACTCGCCTCGAAGCCGTCGACCGTGCTGGTCACGTAGTACGCGGAGGGGTCTCCCTCGGCGATTTTCTCGCCCGCCGCGTTCCTCACCACGAGGCTGTTGACGTAGAGTTGCTCGAACGCCGGGTCGAAGTTGAACTGCAGCGTGCTGAACTGTGCAACGCCCTGTGCGTCCTGCAGCTTGATCTGCTGCAGCAGTGTCCGCCGCAGCGTCTCGCCGCCGTCGAAGGCGTAACCGGTGATGCGGTTCAGGAGCCAGGCGCCGTAGCCGTCGACGGACGCGCCGAACGCGGCATCGTCGACCCGCGACTGCAGCTCCCCCGGTAGCGGCACCGCGGCCACGACGTCGCTGATGCTGGCTTTCTCGCCCTCCCCGAGGATGCTGTCGATGCTCGCGAGGTACTCCCGGACCACCGGGCTGGTCGGCGAATACTTGAGCGCCGCGTTGAAGGCGTCGCGTGCCTCGAGGTAGGACTTCAGCTGGTACTCGGCATAACCCTTGTAGAAGTAGCTCTCCAGGGAGCGATAGTTCTCCTCGATCAGGCGCTCGGCGAGCACGAGTATCTCTGCCGGCCTCTCCATCCGGTCGAGGACCTCGATCTTCGCGTAGGCGAGGTCGGCGCTGAACGGCCGGCCTTCGATCATGCCGTCGAGTATCGCGAGCGCCTCGGCGTAATTGCCGCGCCGGCTCTGGAGATCCGCCTGCAGCTTCCGCAGGGTGTCGGTCATGCCGTCATCGGCGTAGTGCTCCAGCGCCGCTTCGACCCGCTGCCACTCGCCGCGGTCCGCGAGCAGGCCCGCGTACACCGCAAACTCCTCGTCTTCGCGGTAGCCGGCAGCGAACAATTCCTCGTAGACGCGAATGGCCTTGTCGGCGTCGCCGGTCTGGTAGGCAAGCCAGGCATCCCAGCTCTGCACGACGAGATCGTCGGCATGGCGCCCGAGCCGCGGCTGCAGCCAGTCGTAGGCTTCGCGGTAGGCGTCGATCTCGACCAGCACGCGGAGCGCGTTCCTGAGGTACATGGCTTCGCCGGTATCGAGGTCGGCAGCCTGCGACAGGTAGTGAAATGCGGCGCGGTAGCTGCGCGCGTCGTAGTAATGCATGCCCAGCTGGTTCAGGAAGAAGGCATTTGCGGCTTTTTCCCTGTCGGAGCCGCCATTGGCGAGGACGCCCGGCGCTGCGTTCAGCCGCAGCTGCTCCCAGAGGGCATGCAGGTGCGTCGCGGTACGGGCATCGTCGGCCGGGCCCCAGGCCGCCAGCGTGTACGCACAGCGGTCGTTCGCAACGATCCAGAAGTGATAGGCAAAATCCACGCCGTCGACTGCTTCCCTGCCGAGCAGGTACTTGCCGCGCGCACCGTCCTTGCCGACATCCGCCTCCGACTTGATGAAGGGGGTCGGGTAATCCTCGCCGAAACGTGACAGGAATACCTGGAGAAGCGCGCCCTGCGACGGCGCCTCGCCCTGCCAGCAGACCGGCATGACGACCGATCCGTAACCGAAGACGCCGAGATAGCCGGAGTCCGCGTGCGCATAGTCGTCCGCGAGCGCCGACCACGGCACCCAGGTCTGCGCCGGCGGGGCGATCTCGTAGGCGAACGTGGCGGAACGGTAACGTCCATCATCGCCGTATTCGCCGTCGGCGCCGGGCGACTGTAACGGCAACAGCGACAGCGTGAGCAGGAGCGCCCTGTAGCGCATGCATTCCCCCTGGCGATTGGCTGGACCCCGGGACACCGGGTTGTCATCATTGGATATGGGGCGAGACTAGCAGCGATTAAAGCCCGTCGGCCCCACAGGCGTCACATTCCATATATAATCCCGGCCCTGCAGCCGGGGGAACGCCCGGACGGTACAACATAATAAAGCGGAGCAGGACCTTGGATCGGGACCAGAAGTTTTTCGACATGTACTCACTGGTGATCGGTGTACTCGCCATCGCGGCACTGGGCATTTTCATCCTCGCGATGAAGATCTCCGATCGCACGCAAGAGGCGTTCAAGCGCGAAGGCACCGAGTACCAGGAGACCATCGCCTCGCGTATTCGTCCATTCGGAGAGGTCTACATGCCCGGCGAGGAAGAAGCCGCGGCCGCACCGATGGCGAAGACGGTCGCGGAACCCGAACCGGTCGCCGCGGCATTGTCGGGACCCCAGGTCTACAACAGTGCGTGCCTGGCCTGCCACGGCGCAGGCATCGGCGGTGCGCCGGTACCGGGCGACGCGGAAGCATGGGCGGCACGCATCGCCCAGGGCCTGGATGTGTTGAAAGATCACGCCATCAACGGCTTCCAGGGCTCCGCCGGGTACATGCCGGCCAAGGGCGGACGCGTCGACCTGTCCGACGAGGAAGTCGCGAGCGCCGTCGAATACATGGTATCGGAGTCGCAATAGCGGCTAGCGCAGCTCCAGCGCCCGTAGCGACAACGCCTCCGCAACGTGCGCGACGTCGACGCGCTCGGCTGCCGCGAGATCCGCAATCGTTCGCGACACCCGCAGCGCGCGGTGGTAAGCACGCACCGATAACCCGAAGCGCTCGACCGCGTCGTCGAGCAGCCTGACACCTTCCTCTCCCATGCGGGTCGCCGCCTCGAGTTGCTCGCCCTCGAGCTGCGCGTTGCAGACGCCGCTGCGCGCAAGCGCGAGTTCGCGTGCCGCGATGACGCGCTCGCGCACCGTCGCACTGCGCTCGCCGCCGGCCGCCGTATCGCGCAGCGCGTCCTTCGGCAGCCGGCCGACCTCCACGCGCAGGTCGATGCGGTCGAGCAACGGCCCCGAGATCTTGCTGCGGTAACTCGCCACCCGGTCCCGGCTGCAGTGGCAGTTACCGTGTGCATCCCCGAAGTAGCCGCAGGGGCACGGATTCATCGCCGCGACGAGCTGCACGCGTGCCGGGAAATCGGCCTGCTGCGCGGCCCTGGAAATCGTGATGACGCCCGCTTCCAGCGGCTCGCGCAGCACTTCGAGGACGTGCCGGCTGAACTCGGGCAGTTCGTCGAGGAACAACACCCCGTTGTGCGCGCGCGAGATCTCGCCGGGCCGCGGCCCCGGGCCGCCGCCGACCACCGCGGGTGCCGAAGCCGTGTGATGCGGCGCGCGAAAGGGCCGCAGGCGCCAGCGTGACAGTTCGATGCGGTTGCCGAGTATCGAATCGATCCCCGCGGTCTCGAGCGCCTCGCGGTCGCTCATCGGCGGCAGTATCCCCGGCAGGCGCCGGGCCAGCATGCTCTTGCCCGTGCCCGGCGGCCCGATCAGCAGCAGGTTGTGGCCGCCGGCCGCCGCGATTTCCAGGGCACGCCTGGCTCTCGGCTGGCCGCGCACGTCCTCGAGGTCCGGCCCCTCCACCTGCCCCGGTTGCGGCCTGATCGCCGGTGCGGCCTCGATGCCGCGCACCCCCCTGAGGTGCGCGACGACCTCCAGCAGGGTCGCCGCCGGATGTACCGCGGAGCGGGCGAGCGCGGCCTCCCCCGCATTCTCCTGCGGCACCAGCAGGGCGTGGCCGGCGTCGCGCGCCCGCAGTGCCGCCGGCAGCACCCCGGGCACGGGGCGCAGGTCGCCGTTCAATGACAGCTCGCCGAGGAACTCGGTGCCGTCGAGCGCGTGCGCCGGGATCGCCTTTTGCGCAGCAAGAATGCCGAGCGCGATGGCAAGGTCGAAGCGGCCGCCGGTCTTCGGCATGTCCGCGGGCGCGAGACTCACGGTGATGCGCTCCCTGGGAAACGGCAGCCCGGAGTTGATGATGGCGCCGCGCACGCGGTCGCTGCTCTCCCGCACCGCCGTCTCGGGCATGCCCACGACGTTGAAGCGCGGCAGGCCCCCGGAGAGAAACACCTCGATGGTGACGGGGGGCGCCTCGATGCCGAGCTGCGCCCGGCTCGCGAGAATCGCGATGCTCACTGGCCCTCCTTGGCCTCCGTCGCGGTTCGAGAACCGCTCCTACAGGATTATTCCGATGATGCTTCCATCTCGGCGACCTGTTTCTGAAGCGCCTCGAGCTTTTCGCGCGTGCGCGCCAGCACCGCTTCCTGCACCTCGAACTCCTCGCGCGTGACGAGGTCCAGTCGCGACAGGCCGCCCTGCAATATCGAGCGGAAGTTCTGCTCCAGGTCTTCGCGCATCGTGCGCAGGCCGCCGGGGAGCGAGTCAGCGAGCTTTTTCGCCAGGCCTTCGATGGAATTGTCGTTCATATCCGTTTGATACCTGAGCACCGGCAGAAACGCCAGCCCCGAATCATCACGAAACCCGGCGAATCGGACGCGGCTCACCAATTCGGGGCACAGTGCTTGGGACCTGCTCCAAAACAGTGCAATTGTTGCGGTGCATCACTTCTAAGACTTTGATTAATAGAGTTTTTAATTGACTTGGCACGAATACTGCTCCTACCCAGCTGACGTGCGGCCATTCGGGCCAATCAGCTTATTACGGGAGCGAGAAAATGAAAGCAGTGTTGAAAATGGGCCTTGTTGCCGCTTTGTTGACAGCCAGCGCCGCAGCCAATGCCGGTTGGTCAGCCAATATCGGCTGGCAGAGCGATTACTATTTCCGGGGCATTTTTCAGAAGTCCTCCTCCGCACAGGGCGGTGTCGACTACGAAACCGGCGGGTTCTACGTCGGAGTCTGGGCTGCCGATGTGGGCGGCGGATTTACCGGTGACGGTCTCGAAGTCGATGGCTACTTTGGCTACGGCGGCGAGGTCGGTGAGTTCTCTTACGGTATCGGCTACACCGGCTATTTCTACACCGGCGACTTCGACGACACCTACCAGGAAATCAACCTCAGCGGCGGATTCAGCATAGTCACGCTCGACGCTGCGATCGGCGAGTACGAAAACTTCGGCGGTGGAACGCTCAATTACGAATTCTATTCGCTTACGGCCGAATACAACGGTTTCTGGGGTAAATACGGGACCTTCCAGAACGATTTCGATGGCGACTACTGGCAATTCGGTTACGACACCTCTGTCGCAGACTTCGACGTAGGACTAAGCCTGTTGCTCTCCGATGAGACGCTCGTCGGCACCAGCGAAGAGGCCCTGATCTTTTCGATCAGCAAGACATTCGACATCAACTAGTCCACGGAAAGGGCGGCGCCCGCCGCCCTGTTCTCATCAGGAAGCCAAGGGGAACCGAATCATGAAACTGATCACCGCGATCATCAAGCCCTTCAAGCTCGACGACGTGCGACAGGCCGTCGCCGACATCGGCATACAGGGCATCACCGTGACCGAGGTCAAGGGCTTCGGCCGCCAGCGGGGCCACACGGAGCTCTACCGGGGCGCCGAGTACGTCGTCGACTTCCTGCCGAAGGCCAAGATCGAACTGGCCGTCGACGACGACATCGCCGAGCAGGTCATCGAAGCCATCGCCAACACCGCGAGGACCGGCAAGATCGGCGACGGCAAGATCTTCGTGACCGAGCTCGAGCAGGCCATCCGCATTCGCACCGGCGAGACCGGCGCTGAAGCCGTATAACGCATAAGGAGAATCTTGTCGTGGAAGATGTAACCCAGATAGCGACGCAGGTCACGGAGCTGGCCTACGCGCTCGATACCTTTTATTTCCTCGTCTGTGGCGCGCTGGTCATGTGGATGGCCGCGGGCTTCACGATGCTGGAAGCCGGCCTGGTCCGTGCCAAGAACACGGCCGAGATCCTGACCAAGAACGTCGGCCTGTATTCGATCGCCTGCATCATGTACATGCTCGCCGGCTATTCGATCATGTACCCCGGGGCCTACGAAGGCGGCGTATTCCAGAGCCTCGGCAGCATCGGCAGCGGCCTTCTCGGCTCGGCCGACAACGACGTGGCGACGGTCGTCGCCGGCGACGCCTACTACTCGAACCTGTCGGACTTCTTCTTCCAGGTCGTGTTCGTCGCGACCGCGATGTCCATCGTTTCGGGTGCCGTCGCGGAACGCATGAAACTCTGGTCGTTCTTCCTCTTCGCGGTCGTTCTCACGGGCTTCATCTATCCCGTGCAGGGCTTCTGGAAGTGGGGTGGCGGCTGGCTCGACGCCGCCGGGTTCCTCGACTTTGCAGGCTCCGGCGTGGTGCACATGTGCGGTGCTGCCGCCGCGTTCGCGGGCGTGCTGCTGCTCGGCGCTCGCAAGGGCAAGTACGGGCCCAAGGGGCAGATCAATGCCATACCCGGCTGCAACCTGCCGCTCGCGGCGCTGGGCACGCTGATCCTGTGGCTGGGCTGGTTCGGCTTCAACGGCGGCTCGGAACTCAAGGTATCCGACGTCGGTGAGGCGAACGCGGTAGCGCTGGTATTCGTCAACACCAACATGGCGGCTGCCGGCGGCCTGGTATTCGCACTGCTGTTGTCGCGCCTGTGGTTCGGCAAGGCCGACCTCACGATGGCGCTCAACGGCGCGCTGGCCGGCCTCGTCGCGATTACCGCGGAACCGCTGACGCCTTCCCCGCTTGCCGCGACCACGATCGGCGCCGTCGGCGGCCTGCTGGTCGTCGCCTCCATCGTGACGCTCGACAAGCTCAAGATCGACGACCCGGTCGGTGCCATCTCCGTGCACGGCACGGTCGGCATCTGGGGCCTGCTCGCGGTGTGCTTCACGAACCCCGATGCATCGCTCGTCGCGCAGCTCAAGGGCATCTTCGCAATCTTCGCCTGGGTGTTCGGCACGAGCTTCGTGGTCTGGTTCGCCATCAAGAAGACGTTCGGGATCCGCGTCTCCGAGGAGGAAGAGTACGAGGGCGTGGATATTTCCGAGTGCGGCCTGGAGGCCTACCCGGAATTCACCTCCGCAGAATGATGACATAACGTTCCCCCACCAAAAGTGCAATATCCCCCTTGAAAGCAAGGACTTGGCGGGCCCTCGGGCCCGCTTTTTTTTGCGGTCGCGAAAAAATGGGACACGGCTCACGTCATGCCTGTGAACGCAATCACGGCAGTTTTGCGGCTGTCGTGGTTGAATGCGCTTATTGTTTAATGCTACTCGGAACGTGGCCCGTACACGGAAGGCACGCCATGCATCGCAAAATTCTCGTACTCGTTCTATCTGCCGCGGCACTGGCGACCAGCGCCTTCGCCGGCGAGATCTACAAGTACGTCGACGACGACGGCAATGTTCATTACCTGGACCGGCCGACCGGCGAGTCGGGCGAGGAGCGCCTCGACATCAGCTATTCCGGGACCAGCAGCGAAGCGGTGAACGCCCGGGTCCAGAAGCGGCGCGATTACATGGCGGCGCTCGACGAGGCCCGCAGCGAAGCGAACAGCCAGCGCGAAGCCGAAGCCCAGGCGCGCGCCGAGATGGAAGAACGGGCCGCGAAATGCCAGGAGCATCGTGCACGCCTCGAGTCCTACCTGCAGTCGCGCCGCCTGTTCCGCGAGAACGCCGCCGGCGAGCGCGAATACCTCGACGAAGAGCAGACGATGGAAGCGCGCCGCAAGGTCGAAGAAGCCATCCAGGAAACCTGCTCGTAAGCAAAGCCCGCCACCCGGCGCTACAATCCGGACTCGGTTCGTGAGGAGCGCCAGTGGCCGTTGCCCCCAGTTCCAGCAAACCCGTTGAGTCCGGGTCGCAGGCGTACCTGCCTGATTTCTGTGCCGCCAGCACGGTCTTCGTGGTCGTGGTCGTCGCGGCGCTGGTGGCCATCGTGCTCACGCTCGCCGGGACGCCCGGCTCCGGCCGGTTCCTGTTCGAGTTGTCCAAGACCGCGCTGTTCGTGCTGTGGCTGTCGCTGCTCGGCTGTGCCGTCATGTGCACGCTTCGCGGCCGCCTGGAGGGCGCCGGCAAGACGCGCGCGTTCGTACTCAGTTTCCTGATCCTGCTGGCGATGTGCCTGCTGCTGGCCGAGATCGCCTACCAGCTCACGCGCGTCTTCGCCCAGTCCGTCATCATCCGTGACTCGCACGCGGGATTCCTGTTCCGGACCTTCACGGTGAGCGCCATCGTCATCGCCCTCGGCATGCGCTACCTGTACGTCGCGAGCGAGTGGCGGCGCAGCATCGTGCTCGAGGCGCAGGCGCGGATCAGCGCGTTGCAGGCCCTCATCCGCCCGCATTTCCTGTTCAACAGCATGAACACGATCGCGTCGCTGACGCGCACCAACCCGCGGCAGGCCGAGGAAGCGGTGGAAGACCTGTCCGACCTGTTGCGCGCCAACCTGAACACCGAGAAGAACCGCACGACGCTGAAACAGGAACTCGAGACCGCGGCGATCTACCAGCGCATCGAGAAGCTGCGCCTCGGCGACCGGCTGCGCGTTCGCTGGGACGTCGGCGAGCTGCCGATGCGCGCGCTCATCCCGAGCCTGACCATCCAGCCGCTGCTCGAGAACGCGATCTACCACGGCATCGAGCAGCTCCCCGATGGCGGCGAGGTGTCGGTCAGCGGGCGGCGCGAGGGCAAGGAACTGTTCATATCCATGTCGAATCCGGTCGCGCCCGGCACGTCGCGCTCGACGCACGGCAACAAGATGGCGATGAGCAACATCCGCCAGCGTTTCGAACTCGCCTACGGCAACCGGGGATCGGTGTCCGTCTCCGCCGAGAACGCGCGTTTCACGGTGAGCCTGCGGTTCCCGTTCGAAGAAGCCGGCAGGTGAGGGGCCGATGAAGATTCTGATCGTCGACGACGAAAAGCCGGCGCGCGACCGTCTGCGGCAGCTGCTCGAGGACTTCGACGAGTACGAGGTGGTCGCCGAGGCCGCCAACGGCGAGGAGGCCGTGCGGCTCGCTGCCGAGACGCAGCCGGACATCGCCCTGCTGGACATCCGCATGCCCGGGGTCGACGGCATCGAGGCGGCCCGTCACCTGAACAAACTCGACCCGGCGCCGGCGATCGTGTTCGCAACCGCCTACGACGAGTATGCGATCGACGCCTTCGAGGCGCGCGCCATCGGCTACGTGCTGAAGCCGGTGCGCCGCGAGCGGCTCGCAACCGCGCTCGAACAGGCGGCGCGTCTCGCGGCCGGCACCCTCGCCGAGGTCGCGGCGGCGTCGCACATGGAGCCGCGCAGGCGGCACGTCTGCTCGATGTCCCACGGCCAGCTGAAGCTGATCCCCCTCGACGACGTGTACTGGTTCCAGGCGGACCAGAAGTACGTCTGCGTGCATCATGCCGGCGGCCGCGACCTCATCGACGATTCCCTGAAGTCGCTCGAAGAAGAGTTCCCCGCCGACCTGGTGCGCATCCACCGCGGCGCCGTCGTGGCCGTCGACAAGATCGAAAGGCTTGCGAAGACCGCGGACGGCCGGTACGAGGTCATCCTGCGCGAGGGTTCGCAACGAGCCGGCAACGCGTTGATAATCAGTCGCCGGCACCTCGCGGACGTCCGCCGGCGCCTTAAAGGAGGTTGAAGACCCTTGTTGATCCGAATCGCCACGCGCAAAAGCGCACTCGCCCTCTGGCAGGCCGAACACGTCGCCGACAGGCTGCGGCAGCTCGACGAAGTCGAGGACGTGGAACTCGTGCCGCTGTCCACGCGGGGGGACGAAATCCTCGACCGCAGCCTGCAGAAGATCGGCGGCAAGGGCCTGTTCATCAAGGAACTCGAGGTCGCGATGCAGGAAGGCAGGGCCGACATCGCCGTGCACTCGATGAAGGACGTGCCCGCCGAAATGCCGGCGGGTTTCTGCGTGGCGGCGGTGCTCGACCGCGCCAATCACGCGGACGCCTTCGTCTCGAGCCGTTACGGTTCGCTCGCTGAATTGCCCCGGGGCGCGCGCGTCGGCAGCTCGAGCCTGCGGCGCCAGGCACAGCTGCGCATGCTGCGCCCGGATCTCGTCATCGAGCCGCTGCGCGGCAACGTGAACACGCGGCTGGCCAAGCTCGAGGCGGGCGAATACGACGCGATCATCCTCGCCGCGGCTGGGCTCGAACGCCTCGGCCTGCAGCAACACATCCGCCAGCAGTTCGCGACCGACGAGATGCTGCCGGCGGCCGCGCAGGGCGTCATCGGCATCGAGTGCCTCGCCGCGCGCGACGACCTCCGCGCCGTGCTCGGCAAACTCGAGCATGCCCAAACCGCGCAAACGACCGTCGCGGAGCGCGCGGTCGCGCTGACCCTGCAGGCGAACTGCCAGTCGCCGGTCGCGACCTATGCGACCATCGCGGCGGATCGGCTGCGGCTGACGGCGCTGGTCGCGCTGCCCGACGGCAGCCAGTCGCTGCGGGACTCGCTGGAGGGCCCTGCCGGCGATGCCGAGCGGATCGGCCGGCAGCTCGCGGCAGCGCTGCTCGACCAGGGTGCCGGCGAACTGCTCGAACAGGCGGCCGCGGCGGATGGCTGACGCCCCGCTCGCGGGCGTCGGCGTGCTCGTTACGCGCCCGGCGGAGCAGGCGGGCGATCTCGTTGCGGCGATCGAGGCCGCGGGCGGGCACAGCATCGCGTTTCCGGTCATCGAGATCGCGCCGCGCAGCCCGCAGGCGATCGCGGCCGAAGTCGCCGGGCTCGCGGACCCGGACATCGTCGTATTCATCAGCCGCAACGCCGTGGAGCACGGGCTGGCCTGGTCGGGGAATGCCGCCATCGCGGCCGTAGGGCCGGCGACGGCCGCCGCGATCGAGGCCGCGGCCCGCGTCGTCGACATTCGCCCGGCGAGCGGATTCGACAGCGAGAGCCTGCTCGAGGAACCCGCCCTCAGGGCGGTGAAGGGCAAGACGGTGCGTATCATCCGCGGCAACGGCGGCCGTGAGTTGCTGGCCACCACCCTGCGTGAGCGCGGCGCCAGCGTCGACTACCTCGAGGTGTACGCGCGGCGCCCGCCCGACTACGCCGAGTCGCAAATAGACGATGTCAGGCGTCGGCTGGAGGCCGGGGAAATCGGCGCCGTCGTCGTCATGAGCGTCGAGTCGCTGCACAACCTGCTGGCGCTGTTGCCCGAATCCTGCCACGCCGCATTAGCAAAAACGCGACTGGTGACGCCTGCATCTCGTGTGATAAAAGAGGTGGCAGACCGCCTGCCCGGCTGTCCGGCGACGCTTGCGGATGGACCGGGCGCCAGCGAGATCGTGCGCGCAATCGCGACACCCGCGCCTCACAGTTCCGGAACGAACTCATGAGCGAAGAAACCAAAGACAGGGAAACGGCGCACGCCGGGACCGGCGAGCAACCGTCCGCGGAAGCCGGGGAAGAAGAGGCCCGGGCCGGACGAGCAGCCGCCGCCGAAGACGATTCCCGGGTCGAACAGCTGGCATCCGCCAGCGCACCGGCAGCACCGAAGGCCGCACCGCAACCGCGGCGAAGCACGTCGGCGGTGGCGTGGCTGGCGCTGTTTCTCGCCCTGCTGACATTCGCGGCCGTCGGCTACACGATCGTGGAGGAGCGCCGCACGCGTGCCGTCGAGGAGGCCAGCAGCGATTCCCTCGAGCGCCTTGCGAGCCGCATCGACGAGTCGCGGCAAACGCTGTCCAGCCTCGACGACAGCCTCGACAGCCTCGTGTCGAGCGACGAAGACCTCGAATCCCGTATCGGCGCAGTGCAGCGCGAACTCGAGCAGCGCGCCGACGTGCTGGATTCGCTGCCCGGGCGCCTGTCAAACCTGGAGAACGCCGTCGCGGCGATGCAGGGAGCGTCCGCGGGCGCGCGCGATACCTGGCTGCTCGCCGAGGCCGAGTACTACATGCAGATCGCGAACGCGCAGCTGCAGCTCGGCAACAACCCGCGGCTGGCGATGCTGGCGCTCGGCATGGCCGACGAACGCGTGGTGCAGATGGCGAACCCGGCGCTGACCGACGTCAGGCGCGCCCTCGCGGAAGAACTGGCGGCACTCGAGGCGATGGAGAAACCCGACCTGGAAGGCGCGACGCTGACGCTCGCGAGCCTTGCCCGCGTGGTCGACTCGTTGCCGCTGCGGGCAGCGGGCGGCCGGGCCGCCGGGCGCGGCGACGCCCCCGGCGACGAGCAGGGTGCCGCGGCGCGGGCCTGGGCGTCGGTGAAGGACGCCATGTCCGGTCTCGTCAAGGTGACGCCGCCGGACGAGGAAACCCGGGCACTGCTCACGCCGGATGCCGCACACCTGGTCCGCAGCAACCTGGCGTTGCAATTGCAGGCCGCGCGGCTCGCGCTGTTGCGCGGCGAGCAGGCGATTTTCGAACAGAGCCTCGACGATGCCGACGCGCTGCTGGCGCAGTATTTCGATACCGGCAGCGCGCAGGTCGCCAGCGCGCGGGAGACCGTCGCCGAGATTCGCGACAGCATGGTCGCCGTCAAGGCGCCCGACATTTCCGAATCGCTGCGACTGATTCGCCAGTTCCGGGTGCTGTCCGGGAACGCGCAATGAAGTTCATCATCATCGTCGTGGTTGCGACGCTCGTTTTCGCATTCGCGGCGAATTTCCTGTTGCAGGACCCCGGCTACGTCGCGATCAACTTCCGCGGCTACCTCGTCGAGATGTCCGTGCCCGTGCTGCTCGGCATCGCCGTCATGCTGGTCGTCGCCGTCTGGGCGATTCGCAAGATCATCATCGCGCCGCGCCTGATCGGCGAAGCCGCCGGCCGTTATCGCGCGGGCCGAGCCGGGCAGAAGCTGACGCGCGGCATGATCGAGGTCGCCGAGGGCAATTTCGCCCGTGGCGAGAAGCTGCTGGCGCGCGCCGCCGGCACCAGCGATGCGCCGCTGCTCAACTACCTGCAGGCCGCGCGCGCCGCACACCTGCAGGGCAACGACGAGCGCCGCGACGAGTGGCTGAAGCTGGCCTACGAGCACACGCCCGCGGCCACGAACGCGGTGCTGTTGACGCAGGCCGAGCTGCAGCTCGACCGCAAGCAGTACGAGCAGGCGCTGGCGACGCTGCGCCGTATCGAGGAGAACTCGCGCGATCACAGCTACGCGCTCGGGCTGATCGGCCAGCTCTATTACCGGCTCGAGGACTGGGACAACCTGGACAAGCTGCTGCCGCGCCTGAAGCCGCAGGGCCGCATCACCAACGACACCATCCGCACCTGGACGGTGCGCGTGCACCGCGAGCATCTCGATCGGGCAGCGGACGGCGACGCGGTCCAGGCGGCCTGGAAGAACGTGCCGCGGAACCTGCGCACGGACCCGGACCTGCTCGATGCCTATTTCTCCGCGCTGATCCGCAACGGCCGGCACGAACAGGCCGAGAAGGAACTGGCGTCGGCGCTGAACAAGGAATGGCGCGGCCGGCTCGTGCGCCTGTTCGGCCTCGTCGAAGGTGCGGATGCGTCGAAACAACTGAAGCGCGCCGAGGGCTGGCTCGCCGCGCATCCCGAGGATCCGGACCTGCTGCTCACCGCGGCACGCCTGTGCCTGCGCAACGAACTCTGGGGCAAGGCCCGCAGTTACCTCGAAACCGTGATCTCGCTGCGGCCGACACCGGAGGCCTACCAGGAATACGGCCGGCTGCTGACGCGCCTCGGCGAGGGCGACGCCGCGGCCGACGCCTTCCGCGAGGGCCTGGGCCTCGTCGCGAAGGCGCCGAAGACCGCCATCCCGCACCTCAAGCCGATACGCCGGTGATGACGCTGTTCGTCGGCGCCGGCTACACCGGGGCGCGGGTACTCGCGCGGCTGCCGGACGCCGTCGCGCTCGGGCGCTCCCGCGCCGGGGACGAGCGGCTCGACCTCGACCGCGACGAGCCCCTGGCGATGACATTGCCGGCGGCGTACGCCGTCATCTACGCCGTCCCGCCCGCCTCCGACCAGCCGGGCGATCCGAGGCTCGCCCGCTTCCTCGCCCTGTTGCCGCATCCGCCGGCGCGGATCGTCTACCTCAGCACCACGGGCGTGTACGGCGATCGCGGCGGCGAACGCGTCGACGAGCGCAGCGAACCGCACCCGGACTCGGCGCGCGCGGAACGCCGCCTGGCCGCCGAGCGGCTGCTGGCAGCGTGGTGCACGGAGACGGGCGCGACCGCGGTCGTGCTGCGCGTACCGGGCATCTACGGTCCGGGGCGGCTGGGCACCGAGCGGTTGCGTGACGCGCTGCCGGTCATTCGCGACGAAGACGCAAACCCGGGCAATCGCATCCACGTGGACGATCTCGCGACCTGCTGTATCGCGGCGCTGTCCCCCGCCGTGCCGGACGGGATTTACAACGTCGGCGACGGCGATCATCGCTCCGGCACCTGGTTCACCAACGAGGTCGCCCGCCAGGCCGGCTTACCGCCACCACCGGCCATCAGCCTCGCCGAAGCGCAGAAGACGTTCTCGCCGATGCGGCTCTCGTTCCTCGCAGAATCGCGCGTCGTGGACACGACGAAAATGCGCGAGGTCCTCGGTGTCACCCCGAGATACGCAAACGCCGCCGACGGCATTGCGGCCAGCCTCAACGAAGAGAGGAAGCGGTAGAGGCGAGGGGCGGCGCGCGATCAAGCATCGATCGCGGTTCGAGAACCGCTCCTACAGAAGCGTCGCAAGCCGTGGCAGGGGGCCTGGGCCCGCGATCGAGGCCCGACCAATCTCCTGTAGGAGCGGGCCTGGGCCCGCGATCGGGGCCCGACCAATCTCCTGTAGGAGCGGGCCTGGGCCCGCGATTTTCCGCGGTTCGAGAACCGCGCCTACGGCTGGCTGCGCTTGCTCCTGAGCCAGGCCGTCAGCGGCTCCCACTCCTCCCAGTCGGGCCAGGCCAGGTACTCGGGCAGCTCGAAGATGCCGAGGCCGCGCGTGTAGGCGCGCACGTAGTTCTGCGCCTCGCGCAGCGCGGCGATGTACGGCACCCGCGCCTTGGTCAGGTACTCGTCGAGATCGCCCCAGATGAGCGTGTTGTCGCGGACGCGGTTGGCGACCGTGCCGATCCGCACCTGCTTGCGCTGCACCTTGCCGACGTTACGGAGTTCCTCGATGAACGCCGTCGAGGCCTGCATGTCGATCGTCGACGGCAGCACCGGGACGACGATGGTCTCCGCATGCTTGACCAGCTCCGTCAGCTCCTTGCCGTGGGAGCGTGCGGGCGCATCGACGACGACGATGTCCGCCGTCCTGGGGACGCGACGCAGGCCGTCTTCGAAAGCCGCCACGCCGACGATCTCGGGCCGGTCGGCGGAGCGCCGTGCCACCCAGTCCAGGCTCGACCGCTGCGGGTCGTAATCGGCCAGCGCGACAGACGCGCCTTCCGTGGCAAAGTAAGATGCAATATTCGTTGCGAGCGTGCTTTTGCCGCAGCCACCCTTCGCATTCAGGACCATTATGTGCCGCATTATTCTCCCCTGGAACTGTGTGGAATTAGTTTGTTATCGGGCATGACAAGGGGTTATGTAAACTACAGGCAGAGGCGCAAAAAGTCCATCAGAGATGCTGTGAAACTCGACTATTTGTTAATGCACGGCGCGGGTAACCGCATACTCGTCGTCGACAGTCGCGAACGCGACGTGGAACCGCCGTCGCCCGATGCGCTGCGCCGCCTGGCGGACCCGGCGACGGGGCCCGGCTTCGACCAGCTGATGTGGGTGACGGCCGCCCGCCGCGACGGGAACGATGCCGGCTATCGCATCTTCAACGCCGACGGTTCCGAGGTCGGCCAGTGCGGCAACGGCGTGCGCTGCGTCGCCTGGATGCTCGCGCGTGAGTCGGCCGGCAACGGGCCGCTGCAGCTCGAGAGCCCCGCCGGCATCGTCACCGCCCGTGTCGAGGCGGACGGCCGGATCACCGTCAGCATGGGGGCGCCCGAGTTCGAGCCGGCGCGGGTGCCGTTCATCGCCGACGGCAGGGCGGACCGCTACCTGCTGTCGGTCGGCGGCGCCGACTACGACGTCGCGGTGCTGTCCATGGGCAACCCGCATTGCGTCATGCAGGTCGCCGACACGCGCTCCGCCGACGTGGCCCGGCTGGGGCCGCTGGTCGAACGCCACGAGCGCTTTCCCGAACGCGCGAACGTCGGCTTCATGGCCATCCGCGGCCGCAAGGCCATCGACCTGCGCGTCTACGAGAGAGGCGCGGGCGAGACGCTGGCTTGCGGCACCGGCGCCTGCGCGGCGGTCGTCGCCGGCCAGCGCCTCGGCCAGCTCGACGACACCGTGAGCGTGAGCCTGCCCGGCGGGCAACTCGTGGTAAGCTGGCGCGGCGACGCCGAACCGGTCTGGCTGACCGGGAACGCCGAGTTAATCAGCGAGGGACAGATCGACGTATGAGCACACAAGCGAAGCCGGACTATGCCGAGGAAGCGCTGACCGAAGACGCCGTCAGCGGCTACCTGGCCGCCCATCCCGACTTTTTCGAGCGCAACCCGAGACTCCTGAACAAGCTCCGGGTGCCGCACGAGACCGGCGGCACGATTTCGCTCGTGGAGCGCCAGGTCTCGATGCTGCGGCAGAAGGAAGTGAAGCTCGAACGGCAGCTGCGGGAACTCATCCAGGTGGCGCGTGACAACGACGTGCTCGCCGCGAAGATCCACACGCTCAGCATCCAGCTGCTCGCCGCCGACAGCCTCAACGCCACCGTGCAGGCCGTCGAGGAAGCCATGCGCTCCGGTTTCGGTGCCGAGCACGCGGTGCTGGTGCTGTTCGGCAACCCGGACGACTTCGACGACGTCGACGCCGGCCGGTTCTTTCGCGCCATCCAGCGGGAGGACGAGGCGCTGCGGCCGTTCGCCACGTTCCTCGAGGGCAGCGGCCCGCGCTGTGGCCAGGTCCGCGACTCGCAAAGCAAGTTCCTGTTCCGCGGATCGGCGGAAGACATCGGCTCTGCCGCCCTGGTGCCGCTGGGCAGCAGCGCCGGCATCGGCTTTCTCGCGATCGGCAGCGTCGACGCGAAGCGCTTCCACCCGGGCATGAGCATCGACTTCCTGGCGCGCGTGGGAGACCTCATCTCCGGCGCGCTGAGCCGGTACTGACACGGGCCCGTGGACGCCGCCGAATCCGGCCGGGTCGACGCTTTCGTCCACCACCTCCGTTACGAGCGCAGGCTGTCGCCGGAGACCTGCAAGCATTACCGGCGCGACCTCGTGGACCTCGCAGCCTGGTGCGACAAGACCGGCCTCGCCGGCTGGCACGACCTCGACAGCGAACACCTGCGCCGCTACTCGGCGGCCTGTTTCCGCCGCGGCCTGGCGCCGCGGACCATCCAGCGGCGCCTGTCGGCGGCGCGCACGTTCTTCCGCTACCTGCTGCGCGAGAAGCACGTCCGCCGCAACCCGGCGCAGTCCGTGTCCGCGCCGCGCGGCAAGAAGCGCCTGCCGGACAACCTGGACGCGGACCGCATGGCACGGCTGCTGGACATCCGCGGCGACGAGCCGCTCGTCAACCGCGACCGCGCGATCCTCGAACTCCTGTATTCCTCGGGCCTGCGGCTCGCGGAACTCGCCGGCCTCGACCTCGGCGACGTCCACGTGCAGGACGCCACCGTCCACGTCACCGGCAAGGGCAGCAAGGACCGCATCGTGCCGGTGGGTTCGCGGGCGCTCGACGCGCTGTCGCGCTGGCACCGGTCCCGGGGCTCCCTCGCGGCCGCCGGCGAAACGGCGCTGTTCGTCAGCCAGCGGGGCTCGCGCCTGAGCCGCCGCAGCATCCAGTCCCGCGTGGACTACTGGGCGCGGCGCCAGGGCATCGATACCCGGGTCTACCCGCACCTGTTCCGGCACTCCTTCGCCACCCACCTGCTCGAATCGAGCCACGACCTGCGCGGCGTGCAGGAGCTCCTGGGGCACGCCAACATCGCCACGACGCAGGTCTACACTCACCTTGACTTCCAGCACCTCGCCCAGATATACGACCAAACGCATCCGCGCGCGCGGGCCAAGAACAAGCCGTAACCGCGCGCAAAACACCGCCCGCCCAGCCGGGCGTCGGCTCAGGAAAAGCAGCATGGAACAGTTTCGTGGGACAACCATCGTCTCGGTGCGCCGCCATGGCAAGGTCGCGATGGCCGGCGACGGGCAGGTCAGCCTGGGCAATACCATCATGAAGGGCAACGCCCGCAAGGTACGCCGGCTGGCCGGCGGCAAGGTCATTGCCGGCTTCGCGGGCGGCACCGCCGACGCATTCACGCTGTTCGAGCTCTTCGAGGCCAAGCTCGAGCAGTACGGCAACCTGACGCGGGCCGCGATCGAGCTCGCCAAGGACTGGCGCACCGACCGCCGGCTGCGCCGCCTCGAGGCCCTGCTGTGCGTGGCCGACGGCGACGCGTCGCTGATCATCTCCGGCAACGGCGACGTGATCGAGCCCGAGGACGACCTCATGGCCATTGGTTCCGGCGGCGCGTACGCGCAGGCCGCGGCGAAGGCGCTGCTGGACAACACCGAGCTCGGCGCCCGCGAGATCGTCGAGCGCGCCCTCGAGATCGCCGCGGACATCTGCGTCTACACCAATCGAAACGTCGTCGTGGAGGAGCTGGGCTGATGTCACAGATGACCCCCCGCGAAATCGTCCAGGAGCTGGACAAGCACATCGTCGGACAGGACGAGGCCAAGCGCGCCGTCGCCATCGCGCTCAGGAACCGCTGGCGCCGCGTGCAGGTCGACGAGCCGCTGCGCAGCGAGATCACGCCCAAGAACATCCTCATGATCGGCCCGACGGGCGTCGGCAAGACCGAGATCTCGCGGCGCCTGGCACGCCTCGCGAAGGCGCCGTTCGTCAAGGTCGAAGCCACCAAGTTCACCGAGATCGGCTACGTCGGCCGCGAGGTCGACAGCATCATCCGCGACCTGATGGACGTCGCCATCAAGATGATCCGGGAAGAAGCCATGGGCCGGGTCCGGCACCGCGCGGAAGACGCCGCGGAAGAGCGGGTACTCGACGCGTTGCTGCCGTCCGCTTCCCCGTCGGTGGGTTTCAGGCCCGACAGCGAGCCCGCGCCGCGCGAAGGCGACACGCGGCAGAAGTTTCGCAAGATGCTGCGCGAGGGCCAGCTCGACGAGCGCGAGATCGAGATCGAGGTCCAGGCGCTGCCGATGGGCATCGAGATCATGGCGCCGCCGGGCATGGAGGAAATGACCAGCCAGCTGCAGGGGATGTTCCAGAACCTGGGCGGCAACCGGCGGCGAACGCGCAAGCTCAGGATCCGCGACGCGCTCAGGCAGCTGACCGACGAGGAAGCCGCGAAGATGGTGGACGAGGAGGAGCTCAAGGCGAAGGCGCTGGATGCCGTGGAACAGCATGGCATCGTGTTCCTCGACGAGCTGGACAAGGTGGCCCGGCGCGCCGAAGCCCAGGGCGCGGACGTCTCCCGCGAGGGCGTGCAGCGGGACCTGCTGCCGCTCGTGGAAGGCTCCACCGTCAACACCAAGTACGGCATGGTCAGGACCGATCACATCCTGTTCATCGCCTCCGGCGCTTTCCATGTGGCCAAGCCCTCGGACCTGATCCCGGAGCTGCAGGGGCGCTTCCCGATCCGCGTCGAACTGAAGTCGCTGACGACCGACGACTTCGTGCGCATCCTCACGGAGCCCGACGCGTCGCTGACCCTGCAGTACAGCGCCCTGCTGCGGCACGGAGGACGTACAGCTCGAGTTCACGGAGAGCGGCGTGCGCCGCATCGCCGAGGTCGCTTACCAGGTCAACGAGAACACCGAGAACATCGGCGCCCGCCGGCTGCATACGGTCATGGAGCGCCTGCTCGAGACGGTATCGTTCGCAGCAGCCGACAAGAGCGGCACGCACGTGACGATCGACGCCGGCTACGTCGACGAGCAGCTGGCCGAACTTTCGAAGGACGAAGACCTGAGCCGGTATATTCTGTAGATGAAATTGCCGCGGGAGCGCGCCCGGGTGCGCGATCGAACCCCGATCGCGGTTCGGGAACCGCTCCTACGGATACGCTGAACATTGCCGCAGGAGCGCGCCTCGGCGCGCGATCAGTACTCGATCGCGGGGCGAGCCCGCTCCTACGGATACGTTGAACATCGCCGTAGGAGCGCGCCTGCGCGCGATCGCAGTAACGCCATGCAGCTCGACAACCGCAGCCGCAGCCGACGAAAGGAACGAACATGCCCCAGCCCACCGAAATCCGCCTCAGGAAGGAACCCCGCCTGCTCGTCATCAGCTTCGACGACGGCAGCGAATTCGAATACACCTTCGAGTACCTGCGCGTGCACTCGCCCAGTGCCGAGGTGCGGGGCCACGGGCCGGGCCAGGAGACGCTGCAGCACGGCAAGGAGAACGTCGCCATCGTCGATATCCAGCCGGTGGGGCACTACGCGGTGCGGCTCGTGTTCGACGACGGGCACGACAGCGGGCTGTACAACTGGCAATACCTCTACGACCTGGGCCGGGACATGGCGGCAAACTGGCAGCGTTACCTCGACCGGCTCGAGGCAGCAGGGTATGCTCGCCAAAAACAGTAACGATATCCTGCCATGGCGCCCCGAACGGACAGCCCCGACAAGCCCGCCGATACCACCCATTTCGGCTACAAAGACGTACCCGTCGACCACAAGGCCGACCTCGTAAAGGGCGTCTTCGACTCCGTCGCGAGCCGCTACGACATCATGAACGACCTGATGTCCGGCGGTATGCACCGCCTCTGGAAGCGCTACACGATCCAGCATGCGAACGCGCGCCCGGGACAGGTGATCCTGGACCTCGCAGGCGGCACCGGTGACCTCGCGCGCGAATTCGCCCGCATCGTCGGTCCCCGCGGCCGCGTCGTGCTGGCCGACATCAACGCCGCGATGCTCGAACACGGCCGGCGCAGGCTCGTCGACGCGGGCGTTGCGGGAAACGTGGAACTGGCACAGGTGGACGCCGAGGCACTGCCCTTCGCCGACAACACGTTCGACCGCGTCACGATCGCGTTCGGGCTGCGCAACGTCACGCACAAGGAGGCGGCGCTCGCGGAAATGCACCGCGTCCTGAAACCGGGCGGCAAGGTGCTGATACTCGAGTTTTCGCAGCCGTCGAAGGCAATCAAGCCCGCGTACGACCTGTATTCGTTCAAGGTACTGCCACTGCTCGGCAAGCTCGTCGCGCAGGACCCGGAGAGCTACCAGTACCTCGCCGAGTCGATCCGCATGCATCCCGACCAGGAAACCCTGCTGCGCATGATGCAGGACGCCGGTTTCGAGCGCTGCCGCTTCAACAACCTGACGGCCGGCATCGTCGCGCTCCATACCGGTTACAAGATCTGACGGACCGATGAACCCGCTCGAAGCCCTGCTGCAGCCGATCACGCGCGTGCTCAACCGCAACATCCGCGAGTCCACCCGCGCCAGCGAGCTCTGCGAGCGCCTCGACGGCAAGCTGATCGCGATCCGGGTGCGCGACACCGGCCTTGCCGGCTATTTCGAGATCGGCAGGCACTCCCTGGAACTGACGACCGAGAGCGACGGCGAACCCGACGTGGTCATCACCGGCTCGCTGGTGTCGCTGGCGCTGATGGCCGGCGAGGACGCCATCCGTGACGGCTCGCTCGACCTCACCGGCGACGCCGCTACCGCGCAGGCCTTCCAGCAATTGCTGAGCCACGCGAAACCCGACATCGAGGAAGAGCTGTCCGCCGTGATCGGCGACACCGCCGCCCACGGCCTCGGCCAGTTTGCGCGGGCCGTCGGGCAGTGGGCCCGCGAGACGCGCTCGATCATGGGCGACAACATCCGCGAATACCTGCAGGAAGAGAGCCGGGACGTACCCAGCCGTTACGAGGTCGAGCAGTTCTCGCGGCGCGTCGGCGAGTTGCGCGACGACGTCGAGCGCCTCGCGGCACGGGTCCGCCGCCTCGGTGAAAACGCGCGATGATGCGGCGTCGGACCTTCTTCCGGCTGATCCGCATCCAGCGGATCCTGGTCAAGTACGGTCTCGACGAGATCATCTCCGCCACGCACCTGCTGCGGCCGCTGCGCTTCTTCTTCTACCTCGCCCCGCGGCGCCGCGACCCGAGCGCACCGCAGGGCGAGCGCATCCGTCTCGCGCTCGAGGAACTCGGGCCGATCTTCGTCAAGTTCGGCCAGGCCATCTCGACCCGCCGCGACCTGCTGCCGCCCGACATCGCGAACGAGCTGGCGAAGCTGCAGGACGCGGTGCCGCCGTTCCCTGCGGAGCAGGCCGTCGCGATTCTCGAGTCCGCTTACGAGCGGCCCGTCGACGCGGTATTCGCGCGCTTCGACCGCGAGCCGCTGGCCGCCGCGTCCATCGCGCAGGTGCACACCGCCGAGCTGCCCGACGGCAAAGAGGTGGTGGTCAAGGTGCTGCGCCCGGGCGTGAAGGAGAAGATCGAGCAGGATCTCGAGGTGCTGCGGACCATCGCGGCGCTCGCGGCCCGCTACTGGGAGCACGGCAAGCGCCTCAAGCCACTGGAGGTCGTCTCCGAGTACGAGCAGACGATCTTCGACGAACTCGACCTGATGCGCGAAGCGGGTAATGCGGCCCAGCTCAAGCGCAACTTCGCAGGCTCGGACATGCTCTACGTCCCCGAGATCTACTGGGACTACTGCCGGCCCGAAGTCCTCGTGCAGGAACGCATCCACGGCATTCCGATCAGCGACATGGACGCGCTGCGCGCGGCGGGCACGAACATCGAGAAGCTGGCGGAGAACGGCGTGGAGATCTTCTTCACGCAGGTTTTCAGGCACAACTTCTTCCATGCGGACATGCATCCCGGGAATATCTTCGTGATCGTCGAGGATCCGGAGAACCCGAAGTACGCGGCCGTCGACTTCGGCATCGTCGGCACGCTGAACCCGGAGGACAAGCAGTACCTCGCCGAGAATTTCCTCGCGTTTTTCGAGCGCGACTACTACCGGATTGCCAAGCTGCACCTCGACTCCGGCTGGGTGCCGGAGGACGCGCGCATCGACCAGCTCGAGACTGCCGTGAGGACGGTCTGTGAGCCGATCTTCAACAAGCCGCTGTCCGAGATCTCGTTCGCCCAGGTCCTGATGCGCCTGTTCCGCGTCGCCCAGCGGTTCAACGTGGAGATCCAGCCGCAACTGATCCTGCTGCACAAGACACTGTTCAACATCGAGGGCCTCGGCCGCGAGCTGTACCCGGAACTCGACATCTTCAAGACGGCACGGCCGGTACTGCGGCAATGGATGAACGAGCAGGTGGGCGCGCGCGCGATGATCGACGACCTGCGCGAGAACCTGCCGCAACTGCGGCAGGCATTGCGGGAGCTGCCCGGCGTCATCCGCGAGCTGTCCGAGCGCGCGACGGCGGGCGACCTGTCGCTCGAACTGCGATCCGCCGAGATCGAGCGCATCCGCACGGAACTCGAGGGCCAGCGGCGGCAGCGCTACTGGCTCGCCGTCGCGATGACCAGCCTGCTCGCGGGCACCCTGGTGCTGACGCTCTACGGCAGCCCGGCGATCGGCGGCGGCCTGCTGGTCGCGGGCGCCCTCGCCGTCTACGCCGGCCGGCCGAACGCCTGAGCCGCCTGCGACAATCGCTGACCATCATGCTGCAGGCCATCGCAAAAGCAATCCTGAAGATCGGCGGCTGGGAGATCGTCGGGACGAAACCGCTGGCCCCGAAAGCCGTCGTCGTTGCGGCCCCGCACACGTCGAACTGGGACGGTTTCTGGGGGCTCGTCTGCAGGGTGGCCATGGACGTGGAGATCCATTTCTTCGCCAAGCAATCCCTGTTCTGGTTTCCGCTGAACGTCCTGCTGCGCTCGCTGGGCGGCATTCCGCTCGACCGCAAGCGAGCCGGCTCAGCCGTCGACCAGGCCATCGAGATGTTCAGGAACAGCGAGTCCTTCTACTTCGGCCTCGCCCCGGAAGGGACGCGCAGCCGCGTGGACCACTGGAAGTCGGGCTTCTATCGCATCGCGGAAGGTGCGGATGTGCCGGTCGTTCTCGGTTTCCTGGACTACGGCAAGCGACGAATCGGCCTCGGCCCCACGTTCTCGCTGTCCGGCGACTGGCACAAAGACCTGGCGTTTTGCCAGGACTTCTACGCGGACATCAAGGGACGCTGGCCGGACAAGGCCGGGCCCGTGACGTTTCCCGCCGAACCGCGGCTCGGGACGCGGGGCAAGAAAAAGACCACACCGTAGGAGCGGTTCCGGAACCGCGATCGCGGGCCCAGGCCCGCTCCTGCAGGTCGGAAAAGCACGGCTGTAGGAGCGGTTCTCGAACCGCGATCGGGCATCGATCGCGCGCCGAGGCGCGCTCCTACAGGCAAGGTTCAACGCACCCGTAGCAGCGGTTCTCGAACCGCGGGCCAAGGCCCGCTCCCGCAGGTCGGAACAGCACGGCTGTAGGAGCGGTTCTCGAACCGCGATCGGGCATCGATCGCGCGCCGAGGCGCGCTCCTACAGGCAAGGTTCAACGGACCTGTAGGAGCGGTTCTCGAACCGCGAATTGTCGCGGGCCCAGGCGCGCTCCTACGGTTCGCCGTCGCTCAATAGCGCCAGTTGACCTCCATGCCGAGCAGGCGGCCCTTCTGCATGGGCCCCGCCGTCCAGAGGCCGGCGATCGACGTCAGGTTGCCCCAGTTGGCTTCGTCGGTCAGGTTCTTGCCATAGACCGAAACCTGCCAGCGATCGGACGGCGAAAACCAGTTGAAGCTCGCGTCGACACGGTCCTGGTCGTCGAAGTTCTCGGTATTGGCGTCGTTGTAGGGGTGCCCCTCGCGGAAGCTGTAGCTGCCGGCGACGTTGAACATGCCCATCGACCCCGCCGGGATGTCCCAGGAGAAGCCGACCGTGTAGTTCGTCGGCGCGAGTCGCGGCAGGTCCGGGCCGATAATGGTCGTCGGCACGCCGGTCGCCGCTTCGAGCAGCGCTTCGATCTGCGGCACGATCGGGTCGATGCGATCGTACTCGCTGTCCTGCACGCCGACCGACGCGTTGATGGAGAGCGTGTCCGTCAGCAACGCGACCAGGTCCAGCTCGGCGCCCTGGATCGTGACGTCGCCCGCATTGATCGTCGCCTGCAGCACGATCACGTCCGGGTCGCCGATATTCAGCTCGCGCTGCATGTCGGTGATCTCGTTGTAGAACGCGGCGACGTTCAGGCGCACGCGGCCGTCGGCGAAGTCGGTCTTGAGCCCGACCTCGTAGGTGTTGTTCTCTTCTTCGCGCGTCGGGCCGGGCGGAATGATGAAGGGCCGCGCGTTGCGGAAGTTGAAGCCGCCGGAGCGGTAGCCCTTCGACCAGAAGCCGTACACCTGGCCGCTGTCGCTGAAGTTCCACTGCGCGCCCAGCCTGGGCGTGAAGTTGTCCCAGTCGCCCTCGAGGTTGTCGAACGTGCAGTTGAACGTCACGACGTCGCGGCACGGGCTGCCGGGCGGCGCGGTAATGATCTGCGCCTTCTTGGATTCGTCGGTGTAGCGGATGCCCGCGGACAGCACCCAGCTGTCGCCGACGTAGAAGTCGTTGTTCCAGAAGATGCCGTAATTCTCGGCCTGCATGTCGCCGCCGAGTGCGACCGTCAGGTTGATGCCGGCGGGTGCCGGGCCCAGCGGCGGCGGCAGCCAGATGTAGCGTCCTTCGCGGTACTCCATCTCCTGGTCGAACCAGTAGAAGCCGATCGTCGTGTCCCAGTTCTCGCCGAGGCGCCCGGACCAGCGGAGCTCGTTGCTGATCTGGTCCTGCGACGTGAAGCCCGGTGCCGAGAAGATCGGCAGCAGCGTGCCGTCGATGTCCGCCGCCGAATCCGCGTCCACTTCCCGGTAACCGAGGATGTTCGTGATCGTGCCGCCGAAGGCGTCGAAGTTGACCTCGAGCGTCGACTGGTACCAGTCGATCTCGGTGAAGCCGATTTCATCGGACGTCGTGGTGAAGTTGGCGAGCGTCCCGGCACGCTGGTCCGTGACGTTGGCCCACACGGCGCCGTCGCCTTCGGTCTTGCCGGACTCGAGGATCAGGGTGATATCGGCATTCTCGCTCGGCGTCCAGACGAAGGTCGGGCGAATCAGCGTGGTCTCCATCTCGCCCACCTGGCTGCGGGTCGCCGGGTCGATGTAGAACGGCTGCAGCGGGTGCGGCGCCGGGAACACGGCTGCCGCGGGATTCGCGGGAATCGACTGGTTGATGTTGTCGAAGTAGCCGTTGTCCTTGTCGTACAGCACGGCGATCTTGGCCGCGAGCCGGTCTTCGATCAGCGAGCCCTCGATCGCGGCCGCGATGCTGGTCTGGTCCTCGTCCGTCTGGCCGACGCGGACCCTGGCGCCGAACTCACCGTCCGGGCGCGCATTGCGCAGCAGCACCGCGCCGCCCGTGACATTGCGGCCGAACAGCAGGCCCTGCGGACCGCGCAGCACCTCGACGCTTTCGAGGTCGAAGGTGTCGAGCACCACGCCGTAGGTCGTGCCGAGGAAGACGCCGTCGACGAACACGCCGACGGTCGGGTCGACCGAGGGGATCGAGCTGTTGATACCCTGGCCGCGAATCGAGAAGTTCTGCACGCCCGGGAACGTGCCGACGGCCTCGAGCTGGACGTTCGGCATCTTGTAGCTGAGATCGTCGAGCTTCCTGACGAACAGCGCGTCGAGCTGCGCGGCGCCGAAGGCGGTCAGCGCGACAGGCACTTCCTGCGCCTTCTCGGCGTCGCTCTTCTTGCGCGCGGTGGTGACGATTTCCTCGAGCATCGCCCCCGCGGAACCCTGTTGTGCGCTCGCCGTGCCGGGTAGCGAAAATGCGACAAGCGCCGTGCACAATGCTGCGCCGAATCCGGCCGCGGTCACGACAGCAGCGCGTATCTGTCTGTAAATAGTAATGGTTTTCATTTTGGTCCCCCAGCAGCCTTGCTGCAGTCCCGACAGCATACTGTTGTTTGCCTGCGTCGCTCAAGCGCTACAATGCGCGGCATGGATCCGGATAACGACAGCACGGCGCGGCGCAGGACCATTCGCAGTTTCGTGCGCCGCGCCGGGCGTCTTACCGCTTCCCAGCAGCGCGCGCTCGACGAACTGTGGCCGCAGTTCGGCGTAGCGTTCGGTGCGGCCGCACTGCGCTTCGACGAACTGTTCGGGCGCGCGGCGCCCGTGGTGCTGGAGATCGGTTTCGGCAACGGCGAGACGCTGGTGCAGCAGGCCGCCGAGCACCCGGCGTGCGATTTTCTCGGTGTCGAGGTTCACGAGCCGGGCATCGGCCACTGCCTGATCAAGGCTCGCGAGGCCGGCGTTACGAACCTGCGGCTCATCCGGCACGACGCCGTCGAGGTGCTGGACACGATGATTCCGCCGGCGTCACTGGCACGCGTCAACCTGTACTTCCCGGACCCCTGGCCGAAGAAGCGCCACCACAAGCGGCGCATCGTCCAGCTGCCGTTCCTCGACCTGGTGGCGGACCGCCTGGCGCCGGGCGGCACGTTCAACGTCGCCACCGACTGGGAGAATTATGCCGAGGACATCGAGGCGAAAGTCCGGGAATCGGGCCGCTTCCGGTGCGCCGAGCAGCGCGTCCACGGCGGCGACCAGCCGCTCGACCGCCCCGGGACCAAGTTCGAGCGGCGCGGCCTGCGGCACGGGCACCGCATCCGCGACTGGCGCTTCGTCCGCGTCGACGACGGGCCCGGCCGCCTTGCATCTCGCGAATTGTGATCTATATATAGGAGAACAGGCGAATTCGGGACAACCCAGAGGACGCACAGACATGGCACTTGTCTACCCCGTGATCGGCCAGTGGTTCACGCGCCCGAACGGTACGCTGTTCGAGGTGGTGGCGGTCGACGAAGACGACGGTACCGTGGAGCTGCAGCAGTTCGACGGCACGATCGACGAAATCGACCTGGAATCGTGGCCGGACCTCTTCCTGGCCGAGGCCAGCCCGCCGGAGGACTGGTCCGGCTCCGTCGACATGGACCCGGAAGACTACGTCGGCAGGAACAACGACGAGATGCCCGCCGGGTACCACGACCCCCTGGAGTTCCTCGACAACATCTGAGCGGCGACGACCTTACAGGCTCGCCGGCCCGCTGACGTAGACGACACCGTCGCGCACCTCGACGGCGACGCGGCGCAGCGACTTGCCCCGGCACGGCCCCGCGAAGCACGCACCGCTCTCGATGTCGTAGAGCGCGCCGTGCGACGCGCAGATGATCGCCGACCGGTCCTTGGTCAGGAATTTGTCGGGCGCCCAGTTCAGGGGGTGGCCGACGTGCATGCAGTAGTTCTGGTAGGCATGGACCTCGTCGCCCCGCCTCACGACGAACCCGGCGAACGGCCAGTCGCCGTCGCCGATCGAGAACTCCCGGCAGCCGGGATCCTCCAGCTCGGCGAGCAGCCCGACCCTGACCTCAGGCATCGCCAGCGGACCCCACCAGGCGGTCGTGGTGCCGCGCCACCACCATCGAGAGCAGGATCGCCGGCACGCCGAGCACCGCCGCGTACAGGAAGAAGCCTGTCCAGCCGATCGCCTCCTGCACGTTGCCCGAATAGCCCGCCGTGAACTTGCCGAGGATGCTCATCAGCGAACTCATGAGCGCGTACTGCGTCGCCGTGAACGACTGGTTGACCAGGCTCGACAGGTAGGCGATCAGCACCGTACCGCCGAAACCCATCGCGAAGTTGTCGGCGCTGATCGTCACGGTGAGCATCCAGATCTCGGCGCCGACGTAAACCATCATCGCGAAGAACAGGTTGGTGCTCGCGATCAGTACCGTGGCCACGACGAGGCAGCGGGCGATGCCGAACCTGAGGACCGCCCAGCCGCCGGCGCCCGCGCCCACCAGCGACACGATGACGCCGTAGATCTTCGCGACACTCGCGATTTCCGCCTTGCTGAAACCGATGTCCAGGTAGAACGGGTTCGCCAGGATGCCGAGCACGTAGTCACTGAGGCGGTAGAACACGATGAAGAGGATGACGACGAACGCGAAGCGGCCGAAACGGCTGAAGAAATCCACCAGCGGATCGACGATCGCGGGCTTCGCCCAGGCCGAGAGCCGGGCGGCGAGTCCCAGCCCGCTGTAGGAACGCACGGCCGCGGCGACCTCGGGTTCCCGGCACCAGAGCGTCGTAGCGATCCCGACGAGCATGCAGGCGGACATCGCCGTGTAGGCGAGCTTCCACGAGCCGAACTCGGCGATGTACAGCGCGCCGGCGCCCGCGACGAGCAGCGCGAGCCGGTAACCGTACTGGTACGACGCGGCGAGCACCCCCTGCAGCCGTATTTCGGCACTCTCGATGCGATACGCATCGATGACGATGTCCTGGGTCGCGGACGCGAACGCGACCGCCAGCGCGACGGCCGCGAACACGCCGATCGCCTGCGCGGGATCCGACTTCGCCATGAACAGCAATGCGCACGCAATCGCCACCTGCGCCAGCAGCATCCAGCTGCGGCGGCGGCCCATGAGCCGCGTCAGGACGGGCACGGGGAGCGAATCGACGAACGGCGCCCACAGGAATTTCAGGCTGTAGGCGAAGCCGAGCCACGCAAAGGTGCTGATGGTGCTCATCTGCAGGCCCGCATCCTTCAGCCACGCCGAGAGCGTCGAATACACGAGGAGAAACGGCAGGCCCGCGGAGAAGCCGAGCAGGAACATCACGATGACCGGCTGCTGCAGGTAATAGCGATACCCCGGGGAGCCCTCGCGGGGCCCGATGCGCTCCTCAGCCGACATCGTGCCAGTCGTAATCCATGATGAGCGGCGCATGGTCGGAGAAACGCTGCTCCTTGTAGATCTCGGTGCGCAACACGCGGTCCTGCAGGCCGGGCGAGACGACATGGTAATCGATGCGCCAGCCGACGTTCTTCTCCCAGGCGCGGCCGCGGTTCGACCACCAGGTGTACTGGTCGGGCGCCTGGTCGAGCGTCCGGAATGCGTCCACCCAGCGGTATTCGCCGAACACCTTGTCGAGCCAGGCGCGTTCCTCGGGCAGGCACCCGGAGGTCTTCTGGTTGGACTTCCAGTTGGTGATGTCCTGTTCCTTGTGCACGATGTTCCAGTCGCCGCAGATCACGTATTCCGAGCGCCGCCGCTGCAGTTTCTTCAGGTGCTCGGTGAAGGAATCCATGCAGCGGTACTTGGCTTGCTGGCGCTCGTCGCCGGACGACCCGGAAGGCAGGTACAGCGACACCACGCTGATGCCGCCGAGCTGCACCTCGATGTAACGGCCCTCGGCATCGAACTCCTCGTCACCGTATCCGCGCAGTACCTGCTTCGGTTCGTGCCGGGTGTAGATGGCAACGCCGCTATAACCTTTCCTGACCGCGTCCTCGTAGTAGCAGTGGTACCCGGCGGGCGAGAAGCACGCATCGGTGAGCTGGTGGGCCTGCGCCTTGGTTTCCTGGATACAGACCACGTCCGCATCCTGCCCGGCCAGCCAGTCGAAAAACCCCTTGCGCGCCGCCGCGCGAATGCCGTTCGCATTCAGGCTGATAACACGGAACAAACCGTCCCTCCTTCCTGGTCAGAAATGATGTGGCATACTCCGCGACGCCGCGGCCGGAGGCGGCCATGATACAGAAGCGCGGGGCGGGACGGAGCGAATGCGAGCGTACAAGAAGGAATTCATCGACCTGGCGCTGGAACTCGGTGTGCTGAAGTTCGGCGAGTTTACGCTGAAGTCGGGGCGCCTCAGCCCGTACTTCTTCAATGCCGGGCTCTTCAACACCGGCTACGCCGCCGCCCGGATCGGCCGCTTCTATGCGGCGGCGATCGCGGACTCGGGGCTCGAGTTCGACGTCCTGTTCGGGCCGGCCTACAAGGGCATCCCGCTCGTGGCACTCACCGCGGCAGCGCTCGCCGAGCAGTACGACATCGACGTGCCCTGGTGCTACAACCGCAAGGAGGCCAAAGCGCACGGCGAGGGCGGCAGCGTCGTCGGCGCGCCGCTGGCCGGCCGCGTACTCATCGTCGACGACGTGATCACCGCCGGCACGGCCGTGCGCGAGGCGTGCGACATCATCCGCGCGACCGGTGCGGAGGTGGCCGGTCTCGCCATTTCGCTCGACCGGCAGGAGCGCGGCCAGGGCGCCCTGTCCGCGGTGCAGGAGCTCGAGGCGTCGCAGGGCATCGCCGTCGTCAGCATCATTGCGCTCGACGACCTCATCGACGCACTGGAGGAATCGGGGGAGTTTGCCGAATTTGCGGGCCCGGTCGTCGAATATCGCCGCAGGTACGGGGTCGGCGCCTGAGGGGGGGGCGCAGCGGAGTTTACAGAATGCGGCACCGGCACTAAGCTCTGAAAAGCGAACTGGTTCGCAATTCCGGATGCCTCGTCATGGCATATTTGGGCGCATGATTAAAACCGCAGTAACCACAGGCTTCCTCATTGCGCTTGCGGCGGCCGCCGCACTCGCCGGCGAGCACGAACGCGTGTACCGCTGGGTCGACGAAGACGGCCAGATTCACTACGGTGACAGCATCCCGCCCGAGTACTCGGACCTGCCGAAGCAGGTGCTGAACGAGCATGCCGTCACGGTGGAGCATCTCGAGGGCCGCAAGACCGAGGAGCAGCTGGCCGCGGAGGCCAAGGCCAAAGAGCTGCAGATGCAGAAGGAACTGCAGGTCCGTGCCGACAAGGCGCTGCTCGCGACCTACCTGACGGTCGAAGAGATCGTCATGCACCGCGACCGCCGCATCGAGCTGTTCCAGGCGCAGTCGCGCGTCACCGAGCTGTACCTGCGCAATCTCGAGCGGCGGCTGGAGAAGCTGAAGCGGGAAGCGTCGAGGTACCGTCCCTACAGCGAAGACCCGGATGCGCCGCTGATCAGCGACGACCTCGTCGCCGACATCAACGAGACGCAGGCGACCATCGCGCGGCACGAGAAGAACCTGCGCAAGTTCCAGGACGACGAGCAGCAGATGGTTTCCCGCTTCGAGGGCGACATCAACCGCTTCAAGGCGCTCAAAGGCCTCGACTGAATACCCGCACGTAGTCCACCAGCATCCGCTGGGGGAAGATGGAGTCGTCGACGGGACCGCCGGCGCGACCCCAGGCACCGCCGACCGCGATATTCAGTATGAGGTGGAAGGGGTGGTCGTAGGGCCAGGCATTCCAGCCGTCGCCCTCGTTCACGTAGGTGAAATAGAGCGCATCGTCGACGAAGATGTCGATGCGGTCGGGTGACCACTCGAGCGCATAGACGTGGAATTCCTCGTCGACCGCGTCCAGCAGTATGCGGCCCTTGCGCTGCTCCCACTTCACCCAGTAGTACGCTTCGTTGTGCACGGTGCCGTGCACGTGGTTCATCTGGTAGCCGACGTGCTCCATGATGTCGATCTCGCCCGAGTTCGGCCATGCATTGCAGGTCGAGCTTCCCTGCCAGTCCTCACCGGCCTTGCAGGTCGTCGCGTAGCGGTACGGGTCGCTGGGCAGCATCCAGATGGCAGGCCAGCTCCCCTGGCCGCGCGGCAGCCTGGCGCGTACCTCGAAACGCCCGTAGAGGAAGTCTCCCTTGCCGGCCGAATGCAGCCGTCCCGAGGTGTATGACGCCCCCTCGTAATCTTCCCGGTGCGCCTCGATGACGAGCATGCCGTCTTCGATGCGCAGGTTCTTGTCGCGCCCGGTGTAGGCCTGGTCCTCGTCGTTGACCTTGCGCGCCGGCCATATGTTCGGACTCCATTTCGTCGCGTCGATCGCCTCGCCGTCGAACTCGTCGCTCCAGACGAGTTCCCAGTCCCCGGCGGGCGCCTGCCTGCTGCGGACGACGAGCGCGCTCAGCACGGGCTCTCCCGCGGATGCGTCGAAGCGGATGTTCAATTCGCCATCGCTCACGGTGACGCCCGGCACCGTGACGGTCAACGCGGAGATCGCCTTGCCATCGCGAAACAACATCACGTCCAGGTCGTCGATCACCCGCTGGCCTTCGGCGAACGCGTCGAAGACCCGCTGCCCCGGGGTCACGTCCCCGGGTTCCGCGAAATGGAACGTAATGTCGTAGGTCCCATCGGGCACGGCGCGATCGACGCGTACGTCACCCTCGCGGTAGCTCCGGTAGAGGTCCGGATCCTGCGACCCCTTCACTTCGTGCATGCGGCCGACCGTGCCACCCTGCACCGACGCTTCGGCCTCGTACGGCGTGCCGTCCGCCGCGACATAAGCCGGGCCACCGACGTTCGCGGCCCACACGAGCCCGCCGGGAGCGTCGGCCCAGGCCTTCGGGAAGAGCGCTGGCATCGTGGCCAGCAGGAGCATCGCAAGGCTGTTCCTCATTCGTTGGTACCCTCCATTAGACACGGGCCGGCGGAACGACTATTATTGATGACAGCGCTGTCAATTACAAATAGAATGTACCTGTGACGGCGGCGTGCCTCCTGCTGGATACGACATGTTGAACGACTATCGGCTAATTGCCTGCCTGTCCGCCGCGCTGCCCGCATTCGCAGCCGCAGCGGAGGGACCGGACATCGAGACGCACTACGCGGAGCGGACGACCTACCGTGCCCCGCTGGCGGCGACGGCGCCGCGCGTCGACGGCATGCCCGATGATGCGGCCTGGCAACGCGCGCGCTGGCAGCCCATCGACGCCCGCTGGCTGGGCCCGGAATACCTGCCCGAGGATTTCCAGGGGCGATTCAAGGTCACCTGGACTGCGGAGCGGATTTACCTGCTGGTCGAATTCACGGACGACGTGCTGATCGATACGCACCGCGATCCGCTCGTGCAGTACTGGGACGACGACTGTCTCGAGATCTTCCTGGACGAAGACCACTCCGGCGGTGAGCACCGCTTCAATCACAATGCGTTCGCGTACCACTTTTCGCTCGACAACCGCGCCATCGACCTGGGAACCGACGAGCGTCCGCGCGACTACTCCCACCACGTACAAAGCAACTGGAAGCAACACGGCGACAAGGTCGTGTGGGAAGTCGCGATCGACGTCTACACCGACGCCTACATCGACGGTTCGGAGGCGAACGAGCCGGTAACGTTGACCGCCGGCAAGGTAATGGGCCTGATGGTCGCCTACTGCGACAACGATGGCAGTGAACTGCGCGAAAATTTCATCGGCTCCGAAGTCGTGTTGTCGGGACCGAAGGACCGGGGCTATATCGACGCCGGCCTTTTCGGGGCCCTGATTCTCGTTGAGTAACCTGGGGATTGATCTTGAGTACCGTCCTGGATATCGATAAGAGCGGCAGCACGAAAGTCAGCGGTGAATTCGTCGACTTCGGCGGAGAGCGTTACTACGCGATTCGGAACGTGGACCAGATGGGCCCGTTCTTCGTCAGCGTGATATCGAGCGCCGACCACTGGTTGTTCGTGTCGTCCACGGGAGGGCTGACGGCCGGCCGGGTTTCGCCCGACACGGCGCTGTTCCCGTACGTCACGGTCGACAAGGTCCATGAAAGCTGGCCGCACACCGGGCCGAGGACGATCGTGCGGCTGGTCGCCGACGGGCGGCAGCACACCTGGGAACCGTTCAATCTCGAGCACATCGACCGCTACGCGATCGGCCGCAACCTGTACAAGAACGTCCTCGGTAACAAGATCTGCTTCGAGGAGATCAACCACGATCTCGGGCTCGAGTTCCGGTACACCTGGGCAACGAGCGACTCACACGGCTTCACCCGGCAATGCGAACTGCGTAACGCGTCGGGGAAGAGCATCACCGTCGAGATCCTCGACGGGCTGCAGAACGTTCTCCCGGCCGGGACTCCGCGCTTCACGCAGACGAACTCGAGCAATCTCGTGGATGCCTACAAGTGGACGGAGCTCGATGCAGACACGGGCCTGGCCCTGTTCGCCCTGTACTCCGGTATTACCGATCGCGCCGAGCCCTGCGAGTCGCTCAAAGCCAACGTCGTTTACAGCCTTGGGCTGGAGTCGCCGACCGTGCTGGTGTCGTCCCGCCAGCTCAGGCAGTTTCGCCGTGGTGGCGACGTCACGCAGGAACGGCACAAACGCGGCGTCAGGGGCGCCTACTTCGTCAACGCGACGATGCCGCTCGCCCGCAACGAATCGAGACGCTGGCAGATCGTCGCCGACATCGAGAAATCCCAGGCGGAGATCGTTGCGCTGCGCCGGCAGCTGCGCTCGCCGGCTTTCGTCTCGGCGGCGCTCGACGAGTCGGTCGGCGCGGGAAGCGATGCGCTCGCGAGGCTCATGGCGAGCTGTGACGCCTTCCAGCTCACGGCCGAGGAGAACGTATCGGTTCACCACTACGCGAACGTCCTCTTCAACGTCCTGCGCGGCGGCCTGTTCAGCGACCAGTACACCGTGCCGGCACGGGATTTCTGCAACACCATCCGGCATTTCAACCGCGGCGTTTACAGCCGCAACCAGTCGCTGCTGGAGAGCCTGCCGCACGAACTCACGTTCGCCGAGCTTCGCAGGATCATTGCGGACCATGGCGATGCGCAGCTCCTCCGGCTGTGTTGCGAATACCTGCCCATACGTTTCGGGCGCCGCCACGGCGACCCCAGCCGGCCCTGGAACCAGTTCTCGATCGACCTGCGCGACGAGGCGGGGGAGCCGCTCCTGTCCTATGAAGGGAACTGGCGTGACATTTTCCAGAACTGGGAAGCGCTTGCTTTCAGCTACCCGGAGTTCGTCGAAAACATCATCGCGAAATTCGTCAACGCCTCGACGATCGACGGCTACAACCCTTACCGGATAACCAAGGAGGGCATCGACTGGGAGGTCGAGGAGCCCGACAATCCCTGGAGCTACATCGGCTACTGGGGCGATCACCAGATCATCTACCTGCAGAAGCTGCTGGAACTCTCCAGCAGCTTTCACCCGACGCGCCTGCGCGAGCTGTTGTATCAGCCGATATTTTCCTATGCCAACGTGCCGTATCGCATCCGGCCATTCGAGGCGCTCCTGGCGGACCCCAAGACCACGGTTGACTTCGACGAGCATCTTGCCGAGAAGATCGAGGACCGCGTCGCCGCGCTGGGAGCGGACGGCAAGCTGCTGCTGGACGCGGAGGGCGATGTCTACCAGGTCAACCTGCTGGAGAAGCTGCTGGTGCCCCTGCTGGCGAAGCTGGGCAACCTGGTCGTCGACGGCGGCATCTGGATGAACACGCAGCGCCCCGAGTGGAATGACGCGAACAACGCGCTCGTCGGCCAGGGCTTGTCGATGGTGACGCTCTATTACATGCGGCGCTACACCCGCTTCCTCAGGAAGTTGCTCGAACATGAATCCGGCAGCTTCACGTTGTCGAAGGAGGTCGGTCACTGGCTTGCCACGACGGCGTCGGCGCTCGCGCACGCGCGCCCGCAGCTCGGCGCGCATCCGCTCGATGCGGAACTGCGATACCGACTGCTCGCCGAACTGGGCGAGGCCGCCAGTCGCCACAGGCTCGCGATATACTCGGCCGGTGTTTTCGCCGGTACTATCGACCAGCCGCTGGATGCCGTCGTCGCCATGCTCGACAACGCGATCGCGGCAATCGATCACAGCATCGGCGTCAACGTTCGCGACGATGGGCTATACCATGCCTACAACACGCTGGACGTCAGCGGCGACAGGCTGGAACTCGGCACCCTGTACACGATGCTGGAAGGCCAGGTCGCGGCGCTCAGTGCCGGCACAATGGTCCCGGGGAAGGCCATTACCCTTCTCGAGAACCTGTTCGCGAGCGACGTCTACCGCGCCGACCAGTCGTCGTTCATGTTGTATCCCGATCGCGAGTTGCCGGGCTTTCTCGAGAAGAACCGTATCCCGGCTGCGGCCATCGCCGCAATCCCGTTCCTGCAGCGCATGGTCGACGCCGGTGACGAGCGCCTCGTGCTTCGCGACGCGGAAGGTCACTTCCGCTTCAATGCCGAGTTCGCCAACGCGGGCGACCTGCAAGCGGCGCTCGACGCCCTTGCGGACACCTGCGGCGACGAGGTCGAGGCGGCGCGGCAACCCCTGCATGAGTTGTTCGAGAGCGTGTTCAATCACCAGGTGTTCACGGGCCGGTCGGGCACGATGTTCGGCTTCGAGGGACTGGGCTGTATTTACTGGCACATGGTGTCGAAGCTCTTGCTCGCCGTGGAAGAGAACTTCACCGCGGCCGTCGATGGCGGTGCGGATGCGGCCGAATGCCGCCGCCTGGGCGAACTCTATTACCGCGTGCGCGGCGGCATCGGCTTCAACAAGACGCCGGTCGAGTACGGCGCGTTCCCGACGGATCCGTACTCGCATACACCGAAGCACAGCGGAGCACGCCAGCCCGGCATGACCGGGCAGGTGAAGGAAGAAATCCTCACCCGGTTCGGCGAGCTCGGCATCCGCGTCAGCGAAGGCCGCGTCCGGATCCGTCCCGCATTGTTGCGTTCCCGGGAGTTCGTTCGCGAGCGGCGGGAGTTCTGCTACCTCGACGTCGACGGCAACTGGCAGAACATAGCTGTACCGGCACACGGACTGGCGTTCACCTGGTGCCAGGTGCCGGTGATCTACTCGCTCGACGACGGCCGCAAGCCGTCGCTGACGATCACCCGCAATGACGGCTCGCAGGAAACGACGCACGACCTTGCCCTGTCCGCCGCGGACAGCACGGCCATTTTCGAGCGCAGCGGCCGGCTCCGGTCGCTCCATGTAGTACTCAACAGCAGCAACCTGTTCGCCGGCTGAAGGAACTCCCATGTCGAATCTCTACCAGAGAAAATTGTCGCTGGCGGGTATCAACCTGTCCGGCATGTCGGAAACCGACCTGCGGAGCCTGGTTCGCAAGATTCTCGATGCGAAGATCCATGGCCTGTCGTTCAGTCCTTACGTCGAAGGCCAGGGCCCGGGTACCCAGATCGGCGCCGCCCAGGTCCGCGAGCGGCTTGCCATCATCCAGCCCCATGTCCGGTGGATAAGGACGTTTTCCTGCAGCGAGGGTAACGAGCTGATTCCCGCGATTGCCAGGGAGAATGGCCTGAAGACGATGGTCGGGGTCTGGCTCGACGGCAACAAGGAACAAAACGAGATCGAACTGGCCAACGCGATCGAGATCGCCAACGCCGGGCACGCCGATATCCTGGGCGTCGGCAACGAAGTGCTGTTGCGGGGCGATCTCACCGAGGACGAACTGATCGACTACATCGATCGCGCCCGGCAGGGCGTGTCGGGTGTACCGGTGGGTTACGTCGACGCCTATTTCGAATTCGAGGTTCACCCGCGCATCACCGCGGCTTGCGACGTGGTTCTCGCCAACTGTTACCCCTTCTGGGAGGGTTGCCCCGCCGAGCATGCGCTGCTCTACATGAAGGAGATGTACCGCCGGGCGCAGCGGGCAGCGAACGGCAAGCCCGTCATCATTTCCGAAACCGGCTGGCCGAATATCGGCACGCCGACCGATGGCGCCGTGCCGTCGTTCGAAAACGCCATCAAGTATTTCATCGACACCTGCCAATGGGCGGAGCAGGACGGCGTGGAGATCTTCTACTTCTCGTCGTTCGACGAGGCATGGAAGGTCGATGCCGAGGGTGACGTCGGCGCTTACTGGGGCCTGTGGGACAAGGATGGAAACCCCAAGTATGGCTGACACGAGCAACGGCCGTGCCTGCGCGATGCGTGCGCTGGGCCTGGAGCACGGCAACGCCATCTGCTACTCGGGTTATCGCGACGGCCAGAGCCCGCACGAGCGCCGTTTTCCCTCCTACGAGCAGGTCCGCGAAGACCTGCTGATTCTCGCGAAGAACTGGCGGTACCTGCGGCTCTACGACTGCAGTCCACATGCCGAGACCGTGCTGAAGGTCATTCGCAACGAGGGATTGCACTTCAAGGTGATGCTGGGGCTCGACATGGCGGCCGAGATGAGCAACCCGCACTGCCCGTGGGGCGCGGAGTTCAGCGACGACGTACTCGACGCGAACAGGCGGGCCAATGGCGAGGAGGTTCGGCGCCTGGTCGAGTTCGCCAACGCCTTCGACGACATCGTGTTCTCCGTTTCCGTCGGCAACGAGGCCAGCGTCGAGTGGACCGACCACATGGTGCCCGTAGCAGCGCTCGTCGCCTACGTCAGGGAAATCAAGAAGAGCATCGCGCAGCCGGTCACCTTCTGCGAGAACTACGTTCCGTGGACCTACAAGCTCGAACCGCTGGCGGAAGAACTCGACTTCATCGCGGTACACACGTACCCGGCCTGGGAGTATCGGTCGATTCACGATGCCCTGGATTTCACCCGGCAGAACTACCAGTCTGTCGTGGATCACTATCCCGGCAAGCCGGTCGTGATCACGGAGGCCGGTTGGACCACCGCTGCCAACGGCCGCGGCATCGACCCGCACAACGCTTCCGAGGAACTGCAGGCCAGTTACTACGAGCAACTGATCGAATGGACGACCGCGGAGAACATCCTGACCTTCGTATTCGAGGCCTTCGACGAGCCGTGGAAGGGCTCGCCGGACCCGCTGGAGCCCGAGAAACACTGGGGATTGTTCGACGTGAACCGGGTACCGAAACTGGTGATGCGCGACCGCTACGCCGAATTGCTGCAGACCGCCTGAGCGCGGTGTGCGCCGCGCGACCGGCGCAACAGCAACTGGAGCGGCCCTACTTGCGAATGAAGCGGATGCTGTCCAGGTAGACGGTCACCGGGGTCCTGCGGCCGGTGAGGGTCACCACGAAGCCCGTCTTGATGCTCGACAGGTCCATGCCCTGCAGCGGGATGCGGTAGCGCTGCCATTCCCGGCTCAACACGATCCCGTCGATCTTCGTGGTCGCCGAGTCCGGGAAGGCCTTGTCTTTCTCGATCAGGCCGACACCGAAGCTGACCTTCTCGCCGCCGTATTCGCCGCGTGCCCGGAGCTCCAGTTCGTCCGCACCCTCGAGGTCGAACCCGCCCTCCTGGTCGCCCCAGTTGTCGGCCGGGTGCTGCCAGGCGATTCCTGCCCAGCCATACTTGCCCGCGTAGCGAATTTTCACGCAAGCGCGCCCCTCGAACGGATTCCCGGCGTGGTTGCCGTCGAGGGCGAGGTGTTCGACGCCGCCCATCCACCCCGACGGCACCCAGGGCATGCCCTCGAACTGCTCCTCGTAGACCGGGAACGGCAGGTGTGTTCTCGCGCGGCCCTCGACCAGCAGGGGCACGTTAGCGGTCGCCGCCTTGCCGGCGCCATCCCGCGCATAGACGAACAACCGGTACGGCCCCGGCTCGTCGGGCATGCGAACGGTTGCCCCGTCGGTCCGGGCTTCGAGGACCGCACCCTCGATCGCCGGCAGCGACGGCCGGTAGTCGCCGCCCGTCTGGTAGTCGCCGGACTCCGGGCGCAGCAGCCACTCGACCTCCAGGTCGCCGGCCTCGGGGTCGGCCAGCACCGTCGAGACCTCGATCGACTGGCCGGGTTCGACGCGCGTGGCGCCGTCGACGAGGATCGGCTCGACCGTCGGTGCGAGGTTCGCCGGGGGCCGCCCCGACCAGATCTCGGTCATCGCATCGACGGCGCCGGTCTGCGAGCCATCGTCGAGCAGCATGCCGAACCAGGTCGCCGTGCCTTCCATCTTGTGCCCCCAGAGAAACGCGTAGGCACCCAGCGCCATCCCGGGCGCGGCTGCGACGCCTTTCTCGTAACTCTCGCGGTAGAACCCGGCCTTCGCGGTACTCGTCTGCTCGAACGGTGCACCCCAGTCCGCCTGTGGCGACTCCCACGGACCTAACGGACCGAACTCCGTCAGCACGTACGGTTTCGTCGCTCCGCCATCCCTGAGGTACTCCGGAACGACCTGTGCGGCGCCGTAAGCGTTCACGCCGTGAATGTCGATGGCCGGGCTGCGCCGGTGCAGGAATTCGATCCGTTCGCCGTGCACGAACGCGGTAACCGCCATCGTCGGATGGTGCGGATCGAGTTCCTTGATCATCGCCGCGACGTCGTTGACGGCCCGCCAGACGGCCGGGTTGTCGCCGTCCCCGAAGCCTTCCATCTCGTTACCGACACCCCACAGGAGCAGGGCCGGATGGTCCCTGTAGCGCAGGACGGTCTGGCGCGCTTCCTCGAGTTGCGCCGCGACCTGCGCCGCGTCGCTGTAATCGAAGCCGTGGCGCTCGTGGCCGAGCCAGATACCGACGGTCACCGTCATGCCGAGTGCATGCGCTTCATCGAGCAGGATGCCGGCTTCACCGCCCCAGCTCCGGACCGAGTTCGCGCCCGCCGCCGCCAGCTGGTCGAGCGGACCCGAGCCACCGGCGCCGCGGATGAAATACGGCTTCCCGCCGCGCAGCAGCTGCCACCCGGCCTCGGTGCGCTTCAGTTCGACAGGGATAGCGTCTGCCATGAGATCACTGCTCAAAAGAAAAAGCCCTGCGATACACAGGGCTTTTGTCCATAAGGCCATCGGTATCGTCGTCCTGCCGGCCTAGCCCTCGATCACGGTCACGACGCCGTCGTCGAAGTTCGGGGGATTCGCCGGCCGGTAAGTGTAGCCCCAGTCGAGCAACAGCGACAGGACGAGAATCGGATCGCCTTCGACCAGCCGCAGGAAGCCGGTCGCATCCGTTCGGAACAGGTTGTCCGCGGTCAGTTCATTGAGCGACACCGGGAATGGCACCGGCTCGCCATCGGGACTCGCTGCCGGGCAGCAGGTGAAGACCGTCACCGAGCCGAAGAAATTGTCGAGTACCGAGCGATAGGCCTTCAGCGCCTGTGCCCGGACCAGTTCGTCCCTGGACAGCACATTGCTGTTCGCGTCGAACAGCTCGTGCAATGCGAGCGCCGTGTAGAACTGGTTCTCGCCCGACGGTCTCCGCGCCAGGGCCGTGGCCCAGAAATAGAACCGCGCCTTGGCGCCGGTCGGACCTGCCGGAATCGAGTTGAACAGCTCGAACTTGTTGTCGCCGCCCGGGTTGTTGACGTCGAACTCGATGATCGGCACGTTGACGAACGGATTCTGCGGGTCTTCAAGTACGCAGGTCTCCGGGTGAACGCCGACGTTCTCGCAGGCGAGATCGAGTACAACGTCCGTCGGCAGGACGATTGCGTTGACGTTGCGGCCGTCACGGTCCGCGGTCCCGTCACTGCACCCGGCAACGGCCATGGCGGCGAGGCCGAGGATCAGCGTCCCGAGGTTCCGGAGAACTCGCGCACCTGGCGCTATTCGAATCAGCTTTCTCATAGTTGTAATACCTTGCCTTGTAGCTGGCCTAGCCACCAAATTCATAGGTGAAATAAACGACGGTCAGGAATCCCCAGTCATTGACGCCCCCGAGCCACTCGTCTTCCGGAGAATTCTCGTCGAACGACCGGTAGATCGCCCGGATACCGATGCGTGTGGCGCGAACTTCGTCACGCAGCGACGTGAAACTGCCGCTGGTACCGCCGAGCAGGATCGAGTAGTCGATCTTGAACTGCTCGGGATAGGTGATATTGAACTGGCGATAGAAATCATACGGGCCCCAGGCATCCTTCAGGTAGAAGCCCTCGATCGTGTGACGGCCGAGCAGGACCTTGTAGTGAAACTCCCAGAAGTCGCGCGTGCCGCCCTCGGGATCGCCTGTCGGCTGGTCGAAGCCGCGCACGAACCGCGTGATGAACTTGCGGCCGGGGCTCGGGTTGAAGACCATCCTGCTCGAAGCGGCCCAGACATCCTCGGCGGGCAGGCCGCGGCCGAACGAGGCGTTGCTCCCGCCCGGCTCGAAGAAGAACAGGTTCGCGTCCGTAAACGTCGGGAACTCGGTGTACGTGCCACCCAGGTCGAAGGCGAATTTCGCATCTTCCTTCCAGTCGTTGTCCCAGCTCCAGAAGTGCGTCGCACCGGTCGGGTCGTAGGCCACGAACAGCTCCGCGGACCGCGCTTCCCGGTTGGCGAGAACCGCGAACGGGTCATTGTCCCTGTCACGCGGGGACAGGCCCGGGTTGAGGATGCCGCCATTGATATCCGGAGCAATGAACGGATTGGCATCGACCAGGTTGTCGCGGTACAGGAAGCGCGGGAACACCATGATGTCGCCGAAGTTCATGAGCATGCCGAGCTCGTATTCTTCCTTGTTGCCCAGGCCCGAATACGGCAGGCGGCTCGGGTCGGTAACACCGAAGGTCTTGTGGTACTGGCCACCGTCGGCGACAAGGCCGGCATGGTGCACGGAAACGTACGTCTGGGTGCCGAACAGCGGCATGGTCAGCTTGGCCTTGAACCCGAGCGTGTCTTCGAACTCGATCTGGTCGACGAAGATGTTGCCGTTGCCGTCCGTGTAGTCGAAGACTTCATCGACTTTCTCGGTTGCCGACATGATGCCGCCCACTTCGAGTTCCCAGCCGTTGCCGAAGTCCTTGCTCGCGTACAGCGTGGTCTGGCGCGACTGCCGCTCTGTTGCTTCGGTGGCATTGGCGCCCTGCCCCTGCCGTGCAACGTCCTCGGAATGGATGAACGTCCATTCGACGCCTGCGAGGTCGAAGTCGTACTTCAGGACGGCCTTCGGGTTCGCGCCCCAGTAAATCTCGGGGCCGGCGACCAGCTTGAAGCCGCCCCACGCGTTCTTGCCGGCGATCTCGATGCCTTCCGGCGCCTTTGCGTTCCAGATATCCATGCCGTAGATATCCGTGGCTTCATGCACCAGTCCGAAGAAATCGCCTTCGTATCCCCAGTGGAATCGCGGCGTGTGGTAGAACGCCTCGACGTCGAAGTTCTCGCCTTCGTACTTGGCGTTGAAGTCGTAGATCTCGACCCGCTCCCCGTCGGTGAAGACGACCGGCTCCACATCGACACCCTGGATCTCCGTCGAAGCATTGTCGACCTGCCGCGGGAGGCCGCGGTCACCGTAGGTGAATTCGAACGGCCGTTTGCGGGCGACGTTGCCGAGGATATTCAGCGACATCTGGCCGGACAGGCTGTCCGTGGGCTGGAACCCGAAATCGAGGAACACCATCTGGCCGTCGGAGAACTCGACGCCGTTCTCGCCGTTCTCGGTGATGTCCTGCTCGAAACCCCTCAGCGCCAGCTCTCCCCGCAGATTGCCACCGGTAAAACTGACCTTCTTCTTCGCTTCCTCGTTCTCCGACTTCAACAGCCGGACCTCTCCCTTCAGCGCCAGGTAATCCATGTTGATGTCGTTGATCGCCTGGTTGAACGCGGCTTTCTTGTTGCTGTACGGATCGAGCGCCCAGATCTCGGAAAGGACGTCGTAAGCCATCCTCGGCCGTGCCGTGTACACACCTTCGGAGTTGGCCGGCCCCAACGCGGCGATACCGAACCACTCCTCGTTCATGTTGTTCCTGCCCTCGGCCCAGTCGAACAGGTAGGCCTGGTTGGACCAGGAGGCATTGTTATCCTGGACGTCGAGGTTCTCTTCCTGCTTGAACTTCCACCACTCGTCGCGCCACTCGAAAACGAAGCCGCCGATGGCATTGCCCTGCTCGCCGTTGCCGGCCGCCTTGTTGTACATCTCCCGCCACTGATCCCTGAGGATCGTGGCCTGGGCAACCTGGTCCTCGCGGAACTCGCGGGCGTTGAAAGCGTCGCTGCCGAATTCGAAGAACAACACCGGCAGATCGAGTTTCTCCCGGACGTCGGCCCACAGGCTCGTAAAGCTCGGCCCACGATAGACGTTGGTACCGAGGACGTCGAGTTCGGGCACGAGCTCGGCGATGAGGTCGATGTACTGGATATCACCGTTGACGATCGTGAACAGGTGATCCGGGGCGATCCTGCGGCTCGCCGCGATCACTTCGTTGAACAGGCTGTAGAGGTAACGTGCCTTGGCGGTGTTCTGCTCACCGTCCGGCAGGTTCTCGATCTCGAAGCTCGACCAGGACAGTCCGTAGTTGCTCTCGTTGCCGAGCGCGAACATCAGTACGCCGGGCGTGTTCTTGTAGAGCTCGACGATCTCGAGCACCTCGGTCTTGAGCGTCGAGCGGGTGAGTTCGTCCGAGTAGTCCGTGTTCGGCACCCAGCGGCCACCGATCGAAGCGCCATAGCGGCCCATCAGCGGATTGACGACCGTCATGATGCCGTGTTCACGGTAGATGTAAGTCACCCATTCCGGCGGGATCATGGTAAAGCTGCGGATGGCGTTGACCCCGGCAGCCCTCATCAGGCCGAAGTCGTAGTCGAGGACCTTGCGGATATAGTCGTCCGGCTCGCCCCACAGGTTGTAGCTGTAGTTCTGCCCGCGGGGTGAGTAGCCCCAGACGACACCTTTGACGAAAAAGTCTTCGCCATCGACTCGCAACCGCCAGCCACTGTCGTCGCGGTACGTCTCGACATTGTGCACCTGGGCGTATCCGAGCAGCGGGGCAGACAGCAGGAACAGCAGCGCCAGCAGGCCGCCGGCCCGTTTGCTGCACTTGAGAACACTTGAATTCGCCATAGCGACTACTCTTTGTCCGGGATTCTTATTGCGAGAGATTCGGTCCGGCTGCAGCGACATCACCACCTCCGCCATTGAGCGTCACGGAGACATTGTCGATGAAGACGTCGGCCGAGCAGGTCGGCACGCCGCCGCAGACGACCGCGAGCTGGAAGGTGACACCCAGGGTGACGTCCGCCCCCGCCGCAGGGGTATAGGAATACGTCGTCCAGTCCGCCGTCGGCGCGGCGATCGTGTCGAGGAGCTGGCCCGTGGCGGCGCCGCCGGCACCTTCGGAGATCAGCTCGGGGAAGATGACGCCGCCGTCCGCCGCGGTGCCCTTCATGTCGAACGAGACATTCACGGTGTCACCCGGGGCAACCGCGCCCGGGAACAGGAACGACTGCTTCAGCACCGGGTTGTTGCCCGTGCCCGCGACCACGTGCACGGACCACGAACCACCGTTGCTCTGCGTATTGTCCGGCGTGATCGTGCCGCCGTTCGGGAAGACGTCCCAGCCCGTCAGGTCGCCGGTCTCGAAGTCGCCATTGACGACGTTGCCGGTACCACCACCGCCACCGCCGCCGGTCGTGCCCGTAAAGCCGATGTCGGTCATCAGGAACGAGAACGGTGCGGCCTGGCCGCCGGCCGGGCCCAGCAGGAAGCCGTTGTTGGCCGCGATGTTCGCGGCGAAGTCGGACATCGGGATCGACACCTGGTACCAGCCGTTACCCAGCGACTCCGCGCCGGCGTAGTTCGGGATGTCGTACAGGACGCTGGTGTCGGTGCCACCGATGAACTTGACCTCGAACGACCCCAGGTTGGCCGGGTCGCCCTTGACCTTGAAGACGAAGTTTTCGAACGTGGCGGCGAAGCCCGCTGCGTAACCCGTGAAGGCCACGAACGCGACGTGCACGCCGGCGCCGTAACCCTCGCCACTGGTGGCCTGGATCGCCGGGTTGTAATCGGCGTCGCCGCGAAACGTGAAGTCGAACACGGCGCCGGAACCGAAATTGTCGATCCCGGGCGGCGCCAGGTCCTCGACGATGTTCGGATCGGTCGCGAACACCACCGCTTCTGGCGTGATCGGCGTGCCCCCGACGGGGACGGTCCCCGTAAAGCCGATATCGGTCAGCAGGAACGAGAATGCCGCGGCCTGGCCGCCGGCCGGGCCGAGCAGGAAGCCGGCGTTGGCCGCGATCGTCGCGGCGAAGTCGGTCATCGGGATCGACACCTGGTACCAGCCGTTACCCAGCGACTCCGAACCGGCATAGTTCGGGATGTCGTAGAGCACGCTGGTATCGGTGCCGCCCTCGATAAACTTGACCTCGAAAGACGCCAGGTTGGCCGGGTCGCCCTTGACCTTGAAGACGAAATTCTCGAAGCCGGCCGCGAAGCCCGGTGCATAGCCGGTCAGCGCCACGAAACCGACGTGCACGCCGGCGCCGAAGCCCTCGCCGCTCGCAACCTGCAGCGACGGGTTGAAATCAGGGTCGCCGGCGAACGCGAAGTCGAACACCGCGCCCGAGCCGAAGTTGTCGACCGCCGGCGGCGCCAGGTCCTCGGCAAGGTTCGGGTCCGTCGCAAAAACCACCGCCTCCGGCGTGATCGGCGTGCCGGTAATGGGGCCACCGCCACCGCTGCAGTCGGCCGCCTGTGCGACGTCATCGAAGTAGAAGGTCCAGTTGTCGGGATCGTTCGCCGCATCGCCCATGACACCGAGATCGAAAATGAAGGTGATTGCGGTTGCGTCCGGTCCTGTCGTGTTGCCGGTGAAGTCGAAGCAGAGTTCCTCCCAGGTTCCGCTGCCGCTGTGGCTGACGGACAACTCCTGGTTGAGGCCTTCGAGCTTGAACAAGAGCGGCACCAGCCGCGAGGCCCAGACCTTGACGGTGAACGCCTCGCCGGCGCCGAAGTCGATCGGGTTGGCCAGTGCCAGCGTGCTGCCGCCGAAGACCTCGCCGTCGAACTTCTGCATCCGCGCGACCTGGTTGCTCGTGTTGATGCCGCTCGGGTCCGGGTTCGCGATGATGTTCACGACACCGCCGCCGAAATCGTCGAACTGCTCGTCGACGATGTTCTCGAAATCGACCGGCAGGTCGGGCGGTGTCGGGCCGCCTCCGCCGCCGCAGCTCGCGACCTGGGCGACGTCGTCATAGAAAAAGGTCCAGTTGGCCGGGTCCGTGTCCGCCTGGCCGAGCGTGCCGTTGTCGAAGATCAGCGTGAGCCCGGGGTTCGGCGCGCCGGCCGTGTCACCCGAGAAATCGAAACAGAGTTCCTCCCACGTGCTGCTGCCGGTGTGGTTCTGTACGCGCTCCTTGTTCTGCTGGTCCAGCTTGAAGGTCAGTGCAACCTCCCGCGGCGACCAGACCTTGACGGTGAACGCCTCGCCGTCGCCGAAGTCGATCGGCTCGCCCAGGTCCAGCAACGTGCCGCCGAACGGCTGGTCCGGGAACTTCTGCATTTGCGCGACGAGATCGCTGGTATTGATGCCGGCCGGGTCCGGGTTGTCGATGACCGTCGTGGCGCCGCCATTGAAATTGATGATCGTCACCGGTGGGCACAGGATCTCGAAGTTGATGACATCGCAGAACCCCGGCGGAATCGGCGGCAATGGCTCGGCAGGCGTGCCGGGAATGCGCTCCGGCCCGTCGCCCTGACCGCAGGCCGCAAGCAATAAAGCGGTAAACAGGATCGTGGTTTTACAGGTCAGCCGGGTCGGTGCTTGTGCGTGCATGGGCGAATTCTCTAGATAGCTATCTGGTTAGTAGGACTATTTAGTGTTCTTCCTGGCCTCACCAGTGATCTCGGGTGCAGCCTGGTTACGGCAGCGTCACGGAGACATTGTCGATGAAGACGTCGGCCGAGCAGGTCGGGACGCCGCCGCAGACGACCGCGAGCTGGAAGGTGACACCCAGGGTGACGTCCGCCCCCGCCGCAGGGGTATAGGAATACGTCGTCCAGTCCGCCGTCGGCGCGGCGATCGTGTCGAGGAGCTGGCCCGTGGCGGCGCCGCCGGCACCTTCGGAGATCAGCTCGGGGAAGATGACGCCGCCGTCCGCCGCGGTGCCCTTCATGTCGAACGAGACATTCACGGTGTCGCCCGGGGCGACCGCGCCCGGGAACAGGAACGACTGCTTCAGCACCGGGTTGTTGCCCGTGCCCGCGACCACGTGCACGGACCACGAACCACCGTTGCTCTGCGTATTGTCCGGCGTGATCGTGCCGCCGTTCGGGAAGACGTCCCAGCCCGTCAGGTCGCCGGTCTCGAAGTCGCCATTGACGACGTTGCCGGTACCACCACCACCGCCACCGCCGCCGGTCGTGCCCGTAAAGCCGATGTCGGTCATCAGGAACGAGAACGGTGCGGCCTGGCCGCCGAGCGGGCCCAGCAGGAAGCCGTTGTTGGCCGCGATGTTCGCGGCGAAGTCGGACATCGGGATCGACACCTGGTACCAGCCGTTACCCAGCGACTCCGCGCCGGCGTAGCTCGGGATGTCGTACAGGACGCTGGTGTCGGTGCCACCGATGAACTTGACCTCGAACGACCCCAGGTTGGCCGGGTCGCCCTTCACCTTGAAGACGAAGTTGTCGAACGTGGCGGCGAAGCCCGCTGCGTAACCCGTGAAGGCCACGAACGCCACGTGCACGCCGGCGCCGTAACCCTCGCCACTGGTGGCCTGGATCGCCGGGTTGTAATCCGCGTCGCCCGCAAACGTGAAGTCGAACACGGCGCCGGAACCGAAATTGTCGATCCCCGGCGGCGCCAGGTCCTCGGTAACGTTCGGGTCGGTCGCGAACACCACCGCTTCCGGCGTGATCGGCGTGCCCCCGACGGGGACGGTCCCCGTAAAGCCGATATCGGTCAGCAGGAACGAGAACGCCGCGGCCTGGTCGCCGGCCGGGCCGAGCAGGAAGCCGTCGTTGGCGGAGATATTCGCCGCAAAATCGGACATCGGGATCGATACCTGGTACCAGCCGTTGCCGAGGACCTGCGTGCCCGCGTAGTTCGGAATGTCGTACAGGACGCTGGTGTCGGTGCCACCGATGAACTTGACCTCGAACGACGCCAGGTTGGCCGGGTCGCCCTTGACCTTGAAGACGAAATTCTCGAAGCCGGCCGCGAAGCCCGGCGCATAGCCGGTCAGCGCCACGAAACCGACGTGCACGCCCGCACCGTAACCTTCACCGCTGGTCACCTGCATCGCGGGACTGAAATCGGGATCGCCGGCGAAGCTGAAATCGAAGGCCGCGCCGGAACCGAAGTTGTCCACACCCGGCGGCGCGAGGTCCTCGGTAACATTCGGGTCCGTCGCAAATACGACGGCTTCCGGCGTAATACCCGGGTCCGCCGGGACGAGGGCATCCTCGCCGCTGTAGACGCGAACCCAGTCCACTTCCATCGTGGCCGGGAACACGCTGTTGTCGATGGCGAAGCCCGGGAAGTTACCGCCGACCGCCAGGTTCAGGAGGATGTAAAAAGGCTGGTCGAACGGCGCCGGGTACGGCGCGGCCGTCGAGGACCAGTTGTTCTGCACAGCGTACAGCGAATCGTCGAAATACCAGCGAATCTCGGTCTCGTCCCATTCGAGCGCGTAGGTATGGAAGTCCTCGGTCACGTCCGGGCCCGGCACATAGGTGACGGAACTGGACTGGTTGGCGGGGAATTCGCCGCCGTAGTGGATGGTGGCGAAGATCTCGTTGCCGTTGCTGCCGTCCAGGTTCACGGCCTCGACGATGTCGATCTCGCCCGACGCCGCCCAGGTGCCGTACGGGCTGTCCTGCGCCAGCATCCAGAACGCCGGCCACAGGCCCTGCCCGGATGGCAACTTGATGCTGGCCTCGATGCGGCCGTACCGGAAGGCGAAGCGGTCCTCGGTATTGATGCGCGCCGAAGTGAAGTTGCGGCCCTCGATCGATTCCAGCCGCGCGGTGATCTTGAGAACCCCGTTTTCGACCTGCGCGTTGTCCGGCAGGTAGTGCTGCAGTTCGTTATTGCCCCAGCCGCCCGGCAGTCCCGCCTCGGTACCGTCGCCGGTCGCGAAGAACCAGGTCTCGGGGTCGACGGCGCTGCCGTCGAACTCATCGCTCCAGACCAGCGTCAGGGCATCGCCGGGCGACACCGGGAAATTCTCGGCGACGGTCAGCGTCGGGTTGTCGATGTTCTGGTTGCCCTGCGGGCCGGAAGGCGCCGGCGGCACCGTGTCTACCTGCGAGAATACCGGATCGCGGCCGTTGTCGGTGCAGGCGGCGGTGAATGTGCTGACGACCAGGATCAAGGCAGCTGACAAGGCTCTTCGCAAGCGAAGCTTCATCGTTACGTTCCCCTCTGAACACGGAGCTGGCGGTTGCCGCCACTTGGAGTTATGGGGAATTATTATCAAACAATGACAGCGCTGTCAATTCTGCCGGCCAGCGAATGTTACAAATGCATACAATTACCCGGTGGCACCGAAAACGGTCCGCCGCAGCGCCGCCGCTTCGTCCGCTGCCGCGGAATTCGTTCTTTTCTCCGCGGTTTCCCGCAACTTTTGGTCCCACGCGCTGTTGATGCCATTGTCTCCAACGGCGTAGGGAACGCCGCCGAAGGCGGTCGCGGCCAGCCCGCGAAGGCTGAACCGGAACGGGTCGCGGGTGGAATTATGTCGTGTACTCATGGTCCTGTTTCCCGAGCGAAATGGAACGGGCCCGGCAACCAGGGCCGGGTCGGTGAGTTCTCGAGGGCGCGCGGCAGGCCTGCCGCGTCCGGTCAGGCCTGGGGCGCCTGGGCGCAGCCGGGTGCGAAATAACTGGCCAGGAAATCCTCGACACGGAGGATCGCCCGGCGAGCGCGGCTACCGGATCGGTCGCGGCGGTCGCTCGGGGCCTTCCTGATACGGTCGTCGGCCACGGCCGGCGCCAGGGTGAACGAGGCAATCGTCGTCATGCCATGCAGGCTGAACGTGAAAGCGTCTCGTCCTGATCGTGCTTTCTTGAACATGGTCTTTCTCCACGGGGTTTGACTGCCTTCTGCCGGCGCGCAACTGCGGCCGACGCTGCCAAATTAGCGTCGCCGCTCCGTGGTTACAAACGATAAAAAGTCAGCCCTGGGATGAAAAGAATTCAGGCCTGGCCGCCGAACTCCCGCAGGATCCAGTCCCGCAGGCTGCGAACGTCCTCGTCATCCGCCCGGTCGTCCCGGCACACCAGGTAGTAGCTGACGTCCGCGACGAGTTCGTCGTCGAACAGCCGGGTTATCGTGCGCTGGCGGAACCACTGGTCGGCGAGCGGTACCGGCACCAGGGCCGCGCCGAGGCCGCGCTCGGCCGCCCGCACGACGGCGATCATCGATCCGAGGCGGGTGATCTTGCTGTCGGACGGCAGCTTGATGCCTGCGCGCTTCGACCACTGCTTCCATGCCTTCGGATACGTTTCGTGCACGATCAGCGGGAAGCTGCTGGTGATCGCCCCGTCCGCGAGCCTGATCGTCTTCTTGAATTCCGCCGAACCCGCGGCGACCAGGCGCAGCGGTACCAGGAGGTTCGAGCGGGTACCTTCGGGCGGCGACTTGAACAGCCGGATGGACACGTCGGCATCGGCAGGGTGTTTCTCGGACGACTCGTCGCTCGTGTCGACCTGGATGTCGATGTCCGGATGCTGTGCCGAGAACTCGCTGAGCCTCGGGATGAAATACTCGCTTGCAAAGAACGGCTGCACCGACATCCGGATCGACCTGCGCCTGCCTCCCTCGCGGTACTTGCCGACGACGGTATCCAGTTCCTCGATAAGGGGATCGATCTCGGCGAACATCGCCGCGCCCGTCTCGGTGAGTTTCAGGTCCCGGCTGCCGCGCTCGAAGAGCTTCACCCCGAGCTCCTCCTCGAGGCTCTTGATCTGGTGGCTGACGGCGGACGAGGTGATGAACAGTTCGTCGGCCGCCACCCGGAAACTCTCGTAGCGGGCCGCAATGCAGAATGTACGAAGGCCCCGCAGCGACGCGTTCGGTTTGCCGGCCATGCTATTTCCGCATCACCTGTTTCGGCGTCCGGTCCTCGAAGAACAGTCCCCAGTGTTTCTCGGCGCCCGCCGGGTTGTTCGGGTCGCCCTTCCACGGTTCGTCGAAGGCCTCGAAGAAAAAGACGGTCGTGTTCGTGGCCCGGGCCCACTCACGGAGTTCCTCGTAGTAGCGAGCCTGGTTGGCCTCGCTGGCGCGGTCACCGAACTCGATCGCAGTGGTCGCCCAGCCGGCCTCGAGGATCGCCAGCGGCTTGCCCGGCAGCGCCGCCTGTACCCGCATCACGTTGTCGATCGTGTAAGGCAATGCCTCGTCGATCGTCTTCTCCTCCCAGGCGGGATAGGTATGGATGCCCAGGAAATCCAATTCCGCGGCAAGCGGCTCGCCGTCCTCGATCCACCATTCGTAGTTGTCGGCCACGGTCACCGGCTGGTCGACGGCCGCCTTGACCCGGCGCACGTAGGCGATGACGTTCTCGAGCGACACCATGTGGTCGTTCCACTCGACGAGCGCCTCGTTGCCGACGTTGACGGCGACGACGATGTCGTCGTATTGCCGCGCGAGGGCGATGCCACGCTCTATCTCGGCGGCGTTGTCGACCGTGTTCGCGGCGAGTTGCTCCTCGGGGATCGGCTCGTCCAGCCACGGACAACCCTCGTGGTTGCTGATCTCGGCTCGCAGCCAGATGCCGAGCAGGACCCGGATCGGCAGGTCGTGCTCGCGGATCAATCTGAGTGTCGTGACGGAATTCTCGCCCGTATCGTAGAGCCGGATCAGCCGGAAGCCATGGTCGACCAGGATCTGCAGGTCTTCCAGAATCTCTGCATCGCTCGGGTTGACCGCGCCGTCGCCGCGGTCCGGGTGCTGCCCTTCGCGAAACCCGGAGTAGGCCACCGCCATGACCTCGCCCGCAAGCAACGCGCCGGGTTCCTGCAGGAAATCCCTCGAACCCTCCTCTGCCGTACAGCCGGCGGCAACAGCGAGCAATCCAAGGGCCAGGCAAGCGAATAGTCTTGAAGTCATCTCTTCACCAGGATCTGTTCGAGCTGCTCGAGCGATCGGCCTTTCGTTTCCGGGAGGATGCGCATGACGAAGACCAGTCCGAGCACCGCGATGACGCCGTAGATCAGGAACGTCGTCGAAGTGCCCAGGTTTTCCAGTTGCCAGGGGAAAACCAGGGTCACGAGGAAAGCCACCGTGGAGTTGATCAGGCCGACGAATGAAATGGCGAGGCCGCGCACCTTGTTCGGAAACAGCTCCGAGAAGAGCACCCACATGATCGGACCGATCGAGACCGCGAAGCTCGCGACGAAGCCCAGGATAGCGAACAGGATCAGGACGGGATTGATGTCGATCGCGGTGCTGACCAGCACCGCCTCGTGCTGCTGGTAGACGTCCGCGCCTACCGCTGCCGAAACGGCCTCGCGGAACGCGACGTCGCTGGTGAACGTGCTGCCGGCGAGGGCCGTGGTCAGCGCGGCGCGATCGATGCCTTCGGGAAGCTGTTCGACGGATTGCTGGTCCAGCGCGTAGGATGCCGAGCCGAACCCCCAGCTGAGCGCGAGCATGCAGACGGCAATCCCGGTCAGTCCGAACCCCAGCAACGGCCGGCGGCCGAGGCGGTCGATCAGGGCCATCGCCACGACCGTGAAGACGAGGTTGGTCAGGCCCACGAGGACGGCCTGCATGAACGCGGCGTTGGTCCCGATCCCGGATTGCTCGAAGATCATCGGGGCGTAGAAGAACACCGAGTTGATGCCGGTGATCTGCTGCAGGATCCCGACAGAGATGCCGATCGTGAGCACGAGCTTCATCGACGGGTGGAACAACGCCCGGAGCTCGACAGTATCGCCCGCGGCTTCCTCGCTGATGCTGGCGTGGATCTCACGCAGGTCCGCCCGCGCCCGCTCGGGTCCGCTGACCCGCTCGAGGATGTGCAGCGCGTCTTCCTCCCGGCCGCGCATGGCGAGCCATCGAGGACTGTCCGGAACCGCGAACAGGGCGAAGAAGTAGACCAGCGCGGGCAGGGTCTCGACACCCAGCATCCAGCGCCAGCTCCAGTCGTCGAGGCGCAGGGCCCCGGCCCAGGCGAGGTCCGACTGGCCGAGCACGAGGATGAGGTAATTGCTGAAGAATGCGGCCGATATGCCGACGACGATGTTCAGCTGGTTGAATGACACCAGGCGCCCGCGCGCCTCCGCGGGTGCGAGCTCGGCGATGTACATCGGCGCGATGATCAATGCCGCGCCTACGCCGAGGCCGCCGATCATGCGGGCGATGACGAGGGTGATGAAGGTCGGCGCCAGGGCCGACGCCACGGCCGACACCGCGAACAGGACGGCGGCGGCCTTGAGGACGCGGCGGCGTCCCAGCCTGTCGCTGAGGGGTCCCGCAACCATCATCGCGAACGTCGCGGTCAGGGCCAGCGACGAGACGGACCAGCCGACCTCTATCTTGCTCAGCTGGAACTCGCGCTCGATCGAACCGACGACGCCCGAGATGACCGACGCATCGAAACCCATCAGGAAACCGCCGAGCGCGACGATCAGCGCCACGGTGGTCATGAAGCGCGATTGTTCAGTCATCGGAAACGATACGAAAGCCGGTCATCAGCTCGGCTTCGGAGCTGCCGCCCACCCAGGCATGAAACTCGCCGGGTTCGGCCCGCAGGGTCATGTCGCGGCCGTGGAACGCGAGGTCGTCCGTGTGCAGCTCGAACTCGACGGTCACGCGCTCCTCCGGTTCCAGGTAGACGCGGCGGAAGCCCTTCAGCTCCCGGACCGGCCGCGTGACGCTGCCAACGAGGTCGCGGACATAGAGCTGCACGACTTCATGAGCCGCGGTCCGGCTCGTGTTCAGCAGGTCGACGCTGACCGTGAGGGTTTCACCGAGCTTCAGTTCGCTGCGGCTGAGGCGCAGATTGTCGTACTCGAACGACGCGTAGGACAGGCCGTGGCCGAACGGGAACAACGGTGTGTACCCTGCATCGAGGTGGAAGGCCGTCATGCCGAGCGACAGTTGCGGCGCGCGCGGGTCGATGTCGTCGATGTGCGCGATGGTCTCCGGCGTCGGGGGTTTGCCGGTGTTCTTCTGGTTGTAGTAGATCGGGATCTGGCCGACCATCCTCGGGAACGTGGCCGGGAGCTTGCCGGACGGCGACGCGACACCGAACAACAGGTCCGCGATGGCGGGGCCGCCCATCGTACCAGGGTGCCAGGCGAACAGGATGGCATCGACCTCGTCGACGATGTTCGTGAGCGTCAGCGGCCGGCCGGCCTGGATCACGGCCACGACCGGCTTGCCGGTGGCCCGGACGCGCCGCGCCAGTTCCGCCTGTGCGCCGGGCAGGCCGATGTCCGCCCGGGAATGCGCTTCGCCGGAGAGTATCGATTCCTCGCCGAGAAACAGCACGGTCGCGTCGGTCGAGGCCGCAGCCTCGACCGCTGCGTCGAAGCCATCGGTGCTCCGGCTGCGCGTGGTTTCCATCGCCGGCACGTGACGCACTTCCACATCGTCGCCGAGCAGGCGACGGATAGCCTGCAGGGGGGTTACGCTCAGGCCGGGGTCGCCGTCGAATATCCAGGTGCCCAGTTGTTCGTAGGGGGCGTCCGCCAGCGGCCCTATCAGGGCAATCGAGTCCAGTTCGCCGGCTTGCAGCGGCAACACATGGTGTTCGTTGGTGAGCATGACCACGCTTTGCAGTGCCGCCCGCCTTGCGGTCGCGAGTGCGTGGTCATTGGCAATGGGGGGCAAGGTCGCCGGGTCCGTGTACGGTCGCTCGAACAGGCCGAGACGGAACTTGATCCGCAATATGCCGCGAACCGCCTGGTCGATCAGTTGTGCGTCGATCGCGCCGGACTCGACCAGCCCCTCGAGGTGGTTGATATAGGCATCGCCGTGCATCTCCATGTCGACGCCGGCGGTCACCGCTTCGAACGCCGAGGCGCGGTCGTCGGCGGTCAGCCCGTGTATCTGCAGTTGCCGCACCGAGTCCCAGTCGCTGACCACGAAACCGTCGAATCCCCATTCGTCCCTGAGTACGCGGCGCAGCAGGAACTCGTTGGCGGTCGCCGGTACGCCGTCCAGGTCGCTGAAGGAGGTCATCAGCGTCGACACGCCGGCGTCGACGGCCGCTCGGAACGGCCGCAGGTAGACGTTGCGCAACTCGTTCTCGGGGATGTTGGTCGTTGCATAGTCGCGGCCGCTCTCTGCGGCGCCGTAGCCGGCAAAATGCTTGGCACAGGCCGCGATGGTGCCTGCCGACGTGAGATCCTCGCCCTGGAAACCCTGCACCATCGCGACACCGAGCTTGCTCGCCAGGTACGGATCCTCGCCGAGACTCTCGGCGATGCGGCCCCAGCGAGGGTCGCGCGAGACATCGATCATCGGCGCAAACGTCCAGTTGACGCCCGTCGTCGCCGCCTCGAGCGCGGCCACGCGCGCGCCTTCACGGACCACGTCCGGGTTCCACGTGGCGGCCTGGCCGAGCGGAATGGGCATCACCGTCCTGAAGCCGTGGATCACGTCACGGCCGACGAGCAGCGGAATGCCGAGCCGGCTCTCCTCGACGGCGATGCGCTGCAGCTCGTTGACGACATCCACGTCGACGCTGTTCAGTACCGAGCCGACGCGCCCCGCGCGAATGCCGTCGGCCAGGTCGTCGTGGACATGGCTGTCACCGACGTTGACCTGGCTCATCTGACCGACCTTCTCGGCCAGGGTCATCCGGCCGAGCAGGGCTTCTATGCGGTCGTCGATAGTCGGTTTCTGGCCGGGAGGATTTGCGATGGTTTCACTCATAGTGACTGTCAGCAGCAGGCCGAGACACGCCGCAAACAGGCTCCTTCGGTCGGTGACGTGCATTGCTGTACTTCTCCCGTTCAGCGGGGGATGCAGGCGTTCCTGGCCCTGCGGCAGCGAAGACCGTCTTCTTAGCAAGGTTTGACAGCGCTGTCAATTTGATACAGCATTTCAAGGTTGGCGTCTCGCCGCAATGCATGGGGATAAAACAACAATGAATCAGCCCAGCCATTACGCAACGGCGGACAAAGACCGTATCCCGTTTCGCCTCAAGCTCGTCTACGGCTTCGGCGCTTTCGTCAACAACATCCTGGCCGCCGCTATCGGCGGCATGATCATCGTCCTGAACCTGGGCCTCGGCATGAACCCCGCGCTCGTCGGGCTGCTGGGCGCCCTGCCGCGCCTGACCGACGCGCTCACCGACCCGCTGATGGGATACATCTCCGACAACACCCGGACGCGCTGGGGGCGCCGGCGGCCGTACATCTTCGTCGGGGCGATCGCGGTAGGAATCGTTTTCGCGCTGCTGTGGCAGTTACCTGCCGGCAAGAGCGAAGCGTTCTACTTCTGGTATTTCCTCGGCGGCTCGCTGATCTTCTACCTCGCCTACACGATCTACGCCACGCCATGGGTGGCGCTCGGTTACGAGCTTACACCGGACTACCACGAGCGCACGCGACTGATGGGGGTACAGAACTTCATCGGCAACATCGCCTACATGATCTCGCCGTATTTCCTCGCGATCATGTACAGCAAGAACCTGTTCGACGATGTGGTCGACGGCGCGGCGAATCTCGCGATCATGATCGCGGTGGTGGTGATCGCCATGGGCGTGCTGCCCGCCATATTCCTTCGCGAGCGCTTCAAGGACCGCGCTGCCGCGGAACCAGGGGAAAAGAGCGGCATGGGCGCGGTCATCCTGGATTTCCTGCGCGGCTTCGCCACGACGCTCAAGTTCAAACCGTTCCTCAAGTTGTGCGCCGCGACATTCCTCGTATTCAACGGTTTCATCCTGATCGCATCGTTCCAGTCTTACGTGATCATCTACTACGTGTTTCGCGGCGACGCGGCCGCCGGCGCCGAGTTCGTCGGACACTCGGGGCTGCTGCAGGCGGTAACCGCGCTGGTGGTCATCGGCTTCGTTACGTGGCTCGCGACGAAGATCGGCAAGCGCCGCGCGTTTTTCGTGTCGACGGGCGTTTCGATGATCGGCTATGCCCTGAAGTGGTTCTGTTACACCCCCGACAACCCCTGGCTGGTGCTCATACCCGCACCCCTGATGGCTTTCGGCCTTGCGGGCCTGTTCACGCTCATGCCGTCGATGATCTGCGACGTCGTCGACGCCGACGAACTCAACACGCACGAGCGGCGCGAGGGCATGTACGGGTCCATCTTCTGGTGGGTCGTGAAGCTGGGCCAGTCCGTGGCCATTTTCGGCGGCGGCCTGCTGCTTAATGCGACCGGCTTCAACGTCGATCTCGGCGGCGACCAGTCGGCCGAGGCGATCACGATGATGCGGCTGTTCGACGCGTTCGTTCCCTGCCTGGCGTCGGGCGTCGCCATCTGGGCGATCGCGTCCTACTCGATCACCGAAGAGAAGGCGCACGATGTTCGCATGGAACTTGAGGCGCGGCGGGGGACGGCGTGATGGGCCCTGTTCACCATGCGGACGTTCGGGGCGACAGACCAGGAGAGCAGTAAAAGATGAGCAAGTACCCGCAACTCAGCCAGATGGGAATCCTCCATCCCGAGGAGATTCGCAGCTACATCGTCAACAGCATTTCGGGAATCGACGTGCTGCGGATCTTCTACAAGCGCAAGCCGGGCTCTTTGCTGCCCACGACCCGGAGCTACGACTACCCGCGTGTCCAGCGGACCATCACCGATGACTCGGGGGAATCGCGGGCGGTGCTGGAAACCGCACCGGAGTTGCGCGCGGCGGTCGCCGAACTGAAGGAACTCCTGCAGTCGCGCGAGACGATACCCGAGCTTGCCGCCTCCGTGCTCGAAGAGCTCGAGTCGCTGGAAAACGAACTGGCCTGCCGCTTGCAGCACATCAGAAACTTGCTGAAAGACGCCTGAGCCTGCAACCTGCAACCGGTTTCTCGGAGGTCTTGGCCGCAGGTGGACAGTGAGCAACCCGAAGAGAATCGCAGCGCCAGGTCCTAAGCAATGGAGCGGCTTCGCGATCGCACCGACGAGCTCGAGCTGATCATATCGAGCTTGACGATCTTCGCGTTGTTCTCGATACCGGGCTGGCTGTTCGACAGGGTTACCGGCGTCTATGCCCATCTGTCGACGAGCCTGGCAGTGGCGAGCATCGTGGCCGTGACGCTGCTGGCGGGTGTCAGCTATGTATTGGCCGCCTGTTTCGTCGTGCACCTGATGGCGCGCGCTTCGGCCTCACCAACACCGGCATTGGTATTGGTTCGGCTCTGCTGCTGGCCGTTTTCCTCGGCGTGCCTTTACTCTTGTACCTGCTGGATCCGCGACGTACCGCCCCTCGAACCGGGGCACGCCGTCGGCCTTATGCCGTGCCCGAGTGCCCGAAGCCCCCGTCGCCGCGATCGCTGTCGGCGAATTCCTCGACGACCTCGAAGCGCACCTGCTCCACGGGCACGAACACCATCTGGGCGATGCGCTCGCCCGGGCTGACCTCGTAAGGTGCCGAGCCGCGGTTCCAGCAGGAGATGAACACCTGCCCCTGGTAATCCGAATCGATCAGGCCGGTGAGATTGCCGAGCACCAGGCCGTGCTTGTGGCCGAGCCCGGAGCGCGGCAGCAGGACCGCCGCCAGCCCGGGGTCGCCGATGTGGATCGCGAGCCCCGTCGGGATCAGCTCGGTTGCACCCGGTTCGACGGTCACGGGATCGTCGATGCAGGCGCGCATGTCGAGCCCGGCGGAACCGTCCGTCGCGTAATGCGGCAGTGGAATCGAATCGCCGACACGCGGGTCGAGGATCTTCAGTTCAATCGAGCGCAAGTCTTGTTCCTGTCATTCCATGTTTGAAACGATGGCCGGCGGCTTTTTCCCGGCGCCCCGCACCTCGAGAAAACGCGCGGCGATGACATCCATGAGCCCGGCGGCCAGTTCGGACTTGGGCATTTTCGCAAATACCTTGTCGCCGCCGTGCCAGAGTATCTCCGCCGCGTTGTCGTCGTAGTCGAAACCGCAGTCGGCGCCGACCCTGTTCGCGACGATCATGTCGAGCTTCTTGTTCTCGAGCTTGCCGAGCGCGTACTCCCGGACGTTCTCGGTTTCCGCGGCGAAACCGACCGTGAACGGCGCATGGTCGAGCGCGGTCACCGACGCGAGGATGTCGGGCGAGCGCACGAGTTCGAGGGTCATCGTGTCCTGCGTCTTCTTGATCTTGTGCGCGGCCACTTCGGCCGGCCGGTAATCGGACACGGCAGCGGCGGCGATGAAGAGGTCGGCATCCGCGATCCGCGCGTGCGTTGCTGCATGCATCTCGGCAGCGGTTTCGACGTGCACGACCTCGGCGCCGCGCGGCTCCGGCAGTGCAACGGGACCGCTCACCAGGATCACGCGCGCGCCCAGCGCGTGCGCGGCGGCCGCGACCGCGTAGCCCATCTTGCCCGAGCTGCGATTGGTGATGTAGCGCACCGGGTCGATCGGCTCACGGGTCGGCCCCGCCGTGACCAGCACGGTGCGGCCGGCGAGCACGCCCGCCACCGCGGCGCCGGCCAATTCCGGGCTGCAGACCGCAGCGGCAATCGCATCGGGTTCGAGCATGCGCCCGGCGCCCGTCTCACCGCAGGCCTGCGAACCGCTATCCGGCCCGAGGATCTTCATGCCGCGTGCTTCGAGCGTCGTGCGATTCGCCTGCACGGCCGGGTTCGCCCACATCACCCGGTTCATCGCCGGCGCGATCGCGATCGGCGCCTCGGTGGCGAGGCACAGCGTGGTCAGGAGATCCGGCGCGCCGCCGCCGGCCAGCCGCGCCATGATCTCCGCGGTCGCCGGCGCGATGAGCACGAGGTCGGCCCAGCGCGCCAGCTCGATGTGGCTCATCGACGCTTCCGCTTCCTTGTCCCAGAGATTCGTGCGTATCGGCCGCCCGGAGACCGCCTGCAGCGACGTCGGCGTGACGAACTCCCCGGCGGAGGCCGTCATGACGATCTGCACGTCCGCGCCGCGCTCGCGCAACCGTCTCACGAGCTCCGGCGTCTTGTAGGCGGCGATGCCGCCGCTGATGCCGAGAACGATGTTCATGCGTCCAGCTTAGCCCCTCACTCGGCGCGATTTCCAGAGAAATGCGTGCTCCGATCCAGATTGATTGGTTGTAGCGTCAGGCCGAAAAGGGACTAATCGGTGTTTCACAGGGAACCGATGACAGGGATCGTTCATGGGGGAGATCAACGACGCCGGTGCCCGCGAACCGGGGGACGCCGAACTGCTCGACCTGCTGCTGCGCACCCGCCGCGGCGGGCGGGACGGCCTCGCGGGCCGGCTGCTCATGCGCTTCGGCTCCCTGCGCCAGCTGCTGGATGCCGACAGCGCCGCGATCCTCGCGGTAGAGGGGGTCGGCGCCGCGCGGCTCGCCACGCTCCGGGCCGTGCCGCTGCTCGCGCAGCGCTATTTCGAGCAGTCGCTGCCCGCGGGCGCCTGCATCCGCAGCCCGGCGGACACCGAGGCGTTCCTGCTGTCGAAACTGCGGCACCTCCCGCACGAACGCTTTTGCTGCCTGTTCCTCGACAACCGTCACCGCGTGCTGCGCTTCGACGAGCTGTTTCGCGGCACCATCGACGGCACCAGCGTCTACCCGCGGGAGGTCGTCAAGGAGGCGCTGGCCGTCAATGCCGCCGCCGTCATCCTGGCGCATAATCACCCGTCCGGGGTCGCGGAGCCCAGCCAGGCGGACGAACGCATCACGCGGCGCCTGAAATCGGCCCTCGAGCTCGTCGACATCCGCCTGCTCGACCACCTCATCATCGGCGATGCCGGCGCCACGTCGCTGGCCAGCCGGGGGCTCCTCTGACGGCAGCGCGGCGCGCCGTCCGGGCCCTTGAATTGCCCCTCGGGGGCTGGTATAAAGGCCCGCTCGCTGCCCGCCGTCGCGGGCGTGTTTTGAATCAATAAATTGTGAAATCAAGGACTTAGTGATGTCCAGAGTGTGCCAGGTGACCGGGAAACGGCCGCAAAGCGGCAATAACGTCTCCCATGCCCACAACAAGACGCGTCGCCGCTTCCTGCCGAACCTGCAGAGCAAGCGCTTCTGGCTCGAGTCCGAGAAGCGTTTCGTGCGCCTGCGCGTTTCGCACAAGGGCCTGCGCATCATCGACAAGCGCGGTATCGACAAGGTCGTAGCCGAGCTGCGGGCCCAGGGCCAGCACGTCTGACCCCCAGAAGGATCGAACCATGGCAAAAAGCAATCGCGAAAAGATCAAGCTCGTTTCGAGTGCGGGTACGGGGCACTACTACACCGCCACCAAGAACAAGAAGCTGCATCCCGAGAAGCTCGAGACGAAGAAATACGACCCGACGCTTCGCAAGCACGTGGTCTACAAGGAATCGAAGATCAAGTAAGCGTCCCGGCCGCCAGGCAAGGACCAGCAATACCCGCGCACAGCCGCGGGTATTTTTTTGCCCGGATTATGTTAGATACCGGCATCCCTGCGCGATTTCCGCCGTTTAACGTAAATAGAAACGCGGAACTCACTCCGCGAACGAACAGAGACCGGTTTCGCCAATCGCTGGCGACCAGGGGGCATTGATATGTTTGGCCATTGCGTCAATTTCCGTCGCGTTACGATTTCATTGTTACTTGCGCTTTCCATTTTCGTGGCCGCCTGCGGCGGCTCGGGCGACGGCGGCGCTCCGCCGGGCCAGGCCACGGGCACGGTCGCACTGCTGCTGACGGACATGCCGACGGACGATCTCGACGAGATCAACCTCGACGTCGTCGAAGCGACCTTGATCGGTGGCGAGGGCGGCCAGCAGACCCTGTTCTCGGATGCGGACAATCCCATCCACATCGACCTTCTCCATCTCGAGAACTTCAGCCAGCCCATCGCGTTCGACGACGTGCCCGTCGGCGTCTATACCAAGCTGCGCCTGCGGATCACGAACCTGGAGCTCGTGGAGTACGTGGCAGACGGCCCTGACAACGTCTACACGCCGGCTCTCCCGGCCAACGGCAAGATCGACCTGCTGCATCCGAACGGTTTCGAGGTGCTGCCCGGGCGGACGCTGGTCGTCGAACTCGACATGGATGCCAACAAGTCCATTCACGTCGTGCAGACGGGCAACAGCAAGTACCGCATGCGGCCGGTCGTCTTCGTCGAATTCTCGAACACCGGGGCGCCGGACAAGCTCACGCGCATCGACGGCACGATCACCGAGATCGTCGACGGCGCAGCCGGCCGCTTCGTGTTGTGCTCCTCGGCCGACGCCGATACCTGCATCGACGTCAGCCTCACGACCGACGGTTGCGTGTTCGATGCAGACGGTATTCCCACGGAACCCACGGCGCTCGCAGTGAATGACGAGGTCGTCGTGATCGGCCGCTACAGCCGCATGGGCGGCGACATCGTGCTCGACGCGATCGTCGTCGAACAGGGTCCGGCGGAGCAGGTCGTCGGTACCGTCAACAGCCTGCCGGACGACACGGGCACTTTCCTGATGATCGATCGCCAGGGCAACGACGTCCTGGTGGAACTGCAGGACGGCTGTACCCAGGTAATCGGCCCGGACGGGGCGCTCGTGGGCGCGGCAGGCCTCGCGATCGGCCAGGGTATCGAGGTCGAAGGCGTAACCATCGCGCCGGCGACGGACGGCGATCCCGCGATGCTGCGCGCCGCGTTGATCATCATCGACGGCGACGATGCCGAGGCGCAGATCAGCGGGACCATCGCGCCACCGGTCGAGGAACCGACGTTCACCCTCACGACAGCCGGCGGCGACGTGCAGGTGATGCTCAATGAGGACGCGTCGATATCGCTGGTCTCGAGCGCAATGGAGATCTCCGAGGGTACGTTTGCCGACGTGCAGGTGGGCCTCTCTGCCGATGCCTACGGAGCGCTCGGTACGGACGGCTACTTCCACGCCAGCAGCCTGGTGATAGAAACCGGCGAATAGTCGGCGCCGCACCATTCCGACGAAGCCTGCCGGTGCGCTGCGCCGGCAGGCTTTTTTATGGCCGGGTTTGTTGGCACTCTAGCCGCATGCCCGAGTTACCCGAAGTAGAGACCAGCCGCCGTGGCATCGAACCGTACGTCGTCGGCCAGGCGATCACGAATGTCACGATTCGCGAGCGCAAGCTGCGCTGGCCGGTCAGCAGGGAGGTGGACGAGCGCCTGCCCGGGCAAACCGTCACCTCGGTGGCGCGGCGCGCGAAGTACCTGCTGATCAACACGACCGGCGGGACGGCCATCCTGCATCTCGGTATGTCGGGGCACGTCAGTATCGTGCCGATCGATACGCCGGCCGGCATCCACGACCACGTGGACATCGGCCTCGCATCCGGGCACGCCCTGCGGCTCCGCGACCCGCGGCGCTTCGGTTCGCTGCACTTCAGCGAAAACCCGGCCGCTCACTGGCTGCTCGAGGACCTGGGCCCGGAGCCGCTCGGCGACGCGTTCAGCGGCGAGTACCTGTGGCGTAAATCGCGCGGCCGCCGGGTGGCCGTCAAGCAGTTCATCATGAGCGCGAACATCGTCGTCGGCGTCGGCAACATCTACGCGAGCGAGTCGTTGTTCCTCGCCGGCATCAACCCGAAGCGCGCGGCGGGGCGTATCGCGCTGCCGCGCTACATTGCTCTTGCGGGTGCGATTCGCAGCGTGCTCGAACGGGCTATCCGCGCCGGCGGAACGACGCTGCGGGACTACTACGGTGGCTTCGGCGAGGCCGGCTGGTTCCAGCAGGAACTCGACGTCTACGGCCGCAAGGACGAACCCTGCCACCGCTGCGACCGTCCCGTGACCGCGATCGTGCAGGGGCAGCGCGCGACCTATTACTGCAAGTACTGCCAGACCTGAACGGCGCTATCGGCGATAGACGCGCACGTAATCGACCAGCATCCGCTGCGGGAAGATCGAGTCGTCGATGGGGCCGCCCGCTCGGCCCCATGCGCCGCCGACCGCGATATTCAGGATCAGGTAGAACGGTTGGTCGAAAGGCCACTCCTTCCAGGTTTTGTCTTCATTGACGTAGGTGAAGTAGAGCGAGTCGTCGACGAACACGTCGATGCGCTCCGGCGACCACTCGAGCGCATAGACATGAAATTCACCCGCAACGTCGTCGAGCAGGATGCGGCCCTTGCGTTGTTCCCACATCCGCCAGTAGTAGGCACGCGTGTGCACGGTCCCGTGAACGTGGTTCATCTGGTAGCCGACGTGCTCCATGATGTCGATCTCGCCCGAGTTGGGCCAGGCGTCGCAGTCGTCGTTGCCTTGCCACTCCTCGGGGGCAGCGCACGTCGTCGCATAGGCAAACGGGTCGCTCGGCAGCATCCAGGCGGCCGGCCAGGTGCCCTGGCCCCGCGGCAGTTGCGCCCGCACCTCGAAGCGCCCGTAGAGAAAATCCGCCTTGCCGCTCGTGTGGATGCGGGCGGACGTGTAGCGGGCGCCCTCGTAATCCTCGCGGTGCGCCTCGATCACCAGGTGCCCGTCTTCGACGCGCGCGTTCTTCGTCCTCGCCGTGTAGGCCTGGTCCTCGTCGTTGACCTTGCGCGGCGCCCAAACCCGGTAACTCCATTTCGAGTCATCGAGTTCCGGACCGCCGAACTCGTCCTGCCAGGCGAGTTGCCAGGACTCGTCACGCACGCTCTTGCGCCGCACCTGCAGGGCGCTTAGGACCGGCTGCCTTTGCGACGCTTGGAAGTGGATGTTCAGCTCCCCATCCGCGACGATGACGTTCGGTACCGTGACGGTGAGCGCCGAGCGGACCTTGCCGTCGCGGAACAGCATGACGTCGAGGGCGTCGATAACCTTCTGCCCCTCGACGAACGCGGCGAACACGCGCTCGTCGCGGCCGACATCGGCCGGCTCGGCAAAATGAAAGGTGATGTCGTAGCGGCCGTCCGCGAGCGGGTGGGCGATCTCGATGTCGCCCTCGCGATAGGTCTGATACAGCAGCGGATCCTGGGAACCTTTTATGCCATTCAAACCACCCACCTTGCCGCCCGATATTGACTCGTCCGCGGCATACACCGTGCCATCGAGCGCCCTGTACGCAGGTCCGCCCACATTCACGGCCCATTCGGTATCCGCGCCGGAGCCCTCCCCTGCGTAGCCGGGCAACGCTGCGGCTGCCGCCATGGCTGCAATGGCCCGACTGAAAAAACGCGTCATATCCATTTTCCCGATTGCTGGCCGAGCGCCCGCTGCCGCAGACTTATGGGATACTACTCGCACATGACAGACCGCATTTCAAGAATCGTCATCGTGGGTGGAGGCAGCGCCGGCTGGCTGTCGGCCGGCGTCATTGCGGCCGAACATCGAGTCGACCCGGAAGCGCAGCAACCGTTCGAACTGCTGCTGATCGAATCCCCGGATGTGCCCACCATTGGCGTGGGTGAGGGCACCTGGCCATCCATGCGATCCACCCTGCAGCGCATTGGCCTGTCCGAGACCGACTTTCTCCGCGAGTGCGACGCCAGCTTCAAACAAGGCACGTTTTTTCGCAACTGGCGCACCGGCGGCGGCGACACCTACAGCCACCCGTTTACCGTCCCCACCGACTACGCCGAGACCAACCTGGCACCGCATTGGCTGGCGCTGGCCGATGCACCGCCCTTCGCGGATGCCGTGACGCCGCAGACGGCATTGTTCGCCGACTGCCTTGCGCCCAAGCAGATCACGACGCCGGAATACGCCTTCGTCGTGAACTATGGCTATCATCTGGATGCCGGCAAATTTGCCGGACTCCTTCGCCGGCACTGCACCGGCAAACTGGGCGTGCAACACATCGAGGCGAACGTGTCGCAGGTAAACGCGGCAGCAAACGGCGACATCCGGTCGGTCACGACCGACCGCGCCGGCGAAATTTCCGGGGACCTGTTTATCGACTGCACCGGCACGAAAAGCCTGCTGCTGGGCGAGCACTTCGACATCCCGTTCCAGTCTCAACAGGCGTACCTGTTCAACGACACCGCCCTTGCGGCGCAGGTGCCCTACACGGAAGACGACCAGGCGATACAGTCCTGCACCCATTCGACGGCGCAGACCGCTGGCTGGATCTGGGATATCGGGCTACCGACACGGCGCGGTACCGGCCACGTCTACTCGAGCGCCCATATCTCCGAGGATGAAGCCACTGCCCAGCTGCTGGCCTATATCGGCAAGACGACCGGCGACAAGGCTGCGGCTGGCGTCGCGCCGCGCAAGATCCGCTACCAGCCGGGCCATCGGCGGGAATTCTGGCACAGGAACTGTGTGGCCATCGGCATGTCGTCGGGCTTTATCGAGCCGCTCGAAGCGTCGGCGCTGGTCATGATCGAGCTGGCTGCCGGGATGATTGCGGACCAGCTGCCCCCGACCAGGGACGTGATGGATATTGTCGCCGACCGTTACAACCGGAAATTTCAGCGTCACTGGCAGCAGATCGTCGAGTTCCTGAAACTGCACTATGTACTGAGCGCACGTGATGACACTCCCTACTGGCAGGACAATCGCGCCACCGGCTCCATCCCCGAGAAGCTCGGCGAACAGCTCTCGTTGTGGCGCTACCGGAGCCCGTGGCACCAGGACGCGGAAGCGGTCGATGACCTGTTTCCGATGCCGAGCTACCAGTACATTCTCTATGGGATGGGGTTCAGAACGGTGCCGCGGCATACCGGCAGCCATCGGCAGGATCAGCGCCAGCGGCACGCAGCAGAGCTGTTCCGGAAGAACGCGGCGCGGGCGGCGCAGCTGCAGCAGGCGTTGCCGAGCAACAGGGACCTGCTGGGCAAGGTCAGGAAATTCGGGTTTCAGAAGCTGTGAACGGCACTCACGGCAACCAGTCGGGTAGAGTATTCCCATGAGTCGGTACGAGGTCCTGAACAGCGAGAAGCACAGGCAAGTGCGGGTAAAGACCGGCTACGGCGCGGCGCTGGGCGATGCGGCGATGTACACCATGACCTACCCGCTCGAATTCAGGGATATCCAGAGCGGTTATCCCATCCTGTTCACCAAGGACCCGAACACCGGTGGTTTCCTCGCCGTCGCCTTGCTGGGGTTCGAAGCGGGCCAGAACCTGTTCCTGCGAGACGACCGCTGGGATGCCGCGTATGTGCCTGCGCTGGTCCAGCGCCAGCCGTTCCTGATCGCCAAGAGTGGAGACGGTGACACCAGGCCGCCCGTGGTTTCGCTCGACCTCGACCACCCGCGAGTCGGCAACGATGAGGGCGAAGCACTGTTTGACAGCAGGGGTGAACCATCGGAGTTCCTGAAGCAGAAGATCGCTCTGCTGGACAAGCTGCATCGTGGGCTGCAGCACAGCCGCGGATTCATCGACACCCTGCTGCAGCACGAACTGCTGGAGCAGATCGCCCTGGATATTGCCTTCAACGACGGCAGCAAGAAGTCGTTGCAGGGTTTCTACAGCATCGCAGAGGATCGGCTTTACCAGCTCAAAGGCGACGTGCTGGAGTCGCTGAACCAGGCCGGCTACCTGCAGCCTGTCTTCATGGCCGTCGCCTCGTTGTCGCGGCTGCGCGACCTGATCGAACGACGCAACCGGCTCGGGGAATAACGGGCGGCGGGGCGACGATATGACCGGGCGACATGTCCTGCATGACATCAGTCAGAGCATTGCAGAGGTGACTGGCGTGACCGCTGCAGACCTCGGCGACGATCTGCTGGCGTCCGACCAGCCGCTGGTCCTGCGAGGCCTGGCCGCGGACTGGCCGGCCGTCAGGCACGCCCTCGAATCGGCGGACAGCATCATCGATTACCTGCTGGGATTCGACTCGAACAACGTGGTCACGGCCCTGTATGCGCCGCCCGAGGCCGGCGGCCGGATCTTCTATAACGAGGACATGACCGCGTTCAACTTCGAGTACCGGCGCATGGCGCTGAAGGACGCCGTGCGGCAGGTCCGGTCGCACGTCGACCTGCCTTCGCCGCCGTCACTCTATATCGGCTCTACCAATGTCGATCACTGGCTGCCAGGATTCCGGGAGCAGAACGACCTTCCGATCCGGCACCTCGAGCCACTGGCCAGCATCTGGATCGGCAACCAGAGCCGGGTATCGGCGCACTACGACTTTCCCTCCAATATTGCCTGCGTCGTCGCGGGGCAGCGGCGGGTCATCCTGTTTCCGCCGGAGCAGTTGCCGAATCTCTATGTCGGGCCGCTGGACTTCACGCCGGCCGGGCAACCGATCAGCCTGGTGGACTTTCATGCTCCCGATTTCGAGCGATTCCCGAGATTCCGGGAGGCGATCAGGACCGCGCGGATGTCGGTGCTGGAACCGGGGGATGCCATCATCGTTCCCAGTATGTGGTGGCATCACATGGAGGCGCTGAGTGCTTTCAACGTACTCGTGAACTACTGGTGGCGCAGCTCGCCATCCTACATGGGGCCGCCTTTAAGCGTGTTGCAGCATGCGATACTGTCTCTCCGGGACCTGCCCGAGGCACAGAGAAAGCAATGGCAGGAATTGTTCGATTTTTACGTGTTCAATCCCGCACCGGAGAACTTCGAACACATTCCGCAGGCTGCGCGCGGGGTGCTGAATCCCATAGATGAGCCGACCGCGCGGCAGATTCGCAAGATGTTAAGAGACAAACTGTTGTAGGCCGAGCGTCCAATGTCATCAACGAAGGTAAAGAACGTAGTCGTCGTGGGCGGCGGTACCGCGGGGTGGACCGCGGCGGCCGCCATCGCGAAACTGATCGGCGCCAACCTGGACGTGGTCCTCGTGGAATCGGATGCCATAGGCACGATTGGTGTCGGCGAGGCGACCATACCGCCTTTCAGAACCATGCATCGCCTGCTGAAGATCGACGAAGCGGAGTTCCTGTCCAGGGTGCAGGGAACCTTCAAGCTGGCCATCCAGTTCGAAAACTGGCGGGCCGTCGGCCACGACTATATTCATTCCTTCGGCTTCACGGGCCAGGGCTGCTGGGCGGCAGGCTTCCAGGCCTTCTGGCTCAAGGCCAGGGCGCTCGGCTTTGCCGAAGACTATGGCCGTTACGCCCCGGAGCTGATGGCCGCGAAAGCCGGCAGGTTCGGTCTGCTGCAACAGGACGCGCTGAGCTATGCCTACCATATCGACGCGACGGCCTATGCCGGGCTCTTGCGCGAGCAGGCCGAGAAGGACGGTGTGACCCGCATCGAAGGCAGGATCGTCGAGGTTCGCCAGACCGAAGCCGGCGACATCTCCGAGGTCGTCCTGGAATCAGGGCAGGCCGTGAAAGGCGACCTGTTCATCGACTGCAGCGGTTTTGTCAGCCTGTTGCTGGGCAAGGCCCTGGGTACCGAGTTCGAGGACTGGACCCACTGGCTGCCCTGCGATCGCGCCATCGCGGTTCAGACCACGGCGGTGGGCGAGCCCATTCCTTATACGCGCTCGATTGCCAGGGAAAGCGGCTGGCAGTGGCGGATTCCCCTGCAGACCCGGGTCGGCAACGGCCTGGTCTATTGCAGTGAATTCATGAGCGACGACGAAGCCCGCGACACCCTTCTCACCCACCTCGAAGGCGAGACCCTGACCGAACCCAGGCAATTGCGTTTTCGTACCGGGCAGCGAGTGAAACACTGGAATCGCAACTGCATCGGCCTCGGCCTCGCGGCGGGTTTCCTCGAGCCACTGGAATCGACCAGCATTCACCTGATCCAGCGAGGCGTACTCCGGCTGATGCAGATGTTCCCCGCCGGCGGCATCACGGGTTCCGACCGGGACGAGTTCAATCGCCAGATGGACGATGAGTTCCGCTATGTGCGCGACTTCATCATCCTGCACTACCACGTCACGGAACGAACGGATTCCGAATTCTGGCGCCGCTGTCGCGACATGGATATTCCCGAGAGCCTGCAGGAACGCCTGGACCTGTTCCGTGATTCGGGACTCGTGTTCGAGGCCGAGAAAGATATCTTCCGAGAGAACAGCTGGGTCCAGGTAATGCTGGGACAAGGCATTGAACCACAGGGCTATCACCCGATCGTGGACATGATGGACGAACAGGAACTGCGCCAGTTCATGCTGTTCCAGCAGCAGAAGGTCGACCATGTGCTGAAGCAGCTGCCGACCCACCAGGAATTCATCGACCGCTATTGTCCGGTCGCTTAGGGCCGGAATCCGCCACGCATCGGGGCGATCAGCCTGCCTGCGATCCGAGCAGCGCCTTCAGGCGTTCTGCAACGAACGCCAGCACCTGGTCCCTGTCGGCCGGCGAGAGCTTGCCCACTACGTCTCGCAGGTCGGCACGGCAAGTGGGCGGCAGGATCGCCTTCCGCCTGGAAGGCGAAATAGTCGAAAAACGCGCGCCACACCTCACGCTGGTCGGCGGGCAGGCCGGACATGAGCGCCACGGTGTGAATCAGGGCGAGGATCGGCTTGTGATGCGCGGGAACGGTGTCGTTCCACCAGTAGTTGACGAGGATGTTCAGCGGGTCGAGCGATTCCACGCCGTGCCACCAGAGAATAGGAATGTAAATGGCGTCTCCCGGTTCGAGCACGGCCTGCTGGGCCGACTCGAGCGCCTGGCGGAACTTCGGGAATTTCTCGTAATCCGGTTCACGCAGGTCCACGACGCTGATCGGCGTTCCTCCCGGCGTCCGCAAAAGCGGTCCAAGATAGAGGTTGCTGACCTGTTCGGGTGGAAAGACCGTGAATCGCCGGCGGCCGCTGACAACGCCCGCGATGTTGTGATTGTTATCGAAATGCGTCGCGATCATCGACCGATTACTCATCCACATCCGCGGCGCGACGTCGCTGTTCAGCAGGGGCATCGTGTTGTCCTCGAGGAACGCCGGCATGAGGTCCGGCACGTGCATGGCCTGCAGCGCGATTGCGGGCGGCTGCGGATCGTCGGCCAGCGACAAGAAGGTGTCCAGTGCGGTGCCGATCGAGACGTTTTTCGAGCCGAAATTGAATCCCTCGAAATCGTCAGTGTAGAAAAAGCGGCCCTTTAACTCCGGCGGACATACCATCGCCGCGACGGTGCCCCCTGCATCCAACCGCTTCAAGTAGTCGACGACACGCGTTCGTGATTGACGGCCGGCCTGGACCGCGGGCCAGTCACGAAGCAGGCCGCGCAGCACGACGGGCCGTTTGGCGGGAAAGATCTCGCTCTCGAAGATTGCTCGATCCACACTCTGCCATTCCTCGATTTGCTGCAAAACGGTCCCCTCTCACCTCGTACGCATCGTCTCCGTCGGGATAGTCTACACGTCTCCGACCGGGGTCGCGGACTACCGGGTACCACTCAACTACGCTATGTTTGGGGAAGCAGCCATCGACCCGGTATCCCGAGGATAAAGAGCCGTGCCCGACGCAAGAAACGCCGCCTTCGCGTTCATTACGATCGTTGTCATACCCCTGCTCTTCTTCGTGCTGCTGGAACTGGGTCTCACCGTGGCTGGTGTCGGAAAGTCATTCGACTTTTTTCGTGAGATCGACATCGATGGCCAGCCTCACTACCAGGAAAACCCGGATTTTGCCGACCAGTTTTATCCCGCGTCCCTGGATATCAACCCTCGCGAGAATACCTTTACCGTGGAACGTCGTCCTGAATCGATCAGGGTCTTCATCCTGGGAGGATCGGCGGCGCTCGGCTTTCCCCACAAGAACCACGGTCTCGACAGGCTTCTCACAGCTCAGCTGACGGCGGCACTGCCCTCGCGGGACATCGAGGTGATCAATACCGCCATGACCTCGGTCAACTCACACGTGGTTTACGCGGTTGCGAACTCGATCCCGGAAGGGTCCGCCGACTTTGCGGTAATCCTGATGGGAAACAACGAGGTAGTCGGCCCGTACGGGCCCGGCACATTCGACCGGAACTTCCTGGGGAACATCACCGCGATCCGGGGACTCCAGGCATTGAAGCGCACGAGGACCTGGCAGGCCCTTAACGGCCTTGTTCTGCAGATCAGACCCACCGATGCGATGCAGGAGCTCGAGTGGGAGGGAATGCAGATGTTTTCGAATCGCGGTGTCACGCACGATGACCCTCGCATGGCGCGTGTTTACAGTCATTATGAGGACAACCTCGCCCGTATCATCGAGACACTTCGAAACAAGGGCATGCACGTAATACTGTCGTCCGTGCCGGTCAATCTCCGGCACTCGGCACCTTTCCTGTCCGTGCACAGCCCGACCCTGTCGGAAGAACAGCTCGATCAATGGCGCGAACGGACGCGTCGGGGAGCGCAGAGCGCCGATGAGGAAGACTGGGGCGACGCGGCAGAAAATTTCCAGGCGGCGCTGGCGATCGATCCCGGCCATGCCGATACGCACTTCAGGCTCGCCACGGCCCTCGAGAACCTCGGTGAACTCCAGGAGGCCCGGACCCACTATCAGCGCGCCCTGGACCTCGACGCCCTGCGATTTCGGGCCGATACCAAGATTAACGATCGAATTCAGAATGTTGCCGCCAGCGCCGAGAGCGACACCTTCAGCTTTGTCGATAGTGCCGCTGCATTCGAGCAGGCCAGCCAGCCTTTTCAACCCGGTTGGAACCTGTTTCTCGAACACGTTCACTACGGCTTTTCCGGAAACCACGTCCTGGCAGCAGAGATATCCCGTTCGATCGTAAGCACCGTGACCGCGGCCGATAATTACCAGCCATTGCCGGAGGCCGAGGTTGCCAGGAGAGTCGGGTTCCCGAACCACGATACCCCTGCCGAGATTCAAACCCTGCAGGCCATGATTCAGCAACCGCCCTTTCCCGGGCAAAGCAACTACACCGAACTTGCGGCGTTTCTCAACGGCGAAATGAAACGTCTGGCTGACGAAGTCGGGTCTCCGGCAGAAGTAGTTCAAAGGCGTCGGGACATCGTCAACTCGGGGCTTGCCGACTGGAAGATTCATTTCGAACTGGCGGTCCTGAACCAGCGCCTGGGTAATTCAGCGGCGATGTATCATCACCTGAACAAGATCCTCGAACTCTATCCGCACAATCGCGAGACCTATATCAAGATTGCCGAAGCGAAAAGCAGGGAAGGAAAGTGGCACGAGGTGATACCGCATCTCGAGCGGTCTCTTTATTACACCAGGGGCGACGAAACGAAGACTGCCGAGACCATGGGCTGGATGGGCACGGCCTATCTCAGAACGGGCGAATATGGCAAAGCAACGGATCTGCTGCTGGAAGTGACGCAAGAATACGCGGATCAGGTTGCGGTGGTCCTGAGGGCTTATGGCAGCCTCGTCATGTCCGCACGTGAGCAGGGCAAGGACGGGGACCTCGATCGCTATATCAGGGATGTTCAGCGCTACGCCCGATCAGTGATTCGAAGCGGGAAGGCCGAGGAGTACCCGCCGCTGAACCGGACGATGTCACAGATCCTGGCCCTTGGCGGCTACAACGAAGAGGCTAGAGAGTGGGCGGAAGCAACGGCGCAGTAAGTCCGTCCAGTATCCTCGGGATTTCGGCGTACTACCACGACAGTGCCGCCGCCCTGTTGAAAGACGGCGAACTGGCCGCGGCCGCTCAACAGGAACGATTCTCCCGCAAAAAGCACGATGCCCGGTTTCCTGTCGACGCCATCCGCTATTGCCTGGAATCGCAGAACCTGCATCTGACCGAACTCGACCGAATCGTCTTTTACGACAAACCGCTCATCAAGTTCGAGCGCCTGCTCGAGACTTACATGAGTTACGCACCCAGGGGATTTCGCTCCTTTGTCGCGGCGATGCCCGTCTGGCTCAAGGAGAAGCTCTATCTCAAGAGCGTTCTCAAGAATGAGCTTGCAGAACTCGGTAACTGCAAACAGAAGGACTTGCCGACACTGCTGTTCGCAGAGCATCACCAGTCGCACGCGGCCTCGGCGTTTTTCTTCAGCCCGTTCGAGCGCGCGGCCGTTCTCTGTCTCGACGGCGTCGGTGAATGGGCGACAACGTCGACGTGGCTCGGCAACGGCGCGAACCTGGAGCCACTCTGGGAAATCGATTTCCCGCACTCACTGGGGCTGCTCTACTCCGCATTCACTTACTTCACGGGCTTCAGGGTCAACTCCGGTGAGTACAAGCTGATGGGGCTCGCGCCCTACGGCCAGCCCAAATACGTAGACCTGATTCTCGACAAGCTTGTCGATCTCAAGGAAGACGGGACGTTTCGCCTGGACATGCAGTACTTCAACTACTGCACCGGCCTTACGATGACGAACAGGCGCTTCGACGAGCTCTTCGGTGGGCCGCCGCGAGAGCCGGAAGGGGATCTCTCGCAGCGCGAGATGGACATCGCGGCGTCCATCCAGGTCGTCACGGAAGAGGTGGTTCTCAGGCTCGCAAACACGCTCCACGAGGAGACGGGCGAGAAAAACCTCTGTCTCGCCGGCGGTGTGGCGCTCAACTGCGTCGCCAATGGCCGGCTGCTGCGTGAAGGGCCGTACGAGAGACATCTGGATTCAGCCGGCCGCCGGTGACGCGGGCGGCGCCGCCGGCGCTGCCGCTGTCGCCTGGCACCAGTACGACGGGCAGCCGCGCAAGCTGAACGGCAACCGCGGCCCTGCGACGGACGGCATGCGCGGGTCGTACCTCGGGCCCGACTATTCGTCCGCGCAGATCCGGGCCGAGCTCGACGCGATGGGAGCGAAGTACTCGGTAATGGATGACGACGTGCTGTTTGGGGCGACGGCGCAGCTGCTCGCCGACGAGAACGTGATCGGCTGGTTCCAGGGCCGCATGGAATTCGGGCCGCGGGCGCTCGGCGCGCGCTCCATCATCGGCGACCCGCGCAGCGCGACGATGCAGTCGGTCATGAACCTCAAGATCAAGTACCGCGAGTCGTTCCGGCCCTTCGCACCGTCCGTCCTCTGGGAACGCGTCGCCGACTTTTTCGAGCAGGATACGCCGAGCCCCTACATGCTCATCGTCGCGCCCGTGCGGGAGGGGCTCAGGATAGACGTCGCGGACGAGCAAGCGCAGCTTGCCGGTATCGAAAAGCTCAGGCTGAAGCGCTCGCAGCTGCCCGCGATCACGCACGTGGACTACTCGGCGCGGATACAAACCGTCCACGAGGAGACGAACCCTCGCTACCATCGGCTCCTCAAGGCTTTCGATCAGCTCACCGGCTGCGGTGTCCTCGTGAATACGTCGTTCAACGTGCGCGGCGAGCCGATCGTCTGCACGCCGACCGACGCCTATCGGTGCTTCATGCGCACGGAGATGGACTTTCTCGTGATAGAGAATTTCTTCCTGGACAAGAAAGAACAGCCTGCCTGGAAAGACGACACGTCCTGGCAGGACGAGTTCGAGCTCGACTGAGATGGCCATCGACCACGGGATTCCGGAGCTTGACCGAAACGGCCTGCGCGCATTCGGGCTGACCACCGGCGCGGCTGTCGTCGGCATCTTTGGAGTCTTCTTCCCCTGGATACTCGACCTCGACTGGCCGGCCTGGCCGTGGATCATTGCCGCGCCGCTCTGGGCATTGGCCTTGATCCGGCCGCTTTGGCTGCGGCGGGTTTATCGCGCGTGGATGCGTTTCGGCCTGCTCGCGAGCCGGGTCATGACGCCGCTCGTGCTGGGGATCGTCTTTTTCGCTATGATCTCGCCGATGGCGATGGTCCGGCGCCTTATTGGCAAGGACCCGCTGCAGAGGGCACTCGATACGAACCAGCAGAGCTACCGGGTTCAGAGCAGGAAGAGCCCGCGAGAAAAGCTGGAGAGACCTTTCTGATGCTCGATTTCCTGGCAGACCTGTGGGCCTTCATGCGTGAGCGCAAGAAGTTCTGGCTCGCCCCGATAATCCTCGTGATGGTGCTGCTCGGCGCCCTCATCGTCTTCGCGCAGGGGTCGTCGCTCGCGCCGTTCATCTATACGTTGTTCTAGGCAAAAAAATACCCGCAGCGAACTGCGGGTATTTTCCCGAGCGGACTGAACGAGTCTCGCGACTATTCCCTTACGAGGCCGTACTCCCACCAGCCGCCGCCGAAGTCGATCCTGACGGTCATGCTGTCTCCAACCACTTCGACCACGTTATAGATGACGAACGCAGGTGTTGCCGCCGGATCCGCGAGTTCCGCGCCATTCACCACCTTGGCAAGGCCCAGGAACGAACCGACGCCATCGAGCCTCACTTCGCTGCCGGGTTCATTGTAGTTCCAGGCGCCCGCGCTGCTGCCATCGTGAGGTGCAACCGGCACGCCACAGCCTTCCGCGGCAGCGCCCTGCCAGGGTTCCACCCAGGTATCACCATCCTGGAAGTTCTGGAACGTGCCGGTGTCGCCGAAGTGGTAGATGTCGTCGAACCAGCAGGCACGCGGCCCGTCGGGACCCGTGTCGTCTATGCTGAACCAGGACGTGTCGCCTGCCGCCGGACCGACGCCCGCGAAGTCGAGCTTCCAGTTACCGACGACCGGCAAGTTCGAGACACGACTCAGTCGGTACTCCCACCAGCCGGCGCCGAAGTTGATCCTGACGGTCAGGCTGTCGCCGATCAGTTCGACCACCTGGTAGGTGACCGACCCCGGTGTCTGTGCCGGGTCTGTGAGCTCCGCATCGTTCACGACCTTGGCGAGGCCCAGGAAGGCTCCCAGGCCCGTCATCTTCAGCGTTGCCGCTGTTTCGTCGTACTCGAAGACGGCGTTGTTGCTGCCATCGTGCGGCGCAACCGGCGCGCCACAGCCTTCCGCGGCGGCGCCCTGCCAGGGTTCAACCCAGGTTTCGTCGCCCAGGATATTCCTGAACGAACCGTCGGCACCGAATTCGTAGATATCGTCGAACCAGCAGGCACGCGGCCCGTCAGGACCCGTGTCGTCTATGCTGAACCAGGACGTGTCCCCTTCGGCCGGACCGACACCGGCGAAATCGAGCTTCCAATTGCCCTTCAGGTCCGCGGTATCGGCGACGCGCTCGAGCCGGTACTCCCACCAGCCGCCGCCGAAATCGATCCTGACGGTCAGGCTGTCCCCGACCAGTTCGACCACCTCGTAGGTGACGAACGCGGGTGTTGCAGCCGGATCCGCGAGCTCCGCGCCATTCACCACCTTGGCAAGACCCAGGAACGAACCGATGCCATCGAGCCGCACGGTGCCGGCCCCTTCGTCGTAGTACCAGGCGCCCGCGCTACTGCCATCGTGAGGCGCAACCGGCGCGCCACAGCCTTCCGCGGCAGCGCCCTGCCAGGGTTCCACCCAGGTATCACCGTCCTGGAAGTTCTGGAACGCGCCGTCATCGCCGAAGTGGTAGATGTCGTCGAACCAGCAGGCACGCGGCCCGTCAGGACCCGTGTCGTCTATGCTGAACCAGGACGTGTCGCCTGCCGCCGGACCGACGCCGGCGAAGTTGAGTTTCCACTTGCCGACGATGGGTGAGTTCGAAATGCGACTCAGTCGGTACTCCCACCAGCCCGCGCCGAAGTTGATCCTGACAGTCAGGCTGTCGCCGATCAGTTCGACCACCTGGTAGGTGACCGAGCCCGGTGTCTGTGCCGGGTCCGCGAGCTCCGCATCGTTCACGACCTTGGCGAGGCCCAGGAAGGCTCCCAGGCCGGTCAGCTTCAGGGTTGCCGCTGTTTCGTCGTACTCGAAGACGGCGTTGTTGCTGCCATCGTGCGGCGCAACCGGCGCGCCACAGCCTTCCGCGGCGGCGCCCTGCCAGGGTTCGACCCAGGTTTCGTCGCCCAGGATATTGCTGAAGGAACCGTCGGCACCGAACTGGTAGATATCGTCGAACCAGCAGGCACGCGGCCCTTCAGGACCCGTGTCGGCGATGCTGAACCAGGACGTGTCGCCTTCGGCCGGACCAACACCGGCGAAATCGAGCTTCCAGTTGCCCTCCAGCGGACCGAGCGGCTCTTCATCCAGGCATTCGTCCCCGATGCACGCTACGCTGCCGTCCGTCGTTGCAATGACGGCCTGGCCGAGTTCACCGCTAACGTCCTGGTAGGTAATTGAAAAGGTGACGTCACCCAGGGGGTCGGTGTCCGTTATTGGACGCACGGCACGCCAATCGGCGATGCGGCCCGTCACCTCGGCACGGACGTTGTTGATAAAGACCACAGGCGTCATGAGCGCTTCACTGGCGGTGAAGTCGATCCTGACGGACTGACCCGGCTCGACAACACCGTCAGGCTGCATGGTGACGATCGTCAGCACGGGTGGCACGCCGTCCTTACCCGGTTCCTGCAGATCGTTCTCCGTTACGGTGTTGTCACTGTCGCATGCGGACAGCAGTAGCAGGCCGGCCATGGCCAGGACTGCACCGAAGCGACCGGTATTGTTCCCGGGTCGCCCGCGGTTTGAGTTGAAGAGTTGCCGTTGCATTACGCCCCCCAAAATTTGTCTATTGGTGCCTGGCTAAGAAAAACTGCTTGTCTGACTGGTCCGTCGTTGGTCATCGAGATCTGTCAGTTTCCGAAGAAATAGCGGAGACCGAATTCCCAACGAGGACCAAGCTGAATAGCCTGTAGCACCTGCCTTTCAGTAAGGCCATACAGGTGTTGTGTTTCGTTCGTGACATTGATCCCGGCGAGATACGTCGTGATGTTGTCGTTCACGTGATAGGTCACGTTGAGATCCCACTGCCCATACGACTCCGTATTCGTCGGGTTGCTCAGTGTGCCCTGGCTCTGGCCGGTCCCGGCGAGGAAGTTGTCGCGCCAGTTGTAAGCGACACGAACCTGCAGGCTTTCACCATCGTAGAAGCCGATGAAGTTTGCCGAATCACTGAGTCCAGGCAGAGCGAACTGGTCTTCAAGGGAATTGAACGGATCGTATGCAACGTTCCCATCGACGATCGTCGCATTAATAACGAAGCCGAACCCCGTGTCTCCAATGGCGTGCTGAAGATTCAGCTCCCAGCCGTCGAGCTTTGCCGTTTTCTGGTTCACTGGCCGGGTTAGGTCGAAAACAATCGACGGGTCACCCGCCACGCTGACTATCGTCTCACCGTCCACTGCCGGGTCATCCTGGAAGTTGTCCAGGATGTACCGGCCGACCGCCGTGTAGTTGTTCGGATCGATGCCGCTTTCCGCCACGGCCCGGTTCCACAGCGCGCCGCCAATGATGTTGGGAATTTCGAACAGGGTATCCGACTCCCGGCCGGTGCCGATGAAGTTCTCCACATCTTTATCGAAATAGCCGATCGACAGGTAGCTGCCTTCTGCGTAGTACCACTCGAAAGAAAAGTCCAGGTTCTGCGACTGGATCGGAACGAGGCCCGGGTTGCCCGCAGAGGCCACCGGCCTCGTGTTGGGGAAGAACTGGGTGCTGTTGGGGATCAGGCCGCCCTTGATGTCATTGTAGTTGGGGCGGGTAATCGTTTCGCTGAGTGACAGGCGGAAGACCATGTTCTCCCAGGGCTCGATGTCGATGTCGAGATTCGGCAGCGTCACATCGTAATCGCCGCGCACATCCGTAAAACCCTTAATCGGGTTGCCGTCCTCGTCCAGCGCCTCCGTAATGTTCAGCTCGTTACCCGCGCCTACCCACGAAGAACCGTCATAAAGCGTGTTCAATGCGGCAGAGGCAACGTCCGTCTGTTCGTAGCGTACGCCGAGCCGGACGTTGGTCGGCATGTTGCGAACATCGCCGGTCCAGGAATACTGCAGATAGAGCGCGTCGGTTATTTCCTCGGTCCGCTGGTCATTTTCCCAGGTGGTGGAGGCGCAATAGCCGGTGCCGCAGTCGCCCACGTCCGCGTAGTCGAGACCGTTCTGCGCGTACCACTGCTCGCCCCGGGCCTGGAGGTCCGCGAGGCGGGCCGTGAAGAACTCCGTCTGCAGGTCAGGATGGTCGTTACCGGACAGTTCGTCGAACTGGCCCTCGGTGGTCGAGCGAACCACGATATCCGAGATGAATCCGGGCTCGGTCAGGCCGCCCCAGTTGTCGAGCTGCACATTGCTCGTGGCCGATCGGTTGTTGACTTCCGTCCTTTGCACGCCGAAATCGATCTTGGACTGGTCCGTAAACTCGAACGACCCGGCGATCTTGGCCTGCTCGAGGTCCATCCGGGCGATCTCGTTACTGAACACGCTGCCGGTGATGATCATGTCGTTCGCAAACAAGGGGCGATTCTCTTCGCCCCCGGAGTTCAGGTTGTTCGTGAAGATCGGCAGTTCATAACCCGTTATGAAACTCTGGCCAACCTTGTTGAAGGTTGCCATCGTAATCAGCGAGCTCGTGCCATTAGGGCCGTTTGCCCCCCTGTCAGCAGAAGAGTCATGGTAGTCGAATTCGAGCATGAGCCGGTCGCTGAGCCACCACTCGACATTGAAGCCAATGGACTCGGTCAGGTTCGTCGAGCCGTCTTCGCCGGTACCCATGGCGAAGTCATTGTTGTCATTGGTCTCGGTATAAATGATCGGGCTGGAGATCGCGTCGTTGGTCCATTCACTGGCCTGAGACAGGGCGGCCGTATTGGAGAACCAGGCGGAGAGGTCGCTGTAGGACCGCTCCAGGTCGTATTCGGCCCGGAGATAGTCCACCGTTGTCGTGATGTTCTCGGTCGGCGCCCATTGCAGCACGACCTGCGCATTGGTCCGCTCCTGCGAGAACTCGGCGATGTTGTAGGCAACCGACTGGGGAATCGAGTAGTTCTCATCGGGCGAGGTCGGCCGGTTGATCTGGTTCTCGTCATTCGGGACCCTGGGATCAATCGTGCCGTCGGGCAACCGGTCATCACCCGGCCGCGTGAACCAGCCATTAACGACGCCCGCGTTCACGCCGTTGTTTCTTCTCTGGTGGCTGGCCGTGATGGCGATGCCGACCTTGTCATCCATGAATCGGTCGAGGTAGATGCCGGAAAACTCCGGTGTGACCGCATCGCCGGCCCGGGTCGACGTATCCGCGACTGCCCTGCCGGCGAGACTGAACGTCGGTTCGCCCGACAGCGGCTTGGGTGTCGAAATATTGATGGTGGATCCGACACCGCCTGACGGCACATTGGCCTGGCCCGTCTTGTAAACCTGGACGCCTGCTACGGCCTCCGATGCCAGGTCCGCGAAGTTGAACGAGCGGTTGATGCCGTTGTGGGTCGGCATCTGGCGGCCGTTGATGGTCACCAGGTTGTACTCCGGACCGAAGCCGCGCACCGTCACCTGGCTGCCCTCACCGCGCGTTCTATCGATGGATACGCCAGTGATTCGCTGCAGCGACTCTGCCAGGTTCGGATCAGGGAACTTGCCGATGTCTTCCGCAGAAATCGCGTCCACGACGCCCGTCGAAGAGCGCTTGATGTCCATGGAACGCGTCAAGCTGCCGCGGATACCCGTGGTGACGATTTCCTCGATGACCTCGCCTTCCTGGCCATCCTGGGCCATGACCGGTGACGCAACCGCTGCGCCCAGTGCCAGCGCAACTCCCGCGGCCAAAGGTGTCTTGTGGAAGGATGGCTTGTGCATTGGAACCCCCTAAATTGCGCGCAGCCCGAGACTGCTGATGAAGCCGCACCTGCCCCGGCGCCGCTTCGTGTTCGAAATCGAAAATGGTGCTGACAGCGGCCCCCTCAAAACATGACAACGCTGTCAGCATGTACTTATAATCCATGCTGACAGCGCTGTCAACAACGACCATTGCAACCGTTCAACATGTACCTTCAGGACCTTAAGCTTCTGAATTGTCTTTCAAAAATGTGGGAATTCGGCGATAACATGCAGCAATCCGTGGAAGCATTTTTATCTGTACCTGAGGGTATTCGCGGCGCCTGGATTGGGCGGATTTCGGGCTGTCTTCTCGGCAAACCGGTCGAAGTCCTGTCGTTCAGGGAGGGCCGTGAGGGCGTCGAGTCCTACCTGCGCCGCGCTGGCGCGTTGCCACTGCGCGACTACGTTCCACTCGTCGAAGGGACCCTCGTTGCGGAGCTCGGCCGTGCGTCCTGCCGCGGGCACATTTCCCGCGCGGAACCGGACGACGACATCAATTACACGATACTCGCACTGCTGTTGCTCGAGGACCGGGGCGCCGACCTCAGCACCGAGGACGTCGCGCGCGCGTGGCTGCGGCTGTTGCCCGCAGGTACAACCTGGACGGCGGAGCGCGAAGCCTACCGCGTACTGCTCGACAACATGGCGGACGAATTCGTCAACGGCGCGCCGCCCGGGTTCGACCTGGCCCTGTGCGCCGAGAACGACTTACAACGAGTGGATCGGCGCGCAGATCCGCGCCGACCTGTACGGCTGGGTTTGCCCGGGGCGCCCGGCGCTGGCGGCCGACCTCGCAAGCCGGGACGCGGCTCTTTCGCACCGCGGCGAAGGCGTCCACGGAGCGGCTTTTGTCGCCGCGCTCGGGGCCGCGATCCCGATGAGCAGCGACCTGGCGGAAGCCATCGAAACCGCGCTGCGCTTTATCCCGGGCGACAGCCGGGCGGCATCCGCCGTGCGCTTCGGCCGTGGGCTGGCGGGAGCCGACGATGCCGTCGATCGGCTGCACGCCGAATACCGGGAATTGTCGCCGGTGCATACCTTGAACAACCTCGCACTCGTCGTGTGGGCACTGTGTTCATTCGAAGACGACTTCTCCGCGGCGATCGGCAACGCCGTAGCGGCGGGATGGGATACCGACTGCAATGGCGCGACCGTCGGTGGCTTGTTCGGGCTGACCGGCAAGCCGATACCCGAATCCTGGACGCGGCCCTGGCAGGGCCGCGTCGGCGTGAGCCTCGCCGGGTACTCGGAACTGGCCATCGACGAGCTCGTCGATCGCACCGTGGCCGTCGCGAAGGCACTGCAGTGACCCTTACGGCGCCGGCTTCCCCGGCAACGAGCGTTATTGCGCCGCGCGGAACGGCGACGCGATGGCGCCCCGCTTCATCAGTGTCGTCTCGAGCGCCGAGCTGTTCCAGCGCCGTGGTCACGCCCGGCGAATCGGCCTGACCCTGAACCGCCAACACCCGCAACCCGTTTGACAGCGCTGTCAGAACGGCGTCTAATTCCATTTTTGCAGGGGGTGATGCGCAGTGTAGCGCAGTCGGGCTGCTGGTTATGCCGAAAATCACTATTGACGATGTAGCGGAGCTTGCCGGCGTATCGATAAAGACCGTCTCACGCGTCGTCAACCGGGAACCGAATGTCCGCGAAGCGACGCGAGAGAAAGTCGACGCGGCGATCGCCAAGCTCAATTACCAGCCGAACAAGGCCGCACGCAGCCTCGCGAGCCACCAGTCACATCTCATCGGCCTGATCTACGACGACCCGAGCTACTACGAGGTCCCGAGCGCCGGCTATGTCATCCGCATGCAGCAGGGTGTCCTGCGCGCCTGTCACGCCAGCAAGTACGAGCTGCTTATCCATCCCTGCCAGTACCGCAAGCAGGACATCGGCAGGGAAATCAAGACGCTGATCGAGCAGGTGCGCCCCGACGGCATCGTGCTCGCCGCGCCGCTTTCCAACATGCCGAAGATCGTACGGGCGATCGAAGCCACCGGTACACCCCTGGTGCGGCTGTCTCCGGGCACGGCGAACGGCAAGCAGCTTTCCGTCGTGACGAATGACCGCGAGATCAGCGCCGAGATGACGCGATACCTGGCCTCACTGGGACATACGAGAATTGCCTTCATCACGGGACACCCGAGCCACAAGGCGGTCGGTAATCGCTATCTCGGCTACCGGGACGGGCTGGAGCAGAGCGGTCTCCGGTTTTCGGAGCAGCTCGTCGCTGCGGGCGACAACTCGATCGGGTCCGGCGAGGAATGCGCGACGGCGTTACTCAAGCGCAGGAATCCTCCCACGGCCATATTCGCCGCGAATGATGACATGGCGGCCGGCGTCATCCGCGTGGCCGACCGCCTCGGCATCAAGGTACCGGACGAATTGTCCGTTGCAGGCTGCGATGACATCTCGCTGGCCCGGCAGGTCTACCCCGCGCTCACGACCATCAACCAGCCGCTGTCGGCGATGGCAGAGCGTGCGGCGGTGGCACTCATTGCCTCCGTGCGGGACAAGCAGCCGCTGACGGGGACCGAGATCGTTCCCGCAACCATCCGGGTCAGGGAATCGACCGGCCCGGCGCCGGAGTGAATTCGCTGCGTTCCTCTCGCGGCCGCTAGGGCGTGCCGCTGTAGACCCGCACGTAGTCGACTTCCATCTCGACCGGGAACACGGTCGACGAATTCGGCGCTCCCGGAAAGTTACCGCCAACAGCCACGTTCAGGAGAATGTAGAAATTCTCGTTGAACGGTGCGGGGTACGGCGCAGCGGTCGTCGACCAGGAATTCTTCGCCGAGAACAGGATGTCGTCGACGTACCAGCGAATCTCGGGCGTGTTCGAGTCCCATTCCACCGCATAGGTATGGAATTCCGCGGTCGCGTCGGCGGGCACCAGGTACTGGTTGCCCGAAAACCGGTTGGCCGGGGATTCGCCGCCGTAGTGGATGGTACCGAAGACGTTGTTGCCGCCCGTGCCGCCGAGATTTACCGCCTCGACGATATCGATCTCGCCGGAAGCCGCCCAGGTGCCGTACACGTTGTCCTGCGGCAGCATCCAGAAGGCGGGCCATACGCCCTGTCCGCCGGCCAGGCGGATGCTGGCCTCGATGCGCCCGTAGCGGAACGCAAAGCGGTCGCGGGTGTTGATTCGCGCCGAGGTGTAGCTCTTGCCGCCCGCGGCCTCGCGGCGCGCCGTGATGACGAGCTTCCCGTCCCGCAACGCGGCGCTGTTCTCGAGATACCACTGCAACTCGTTATTGCCCCAGCCGGGAATGCCGTACTGGCTGCCGTCACCGTTCTCGAAGAACCACACTTCCGGATCCAGCTGTGCGGCATCGAACTCGTCGCTCCAGACCAGCGTCCATGATTGCGGGTCGCCCGAGGTGACATCGAGGTTATCCGCCACGGCCAGGGTCGGGTTGTCGATATTCACGTTCCCCGGTGGTGGTGATGGCGGCGGCGGTGGCGGGCTCGCGATCGGTGGCGCGCTGTCCCCGCCGCCACCGCCGCCGCAGGCGGCGACCGCAATGGCGGTGAGCAACAGGAAGATCGCCCGCGGCAATCCCTTACGATGTTCGAACACAGCACGCACCTCGGCAAAGTCTTCCTGGACCGGCCGCATTAGAGTCAATGGTGACAGCGCTGTCAATGTAGCGCGCGATTAGTGGGCCCGGAACCGCCTAGTTTCCGCTGCCAGGCGTGCGAGCAGCGCGTCCCGCACCTTCGGCGACACGAACTCCGAGACGTCACCGCCCAGTGCCGCGATCTCGCGAACCATGCTCGACGAGATGAACGTGTACGATTCCTGCGGTGTGAGGAAGACCGTCTCGACTTCGTCGGTGAGGTGCCGGTTCATGGTGGCGAGCTGGAATTCGTACTCGAAGTCGGACACGGCGCGCAGCCCGCGGATGATGACCGACAGGCCGTTGTTGCGCGCGAAGTCGACGGTGAGGCCCTTGTAAGACGTCACCTCGAAACCGTCGACGCCCGCCAGGGCCGACCGGGCCAGGTCGACGCGTTCATCGAGATCGAACATCGGTGCCTTGCTGCCCGTATCCGCGGCAATGGCGACCACCACGCGGTCGAATACCCTGACCGCTCTCCTGACCAGGTCCTCGTGCCCCAACGTGATCGGGTCGAACGTTCCCGGGTACATGGCTGCTACGGACATCCCCCCCTCCTCGTACTGTTCCAGCCCCCTGTTGCCGCCAAGTATCGCACAACGCCCCCTGCCCGCTAACCGGCGGCCGCGGCCAGCCGGTAGCGCACGTTTCCCGCCGTCTTGTCCCGCAGCAGGGACCAGCGCCCGGGCAGCTCGATGGCGGGCTTTGCGCGGTCCTGCTCGAGGTAGACCCTGCCGCCCGGCGCGAGCAGGCCCAGCTCGTCGATGAGCCTGCAGACGTCCTCGAGCCTGTCGTCGGCGAACGGCGGGTCCAGGAAGACGATGTCGAACGATTCGCGGGAGGCGGTTCGCAGGTACGCTTCGGCGTCGCCGCAGTGAACGGATGCTCCCGCGGCATGCAGCGTCTGCACGCTGTTCTCGATCGCGTTGATCGCGCGCCGCGAGCTGTCCACGAAGACCACCGTCGCCGCTCCTCTCGACAAAGCCTCGAAGCCCAGCGCACCGGTGCCCGCAAACAGGTCCAGGCAACGGGCACCCTGTATCGACGGCGCGAGCCAGTTGAACAGCGTCTCCCGGATGCGCTCCGAGGTGGGCCGCAGGCCGGGTACGTCCGCGATATCCAACAGACGGCTGCGCCACTTTCCCGCTACAATACGCAGCCGTCCGGGTCGGGGCTTCGTGTTTGCGGCGCCGGGCTTTTTCGTCATCATTTCCCCACGGCCTCTGGCAGGGGCCGGTTCCGGACAGTTTAGGCGATTTCGGTCGCCGGGTACTTCAAGACGCAATGTTTGGGAAAAAGGACAAGCCCGCCGAGCGCCAGGGATTCATCAAGCGCCTGCGGGCCCGGCTCAACCGTGGCGATAGCTGGCTCACTTACGACCTTGCGAACCTCGCCCCGGGCGGCAAGATCGACGAGGACGTGCTCGAGGAGCTCGAATCGCTGCTCGTGATGGCCGACGTCGGCATCGATACGACGTCGCACATCATCGAGGACCTGCAGAAGCGCCTGGCGCGCAAGGAACTGAAGGACGTCGAAGCGCTGCGCAACGGGCTGCGGCGCTCGCTCGTGGACATCCTCGCGCCCGTCGAAAAGCCCCTGGATATCGATCCGCAGCATCGCCCCTTCGTCATCCTGATGGTCGGCGTCAATGGCGCCGGCAAGACGACCACGATCGGCAAGCTGGCGCGACGCTTCAAGGACCAGGGCCTGTCCGTCATGCTCGCCGCGGGCGACACCTTCCGGGCGGCCGCCGTCGAGCAGCTGCAGGCCTGGGGCAAGCGCAACGAGGTACCGGTGATCGCACAGCAGAGCGGTGCCGACCCCGCCGCCGTGATATTCGACGCCTGGGAAGCGGCGAGGGCGCGCGGCGTCGACGTGCTGCTGGCGGACACGGCCGGGCGCCTGCAGAGCCAGCGCGGCCTGATGGACGAGCTGGCGAAGATCCGCCGCGTGGTCGCACGGCGCGACGAGACCGCGCCGCACGAGATCATGCTGGTGCTCGACGCGAGCCAGGGCCAGAACGCGCTGGTGCAGGCGGAGAAATTCCACGATGCCCTCGGCCTGACGGGCATCACGGTGACCAAGTTGGACGGCACGGCCAAGGGTGGCATCCTGCTGGCTATAGCGAGCGCGCTGCACGTGCCCGTGCGGTTCATCGGCATCGGCGAGTCGGCCGAGGACATGCAGCCGTTCGTCGCGGAAGAATTCGTCGACGCGCTGCTCGCGAGCGGCGCACGGGACTGAGCCAGGCCAGCCATGATCCAGTTCGAAAACGTGACCAAGCGATTCCCCGGCGGGCAGGAAGCCCTCTCGGGACTGACGCTGTCCGTCGACAAGGGCGAGATGCTGTTCGTGACCGGGCACTCCGGCGCCGGCAAGAGCACGCTGCTCAAGCTCATTGCCCTGATCGAGCGGCCGACGAGCGGCCAGGTCATCGTCGACGGCCAGAACACGCGCCGGGTGCGGCGCCGCAAGATACCCGGCTATCGGCGCCAGATCGGCATGGTGTTCCAGGACCACAAGCTGCTGTATGACCGCCCGGTGTCCGAAAACGTGGCCTTGCCGCTGATCATCGCGGGCTTGAGCCCGCGCGATGCCGGCAAGCGTGTCCGCGCGGCACTCGACCAGGTCGGGCTGTTGCACAAGGAAAAGAAGAACCCCGTGACGCTGTCCGCGGGCGAACAGCAGCGCGTGGGTATCGCCCGCGCCATCGTGACCCGGCCCAAGCTGCTGATCGCGGACGAGCCGACGGGCAATCTCGACCCCGACCTGTCGCTCGAGGTGATGCGCATCTTCCGCCGCTTCAACGAGGTCGGTGTCACGCTGTTGATCGCGAGCCACGATATCTCGCTCATCGACAAGCTCGGCTGCCGCCGCATCGAGCTCGAGGAAGGGCGGCTGCAGGAGCCGCAGCACGAGGACGACCTGGTCGCGCATTTCGACGGCGACTACGTGCCGCACGGGGGCGGCGACGGATGGCAGTGACGCGCCATTCCGATGCGGTCGCCCCACTGCGCTCCGCCGGGCCGGTAACCATCTGGCTCGGGCGCCACGCGCGGACGGCATCGTCGTCCTTCAGCCGGCTCGTGCACCAGCCTTTCGCGAGCCTGATGATCATCCTCGTGATCGCGGTGACTCTCGCGATACCCATGGCGCTGAATCTCGTCATCAAGAATTTCGCGGCCATCAGCAGCGGCTGGGACGACGCGCTCGATTTCTCGGTGTTCCTCGACACCGGCGTTTCGGCCGGCGAGGCCGAGGCGCTGGCGCGGCTGATTTCGCAGCGCGCGGACGTGGACGATGTGCGCCTCATCACCGCGGAGCAGGCGCTGGCCGAATTCAAGGAGCAGTCGGGATTCGGCAGCGCCCTCGATCACCTGCCCGACAACCCGCTGCCGCACACCCTCGTGGTGCGACCCAGCCCCGCCAACACGCCGCAGTCGATGACGCTGCTGCGCGAGGAACTGGACGGCCTGCCGGAAACCGAGCTCGTGCAGGTGGACACCGAATGGGTGCAGCGATTCCACGCGATCCTCGAGATCGTGCAGCGCGCCATCATGATCGGTGGCGGTCTCCTGGGTGCCGCGATCGTCGTGATCATCGGCAACACGATCCGGCTCGAGATCCAGAACCGGCGCGACGAGATCGAGGTCACCAAGCTCATCGGCGCGAGCAACGCCTTCGTGCGCCGGCCGTTCCTGTGGAGCGGCTTCTGGTTCGGGCTGTTCGGGTCGGTACTCGCCCTCGGGCTCGTGCAGTACGGCCTGTACCTGCTGCAGCCGGCGGTGACGCGGCTGGCCGGCCTGTACCAGAGCGGCATGACCATGCTCGCCCTCGACCTGCAGGACAGCCTCGCGATCGTCGCGATCGGGGTCGGGCTGGGCCTGGCCGGTTCCTGGCTGGCCGCCGCGCGCCACATGCGCTCGATCGAGCCCAGATAAGCCCCGGATACGGCGCGCAGGCAGGCCCCGGGCACCGCGCCGCGACTCCGGCGGCGATTTCGTAACTGTTTGTAACACCCTGTATTAAAAAGGAATGTTTGTGGCATTCTTGCGGAACTGATCGCCCGGGTTAGCACTCTAAAAAGCCGAGTGCTAAAATTGCCGTTCCACAAGGAGGGAACTGAATGACCACAGCGGTAGCGCTTCGAAAACAGGAACTGATGCTGGCCGGACCGGTCGGCAGCCTCGACGCCTATATCCAGGCTGTCGGTTCCGTGCCCGTGCTCAGCAAGGAAGACGAGCAGGCACTGGCGATTCGATTCCGCGAAGAAGGCGACCTCGATGCGGCACGGGAACTCGTGCTGGCGCACCTGCGGTTCGTCGTTCACATCGCGAAAGGTTATACGGGCTACGGCCTGCCGCTCGGCGACCTCATCCAGGAAGGCAACGTCGGCCTGATGAAGGCCGTCAAGCGCTTCGACCCCGAGTATGACGTGCGGCTCGTGTCCTTCGCGGTGCACTGGATCCGCGCCGAGATTCACGAATTCGTGTTGCGCAACTGGCGCATCGTCAAGGTTGCGACCACGAAAGCGCAGCGCAAGCTGTTCTTCAATCTTCGCAAGGCGAAGAAGAACCTGGCGTGGCTGACGTACGACGAGACCCAGGCTGTCGCCGGCGACCTCGGCGTGAGTCCCGAAGAAGTCACCGAGATGGAGAAGCGGCTTCATGCGCGCGATGCCATCTTCGACCCGGCACCGGATGCCGACGACGAGCATGCGTTCACGCCGGCCGCCTACCTGCCCAGCCCGGATTCCGACCCGGCAAAGCTGGTCGAGACGGCCGACTTCAATGACGACGCCACCGAGCGCATGGCTGCCGCCATCGAGACCCTCGACGAACGCAGCCGCCATATCATCGAGAGCCGCTGGCTGTCCGACGACAAGCTGACGCTGCACGAGCTCGCCGACGAATACGGCATCTCGGCGGAGCGCGTTCGCCAGGTCGAAGCCAACGCGATCAAGAAGCTGCGGTCCGCGATGGCGGTCTGACACCCGGCCGAACCGGTAACGAAAAGCCGCCCTCCGGGGCGGCTTTTTTTTGTGGTGGCAATGCCTGGCCGCGATCGCGGTTCGAGAACCGCTCCTACGGCCAGGCGGCTCGATCAGCCCTGTTGGGTGCGGGCGTCGGCCGTGATTCCACCCGGCATCGATCGCGGTTCGAGAACCGCTCCTACGGCGACGCGGCTCGATCAGCCCTGTTGGGTGCGGGCGTCGGCCCGTGATTCCACCCGGCATCGATCGCGGTTCGAGAACCGCTCCTACGGCGACGCGGCTCGATCAGCCCTGTTGGGTGCGGGCGTCGGCCGTGATTCCACCCGGCATCGATCGCGGTTCGAGAACCGCTCCTACGGCGACGCGGCTCGATCAGCCCTGTTGGGTGCGGGCGTCGGCCCGTGATTCCACCCGGCATCGATCGCGGTTCGAGAACCGCTCCTACCGCGACGCGGCTCGATCAGCCCTGTAGGAGCGGGCCTCGGCCCGCGAATCGGTCGCGGTTCGAGAACCGCTCCTGCTGCGGAAATGGGTATCTAGGCATACACCTTGCGCCGGTAGCGCACCCAGCCGCCATCCTCGACCCCCAGCGGATCGTGGTGCGTCCAGTGCACCAGCCCGCCGAGATCATTCCACTCGTACACACCGCGAAAGTGGAGCCGGTCGCCGAGCGACAGCGGCACCCGTTCGGCAACGTCGATATTGTGTGCGATTAGCAGCGTCTGCTTGTTGCTCAACTGGATGACGAAACGCTGGTGACGCGATCCGTCGTCGTCATCCTGCAACAGGCGGCGGACGAATCCCGTGTCTTCGATCCAACGGCCGGTGTCGGCTTTTGCATAGGCTGGCTGCATGATTGCCCTTCTTGTTGTTGTCGGGCAAAGGAAAGCGGTGCCGGCCATCCCTGGCCGGCACGCTCCCCTGTTTCTGTAACGCCTGCCTGCCTAGCCGGCAGTTACAGGCACCAGTGTAATCTCGACCCTCCGGTTGAGCTGGCGCCCTTCCGCCGTCGAGTTGTCGGCGATGGGATGATGCTCGCCCATCCCCACCGAGATGATCCGCTGGTCCATGATGCCCTGGGTATAGAGGTATTCGCCGACGGTGTTCGCACGGCGTTGCGAGAGCTGCATGTTGTAGGCATCGCTGCCGGTGCTGTCGGTATGGCCGGCGACCTCGACGACGGTCTTGTCGAACTCCGTCAGCACCTTGCCGACCGAGTTCAGCACGCTGAAGAACTGCGGCCGCAGCGCCGAGCTGTCCGTGTCGAACGTGACGTTGCCCGGCATGTTCAGCGTGATGTTGTCGCCCATGCGCGTGACGCTCACACCCGTTCCCTGCAGTTCGGCCCGTAGCTTGGCCTCCTGCTTGTCCATGTAATTACCGACGGCGCCGCCGGCGAGCGCGCCGATGCCCGCGCCGATCAATGCGTGCTGGCGGCGCTCGACGGCATCGTCGCCCGACATGAGTCCCGCGACCACACCGGCCGCTGCGCCGATGAGCGCGCCCTTGGTCGCCTTGCTCGTCTCCGACTCGCCCGTGTAGGGGTCGAGCGTTTCACACCCGCTCAGGATAGCGGCCATGCCCGCGATCACGAACAGGGATCTGGTTGTCTTGCTGCCCATAGCGAATCCTCCGTGGAATGCTCGCCTGCGAGTTTACAGTACGAATTGTAGCGCTCCGTGACTGAACGCACACTTAACCGGTACCTTGTGGTCAAATACGCGCCATGACGGGGAGCATCGATGACTGACAGCGACGGCTGGCTCGAGCGCTATGCCGAGATCAACGACAACCTGACGTCTCCGGCGCTGTACTGGGTGGCCGTGCCGCTCGTGGTCACGGGAATGGTCGGGCTGTTGTGGTCGCTGCCGGTACCGGAGCAGTTCTACGAGATATCGCCGTTGCTGAACTGGGGCACGGCATTCCTCATGGCCGCGGCCGTCTACTATTTCATCATCTCGCTGCCGATCGCGATCGGCATGCTGCCCTTCATCCTCGGCATCGCCGCGATCCAGCTGTGGCTCGAACAGTCGCTGTACTCGCATCCGCACGTCGCGGGCGGGCTCGTCACCGGCGGTGTGATCGGCCTGTGGCTGGGTCATCGTGAGCAACCCGGGCTGCGCCCCCTGCTGACCGACCTCCAGCTCATTATGATCGGCCCGGCGTGGCTGCTCTCGGTGCTGTACCGGCGGCTCGGCATACCGTTCTGAGCGTTACGCCGTGACGGCGACCGACCTGCCGCGCGACCGCGACGTCTGGCGCATCGCGGCGCCGATGATCCTGTCGAACATCTCCGTACCGCTGCTCGGGATGGTGGACACCGGCGTAGTCGGCCATCTCGAAAGCCCCGTCTACCTCGGGGCCGTCGCCATCGGCGGCACGATCTTCAGCTTCCTCTACACCGGCGTGAATTTCCTGCGCATGGGCACGACCGGCATCGCCGCCCAGCGCTACGGCGCCGACGACTACGACGGCCTGCGGGTTTCCCTCGGCCAGGCGCTGGTCGTGGCACAGGTGATCGCCCTGGCGGTGATCCTGCTGCAGTGGCCCGTCGGCCAGGTTGCCATGAAGCTGCTGGGGGCAGACGGCGCGCTCAGGGACCATGCCCTCGAGTACTTTGCGATTCGCATCTGGAGCGCCCCGGGCACGCTCGCCAACTTCGTGATGGTCGGCTGGTTCCTCGGCCTGCAGAACGCGCGCGTGCCGCTGGCCATCTTCCTGACCATCAACCTGACGAACATTTTGCTCGATCTCCTGTTCGTGCTCGTCTTCGGGATGAAGGTCGACGGCGTTGCGCTGGCGTCCGTGATCGCCGAGTACGCCGGCCTCGCGGTCGCGGTGGCTTTTGCGGTTCGCGAACTGCGCAAGCACACCGGTCACTGGCCGATGGAGAAGTTCCTGAGGATTCGCCAGTACGCGGCGTTCTTTGCGATCAACGCCAACCTGTTCGTGCGCACCATGGCCCTGATGTTCACCATCGCCTTCGTCACGGCACAGGGCACGCGCATGGGCGGGCTGATACTCGCCGCCAACGCGATACTCATGCAGCTGCAGAACCTGACGGCGTTCGGCCTCGACGGGCTGGCGCATGCCGCCGAGGCACTGGTCGGCAAGGCCGTGGGCCAGCGACGGCGGGACGTGCTCGAGCGCTCCGTCACCCTGTGCCTCAGGTGGTCGCTGATCTTCGCCGCCGCTTTCAGCGTGGCGTACTTCCTGCTCGGGCCGCATCTCGTCAACGTGCTCACCGACCTGGCCGCGGTCCGCGAGACGACGCTGCGCTACCTGCCCTGGATGATCGCGTCGCCGCTGGTTTCCGTCTGGTCGTTTCTCTACGACGGCGTGTACGTCGGCGCGACACGGGCACGCGAGATGCGCAACATCATGGTCATCTCGGCATTCGCGGTATTCATACCGGCCTGGTACGTGCTGCAGCCGCTCGGTAACGACGGTCTCTGGCTCGCCTTCCTGCTGTTCCTGGCAAGCCGCGGCATCGGCATGCACATCGGTTATCGGCAGAGCGTCCTGCCGAATCTGGCAGCAAAGGCAGGCGGTTGATCGATTGATTGCCTTGACGCCGATTAGCCTACTGCGTCGCTGTTTTTCTCAAATGGAGCGCCTATAGTGACCGTTGACAGCATCATTGGAGAACGACTTGTCGAGCCAGACGTTGGACAGAATCGAGCAGCAATTGCGGTTAATGAACACCCACCTGGCAGAAGCAAACGACATTGCGATGCTCGCGGCGTTCAGGACGATGCCTCCTGAGCTCGACAATGCCAGCCGGAAGGCGCTATCCCTGCTTCGTGACCGGATGATGAAACGAATAGTGGACCGGGGTGAAGCCAGTTCGAATAGTGCGGGTTAAAGCACCACCAATCGAACCCGGGAAACCGAAGACCTGCCGGCCGGCGGTCGATCCTCGACTACCCGGGTGGCAGCGGTTGCTGCAGGCGGCCCTGATGTGAATCCAGGGTTTCAGGGCGCGGCCTAGTGCCAGTCGCCGTATTCCTCGACCCGGTCGTCATGCTCACCGCTGTCGTAGGTGCCGCGCAATACCGGCGGCCGTGACGTCAACCCGTCGTGCATGCCCAGCCAGTATGCGGCGAGAATGAGCAGAATCACGATACCCAGCGTGGTCATGTGCGTCTCCCCGATACGGCGGGAACATGGCCGCGAACCCGGCGCGAGTGCGCCGCGACGCCCGGGACGTCCTGCTGCGAATGCCGTGTCTCTTGATGCCACATGGCAAAAATAGTGCCAGCGACAGCGGTCCCGATCCGCGACGTATTTCACATATTCCAGCACGGACAGGCCGTTGTTCGCGGATAGGGAACCGCTGTTACGGGTCCGCAGCGGGCGGGCCTTTCAGTTCGACCGTGTTGCCTTCCGGGTCCTCGACGTACATCGACGGCCCGTTGCCCTCGGCCCCGTAGCGCGTACTGACCCGCCCGGGTTCGACGCCGTGGCGTTCGAGGTGGTCGATGAGCGCCGCCTCGTCGAACGTCTCGATGCGAAAACACAGGTGATCCATGTTGCGCCCCTCGCGGCCAGGCGCGGCGCCGCCGGCGCGGCCGAGTTCGCCGTCGACCGGGACCAGGTCCACGAGGGAGCGTCCGGCGCGCAGCTGCACCAGCCCGATATCCTCCTTGCGCCGCTCGACCGTGCAGCCGAGGACATCGCAATAGAAGCCGAGCATGCGTTCGAGGTTGGTCACGCGCAGCACGACGTGATCGATATCGCGTATGTGTATAGTCATGGTGCAACCTCCACGGGCGCGCGCCGTAACGTCGCCTCTTCGGCACATCGCTTGCGTACGGTGGCGCGCGCCCACGCGTACGCACCGAGACCGGACACGATGTTTGCAATTGCGTAAGCGGCGAAGATCCCGGCGACGTCGAAAAACTGCATCGCGATGATCGCGAGCGGGATGTAGAGCGCGGCTATCCTGCAGACGCTGACGACGACGCCCGGCATCGGGTAGCCGAGCCCGTTGAACGATGCGTTCATCACCATCACCATGCCGTAGGTGCCGTAGCTGAGCGGCACGATCCACAGGAACGTCGACATGACCCGGCGCACGCTCTCGCTGTCGCTGAACAGGCCGGGCAACCAGTCCGACATCGATGCCAGTAGCCCCGCGATCACGAGGCCGCTGGCGATGCAGAACGCCGTGCACAGCCACAGCGCGCGCAGTATGCGGTCCTCCCGGCCGGCGGAGAAGTTCTGCCCGACGAAGGGACCGATGATCGCCGACAGGGCGTAGTACATCACCAGCATCATCGACTCGATGCGGCTCGCGACGCCGAAACCCGCGACCGCATCCGGCCCGAAGCGCGCGATCATGGCGGTAACCAGCGTGGCCCCGACCGGCACGATGATGTTGGTGCCCGCGGCCGGAATGCCGACGTGCAGGATGTCGCGCCACGACTGTCTCATCTCGGCGGGATCCGGCTTGTTGAAACTCACCAGGTCGAGACGGTGCCGCATCAGGTAGAGCGTACCGACGAAGATCGAGGCGCGCGCGAGCAGCGCGGCCATCGCGGCGCCGTTCAGCCCCATCGCCGGCACCGGTCCCACGCCGAAGATCAGGATCGGGTCGAGGATGACGTTGAGCACCGCCGCGAGGATCATCAGCATGCTCGGCAGGCGCGTATCGCCGGTGGCGCGCATGCTCGCCATGCCGACCATGCCGACGACGATGAACGGCACGCCGACGTAGAGGATGGTCATGAAACCGCGGATCAGCGGCATCAGTTCGGCCGGTGCGCCGAGCACCCGGAACAGCGGGCCGATGGTCATGATGCCGATCGCGCTGATGACCGCGGTCACCAGGAACGAGAGCAACAGGCTGTCGGTCGACAGCCGCCGTGCGCGCCGGTGGTCGTCCGCGCCGAGCGCCCGGGCCACGACCGAAGACGTCCCTGCCCCGAGGCCGATGGCGACGCTGGTGACGATCATGAGGATGGGAAAACCGAAGCTGAACGCGGCGAGCTCGGCATCGCCGACGCGGCCGATGAACCAGGTGTCGATGAGGCCCTGCGCCATCATCGTCGCGATGCCGAAGAGCACGGGCACGGTCATGTCGACCAGGTGTCTGCCGACCGGCCCCTGCGTGAGCTTCGGCTTGGGTGAGTTCATCGCGCAAGGTTATCATTGCCACCGGCAGTTGGGATGGGCCGCAACCATGAAGTTCAGGACCGAAATCGTCATCGATGCCGACCCGCCGTCGGTGTGGGCGGCTTTCGACAACCCCCGGAACATGAAGGCGTGGCAGCCGACGCTCGAGTCGTTTACGCGCAGGAGCGGCGACGACGGCCAGCCCGGGGCCGTCGCCGAGCTCGTCTACAACGAGAAGGGCCGCAAGGTACGACTCGTCGAGACCATCACCGAGCGGCGCGAACCGCATTTCATGGCCGGCACCTACGAGTCGGACGTTGGCAACGCGCTCATCGTCAATCATTTCGAGGACGCCGGCGACGGCCGCACACGGTGGGTCATGTACGGCAATCACTCGTTCAGGGGCATCTTCCGGTTGCTCGGCATTTTTTTCGCGGGCTCCATTCGTAAACGCAACGAGGACCTGATGAACAATTTCAAGCTGTTTGCCGAAACGCGGCAGGCGGAGCGGGCCGGATGAGCTGGAAGCAGCTGGACACGCGCACCGTTTACGAGAACCCCTGGATGGAGGTGCGCGAGGACCACGTCATCAATCCGGGCGGGGGCAGGAACCACTACGGTTACGTGCACTTCAAGAACCGCGCCATCGCGATCCTGCCGCTGGACGACGACGGCAACACCTGGCTCGTCGGCCAGCAGCGCTACACGCTGGGCCAGTATTCCTGGGAGCTGCCGATGGGCGGCGCACCGCTCGACGAGTCGCCGCTCGACGCCGCGAAGCGCGAGCTCAAGGAAGAGACGGGGCTCACGGCGACGCGCTGGTCGGAAGTGATGCGGCTGCACACCAGCAACTCGATCACCGACGAGGTCGGCATCGTCTACATCGCCGAGGGCCTGACGCAGGGCGAGACCGAGTTCGAGGAAACGGAAGACCTCGAGATTCGCAAGCTTTCGCTCGCCGAGGCCGTGCAACTCGTCAACGACGGCGAGATCACCGACGCGGTCAGCGTCGCCGGCATCCTGCGCGTCGCCGCCCTCAGAAAAGTTTCCTCGCGGTGACCACGTAGCGCATCGGGCCGCCCGGCTCGAGCGCATCGAACGGATAGCAGGTCACGAGGCTCACCACGCTGTCCTCGGTGTCGAGCAGCAGGCTGCTGCGCCGGGCATCGACCACGTCGATGTCCACGACCTGGTACAGGTAGCTCTGCCCGTCCACCGTTTCCAGCGCCAGCGGCTGCCCGACCTCGAGGCGCTGCAGGAAGCTGAAGTGCGTGTCGCGGTGCCCCGCGATGACGGCGTTGCCGCGCTGGCCGGGCATCGCGCTCGCGCTCAGGTGTCCCGGGCCGAACGCCAGCGTGCGCCCGGAGCCGCCGGCGAGCACGATGAGGTCGATGTCGCCGCCGAGCGCCTTCAGCCGCGCCACCGGCCAGGTGTCCGCCCACGGCCACGGCGCCGGCCGCGCGCTGCCCGCGGCGGCCCGGTCCCACGCGCGCTGCATCAGTTCCTGCGCAAGCCAGGCCTTCGCCGGGATGTAGGCACCTTCGCCGAGCTGCCAGAAGCCGAGGCAGAGCACGCACGCCACGACCCAGCCTCCCGCGGTCCTAGGCCGGCCGCGCATGGCCGTTACCCCGCCGCAGGGCTGTCACGGCGAGCAGCAGCAGGCCTGCGAGCAGCGTCAGCAGCCCGCGGCGCTGCAGCACGGCGGCCCCGGTCGCCGTCGCCGGGAAACCGAAGATCGCGTTCATGTCCTGGCCGTACGGCAGCAGGTTCGGCACCTGCTCGCGGGCGAGCGCGGCACCGGCAGGCCGCACCGGCGTCTTGTCGACGGCGATCAGGCTCGTGTACTTGCTGACGAGATGATGGCCGACCGCGGTATCGACGACCGCTTGGCGCAAGCTCCTCCGCGTTGCCGCCGCGCCTTTCTTCGTCGTGCAGCGCCGTGATCTTCGCGCGCGCCCACAGCGCGCCGATGCCAGGATGCTCGCTGTCGCCGTCGAGTGCGAGTTCCCGCGTCCACGCGCCGCCGGCAGCATCGCCGCTGACGCGCACACTGGATCCCGGCTGGAAAGGACCGGATGCCCGCGCCCGCAGTGTTACCGGTTCGCCGCTGTAGAGGTCCGGCACGGTCTCCGGGTAGGACTCCGTCACGGCGCCGCCCGGCCAGCTGACGCGGATGTCGGTGACCTGCGGCCTGGCGAGCTTGTCGAACAGCCGGTCCATCTGCTCGCCGACTTCGTGCAGCGCGCTGATGACGACGAAGCTGCCGCGTCCCGCTTCCGCCGCCTTGCGCATGAACCAGCTGTTGGGTGCGGAACCGATGCCCACCGTGAACAGGCGGGCATTGCCGAGACGCGATTCGATCAGGGTGTAGAGCTCCTCTTCGTTACCGACGCTGCCGTCGGTAATGAACACGATCTGCCGCAGCCAGGCCTCCGAACCCGCCGCATCCAGGGCAAGCCCCAGCGCCGGCCGCATCTCGGTTCCGCCGTTCGCCTCGAGCCTCTCCACGAACCTGCGGGCATGCGCAATATTCGCGGCGTCCGCCGCGACGCTCTGGTGGAACAGCGCCCGGGTGGTCGAGTTGAACTCGACGATATTGAAGCGGTCGCCGGCGGCCAGCCCGTCGAGCGCGCGTGCAAGTGCCTGCTTCGCCTGGGCGATCGACGTGCCGTGCATGGAGCCCGAGGTGTCCACGACGAAGATCAGCTCGCGGGGCACGGGCGGAGGCTCACCCTCTGCGGCGTCGGGCGGCACGACCATGAGCAGGTAGTGCGGCTGTCCCTCGATGGTCTCGCGGAACAGCATTGCGCGCGGCACGGCCGACGGCAGCGGTCGCCACAACAACTCGAAGTCGTGATCCAGCGGCACCGCGTCGTTCGCCAGCGATACCGTGTAGCGGCCGCGGTCCTCGGAAACCTGCACCGGATGATAGCGGCTCGCCACGATTTCGAGCGGCATACCGGCGTCGATACGGGCCTGCAGGGAAATCCTGTGGTCCTTCGAGGCCGTGACAGGGGGCGGCGTTATGCGGGAGGCGTCACTCACCCGTGTCGTATCCGGCGACCAGCCGCTGCCCGTGCGGTCGGGTAGCGGCGAGCCGGGGATGTAGCGCGGCGTCAGGGTCATGGGAAAGCGAATGGCGAACGTGCCGTTGTCGTAGCGCAGGTCTTCGAGGTACTCGATCTCGACGACGACGCGCTCCCCGGGCGCGATGTTCGCGACGGAGGTGGTGAACAGGTTCGGCCGCTCCTGTTCGACCAGGCTGGCTTTCCTGCCCTCGCTGCGGGCCTGCTCGTAGTCCTTTCGCGCCTGTTCCTTTTCGCGGATCTCGCCCTCGATGAAGCGCTCGCCGATGAAGAGCCGCATCCGGTCGACGGCGGCCCTGTCCGGCAGCGGGAACACGTACACGCCTTCCGTCCACTCGGCGCTGTCGTTCTCGAATTCCTGTCGCACCGACACGCGGGCGACCAGCCCGCTGATGTTCATCGTGACGGCGGTGTTGGTGCGCGTCGCCGTGACGAGGCCGGCCTGCATCCTGAGCAGCAGGGTGCCGGACCGGACGTCCTGCGGCGACGATTCCTGTGCCATTGCGGCGGCCGCCCCGAACCAGCCGATCACCAGGACCATCATCGTTAGCGTTGTTTTTCGTGACATTGCGGATCTCCCGTCAGCGTTACCGTGATTGCAGCAAGCCAATCCGTCGTACCGCGGCCGGCGGCATGGCAATGCACCGGCGGAATGTGGCAAATTGTGGCGTGATCCCGAGGAGCCCGACTTGGCCAAGCGCATAGCGATCGTCGAAGACGAAGCAGCGATCCGCGACAACTACGCCGCGGCATTCCGCCGTGAGGGTTACGCCGTCGATGCCTACGATTCCCGGGCGCCCGCGCTGGAGGCGTTCGCCTCGCGGCTACCGGATCTCGTCGTGATCGACATCAACCTGAAGGACGACGTCGAGGGCGGGTTCGAGCTGTGCCGGGAGTTGCGCGCACAGTCGGCGGACCTGCCGATCATCTTTCTCACCGCGAGGGACAGCGAGTTCGATGCCGTGTCCGGCCTGCGCCTGGGCGCCGACGATTACCTCACCAAGGACATCAGCCTGCCGCACCTGATGGCGCGTATCGCGGCACTGTTCCGCAGGCTCGATGCGATGCAGAAGCCGCAGGCGGCGAGCGGCCGCATCACCCGCGGCAGCCTCGAGATCGATACCGACAGGATGACCGTGCGCTGGCAAGGCGTGCCGGTCGGCCTCACGCTGACGGAGTTCTGGCTGGTGCATGCCATGGCGCGCTACCCGGGGCACGTCAAGAACCGGCAGCAGCTCATGGATGCCGCCCGGGCCGTGCTCGACGACAACACCATCACGTCGCACGTCAAGCGCATTCGACGCAAGTTCCAGGCGGTCGATGCCGGCTTCGATCGCATCGAGACCGTCTACGGCATGGGCTATCGCTGGATAGCGGACTGACAGCGACATCCCGATGAACCTCCGACGGCAGTTGCTCCTCGTCAGCCTGCTGACACTCGTGCTGCCGTGGGCGGGCTGCGAGTTCATCCGTGAAACGGAATCGGCGCTGCGGCAGAGCCAGCAGCAGATGCTGTCGGGGACGGCGAAAGCCGTTGCGGAATCGCTGCAACGCTACCCCGAGGAGTTTCCCGCGCCGCCGGCACAGGACGGCAACCCGGGCGACCAGCTGTACGGGCACCTGCTCGACAGCGAGCCCGTGATCGACGGCTACTTCAACGACTGGCCGCTGTCGGAGGCGGCGCTGCGGCAGATCCGCGGGGTGGACGGGCCGATCCGTTTCGTGGCCGGGCTGCACGGCCGGTACCTCTACCTGTACGTCGCGGTGACCGACGACGCCATCGTCTATGCATCGCCTGTCACCGGCGCCGTCGACGACGGTCCCGACCATGCAGACCGCGTGGTGCTCGTGAGTGCCAATCCGCCGATGGCGAGCGAGACGCTGACCTTCGCCGCCGAGGCGCCCGGGCCGGTCATTGCGTGGCGGCGAAACGGGTTCGGTTTCGCACCGGAACCGGCCGTGCAGGCGCGCTGGCAGGACGTCGCGGGCGGCTACCAGGTCGAGGCCCGCATCCCCGTCGGCCTGCTCGGGACCCATCTCGGCGTGAGCGTCATCAACACCGCGAGCGAGCGCGAAGCGGGCACCCGCAGCTCCAGTTTCGCCGCCGGCGCACCGGGCCCGTTCGTCACGACGTCGTCGTACCTGGCGTCACAGGCCGAGAAACTCGTGCAGCCCGGCACGCGGATGCTCATCACCGACCACCGCGGCTGGCGCATCGCGGCCGTCGGCGCGCCCGGGACGACGCTACCGCCCGCGCAGGGAGCCGTCTCGAACTGGCTGCGCATCGCGTACCAGGCGCTCGTGGAACCCGGCACCGAGCCCGCGTTCGCCGAGCCCGACCCGAGCGGCCGTGAGCGGCAACCGTACATCACGGCTGCCCTGGACGGCGGCAGCTCGGAAAGCTGGTTCCGCAGCCGCGACAGCGGCCGCGCGATCGTCGCCGTGGCCGAACCGGTGCGGAGCGGCGGCGGCACGATCGGCGCGGTGGTATTGCAACAGGGCACCGATGCGATCCTCAGCCTGCGGAACGAAGGCCTCGCGCGGCTGATGAACGTGACGATCGTCGCCATGGTGCTCGTCGCCGGCGCGCTGCTCGGCTACGCAACCTGGCTGTCGCGGCGCATCCGGCGTCTCAGCCTCGCCGCGGAACAGGCCGTCGAGGGCTCCGGCATCCGCGCGGCACTGCCGAGCGCGGAATCCGGGGACGAGATCGGCGACCTGTCGCGCAGCTTTTCCTACGTGCTCGGCCAGCTCGCCGACTACAACGATTACCTCCGCTCGCTCGCATCGAAACTGTCGCATGAACTGCGCACGCCGCTCGCGATCGTGACCTCTTCTCTGGAGAACCTCGAGCACGAAGGCCTCGCGGGCGCGCCGGCCGAATACACCGCGCGCGCAAGAGACGGCGCGGAGCGGCTGCGCCGCATCCTCAACGCCATGAGCGAAGCCAGCCGCGTCGAGGAACTCATGCAGCACGCCGAGCCGGAGGAGTTCGACCTGCGCCGGGTGGTGGCACCGACCGTGGACGCTTACCGGGACGTGTACCCCGGCCGCCGTTTCGAGTTCGAGTGCACCGCCGCGGCGACCTCGATGCGCGGCTCGCCCGAGCTGCTCATCCAGATGCTCGACAAGCTGGTGGACAACGCCGCCGATTTCAGCGCGGAAGGCGACCGGATCACGGTGCGCCTCGAGGCCCGCGACGGCGGGCTGGTGCTCAGCGTGCACAACCCGGGGCCGCCGTTGCCGGAGCGCATGCGCTCGCAGCTGTTCGACTCGATGGTCTCGGTGCGCAAGGATGGCAGCGACCGGCACCTCGGGCTCGGGCTCTACGTCGCAAAACTCATCGCCGAGGGCCACGGCGGCCGCATCGCGGCCGACAATGCGGACGGCGGCGTCAGGTTCTCAGTAGTCCTGCCGGTCGCTGACGCGAAGCTGGCTCAGGTCGGTCGAAAATAGGATTCCGCCGCCGAAGTCCGTGCTGCTGTCCGTCAGGCCGGTGAAGGCATACAGTTCCATGCGCCATGCCCTGCCCAGGCGAAACGATGCGAATCCCGAGAGCTCCTGGATGTCATCGGTGCCGCTGATGGACGACTCACGGTAGTCGAAATACAGGCCGACCAGCGTATCGGCCGAGGCAAGCCAGGCGCCGCCCAGCGATGCGAGGAAGACGTCGTCCAGTTCGATGCCGGGCGGGTCGCCGCGCAACCGGTAGCCGGCCGAGCCCTGCAGCGAGAACCTGTCGAAGAAACGGTAGGCATCGAACTGCAGCGTGTAATCGTTCTCGCCGGTGCCGAGACCTTTGTCTTCGTCGGCGGTGGCGAACTTGACCTTTCCCGTGACGTCGATGACGAAGTCGGCGGTGTCACTGACGTACAGGTCGTACAGCGTCACTGCGCCCACCAGGTCGCCGAGGCCGCTTTCGGTGACCGTTGCACCGCTGCCCGGCAGGGGCTCCGCACCCGGATCCGTGATGATGGTATCCTCCGGCGCGGTAACGCTCAGCCAGGGTGCCGTGAGACGGAAACCGATCCGCTCGAAGCCCGCCCGAAAGGTGAACGGGACGTAGATTTCCTCGATATCGTCGGTGCCGCCGTACTTGCCGGTGCTGTACTCGACGCCCGTCGAGAATCGCAGGTCGGCACCGGGATCCTGCGCACCGGCGTCGGCGCCTGTCAGCACGAACGCGGCGATCGCAACGGTCGCCGTAATTCTTCTATCCGCTTTCATGTCGGATTCCCCTGTTCGAAACGGGACCGGCGAGCGCCGGTCCCGACTGCTTCTTACGCCTTACTCGGCTTCTTCGATCTCGCCATCGTCGATGACAAAACCCTGCGCCTTGGCACGGGTCTGCATCTGTTCACGATGCTGCGCTTCGAATCGGGTTTTCTTTTCAGGATCGGACTCGACGAGCCGTAGCTGCTCGCGATACTGGTTGCGTTCCTGGACGGTCATCAGTTCATGGCCGTAGATATCCGAATCAGGGCCGTTTCCCGTGTCGGGCACGTGAATCTGCTTCTGTTCCTGTACCTGCTTCTGCTCCTGTACCTGCTTCTGCTGCTGGGACTGGGTGCCTTCATAGGCAGGCGCCGTGGCCGGCTGGTGGGTCCGGTCCTGATCACGGACGCGATCACGATCACGGTCCGTCTGGCCACGCTCGGCCTGGGCCCGTTCCTGTGCGCGGACCTGGTCGCCGCCGCCTCCCTGTCCGCGTCCCTGCGCGAACCCGTCGAAAGGCAGTAGAACCACCGCAGCGGCAAGAAGTGCGCCGTATTTCAGTAGGGTTCTCATGGTATCGCTCCTCTGGTGTGTTCATTCAGTACAACGATACGGCGCGCTTGCCGTTGACGATCTGTTTCTACGTAGTTTCCGAAGGTGGGTACCAGGACGGACAGGAGCGAAGGCGGGACCTTGGTATCATCCCCCGCCAGTACTTTGATTTTTTGAAAGCCGGATTACGGAAAGGAGAGGACGATGGCGAACGAGGGCTACCACGAACCGATCGAGGAATTGAGCGACGAAACCCGTGACATGCACCGTGCGATCATTTCACTGATGGAGGAACTCGAGGCCGTAGACTGGTACAACCAGCGCGTCGATGCCTGCAAGGACAAGGAACTCGCCGCCATCCTGGCGCACAACCGCGACGAGGAGAAAGAGCACGCCGCGATGGTGCTCGAGTGGATTCGGCGCCGGGATCCGCGGTTCGACAAGGAGTTGAAGGACTATCTCTTCACGACCGAGGAAATCGCGCACGAGTGACTGTCGCGGTGAGCCGGGAAAATTAACTCTGTCGCGTTCTGGTCCGCAACTGAGTGATCCGTTGTCCACATCAACTGTCAGATCAGTGAAATGAATCCGTCACACCGCGTGACAAGTGGAGCGTTCGGGGCAGAACTCGGCGCAGCCAGTGAGCGTCTGCTATTTCCAGAAGCGGCCGCCTGAGTGTCTTGTTTGGGGAAACTGCGACCGGCTCAGAGCGGCCAGGAGCGGCCGTCGGGCCGCAAGTTTCGAACGACTGCTTCAAGGCATGTCAACGTAGGAAGCCGATGCTCTACCATTAAGCTCAACCCGCGAATCAGGGTGCCAAATACTCCGCCTGGGCAGATGGTCAAAAAGGTGAAAGTAATTGGATTGTGGGTGATTCGGAGATAATTGGCCTTAACAGGCCGTAGTGGCTGCGATTGTGTCCAAAGCTTTCAAACCATTATGTTTGCGGTAGGCTCTAAGGAGCAAAGGGGGGGACTATGCTGCGCCGGTTCTTTCACAATACCTGGGTAAAGGTAGCCTTGCTATCGTTGATTGCGTTGAGCGTGCTGCTCGTGGCGGGCTACCTGGTATTCAAGTGGCGTTTTATCCCATCGGTACCCCGGCCCGAATTTCCGGAGCCAGCGAGCCAGCTCGAGGGGTATGTACAAGACCTTGACTACCTTGAAACATACGCCGACTTCGAGAAGGCTCTGGAGGACCAAACCAAGCGCGACGCATTCCTTCGCTACATAGAGTCTCTGCGCACACAGCTCGATACCATGTCGCCTGAGCGGTTTGAAGTCGTGGTCGCCGAAGCGGTTGCGCTTGCCGACAACGGGCACTCGAATGTATCGCCAGTAGGCATGTCGCGGCGCGTCAACCATTTCCCAATACGTACCGGTCCCTTCGAGGACGGCGAGTTCATCATCCAGGCGAAACGAGGCTACGATCACCTGCTGGGCGCGGAGATCGTCGCGGTGGAAGGACACCCAATAGCCGACGTCACGGATTCTTTCGTTTCATTGTATGGAGGCACGGAAGACAGGTCGCGCTTTTTTTCGCACCTGTACATCAATTCGCCTGCCCTGCTTTACGGGAAGGGCTTCACGGCATCGCCAGATGGTGCCAGCCTGAGCGTTAAACTCGCAAACGGCGAGACGACTGATGTCTACCTTGAAGGTGCGTTACTGCCCGCAGGCCGGCGCTCGCCCTTCGGCCGGGAAGTCATGGATTACCGGGTTCCCGAGGAGGATGCAGAGGACTGGCTGCACTTAATGGCCGGCAGCGAGCCTCCCCTGTATCTCGCTGAACCTGACGAACCATTTCTTTACCGCAATCTTGATGACGCGAATGGCGCGTATATCAAGATCAACTACAATTGGGATGTGAACGGGCGTTCGCTTAAGGGCTGGCTCAAGGACGTGTCATCCGACATGCGCAAACGGAAACCGGGGTTCGCGGTCGTCGACCTACGCTTTAATGGTGGCGGCACCGATGCGACAAACCGTTTTGCGAAGGACCTGCCCTCGCTCGTGCATAACGACGGCACCATTTACGTCGTAACCTCGAGGGAGACCTTTTCGGCAGGTATAGGCGCGGCAGCGCAGATCAAGAAATTTGGCGGCGACCGCGTGCGGATCGTCGGCGGGCCGGTCGGGGACAGGCTGCGATTCGTCGCCAACGGTGGAGATTTGTTCAAACTGCCGAACTCCGGAATTTCCGCGCCGGTCTGGAGCACAATCGAAGACTATGCGGACGGCTGCTGGGAATGGAGCCAGTGCTTCTGGTTTTCGCCCTATTTCCTTAGGGAAGGTGTTGGCGATCTCGAACCGCATATGTTGATCCGCACGAACTTTGCCGACTATGCCAAAAACCGCGACTCGATTATGGATGCCATACTAGCCGAGATCTCCGGTACGTAGTTCCTGTTGCGCCGTCAACGGCGCCTTTGGGTTTGCGGATTCAACCGGTGGTTGCAACACATTGGTTAAACCGTTCAGCCGGTGTTCGGAAGTCTGGCGTTTTTCTCGGTCGCTCGTTGAGCTGCCTTGCCACTGCATTCAATCTGTTCTGGTGGATGCGTGACAGGTCCATGCCTTTCGGAAAGTATTGCCGGAGCAAGCCATTGGTGTTTTCGTTGGAACCGCGTTGCCAAGGGCTCTTCGGATCGCAGAAATAGACCTTGATATCGGTATCCAAGCTAAAGCGTTGGTGGTCTGCCATCTCCTTGCCACGATCCCAGGTGATTGACTTGTAGAGTTCTCTCGGCAGTTTGTCTGCGTGCTTGATCAGGGCGTTGATCACCGTCTCGGTGTCTTTGCTCGGCACCTTCACAAGCATCACGTAGCGGCTGTGCCGTTCTACCAAAGTGGCGATCTGACTGTTGTTACTGCCGATCAGCAAGTCGCCCTCCCAGTGCCCCGGTACGGCGCGATCCTCAGCCTCAGGTGGTCGCTCGCGGATCGACACGGTGCCGGTAATGCGTCCATGGGTGGGTGTCTTCTGGGTGTGGCCGCGCCCTCGGCGCATCACCCGCGTTCGCCTCAAGTGCTGCAACAGCTCTTTCTTCAAGGCCCCTCGGGCCTGGATGAAGAGGCTTCGGTAGATGGTCTCGTGCGACACCTGGTAATTCTCATCGTCCGGATACGTGTACTTGAGCCAGCTGGCGATTTGCTCTGGCGACCACAGCCCCTTGAGCTTGTGTGCCACGATGCGGGCCAGTGCCCGGTTCTGTACCAGTTTACAGCTCTTCGGGCGCCGCCCCCGTTCCCAGGCCGCCTCGTCCGCCAAGTTGGCTCGATAGCGGCGTCGACCGCCGTTGTGCCGGATCTCGCGACTGACTGTTGACGGCGCTCGTCCCAGCTTCCTGGCGATTACCCTGATCGAATAGCCCGCGATGACACCTCAGGATATCTCCTCACGTTCTCCCATTGTCAGAGCCAGCCGTGATCGACTGCGAGCCCGAGGCCGAATGCCGCCGGTCTCAGCGAAGATCCTCTGAATCGACGAATGTCCCCGATCAAACAGCCGCGCAATCTCGCCTAGAGAATCACCCGCTCGCCAGCGGTCCCTCATCAGCGTCTTCTGTTCTTGCGTGTAATAAATCCTCGGTCGCTGCTTCATGTACAACATCCTCCGCTCTATAGTTAGAGCATAGGTGTTGCAACCACCGATTGAATCCGCAGGTGGAAAGCGGACACTGAGCCAGGCCGAGTGTCCGTTCTCAACAATACCGGATGTTTAGAGGTCCAAGAACCGGCTGGAACGATTAGCAGCTAACGGCCAGAGGCGGATACTCACGTCTAAAGTGAAGTTATTCCTGCGATCCCGAAATTGCTGTAGCGCCGAGGCGTGCGGATAGCGCGGACTCGAGTTTTTCCAAATGTTCCTGACGCTGTTCGGTAAACACGATCATTGATCCGATTCGGCTCAGGTTATCGACATACTCGTTGAGAAAGGCCTGGCTTGCTCGCATCTTCTCGCCGTCACAAACACGGTCCCATCGGAATCCTTCGCCGCTTAGTTTAGTCCAACCCCCGACAAGCCCGGCTTCTATTGGCACCCGACCAATTGCTATGAGATCCGGGAATCGACTGTGTAATCGAAATAGCTCGTTGGTGGCTTCCTCATAGTAAGCGCGTGCTCGCCCGCGAAATAACACGTAATTACGCAAATGCTCTTTGATGTCTTCATCCTGCAACACGTCAAACCGCCCGGTGGATAACATCTCATCAAGAACTGGCAGCTCGTCCGGCGACCGTCTAAAGACGTGGGACCCCACAATATAACCACACTCCAAGTTGGAAATGACGCGCAATGGCTCCTGCGAAAACAGTACGGGATTGACACCCATCAATACGCCGGCCCGCTCATTCAGACCCATTAACTCTTCGCGCTGTGTCTCGAGTAGCTCCAGTGTTTCCACATGAAGGCGGCTGAGCAGACCGTGTTCTTCGACGCGCTCCTTGCGTGCTTCATTCCAATCCTGAACCTGTAAACCCATAAACACGCCGGCAACAACGATGATAAATTCGATCACCACCGCGAACCAATTCTGTGATCGTATGTTCTCTGCAATACGTCGGAGGATCATATGTTGATCTTTATGATGCCAGGAAGGGCTAACCAGAAATTGATTCTGCTTGTCTGGAGCGACCGTCCGGAAAGGGTTACGAGTCGTTGAGTGTATCAAACGACCAGGGACTGCTTACCGCCAGTACATCCCGTTCAGTCGGAATGTTAGCCGTCTGCCAAGCCCTAAACGCATGGAGAACCGTTAACAAACAAGGCAACCACCTGCAGCCGCTTCACTGTTTGACGGTAACTGGTTATGTTTCGCGCTTCAGCAAGAGATCCTTCAGGCCGCCTTTCCCAAGCGTACGATCCAGCTCAATCGCCGTCATCAGTGGAATCAGGATGAGCAACATCATCAGCGTCGGAGCGAACAATTGAGGCCAGGACAGGCGCATGAGTTCGTCAAACGCCTCCCCAATACTCTGTCCGTGAACGGCGGCGACCAACAATTCTTCGATGAGCGTGAACAAGATCAGGACGAGCAGCACGCCAATCGTCCGCCACGCGACGCGATGTAGAAGTGTTGGTGCACTTACCCTTGACCCGGGCTTGAAAAGCTCGCCAATGAGGATAAATTTCCCTATTACGAGTGCCTTGAATAAGGCCGCACCGATCCCCAACGCGTCTGCCGAGCGGCCGGTCGAAGTGCTGGCGTCATAGAACACAATGACGCTGAAGCACACGAAAAGGTATGCGCTGATCAGGCCATAACTTTTGAACTCATGCGCAAGGCGGGATCTCGCGGAAGTTTCCGTTGCTGGTGATTCGGTCATCAATCCGCCTCAGTTGTTGTAAGGTCATCTTCGTCAAATCTTACCATCCACTGAATGTCCCCTTTGGGCCACCAGCCGCCCATCATTCTACCCCGAAATCGGCCGCTCGAACGGCTGGTGACAAGGGTGAAGCGGTAGTTCGAGCGTCCACTCTTGGCTGGGACACGGCGTACCGTCTTTCGATAAGTTACATGAACAAGTGACGGAGTTAATTCCCGAGTGACGGAGTTGAGCTCCAAGGTTCAGCGGAGGCCGGCCTGGAGACCGTGCGTGCAGGGTCTTCAGGCCTGGCGCGCCATGTCCTCGAACCAGCTGAATGCCTCGTCGATGGACTCGACGTAGGACAGGATGCCGCGGCCACGGTTGACTTCGACGGTATGCAGCAGTTCGAGTTGCGCGCGGGCAGTCGGGTCTTCCGGCATCATTACCGCGGTGTTGTTCCAGACGGAAAACCCGCTTTCCTTGAACTGCTCGCCGAGATCGTATGCGGAGAGCTCGGAACCGTCGGCGATCAATGTCAGGTGACGGACATCGACAATGAAGTTCCGGTAGCCGGTCTGATCCGCAAGCTCGACGGTGCGGCGGCGCATAGCCTGCACTTCATCCACGTCGACGTGCCCACTGATGCTTATGGCGACCGCCTTTTGATCGTTGAGGATTGAGAACTCGATAGTCATAGGTATCCCCGTGGCTATGGGTTTTCCGGCCGGTTGACCGCCGTCCTGTACAGAATGATACCGATAACCGTGAGCATGATCAGGCCCAGCCAACCGCCGAAGTGCAGCGCGGCGGGCAGCGAGAGAACGTCCGCCGATCCGGCCGCGACGATCGGGATCGCAATGATGATGCCCATCAGTGCCTCGCCCGTAATCAGCCCGGCGGAAAACAGCGTGCCCTTCTGGTGGATGCGCTCGCGGTCGCCTTCGTCGGCTCCCGGCGGGAACCTGCGCTCCACGAGATGCGCGACGAAACCGCCGGCGAAGATCGGCACGCTGAGTTCGATCGGCAGGTAGATACCGACCGCGCACGCCAGCACCGGCACGTGCCAGGCGGCCCCGGTCTTCTTCAGGTACTGGTCGACGGCGATGATGACGACGCCGACCGCCGCCCCGATACCGATCATCGTCCACGGCAGTTCGCCGCCGAAGATGCCCTTGGCCACCGACGCCATCAGGTTCGCCTGCGGCGCCAGCAGCGGGTTCGGGTGAGTTTCCGTCGGCACGCCGATGCCATAGGCCTGCGCGAGCAGGCTCAGCACCGGTGCCATGATGAACGCGCTCGATACGCCACCCACCGCCAGCATGACCTGCTGCTTCCAGGGCGTCGCGCCGAGGATGTAGCCGCACTTCAGGTCCTGCAGGTTGTCGCCGCCGATGCAGGCGGCACAACAGACCACGGCGCCGATCATGATCGTTGCGACGGCGCCGATGGGCGAGGAACGGCCGAGCAGCACGGCGAGTACCAGCGCCGCGAACAGGATGGTCGCGATCGTGAGACCGGATACCGGGTTGTTCGACGATCCGACCAGGCCGGCCATGTACGCGGAGACCGACACGAACAGGAACCCGGCCGTGATCATGATCACCGTCATCGGGATGCTGACCGTCCACTGGCCGACGATCGCCTGGTACAGAATCAGCAGGGGCAATGTGAACAGCGCGGTGCCGATCAGGATGTATCGCATCGGCAGGTCGCGCTCCGTGGCGGGAACCGCGCTGCCGCTGAGACCGTCGCCCGCGGTGAGGCCGCTCCTGATGCCCGACACCAGGGATTTGCGCAGCGATATCAGCGTCCAGACACCGCCGACGAGCATCGCCCCGACGCCCAGGTAGCGGACCTTCGACGACCAGATCGCGTACGCGGCGTCCTCCGCGTGGGCACCGGCCAGCTGGACGCTGAGCACGGGGTCGCTCGCGAGGAAGAACGTGCTGTAGATGGGTATCGCCACGAGCCAGGCGATGGCGCCGCCGGCCAGCATGACGACACCGATGTTGAGCCCGACGATGTAGCCGACGCCGAACAGCGCCGGCGACAGGTTGGTGCCGAAGTAGCCGATCGTCCTGTCGAACCAGGCCGAGGCGGAAGCCGTGTCCGGGATCAGCCGCAGCCCGCTGCCGGCCGCGAGCTTGACCAGGCCGCCGAACGCGGCTGCGCCGGCCAGTATTTTCAATCCCTCGCCCGGGCGGTCGCCGGTCCTGAGCACTTCGGCCGCCGCCTTGCCTTCGGGGAACGCGAGACCCTGGTCGACGATGAGGGAGCGCCGCAGCGGAACCGAGAACAGCACGCCGAGCAAGCCGCCGAGGCCGGCAATGGCGAGCACCCACGTGTAGCGAAAGTCGACCCAGTAGCCCAGCAGGATCAGCGCGGGGATCGTGAATATCACGCCCGTGGCGATCGAAGTGCCGGCCGAGGCGCCGGTCGCGACGATGTTGTTCTCGAGGATGTGGCCGCCGCCGAGCATCTTCAGCACCGCCATCGAGACGACGGCGGCGGGAATGGCAGAGGCGATCGTCATGCCCGCGAAGAGCCCGAGATAGGCGTTCGCGGCCGCCAGGATGACGGCAAGCACGATCGCGAGCACCACCGCGCGCAGGGTGAGTTCCGGGGGTGATTGATCGGTCATTGCCGGCTCCGGCCCTTTTGGGGACCTGTTGTTGTTATTGCCCTGCGGCTATCTCTTCGGTGTTCCCGGCCCGGCAAGGAACCAGATGATCAGCCCGAACAGGGGAAACAGGCCGACGAGCAGCGTCCACAGTATCTTGCTGCCGGTGTCGGCACTGCTGCCGAAGATCTGAACCAGTGCGTACACCACCAATGCGAGGTGGACCAGTGCAAGGAAGCCGAGTTCCCCCATCATGCTCTCCCAGTCATTCGATTCGATGGCCGACCCGCATTCTACCGGTGCACGCGGCCGGTTTCGCCAGGTTCCGGATTATACGGCCAGCGCAAGCGCGGCGGGCAACCTGCTCGGTCACCAGACGCCGAGGTACTTCGAGATGCCCTTTGCCGCCTCGCGGCCCTCGAAGACGGCGGTGACCACGAGGTCGGAGCCGCGCACCATGTCGCCGCCGGCGAACACCTTCGGGTTGGTGGTCTGGAACGGGTGCTCGCCGAGCGTCGCTACGCGCACGCGGCCGCTCGGCAGGGTCTCGATACCCGCCTGCTGGAACCAGGCCGGCGGGTTGGGCCGGAAGCCGAAGGCGACGATCACCGCGTCGGCCGGCAGGATCTCCTCGGTGCCCGGCACGGTTTCCGGCCGGCGGCGGCCGTCCGCGCCCGGCTCGCCGAGGCGCGTCTCGATGACCTTGACGCCGGTCACCCGGTCGCTGCCGACGATCTCGAGCGGCTGCCGGTTGAAGAGGAAGCGGATGCCTTCCTCCTTGCTGTTACGCACTTCGCGCCGCGAACCGGGCATGTTTTCCTCGTCGCGGCGATAGGCGCAGCTCACGCTCGCCGCACCCTGGCGAATCGCCGTGCGGTTGCAGTCCATGCCGGTATCGCCGCCACCGAGCACGACGACGTGCTTGCCGGCGAGGTCGATGTGCTGCAGCGAGTCGTCCTCGATGCCCATCAGCCGGTTCACGTTGGAGACGAGGTACGGCAAGGCATCGTAAACGCCGTCGAGTTCCTCGCCCGGGAAACCGCCGCGCACGGAGGTGTACGTGCCCATGCCGAGAAACACCGCGTCGAACTCCGCCAGCAGGTCCTCGAACGGCTTGTCCTCGCCGATGCGGGTATTGAGCACGAACTTCACGCCCATGCCCTCGAGCAGCGCGCGCCGCTGGCGCACGACGTCTTTCTCGAGCTTGAACGGCGGAATGCCGAACGTCAGCAGGCCGCCGATCTCCGGGTAGGCGTCGAAGACCACGGAGCGGATGCCCTCTCGTGCGAGGATGTCGGCCGCCGCGAGGCCGGCCGGGCCGGCGCCGACGATAGCCGCGCGCTTGCCGGTATCGACGACGTTCGACATGTCGGGGCGCCATCCCAGCTTGACCGCCTCGTCGGTGATGTAGCGCTCGACGTTGCCGATGCTCACCGCGCCGATGCCGTCGTTCAGCGTGCAGGCACCCTCGCACAGCCGGTCCTGCGGACACACGCGGCCGCAGATCTCGGGCAGGGAATTGGTCTGGTGCGAAAGCTCCGCCGCCTCGAACAGCTTGCCTTCCTCGATCAGTGCCAGCCAGTTCGGGATGTAGTTGTGCACCGGGCACTTCCACTCGCAATAGGGATTGCCGCAGGACAGGCAGCGGCCGGCCTGCTGCGCGGCATCGGCGCCGTCGTAGCTGCCGTAGATCTCGCCGAAGTGGCGCACCCGTTCCTCCGGCGGCTGTTTCTCGGGGTCGCGCCGCGGAACTTCCAGGAATTGCAGCGGGTACTTGGGCATCAGGTCTGAGCACGCATTGCAGGGGCGGTTTTCGAAGCACGACCGGGATTGTTCGCGCTTCGAGAAGCGCTCCTACAGAAAACGACCGGTTTGAGCCCGATCGCGCTCTGTAGGAGCGGTTCTCGAACCGCGAATGGTTTGAGCCCGATCGCGCGTTGTGGGAGCGGTTCTCGAACCGCGAATGGTTCGAGCTCGATCGCGCGTCGAGACGCGCTCCTACAGGAGGCGAATCGCGCGATCATGCGGCCTGCCTCAGCGATTCGATCAGCGAACCGAGCTCGGCGGCCTTCGGCTTCACCAGCCAGAACTTCGGCAGGAACGAGCGGTAATCCTCGAGGATCATCTCGCCCCATTCGCTGCCGGTCGCCTCGATGTGCGCCATGATCAGCGAACGCAGGTGGTGCACGTGCGCCTCCATGCTCTCGGGCGACACGCGGTGAATGTCGATGAGTTCGTGGTTGTAGCGGTCGACGAAATCGCGATCGATATCCAGCACGTACGCGAAGCCGCCCGTCATGCCCGCGCCGAAGTTCACACCGGTGCGGCCCAGCACCACGATCACGCCGTCCGTCATGTATTCGCAGCAATGGTCGCCCGCGCCCTCGATCACGGCGGTGGCGCCGGAGTTGCGCACGGCGAAGCGCTCGCCGGCGCGGCCGGCGGCGAACAGCTGCCCGCCGGTCGCACCGTACAGGCAGGTGTTGCCGACGATCGCCGTTTCCCGCGCGACGTAGCGCACGTTTTCCGGCGGCCGGATCGTGATGCGGCCGCCCGACATGCCCTTGCCGACATAATCGTTGGCATCGCCGACGAGATTCAGGTGCAGCCCGGCGACGTTCCAGGCGCCGAAGCTCTGGCCCGCCGTACCCAGCAGCCGCACGTCGAGCGGCGCGTCGCGCATGCCCTCGTTGCCGTGCAATTTTGCGATCTCGCCCGACAGCCGGGCGCCGATCGATCGATCCGAGTTACGGACCTCGAACGCGAAGCTGCCGCCGGTCATGTTGCGGATCGCGTCCCGCGTCACCTCGAGCATCGTCTCCGCCAGCTCGCCCTTGTCGAACGGCGCGTTGCGGAGCTCGGTGCAGAACTGCGGAACGTCACCCGCGACGCCGGCGTCCGACACGATCGGCGACAGGTCGAGGCGCGCCTGCCTGGCCGTCTGGCCCGGCTGCAACTCGACGAGATCGACGCGCCCGATCAGTTCTTCGAGCGAGCGGATGCCGAGCTCGGCCATGCGCTCGCGGACCTCCTGCGCCACGAAGCGGAAGAAGTTGATGACCATCTCGGGCAGGCCGACGAAGTACTCGCTGCGCAGCACGTTGTTCTGCGTGGCGACGCCGGTCGCGCAGTTGTTCAGGTGGCAGATGCGCAGGTACTTGCAGCCGAGCGCGACCATCGGCGCCGTGCCGAAGCCGAAGCTCTCGGCCCCGAGCACCGCCGCTTTCAGGACGTCGAGGCCGGTCTTGAGGCCGCCGTCCGTCTGCAGCCGCACCTTGTGGCGCATGCCGTTCTTGCGCAGCACCTGGTGCGCTTCCGACAGGCCGAGTTCCCACGGGCTGCCCGCGTATTTCACCGAGCTGAGCGGACTCGCGCCGGTGCCGCCGTCGTAGCCCGAGATCGTGATCAGGTCGGCGTACGCTTTCACGACGCCGGCCGCGACCGTGCCGACGCCGGGCTCGGCGACGAGCTTCACCGACACCAGCGCGTCGGGATTGACCTGCTTGAGATCGAAGATGAGCTGCGCCAGGTCCTCGATCGAGTAGATGTCGTGGTGCGGCGGCGGTGAGATGAGTCCGACCCCGGGCTTCGCATAGCGCAGCCGCGCGATGAGCTCGTTGACCTTGTGGCCCGGCAGCTGGCCGCCCTCGCCCGGCTTCGCGCCCTGCGCGATCTTGATCTGGATGACCTCGGCATTGACCAGGTACTCGGCGGTCACCCCGAAGCGGCCGGAGGCGACCTGCTTGATCTTGGATACGCGTTCGCTCTTGTAGCGCGCCGGGTCTTCGCCGCCTTCGCCCGAATTCGAGCGTGCGCCGATCCGGTTCATGGCGATCGCGAGCGCCTCGTGCGCCTCGGGCGACAGGGCACCCAGCGACATGCCGGCGCTGTCGAAACGCGGCAGGATGGCCTCGACCGGCTCCACCTCGTCGAGCGCCACCGGCGGCCCCGCGGGTTTCAGCTGCATGAGGTCGCGCAGCGTCGAAACCGGCCGTTCGTTCACGAGCCCTGCGTAGGCGCGATAGCGGTCGTAGTCGCCGGAACGGACTGCTGCCTGCAGCGTCGCGATGACGTCCGGGTTGTAACAATGGTACTCGCCGCCGTGCACGTACTTGAAAAGGCCGCCCTGGGTGATCGGCTCGCGCGGTTCCCACGCCAGCTTCGCGAGCGCCTGCTGGTCGCTCAGCAGGTCGTCGAAACCCGCGCCCTGGATGCGCGAGGTTGTGCCCCTGAAACAGCGGGACACGATCTCGTCGGCGAGGCCGACGATTTCGAACAGCTGCGCGCCGCGGTAGCTCGAGATCGACGAGATACCCATCTTCGACATGATCTTGAAGAGGCCCTTGCGGATGCCGCGCCGGTAGCTGCGGCCGAGCTGCTGCTGCTTGCCGACGTTGCCGCGCTTGCCGATGTCGTGCAGCGACTGGTACACGAGGTACGGGTACACCGCCGTCGCGCCGTAGCCGATGAGACAGGCGAAATGGTGCGGGTCGCGCGCCACGCCGGTCTCCACGATGATGTTGGCGTCGCAGCGCAGCCCCTTCACGACGAGATGGTGATGCACCGCGCCCGTCGCCAGCAGCGCGTGCACCGGCAGCTTGCCCTGCTGCAGGTAGCGGTCGCTCAGCATGATGATGAGCTTGCCGTTGCGGACGGCGCTCTCCGCCTGTTCGCAGATGCGGTCGAGGGCCTCGGGCAGCGACAGCGTGTCGTCGACGTTCAGGTCGACGAACTCGTAATTCTTTTCGTACATGTCGGGCCCGAGCAGCTGGCGCAGTTTTTTCTGTGACAGCACCGGCGAGTTCATGATCACCTGCTGCGCATGCTGCGGGCCGATGTCGAACAGGCTGGACTCGCGGCCGATGTTCGTCTGCAGCGACATCACGATGCGCTCGCGCAGCGAGTCGATGGGCGGATTCGTCACCTGCGCGAACTGCTGCCGGAAGTAGTCGAACGGCGAACGCACCTTGCTGGAGAGCACCGCCATCGGGGTGTCGTCGCCCATCGAGCCGACCGCTTCCTGCTCGGCTTTCGCCAGCACCGCGATCACGTCGTTGAGTTCCTCGCGGCTGACGTTGAACATCTTCTGGTACACCGCGAGCGTTGCCGGGTCGAACGGCTCCGCCGCCGTGTGCGTGTCGATGAGTTCCGAGTCGAGGTAGCGCACACCCTGCTTGAGCCATTTCTTGTAGGGCGCGCGGCTCTTCAGCCGGTCGTGGATCTCGTCGGTGTCCAGCAGGCCGCCGTTGACGAGATCGACGGCGAGCATCTCGCCCGGGCCGAGGCGTCCCTTCTCGACCACGTCCTTCTCGGCGTAGTCGTAGACGCCGATCTCCGAGGCGATGGTGATGTGGCGGTCCCTGGTGATGACGTAGCGCGCCGGCCGCAGGCCGTTGCGGTCCAGGCAACAGGCGGCATAGCGGCCGTCGGTCAGCACGATGCCGGCCGGCCCGTCCCACGGTTCCATCTGGCAATCGAAAAATTCGTAGAACGCGCGCACTTCGGGATCGATGTCATCCACGGTCTGCCACGCAGGCGGCAGCAGTATGCGCATGGCCTGCAACACGTCCATGCCACCCGCCCGCATCACCTCGAGCATGTTGTCGAGACTCGACGAATCGGACCCGGTGAGCGAGATGATCGGGTCGAGATCCGAGATGTCGTCCAGCTTGTCGGAGCGGAAGTTCTTGGCGCGCGCCTGCGCCCAGTTGCGGTTGCCCTGGATCGTGTTGATCTCGCCGTTGTGCGCGAGGAAGCGGAACGGCTGCGCGAGGCGCCACTCGGGCAGCGTGTTGGTCGAGAAGCGCTGGTGAAACAGGCACACGGAGGACTCGAGGCGCGGGTCGCGCAGGTCCGGGTAAAAGTCCGGCAGCGCCGCGGGCATGATCATGCCCTTGTAGCTGATGGTCACGGACGACAGGCTGGCGATGTAGGTCTCGCGGTCCTCGAGGCGGTTCTCGGCGCGGCGCCGGGCGAGGAACAGGCGCCGGTTGAAGCGACCGCGCTGCATCCCCTCCGGCGCATTGACGAAGACCTGCTCGATGCGCGGCAGGGTCTTGAGCGCGACTTCGCCGCAGGCCGACGGGTCGGTCGGGACTTCGCGCCAGCCCGCGACCTCGAGCCCCTCCTCGCGGATGGCTGTCTCGATGACGGCCCGCGCGGCAGCGGCGACCGCCTTGTCGTGGCTCAGGAAAACGGGCCCGGCGGCGAATCGCTCGGCGAGCCTGAAACCGAGCTCCTTGCCGACCTCGCGCAGGAAACCGAACGGCAGCTTGATCAGGAGGCCGCAGCCGTCGCCCGTCTTGCCGTCCGCCGCCACGGCGCCGCGATGCGTGAGGCGGGCCAGTGCGGCGATCGCGGTCTGCACGACGAAATGGCTGGGCAGGTCGTCGAGATTGGCGATCAGCCCGAAACCGCAGCTGTCGCGCTCGAACGAAGGGTCGTAAAGCCCTGCTGCACCTCGTTGTACCGATCGCTCCGTCATAGTCGCCCCGGGAATCGCGCGGCGCGCCCCCCGCTGATGAATTTTCACTGAAATTCGGTGGTTGGCAGCGACCAACCCGAACGATCAAGTATATGTCAGGCCGCGCAACACCCGCGAGTGCGCTGCAGCAAGTTAAATTGAAACAGTTACTTACGGTCTCGGACCGCAGACTCGCCGACAGCCGTGTCCATGGTTACGCGCGTAACCATGGCGCCGCACTAGTCGTCGTTGTCGGCCGCCAGTGCGCCCCCATCGAGCCGTATCGAGCCCTGGCTGCGAAACGAAACCGGTTTCGCGAGCGGCACGTCGATCGCGAGGCTGCCCTCGAGCGCGTAGGGGATGTCCCGGTAGATGCCGTCGCGGACGATGAACATCAGTTGCGGCGCCGTGTGCATCAGGTCGACGTCCACGGTAATGGCCAAGCGGCTGTCACCACCCGCAGGTACGGTGAACGCGCCCTGCGTTTCGCCGCTCGCCAGCCGCAACCCCTCGAGTTCGACGCCGTAGGACACCGAGCGGACCGGCAGCGGAAACGGGTTGGGATTGACCACGTCGAAATCCAGCACGAAGGTCTGGCCGTCGAGATCGATGTCCGTGACCGCCACGTTGCGCAGGCTCACGCCGGGTTTCTCGATCGACACGCCGGTACTGGCGCATCCGGCCGCGAAACACGCGACCGCGCTCAAACCAATCTTCCTGAAACGGGCAGTTCCCATCATGGTGACCTCCTAACGCAGCTCGTTGCCGACGTCGTTCCAGCGACCGCTGACCAGCAACCACTCACCGCCCGACTTTTCGAGGTCCAGCTCGAATTCGTAGGCATCCGCATTGAAGCCCAGCGCGGAATCGGTGGTGGCACCCATCGCGACGGTGAGCATGACCTGCGCGGCGGTCTCGTCGAACACAGCGATGTCGTCGATGCTGACCAGCAGCCCGACCTTGTTCGCGCGCAGGAAATAGAAGCGAAACAGGTTTTCGATGTCCTCGCGGGAATTACCCCGTGCATCGCTGTAAGTTGGCGCGATCATGTCCATCAGCGCGCCGCGGTCCTTGCTCTCGGCCGCCTCGTGGCCCCGATCCACCCAGGCGCGAAGCTGTTGCTCGGTATTGCCCGGGGCTCCGCCGCACGACGCCAGCGCTGCCGCGAGCAGCGCGGTCAACAAGCGGCGCCATACCGTGGCTCCGGTCGGCGCCCGGATGTCGGTTGCCTCGGCCATCATCTGCTACAGTCTACTGGTAATGCCGGCAGCGATCGGCCGCTGCGATCCGAACTGTGACGCACGTCCCAATTCGCCGCCGGTGCGGCGGTTCTCCAAACGGGCTTGCCCCGGCACCGGGACACACTATGTCAGTCAAACTTCTTTCAGAGAGCAGGGGCGCGACCATCACCGACGAGGACCAGGCGCGCATCGAAGCGATTCTCGCGTTCTGGTTCAGGCAACACGAACTCAGTGCGCCGCAGATCGACCGCCGCATGGACATCTGGTTCGGCGAGGACGCGGCGTTCGACCACGAGATCCGGCAGAGCTTCGCGACCGACGTCGAAAAAGCCTCCGAGGGCAAGCTCGATCACTGGGCGGAAGAACCCCGCGGCCGGCTGGCGCTGATCCTGCTGCTCGACCAGTTCCGCCGCAATATCTATCGCGGCACGGCCAAGGCCTACGAGAAGGACAGGGCCGCGCTGAAGTTGTGCGTCGAGGGCGCGATGCAGAAGAAAGGACCGTGGCCTGACGCCGATACAGCGGGCATTCTTCTACATGCCGTTGCAGCACGCCGAGTCGCCCAAGGTGCAGGCGAAGTCCGTGGAGCTGTTCAGCAAGCTTGCCGAATCGGTGTCGCCCACCTTCCAGGAGACGTTCCTGACCATCGTGCAGTTCGCGGAGCTGCACCGCGACATCATCGACCAGTACGGCCGCTTTCCGCACAGGAATGCGCTGCTCGGGCGCGAGAACACCGCGCAGGAAGACGAATACCTCGCGGGCGATGCACCCGATTTCGGCCAGGGGGGCTAGGGTCACAGTCCCCTAGTTCCCGATTCCCCGGATTCCCTGCATCTCGTCCAGTGCCGCGCGCGAGATGCGTGCGTAGCGCAGGGTCAGCATGACGGCGGCCACGGTCAGGCCGGCCACGAACCCGCCCCAGATGTAATTCGGCGGCAGCTTGTAGGTAACCGCGGCCAGGTAGGCGAGCGGGAAGGCGATGATCCAGTAGGCGAAGATGTTGACCGCCATCGGTATCCGCGTGTCCTTGTAGCCTCGCAGTGCACCGGCGGCGCCGATCTGGATACCGTCCGCCACCTGGAAGATCGCCGCCATCAGCAACAGGGAAATCGCGATGCCCTTGACCGCCTCGTCCTGTGTATAGACGCTCACGATCGCGTCGCGGAACAACAGCAGGAACGTCGCGGAGCAGGCCATGAACAGCGCGCAGACAAAGATGCCGAGGCCCCCGGCGAAGCGCGCGTACTCGACGTCGCCCCTGCCCAGCGCATGGCCGACGCGCACGGTGATCGCCGAGTTCAAAGCCAGCGGCACCATGAACATCGTCGACGCGAAGTTGATGGCGATCTGGTGAGCGGCGGTGATTTCCGGGCCGAGAGTGCCCATGAGGATCGACACCGCATTGAACAGCCCCGCTTCAGCCGTGATCGTGATGGCGATCGGCACGCCGAGAAAAACGATTTCCTTCAGCACGTTGGGGCGCATCGGCGACAGCCGCGAGAACAGGTCCAGCGGCTCGTACTTCCTGCTCGACAGCATGTAGGTCGCCAGCACGATCGCGATGATCCACATAGTAATGCCGCTGGCAAGACCGCAACCCACCGCACCCATGGCAGGCGCGCCCAGTTTGCCGAACATCAGCACCCAGTTCAGGAACACGTTGCAAGCCAGCGCGAATATGGAGGTGTACATGATCGGCTTCGTGTAACCGATACCCTCCGTCGTAAACCGCAGAGCCAGGAAGATGAACATCCCGGGAGCGCCCAGCGAAATCATCTTCACGTAGCCGACGGTCATGTCGCGAAAGGCGACATCGATGCCGATCGCGGCCAGTCCCGGTGCGGCAAGAAACCACGCGAACAGCATGATCGGGACCGCCAGGAAAATAGCGAGGTATACGCCCTGCCGTGTATAGCGCCCGATCAGCGCCTCGTCGCCAGCGCCGTGATGACGCGCCGAGATGGGCGAGATCGCCATGAGCACGCCGAGGACGAAGGCGAAACCCAGGAACCAGACACTGCCGCCGACCGCCACGGCCGCCAGCGACTCCGCCCCGAGCTGGCCGGCCATCACCGCGTCGGTGAACTGCATGCCGGCGACCGACAGGTTGTTGATGATCAACGGCCACGCGATGCCGAGAAGCGCTGTCGTCTCGCGCCCGAAACGTCGGACTGTTTGCTGCATCTGCATCTGCCGTGGCTGCCGGAATCAACCGGCCGGGATTTCGTGAGGCGCAGGAGCCGGGCCACCGCATGGAAATGCGGAGACCCTTCTACGTTCCACTCGGTCAATAGTGTAAAGTTGCTTCGCGTTCGTGTGAAACTCTGGCTCCGGAGGCACTATGTTGCACGATGGTCGATCCGTCCGCGTCGCCGTTGTCGGCGGCTCCCGTATTCCTTTCTGCCGCTCACATTCCGTTTACAGGAAGTGCACCAACCAGGACCTCATGACAGCGGCCCTGCAGGGGCTCGTCAACAAGTTCGACCTGCGCGGCCAGACCATGGGTGACGTCGCGCTGGGCGCGGTGATCAAGCATTCGCGCGACTGGAATCTCGCCCGCGAGAGCGTGATCGACTCGGGGCTGACGTTGCGGACGCCGGGCATGGACCTGCAGCGCGCCTGCGGCACGAGTATCGAGGCGACGATCCTGATCGCCAACAAGATCGCGCTCGGCCAGATCGACTGCGGCATCGCCGGCGGCACCGATACCGTCAGCGACGCGCCCATCGTTTTTCGCGACGAGTTCCGCCATATCCTCCTCGACGCGCACGCCGCGCGCTCCGCGGTACAGCGCATCATGCCGTGGTTGCGGCTGCGCCCGAGGCACTTCGCACCGCAGTTCCCCGGCGTCCTCGAGCCACGCACCGGCCTGTCGATGGGCGAGAGCATGGAGCTCACGGCGAAGGAGTGGGACGTGCAGCGCGAACACCAGGACCAGCTCGCGCTCGCGAGCCACGTGAAGGCGGCCGCCGCTTACGACTCCGGCTGGTACGACGACCTCGTCGTGCCCTTCATGGACGCAGAGGAAGACAACAACATCCGCCGCGACACCACCTTCGAGAAGCTGCAGAAGCTGAAGCCCGTTTTCGACAAGACCGCCGAAGGCACCCTGACCGCGGGCAACAGCACCCCGCTCACGGACGGCGCGGCCGCGGTGCTGCTCGCGAACGAGGACTGGGCGCGCAAGAAGAACCTGCCGATCATGGCATACCTCTCGTTCGCGAAAGTATCGGCCGTCAATTTCATCAACGAAGAAGGCTTGCTGATGGCGCCCGCCTACGCGGTCTCGGACATGCTGAAGCAGGCCGATCTCAGGCTGCAGGACTTCGATTTCTACGAGATCCACGAGGCCTTCGCGGCGCAGGTCATCGCCACGCTCAAGGCCTGGCAGTCGGAAAAATTCTGCAGGCAGAAGCTGGGCCGCAACGAGGCCATGGGACCGATTGATCTCGCGAAACTGAACGTCAAGGGCGGCAGCGTCGCGATCGGTCATCCCTTCGGCGCCACCGGGGCACGCGTCGTCGCGACGATGGCGAAGCTGCTCAGTGAGAAGGGCTCCGGGCGCGGACTCATTTCCGTCTGTGCGGCGGGAGGCATGGGCGTCACGGCGATCATGGAAGCGGCCTGATCCGACGACCGGCAGGCACGGCCTGACATGGGCGACTTCAGCGCCCTGCTGGCCACGCTCAACCGCTATATCTGGCACGAGTACGTGCTGTACGCGATCGTGGGCACCGGCGTCCTGTTCACGATCTGGAGCGGCTTCAGCCAGTTCCGTGCACTGACGCACGGCCCCGCCGTCGTCCGCGGCGTTTACGACGACCCGGACGATCCGGGTGCCATCAACCATTTCCAGGCGTTGTCGGCGGCGCTGTCCGCGACCGTCGGCCTCGGCAACATCGGCGGCGTCGCACTGGCGATCGCCCTCGGCGGTCCCGGCGCCATGTTCTGGATGTGGGTCATCGGCTTCCTCGGCATGTCGATCAAGCTCACCGAGGTCACCATGGCAATGCTCTACCGCAACACCGACGACCCGGACAACCCGCACGGCGGCCCGATGTGGGTCGCGGCAAAGGCCCTCGAGCGCAAGAACCTGGGCGGTCTCGGCCGGGCGATCGGCGTCGTGTTCTGCGTGATGCTGCTGGTGTCGACGACGACCGGCGGCAACATGTTCCAGGCCTGGAACGTGGGCGAACTCACCGAGGAGTATTTCGGCGTGCCGAGCTGGATCTGCGGCATCGTGCTCGCGATCGCGGTTGGTGCCGTGATCATCGGCGGCATCAAGCGCATCGGCAAGGTGACCGCAACCCTGGTGCCGTTCATGTGCGCGCTGTACCTGCTGGCGGGTGGCTGGGTGCTGTCCATGCACATCACCGAGATCCCGGCGATGCTGATGCTGATCGTGAAGTCCGCCTTCGTGCCCACGGACGCCTCGGGTGCGTTCATCGGCGGCACGGCCGGCGCGGCCTTCGTGTTCGGCATGAAGCGCGCGATCTTCTCCAACGAGGCCGGCCAGGGCTCCTCGCCGATCGCACACGCCGCCGCGAAAACCGACGAGCCGGCGCGCGAGGGCATCGTCGCAGGGCTGGAGCCGTTCATCGACACGATCGTGGTCTGCACGTTCACGGCGCTGATCATTCTCTCGACCGGCATCTGGAACCGCGCGCCGGACGATCCGCTGCCGGCCATGCCCGCGGTCAGTGCGACGAGCGACGGCTGGCAGTTCGAGGACACGCGCGTGGCGGGCGACAGCTGGCGCGACGGCGAGCGGGTCGTCCTGGTCGTCGCGGCCGACGAGCGCGACGGCGGCTTCGACCAGTACCGGCTGGAAGGCTCCGTTGCCGGCGGCGCCGGTGGCTATTTCGTTCGCTGGGACCCGTTCGAGAGCGACGTCGAACCGCGCATCGTGGGCGACGGCCTGTACCGCTCCTACGTCGGCGCGGCGCTCACCGCCAAGGCCTTCGACACGGTCACGCCGGGCCTCGGCAAGTGGCTGATCACGATCGCCGCGTGGTTGTTCGCGATCTCGACGATCATCTCATGGGCCTACTACGGCGAACAGGGCGTGGTATTCCTCGCCGGCGAGAAACCGGTTCTCGCCTACAAGATCGTGTACTGCGTCCTCGTTTTCGTCGCGACGCTCGGTTTCGTCGAGAGCGCCGCCGATCTAGACAACTTCACCGGCGTCGGCACGGGCGTGCTCGTGTGCGCCAACATCCCGATCTGCTGGTTCTTCGGCTACCAGGCGATGCGCGCCTACAAGGACTACATCGCACGCCTCAAGTCCGGGCGGATGGGCCCCGACCACCCGCCGCCGTCGCTCGACGACCTGCTCTCCGGCCGCGACGTCCAGAGGTAGGGGCGCGTCTCGAGGCGCGATCGGTTCGCGGGCCGAGGCCCGCTCCTACAGTCGAGGCGCACGCGATCCGGCTGTGGGAGCGGTTCCCGAACCGGGACCGGTTCGCGGGCCGAGGCCCGCTCCTACAGTCGAGGCGCACGCGATCCGGCTGTGGGGGCGGTTCCCGAACCGGGACCGGTTCGCGGGCCGAGGCCCGCTCCTACAGTCGAGGCGACACGCGATCCGGCTGTAGGAGCGGTTCTCGAACCGCGACTGAACCCTGCGCCAGGTCGTGTTTCGAGAAGCGCGCCTGCCGGGCCGAATCGACGGCCTTGGGTCGAGCGGCCTGGCTATCCGGGTGGTTGCCGTCGCTGGATGGCGTCGAGCGCCTTGTCGATGCGTTCCTTCGCCTGCGCTGTCACGCCACCGCGCTCGTATTCCTCCACCACGAACGACTCGAAACGGTCGACGAGTTCGTCCATGTTGGACACCGCGAACTCGTGTTCGCGGCGTACTTCCTGCGGCGCGTTTTCGTAAGCCTTGAAGAGGTCGATCCACAGTTCGCTCTGCTTACCGAGGCTCACGAGCTGGTAGAACTGCGGGCCGGGCCTGTCCTTGTCGCCGCCCACGAGACTCCAGATGCCCGCGACCAGCGAAGCCGGCACGAGCAACAGGTCGCGAAACCCGTCGACGAGCAGTTTCGCCTGGAACACGAAGAGATCGCGTATCAGGGTCCAGCGATCGGGGTAATCGCCTGGCGTTTCCGGTTTGGGTTCCATTGTCGATGACCGCCGTTGACCTGGTTCGGGACGAACGATTATAGCGGCTGCCGCAATCCGGCTGCGGTGGAACGTGAACGGCCTTTGCAGTAGTGTTACGGCGTTCGCACACGGGCCTCCAGGTATATGCCGACTTTTCAGTCTTCACCCGAATACGAGCACGGCAGTGCCGAGTCGCTCGGCGTGCTCGTCGTCAATCTCGGAACGCCCGACGACCCGTCGCCGGGCGCCGTGCGGCGCTACCTGCGACAGTTCCTTTCCGATCCGCGCGTCGTGGAGATCCCGCGGCCGATCTGGCTGATGATCCTGTACGGCTTCATCCTGCCGTTCCGGCCGAAGCGCTCGGCCGAAGCGTACGAGAAGATCTGGACGGAACAGGGCTCGCCACTGCTGCGCATCTCGGAAGACATCACGCGTTCGTTGCAGGACAAGCTCTCGCAGCGTTTCTCCGGCCCGGTCCATGCCACGCTCGGCATGTCCTATGGCAACCCGTCCATTCCCGCCGCGCTCGAACGGTTGTACGCGCTCGGTGCGCGCCGTCTCGTCGTGCTGCCGCTCTACCCGCAGTACTCGGGCACGACGACGGCGTCCGTGTTCGACGCCGTGACGTCGGCGCTGTCGAAACGGCGCTGGGTTCCGGAGTTTCGCTTCATCAATCGCTACCACGATGCGCCGGGCTACATTGCCGCGCTCGCCGCGAGCGTCCGGGACTACTGGGACCAGCACGGCCGCGGCGACCGGCTGTTGCTGTCGTTTCACGGCGTGCCGAAGCAGACGCTGCTCAAGGGCGATCCGTACCACTGCCAGTGCCAGAAGACCGCCCGGCTGCTCGCCGAAGCGCTGCAACTGCCGGGCGACCAGTGCATGGTCGCCTTCCAGTCGCGCCTCGGCAAAGCCGAGTGGCTGAAACCGTACGCCGACGAGACCATCGCGGAGCTCGGCCGCGGCGGGCTGGAGCGCCTCGATGTGCTGTGCCCCGGGTTCGCGGCCGACTGCCTCGAGACGCTCGAAGAAACCGCCATGCAGAACCGCGACATCTTCCGCGAGGCCGGCGGCGGCGACCTGCACTATATCCCGGCACTGAATGCGCGTGACGACCACGTCGCTTTCCTCGCACGCCTGGTCGAGAAACACGCCGGGGGCTGGCCGGAAACCTCGCCGGACTGGAGCGAGACCGAGGCCGTGCGGGAACGCGAGAAGTCACGGCAGCGCGCGCTCGCCATGGGGGCGGAGCGTTGAGCGGCATCGGCCGCTTCCTGGAAATTGGCGTCCGCTCACAGGATGTCGTCGAATCCCTGCTCTGGTACAAGACGCTCGGTTTCTCGGAACTCGAAACGGCGGACGTCTACCCCCACAAATACGCCGTCGTCAGCGATGGCGTGCTCAACATCGGCATCCACGACCGCGACCTGGACTTCGACTCGGCCGCGATCAGCTTCGTGCAGCCGGATCTCGCGCGGCATGCGCGCTCAATGGCCGATCACGGTTTCGAGTTCAGCTTCATGCACCTCGGCGAAGAGCGTTTCAACGAGATAGGCATCACCGACCGCGACCGGCATCTCATCACCATCGTCGAGGCACGTACGTTTCACGGCAACGATGAAGACGACAACGACTCGGCGTGCGGTACCTGGTTCGAGCTGACGCTGCCGGTGCGGGACGCCATGCACTCGGCGCAGTTCTGGGGCCCCGTCGCCGGCTCGATCCTGAAGATGCGCGAGGAGCCGACGGTGCACATGCGCTTCGACGCGGGCGGCATCGCCCTCGGCCTGTCCGAGAGTATCGCGCTGCAGAACCCGTCGCTGTGCTTCAAGTGCCGCGACAAGGACGCGCTCAAGCACCTCGTCGAGGCGCGCGGCCTCGCGGTGAAGGAATTCCCCGGCTTCGAGGGCGCCTTCATGGTGCTGACCGCGCCGGAGGGCACGCAGCTGTTCCTGTTCGACGAGGATTTCCTCGGCGAGCCGATCGAGGTCGACGAGGACGTGGACCCGAGCGAGGTCGAGGGTCGATTCGACTGACGCCGCGCCTAGGCGAGCGCGCGCAGCAATTTCATCGCCTGGCCGAGATAGCCGGTTCCGAACAGGTTGAGGTGATTCAGCACGTGGTAGAGCTGGTAGAGCGGGAGCCGCCGCTCGTGCCCCGCCGCCATCGGCCAGCTCTCCTCGTACGCGCGGTAGAACGCCTGGCCGAAGCCGCCGAACAGCCTCGTCATCGCGATGTCCGACTCGCGGTCACCGTAGTACACGGCAGGATCGAAAATCACCGGCACGCCGTCCGCGACGCCCCAATTGCCGCCCCAGAGATCGCCGTGACACAGCGACGCCGCCGGTCGATAGCCGTCGAACAGTTCCTCGAGCCGCTCCGCCAGGCGCAGGCCCTGCGTCTGCAGGTCGCCCGAATAGCCGTTGCGTGCCGCGAGATCGAGCTGAAAACGCAGGCGGTGTTCGCGGAAGAACTCGATCCAGTCGCGGCTCCAGGGGTTGTGCTGCGGCGTGGGGCCGATGGTGTTGTCGCGGTGCCAGCCGTGCTTCTTCTCGGTATGGCGATGCAGCGCGGCGAGCTGCCGGCCGAGCAGGGTCTCGGTGGCGTCTGTCGCGGGCTGGAAGTGCAGCCGCTCCAGGGCGATGAATGCCTGGCCGTTCTCGATGCCGCAATCGATGACGGCGGGGACACGGATGGCGCTCGCGAGCGCCAGCTCACGCAGGCCCTCGACCTCCGCCTCGAACATGTCGAGCGCGCTGGCCGGGCCGGTCTTCACGAAGGCGTCGCCGCGGCCCGCCATCGTCAGAAACGGCTGAGATCGGACACGCGTTCGGCCTGCCGCCGCAGGGCGGTGCCGATGTTGGCTTCGTCGAACAATGCGTTGATCGCGCCTAGGTCGGGCATGGAACGGCGCAGGTGGGTCTCGGGGTCGTCGATCGGCGCGTCGCAGGCGATGCCCGTGAGCCGCCGCGCCAGCATCGCGGCATCGCGATGAGTTGCCAGCTTTACGCCGAGGGTCTTCGCGCCGCGCACCGCGACTTCGTGGATGCGGTCGAGGTTGGTGTAGATGTCGTCGAGCGTGCCGAAGTGGGCGAGCAACGCGGCCGCCGTCTTCTTGCCGACACCGGGCACGCCGGGGATGTTGTCGACGCTGTCGCCGGCGAGCGCGAGGAAGTCCGCAATCTGCTCCGGCCGTACGCCGAACACCTCGAGGATGTGGTCGTAGCCGAGCTTGCCCTTGCCCGCGAAATCCCAGAAGACGTCGTCGCGCGTGAGCAACTGGGTGAGGTCCTTGTCGCGGCTCACGATCGTCGACGGCCGCCCGTTCCTGCGGCCGTGCTCGACGAGCGTGCCGATGAGGTCGTCGGCCTCGTACAGCGGATCGGCGCAGTTCATGAGGCCGAGCGCACTCACGAAGCGCCGGCACTGGCCGAACTGGCGCCTGAGGTCCTCGGGCGCGGGCTCGCGGTTCGCCTTGTACTCCGGGTAGATGCTGGTGCGAAACGACGTCGTGAGGCTTTCGTCGAACGCCACGGCGACGTGCTCCGGATTGACCTGCTCGATGAAGTCGCCGAGAAAGCGGGCGAAGCCGTAGAACGCGTTGACCGGGTTGCCGTCGGCGTCGACGATGTCGTCGGGCATCGAGTAATAAGCCCGGAACACGTAGACGCTGGCATCGATCAGGTATTGCATCGGCGCAGTATAGCCGAGCCCCGAACTGTGCGCTGTGTACCGGACTTCCACGCCGGCCGGCGCCATTATTGATGAGGCGTTTGTTGTCGAACGGTGATCGTTATGCTGGTGCCGGACTGGCTCTATTCCCGCATCCCGCACATCTGGCTGTCCATCGGCCTTGTGTTCCTGGTCATCGGCCTCGCGGCCGGCCCCGGTTTCCGGCTTTTCCATGCCTACCTGCTGCTCGGCCTGGTGTGCCTGGCCCGTGCCCTGTACATCTACCAGGCGCGGCGTCGCTTCCATCGCCGCAACCGTATCGCGTTTCTGCACGAGACGCAGGTGATCGACAGGGCGAAAAAATAGCGGTCCCGGCCCCGCATCGGCGAGCGCGGAAGCAGGCCTCAGTCGTGAAAGTGGGTATCGATGACGTCGTCACCCGAGAACAGATGATCGGTCAGCCGGGCATGCAGGGGGCTCGAACGCGGGATGTGCGCCAGCAGGTACTGCATCTGGTCGGCTAGCACGCGGCGGCCCTTGAGATAGATGTACTCGGCGTAAGTCGGCGTGAACGGCACCGCGATGAGCTGCATGGCGGCCTGTTCCGGCGTGCGGCCGCCCTTGTAGTTGTTGCAGCGGCGGCAGGCCGTCGCGACGTTGTTCCAGGTATCGCCGCCGCCCTGCGAGATCGGCGTGATGTGATCGCGCGTCAGGTCGCGCGTCGGGAAACGCATCGCACAGTACAGGCACAGGTTGCCGTCGCGCTTGAAGAGCGTGCGGTTGTTCAGCGGCGGGACGTACTTCGCACGGTTGCCTGACAGGCTCTTGCTGGTGCCGTGCGTCGCGATGATGGAACTGACGTCGATCTTGCTGCGGCGGCCGTCAAGGGAACTGTAGCCGCCCAGTACCGTGTACAAGCGCGTGCCGCAGTCATAGGCCACCTGCTCGGCGTGGTAGAGACGCACCGCTTCGCGGTAGTCAATCCACTCGAGCGGCATTCCTGCAACGTCGGTCCGGAGAACCTGTTGCGAGATGTTGGATGCGACTCCAGCCAGCATTGGCACACCTTGTCGTGCTCGGGTTGAGCCGCCTGCGGTGTCGCCGCGAGCGGCGTAACGCTAGTTTGCCGATTGCGCCCCAAAAATCAACAGACAGCGTCTACCTGTTGAAGATTATTCGAGGCGGGTGTGACCGCTTTATGACAACCGCTCAGATCGCCTTCAGTACCTCGTCCAGGGTCGCCTTGGCATCGCCGAACAACATGCGCGTATTCTCGAGGAAGAACAACGGGTTCTGCACGCCGGCGTAGCCGGTCGCCATGCTGCGCTTCAGCACGATCGAGGTCTTGCCCTTCCAGCACTCGAGCACCGGCATGCCGGCGATGGGGCTGTTCGGGTCGGTCAGGGCCGACGGGTTGACGATGTCGTTCGCACCGATGACTACCGATACGTCGACGTCCGGGAAGTCCTCGTTGATCTCGTCCATCTCGAACACGATGTCATAGGGCACCTTGGCCTCCGCCAGCAGCACATTCATGTGCCCGGGCATGCGGCCCGCAACCGGGTGGATACCGAAGCGGACGTTCACGCCTTTCTCGCGCAGCTTCTGGGTGATCTCGAAGACCGTATGCTGTGCCTGGGCGACGGCCATGCCGTAGCCCGGGATGATCATCACTTCCCTCGCGTTCGACAGCAGTTCGGCGGTTTCCTGGGTGTCGATGGCGACGACCTCGCCCTGGTCCTCATCCCCGCCTGCGGCCGCGGCGCCACCACCGGTGCCGAAGCCGCCGGCGATGACGTTGAGGAACTTGCGGTTCATCGCGCGGCACATGATGTAGCTGAGGATCGCGCCACTCGAACCGACGAGGGCACCGGTCACGATGAGCAGGTCGTTACCGAGCATGAAGCCGGTCGCCGACGCGGCCCAGCCCGAGTAGCTGTTGAGCATCGAGACGACGACGGGCATGTCGGCGCCGCCGATCGCCATGACCATGTGGATGCCGAACAGCAGGGCGATGACCGTCATGATGGCGAGCGGAGCGATACCGGCCCCGGCCGCCGACTGCTGGACGAACTGGACACCGAACCAGATCGCGCCGAGCAGGAGCAGCAGGTTCAGCCAGTGCCGCGCGGGCAGCAACATCGGGCTGCCGCTGATGCGGCCCGAGAGCTTGCCGAACGCGATCACGGAGCCCGAGAACGTCACCGCACCGATCAGGATGCCGAGGTAGGTCTCGACGTCGTGAATGGTCAGTTCGACGCCGGCGTAGTGCGACAGTCGGTCCGGATCGAGGAAGTTGGCGAAGCCGACTGCGACCGCGGCCAGGCCGACCAGGCTGTGCAGGATGGCGACCAGTTCCGGCATCTGCGTCATCTGCACGCGCTTTGCCGCGAGGATGCCGACGCTCCCGCCCACCAGCAGCGCCACGAGCAACAGTTCGAGATTCTGCGTGACGTCGCCCGCCAGGGTCGCGACGAGCGCAATCGCCATGCCGGTGATGCCGTACCAGTTGCCGCGCCTCGCGGTCTCCTGGTTCGACAGGCCGCCGAGGGCGAGGATGAACAGGATGGTCGCGATGATGTACGAGACCTGGATGATTCCTTGGTTTACCTCAAACATCACGACCTCACTTTCTGAACATTTCGAGCATGCGGCGAGTGACCGCAAAACCGCCGAATATATTGACGGAAGTTATCAGTACGGTGCCTACCGCGATCCACTTGATCAGGGGCACGTCCGAACTGATTTGCAGCAATGCGCCGATCACGATGATGCTCGAGATGGCATTGGTCACGCTCATCAGGGGCGTGTGCAGCGCCGCCGTCACGTTCCAGATCACCATGTAGCCCACGAAGCAGGCGAGCACGAACACCGTGAAGTGCGCCATGAAGGACGGCGGCGCCACCGCGCCGAGGCCGAGCAGCGCCAGGCCGGCCACGACCATGCCGACGATCGGCCCGAAGATGCCCGGCTTCCTCTCTTCCTTGACCGGTAGCGGCGCGGGTGCGGCTTTCTTCGCCGGCGCTGCCGAGAGTTTCGGTGCGGGTGGCGGCCAGAGCGTCTCGCCGCCCGTGCAGACGGTCGCGCCGCGCACCACCTCGTCGTCGAGGTCGAGCACGAGGTTGCCGTCCTTCTCCGGCGTCATGTCCGTGAGCAGGTGGCGAAGGTTGGTGCCGTAGAGCTGGCTCGACTGCGTGGCCAGCCGGCTCGGCAGGTCCGTGTAGCCGATGATGGACACACCGTTGCGGACGGCCACCTCGCCGGGCTCGGTGAGCTCGCAGTTACCGCCCTGCTCGGCCGCGAGATCGACGATGACGCTGCCGTCCTTCATCGACTCGACCATCTCGGCCGTGATCAGCTTCGGTGCCGGCTTGCCGGGGATCAGGGCCGTCGTGATGATGATATCGACGTCTTTCGCCTGCTCGGCAAACAGCGCCATCTCGGCCTTGATGAATTCCTCGCTCATCACCTTGGCGTAACCGCCTTCACCGGCGCCGTCCTCGCCCTCGAAGTCGAGCATCAGGAATTCGGCGTCCATGCTCTCCACCTGCTCCTTCACCTCGGGGCGGGTGTCGAACGCGCGTACGATCGCGCCCATGCTCTTCGCGGCACCGATGGCCGCGAGACCCGCAACGCCGGCACCGATGACCATCACCTTGGCCGGCGGGACCTTGCCCGCGGCCGTGATCTGGCCCGTGAAGAAACGCCCGAAATGCTGCGCGGCCTCGACGACGGCGCGGTAACCCGCGATGTTGGCCATCGAACTCAGCGCATCCATCTTCTGCGCGCGCGAGATGCGCGGCACGCTGTCCATGGCGAGCGCCGTGCCGCCGCTCTTCGTCAGCTTACCCAGCAGTTCCGGGTTCTGCCCCGGGTACAGGAAGCTGATCAGGGTCTGCGATGCCTTGAGTCGCCCGGCCTCGTCACTCTCGGGCGGGCGCACCTTGAGGACAATGTCCGAACCGGACCAGATATCGGCCGCCGAACCGGCAATCGTGCAGCCGGCCTGCTCGTAGGCTTCGTCGGAGAAGCTGGCCGCGGCACCCGCGCCCGTTTCGACAACCACCTCGTAACCGAGTTTCTGCAGCTGGGTAGCTACCTCGGGGGTGGTTGCGACGCGACGTTCGCCGGGGTGGGTCTCTCTCGGTACACCGATCTTCATTCAGGGCCTCCGATCACAGTGCCGGTAATTGTTGGTGGCGTACTCTATCAACATTGCCAGGCACATCACAGATTTAGAGGGTCTCGGAAAACCCCTAACCCGGGCACGAAAAAGGCGCCGCGAGGGCGCCTTCCGTGTGACGGGATACGGGCTCAGCCGCGCCGGTCGCGTTGCATCCGGTCGCGAATACGCTGGCGCTGCTCCGGCGACAGGTCGCGGAAGCGCTCGCGCATCCGGTCCCGCTGCTCCGGCGTCAGCCGATGGAAACGCTCGCGCAGCTGCTGCTGCTGTTCCGGCGACAGGTCGCGGAAGTGCTGGTAGTTCTGGCGAATCCGGCGCCGCTCCTCGGGCGGCAGCCCCTGGAACTCCTCCCAGCGCTCGCGAATCTGGTGACGGCGCTCGTCCGGCAGCTCGCGCCATTGCTCGAACCGATGCTGTGCCTGCTGGCGCTGCTCCGGCGTCATGTCCGCCCAGCGCTCGGCGCCACGTGACAGCCGCGCCTGCCGATCCGCCGGCAGCGAATCCCAGCTCTCCGCGAAGCGACCCAGCACCTGCTGCTGTTCCGCGGACAGCGAGTCCCAGGCCACGCCGTGCTCATCGGCCCTGGCGGCCGACCCGAGCAGCATCGCGATCACCGCGGCAAGTGCAAAAAACCTACTAACTCTCATCGTCGTCCTCCCTCGATTCTTCACCTTCCGGTACGGGATCGATCCGTTCCTCGGACTCCACGGTCATCTGGTGGTCGACCATCAGCCACTCTTCGTCCGATTCTTCCCAAAGCCCAAGGTACTCAACAAACTCCATTTCCGGCTCCTCGGCCTCCGCAGCGAGCACCGTGCCCGCAGCGCCGAACGCGAGAACCAGCAGCGCGTTTTTGCAGCTGTCCCTAGCCGACATCGCCCTGCGGGTCCAGGTTCGCCATGTCCACCCAGCTGTAGAACTCGAGGTCTTCCAGCATGTCCAGGCTGTCCTCACTCAGCATGATCTCGAAATCCGTCGCCGTGCCGGCCGCCGGTGCGCGGTGCTCGACGGGCATGCCCTGCCATACCACGACGGCGACGACGGCCGCTGCCGCGAGGCCGCCCGCGGGCACCCAGCGTGCCCACTCGCCGCCGGACCCGGGTTCACGGATCGCCTGCAGCGCCTGCTGACGGCCCTGGTTCAGGCGCGACAGCGTCGCGGCATCGAGCCGCTCCACGCTGTCGTCGAACAGCGCCTTCGCCTGCGCCGCCAGTTCTTTCTCGTCCAGTGGCTTCTTCATTGCCAGTGCTCTCCCAGCAGGTCCCGGAGCGTATGCACCGCCCGGGAGTAATGTGTTTTAACGCTGCCCTCGCCGCAACCCATCGCGATCGCCGTCGCGGCAACGTCCAGGCCCTCGAAGGTACGCAGCATGAATGCCTCGCGCTGCCGCGCCGGCAGCCCCGCGACGGCATGCTCCAGCTTCTGCATGGCCTGCTGCGCTTCGAGCTGCTCGTCCGGCGTCCGGCCCATCGGGTCGGGCGCTTGTGCGACCGGGTCGTAATCGTCTTCCGCGTCGGCAGCTCGGCCGAAAAAGGCCATCACCCGGTTCCTGACCATCTGCCGGCGGTGCCAGTCGCGAATCCCGTTCTGCAGGATGCGATAAAAGAGCGGGGTCCATTCGTCTTCGGGATGGCCCGCGTAATTGCGCGCCAGCTTGATCATGGCATCCTGCACGAGGTCGAGCGCCTCGTCGCGGTCGCGTACCGCGATCTCCGCAAAGCGCAGCGCGCGACGCTCCACCCCGGCAAGGAACTGGTTGAGTTGCCTTTCGCGCTGCAGCGTCATCGCCTCTTTCGGTTGCTCGCCGCTGCACGATACCGCAAAAATGCCGGTGCAGGCGGTCATCGGCCGCTGCTCCCTGCCACGGGCGAATGCTCCTTCATCGCGAACTCCTCTTGACTCCCTCGGGAGGTCATCTAACTTGTCGCTACTGAATAAACGCCTGGTCGAGCCGTTGGTTGACAGGCGCATTCGGGTTTTCGCGCCCGGCCTTATGTAAAAAAGCACCCGGGAACGCACCCTCAACCACCTGTTAGCACTGGAAATTCGTGGCCAACGCGCCGGTCCTCAAAGTCGCCATCAACGTGCCGCTGTCGCGCCTGTTCGACTACCTGCCGCCGGCCGACGGCCACTACCCGGCACCGGGGGCGCGCGTGCGCGTGCCGTTCGGCAAGCAAAAGCCGGTCGGCGTGGTCGTCGCGCTCGCGAGCGACAGCGAGCTGCCGCGAAGCAGGATACGCCGCGTGCTCGAGACGCTCGACGACACCCCGCTGCTCTGCGAGGAAGACCTCTGGCTCATCGGCTTCACGAGCGATTACTACCATCACCCGGTCGGCGAGGTCGCCGCCGCGGCAATTCCCGCGCTGCTGCGCCAGGGCCGCTCGCTGAACCCCCTGCTGCGCCACGTTGCGGCGACCGATGCCGGCCACGGCCTCGATGTCGAGGCGCTGGCGAAAAAGGCGCCGCGGCAGGCCGAACTGCTCGAAGCGCTGCTCGATGCGGGCGGCGGCGGCATCGACGTGGATACGCTCGCCGAGCAGCTGCCCGCCTGGCGGCGCAGCTTCACGGCGCTCGCACAAAAGGGCCTCGCCACCGAGTTCGAGCTGCGCGCCGACGACCCGGAGCCGCCGCCCCGGTGCGACCCGGCGGCGGGCCCGGCACTGAACCGCGACCAGCAGGCGGCGGTGGCGGCGGTCCGCGCCGGCGCCGGTTTCCATGCCAGCGTGCTCGATGGCGTCACGGGCAGCGGCAAGACGGAGGTCTACCTGCACCTGATCGGCGAGACCCTCGCAGCCGGGCGGCAGGTGCTGGTGCTGGTGCCCGAGATCGGCCTCACGCCACAGCTCGTCACGCGCTTGCGGGAACGGCTGGGTATCGAACCGGCCCTGCTGCATTCCGGGCTGTCGGACCTCGAGCGGCTGCGCGCCTGGCGCCAGGCGCGCAGCGGCGATGCCAGGCTGGTCGTGGGCACGCGCTCGGCGGTGTTCACGCCGCTGCGGGACGTCGGCCTCGTGATCGTCGACGAGGAACACGACCATTCGTTCAAGCAGCAGGAGGGCCTGCGCTATTCCGCGCGCGACCTGGCCATCGCGCGCGCCAAGCATCTCGACATTCCGATCGTGCTGGGCTCGGCAACGCCGACGCTCGAAATGCTGCACCACTGCGACACCGGCAACTATGCGCACCTCAGCCTGCCGCGCCGCGCCGGCACCGCGCAGCCGCCCCGCATGCGCATCGTGGACCTCGGCCGGGCGGTCTCGACCGAGGGGCTCAGCGAACCGCTGGCGACGGCGATCACGCAGCATCTCGGCGAGGCGGGGCAGGTTCTCATCTACCTCAACCGCCGCGGCTTCGCGCCTACGCTCATCTGCGCCGGCTGCGGCCACGTGGCCGAGTGTTCGCGCTGCGACGCGCGCATGACGGTGCACGCGAAGCAAGGCCGGCTGCGCTGCCATCACTGCGGCAGCGCGCGGCCGCTCGACGGGCATTGCACGGAGTGCAACGCGGCGATGCGGCCGCTCGGCGAGGGCACGCAGCGGCTGGAGGACGAACTCGTGCGCCGTTACCCCGGTCGGCAGGTCATGCGCATCGACAGCGACAGCACGCAGCGCAAGGGCGCGATGGACGAGGCGCTGCAGCGCGCGACCAGCGGCGAGGCCGACATCCTCGTCGGCACGCAAATGCTGTCGAAAGGCCACCATTTCCCGAAGCTCACCCTGGTCGGCATCGTCAACGCCGACCAGGGCCTGTTCGGCACCGATTTCCGCAGCAGCGAGCGCCTCGCGCAGTCGATTGTCCAGGTGGCCGGTCGAGCCGGGCGCGAGAGCCGCGTGGGCGAAGTCATGATCCAGACGGCCTTCCCGGCGCATCCGTTCTGGCAGCGCCTGATCGAGGGCGGCTATCCCGGCGTCGCCCGCGACGCGCTGGAGGAGCGCCGCGCCGCGAACTGGCCGCCGTTTTCGCGCCTCGCGCTGCTGCGCTCGGCCGCAACCCGCCGCGGCGACGCCCATGCCTTCCTCGACGTCGCTGCCGGCTGCGCGGCGAGGCTCGCACACGGCCGGCTCCGGGTCCTCGGCCCCGTCGATGCACCGATGGCACGGCGGGCCGGGCGCTATCGTGCCCAGCTGCTGCTGCAAAGCGTCGATCGGCGACTGTTGCACGAGGTGCTGCGCGAGTTGCGGCCCATGCTCGAAGCAGACCCCACCGCGCGCAAGGTTCGCTGGTCCATCGACGTCGACCCGGTCGAGCTTTTCTAACAGCCCGTCCCGCGCGGCTGGGCGCGGCGGCGAATATCCGGGTAGAATCGCCGGCTGTTCAACGACTCATCCCGGCGACGCCTCCGGCGCAAAAGCACCCGTTCAATGAAATCCGCGATAGCAAGATTCCTCGACGACGCCCTGTCCCGCCTGCCCGACCTCGCCGAAGTGGCGGGAGACATCGAGGCCGATGGCACGATCGAGCGCACCCGCGATCCCGCCCACGGGCACTTCGCATCCAACATCGCCATGCGGCTCGCGAAGCCGGCACGCCGCAGCCCGCGCGACCTCGCCGCCGCGATCATCGCGCAACTCCCGGACACGGACGAACTCGAAAACGTCGAGATCGCCGGCCCGGGCTTCATCAATTTCACGCTGAGCCCGGCCGCGTTCCATGCCGAGCTCCGCACGATTCTCGACCAGGGCGGGCGATACGGCCGGCATGTGCCGAGAACCGCACCCCGCGTCCTGCTCGAGTTCGTCTCGGCGAACCCCACCGGCCCCCTGCACGTTGGCCACGGCCGGCACGCGTCCTACGGTGCGACGGTGGGCAACCTGCTCGAAGCCGTCGGCTACCCGGTCGAGCGCGAGTACTACGTCAACGATGCGGGCCGCCAGATGGACATCCTCGGCGTGAGCGTCTGGCTGCGCTGGCTGGAGACGAAAGGCACGACCGTCCCGTTCCCGGCGGCGGGATACCGCGGCGAGTACATTCGCGACATTGCCGCCGCGATCGATACGAAGGGGATCGATGCCGTGGACGCGGCAGCCGTCCTCGAGGGAGTCCCGCCCGACGCCCCGGAGGGCGACAAGGAAAAATACGTCGGCGCACTCATCGCGCGCGCGATCGAACTCCTCGGCGAAGCGGGGTTCGACCGCATACGGCAGCAGTCGCTCGACAGCATCCGCGACGACATCGAGGACGACCTGGCGGAGTTCGGCGTCACTTTCGACCGCTGGTACTCCGAGCAGAGTCTCACGAAGAGCCACCGCATCGACGATGCACTCGCCGTGCTCGAGGAGCGCGGCATGCTCTACAAGAAGGACGGCGCCACCTGGTTCCGCGCGACCGACTTCGGCGACGAGAAGGACCGCGTGGTCGTGCGGGAGAACGGCGCGAAGACCTACTTCGCGTCCGACATCGCGTATCACTTCGACAAGCGGGAGCGCGGCTTCGACCGTCTCATCGACATCCTCGGCGCCGACCATCACGGCTACGTCACCCGCGTGAAAGCCGGGCTCGCGGCAATGGGCTACCGCGCCGAGGACCTGGAAGTGGAACTGGTGCAGTTCGTCGCGCTGTATCGCGGCGGCAAGAAGGTGCAGATGTCGACGCGCAGCGGCGAGTTCGACACGCTGCGGCAGCTGCGGGCCGAGGTCGGTAATGACGCCGCACGCTTCTTCTACGTGTCGCGCTCCAACGATCAGCACCTCGACTTCGACCTCGACGTCGCGAAGTCGCAGTCGAACGACAATCCCGTGTATTACATCCAGTACGCCCACGCGCGGATCGCGAGCGTGTTCCGCCAGCTCGAGGAGAAGCAATACGGCTGGGACGCCGCGGGCGGTTGCGCCAGCCTGGCACTGCTCGGGGAGCCGCAGGAAAAGGCCCTGATGACGACGCTCAGCCGCTACCCGGAAGTCATCGACCTTGCCGCGGGCAATCTCGCACCTCAGCACCTGGTCCATTACCTGCGCGAACTGGCCAACGACTTCCATACCTATTACAACGCGCATGTCTTCATCGTCGATGACGACGCGCTGCGCGACGCCCGCCTCTGCCTGTGCGCGGCGACGCGCCAGGTGATCGCCAACGGTCTCGAGATCCTGGGCGTTTCCGCGCCCGACGCCATGTAATGGCAAAGAAACGCGGCAAGCGGCGCCGAACGCCGAGCACGAAACAGGACTACCCGGGCTGGCTATGGATGATCTTCGGCCTCGCCATCGGCCTGTCGGTCGCGCTGGCCATCTACGTCCGCGACCGGGAGAGCGCGCCGCCGCCGGCCGCCGCCCGCCAGCCCGCGAGCCTCGAGAGCGCCATCGACCAAAACGGCGAGGCGGCGCGCACGGCGCAGCCGGCGGCGGAACAGAAAGAGAGTCGCTTCACGTTCTACGACATGCTGCCCAATTTCGAAGTCGTGATTCCCGAGCAGGAACCCGACGTCACGGCCGAGGTCGAGCCGCGCGCCGTCGTGACACCCGGCCTGTACATCCTGCAGGCCGGTTCGTTCACGCGCTTCGAGGACGCCGACCGGCGCCGCGCCGAACTCGCGCTGCAGGGCATCGAATCGACCATCCAGCGTGTGACGATCGACGACAATACCTATCACCGCGTACGCATCGGCCCGACGGACGACCTCGAAGAACTCAACCTGCTGCGCAGCCGCCTGCGCGCGGCAAAGATCGACGCCATCCGCATTCGCCTCGGTGAATAGCATGCGACCAGCGCGCGCAATACTCGTGACGCTCGCGCTCACCGCGCTGGCGGCCTGCAGCACGACGGTGCCGCTGCCGCCGCCCGCAGCGGAACCCGCGGAGCCGCCGCCCGCCGCGGTACCGGTCGCGCCGGCCGAGCCCGTGCAGCGCCCGCCCGCGAGAATCAGCATCGCGGCCGTCGGCGACATGATGATCGGCACGGACTACCCCGAGAATCACCTGCCCGACGACGACGGGGTCGGGTTCCTTGCCGGCGTGACGCCCTGGCTGTGGTCCGCCGACGTCACCTTCGGCAATCTCGAAGGCGTGCTCGTCGACGGCGGTGAGCCGGGCAAGCAATGCAGCAACCCGCAGGCCTGTTACCTGTTCCGCTCGCCGAGCCGCTACGCCTATCACTACCGCGCAGCCGGCTTCGACGTGCTCAGCCTCGCCAACAACCACGCGCGCGACTTCGGCGAGGAAGGGCGCACCGCGACGATGCAGACGCTCGCAGCTGCGGGCATACACCACTCCGGAAGAGAAGGGGATTTCGCGAGTTTCGAGGCAAAGAGCCTGCGCATCGCCGTGCTGGCTTACGCGGTAACCAGGAACTCGAACATGCTGCTCGACTACACGCTCGCGGAGCAGACGGTGCGCGATTTCGCCGCCACGCACGACATCGTCGTGGTCTCCTTCCACGGCGGCGCCGAGGGCCGCGACGTGACCCGCCTGCCGTTTGCCGAAGAGGAATACTACGGTGAACCCCGCGGCGACGTGGTGCGTTTCGCACGCATGGTCGTCGACGCCGGCGCCGATCTCGTCATCGGCCACGGACCGCACGTCGTCCGCGCCATGGAGCGCTACAACGACCGGCTGATCGCCTACAGTCTCGGCAACTTCGCCACCTACTACGGCATCAGCGTCGCCGGCATCAAGGGCATCGCGCCGATACTGGTTGCCACCCTCGACCAGGACGGCCGCTTCGTCGAAGGGGAAATCATCTCGACCCGCCAGCTGCGGCCGGCCGGCCCGTCGATCGACCCCGAAGGCCGCGCGTTGAAAATGATCCGCGGTCTCAGCAGCGAAGACTTCGGCAACCCCGGCCTGACCTTCCATCCGGACGGGCGGGTGACGCCGGCGGAACGACCGTCGGTGGAACGCCGCACATTTGCCGAGGAAACCCCGTAGGCGCGGTTTTCGAACCGCGATCGCGGGCCCAGGCCCGCTCCTACAATCCCTGCCGACAACATCGCCGGCAAACCGCACCCTGTAGGAGCGGTTCTCGAACCGCGATCGCGGGCCCAGGCCCGCTCCTACAATCCCGCGGCAACATCGCCGGCAAACCGCACCCTGTAGCAGCGGTTCTTGAAGCGCGATCGCGGGCCCTCAGTCGTCCGTGCCGACCGATTTGAAATCGACCCCGAGCGAGCGCAGCTTGCGGTACAGGTGCGTGCGTTCCATGCCGACGCGCTTGGCGAGCTGGCCGACCTTGCCTTCGCAAAGCACGAGTTGCTGCTGCAGGTAGGCGCGCTCGAAATGCTCGCGTGCCTCGCGCAACGGCAACGCCAGCAGGTCGTGCTTCACGAGCGGCTCGTTGTCGGGCGCAGCAGCCGATATTTCCGCTTCGACTTCGTCCAGCGAGATGTCCTCGTCGGATTCGGCCATCAGCAGGCGCCGGACCAGGTTCTTGAGTTCGCGGACGTTGTCGGGCCACGGGTAATTGCGCAGGCGGTTCTGTGCGGCCACGCTGAAGCGGCGGAATCCCAGGCCCTCGGAATCGACCAGCTTGTCCACGTAGTAGTTGAGGAGTTCCGGTACGTCTTCCGAATACTCGCGCAGCGGCGGCACGCGCAGTACCAGGACGCCGAGGTTGGCGACGAGATCGCCGCGCAATTCGCCCGAGCGCGCCGCTTCCTCGTAGCCCGGCCGCACCGTTGCGACGACCCGCGCATCGAGCCGTACCGGGCTGCTGCCGCCCTTGCGCGTGAAGCTGCCGTCCTCGAGCACGCTGAAGAGTATCCGCTGTCCCGCTGCATCGAGGTCGGTCAGCTCGTCGATGAGCAGTGTGCCCTGGTTCGCTTTCTCGAACGCGCCCATGTGAACTTCGCCGTCCTCTTCGCTGCCGACCAGGCTCTCCTCGACGTTCGCGGCGGTCAGCGAGGCCGCCGTGAGATCGATCAGCGGGCCGTCGGCGCGCCCGCTCAGCGCGTGCAGGTAGCGGGCGAACGCGCTACGCCCGGTGCCGGGCTCACCGCTGATGAGCACCGCGGCATCGTGCCGAGCGTACTGCTTGACCTTGTCGCGCAGGGCCTGCATCAGGGGGCTGCGGCCGACGGGCGCCAGCAGCGGCGGCAGGGTGCCGCGCGCCGTGGCGGCCTGCCTGCCCGCAGTATCCAGTGCGCCTTCGACGGTGCGCAACAGCTTTGCGAGCGACAACGGCTTCTCGACGAAGTCGTGCGCGCCGAGTCGGGTTGCTTCCACGGCCGTATCCACGGTGCCGTGACCCGACATGATCACGACCGGGCATTTCAGGTCGCCCGCTTCGGACCACTCACGCAGCAGCGTGATGCCGTCGGTATCGGGCATCCAGATATCGAGGAGGATGAGATCGAAGCTGGCGTGACGGCGCGCGGCGCGCGCCTCTGCGGCGTTGGCGGCCACGGTCACGACGTAGCCCTCCTCCGCCAGGATTTCCTGGATCAACGCCCGAATGTCGGCTTCGTCGTCGACCACGAGCACCTTGGCATTGCTCATGCTCTTTCCCTCCTCTTCTCGTTACGGCTGGTTCCCTTCGCGATCATCGCCTCGCGGGCCGCCTCGTTGATGGGCAGCCGGATGCTGATGACCGCACCCCCGTTTTTCCTGTTCTCGGCGAGGATCGTTCCCACGTGCTCCTCGACCAGTTTCTTCACAACGGCAAGCCCGAGCCCGGTTCCCTTGGGCTTGGTCGTCACGTAAGGATCGAAGACCTGGCTGATGTCGCCGGCATCGAAGCCCGGGCCATTGTCCTCGACTTTCAGCTGCGCGAACTCGACGCCGCCGAATTCCGCGGCACTCGCATGCACGTCGATCTGCGGATCGGGCGTCTGCTCGAGCGCCTCGAGGGCGTTGCGCAGAAGGTTGTGCAGTATCTGCCGCACCCGGCCTTCGTCGGCCTCGAGCAGCGGCATGCTCGGGTCCGAGGTCACGACGATCCGGACGTCGCTCTCCTGCGCCCGGTACAGGTCGACCACCTCGTGGACGAGCTTGTCGAGATCGAAGCGGTTGATGTCCATGTCCGGCGCACGCGCGTAATCGCTGAACGCGTTGACCATCTCTTTCATGGCCTCGACCTGCTGCACGATGGTGTGCGTCGCGCGATCGAGGACCTGCGCCTCTTCCAGCGACATCTTGTCGAGGTACCTGCGGCGCAGCCGCTCGGCCGACAGCTGGATGGGCGTCAGCGGGTTCTTGATCTCGTGCGCCAGCCGCCGCGCCACCTCGCCCCAGGCGGCGTCGCGCTGTGCCTGCAGCAAGCCGGTAATGTCGTCGAACACGACGACGTAACCGCCCGCCTGGTCGCCCTCGCCCGGCAGCGCGGTACACGCGCAGGTCAGTACGCGCCGGCCCACCTCGCCGCGCAAGACGATTTGCTCGCGCCACTCGGTTTCGCCGGCGTCGAGGTGCACGCGCGCCACGTCGACGAACTGGTCGAGCAGCGGCTCGTTGCGCGCGATGTCCGGCAAGTACTCGCCGACGCGGCTCTCGAGGTCCACGTTCAGGATCGCGCCGGACGCCTGGTTTGCCGTGCGCACACGGAGGTCGGGGTCGATCGCGACGACGCCGGTGGACAGGCGCGCGAGTATGACCTCGAGGTTGGCGCGCTCGGCCTCGACCAGTGCCTGGCTCAGGCGTGTCTCGCGACGGGCTGCCGCCAGCCGCTGGGTCATGTCGTTGAAGGAGTTGATGAGGAAGCCGATCTCGTCACGGGACGGCGACGGCAGTCTCGTGTCGAAGTCGCCTGCGGCGACCGCCCGCGTGCCGGCGACCAGGTCCTGGATGGGTGCGACGAGCCGGCGCGACAGCATCAGCGCACCGTAGATCGCCGCCAGCAGCGACAGCATCAGCACGACCGTCAGCGTCAGCGTGAAAGTAACCTTCAGGCCCTCGCGCAGGAACACCAGCCGCTCGTAGCCGGTCTGCGCATCGCTCACACTGGATGCGAGCCGGCTGACACGCTCCGTGGTCGGGAAGTGCGCCTGCAGGATGCCGACGGGCTCGCGGCGACCGCGAACGCGGTACAGCACCGCCGTGCGAATCTCGTAGAAGCCGTCTTCGTTCTCTTCGAGGCTGACGTGATTCGGCCTGTCGATCGTCAGCATCTCCAGCACGTCGATCGGCGGCCTCGGCAGGCTCGCGGTCGCCCGGTCGGAACTGGTCGCGAGAATCTGCGCATTCTTGCCGAACAGCGTCATTTCGCTGGCGCCGGCCTCGCGGCGCAGCTTGCTGAGTTCGAACACGAAGCGGCGCTCGGGGACTGCGGCCAGTTGCTCCGCGATCTTGCGCGTGGCGGACAGGTTCTCGCGCATCTGCACCTCGAAGACGGCCTGCACCACCTCGATCGCGCTGCCGAGCCCCTCCTCGATCTCGACGTCGAACCAGGAATCGATGCCGCGATTGATGTACTGCACCGCGAAATAGAACACGACGAACAGCGGCAGCGCGGCGAGGCCCACGAACATGCCGACGATGCGCGCTTTCAGCCGCGCGCCCGGTACGTTGTCGCGGTAGTCGCGCAGCAGGCGGATCAGGTTGCCGATCAGCAGCACCAGCAGCAGGATCGCGCCCACGATGTTGAAGGCGATCAGGACGTTGTGCAGCCGATCGAAATCGTCCGAATTCTGCGCGGTCACGCTGAGCAGGAACAGCGCGGCGAGCGACAGCAGCACGCCGCCCGCGGCGAGCAGGCCGATGAAGGCGCGCTTTATCGTCCGAGCTTCCATTCGTACCACTCGCTCTTGAGCTGCCACTCATCGCGCCAGAAGAAAAGCAACCGCAGCGGCGCCGAGTACTGCTCGGTCGCCAGCAGTGCCCGCAGCCTGACCCGGTAATCGCGGCCGGGGACAAGCAGCGTTTCGTCGATGACGGGCAGTCGCTGCACCCGTCCGAGACTGTTGAGCGCGGAATACAGCGTCGCAAAGGAGTCCTGGTTGCCGGTGTTGAGGTTGCGGACGATGTAGCGCTGGCTGATCGGCCGGTATTCGAGTTCGAAACGGAACGCGAGCTCGGCGTCGAGCGCGTCGAGATAGAAGCGCCGCGAGCGGATGACCTGCATCTGCAGTTCGATGGTGAGCGGCACGCCGCTGTTGAGTGCCTTCAGTGCCTCGCTCGACAGCACGAGTTGCAGCCGCGCGTCGAGCATGTGCACGCCGCCCACGAGTTCGGTGGAGGCCGAGCGAACCTCGAAATACCCGGCGCGCTCCACGGGGTCCTGTGCCAGGGCGACGCCGGCGAGCAGCACGGTGCCGACGGCGATCGTTGCGCCGCGTAGCATCCCGCCCAACCAATGGATTCCTGGTGTCGACATGTGTGCTCAGCCAGCCTTCTCGAGGCAGGCGTAATAGAAACCGTCCATATCCGCGGTGCCGGGCAGAACCTGGAATCCGCACGCCTTGCGCTGCATTACATCGCGGATGTTGTTATTTTGCAACGCGTCATTCTCGCGCGCATCCGCGGTGGCCTCGACAAACGCACCCGCCACCGCATCATTTTCTGCCGCCAGCACCGAGCAGGTCACGTACAGCAGCCGCCCGCCTGGCGCGAGCAGCGGCCAGGCACGGTCGAGCAGGCTCCGCTGCAGGCCTGCGAGGGGCGCTATGTCGGCCGCGCGGCGCAGCAGCTTGATGTCGGGGTGGCGCCGGATCACGCCGGTCGCCGAACACGGTGCATCGAGCAGGATGGCATCGAATGCCGAGCCGTCCCACCACGCCTGTGGCGTTGATGCATCGCCGCACAGAAGCGTCGCGCAACGACCGAGCCGCGCGAGGGTGTCCCCGACCGCGCGCAGGCGCCCGGCGTCCCGGTCCACGCAGGTGAGTTCGATGTCCGCGCCACCGAGCTCCAGCAGGTGGCCGCTCTTGCCGCCGGGCGCGGCGCAGGCATCGAGTACCCGGCCGCCGCGTCCCTGCAACAGCCACGGCGCCGCCAGCTGCGCGGCAGCGTCCTGCACCGACACGAGACCCTCGGCGAAGCCCGGCAGTTCCTGGACGGGCGCCGGCTCCGCGAGTTTCACCGCGCCCTCGATGGCGTCGAACGTGTCCGCCGCGAGGCCCTGGCCGCGCAGCCGCTCGACGTAGTCCGCAGCCGTCGCGCGCGAGGCGTCCACGCGCAGCCACATCGGCGCGCGCGCATTGTTGGCGGCGAGAATCCCATCGGCGCGGTCCGGCCAGTCGTGCCGGATCGCGTCGATCAGCCACTGCGGATGATCGTGAATCGCCTCGTCGCTGTCGGGTGGGACGGCCGCGAGGCCCTCGCGCAGGAAGCGGCGCATGACCGCGTTCAGCAGGCCCGCGAGCTTGGGCCGCCGCAGCAGCCGCGACGCCTCGACGGTCTCCGACACCACGGCGTGGTCGGGGATACGGGTATCCGTCAGTTGGTAGAGTCCGACCGCGAGCAGCGCGTTGATGACGCTGTCGCGCGGTTTCAGCGGCCGCTCGAGCAGCTGCCCGATCCAGGACTGCAGGCGCCAGTGGTGCCGCAGCGTCCCGTAGCAGAGCAGCCGCAGCAGGGCGCGATCGCCTTCCGCGACCCGCGTCTCCTGGGCCGGCAGCGCGGTGTCCAGCGATTTGCCCGCCGTGACGACGGCGTCGACGACGGCTGCCGCCGCCGCCCGGAGTCGCGCACCCTGGCGGCTCGCGGACATCTCGCTCAGCCCAGGCGCCGGCCGGTCAGCGCCACGGAGTTCGCGAATTCGCCCGCGGTCACCGGGCGCCTGCCCGGGCGCTGGAGGCTGTCGAGCCGCAGCGCATCGCGGCCGCAGGCGACGACGATGCCGTCGCGGCCCGCGGCCAGGACAGCGCCGGGCGCCGCCCCCTCACTGCCTGCAACGACGCCCGCGCGCCAGCACTTGACCGGCGTGTCGTCCAGCAGGAAAAAGGCGCCGGGCACGGGGTTGTAGGCGCGGACCCGGCGCTGCAGGGCGTCCGCGGGCGCGAGCCAGTCGAGGCGTGCGTCCTGCTTGCCGACCTTGGGCGCATAGGTCGCCCGGGCGTCGTCCTGCGGTTCGGCCTGCAGCGTCCCGCTCACGATTCTGTCGAAGTGACGCACCAGCAGTTCGCCGCCCAGCGCCGCGAGGCGGTCGTGCAGTTCGCCGGCGGTCTCGTCGGGCGCGATGGCGATCGCCGCCTCGACGTACACCGGCCCGCAGTCGAGCCCCGCGGTCATCGCCATGAGGCTGACACCGGTCTCGGCATCGCCTGCCAGTATCGCCGCCTGGATGGGCGCTGCGCCGCGCCAGCGCGGCAACAGCGAGGCATGCACGTTGAGACAACCCCGGGTGGGCAGATCGAGGACGCTTTGCGGGAGGATCAGCCCGTAGGCCGCCACGACGAGCACGTCCGGTTCGAACGCCGCGATGCGCGCGACGGCGTCGGGGTTCTTCAGCGTGGCCGGCTGCAACACGGCGATGCCGTGCTCGAGCGCGAACTGCTTCACCGGGCTCGCGGCAAGGCGCTTGCCGCGCCCGGCCGGGCGGTCGGGTTGCGTCAGTACCGCGCGCGGCGCGACGCCGGCATTCACCAGTGCCTGCAACGACACGAGCGCGAACTCCGGTGTACCGGCAAAAAGCACTCGCGTCTCGCTCATGATCGAGTTCGCCTGCCGGGAGGCGACGGTCAGGCGACGACGGCGCCCTGGGAGCGCCGCTCTTTTTCCAGCTTCTTGCGGATGCGGGTCCGCTTCGCCTCCGACAGGTAGTCGACGAACAGCTTGCCGTCGAGGTGATCGATCTCGTGCTGCACGCACACGGCCAGCAGGCCCTCGAACTCGCCCTCGCACTCGCGGCCGTCCCGGTCGAGGTAACGCACGCGAATGTGCTCCGCGCGTTCGACTTCCTCGTAGTACCCGGGAACCGACAGGCAGCCTTCCTCCGTGACCGTGACGCCGTCTTTCTCGACGATGACCGGGTTGATGAAGACGTGCGGGTCGCGCTTGTCCGACGATACGTCCGCAACCAGCAGGCGCCGGTGGACGTCGACCTGCGTGGCCGCGAGGCCGATGCCCGGTGCGGCGTACATGGTCTCGAACATGTCGTCGATCAGCGCCCGGAGTGCGTCGTCGACCACGTCGACGGGGACCGCTTTCCTGCGCAGTCGCGGGTCGGGAAATTCCAGAATCGTCAGTTTTGCCATAATTCGCCTGCTGCAATTTCCGGAGGGAATCGGTGACTATGACCCGTTGAGGACATAATTATTCCACCCGGATATCGCGCCAAAATCTACAAAAAATCTCTAAACGTTTGACTTAATTGAATAAGTTACAGAAAATGCAGCCAGTTACGAGGCGTCTCCGGGCGCGTTTTGGGCCGGAAATGTGACGTAATAGGCAGCCGTGGCAATGCCGGAACGACATATTATAGCAACGCCGCGACTGGCCCGGCCTGATTCCGAAAACATGGAGCACCTGCGAACTATGGTCCCCCGCACACAAAGCCTGAATCCTTTCATCCGGCTCACCGCTGTTGCGCTGGCTGCCACCCTGGCCGGTTGCTCCCTGAACCCGTTCGCGAACGACGACGAGCCTGCTCCGGCACCGGCGAGCCAGCCGGCACCGAGCTATGACCGCGCCGCGCAGGCGCCGGTTCCCGAGTACAGCGGCCCGGTGGTCGAACGCGTCAGCCAGCCGGTACCGCTCGCCGACAACCATCCCAACGAGTACGTCGTGAAGGTCGGCGACACGCTGTGGGACATTGCCGCGGCATTCCTGAAGGACCCCTGGTTCTGGCCGGAGATCTGGCACATCAACACCCAGATCGAGAACCCGCACCTTATTTATCCCGGTGATGTGCTGGCGCTCGTCTACATCGACGGGCAGCCGCGCGTCACCAACGTGCGCGCGTCCACCTACCGGCTTTCGCCACAGGCACGAATTTCGCCGATCACGCAGGCGGTTACCAGTATCCCGTTCGAATCGATCTCGGCGTTCCTCTCGAGCGGCGCGGTGCTCGAGAAGCGCGAGACGGACCAGCTGCCGTACCTGCTCGATACCCGCGGCGACCACCTGATCGCATCGGCCGGCAACCTGATCTACGTCCGCGGCCTGGACAGCGCGCAGGTCGGCTCCCGCTTCAACGTCGTCGAAGTGGGCGAACCGCTGATCGACCCGGACGACAACAGGCTCATCGGCTACCAGGGCAAGTTCATCGCCGAGGGCACGCTGCGCCGCATGGGCGACCCGGCGACGGTCGCGCTGACGGACAGCATCGAGGAAGCCATCCCGGGTGACAAGCTCATCCCGGAGGTGGTGGACATACCGCTGAATTTCTACCCGCGCGCACCGAGCAGCGCGATCGACGGCCGCATCATCTCGGTCGTGGGCGGCGTTACCCAGATCGGGCAGTACCAGGTGGTCGTGCTCAATCGCGGCACCCGGGACGGGCTGTCGGTCGGCGACGTCCTCACGGTCTACCAGACGGGCGAGACGATCGACGACCGCTTCGGCGGCGGCAAGGTACGCCTTCCCGACGAGGAAGCCGGCACGCTGATGGTATTCAAGGTTTACGATCGCATCGGCTACGGTCTCGTCATGGAGGCCACGCAGGCCATCCACATCCACGACACGGTGCGTAACCCGACCTGAACCGGGGTTCGCGAGCATCCGCAAAGCGGCGCCTTCGGGCGCCGTTTTTTTTGCACGATGCGCCCTGAATCGCCGCAGCGGGGCGGCAGGCAGCCGCGGTATCATTCACGGACCTTGGCGCACGACCCGGGATCCGCGGTGGACGACAACGAGTGGTTACAGCAGGACAACCACCACCTTCTCAGGCTCGGGGACGACGCGTATCCCGAACTGCTGGCCGGTATCGACGGACCGCCTGCGCGGCTCTACGTCGTCGGCGACCCGGAGCTCCTGCACCTGCCCGCACTCGCAATCGTGGGCAGCCGCAATCCCACCAGCGGCGGCGCGCGCAACGCGTTCGAGTTCGCGCGGCACCTGGGCGCGACGGGTTTTTGCATCGTCAGCGGCCTCGCGCAGGGCATCGACGCGGCGGCGCATCGCGGCGCGCTGGCGGCGCGGGCACCGACCGTCGCCTTTCTCGGCCACGGCATCGATCGCGTGTACCCGGCCTGCAATCTCGATCTCGCGCATGAAATTGCACGCCATGGCGCCCTCGTGAGCGAATTCCCGCTGGGCATGGCACCGAACAGGGCGCTGTTTCCGCAACGCAATCGCCTGATCAGCGGCAGCAGCCTCGGCACGCTCGTCGTCGAGGCGGCGCAGCGCAGCGGATCGCTGATCACCGCGCGGCTCGCCGCGGAGCAGGGCCGCGAGGTCTTTGCGATCCCGGGCTCCATTCACAACCCGCTGTCGCGCGGCTGCCATCAGCTCATCCGCCAGGGTGCGAAACTGGTCGAAAGCGCGGAGGACATCGTCTCGGAACTTGCGCCGCTGGTCGGTCACCTGCTGGAGGAAATGGAGACGCGGCCGCCGCTCGCTGAAACGGCCACCGAGGAGGATGAGGAGTATGTAAAACTGTTCGCTGCGCTCGGTCACGACCCCGTCGACATCGACGAACTCGCCGCGCGTTCCGCATTGACGATCGAGCAGGTTTCCTCCATGCTTCTGATCCTGGAGCTTGAGGGAAAGATCGAGAAGCTGTCCGGGGGACGCTACTCAGTTCTGAGCTAGATATTTAGTCAAACGCCAGCCACCAAGGAGCCGCTCCAGGCATGAAGGAAAACGTACTCGACGTACTGATGTATCTTTTTGAAACGTACGTCGACACCGATCAAGACCCCGAACCGGATCAGAACGAACTTCGTGGCGAGCTGGCGAGCGCGGGCTTTGGCGATGCGGAGATCGACCGCGCACTCGACTGGCTCGAGTGCCTTTCCGAAGACCAGGAAGAACTGCTTTTCGGCACCCAGACGATTCACGGCACGCGCATTTACAACAGCATGGAACAGGAGCGCCTCGACGTCTCCTGCCGCGGCTATATTTCGTACCTGGAACAGATCGGAATCCTGTCGCCGGCGCAGCGCGAAATCCTCGTAGACCGCCTGCTGGCGCTGGATGCGCCCGATATCGACGTGGAGCAGATCAAGTGGGTCGTGCTGATGGTTTTGTTCAGCCAGCCGGGGCAGGAACTCGCTTATGCGCGCATGGAAGACCTGGTATTCGAAGAAAACACGGGGGCCGTTCACTGATGTGAAGTGAGCGGTTTTTGCGGTGCGCCGGAAACGCCGTTTCTTGACACGCTGCAACTAAGTATGTAATTCAACCGCGGCATCGACCGCGGTTTTTCATTATATGTCCAAGAATCTTGTCATCGTCGAATCGCCCGCCAAGGCGAAAACCATCAGCAAGTACCTCGGAAAGGATTTCGAGGTGATGGCGTCGTACGGCCACGTGCGCGACCTCATTCCCAAGGAAGGCGCCGTCGACCCCGACAACGACTTCGAAATGAAGTACCAGGTCATCGAGCGCAGCGAGAAGCACGTCAACTCGATCGTGCGCGCGCTCAAGAAGGCCGACGCCCTGTATCTCGCGACTGACCCGGACCGCGAAGGCGAAGCCATCTCGTGGCACCTTATCGAGATACTTAAAGAGAAAGGCGCGCTGAACGACAAGCCCGTGCATCGTGTCGTCTTCTACGAGATTACGAAGAACGCCGTCAAGGAAGCCATCGAACACCCGCGGGACATCTCCAACGACCTCGTGGGCGCGCAGCAGGCCCGCCGCGCACTCGACTACCTGGTCGGCTTCAACCTGTCGCCGCTGCTGTGGAAGAAGGTGCAGCCCGGCCTGTCTGCCGGCCGCGTGCAGAGCCCCGCCCTGCGGATGATCGTGGAGCGCGAACTCGAGATCGAAGCGTTCAGGGCGCGCGAGTACTGGAGCATCGAAGCCGACCTCAGCAAGGACAGGCAGCCGTTCATGTCGCGGCTCGTCGCCTACAGGGGCGACAAGGTCGAGCAGTTCAGCTTCGAGAACGAGGCGGCCGCGCGCGAGGTCGAAAAGACGCTGCTCGACGCCGCCGGCGACAAACTGACGACGATCAGCGTTACCCGGAAGCAGCGGCGGCGCAACCCGGCCGCACCGTTCACGACCTCGACGCTGCAGCAGGAGGCATCGCGCAAGCTCGGGTTCAACACGCAGCGCACCATGCGCACGGCGCAGCGGCTTTACGAAGGCATCGAACTGCCGGGCGAGGGCAACGTCGGCCTCATTACTTACATGCGTACCGACTCGGTGACCCTCGCCGAAATCGCCATCACCGAGATCCGCGACGTCATCGCGGAACGCTACGGCAAGCACAACGTCCCGGACGAGCCGCGCCAGTTCAAGACGAAGTCGAAGAATGCGCAGGAAGCGCACGAAGCCGTTCGGCCGACGTCGGCGGCGCGCCATCCCGACGAGCTCCAGGGCGTACTCGAGGACGATCAGTTCAAACTGTATTCCCTGATCTGGAAACGCACGATGGCGTCGCAGATGGTCTCCGCCGTGTTCGACACCGTTGCGATCGATTTCGCCGCGGGCCCGCAGGAGGCCGGCCACGTCCTCCGTGCGAACGGCTCGGTGCTCGTCGAGCCCGGCTTCATCGCCGTCTACCAGGAAGGCAGGGACGACGCGAAGGACGATGAAGGCGACCGCCTGTTGCCGGATATCGAGGAAGGCGACGTCGTCGACCTCGACCTGCTGCGGCCGGAGCAGCATTTCACCGAACCGCCGCCGCGCTACACGGAAGCGAGCCTGGTCAAGGCGCTCGAGGAGTACGGCATCGGGCGGCCGTCGACCTATGCGAGCATCATCGCCACGCTCCGCAACCGCGAATACGTCGAGATGGACGGCAAGCGATTCCTGCCGACCGACATCGGCCGCATCGTCAACGGCTTCCTGACGGATCATTTCACGCAGTACGTGGACTACGACTTCACGGCGCGCCTCGAGGACGACCTCGACGCGGTATCGCTCGGCGAGAAAGACTGGATACCGTTGCTGGACAACTTCTGGCGGCCGTTCCGCAAGTTGTGCGAAGAGAAGGAAACCTCGGTGACGCGAGAGCAGGTCGCGCAGGCGCGCGAGCTCGGTACCGACCCGAAGACCGGCAAACCCGTCACGGTGCGCATGGGCCGCTTCGGGCCGTTCGTCCAGATCGGCACCAAGGACGACGAGGAAAAACCGAAATTCGCCGGCTTGCGGCCCGGGCAGAAGATGAACGACATCACGTTCGAGCAGGCGATGGAGCTTTTCAAGCTGCCGCGCCAGCTCGGCGAAACGCCCGACGGGCAGCCGGTATCGGCCAGCGTCGGACGCTTCGGCCCGTACGTCCGTTACGGCGACAAGTACGTATCCATCCGCGGTGACGACGATCCCTACACGATCGAACTGCCGCGTGCGCTCGAACTCATCGAACAGAAAAAGATCGAGGACGCGAACCGCATCATCCAGGACTTCGAGGAAGCGGGTATCCAGGTCCTGAACGGCCGCTACGGGCCGTATATCACCAACAAGGCGAAGAACGCGCGCGTGCCGAAGGATCGCGAGCCGAAGTCGTTGACGCTCGAGGAATGCCAGGAATTGCTGGCCGCCGCCCCCGAACGCGGGCGCCGCGGCAAGAAGAAGACGAGCAAGAAGACGGCGGCGGGCGAAGCGCCCCGCAAAGCGGCAGCGAAGAAGAAAGCGGCAAAGAAGAAGACCCGGAAGAAGGCCGCAAAGAAGGCCGCGAAAAAGAAAAAGGCGGATTAGCGGGGCGGCAGGATGACGATGGCTGCCAGGTACGCATCCGACGTATTGCTGGGTGGCGGCATCATCGCCTACCCCACCGAGGGCGTTTTCGGTCTCGGCTGCCTGCCCGACGACGTCGATGCCGTCGAGAGAATCCTGCAAATCAAGCAGCGCAGCCCGCTGAAGGGTCTCATCCTGATCGCCGCGCGACCTGCGCAGCTCGATGCCTGGATCGACCCGGCCGCCCGCAGCGCGCTGCCCGAGCCCGATCCGCGGCAGCCGGTTACCTGGATCGTGCCGCCGGCGGCGCGGGTCCCGGCGATCGTGACCGGCGACAATCCCGGCCTCGCGGTTCGCATCACCACCAACCCGACCGCGGCCGCGATCTGCAACGCCGTGGACATGCCGATCGTGTCGACGAGCGCGAACGTCTCCGGCAGGCCGGTCGCCCGCAACAGCTTCGTCCTGCGCCGCAACTTCGGCCGTCTCGTGGACTTCGTCGTCCCGGGTGAATGCGGCCCCGCCAGCGGGCCGTCGGAAATCAGGGAACTCGAAACAGGCAGGGTAGTGAGACCGGGGCAGTCATGAGCGACATCAAAGAGGTCAGGGCTTACCTGCAATCGTTGCAGGATCGAATCGTGGCCGAACTCGAACAGCTGGACGGCAAGGAGCGCTTTCATCGCGACGCCTGGGACCGGCCCGAGGGCGGCGGCGGTGAGAGCCGTGTATTGAAACGCGGCGGCGTCTTCGAGCAGGCGGGTGTGAACTTCTCGCACGTCTTCGGCAAGCAACTGCCGCCGTCGGCGACGAAGTCGCGGCCCGACCTCGCCGGGCGCGGCTTCCAGGCGATGGGTGTGTCGCTCGTGCTGCACCCCGAGAACCCCTACGTGCCGACGACCCACGCGAACCTGCGCTATTTCGTCGCGGGCGACGAACACGACGATCCCGTGTGGTGGTTCGGCGGTGGCTTCGACCTGACGCCGTACTACCCGTTTCGCGACGACGTCGTCGCCTGGCACGAGGCCGCGAAGCGCGCCTGCGACCCGTTCGGCGAAGAACGCTACCCGAAGTACAAGCAATGGTGCGACGAGTACTTCTTTCTCAAGCACCGCAACGAGACGCGCGGCGTCGGCGGCCTGTTTTTCGACGACCTCAACGACATGGGGTTCGACAGGAGCTTCGAGTTCGTGCGCGCGGTCGGCGACACCTTCATGAAGGCCTACGCGCCCATCGTCCTGAAGCGCCGCCGGCACCGCTACGGCGAACGGCAGCGGGAGTTCCAGCTGTACCGGCGCGGGCGCTACGTCGAGTTCAACCTGATCTACGATCGCGGAACGCTGTTCGGCCTGCAGTCCGGCGGCCGCACGGAATCCATCCTCATGTCCCTGCCGCCGCGGGTGCGCTACGAGTACGACTGGCATCCCGAGCCGGGATCGCCCGAAGAACTGCTCTACAGCGACTACCTGCGGCCGCGCGACTGGCTGTAAGTCTTGTGGTAACGTCAAGTGCTTCGAAGCGCGCTGCGACAACCATCGCTTGAGCGCGCAGGTTGCAACCGGCACCCGGTGGTCGTTGCCGGTCGGAATGGGGCAGTTGCCGGATCTTCGTATTCGGCGATGACGCTGCCACCTTCGAGTTCATCGAGTACCGCGCGGACCCGGGTGGCGAGGATGTCGGCGGTAACGCCGTGGCGAGCAGCGATGTCGTGGATTGATGAGATCGAGGTCAGCGAAGCGGATGGCCGCCTGGCCGAGCTATACGAGGAACTGGTCGAGAAGCGTGGCAGGATTTCCAACATCCTGAAGGTCCACAGCCTGAACCCGGATGCGCTGTCCGCCCATCTGGACCTGTACATGACACTGATGTTCGGCTCGTCGCGGCTGAGCCGCGCCGAGCGCGAAGCGATCGGTGTCGTGGTGTCCGCCGAGAACGAATGCGCGTACTGCGTCAACCACCATGCCGTGGCGCTGCGGCACTTCATCGACGACGAGGAAACGCTGGGCCTGCTGGCCACCGCGGACGGGCTGGAGACGCTCGAGCCGCGCCTGTCCAACATCGTGCGCCACGCCCAGAAGCTGACGTCCGCACCGGAGGCGATGACCGAGTCCGACCTGGGGGAGCTCCGGGCGGTCGGGCTCAGCGACCGGGACATTCTCGACCTGACCCTGATCACGGCCTATTTCAATTTCGTCAACCGGCTCGTCCTCGGCCTCGGAGTGGAGTTCACGGACGAGGAAGTGGCGGGCTACCTGAACGACTGAAACCCCTGTTTCGCGCTGGCCGCACCGTTCCCTTATGTGGTAACTTCGTTAAAAATCCACCACTTCGGAAACACTTCTTAAGTAGGTTAAGAAAAATCTTCGGCCGCTCAGTCGCTTAGCGTGTGGACACGGGCTGCCGGGCCGGCGCTATCTCCGTGAAACCAGCAACTGTTCTTGGCGGTTTACTCCTGTCGCTCTGCGCGGCGGGCGCCCTTGCATCCAGCGACTCGCCGCTGCGCGACGCCGGTGTCGCGCGCGGCCTGCAGCTTGCGGGCGTGGACGACCCTGCAGAACGCAAGGTGTACATCGTGCAGTTGCGCGCGCCGTCGGCCGCAGAGTTTCACGCGACGCTGCAAAAAGCGGCGTTGCCCGCAGCGGTTCAGAAGCCCTCGCGGATACCGTTCGACCGGACCAGCCCGGCCGTCGCGACCCATGCCGAGAAGCTCCGCGCCGCGCAGGACGAGCTGCTCACGAAGGCGGCGCCCGATGCCCGCAAGATCTACAGTTATGTCTACGGGTTCAACGGCTTCGCGGCCGTGATGACCGCGACCCAGGCGCACAAGCTCGAGAACATGCCGCAGGTGCTGCGCGTCTGGGAAGACGAGATCCGGCCGCTGGCAACCAACTTCAGCCCGGGTTTCCTCGGGCTGTTCGACGCGGACGGCGGGCTGCGCGGGCCCGAAGGGCTGGATGGCGACGGCATCGTCATCGGTTTCATCGACAGCGGCATCTACCCGGAGCACCCGGCCCTGTCGGACACGAAGGAAGCGGACCGTCCACGCCTGTGCCGCAGCACCTGGGCCGACGTCTCGTTTCTCGGTCAGTGGCTGTGCCGCCGCTTCGACAAGCAGGAAGACAAGCTGGTCTTCGATCCGCCGGAGAACTGGAACGGTATCTGCGAGGCGGGTGAGAACTTCGACGACACGCACTGCAACAACAAGCTGATCGGCGCTCGCTTTTTCATCGCCGGCGCGGAGAATTCCGGGCCGATCGATACGGGCGAGATTCGCTCCGCACGCGACGTCGACGGGCACGGCACCCACACGGCGACGACAGCGGCCGGCAATCGCGTGCAGGCCTCCATTTTCGGCACGCTCATCGGCGGCATCGAGGGGATCGCGCCGCGAGCGCGCGTGGCGGTGTACAAAGCCTGCTGGCTGCGGCCCGGGGACACGCGCGCGAGCTGTAACACCTCCGACCTCGCGAACGCCATCGATAGCGCCGTGGCCGACGGCGTCGATATCATCAACTACTCCGTCGGCAGCTCGATGCTGCAGATCACGGCCCCCGACGACATCGCACTGATGAACGCCACCAAGGCCCGCGTGCTCGCGGTCGTGGCGGCGGGCAACGAGGGGCCCAACCTCGGCACGATCGGTTCGCCGGCCGGCGGACCCTGGGCGATTACCGTCGCCGCCTCCACGCGCGAGGGCGAAACCTCCGTCGAGGCGATGCAGATCGACGAACCGCCGTCGATCGCGGGCAAGTACGCCGTCAAGGAGGCCAGTTTCACGCCGCAACTGCGTGACAGCGACCCGATCGAGGCGGCCCTGATCCTCACGGACGACGATGATGATGCCAGCGGCACGGGCACCACCGCGGACGCTTGCGAGCCGCTCGTCAATGACACGGAGATGGAAGGCAACATCGCCTTCATCGAGCGCGGCGGCTGCAACTTCGACGTCAAGATCCGCAACGCGGGCGACGCGGGCGCGGTCGCGGCCGTCGTCTACAGCATAGCCGGCGACCCCATCGTCATGAACGGCAACCCGGCACTCGCCGACATCCCGGCGGTCATGATCGGCCAGGCGGACGGCAACCTGATCGTCGCGGAAATCGAAGCCGGCAACGACGTCACGGCCGTGCTCGAGAAGAGCCTGCTGCTGACCGAGCCGGAGACCGGCAACCTGATGGCCACGTTCTCGGCGCGCGGCCCCGGCCCGGTCCGCGATATCGTGAAGCCCGACGTCACGGCGCCGGGGGTCAACATCCTCGCGGGCTTCACGCCCGAGACGGCGAATTCGATGCCGGACGAGACCTTCGCGTATCTCAGCGGCACCTCCATGTCGACGCCACACGTCGCGGGCGTTGCCGCACTGCTCATGCAGGCACGGCCCGAGTGGGGTCCTTCGGCCGTCAAGTCCGCGCTGATGACCAGCGCCCGGCAGGACCTCGTGGAGTCCGATGGCGAGACCGTCGCCAACCCCTTCGACTACGGCGCCGGGCACATCGTGCCGAACGCCGCGCTCGACCCCGGCCTCGTCTACGACGTCAGTGACGACGAGTTCGACGCGTTCGCCTGCGGCCTCGATTCTCCGCCGGTCGCGGAGGCACGCTGCGACGAACTCGGCAATGCGGGCGTCTCGTTCGCGGCCGCAGACCTGAACCAGCCCTCGATCGGCATCGCGCGCCTGGCGAACGAGCAAACCGTCACCCGCCGCGTGACCAACGTCAGCGACGAGTCGCAGACGTTCGTGGCGGCGGTGAGCGCACCGCCCGGCATCGGCGTCTCGGTCGTGCCGACGAGCCTGTCACTGGGGCCGGGCCAGGCGGCGACCTTCGACGTCACCTTCGTCTACGAATCGGGGCCGCTCGACCTCTGGCGTTTCGGCTCGCTGACCTGGAGCAGCAACGATCACGCGGTTTACAGCACGATCGCGGTCAAGCCGGTGTCGCTCACCGCGCCAGCGGAAATCACCAGCGTCGGCGGCAGCGGCTCGGTGAGCTTCCCCGTGGAGTTCGGCTACACGGGCAGCTACGCAGCAGGCGTGCACGGGCTGCGGCTGCCCCTCGTGATCAACGGCTTCGTGGACAACGACCCGAGCAAGACCTTCACGTTCCGCTCGGGCAACGGCGTCACCGCGCATCTCGTCGAGGTCCCCGCCGAGCAACTCTACCTGAGGTTCTCGCTGTTCGACGCCCTGACCGACGGCGACGACGACCTCGACCTGTATCTTTACTACCAGCCGGGCGCCTGCAACCCGCTCGATTTCCGCGGCACCCGGGTCACCGAGAGCGGCGGGCCGACCGCAGAAGAACAGGTGAACGTATTCAGGCCCCCGGCGGGCTGCTACGGCGCGCTGGTGCACGGCTTCCAAACCGACGAGGTCAGCGGCGGGCCGGGCGCGAACTACACGATGCTCGGCTGGGCTTTCGGCATCGTCGACGACCAGGGCAACATGACGGCTTCCGGGCCGCCGTTCGTCAATTCAGGCTCGACGGAGACGATCACGGTCGACTGGGCGAACCTGCTGTCCGACACGATCTATCTCGGCGGTATCTCCCACAACACGCCGCAGGGACTGGTCGGCGTAACGCTGATTACGATCGGCAACTAGCGGGATTTCTTTTTCGCGAGCCCTGCGCAGGGCCGGTGCCGGAAACAGCCGGTGACGTGGTCGTTCACCAGGCCCGTCGCCTGCATGTGGGCGTAGACGATCGTGCTGCCGACGAAGCGGAACCCGCGCTTTTTGAGGTCCTTGCTCAGCGCGTCCGACTCCGGTGTGGTCGCGGGAACGTCGCCGTCCTTCCTGAACCTGTTCTGGATCGGCGTGCCATCGACGAAGCCCCAGATGTACTTGCTGAAGCTGCCGAACTCCTCCTGCACCGCGATGAACGCCTGGGCATTGGTGACGGCGGACTCCACCTTGAGGCGGTTGCGCACGATGGCCGGATCCTGGAGCAGCTTCTCGATACGGTGCTTCGTAAAGCGCGCGACCTTCTCGACGTCGAAGCCGGCAAACGCCTTGCGATAACCCTCGCGCTTGTTGAGGATGGTCGACCAGCTGAGCCCCGCCTGCGCGCCTTCGAGCAACAGGAATTCGAACTGCACCCTGTCGTCGTGGACGGGCACGCCCCACTCCTTGTCGTGGTACTCGATGTAGTCGAGGCTGACGCCTTCCGCCCATTTACAGCGCGTGATTTTCTTCGTCATTGGCGAAATCTAGCAGGAGGCGGGCGTTTGCGCAGCATCCTTTTCAACGCCAAACACCCAGTATCGGCGACACCGAACAGCACCTGTTGGAGCGCTTCCCGAAGCGCGATCGCGGTTCGAGAACCGCTCCTGCAGCTGTGGTTCGCGAGCCGCTCCTGAAAACGAAAAAGGCCCGCGCAATGCGCGGGCCCTTGCTCGTAATCGCGACAGTTATTCCTTCTTGTCGCTGCCGCACTTGCCCTCGCCGCACTTGCCTTCGCCGTCTTTCTTGTCGCCGCCGCAAGCGCCTTCGCCCTTCTTGTCGCCGCCGCAAGCGCCTTCGCCCTTCTTGTCGTCGCCGCAGGAACCTTCACCGCACTTGCCTTCGCCTTCCTTGTCGCCGCCGCAGGCACCTTCCTTGTCCTTGCCTTCCTTGTCGCCGCCGCAGGAACCTTCTCCCGCGCCGAGCATGTAGCCGGCGCCCAGCGCCGACATGGCAAACGGGTTGTCCACGGTGTCCGCGTTAGCGACGCCACCGATGGCGAACGAGCTTGCCAGGGCCGCACCTACAGCCAGTGCAACGGGCTTTACGACTTTCTTCTGTGCCATGATTTTCTCTCCTGATTGTGTGCCCGGAAGCCGGGCTCGGGTTGTCATTAACACGGAGCGTCAGGTGCTCCACGTTACTGAATTCACTACGTTCGTCTGTATTGCCTCGAGCTTCTCGTTGCGCTCGCCGATGATGGCGACGCTGCCGCCGCCCACCGGCAGGATAACGCCGTTGATGCTCTCCCCCACGATCGGCACGGGGGAATCGACCGCTTCGTCCGGCAGCAGCAAAATCGTCACCGGCCCCTGCTCGCCCTGGATGACCAGGTGGGGAATCTTCCTGCCGTTGATCACGCAGGTCTGTGCGTAGGTGATCAGGCCGGCATCGTGATTCATCGCCGCCACGTTCGCGGGCACGACCTTCGCGAGGCGCCGGTCGTCGACGGGCTCGTCGGTGACACGCAGCGCGTACGGCTCGTGATCCAGGTGCGCGACGATCTCATCCGCAAGTGACGGGTAGGTGACATCGCTGCCGAACATCCGGATGCCGACGAAAGCGGCCAGCACGACCGTGGCCGCGACGGCCATCCACACCGGAGCCGTGACACGGCGGCGCGCAGCCAGCGAAACCACACCCGCAGTATCGAGGTCCGGCAAGTCGGGGAGGCGAAGTTCGGGCACGCTGATCGCGAGTGCGCGCGCAATCTTCTGCTCGAGTACACGCATCTCGTCGCGGAATGCCCGGCAGCCGGCACAGGCGGACAGGTGCACTTCCCCGCCGTCGTACGACGGTTCCGCTGCTATCGCCTGTCTGTAGTCATCGCAGTTCATCGGTTTTCACTGTTACGGCTGCCCGGGGGCGGCCGGATCGTCCATCTCGTCCTTCAGCTTCATGCGGGCCCGGTGCAGGCGCGTCAGTACCGCGCCTTGCCTGAGCCCCATGAGCTCGCCTATTTCGTTCGTGCTGTAGCCCATCAGGACCTGCAGCACGAGTGGTTCGCGATAGTCGTCGTCGAGCCTGTATATCGCCTCGCGCACGTCGTCGAGTTCGTGGTCCGGCTCGTTGGCCAGCAAAGCTTCCTGCGACGGCGTCAGGTCGTCGACGTCGACGGTTTCGAGACGGCGGCGCTCGAAATAGCGCGCATTCTCCCGCCGGACTATCGTCAGTAGCCAGTGCTTGGCAGCCGCATCGTCGCGCAGCGAGTCCAGCGACTTCCAGGCCCGCAGCAGTGATTCCTGGACGACGTCCTCGGCAATTGCCCTGTCCCGGCTGAGCCACGCGGCGTAGCGGTACATGTCGTGGTGGTACACCCCCACGAGGTCGTCAAATTTCCGGTGCCTGCCCGCCCCGGTATCACTGCTGTTCATACGAGTTGACCTGCCCGGTCGCGCTTTTATTACCGATTCTGTGGAAATCTGTAACGAAGGCGTGGAAACGCTGCCTAAATACAGGGAAAATAAAGCAATCTTTTTATCATGCAGACTAGTTATGAGTACACAACCCCCCGGCCAGTTCCCCCGAATTCGCATGCGGCGCACACGCCGCACGGCCGCACTGCGCAGCCTGGTGGTCGAGACCGGGCTTTCCGCGAGCGACCTGATCTACCCGGTTTTCGTGCTCGACGGCGAGGAGCGCACGGAGCGGGTCGAATCGATGCCAGGCGTCGAACGGCAGAGTATCGACCGGCTGCTCGGCACGCTGCGAGAGGCGGTCGGCCTGGGCATCCCCGCCGTGGCCCTGTTCCCGGTCATCGATGCCGACCGGAAGAGCCTCGACGGCGCGGAGTGCGCGAATCCCGACGGACTCGTGCAGCGAACCGTGAAGGCGATCAAGGGCGCTTACCCCGACCTCGCGGTGATCACCGATATCGCGCTCGATCCCTACACCACGCACGGCCAGGACGGCATCATCGACGACGCCGGCTACGTCATGAACGACGAAACGGTCGCGATGCTGACGCGGCAGGCGTTGTCGCACGCGGCGGCGGGTGCCGACATCGTCGCGCCGTCGGACATGATGGACGGCCGTATCGGCGCCATCCGCGGCGCGCTCGAGGCCGCCGACCACCGCCATACGCTGATCCTGGCGTACGCGGCCAAGTACGCCTCGTGTTTCTACGGCCCGTTCCGGGACGCGGTCGGCTCCGCCGCAAACCTCGGCGGCGGCGACAAGTCCACCTACCAGATGGCACCGGGGAACAGCGACGAGGCGCTGCGCGAAGTCGCGCTGGACCTCGACGAGGGCGCCGATCTCGTAATGGTGAAGCCCGCGATGCCGTACCTGGACATCATCCGCCGCGTTCACGACCGCTTCGGCGTGCCGACGTTCGCCTACCAGGTGAGCGGCGAGTACGCGATGATCAAGGCAGCCGCCGCGAACGGCTGGCTGGACGAGCGCAAATCGGCGCTCGAGGCGCTCGTGTGCATCAAGCGCGCAGGCGCCAGCGCCATCCTGACCTACTTCGCCCTGGACGCCGCTCGCTGGCTCGCCGAATAGGTATACTGTCCACTGGATAACCAGCCTGGGCAACGCACGCCGTGACCGTTGATCGCTATGGTGTCATGGGCTACCCGGTGGCGCACAGCCGGTCGCCGGTCATTCATCAGCTATTCGCGCAGCAGACCGGGCAGGAAATGCGCTACGAATTGCTGCGGGTGGCGCCCGAGAAACTCGAGGAAGCCGTGCGCCAGTTCCAGCGGACCGGCGGCAAGGGCCTGAACATCACCGTTCCCCACAAGCGTGCCGTTTTCCGGCTCGTGGATCACCTGAGCGAACGCGCCAGCACGGCGGGCGCCGTCAATACGCTCACGTTCCGCAACAACGAGATCTACGGCGACAACACCGACGGCATCGGGTTGTTGCGCGACCTGGTCGTCAACGTAGGCGTGAACCTCGAGGGCGCCGCTATCCTCGTTCTCGGCGCGGGCGGCGCGACCCGCGGCATCATCGGCCCGCTGCTCGAGATGCAGCCGCGGCTCGTCTGCATCGCCAACCGCACGCTGAGCCGCGCCGAGGAGCTGGCCGAACGGTTCGTCACCCGCGGCCGGGTGCGGGCCTGCCGCTTCGACGACGTGCCGGTCGCGGAGCCCTACGACCTCGTCATCAACGCGACGTCGGCCATCCACGGCGGCGAGATGCCGCCGTACCCGGAGGCCGCCATTTCGCCGGCCACGTTCTGCTACGACCTCTCGTACAGCCTGCACCCGACGCCGTTCTGCAGGTGGGCGCTCGAGCACGGCGCGGCGCATGCGGTCATGGGCTGGGGAATGCTCGTCGAGCAGGCCGCCGAGTCGTTTCACATCTGGCGCGGCGTGCGCCCCGACACCAAGCCCGTGCTGAAGCAGATCTCGATCACCGCATAGTCACGAATTCTTCGGCGCTCGTCGGGTGAATCGCGACCGTGTCGTCGAAATCCTTCTTCGTCGCGCCCATCCGTATCGCGACCGCGAAGCCCTGCATCATCTCGTCCGCGCCATCGCCGATCACGTGGCAGCCGACGATGCGTTCGTCGCTGCCGGCGGTAATCAGCTTCATGACGGAACGCTGCCTTTGCTCGCCGAGCGCGTAATACATCGGCGTGAAGCGCGACAGGTAGACCTTGATGGCAGCGCCGTACTCGGCCCGGGCTTCCGCCTCGGTCATGCCCACGGTGCCCATGGGCGGGTGGCTGAAGATGACCGTCGGCACGAGCCGGTAGTCGAGGTGGCGGCCTTCCATCTTGCCGTAGATACGGTCCGCGAGGCGGCGTCCGGCGGCGATGGCCACCGGTGTCAGCGCCTGCGCGCCGGTCACGTCGCCGATGGCGAAGATGTGCTCGACGTTGGTCGCCTGGAACCTGTCGACGGGGATGAAGCCCTGCGCATCCGTCTTCACGCCCGCGACGTCGAGCCCCAGCGTGTCGCTGTTCGGCTCGCGGCCGATGGCCCACAACACGCAGTCCACGGGGCCGAAGCGGCGGCCGTCCTCGCTGCTCATCACGAGGCCATCAGCGGTCTTTTCGACGCTCGCGGGGATGACGCGGGTGTCGAAGCGAATGCCGCTGTTCTCCATGGCCTCCATGACTTCCTCGCCGAGCATCGCGTCGAAGCTCCTCACGATGCCGTCCTTGCGCACCACGATGTTCACGTCGCTGCCGAGCGCGTTGAAGACGCCGCCGAGTTCCACCGCGATATAGCCGCTGCCGGCGATGAGGACGCGCTGCGGCCGTTCCTCGAGCGTGAAGAAGTCGTCCGAGACGATGCCGTATCCCGCGCCCGGGACGTCGGGCACCATCGGCCGCCCGCCCGTGGCGATGGCGATCCGCTCCGCGCGGTAGTGGTCGTCGCCGACCGCCAGCGTGTGCGGGTCGACGAAGTGCGCCGCGCCCTGGATATGGTCGACGCCGCGCTTGTCGAGATTGTTCTCGTAAATGCCGTTGAGGCGTGTGACATAAGCATCCCGTCGCGCCTTCAGCGAGGCCCAGTCGTGGCCGCGGATGTCGACGTCGAAGCCGTAGTCGGCGGCGTGGTCGAGGTGGTGCTGCATCCCGGCCGCATACCACATGACTTTCTTGGGCACGCAGCCGACGTTGACACAGGTGCCGCCCAGCGGCCCGTACTCGATCACGGCGGCGCGCGCGCCGTATTCCGCGGCGCGCTGCGCGTGCGCGAGACCGCCGCTGCCGCCGCCGATGACCAACAGGTCGTATTCCCTAGCCAAATCCTTACTCCTTTCGGTGCCGTGCTAACATCCTGCGCCGGAGAAGGATATCAGCTACGCCCATGAGCAACCCACTTCTGGACACGTCGTCACTGCCGCGCTTCAGGGAGATCGAGCCCGGCCATGTCCTGCCGGCACTCGAACACCTCATTGCCGTCCACCGCGACAGGCTCGGCGAGCTGCTGGCCAACGCCACGGGCCCCGACTTCGATTCGCTCGTTCTGCCACTCGAGGAGATGCAACACGAGCTGTCGCGGGTCTGGTCGCCGGTCAGCCACCTGCAGGGCGTGCTCGGCTCCCCCGAGTGGCGCCAGGCCTACAACGCCGCATTGCCGATACTGACCGAGTACGGCACCGAATTGTCACAGAATGCCCGGCTGCAGCAGGCCTACGCCCGGGTGGACAGCAGCCTCACCGCGGCGGCCGGCGAGGCGCGCCGCAACGTCGTGGCGCATGCGCTGCGCGATTTCCACCTTGCCGGCGTGGACCTGCCGGAGCAGCAGAAGAAGCGCTTCCGGGAGATCATGCAGGCGCTGGCCGCGGCCCAGGCCGACTTCGACCACAAGGTGCAGGACGCGGCGGACGCCTGGGCGCTCTCCATCGACCATGCCGCCGAACTCGATGGCCTGCCGCAGCAGGTGGTGCAGCGCGCCGCCGCGGAAGCCGCGAAACGGGGCCGCGACGGCTGGCTGCTGACACTCGATTTCCCGACCTACCACGCGGTCATGACCCACGCCGGGAACCGCGGCCTGCGCGAGACCTTTTATCACGGCTGGGCAACCCGCGCGTCGGACCAGGGCGCCAGCGACGACTGGGACAACAGCGGCAACATCGACCGGATACTGGCATTGCGCCACGAAGCGGCGCAGCTCGTCGGCTTCGACAGCTACGCGCACTACTCGCTGGCCACCAAGATGGCCGAGTCGCCCGGGCAGGTCATCGATTTCCTGCGCGACCTCGCCGCCCGCTCGCGACCGGCGGCGGAAGCCGAGCTGGCGGAACTGCGCAAGTTCGCGGGCATGACCGTCGAGCCCTGGGACCTGTCCTACCTGCTCGAGAAACTGAAGCAGGAGAAATACTCCGTTTCGAACGAGGCCCTGCGGCAGTACTTCCCCGCGGACACCGTCTTGAGCGGGCTGTTCGAACTCGCGAGCCGGCTCTACGGCGTGCGTTTTTCGATCGATCCCGGCGTCGAGACCTGGCACGAGGACGCGCTCTACTACCGGGTGCGCGACGCCGACGGCGGCGACGTGGGCGGTTTCTACACCGACCTGTACGCCCGCGGCGGCAAACGCACCGGCGCGTGGGTGGACGACTGCGTCAACCGCAAGCATCTCAACGGCACGGCGACGCAGCCCGTCGGTTTCCTCGTGTGCAATTTTTCGCCGCGAGACGAAACCGGGCGATCGTTCCTCACCCACGACGACGTCGTCACGGTGTTCCACGAGTTCGGGCACATGTTGCATCACCTGCTGACGCGGATCGACTACCCGAGCATCGCCGGCATCAACGGCGTGCCGTGGGACGCGGTCGAGCTGCCCAGCCAGTTCATGGAGAACTTCGCCTGGAATTACGAGGTACTCGAACGCTGCTCGGCGCATGCCGAGACCGGCGCGCCGCTGCCGAAGGCGTTGTTCGAATGCCTGGAGCAGAGCCGCCACACGGGAGCCGCGCTGGCGATGATGCGGCAGATCGAGTTCGCGCTTTTCGACATGCGCCTGCACGCGGAGTACGACCCCGCCGCGCCCGGCGCGGTGCTGTCGATGCTCGACGAGGTGCGCGAGGAAATCTCGCTGCTGTCGCACCCGTCCTACAACCGCCTGCCGCACGGCTTCTCGCACATTTTCGCGGGCGGCTACGCGGCGGGGTACTACAGCTACAAGTGGGCCGAGGTGCTCGCGGCCGACGCGTTCGCCGCGTTCGAGGAGGCCGGTATCTTCGATGCCGATACCGCGGCGCGCTTTCGCCGCGAGATCCTGGAGATTGGCGGCAGCCGCGATTTCATGCAGGCCTACGTCGACTTCCGCGGCCGGCGGCCGGAGATCGACGCGCTCCTCAGGCAGAGCGGGATCGTCGCCTCGTGAAAATAGCCACCTGGAACGTCAACTCGATGAAGGTGCGCCTGCCGCAGGTGCTCGAGTGGCTGTCGGCGAACGAGCCCGACGTGCTCGTCCTTCAGGAAATCAAGCAGTTGACGGAGATGTTCCCGCAGGGCGAGCTCGCGGCGGCGGGTTACCGGTCGCTCGCCAACGGCCAGAAGACCTACAACGGCGTTGCCGTCGTCAGCAAGGCGGAGCCGCGGGACCCTGTGCTGGAGCTGCCCGGCGTGGATGACCCGCAGCGCCGCGTGCTCGCCACCACGCTCAGCGGCGTGCGCGTGATCAACCTGTACGTGCCGAACGGCTCCGAGGTCGGCTCGGAGAAATACGCGTACAAGCTGGGCTGGCTGCGGACGCTGCGGGACTACCTGGCCGACGAACTGCAGCGGCACGAGAACGTCGTCGTGCTCGGCGATTTCAATATCGCGCCTGCCGACGAAGACGTCTACGACCCGCAGAAGTGGGGCGACGCCATCCTGTGCAGCCCCGCCGAGCGCGCGGCGCTCGGTGAGGTACTCGACCTCGGGCTCGACGACGTGTTCCGCAAATTCGACCAGCCCGAGAAGAGCTTCAGCTGGTGGGACTACCGCGCGGCCATGTTCCGCCGCAACGCCGGGCTGCGCATCGACCTCATCCTCACCAGCGCGACGATGACGAAGCGCTGTAGCGCCAGCTACATCGACAGGGAGCCGCGCACCTGGGAGCGCCCTTCGGACCACGCCCCCGTCGTCGCCGAGTTCACGGACTGAAACTCCACGCGGCGCCCGGATATGTCGTCTGGCAACTTTTTCCCGACATGACATATTCTCGAACAAGGCCCGGTATGCTTGCATCGCGATGTGTATGATTGAGTCTGCAGCGCCCGACAGTGCAAGGACTCGCTTTGCTGTCTGGAGGACGGCATGACTGACGACGGCCGCAAGCGAGTAACGGGCGATACGACCAATAACAAGAAGAACAGTATCGTGTCCCAGGATCGGCGTAACGATTACGACGTCACAAACACCGTGCAGGTCAGCAGCCCGGCTGCGGTCCGCAACGCGGTGTGGAAGCTCTATTCGGAGACCTTTCCCAGCGCGCCATTCGACAAGCTGTGGCTCGCCTTCTACGACTTCGAGCGGCTGTTCACCGGGCGCTTCCCCGGCTACCTCGGCTGCGACACCACGTATCACGACATGCAGCACACGCTCGACATGACGCTCGCGCTCGCGCGTCTCGTCGCCGGGTACGAGCGCAGCGTCGACTCCGCAGAGCGCCTCGGCCCCGAGCGTGCGCGCATGGCCATCATTACCTCGCTGTTCCATGACTCGGGCTACATCCGCCACAAGGAACGCGACAGCGATTTCCTCAACGGCGCCGAGTTCACGCTGTACCACGTGACCCGCAGCGCCGATTTCCTGCGCCGCTACCTGCCCGACCTGGGCCTTGCCAGGGACGCCGGCATCGCCAGCATGATCGTTCATTTCACGGGCTACGAGATCGACCTGGACGACATCGAGCTCGACGACCCGCGCGACATCATCTGCGGGCACCTGCTCGGCACGGCCGACATGATCGCGCAGATGGCCGATCGCTGTTACCTGGAGAAATGCCGCGACCGGCTCTACAAGGAATTCGTGCTCGGCGGGGTCGCCGTCGAAAACTCGAAGCCCGGCGAGTACATGGTGCGCTACAAGTCCGGCCAGGACCTGCTGCAGAAGACGCCCGTTTTCTACCAGCAGGTAATGCGCGACCGGCTGAATCTCCGTTTCAACCGCGCGTACCGCTACATCGAGGTCCTTTACGAGGGCCACAACCCCTACATCGACGCCATCCGCAACAACATCACGCACCTCGTGCGCGTCATCTCCACGGGCAACTGGGCGCTGCTGCGCCGCGAGCCGCAATGCTACCTGGGTGTCGTCGACGCCGTGCACGAGGTCGAGAGCTACGTATCCGAGCAGCTCGCGGCCCTGACCGGCCGCGCGATCGAGCAAGACGAACTGCTGATGCCGGTCTGAGCGGCGCGCTCAGCGCCCGGACCCGGCCGACTCCAGCCAGGCCCTGTACGCCGCGTATTGCTCCCGCGTGAGGCGGCGGTTGGCGTAGAAGGCCGCCACGCCCGCGGCGGCGAGCGCATAGACGACGTCGGCCGCCGTGATGACTTCGTCGAAGAACACCGGCCAGGTGAAGTCGCTGGCCGCCCGCAGCACCGACACGAGGGTCGAATCCAGCTCGGCAGCGGTGAACGCGGCCGCGACCAGGATATTGCCGGCCAGCGCGCCCGCGACCGCGGCGGTGGCCGCGACCACCGGGAACCGCCAGTCGAGACCCCGGCCCGCGCGGCGCACGGCGAGCCCGATCATCGCGCCCTGCACCACGGTCATCCAGGGAAACAGGCGGCCGAGGGCCGTGGACAGCATGACCCATATCGCGCCGAAGGCGAGGATCGCGAACAATGCCGCGACGATCGCGCCGCGCAGCGACTGGGCGCGCACGAGCCGTGCCCCGGCCCCCGGGTCCGGCCGCGCGGCGCGGTCCCGGGAGTGCCGCTTCGGCAGGCGCAGCACCTGTTTGGGTTGCTCTTCGCTCATGACGGGTGTCGGGATTCCTGGCAGGCGGGGATGGTAGACTGCCGATCGTGCAATTCCGCAAAGATACCGGAGGCGGATGTCATGAGCCACCTGATACCCCGCGCCATCGCGGTCGTTTTGCTGCTCGCCGTCGTGCCCGCGTTCGCGCAGGAGGCGGCGGATGTGGGCGCGAAAATCCGCGAGACGGAGGCGCTGGTCGCGAAGGAGTTTCGCCAGATACTCCGCGAGGAGATGCTGCTCACCGACGCGGAGAGCAAGGCGTTCTGGCCGCTCTACGAGCGCTACAGCGCCGAGAAACGCGTGATCAACGAACCGTATGTCGCGGGACTCATCGAGTACGTCGACCGGTACTACAACGGCGATTTCGGTGACGAGCATGCCGAGCGCCTGATGAACACGTACTTCGAGGTCCAACAGGGAATCCTCCGCAAGCGCCAGGAATACGTGAAGAAGTTCGGCGATGTCATGAGCAGCGTCAAGGTCATGCGCTTCTTCCAGCTCGAGAACAAGGTGCAGGCCGAGGTCAACGCGGCGCTGGCGGTGACGATCCCGCTGGCCGACCCGCGCTAGGCAGCCATGCGCGCAGCGTTCTACCGGAAATTCGGCACGGCACGGGAAGTACTCGAGCTCGGTGAGGTCGACACGCCGGCCCCGGGGCCGGGCGAAGTCCTGGTGCGGCTGCACACGAGCGCCATCAACCCGTCGGACGTCAAGAAACGGGCGGGCGCCTTCCCGGCGCTGCTGGACGAGGGCTTCGTGATTCCCGACAGCGACGGCGCGGGCGTCGTCGAAGCGGTGGGCGACGGCGTCGACAAGCGCCGCAAGGGCGAGCGCGTCTGGGTCTACCAGGCACAGCATGAACGCCGCTTCGGTACTGCCGCGGAATACGTGGCCATCAGCAGCAGCTGTGCGCCGCGCCTGCCGGAGGAGGCGGATTTCGACGTCGGGGCCTGTCTCGGCATCCCCGCCATGACCGCCCACCGGGCCGTGTTCGCTGACGGCGAGGTCGAAGGCCGGGCTCTGCTGGTCATGGGCGGTGCCGGCCGCGTCGGTCATTACGCCATTCAATGGGCTCATCACGGCGGGGCAACGGTCATCGCGACCGCAAGCAACCCGGAAGACGAGGCCGCGTGCCTCGAAGCCGGCGCGGATCACGTCGTGGATCATCGCGCAGAGGACTTCGCCCGCCAGGTGCTTGCGGCCAGCGGCGGCGAACTGATCGACCGGGTCGTGGACCCCGAGTTCGGCGCCAACCTGCCGGTGTCGATTGCCGTGCTCCGGGTTGGCGGCACGATCGCCGCGTACGGCTCCGCGAAGAAACCGGAGCCGGTGCTGCCGTTCTACCGGATGATGTACAAGGACCTGACCCTGCACACGATCATCGTCTACGCAATGCCTGACAGTGCAAAGGACCATGCCATCGCGGAGATCAGCAGCGCATTGTCAGGCGGTTGGCTGAAGCATCGAATTGCCCACTCGATGCCGCTCGATGACATTGCCGCCGGCAACGAGGTCGTGGAAAAGGGGAAGGTACGGGGCGCGGTCATCCTGAACATCGGGGGGTAGACGCCCCGCATGGGCGGGCCCGTGCCTGCGAACGGGGCTCGAGAACCGCTCCTACGGTCGTGCGATTCACCTGTAGGAGCGGGCCTCGGCCCGCGATCGATACCGGCCTCGAACCACTCGCGGTTCGAGAACCGCTCCTACGGTCGTGCGATTCACCTGTAGGAGCGGGCCTCGGCCCGCGATCGATGCCGGCCCCGAACCGTTCTCGGTTCGAGAACCGCTCCTGCGGTCGCGCGATTCACCTGTAGGAGCGGGCCTCGGCCCGCGATCGATGCCGGCCTCGAACCATTCGCGGTTCGAGAACCGCTCCTGCGGTCGTGCGATTCACCTGTAGGAGCGGGCCTCGGCCCGCGATCGATGCCGGCCTCGAACCGTTCGCGGTTCGGGAACCGCTCCTACGGGTGGCTCGAAGAAAATGGAGGGAAACACATGCGGAAGACGCTCATTCCTGTTCTCGTGCTCATCGCCGGATGTGCCGCCTGGACGGGCGGCCCGACGCAAGTCAGCCGCTTCGAGCGGGCAGCACAGTCCTGGACCGGTGCGCCGCTGGACGAAATGATCGCCACTTACGGTCCGCCGCGGACCTTCCTCGAAGACTCCGAGATCGAGGACGCCGGCATCGCGATCTGGCGAAGCGGCCAGGGTGAAGCTTATCGCTGCCACATCAATGCCTGGTACGACCCGGACCGCATCGTGACGCGGGTCGACGTGTCAGCACACAACTGCGACGACGAGTACGAAGAGTACCTGGACATGCTGATGCGGCAGCGCTGAACGCGCCCTCACCAGAGATACAAGCTCGCTCGCTTGTTCAGGATGCTCAGCTCGACAACCGCTGCGGCGGCACGTTTCGCGATCCCGTAACAGACGTGCAGCGGCAGCAGGTGCTCCTCCCGCGGGTGGCAATAGCGGGCGTGCGGCGCACTGTCCCACGCCAGCAGGCGGCCGGTCCTTTCGGCCTCGTCCAGGTCGCGGTTGGAACAGGTGTCGATCAGCCAGCGCTCGAAGGCCTCGTTCTTCACGTCGGGCAATGGCGCGTCGCTGCTGAAAAAGGCCTTGAGGTTGTGGAAGGAGAACCCGGAGCCGATGACGAGAACGCCGTCGCCACGGACGTCGCGCAGCGCGTCTCCGAGCGCGACGTGCTCGGCCGGGTCCAGCGAGCCGAGCAGCGATAGCTGGACGCAGGGTATGTCCGCCTCCGGGTACATGATCTTCAGCGGGATGTAGAGGCCGTGATCGAAGCCGCGCTCGCCGTCGAGCGCGGCCGTTATTCCCTTGTCCTGCAGGCAGGTCCGCAGCCGGTCCGCGAGTTCGGGATTGCCGGGGGCGGGATATTCGATCTCGTACGACTCCGCCGGGAAGCCGTAGTAGTCGTAGATGATCCCCGGGCGTGCCGCGCTCGTGATCGTTGCCACGCGTTCCTCCCAGTGGGCACTGACGACGATGATCGCCCGGGGCCGCTCGATGCTCGCCGCGATCGTACGGAGCTCGCGTACCATCTCCGCGTGCGACGGGTCGCCGAGGACGGGCAGGGGGCCGCCGCCGTGGGACAGGAACAGTGCGGTGGCTTGCGAAGGGAGGCCGTTGCGCGTCATCGCGCCATGTTAGCAGGACCGTGCCCCCGCAAGGCACCTTGCGCGGCTTCCGGGTGCAGGGCACTCTTTGCAGTCTGCCGGGAGGGCCGCTTCGATGATTCTCCGACTACTGCTGGTAACCTGCGCCGTCATTCTCGCCGCGACCGCCGACGCACACGGTGTCGGCGAGGCAGCGTCGTCGCGGTCGGCGTCGAACGAGCAGGTGCAGAACCGCGGCGCCGGCAAGGACGACTGGTGGGACAGCCTGCCCCGTCCCGAGTGGTCGGCGTTCGAGCGCATCGACCAGGACCAGGACTGGTTCGAGGTGTACCGGGTTGCCGACGGCGTCTTCGCCATCTACGAGTCCGGCCAGTTCGAGGAAGTCATCTCGTTCCTGGTCACGGGCGACGACCGGGCACTGTTGTTCGACACCGGCCTCGGTATCGGCGACATGAAGCGTGTCGTCGAAGCGCTCACCGATCTCGAGATCATCGTGCTCAACTCGCATACCCACTACGACCACATCGGCGGCAACCACCAGTTCGATACGATCTACGGCCGCAACACCGGCTACACGCTTGCCCGCACGGGCGGCAGCCCTCCCGAGGCCGTGGCGGAGTTCCTGAAAGAAGGCTGGGTCTGGAAGCCGCTGCCGGAGGACTTCGTCGTCGAGGACTATCGCAGCCGCCCGTTCACGATCAGTCGTTTCGTCGACGAGGGCGACGTCATCGACCTTGGCGGCAGGACGCTCGAGATTCTGGCCACGCCGGGGCATGCGCCCGATTCGATCTGCCTGGTCGATCGCGAGAACCGCTTGCTGCTGACCGGCGATTCCTTTTACCTCGCGCCGCTTTACACGCACCTCGAGGGTTCCGACTTCCTCGACTACGCGCGCACGGCGACTCGGCTCGCCGGGCTGGCGGACGACATCGATGCCGGGCTCACCTCGCACAACGTCCCCGTGGTCGAGCCGCGCTACCTGGCGGCGCTCGGCGAGGCCTTTGCAGCGATCGAAAACGGTACGGCCGGCGACTACGTGATGGCCGACGGTTTACGCGAGTACCGGTTCGACGGCTTCTCCGTCATCGTCAACGCCGACAGCCCGGTGTTCTACGATTGCGACGACGGCTCGGCAATCGCGGCCATGTTCGCTCACGGCGATCCCCCGGTCGCGCGCCTCAAGCGCGGCGACACGGTGGCAGCGGCGAAGCTGGTGCGTGCGGCGTCGGGCGCGAAATACGAAGCGGAACCGGGCATCGTCTTCTGGACCAAGGGCGACGAGGCCCTGGTCGAATGGCCCGGGGGCAAGCGCTTCAACTGCGCACGGCGGCCGTAGCGAGCATAGGCAGGCGTCACCCGCAGGGGCGCCTAACCCGGACGATCCGGTTTCGCAATCGCGGCGACGGTCCCGCCGGTCAGCCGCAGCAGGTCGCTCGGGCTCAGGCGAAACACGGCATTCGGCGTACCGCCCGCCGCCCAGATGGTCTCGAACCCGAGCAGCGTGTCGTCGATGAAGATGACCGGTGCGTTCCGGTGGCCGACCGGCGGGACACCGCCGATCGCAAACCCGGTCTGCTCGCGCACGAACGTCGCGTCCGCCCGGCCGATAGGCTCGCCGAGCAGCCCGGAGAGGCGCGCTTCGTCGACGCGAACCGATCCCGAGGCGATCGCCAGCACCGGCCGCCCGGTCTCCGTTGCCCTGAAAATCAGCGATTTCGCGATCTGCCCGACGGTGCAGCCGATCGCGGCCGCGGCCTCCGCCGCCGTGCGGGTGCTGGTGTCGAACTCCAGCACCTCGAAGCCGTCGCCGAGCACAGCCTGGACCTTGAGCGCGGATGCAGTAGTCGCCGGCCTCATGGCTGCCGGCCGCTCGTCAGGGTTCGCATATAAACCTTGCCTCGTTCGCCATTGAGGAATTGTACGTCGTCCTTCTCCTGCCATCCGTTGCGCCGCAACAACCCGCGCACGATGGATGTGCTCGTAAACAGCTCGTGGCAGCCGAGCGCGCGGGCGATGGTTTCCGCTGGCCGGAGCAGCGCGCGTGGTGCGGCAGCGCAGGCCAAGATACAATGACCCGCGCGGCATTGAAACGACCGCCGCGCTTCCTGGAACGGGTATCCGACTATGAACACACGCATTGTTGTTGCTTCTTTCGTTTTCGCAGCGTTCCTGCTGCTCGCTGATGCCGCTGCGGCGGACGTCACACGGCTGTCGGAGCCGGTTGCGGTGACCGACGACGCCGAGATCTTCGGTGCGCCGCTCGACGCCGATGCGCGGCCGACCTCGCTCGCGGCACTTCTCGACAATCCGGATGAGTACGTCGACACGGCGGTGCGGGTTGAGGCACGAATCTCGCAGGTGTGCCAGAAGAAAGGCTGCTTCATGATCGCAACCGCCGGCGACAAGGCGGTGCGCATTTCCTTCAGGGACTATGCCTTCTTCGTGCCGACCGATACCGGCGGCAAGACGGTGACGCTCACCGGCACGGTGATCGAGCGCGAGCTTTCGGAGAAGCAGGCGGCGCACTTCCGCGACGATGCCGGCGGCAGCGATACGATCCAGGCCGGAAGAGTCTACGAGATCGTCGCCGACGCTGTGAGTATTCCCCGCTCCTGAGCGCTTGCGGCCGCCGGCTAGCGCGGCGGGTCGACGCGTTCCGGTGAGGAGCTGTTGAGGCGGAACCAGCCCGTGACGCTGTAGCGGTCGCGTTGCGCGGGCTTCACCTCGTGGGCGATCTCCTCGGACAGGAACAGCACCACCGTGCGATAGGCCGGCTGCACCGTCACCGGTCCCGGGTCCGTGTAAAGCACGAGCTCGCCACCGTCGCCCTCTTGCCAGCCCTCGTTGAGGTAGCAGACCAGGGAGACGACCCGGTTGGCCTCGCCGCGGAACGCATCGACGTGGCTCCGGTAGAAGTCGCCCGGGCGGTAGTGGGCCAGGTGGCTCTCGAACGAGAACAACCCCAGGAACAGCCGGCGGTTAAGCTCGACCCGCAGTGACTCGGTCCACACACGCCAGGGCGCGAGCATCGCGTCGCGTTCATCCATCCAGTGAATCCGGTCGCGACGGACGAAACGATTGCGCTGCTGTTCCATCCCCCGGCCGACGGCGGCGGCGTGGAAGTCGCCGGCATCGACCGTGTCCGCGTACGCGGTAAGGACACGCGCGACCTCAGGCGGCAGCCCTTCCGGCTGCACGACGAAACCGTAGTCCTCGAGACCGCGGGTCAGCGAGTCGAAAGACGAGAGCGGTTCGGTGCGGGGACCGGGTATGGCGTTCAAGGCAGCTCACCAGGCGACGGTGCGCTAATGTACACCGGGGCATACGGCTTGCCTACGACAAATTAGGGGGATCGGCCCTGGACTGCTGCCCCGTATCACTGAGCGGATCAGGCGCCCGCGGAACCAGCGCGATACGGAAATCGGAGTATTCCTTTCTCAGCGCGGACCAGACGACGACGATACCGACCAGGGCTCCGACCAGGGTGGAAGTTACCTGGATCAGCATCATGATGATCTCTTCGTCTACTCCGGCGATACCAGCGACCAGGGCAACGAGGAACCCGATTATTGCACCGGCGATTCCTCCGGCAACGACACTTCTCCAGAAAATGCACCACCAGATCTTGATGGTACGTTGCCAATTCAGATCGATTTCCTTCATTGTGCCTCCGGTTTAGGCCAGGTACCGGCAAAGTCCACTCCCGGGCAGACCCCATCGTGCTGGCCTGGTTACATGCGCTCGTCAGGCAGCACCAAACACCGAGTCTATCAGTGCCGTATCCATGTATTCCTTGACAGCAACGATTTGCCCGTCACGAAGCTTGAAGACCTGGCAATAGCTGTTGTTATAGGGGGTACCGTCCTTCGCTTCAGCGGCTCCGGACGTTTGGGCGACAACGATATCGCCTTCTGCCGTCAGCTGCTCGATCGTTGCAGCAATCCCCGCCTTCAGTTGGCTGAACAACGGGCCGAGCAGCCCCTCGGCGATAGCCTGCTTGCCGACGTAGGTGCCCGAGAATTTCGTGGTACCGATATTCGTCCACGTAATATCCTCGGCCATTAGCGCGAAACAGGCGTCGATGTCTCCCCGCGCGCCATACTCGTAGAAGTCGAGGACAACGTGCTTGTTTTCAGCAATTCCCATCTTTCCTCCCTACCGAGCTTGCTTGTTTGGCGTCTGTTCGATTGTAGATTGCGGGCACGATTGCGGCCTACCCGCGCATTTCAAACAACCCGATGGCCAATCGCTGCGAGCGAGACAACGGCCTCCGGGCCAGGAATACTGCGGCAACGACGGCGACGAACCAGTAGACCAGCGCAATCGAGAACAGGTAGTAGTTCGACCGTTCCACGAGCGCCGAAAAGGAACTGCCCCGGAGTACGTCAATCAGTGAGGTCGCCGTCGCTGGCGCGAGCTCTACCATTGCCCTGACCAGATTACCGAGAATGGCGGCGACCATCGTGTACAACGCGGCAATTATCGCGAATTTCGTTGCAATACCGCGCCCGAGAAGCCCGATCGGCATTCCAATGACAATGCCGGTAGCTGCCGCCGCGAATCCGTACGATACGGGCCACCTGGCGATCGTGAGGCCATACGCGCCGCGGCAATGATTGCGGCGACAGCCCCCGCGATAACGGCCGCAGTAAAGTTCTGCTCCGCGATGAGCTTCTCCGCCAGTTCGTGGTTTCGTTGTTTTTCTTCTTGTTTCATAAGCGCTGCGATTTGTTTGCTTACGGCAACCAGGATCTTCGGCTTTTCTACAGAAACGCGAGAGCGAAGATCACGAGCCAAAGAAGTAGCGGAACGTGGCAGAGCACGGGGTACGACGGGAATCGACGCCATGCACCACCGGCAGTGGTGATATTACCAAAATTGGATGACCGGCGGCTTCCTGGCGCGTCGGAGCCGGTCGGAAATTCTGCAGATCGCCGGCTCACAGCGGCCAAGAGTAAACGGTGCACACAATAGGTAGATTCGGCAATTGGTGAGTTCTCTGTGTATCCCAACATAAGCGGCGTAGTTTCTTACAGTTTAGTGGCGACATGCGTTATCGGATCATATTGTTGGCCGCCGCACTGGCCGCGTGTGGCTGCGGGGGCAGCGAGGACCCGATCATTCGGAGTTCGACTTTTCTGCCGGTGTATCGCTACCACATCGAGCAGGACCGGGATTCCGAGGACCAGCTCGAGCTCTCGATCCAGTGGGACGGGACTCGGTACGTATTTTCAGTACGGTTTTCCGGTTCGGATGGACTGACGGGTCTGTACGACCGCAGCAGCGGTGTCACGAGCATCGCGCCGGGCTCCGAACTGACCGTGGAAACGGGCGACGGGACCCCGCTGATCGGTGCCTTCCGGGCTGTCGTAATCGAAGAGATCGCCACACTTCCGACCGGCGAATTTTCGGCCGGCGCCTGGATGATTGTCGCTGGTAACGACACCGTCCGGATCGATGTCGCTTCGAGTATCGGCGGCGTCGCCCTGTCGTTGAACGGTGGCACGGCGGTGTCCTTTGAATGGCCGGATTTCGCCGAACTCTTTGCACCCGGCTCCGCGGCGCCGACCTGGCAGCAGTCAGCCTCGGCATCGTTCCAGTTCCTGCGCATCGCGGCTCTTCAGGCTCGCATGGCGTTTGCCGCACTCGTCGACGCAACCCGCGTATCCTTTACCGACACGCCGGACGTCCGTAGCTGCAGCATGTTTCCCGGCGCGCCGCCGCCCGGGGTGTTGAACACGGGAGAACGCGTTCTCACATGGCTCGGCGCGGCCGACCTTGGCTTCGATCTGCGGTTCACCGACTGCTGGGTCGATTTGGCGGGCGAGGATCAGGATTACCTGTACCACGGGGAGATCGCACTGACCGGATGGCGGAGTTCCGGCGACGGCAGCAACCGACTCATCTTCGTTGGATTCGGCGGAGACGAATTCGGCAACCGCGTGCCGGGTGGCGTTGCCTATCTCGATCTTGCCTTCTCGCGCACCGTCCCGAACTCCGCCGGTGGCAGCGACTTCGATCCTGCAGCCGACTACACGTTGAGCGGCGGCTTTGCGATCGGCTTCGTTCAGCCGTGAATCGAGCGATTCCTTCCGGGCTCATTGTTCTGGTCAAAAACGGCGTCGTTTCGACTGACCACAGCGGGTTCACAGGTGGAAAATACAGCCTGAAAAGCCTGGGCGGCGGCTTCCGAGCGCTTACGCGCCGTCGTTTTTGTTCAGGCCGACTTCGGCTCCCGGCCAAACGCAGCCAATGATTCTTAACTGATGCGTATGGCTGGAGGAACTTTTCACCGTCGCCATGCAACATAAGCTGGAGCCCTGGTGCGAGGTACCAGCTGGCATTTGTGAAGCCGTACCGTTTGTGCGCGGAGCCCGCTGCTACGATGTCCGCTCACGTGCGGCAAGGAACACCGATGACACGCGATCAAACCGCAAACCACCAGCGCGCCCTCGACGCCCGCCAGCCCGACCTTACGGTGTTGATGGACGCTGTGACCAAACCACACAACGTTTCTTCGATCATCCGCACGGCCGACGCTGTTGGAATTCAGCAAGTGCACACAACTTCGACAGGCGCGTTGGCGCGTCGTAATTATATGGGCCTGGGCGGCGCGAAGCACTGGGTCGCCGTGACAACGCACCGCTCGACCCGCGCCGCGCTCACGGCATTACGTGCCGACGGCTGGCGGCTCGTGGCTGCTTACAGTGGCGAAAGATCACGCGATTATCGCGATGTCGATTACACGCAGAAGGTGGCGATCATTGTCGGGGGCGAGCTCGTTGGCTTGAACGACGCTGTGCGCGCCGAGGCCGACGAGCACATCTCTATTCCGATGTACGGTCACGGATCGTCGCTGACTGTGTCGGTCGTCGTCGGCATCATTCTGCTCGAGGCCGAGCGACAGCGGCGCGCGGCAGGGCTGTACGACCAGTCGCGCCTGACACCCGACGAGCGTGCCAGGACGCTGTTCGAGTGGTCGTATCCCGACATTGCCGAACGTTACCGTGCCCTGGGAAAACCCTATCCCGAGCTCACGGCTGACGGCATGATCGCGGCGAACCCGCTGATCGACATATCGACCGTAAGCGCGCAGGAGTGACGCTGGGGCGATTTGCCGAGGGAGGAGTTAACGAGCAACTGGAGCAATGTCCGCTTCGGGTTCACTAGCCGAACTTTAGCTGAAGTTTAGCTCACCGGCAGCGTTGGCGCGGATAGCAGCCGCCGCCTAACCAGTGCTCCCGATGCCCTGTAGCAAATGTCGGCTCTCACCGAAGGCAGCCATCCAGACAGGTAAAAATCACTGAAATCAAATAGCGGCTCTCGGCTGCAGATTCAACCGGTCGATGCAACATCTAAACTCTAACATTAGAGAGGAGGATGTTGATCATGAGGCAAAGACCAAGAATCTATTATTCAGACGCGCAGAAGGCATTGATGTGGGATCGCTGGCAGAAAGGCGAATCCATGAATGCGATAGGCCGACTTTTTGATCGGGGCCATTCATCGATTCAGCGTATTTTGTTAGAAATGGGTGGGCTGCCACCTGCTCCGAGAAAGCGGTCGAAGTTATCGCTGACATTGGCAGAACGCGAAGAGATATCGCGTGGTGTTGTTGCCGGCCACTCGCTGCGTTCGATTGCAGCATCACTTGGTCGCGCTCCCTCGACAATTAGTCGCGAGATCAGCCGCAACGGTGGCTGTCGGGACTACAGAGCGAGCGAAGCAGATCTGGCAACCTGGGATCGGGCGCACCGCCCGAAGCGGTGTAAACTAGCGGAGAACCGTCCGCTAGCCCGTATTGTGGCGAGGAAGCTCAGGAAGCTGTGGTCACCGGAACAGATCGCCGGCTGGTTGAAACGCATGCATCCGGACGATGAGAACTTCCAAGTGTCCTACGAGACCATCTATCGCAGCCTCTTCATACAAGCACGTGGTGCCTTGAAAAAGGAGCTTTTACAGCATCTTAGGCGCAGGCGCGCAACGCGTCGCTCGCGTCACCATACGCAGAAGACAGACAATCACGGCAGGATCCTGGACACGGTGTCGATCAGAGAACGGCCCGCGTCTGCTGAAGATCGAGCGGTACCCGGTCATTGGGAAGGCGATCTTATCTCCGGATCGGGCAACACGTATATCGCGACACTGGTCGAACGTCACACACGCTACGTGATGCTCGCCAAAGTTGACAGCAAGAAGACCGAAACGGTGATCAATGCGCTCATCAACCAAGCGCACAAACTTCCGCAGGAACTTTACAAATCACTGACCTGGGATCGCGGTAAAGAGATGGCCGATCACAAGCGCTTCAGTTTAGCTACCGACATCGATGTCTATTTTTGTGATCCGCAGAGTCCTTGGCAGCGTGGTTCGAATGAAAACACAAATGGCTTGCTCAGGCAGTACTTCCCGAAAGGAACCGACTTGTCGGTTCACTCACAAGCAAAACTCAACGCTGTGGCAAGGCAACTAAACGAACGTCCAAGAAAGACGCTAGACTACGAAACACCAGCCGAACGCTTTGGCCAATGTGTTGCGACGATCCATTGAATCCGCAGCCATGAGCAGTCATTCGCTGTGCTGTATTTTCCGCACTCGATCAGCTGGGTCAACGTCAGCCGGTTCTGGAATCCGATGTACGGCAAAGATGCCGCGCGTGCCGTTCACCAGCATCAAAATAAGAATTACAGCGAGGATGTTCGGTATCTTGCCAGTTTCGGCGACCGTGAGAATTTGACTTAGGCAATACCAAGCCAGGCCGACAACAACTGCTATTCGTGAGTGCTTGTGAACACCGATCGCAATTGGAATGAAAACAACGCCTTGAAGTAGCAAGAAGACTGCCGTTACGTCGTCAAAGATCGGTTCAACGCGGATTGAGTACAAAGACGCGACCAGCGAGAGAACCGCGACGAATATGCAAGCCCAGCGTCCCTGCTTGGCGGCAAACACACCACCCTCCCACGTTGATACTTGCGGCCAGAAACCGTTCTTCTTCCCAACAATTTTGGGTTGGTAAGCCATATCGTCGAAGTATCTAATCGAGATTTTGCGAATGACCGCAACGGGTTCACAGGCCGTCATTTTAGCGCAGTTTCGCTGTCCGGCAGCTTCCGGCTGCTTAGGAGTCGTTCGTTTTGCCCTGGGCCGGCGAGGCTCAGAACGGCCAGAAGTAGTCGGCAGGAATCATATTGAACTCATGACATACCAGAGTGATAAAGCGTAGCCAATCATTGCGCCGCCAATAATCGGAATCACAAGCGATCGTCTAACGAGTACAAACGGCAATGCGGCCAAGAGCGAGAAAGCTAAGACCCGTGAGAAGAACGAGACCGTCGAGGACAACGTGTCAGCTTGAGCCGCCCCCAGTTCCCCAAACCATAACGGCCCCCAGTAGACCGATAGCCCGACAGCACTCGACATGAATGCAAGCACAGCACTGAGGAGCCGCCGATTCAAATTGCTATGTTCGGACACAGGCTACGACCACTGGCGAAACCAGTCTCCACCGAATGAACAATCCCACTGACATGTACAACGCTCCCGGATTGCGACCAGATTTCTGCATCAGTATCGATGTTTGCTTAGCGGGCGGTGAGATTCCTGATGAGTAGATGATCGATTTCTGTGGACCGCAGTGGGTCACGAGCTGAAATTATTGCGCGAACCAGGTGACCGGCTCAGTACGGTCATGAGCCGACGACTAGTTAAGACTACGGTTCGACACAAATCTCGAGAATCTCGTCCCCGTATTGGTCAAAGCTTCCTGTCGAACGCCATCCCAGGTGTCTGTAGAAACCGTATGATCTGCTTGCCGGATCAGGAGAGCACCCAAGGAACAACCGGGTGTGACCAAGTTTTGCCAATTCCTGACTCGTCCTGTCCAGCAATTCTCTGCCAATACCACGCTCTTCGAAATCAGGGAGTAGCGCAACGACCTGTATCTCTCCGGTTTCACGCACGCCGAAGCAGAACCCGACGATTTTCCCATCGACGATACAAACGTGACCCGGCAGCGCGCCAGAACGAATGTTTTCTCCCCAGGATTCCGATGTGACGCCAATGGAGCGCAGCCATTCTTCCGAGGCAGGATTCTGCGGCGTCCTTCCCCGAACGACTACGCACTCGGCAGCGTCTTCTGGCAATGCCGGTCTGTATTTCAAATTGGCAGGCTGACGATCCGGCATCCGAGACACTCCTCCAAAGGCGGTGGGCAACAGTGAATCACTCCGGCACGTCTGTGTAGCTTGGATTGCAGACAGCTGACTGGCTAGCGCACGATATGCCAGTTGGTCTGCCGGCCCGCAAGATAGTGCACGGCCTCACCATCGAAACAGGCGCTTTGCTCGAGCTTGATCTGCACCAGCTGGCCGTCCCATTCGGGCAGCGGTGTTTTGATATTGCCCTCTATCGCGTAGCAGGTGTCCGGGTGCAACGGCCAATCGCCGAGCACCGGTGTACCGTCTTGATCATCCCACATGCCGATCGTCGGGCCAGGTGCATGCCCGAAATATCCGATCGCGTGTGAATACACGCTGCATTCGATCTTCCTCTTGGCGCATTCGGCACGCGTCGCTGCCGTGATCTCGTTGCCGGTGCGGCCAGTGATGAACTCGTCCGTCAACAGGTCCTGCCAACGGTTGCCAACCTTGAGTGCGTCGATGAGACCTTTCGGAATTTCATTTTCACCGAGTTTCGGCACATAGCCCATCTCCTGCGTGTCGGTGCACAAGCGCAGGTAGCAGATACCCACGTCGGTGTGAATGACATCGCCGGGCTGGATGATACCGCTCTCGCCGCAGAACGCGGTGTCACTGTCGCAGGTCTGTCCGGGACGTTGTGCGTTGACATAGGGCATGAACCAAACGGGAAGGTGGAGTTCCGCGAAGCGTTGCCTCAGGTACCAGGCAACGTCGTCGGTCGTTGTCACACCGGGCGTGATTACACGGCTGGAAAACGCCTCGGCGATAACGCTTCGTGCGATGCTCACCGTGTGCGCAAAGGTTTCCATCTCGTTCTGGGTCCGCGTTTCCGCCCACCTCACGACGAGGTCTTCTGCCGGCACTAACCGGCCCGCATAGTCGTCGGGCAACACCTCGAGCAAGCGCTGGTGCAGCGCGTGAGTGAGTCCGTCGGCAACCGGCCAGTCGCGAGACACGTTAATGCCGATGCGTGCCGGGTCGCGGGAGACAATCAGCTCGCCCAGCGCCTGCCATTGCGTATCGAGATCACCGCCTTCCCAGGCTGACTCATACGGATCGCTGAGCGGGTAGCGGTTGACAGTCAGGCGATCAACACCATCGTCGGTGCGATGAAACACAAGCATCGTGGTGCGGCGCGCTGCGAACGTCGGCTGCGGCACCAGGGAGAGGTAGATGGGATCCTCTGCGTACTCGCGATTGAGCACGAGCCACATGTCGAGATCGGTCTCTTCCATCAGGGCTGGCAGCAGTGTCTCGAGACGCTCTTCGAGGTGTCGGTTCTCTACAGGAGGGCGGTCTCTGTATTCCAGCACCGCGCGAGGGCCGGACACTTCACGCCCCTGATCCTGGGCCATTGTCGCTTGGGTGGAAAATAGCAGGCAGGCGAGAATGGCGAGCTTTCGCATGGGGACACTCCGGAGTCTGTGGTCAAACCCGGCATATTGAAGGAATATGCCGCGCCAGCCAAGATGCGGGTCAGGCTCGGAAGCCTCAGTCGACAGCCAAAAGTCATTGAAATGCCCCGCTAACATCCGCTTCGGGTGCAGTAGCGGAAAATATGGCAAAGGAGTCTTCAACGGCAGCTTCCGAGCGGTTAGCAGTTGCCTACCGGTCAATTCTCGGCGAGATTTGGAATGAGCCTCAATCGTCCAGAGCGGAACGTCAGCTCTCACCCGGAGCGGTCTTCCAGACCAATAAATGCGCCCAGAGTTAGATAGTAAGAAAGTAAGGGGTCGAACCGAATATTTCGATAAGGGCCAAAACTCGGTCCGACCCCTAATATTCAATCACTCCTCAAAAAACTCCCGCAGTCCAATCGCAGGAGAAGGGTTACACGTGGGTCATTTTTGGATGCAAATAATGGGGTCTAGTGGGTCAACTTTGGATGCAAATCAACACTGATGTTCTACCATTAAACGACACCCGCGGACCACGTGCAGGTCGGTGATTCTCCTGCCGGCAAAGGCTTATGGTCACTACTCGACGGTGGAGAAATCGTATCGCTCGGTCGCCGTCAGCAGTAGAATCCGTCGACAGCACGGTGACTCGAAGCCTCCCTCCGGGGAGGCTTCGATTATTCCCGACCAAAGCAATCGCGTTCGACAACCCGCTTCACGGCCACAGGCTGAAGCCATATGCCCACAGGTTCCTTCATCGCCCGGTACCTCGACCCCCTGGACCGTCTCAGCGAGTTCCTGTTCGGTCTCATCATGGTGCTGTCGTTCACGCTGGGCGCCGATCTGATCGTCGGCGAAGGTGAGCAGGCCACCCGACAGATGCTGCTGACTATCATCGGCTGCAACATCGCCTGGGGCCTGATCGATGGTGCCATGTACATCATCAGCAGCCTGTGTGAGCGCAGCAGCAAGGCGCGGTTGCTCGACTCGCTGCAACAAGCAGGGACTGAACAGGACGCGTTGGCCATGGTGGCCGGCGCGCTCGACGATCGGCTCGAACCCCTTACGTCGGCCGACGATCGCAGCAGGCTGTATGCGGACGTCCTGCGACATCTGCGCAACGTCAGCCCGCAACGGACCCGGCTCACGCGCGACGACCTTGGCGGGGCGCTGGCCTGTTTTACGCTGGTGTTCCTGGCGGCGGTACCGGCTGTGCTGCCGTTCCTGTTCATTGACGATCGCTACCTGGCGCTGCGGGCTTCCAACCTGCTATTGCTTGGTCTGCTATTCCTGCTCGGCTGGCACTGGGCCCGCGCAACGCGCAGCAACCCCTGGTTGTTCGGTTCGTCGTTCCTGCTGGCGGGGCTTGGCATGGTAGCCATCGCAATTGCGTTCGGCGGATGACGCGGTACGGCCAACTCGCGGCCCTTTGCGCCAGCTTGCTGCCGCTGCCGGCCTTCGCCCAGGAAAACTTGCCCGCGCCGGGTTCGCAGCCCGCCTGGACCGCTTCGGCGTCCCTCTTCGCGTACTGGCCGGCGGACGACGACAACTACAGATCGCCGAGTGTCAGCGTCGATCGAGACAACCTCCACCTGGAAGGGCGCTACAACTATGAGAGCCTGAACACGGCGTCGCTCTGGCTCGGATACAACTACAGTTTCGGTGATACCGTCGCGGTGGAGTTCACGCCGATGATCGGTGGAGTATTCGGCGACACTAGCGGCATCGCCCCGGGCTATCACCTGGCTATGGGTTGGCAGGCGTTCGATTTTTACAGCGAGGGCGAGTACGTCTTTGACCGGGACGAGCGCACCGACTCCTTCTTCTACAGCTGGTCTGAGGTCGGCTGGTCTCCCCTCGACTGGCTGAGGGTCGGGCTGGTGGCCCAACGCACACGCGCGTACGAGACCGAACGAGACATCCAGCGTGGCCCGCTCCTTGGCATCTCGCTTGGCGCGGTTACGCTGGGCGGCTACGTGTTCAACCCGGACCGGGACGATCCGACCTACGTGCTTTCAATCAGCCTCGACCTCCAGGGACTTCGTGGCTTGTAAGCACCGGGTCCGGACGACTGCAGCGAAAATGGGGTATTACAGATCGGCCCGTTCCTGGCGGTGACGAACAACACTAGCAATCCAAACCAAGCCAACCAGTGACGTATAGAAATCAGGGTTGGTCACTACCCAAAATACGTGCGGACTCAGTAGAAGGCTTGTTACAGGAATTAGCAGTACAAGCGCAATTGATAACTTCCTGTGGCTTATCTTCACTCGGAACACCTGAGAGTCCGCAAGGGGTCACAGGCGGAAAGTATACCGTGAAACGCCTGGGTGACTGCTTCCGAGGGCTTAGCAGTCATCTAGTCTGAACCAAGGCCACAGGCTCAGTGCGGCCATGAGCGGTCATTCGGGATACTCAAGAGTCGTCGTCAATTTGCTGCGAATTGACACTCTTGATCCAAAATACTCCAGCTAGCAAAAGAGGGATGCCGATTAGTGCGGTCCACCAAGGCAAGAACGGCCCGACAAGTCGGTAAACGATTAACGCAACTATCGCTACGGTCAGAAATATAGTGCTTCGTAAGAGAACGCTCATACCACGGAAATGGTTACCAGATACTCGAAGGCCGGCAAAGGGTCAGTGGCAGCCATAATACCGCAGATAACTCGACCGGCTGCTATGCCAAGTGAACCAGCTGCTCACCCTGCTTCCTGGTGGACTACCGCTCTCGGCCAAAACCAGCCCCTTACCACTACTTAAAGTCGTCCTTAATTGCGAATAGTTTCTTAGTGGTGCTCAGGTCTGCGGTCTTTCGGACATCGACCGTGAGAGCTCGGGTCTTGCCGAAGCGTTTTGCATTCAAGAACTGTTCTTTGTACGTCTTCCGAATGGAGCTATCTGCGATCAAGCTCTCCGCTCGGGCCGGGAAGTAAAAGGTCGTCTCAAATCTGCCGCGGTAGACGCTTAACCAGCAAATCGTCTTGGACTTCTCGACAACCTTGCAGAGCCAGCTCTTTCCGTCATTGTAGTACCTCCATTCAGGGGTACAGCCGGGGTAACTACTGTCCAGGAATGCGACAAACGCATCCCATGCTTCTTTTGCGTCACCCAGGCAACGACTCAAAACTCGATCATCCGGATACTCGCCCTCGTCGATCAGGCAGGGTTTTTCCACGACAACACTCCTCTGCGCGTTGGAAGCGCCGCAAGCCTGGGAACATTGTCGACAGGCCGCTTTGAGCGGCAATACTGGGTTCTACTTAACGGCTGCGCTGGATCAGTAGCCGTCATTCTACTTCAGACAAAGCGACGGGCTGGAATGCCAAGTGAACCAGCCGCTCGCCCTTCTTCCTGGTGACCGACTGGACCCGGCCAGAAGTGGTCATCCGCTTTCGCGCTATTCTTGAGCTATTGGCTCGTACTCAAACCCTAACCGCGGATCACGTGGGCGGAACAACTTCATCCAAAGTACGCGCGGAATGAACCGTAGTCCGGTCTTGAATCCCCCGGGTCTGTCGTTGGCCAAGAGAACCTGCGCAAGATGCGTTCCGGCAACGAGATGGCCCTTCTCGACGGCGTTTCTAAAGCAAGTCTCTGCGGCATCCAGATCTACATCCGTGCCGATGCCGTGTTGATGTGCAAACCCCAGTCCAAACCAACCCGCCATCGTGTCTGTCTCCGCCAGAAGTTTCAGATGGTAAAACGACAATGACCTATCCGGGTCCAGCTCCTTGCTCTGCAGGTAGATCCTTGCAAGCCCAATGTGGGAGCGAATGTCGTCGATCGCTTCGACGGATTTCTTGTACCACTCCACCGCCTCTGCAAGATCCACGTCAATTCCGCCGCCGCCGAACTCATACTTGTCCCCAAGTTCTGCGAGTGCCGGTGAGAATCCTTCTCCTGCTAATCGCTTGAGCTGGAAAACGGCTCCTGCGACATCGCCAGAATCATGAAGATCGGCTACTTCATACCATCGTTCCTTGTATAGCTCCCAACTCTCCGTGGGGACGATGACTGGGCCGGTTTCGCCGTGTTTTTCGTTCATTTGTGTTGTTGGTGTTGTACTTACTGCAAGCGATTATTCTTGATGTGTTGCGTCGACCGATTGAAGTCACAGCCAGAAGCAGGCGATCGACGATAAGCTAATTTTTGCTGACGAAGTCACACTTCCCCGATCTACAAACGGGCAGCACCGTTGCTGGTCCAATGCCGCAATCGTATAAGCAGCTCTGACAAGATTCAGCGGATTCCAAGAACACTGATTGAAGCTCCGGGAGCTTGTTCTTGTTTACCGCGTTCGCGCAACCAAAGGGACATCCGAATTCGGTAACTACACAGTCGGCGTCTGTATTGCAGTCGCGTGAATCTTCTATCAATTGGGCAAAATTTTGCTCAAACGATTCACAAGACAATTTCTGCATTGCGGCTACCACTTCGGCAGGCTGCTCGCCTTCTATGGCAACCGCGGTTTCGTTGTCCGCCTCGGTACAGCCGGACACATACGCGAAAAGCGTGAGAACAAGAAGAAGATAAGCTCGCAATCCAAAATCCCTATGTCGGCAACCGGCCGCTAAATTGGGTCAGTAGCATTGGTAATCGGGCGGGTTCATAAGAGCCCGGCTCCCATTACGATGTGTCATCACATCAACAATGGAGATTACCATGACTTACTTTGCGGGACTCGATGTATCCCTGCGCTCGACGAACATCTGTGTCGTTGACGAACGAGGCGAGCTGGTCACTGAAGGCAAGACGGATGCAGAAGTTGTCGACATCGTCGCGTTTCTCAGCGAACTTGACGTCGATATCACCGAGGTTGGCCTCGAGGCCGGCACGCTGACGCAGTACCTGACTTACGGCCTGAAGTTCGCTGGCTACGACGTCATCTGCATGGAAGCACGCCAGGTGAAGGCAGCGCTGTCTGCCATGCGTAACAAGACAGACAAGAACGACGCTCGTGGCATTGCACAGCTACTGCGCAGCGGCTGGTACAGCCGCGTGCACATCAAGAGCATGGAAAGCTACCGAGTCCGTGCTTTGTTAAGCAGCCGCAGAGCAGTTCTGGATAAATGCATTGATCTCGAGAACGAGGTCCGCGGCATCCTTAAGATCTTCGGCGTCAAGCTGCCGTCCAAGCTGGGGCATGGTTCGTTCGATCGTGTCGTGCGTCCGTTGATCGAAGCAGACGGCGCATTGTCGGCATCCCTGCTACCGCTGCTCAGTGCGCGGCTGGCACTCTATCAGACGTATCGAGAACTCGATAATCGCGCTCGCCATCTGGCAGAGCAAGATGCTGTCTGTCAGCGGCTGATGACAGCACCGGGTGTCGGCTATATCACCGCGCTGACGTTCAAGTCAGGTGTGGATGACCCGACCCGGTTCAAGCGATCGCGCACCGTTGCTGCTCACTTCGGGCTCACACCCAGGCGCTTCCAGTCCGGTGAAGTCGACTTCGATGGCCACATCTCCTGCAGTGGCGATCGCTATGTGCGCTCAACGCTCTACACCGCCGCGAATGTTCTGCTGACACGCACTAGTCGCTGGACTCCGCTCAAAGCGTGGGGAATGAAGCTGGCCAAGACTCGGGGACATCGGCGAGCCGTCATCGCAGTCGCCAGAAAACTTGCCGTCATCCTTCACCGTATGTGGATCGATGACACCCAGTTCCGATGGAGTGCGGAGGCAGCACGGTCATGAAATAACAACTGCCCCCGACTCCAAAAGAAGCGTCCTGGCGTGGACGTGGTCTGGATGAGGCCGAATATGACTGCTGTGCCCTGGAGCACGTTCAGTAGCCTGGCCCTCCACACTGTCTGACCTATGCTTGCAGCGGCTGGCGGCTACCAGTACCGACTGCGTAGAGAAGCGTGACCCACGTCAGAACGCGACCAGTCAATACTACAAACCAAGGGAGCTTGACTTCAACGCCCGATTAGAGAAGCAGCCATTTTACACTAGAAAACTCGACCGGCTGGTTCCAGGGGCATACCAGCCACTCGTTCATGCTCCTGGCGAATGCTCGCTAGCGGCCAGGAGCGGTCACCTGCAATCGCCTCAAATTAGAGCTTCTCGCTTCCAAGTCTCCGCCAAGTTGGCAGCAAAGTCCTGGAATCGTGTTAATGAGATGTCAAACTCCGTTGCGAGAATCGAGGCATCACCGGTACCGTTGCCGTCGCGTTCCCACAATCGGTAAGCGGCCGCGACCGCAGCCGCCACCTCCGTGGATCCTATTGCGGGCCCAACATGCTCAACGAATACTTCGTCAGGTATTGCGGTGAATCGTACTTCGGACCCCATCGCCTGACCGAGTTCACGGGCGATCTGCGGAAACGTCAGCGCTTCTGGCCCGACGAGATCAAATGACCGGTTTCGAGGACCACTTGTCATAGACTTAAATGCGATCTGTGCGATATCGCGTGCTGCAATCGGCTGAATGAACGCGCTTTCTGAGAACGGCCACGCAAGACCAACGCCCAACAACGCCTCCGGCCCTGCCACTGCAACGTTGTCCATGAACATGTTCGGCCTCAAAATCGTGTACGCGAGCCCACTGCCGGCTAACTCCACCTCAATGGCACGTTTCGTCTCGATTAGCTCAACGCCCGGGGCCGTCTCCGGGCCCATTGCAGAGAGCAGAACGAAATGTGCTATCCCGGCCGACCGGGACCCGTTGATTGCGTTACGCGCCCGCGCAAGCTCGACGGCAAACGGCTCATCATAGCCAGCAGGAAGAGGACTACAGTAGTAGACCGCTTCGATGCCAGAAAGGCTGGAGAGAATGCCTTCGTGATCATCCAGATCTGCAGTAAAGACCTCGGCATTACTATCAGCGAGCTTCTTCAGAGAATCGGGATTCCGAGCGATGGCCCGAAGATCGTGACCATCTTCCAAGGCGAGTTCTGCAACGGCACTACCGGTATTGCCAGTGGCGCCAATTACGGCGATCTTCATATTTACCCTCCAATCTACAGAGGTTGCCCTACTTTCACGCGCGGCCGCAAAGGGTCACAGGCTGACAGTTTACCCTAGTTTCATCGACTGGCGGCTTACTGGTTGCGGATTCAATGGATCGTCGCAACACATTGGCCAAAGCGTTCGGCTGGTGTTTCGTAGTCTAGCGTCTTTCTTGGACGTTCGTTTAGTTGCCTTGCCACAGCGTTGAGTTTTGCTTGTGAGTGAACCGACAAGTCGGTTCCTTTCGGGAAGTACTGCCTGAGCAAGCCATTTGTGTTTTCATTCGAACCACGCTGCCAAGGACTCTGCGGATCACAAAAATAGACATCGATGTCGGTAGCTAAACTGAAGCGCTTGTGATCGGCCATCTCTTTACCGCGATCCCAGGTCAGTGATTTGTAAAGTTCCTGCGGAAGTTTGTGCGCTTGGTTGATGAGCGCATTGATCACCGTTTCGGTCTTCTTGCTGTCAACTTTGGCGAGCATCACGTAGCGTGTGTGACGTTCGACCAGTGTCGCGATATACGTGTTGCCCGATCCGGAGATAAGATCGCCTTCCCAATGACCGGGTACCGCTCGATCTTCAGCAGACGCGGGCCGTTCTCTGATCGACACCGTGTCCAGGATCCTGCCGTGATTGTCTGTCTTCTGCGTATGGTGACGCGAGCGACGCGTTGCGCGCCTGCGCCTAAGATGCTGTAAAAGCTCCTTTTTCAAGGCACCACGTGCTTGTATGAAGAGGCTGCGATAGATGGTCTCGTAGGACACTTGGAAGTTCTCATCGTCCGGATGCATGCGTTTCAACCAGCCGGCGATCTGTTCCGGTGACCACAGCTTCCTGAGCTTCCTCGCCACAATACGGGCTAGCGGACGGTTCTCCGCTAGTTTACACCGCTTCGGGCGGTGCGCCCGATCCCAGGTTGCCAGATCTGCTTCGCTCGCTCTGTAGTCCCGACAGCCACCGTTGCGGCTGATCTCGCGACTAATTGTCGAGGGAGCGCGACCAAGTGATGCTGCAATCGAACGCAGCGAGTGGCCGGCAACAACACCACGCGATATCTCTTCGCGTTCTGCCAATGTCAGCGATAACTTCGACCGCTTTCTCGGAGCAGGTGGCAGCCCACCCATTTCTAACAAAATACGCTGAATCGATGAATGGCCCCGATCAAAAAGTCGGCCTATCGCATTCATGGATTCGCCTTTCTGCCAGCGATCCCACATCAATGCCTTCTGCGCGTCTGAATAATAGATTCTTGGTCTTTGCCTCATGATCAACATCCTCCTCTCTAATGTTAGAGTTTAGATGTTGCATCGACCGGTTGAATCT
>CAVQIY010000003.1:0-458369 GCA_963712755.1 uncultured Gammaproteobacteria bacterium | reverse complement strand
TGTTTCAGGTTGGCGGACAGCTCGCGAATGTCCTGCACGGAAAACTGCCGGACCTCGTACTCGGCAAAGCGTTCGGCCTCGAGCGGGTCCAGGTCGCGTACGCCACCCCAGACGATGTCACTCATGGGCAGGGGCTCTGCCAGGCCGGCCGTGTTGCGGAGATTGTGCAGCGCGTGTCCGGCAGCAATGGCCACAGGCATGCCGCCGAGCATCCCGGACAGCGTGGTCTCCGGGACGTTGAAATCCCCGTGCGCGTCGATGAACACCAGCCCGACGCGCCGCGCATTGCCGTCGGCGTCGTACTTGAGTCCCGCGAGCATCCCGAGCAGGTTGTTGCAGTTCGCTTCCAGGCCGATGGTGATCACGCCGTCCCGCGCGCCTTCGCGAACCGCCGCGGCAAAGTTCGAGTTCGCGAGCGCCATGCGGTTCCACTCGCCATACTGGCGCGCCTGCTCCGCGTCCAGGCGTATGTCCTGGACGGGCCGGACCAGCTCGGCGCCCCACTCGCCGACAAGCCGCTCGAGACCGGCGGCATGAATATAGTCGGGGTTGGTGGACAGCTCCGGCACATTGCGCGCGCCGCCGTACGGGTTCTTGACGATGTCGACCTTGACGTCTGCATTGGCGGCGAGCGACAAGCCGGCGCTCAAGGCAGCGGCCAGGAAGAATTGATTCGGTTTCACCATGCGTTCCTCTATGGCCCGAAGTCGGGGATTCCTAGCGCACGATCTCGCCGTCGCGATAGCGTACCTGGCCGCCCACGATCGTCATCACGACCTCGGTGTCCAGTAACGCATCGTCCGGGACCTCCAGCAGGTTCTGCGACAGCACGGTCAGGTCGGCCAGCTTGCCCGGCGTTATCGAACCCTTGATGTCCTCTTCGAACGCCGCGATCGCGTTGCCCATCGTGTACGAGTACAGCGCGCGCTCGCGGGAATACGCTTCCTGCGGCTGGAACAGCGTGCCGTCGGGCAGGCGGCGCGTCACCGAGCAGTGAAAGCTGCCGATCGGGCTGATCTCGTCGACGGGCGGGTCGGTGCCGTTGGTCGGCACCAGGCCGGCTTCGGCGAGCGTATTGAAGATGTAGCCCCGCTCGCGGGTGCGCTCCTTGCCGAGGCGCTCCTCCACCCACGGCCCGTCGGAACAGGCGAATATCCCCTGCACGGCGGGGATCACGCCGAGCTCGACGGTCCGCGCGACGTCGTCCGGGTGAATCACCTGGGCGTGCTCGATGCGCCAGCGCAGGTCGGTCTTGTCAGGGTGCTGCGCGAACTCCGCCGCGTAGATGTCGAGCAGTTCCCGATACGCCCGGTCGCCGATGCCCTGGATCGCCATCTGGTAGTCGTATTCCATGGCGAGCCGCGCCGACGCCTCGATCTCCTCGACCGGCACGACGTTCAGGCCGTGGCTCTGCGGCATGTCCGAGTAAGGTTCCAGCAGCCAGCCGCCGTGCGTGCCGAGCGCGCCGTCCAGGACTTTCTCGCCGATCGTGCGGACGGTGAGGAAGTTGTTGCCGTAGCCGATCATGCGATAGTCGTCGAGGCGGCCCGCCATGTCCGCGGCCTGTTCCTCGAACGCCATGTAGAGGCGCACGGGCAGGTTGCCTTCCTCGGCCATCTTCCTGATCAGGTCGACCTCGGCAAACGTGGTGCCGAGATCCTGGAACGAGGTGATGCCGTGCCGCAGCGACGCCTCACCGGCGAGCGTCACCATGCGGCGCAGTTCGGCCTCCGCGATGCCCGCCGGGCGGCGTCCCTGGTGGCCGGAATAGGCGACGCGAAAGATGTCCTGCGCTGCTTCGCGCATCATGCCCGTGGCGCGGCCGTTCGCGTCGCGCACGATCTCACCGCCCGGCGGCGGCACCGTGTTGCCGTCGACTTCCACGAGCGACATGGCGCGCTGGTTGACGAATACGGCGTGGCCGCTCGTATGGATGAGCATCACGGGGTGATCGGGCGTCGCCGCGCTGAGCGAGTCGTGCACGGGCAGCCCCTCGACGAGCACGCTCTCCCTGGTTTCCCACTTGTCCTGGTGCCAGCCGCGCCCGACGATCCACTCGCCGGCCGGCGTCTCGGCCGCGGCCCTGGCAACCGTCGACACGATCTCCGCGAAACTCTTCGCATGGCGGAAATCCAGGATCATCAGCGAGCCGCCGAAGCTGGTGTAGTGCCCGTGGCCCTCGATGAAACCGGGGACCACCATCCGGCCCTGCAAGTCGATCACTTCGGAGCTTTCGCCGCGATGCTTCGACATCGCCTCGGTTGTACCCACGGCGAGGATGCGGTCATCCTTGATCGCGACGGCTTCGGCGCGGGGGAGCGCCGCATCCACCGTGACGACGTCCGCATTGACGAGCAGCAGGTCGGCGACGGGGGCCGTTTCCTGCGGGCCGGGACGACCGCAGCCGCCGAGCGACGCGATCGCAAAAAGGAGCAGGGCATGTATCGGTTTCATCGGCAGGATTCTACGTGATTACCGACTGGATGCCTTCTTTCGCAAGCGCTGTCCGGCCGAACGGACCATTCTCGGCGACCGCTGACCGGCACCGGGGCGTGCGGCTGCGAAAAATTCCCCGTTCCCGCGTATCCTGCCTGCTGTCATGGTGAATTCAAAGCAACCGGACGCCGTCGAAGCAAGTCTTTTCCAGCGCTCCCTTGGCGTCTTCCGCTATACGAAGCGTGCAATCGGGCTGGTCTGGACGACGAGCCGGCCGCTGACGTTCGCGCTTGCGGCTTTGACGGTCGTTGCGGGCATACTGCCGGCGGCGATTGCGTGGGTCGGGCAGCTCATCGTCGACGGCGTCGTTGCGGCGATGTCGCAGGACGTGCCGGACCCGGCACCCGTGCTCTGGCTCGTAGCGCTCGAGGCCGTGATCGTCATCGCGCTCGCGGGCTGCCAGCGTGGGCTGTCCGCCAGCCAGTCGCTGCTGCGCGCGCTGCTCGGGCAGCGCGTCAACGTCATGATCCTGGAAAAAGCGCTGACGCTCGAACTCGCGCATTTCGAGGATTCCGAGTTCTACGACAAGCTGACACAGGCGCGGCGCGAAGCGTCGAGCCGGCCGCTGAGTCTCGTCACGCGAACGTTCGGACTCGTGCAAAACGCCATCTCGCTGTCGAGCTATGCCGTGCTGTTGTTTGCATTCTCACCATGGGCGGTCGTGATCCTGATCGGTGCCGGCCTGCCGTCGTTTTTCGCGGAGGCCAAGTTCTCCGGCGATGCATTCCGGCTGTTCCGCTGGCGTTCACCGGACACGCGCATGCAGATGTACCTGGAGACCGTCATCGCGCGCGAGGACGGCGTCAAGGAGGTCAAGCTGTTCCAGCTCGGACCGAAGCTGCTGCAACGCTACCGCGCCATTTTCAACCGGCTGTTCGTCGAGGACCGGGCGCTGACGATTCGGCGCGACACCTGGGGGTTCCTGCTCGGCCTTATCGCGTCCGCGGCGTTTTACGGCGCTTACGCCTGGATCGTGCTGGCGACGATCTACGGCCGCATAACGCTCGGTGCGATGACGATGTACCTCGTGCTGTTTCGCCAGGGGCAGTCCGCGGTGTCGGCAATCCTGACGGCAATCAGCGGTATGTATGAGGACAACCTCTACCTCTCCAACCTGTATGACTACCTCGGGCAGCCCGTGCCGGCGCGGCGAGGCAACAGCCCGAAAGGGCCCGACCCGGAGCGAGGGCTGGAGTTCGAGCACGTTTCATTCGCTTACCCCGGCGCGTCCGAGAACGCGCTCACCGACATCAACCTCGAGCTCCGCCGCGGCGGGAGCCTGGCGCTCGTCGGCGAGAACGGCTCAGGCAAGACCACGCTGATCAAGCTGCTGACGCGACTGTACGAACCGACCGAAGGCCGGATCCTGCTCGACGGTCTCGATCTGCGTGAGTGGGATGTCGAGGTGTTGAGGCGGCGTATCGGCGTGATTTTTCAGGATTTCGGCCGCTACCAGTTCACCATCGGCGAAAACATCGGCGCCGGGGACGTACACCACATGGACGACGAAGTCCGTCAGCAAGCCGCTGCCGAGACCGGCATGGCTGCACCGTTCATCGATTCGATGCCGGAACGTTACAACACTCAGCTCGGCCGCTGGTTCAAGGGCGGCCGCGAGCTCTCGGGCGGGCAATGGCAGAAGATTGCGCTGTCGCGGGCGTTCATGCGCAGCGAGGCAGACATCCTCGTTCTCGACGAACCGACGGCGGCCATGGACGCGGCGGCGGAGGCGCAGGTATTCGAGCTGTTCCGTGAGGAAAGCAGGAACAAGATGACGATCCTGATCTCGCACAGGTTCTCGACGGTCCGGGCTGCGGACCAGATCGTCGTGCTCCACGACGGGCGCATTATCGAGTCCGGCAGCCACGAGAGCCTGCTCGCCGAGAAAGGCACCTACGCGCACCTGTTCCAGCTTCAGGCTAAAGGCTACCAGTAGGAGCGTTTGCCCGCGTGCCCGGGTTGTTTGTCAGGAGGTCATCGGGCCGCCCCGATGCTATCGGTCATTTCTCTGCGGTCGGAAAATGCAGCGGGTCCCTGAAGTTCTGCAGCGCCCTGTAATAATAGAGCGCGCTTGGTCGCTTCCCCCTGAACTTCAGCTGTTTCAGGAAATCGACCTCCTCGGCGGATACATCACCGCTGAGCGCCGTATCTTTCATGAAAGCGATGAACCCTGGTTCGTCTTCACCGGGTCTGTCGAACTCCGTTTCGACGAAGGCAAATTTCTTCGGTTTTCCCGGCACGAGTCTTTCATTCAGCCTGATTTCCATATCGAATGTCGCCAGGTCGATGTCCCAGCCCGAGATCAGCGGCTCCAGGAAGGAAATACAGTCTTCGTTCGAAATATTGAAGATATCGGTGTCGAGGAATTCCAGGATGATCACGCGCATCTGTGAATAGCTCTTGTTGCTGAGTTGCGCAACCTGCTGGAGCCAGGCTTCATTCTCCAGTTCCGATCTTGCGGCCCGGCTGACGACATCGAGGAGCGTCTGTGTTATCAGGCGCTCCAGTTCGCCGAAAGCCTGTCTTTCGAATACCGCGCGGATTTGCTGTCGCCGAGCAGGCGCGCACTTCTGCAGTATCAGTTCCCGGGTTTCCTTCAGCAGCGCGCCTTGCGGCTCCTCGTAACCGCGCCGCAGTTCGTCGAGGCGTTGCGCACGCGCCAGTCTGGCGAGCTCGCCTTTCGAGAGCTGCAGAAACCTGCCCATTTTCTCGTAGATATCGGTTCGCTCCGGTGCCGGCGGCAACTTCTTCCGGGTGAGCAGCTGCGATATATAGGATTCGGTCACGTGAGCGGCGGCCGCCAGGTCCTTTTGCTCGAGGCCCAGTTCCTGCAGCCGCGCTTTTATCACAGAACAAACATCCACTTGCGGACCCTCGTAATTTACTGAAAAGGTTAATTCAGTAAATAATCCCAGAAAACACTTGACTAAGCAATTTAATTAACCGATTATGGTTAACGGATCAACAGGGCTTCAGACAACTAAACCAAACTGGTTATTCGAAGTGCCCGGTTGGCCAATCACAAGGACGGAGAACGACATGTACGCACGTCAAGTATCGATGGAACTGAAGCCAGACAGCCGCAAGGATTTCACCCACAAGATCGAGGCGGAAATCCTGCCCTTGCTTCGCAAGCAGAAGGGATTCCAGGATGAAATTACCTTCGTTAACCCGGGTGGCAAGGACGCATTTGCGGTGAGCCTGTGGGACAGCAAGGAAAGCGCCGAAGCCTACGGCCGGGCCTCGTATGCCGAGGTGACCAAATTACTCTCGAAGCTGGTTGAAGGAACTCCGCGGGTAAAGTCCTACGAAGTTGCGAATTCGACCTTCCACAAGATAGCCGCAACGCAAAAAGCGGCGTAATTCCGCGAGCAGTATCTCGTGGCAGGCGAATATCGATTCGCCTGCCCGTTTCGCATGCTGCAAATTCACCTGTGACAGGACAATTCGATGGCATGGCCAAGCGGTAACAACGGCAAGGCAGGTTCGCCAGGCAGCGGCGGCAACCCGGCCGCCGAGCTTCAGCAACTGATCGACCAGGGTCGGGCAGGTCTGAAGCGGATCATGCCGGCCGGCGGTCCGCGCGGTGCAATCGTCGTTGCGCTAATCGCCGCGCTTCTCGTCGGCGCGTGGACCGCTTACTACACGGTCCCGAGCGATTCCGTCGCCGTCGTGCAAAGATTCGGCAAGTACCTGAAGGAGGTACCGCCCGGCTTGCATTTCAAGATTCCGCTGGGAGTCGACGTGGCGACGATCGTTCCGGTCAAGCGGCAATTGAAGCAGGAGTTCGGCTTCACCACGCCGGGCGCAACCGACCCCTACCAGAGCCCGGTTGACGGCAAACGGGAAACGGAAATGGTGACCGGCGATCTGAACGCCGCGCTGGTGGAGTGGGTCGTCCAGTACCGCATTGCCGACCCCGTCAAGTTCCTGTTCGAAGTCCGCGAGCCCAGCGCGACCCTGCGCTACGTATCCGAGTCGGTCATGCGGGAAGTCGTCGGCGATCGCACGGTGGACGAGGTGATTACGATCGGGCGCCAGGAGATCGAGTCCGAAGCTTTGACCAAAATGCAGGCGCTGTCGACGAAATACGCGATGGGCATCAGCATCGACCAGGTGCAGCTCAAGAACATCAATCCCCCGGGCCCGGTGCAGGAGTCCTTCAACGAGGTCAACCAGGCCCAGCAGGAAAAGGAAAAGCTCATCAACGAGGCGCGGCGCGACTACAACAAGGTCATTCCGCTGGCCGAGGGCGAGAAAGATCAACGGATCCGCGAGGCCGACGGTTACCGGCTCAAGCGCATCAACGAGGCCGAGGGTGATGTCGCCCGCTTCAGCGCATTGCTGAGTGAATATACGAAAGCCCCGGAAGTCACGCGTCGCCGCATTTACATCGAGACCCTGCAAACGGTCCTGCCGGGCATACGATCGAAAATCATTGTCGATGACGAGACACGCAACATCCTGCCGCTGCTGAATCTCGATGCACAAAACGGTGAACGGCCATGAACAAACTGGCCATCTTGCTGGCGATCCTGGCCGCGGCAGCATTTGTGCTGGTCAGTTCGATCTATACGGTCAGCGAAGTCGAGCAGATGATCATCACCCAGTTCGGCAAACCGGTGGGCGAGCCGGTAACGACGGCGGGCCTGAAGCTCAAGACACCCTTCATTCAGCAGGTCAATCCGATCGACAAACGGGTGCTGGAGTGGGACGGCAGTCCTTCGGACATGCCGACCAAGGACAAGCTCTACATATCGGTCGATCTGTTCGCCCGCTGGCGGATTACGGATCCGCTGCAGTACTTCCTGAGAATTCGCGACGAACGCAGCGCCCAGTCCCGTCTCGACGATATTCTCGGCAGCGAAACCCGCAACGCCGTTGCCAAGCACGAACTCATCGAAATCATCCGCACGACCAAAGATCGGGTGCCGATTCGCGATGCACTTCTGACGGACGCGGAACGTGAACTCAACATGGGCTCGCTGGTACCGATCCAGAAAGGGCGCGTGCTGGTCGAGCAGGAAATCTTTGCCGCGGCCGCCGACAAGGTCCGGGTATTCGGTATCGAACTGCTCGACATACGTTTCAAGCGAATCAATTACAACGAAAGCGTCCGCCCGAAAATCTACGATCGAATGATCAGCGAAAGGCGGCAGATCGCCGAACGCTTCCTGTCGGAAGGCAACGGCGAAGCGGCCAGGATTCGCGGCAACCGCGTTCGTGACCTCAACAAGATTCAATCCGAAGCCTACCGGCAGGTCGAGGAGATTCGTGGCCTGGCAGACGCGAAAGCGGCCGAAATCTATGCACAGGCATACAACCAGAACGCCGAATCCGTTGCGTTCTACGAATTCATGCGAACGATGGAATCGTACAAGTTCATCATTGCTGAAAACACCACCCTTGTTCTCTCAACGGACAGCGAGATTTTCAGGTTATTAAAAGGAATGGATGCAAACGAAGGAGACAATCCATGAACGCAACAAACGCGAGGCTCGGCGTGTTCGCATACGCCCTGGTGCTCCTGGCGCTACTCGCTGCCACAGCGCAACCCGCCGGTGCCCAAAGCGTCGAGGCAGGCACGCCCGCCAACGCGACGGCGAATGCCTACGGGTCCGGGTGGCAATGCGACAGGGGATTTCGCAACGTCGACGGCACCTGTCTGGCCGTGACGGTACCCGCAAACGCCTTTCTCACGGGTTCGTACGGATCCGGCTGGGCGTGCAGCCATGGCTACAAGCAGGACAATGATGCGTGCGACCCGCTTGTGGTGCCGGCGAACGCCTACATCAGCGCCGCGTCCGGCGATCGATGGCTGTGCGACAGAGGCTATCGGCAGGTCGGCGAAACTTGCCAGGCGATCGACGTGCCCGCCAATGGCTACCTCGCAAACGACTCGAGCAGATCAGGCTGGAACTGCGAACGCGGATACCACGCGTCAAATGGTGCCTGTATTGCCATCAGCTTGCCGGCGAACGCCTACCTCGCGCACAGCTCGAGCAACCCCGGATGGCAATGCGAACGCGGTTATCGAGAGGCCGACGGCACCTGCAATGCCATCGAAGTACCTCCGCACGCGTACCTTTCCGAGCGGCCCTACGGCCAGGGTTGGTCTTGTGATCGCGGTTATCGGGAAGACCGGGCGACATGCGTCGCCGTAGAGCTCCCGGAAAATGCCCACCTGGACTTCTCTGGAAACGACTGGGACTGTAATAAACCTTACCGCAAGCGTAATCTTGCCTGTACCTCAGGTGACTGAAATGACCAAGAACGACCGACAGACCATGGACGAACACAACATTACTCGTAAATCGGAAGATATTTACTACTACAAGAGCTTCAGGTACCAGCGACTGGCTGACGCGGTTCGCTACGCGAAGATCGACGCCGGGCGCCAGGCCGGCTCAGAGCAGGGGCAAAGTCATGAGTAAAGAACAAAAGAGCAACAAAGAGGCCAAGAAACTACCGGCTATGACGGCCAAAGAAAAAAAGGCCGCGAAGAAAGCGAAGAAAAAAGAAAAGGGACGCCTCGGCGAATAACCCGGCACCGCCTGGATGTCGGGCTTCACGTTCAGGCAGCGGCCAGTCGGGACGCCTCGCGGTACGAAACGACTCTCTGGCGATTTTCGTCCCAGAGGGAACAGCGGAAGCAGTCGCGAATGTCACGCGGGCTGAGTGTCGTCGTCACCGGTGACTGCAGTTCGGGGATTGCAGCCATCACCTCGGGCAAGCGATAGAAAGGAATGCGCACGTTGAGGTGGTGGATATGGTGAAAGCCGATGTTACCGGTGAACCACTGCATGACCCGGTTGAGCTGCATGTAACTGGATGATTCCATGGCGGCCCGATAGTACGTCCATGCCTCGGGCGTCAGTATGTGCATGCGCTTGAAGCTGTGTTGCGCGAAGAACAGGTAACTGCCGAGCGCCGAGGCGATGGTCATCGGCAGCAACACGACGAAGAACGCGGTGTCGAAGCCGCCGAAAATCCACAGCACTGCAATCAGCGCAATGTGACCGGCTAGTGCCAGGAAAGAGTCCCAATGCCGCAATGGGTGTTGTAGCAGCGGCAACAACGTGATGCTGAATAAGAAGATGGTCACATAACCCAGGAGCACGGTGAGTGGATGCCGGACGATTCGGTAGCCGACTCTCGTCGTGCGTGACGCCTCGTGCCACATTTGCGTCGTCATGATGGGGAAGGCGCCGATACTCGAGGAGGATACCTGGCCGACGTGGCCATGATGGTAGTTATGGCTTTTCTTCCAGGACCGCGGTGGCGTGAGCGCAAGGGCCGAGTAGACCCGGAACAGGATCCACGCGATGCGCGATCGAGTGAGGATCGCTCGATGCATGTAGTCATGGTAGGTAATGAAAGCGCGAACCATCAACATGGCCGCGAGCAGTGAGAACAGCAGCCGCAGTGGCCACCACGGTGCGAGCCCGGCGCCGGTGAGCGCGCCTGCGAGCATTGCGAAGGTCGAGCCGACGTACCACCAGCTGACCGTTACCGATTCCTCCGCGAAAGGCACGGTCGCGTTGATCAGGTCCTTCCCGATACGCAATCCTGCACTCGTCTCGGCAGAGTCCTGGTCGGGTTTCAGAGACTCATCGTACATTTTTCAATACCGGCATCGATAACCGGTACGCGGAATTATATCGCCATCGTCATGGCTCGGGCGTGCCCATGCGTGAAAATACGTATACGACGCCGATTGTGCCAAGGCAGGCTGCCGCTATTCGCGGCGCCGGCGGTCAGGCGAGCGCTGCGCCGAGTGCGGCGTCGAAACGTTCGAGATCCTCGTCGTCGGTATACAGGTGCGGCGCGACGCGCAGGTGCTGGCCGCGCACGCTCGCATAGACGCCGTGTTCGACGAGGCGCGCCGCCAGCGTCCGCGCGTCGGTTCGCGGCAATCGCGCACCCTGGAAATGCGGTGCGCGCAGCCCGGGTGCCGTTGTGTCGAAGCCGCGGTCCGAGAGTATCGCGGCGATGCGCGTGTTCGTCTCGGCCAGCTTTTCGCAGACGTTAGCCACCCCCCATCCGCCGAGCATTTGCAGTGCCGCCGCGGCGCCGGCGATGTTGGAAAAGCTCGCCTTCTCGCTGACGTCGAAGCGGCGCGCGCCGGGCTGGTAGCGGTCGGTGACGTCAGCCAGCCGCGAGAAATCCTCCGCGCCCTGGCGTGACATCCAGGGCTCCTCGATCGGCACGCCCTCGAAGTAGCGTTCGTCGACGTAGAGGAACGCAACGCCGTACGGGCAAAACTGCCACTTGTAGCCGGCGGCGACCATGAAATCCGGCGCGAGGCGGGCGATGTCGACCGGGTAGGCGCCAATCGTCTGCGTCAGGTCGAGTACGATCCGCGCGCCGACGCCGCGCAGCGCCGGAATCACGGCCTCGAGGTCGACGAACTCTGCGGACGACCAGTGGTGACACTCGAGCGTCGCAATCGCGATGCGCTCACCGAGACCCTCTATGGTCGCGAACAACGCGTCGGCCCACGATTGCCCCGCTTCCCTGCGAGCGAGGTGAAATTCCGCACCCGATGCGCGGGCCCTGCGACACCAGGCGTAATAGTTCGAGGGAAACTGGTCGTGCAGCCCGAGGATGACGTCACCTTGCCGGACCGGCAGGTTGAGTGCCGCGCAGGACACCCCGTAACCCGCCGACGGCACGATCGCGACGTTGTCGGCTTCACAGGCGACGAGACCTGCGAACGCGGCGCGTAATGCCTCGACCCGGGCGAAGAAATCAGGCGGCGTGATGCGCCACGGCTGCGCACGATACCTGGCGCCATCGATTGCGGCCTCCACGACGCAGCGCGGCTGGGGCGTCATGTACGCCGCATTCAGGTAGCAGATCTCCCGCGGAATATCGAATTCCGCCCGGTATACATTCGACATTGCAGCAACAATAAAACGCGTTGATTCCCGGAGTGTCCCAGCCTGCCATAGCCCGGCCGCGCTGTCCCTGCCCAATTGGCGGCAGAACGATCCTGCACAGTCGGGAACGTCATTCGATCGCTGTTGTTGGCCGTTTTCGGCCGGAATTGGCACACTCCCGGGTGAACCCCTGGAGCTGACGCAATGCGCTACCCGCTGCTCGTGCTGATACTGCTGATCTCCCGCTCCGTCCTCGGCTGCGACCCGGATCGCGTTCAGTCCGCGAACCCCGGAAGCGAGGAGCACCTGCAGGCGGCGGTCATGTGCCTGGCCAGTCCCGATCCCGAGTTGCGCGACCGGTTCGCCTACACGAGCCTGGCAAATCTTCTTCGCGACCAAAGGCCTGCGGTCGGACAGCTGGAGTTTCTGTGGGTTCAGCTGGACCGGCTGTTGCAACAGCCGGACCCTGTCGGCGTGACGCACCCGTTTGCCGTTCTCGTCCTCGCCGAGATCGCGCGCACGGATCGCATCGAAGCCTGGATGAGCCCCGCGCAACGCCAGGACCTGGTCGATACGGCCAGCAATTACCTGGAAAACATATCGGACTATCGCGGTTTCGAGCCGCAGGTCGGCTGGCGCCACGGGGTCGCTCACGGCGCCGACCTGGCCATGCAATTGTCACTCAATCCCGCACTCAGCCGGGCCCAACAGTTGCAGCTCCTGCAAGCGGTCGGCCGGCAGGTCGCGCCCGCTCACGCCTACCGGTTCGGCGAACCCGGGCGGCTTGCCCGGCCCGTGCTTTTTATCGCGAGCCGGGACGAGCTCGAACAGCAGGACTGGCAGGCATGGTTCGCGATGCTGGCGGATCCTGCACCGTGGTCGGATTGGGAGGCCACCTGGCACGATGAGGATGGGCTGGCGCGGCGGCACAACCTGCGGGCCTTTGCGCTGGAGATCTACCTGAATGCGACGCTGAGCGAGCAGCCGGGCATCCGGACGCTGGAACCGCGCGCACTGGAAGTGATGCAAACACTTCGATAACGGGCGACGAGACCTGCCAACGCGGCGCGCAATGCCTCGACCCGGGTGAAGAAGCCAGGCGGCGGAATGCGCCTGTACAGTGGGGAGAGATATCGCCGCGGACAATCGGCTGCGGAAGCCCCGCGCGGTCGAGCGCGTCATCGCGCCGACCGGCGGCGGCACCACACACTAGAAACTCAAAGTCAGTCCGAGTGACGCGACGTTGCTGCGGGTGTCTTCGAGTTCGTAGCGCGTCCAGTCACCCAGCAGCGAGAGGCGATCGGAGATCGCAAACTTGATTCCGGCGCCGATGTAGAGATTGGTGTCTTCGGGTCGTGCCTGGGAAACGTCGTTGATCTCCGCATCACCGTCCCAGAAGAAAAAGCCGGCGCGGCCGTAGAGCGCGAACTTCTCGCTCAGGGGAACGGTGCCGGTCGCACCCAGCACGAAGCCGTCGGCTTTCAGGCTGACGTCCACGGGTTCGCCGCCCACGTCGAAACCCTGCTCGAAGGTTCCAAAATTGTGGTATCCGCCTTCCAGCGAGAAGTAGTCGCTGAACTGCCATCCGGCGACAAGCCGGAAAGCGGTGCTGTCGGCATCGACGTCAAAACCGTCGAAGTCCTCGCTGAGTGAGGCGGACCCGATACTGCCGCCCAGGTAGAAGTGTCCGTCGGCGGTGGCCGTCAAAGGGGCAACGGCCAGCACAGCGGCTGCGGCTACAGTTAGTTTATTGCGGTAATTCATGTGACTATCCTCAATGTCGGTTGATCGATGCCGGCAACCTAGACGCCTAGCGGCTACAATCCTTGAAGATTCGATAAAGCTTGCTGAAGCTTTATTGAAGAAAATTTTTTGTATTTATAATCAAAGATATACATACCGAAGACATGGTCGATGCCGAATCAAAGCAGCCCGTTTCACCAGCGCCGCCCGTGCGATTGCGCGTCGCTGACCTGGTCGTGGATCTCGAGCGGCGCAGCGTAATACGTGGGGCAGAGCGGCTGGACCTCCCGGATCGGTCATTCCGGCTGCTCGAAGCGCTGATCCGGCATGCACCCGAAGTGGTGAGCAAGGACCAGCTGATCGCGGAAGTCTGGGATGACACGGTCGTCAGCGACGAGACACTGGCGCAACGCGTTCGGCTGTTGCGCCAAAGCCTCGGTGACGACAGCCAGGATCCGCGCTACGTCGCGTCCGTGCGTGGCCGCGGCTACCGCCTGGTCGGTCCGTTGGGCGAAGTCGATGCCTCGCCGGAAAAGCGCAATTCGCGAGCGACAGGGTTAATGGCGGCGGTCGCACTACTGGTCGGGATCGCAGTGGCCTGGCAACTGGCCCAGCGCCCGGCGCCGGAAAACCCTGTCCGCAAAGCCGGCGCCATCGCCGTGCTGCCGTTCACGGACCTGAGCGCCGATCGGGATCACCAGTTCTTCGCGGACGGCATGCACGAGGAACTGCTGAGCCGGCTGGCGATGATCGACGGGCTCGCGGTCATTTCCCGCACCTCCGTAGAGCGCTATCGCGGCACACAAGCGAGCCTCCCCGAGATAGCCGACCGGCTGGGTGCCGACGCGGTGATCGAAGGCAGCATCCGTGTAGCCGGCGACCGCCTGCGCGTTACGGTGCAACTCATCGACGCAGCGACCGACGAGCATCTGTGGGCGGGAAACTTCGATCGTCAGCTGTCGATGCAGGATATCTTCGGACTGCAGGCAGCCGTTGCCAGGGAGGTTGCCGATGCACTCGAGCTGGAATATGCGAATGCGGCGGCCGGCAGTGATCAGTTGCCAACGAACGATATCGAGGCTTACAACCTCTACCTGCTGGGCCGCTACCATACGTTCAAACAGACACAAGAAGATCTCGAGGATGCCGTGGATTACCTCGGGCAAGCGATCGAGCTCGACCCCGAATTTGCCGAGGCGTACGCGACACTCGGATGGGCGTACAGCTTCCTCGGCTCCGAGTACGGCACTCATCTTCCCGGCGAAATGTACCCCAGGGCCAAGGAGGCAGCGCTTCGGGCCATCGCCCTCGACGCCGGCCTGTCGGACGCCCGGACGCTCTACGCCGATATCCTGACCTGGTACGACTGGGACTTCGCCGCAGCCGAGCGCGAATACGGGAAAGCGATCGAACTCGATCCAATCAATGTCCTTGGTTACGCGTTGTTTCTCTCGACACAGGAACGCCATGACGAGGCCATAGCGCTGGTCGAGCGTCGCCTCGCCGCGGACCCCAACGATCCGTACGTCCGGATCAACGCGGGCTGGCGCTACCTCAATGCAGGATTGACCGACAAGGCGATCGAAGCGGCGCTCGCGGCGGACGGCCATCTCGACAGCACGTATTTGCTCGGTTTGAGCAGGCTTGCGCAAGGCGATACGGCCGCGGCCGTCGAACTCTTCGAGGCTGTCGCGGAGTCGCAAGGGCGCACGGCCTTAAATGCAGCCAACCTGGCCGTCGCCTATTACCGGGACGGCAGGCCCGCCGATGGCGGGCCCCTGCTCGAGGAGCTGGAGGAATTCGCCAGCGACAACTATGTATCGCCGGGGCTGCTGGCCAGCGTCTACTTTTCGGCGGGCGACGCGGACCGGGGTTTCGCGTTGCTCGATCGGGCGTTCGAGGAGCGCAGCCGCGACATGATCTTCCTCCGGGTCAACCAGATGCTCCGGGGATATCGTGATGATCCACGCTACCTGGCGCTCCTCGAGCGCGTGGGCCACTTGTAAGCGGCGATTGGACCGGACAGGCCGGCGAGCGACGAAGCCGCAGCTACCCTATAATCCCGCCCGCTATGCTCGCCCTCTCCAACATCAACCTGCGGCGCGGCCCCAACGTCCTGATCGAAGACGCAAGCTTCCAGGTGCACGCGGGGCAGCGGGTGGGCGTGATCGGGCCGAACGGCTGCGGCAAGTCCTCGTTGTTTTCGATGATCCTCGGCGAGCTGGAGCCCGACGCCGGTGAACTGGTGCTGGACCCCCGCTACGAGATCGCGCACGTGGCGCAGGAAAGCCCTCGCGGCAGCGGCTCCGCGGTCGACTGGGTCATGGACGGCGACCGCCAGCTGCGCGAGGTGCAGGCCGCCATTGCGGAGGGCGAAGCCGCCGCGGACGCGCCGGACCTGCACGTTCTCTATGAACGGATGGAAGCCATCGACGGTTTCACGGCCGAATCCCGCGCGTCGCGCCTGTTGCATGGTCTCGGTTTCTCGGCGGACGAGTACGACAAACCCGTCGATTCGTTTTCCGGCGGCTGGCGCATGCGGCTGAACCTGGCCCGCGCACTCATGTGCCGCTCCGACATCCTGCTGCTCGACGAGCCCACCAACCATCTCGACCTGCCGGCCATCCTGTGGCTCGAGCGCTGGCTGCAGCGCTACCAGGGCATACTGCTGGTCGTGTCGCACGACCGCGATTTCCTCGACGAGGTCTGCACCCGCATTGCGCACATAGACAATCGCGCGATTAGCCTGTTCACCGGCAACTACAGCCAGTTCGAGAAGTTGCGCGCCGAGCAGCTCGCGCTGCAGCAGGCGATGTACGCCCGGCAGCAGAAACAGGTCAAGCACCTGCAGAGTTTCGTCGATCGCTTTCGCTACAAGGCATCGAAAGCGCGCCAGGCCCAGAGCCGCATCAAGATGCTCGAGCGCATGGAGCAGATCGCCCCGGCGCATGTCGACTCGCCGTTCCGCTTTCACTTCATCGAGCCCGACAGGCAGCCGCAACAACTGCTGGGCCTCACCGACGCAACGCTGGGTTACGGTGACGAGGTCATTCTCGACGACGTCAACCTGAACCTGCTCGCCGGCGACCGCATCGGCCTGCTCGGCGTCAACGGCGCCGGCAAGTCGACGCTCGTCAAGGCCCTTTCAACGGGCAGCACGCTGCTGAAAGGTGAGCGGCACCTGAGCAAGGACACGAAGATCGGGTACTTCGCCCAGCACCAGCTCGAACTGCTGCGTCCCGAGCGCAGCCCCGTCGATCATCTGCGCGACTACGCACCCGACGACCGCGAGCAGGATCATCGCAATTACCTGGGCCGCTTCGGCTTCAGCGGTGAGCGCATCTTCGAGCCGGTCGCACCGTTCTCCGGCGGCGAGAAGGCACGGCTGGTGCTCGCGTTGATGATTCGCCAGGCGCCCAACCTGCTGCTGCTCGACGAGCCGACCAACCATCTCGACCTCGAAATGCGCCAGGCGCTGAGCGTCGCGCTCATCGAGTACAGCGGCGCCCTGGTCGTCATCTCGCATGACCGCCACCTGCTGCGCAGCGTCTGCGATGAACTGCTGATCGTCCACGACGGCATCGTCGACCGCTTCAATCGCAGCATCGACGACTACCCGGCCTGGCTCCGGGAGCAGGAAGAGAAGGCCGGGCAGGCCGAGGCCAAGTGGCAAGACGGTCCCGCGAAGAGCGTCAACAGGAAACAGCAGCGGCAGGAACAGGCAGAGCAGAGCAAACGCCTGAAGCCCCTGCAGGACAAGGTCCGGGAGGTGGAGAGAGCGCTCGAGTCGAAGCGCTCCAGGCTGGCCGATGTCGAGGCGCGCCTCGGTGACGAGTCGATCTATGCCGACCCGGAGCGAAAGGACGAACTGACGCGGCTGATCAGGGAGCAGGCCACCGTCAAATCCGCCATCGAGTCGCTCGAAGGGGAGTGGCTGGAGGCCAGCGAGGAACTGGAGCGGGCAACGTGAAGATCTGGGTCGACGCAGACGCCTGCCCGGTGGTCGCGAGGGACATTCTCTTCCGGGCGGCAAACAGGACCGGCGTGCAGTTGACGCTCGTGGCCAACCAGCCGATGAGCGCACCGCGGTCGGCGAACATCCGCACCCTCCAGGTGCCGCGGGGCTTCGACGTTGCGGACGACGAAATCGTCAGGCGCCTCGACGCCGGCGACCTCGTGATCACCAGCGACATCCCCCTTGCGGCCGAGGTCATCGCCAAAGGCGGCCACGTGCTCAGCCCGCGGGGCGAAATGCTTACGCAGGAAAACATCGGCGCGATACTCAACATGCGGGATTTCATGGACACCATGCGCTCGAGCGGCGTCGAAATGGGCGGCGGGCCCAGCGCTTACAGCCAGCGCGACAAGCAGGAATTCGCCAACAACCTCGACCGGTTCCTGACCCGGTATGGCGGTGAAAGCTAGCTAGCGCCTGCGTGCGAATGGGGTCGGACCTCGATAAGCGATTGTTTTAGCTGCAAAAGTGACTGCTTTGGTGCTTCCAGAAGGCCTTAAACGGCCAATTTCTGCCACGAAATCGCGCGCTTTGCCCGCTGTACCGCGAACGTCGATGCTGCCCGATCCTCACGAAAGGACGGTGCGTAGCTCCCAAAGCGATCCCGAAACAAGGCGGCGCTCGAGGACCCTGTAATTCGCAGGGTCCCCGCACGTAAATCGCCAAAAAGGGGGTCGAAAAGCGGTGTTTAACGCCAAAAACAGCCGATTTGACCGATTAATTTCAATCTAAACAACGCTCTATGTTGGTCCGACCCCCTCTAGATACGCCGCAGGAGCCGGCAGTCGAGAATAACCGGCTCCTGAAGAGCTCATCGTGCGCGATGCCTACTGGTCGACCCGAACGATATCGAAATCCTCGGCCGGGCATGGCCCGGGGAAGCAAACGTCGAAACGCGCATTCACGGCATACAACCAGGGACCAAACGAATCGGCCGTGGAAGGAATACGCAAATCACTATCGAACAGGTACCCTGTCAACGTCGCCGCCGAGAAGTCCGGGCTCAACGTGAAGACAGCGATCGCATTGGCGAAGTTCTGCACGACGTAGAGCGTCTCGCCCCTGAGAACCAGGCCGTCACCAGACGGCACGGTAGCTCCTCCGAGGTCGATCTCGGTCGCATACCCGGTGTCCTTGTCCACGGTATAGAGAAGGCCCGAAAAATAGTTCACGACGATAAGCGTGCGACCGTTCGGTGTGGCTACGATCCCGTTTGCATTGATCCACATGTCCTCGAAGCCCGTGGGTGCGGGATTCGTAAAGTTCTGCCAGTCGCCGCCTAGCTCGAGTGCCTGTGCGGGGGCCGACGGCTCGCCCTTCGAATCCAGCGGGACTTTATAGATGAACGGCGCGAACGAGTTCGTGAAATAGGCTGCGTCTCGCGTCACCACGACATCATTGATCCACGATACCAGGGGCTCGCCCAGGGGCAGTTGATGCATCACCTGGCCCGTGTCCGCATCGTACACACGACCGTCTCCGGTGAGGCCGCCCGCAACAAACAGGTAGCCGCTGCGCGAGTCGAAATCGAGGCCTACTGCGAACAAAAAGCCGGGCATTCCCGGTACCAGGGTGCTGCCTGCGCCAGTCCTCAAGTCGACCGCGTAGATGGCGCCACCGGCCAGGGACCCAACATACGCCGTATGGCCGATGCCCAGGGTTATACCCTCGGGTTGGAAGCCGTCCGGCAGCGGTACGGTCTTCGGGAAGCTCTGCGCCATCGCCACGTTCCAGGCCCCGAAGGACATGACCAGGGCAAGTACGAGGCAAGCGCGGCTGGCCGTCAAACACTTCTTCACAAGTTTCAGCGTTTTCATTTCCTCCTCCTTTGATTGAGCAGGTGGCGGGACCGCAACCCCAGGGACTGCCGCCCCGCATGAAGAGCATATAAACGTTGCCGACGCGAAGCTTGACGAACGCGTGACGGTCTTATGACGGTCTCGGGAAAGTCGGGCGCCGTTATCCGGTTCTTTACGGATGTCGGCCCTCCGGCGTAGTTCGTAAAATACGGGTCTCCCTGCGCGGGTGTGTGTATCCCGCAATCCTTTCGTGCCGCCGGAAAGAGCATGAGCCAGCAGCCTGTCTATCGCTTCGATGACTTCCTGGTCGACCCGGCCGACTGGCGCCTCAGTCGCGACGGCCGTGAGATTCACGTCGAACCGGTGGTACTGAAGTTACTAATCTTTCTGATTGCGAATCGCGACCGGCTCGTGACGCGGCAGGAGCTGATGGACACCGTCTGGGGCGACACGGTGGTCAGCGAATCCGCGCTCAGCAAGGCCGTTGCACGGTTGCGCAAGGCGCTGGGCGATGACTCCGCCACCCACCGCTACCTGGAAACGGTGCATTCACAGGGTTATCGCTTCGTCGCCGAGGTCGCGGAGGTTGAACGTGCCGAACAACCCGACCCACCTCCCGGCAAGATCCGCACGCCGGCCCTGCGCTACGGCTTGCTCGCAAGTGCTGCGATCCTGGTGGTGATCATCCTGGCCGTTGCCTGGCTTCCCGAATCCCGGCGCGCGACACCGCGAGAGGACGGCATCCGGTCGCTGGCCGTGTTGCCGCTCGGCAACCTGACGGGTAACCCCGAGCAGGACTACTACGTCGATGGCCTCCACGACATCCTCGTCACCGAGCTTTCGCAGATCCCCGGTCTGCGGGTCACGTCCAGGCAGTCGGTGAGACGTTATCGAAACAGCGAGCTGCCCACGGCCGACATTGCCCGGGAGCTGGGCGTGGACGCGCTGGTCGAGGGCAGCCTGCTTCGGGCAGGCGAAAAGATCGAGTTGACGATCCAGCTTGTCCACGGCTCGAGTGACGAGCACCTCTGGGCGGCCCGGTATGCACGAGAGACCACGGATGTCTTCGACCTGATCGCAGACGTCGCAAGATCCATCGGAGCCGAGACAGGCGCCACTGCGGCCGTGCGGGGGAACGAAAGATCGGGCCACGACAGTTTCGGCAAGGTTGACCCGCGGGCAATCGATGCCTACGCCCTCGGTATCCTGAACCTGGATCGCTTTACACCGGAAAACATGCAGTCTGCGATCAGTCAGCTCGAGAAGGCGGTCGAGATCGAACCGAGATTCGCACTCGCCTGGGCGCAGCTGGCGGCGGCGCACATGCTGTACGGTCTGGTCGGTTATGCCCCGCCGAATGAATGCGCGGAAAAGGCTCGTGCTGCGGCATCGAAAGCGATCGAAGCGGACGATCAATCTTACGTGGGGTACTCCATGCTCGCCTGGGTGCGCGCGTGGACGGGGGAGGTGGAAGAAGGATGCGCATTGTTCAGGGAGGCAGTGCGGCTCAATCCCTCGGACCCGTACGCGATTCACGGCGAGGCCGACTGCCTGATGCTCGACGGGCGCATGGACGAAAGCATCGCCCGCCTGCGGGATGTGCTGGTGGTCAGTCCGTTCAGTGCAGTGCACAGTCGGCCGCTACCCTACCATCTCTTCCTTGCGCGCCGTTTCGATGAGGCGGTCGAGGAGGTAGAGACAGTCCGTGAACGGATTCCCGGGGTCTACATGCACTACATTCTTGCGTGGGTGTACTGGACGCAGGGTCGTTTCGACGAGGCGCTCGCGGCGGAGCGGCTGGAACTCGAGCGGCGTGGCGACACCGTCCTGCTCACCGCCCTCGAAGACGGACTGGAAGCCGGCGGCCCGAAGGGCGCAATGCGTGCGATGGCCGAAGCCCTGGTCGCCCGGGCCGAAGAGTCGTACGTGGACCCCTTCGAGATCGGCAAGACCTTCGCCCGCGCCGGGATGGTGGACGAGGCGCTGCACTGGCTGAACGAGGCGGCGGATTACGGCTCGTACGAGATTACCTACATCGAGTTCCGGCCGGATTTCGACGTTTTGCGCGACGATCCGCGGTTCCAGGAGCTGGTGGCGCGCGCCCGGGGAGAGTAACGAGGAATCGAGGCGGCCGGTATCCCGGTAATGCGAGCCATGCTCTAATTCGCCGGTGCCAGGCGCCACGAACAGCAAATTCCGAGCCACGTCCGTCATCGCGGTCGTGATGATATTCGGGGTCGAACCGCAATTTGGATCAAGCGTGCCCAGGCGACCAGCGGTATGACGCCAGTTACCCGGCCAGCGGCTGAAGGAAGGACGCCGGTACAACACCAAAGGCCCGGCAATGCGGCCTTTGGTGTCGATCGGCGGGACCTCAGTTCTTGATTACAGGCTCAAATGATTCGAGTGCCTCACTGAGGCCCGGTATGTGCTCCGCACCGGCCGGGACCTGCGTGGAGGATCCCGCCAACGCATCGCCGATCGCTTGCGACCGTCCCCCGAGGCAGCCGTCCAGGAAGACTTCCATGATGGCGTAGAAGGACTCGCGATTCTCTGGGCGGGCGAAACCATGGCCCTCGTCAGGAAACAGGACGTAAGTCACCGGCAGCTCGTTCGCCTCCATCGCGGCCACGATCTGGTCCGACTCCTGCTGCTTGACGCGGGGGTCGTTGGCTCCCTGTCCGATAAGCAGCGGCCGGACGATCTCGTCGGCTTTGTAAAGCGGCGAACGGGATCGCAGGAACAACTGGCCGTCTTCGGTGCGGTGATCGCCGACGCGCTGGGCGAACGTCTCAATGAAAGACTCCCAGTACGGCGGAATACTCTGCAGAAGCGTGACGAGATTCGACGGCCCGACGATATCCACGCCGCAGGCGAATTTCTTCGGCGTGAATGTCAGGCCGACCAGGGTCGCGTAGCCGCCGTACGAACCACCGGCAATGGCGATCTTGTCAGCGGGGGCGATGCCCTCGGCGATCGCCCAGTCAACGGCATCGATGAGGTCGTCATGCATGTCGGCCGCCCATTGCTTGTCGCCGGCATTTATGAAGTCCTTGCCGAATCCTGTCGAACCACGGAAGTTCACCTGCAGGACGGCAAAGCCTCGATTCGACAACCACTGTGCCCAGCTGCTGTAGCCGTAGCCATTGCGGCCCCACGGTCCCCCGTGAACATCCAGTACCATCGGAACGGGTGATTCGGGTCGTCCGTCGTTGTCGGCATCGGCGTGGGGCGGCAGTGTCAGGTATGAAACGAGATCGAGTCCGTCTCGAGACCGAATCGTCACGGCGTGCATCTCGTTCAGGGGTTTGCCGCCGAGTTCCGGGCGCGATGTAAACAATTTATCGACCGCACCGGATGTCCGGTCGTAGGCGAAATACGTGAGCGGGTCCTGCGGAGCATCGCTGATTACGACCCACTTACGATTGTCGCTGGTTTGCCCGAGAACCGAAATCTCACCTGCCAGGCGGTCGCGAAGACGAGCAAGGTCCTTGGCCACGGTGTCGTTGAGGCCGAACCACTCGGTACGCTTGTGGTTGACCGCATACGCCAGGGGTTCGTTGGTTTGCGGATCCAGGATGCTGCCACTTATGTCTCCTGCATCGCTTTCCGCAACGACGGTGCGCTCATCGGTGTCGATGTTCACCTTCAACAATGCCGACTTGTCCCGTCCTGAGCTGTCGAGCATGAGGAAATGCGTGTTGTCGCCGGTGAAAGCGATGGGCGCGGATGTCAGCGAGTCGTCTTTGTCTATCTTGACGAACTCCGACCAGTCCCCGTCCGCCGAGCGTTTGAATACCATCTGGCCACCGTCGTGCGTAGGTGCCAGGGCCAGTCGCACGTTCAGGTCGAGGTCGGCAACGAAACCGCCGAAACGATTATTCTGTTCCACGAGTTCGCGATCACCGGTGACCACGTTGACACGCCAGACATCGTGCCATCTCTGGTCGCGGTTGTTGATGCCCAGGAGGTACTCGTCCAGATGGCGATGGCTGGAGCCGATAAATTGTCCGGTCGTCTTCTCGAAGGGGGTCAGATCGATCGTTTCATTCGTCTGCAGGTCGACGGAGTAGATGTGGAAGTCCTCATCGCCACCGGTGTCTTGTATATAAAGAACGTTGCGGCTGTTCAGTGCCCACTGATGGCTATCGATGCCGCTGCCCGTATCCTGCGTGATGGGCTTTGCGGCCTCGAAATCGCCGAGAGGGCCGACCCACAGATTCAGAACGCCATCGACAGGCGCCAGGAAGCTCATTTTTGTGCCGTCCGGGCTCACGCGGCCCTGGATGCGGGAGGGGTTGCCGAAAAAGACATTTCTTGGAACGAGCTCGAAGTCCTCGAGAGCCTTTGTTTCGGCAACGTCTTCCTGTTTCTCGACGGCGGGCTCGTCTGAACGGCCGCAGCCGCTCACCAGCATAGTCAAAGTGACCGACAGGATCATGATCCTGAGTTCAAATTTCATTGCAATCCCCTTTGGTTGCGCCTGGCCACGAGACCGCGCAGCGCAGAAATTATCGTCATTGTCTGGTGCGCCGTAACACTAGAGATAGCGACCGCTCCGAGGCCAGTTTGGTTCCAATTCTCGATCACCTGCCGTACTCCGCCGTATGGTACCAGTGGAGGAAGCCGCGTACCCGGAAGGAATGCGTTGATTACAAGCGCATGACGAACATGCATTTTTCAAAAAATCTAGCCTGTCGGCCGTGCAATCAAGCTGATTGACCGTATCCCCATTATTCGAGCCATGCTCTAATTCACAAGGTGTCAGGCTTCGCGAATAGCAAATTTCGCTCCACGACCGTCATCGCGGTCGTGATCGCGAACATGGTCGGCACCGGGGTGTTCACGAGCCTCGGTTTCCAGCTGCTGGAGATACACTCCGGGTTCGCGTTGCTCGCGCTGTGGGTTGTCGGCGGCATTGCCGCATTGTGCGGGGCGATGACGTACGCCGAACTCGGGGCGGCCCTGCCGCGCTCGGGTGGCGAATACAATTTCCTTGCCCGCATCTTTCACCCGGCGGCTGGCTTCGTTTCCGGCTGGGTCTCCGCAACGATCGGCTTCGCGGGGCCATGCGCGCTCGCCGCGATGACGTTCGCAGCCTACGCAACGTCGGTGTTCGATGCCGGCAGCGCGCAGTGGCTGCGCCAGGCACTCGCCGCCGGGCTGGTTATCGCGCTGGGCCTGGCGCACGCCTCGAATCACCGTACCAGCGGCGGCACCCAGGTCGTCTTCACCGTCCTGAAGGTTGCGGTCATCATCGCGTTCTGCGCGGCGGCTTTGCTGTTCGCCGGCGCGCCACAACCGGTCAGCTTTCTTCCGGCTGCCGGCGATGCCGGGGAGCTGTTCAGTGCCGAGTTCGCCGTGGCCCTGATCTACGTAAGCTATGCCTACACGGGGTGGAACGCCGCAACCTATCTCGGCAGCGAGCTCGAGGATCCACAGCGCACGCTGCCGCTGATCCTGTTCAGCGGCACCTTCGTCGTGATGCTGCTGTACGTCGCACTGAATTACACGTTCCTGACTGTTGCGCCGATGGACGCGATGCGCGGTGAAGTGGAGGTCGGCTTCATCGCTGCCCGCTCGGCCTTCGGCGAGACGGGAGGCAGGCTGACCGGGCTGATCCTGGCCGCGCTCCTCATCTCCACGGTGAGCGCGATGACGCTGGCGGGACCCAGGGTATTGCAGGTCGTCGGCGAGGATTTCCACGCGCTGCGGTTTTTTGCGCGCACCAATCGCGACGGGATCCCGGCGGCGGCAATTTATACCCAGACGGCGCTGTCGGTTGTCTTCATCCTGACCGCGAGCTTCGAATCCATCCTCGTCTTCGCCGGCTTCACACTAGCGCTCAACAGCTTCGTCACGGTGCTCAGCGTGTTCGTGCTGCGCTGGCGCCAGCCGGATCTGCCGAGGCCTTACAAAACGTTCGCGTATCCACTGACACCGCTCGTGTACCTGGCGCTCACCGGCTGGACGCTGGCTTTCGTGCTCGTCAACAAGCCGGTGGAGGGGTTGTTCGGGTTGGGCGTCATTGCTTCCGGCCTGGCCTTCTATGTCGTATCCGCACGTGCCAGTCGCGCTGCAGCGGTGGCAGGTGACGCCTGAATGCGCGACGGCTCGTCGCAAGGAGGTCGACAGCCCGTGCGCCGACAAGGGCTCGGCACTCAGTTGCAGTAGCCGAGCAGTTTCTCCCGGTCGCGAATCCGCATGCGGCCGTAGCCGAGTTCGATGACGCCCGCCTCTTCTAGACGCCGCAGCGTGCGCTGGACCGTCGGCAGCGACAGCGCGGTCAGCTGCGCCAGCTTTTCCTGTGGCATGGGCAGCCAGTCCTCATTTCTCACCAGGCGTTGATCGTAGATCAGCAGGCGGAGCGCGATGCGTGCTTCAGCGCGGGGTATCGACAGGTTGGCGATCAGCTGCAGGGTCGTTGCAACGTTGCGATGAGACAGGACGTAGAAATCCGCGATCAGGGATGGATATCGCTCCATCAGGTGCGCGAGTCGGGCCTTCGGCAGGAACGCCGCTACCACTTCCGTTGCCGCGGTCGCGGTAATGAGGCGTGGCTGCGAGGAAAAGAGCGCCAGGTCGCCGACCCAGAAACCGCGCTGTGTACGATGAATAACGATTTCCTGGCCATCCTCGCGGGGAATGGAGATGTCGAGGGCTCCGCGCGCGATGCCGTACACGCCCCGGGGCGGCTCGCCCACGATGTACAAGGGCTCTCCCGGCCGGTAGACGCGGACCTCGGCGATGCCGAGCAGCCGGGTTCGAACCTCCTGGGAGCACTCTGCCAGCCATCCCCGCTCTTCCAGCATCTTCCAGACCTCGCCGAGGGGCGGGGTACTGGCGACCATGTCCTTTTTCTCGGTGGTCTTCACTGTCTCGACGCAACGGGCCGGTGTTCGCCGTCAACTCGAACAGACCATGGAGAGACTGTCAAGCAGCCGTGCGCCTTTCTCCGTCGACGCGAAAGAAAACGCCCCGGCATTGCCTGCCGGGGCGTGACGTGGTCATCGTGACAGCGACTGTGCGATCAGTTGCTGGGCGATTCCGTCAGCTTGTCCATCACCTGCGACAGGCTGAAACTGCCCGGCTTCTGCCGCGGCGGGAATTCCTGGAAGGATGACAGCCAGTTGGAAACGAACGCCTGTGCCGGCACGAGTACGAATGCACGCTCCATCCGCCATCTCTGGTAGCCCATTCCTTCATGATGCCCGCGCTCGAACGGATCGGAGCGGACACTGACGAGCTTGGGCAGCCTGAGTTCGACGAACGGCTCCTGCCAGACGTCGAAACCGTGGCCGCGCTGCTCGAGGAAATGCACTTTCCACTGGTCGTAGCGCAGCGCCGCGAGATTACCGTCGTCGGTCCAGTACAGGAATTCCTTGCGCGGCCACTCCGCCTCGCCCTTCAACGCGGGCAGGAGATTATAGCCGTCCAGGTGCACCTTGTACTTGCGGCCGTTCGCGCGTACGCCACCGTCGAGCAGCCGCTCCTTGATGTCGTCCGAACCTGCGGCAGCCACCAGCGTCGGCAGCATGTCTTCGTGAGACGCGATTTTGTTGATGCGGGTGCCGGGTTCGATTACGCCGGGCCAGCGGATCAGCGTCGGGACGCGATAGCCACCTTCCCACTGCGTGTTCTTCTCGCCGGCGAACGGCGTCGTGCCGCCATCGGGCCAGGTCATGACTTCCGCGCCGTTGTCAGTCGAGTACATGACGATCGTGTTGTCGGCAATGCCGAGTTCGTCGAGCTTGTCGAGAATCTGGCCGACCATCGCATCGTGTTCGACCATGCCGTCCGGATATATGCCCAGCCCGGTCTTGCCCTCGGATTCCGGCTTGAGATGCGTCCAGACGTGCATACGCGTCGAGTTCCACCACAGGAAGAACGGTTTCCCGGATTCGTGCGCGCGATCGATGAAATCGAGCGCACCGTCGGTGACTTCGACGTCAATCGTCTCCATCCGCTCCTTGGTCAGCGGCCCGGTGTCGACGATCTCCCCGCCGGCCTGCGCCCGGATAACGCCTCTTGGGCCGAATTTCTTCTTGAACTCCGGGTTCTTCGGGTAATCGGGGTTCTCGGGCTCTTCCTCCGCATTCAGGTGGTAGAGATTACCGAGGAACTCGTCGAACCCGTGGTTCGTCGGCAGGTGCTCGTCCAGGTCGCCAAGGTGGTTCTTGCCGTACTGGGCCGTCATGTAGCCGTACTCCTTGAGCAGGCCGGCAACCGTCGGGTCGGCCTCCATCAGGCCTTCCTTCGCGCCCGGCAGGCCGACCTTCAACAGGCCGGTGCGTATCGGCGACTGCCCCGTGAGGAACGCCGCGCGCCCGGCGGTACAGCTCTGCTGCCCGTACCAGTCGGTGAACAGCGCGCCTTCCTTGGCGATTCTGTCGATGTTCGGCGTTTCGTAGCCCATCACGCCGAGGTTGTAGGCGCTGATGTTGTACCAGCCGATGTCGTCGCCCCAGATGACGACGATATTGGGTTTGTCCTGCGCAAGGGCGGCGGATGCGCCGAACAGCAGGGAAAGCAGTGCGAACGCACCGCGCCAGCGGATGTCAGGTTTCATAAACGCTCCGTCGATCGTTATAGGTATTGGGAGGCGGACCGAGAATCCGCCGGTAAGCGGCGTCACTCTACCGGTCGCGCCAGCGCAGAATCCCATCATTTGATGGGGTTGGGGCCGGATAACGCTCGCGGGCCACGGGATGCGCCGCGCCAGCGGGCGGTGGGTGCGCATACTGCGCAAGCGCGCGACACGAGTGCCGGCAAACGCCGGGGGCTGTCATTGATCCAGGTCATATTGGCCCCATATCAGAACACCTAAGATTGGCGCGTTACTTGGGGAGGAAACGTGTCAGAAGCCAGCGATGGGTGGAGCACCGGGCCGCGAGTGACCCGATCCTTTGTGCTCCTGGCGGTCCTGGCCGGCGTCCTGCTGGGCGTCGGCGGGTATACGTTTCTGTATGCAGAGGGATTGTCCTACATGAGCGACGATCCCGAGGTCTGCATCAACTGCCACATCATGCAGCCGCAATTCGACTCGTGGCAGAAGTCGAGCCATCACGCGGTCGCCGTGTGCGTCGACTGCCACCTGCCGCACGACTTTCTCGGCAAATACATCGCGAAAGCCGACAACGGCTGGCATCACTCCAAGGGCTTCACGCTGCAGAACTTCCACGAGCCGATCATGATCAAGGGCCCGAATGCACGCATTCTCCAGGACAACTGTCTCGCCTGTCACCAGGACCTGGTGCACGAGCTCGTTGTCGGCGTAAACGGGCCTGCAGAAGAGGTCCGTTGCGTGCACTGCCACGTGACGGTGGGCCACGGTCAGCCGGCCGGGCTGGGCGGACCGGAATAGACACTACTAATTGAACCAGGGTTCGGGCAAATGAAACGATATCTACGCGGATGGAGCACCACCAGCATACTGGCACTCGTCGTGATCGTGGCGATTGCGACGGCGGCCGTTACGGCGCTTCTCGTCAACATTTTCGAGCGCAAGACCGAGGCGCAGCAGACCTACGTTCGCCTCGCCGAGGTCACCGAGGATACGACGGACCCCGCCCAGTGGGGCATCAACTTCCCGAGGCAGTACGACTCGTACCTGCGCACGGCGGAGGCGACCCGCACGCGCTTCGGCGGCCACGGCGGCAGCGAGGCGCTGCCCGAGCAGAAGATCGAGCGCGACCCGTGGCTGCAGCGCATGTTCCGCGGCTATGCGTTCTCCATCGACTACCGCGACCGGCGCGGGCATGCTTTCATGCTCGTCGACCAGGAGCAGACCGAGCGGCAGACCAAGCCGCAGACCGGTTCCTGCCTGCACTGCCACGCCTCGATCATGCCCCTGTACCGGGAACTCGGTGACGGCGACGCCATGGCGGGATTCGCGGAGAGTTACAAGTACTCTTACAAGGACCTGAACGCGAAGCTGCACGACATGGGGCACGGTCACCCCGTCTCGTGCGTCGACTGCCACGACCCGGACACGATGGCGCTGCGCGTGACGCGACCCGGCTTCATATACGGCATCCAGGCACTGGCCGAAGGCGATGCCGAGGTGCCGCACCTGCCCACCGTGCAGAAGTGGCGGGAAGGCAATCGTGCCGCGCCGTACGACCCGAACGTCGATGCGACCCGCACCGAGATGCGCAGCTACGTCTGTGCGCAGTGCCACGTCGAGTACTACTGCGCCAACAAGATGCCGCTGACGTTCCCGTGGGGCGACGGGCTCACGGCCGACAACGTCGAGAAGTTCTGGAACGACATCACTTTCGACGACGGCCAGCGCTTCTTCGACTACAAGCATGCCGAGAGCGGCGCCGAGATCCTGAAGGCGCAGCACCCGGAATTCGAGCTCTGGAGCCAGGGCATCCACGCGCGCAGCGGCGTCGCCTGCGCCGATTGCCACATGCCGTACCAGCGCGAGGGCGCCACGAAGGTGTCAGACCACTGGGTGCGCAGCCCGCTGCTCAACGTGAACCGCGCGTGCCAGACCTGCCACCGCGTCGACGAGGACGAGATCCTCTCACGCGTCGATGCGATCCAGGAGCGTAACTTCGAGCTGCTGCAACGCGGCGGCGCGGCGCTCATGGACCTGCTCGATGCCGTGCAGAAAGCGAAGGATGAAGGTGCTACGGACGAGCAATTGAAGCCCGCGCTCGAACTGCAGCGCAAGGCACAGTGGCGTCTCGACTTCATCGCGGCGGAGAACTCGATGGGCTTCCACGCACCGCAGGAAGCGGCGAGAGTCCTCGGCGAAGCGGCCGACTACGCCCGCCAGGGCCAGGTCGCGGCCATCAACTGGCGCGAGGGTGGCGCGACGCAGGTTGCGCAGCAGTCGAAAGAATAGGCGTCAACGGTCGGCCTGATACGATAGGCCGGGTGGACATCAGCAGGACCCTGGCAACCGGTATCGTGCTGCTCGCGATCGCGTCGAGTGACGTCGCTGGAGACGACACCCGATCGACGCCCCGCGACGGTTTCGCGGCCGAGCTCGAGGCGCTGGCCGGCGAGTACGCGCTACCGGGGGCCACGGCTGCGTATGTCCTCGCTGATGGCACGATCGAGGCCGTTGCGACGGGCTACGCGGATCTCGAGTCGGGCACGCCGATGACCGCGTCATCGCGTATGCTTGCCGCCAGCATCGGCAAGACTTTCGTTGCCGCCACGGTACTCGCACTGGACGCCGAAGACGTTCTCGGCCTCGACGACCCGCTGTCGCGATGGCTCGGCAGCCGGCCGTGGTACCAGCGCCTGCCGAACCACGCCGGCATCACGCTGCGCCACTTGCTGACGCACACCGCCGGGATCCCGGATCACGTGCAGTCCGAAAGTTTCGCGCGCGCGTTCGCCGCCAGTCTCGACAGTGAGACGAATCCTTTCTCGCCCGAGGATCTCGTCGGCTTCATGCTCGACGAAACGCCGCTGTTCGCCGCCGGTGAGGGCTGGGCGTACAGCGACACCGGGTACATCCTGCTGGGTATGGTGATCGAGGAAGCGACGGGGAACCGTTACTACGACGAAGTCGAGCGGCGCTTCCTCGGGCCGCTCGGGCTGAAGCAGACGTCACCGTCGGATCGCCGCACGCTGCCCGGCCTCGCTGCGGGATACACGGACGCCGACAACCCGTTCGGCTTGCCGGCGAAGACCATGCGCGAGCCCGGCACGCTCGCCTGGCATCCGGGCATCGAGTGGACCGGCGGTGGCCTGGCCAGCAATGCAGGAGATCTTGCCGCCTGGGCGTGGGCACTGTTCGAGGGCAGGGCGATGGACCATGAGTATCTCGCCGACCTGCTGCGCTCGGTACCCACTAATCTGCATGAGCCCGGCCATCGTTACGGCGCCGGTGTCGCAATCGACGCATCCGGCAAGCGGGGACCGGTGTACGGCCATGCAGGCTGGGTGCCGGGCTACGTGTCCTTCGTCCGTTACCTGCCGGGCGATCGTGTTGCGATCGCCTTCCAGACCAATACCGACGTCGGCCTGATGGACGGGCAATCCGGCGCGGTTGCGGATATCGAGGCGCGCCTCACCGCGGTAGTCACAGGCGGGAATTGAAGTCCGGTACGACGTCTTTCACCCCACCCTCGCGGGTGAACATCGTATGCCTGTTCAGCGCGACGACGATCAACGCGACACCCACGAGGATGAGCGTGTCGTAGGGCTGGGCATCGGGCCACAGCGGATTGTTTGCCTGGAAGTGATAGAGCGCGGCGATGAGGATGCTGCCGCGCGAGGCGTTGAACATCGGTGTGAGAATCACGCTGAGGCAAACGGAACCGACGAAGAACGGCAAGAATCCCCAGCCGCTTTGCGGCGTGCCGCTGAGGAAGAACGCCGGCAGGTGCCAGGTGGCCCAGACGAGGCCGAGAACCAGTCCTGCCCAGACCGGAGCAAGGCGGCGCTGAAAAAGCGGCAGCGCCAGGCCGCGCCAGCCGAACTCCTCGACCGGGCCGAGTACGAGCATGAAAGCCATTGCCGCCAGTAGTTGCCCGAAGCCGTCGAACGGAAACGGCGCGGCCGGGAGGCTGCCCTTCATGGCCGCGCCGGCGATAAAAACCAGCGGGAAACCGACCAGCAGGTAGGCGTACCAGGCAACCGGGCAGCGCCACAGCAGCAGGCGCGACAGGAAGGAGCGCAGTCCTCTTAAACCGGCGTTGTAAACGACGACAACGAATGCCGCGATCGCCGGCGACCACACCGACAGGATGAATCCCGGGTGCGTGGCGCTGAGTTCCCCGAACCGGGACGTCATCGGGCCGGGGAGCAGGATGTAAAGGCCGAGCAGGCCCCAGGCAACGCCGAAGGTGATGAGCAGGAAGGGCAGCAGTGCGACAAAGGGGACCGTATTCACCGACCCATCGAAGCGCCGGATGCGGAGCCCTGCAATAGGGGGTTTCCGACTTGCCAGCAGCGGCGCGCTACCGGGATCGCAGTGGTCACCCGCGAGCTGCGCGGCTTGTGCAAAGCGGCAGTCCTTCTACACGTTCTCCGCGACGGCTACCGACAACGTGGGTGTCCGTGCGGTCTCGTTCGTGATCACGTATCCCGATGGCGTGACCAGCCAGAGTTTCCCGGCGTCGAACTCCAGCGGCGACATCCAGATGGCCGCGGGCCGGCTGTTCTACGAGATGCCGTCGAATCCGCGGCTCAAGCGCTGGGTCGGCTACGTGTGCTCGGGAACCGTGGTCAGCGATGGTGCGACCGGCCGCTCGGTCATCCTGACGGCTTCACATTGTGTCTACGACGACGCGAACAAGGCCTTCGCGCGCAACGTGCTGTTCATTCCGAACCAGGCCGGCACGACCGGAGCCGGTACCGACAGCAACTGCAGCAACGACCCGATCGGTTGCTGGGTTGCGGCGTATGGCGTCGTCGACGTCAACTGGACGACTGCGACGTTCCCCGACAACATCCCGTGGGATTACGGCTTCTATGTGGTCGACAACGATCCGAGTTCCCATTCGCCAGGGCTGAATGCCAGTTACGACACGCTCGATGCAGCCGCTCCGGCGTTCACGATCGATTTCAACCCGCCGGTGGTCGATGACGGCACGCCTGGCGCGGCGACGCCCGACTTCACCCATGCGCTCGGTTACTCGTACAGCGACGACCCGAACTTCATGTATTGCGCCGAGGACATGACGACGGAAGGCACCGCCAACTGGTGGATCCCGAGTTGCGGGCTGTCCGGCGGCTCCTCGGGCGGGTCGTGGATCCAGCCGATGGGCAACGGCACTGGGCCGGTAATCTCGGTCAATTCGTGGGGCTACACGACGAGCCCGGGCATGGCGGGACCCAAATTGTCCGGGACTTCCGCGTTCTGCGTGTTCGACGCGGCCACGAACACGACGACGTTCCCGGTGAACCCGGCCGACGGCGCGGCGGGGTACGCGATCAACTGCAACTAGTCGCCGGCGAAGGATCGGCAAGTAACGCCCGCGGAATCCGCGGGCGTTACTATTGCGGGTCATCGTGAGTACCGAACCGGAAACCCGAGCAGCCGCCGTCGTCTATCGCTTCGGCGAGCACGATCGCCGCCGGTTGCAACATCGCAGGAGCGCAGGGCCCGGCCGGGACACTCGGCCGTGCCCTTCTGTTAACGACGCGACCGGCTGCTGCTTTCGGACGCCCCGTTTTCGATTTGCGATGCCCGAAGCCAGGGTGTATAGGCGGACACGCCGCCATAGAACCTCGCACGGAGATCCCCGTCCGTGGCCTTCGCAAGTTCGAGCGCCCTGTCGTGGCCATGTGCGTACTCATCGAAGGTGGGTTGCCAGTGAAGATCGGGGTACACCGCTCGGCGCCTATCGCTCTCGCGGGTCGCGACGTAACGCTCGCGGGAAACGGAAACCTGGAATTTCGAGTTTGGCAGCATCTCCGTCAACGGTTCGAGAAGCAGGTTCGGTGAAGACCCGGTCGGGGTCCCGATAAAAACCGGGCGGATCGCGCTCTCGAGCTTTGCGGCCAACACCGAGCCGGCCGACACGGTGTCGGTGCTGATGAGTACCGCCGCGCCACGTAGGGTCGGGTGGACGAAGAATTGCTCTGCCAGCAGCCCTGGAATCGGCTCTGTCAGGTTGATCGAGCCGCCGGGATTGTTGCGCAGGTCGATGATGAGGACCTCCACGTCGGCTTCGCGCAGCGCCTGAATCCAGCGCAGGTGATATTCCATCGGCGTCTCGCCGTCGTCTTTCGTGAACGGCAGGTTGACCTGCAGATAGAGATACCGCTCCCCATCGAGGAAGGTAAACCAGTAATTATCGTCGACATGTTTGAGGTAAAAAGGCGCCTCGGTGCCCAGCACCCTATGAACGGTGATGAGCGCCTCAGGCAGGAACGGGTTTAGCGTGTCCCAGCCAAACTCGTCCCAACGCCTGGCCCAGGTGTGTTCGAGACGCACACGCCGCGACCGGCCATCCGGCAACTCGACATCCAGCTGAACCACGCTGTCATCGCCCGCAAGGCCCATTGCTCCATAACTCTCCGGGATGTAGAGGTAGCTCTCGGCGAACACCATGCGCCGCGCGTAGCTCTCACCGATCGCTGCGTGCGCGAGCCGCTCCAGCGCCTCATCGGCGGGCACCCCGCCGATGGCAACGACCCGCGCGCCGATGATGTCCCGGTAGTGCTGGTCCCCGGCGATCACGTACAGGCCGTCGGAGAAGCGCCTGAATCGCAGCGGATAGGTTCGCTCGAATCCGGGTGTCTCGGGCATCGTGTGCAACTGCGTGTGCGTATCAGCAACCAGCGAGAGCAGAGAAGACAGGTCGAAGAACTGCTGGCCGATCGCAACGGGCCCGCTGCGCGCGAGCAGCTCGTCGACCCGCTGTTCGAACAACGGGCGAGGTGTCACCGCAAACGGATCGGGATGGTATTTGTACACGAGAGCTGCAACCTGGCGCACCTCGGCGGCGGCCTGTGCGCCGGACAAGTGGTAGGTATCCACGGTCTCGGCCGCACGATCCGTCGGCAAGAACGACACAACAAGCAGGACGATGGGTGAAATGCGCATGTTCACTTCCGGCAGTCCAGTCAACAGTTATTGGACGCCAGCGGCGGCGTCAGGGTTTACAGGGGAAAAGCGGGCTGGGCTCGTGGCCGGGCATATCACTCTTGGTTTCCGATGCCCAACGCGAAATCGACCGTTATGAGCACCGAACCCCAAATCCTGACCGTCTGTACCTGCCAGGCGAACCGCTCGGGTTGCTGCATGAAGCTCGTGAGCGTCTTGTCTTTGAATTGCAAGATATGCGGCGCATACTCCGGCGACCACACGCGCCCTACAGCATAGTTCGGTGCCATTTTACATAACAATAAATGTGCCAAACGCGCATTTTCGGGGATTGCCAATGACGACTCGTAGCACGCGCCGCTCGCTGTTCAGCGTGTGGCCCAGGATTCCGTCTGTGATTTCGCTTTGCCTGGTGCTCTCGCAGCCGGCGCTGGCACAGGTCTTCATCAACGAGATCCATTACGACAACATCGGCACCGACAGCGGTGAAGCGATCGAGGTCGCGGGCCCGGCCGGTACGGACCTCACCGGCTGGTCGCTGGTGCTTTACAACGGTAACGGCGGTTCTGCGTACAACACCACGGCACTGGCCGGTGTGATCGCGAACCAGCAAGGCGGTTTCGGCACGGTTGCCGTCAGCTATCCGGTCAATGGCATCCAGAACGGCTCGCCGGACGGGGTCGCCCTCGTCAACGGCGGCAGCGTCATACAGTTCCTCAGCTACGAGGGTACGTTCACGGCTGCCGACGGTGCTGCAAGCGGCATGACGAGCACCGACATCGGCGTGTCGGAGCCTGGCGATACCGCGCTGGGTGCTTCGCTGCAACTCACCGGCACGGGTAATGCTTACGCGGACTTCACGTGGGCAGCCGCGCAGCCGAACACGTTCGGCGCTGTGAATACCGGACAATCGTTCGGCGGAACGCCTGTTCCGCGGCTGGTGATCAACGAAATCGATTACGACCAGCCGGGCACGGATGCCGCCGAGTTCGTGGAGATCCTCAATGCCGGCGGGTCCGCCGTGGACCTGGCCGGCTGGACGTTGCAACTCGTCAATGGCAGTAATGATCTTCCTTACAACACCATCGATCTGACCGGCTCGAGCATAGCCCCGGGTGACTATTTTGTCGTCTGTGCAAATCCGGCCACCGTCGCAAACTGCGACCTCGACGCGTCGCCCGACACGAACCTGGTGCAAAACGGTGCGCCCGATGCCGTTGCGCTGCTCTTCGACGGGGCCGTTGTCGATTCAGTGAGCTACGAAGGCGATACCGCCGCTCCGTATACGGAAGGGTCAGGGGCGGGGCTGGCGGATGATCCTTTCGGCACCGGCAGCATCTCGCGCTGCCCGAACGGCACCGACACCAACCAGAACAACGTGGACCTGGCGTTCACCCCGACCATAACGCCCGGTGCGGAGAACGTGTGCCCGAGCGGCGCCCTCGAGGTAATGGTCCACGAAGTGCAGGGCGACGGACCCGTGAGCCCGCTCGCCGGTGCCCTGGTCGTCATCGAAGGTATCGTTATCGGCGATTTCCAGGGTGGCGCCGGGGCGAACGGTGACTTGAACGGTTTCTTCGTGCAGGAAGAGGATGCGGATGCCGACACGAATCCCCTGACCTCCGAAGGCATATTCGTCTTCGACCGCAATTCCCTGGCGGGCGACGTTGCCAACGGCGACCTCGTGCGCGTCGAAGGCACCGTTTCAGAGTTCCAGGGAAAGACGGAGATCACGCCAACCGTCGCCGTCTTGATTCAGAGCAGCGGCAACGATCTGCCGTCCGCTGCAAACCTGACGTTGCCCGTTACGAGTCTCGACGACTTTGAAGCGTTCGAGGGCATGCGGGTCACGTTCCCGCAGCCGCTGGTCATCGCGGAGTACTTCAACTTCGACCGCTTCGGCGAGATCGTGCTGAGTTCCGAACGGCGCGTCACTCCAACGGCGGCTGTCGAACCCGGGCCGGCCGCAATTCAGGCCGCTGCGGACGCACGCCTCGACCGGATTACCCTCGACGACGGCCGCTCGATCCAGAACCCCGATCCCGCGATCCACCCGAATGGCAGCGAATTCGACCTGTCGAACCTGTTCCGCGGCGGGGACCGCGTGCAGAACGTCACCGGCGTGCTGGATTTTGCGTTCGGCCTGTATCGCGTGCACCCGACACAAGGCGCCAACTACAGCAGCGATAATCCGCGCCCGGCGGCGCCTGCCGCGGTAGGCGGCACGTTGAAGGTCGCGAGCGTCAACGTCCTCAATTACTTCACGACCATCGACGACGGTGTCAATGACATTTGCGGACCGTCGACCGACCAGGAGTGCCGTGGCGCTGACGATGCCGAAGAACTCACCCGCCAGCGCGACAAACTCGTCGCCGCGCTCGCTGGCATCGACGCGGACATCGCGGGTCTCGTCGAGATCGAGAACGACCCGGCCAACGCGGCGCTCGGCGATCTCGTCGCCGGGCTGAACGACGTAGTTGGCGCCGATAGCTACGACTACATCGCAACGGGCCCTATCGGCACCGATGCCATTCGCGTGGCACTGATCTACAAGCCGGGTAGCGTTGCACCGGTCGGTGATTACGCAATCCTGGACAATTCGGTCGATGGCCGTTTCAACGACGATCTGAACCGGCCGGTCCTTGCCCAGAGCTTCAGGGACAACTCCGGCGGAGGCATTGTCACCGTCGCCGTGAATCACCTGAAGTCCAAGGGCTCGGACTGCGGCGCAAGCGACCCGGATACCGGTGACGGTTCCGGCAACTGCAACCTGACGCGCACGGCTGCGGCCGAGGCGCTGGTCGACTGGCTGGCGACGGACCCGACGGGCAGCGGCGCCGATGACTTCCTGGTCATCGGTGACCTGAACTCCTATGACAAGGAGGATCCGATCGATGTGCTCGTGGCCGGTGGCTACGTCGACCTCATTGGCTCGTTCCTCGGCGAAGATGCCTATAGTTTTGTCTTCGACGGGCAGGTCGGCTATCTCGACTATGCGCTGGCCAGTGAGGGGCTGAACGACGAGGTAACCGGCGTGTCGGTCTGGCACATCAATGCGGACGAGCCGGACCTGCTCGACTACGACACCACGTTCAAGCTTCCCGCCCAGGACGCGATCTACGCCCCGGATGCGTATCGCTCGTCCGACCACGATCCCGTCATCGTCGGTCTCGAACTGTGCGAGGCAACACCGCCGCGGTTCGATACGCTTGCGGTAACGCCCGACATGCTGTGGCCTGCGAATCACAAGTATGTCGATGTGGCGGCAACGGTGGTCGCGAGTGACAACTCGGGCGAGATCCCGACGGTCACGCTCGTGTCGGTAACGTCAAACGAGCCGGACAACGGCGAGGACGATGGCAACACGGTGGATGACATCGTGATCGTGGAAGAGTACGCGTTCAAGCTGCGCGCCGAACGTTCGGGGATCGGCACCGGCCGCACCTACACGATCACGTACCAGGCGACCGACAGCTGCGGAAACTCGGCAACTGCCTCGGCCATCGTCGTGGTCCCGCTGAGCCGGTCGAAGTAGGGCAAGCGATAAAGTCGAGCCGGGCCCGAGTCATGTGACTCGGGCCCGGCCTTCAGCGTGCCGTTGCAGGATCCGCCCCCTGATCAACCAGCCCGGCCGCAACCGGGCCTCCAGGGAAGGCGCGCCGGGTGTGTGGCGCTGAGCTCCCCGAACCGGAGCCGGAACTCGGGAAGTCCGTTGCTGCCCTGGCAATTCGGGGTCATCGGAGGCAAATGCGGCTACAGAATGCCAGGCATTCATTGGCCGCGATGCTCGCCTCAACTGCTGCGCGGGGCCATAATAGGCCAGCAAGCGAAGAAGGAAAGAACTAACCAAAGCTTGCGTCTCGACGCCGCATTACGCCCGCAGGCCCTGCGACACGTTTCGAGAACGTGGCTGTGCGAGGTTCCGGGCACCCGATACAACATGCCTTATTCAAATCGGAAGCCAATCATGAAACTGAGAACCGCGCTAATCGTCGCTGCGCTCCTGCTAGGGGTCGCCGCGTGCACGACGACCGGACAGGCTGACCTGTCGGGCATGACCTTCTCCGAACGGCCGCTGACCGGCAAGGTGATCTGGAATGACCTCATCACTGAAGATCTGGACACGGCCAGGCAATTTTATGGCGGGCTGTTCGGCTGGACGTTTGAAAATGCGCCGGGCCGGGGCGACGAATATGTCGTCGCCCGCGACGGCAGCAGCTTCGTTGCCGGCATGCTCGAGGTGAATGCACGGCCGGACGGGAAGAAACTGACACGCTGGCTGCCCTACATGTCCGTGGAGGACGTGGATGCCGCGCTCAGACGTAGCGTGGTGGGCGGAGCCAGCGTTGCCGCCGATGCACGGAACGTCGGTCTCGGGCGCGTCGCCGCAATCATCGACCCCGAAGGCGCGGTGATCGGGCTGGCGAGAAGCAACATAGGCGATCCCGACGATAGCACCACGCGCCCAGCGCCCGGACGCGTCGTGTGGTCCGAGCTCATCAGTAGTGACCCGGTTGCGGCGTCCGCGTTTTATCGCCTGCTGGCGGGTTTCGATATCGAGGTCATCGAGCGTCGCGGGGGACTGTACACGCTGCTGTCGAACGGCGGCACGACTCGTGCCGGCATCATGCCGCGTCCGGCGGACGACATCGATCCCGTTTGGCTCACCTATTTTGGTGTCAGCGATCCGCGTGCAGCCGCCGCACGAGCGAAGGAACTGGGTGGCACTGTCCTGCTGCCGCCGTCACCCGATGTCCGCGAAGGCACGATGGCCATCGTCACCGACCCGGTCGGTGCCGTGCTCGTTCTGCAAAAGATTCCGATGTAGGAGAGACCAATGAAGAACGCAATTAGGAAATACCTGCTCGTATCGCTCCTGGCAGCGAGCACATTGCTCGCGGGTTGCAGTGGTAACGTCGGGGTCGGCCTGAACGTTGGTGTGCCGATCGGCAATCACGGTTACATGAGTCTAGGCACCAACCGCTGGTTTTGAGCCCGGACTCCCCGCCAGCCATCTTTGCCGCCGACAAACCCACCGAGCTCATCGTCACGCAGGGCAAGGCCGCCTGGCAATCGCGATTGGTCGCGCAGCAATCTCTACAACCGCCCGAGACCCGCGACCGGCTCGCCGACCTTGACACGGCGACGCGAAACCTGAATCGTGCGCGCCCGGCGACGGGGCGGGAGAACAATGTATTTGCCGACCGCGACGGTAACGTGGCGCGGCAGGTGGGCAATGACTGGCAGGTCCGCGACAACAACCAGTGGACCAGCCCGGAGGCGCGCCACCCCGACGCCGATGGCGCCCGGGCATTCCGCGGGCGTTACTATTGCAGGACATCGTGACTACCGAACCGGAAATCCGAGCGGCCGCCGTCGTCTACCGCTTCGGCGAGCATGATCGCCGCGCGCTGATCGACTTCGCGCATGAGCTGGCGGACGGCGGCTGCCGTCTCGGCGGCATGGTGCAGGAGGCGTTCTTCGACGATCGCGGCCGCCGCACGCACATCGACAGTGTCGACCTTGCCACCGGCGATCACGTCATGATCAACCAGCCCGCCCGTAATTGGAACTGCAAGGAGTGCACGCTGGACACGGCCGCGCTCGCCGATGCCGGCGCGCCGCTCAGGCGTGCGCTCGTCGACCGGCCGGACCTCGTCATCGCCGAGAAATTCGGCGACCAGGAGGAAACCGGTGCCGGCCTTGTGGACGACATCCTCGCCGTCATCGCGGAGGGACTGCCGATCCTGGTGCTCGTCCCGGAGCCGGCGCTGCCGGCCTGGCGCGAGGTGACCGGGGGCGGGATCGCCGAGATACCGTGCGAAGCAGGGGCGCTCAGGCGCTGGTGGCGCAAGTGGCATGGGGTCGGACCAACACATCCTCTGGAAAAGTAAGGGATTTTCTTCTCTGTTGGCCCTAAAATCGGGCGTTAAATGCGCGTTTTTGCCGTCAGAAAGCGTTGATTAACGCGAGAGATGTGTTGTGGGTGCTGCGTTAAAGCCTCGTTTTCAGGCCCAAAACAGTACGATTAAGGGACTGAAAGGGAGAATATGAGCAATATTTCCAAATCTTCTCAATCACTTGATGAGGTCCGACCCAGGCGCTCTGACGCCCGTTTTCGTCCACGACGATCCTGCCTGTACGTGCCCGGCGCCAATGCGCGGGCGCTCGATAAGGCGAGCGTCGCTGCCCGCCGATGTACTGATCCTGGACCTCGAGGATGCCGTGGCGCCCGATGCGAAAGCGGAGGCCAGGCGGGCCGTTGAATACGCCGTCGGCCGCCGCGCTTACGGTGCCCGGGAAGTCCTGATCCGCGTCAACGGCCTCGACACCGAATGGGGGCACGACGATCTCGCGATGGCCGCGTCGGCCGGCGCCGATGGCGTGCTGGTGCCCAAGGTGACGAAGGGCAAAGACGTTCGCACCGTCGATCGGCTGTTGAGCGACGTCGGTGCCTCGCCCGACCTCGGCCTCTGGGTAATGATCGAGATGCCGCTCGCGGTCCTCAACATCAAGAAGATAGCGAAGGCGTCGGCGAAAACGCGGCTGACCGGGTTCGTGATGGGGACCAACGACCTCGCCAAGGAATTCAATGCGAGAGCAACTCCGGACCGGCTTGCGTTCCTGTTTTCACTCTCGGCGGCACTGGTCGCCGCGCGTGCGTACGGGCTGTTTGCGATCGACGGTGTCTACAACGATACCGGGAATGACGCCGGCCTGTCGACAGAGTGCGAGCAGGGCAGGGTGCTCGGGTTCGACGGCAAGACGCTCATTCACCCCGCGCAGATCGAGACCGCCAACCGCGTCTTCTCCCCGAGCGCGGCCGAGCTCGGTCACGCAAAGGACGTGATCGAGGCTTTCGCGCTCCCCGAGAACCGGGGCAAGGGCGTCATCAGCCTCGACGGCCGAATGGTCGAGCTGCTGCATCTCGCACAAGCCGAGCGCCTGATCGCGATCAGCGACGCGATCAGGGAACTCGAAGCATCGTCGTAACGCGGCCTGCGTCAGCTCGCCTCGGGATTGTTCACGAACGCCGCCGTCTCCCTGACGGTCGGCGCATTGATGGCCGAACGGTACCCCGCTTCGTATTCGGCCGCCTTGGTGGCTCGCTTGATCATGCCTTCCAGGTTCGGCCGCTTGCCGTCCGGGGTTTCCGCGGTGCCGATGCCGCCGCCGAACTCGAAGATCATCTTCACGCCCGCGCCGAAGGCCGTCAGCAGGTTCGCATGCCACATCACCGGGTTGAACAGCTGGTAGTAAAGGCCTTCCCGGATCTTCGCCGGGTCGTCTTCGTGAAACCCGCCGGTGTAGTTCGACAGCACGCGCGCTTCGGCTGGGGCGAACGAGGCCTCTTCCAGCACCGGCCGGAACAGCTCCGCCGCCTTGTCCATGTAGTAGGTGTGGAAGGCGCCCTCGGTCTTCAGCCGCACCGGGCGTTTCCTCGCGAACTGTTCCAGGACCTCCTGCTCCACCTGCTCCAGGTCTTCGGCCCGGCCGCCGACGACCGTCTGTTCCGGCAGGTTGCAGCCGGCCACCGCGCAGCGGTGCTTCTCGGCGATGGGCTTGATCGGTGTCGAGATCCAGCGGGAAAGCGCTCATCTCGCCTTCGCCGTAGTCGCCCATGAGTTCGCCGCGCTTCTGCACCAGCCCGAGCGCGCTTTCGAACGTGAGGACCTTCGCGGCAACGAGCGCCGAGTACTCGCCGAGACTGTGTCCCGCGGCGATGGCGGGTTTGAGACGGTCGTCGGTCAGCTCCCTGAAGACCTGCAGGCACGCAAAAGAATGGGTCAGCAGCGCCGGCTGCGTATACCGCGTCAGGTTGAGCTTGTCCTCGGGGTCCTTGAACGACAGCTCCGCGATGTCGTAACCGAGCACTTCGCCGGCTCGTGCGTAGACGTCCCTGGCAACGGCGAACTCCTCGTGGAGGTCGCTGCCCATGCCCGCGTACTGGGACCCCTGCCCCGGGAAGATGTAGAAGACGTGTCGTTCGTAATCGAGCATTCCAGCCTACTCCGTCGATCTTTGCGCCAGTTTACGTGAGCCTCTCGAAAGCTTCACGCACCTCGGGCGGCGCCTGCACCAGCTCGATCAACACGCCTTCGCCGCTGAGCGGAAACTCGTCGTTGCCTTTCGGATGCAGGAAACAGATGTCGAAACCGGATGCGCCCTTGCGGATGCCGCCGGGTGCAAAGCGCACGCCCCGATTGGTCAGCCACTCGACCGCCGCCGGCAGGTCGTCGATCCACAGCCCGACGTGATTGAGCGGCGGCGTCTGCACGGCGGGCTTCGCATCCGGGTCGAGCGGCTGCATGAGATCGACCTCCACTTTCAGGGGACCGTTGCCGAGGACGGCGATGTCCTCGTCGACGTTCTCCCGCTCGCTCTTGTAAGTGCCGCTCAGTTCGAGCCCGAGCGTGTCCACCCACAACGAGCGCAGGCGGGTCTTGTCGAGTCCGCTCACTGCGATCTGCTGTATGCCCAGCACCTTGAATGGCCGGTCGTTCATCTGCACCTCCGGGTCAGGCTCTATGGCCCGGTTTCCTTGTGACGTTCGAGAAAAATATCGAGCAGGGTCCTCGCGGCGACCGTCGGCGGTATGCGGCCCGCGCTGGTAGCGCTTTCCAGCTCCGGCAAGCTTGTCGCGGACCTGCGGGTCGCTCTTCAGTTCGTCGACGAGATTGTCGCCGACGTCCGACCACATCCAGTCGCGGGCCTGCGCCGCGCGCCGCGCCGTCAGCTGGCTGCTGGCGCTCAGCATCTCGTGATGCCGCAACACCGTCTCCCAGGCTTCGGCGATGCCGGCACCGTCCCGCGCCGAGCAGCACCGGACCTCGACCTTCCAGTTCGGCGAACGCGGATGCAGCAGCTGCAAGGCGCCGCGATACTCCGCCGCGGCTCGCCGGGCGAGTTCCACGAGGCCGTCATCGGCCTTGTTGATGAGGATGAGATCGGCCAGTTCCACGATGCCGCGCTTGATGCCCTGCAGCTCGTCGCCGGCCCCGGGCAGCAGCAACAGCAGGAACATGTCGGTCATGTCCGCCACCTTGGTTTCGGACTGTCCGACCCCCACGGTCTCGACGATGATGACGTCGAAGCCGGCCGCCTCGCAGAGGATCATCGCCTCGCGGCTGCGCCGGGTAACGCCGCCCAGCGTGGTACCGGCGGGCGAGGGCCGGATGAACGCCTCGTCGCGGCGCGACAGCTCTTCCATGCGGGTCTTGTCGCCGAGGATCGAGCCGCCGCTGACGGCCGACGACGGGTCCACGCTGAGCACCGCCACGCGGTGGCCGGCATCGATGACGTGATTGCCGAGCGCCTCGATGAACGTCGACTTGCCGACCCCGGGGATGCCCGAGATGCCCAGCCGGATCGAGTTGCCGGCCTTCGGCATCAGCCGTTCCAGCAGGGCCGAGGCCGCCGCGCGGTGGTCGCTGCGCGTGGACTCGATCAGCGTGATGGCCTGGGCGAGGACCCTGCGGTTTCCCGCGGTCACACCCTCTGCCAGCGCGGCGATATCCTGCTCCGATACGGGCTTGCGCTTCGCCGGCGGCAACGGCGCTACTCCAGTTCCAGGATCTTGTCGTCCACGGCCAGCGTCGTGCCGGCCTCGAAATAGATCTTCGCCACCACGCCGTCGCGTTCCGCGTGCAGCGTGTTCTCCATCTTCATGGCCTCGATCACAGCCAGTTGTTCGCCGGCGCTTACCGCGTCGCCTTCCTTCACGGACAGCGATACCAGCAGGCCCGGCATCGGCGATATCAGGAACTTCGACAGGTCGGGCGGCACTTTCACCGGCATGTGTTTGAACAGCTCGGCCGCACGCGGCGTGAGGATGGTGACGTCGGAGCAGTGACCGGCATGCTGCACGCGGTAGGTCTGGACGGCGCGCTCGACCTGGGCGAACACTTCCCTGCCGTTGACCGTACCGCCGAAGAGCTGCTGGCCGAACGACCAGCCCGTGCGAACGGAGTTCATCTTGCCGTCGATCGTGATGTCGAAACCGCCTTCCACGGGCTCGATCGTGATCGGGTGGTGCCGGCCGTCGATGATCGCGACCCAGTCCTTCGGCACCTTGCGCTCGTGTCCCGTGAGCTGCCCGTCGATGCGCGCGGCGCGGTCGCGATAGCCGCGCAACATCGAGGCCGCTACCGTGATGGTTATCGTGGGGTCGTCGAGTTCGCCGCTCGACGGATCGAAGCCGTCCGGGTACTCCTCGCCGATCATGTTGGTCGAGATGTCGCCGTCGATGAAACGCGGGTGCCGCATCAGCGCGGACAGGAAGCCGAGGTTGCTCGACACACCCTTGATGACGAACTGGTCGAGCGCGGTGCACATGCGGGCGCGGGCCTCCTCGCGATCCGCGCCGTAGGTGATGAGCTTGGCGATCATCGGGTCGTAGAACATCGAGATCTGGCCGCCCTCGAAGACGCCGGTGTCCACGCGGACGTGTTCGTTTTCCGGGGGCGGGCGGTAGTAGACGAGGCGGCCGGTCGACGGCAGGAAGTTGCGCGCCGGGTCCTCGGCGTAGACGCGGGATTCCATGGCCCAGCCGTTGATCGGCACGTCCGCCTGCCCGACCGGCAGTTTCTCGCCGTTCGCCACGCGGATCATCAGCTCGACGAGGTCGAGGCCGGTGATCAGCTCGGTGACCGGGTGCTCGACCTGCAGCCGGGTGTTCATCTCGAGGAAGTAGAAGTTGCGGTCCTTGTCGACGATGAACTCGACCGTCCCGGCCGACTCGTAGTCCACGGCCCTGGCGAGCGCGACGGCCTGCTCGCCCATCTGCCTGCGGGTGGCCGCGTCGAGAAACGGCGACGGCGCCTCCTCGATGACTTTCTGGTGACGGCGTTGCAGGGAGCATTCGCGCTCGTTGAGGTACACGGCGTTGCCGTGCCGGTCCGCCATGACCTGGATCTCGATGTGCCGCGGTTCCTCGATGAATTTCTCGACCAGGATCTGGTCGTTGCCGAAACTCGAACGGGCCTCGTTCGCGGCGCGCAGGAAACCGTCCCGGCATTCCGCGTCGTTGCGCGCCACGCGCATGCCCTTGCCGCCGCCGCCCGCGGTTGCCTTGAGCATGACCGGGTAGCCGATCCCGTTGGCCACTTCGACGGCATGCTCGGCGTCCTTCATCGCGCCGGGAAAGCCCGGGATCGTGTTGACGCCGGCCTTGTCGGCCAGTTTCTTGGACGTGATCTTGTCGCCCATCGCCTCGATCGCGCGGGTGTTGGGGCCGATGAAGACGATGTTCGCCGCCTCGAGGGCCGCCCGGAACCCGGCATTCTCGGAGAGGAAGCCATAGCCCGGGTGCACCGCCTCGGCGCCCGTGTCCAGGCAGGCCTGGACGATCCTGTCCTGCAGCAAGTAGCTTTGCGCCGAGGGCGGCGGGCCGATGCGGACGGCCTCGTCGGCCATCTGCACGTGCAATGCGTCACGATCGGCATCGGAATAGACGGCGACCGTCGCGATGCCCATGCTGCGGGCGGTCTTGATGACGCGGCAGGCGATCTCGCCGCGGTTCGCAATCAGTATTTTCCTGAACATCGACGGCCCCTCTAAAGCGGAATGTTGTCGTGCTTGCGCCAGGGGTTGTCGAGCTTCTTGTTGCGAAGCACGGCAAGCGAGCGGCAGATGCGTTTTCGAGTGGCATGCGGCGCGATTACGTCGTCGATGTAGCCGCGGCTGCCGGCGACGAACGGATTGGCGAACTTCTGGCGGTACTCCTCGGTGCGCCGGGCAATCTTCTCGTTGTCGCCGATGTCCTCGCGGAAGATGATCTCCACCGCGCCCTTGGGCCCCATCACGGCGATCTCGGCACTCGGCCAGGCGAGGTTGACGTCGCCGCGCAGGTGCTTGGAGGACATGACGTCGTAGGCGCCGCCGTAGGCTTTGCGGGTGATGACGGTGACTTTCGGCACCGTGGCCTCGGCGTAGGCGAACAGCAGTTTCGCGCCGTGCTTGATGATGCCGCCGTGCTCCTGCGCCGTGCCGGGCAGGAATCCCGGCACGTCGACGAAGGTCAGGATAGGGATGTTGAAGGCGTCGCAAAAACGCACGAAACGGCCACCCTTGATCGACGACCTGATGTCCAGGCAACCGGCCAGCACGTCGGGCTGGTTGGCGACGACGCCGACCGTGTGGCCTTCCATGCGGATGAAGCCGATGATGATGTTCTTCGCGTGGTCCGGCTGCAGTTCCCAGAACTCGTAGTCGTCCGCGACCTTGTAAATGAGTTCCTTCATGTCGTACGGCATGGCCGGGTTGTCCGGCACGAGCGTGTCGAGCGACATCTCCAGGCGATCGACCGGGTCAGGGGTCGGCCGGTGCGGCGCCTGCTCGCGGTTGTTCGACGGCAGGTAGTTAACGAACCGGCGCACCATCAGCAACGTCTCGACGTCGTTTTCGTACGCGCGGTCACAGACACCGGAGATGGTCGAGTGCGTTTGCGCGCCGCCGAGTTGCTCCGCGGTGACCGATTCGTGGGTCACGGTCTTTACCACCTCGGGTCCCGTGACGAACATGTAGGAGGAGTCCTTCACCATGAAGATGAAGTCGGTCATCGCGGGCGAGTAGACGGCGCCGCCGGCGCACGGGCCCATGATGACCGAGATCTGCGGAATGACGCCCGACGCCAGCACGTTGCGCTGGAAGACTTCCGCGTAACCGCCCAGCGATGCCACGCCTTCCTGGATGCGGGCGCCACCCGAATCGTTCAGGCCGATCACGGGCGCGCCGACCTTCATGGCCTGGTCCATGAGCTTGCAGATCTTCTCGGCATGCGCCTCGGACAGCGAGCCGCCGAAAACGGTGAAGTCCTGGCTGAAAACGAAAACGAGCCGGCCGTTGAGCGTGCCGGTGCCGGTGACCACGCCGTCGCCGGGAACCTTCTTGTCCGCCATGCCGAAATCGGTACAGCGGTGCTCGACGAACGTGTCCCATTCCTCGAAACTGCCCTCGTCGAGCAGCAGGTCGATGCGCTCGCGCGCGGTCAGCTTGCCGCGACTGTGCTGCACGTCGATCCGGTTCTGGCCGCCACCCAGTGCGGCCGCCTGGCGTCTTTTTTCGAGTTCTTCGATTACTTCATGCATGTTCCACCCTGTCTGCGTCGCGCCCCTTCGACGCCCCCAATTGTTGTCGGTGCCGGCGCCTTACGCGGCGGGCCGGCGTTTTTCGATGATCTCGAGCACTTCGTTCGCGGCCTCCAGTATGTTGGTGCCGGGCGCGAAGACGGCGGACACGCCGCCCTCGAGCAGTGCTGCGTGGTCCTGCGGCGGGATGACGCCGCCGCAAACCACGACGATGTCGTCCGCGCCTTCCTTCTCGAGGCCGGCGATGACCTGCGGCACCAGCGTCTTGTGGCCGGCGGCCTGGGTCGAGATACCGATAATGTGGACGTCGTTCTCGATCGCTTCACGGACGGCCTCGTCGGGTGTCTGGAACAGCGGCCCGATGTCGACGTCGAAGCCGATGTCGGCGAACGCCGTCGCGATCACTTTCGCGCCCCGGTCGTGCCCATCCTGCCCGAGCTTGCAGATCAGTATGCGCGGGCGGCGGCCTTCGGCCTTCTCGAACTCGACGACCCGCTGCCGCAGCGAAACAAATGCTTCGTCATTCTCGTACACGGCGCCATAAACCCCCGAAATCGACTGGGTGACGGCGCGATGCCGCCCGTAAACTTTTTCGAGCGCATCGGAAATCTCGCCGACCGTCGCCCTTGCCCGCGCGGCGTCGACGGCGAGCGCGAGCAGGTTGCCGGTCTTGTTCTCCGCCGCCCCGGTCAGGGCGTCCAGGGCCGCGTTGCAGGCCGCATCGTCGCGGCTTTCGCGCACTTTTCCGAGCCGCCGGATCTGCGACTCGCGCACGGCGGCATTGTCGATGTCGAGTATTTCGATTTGCGATTCTTCGTCGTGCTGGTACTTGTTGACGCCCACGATCGTCTCGTCGCCGCGGTCGATGCGGGCCTGGCGCCGCGCGGCGGATTCCTCGATGCGCAGCTTCGGCATGCCGGTCTCGACCGCCCGCGTCATGCCGCCCATCTCCTCGACCTCGTCGATGAGTTTGCGCGCCACGGCGGCGAGGTCGCTCGTCAGTTTTTCCACGTAGTAGGAGCCCGCCAGCGGATCCACCACTTTCGTGATACCGGTTTCTTCCTGCAGCACGAGCTGCGTATTGCGCGCGATGCGGGCCGAAAACTCCGTCGGCAGCGCGAGCGCCTCGTCGAACGAGTTGGTGTGCAGCGACTGCGTGCCACCCAGCGCGGCCGCCATCGCTTCCACTGCCGTGCGGACGATGTTGGTGTGCGGGCTCTTCGCCGTGAGGCTGACGCCGGACGTCTGGCAATGCGTGCGCAGCATCAGTGAGCGCGGGTCCCTGGGCGAGAACTTCTCGGCCATGAGCGTCGACCACAGCAGCCGCGCGGCACGCAGCTTCGCGATCTCCATGAAGAAGTTCATGCCGATCGCGAAGAAGAACGACAGCCGCGGCGCGAACGCATCCACGTCGAGGCCGCTGTCGATCGCCGCGCGCACGTACTCGATGCCGTCGGCGATCGTGTACGCCAGTTCCTGCGCGCAGGTCGCGCCGGCTTCCTGCATGTGGTAGCCGGAAATGGAGATCGAATTGAAGCGCGGCATGTTGGCCGACGTGTAGGCAATGATGTCCGACACGATCCGCATGGAAGGCGCGGGCGGGTAGATATAGGTGTTGCGGACCATGAACTCCTTGAGGATGTCGTTCTGCAGCGTCCCGGCGAGCTGCGCGGGCGAGGCGCCCTGTTCCTCGCCGGCGACGATGTACATAGCCATGATCGGCAACGCGGCCCCGTTCATCGTCATGGAGACCGACATCTTGTCGAGCGGTATGCCGTCGAACAGGATCTTCATGTCCTCGACGCTGTCGATCGCGACACCCGCCTTGCCCACGTCACCGACGACGCGAGGGTGATCCGAGTCGTAGCCGCGATGCGTCGCGAGATCGAACGCGACCGACAGCCCGGTTTGGCCGCCCGCGAGGTTCTTCCGGTAGAAGGCGTTGGATTCCTCGGCGGTGGAGAAACCGGCGTACTGGCGCACCGTCCACGGCCGGCCCGCGTACATCGTCGCCTTGGGCCCGCGCACGAACGGCGCCATTCCCGGGAGCGAGTCCAGGTACTCGACGTCGGCGAGATCTGCCGCGGTGTACAGGGGCTTTACCGCGATCCCTTCCGGGGTGTCCCAGGTCAGCTCATCGGGTGACCGGCCCTTGCATTCCTTGCCTGCCAGTTCGCGCCAGTCGTCGATCGATTTCTTCGGAAACTTCGTCATCGTGGGCTGTGCTCTCGGACGCGGCTGCGTGCGCCGCGATTATTTCTTGTTGTCGTGGCCCCAAAGTATAAGACAGAACCGAAACGCATGATTATCAAAGTCCTGCAGCGGCTTTAATGCCGGGGGAATAGCAAGTAGTCTGTGGCGCGGCACACGCGGCATGAACGAGACCATAGTCTAATGATCACCCGAATCGTCAGGATGCACATGCGCCCGGATGAGCGCGCGGCGTTCCTCGATATTTTCAATGCATCCAAGCACTTAATCCGGCGTTTCGAGGGCTGCCAGCAGTTGCGGCTGTACAACGAAGCCGGCTGTCCCGAGGTATTTTTCACGTACAGCGTCTGGACGTCGGCCGCGCACCTCGATGCCTACCGGAACTCGGCGCTGTTCCGCGACACCTGGTCGGCGACCAAGGCCCTGTTCGCCGGCAAGCCGCAGGCATGGTCCCTGGAGGAGCTGCAGACGGTCGCGGCAGGGACCGCTCCGCGCGGCGAGGAGACCGCGCCTCGTCGCTGAAAATCGAAGGAAAATACGGGAAATCCCGTCTACCAAAATGCCCTCCCGGCTCGTCTAATCACAATCGATATTGCAGGGTGCAATAGGGAGAAAGGCAGTGACCACCAAGTGGGAAGAATGGGAGCGCATACACGCCGAGCAAGATGCCAGGGACCGCAATATCGTCCTGGCGATACTGGCGATAATCGCGGTGATAGGGATCGCCTCGACCCTGAGCGCCTCCTGATAATTGCCCGTCAGCGCGGGAACGGCGCATCCCGCGGTATCCGTGTAACCTGACGTCACCCGCAAGCCTGCGCCCCGGCGAGACTTTCCCCGGGCTCGCAAAGATTCCTGCAACTTCCGTGACGGCCGCCCCGGCAAGGCGTTTGATCAGGCGCAGAAAACGGGTAATTTACGGTACCGTTGCAACGCATACGATCGCGGAGACGACATGGCCACATTCGACCGAACCCGACGGCAGGTTCTGCAGGCGGCCGGGGCCACCACGTTGGCCACCCTTTTCGGCACCACCCCGTTCGGCCGCTCCGGAATGGCGTGGGCCGAGCCGGTGAAGACCCTGCGCTGGGGCATCGTCGGCACGGGCGGCATCGCCAATTCCATGGCAGGCATGATAAAGATGGCGGATGCTGCGGAGATCGGCGCCGTCTCGAGCCGGCGCCTGGAGACCGCGCGCGCGTTCGCAGAGACGCACGACGTACCGAGTGCTTTCGATTCCTGGGAGGAAATGATCGGCTCGGACACGATCGACGCCATCTACGTCGCGACGCCGACCAGCGTTCGCGAGGAGATCTGCGTCGCCGCGGCGAAAGGCGGCAAGCACGTGCTCGGCGAGAAACCGTTCGCCAGCCTGCCCTCGGTCAGGCGCATCGCGGCCGCGTGCCGCGACAACGGCGTGGCCTTCATGGACGGCACCCACTTCGTGCACCATCCGCGCACCCTCGATATCCGGCAGCGCCGCGAGGAGAGGCTGGGCTTCGTGTGGTCGGTCGCCTCGGCGTTCCAGTTCAATCTCGCGGATCGCGGCAACATCCGTTTCAATCCCGAGCTCGAGCCGATGGGGGCCATCGGCGACGCCGGCTGGTACAACATGCGCGCGGCGGTGGAGTACCTGCCGCCCGGCGTCGTGCTCGACACCGCGAGTGCGCACCTGCGGCGGGACGCCGCAGACCGGCGCCGCGATAAGCGGTTCGGGCGTGCTCCGTTTCACGGACGGTTCGACGTCCACCTGGAACTGCGGCTTCGACTCCGGCGCGGTCGTCATGGACCTGCGCATCACCGGGACCGGGGGCGTCATCAACATCGACGACTTCCTCAGCCAGAACCGCGACGGCTCGGCGGACTTCCTTTACCGCAAGGGTGGCTGGGGCCGCGGTGAGTCGGAGGAGATCAACATCCCGTCCGCCAGGCCCGGTGCCGCACTGATGTTCGAGGACATGGCGGCGGCCGCTGCGGACCCGTCGTTGCGTGAGCAGTGGATGACGGCCACCGAGCGGACGCAGGCCCTGCTCGATGCGGCCTGGGCAGCCGCGCTGCAAAGCGAATAAAGCGACGCGCAGGGTGACCGCGGTTGCTGCCGGTGCGGAATTTACAGCCGCACGGCCCGCTCGAACGATGCCGCGACCAGGTCCCCGACACCGCCGATCACGGCGATGACCAGGACTTCCGGCGGCCTGGTGTCGTCGAGTTGCGCGAAGCCGTAGAACTGCGAACCGTTGAGCCGCTCGTCCGCGCCCGTGCAGCTGTCGTACTGCAGCGCGACGTTGTAGAGATTCGCGGCCATGGTAATGACGCTGACCTGGCCATTGACGACGCAGCCGGTCGCCGCGTCCTGCAGGAACAGCAGGCCGTCCGGGGCGATGCTCAGCACGTTACCCGCCTGCGTCTGGTAGTTGCCGGACACCGCCTGCAGCGACGAGTCGCGTTCGTAAACGGGGTCGTATTCCAGTGCCAGTGTCGTGGCGAACCCGAGGCCACCGGCCGTCTCGCAGGACAGGTCCAGGTCCATGCTTACCTCGATGACCAGGCTGCCCGTCAAGCTGCAGTTCGCGAGCGTCGAGCCGTCCGCGAAGGGCTGGTCAAGCGGCGTTACGAGGTCGAAGTCGGCTGCCACCCGGCTCACCGGGGTGAAATAGCCGGAACCCTGGTTTTGCGCACCATCGACATACTGGAAAGTGCCGCCGGCCGACACCAGCAGCAGCACGTCCCGGCCCGCCGCATCGGTGCCGCGCCATGTGCCGGAAGGCCACACCAGGCGCGGTACCTCGACAGGGCACTCGCCGGGCAGCCAGCCCTCGTCGAACTGGCAATCGGGTTCGTTGGCCGTTGACGCGCTGCAGCCGGCCAATACCAGGAGAAGCCCAGGCAGCGGCAACCTCATGCGGTTTGTTCCCAGGATGTTCGTGTTCATCGCGTCTGTGCCTTGTTGTCATCGAGACCGGCAACAAGGATGGCGTGCCGGCCGTGCAGCCGCCTGATGGCCGGGTGATGAAGGACTGATGCTTTTCGCATCACTGTGTACGGGCATGGCCGGAGGCCGCCGCACCGGCGACGGGGGAGATAGACGCTCGCCTGCCGGGAAACGGGTCTATACTGGGTGAACTGCAACCGGGCCAGTACGAAGCCCGGCATAGGGGAGAAATTCAATGAAGAACCTGTTCAAGGGAGCCCTTGCGCTCCAGGGCTGCTTATTGCTCGTTGTCGCGGGTACGGTCCAGGCAGCGGACGAACCCGCCGAAACGTTCGTGTACGGCACCTACTCGGTCTGCGACCTGGCCGGGCAGGACCGTGCCGACGAAATATTCATGCAGCTCGACAAGCCGATCTACGATGCCGCCGTGGCTGACGGCACCTTGTCCAGCTACAGCTATTACGCGCACCACACCGGTGGCAAGTGGCGCCGGGGGATGTTCTACGTCGCACCGTCGATCGCGGCATTGCTGGATGCACAGACGAAGATCGCTGATCAGATCGACGCGAAGAACGCGAAGCTGAATACCGAGGCCAGCAAGATCTGCAACAAGCACGAGGACTACATCTGGCGCAGCGTCGCCGGCATGGCCGGTAAAACGGAACCCGGCAAGGCCGTGTTCTCGGTGTACTTCGTATGCGACAGCCGCGAAGCCCAGGCCGATGCAATCGTCAAGCAGGTGTTCGCGCCCGTGTACGACAAGCTGGTGGACGACGGCAAGCTCACGTCCTGGGGATACCTCGAGCACATCGTCGGCGGTCACGTGCGTCGTGTCGCCACCATGACCGCCAGTGACATGAAGTCATTGATGGCGGCCCGCTCGGAGATCAACCAGGCGCTGACGGACAACCCGCTCGGCGATACGTTCACCGAGATCTGCAGTGCCCACGAAGACTACATGTGGGAAGTAAAGGCAGCCAGCGCCCGCTGACGCGGGCCCTGCCAGGGCAGTAAACGGACCCGGCGCGAGCCGGGTCCTCCCGGCAGCCGGCGCCCTGCCGCTGGCCCGGCGACAGCGGTCTGTGCTTATTCTTCGCCGTCGATGAAGCGCCGGGTGATGCCCTCGTAGGCATCGATGCGCCGGTCGCGGAAGAACGGCCAGCCGTGGCGCATCGTCGCAACGGCACCGAGGTCCAGTTCCTCGACGAACACGTAGTCCTCGTCCTGCGGCGCCTTGTGCACGATGTGGCCGTCCGGTGCCGCGATGAAGCTCTGCCCCCAGAACTCGATGCCGCCGTCGCTGGCCGGGTCGGGTTCGAACCCCGCGCGATTCACGGCGACGACGAAACAGCCGTTCGCAACGGCGTGCGAGCGCTGCATCGTCTCCCACGCCAGGTACTGGGCGGCGCCGACTGCGTCCTTTTCCTCGGGATGCCAGCCGATCGCCGTCGGGTAGAACAGGATCTCGGCGCCCTTGAGCGCCGTCAGCCGCGCCGCTTCCGGGTACCACTGGTCCCAGCAGATGAGCGTGCCGAGGCTGGCTTTCTCCGTGGTAAAGGCCCGGAACCCGAGGTCGCCCGGCGTGAAATAGAACTTTTCGTAGAAGCGCGGATCGTCGGGGATGTGCATCTTGCGGTATTTGCCGACGTAACCCTTGTTGCCGTCGATGACCGCCAGGGTGTTGTGGTACAGGCCCGCCGCGCGCCGCTCGAAGAGACTCACGAGAATCGCGGCGCCGCTCTCCGCCGCGACCTGCTCGAACGCTGCCGTGCTCGGGCCGGGAATCGGCTCGGCAAGTGCGAAGAAGTCCGCATCCTCGGTCTGGCAGAAATACCGCGACCGGAAAAGCTCCGGCAGGCAGACGACCTCGGCGCCCTTGCCGATGGCCTCGCGCGTCATCGCCAGCGCCTTCTCCATGTTCTCGTCGGGGTTTTCGGACATGCGCATCTGCACGACGCCGACCTTCACCGATTGTTCCACCTTGCCTTTGCCCATGACGGTCGTTACCTCACTGTTCGGCGCCGGTATCGAAATACGTCTGCGACTTGAAACACGCCATGTACTGCTCGAGTATCTGCATGCCCCGGGTCGGCCGGACGACGCCCGCGTCGATCTTCTGCTTGATGATGTCCTGCATGCGGCGCCGGAGATCGTTGGGGAAGTACTGCACGGTCGCCAGGATGCTCTCGATCTCCGTGCCGGGAATGATCTTCTCCAGCCAGAAGTTGTTGTCCTCCTCGGCGTCGGCGTAGACATGAATCTCGGACACGCGGCCGAACAGGTTGTGCGCATCGCCCATGATGTCCTGGTAGGCGCCCATCATGAACACGCCGAGATAATAAGGCTCGCCGGCTTCCAGCGCGTGCAGCTCCAGGTAGTTCTTGTCCTCGTTCGACGAGACGTACTGGCTCACCTTGCCGTCCGAGTCGCAGGTCAGGTCGACGAGCAGGGTCCGCCGCGTCGGCCGTTCGTCGAGGCGCGCGAGCGGCATTACCGGGAACGGCTGGTCGATGGCCCAGTGATCGAGCATCGACTGGAACACCGAGAAATTGCACAGGTACTGGTCGACGAGCTTGTCCTCGAGCGCCGGCACCTCGGGCGGCACCGGCTCGAGGTCCGCTGCGCGCAGCAGGCGCAGGGCGTTCGAGCAGGCACTCCAGTAGAGCCGCTCGATGCTGGCGTTGTCCACCAGCGGTAGATAGCCCATGCCGAACAGGGTGGAAGCCTCTTCGTGAATGCTCTCGACGTCGTGGTACGCCTCGAGCAGTTCCGCGGCCGGCGTCTCCGCGGAGGCTTCGTGGCGCAGCCAGGCCAGCGTCTCGTGCAGCGCATGCACCAGCCGGTGTGCGCCGGCGGGCGGCTCGTAATCGCTCTCGGAACGGTCCTTGCGGAACGCGCCGAGCGTCTCGACCACGAGCATGGAGTGATGCGCCGTCATCGCCCTGCCGCTCTCCGAGACGAGGATCGGCTGCGGCACCTGCCGCTCGTCGCAGACTTCCTTGATGGCCGACACGACCGCGTTGGCGTACTCCTGCAGGCTGTAGTTGATGCTGCCTTCCTCGAAGCCGCCCGTGTAGCTGACGCCGACGCCGCCGCCGACGTCCAGGTAACGGATGGGGATGCCGCGGGCGATCAGCTCGGCGTAGATCTGCGACATTTCCTTGGCTGCCGAGCGCAGCTGCTGGATGTCGGAGATCTGGCTGCCCAGGTGAAAGTGCAGCAGTACGAAGGACTCGCGGCTGTCCTCGGCCTCGAGGCGCTCGACGAGGTCCATCAATTCGGGCAGTGATACGCCGAACTTGGAGCGGTAGCCGCCGGACTCCGCCCACCGGCCGGCGCCGCTGGTCCTGAGCCGGATGCGCACGCCGAACGACGCCTTTTGTTCCTCGCGTGCCGCGATCGCCATCAGCTGTTCGAACTCGACGTATTTCTCCATCACGGGCACGACGTTCTTGCCCAGCCGCTGCGCCGCGACGATCAGCGACAGCATCGCCGCGTCCTTCACGCCGTTGCAGACGAGCAGGCTGTCGTCGGACTCGAGGTGCGGCAGCGTGGCGAGCAGTTCCGCTTTCGAGCCGCATTCCAGCCCGAGCCCGTACGGCTTGCCCGCGTCGAGCACTTCTTCGACGACTTCGTGCAGCTGGTTGACCTTGATGGGATAGACGCCGCGGTAGATGTTGCCGTAGCCCGCGTAGTCGATGGCCTCGGCAAACGCCTGGTTCAGGCGCCGCACCCGCGCATGCAGGATGTCCTGGAAGCGCAGCAGCAGCGGGAAACCGACGTTGCGCCGCCGGGCCTCGGCGATTACGTCCATGACGTCGATCGTGAGCGGATTGTCGTCGAACGGCTGTACCGCGACGTGACCTTTCTCGTTGATCGTGAAGAATCCGTCGCTCCAGGCAGGGACGCGGTACAGGTCCGCCGCGTCGTCGATCGACCAGTCGTTGCTTGATGTCATCGCGGCGCTACCGTCATCACTGTTCGAGTACCGACGCGAAGATCAGCGGCGCGACGATCGTGGCGTCGGACTCGATGATGAACTTCGGCGTGTCGGCGGAGAGCTTGCCCCAGGTGATCTTCTCGTTCGGTACCGCGCCGGAGTACGAGCCGTAGCTCGTCGTCGAGTCGCTGATCTGGCAGAAATAGCCCCAGCGCGGCGTGTCCTCGCGCTGCAGGTCCTGCTGCAGCATCGGCACGACACAGATCGGGAAGTCACCCGCGATGCCGCCGCCGATCTGGAAGAAGCCGATCGACGCGTCCTGCGACGTGTTCGTGTACCAGTCGGCGAGCATGATCATGTACTCGATGCCGCTGCGGACCGTGTGCACGTTTTCGATCTCACCGGTGATGCAGTGCGACGCAAAGATGTTGCCGAGGGTCGAGTCCTCCCAGCCGGGCACGATGATCGGCAGGTTCTTCTCGCAGGCCGCCACCAGCCAGCTGTCGCTGGCGTCGATCTGGTGGTGCTCCTCGAGCCGGCCGGAGCGGATCATCTGGTACATGAACTCGTGCGGAAAGTACGCCTTGCCGTTCGTGTCCGCGTCGAGCCACAGGTCCAGCACGATGTCCTCGATGCGGCGGATCGCTTCTTCTTCCGGGATGCAGGTGTCGGTCACGCGGTTCAGGTGCCGGGACAGCAGCTCTTCCTCGTCGGCCGCGGTGAGCTCCCGGTAATGCGGGACCCGCACGTAGTGATCGTGCGCGACGAGATTGAAGATGTCCTCCTCGAGGTTCGCGCCCGTGCAGCAGATGGCATGCACCTTGTCCTTGCGAATCATCTCGGCCAGCGACAGGCCGAGCTCGGCCGTGCTCATCGCGCCGGCCAGCGTCATGAACATCACGCCGCCGTCGTCCAGGTGCCGCTTGTAGGCATCGGCGGCGTCGACGAGTGCGGCGGCGTTGAAGTGACGGTAATGGTGATGAATGAAATCGCGGATAGCGGTCATCGATGCTACTCCATCCTGGTGACGAGTTGCGGGAGGGCTCCGGCGCGTCTCCAGCACCGGCGGAAACCCGCTATTTAAACACAGGAACCCGGCGCATGAGTCAGTAGAAGCTACGCTTGCCGATCAAACACCGGAATTTGTTGCGTGAGGCAGTGAAACGTGCCGAGGCCGAGCACCAGGTCCGAGCAGTCGATCGCGACGACCTCCCTGCCCGGGAAACAGGTGGCGAGCACGCGGCGCGCGGCGTCGTCGGCAGGGTCGCTGAACGCCGGCATGACGACGCTGCGATTGCCGATGTAGAAGTTCGCGTAGCTGGCCGGCAGGCGGTCGCCCTCGTAGACGACCGGGCCGGGCATCTGCATCTCGTGCACCGTGAGCGGCCGGCCGTCGGCCAGGCGGACCGTGTCGAGTCGCTCGCGGTTCTCCGCGAGGGCTTCGTAGTTGTCGTCCGTGCGGTCGCGCTCGACGACCGTGACGACGACGTCCGCGGCGACGAAGCGCGTGAGATCGTCCACGTGACCGTCGGTATCGTCGCCGACGATGCCGTCGCCGAGCCAGATGATCTGCCCGACCCCGAGGCAGTCGCGGAGGCGTGCCTCGATGTCGTCGCGCGTCATCGCCGGGTTGCGGTTCGGGTGCAGCAGGCACTGCTCGGTCGTCAGCAGCGCGCCGGCGCCATTGACCTCGATGGAGCCGCCCTCCAGCACCATGTCGATCGATTCGCAGGGCACGCCGAGCGCGCCGGCCATCTGCGGCGGGATCGCGTCGTCGAGGTCGAAGGGCGGGTACTTGCCGCCCCAGGCGTTGAAACGGAAGTCGAGCGCCAGGCCCTCGGGACCGCCGGCCCCCTCGCGGGTGACGAAGATCGCGCCGTGGTCGCGGCACCAGGCGTCGTTGGTCGGGAAGCGGTGGAAGCGGACGTTGGCCGCATTGGCGTGCCCCTCCAGCAGCTCGCCGACGTGCCTCTCGTGCGCCGCATCCAGCACGTTGATGCGCACCACCTCGTGGGCCGACAGCGCGGCGACGAAGCGCACCATGACCGGCTCCACCGGCTCGAACTTGCCGGGCCAGCTCTCGCGCTTGTGCGGCCACGATATCCAGGTGCCCTGGTGTGGCGACCACTCGGCGGGCATCGTGTAGCCGCGTTGCGCGGGCGATACCGATGTCGACGTGTCCCTGCTCATGGGCGCATTGTAGGAGTACCGGCGCCGATTGTTTATTGCTTTTTCCGGCGCCGCGCCGGCAAAGTGGTGGTTCCGCAGCAACAGCCGTCAACCTGGATGGAGTAGGAGGCAGATGAGGACCTACGACGATGTGGTCAATGCCCTGCGCGCCGCTTTGCCGCCGGAGCCGGGGCTGCGCGACTTCGTGCGCTTCGCGACGCTCGCGCCGAATTCCCACAACACCCAGCCATGGAAGTTCCGCCTCGGCGACGACACGGTTGACGTTATCCCCGATTTCTCCCGGCGGACGCCGGTCGTCGATCCCGACGACCATCACCTCTACGTCACGCTGGGCTGTGCCGTGGAGAACCTGGTGGTCGCCGCCAACGCGAGCGGCCGGCCGGCGGACGTTGCCATCCGCGACGAGGGCGCCGACGGTACCTGGATCCGCGTGGCGCTCGGCCGCGGCGCAACGAGCGACACGGCGCTCCGCGACGCGATCCCCACCCGGCAGTCCACGCGCTCGGTCTACGACGGCCGGCCATTGAGCGGCGACGAGGTGCGCGAGCTCGAACGCGCGGCAGCGCGGCCCGGCGTCGACGTGGTCTTCATCACCGAACGACCCGAACTCGACAAGGCGCTCGAGTTCATCGTCGCGGGCAACAGTGCGCAGGTCGACGATCCGGCCTTCGTCCGCGAGCTCAAAACGTGGATACGCTTCAACCCGTCGGCCGCGCTCGAGACGGGCGACGGGTTGTTCGGCAAATGTACCGGCAACCCCAGCGTGCCGGACTGGCTGGGACCGATCGTCTTCGACCTGGCCTTCAGGAAGGGCGCGGAGGAAAAAAAGCTCGCGAAGCAGCTGCGCTCCTCCGCGGGGCTCGCCGTGTTCGCGGCCGGCGCGGAAAGCCCGGCGGGCTGGATCGATGCCGGGCGCAGCTTCGAACGGTTTGCGCTGCGGGCGACGGCGCTCGGCATCCGGCACGCGCACGTGAACATGCCGGTCGAGGTGCCGTCGGTGCGGCCTGCGTTCGCCGACTGGCTCGGCATGCCCGGTCGCCGTCCCGATCTCGTGGTCCGTTTCGGCAGGGCGGCGCCCATGCCCATGTCGGCGCGGCGGCCGCTCGACGATGTGATCGTTGCCGGCAATTAGGGTCACCGTCCGCGGATTGTTAGAGTATGATTTCGGCGGTTTCATTAGCGGGTGATCGACATCAGTAACCACAAATACGACTGGCTCGACGAACTGCCCGAGGCGTTCAAGGCGTACAGCGGCGGCAGCGATATCGACGAAGTGGAGTGCATCGTGCCGGACCTCGCGGGCATGTCGCGCGGCAAGGCCATGCCCGCCAAGAAGTTCAGCCCCGACCACGTCATCCACCTGCCGGTCTCGATCTTCTACCAGACGATAACCGGCATCGACGTCGAGATGGACATCGACAACCAGTGGGCCGAAGGCGACCTCGTGCTGCGGCCCGACATGTCGACGGCGAAGGCCGTGCCGTGGGCGAAGGAACCGACGCTGCAGGTGATCCACGACCTCTACAGCCGGGACGGCGTGGCGGTCGGCATTGCCCCGCGACAGCTGCTGAAGAACGTGATCCAGCTCTACGCCGACCGTGGCTGGGCGCCGGTGGTCTCCCCAGAGCTCGAGTTTTACCTCATCAAGCCCAACACCGACCCCAACGAACCGATCGAGGCGCCGATGGGGCGGACCGGTCGCCGCCGCAGCAGCCGGCAGTCCTATTCCATGTCGGCGGTGGACGATTACGGCCCCGTCATCGACACGGTCTACAAGTTCGCGGAGGACGCGGGCCTCGCCATCGACACGGTCATCCAGGAAGACGGCGCCGGGCAGGTCGAGATCAACCTCAGCCACGGCGACCCGCTGCTGCTCGCGGACCAGGTGTTCTTCTTCAAGCGGATCATTCGCGAAGCGGCGCTGAACCACGACATGTTCGCGACGTTCATGGCCAAGCCGATGCGCGACCAGCCGGGTTCGGCGATGCACGTGCACCAGAGCGTGGTCGACGTCGCGACCGGCAACAACCTGTTCAGCAACGCCGACGGCACGGAGAGCGAGTTCTTCCGCCACTTCATCGGCGGCAGCCAGCATTACCTGCCGCAGTCGATGCCGCTGATCGCGCCTTACGTGAACAGCTACCGGCGCTTCCTCGACGAGGAATCCAGCGCGCCGACGAACTTCGCGTGGGGCTACGACAACCGCGCGACCGGCCTGCGCGTGCCGAACTCGCGCCCGGAAGACCGGCGGCTCGAGAACCGCGTCGTCGGCGTGGACGCGAACCCGTATATCGCGATCGCCGTTGGCCTGACCTGCGGTTACCTCGGTGTCGTGAAGCACATCGATCCGGGCCCGCCCGAAGCCGGCGAGCCGGACGAGGACGCGTACCCGATCCCGCTGACGCTCGACGAGGCGCTGACGACGTTCGAAGCGGCGGTGGACATCCACGAGATCCTGGGCGAGCATTTCTGCATGATCTTCGACGAGATCAAGCGCGAGGAGATGCGGCTGTTCCATCGCGAGATCAGTCCCTGGGAGCGCGAACACCTGCTGCTGAACGTCTGACGCGATGAACCAGCCGACGAGAGAATCGGCGGAAGCGGCAAGCACCGAAGTTTCCCTGCAGCATTCCATGAAGGATGCCGCGGCGTACGCCGTGATGATGGGCATTGGCGAGACCTACCTGTCCGCTTTCGCCCTGTTCCTGAAAGCATCCACGCCGCAGATCGGCCTGCTCGCCTCGTTGCCGCCGCTGCTCGGCTCGCTGGCGCAGATCGTCTCGGCGTGGCTGGGCCGCCTGGCCGGGCGGCGCAAGCCGATCATCCTCGCCGGCGCGGGCCTGCAGGCACTGGCGTGGCTGCCGATCACGCTGTTGCCGTTACTGTTCCCCTCGGCCGCGGTGCCGCTGCTGATCGCCTCCGTGGTCGTCTACCAGTGCGGCGCGCACCTCGCCGCGCCGCAGTGGGCGAGCCTGATGGGCGATCTCGTGCCGATGAAACGCCGCGGCCGTTTTTTTGCGCGCCGGACGAGCGTCGTGTCCGCAGTCACCTTCGTGTCGCTCGCGGCCGGTGGCCTGGTCCTGCACGGCACGACGGCGGCCGGCAAGACGTTGACCGGCTTCCTGGCGCTGTTCGGCGTCGCGATGCTGGCGCGCGGCATCAGCACCTACCACCTGGCGCGCATGCAGGACCCGGCCGGCCACGTGGCGGCGCTGCAACTACCGGCCCGCGAGTCCTGGTGGCGCAAGCTGCGCAAATCGAACTTCGCGCGATTCTCGGTGTTCTACGCGCTGATGCAGTTCTCGGTCGCGACCGCGTCGCCGTTCTTCGCCGTGTACATGCTGCGCGACCTGCAGTTCAGCTACGCCCAGTTCATGGCCAACACAGGGATATCGGTGCTGGCGCAGTTCCTCACGCTGACGCAGTGGGGCCGCATCAGCGATGCCTTCGGCAACCGCCGCATCCTGTCGGTGACCGGCCTGATGCTGCCGCTGATGCCGCTCCTGTGGCTGGTGTCGCCGAACTTCTGGTACCTGTTGCTGGTGCAGGTGCTGAGCGGTCTCTCGTGGGCGGGATTCACGCTGGGCGCGAGCAACTTCCTGTACGACCTGGTCGCGCGGGAGAACCGGGCGACCTATCTCGCGGTTCACAACGTGTTCGCGAGCACGGGCATTTTCTGCGGCGCGCTGCTCGGCGGCTATCTCGGCCTCGCGCTGCCCGTGCAGATCGACATCGCCGGCCTGTCACTGGCATGGCTGAGCCCGCTGCTCGGCGTGTTTGCCGTCTCCGCGCTGCTGAGAAGCATCGTACTCGTCGTGTTGCTGCCGAGAATCCGTGAGGTCAGGCGAGTCCGCCCGATCTCGTTTTCCCGCGTGGTCTTCCGGGTTACCCGTATGCACGCGCTCGCCGGGCTGGTGTTCGATATCGTCGGCACGCGGCCGAAGCGGACCGGAAAAGAGCCGGACGGGGACGGCGACTGAGCAGCGCCGGCGACCGCGGTCAGTTCACCGACCAGGGGTTCGGCGGCTCGGGGTCGGACCAAGTTATCCCCCTGACCTAAAATCGGCTCGGGCGGCTCGGGGTCGGACCAAGTTATCCCCCTGACCTAAAAAGCATTTCTCCAACGGGAGAGGGACAATCGGGGGCTAATCGCGCCATTTTGGGGCCAGAACCGCCGGTTTAACGGGAGTCCTGTGTCGAAGCTGGTGTTACAAGCGCAATTTGGAGCCCGAAATGGCGCGATTAAGCGGCGTTACGGTCCCATCAGTTGATTTTTTTTTAAATTAAATCAACAACTTGTGATGGTCCGACCCCAGAAAAGGCCAGAAAGGGTTGCAGGACGGGCACGGCCTTGCGCGATCGATTGCCCTCAATCCGGCTGGAGGTCTTTCACGATGCCCGGCCGCAACATGCCGTTCTTCAGGACGACCGCACCGGCGGCCGGGTCGTCGAGCAGGTCCAGGTGGCCGTCGAGGTCCGCATACTCGACTGCAGGATGCGCCAACGCAAAATGCAGCGCCGCGGCAATGCCGAGCGCACTCTCGTCCATGCAGCCGACCATCACCTCGATCCGGGCCGCGCGCGCGACGCTCGCGATTTCCATGGCGGGCCCGATGCCGCCGCACTTCATGAGCTTCACGTTGATCATGTCGGCGAGGCCGCCGCGTGCAATGCGGAACGCATCGCGCAGGCCCATGAGGCTCTCGTCCGCCATGATCGGTAGCGGCGCCTTGCGCGTGACCTTAGCCAGTTTGCCGAGCGCCGCACGCGGGGTCGGTTGTTCGACGAGCTCGAGGCGGGCCCGGCGCGTGGCCTCGATGAAACGCAGCGAGTCTTTTACCCCGTAGCCCTGGTTGGCGTCGAACCTGAGCGCGACCCTGTCGCCGATCGCGTCGCGTACCGCGAGCACACGCGCGATGTCGTCATCGACGTCGACGCCGCCCTTGAGCTTCAGTGCGCGAAAGCCCTGTGCCACGAAGTCGCGGGCACGGCGCACGGTGTCGGCCTCGTCCAGGATGCCGACGGTGACGCTGGTGGCGATGCGGTCGCGAAAACCGCCGAGCAACTGGTAGACGGGCAGCCCGGCGAGTTTCGCAAGAATGTCGTAGAGGGCCATGTCGACGCCGGCGCGTGCGCCGGGCGCGTCCGGCAGCAGTGGCTTCAGCCGTTCGCGCAGCCGGGTCACGAAACGCGGGTCGGCGCCGGTCAGTGCCTCCGTTGCCGGTCCCTCGAGCGCGCGGAGCACGCTCTCCGGCGTCTCACCGCAGACGGGTTCGTCCGGGTTGACGCAACCGAGACCGACCACCCCCTTGTCGGTCTCGATTCGCAGGAAGATGTTGGGCGCGTGATCGATGTGCTCGTAGGCGACCGTGTACGGTTCCGCGAGCCGCAGGTTCACGAGCCAGGCGTGGAGTCGCGTAATTCGCAAACAGGACACTAGTAACGGCGCTGGTGGATCTCGTCGAGCGACAGGCCCCGCAGGTCTTCGACGAACTCGACGAGATTCTCGACCATGATACGCCACATCTCGCGGCCTTTTTCCGCGGTGGCGAGCGTCGGATCGCCGAGCACGCCCGACTCCGAGATCTTCTTGGTGTGCGCGTACCAGCCGACGCTGCGCTTGGAGGTGAAGTCGAGGTAGTGACTGGAGAAGCGCGGTATCGCGGGCTTCGCGAGATCCATCCGCACCAGTTCCGGCCGCAACGCGAGGGTCGTGGACGTCTCGACCTCGCCGGCATGGACGTCGTTGGGCGTCTCGGTGAGCCTGTCGATGTCCGTGTCGCTGGACTCACCGGTATCGACGGCCGTGAAGATGCCCGTGTCACGATTGATCATCTGCGCGGCGAAATGCAGGGCCGGCGAGTTGCCGCCGTGCCCGTTGATGATCAGCAGCTTCGTGATGCCGTTGCGGGCGACGGCAACGCCGATCTCGTAAACCGTGCGCGACAGCGTGTCCGGGCTGATGCTCAGCGTGCCCGGGAAATCGTCGTGGTGGTAGGAGACGCCGTAGGCGACCAGCGGCAGCACGATGGGCCGCGGATGGCTGCAGGCGGCCGCCACGTCGTCGCAAATGCGCTCGGCGTCCCAGGCATCGGTGTCCAGCGGCAGGTGCGGGCCGTGTTGCTCGATCGCGCCGACCGGCAATAGCGCCACGTCCATTTCCCGGAAGCGCTTTTCCGCCTCCGGCCAGGTCAGAGGGCCGAGCCGGACGTGGTCGGCAGCGTCGGGCGCCGCGTCGGCGTGCCGCCGGTCGAACGCATGCGGGCGGCGGATGGCCTCGTGCGACAGCGGGTCGGTGCTGATCCAGGCACGGTCGCGCCGTTCGACGGCACCGTCGGCGTGTTCGAGGAAAATGCCGTACAGGCGCTGGCGCAGGTCTGCCGGCACGGTGTCGTGCGGGGAACGCTCCGGGTCGAAGCGCAGCGCCAGCACCTCGGGATGGGCGGTTGCCGGCGTCGTGAGCTGCAGCAGCCCTTTCTCGGCAAGCAGGTGCAGCAGGTGCTGCGCGGCGGGCCGCTCCTGGTGAGTGCCCTGCGCGGGAAGCGCCTCGAGGCAGGCGGCGACCTGCTCCGGCGCATAGCCGCACTGTCCGGGATCGGCACCGAGCGCCGCGAGCATCGATACCACGCGGCGGCATTTCTCGCACTTGCCGCAGGGGCGGGCCCGCTCACCTTCGACGTGCGCGGAATGGCAGGAGACCTGCAGTCGCAGGAGCTCCGGGTAACGCTCCGAGAGGATCTTCTCGATCAGGAGTTCCGACAGCGGGCGCAGCACGGAGAACTGCACGAGGTTCCAGTTCTTGCGCTGGTAGTAGCGCGTCAGCGCCTCGTCGAACCAGCGGCTCTGGTCGTAGACGGCGCCGTAGTGGGTGATGCCGCTGTGACTCTGCCGCGACGAGGAATCGAACTCGTTGCCGAGGATGAGGCGGCCGATGCCGCGGCGCCGCACCAGGGGCAACGTGCCGAAGATGAACAGGGCGACCGTCCACAGCCGGATCGGGTAGATGTCGGCACGCACGCGCGCGTGGTCTTTGCGGACGAACGGCAGGTGCGACAGCATCCACACGAACAGGCGGTCCGAGTTCGTCCAGACCCGCGCGGAACGGGGCACGTGCGCCTCGAAGTGGCGCCACGCGTTGAGCGCCGTAAACCAGTGGCGGCCGGACTCGTTGACGAACACCGGGTGTACCTCGGCGCCGATCTCGTGCAGCAGGCCGTACGTCAGCAGGCTGTCCTTGCCGCCGCTCGAGAGTACCGCGACCCGGTCTGGCGAGGTGTCCCAGGCGGCGGTGACTTTCCCGGAGTCGTCCGGAAACAGCAGCTTCGCCTGCAGGTAGGTCTCGAGACGCATCGCCGGCAGGCTGGCCGCCGGCCCGGTGAGGAACGGGTTGGCTGCCAGGAACTTGTCGACGTAGATCTCGCGTGCGGTGTGCGCCGCGTAGTTGGTGAGGAAGCGGCGGTCGTGCCTGTCCAGCACGCCGTGCAGCACGATCTCGCGGCAGAACAGCCCGTAGTTCAGCGCCGGCTGCGCCATCATCATGGCGGCGAGATTGCGATCGGCGGGATCGGCCGGGTCGAACACGGCCTCGTTGTAGTGGTATTCGTACTCGGTCGAATGCGTCTCGCCGCCGGCGGTCACACGGTAGGTCGCGATGACCCGGTCCGCTTCCAGCTTCGGCGCCTCGACCTCGAGCCGATCGATGACGAGCAGGTCCCTGAGCGGCCCGGGCTGCGCAGTGGTTGCCGCGTTCATCGGTCCGCTGCCAGGCCCAGCCGCGATGCGAGCTCGGCCGCGAGCGCGTCGGCGCCGCCGACGAGCACGTCGAAGGCGGGCAACCCGGTCTCGGCGGAGAGCTTCTCGAGGACCCCCGGAATCTCGTCGCGGGCCAGCCCTTCGTGGTTGAGGGTAATGGCCGCCACCGGCTTGTCGGACACCATCTCGATGGCGGCGATCTGCCGCGCGAGCGGATGCAGCGGGTAGTCGGGGAAACCGTCGTAGGTGCTGCGTGTCGGTGCGTGCTGCAGCACGACCAGGTGCGGGCGGCCGGCGGCGAGCAATTCGTAGCCGCCGGGATAGGCCGGGTTCATCAGGCTGCCCTGGCCCTCCAGGACGATCACGTCGGGGTGTTGTTCGTGCCACGCGGACCACACCGCGTGCTCGATCTCGCCGGCCATGAAATCGCTCACCAGCGCATCCTCGACGATGGAGTAGCGCACGCCCTGCAGCCACGACGTCTGGCCGGTGCCGATCAGCTCCGCGCGGATGCCCGCCGTTTCGAAGGCCTCGACGAGGCGCACCGCGGTGGTGCGCTTGCCGATGGCCGAGTCGGTGCCGAGCACGGCGACGATCTTCGCGGTGACTTGCTCGATCTTGCCCGTGAAGGCGTGGAGTTCGCTGCGCGGCGGACCGCGGCGGATGTCGCGTATCATCACGCCCGCTTCCCGCGCCGCCGCGGCCAGCCCGGGATCGTCGGCCAGGAAGTCGTGCAGCCCGGCGTCGACGTTGAGACCCGCGTGCAGGGCGGCCAACAGGTCGTCGCGGGCAAAGCCGGGCAGCCTCCCGCCGTCCGGTGCCAGGCCGAAGACGAGATGCGTGGCGGGAGTACCGGTGGCCTCCGCGGCCTGCATGGCGGCCGCGATGCCGGCGACGACCGGAATGCCGTTCGGCTTCGCCGTCGAGGCATTCGCCGGCATCGCGGCCGGCGAGCGTGGAGTCGATGACCGCGCGCACCCGGTAACGGCGCGAGAATCGCACCAGGCCGTGCGCCGTCTTGCCGTAGGTGTTGCCGAAGCCGCCTTCGCAGTAGACGATGGCGTCGCCTTCGAACGGCACGAAGGTGCTCATACCCTGCGTCCGGTGAGGATCGCGACGTAGCGGTCGCCGGGCAATGCCTGCTTCGCGTGCCAGGTCAGTAACGCATGCAGTCCGGCGGTCGACGCCGGGAGCACGCTCAGGCCCTGCACGTCGCGCAGCAGCCGCGAATAACCGCTGAGTGCGCGGTCGGTGGCATAGTCGGCCCAGCCGCCGCTGTCGCGGACCGCGGCCAGGGCGAGGTCGCCGTCGATCGAGTGCCAGTTGACCAGCGGTTCGTTGATCTCGGTCTCGCGGATCTGCGCGGGATCGAGATCCGCGCAGTGGTCGGCGCCGCTCAGGTACGCGGCGATGATCGGGTTTTGCTTGTAGGTGCTGCCGGCGATCATGTGCGGCACGCGCGAGGTCTTGTCACGGCGGTAGAGGCTCAGGAAGCCGCGGTAGATGCCCGCCAGCAGCGTGCCGTTGGACACCGGCACGGCGACCGCGGCGGGGGCGTCGCGCATGTCGTCGTAGATCTCGCGGGCAATCTCGCCGTAGGCCGCGAGCTGCAGCGCCGTGTTGTTGCCGCCCGGGTTCGCGTCGTACCAGTCCTTGCGGCTCGCGGCCTCGCTGGATGCCTGCACGGCCGCTTCGTAGTCGCCGGGAACGCGCACGACTTCGGCGTTGTAGCGGGTCATCTCCCGCAGCCGCCTGGCGGCGTACTCCTCGGGGATGTAGACGATGCAGCGAATCCCCGCGAGGCTGGCGGCGAGCGCGGTCGCGGCGCCGTAGTTGCCGCAGGTGGCGAGCGTCATGCACTCGAAACCGCGACGCAGTGCATCCTTGGCCTGCGCGAACGCGATGCGGTCCTTCTGGGTGCCGGACGGGTTGCCGCCCTCGAACTTGACGTACAGCTGGCGCAGGTTCGTCTCGCGTTCGATGTTGCGTACCCGCGTGAGGTCCGTGTCGCCGACCTCCGCATCGATCAGGTCCTCGAACGCCGCGACGCGGTCCAGCAGCGGGTAGTCGGTGTCGGTGGCAATGCGCTGCAGGGCGGCAGCCTCCGCCGGTACGCTGCTCCACGCCGCTTCCGCTTGCTCGAACTCCGGCGCCGGCGAGGCGGCTTCGCCGCCGGGATCCTGCCGGAATGGTTTCGAATCGGTCTGCAACTCGTCCTCAATGCAGCAGCAGGGCACGCTGCTTCGACTGCGACACCGAATAAGAGGTCAAACGTGGCGCAAAAGCGCGCCCGGCGCAATACGAATCTTCGCTTATCCGCATCCCGGCAAGCGGGAGCAATAATCACGCGACAGTGACCTCGATTGCCCCGTCGATTAATTGACGTCACTGTCCCCTGGCTCCGCTTGAGACAGGGCCAATTGTCCCCACTAGAGGGTCATGAACACACAAGCCTTGCACCGCCCGGCGCCCGATCTTGCGACCACCGATGATGCCGCAGGCGCAGAGCTCCTGCGTCTTGCGCGCGCCTCGATCGAACACGGGCTCGTCCACGGGCGGCCGCTGCCGGTCGACTGCGACCAATTGCCGCCGGCGCTGGCGGCAACGGCAGCAACCTTCACCACCCTGCGCTCAGGGGGCCGGCTGCGCGGCTGTTGCGGAATCCTCGAGGCAATCCGCCCGCTTGCGGAGGACGTGTCGAACTCGGCGTTCAGGGCGGCGTTCCGGGACGTGCGTTTCGAGCCGGTCGGCGAACAGGAGCTGGGTGGCATCCGCCTGGAGGTGTCCGTGCTGTCGCCGCTGGAATCGATACCGGTCTCCCGGGAGGCCGATCTCCTGCGCCGGTTGACGCCGGGTATCGATGGCCTCGTGATCGTCGCCGAGGGTCGCCGCGCGACCTTCCTGCCGAAAGTCTGGGAAATGCTGCCGGATTCGCGGCAATTTCTCCGCGCGCTGAAAACGAAATGCGGCCTGCCGGAGACCTACTGGTCGGAGCGGCTCGAGTTCCTGCGCTATCGCACGACGTCCTACTCGGAGTGACGCCGGCGCTAGCCCTGGATCGCCACGATCACGCTGACGATCGAGGCGCTCAGGAAGTTTGCCAGCGTGCCTGCGAGCACGGCCTTGAGTCCGAGCCTGGCCACCTCGGTGCCGCGCTCCGGAACGATCGACTTCAGCCCGGCAATCAGCACCGCGAGGCCGGTCAGGTTGGCGAAGCCGCACAACGCAACCGTGATCGCCACCTGGCCTCGTTCGCTGAAGTCTTCGATCTCCGGCGAGAAATGCAGGTAAGCGAGGAACTCGTTGAGGATGACTTTTTCGCCGAGGAACGTGCCGGCGCGGAATGCCTCGTCCCAGGGTACGCCGATCACGAAAGCTACCGGTGCGAACAGGTAGGCGAGGACGAGTTCCATCGACAATTGCGGGAAGCCGGCCAGCCCGCCGATGGCCGAGAGGATCGCGTTCAGCAGGGCGATCAACCCGATGAACGCAATCAGTGCCGCGATGACGTTCAGCATCACCTTCAGCCCGATCGAAGCACCGTTCGCGATGGCCTCGACGAAACTGCCCGGCCGCGCGCCGTCGACGGTCTCGTTCAACTGCTCGAGGCTCGGCACGTCGAACGGCACGCCGGATTCGGGCACCAGGATCTTGGCGATGAGGAGACCGCCGGGCGCCGCCATGAATGCGGCGGTCAGCAAGAGGTCGATGCGCACGCCAAGCGCCGCGTAGGCCAGCATCACCGTACCCGCGACACTCGACAGCCCGACGCCCATGACGACGAACAACTGCGACCGTGAGATCTTCGGCAGGAACGGCAACACGGTCAGCGGGGCTTCGGCCATCCCGATGAAGATGTTCGCCGCCGCGCAGGTCGATTCGATGCGCGACGTCCCGGTGACCACCCGCAGCGCGCCGCCGAGGAAGTGGATGACCAGCGACATGACGCGCAGGTAGAAAAGCAGGCTGATCAGCGCCGCGACGAACACGATGATCGGCAGCACCTGGAACGCGAGGATGAAGCCGCCTGCGTCGTTCGACAGCGGGCCGAAGACGAACTCCATGCCTGCCTTCGCATGCAGCAGGACTGCCTGCACGGCACTGCTCATAGCCGACAACACGGCCATGCCGGCAGGCGTCGCCAGGGCGATGATCGCCACCGCGAGCTGCAGGCCGAATGTGCGCACTGCCGGACCCACCCGGATTGCACGCCGGTTCTCCGAGAACAGCACGGCGAGGGCCAGCATCGTCGCTATGCCCAGCAGCCCGATCACGATGCCGCCCTCAACCGCGGCCCGCCTCTAGGTCCACGTAGCAATCGGGCCGGAAGCGAGGCCGGCACAGGCAATAGCAACACAAGTCGTCGCTGCCGGTGTTGGTAACGCGCTGCGCGGTGCCAGCAGGCACGATGGCCTGGTCGCCCGCGGCAAGTGCCTGTTCGATACCATCGATCTCGATAACGCCACGGCCGGAGCGGACGATGTAGATCTCCTCGATCCCGGACAGTGAATGCAGCTGCGTGCGCACCCCGGGTTCGATTCGGGCAATGGCGAGTGAGACGCCAGGGGATATCTCGCTGTTGAGAAGTTCGGTGATGTAACAGCGCTCGTCGGTCCGGAACTCCGCGACACCGCCGGCAGGGATGTACCACTCGGGTGGACGTGCGCCGGCTTGCTCGTTCATAACAGGTTCCTGTGTCGTGCGCGGGCGGTGGAAAACTGACTTTTGCCAAGCGCGATTATAAAGTAGGCGCACATTTGGCGGCCGATTACACTTTACATGAACTCACTCCTTGAGAACGCCGTCGCCAGTATCGAGCGCAGGACCGACCGGCGCTGCGACATCGCGCTGATCCTCGGCTCGGGCCTCGGATCCGTCGCCGACGAACTCGGTGACGCCTGCAGCATTCCCTACCAGGCGATCGACGGCTTCCCGGATACGACGACGTCGGGGCACGCAGGTCGCCTTCTGCTCGGTGAATGGTGCGGTCAGCGGGTTGCCGTGCTGCAGGGGCGCCTGCACCTGTACGAGGGTTGGCGAGCCGCCGACATCGCGCTGCCCGTGCGGGTCCTGCGGCGGCTCGGGGCGCAGCAGCTCGTCGTTACAAACGCGGCCGGTGCGCTCAATCCGGACTTCAGGCCAGGACAGATCATGCTGATCGAGGACCACCTGAACTTCACCGGCTCCGACCCGCTGATCGGACCGAATGACGACACGATCGGCCTGCGTTTCCCCGACATGAGCCGCGCGTACGACCCCGGCCTGCGGCAGCTTGCGGAGACCTTGCTGAAGGAGCAGGGCATCGACTACTGCAGCGGGATCTACGCCGGCGTCACTGGGCCGTCACTGGAGACGTCGGCCGAGCGGCGTTTCTATCGCATGGCGGGCGCCGACGCGATCGGCATGTCGACCGTGCTCGAGGTGATCGCCGCGGTTCACGCCGGCATGCGGGTGCTGGGGTTCTCCGCCATCACCAACATGGCGACCGGCGGAGCCGGCCAGCAACCGGACACCATCGAGGAGGTGCACCGGGTGGCAGGCCTTGCCGGCGAGACGTTACGCGCGGCACTCGGGATACTGCTGCCCGAGATGCTGCCGAAGGACGCAACGGCGGCAAGTGACGGCGGCTCGACATGATGGACAAGATGCTCGATGGACAGGTCGCTATCGTCACCGGAGGGAGCGGCGGGATCGGCCGGGCCATCTGTCGCCGCCTCGCCGGGTACGGCGCGAAAGTGGTCGTGCACTATCATGCGGCGGCGGACGCGGCGCTCGAGCTGGCGGGGGCGCTCGAGGGCGAGGGCCGGCAAGCCCGGGCAATCGGCGCCGACCTGTCGACGGCCGAAGGCTGCGAGGCGCTGGTGGTGGCAGCCGTGGCAGCATTCGGAACTCCGACGATACTCGTCAACAACGCCGCCCTGCAGCCGGTTGCCGCGTTCGAACGAATATCGGCGGCGGAGCTGGCGTCGATGCTCGCGACCAATGTGCAGGGGCCTTTCCGCCTCATGCAGCTTTTCGCCGCGGGAGTGATCGAGGCGGGAATCCGGGATGCGAGTATCGTGAACATTGCGTCGATCGAGGGCTCGAGGCCCGCGGCAGGGCACAGCCACTACGCGACGTCGAAGTCGGCGCTGATCATGGCGACACGCGCAGCCGCGCTGGAACTCGGCAGGCACAACATCCGCGTCAACTCGGTATCGCCCGGCCTCGTCAATCGGCAAGGACTGGAACAGGATTGGCCCGAGGGCGTGGACCGCTGGCGGCGTTCGGCCCCGCTCGGCCGGCTCGGCGAACCCGAAGAGGTCGCGAACGCGGTGGCCTATCTCGTATCGCCGCTCGCGGGCTGGGTTACCGGCCACGACCTGGTGATAGACGGCGGCATGAGCACCGCTCCTGCATTCGGCGGAACCTGACTTCAATTCCCAGGCGAGCTGCCAGGTTCGCCCGTTATCCGAAGTCACCGACCCCGGATCGATTGCCAGCCGATCCAGGCAAAAAACGCCAGCGTGGCGAGCAGCACGACGACGGTTGCCGGCCGGTTGCGGAAGCGCTCGCCGACCCAATCGGCGCGGCCGTTCAGGACGAGCAGTGCGAGCGCGAGGAACGGTATGAAGGTGGCGCCGATGATGGCGTACAGTTTCTGGATTTCCTGGAAGCGCCAGAACAGGCCCGCCATCGGCACGATGGCAAGCGCGAAGAGATAGCCGCGGTAAGCTCGCGAGCGGGTATCGATCGCGGCATCCGCCGATGCCCTGCCGTCTTTGCGCAACAGGCCGAGCGTGTCCGCGAACAGGTAGGGTACCGCCTGCCAGACGCCCAGCAGGCTGCTGAATACCGCGCCGGCTGCGCCCACCAGGAACAGCCATTTGCCGGCCTGGCCCAGCGGCTCGACCAGTTGCTCGGAGAGGCGCACGAGCAGGTTCGCGCCGCGACCCTCGATCTCGATCGTGCTGCCGATGATGACCATCGCGATGCCGAACAGTGCCGTGATCGCATAGCCGGCCGCGAGGTCGATGCGGCAGATTTTCAGGAAGCTCTCGCCATCGCGGCCTTCCTCGCGAATCCAGTAGCCGTAGCAGAGTATGGTGAGGGTGCCGCCGATGCCGCCCATGAGCGCCACGGTCCAGCTCAGCCCCTGGCCGCCGGCGTCGGGAATCGCGGGCACGACGAGGCCTTTCAGTACCGGGCCGGTGCCGGGCCAGAGCAGCGCGGCCGTCACGATGACCGTGACGAACATGACGCCGATGCACACGCGCATGATCTTGTCGAACAGGTCGTAGCCGCCGACCAGCACGAGGCCGAGGCCGACGAGGCTCGCCAGCGCGCCGAACACGACCTTGCCGTGCGCAGGATCGTCGAACAGCGGGATCATCGCGTGCAGGGTCACGCCGCAGGCGCTCATCAGGGCCGATGCGACGAAGAACGACCAGATGACGAGGTAGGGCAGGAAGAGCCAGCCTACCGGGCGCCCGATGCGGTGCACGAGTCCTTCGAGCAGCGTGTCGCCGGTGGCCAGCTGCCAGCGTGCGAGGCCCTCCGTCACCACGTACTTCAGGAAAGCGCCGACGACCGCGGCCCAGAGGACGGCCGTACCCAGGATGCTGCCCGTGAAGCTCGCGGTCGCGAGGTCGCCCGCGCCGATGCCGGTCGCCGCCACCAGCAGGCCCGGGCCGAGCACCGCCCATAATCCGGTGTTCTTGTTGTTCACAGGCTCCCCGCCGGATCCTTACCCCGGGGCAAGCATACAGGGATTTTGGGACGGTGACTTTTCGTGCGAGGCGCAACGGGGACAGGTTCGCGTCGCACGAAAAGTAACCGTCCCGATGCAAAAAAAGGAGCCTGCGAGCTGCAGGCTCCTCCAATCAGTCCGCGATTACTGGCGTTTCGCCTTGTCGGGGCCGAGGTCCTTGCGTCCGAGCATGCCGGCAGCCGTCTTCGCGTCCACGATCGTGAACGTGTCGTACTGCTTCATCACGCAGAACAATTGCTGGTAGCGCAGCGTCCCGAAGTAGTCGGTCGCCCGGTCGGAGAACCACGCGTCCGCACACATGAACGTGCCTGCGCTGACGTCGGCCGGAACGGTGAAGCTGAAGCTGAGCGTCCGTACCTTGAACGCGCCGAGCGCTACGTTACGGTTCCGGTCGGCGGGGAACTGGCTGAAGCCGACAGGCGACGTGCCACCCCACGCATTGATGATGCTCCAGCCGAGTCCTTTCACGGCCACGCCGATGTTGCTGCGGATGTCGACCGAGTAGTTGCACTTGCCGCCCGTCGCGGGAATGTCCATGCACGGGACGACGTTCTCGAACACGAACGGCGGCGGTTGCAGTGCGATGTCGCCGAGGTCGGCCGTTTCGCCCGACGCTACGTCGAACGGCCCGATCTCAGCGGGCGTGTATTCCTGCGCGTAGGCGCGCACCAGGAACTGGCCCGGATCGATGGGCAGTCCGGAGAAGTCCGTCTCGAACCGGAACACGCCGAATTCGTCGGGTGAAGCGTTGTTCAACCACGCAAAACACCCGTCCGCCGTGCAACGAATGAGTTCGACGTTCGGGTACGGCGGTACATTGCCCGGCAGTGGCTCGCCGGTTACCGCGTCCACCAGCCGGCCGGTAATAGCCTGGATGGGCTCCGGCGGTATGGATACACGCAGCCGGTAGGCGCCCTGGTAACCGTGACTGCCGTCGAACGCAAAATCGCAGCACCCCGAAGCGGCGAGGATGTAAAACCCGTCACCGCCGGCCGGGACCTCGAAATCGAGGCGGGAGTTGAGCCCCAGGAAGTTGTCGTTCCAGGCAAGGAGATTGCAGTTTGCGTCGAACAGGCCGAGGAAGGGGTCGCCGAGCGGTATCGGTTGATCCGTGTCGCTACGCAGGCCCGCGCGCAGGCGCATGCCCTCTGTTCCCTGCAGCACGAAGAAATCGACATCGCCGGGGGGCTCGGCGCCGGTCGGCGTCAGCTCGCCGGTAATGAAGACAGGCAACGCGGCCGGCGCGCCGATGAACTGGGCCGACTCGCACGGGTTGTTGGGTTCCGACTCTGCGTATTGCGCAGAGCTCGGGCCGGAAAAAAGCACGCTTGCGGCCACGAGGGCGGCAGTGTGCAGCAAATAACGAAATGTCATCGCCTGGCACTCGAGGTGAGTTTGGGCGAGGGCCAGCACTCGGTCGGATTTTCAAGAGACCCGTACGGGCCTCGCAGGGAACTGCCGCCACCTGGTTCGGTAATTTCCCAGCTTCAAATCTGGGCCTGGCCACTGCTCTTTGCTATTGGTACTTGCACTGATTGCCGTAAAACCGCGGCGTGGCTGATTTGCGTTCAGGTGGCCGGGCATCGCCGGCGCGCGATTGAGTACAGTATCATTCACGCCAGGAAACGAGACTTGGAGCATGAAGCAGGATTACCTACAGATGCGGGTGCTCGAGCTGGCACCCCAGGTTTACGCTTCCGGGCAGCTGTTCGAATCCGACCTGCAACTGCTCGCCAAACAGGGCGTGCGCAGCATCGTGAATACCCGCCCGGACAACGAGGCGGAGGGCCAGCCATCGTCCGCGGAGCTTGCGAGGGCGGCGGAGGCGTTCGGGATAACCGTCGTGCACTTTCCCGTCGATGCCGGATCGATCACGCAGGAAGCCGCCGCGTCGTTCATGAAGGCCTGCAACCGGCTCGACCGGCCGTTGCTGGTCTGCAGTCGCACGGGCGGCCTGTCGACCAGGATCTGGGAGTCGGCCGAGGGCTATTGAGAATCCGGCTCGCGGATTCAGGGCTCTTGCCGAAAACCCGTTTCCGGAGCAGAATCTCGCACCTTCTTCTGCCCTGGCAGGTGCCGTTTCGGCGTGTATGTCGAATTCGTGTCTGTCGTGCGGCGCCTGCTGCGCCCACTTTCGTGCGTCCTTTCACTGGCTCGAGACCACCCTCGCTCCCGACGGCCTGACGCCGGCCGAGCTCACGGTGCCGGTCACCGGGCACCTCGTCGCCATGCGCGGCACCGACGGCAAATTCCCGCGCTGCATCGCCCTCGAGGGCAGCATCGGCCAGGCCGTGCGTTGCTCCATCTACGAGCGGCGCGCGTCGCCGTGCAGGAACTTCCAGGCCTCGTGGGTGGACGGCCAGCACAACGAACGCTGTGACAGGGCACGCGCTGCCCACGGGCTGCCGCCGCTGCAGCCGCCCGACGAGCCGGCCGTGCCGGTGAACCTGTAGGCGCGCGATCCGGTCGCGGTTCGAGAACCGCTCCTGCAGGCTGGTCGCGGCCTGTCCGCAGGAGCGGGCCTGGGCCCGCGAGCCGCAGCGGTTCGGATATCGCGACTGCCGGGGCCATTGATTCCGCCGCTCCTGTACCCAAATTAGTGCCATGCGCTACAAGGACTATTACGCCGTCATGGGCGTCGAGCGGGACGCCACGCAGGACGAGATCAAGCGTGCCTACCGCAAGCTTGCGCGCAAATACCACCCGGACGTCAGCAAGGAACCGGACGCGGAAGCGCGCTTCAAGGAGCTGGGCGAGGCGTACGAAGTCCTCAAGGACCCGGAGAAGCGGGCCGCGTACGACGGCCTCGGCACGAAATGGCAGGCCGGGCAGGACTTCCGACCGCCGCCGGACTGGAACGAGGGCTTCGAGTTCCACGGCGGCGGGTTCACGCACGGCGCCCCGGAAGACTTCAGCGACTTCTTCGACACCCTGTTCGGGCGCAGCGCTGCGGGCGGGCCGTTCACCCGCACGTCGGGGCGCGCCTTCCACGCCAGGGGCGAGGACACCTACGCGAAGATACTCATCGATCTCGAGGACGCCTACAACGGCAAGACCCGGACCGTGACGCTCGAGCATACCGAGGTCGGCCCGGACGGCAGGCCGTCGGTCAAGCAGCGCACATTGAACGTGCGCATCCCGAAGGGTGTGCGCCAGGGCCAGCATATCCGCCTGGCAGGACAGGGGAGCCCGGGGCTCGGCCAGGGCGAGCGGGGCGATCTCTATCTCGAGGTCGAGTTCAGGCCGCATCGTTACTACCGGGTCGAGGGCAACGACGTGTTCATCGACCTGCCCGTCGCGCCCTGGGAGGCCGCGCTGGGCAGCACCGTGAAGGTCAGGACCCCGTCGGGGTACGTCGACCTGACGATACCGTCGAACTCCTCGAACGGCCGCAAGCTGCGGCTAAAGGACCGGGGAATCCCCGCAAAGCAGCCGGGCGACCTGTTCGTCGTGCTGAACGTCGCCTTGCCGAGAGCGGATAGCGATGCGGCGAAGACCGCTTACGCGGACTTCGCGCGCGCTTTCGAGTTCAATCCCCGCGCCGATATCGGGACGTGAGCGATGCCGAGCAGAGAGAGTAAGAAGACGACCCTGGTCGGCACCATTCTCGAGGAGGAAGTCGTGCTGAGTATCGGCGAGCTGTGCCGTGCCTCGCGCCTGTCGGCCGAACGCGTCATCGAACTCGCCGAGGAAGGTGTCATCGAGCCGATCGGGCGCCGCCCCGAAACCTGGCGTTTTCGCGGCGTGAGCCTGCGGCGGATTCGTTGCGCACAGCGGCTGGAAGAAGACCTCGGCGTCAACACGGCCGGCGTCGCGTTGGCGCTGGACCTGCTCGAGGAGCTCGAGCGGCTGCGGACGCAGCTGGGCCGGATCGAATCCTAGTGCAGCAGGCTCGCCATGCGCCGGCGATACTGACCGACCCGCACGTCGTCACCGAGCAGCTCGAACACTTTCAGTAGGGTGTTGCGGCCGGCGTCGTCGCCGAAGCCACGATCCTTCCTCATCAGCTCGAGCAGCAATTCCATGGCCGTGTCGTAGTCCTGTTCCACCACCTTGCGCAGCGCAAGCTGGAAGCGCGCCTCGTGATCGTCCGCATCGGCGGCGAGCCTGGTTTCGAGCTCCGCCGCAGCAGGGGCACCGGCCAAGCGGCCCTCGAAGTACAGATGGCTGCGCAGCGCGGCGACCTCGGGTGTCGCCTGCTCGTTCGCGGGCAGCCCGTCCAGGGTCGCTTCGGCGGCGGCCACGTCGCCCGCGGCCGCCTGCGCCCCGGCGAGCGCCAGGACAACGCGCGGGTTGTCGGGGTCGGCCTCGCGGGCCTGGGCCAACAGCGCGAGCGCCGCGTCGGCGTCGCCGGCGGCCAGCTTGTCACGCGCCTGCTGGACGGCCGCATCGGATTCGCGCGCCACGTGACGGTCGAGGAACTCCCGTACCGCGCGTTCCGGCAATGCGCCCATGAACTCATCCACGGGCTGGCCATCGCGGAACAGCTTGACGTTGGGGATGCTGCGGATGCCGAACTGCGCGGCGATTTCCTGTTGTTCTTCGGTGTTCAGCTTGCCCAGCAGGAACTTGCCCTGGTACTCATCGGCGAGTTTCGCGAGGACCGGCATCAGTGCGAGGCACGGCTGGCACCAGCCGGCCCAGAAGTCGATGAGCACCGGGACCTCGAACGAGGCCTCCATGACCTGTGCGTAGTTCTCGCGGGTAACGTCGATGATGTAAGGCGAATCGGCCATTGGTCATTCCCTGTCTCGCGGCACCGGCTGCCGTCGACCCAAGAAGTAGGGGAATCCGCCCGGATTGCAATGCCCGCCCTCGACGGGTGCCGGGAGGGCGGGCGGTCACTCTGTGCGCGGAGCTACTCCGCGGGCGCGTTGCTCGCAAGCGCCGCGTCCAGCATCTCCACCAGCTGGTCGCGGCTGTAGCGGTGCGGGCCCCATGCGTTCAGTTGCACGAGTTCGTTGATCTTTGTGCCGATGGTCCACTCCTGTTCGCCCGCGTTCGGGACGACCACGTAGCGGCGCAGCGGCTTGTCGTCGAACAGGGCGTGCATGAACGCTGCCGATACTTCGTCGGGTTCCTTGTAGGACAGCTCGCGCTCGGCGGTCTTTTCGTAGGCCTGCTCCATCTCCTCGGGGACCTCGCCCTCGGCCGCTTTTACCTTCTCCATGCGGCGCTCGACGCTGCTGCGGCGGATGTTGGACTTGTAGTTGCCGGGCTCGACGACGCTGACCATGACGCCGAGCGGCTCCATCTCCGTCGCGAAGGAGTCCGTGAACGCTTCGATCCAGTGCTTGCTGCCACTGTAGGCGCTGAAACCGGGGATCGCCGAGCCCGTGCCGGCGATGGAGCCCGTCGTCACGATGCGGCCTTTCGATTCGATGACGAGCGGCGCGAACGCCTGCGTCACGCGGTAGACGCCTTCGACGTTGACCTTGTAAACGAACGCCTGGTCTTCGATCGGCGTTTCGACCACTGGCCCGCCGCCGCCCACGCCGGCGTTGTTGACCAGTGCATACAGGCCGGTGCCTTGCTTCTTTATCAACGCGACGGCGGCGTCGACCTGGTCCTGCTTCGTCACGTCGAGCTTGACGGCCGTCACGTTGTCGATGGCGTCCAGCTCCGCGAGGTCCGCGTCCTTACGCGCGCCGGCATAGACGTGATAGCCGTTCCCGGCCAGCGTTTCCGTGAGGTTGCGGCCGATACCGGTGCTTGCGCCCGTGACGAGTATCGACTTCTGGTCGTCGGCGGCGAAGGTGTGCGGTACCGCGAAGACAAAAACTGCGGCCACGACGAATCGGAAGAGCTTGTTCATGGGGTTCCCCTGTTATTGTTGAGCGCCGTGACACTAGCACAGGCCGGTGCGAACGGGCTTTTGAATTTGCGGCGGCGGCCGTCACTCCTCGGAGATCTTGGCTTCCTTGCGGTCGATCAGGGCCGACAGGCGTTCGCTCTTTTTCTCCAGCGAGGCCATCTCGGCGGCTGCGGCCGCGGCTGCTTCCGGCTTGCTCGCGTCGCCGGCGAGTTCCTTGCAGGCCTTGATGCGCCCCAGGGTCGCCTGCAGCTTCTCGCGGAGCTTCGTGACGGACTCGGCTTCCTCGGCCTTGTCGAAGACCAGTGCATCCGTGGACGTGCCGGTGTCGACCGGCTCGGCCACCGCTTCGACCTCCGGGACGAAACGGTCGGTGGCCTGGAAATTTCGCGTGTTCATGAAATTCGGCGAGACGATTTCGATGCCCGCAGCATGCAGTGTGTCCATCGTGCGCGCGCGGAGTTCGCGGCGCTTGTCGAGCAACCGGTTTACCTCGGTGAGCAGGCCGGAGATGCGGTAGGTCACCGAGAAGTCGCCGAGATCGCGTATCTGTACGAACGGCGACTCGAGGCCGGTGTCGGTCGCGGCAGCCAGCAGCAGCCGCTCGATCTCGTGGCGCGAAACGTCGTAGCCGAGCGAAAGCTCGACATACAGGAGCGTGCCCGATGTCCGCATCACCCGCACGGGATTGCTGACCAGGTACAGGTTCGGCAGCGTCGTCAGGTCGCGCTCTTCGGTCTGTATTTCCGTGTGCAGCAGGTCCATCGTGGTGATTCGCCCGAAATGATCGCCGACCGTGATGTAGTAACCGGGCCGGCAGCTCTTGATGGTCTTCAGCATGATCCCCGCCATCACGTTGCCGACGAGCGTCGTGGACGACAACGCGATGGTCGCGCTGAGGACGATGCCGTAGAGGCCGAGCAGCTGCCCGCGCAGCCCGCTGCCGAGGGGCAGGAACAGGATCAGCATCAGGACGATGGCCAGGATACCGCCGAGTTGTATCAACTGCCGGCGGAAATCGAGATGCGGTTTGCCCTCGAAGTGTTTGACCAGGCGAGCGTTGCCGAAGCGTGCGGCCAGGGCGATCAGGGCAATTGTCGCTGCTGCCTGCAGAATGATCATCAGGTATTCCATCGCAGCCTCTCCTGCAGTCGCCGGTCAAAAGCTCACTGGTAGGTTCGCCCGCGGTGCCGCAGCCAGCCGTCCGGATGGCGCCCCTGCGGGTCGTGATGCGTCCAGTGAATCACGCCGCCCTTCTCGTTGGCGGCGAATTCGCCATAGAATTCTACCGTATCGCCTTCGCGGATCCCGCTGATGCGCGGGGCCAGGTCGATGTTGTGCGCAATGAGCAGGGTCCTGCCGCTCTCGAGCCGCAGGATGAACCGCTGGTGGCGGCTGCCGTCGTTGTCGTCGGCCAGGACGCGCACCACGGTGCCGGAGCCGCGGACCTGGCGGCCGTCGCGATACGCGCTCCCGGTCTCCGCGGTACCGGTAACCGCGGGCGCCGACTCCGGTGGCCGCTGTTCCGGCGAGCCGCCGAACTCCTGGTAAAGGAAGACGGCCGCGAAGACGAGGAGAACCGGGAGAATGCGTTTCATGAGCTGGAAGCCGGCGGACCAGCGGAACAACCTGTCACATCGTATCGGCGCTGACAAGTGTGCGGGCGCCATCTTCCAAACGCGTCGCCTTGCCGCCTACAATGCGGCAAACCAGTCCCGGGGGTGCCAGTGGATCATTACGGCTTGTTGAGTCTCATCCCGACCGTGTTCGTCATCACGACCGCGGTCCTCACCCACCGGCCGGTTGCGGCGCTCCTCGTCGGCGTCACCATCGGCATCGTGATGATCGATCCGGCGACTGCCGTGAACAGCTTCTCCGAGATCATGCTCGAGGTCATGCAGGACGAGACCATCGGCTGGGTCATCATGGTCTGCGGGCTCATGGGCAGCCTGATCTACATCCTGATCAGGACCGGCGGCGCCGCGGCGTTCGCGCGCAAGATGGCGGAGAAGGCAAACACCCGCAACAAGTCCATGCTGGTCACCTGGTTTCTCGGCATGGTGCTCTTCATCGACGATTACCTGAACGCGATAGCGATCGGCAACTCGATGAAGAAGGTCACCGACAAGTTCAAGGTGTCGCGGGCGATGCTGTCCTACGTCGTCGACTCGACCGCGGCGCCGACCTGTGTGCTCGTGCCTATCTCCACCTGGGCCGTGTTCTTTGCCGCGGTGCTCGAGGGGACCGGCGCGGCCGCCGCGGGCGACGGGATGAGGATGTATATCTCCGGCATCCCGTTCATGTTCTACCCCATCGTCGCGCTGCTGATGGTGCCGTTCGTCGCCACGGGGCGGTTTCCTTTGATCGGCCACATGCGGGCCGCGGAGGAACTCGCGCAGAAGGGCATCGTCGCGATGGATCCCGTCGAGCAGATCGAGGTCATCGACGGGCCGGTCGACGAGAACGGTCAGCCGCGCAGCAACACCTGGGTGTTCCTCGTGCCGCTGCTCGCGCTCATCGGCTTTTCCTGGTACTTCGACATCGACCTGCTGCGCGGCATCATCGCCACGCTGGCGCTGACCATTCCCATGGTCGTCATGATGAAACTGATGGGCGCCTACGAGGCGCTCGACGGGGTGCTCGAAGGCTTCAAGATCATGATCCCGCCGCTCGCGATCGTCGTGGTCGCGTTCATGTTCAAGACGGTCAACGACCAGCTCGGGCTGCCGCAGTTCGTCATCGAGTCCGTGCAACCGCTGATGTCACCGTTGCTGTTCCCGGTGATCGTATTCCTGACCATGGCGATGGTGTCGTTCGCGACGGGTTCGTCCTGGGGCGTGTTCGCCATCGCGATCCCGATCGTGATGCCGCTCGGCGAAGCGATGAACGTGCCGATCGCGCTGACCATCGGTGCACTGCTGTCCGCGAGTTCATTCGGCAGCCACGCGTGCTTCTACGGCGACGCGACGGTACTGTCGGCACAGAGCAGCGGTGTTAGCGTCATGGAGCACGCACTGACGCAGCTGCCGTATGCGCTGATCGCCGCCGCCGTGGCCGCGGTCGGCTACGTCGCGTACTCGTTCCTCGTGCTCTGACCGGAGGCCGCGTTACCGGGAGCGGCCGGTCGCCACCTCGAACCCGAACTCGCGGCGCAGCGCAGCCAGCAGGTCCCGACCCCCTGCCTCGGGCATCGCGAGGAACGGCGGCCGCACGTTGGCCCAGCGTGCGTCACCCGTCGCGAGCGCCAGCAGCCGCTTCTGCGCGGGGATCGGGGCGTAGTCCTGCAGGCGCAGGCGAAACTGCCGCACGCCCTGTTGCAGTTCGCGCACCCGTTCGGCATCGCCGTCGAAGTATGCGGCGATGAGGTTCGCGATGGCCGCCCCGTTGAGGTTCGCCGTTGCCGAGATGCAGCCCGGTGCGCCGAGTTCGAGCGCCTCGACGAGCGGCAGCTCCGAGCCCGGGTAGACGATGAGCCCGTCGATGCCGAGCAACGCGCGCGTGTTGTCCCAGTCGCCGGAGCTGTCCTTGATGCCGACGACCTGTTGCGGGAACTCTGCGTGCAGGCGCGCAGCGAGCGTCACCGGGATACCGACGATCGCGACCGGCGGGATGTGATAGAGGTAGATGCGGGCGCTATCGCCGATCGCCGCGATGAGTTGCACGAAGTGCCGGTAGAGCCCCTCTTCGTGCACGCTCTTGTAGTAGAAGGGTGGCAGCGTCATGACACCGGAACAGCCCAGGTCGAGACAGGCGCGCGACAGCCGCGCGGTGTCCGCGACGTTCGACAGGCCCGTGCCCGGAATCATCAGCGCCGGGTCGATCCCGGCGTCCACGAGCGCCTGCACGGCGGCGATGCGTTCGTCGATGCCCACTGACAGTGCCTCGCCCGTGGTGCCGAAGGGCACGAGCCCGGCGCAGCCCTGCTCGAGCAGCCGCTCGGCATGCGCGACGTAGAGATCGGTCGCCACCGTCATGTCGTCGTTGAAGGGCGTGAGGAGCGGCACCAGCACGCCGCGAATCGGGGAATGGGTCATGACGGTAAACGAGGGCTCTGCGAGCTTGCTGCGGGAGCGATGATTCTACCGCGTAAGTGACGCAGGCAGGACTACTGCAGCAGACCGCTCGCTTCGCGCTCGCGGCGATGCCGCGCGCGCAGCCGCACCGACGCGAAACTCACGGCGAGTGCCGCGAGCAGGCAGTAAACGCCGAACCACGTCATCTGCGCCGGCAGTGATATGCCGCGATCGATCAGCGTGCCCGTCAGGCCGGGCCCCGCCGCGGTCGCGAAGACCATGGCCGAGACGATGCTCGAGCGGATCGAACCGAGATGGGCGGTACCGTAGACCTCGGGCCAGACCGCACCGAACAACGTGGACGAGAAGCCGTAACTCATGCCGAGCAGCACCATGGCCACGAGCAGGGTTGCGGGCGGGCCGCTCGCGGCGAACGCGAAGCAGGTCGCCGCCAGCGGCAGCAGGAAAACGGGCAGCACGGTCGCGGCGCGAAAACGGTCGATGATGACACCGCCGAGCAGCGCGAAGGTGACCGTCGTCAGCGCCATCACCGAGAGCGACATCGCGTAGAAACGCGGCGGCCAGCCGTTCAGCGCGGTCAGGTAGTCCTGGTGGTAGAAAATGATCGTGCCGATGAAGGGCGGCGCCAGCACGCCGGTCAGCAGCACCCAGAAGATCGGGTCGCGCAGCACTTCGGCACGCGTCCAGTGCCGCTGTTGCGGCAGTTCGGCGTGCTCGTCGAGGTGGTGCCGCGCGGTACGCGGCCGGCTGAACGCCCAGTAGGCGAAAGGCAGCCCGACGAGCATCAGCGCGGCGGCGCCGGCCACCCAGCCGGCCTGGTAACCGTAGCTCGCGGCCAGGCCCGTAAACGCCAGCAGCAGTGTCGCTTCGCCGCCCTGGTGACCGAGCACGACGAGCGACACGGCGCGGCCGCGCTGCAACACGAACCAGCGGCCCGTCGCCGTCAGCGCGATGTGCGTCATCATTCCCTGGCCGAAAAGCCGCAGGAGGAAGATCGCCACGGCCAGTACGGCGACGGACGGGGCATAGGCGGCCAGCAGCGTCGCCGCCGCAAGGACCGGCACGACCAGCAGCAGGCTGCGGTGCTCCGGGACGACGTCCACGAGGCGGCCGAGAAACGGCAGGCACAGTGCGCTTGCCAGCGTGGCAAACATGTACAGCCTGCCGAACTCGCCGTGGCTGAGGTCGAAGGCCGCCTGCCACTCGGCGATCGACGCCGACACGAAAAAGGTCTGCCCGAAGCTGGAGAAATAGGTGAGCAGGAAGCCACCCGCGATCCAGCGAAAGTTCTGCTTCAGGAATGCGAACATGCGCCGACCGTTCGGCCGTCCTTACGACCTGGCCAGCGTCATCGCCAGGATCTGCGTCCAGGCGCTCGGTGATGCGGCGGAATTCCTGGTGGAATGCCTCGCGATCCCGTGCCCGGTTGGCCGCGAGCAGGCCCCGGTGGTTGGCGAGCTGCAGGCCGGTCTGGTAGAGCGATTTCGAAATCGACTCGGCCGAGAACACGCGTCCCTGCAACAGCTGCTGCTTGCCGGTCTTCAGGCACTGCGAGAGGAAACCGCCCTCGTCCTCGACCGCATCGGCGCCGGCATCCGCAAGCACGCTGGCCACGATGCGGTAGGCATCGACGAAAGAACGCAGCACGCCGTGCGCGACGAGCAGCGGGGCGTCATTCAGCGCTTCGTGAACACCGGCTTCGTCGCGGCGAACGACGTCTTCCCAGTCCGCGAAACGCTCGCGCACGCGCGCCTCGATCGCCGGTCGGTAGTCGGCGCGCCGCGGCAGGTAGAACTCGAACTTGAACAGCTCGCGCAATTCGCCCGCGCGCTCGTAGAAAGCCTCGACGGGGTCGTCCGCGTCGCCTGCCGCGTCCAGCAGTGCGATCTCGACGAACGCGTCGAGGATGAAATAGTGGATCGCGGTGTTGCGGTAATACGCCGCATTCAGGTGCTGGTCGGGGCTGATCGTGTAGAGCCGCTCGGTGCCCTCGTCGAGGTAGGTGACGATGCCGGTCGCGTTCAGGTCGGCGAGCGTGGCGAGCACGGCGTCCGCATCCTGGAAGTTCGAGCGGCCGACGATCTCGAGGTGGCGGCGCCGGATCAGGGCGGCGCCGGCGCGGGCCAGCGCCTGGATCTCGGCCAGGCTCTGCGCGCGGTTGCCCGCGGCGAGCAGGATCAGCGTGATGATCGCCGTGGCCGTGATCGGCGTCGCCGCGTTCATGCGCACCGCGACCTCGAAGGCCAGCGTTGCGACGAGCGTCTGCTTGCGCTGCTCGTCGATGCCGGCTTCGAGCTCCTCGGGCTCCACCAGGTCCCCGACCGTTACGCCATCACCGAAACGCAGGTGGATCTGCCCGCGCGGCCGGCCGCGCCGCAGGAAGCGCAGCGGCCAGGTGAGTCCCTCCGGCTTCTTCTTCTGGCCGCGCTGCTCGATCGAGTAATCCTCGACCTCGGTGATCTGGTCGTAGGCGACGCTGACCGGGATGAACGTCACGTCGTAGAGCCGGGTTCGCTGTATCGACTCGAAGACGTAGTTGAACAGGCCGAAGCGCGGCGGCAGCAACTTGCCGGTGCGCGATCGCGTTCCCTCCAGCGCCCACAGCAGCGAGAAGCGCTTCTCGATGAGGTAGTCGATGTAGCGGCGAAACGTCGACTTGTAGATCTCGTTGTCCTGGAACGAGCGCCGCAGGAAGATGATGCCGGAACGCCGGGCGAAGGCGCCCAGGCCCGGTGTGTTCAGGTTGATGCCGCCGAACGTGAGCGGCAGCGGCAGGTCCGCATCGAACAGCACCAGCGACAGCGCCATGGTGTCGAGCATCGACTTGTGACTGATCAGGAAGACGACCGGGCGCGTGGCCATGGTCTCCGCGACCCGTTGCAGCTGTGCCTCGTCGACGTCGATCGTCGAATCGTGGTGGCTGCGGCAGGCCGAGCGATACAGTGCATTGATCATCTCGAGCGTGAACGGCGTCTGCGTTGCGGCCATCTCGCGCAGGTAGCGCTCGGCCTGTGCGAAGACGTCCGGCACGGGGCGGTCGCGCTGCTGCGCGATGTTGGCGATCAGGTTGCGGAAAGTCGTGTTGGCGAAGACCTCGCCGGGCAGGATACGCGGCACCTTGTAGCGCGCGCCGCGGAAGATGCGCTCGGAACGTTCCAGCGCGATCAGCGCCTGGTTGGCGATGAACTGGTCGAACGCCTCGTCATCGATACCGGCCTCGGCCTGGCGCTTGCGCAGGTCGTGGAGCCAGGCACCGTCGCCGACGATCCAGGCAAGCCGCTCGGGGCGATGCTTCGCGAGCTACCGCCGCCGGGCGCGGCCGGGCTCGGTGAGGCGCCCGGGGACGAGGTCCAGCAAGGAGCGGTCGCGGTGCCCGTCCGACGCCGGCAGCCAGGCGATGCGCAGCGGCTGCAGCCACAGCGCATCGGCTTCCCTCGGCAGCGCGGAGAGCCAGTCGTCGTCGCGTCGCCGCGGCAGCTCGACGAACGTATGGCGGGCCGCGGAAACGGCCTCCGGCCGCTGCGATTCGACCCATTCCCGCAACAGGCCCGCCTCGAATTCGTCGCGGGCGTCGAGCACGAACACGATCGTTGCATCCTGGATGTCCGGCCAGGGCGAAGGGCTGTCGCGGGTTACCATTATTTGCCCTGCGAGACCGCTCCGCCGAACGACTTCCAGGCTTCGAAGCCGCCGTCGATGTGGCAGGTCCTGAGCCCCATCTGCTGGGCGATGTCGGCCGCAAGCGCGGACCGCCAGCCGAGGTTGCAGAAGAACACGAACTCCTTCGGCTCGGCAAACACGGCGTTGTGGTAGGGGCTCTCCGGATCGATCCAGAACTCCAGCAGGCCGCGCGGGCAGTGGAACGCGCCGGGTATGCCGCCGTCGCGCCTGAGTTCCCGGACGTCGCGCAGGTCGACGAACACCACGTCGTCCGAACCGTGCAATTCGATGGCTTCGCCGGCCGTCAGGGTCTTGATGCGTGCTTCGGCAGCCGCGACCATTTCCTTGTACCCGAGCTTGCTCATGTGTCCCCCGTAACCCGTGTCGGCAACTCTGCAGGCCGAAATTGTACCCTCCGCAAGCGTCGTTTAGTCCTTTGCGGCGCTTTTGTCACGCGAACGCGCTAGAATTTGCCCTCCTTCTACCTGAAAGGAAGAAAAAACAATGAAACAGCTTACGCACATGATGAAGCCGCTCACCGGCCTGGTGCTGTTCGGCTCACTGCTGGCGCTGGCGGCTTGCGGCGGTGAACAGCAGCAGCAACAGGCTGCTGCGCCGGCGGAGCCCCAGGCAGAGAAGGAAGCGATTGTCTGGAAACTGGCCCAGACGTGGGGGACGGGATTCCCGATCTTCGGTGACGCGGTCATCAAGATGGCCGACCTGGTCAAGGAGATGTCCGGCGGAGAGCTGGAGATCCGTATCGACTCGGCAAACAAGCACAAGGCCGCCTTCGGCATCCTCGACATGGTCAAGGCCGGCCAGTACGAGATGGGTCACTCGGCTTCCTACTACTGGAAGGGCAAGGACCCCAGCACGATGTTCTTCACCACCATGCCGTTCGGCATGATCGCCCCCGAGCAGTACGCCTGGTTCTACTACGGCGGGGGCATGGACCTCATGAAGAAGGTCTACGACAAACAGGGTGTCTATTCCTTCCCGGGAGGCAATACGAGCAACCAGATGGGCGGCTGGTTCCGCAAGGAGATCAACACGCTCGACGACCTGCAGGGCCTCAAGATGCGCATCCCCGGCTTCGCCGGCGAGGTGCTGTCCAAGCTCGGCGTCGTCGTAACGAACATCGCCCCGGGCGAACTCTACACGGCGCTGGAGCGCGGCACGATCGACGCGCTCGAATGGGTCGGGCCGTCTCTCGATCTCAACATGGGCTTCCAGAAGATCGCGCCTTACTACTACACGGGCTGGCACGAGCCGGCGACGGAGCTGCAGTTCATGGTAAACCAGGAGGCGTTCGACAGCCTGCCCGAGCACCTGCAGGCGATCCTGGTCACGGCCATGCAGTTTGCGGCGTACGACATGTACGCGCATTCCTACCATGCCAGCGCGGTGAACTGGGCTTCGATCGAGAAGGAATACCCGGACGTCAAGATCCGCACCTTCCCGCCCGAGATCATCGCCGAGATGAAGCGGATCAACAACGAACTGCTGGCGGAGAGCGCGGCCGCCGACCCGATGTTCAAGGAGATCCTCGACTCACAAGCGGAGTACATCAAGATGGCGCGTAAATGGACGGAGATATCCGATTACGCGTATCTCAAGGACAATCTCGAATAGTCCGGTTCGGACTCCCGGCCGCGGCCGGGAGTCCCCTCTCCCGACGTAAGCGCGCCGCATGCTCCTGAGGCTAGAGACACTCTTCGATCGCTTCTCCGACGTGATGGGATGGGTCGCCGGCGTGCTCAACCTGCTCATGCTGGTCAACGTCTTCTACGACGCGATCATGCGCTATTTCTTCAATACCGGTTCCATCGCCATGCAGGAGATGGAGTGGCACCTGTTCGCGATGGTTTTCCTGTTCGGCATTGCGTACGGGCTCAAGGAAGACGGCCACGTGCGCGTGGACGTCCTGTACGACCGCTTTACACCGCGCAACAAGGCCATCGTCAACATCGCCGGCACGCTTTTTTTCCTGCTGCCGCTGAGCCTGCTGATCATCGAGGGTTCCGTCTGGTACGTGCAGGAAGCCTATACCTCGGGCGAGATCAGCGGCGACCCGGGCGGCCTGCCGCATCGCTGGCTGATCAAGCTGGTCATCCCCGCTTCGTTCGTGTTCCTGGTCGTCTCGGCGATCGGTTTCATCCTGCACAACGTCAATATCATCCTGGGCATCGTGGTGCCGGTCGAGCGTCCCAAGGAGATCCTGTAGTGGCCGGGCGGTGCATGGAATCCCGCGACAGGGGCGCTGCCCGATGATCGGGCTGATCATGTTCGCGGTCGCGCTGCTGTTGCTGCTGCTCGGCTTCCCCGTGGCCTTCACCTTCGGCGGCGTCGCGGTCTTTTTCGGGCTGCTGGCCGAGGGGCCGGACATGTTCGCACTGATGCCGCATCGCATCTGGTCCATCATGAACAACACCATCCTGATGGCCATCCCGCTGTTCATCTTCATGGGCATCGTGCTGCAGAAATCCAACCTCGCCGAGCGCCTGCTCGAGTCGATGGGATTCCTGTTCGGCGAGATCCGCGGCGGCATCGCGATCTCGACGATCCTGGTGGGCGCGCTGCTCGCGGCCTCGACGGGCGTCGTGGGCGCGAGCGTCGTGGCGATGGGCGTCATCTCGCTGCCGGTCATGCTCAAGTACAACTACGACAAGCGGCTCGCCACGGGCACGATCTGCGCGGCCGGCACGCTCGGCCAGATCATCCCGCCGTCGATCATTCTCATCATCCTCGGGGACGTGTTCCAGGAGCCGGTGGGCGACCTGTTCAAGGCAGCGCTCTGGCCGGGCCTGTCGCTGGTCGGTTTCTACATCGTCTACATCGTCATCATCGCTTTGCTCAAGAAGGACAAGGCGCCGCCGATTCGGCTCGAACAGATGACAGGTTCCAAAGGACACCAGGTCTGGCAGGCCCTGATGGCAGTCATCCCGCCGCTCGTGCTGATCGTGCTGGTGCTGGGCTCGATCCTGACCGGCGTGGCGACGCCGACCGAGTCGTCCTCGGTCGGCGGCATCGGCGCCATTCTGCTGGCCGCGCTCTACGGCCGGTTCTCGATCCGCATGGTCTGGGAGAGTTCGCTCGAGACCGTCAAGATCACCGCCATGGTGTTCGCGATCCTGATCGGCGCGACCGCGTTCTCGCTGGTATTCACCTACACGGGCGGCGATTACATCGTCGAGGACTTCATGACGAGCCTGCCGGGCGAGGAGTGGGGCTTCCTGATCCTGTCGATGCTCATCATCCTGGCGCTGGGCTTTTTCATCGACTTCGTCGAGATTTCCTACATCGTCGTGCCGATCCTGGTGCCGATCGCCGCCAGCCTCGGGATCAATCCCATCTGGTACGCGATCCTGATTGCGATGAACCTGCAGACGTCTTTCCTGACGCCGCCCTTCGGCTTCAGCCTGTTCTATCTGAAGGGTGTCGCGCCGCCCGAGGTGCGCACCACGGATATCTACTACGGGGTTGCGCCATTCATCATCCTGCAGATGATCGTGCTCGCGATCCTGGTGGTCTTCCCGCAATTGTTCGGTTTCTCGCCGCACTAGTCGCCTAGTCGGGTCGGACCCCGGTAAATCACTAGTCGGGTCGGACCCCAGTAAATCACTGAATAGATTGCAAAAGTGGTGCCGATGAGTCGCTGTCGGGCCCTTAAAGCCGCCTTTTCGGCGTCAATAATGCCGGCGCCCGCGTTTATTGAGGTTAGAAGTTACCGGGGGTGACGTGAAAAGAGGCGCCGAAGCGCCTCTTTATCTTGTTTACGACGATCAGTATTGCCTGTACGTCACTCGTCGAAGTCGGTCGGCGCCGTCAGGTGACGCCCACCGTCGTGCAATGGCGAGAAGTGCCAGGCGCGCATCTTCCAGCCGCCCGACTCCTTGACGACGACGGTCGTCACGCGGGTGCGGTAGTTGGGCACGGTGCCCATCGGCGTCTCGATGACGCCCTCGAGGTAGTAACGGACCATCACGACGCCGTTCGCGATTTCCGTCGCCTCGGGATAGAACACCCGCGTGGACTGCGATCCGGCCATCTGTTCCTCGAGTTCTTCCGCGGTCGCCTTGGGGCTCGTGCGGAAGAAGCTGCCATCGGAGTTTGCGTCCAGGGTGCCCTTTTCGCTGGTCAGGGCGACCTGGGTAGCGAAGTCTGCTGCGTTTCTCGCCTGCCAGTACTTCTCGACGACGTCCAGCGCGGCCTTCTCGGCATTGCTCTGGGCGGCAGCGCCGACGGAGGCCATGACCAGGAACGCAGCACATACGATCTTTGTCGTTATTCTCAAGTTTCTCTCCCTTTTCGTTGGTTAATGCGCCATAGGGGCGGCGGCCAATTAAAAACAGAAGCGCTCGGCGATGTAAAGCGTCACCGGCGCCTGCTCACTCGGCCATGACCATGTCCAGCACTTCCGGGTCGCGCCAGCGGCCGCCGCGCAGGCGCAGCGCGTAAACCAGCGCAATCGCGAGGACCAGCACGACGAACGCCATCCACGATACCCTCGGGCCGAGTTCGAACACGCGGATGATGAGGAACTGGGCAACGAGCATCGCCCAGTGCAGCGACACCGAGGCGACCATCAGCCAGCGCGTGTCACCGGCGCCGCGCAGCACGCCGCCGGAAACCAGTATGACGGCGTCGGCCATTACGTAGCTGGACAGCCCGATCATCATGAACGCAGCCAACTCCCGCACGGCCGTGAAATCGCCGCTCGGCGGCGCGAATATTTCGACGAGCGGAAACCGGTACGTCATGTAGACGACGGCGAGCAGCGCGGAATACGTGAATGCGAGCGTGAACGCGGCGGTGATGACTTCGTTGGTGCGCGCCATGTCGCGAGCGCCGACGAAGCGGCCGATCAAACTGATGACTGCAACGTGCAGGCCGATCATGGGGATGAACGAGAGTATGTCCCAGTTGAACACGATGGTGGCTGCCGCACCTTCGGCGATGCCGTACGACTGGAACATGAGCAGGAACAGGTTGAATGCCGCGATGTTCAGGAACATCTCCAGCCCGCCGGGGAAGCCCAACCGCCACAGGCGCCGCAGTATCTTCATGTCGAGTGCGAACGATTGGCGTACCCGGAAGCGTTCGCGATGCTCCTTGCGAAAGTAGAACGCGGCAAACAGCATGAAAGCCAGCATCGTGGCGACGACCGTGGAGATGCCGGCTCCCGCGATACCGAGGGCGGGGAAGCCGAACTTGCCGAACACCATTGCGTAGCAAAGCGGCACGTTGACGAGCAGGCCGAAAACGTCGCAGATCATGACGACGTGGGTCCTGCCGATCCCGGCGAAGTACGACGATACAACGGTCTTGGCCAGCGTCACGAGTACGCCCGACATCAGGATGAGGTAGTAGGTACGCTCGAGTTCGACCTGCGCAGGATCGTGTCCCATGGCGTCGAAGATGCCGACGACGAGAAAAGTGACCAGCGTGAGGAACGGCGCGCTCATCGCCGTCATGACCATTCCCTGGGTCACGACTTTCGGGCATTTCTCGGCCTCGCCCGCGCCCAGGTACTGCGCCGCCATCGCATTGGTATAGGAGAGCAGGCCGACGAAGAAGCAGAACGAAAAGAACGCTGCGATGCCGCCGCCCAGCGCCGCCGCCATGTGCACGGGGTCGATCTGCGACAGGAAGAAACGATCGGTGAATATCATCACCGCGAAAGTGCCCTGCGACACGACCATCGGCAGCGCGAGCCGCAGCAGCTCGGCCATCGTCTGCCGGCCGAAATGGAGACGCAGAGACACGATTTGCTCCGTCTGCCTGGTGGAGGGCCCCGGTTACCGGTTCCCGAATTTTTCCCCGAAGAAATCGCCCTCGTTCCAGCTCGGCCGCTCTTCGTCCTCAGCCACGGCGTAACCGATGCGGACGTTGGCCCGCGCGAAACGCACGGCAGACGCCCAGTCTACCGGGCGTGTCAGGTCGTCGCTCGGCTGGTGGTAGTGCGTCTGCAGGAATTCCCGCCAGAGCTTCTCGCCCTCGATGCCCGGCTCGGCCGCCGTGAACCCGGGCACCAGGAATGCCGCCGGCACGCCCTGCTTGACGAACGAATACTGGTCGCTGCGGATGAAGATGACCTCTTCGGGCATCGGGTCGGGCGTGAGCGCGAAACCTTCCCGGGCGATCGCGTCGTCGATCACGCGCTCGAGGGACGAGTGCTCCGCGCCGAACGCGATGATGTCGGACAGTGGAAACAGCAGCAGCGGCATGTCGAGATTGACGTTAGCGACGATCGCATCGCTCGGCACGGTCGGGTAGTGCGCGTAGTACTCCGAGCCGACGAGGCCGCGTTCCTCGCCGGTCAGCGCGATGAACACGATCGAGCGCTTCGGCGGTTCAGGCATCGCCGCGAAAGCGCGGGCCGTCTCGATGAGAATCGACGAGCCCATGGCGTTGTCGTACATGCCGTTGTAGATCGTGTCGCCGTTGACGGCAACGCCGGTGCCGACGTGGTCGAGATGGGCGGTGTAGATCACGTACTCGTCGGCGAGTTCCGGATCGCTGCCGCGCAGGATGCCGATGACGTTCGGGCTCGCGATCGTTTCGTGATCGGTCTTCCTCGCCAGCGTCACCTCGACGCCGAGCGGCGTCGACAGCGGCTTGCCGGCGTCGGCCGCATCGAGCGCGTCCTCGTAGCTGATGGGCGCGCGGCTGAAGAGATCCTCGGCCGGCGGTTCGTTGACCAGTGCGCCGCCCTGCATTTCGGGGAAATAGTTGGCGGCCTCGCCGGACAGGTTGACCCAGGTCATGCCCGGCCGCACGCCCGCGTTCTCGGACACGAACTTCCAGGTGTAGCGTTCCTGGTCGGTGCGCGATCGCATGGCAATGACGCCGATTGCACCGCGTGCGACGGCTTCCCGTGCCTTGACGACGCCAGAGGAGTAATAGGCGCGTTCGTTGTGCGGGAACGTGCCAGGGGCACCGCCGAAGCGGGCGATGATCTTGCCGTCGACGTCGATACCGTCGAAGTCCGAGTAATTCATATCCGGTGCGTGTATGCCGAAACCGACGAAGACGACCTCGGCGCGGATCTCGGTGTCGGGCCGCACGGCGTCACCGCCCATGACGAAGTCGTCGCGGAAGCGTTGCACCTGTTCCTCGTCTTCCTGGTGGAACACGACCGTCGCGGACTCGACGTCGATGCGGTTGGCGAGCATCGGCACCGGCTGGAACCAGCCGCCGTCCTCGCCGCCGGGCTCGAGCCCGATCGCTGCGAACTGCTGCGCGACGTAGTCGGCGGCTTCGTCGTACTCCGGCGTGCCGGTCATGCGGCCCTTGCGCGCATCGGCGGCGAGAAACTCGAGGTGCGTCTTGATCCTGCCGGCCTCGATGGCCGCGAGACCCAGGTCGACGGGCGCCTGCGTCGCCGGGGCCGGTTCGGCCGTGATCTCCGGTGGCGCTTCGCGGCTGCAGGCGGCGGCAAAGGTACAGACGATGGCAAGAGCCGCGAGACGGCGAATCCCTCTCATGATTGGTACCACGCTGGCATCGGTTCGTGACGCGGAATCGCGCATGGTAGCAGCACGGCGCAGGTACAGAGCGATTTTAGTCGTCCAGGAACGCGATGGCCTGTGCGAGATCCTCGGCCGGCGGCATGCGGTGATCCATGCCGGCGACTTCCAGCAGCATGACGTTGTCGACGTCTGCGCGGCGATAGGCGCGGTGTACCCTGCGCGTCTCGGAACGATTGAAGTCCTTGCTGCCGGTCAGGAATACGTAGCGATTGTCCCTGACCCGGTCCAGCTGCTTTGGCTTGCGTCCGTCCCAGAAGTTGACGCCGCATATGTAGATGGCCCCCGTGAACAGCTGCGCGTATTCCGGGGCGACCGCGCTGGCGGTGCGGCCGCCGCCGGAGAAGCCCGACACGTAGACGCGCGACGGGTCGATGCGGTAGTTGCTGTCCGCGATGGCCGTTGCCAGCAGCGCCAGTCCGATGCGGCGCGCGATACGGACCCGGTTGCCGGAGCGATGCGCGCCGATCCAGATCAGGTTGTTGTCCTCCAGCACCGGCCGGTACCTGCCGGGCATCCTGCCGGAGTCGGTCGGGCTGATGAAGACCAGCAGGCCGGCCGGCGATTCGGGGTCGTAGGACGCGGGGACGTACACCGCCCACTCGTTTGTTTCGTGCGGGTCCACTGCGCTGCCGAACAACTCGACAGCCTCTTCACCCAGTATTTCGTAGGCCGTCGCCGCGAGGCTGACTTCGCCGCGCAGCGGATTGCCCGCCGATATCGGCGGGTAGGCCATGCACAGCAGGATGGCGAGGATCGTCGGCAGGCGGGCGTTCATTCTGCAGGGTTAGAGTGCGCTTGCCCGGCCCGGTTCCGCTTTCTGGCTTGCCCACAATCGTGTATCTTTTAACATATAGCGTGCTCAACGCGTGATTCGTCTCACAGTCCCCCGCGACAGGGTGGTCTACATTTGAATCTTCACGACCAGACGGCAGCCAGCGACGTGACCAGACTACTCGGTATTTCCGCATTTGCAGTGTTCTTGATGGTTTCATTGGCCGCGCAGGCCGAGGAGGGTGAGTGGTACGTCGCCCCCTCGATCGTCTATACGGACGATGACGGCGATCGGCTGATAGACGATGGTGTTTCCGGCGCGCAGCTGCAGATCGGCCGGGAAATGAGCAGGCGCCTGGCGCTCGAGGGGCTGCTCGGCTATCACGACATCGACGGCTTCCCGGGCCAGGAACACCTGGAGCTCGGTTTCAACGTGATCGGCAACTTCCTGCCCGACAGCCTTTTTTCGCCGTACGTCATCGGCGGCATCGGTTATCTTCGCGCCGACGTGGGCACCCCGGACTTCGGCGGCTCGCCGCCGTTCAATTCGACGGCGAGCAACGCGACCGCGACGGGCGGGCTCGGGCTGAAGATCGATTTCGGTGACAGCCCCTGGTCGCTGCGCGCCGAGTGGCGCCTGCGCCATGCGTTCGACAGCGACAATTCCCTGACGGACCAGATCGGTTCGCTCGGCATCCAGTACAACTTCGGTGGCGGCACGGCCACCACGATGGCAGCGGTCAGCGAGCCCGAACCCGCTGCGGGCCCGGCCGTCGTTCCCGCCGTTCCGATGGACAGCGACGGTGACGGCGTTCCCAACGAGCGCGATCAGTGCCCCGGTACGCCGGCAGGCGCGCAGGTCGATGCGCGGGGCTGCGAGATCGTCAAGCTGAGAAACGTCTACTTCGGCTTCGACTCCGCGGTGCTCCTTGCGACCGCGAGAAGCCAGCTCGACGTCTCGGCAGCCATCCTCAAGCGTAACCCCGACGTGAAGGTCGATATCGCCGGCTTTGCCGATGCACGTGGACCGGAGAGCTTCAACCAGAAGCTCTCCGAACGGCGCGCAGAGGCTGTGCGCGAGTACCTCGAGCGGGCGGGCGTCGAGCCGTCGCGGTTGAGTACGCGAGGTTACGGCGAGTCGCACCCCGGCGCGTCGGACACGAGTGCCAACGGCATGGCCCGGAGCCGCCGCGTCGAACTGCGCGTGCAGGATCGCTGAACCGGTTCGCAGGCCGTTTGCCGCAGCATGTAACCCGGGCACAGAATCTGCCAGAATCGGCAGCTCATCAACGAGCCGTCGCTGGCGGCGAGGACTGCGAAGCCGCCATGAGCAAGGCAAACCGAAGCACTGGTACGAATTTCACGATTACCGTTGTCGCTGTCCTCGTGGCAGCGCTGTCCCTGTCAGGCTGCGGCGATCCAGGGTCGTCGAACGTCGAGGACCAGGCACGTGCGGCGGCGCTGGCCAGCGAGCACGCGCCGACGGTCGGCGATCCCGGCGCCAAGGTGCACATTGTCGAATTCCTCGATCCAGCCTGCGGAACCTGCGCGATGTTTTATCCGATGGTCAAGGGCTGGATGGCCGAGGTTCCCGGCCAGATCCGCCTGTCGATTCGCCATGTGCCGTTCCACGACGGTGTCGAGTACGCGGTGAAGGTACTCGAAGCCAGCAGGAACCAGGACAAGTACTGGGAAACGCTGGAGACGCTGCTTGCCTCGCAGCGCGAGTGGGTGCACAACCATGTGGTGCAGCAGGACCGGGTGTTACCGGCCATCGCGAGCGTGGGACTGGACCTGGAACAGCTCCAGGCCGACATGAACTCGCCCGAGGTGCGCGAACGCATGGAGAAGGACCTGCAGGACTCAAAGGTCCTGAAAGTCGTCGCGACGCCGGAGTATTTCGTCAACGGCCGGCCGCTGCCCAGCTTCGGCCAGGAGCCGCTGGCCAACCTGGTCCGCGAAGAACTGCAGAAATAGGGGGCAGTGATTTCCGGCGCCAGACGACCGGGTCAATGTCGCCACGACCCGCGGAGTCCCGGACTAAATTACGAACGGCACCAGCCACCAGGTCCGCTTACGGTACGCCGCCCATTCCGGATACCGTGACATGCTGGCTTCCTTCATCATCATGTTGACGGCGAACAGCCCGACCCAGACCCAGGCGAGCACCAACGCCGGCAGCCAGTGCCAGATCATCAGTGCAAAGCTGCCGTAGATCATGATCTCGCCGAGGTAGTTCGGGTGGCGCACGTAGCGGTGCATGCCGTCGGTGATCAGCCCCCGCTGCAGCCGCAGGGTGAAGTACTTCTGCGCATCCGCCGCGATCATGATCGCGGAGCCCGTAATGCACAGGCTGATGCACAGGCAGAACCAGGCATAGTCGGGCAGCGGATAATCGGGCTGCGCTACGCCCGAGATCAGCAGCCAGCCGAACACCCAGTACCACCCCAGTACGCCGAGGAATGCGTTGACACCGCCGCCGATCGTGATGCGCCGCTGCCAGTTGGCGTCGGGGAACGCCGTGTCCTTGAGAATCCACACCAGGCCGTAGCTGCCGTGCATGGCCGTATACACCCACGCCGCGATCGAGGTGTTGTCGTAGTACGCCATCAGGAGCAGCAGGAACGCGAACGTGCCCGCTTTCTGGAAGTTGATTACCCACGCGAATTTCCACGGCCGCGGCCCACCCAGGAAATCGATAACGAGATAGTCGGTGAAGCGGCGCATGGCCTGCGCCCAGGCGGGCGCCTCGTAGGCGGTCGCCGTGTCGGTATCCGGGTTTGCGTTCACGATGGCGAATTCCTCCGTCTGCCGGAATCGCTGCAGGGATTGGCCTCGATGATCGTTACTGTCCCTGCGGTTCCGGCGGCGCCGGGAAGGCGTGCACGCTGGCCAGGCGCAGTTCGAAGTGGCCGTTCTCGCCATCATAGATCATCAGGCCCATGCCCCGAATCTCGGTGAGATCGAGTTCGGGCCCGTCGAGGCGGGTGCCGCGAAACCGCGGAACGAAGCTCGAAAACGGCACGTCGACCGTTTGCCACTGGCCGTCGCGGGTATCGAAGTCGGCCCAGTAACCGACCTCGCCGCCGCGCCAGCGTGCATTGGTCGCGAGTCGCCAGGTATAGCGCCGGCCGTCGCCCTTGACGCGCAAACGAATGCCGGCGTAGCGCGACAGGTCGAGATCCAGCGGTTTCGTGCGGATCGAGCTGAATCCGCCACCGTCCGTGTTGGTGCTGCCCGAAAAACGCAGTTCACCATCGCCGACACGGAAACCGCCTTCGCTGCGCCCGCCCATCACGTTATCGTTCACGACGTACCAGCCGAGATCGGCAGTAGCAGCGGTGAAGTCGGTCAGTTCGCGCGTGTCCCCGGCTTGTGAGCCGGATGCAGCGGGTGAAGAGCCGGGAAACGTCATAAGCGATAGTCCGAGGAATCCCGCGAACCGTAGCATGTTCATCGCTCGGCCTGCTCCTGCCCCGGCGCCGTGCCGGGGGCGTGCGATGTTCGCCTTCAATCCTGGGGCGCCCGTTTATCGTACAGCCTGGCCTGCGCGGCGGCCAGTCTCGCAACCGGGACACGCGGCCCCGAGCAGGACACGTAATCGAGCCCGACGTCGTGGCAGAAGCGGATCGACTCCGGGTGACCGCCCTGTTCGCCGCAGATGCCTATCTTCAGGTCCTCGCGCTGCTCCCGTCCGCCCTTGACTGCCATCTTGATCAGTTTGCCGACGCCCTTGGTGTCGAGAACTTCGAAGGGGTTGTCCTGGAGAATACCGGTCTCGTTGTACATCGGCAGGAACTTGTTCTCGGCGTCCTCGCGCGAGAACGAGAAGGTGGCCTGTGTCAGATCATTGGTGCCGAAGGAGAAGAACTCGGCAATTTCCGCCAGGTGCCAGGCACGCGTGCACGCGCGCACCGTCTCGATCATGGTGCCGAACTTGAAGTGGAGCTGTTTATCGTGCTCCGCCTCGAGCCGCGCCACGATCTCGTCCGCGGTGCGCTTCACGTGCATGAGTTCCTGCAATGTTATGACCTGCGGCACCATGATCTCCGGATATACGTCGATGCCCTCCTCAGTGCACAGCATGGCGGCTTCGAGTATCGCCCGGATCTGCATCTCGTATATCTCGGGGTAGGTTATCCCCAGCCGCACACCGCGATGCCCGAGCATCGGGTTGACCTCGTGGAGGTCCCTGACTTTGCGCAGCATTCGTTCCTTGCGCACGAGCGCATCGTTGACGTGCTCTTCGCTCAGCTCCTCGAGAGCCTCGGGCAGTTCGACCTTGTGATCGAGCATCGCCAGCGCGGTCCGCCGGCCGCGCACGATCTTGCGGTAAGTGCCGAGGTCTTCGATCTGCTCCAGCAGGTCGTGCTCCGTGGGCAGGAATTCGTGCATCGGCGGGTCGAGCAGGCGCACCGTCACCGGGTGCGGCGCCATCTCGGTGAACAACTGCACGAAGTCGCCGCGCTGTATCGGCAGCAGCCTCTCCAGCGCTGCCTTCCTGTCGGCCGCGTCGTTGGCGAGAATCATGTCGATCACGATCGGCAGCCGATCGGCGGCGTTGAACATGCGCTCAGTGCGGCAAAGACCGATGCCCATTGCGCCGTAGTCGCGCGCCTGCCGCGCCGCCTCGGGGGTGTCGGCATTGGCCATCACCTTCAGGTCCGCCGTTTCGTCGGCCCAGCCCAGCAGTTCCGCGAGGTAGTCCGAGAAATGCGCGGCGATCGTCGGGATCGCGCCCAGGTAGACCTCGCCCGTGGCACCGTCCAGCGTTATGACGTCGCCTTCGTGGAGGACGTGCTCGCCGACATAGGCAAGCCGCGCCGCGACGTCGACGACGATGCCTTCGGCACCGGCCACGCAGGGCTTGCCCATGCCACGCGCGACGACCGCGGCGTGCGAGGTCTTGCCGCCGCGGCTCGTCAGGATGCCCTGGGCCGCAAAAAAGCCATGGATGTCCTCGGGACGCGTTTCTTCGCGCACGAGGATGATCTTCTCGCCCTCGTTGCCGAGTTTCTCGGCGACGTCGGCGTCGAAAACGCACTTGCCCGATGCGGCGCCGGGCGAAGCCGGTAGTCCGAAAGCGACAGCCTTCGCGTCGGCCGAGGGATCGAGGCGCGGATGCAGCAGCTGTTCGAGCAGTTCCGGCGGCACGCGCAGCAGTGCCTCGTCGCGGGAGAGCAGCCCTTCGCGGAACATCTCGACCGACGTCCGGACGGTCGCCGCCGCATTCATCTTGCCGTTGCGGGTCTGCAGGCAATAAAGCGTGCCCTTCTCGATGGTGAATTCGTAGTCCTGGACTTCCTTGTAATGGGCTTCCAGCGTATTGCGCAGTGCGACGAGCTGCGCATATTGTTCCGGCATCTCGTTTTCGAGCTCCGCGATCGGCTTCGGGGTCCGGATTCCCGCCACGACGTCCTCACCCTGCGCGTTCGTGAGGTACTCGCCGAACATCTCGTTCTGGCCCGTTCCGGGGTTGCGGGTGAAGCCGACGCCCGTGGCACAGTCGTCGCCCTTGTTGCCGAACACCATCGTGCAGACGTTCACCGCGGTGCCGTTCGCCATATCCGGTGTAATGTTGAATTCGCGGCGGTAGTCGACGGCGCGCTTGCCCATCCAGGACCGGAATACCGCTTCGATTGCGAGCTGCAACTGCTCGATGACGTCCGCCGGAAATGCCCTGCCGGCCTGTTCGTGGACGACCTGCAGGAACAGTTCGCTGATCTCTTTGAGGTCTTCCGCATCGAGGCCGATATCTGCCTTGACACCGACACGGCGCTTCACGGCCTCGAAATGTTCGTCGAAATGCTCGTCATCGATGCCGAGCGCAACCTTGCCGAACAGCTGGATGAAGCGCCGGTAAGCATCGTAGGCGAAGCGTTCGTCGCCGGTCTGCTCGATCAGGCATTGCAGGGTTTCGGGATTCAGCCCGAGATTGAGGATTGTGTCCATCATACCGGGCATCGAGAGCGCCGAACCCGAACGCACTGAGACGAGCAGGGGGTCCGGTCCCCTGCCGAAGGTCTTGCCGGTCGCCTCCTCGAGCGCGGCAAGCTGCGCCTGGACTTCGTCCATGAGCGCGGCCGGCAGCGTATTGCCGTCGAGATACTCGAGGCAGGCCTCGGTCGTAATCACGAAGCCGGGTGGCACGTTGATGCCGATGCGCGTCATTTCACAGAGATTCGCACCTTTTCCGCCGAGCAGTTTCTTGTTCCTGCCATCGCCCTCTGCAAAGGAATACACGAGCTTCATCACCATTCGCTCCATTGAGTTGCTTTTTCTGAGATGGTCGGAGAAGCCGGACGTCACGGCTATATCGGCAAACCCCTAGCATCCGGGCGTTCGACCGCAAAGGCCGGCCGACGGTCGGGCTCGCCGGCCCGCGCCTGCACAACACCTTGAAAATCGGCGTATCGCATCAATATAAGCAAGGTATCGGCCGGGTAGCGCCATTGCAGTCGGCCAGTACACGCAATCACCCGATTGCGCTTTGCACAGAAGGGGAGAAATTGAAATGACCGCAGCAGTAGTAGCAACCTACAAAGACGTCAAAACGGTCAGGAACGTCGAAGACGATCTTCTCTCGACCGGTATCCCCAATGAAAAAATCAAGGTTGACAAGGAACACCGGAAAATCCGGGTGATGGTTCCGGAAGCGACCAGATCCGAGATCATGGAGATCCTGAACCGGCACGAGCCCGCCGAAATTCACTAGCGGGGCTGCCGGCCCCCAGCGGGGGGTGACGACACAGGCGTTGCCTCGGAAAGCCACCGGCGATGCTCCTCGCCGGCGAGCGCAACGCCCCCCAGGCCCGGTTCCACGACGCGCGACCGGGCCGCAGTATTCGTGTATCCGTATATTCCGGCCGGGAAAATCCCGCGCGCGGATAGTATATTTCGCGTTGGTCAGGAACGGATATCTGCGCACGCCATGAATCGCGACAAGAAATTCTGGAGCTTGCTCCTGGTTTTCCAGGTGGTTTTCGGGCTGGTGGTCTTTGCGGTCACGCGCGAGTACTACCTGCCGGACGAAGCCGTCTCCCGCAGCCATACGCTGGCGACGGCCCCAGCCGCAACGGGCTGGTCCCGGGGCATGACGGCGACCGACGTCGCGCGGCTGACGTCGCCGGGACTCGTCGATACGGTGCCGACCGACCCGACCGAGATCTACCGCCGCGCCGAGGAGTTCTTCGCGGCCCGCCAGTACGCACAGGCCGCGCAGCTGTATGAGCAGCTGCTGCAATTCAGCCCGGACGATGCGGAGATCCACAACAACCTGGGCCTGACCCTGTTCTATCTCGGCCGCGGCGACGAGGCACTCGCGCGTCTCAACGAAGGCGTGGCGAAGGACCCCGCGCACCAGCGCAGCTGGCTGACGCTGGGCTACGTCAACAGCCAGCTCGGCAATATCGAGGAGGCCCGCGCGGCATTGACCCGGGCGACGGAAACCGGCGGTAACGCGTCGATCAGCGAAGCGGCGATGGAGATGCTGGGGAAACTCCCCTAGGCGATCGTCTCGTTCGTAACTGTTGCCCGCCGCGCTGGGTGTGGCAATCTGGCGGCCGCGAAGCCTCGCAGCAAACTAAATTGTTCAACAAGATCCTGGTCGCCAATCGCAGCGAGATTGCGATCCGCGTGTTCCGCGCCGCGCACGAGCTGCACATCCGGTCCGTCGGCATTTACTCGGCCGAGGACCGCCTGACCCTGCATCGTTTCAGCACGCGGGAGGCCTACCGCGTGGGCGCAGGCAAGGGACCGATCGAGGCCTACCTGGACATGCACGACATCGTGCGCATTGCGCAGCTGTCCGGTGCCGACGCGATCCACCCCGGCTACGGCTTCCTCTCCGAGAACCCGGCATTTGCCCACCTGTGCGCGGAGTCCGGCATCACCTTCATCGGGCCGTCGCCCGAGATCATGCGGCGCCTCGGCAACAAGGTGCAGGCACGCGCACTGGCGATCGAGGCGGACGTACCGGTGATGCCGGCCACGGGACCGCTGCCCGACGACGACGCGGAGATCACCCGGCTCGCCGGGGAGATCGGCTATCCGCTCATGCTCAAGGCGAGCTGGGGCGGCGGCGGCCGCGGCATGCGGGTGATCGAGGGCGAAACCGGCCTGCTCGAGCAGGTTGCCGCGGCGCGGCGCGAGGCCGCGGCGGCATTCGGCAACGGCGAGGTCTACCTCGAGAAGCTCGTCCGCAACGCCCGGCACGTCGAGGTGCAGATCATGGGCGACCTGCACGGCCAGGTCGTGCACCTGTTCGAGCGTGACTGCACCGTGCAGCGGCGGCACCAGAAGATCGTGGAGCGAGCGCCCGCGCCCTACCTGTCGCAGGACGAGCGCGACGCGATCTGCGCGGCCGCCGTGCGGCTCGCGAGGTCGGTGAACTATTGCAACGCCGGTACCGTCGAGTTCCTGCAGGACGTGGAAACGGGTGAGTTCTACTTCATCGAGGTGAATCCGCGCATCCAGGTCGAGCACACGGTCACCGAGCAGATCACCGGGCTCGATCTCGTCAAGTCGCAGATCCGCATTGCCGCCGGCGGCCGCATCGGCGACATCGATTCGTCGGGCATCCCCGCGCAGGAAGACATCGGCATGCGCGGCGCGGCGATCCAGTGCCGCGTGACGACGGAGGATCCCCGCAACAATTTCATTCCCGACTACGGCCACATCGTGGCGTATCGCAGCCCTGCCGGCCCCGGCGTGCGGCTGGACGCGGGCACGGCCTATTCGGGTGCCGTCATCGGCCGGCACTACGACAGCCTGCTCGTCAAGATCACGGCATCCGGGGTATCGGCCACGGAAGCGGCCGATCGCATGCTGCGCGGGCTGAACGAGTTCAGGGTGCGCGGCGTCGAGACGAACCTCGCGTTCCTGAGCGCGCTGATATCGGACTCGCGCTTCATCCGCGGCGACTACAACACGCGCTTCATCGACGAATCGCCGCACCTGCTGCAGCTGAAGGCCGACCGCAGCCACGGCGCACAGCTCCTGCAGTACATCGGCGAAGTCGTGGTGAACGGCAACGCCCAGGTTGCAGGGCGCAGGAAGCCGAAGACGATGAAGAAACCGAAAGCGCCGCCCCTGGACCGGCAACGCCCCGTCGACGGCCTGCGCCAGGTCCTCGAGTCCGGCGGCCCGCAAGCCGTCGCCGAATTCATGAGGCGCAGCAAGGTGCCGCTGATCACGGACACGACCTTCCGCGATGCGCACCAGTCGCTGATGGCGACGCGCATGCGCTCGGCCGACATGCTGCGCATCGCCCCGCATTACTCGCAACTGCTGCCGCAGCTGTTCTCGGTCGAGTCCTGGGGCGGCGCCACCTTCGACGTGGCGATGCGCTTCCTGAACGAGGATCCCTGGCAACGGCTCTCCGACCTGTCGGCAGCCATGCCCAACGTGATGCAGCAGATGCTGCTGCGCGCCTCGAACGGCGTCGGCTACACGAACTATCCCGACAACGTGGTGCGCTTCTTCGTGCAGCAATCGGCCCAGGCGGGCGTCGACGTGTTCCGCATCTTCGACTGTCTCAACTGGGTCGAGAACATGCGCGTGGCGATCGACGCCGTCGGCGAGACGGGCAAGATCGCGGAGGCGGCCATCTGCTACACCGGCGACATCCTCGATCCCATGCGCACCAAGTACGACCTGCGCTACTACGTCGATCTCGCAAAGGAACTCGAAGCGGCCGGCGCGCACGTGCTCGGCATCAAGGACATGGCGGGCCTTCTGAAACCGGCGGCGGCACGCGTGCTGATCCGGGCGCTCAAGCAGGAAGTCGGTTTGCCCATACACTTCCACACGCACGACACCAGCGGTGCCGCAGCTGCCACCGTGCTGGCCGCGGTCGAGGAAGGCGTCGATGCCTTCGACGCCGCGATGGACTCGATGAGCGGGCTCACCTCGCAGCCCTGTCTCGGCGCAATTGTCGCCGCGCTGCAAAATACGGACCACGATCCGGGCATCGACCTCGCTGCCGTGCGCCTGGTCAGCGATTACTGGGAGGAGGTTCGCGAACAGTACGCGGCGTTCGAACCGGACATCCGCTCGGGCGCGTCGGAGGTCTACCTGCACGAGATGCCGGGCGGGCAGTTCACCAACCTCAAGGAGCAGGCGGCCTCGCTCGGGCTCGCCAGCCGCTGGCACGAGGTCGCGCGCGCCTATGCCGACGTGAACATGGCCTTCGGCGACATCGTGAAGGTCACGCCGTCGTCGAAAGTCGTGGGCGACATGGCGCTGATGATGGTGACCTCGGACACCCGCATCGCGGACGTGCTCGACCCCGACACGGACATCGCGTTCCCGGAGTCGGTGGTTTCGCTGTTCGCGGGCGAACTCGGCCAGCCGCCCGGCGGCTTCCCGAAAGCGCTGCAGAAGAAGGTGCTGAAGGACCGCGAGCCGATCACCGTGCGGCCGGGCTCGCTGCTCGCCGCGGTCGATCTCGAAGACGTGCGCCGCAAGCTCGACGAGGGTCACGAGCACCCGGTCACCGATTTCGACCTCGCGTCCTACCTGATGTACCCGAAGGTCTTCAGCGAGTTCCGCCGCCATCGCGAGGAATTCGGCGACGTCAGCGTATTGCCGACACACGTCTATTTCTACGGCATGCGGCCGGAGGAAGAGATCGTCGTGACGATGAAGGACGGGCGCAGGGTCGTGATCCGCTACCTGGCGATGGGCGACACCGACGATCGCGGTTACCGGCGCGTGTTCTTCGAGGCCAACGGCCAGCCGAGCTCGGTGCTGATCCAGGATCGCAGCTCGGAGTCCGCGCACCACGAAAACGAGAAAGCCGATACCGGCAATCCGAAGCATGTCGGCGCGCCGATGCCCGGGGTGATTTCGACAATCGCGGTCGAAGTCGGCCAGGAAGTGCTGCGGGGTGATACGCTGCTGACCATGGAAGCGATGAAGATGGAAACGTCCGTCAAGGCGGAGCGCGATGCCACGATCGAGCGGATCGTCGCGCGGATCGGCGAGCAGTTCGACGCCAAGGACCTGCTGGTCGAGTTCGAGTAAGGGGGCTTCGCGACGTGAAAATCTCGGCAATTCGCGTGTACCGGGTAGACCTGCCGCTGGTCGAGGGCGGTATTCGTGGTCGGAAGGCAAGTACGTCGAAGTGTTCGACAGCACCGTGGTCGAGCTGGTCACTGACGAGGGCGTGTCGGGATACGGCGAAGTCTGCCCGCTCGGGCCGTTCTACCTGCCGGCGTTCGGGGCCGGTGCGCGTGCCGGGATCGCGGAACTCTCGGCGACGCTGCATCGGGGAGGACCCGACCGCGATCGGCCCGATCAACCGGCTCATGGACCGCGCGCTGCTCGGGCACCCGTACGTCAAGTCGGCCATCGACATGGCGTGCTGGGACCTGCTCGGCAAGGTCTGCGGCAAATCCGTGTGCGACCTGCTCGGCGGCAGGTTCGGCGAGAGTGTTGCCCTGTATCGCGCCATCAGCCAGCGGCCGGCAGGCGAGATGGCCGAGAACGTTGCCGCGCATCGCGCCGACGGCTATACCAAGTTCCAGCTCAAGGTCGGCGGCGATCCCGCGGACGACATCCGGCGCATCCATGCAGCGGCCGACGTGCTCACGCACGGGGAAGTGCTGGTCGCCGATGCGAATACGGGCTGGCGCGTCGACGACGCGCTGCGCGTCGCCAATGCCGTGCGCGATCGCGACGTCTACATCGAGCAGCCGTGCCGCTCGTACGAGCACTGCCTGACGGTCAGGCGGAAAACCGCGCTGCCGTTCATCCTCGACGAGAACGTCACGGACATCGAAGCACTGCTGCGCGGCCATCAGCGACGGTGCGATGGACGTCATCAATCTCAAGATCTCGAAGGTCGGCGGCCTGACGAAGGCGCGCCAGATCCGCGACCTCTGCGTGACGCTCAACATTCCCATGACGATCGAGGACAGCTGGGGCGGCGACATCATCACGGCGGCGATCGCTCACCTGGCCCATTCGACGCCGGAGTCGCTGCGATTTTCGGCCACCGACTTCAACAGCTATGTCACGGTGCGCAACGCGACGGGCGCGCCGCAGCGTGTGGATGGCCGGATGCAGGCGTCGGACGAGCCGGGCCTCGGCATCGAACCGGATATGGACGCGCTGGGCGAGCCGGTGTCCGTCTATACGAAGTTCGACGGCGCTCGAGTTTCGCCTAATGGACGCAGGACACGTGGGGCGCGGTCGCGCGGGGATTTCACTGGCTCATCGCCATGCTGGTCCTTGCGCAGTTCGTCATCGGCACGGTCGCCGAGGAAATGAAGCTCACGCCGGCGAAACTGGATCTCTTCGTCTGGCACAAATCGATCGGCGTCACGGTCCTCGTACTTGCCGTGCTGCGGCTCGCGTGGCGCCTGGGGAATCCGCCGCCGGCACCGCCGGCCGGCACGCCGGGGTGGGAGCGTAGGCTGGCGGCCTTGCTCACTGGCTGCTCTACGCCCTGATATTCGCGGTGCCGCTGTCGGGCTGGTGGGTCAGCGACGCATCGCGGGTGCCGTTCAAAGCGTTTCTTCCTCGTGCCGATGCCCGACTTCATCGCGACAGATCGGGCACCTGCAGGAAGCTGCCGCCGAGGTGCACGAGACGCTGACGATGGCCCTGCTCGTCGTCGTCATCCTGCATATCCTCGCTGCGCTGCGGCATGATTTCCTGTTGCGCGACGACGTGCTGCGTCGCATGCTGACGGGGCGATGCAGCAGGGATTGACCATGACACGAATCGCCGGCCTGTTGGCTTCGACGCTGGTCGCGTCGGGCGCGCTTGCCGATGAGTGGCGCATGCAGGGAGAAGGAGAGCTCCTGTTCGAGCCCACCTGGGAAGGTGTGCCCGTGCCCGGCCGCTTCGACAATTTCGACGTCCGGCTCGATACCGGTGACGGCGACATCGTCGGGGTCCGAGCTGAAGGTCACCGTCAATCTCGACAGCGCCGACATGGACGATCCCGACATCAACGAGGCCATCGCCGGTGCCGAGTGGTTCGCCGTGGACGAGCATCCCGTCGCGACCTACAGAAGCGACTCGATCGAGGAAGCCGCGGATGGCGGTTACGTCGCGTCCGGGTCATCTCGAGCTCAAGGGCGTGCGCCTGCCGGTAAGCCTGCCGTTCCAGTGGTCAGCGAGTCGGGCGATCGCGCAGCAAATGAGCGGCGAACTCGCGATCGACCGCACGCGCTTCGACGTCGGCAGCGGCGAATGGTCGGCGGGCGATCCCATCGGCACGGAGGTCCGTGTCAGTTTCGACGTGATCCTCGAGCGGCAATGATACAGGCGCGGTACTCGGCAAGCGCTTGCTGCCGCTCGTGCCGCTGGCGTTGCTCGCCGCCTGCGCGCAGCCGGAATGGGTGCCGGACGGACGCGAGCGCGCCACCGCTCCCGAACGCGACTACCGCAGGCGGCGCGAGAGAGGCGACGCGGTCTATCGGGTCGATCCGCAGCAATCCCGCATATTCATTCGCACCGGGCGTGACGGCCCGATGAAGGCGGCCGGCCATGATCACGTGATCGCCAGCGCGGACATCGAGGGTCTGGTGCTGGTCAGCAGCGAACCGGACGGGTCGCGAGCCGACCTGCGCCTGCCCCTGCAGCAGCTCATCGTGGACGATCCCGGCTATCCGGAGCAGTTCGGCCTCGAGCCCGAGCTTGCCGGATTCCGCCGTCGAGGGCACGACGCGCAACATGCAGGACAAAGTGCTGGAATCGAGCCTGTTTCCCTGGGCCACGGTCAGCGTGCGGGTGCGGTCGATGCAGGAGGACGCGGGCGGACCTCGACGTAACCCTTACCGTGCACGGCAGCCACTTCGACTACCCGTACCGGCAGACTCGACATCGACAGCGGGACAGCTCAGCGTGTCGGGCTCGATGACCGTGAGCCAGCCGACTTCGGCCTGACGCCGTTCAGCGCCGCGGGCGGCCTGTTGCGGGTGGCCGAAGACATCGAGATCGTGTTCGACATCGTGGCGGTCAGGCGGCAATGACCTGATGCGCGCGTCGCCCGGCGCCTTAGGTCACTGTGCCCCTCTTTGTGGCGCTCCTGGCTGGTATCCTTGCGGTCCATGCTCAGGGTGACCGACAGGACAGCGCCGCAATGGCGGATACCGGCAACAACAACCCGGGTCAGCGCAGCATAACCCCCGGTTCGGGGCGGCGGCGGTCGCCCGCGTTCCACAAGGGGCGCCAGCTCGACCCGGCGGCGTGCGCCGAGATAGCCGCATTGCTCGGCGACCGGCGGCGCGATCGGGACCTGCTCATCGAGCACCTGCATCTCGTCCAGGACACGTACGGCTGCCTGGGCGCGTCCCACCTGCAGGCACTTGCGGCCGAGATGCGGCTGTCCATGGCCGAGGTGTACGAGGTCGCGTCGTTCTATGCGCATTTCGACATCGTCCTGGACGGCGAGGCGCCGCCGGCTGCCGTCACGGTGCGGGTCTGCGACAGCCTGACCTGCGCGTTGTCCGGCGCCGATTCCCTGCTCGAATCGCTGCCCGGCAAGCTCGGTGCCGGCGTGCGCGTGGTCCGTGCACCCTGCATGGGGCGCTGTGACATGGCTCCCGTGGCCGAAGTCGGGCACCGGCATGTCGATACGGCGAGCCTCGAATCGATTGCCACCACAGTGCAAAGCGGCAGGCACCACCCCGAGATCCCCGACCACGTGCGCTTCGATGCGTATGTCGAGGGTGGCGGCTACACGCTGTTGCGCAACTGCCTCGACGGTGTGCGATCGGTCGACGAGGTGATCGGTTCGATGGAAGACTCCCGCCTGCGCGGCCTCGGCGGTGCGGGGTTCCCGGCCGGCCGCAAATGGCATTTCGTGCGCTCCGAAGCCGGGCCCCGGTTGATGGCGGTGAATGCGGACGAGGGCGAGCCCGGCACGTTCAAGGACCGCTACCATCTCGAGCGCGACCCGCACCGCTTCCTCGAGGGCATGCTGATCGCGGCGTGGGCGATCGACGCGGATGCGATCTACATCTACCTGCGCGACGAGTACCCGGCGATACGCGAGATCCTGCTCGAGGCCATCGCGGCGCTGCGACGTGCGGGCCTGAACGGCGATCGCGCGATCCACCTGCGCCGCGGCGCGGGCGCCTACATCTGCGGCGAGGAATCCGCGATGCTCGAGAGCATCGAGGGCAAGCGCGGCCTGCCACGGCACAAGCCGCCGTATCCGAGCCAGGTGGGCCTGTTCGGGCGGCCGACGCTGGTGCACAACGTGGAAACGCTGTACTGGGTGCGCGATATCCTCGAGCGAGGCCCGGACTGGTTCTCGGGCGAGGGCCGCAACGGGCGCCAGGGGCGGCGCAGTTTCTCCGTGTCGGGCAGGGTGAAGTCGCCCGGCGTCAAGTTCGCGCCCGCCGGCATCACCGCGCAGCAACTCATCGACGAGTACTGCGGCGGCATGGCGGACGGCCATGCGTTCAAGGCCTACCTGCCGGGCGGGGCATCGGGCGGCATACTGCCCGCGAGCATGGCGGACATCCCGCTCGACTTCGACACACTGGAGGAACACGGCGGCTTCATCGGCTCGGCGGCCGTGGTGGTGCTGTCGGACAAGGACAGCGTTCGCGATGCGGCGCTCAATCTCATGCGCTTCTTCGAAGACGAGAGCTGCGGCCAGTGCACCCCGTGCCGCGTCGGCACCGAGAAGGCCGTGCAACTGATGTCGGCGCAAACGTGGGACGAGGACCTGCTCGCGGAACTCAGTGGCGCGATGGCGTCGGCGTCCATCTGCGGCCTCGGCCAGGCGGCGCCCAACCCGCTCCTGTGTCTCCTCAGGTATTTCCCGGAGGAGTTGTCGTGACCGACAAGATCACCTTCATGCTCGACGGCAAGGAAGTCGAGGCACTGCCCGGCGAGACCATCTGGCAGGTGGCGCGGCGCCGGGGCACCGAGATCCCGCACCTCTGCTACTCGCCGGAGCCCGGTTACCGCGCCGACGGCAACTGCCGGGCCTGCATGGTCGAGATCAAGGGCGAGCGCGTGCTCGCTGCCTCCTGCATCCGGAAGCCCGTGCAGGACATGGTGGTGAACACCGCCTCGGAGGACGCGCAGCGCGCGCGCCGCCTGGTCATGGAAATGCTGGTCGCCGACCAGCCGGCTCGTGAGACGGCGCCCGATCCGCAGTCGAAATTCTGGGCGTGGGCGGAGCGGATGGGCGTCGTGGACAGCCGCTTCCCGCCGCGGGCGAAAACCGATAGCGACTCGAGTCACGTCGCGATCGCCGTGAACCTGGATGCCTGCATCCACTGCAATCTCTGCGTGCGCGCCTGCCGCGAGGTGCAGGTGAACGACGTCATCGGCATGGCCTATCGCGGTCACGGCGCGAAGATCGTGTTCGACTTCGACGACCCGATGGGCGACTCGACCTGCGTGGCCTGCGGCGAATGCGTGCAGGCGTGCCCGACCGGGGCACTGATGGAAGCCAACCTGCTGGACGAGGCCGGCACGCGGCGCGCATTCGAGGACCGGCACGTGGATACGGTGTGCCCCTATTGCGGGGTCGGCTGCCAGACACGCGTGTACGTCAAAAATGATCGAATCCTCTACGTCGACGGCCGGAACGGCCCGGCGAACGAGCAGCGCCTGTGCGTGAAGGGCCGCTTCGGTTTCGACTACATCCACCATCCGCAGCGGCTGACAAAGCCGATGATCCGCCGCGATGACGTGCCCAAGGACGGCGGGCTATCGCTCGACCCGGCGAATCCCTGGACACACTTCCGTGAAGCGAGCTGGGACGAGGCGCTGGACCGGGCGGCGGCGGGCCTTAAGCTGGCGCTCGATGCCTACGGCTCTTCGGGCCTTGCCGGCTTTGGTTCGGCGAAGGGCTCGAACGAGGAAGCCTATCTCTTCCAGAAGCTGGTCCGCACCGGCTTCGGCACCAACAACGTCGATCACTGCACGCGGCTGTGCCACGCGTCGTCCGTCGCGGCGCTGATGGAAGGCATCGGCTCCGGCGCCGTGACCGCGCCGTTCACGGCGGCGGACGACGCCGACTGCATCATCGTCATCGGTGCGCGGCCTGAGCAGAACCACCCTGTCGCGGCCACCTATCTCAAGAACCGGGCGAAACAGGGTGCGAAGCTCATCGTTGCCGATCCGCGCGGGCAGGGGCTCGGCCGTCATGCCGCGTACAACCTGCAGTTCAAGGCCGGCACGGACGTCGCGCTCCTGAACGCGATGCTCCACACGATCATCGACGAGGGGCTGCACGACCCGGGCTACCTGCAGGCGCACACGGAGGGATTCGACGAACTCGCCGAGAAGGTGAAGGCGTTCCCGCCGGAAGCGATGGCCGAGGTCTGCGGCATCGATGCCGGCACGATCCGCGAGGTGGCGCGCCTCTATGCCACTTCGAAGAACTCGATCATCTTCTGGGGCATGGGCATCTCGCAATCGGTGCACGGCACCGACAACGCGCGCGGACTCATCGCGCTCGCACTGGTGACCGGGCACGTGGGCCGCCCCGGAACCGGGCTGCATCCGCTGCGCGGGCAAAACAACGTGCAGGGCGCGTCCGACGCAGGGCTCATCCCGATGTTCTATCCCGACTACAAGTCGGTGGAGTCCGCGGAGGCTCGCGAGCGCTACGAGGCATTCTGGGGAACGGAACTCGACCCGAAGCGCGGCCTGACGGTCGTCGAGATCATGCACGCGATCCACGCCGGCGACATTCGCGCCATGTACATCCTCGGCGAAAACCCGGCGATGTCGGACCCGGACCAGGCGCATGCGCGCGCGGCGCTGGCGAAGCTCGAACACCTCGTCGTGCAGGACATCTTCCTCACCGAGACCGCCTGGCAGGCGGACGTCGTGCTGCCGGCTTCGGCGCACCCGGAGAAGACCGGCACCTTCACCAATACCAACCGGCAGGTGCAGCTCGGCCGCGAAGCCGTGCCGATGCCGGGCGATGCACGCCAGGACTGGTGGATCACCCAGGAGATCGCGCGACGCATCGGGCTCGACTGGAATTACGGGCATCCGCGCGACGTGTTCGCCGAGATGGCACGAGATCATGCCGTCGCTCGCCAACATCAGCTGGGAGCGGCTGGAGCGCGAGGACGCGGTGACGTATCCCTGCGATGCGCCCGACCAACCGGGCAACGCGATCATCTTCGGCAGCGGTTTTCCGACGGCGAGCGGCCGGGCGAAAATCGTGCCGACCGAGTTGACGCCACCGGACGAGTTGCCCGACGCCGACTACCCGATGATCCTGACGACCGGGCGCATGCTCGAACACTGGCACACCGGCGCGATGACGCGGCGCTCGGGCACGCTCGACCATCTCGAGCCGGAGGCCGTGGCGTCGTTGTCGCCGCGCGACATCGAGCGGCTGCAGGTGGCGGCGGGCGACTTCGTGCGGGTATCGACACGGCGCGGATCGATCACTCTGCGCGTGCGCCTCGACCGCGAGGTGGCGGACGGGATGGTGTTTATCCCGTTCTGCTATACGGAAGCGGCGGCGAACCTGCTCACCAACCCGGAACTCGATCCGTTCGGCAAGATTCCCGAGTTCAAGTTCTGCGCTGCCCGCGTCGATCCTGCTGTCAGGAGAGGGGTTTGAAGCGCACGATCAGCAGCGGCAGCAGAGTCAGGTCGGCAAGCAGCGCGATCAGCATGGCGAAGCCGGTCAGCAAGCCGAAGTAGATCGTCGGCACGAAGTTCGACAGCACCAGTATCGAGAAGCCCAGCGTCACCGTCACCGTCGTGTAATACATGGCGCGGCCGATGCTCGCATGGCTGCGGTTCACGGCCGCCCAGTAATCCTGGTCCTTGCCGAATTCACGGGTAAACCGGTGCACGTAATGGATCGTATCGTCGACGGCGATGCCGATGCTGATCGCTGCGACGGTGATCGTCATGAGATCCAGCGGGATTCTCAGCCAGCCCATCAGGCCCAGCACGAGTAATGCCGCGAACACGTTGGGCACGATCGCGATCGCGGCCATTTTCGCGTTGCGGAACAGGAGTGCGAACATGAACAGGATGGCAATGAACACCACGCCGATGGTCAGTATCTGCGAGCGAAACAGGCTCTGCAGCATGTTGTTGTAGAGCACCAGCATGCCCGACAGGTGGACCTGCTTTTCCTCGTACCCGAGTGCGCCGGTCAGCCGGCTGCGGATGTCGCGCAACAGCGTCTCGCGCTGCAGCGAAGGGTCGGACTCGAAGACGCGTATCGCGAAGCGGACCTGGTTGCCGTCGCTCGACATGTACGGCCGGATCAGGATCTCCCTGATCGCATCCGGCAGCTTCTTGTAGAGGACGGAGAGTTCGAAGTTGTCCGCGACGATCGCTTCGTCGATCTGCCCGAGCATCTCGATCGCGGTATCGACCGACAGCACCTTGCCGGTCTCGTCCAGCGAATCCAGGTACGCGTGCACCTCCGCCACGTCCGGCAGTTTGCGGGTATTGAACCAGTAGCTGGTCGACGCGATGCCGCCGCTCTCGGCATCGTCCATGCCGAATTCCGCGAGCAGCGGATCGTCCCACATCTCCTGCTGGCGCTCGAAGAACCCGGCCGGGGCATCGATGATGACGTCGAGCGGCGTGGTGCCGCCGAGTTCGCGATCGATTATCTCCATGCCGCGGTAAATCTCCGTGGTTTCCTTGAAGTAATCGATGAAGCGGTTTTCCACCGTGAGCAACGTCATGCCCGCAACGCTCAGCAGCGCGAGAGCGGCGGCGAAGTGCGAGTATCGCGGTGCCGCGCGCCTGGATCTGTTGCGCGAAGAAGTGGGTGATCCTGTCCGTCAGGTCACTGCGCTGGTGGGCATCTCCCGGTGCAAGGAACATCAGGCAGGCCGGCAGCAGCGTGAACACCAGCAGGAACGCGACCACGATGCCGATGGCCATCATCCAGCCGAAATCGATGACGGGCCGGATGCCGCTGGCGATCAATGAGCCGAAGGCGACCATCGTCGTGATCGCGGTGTACAGGCACGGCACCGTCTTGGCGCGGACCATTTCCCTCACCAGGAACTCCTGCTCCGCGTCGGGCGATTCCTCGTGCACCTCGCGATAGCGGACGACCAGGTGGATCGCCAGCGATAGCGTCAGGATCAGCAACAACGACATGAAATTGGATGACACGACCGTCACCGGCCAGTCCACGAGACCGAGGAAACCGACCATGATCGTGCCGGTTGCTGCGCACGCCAGCATCGGCAGGACGACCCAGCGGGGCTTGCGGAACGCGACGGCAAGGATGACGACCAGGAAACACAGCACGCCAAGGCCGAAGACCATGAGGTCGTGGCGGATGAAGTCGATCGAGTCGGAGACGATCATCGGTACGCCGCCGAGGTGCAGTTCAGCCGTGTCCTGGTGGCGGTCGATGATGCGCCGGATCTCGGCGATGTCGCGGCTCTGCCGGTCCTGCAGTTTCCGGCTGTGGGCGTCGAACTCGGCCGACACGGCGTCGAGCGTCGCCTGCTCGTCTGCGGTGAGTTCGCGCTCGAGGCCCGCTTCACGCAGCTCGTTGCGCTGTTTCAGCAGGCGGTGCCAGGTTTCGTCGCGGCGGAAGTTGACCTGGATCGCCGTGGTTCGTCCGTCCGGGCTTATGAGCAGGTTGCGGTACATCGGGCTCGACAGGAACTCCTGCTTCGCCAGGGCCCTGTCCGTCCGCGGGCTTTGAAGCGTCGGCACTTCGTCGCCCAGGTCGTCGAGACTGATGGGCGGGCTGCGGATCAGGGGCACGTCCAGCAGGCTGGTAACCGACTCGACGTGCTCCATGGCCGCAATCTCGTCGCGCAGCGCCTGCAGATCCGCGAGGACGGGTTCGCTGAACAGGTCCGACTGCGGCGAATACGTGACGATCAGGTAATCATCGGAACCGTAGCGTGCCCGGACCGAACGGTAGTATTTCAGCGCCTCGTCGTTCTCGAGCACCAGCGAATCGGCGGACGCGTCGAGCCGGAAGGCGGGCGCATGATACGCGAAGAACGCCACCACGAGGGCGATGACCGACAGCGCCAGTCCCGGCCGTTTCAGAACCAGGCTGTCATAGGCGTTCAGTAATGACGGCACGCGTTGCCTCTCCTGGGCGCTTGCACCGCCGACGGTCGGGCGGCTGGCCCGTCAAGAATGGCGCACGGGGGCCGGGCTGCAATCGTGGAAAGCATCAATAGGACAGGGTGGACGATGCAATCAGCCATCGCAACGGGAAACCGATTCCGGCGAGCGGCCCGTCATTGCTGCACCGCGCAGGGAGCGCCGGCTTATGTCACAGTCGCCTCCCGCAGACACCCGTCTCCGGCGATACTTCCTGCACTACACGCACGGGCAAGACGTACGACATGATCAACCTTCCCGACGGCATCGTCTCGGTACATCTTGGCGACGAAAGGTACCGGGGCGCCTACTATTTTCGCGGCGACAAGCTGATCGTTACGGCTTACGGCATGCGGGAGTCCTCGGCCGATCTCGCGGTCCTGGGCGCGGAGCGAGGCAAGGCTGCGGTCAATCTCGCGAAGCTCGTCCTGATCGACATGGTGCGGGCGTCGCAGGCCGTTCCCGACTGGCATCCGGAACTGGCCCTGTGCGGGACCACGACGCAGCTCTGTTACTAGCCACGCCGAGGCACTGTCGCGCTTACTCGTGGACGATCTCGCCGCCGACGATCGTCATGACGATCCGTCCGTCCAGGATCCTCCCGGGTCGCTGGTCCGCGACGCTGAACGGGTCGATATCCATGACCGTCAGGTCCGCCCAGCGGCCGGGCTCGATGACGCCGGTTTCGTCCTCGCGGAAGCTGGCATAGGCGGACCACGACGTATAGGCGCGCACCGCTTCCTCGATGCTCACGCGCTGCTCCGGGTACCAGCCGCCCTCGGGCTCGCCGTCCTTGTCCTGCCGGGTGACCGCCGAGTGCAGGCCGTAGAAGATGTCGTGGTCGGAGCCGGGATTGTCGGAATTGAACGTCAGCTGCGCGCCCGTCTCGCGCAGTGACCGCCAGGCGTAGGCGCCCTGGATCCGCTCCGGGCCGAGTCGTTGCTCGGCCCAGGCCTTGTCCTCCATGGCGTGCGGCGGCTCCATCGACGCGATGATGCCGAGCTCGCCCAGGCGCGGGATGTCCTCGGGGCTCATGACCTGCGCGTGCTCGATGCGATGCCGGTTCGCGGCGGTGGCGGGGTGTTCCGCGGAACACGGCCGCCAGGATATCGAGCGCTTCGCGGTTGCCGGCGTCGCCGATCGCGTGGATCGCGATCTGGAAGCCGGCCTGCATCGCTGCCGCGTTCAATTCCTCGTTGAAACCGTAATCGTCGCCGCTCACGCCGCGGTGACCCGGCTTGTCGGCGTAGTCGTAGAGCAAGCGCGCGCCGCGGGAACCCAGCGCGCCGTCGTAGTAGGCCTTGACCGTGCGCGTGACCAGCATGCTGTCGCTGTCGGTATCGGGACCTTTCTCGAGCCACTCGCGAATCAGGTCCTCGTCGCGCAGCGACAGCATCGCGTAGACCCGGATCGGCAGGCGGCCGTCCGCTTCGAGTTGTTCGAGAACGCGCATCTGCCGGGCGTCGAGCCCGGCGTCGTGGACGGCCGTGTAGCCGTCGGCGGCCATGCGCTGCAGGCCGAGCAGGACCTGCTTCGCCAGCGTTTCCGACGATGGCGCGGGCACGGCGGAGCCCAGCATCTGCACGGCCTGGTTGAGGAACAGCCCGGTCGGCTCACCGTCGGCGCCGATGCGCATCTCCCCGCCGACCGGCACGGGCGATTCGGCCGTGATGCCGGCCTCATCGAGTGCCATCTGGTTACCCCAGCCGGCAAAACCGTGCAGGCTGTCCATGAAGACCGGGTGGTCCGGGACCTTCGCCGTCAGCAGCGCCTTGTCCGGGTAGCGGTTGGCCCAGGCGCCCTCGTCCCAGCCGCGGCCGACGATCCATTCGCCCTTCGGTACCGACTTTGCGCGCTCGACGATCAGGTCCACGGCCTCTTCCTCGGTTGCGACGCCGACCAGGTTCACCTGGTCCAGCAGCGCTCCCAGCCCGAAGACGTGCGTGTGCGAATCGACGAGACCCGGGATCACCGTGGCGCCGCCGAGATTGACGACCCGCGTCGCATCGCCCTCGAACTTCATGGCATCGACATTGCTGCCGACGAACAGTATCTCGCCGCCCCGGATTGCGACGGCCTGCGCGTCGGGATGCCAGCCGGCAGAATCGCGCGGCGCACCGGGCGCGGCGGTGCCGTCCGTGCCCGGTTCTTCCCAGTCCAGTGTGTAGACGCGGCCGTTGACGAGTATCAGGCTGGCATCGCCCGTTTCGACAGGCTTGGCGGGTTCGTCGTCGGCACAGCCGGCTACAAGGCACAGCACAACAAGGGTCTTGAGTAACTTCATTTTCAGCCAGCTCCGATTTGCGGCTCGAAACCCCGGGATAATGACTGCCTGGAGGGTCTATTATCAAATTCATTGTGATCGTGGTTTAAAAGAGCTGCGTCATCAACCCGCTCCTGATCCCTGATTCGTGCGCGCCCGAGCTGGCTTTCGGCGTGCGATTTTCGCTAGGATTGTGGGCTTGCCCCGATACTATCCACCTTGGCGGAGACACCCTGAGCATGGACAACAAGAACGAAAAGGCAGCTACCGGAGGGCGCAGGAAGACGTCCGAATTCGACTGGGCGAGCTTCGCCCTGCGGCTGGCCGCGACGCTCGTGCTGGTGCTGGCGACTTACAACCCGAGCGGTTATTCGTACGCGCACTGGCTGCAAGACGGCTTCTCGAACGACGGGCTCGGTCCGGAGCACTTCGTCGTCGGTGTCATCGTGCTGATCGGCTGGGTGATCCTGTTGACGGCGACGCAGCGCTCGATGGGCACCTTCGGGCTCATCCTGGAAGGGCTGCTGTTCGGCGGTATCGTCTGGCTGCTGATCGATTTCGGCCTGCTCAGCATCGATTCGGTGGCCAAGTTCACCTGGGTGATCCTCGTGATCCTGTCGGTGATGCTCGCAATCGGCCTGAGCTGGTCGCATGTCTGGCGCAAGCTGACCGGTCAGTTCGAAGTCGACGACGATTGAGCGGCCCCTAGGGAACCGGCACCCGGTAGATGCGCCGGAACACCTGGTCGAGGCGCAGCTGCAGCAGTTCCAGGAAGCGATCGATGTCCGAGATGCGGCGGAACGTCAGGTAGCCCGTCTCCAGGAATTCCTGCAATGCGCCGAAGCCGGCGGCGTGCGCGGGCTTTCGCATCGTCCGCAGGAGCCCGCCGATCAACGGGACACGCACGAGCCGCTTGAGCGTTTCGCCGAGCTCGACCGCGAGGCGCACGAGTTCCATGCATTCATCGTATGAACTCACCGCCTGGCAGGCGCCGTAATAGTCGTTCTCGCCGATGGTCGGCGGCAGTTCGCCGTTCACCAGCAGCGCACGGCAGATACCCAGGTTGATCTCCAGCACCCGGGCGTTGAGTTCGACCGCCGCCGCCGCGGTCGCGAGCGGGTGCGCCGGCAGGCTCCTCACGATGACCGGCGCAGCGCGTTCGATGTCGCGGTCGCGCTCGCTGATACCGACACCCGCGAGGTCGCTCACGATGAAGTCCACTGCCTCGGCATAGCCCTCGGGCTCCAGCAGGTCCGCGAAGAACGGCAGCATGTAGTCGAGCTGCCAGCGGGTGAAACGGTCGTAGGACTCGAACAGGTCCGGATCGTCGAGATACTGCGAGTGCAGCTCGTTGCCGCGCGCGATGGCGCGGCGGAACGTGTCCGCCGCCTGTTTTCTGCTGGAACGCGCCATGTGCCGGGGATTCTCGGAGCCCGCCGCGCCGGCGCCCATTCGTAATTGCGCGTACACGGACGACGACCGGATCGCGGGCCGAGGCCCGCTCCTACAGGGGCTGATCGTACCGCCTGGCCTGTAGGGGCGGTTCTCGAACCGCAAGTGGTTCGAGGCCGGCATCGATCGCGGGCCCGGGCCCGCTCCTACAGGGGCTGATCGTACCGCCTGGCCTGTAGGAGCGGTTCTCGAACCGCGAACGGTTCGAGGCCGGCATCGATCGCGGGCCCAGGCCCGCTCCTACAGGGGCTGATCGTACCGCCTGGCCTGTAGGAGCGGTTCTCGAACCGCGAATGGTTCGAGGCCGGCATCGATCGCGGGCCCAGGCCCGCTCCTACAGGCGACTGAGCGACCGGCGTCGCACGTCTCGGAGCACGACTGCGGATTGACAGGGTCAAAAAAAAGTAACCTATAGGTTACATGTTAAGCGAACGCGAGATGGATGCGGTACTGCAGGCGCTCGGCAACGAAAGTCGGCGGCGCATGCTCGATATCGTCAAGGCGCAACCGGGCATCGCCGTCGGGGCACTGGCCAGGGAATTCGACGTCAGCCGCATCGCGGTGATGAAGCACCTGGCGGTCCTCGAGGAGGCCAGCCTGATCGTCTCCGAAAAGGACGGCCGCGTCAGGAAGCTCTATGTGAACGCCGTGCCGATACAGATGATCCACGAGCGCTGGACGACCGATTACAGTGCCTACTGGGCAGGACAGCTGACGCGCATCAAGTCCATCAGCGAAGCGCGTCACCGGGACAACGAAAGCGGGGGGAAGCAACGCAAATGAACGCCAGCAAGTATGCGGAAAAGCAGGTCTACAAGGTGATGATCAACGCGCCGATCGAGACGGTCTGGTCGGAGCTCGTGGAGACGACGAAGCCCCGGCCGTTCTTCTGGAACGGCTCCTGGGATACGCCGGGCTTTGCGGCCGGCAACCCGTATCGCGTGGCGTCCAACGAAGGCAAGGCCGTCGCCGTCATCGGGCGAATACTCGAGATGGACCCGCCACATCGGCTCGTGACGACGTTCCGGCTCACCGCGCTGCCCGATCCGCCATCGCGAGTCACTTACCTGCTGGCAGAGAAGGACGGCGGCACCGAATTTTCGCTCATTACGGAGCAGGTGCTCGCCGGCTCGAAGAGCGAGAAGTCGATGGCCAGCGGTTCCCGCTTCATCGTCGATAACTTCAAGGCCTGGGTCGAAACCGGCAACGTCACGTTCGGGGCCAGGATCACGCTTGCCATGTACTCCCTGATGGCGCCGTTGATGCCGAAGTCCATGCGCGCCGAGAACTGGCCGCTCGACAAAGCCGAATAATCGAGGAGAGGGAACCATGCCTGCATCACCCGAGGACATGGCGGCCACGATGGTCGCCAACATGAAGCCGAAGACCGGCAAGACGCTCGAGCAGTGGCTGGCCATCGCGAAGCAGGGCGGTGCCGGGAAGCACGGCCAGATCGTCAAGGCGTTGAAGGCCGACCATGGCCTCACCCACGGCTACGCCAATCTCGTTGCGCACAAGCTGTTGCAGAGCGACGCCGGCAGTAAAGCCGGCGAAGGAACGGACCTGGTCGCTGCGCAATACGCGGGGCCGAAAGCGGACCTGAGACCGATCTACGATGCCGTCATCAAGGCGGCCACCGCGCTCGGCAAGGACGTGGAGATCGCGCCGAAGAAGACCTACGTCAGCCTGCGCCGCAACAAGCAGTTCGCCATCGTGCAGCCGTCGACGCGGACCCGTGTCGATCTCGGCATCAATCTCAAGGGCGAGCCGGCTGCGGGCCGCCTCGAGAAATCGGGCAGCTTCAACGCCATGGTGTCGCACCGCGTGCGCCTCGAAAAGCCGGCGGACGTCGACAAGGCGGTGAAGGCCTGGCTGAAAAAGGCGTGGGCCGACGCCTGACGCCCGCGGCAATCCGGCCAACCCATCACGGTCCGGGCCGCCCATATAAGGCATACTTGCGGGCGGAAATGAGTGAATCCGCCCCGACAACCCGCCGGAACGACGACCGCCTGTGGCGGCCCGATTTCGTCTACTCCGTCCTGCTGCTGGCAACGGCGGTCGTTGCCGTCGCGGTTGCGGCCGGGGATACGGGCTTCCTGGCCGGGGAGCACGGCATCGGCACCGCGGGGTTCTTTCTCGTGTTCGGCCTGTTCACGATCGCAACCGGGTTCCCGCACCCGGTGTTCGGGCACGTGTCCTTCGATCGCGTCGCACAGGTCATGAGCATCCTGGTCCTGGGGCCGGTCGACGCGGCGTGGGTCAATGGGCTCGCATCGCTGATTTATCCATGGCAAAGATTGCGCCTCGGCGTTTCGTTGCGGCTGGTCGTGACCGCGTCGCTGCACAACGCGGGCCTGATGACGCTGGTGATCCTCGGCGGCGGACTGCTTTACGAGTACATCGGCGGCGCAGTTCCCGTAACGGCGCTGGACCTCGGCTCGGGCATGTTCTTGCTGGTACTCGTCCTTGGCATGCAGCTCATCAATGATGTCGGCATGATGTTCATGCTCTACCTGCGCAATATGGATCCGAGGCTGGTCTTCAACGGCTTCACCATGGTCGTCGAGTATGTCGCCGCCGCGGCAGGTATCGTTCTCGCGATCGCGTTCACCAATGAGCCGCTGCCGTATTTCGTGCTGCTGCTCGCCGTGTTCGCGGCGGGCATGCTCGTCATCATGAAGTACGCGCTGATGCGCGTGCGCCTCGAGAACCTCGTCGACGAACGCACCGAGGAACTCAAGGTCCAGGCGGAGGAGTTCGAGCGCCAGGCCACGCACGACAAGCTGACCGGGCTCCCCAACCGGCGCCACGCGGACAGCTATTTGCAGCAGCAGGTCGACATCGCCCAGCGCGGGCGGCGCAGCGGTGCGCTGGCACTCGCCGACGTCGACCATTTCAAGCGCATCAACGACGGCTACTCGCATGCGATCGGCGACCAGGTGCTCGAGCGGGTGGCGCGCATACTGCGAGACGGCTGCCGCAAGACCGACTTCGTCGCACGCTACGGCGGCGAGGAGTTCATGCTGTATTTCCCCGACACCGGCGTCGAACGCGCCGTGCAGGTCTGCAGCGAGCTGCGCCAGGCGGTGCAGGGCGCGGACTGGTCGGACATTGCACCGGACTTCGCGGTAACCATCAGCTTCGGGCTTGCCGAGATCCGGGACGACGCGCACTCGAGGACCCTCCTCGACGAGGCGGATACCCGCCTGTACCGCGCCAAGCGGGAAGGCCGGAACCGCGTTATCGCGGCATGAAGAGAGTACTGCTCTACATTCCCGTGGTCCTGAGCATTCTCGTGCTCGGCGCGCACTTCCTGCGCTACGGGAGCGAGATCGGTGTATTTGCCGCCCTGTTGCTCATCGCGCTGCTGTTCCTGCGCCGGCCGTGGGTGGCCCGGGTCATGCAGGTCGTCCTGGTGCTCGGCACGCTCGAGTGGCTGCGCACGATGTACGAGATCGCGCAGATACGCGCCCTGCACGGCCAGCCCTACGGGCGCATGCTGGTCATCCTCGGCGTCGTTCGCCGCGGTCACTTTGTGCTCGGCACTGTTGTTCCAGTCCAGGGCGTTGAAGGCCGTCTATGGGATCGAAAAGGCGGGCTGAACAACGAGACCTGCTACGCTTCCTGCTGCGTGAGTACCGGTGAAGGGGCACGGGATGAAGAAATACGACGTGGTCATCGCCGGCGCCGGCATCATCGGCCTGTCCATCGCCTGGCAACTGGCGCGGCGATCCGCGCTGCGCATCGCGGTCATCGAGAAAGGCGCGGCGGTCGGCGAAGGTTCGACGGGTGCATCGTCGGCGATATGCCGCGTGCGCTATTCGAACGACGAGATGTTGCTGCTCGCTCGCGACGGCATACAGGCGTATCGGCACTGGGGCGCATTCACCCGGCTCGGGAATCCCGCGGCGGATTTTCACGAAGACGGGGTGCTGTGGATGCCGGGCGGCGACCGGGAGTGGGCCGACCGCGAACGACTCCAGCGCATGCAGAGCTTCGGCGTGGCAGCCGAGGTCCTCGACGATGACGACATCGCCGAGCGGTTTCCCGCGCTCAGCACCTGCACGCTGGCGCCGGATCTCGAGACCGGCGAGGATCCCATGACTGCGTCGGCGGCAGCCGCAACCTGTTCGAAATCGAGGGCGGGCACGTCGATCCCGTGGCCGCGGCCCGCGATCTCGTCGAGGCCTGCAGGAAAGCCGGCGTCGAGGTGCGGTTCCGGTGCCGCGTGACCGGTATCGGCACCGCCGGCGGTCGCGTCTCCAGCGTGTCGCTCGACGATGGCAGCGAACTGGCGACGCCGCTCGTGATCAACGCGGCCGGCCCCTGGTGCAACGGCCTGTCACGGATGGTCGGGCTGGAGCTGCCCTGGACGCTGGTACCGACACGCATCCAGGTCCTGTACCGCGACCGGCCCGCGGCACTGCAGGGCCACATCCCGGTCACGGCCGACCTGGCGGGCGGCATCTATTTCCGCACCCAGAACAACGGCCAGCAGCTCGTGATCGGCTCCGTGCGCGAGGAAGACGAACGCGAGGCCGTTGCCGACCCGGACGACTTCCGCACCGAGACCGACCACGAGTTCGAAGCGATCAACCTGCACGTGCTGCATCATCGCCTGCCGGCACTCCCGGCCAGCGGCCGGGTGCGCGGCTACTGCGGTCTCTACACCACCAACCTCGAGGACGTGCACCCGGTTCTCGGTCCCACCGGGATGGAGGGCTTCTGGGTCGCCAACGGCTTCAGCGGCCACGGTTTCAAGCTCGCGCCGGCGATCGGTTCGATGCTGGCGCAGGCGTTGACCGGCGAGAAACGCGACTTCGATACCGAGGTACCGCTCGACTTCCTTGCGGTCGATCGTCAACCGATCGGCGTCGCCAGCAAGAACGTGCTCGCGTGATTGCGGCGTAGCAGGCTCAGCGGGGCCGGGCGCCCCGCAGGCCCAGCAGCACCGCATCGAAGAGATCGAGCGGCAGGCTCAGGCGAATGCTGCGAATGAGCGACGCACGAATACGCCGCTTCGAAGCGGCATGCGCACGCGCGTCCAGCGCCTGGAACCGGACCGCCAGGGCTTCGGCGCGCGCCGCCAGGCCGTCCGGGTCCACGAGTTCGTCGAATAAGCCCGCGTCGAGGGCGGGCTCCGGGCCGAACTCCTCGGACAGCGTCACCGCACGCTGGTAGGCCGCCGGATCGAGCCGCTGCTGCAACACCGCTGCAGCAACGCGCGGCATGGTGAGACCGATGGCCACCTCGTTGGCGGAGATCCTGAAGTCGCCGCGGCAACCGATGACGTAGTCGGCCGACAGCATCAGGAACACGCCCATCGCGAACGAGTGGCCGTTGCAAGCCGCGATCACCGGGTGCGGGTAGGCCATGACGCGCGCGGTCAGCGCGTACCCCGAACCCAGCATGCGGATCGCCTTCGGGCCGCCGCGCTTCATCACCTTGAGATCGAAGCCGGCGGAGAACACCGACTCACGGCCGGTCAGCACGACGACCGCGCGGTCCGACTCGGCGCGGTCGAATGCGGCGTAGATGCCGCGCAGTACGTCGGGCGACAACGCGTTGCGCTTGCCGTCGTCGATGCAAATGGTGGCGACGCCGTCCTCGAGGCCGTACCGGACCGGGTGCGACGACCCATCTACTCCCCCAGGAACCGGCGCGCGGCCTGTTCGGCGGCGCGGTCCGTGCCGGCGAGGCTCAAGGCCTTTCTCGCGTGCCCGTCGGCCTGGCGCTCGTTGCCGGCCGCGCGGTGGATCTGCGCGAGTTCGAGCCACAGCCAGGGATTGCCGGGCTCGATCCGCAGGGCGCGTTCGATCGACGCGACCGCGTGGTCGTAGTCGCCGTCCGCCGATTGCCTGCGGCCCTGCTCGAGCAGGGCGGCCGTCGGGCTCGCCGGCGGAGGACTGCCGCTCCCGGGCGGTGGTGCCGGTTCCTGGCTACCCGCGGTGCCCGGCGTGGCGGGCAGCTGCGCGCAGGCGGACAGGGCGACAGCCAGTACAACGAGAATGCCGGTCCTGATCATTGTTTGTTCCCCTCGAGCCAGCGCCTGGCGCGTATTCCCAGTTCGCGGAGTCCCGGGCCGCAGCCCGCGAGCCGCGCTACCTGGCTGTCCACGGGCAGCGCGACGCGCGCGGACTGGCCGCAGCCTTCGTAAGTGCCCAGGCCCGTCCGGTAGTCGAGCCAGACGAACTCGAGCGCGGGCGACGGCGCGGGATCGAAGCCGCGCGTGTCGTCGATCCCCGCGATCACGGGCGCCCAGATGTTCAGGGCGCCGGACGACCCCGTAAGGCCGACGGGCGCGTTGGCGTCGTTACCAATCCACACGACCGCGAGGTGGTCGTTCGTGAAGCCCGCGAACCAGCTGTCCCGGAAGTCGTCGGACGTGCCCGTCTTGCCGGCTGCCACGAGACCGGCCGGCAGCACGGCCTTCGCCGCGTGCCCCGTGCCGTGCTCCAGCACCTGCACCATCGCGTGGTTGACCTGTTGCACGGCGTCAGTGTCGGCCGCCGGCAGCAGTTCGAGCGGGTAGCGGACGAGCGGCTTGCCGGCCGCGTCGACCACCGAACGCACCGCGCGCAGCGGCATGCGGAATCCGCCGTTCGCCAGGCTGTTATACACCTGCGCAACCTCGAACGGCGACAGCTCGATGGCGCCCAGCAGCAGCGACGGGTTCGGCTCGGGCGGGCGCTCGAGGCCGAGGTCGTGCAGCAACCCGGCGACCGCGTCGACGCCGATCGCCATGCCGAGTCTCACCGTCGCCTGGTTGTAGGAGTCGCCCAGCGCACGCAACAGCGGCACGTCGCCGTGGGACTCCTGGTCGAAATTCCGGGGCGCCCAGGTATCGCCGTTGTCGAGCTCGATCTCGACGGGCTCGTCGCTCACGGTGCTGGCGAGCGTGTAGCCGCCCGTTTGCAGCGCGGCGAGATACACCACGGGCTTGACCAGCGAACCGATGGGTCGCCTCGCCTCGGTGACGCGGTTGAAGCCGTCGAATTCGACGTCGCGGCCGCCCACCATCGCGACCACTTCGCCGCTTTGCGGCCGCGTGACGATGGCAGCGCCCTCGAGCGGCACGGCGTCGCCGTTCTCGGCCGGCTGCAGCCGCTCGAGCCCCGCCGCGAGCTCGCGCTCAACCAGCAGCTGGATGCGCGGGTCGAGACTCGTGAAGATGCGCAGTCCCTCGGTCGCAAGGTCGTCGAGCGGAAAGTCGGCGGCAAGCTGCTGCCGCACCAGGTCCATGTAAGCCGGCTGGTAGCGGGACAACATGCCATGATTACCGATGCCGAGTTCCCGCTCGCTCGCCGCGATTGCCGCCTGCTCGTCGACAACGCCGTTCCCGGCAAGCGTGGCGAGCACGAGGTTGCGGCGCTCCCGCGCCCGCTCGCCGTGGCGCCGCGGGTCGTAGAACGACGGGCCCTTCACGATCGCCACCAGCAAGGCGATCTCGTGCAGCTCCAGCCGGGACAACGGCTTCGAGAAATAGAATTCGCTCGCGAGCCCGAAGCCGTGGATCGCGCGCGAGCCCTGCTGGCCGAGGTAGATCTCGTTGACGTAGGCCAGCAGCAGTTCGTCCTTGCCGTAACGCAGCTCCAGCGCGACTGCCATGATGGCTTCCTGGAACTTGCGGCCGAAGGTCTGGCGGCTGTCGAGGAAGTAGCTCTTCACGAGTTGCTGGGTCAGTGTGCTGCCGCCCTGTCGAATGCCGCCGTGGCGAACGTTGACGAAAGCCGCGCGGGCGATGGCACGGAAGTCGAGGCCGAAATGCGAGTCGAAGCGGCGGTCCTCGATGGTCTTCAGGGCGCTGACGAGGAGCGGCGGGATGTCTTCCCGTGGCGACGAGAATGCGATCTTCGTGGTGGGATGCGAACAGGCTGCCGAGGCGCATCGGCTCGAGCCGCAACAGCGGCAGCGTCTCGTTCCACTCGTTGCGCATGGCGGAAATGCGCTCCGCGTCGAAGTCGATGACGGCTGACTGCTCCGGCTCCAGTGCGTCCCAGTGCTGGAACGAACGTGTGCGCAGCAGGATCCGCTCCTGGTGCAACGCATACTCACCGGCATGCCGCACCTCATCCACGCGCAGGTAGCCGGTCTGGTCGAGCGCGGCCGACAATTCCGCGGGCGTAAGCGCGATACCCGCGTAGATTTCCAGCGGCGCGGCGTAGACGCGCGCGGGGATGTCCCAGCGGCGGCCTTCGAAAGCGACGATGACGCTGATCGAAAGATACAGCGCATAGACGGCAAAGAGGGCCAGCAATACGCCTGCCGCCGTGCGCTTCGGTGCGCGCGCGAACAGGGCTTTCGCCCGGGCGAACAGGGTGGAAGGCGCCTGCCCGGGGGCAGGTTCGGGTTTACTGGCCATGGCGATTGCGGGTTGCGGCAGCGCGAGACGGTAGCAAAAACGGGCGCGTCAGTCGACGCGCCACGCGCGCCACAACAGCCCGAGCTGGCTGCTGTAGCCGACGTCGCGCCGCGCGATGCGCTGCTGGCTGTCGACTACGTAGTAGGACGGGAAGGCGTAGATCTGCCAGTTCCGGGCAACGTTCGCATCGCCCAGGACCACGGGCAAATCGAGTTCGTGTCGCTCGACGTAATCGCGCACCTCCTCGACCGAGTCCCAGCTCAGTGCGACGGCGACCATCTCGAGTTCGGACTCGTCGCGCCAGCGCCGCAGCCGCTCGAGGTTGCCGGCACTCGCGGCGCATACCTTGCACCAGGGTGCAAAGAAATAGACCAGCGCGGGCCGGTCACCCGCATTGACGAGATCGTAGGGTTCGCCCGCGAGCGTGGTGCCACGAAGCCCGGGTGCCGCTTCGCCGCCGGTGGCCAGCATGTTGCGCGACTGCCAGGCGGTGACGGCAAAGAAGACGGCCGCGAACAGCGCGACGTTGAGCGCCACCGAGCGGATTCGCCGCGAGCGCGCGGCCCGTGGTTTTGTATCGACTTCTTCCACGGCAATCAGTGTACAGGCCCGGAGTCGGTGCGCACTGCTTTCTACAGCTCGTTTTCCCAGGCAACCGGCCTGCCGCGTTTCTTTTCCGCCATCGAGCCGTAGCGTGCTTCCAGGTCGTCCCGCTTGATCTTGAGCGTCGGCGTCAACAGGCCGTTTTCGGTGGTCCACTCCTCGTCGACGACAATGGCGCCGGACAGGCGTTCGTGAGATTCGAGGTGCTTGTTGGTGTCCGCAAGCGTTGCCTCGAGGCTCTTTTCCACGGTTTGTCTCGGCAGGTGTTGCGCCGCGTCGGAGAGCACGACGATCGCCACCGGCGCCGGCAGGCCCGCACCGAGTACGCAAACCTGCTCCAGGAGCGGGTTCGACGATAACCGGGCCTCGATGGGGACAGGGGCCACGTACTTGCCCTTGGCGGTCTTGAAGATGTCCTTGACGCGCCCGGTAATGCGGTAGCCGGCACGCGCCTCGTCCCACTCCGCGCGGTCACCGGTACGGAAGAAGCCGTCGTCCGTAAAGGCCTCGGCGGTGAGTTCGGGCTGCTTGAAATACGCCGTGAACAGCCCCGGGGAGCGGATCAGCAACTCGCCTTCTGCAGAGATTTTCAGCTCCGTGCCTGCGACCGGCACGCCGATCGTGCCGAGGCGCCGCGCCTCGAACGGGATGTTCGCGCAGGACAGTCCGCTCGTCTCGGTCATGCCCCAGCCTTCGCCGATGTCGATGCCGAGTTTGCGGTACCAGCGGAGCGTGTGCGGCGAGATCGGCGCGCTGCCCGATGCGAATTTCGCGCAATTCCCGAAGCCCATGCCGTCGCGGATGCGGCGTGCCACGATGCGGCCGATGAGTGGAATCGCCAGCAGCAAGCGCAGTCTCTCGGGCGGGATCTTCGAGTGAATGCCGGCCTGGAACTTGACCCACAGCCGCGGCACGGAGCCGAAGCCCGTCGGCCGCGCCGCCTTCAGGTCGTGCACGAAGGTGCGCAGCGATTCGACAAAGAAGATCTTCGCGCCCGCGTAGATCGATGGGCCGACCAGCGCCATCCGCTCCGTGACGTGCGACAACGGCAGGTAGGAAAGCACCCGGTCTTCGGTTCCGATGTCCATGACGCCGAGCGCCGCCGTGCAGCCGTAGACGTAGGCGCGATAGCTGATGACCACGCCCTTGGGCCGGCCGGTGCTGCCCGACGTGTAGAGGATCGTCATGACATCCTCCGGCGCCGGTTCGTTCGGCTCGGGGAGCGGTTCGGCGTTGTCGACCAGTTCCTGCCAGTCGTGCCGGCACGCGGCGGTCGGATAGGGAAACGCGATCGTCGGCAGCGTCTCGGGGATGGCGCCGCCGATGGCATCGGGCTCGTCGAGTTTGCCGACGAAAATCGCTTTTGCCTCGCTGTGACCGATGATGTACGCGACCGTATCCGCGCTGGCGGTCGGGTAGATGGGGACCGACACCAGCCCGGCCATGGCAATCGCGAGGTCCGCGAGTACCCATTCGGCGCTGTTCTTGGCAAGAATCGCGACCTTGTCGCCGGGGTTCATGCCCAGCGCGTACAGCGCCGCCGCCATGCGCCGTGCCTGGTCCTCGGCGTCGCGGTACGTCGTGACGCGCAGCCGGCCGTGCGCCGGCTGATGCAGGAATTCGCGTTCCGGCATCGTGTCCGCCCAGCGGGCGAGCGCCGCATGTGCCGTCACGAGTTCATTCATGCAGGTATCCGCGCGCTGCGCTCTCGTCGCCTGTGGGGGAGTTCATTATGCCTGCGGTCTCGCTCCCGGTCGAAAGCCGGGACCCGTCGGGGTCCCGGCATGAAACGGCCTACTTCTGAAAGCCGGTGACAAACGCCCGCGAACCGTTGTCGTTGGCGAGAATCAGCGCGTCGTTGGGCGCCAGCAGGTCGGCGAGAAACGCGAGGCCGATGTACTCGCCGGCCAGCGCACAATCGGCAATCGTGCTCTGCACTTCGTAGAGGTTGAAGTCCGCATCGATGACGGCGAACTGACCCATGGAGTTGCAACCGAGCGTATTCTGGCCGACGAAGCTGCCGTCGGCGGCAATCGTGAACGTCACCTGCGGGTTCAGGTTTTCGTCATAGGCAATCCACGAGCCCGCAAGCAGGCTCAGCGGCGCCGGCCGCTCGTAGAACGTGGGGTCATAGAAGAACTCGAACGTGCCGAGTTCACCGGCTGCCGTTACCCAGGTGCCCGACATCTCGTTGCGCGAACTGATCGTGCCCTCGATCGTCACCGGTGTGGCGGAGGTGGAGTCCAGCCAGACGACGCCGGCGTCGGCAAACGCAGTGCCGTCTCCGACAAGGTCGTCGCCGACGATCGCGAAATTGCCCGACATCTGTACGGCCGAATCGACCGACACGAAGCGGAAGCGGCCGTTCTCGTCGACCAGCGCTACGTATTCCTCGGTCACGGCATGAAGGTCATTGGTGACGGTGCCGAACCAGTGTCCGCCGGGCAGGGCGTCGGTGGGTGGCGGAGGCGGGGGCGGAGGCGGTGGGTTCGGTGCCGGTGAGTCCCCGGAGCCGCCGCCGCAGCCGGCCAGGGCCAGCACGAGGCAGGTGGTGATAAAGCGCGTGTAGGTATTCATTTTCGTTACTCCCCAATTGGATGTGCCGGCGGACCGTTGTCGGTCCTCGAGCCGGTAGATCCACGATGCGCCCGGGTGACGCGCTGCGCCTGATGCAGGCGCGATGTCGAGGGAATGATTTCCTGATGCTGCAGCTGCCGGGTGCGGCCGTGACGATCGTGCGCCAATGCAGTCCCGGTACCTTGTTACCCGTACCCGGTCCTTTCCGTCGGGCCTTAGGTAGATGTGCGAATTGAGGACTGCGCGCGTTTGTTTATGCTGGGCTGAAGGCAAGCGCAGGTCCCGGAAGTCACCTGGAATGCAGGTTCCGGGGCAACGGAGTTCGCAAATGAAGACAGACGACAAGCTCGTGCAAATCGTGTGGGAACACGGTCGCGTGGTGCCGCAGTTCGATGCGGCGGAGTGGCGCCAGGACGAATGCGGCGCCTGGCTGCAGCGACGGCACTATCGTGACGACATGTCGGAGTTCGGGTGGAAGATACTCGACGTGGTCGCGGACAGGAATGACGACCCCGATACGCTGCGGCCCTTCCACGTACGAAACGGCTACGACGTCGAGCACAGCCGGCCGGTTTGCCACGTGCACGCGGACCGCAGGGACGTCGCGCCGGGAACCTGCTTGGAGGAACCGCGAAACGTCGATGTGCCCGGCCGGAGCGGCCGGGCCGGGCAGGTGTCAATGCCTGCGCAAAGGAGCGGAACATGATGAAAGGTGATCGAGGCATTGCAACCGGGATGCGCCGGCGCGACCGGCTGATCCAGGAAGAAGTACACGATCCTTACATGGCAGGCGCAAAGCTCGAAGAGCCAACCGTCTGCGGCAGCTGCGGGGTCGTCTTCAATGACGGCCGGTGGCAGTGGTTGCCCGAGCCCCCGGCACAGGCCGCCGAGGCCGTGTGTCCGGCCTGCCGGCGTGTCCAGGACAGGGTGCCGGCCGGTTTCCTGGTGCTGAGTGGCGAGTTCTTCCACGCGCATCGCGACGAGATCATGAACCTCGTCGACAACAAGGTTGCGTTGCAGGAAAAGGAACACCCGATGAAACGGCTGATGCAGGTCGAAAACCGGGACGACGGCGCCGAACTGTCATTTACCGATTCCCACCTCCCGCGCGGCGTCGGTGAAGCCATCCAGCGTGCCTACGACGGTGAACTGGACATCCATTTCCCCGAAGAGGGCGGCATCGTAAGGGTTTACTGGGAGCGCTGACGCCCGCTAGTTCCCTGAAAGGCGAAGCTCCATGCGAACGCGGGCATCCTCGTCCACGTCCGCGGTGGCGGAGGCTTCGATGGTGACGCGTGAGTCGAGTTCCGCGTCGACGTCGAGGATGGCTTGCCGCGCATTCTGTGCGCGTGCCGCAGCCAGCGATTCGAGTTCTGCTTCGCCGAGCGGCTGCAACTCGACGAGCTGCGCGCGCAGGGCCTCCGTATAGGCGAGGGCGTCGAACTGCTCCTTGCCGTCATCGCCCGCAGCGGTGTGTGCTTGCCGCACGTCGTCGAGGGTAGCCTGCGGATCGGTCCCCGCGAGCGCCTCGGTGAGCAACGCTTCGACCGCCTTGCGGCGCTGGTCTGCGTACATCGCCTTGTCGTCCTGCGTACCGGTGATACGCGCCTCGATTGCCTGGTCCGCCTTTTCGGCCTTCAGCGCAGCCTGGTCGGCGTCCGGCGCATAAACGCCGTCGATCTGCAGCGCGAGCTGCGGCCTGAGGCCGAGCGCCGCGGCGATCTTGCCGGCTTTCTCGAGTTCCGGCGGTGACAGGTCCGCACGTCCCGGCTCGAACGCCAGGTAGTCGAGTTCGTCCGACTCGGCGCCCACCAGCTTGCCGAGCAACGCGAACGGCGAGGTGACGATCTTCGTGAGCAGGTTGACCAGCGCCTTGCGGACCACGGTGCCGTATTTGAACTCCGGGTCGTTGACGTCGCCGCGGACCGGCACGTCGAGATCGATCTTGCCGCTCGGGTCTTTCAGGAGCGCGACGGCGAGCCCCAGGGGCAGGCTCATCGCGCCGGGGTGTTCCACCTTGTCGCCCAGTTCGAAGTCGCGCAGCACCACATTGTTCTCGCCTGCGAGCGCGCCGTCCTTCAGCGTGTAGCCCAGGTCGAGATCGAGCCGGCCGCTCGCGATTTCCTGGCCGGCGAACGGTATCGAGTACGCCGAGAACTTGGGCATGTCCACGTTTTCGAACGCCACGCGGACGTTGGTGTTCAACGCGGGGTCGAGCGGCGTCACGGTGCCGCTGATCTGCACCTGTCCGAACTCGTCCACCTTGCCTTCCATCTTCACGGTGGAGGGTTCCGAACTCGTCGTGGCAATCGTCGAGATCTCGCCGTTCAGTGACGCGATCTTCGCGTTGAAGGGGAGCGGCAAGGACAGGTCGGCGAAGTCCGCGGCCGCATCGCTTACGACGACGCGGCCGATCGTGATGGCGGTACCCGGTTCCTCCGAGGCCGGTTCGTCAACCGGTTTCCCGGCGCCCGGTTGTTCCTCGTCATCGGTCTCGGCGCCCTTGCGTACCCGGCCGAGGTTGATGCTGCCGTCCTCGGCGATGAGGATGTCGCCGTAAGGCGCCCCGAGCCGCAGCTCGGATATCTCGAGCGAGTTGCCGGCGGCCGAGTAGACGAGGTTCTCCGCCTTCATGCTCGACCAGCTGCCGAGCCTCGTGTCCTGGTCCGATTCCGTCAGCAGGAAGTCGGCGATCTCGAAATCGCCCGACACCTTCAGCGCTTCGTCCGCGGAGCTGTGCAGTTCGGCTTCGACGTTGAGTGCGCCCGACTCGAGATGAACGTCGGCAAGCCGCTTCACGTAGGGGTCCACCATGCCGAACTCGAGCGCATCGACCACGAGTTTGAAGTCGAAAGACGGCTGCGGCAGCACCACGAGTTGACCGTTAATCGACAGGGAGCCCCCGTCCAGTGCCTCGAGCCTCGCGACCGTCGGGAACGCCGCGCCCGGCACGTTACTGATGTCGCGCACGTCGATGTCGAGCGAGCGCCAGCCGACATTGGCAGGCGGTTCCAGGCCCTGGTCTTCGACATTGAACGCCAGCCGGTTGATGCTGAATTGTGACAGCGACAGCTGCCAGGGATCCGCGGCGGGCGCCGCCGGTTCCGCTTCCGCCTGCCCGCCGTCTTCGGTCGCGACGGCGTCCTGCGCGGGCAACACGTTGAGCGCCCCGTCGGCATCGCGCAGCAGGCTGATCACGCCATCGTCGATGGAGAATCCCGGCGGCCGTCGCGGTCTTGCTCCGGCCAACGGAATTCACCGCCCCAGAGGCGCACGGCCGGCAGCGACAGCACCTGCCGGTCGGGCCCGCTTCGGCCCAGCGCTTCGTTGAAGGTCCGCACGACGAGGTCACTGACCGCCATCTCGAAATTGCCGATGCTCGCCTCCAGCGTCCCGTCGGCAAGCGTATCGACGCGATAGTCCAGTTCGACGTCGATACTTCCCTCGTCCATGTCGAAACCGGTGTCGTGCTTGAGGTACGCCGACGCCAGGGGAAAGTGCGAGCCCTTGATCGCGGCGCGGCCCTCGGAGCGCAGCGGATTGAGCTCGAGGCTGCCGCTCCAGCTCAGGGTGCCCTGGGATTCCGTCGTGATGACCACGTCCTGCAGGCCGGCCCGGTCGGGCAGCGTGTTCAGCCCGGCGATCGCGATATTGATGGGCCCGAAATGGGTGTCCACCGGCTCCGGCGGTACGTCGTCCCGCCAGTCGACGACGCTGCCGGTGATCGCGAAATCCTGGATCAGCAGGCGCGGCGGGCCGCCGCCAGGCTCCGCGGTGTCCGTCTCCGGCGCGGCCGGTTGCTGCGCGAGGAAGGCGAAATTGAATTCGCCGTTGCCGTCTCCGTGCCAGGTAGAGCCTGGGCGATTCGATATGAAACTCGCGGAAGGTCAGCGCCCAGCGGAACAGGGAGCTCAGCTGGAAGTTGATGAAGATGCGGTCGATGGCAAGCAGCGGATCGCCGGCCGGGTCGTCCAGTTCGAGGCCGTCGATCCCGAGACTGAGCACGAACGGATTGACCGAGACCTTTTGCAGCCTGAGTTCGACGCCCAGGTTGTCACGAACGGCATTCGTGGCGGTGTTCTTCACGAGCCAGGGTGCCAGGAAGAAACCGAGCAGTGCGTACACGACGATCGCGGCGGCGGCGATGGCGAGCGGTTTGCGGTAACGTTGCGGAATCATTTGGCGTAGACCTGTACCCAGTAGATGTCGCGCCCGTCACCGGGATTGAGCGCGTAGGCGATGCCGGTTTCGGCGTACTTCGCGTCCATCAGGTTCTCGCAGTGGCCGGGGCTACCGAGCCAGGTGGCCGCGATGTCGTCAGCCGATGTCTGGCCCGAGGCGACGTTCTCGGCGACGGCTTCCCAGTGGTAGCCCGTGCGAGAGACCCGCTCGCCGGGATTGCTGCCGTCGGAGCCCGTGTGCGCGAGAAAGCTGTTTCGCGCCATGTCCTCGGCATGCGCGCGGGCGGCCTGGTCGAGCGCGGGCGACCGCGCGAGCGGCGGGCTCGGCGGAAATTCGGTTGCCCCGCAGCGGCCACCTCGTGCCCGGATCGCATTGAGGTGCTCGTGCACGTCATCGAGGAGGGCAGCATCATCGGCGGCCGGCAGCGGCGCGCCGTCGGCCAGCAGCAGCCACACTTCCTTGCCGCGACGATGTACGCCGATATCCGCGAAGTCCGGGTCGGCGACCAGATGACAGAAGTGCTCGGCGAGTTCCCTTGCCACCGCGTCGTCCTTGCCCCGCGGCGTGCTGACCCGGATCGACGCTGAGGATTTTGCCCGGTAGCCGGCCGCCGCGATCGCGGCCGTCACTTCGGTGCCGTCCGCAACAGCGGCGGCCGCGCTGTCGAGTTGCTCGCTGGCTGCGAGCGGCTTGTCGGGCAGCGAGGCCTCGCCGCAATGGCGTGTGCGCACGATATTGGCGACGTCGACGAGGTCTGCAGCCAGGGCCACGGGCGCGGCGAGGACCGCGATTGCCGCGCCGAGCGCGCAGAGTACGGGGGGCCGCGCCGGGCCGAGAGATGTCGAAAGCGTTTTCACAGGTTGAAGGATAGTCCCTGACGATGAATTTTTCTTTTAGAAGTGCAGTTCCACGAGATCGCCATCGGCAACGACGTGTTCGGGGCCGACCTGCTGCCCGTCGAATACCCCGGCACCCCAGGTCCGGGCGAACTTCAGGTTTCGCGCGATATCCTTGTGCACGAGCCGGGCGACATCGGCGATGGTATCGCCCCGACGCACTGTAAACGGCTTCTCCTTTTCCGCGGGCTTGCCCGGCGTCTTGGTGTAGACGCGCACGACCTCCGAGCGCCTCGAACAGGAACGGCCCGAGCGCAGCGACGCCCTCGCCGGTCTCGGCCGACATCGTGAGCGCGGGAAATCGCAGCCCGAGAAGTTCCTCGAGAACCTCGACTTCCCCGGGGTCGGGATCGAGGTCGCTCTTGTTGGCGACGAGCACGGTGGGCAGCTCGAGGCGAAACGGGTCCTCGAGTGCGTCCGTCTCGGCGCGCCGAGACGATTCGAGGCCCGGCCAGACCGGCGTGAGGAACACCTTCTTTTCCCGCAGGCGTTCGAGAATGACGGGCACGTGCTCGAGGCAGTCGGGATCGCTGACGTCGATGACGAGCAGCGCGCCGTCGGCCGGCTGCAGTGCGTTGACCAGCCACGGTTCCATGAACTCGCCCGACAGGGGCGGCAGGTCGACGAGCTGGAAGTGAATGTCCTCGAAAGGCAGCATCCCCGGCACCGGCAGCTGCGTGGTGTACGGGTACGGACCCACGTCGGTGCGCGACCCGGTGAGCCGTGCATGCAGGCTGGATTTGCCGGCATTCGGCGGCCCGACGAGGCACACCTGCGCCGCGCCGTCGGGCCGCACGACGAGCGCGGGACCGCTGCGGCGGCCGCCCTTTTTCGGCCCCGCCAGTTCTTCCGTCAGCTGCTTGATGCGCGTCTTGATGTCGGCCTGCAGGTGGTCCGTTCCCTTGTGCTTGGGGATGGTGCGCAACATCTCGCGCAGGCAGTCCAGGCGATCCTTCGGCTCGCGTGCCTTGCGGTAGGCTTCTTCGGCTTTCTTGTACTCGGGCGTGACGTTGGTCGGCATACACGGTCATTCTACCCGAGGAATCCGTCGCGCCGGCCGGCAGGAGACGTGTGGTGGAATCTTTCGCTGCTTGCCGTTGTCATACTTCACTCCAGGCAAACGGGGGAGGCAGCGCATGCCATTCAACAGACGGGAATTCATCGGTTCATCGCTCGCGGCGGCTGCCCTGGCCGCGGCGCCGGTTGGCGCGTTCGCGGCCGCACCCAGGAAACTGCACATCCTGTTCCTCGGCGGAACCGGGTTCCTGGGACCGCATACCGTACGCTACGCCCTGGAGCGCGGCCATGACGTCACGCTGTTCAATCGCGGGCGCACCGACACCGACCTGTTCCCCGAGCTCGAGACCATCGTCGGCAATCGCGACCCCGGGATCGACGCGGGGCTCGCGGGGCTGAAGGGCCGGGAATGGGACGCCGTCATCGACACCTCGGGCTACGTGCCGCGCATCACGCGCGCGTCGAGCGAGCTGCTGGCCGGCAGCGTCGGGCAGTACCTCTTCGTGTCGACGATCTGCCAGTACGACAACTGGGCCGAGGGCGGCACGGGAGGTACCGAGGAGCGGCCGCGTGCGACGCTCGACGACCCGACGACCGAAGACGTGCGCACCCATTACTGCGCGCTGAAAGCTTACTGCGAGCGCGCCGTCGAGGAAGCCATGCCCGGGCGCGTCACCCAGATTCGTCCCGGGCTGATCGTGGGGCCGCGCGACGGCACGGATCGCTTCACCTACTGGCCGGTCCGTATCGATCGCGGCGGCGAAGTGCTCGCGCCCGGCAAGCCGTCGGACCCGACGCAGTACATCGACGTTCGCGACCTCGCCCGCTTCATGGTGCATTGCCTCGAACAGGAACTCGCGGATACCTACAACGTGGTTCGCAACCCGATGCCCTTCGGGGACCTGCTTTCCGCCTGCACGAGCGTCATCGAGTCCGACGCCGAACTCAGCTGGGTCCCGGCGGAGCTGCTCGCGGAGCACGACGTCCAGGCCTGGCGGGACCTGCCGATGTGGGCGGACCCGGACGGCGCGATGGCGGGCTCACTGACCTGGTCCGCGGACAAGGCACTGGCGGCGGGACTCACGATCAGCCCGATCGAGGACACGATCCGCGACACGCTCGAGTGGTTCAGATCGCTGCCGCAGGAGCGCCAGGACGAGTTGCGCGCCGGACTGGATGCCGAAAAGGAAGCGGCGGTGCTCGCTGCCTGGCGCGATTCTCGCAAGACCAGCGGGTGACGCCGCTGCAATTAAGGGATTCGGTGCCCCGGGGGGCCTATACTGACAGGCGGAATGACCAGGGTCCTGACATGGCTGCTCGCCGTTGCCTTGCTGCTGCCCGCCGTGGGCGACGCGGACTCGCGTCCTGCCCGGGGTAAGCTGCTGGTCGCCACGCAGGTGGTGCAGGGCGAGTTGTTCGCGAACACGGTGGTGCTGCTGCTGCATTACGATGACACGGGTGCGTTCGGGCTGGTCGTGAATCGCCCGACCGACGTACAGCCCGCGGAAGTCCTTGGCGACGACGAAACGCTCGCCGATTACCGCGGCTCGCTGTTCTGGGGCGGGCCGGTGCACATGGACAGCCTGCGAGCGTTGCTACTCACCGACAGCCCGCCCGCGGAAGCGGAGCAGATCGTCGATTCCGTGTACCTCGTTGCGTACGAAGACGCTCTTGCCGCCAGCCCGGTGGACACTTCGCGCTTGCGGCTTTTTATCGGCTATGCGGGGTGGGCACCGGGACAGCTCGACGGCGAGCTGGCGCGCGGCAGCTGGCGCGTCCGCCCGGCATCGGGCGAGCTCGTCTTCGACGAGGAACCGGGAACGCTCTGGAAACGGCTTGCGCCGAAGGACGAGCAGCGCGCGGCGCTGTAGCAGGGCTTCCCGAGGCGAACAGGAAAAGCGGGCCCCGCACGATGCGGGGCCCGCTGCCCAGGGCGACAAGCCAGGAGAACAGCCTCGATGCGCGCTCCGGCGGCTTGCCGGGTACCCCTTATCGGTTCTTGCGCTGCGTGTTGCCACGAAGGCCCGGGATGTCCTTGCAATTCGCGTAGAAGGTCGTGGTGGCAGGCCAGTCTGAGAACAGGCCGATGATGCCGACTTCCTGGGCCAGGACATCGATTGTCCGCATGATATCGCCGTCGTTTTCCAGCGCGTCCACGGTCGTGTCATAGTAGAAAGCGCCATTTGCCGGGATGATGTCTTCAGTGACCCGGCCGGATCGCTCCGTCGTCCAGCTGATGATAGCGAGGCCTGCCTCGCGCGCCCGGCGGGCATACAGCGACGGCACGATGTCGCCGCCCTGCACGGTCAGCAAGGCCGGCATCGGCGGGGCAACGATATTGACGCCGCGGTTCTGCAACGCCATGAACTCGCCGAGTGGCGGCGGATTAGTGACCAGCGCCACCGGGTTGCGGCCATCGAGAAAAACGGCTTGCTGCCCAAAGTCGGGCTCGTTGTCGATCCAGTACAGCACGTCATCCAGGCTGAAGGACTGCGCCCAGACGTTTTCGGGCCGTACGCCCGCGGCGCGATATTCGTCGACCAGCTTCTGCGCGTAGTCCTCCTGGCTGAAACCGTCGAACGGCATCTCGACTTCCGGCGATTTCAGTTCCGGGGTCATCTTGCGGCCCAGCTTCGTGAAAAGTTCGATGCTCTCCGCGTGCGTGAGGAGGGTGCCGCCCGATGCGTAGAGGTCGGTGCGGAAATCGGCCGTACCGCCGAGGTATTCCTCGACCGTCGTCGCGTTCGGGTTCGATGCATCCATCTTGCCGACCAGCGTCCGGAACTCGGCGAGCGTGATGTCGCTGGTGCAGCACTTTGCCGTGGCCGGGCTGGTACGGTTGCCGTCGCTATCGAACTCGGCGGGGCTGAATCCCTCGCTGCATTTTGCGGCCAGCGGCGTCGCCAGAATATTCGTGGTCGTGTGCAGGTCGCACTGCGCGTGACGGCATACGAGCTGCTTGTCTTTCGTGAATGTCACGTCGCACTCGAGGATGCCGGCACCCATCCTGGCCGCAGCGACGTAGGATTCCCTCGTGTGCTCGGGAAATTGCAGCGCGGCGCCGCGGTGTCCGATGGAAAAGTCGGAGGCTTTGTAGACTTGGGTACGCTCGGCGCAGGCAGAAAGTTCGTCCTTCAGTTCGCCGTCCGTGAGTTCGTCGACGAGGTAGAAAGGTCTCGGTCCGAGCTGGGCGGATTTTACGGCGGCGAATTCCGCGCACGCGGTTCCGGCAGCGCAGGCGGCGATCACGGTGGCAAGTAGCGGTCTCAGTATTTTTCCCATCGTCGTTCCCTTTGGCAGTGGCTGTGAGTGGTATCGCCAACGCTAATCGGGGAACGTGTCAGTCCTCGGGCACTTCGGTGAATGTTTTGTCGACGCCATGTTAACAAGGGATTTTTCCTTCACGGAAGCGTTATCAACAAGTAAAGAAGCGGTAAGCGAAATGAAAAGGCCGGGGCACGAAGAAATCCGTGCCCCGGCCATGGTCAGCAGCTGGCCTGCGATCTAGTTGTTGCCTTCGAACAGCGCGTCGACATTGCCGAGTGGCAGGAACCAGCTTTCGCCGGACCAGTCGTCGACACCGTCATTGTCGGTGACGACGAACACGCGCCCGTCGCTCGTGATCGCCGTGCCCTCGGGCTTGTCGGTGATCCAGCCGTTGGTTGCCTCGAGCGCCGGCTGGATGTCGACGACGGCTTTTTCAGCGGCGGTGACGCCATCGTCATCGAGAAGATCATCCACGTCGACCTTGACCAGTGTCTTCAATTCCGCAAAGTCGCCCGTGCGATTGTCGCGCTCGATGATCACGTAGTCACCGCCCGGCGTGCGCGTGATTTCCGAGAGACCGACCCATGACGCGTTCTCGGGGATCTCCGCCAGTTCCCACGGTATCGATTCCAGCCAACCGGCATCGGGGCTGTAGACCCAGATTCGTGTCTGGCCCGGTTCGCCCGGGTTGCTGCCGTCCGGATCGTCGTCCAGGGCCTCGCAGTCAGCCGTCGTGTAGTCCCAGCCGCGCTGTTGCGCGACCAGCAGCACGTAGTCGCTCTCGTCTCCGAGTACGGCGACGCCTTCGAAGCCGGCGCCGAGGCTGCCCCTGTTCGCCGATGCGGCGCGGCAGGCCTCGATCTCGGCCGGCAGCCCGATTTCCTGCAGCACCGTACCCATGGCATCGGTCTGCAGCAGGCGATTCGGGCGCGACCCGGAGGCGTTGCCCTCGCTGGCAATCCAGTAGGTACCGTCGGGCGCGAGTGCGATGCCTTCCGGATCCAGGTTGCTCGCCCCGGTGATTGGCATCGAAGCGGTGACGACAGCCTGGTTGCGGCGCGGCTGGATCGTGAAGATACGGCTGTCGGCATAGAAGGAATCCCACACGGCGACGAGGTCGCCGTTCGGCAGGGCATCCATGCCCGAAAGCGCCGAGTGCGGGATCGGTGTGCCGTCGGCGCCAAGCTGCGAGCGAACCTGCGGGTAGGTGCGGCGGCCCTCGTCGCTGTATTCGTAGATCATGATGGACGAGCGCACGCCGAACTCCGGATCGTCCTCCTCGCTCGACACGACCAGCAGGTTCCGCTTCGGGATCGCGAGCAGGCCTTCGGGGCCGAGCGGGCCGGGCAGGACCTGTTGGTATTCCGGTTTCCCGTCCTTGCCGATCGTGTAGACGGCGATGAAACTGCCGCGTTCGCTGCCGACGAAAACGTAGGGTTTGCCGCCGAACCGGGCGAATTCGATCGATTCCGGTTCGCTGCCCTTGTTTTCGGAGCGGCCCTCGGGATAGTGGCCGACCTGCACGGCGAGGTGGTCGAAACTGTTGCCCGCGTCGAACACCAGGTTGCCTGCCGCGTCGAAGATCGAGAAGCCGCGGCTGCCGCCGAACAGGTCGCCCTCGTTGGCAGTGCCGATGTAGCCGTCGATCCAGGCGATCGCGTCGGGTTCACGCGGCACGGCGGTGAGGCTGCCGGTCAGGGAGATCATGTCGTCCTCGATGGTGTCGACCTGGTCCAGGTCGACCGCACCGGCATCGAAGTGGTCCAGCACCGTTCCCGACGCGAGGTCGACGATGGCGACATGATTGTTTTCCTGCAACGAGACCACGGCCCGGTTGTATTCGTCGATGTCGACGAATTCGGGTTCCGGGTCCTCGGGTGCGTACGCGGCGAGACCGCTCAGGTCCGCCTGGCGCACGCTCCAGTTTTTCGGGTTGCCGCCCTTCAGGTCGACGATGGCGAGGTATCCGGCCGGAAGCTGCGGCAGTCCGCCCTCGACGCCGTCGACAATAATGTCCTCGTCGCGCTCGTTCTCGATCGCGACCGCGGCGAAACGCTCGTCGGGGCTGATGCTGATCGAGTCCGGCTGCCCGCCGAGGTCGAGTTCGCCGATAATCCGGCGCTTGTTGATGTGCACGACGACGAGTTTGCCGCTCGGATTAGTGAAAGACTCGCTCGTGTTGACGGCAACCAGTGCCAGCGTGTTACCGAGCACGGCGACCGACGTCGGCTCGCCGGGCATGGGGAGCTTGCCTGTCGGGATCGGGTTATCGGGCTTGCCGATGAACACGAAGCCGATCTCCTCGAGTTCGCTGTCGGTGTAAACCAGCGTCTTGCCGTTCCTGGTGACGGCAACGATCTCGGAAACCGTCTGGTCACCGAGGTTGTCGTTGTTGATGTAGTTGGCGAGGGTGGCAATGCGCTTGAAGTTGCTGCCACCCCGGTGATCGTCTGCCAGCGCCGGGGCTGACAGTAGCGCAAGAATCGCGCACGTCAGACCCAGGCGAAATTTGTCGCTCTGCATGATTGGCTCTCCATTGGTGATCGACATCGGGTTCTGGTTGGAACGATGAACTTTCTCGGCCGCGCGGCATGGTGCGTGGTGCGGCTCTGCACGAGCGATTGTGCGGCCAGTTTGTTCGGCCAAGGTGACAGCAACTTTAAAGACAGATGACGGAAGGGTTTCCGAGCCCGCGAGCGGCGGAGCGCGGGCCGCCAGGTTTTTTGCGGTCGTTATGTTCTCTGCAGGCCGGGTCAATTTGTCATAATCCCGGCGACCGGTTCGGCAATCGACTGCAGGTGGAATTTTCTTAACGGATTACTTCCTGAACGTTTTCAACTCTCTCACTGCGCTTCTGGAGTGAAGAGGCCGGATCCTCGGCAGTCCCGGCAGCGCAAATGCGGCAGGACTTTTTTGTGACGGAGTTCACAAAGGACATCGTGAACTAATTCTCAGCTTGGTGACAATTGTCACTGAACTGCCCTCGCGGCGGGCGGATACTGCCGCTCAGTCCTACCGCAGTCTCACGGATCAGAGAGGTGTGAAATGGTTTTCGCTGTTCGCTCGGGTAGGAGGGAGAGAGTCAACTCGACGGCCAGGGCCTGGCTGTTGTTCCTGTTCGTCGGCGTGCTGACCGTCCTGCTCGCGTTCCCGATCTACGCGGCGAAGGGCGGCGGCAACAAGGGCGGGCCGAAAGGCGGTACCGATACCGGCGGCGGCGGCAGCGCGGCTGTCCCGGAGCAACACTTCCTGTGGCGTGTGCCGCTGGCGGGACCTTATTCCGGGGTTCGGCCGGCCGTCGCTCCCGACGGCACTATCTATGCCGTCGACGTCTTCGACAACCTGTTCGCCGTAAGCCCGGATGGCCGGGTGAAGTGGTCGCAGGGGCAGGCCGGCAGCAAGGGCGTCGACGTAGGTCCCGACGGCACCGTCTACACGGGCAACGAGGCCTGGATCAAGGCCTATAGTCCTGATGGCCAATTGAAGTGGACCTACACGCAGTCACCGCGGGCTTTCGTCACGCAGGATGTCGCGGTCGGTCCCGACGGGAATATTTACGCGGTCTCGGCCAGCGGGATGGGCGTCTTCTCGCTGACGCCGGGCGGCGAGCTGCGCTGGACCAATACCGAGGTCTATGCGCGGCCGTTCATCAGCTACGCGGAGCTGGCTTTCGGACCCACCGTCGACGGCGCCGATGACCAGTTGTATTTCCATGCCAACGGCCACACTCGCGCCATCCGCTTGAGCGACGGCATTTCGGTCTTCCTGGCAGGCGGCAACCAGGATCCACAGGTGAGCCCGCTGGACGGTACCTGGCACACGGGCGACTCGGCTTATTCGCCGGACGGCACCCTGGTATGGATGTTCCAGTACTCGCCGTTCAACGGGGCACGCGAACCGTCCATGGGCCGAAGCGGCACGCATTACTCCGTCAACCTGAGTCGTACCGTGTACGCGATAAACCCGCTCGGCGTCGCGAAGTGGAGCCAGGCCATGAACGAGTACGTCGGTCTTCCCGGCGTGGACCCTACAGAGTCGCAACTACTGCTGAGCGCCGGCGGGTCGCTGCTTCCGGTGGCATTGAAGTCCGTCAGTACGGCGAATGGCAGCGAGCTGTGGCGCATGGAATTCCCGGCCAATCCCGACGGGTTGAACCCGAACGAACTGGATCAGTACATCGATACCCAGGTCGCCTACAGCGCTGACGGCAGTGCGGCGTATGTCGTTACCGCCCTTGTCGGCGCCAACGTGTCGTACCTCAATGCCATCGACACGAACCCGTCGATCCCGAGTGCCTCGACCCGGTTGCGTGTCGCCGACATCGCGCTCGATGCACGATCGAAAGGTCGATCAGTGAGCATGAGTGGCATCGTGACGGTGCTGGACGAGAATCTCGCGCCGGTCTCGGGCGCCACGGTCGAGGCAACCTGGACACTGCCGGACGGATCGACCGTCGGAGTATCGGTTTCTACGAATGGTTCGGGCGAGGCGAAATTCAGCGAGAGCGGCGATGGCGGACTGTACTGGCTGGAGGTCAAAGACATCGTCATGCCGGGTTACACCTTCGATCCCTTGCACAGCATCCTCGTTGCGGGGAAAGCCTGGTTCTGATTTGACATAGCACGGCGAGAGAGACGGGGGAAAGCGGCAGGCTGCCTGTAACGCCATGCGCGGCGTTAGAATGTTCGAATGAACTACGCCGTGACAATGGTCTAGGCATGCCTGCCGACACTCCCGCCTGGACGCCGCGACTGCTGCGCGCCTATCCCGCGCTGGGCAACCTCCCGGCTGCGCTGCTCGAAAACGTCCACAGACACGGCACTTTCGTGCATAAGAACGCGGGCGACGTCATGTTCGAGCCTGCCGATTTCTCCACACGCTACCCGTTCGTACTTCGCGGCGTAGCGCGAGTGCTGAAGGAAGGCCGTTCGGCACCGGATACCCTGTTGTACAGGCTGCCAGCCGGCGAACACTGCCTGCTTTCGGCATCGGGACTGATGGCGCACTGGAAGTTCGGCGCCAGGGTCGTCGCCGAAACGGATACGGAAGTCGTCGTGGTTCCTCCCGCGTTGTTCCGCGAGATGGTCAGGCAATCGCCCGCGTTTGCGCATTCCGTGTATGTCGGCATTGCGCGGCGACTGGAGAGCGTGATGGACCTCGTCGAGCAGGCCACCTATTTCAGGCTCGACCAGCGCCTTGCAACAATGCTCCTCGCGAGCGGCAGCCCCCTCAACAAGAGTCACCAGGAGTTGGCCGACGACCTCGGCGTTTCCCGGGAGAACGTCAGCCGCGTGCTCAGCGAGTTCCGGGAGCGCGACTGGATTCGGCTTGCCCGGCGTCGCATCGACATACTCGATGCGCCGGCGCTGCGTTTCTTCCTCGACCAGCAGTAGCGTAGCCGCGGCAACAAGGGTCGATCGCACGGCCCGGCCGGCTGCTATGATGACCAGCCTCAGAGGCAACGTGCAGGCGAGACCGGAATGTCAGGGTCGGTGGGAAACACGGAACGCTTCGACAAGGCGGCGCAACAGCGGGTCCTCGACGCGATCGATGCCCGGCAGGTTGCCGACTTCTCTTCGCTGCCGGGGCCACAACGTCGCCTCTCAGCCGGGTTCCTGCAGCACCTGATATCCGGCTCGCAGAGCACCCGGGGCGAACTCTGCTGCCCGCTGCGCATCCGCGGTGCCGACATCGTCGGGCCGCTGCGGCCGCCCTCGGCCGGCCGCGACGGCGGTCGCGCGGCCGTGCAGTTCTGGGGCTGCAGCTTCGATTCCCCGGTCGACCTGAGCGGCGCCGAGTTCCTCGTACTGCGTTTCGTGGACTGCCGTTTGCCGGCGTTCATCGGCGCGAGCATGAATGTGAGCGCCGACCTCGACCTGTCCGGGTCGCAGTTCTCGGGCGTCAACGACTACGAGTCGGAATTGAGCCAGGTTGGCAGCTGCGCGATCCATCTCAACAACGCGCGCGTCGGCGGCAAGCTGGACCTGTCGTCGACCGGTGAGTCGCGTTTCACGGCTACCGGCATAATCCGCCTCGATGGCGCACGCATCGATGGCGACCTGAGCTTTGCGGGCGCGTTGCTCGACGGCTGCGGGGCTCCGGCAGTGAGCGCCCGCTCGACAACGGTCGGCAGCAACGTCGATCTCCGGCCTGCCTCCGGCCATCGCTTCGAAGCCATGGGGGAGGTCGGTTTCGCCGCATCACAGGTTACAGGCGACCTGATGTGTGATGGCGCAAAATTGTCCAATCCCGACGGGCGTGCCTTGCACTGCGAAGACCTGAAAGTGGAGTCCGTGTTCCTGACGTCCGACGGCGCGATGCGATTGCCGTTCGAAGCCCGGGGCAGGCTGAATTTCCTGACCGCCATCATCGGCGGCAGTTTCTTCCTGAGCAACGCGCGGCTGGCGCCGGGCCCGGATTACACGGGCCTGCTGCGTACAGGCGGCCCGGTTGTGCTCAACCTGCAACAGGCACGTGTCTCGAATGCGCTCGCGGTGAGAAACATCGGCGCGCTCAGCGACGATGCGGTGGCGCCGTCGCTGGAGGAGGCCCCGGTACCTGCCCGCGGCTGGTTCCTGCTGACCGCAGCGCAGCTCACCTCCATCCTGGACGATAGCGATACCGGCTGGCCCGCACCCGGGTACCTGGATCTCGACGGGGCGACCTACGCACGTATCCGGCATATTGGCAGCGGCAATCTCGCCGAGAAGCGCATCACCTGGCTGCGCCGCCAGTTTCCGGACGGTATTCCGAGCGCTGCCAGTTTCCGGCCGCAGCCGTATGAACAACTGAGCCGCGTGTTGCGCCAGCACGGCCTGGCTCGCGAGGCCAATACCGTCGCGGTCGAGAAGATACGCATGCGGCTTGCCGCGCGGGTGGACGGTCCGTGGGCGAGGATTTTCCCGAACCTGCTCATGCTCATCAGCCAGTACGGCTACTCGACCAGCCGGGCGGTGCTGTCTTTCCTGGTATTCGTGCTCCTCGGGACCGCGATGTACGCGACGGCGCTATTCGGCTTCGGGCAGCCGTTCCTGCCGGTCGAGAGCGATCCCGAACCGGTCACCTACCAGTTCGCGTTCGGCGTACTACAGGCCACGGCGGAGCGAGGTTGCCCCGGCCTGCACGTCATGCACTACGCACTCGACGCGGCGCTGCCGGTCATCGACCTTGCCCAGGACCTGCGCTGCCGTTTTACGCCGGATGGACCGTTGCGCTGGTTCTGGCTGCTCCTGCACAGCCTCTATGTCATTACCGGCGCCGCGTTGTCCGCCGTGGTCGTGCTGACGCTCACGGGCGTCCTGCGCCAGGATTGACCTCGCCGAGTGGCGCAGGAGATCCTGCCCGATGCGTATAACCCCGCATTGAAAAACAGCGTCGCGAAGCACAACTTGAGCTTGGTATAGGCGAGAACGAGGGTCGGCTCCGGCGGACCCGCAAGCACTGGGCCAGCCCGGGGCCGACATTGGGACGTGTACACGAGCACGACCATGCGGATCGGGCAAGCTGCGGCTCAAGGGCTCGCGCTGCCCGGCTCTGCGTTCCTGGCGCTGCTCGTCGGTACCTCCGTCTATCTCCTCGATCGCGACTGGGCGGCCGTGCTGTTCCTGGCGCCGTTCGCCGCGTTGCAGGGCGACCCGTCAAACCTGTTCGGTTCCCTCGGTAACGGCCTGCCCGCTTTCTGTCACGCCTATGCCTTCAGCCTGCTGCTGATACTGGCGCTCGGACGAACCCGGCGCGCGCGTCTCCTCGGTGCGCTCGCGTGGTTCGCAGTCGCCGCCGGCCTCGAGTTCCTGCAGTCGCCCGAGATCTCGGCGCTGTTGTCCTCGCTGCCCGCGCGGCATACGGACTCGCCCGTCACCGGCAGCGTCGTCAACTATGCAGTGAATGGACGTTTCGACCCGCACGATCTCGCGGCAGCCGGGCTTGGCTGCATGGCCGCATGGTTCGTTGCGTCCGTTCCGGAGGAAGCAAAATGACTACCGTCAACAACAGGGGCCTTCGCTATCTTGCGATCGCCACGCTCATGGCGGTCGGCATTGTCACGACGATTGCCACGGGTGGAGGTGGCGGTTCCGGCGATGGAGGCTTCGAGCCCGATACCTCACCGACATTGAATATCACGGCCGACAACGGTCTTGACGTCGCGACCGCCGTGATCGTCACCGTCGGGCTCAGCTACGACCTCGGCGACATCACCGGTGGAAACGTCGCGGCAGGAGGCAGCGACATCCAGTCCGGCGCAGTCGTCTCCAAGCTCGCCGGAAATTTCTACAAGACGCTGTTACCGGGCGTCCAGCAAGCGCTGGAAAACTGCGCGATCGGCGGCACGGTGGACGTGACCGTCACCCTGGCAAACGCCAATACGATAACGGTCGGCGACCGCATCGTGGCCGTTTTCGTCGACTGCGACGACGGTCTCGGTTACGTGATGAGCGGCACGGTCGATATCAGGATCGCCGCGATCCAGGGCGACGTTCTCACGGAGGTCTTCCTGCTCGGTATGGACGTCCTGATGACCGACATCGTGGTGACCGAAGGTACGAGTGTCATGACGGCGGACGGCGACTTCACGCTGACGCTGGACAGCCTGGACTTTCCGCTCATGCGCATGAACCTGTCCGGCGAGAACCTGCAGCTCGGCAGCGACGGCGACCTAGTGACCCTGACCGGCTTCGACCATGCGCTTGAAATCGACGCGGTTACGACGGCGCTCGTAGCGAACGTGCTGGGCCGCCTCGCCAGCACGACGCTCGGCGGCAGTGTCGATTACGCGACAATAGTCGCGATCGAAGCGATCGGCGACGAAGACCCGGGCATCGGCGAAGTTCTGGTCACCGGCGCCGACGACAGTTCCGTACGTATCGTGATCATCGACAGCAGTCACGTACGGCTGGAAATCGACGAGAACGGCGATGGCACCGTGGACGAGTTCATCGACACGACATGGGCCGAACTCAACGGGCGCGAACCGGTGAGCGGTTCGGCGATCACCAGCGAGAACGCCCCCATACTCGCGCGCGAGGTCTATAACGCAGTGACGGGATTCGGCTCACTGACGATTACGGCCGGCGGCCAGTTCGTGCCGGTTGCGCCCTTCGGGCTGCTCGACGCGATGGATGTCATGGGTGCTTTCGAAGCGCTGCCGATCGGCTGCAATGTGAGCGGCACGGCCACCGTTTCCGGCTTCAAGGCCACGACGAACACCTACAGCAGCGGCGACAGCCTGGACGCGGCGTTCGATGCCTGCACGCGCGGTGGTGAGAGGCTGGATGGTTCGATGGCGCTGTCGATCGCGAGTTTCGATGAAACGCCGGGCGACGCGTACGTCGTATCCGCAACGGTCGTCGAGTCGAGCCTGCAGCGAGTCTTTGGCGGCAGCTGCTTCGCCGGCATCGGTACGTTCGATACGAACTACGATTTCATGTTCACGACGACCGGGCTTGTCGAGGCGAACAGCACCACGACGGACTTCAACGTCTGGGCCGGCGGGCGCAGCCAGCAGCTGTCGGGAGCCAGCGTCAGCGCACGAATCACGGTCGGGCAACAGCCGGTCGTGGTCACCCGGGAGTCCTCGGGCGTCATGAGCGGCACCGACGTGAGCGGCAGCTTCGGCTACCAGAGCCTCGTTCCGGACGAATTCATTTCCGATACGGATGCCGCAACGGGTCCGTATACGGGTGAGCTCCTGGTAACGGCAGCGGACAACAGCAGCATGCGCATGGTGGCGCTCGATGAACTCAACGTACGCCTCGACCTCGACTTCAACGGCGACGGGGTGGTCGACCAGTCGATTCCGACGACCTATGCGACGCTGGGTTACGGCGACTGGTTCTGCCAGTGAGCCGTTCGGCATCAACACGGCGGCCGGCTGTCAGCCGGCCGCAGCCGGGCATCGTTACTTCGCCGACACGCCCCGGGGTGCCAATAGGTACAAGCCAGAATTGTCAGGTAATCAACGTCCTGAGAACCTGCAACGTAGCAGGAAGGTTTTACCAGAGGACCCCCATCCCACTCGCAGAAAACCGGAAAAGTCAGCCATGACCAGCATGCAGACTGTGTTCATCAACCCCGAGCGCTGCATCGGTTGCCGGCAATGTGAATTCGCCTGCGCTGTAGCGCATTCAGCAAGTCAAGACCCTGCACTCGCGCTCGCCGAGGACCCGTTGCCCAGATCGAGGATCCATGTATCGCCCGGATGGGCGTACAACCTGTCGATTCCCAGTCGCTGCCGGCATTGCGACCCGGCACCGTGCGCGCAGGTCTGCCCTACGGGCGCGATGGCGCGCGATGCGAAACACGATCTCGTCCTCGTGGACACGCACAAGTGCATCGCCTGTGCGATGTGCGCGATGGTGTGCCCGTTCGACGCGGTCACGTTTTACGCGCAGGCGAACGGCATGCCGGCACGCGTGGTTGCTACGAAGTGCGACGGCTGCGTCGAGCGACTCGACAACGGCCGGGAGCCGGCGTGCGTCGAGGCCTGCAAGGTCGACGCCCTGCTGTTCGGCGACCTGAATGCATTGATCGACGCCGGCCGCCTGCAGGCGTCTGCCGCGGTTCTCGCGGCAACGATGCCGCGGGCGACGGCCGAACATCCGCCGGCGACGATTTCCGGATGGCGCGCCTGGGGTGAGGCCGCGGCCCACCTCAGCGAGGAGATTTGCAATGGATAATCCTGACAAACTGAGCAAGTTGAGCATCAATAACGACGCTCGTGAAATGCTCGTTCGGGCGCGCGAGGAAGGCATCGAAACAGTCTGGGACCGCCTGGCGGCCCAGCAACCGCAGTGCGGCTATTGCGCCATGGGCGTCAGTTGCCGCAACTGCGCGATGGGGCCGTGCCGCGTCGATCCGTTCGGCGAAGGCCCGCAGAAGGGTGTCTGTGGCGCCGATGCCGACATCATCGTCGCACGCAACCTCGGGAGAACGGTAGCGGCCGGCGCATCGGCGCACTCGGATCACGGCAGGGACATCCTCGAGGTCTTCAGGTCACTCGCCGCAGGCGAAACCAGCGGATACGAGATCCGTGACGAGACGAAACTCCTTGCGCTCGCAAGCGAGTGGGGGATCGAGACCGCCGACAGGGGAATCGCCGCAGTAGCCAGCGATCTCGCCGACGCCATGATGGAAGATTTCGGCAGCCGCAAGGACAAGGTCGGTTTTCTCGACAGGCTGCCGGCGCAGCGCAGGAAGCTGTTCGAGGAGCTTCATATCACACCGAGAGGCATCGACCGCGAGAACGTGGAGATGCTGCATCGCACGCACATGGGCGTCGACAACGACTATGCGAATACGTCGTTACATGCCCTGCGCACCAGCCTGTCCGACGGCTGGGGCGGCTCGATGATCGCTACCGAATTGTCCGACGTGATGTTCGGCACGCCCAGGCCCGTCATGTCACGCGTGAACCTCGGCGCCCTGCGCGTCGAGTGCGTCAATATCGCGCTGCACGGCCACAACCCGATGCTGTCGGACGTCATCATGCAGGCGGCCGAGGACCGGGAACTGGTTGCGCTGGCGCGGGAGAAGGGCGCGGAAGGCATCAACCTCGTCGGGCTGTGCTGCACCGGCAACGAACTGCAGATGCGCAAGGGCCTGCCGATGGCGGGCAACCACCTGATGCAGGAACTCGTGCTCCTGACCGGTGCGCTCGACGCAATGGTGGTGGACTACCAGTGCATCATGCCGTCCATCACCGACGTGGCCAATTGTTTCCACACGGAGATCATTTCGACCGCGGACAAGGCACGATTCGCCGGGGCGACCCATGTGTCGTTCGATCCGAAACGCGGCCTCGAAATCGGCAAGCAGATCGTCGCCCTCGGCATCGAAGCCTACGTGAACCGCAACCCGGATCGCGTGAGGATTCCGGATGGCACCGTACAGATGATGGCCGGTTTCTCGGTCGAGGCGATACTGGAGGCGCTCGGTGGGACGCCCGAGCCGCTCGTCGAGGCCATCAAGGCCGGCAAGATCCGCGGCGCCGTCGGCGTGGTCGGCTGCAACAATCCCAAGATTCCGCAGGATTACGGCCACGTCACGCTAACGAAACGCCTTATCGAAAACGACATCCTCGTGCTCGTGACGGGCTGCGCGGCCATCGCGAACGGCAAGGCGGGGCAGATGCTGCCGGAATCGGCCGACATGGCCGGGCCCGGGCTCTCGGAAGTCTGCAAGGCGCTCGGCATCCCGCCGGTGCTGCACATGGGCTCCTGCGTGGACAACACGCGGATCCTGACACTGGCTGCCGCGCTCGCCAACTACCTGGGCGTGGACGTTTCGCAGTTGCCGCTCGCCGGGGCTGCTCCCGAATGGTACTCGGAGAAGGCCGTGTCGATCGGTGCCTACGTCGTTGCCAGCGGTATCTTCACGGTGCTCGGCGTCCAGCCGCCGATCTTCGGCAGCCAGAACGTCGTGAAGCTGCTCGCCCACGATCTCGAGGAAGTCGTCGGTGCGAAATTCGCCGTCGAGGCCGATCCCGAGAAAGCCGCGCAACTGATCATTCGGCACATCGAAGCCAAGCGCGAGGCGCTGGGACTGCCGTTCGTGGCGGCCGAACAAGCCCCCGCGGACAAGGTCGCCTGAGGACGCCGTCATGTGCGATACCTGTGCCGAACACGCTCACGAGCATGCGCACGGCCACGAACATCATGACCACGGCCTGCCGGTGAACGCGCGCGGCGACGACTTCCGGGTCGTCATCACGGGCAAGGGTGGCGTGGGCAAGACCACGCTGACGGCGTTACTCGCTCGCAGGCTGTCGCGCCGCGGCTACCGCGTGCTGGCCCTGGACGCGGATCCGCAGATGAACCTGCCGTATGCCCTCGGCCTCGAGTCGGCGGCTGCGCACGGGCTCGTGCCATTGAGCGAAAACACCGACTACGTGGAAGAAAAGACCGGGGTGCGCCCGGGCGAAGGGTGGGGCCTGTTCTTCCGGCTCAATCCCGACGTCGACGACGTCGTCGATCGCTTCGGCGTGCGCGGGCCGGACGGCGTGCGCTTGCTGGTGATGGGCAATACCGTGCAACCGGCAGCCGGCTGCCTGTGCCCGGAGAACGCGCTGCTCGCCTCGGTCGCGAATGCCATGAGCCTGCGGCACGACGAGGCGATCCTGATGGATACGCAGGCAGGCTTCGAGCACTTCGGCCGGGCGCTCGCCCGGGGATTCCGGCACGCCGTCGTCGTGAGCGACCCGACGTTCAACGCTCTGCAGGTGGCCCTGCGGGCGGCGCGGCTCGCCCGCGAACTCGGCATCGAGTCGGTGCATCTCGTCATCAACCGGGCCAGGAACAAGCTCGACTTCGATCGCGCGCTCGCGAGACTCGAGACCGAAGGCGGCTTCCCCTTCACGAGCCGCCACTGGCTGCCGAACGATCCATTGCTGCCGCGCGTGGAGCCGTCGGTCGGTCCGCTGTTCGAGCGGCCGCCGACGCCTTTCGATCAGCGAATCGACGGTCTCCTCGATTCGCTGCTGCCGATAGAGGAGCGGGTAAGAGAATGCGTGTCCTGATTCTCGGTGCCGGTCCCGCCGGTTTGACGGCGGCCCGGACCTTGCGCGAACTGGCGCCGTCGCGGTCGATCGATCCGGTGATCACGATGGTCTCCGCGGAAGCTTCGCCGCCGTACTCGCCGCCCGCGATGGCGGATTACTTTCTCACCGGCCGCAACGATACGCTCTACTGGCAGGGAGAGAACGTCTGCGAGGGGCTGCGGGTGGACTATCGCCCGGGCTTCGGCGTCGCATCGGTGTTTCCCGAGCAACGCCAGGTGCTGCTGGAAGACGGCAGTTACCTCGATTACGACCGGCTGGTCGTCGCAACGGGCAGTCGCCTGCACGCGCCGCTGCCGGGCTACGACCTGCCCGGCATCTACAATTTCAAATCGCTGGCCGCGGCGCGCCGTCTCGTCCAGCGGGTGAAGGCGGGCGACATCGATCACGCGCTGATCATCGGTGCCGGTTTCATCGGTGTCGAAGTTGCCGTGCTGCTGAACGCGCTCGGGTGTGCCGTGACGATCATCGACAAGCTGTGGGTGATGCCGAACATACTCGACCAGGAGACCGCGGAGCTGGTGCAGCAGGATCTCGAGGACCGCGGCATTGGCGTGCGCCTGCGCACCGAGGCAGTGCGCTTTGCAGGAGATAGCGAGGTCAGGGGTGTCGAACTGGCGAATGGCGAGACGCTCATCGCGGATGCGTACATTGCGGCAACCGGCGTCAAGCCCAACGTCGAGTTCCTGGAGGGTTCGGGCCTCGATATCGGCTGGGGTATCCGCGTCGACAATCGAATGCGCACGAACCTGCCGGACATCTGGGCGGCCGGCGATGTAGCGGAGACGTTCGACCGGATGAGCGGCGAGCGTTACGTGCATGCGATCTGGCCGAATGCCACGGCGCAGGGCGAGGTGGTCGGGCACGACATCCTCGGCTATGCGACGGACTACGCCGGCGCGGAGAGGATGAACAGCATGAAGCACCTCGGACTGCCGATCATGGCGGTCGGTGCTGCGAAGGGACCCGAAACCCTGCGCCGCCGCAACGGTAACGAGCTCCGCAAGATCTTCCTCGACGACGGCAGGATCGTCGGCTTCAGGCTGGCCGGAGACATCCGCGGTGCGGGGACCTATCGCGCGCTCATGCTGCGCGGGACCGACGTGCGCAGGTTCGGCGAGGACCTGCTGGATCCGCGATTCCGTATCAGCCGCTGCGTGTCACCCGAGGTGCTGTACCACTAGGCGTCCGGCTGACGGCAAAGTGTCGGCCTTGCTGCCTTGCTGTGTCTTGCTGGGGTCGGACCAATCTATGCCATTGTTTCCTTTAGACTTTGACGAGGTTCAGGCCCTTAATTGCGGGTTAATCTGACGATTTCTGGGACAAAAACCGCGATATTGATGACGGCATGAATCTCCCTGGCCAGTTTGATTGCGCTTTTTGTGGTCGAAATTCGCGTATTAGGCTGATCCGAGGACTGATTGTCGAGCAAAAAACCATTTGTGACAGTGGGTTATGGCGGTCCGACCCCCATCTCCTGCATCTCCTACCGCCGCCGGGGTTAGTAGTAGCTCAGGTCTGTAGCCTTACCACGGAAAACCCGGTAGGCGTATACGGAATAGCCGATGATGACCGGCAGCACGATGATCGCGCCGACGAAGATGAACATCAGGGACTCCGGCGCCGAGGCAGCCTCCCAGATCGTCAGCCTGTCCATTACCAGGTAGGGGAATAGGCTGTAGGCAAGCCCGTGGAACGCGAGCATGAAGATGGCGACGGTGCTCGCAAACGGTATCCATTCACTGTCGTGCAGGCCCTGGTCGAGCCGGCCGGGAAGCCTCGACAGCGATCGGTACGCGACCAGGAACGTCACGGCCGTCATCGCTGGAATCGGCCACAGCACGATGAGGTTCTCGAGGCCGAACCATTTCTCGAAAATGCGCCGGCTGACGAAGGGCGTGGCCACGGACACGGCGGCCACGCCGGTCGCGAGCAACACGATGGAGCGCTTCGCCCAGGTAATCGCCCGGCGCTGCAACTCGTCCGTAGTCTTGATGATCAGCCAGGTCGAGCCGAGCAAGGCATAACCGGAGGTCAGGCAGAGACCGATCAGGCACGCGAACAGGTAACTCCAGACGTCTCCGTGAAGCCCGTGACCATGCGGCCCAGCATGTAACCCTGCGCGAGCGAGGCGAGCAGCGAGCCGGTGAAAAATGCCCGGTCCCAGGTCGCCTTGTGTTCGTCCTTCGCCTTGACGCGAAAATCGAACGCGACACCGCGAAGCGTGAGGCCGATCAGCATCAGCGCGACGGGCAGGTAGAGGGCGCCGAGCACGATGCCGTGGGCGAGCGGGAAGGCGACGAGGAGTATGCCGATGCCGAGTACCAGCCAGGTCTCGTTGGCATCCCAGAACGGCCCGATCGAGGCGATCATCGTGTCTTTCTGATCGTCGCCGTCACCCAGCTGCAGCAACAGCCCGACCCCGAGATCGAAGCCGTCGAGAATCACGTAGGCGAGAATGGCGAGCCCCATGACGAGCATGAAGGCGAGCGGCAGCCAGCCCGCGCCGGTGGTGAGGTCGGGAATCAGTTCAGACATGCCCGCCCTCCGTCGCGGCTTTGCCGGCCAGGGCCCGCAGGCCATGGGCGGTCGGCTCGGAGGACTTGGCGTCGGCTTGCCCGGCCTTACGCGCCAGGTGGAAGACCACCGTGACGTACGCGGTGATCAGCACGGCATACAGCAGGAGATACAGTGCGAGCGTCAGGCCGATGCTCGCCGCCGGCACGCTGGTCACGGCATCCGCGGTGCGCAGCACGCCCGTGACGAGAAACGGCTGGCGCCCTATCTCGGTCGTGTACCAGCCGCTGAGCACACCCACCCACCCGGAAAACGTCATGACAGCGAGGCCCTTCAGCAGGACAGGCGGTAGCTCGCCCCGGCGCCTGAGCGACCAGGCGGCCGCCCAGGACGTCAACAGCATCAGCATGCCGGTACCGACCATCACCCGGAATGACCAGAACACGGGCGCGACCGGCGGGTGCGCATCCGGAAACTCGTTGATGCCTTTCACCTCGCCCTGCATGTCATGGGTGAGAATCAGCGACGCCATCCCCGGCAGTTCGATCGCGAACCGGTTGCTCTGCGTCTCCGCGTCGGGCAGGCCGAACAGCACCAGCGGAGCGCCGCGTTGCGTCTCCCAGAGCGCTTCCATGGCGGCAACCTTGGCCGGTTGGTGCTCCAGCGTATTGAGCCCGTGCAGGTCGCCCGTGAAGATCTGCAGCGGTGTCAGCACGGCCGCCATGATGACACCCATCCGAAGTGCCGCCATCACGGCCGGCGTAGCGTCGTTGCGCAGGATGCGATACGCGGACAACCCCATGACCAGGAACGAAGCAGTCAGGAACGACGCCAGCATGGTGTGAATCATGCGGTAGCCGAACGACGGGTTGAAAATGACCTCCATCCAGCTCGTGACGTGCGCGACGCCATCGCGCATCTCGAAACCGGCGGGCGTGTGCATCCAGGAGACCAGCGCCAGGATCCAGAATGCGGACAGGCTCGTGCCGACCGCGACGAGTACCGTGGCTACCGTGTGCATGCGGTTGCCGACGCGCTTGAAGCCGAACAGCATGATGCCGAGGAACGTCGCTTCCAGGAAAAAGGCCGTCAATACCTCGTAGGCCAGCAACGGCCCCGCGATGTTGCCGACCGTGTTCATGAAGCCCGGCCAGTTGGTGCCGAACTGGAAGCTCATCGTGATGCCGCTGACGACCCCGAGGGCGAAGGTCAGCGCGAAGACCTTCACCCAGAACCGGTACGCATTCATCCACTTGTCGTCCCCGGTCGCGTTGAAGCGCAGCTTGAAGAACAGCAGCACCCAGGCGAGGGCGATGGTGATCATCGGGAACAGGATGTGGAAGCTGATGTTCGCAGCGAACTGCAAACGCGACAGCAGCAGTGCGTCCGGCATCGCTCAGCTGCGCCGGCTAGGTCCCGGCTTCGGCGGCCGGACGGAAGCCGAATACCTTGCGCATGATGATGGCGGCCGGGCAGAAGCCCGTGAACGCCTGCTGGAACAGGTTGGCGCCGACGAATACGGTGAGCCACACGAAGGCGGGGTGGACGAAATACGTGAGAGCGACCGACAGCAGTACCATGAAGCCCGCAAAGGCTTCGACCGCGCGCTCGAGGGACATCTTGCGATTCATATCGATTGTGCTCGCTACGGTTGGGGTTACGATAACGCGCAGTATATTAGAAAATACTAAATTAATAAAGGTCACGGCCTGGCGACCGTTGCCGCAGCGCCTCGCCGCAGTCCCGTTCCCCGCCGCCGTAGTTCTCCTGGATATGCTGCTGCACCTGGCGGCGGCTGTCCGGATCCGTCTCCAGGTCCAGGAACCGGCGCCAGTTCTGCAGCGCCAGTGAACACCGGCCCAGTCCCTCGTAGGCCAGCGCGATGTTCCAGTAGTAGGCGCTCTTCCACGGCGCGATCCGGATGGCCCGCTCGAAGTACACGGCTGCCGACGAAAAACGCTTGCGGGCCAGTTCCACTTCGCCCACGTGATTGAGCAGCGACGGTTCCGGCTTTTGCCACTGCATGCGATACGCGCGCGTGACCAGGTCTTCCGCGCGATCGAGGTCGCCGAGATCGAGATGAATGACCCCGAGGTGCTCGAGCGCTTTCAGTTCCCTGCCGCCGCTCAGTTCGAGCGCTTTCTCCAGCGCCGCGATGGCACCGGCCTGGTCGCCGCTCAGGTAGCGATGCATGCCGAGATTGCTCCATGCCCGGCTGGAATTGGGCGCTTTCTTCACCGCGTCCTCGTTCAGAGCGAGCGGCTCCTGCCAGAGCTTCGTGCGTTCCACGGTCGAGAGCGCGAGGCCGAGGGCGATGACGGCAACCAGCGCCGCGAACGCCTGCGCGTACGCGGGCCGGCGGTCGTGAACGCTTATCCACGCTACGCCCGCCAGTACGGCGAGACCGACCGCGGGCAGGTACATCCGGTGTTCGAAGACCATCTCCAGCGGGACGAAGGAACTCTCGATGGCGAGCGTCAGCGCCGGCCACAGCAGCAGGAAACCGGGCAAGCGCGTTTTCGGGCGCAGCGAAGAGGTACACGGCGGCAAGCAGCACAACGGCGAGCGCCAGCAGGCTGAGTATCGTGGCCGGCGGGCTGGTGAGAGCGGTCGATACCGCGAAATCATGCTCCAGCGAGAAGCGGCCGGGCAGGGGCCAGAGCAGCAGCGACAGGTAGAAGAAAACGACCCGCGGCTGGGTCAGCAGCCGTTCCTCCATCGTGAACGAGCGGAACTCGTAGCCCGAAAGAAAACTCCTGCTGATCGGCCCGCTGCCCGACGCCAGGTCGAGGACGACCAGCGCCGCCGCGATGAACGGCAGCGACAGCAGGAAGGCATCCGACCTGTTGCGAACGAGTGCCTGGCCGTGACGAACGACGCCGTACTCGACCGCCAGCACGAGCAGGGGCAGTATCCAGGCGTTTTCCTTGCTGAATGCACCCAGCGCCGCGAACAGCGCGGCGGCGGCGAACCAGGCGACGGTGCGCGGTGAGTTCGAAAACCGGCCCGCGAGGTAACAGCTCAGGGACAGCAGGACGAACAGCGTGGCGAGTATCGTCATGCGCTGCACGATGAGGTTCACGGCCTGGCTGTTGATCGGGTGCAGCGCCCAGAGCAGCGCCGCCCCGAACGCGGCCAGCAGCACGATGCCGGGATCGTCGGTCCTCCACCGCAGCAGCACCTGCCGGGCAAACAGGAATACCGCGAGCGTCGCGAGTACGTGCAGCAGCACGTTGGTCTGCAGGAACGGCCGCGGCTCGCCCCCGCCCCGCCACCAGTCGATGGCGAAGGTCAGCGAGGCGAGGTTGCGGTAGGTGAGCCTGGGATTGGCGAAGGCCTCGAGCAGTGCCGCCGGGCTCGGCTGCGCCATGCGCACCGGGCCGTAGTCCACGATGTTGTGGTAATCGTCGAAGTGAAACTGGTTGCCGGGCGCCTCGCGGTACACCAGGGTCACGATCACGGCGAGCAGCAGCGCCAGGCCCGCGGCGCGCAATAACTCGCTGCCGGCCCGGTCTGCGCCTGTCAATGAGCCGCTCATCCGCTGTCCCGTGAAGACCTCGATTCCCACCCGCAACCCCGCTACTACTGGATACACTGGCCCGACGCAAGGCCGGCGCGCATCGCCGCACTACTTTTGGAGAGTTCAGCCAGCCGTCATGCAGGGATTACCATACGTAATTGCGCCGATGATTCGTCGAGGCCGGTTTGTCACGATTGCCGATTCCGCTCTACCTGAAGGATGCCGTGTGTTGCGAAGGCATGCCCCACACATAGGCAGGCGGGCGGGCACGGCGCGCCGGTACCTTGGCGCCTTGCTCTCCGCTGCTGTCTGCGCCACCGCGCTGGCGGCCCCCGGTGATGTCCCGCACTGGGACGGGCAATCCTGCGCCACCTGTCACGGTGAGGGCACGCCGACGCCGATCGAGAACTACGACGGCGAGGTGATGTGTGCCAGGTGCCACGACGAGTCCGGCACGCTGTCGTGCCGCCACCCCAGCAATATCGCGGTCGGAAACACCGCCTCCGCGCCGGTGGGGAACGTCCACCGCGACTCGATCCGCGACGGCAAGCTGGTGTGTACGACCTGCCACGACCCGCTCGTGCAGTGCCAGGGCGACAAGCTGGCGCCGTACCTTAATCCGCGATTCCTGCGCGGCGGGCCGTTCCAGCAGGCCGACGAGGCCTGCCTGCTCTGCCACGACAAGGCGCGATTTCCCAGGCTCGATCCGCACGACCAGCTTGCCGGCACCGAGGTAAAGCGGGCGGTCTGCAGTTTCTGTCACGCAGCGGCTGCCGGGAGCATATCGGCAGACACCGGTTTCCGCATCGAGCCGTCGAAGCAGTGCCTGGCCTGCCACGCCGTGTCGCCGCACCCGATGTCGATGATCCCGGGTAGCGGCGTCGACAGCTGGAACCACCTCGTGGTGCCGGGCGAGAGCTCGACCCGGCAAATGAACGCCACCCGGGCGCGAACCGGCGAGCGGCTGCCGCTGGACCCCAAAACCGGCAAGATCACCTGCGCGACCTGCCACGATCCGCACGCGGCCGGCGTGATCGCGGGCGATCCGCCGTACCTCGAGAAGGCGCGACTGCGGCCGGTTGCGCGTTGCGAGAACTGCCATGAGAAGTAGCGCAATCCGGGAGCGGGGATTGCCGGCCGTGTTGCTCGGCTTGCCGGCGCTGGTCGCGGCAGGGTTGGCGATCGCGGCCGATGCCGCGGCGCTTCCAACGATCGCCGCCCAGGCGGTCGCCGAGTGGCTCGATGAGCGAGGAACAGCCGTTTTCGCTCCCGACCGACGTGGTCGCCGGCAGCGGCGGCCGGCTCTACGTCGTCGACGGCGGCAACAACCGTGTCGTCTCGATCGACGCGACGGGTGCCGTCGTCTCCGCCTTCGGTCGCCAGGGTCGTGGCGACGCCGAACTCGATGGTCCCGTCGGCATCGGTATCGACGGCAAGGGACGAGTGCATGTCGCGGACCGCGGCAACCAGCGCATACAGGTGTTCGCGGAAGACGGCACCTACCTCTACCCGGTGCCGCTGTTCGTCGACGGTACCCGGATCGAGCCGGTGGACGTCGCCGTGAACAAGGAGGGCACGGAGCTCTACGTGACCGCGGCGGACCGGCACGAGGTCATCGTCTTCGACTGGAAGGGCAACCTGCTGCGGCGCTGGGGCGGGCGCGGCGAGGAGCCCGGCCAGTTCTTCCACCCGGCGACCATCGAACTATCGGCGGAAATGGTCTACGTGGTCGATGTGCTGAATGCGCGCGTGCAGTGCTTCTATCCGGACGGCCGGATCGTCCGGGTCATCGGCAAGCGCGGTGCCGGGCCGGGGACCCTGTTCCGGCCCAAGGGCATTGCCATCGACACATCGGGCCGCGTGTTCGTCAGCGACAGCTATTTCGGCGTGATCCAGGCGTTCGAGAAAAGCGGCGAGTTCCTCTATGCCCTCGGGGAGGCCGGCAGCCCGGCCGTATTTCGGGCACCGGTCGGTATGGCTGCGGTCGAAGGCGACCTGGCGGTCGTCGAGATGCTCGGCGGCTCGCTGAAACGGCTGCAGCTGGAGTCGCCCTGATGATCCGGCGCATGGCAATCCTGCTTGGTGCCGCAATCGCGCTGTGCGTGGTCCTGCCCGCTGCCGCCGAGACCGGGCCGGAGGTGGCGGACCAGTTCGATTGTGCGGCCTGTCATACCGAGCGCCTGCGGGAATTCCGGCGCCGCGGCAGCGCGACGCTCGTCGCACACGAACCGCAGCCGAAGCTGGACACCGGGCGGCAGGACGCCGCGAGCACGCCGGACATGTGCCTGTCCTGTCACGACGGCTTCGTCATGGATTCCCGCTCGCTGTGGAAACAGGGTCACCTGGGCCACCCGGTCGGGATGGTGCCGTCGAACAGGGTCCGGCTGCCGGTCGCAGGCGGCGAGCCCGTGTTCCCGATGAACGAGGACGGCAGGATGTACTGCGGCACCTGCCACTCCCCGCACCACCACGGCAGTGCGACGAAGGCGCCGCCGCCGTTCATGCGGGTCGACCTCGAGGATGGCAATCTTTGCCAGTCCTGTCACAGTGAACAGGAGAGCGTCGCGGACAGCGGCCATGCGCCGCCGTCGGCGCGGCGTCGTTCGCCGGGCGCCGATTACACGGAGCGGGGCGTCTGCACGCGCTGTCACGTCGCGCACGATGCGCAGGGCCCGGTGATGTGGGCGCGCGAGCCGGGCAGCGGGAAATCGGTGGCCGATGCGCTGTGCCATAGCTGTCACGAGGGAGACGTTGCCTATTACCAGCACCCGCAGATCATCGAGGCATGGTCGCACGAGGTTCGGTCAGCACTCATTGCCGACGAGGGTGCGCCGATGCCGGTTTTCGACAGCGCCGGCAGCCGGTCACCGACGGGTATCATCGGCTGCCCCACCTGCCATGACGTCCACCGGGAGCGGGCGGCAGGACTGGCGGACGAGCGGCCGGGGCTGTTCCTGCGCCGCGCGAGCGTGCAGGATTTCCTGTGCGTGGATTGCCACGGCGCGTCGGCTTTGCGCCGCTACCAGTACTTCCACTCCGCGGTGTCGCGCAGGCGATAGCGGCGCTGGCGCAATGTGCCGACCGGCACCCCTGCCGGAGATTGCAGGAACGGGATGCAGAAAGACCCCAACAGGTTGCAGCTGACGCTTGCGTTGCTGGCGGTCGCGGCAATCACCGTGCTCGCGTATTACCCGGGAATGTCGGCCGGCTTCTACTTCGACGACGAGCAGAATATCGTCGAGGCCGCCGCGTTGCACTGGAATGCACTGAGCGCAGCGAACGTGCGCGCCACCCTGCAGGACGCTCACCTGTGGACACGCCCGGTTGCCAACCTGAGCCTCGCTGTGAACTACCTCGCCGCCGGACCGGCGCCGGCGCCGTATCACTGGACCAACCTCGCAATACACCTGGGCGTCGGCCTCGCGCTCTTCTGGGTGATCGTATTGTTCCAGCGCCGACATGGCGCCGGTCAGGGCAATCGCGCGATCGCATTGCTGGCGGTACTGCTGTTTCTCGTGCACCCGCTGAATATCCAGGCGACCACCTACGTCGTGCAGCGCATGACGTCGCTCGCAGCGCTGTTCGCGCTGCTGTCGGTGGGTTCGTACCTGAGCGGCAGGTACCACCCGGACGCCGGGGTGCGCCGCCGCTGGCTCGCGCTCGCCCTGCTGTGTTTCCTGGTCGCGGCGGGCAGCAAGGAAATCGGGCTCCTCGTCGTGCCGCTGCTGCTGCTCTACGAGGCCTGTTTCAACTGGCCCGAGTGGCGCAGCCGTTACGCGCGGAGCAGGGAAACGGCCGGGTTCGCCGCGATGATCGCGGGCGCCGCGCTGGCCGCCGCTTCGATCGGCTTGCTTGGCTGGTGGTTCGCCGGTGATTCGCTCTACTGGACGTCGACCATGCCGTCGCGCGACTTCTCGGGCGTGGAGCGCGTGCTGACGCAGGGGCGCGTGCAGATGTTCTACCTGTCGCTGCTGCTCTGGCCCGCGCCGTCGCGGCTCAACCTCGACCACGATTTCGCGGTGTCGCGATCGCTGCTCGACCCGGTGACGACACTGCTGTCATTTGCCGTGATCGCTGCAACGATCGTTTTCGCGATACGCGGCGCTCGCACCCGGCCGCTGCTCGCGTTCCCGGTGCTCGGCTACTGGCTGCTGCACGCCATGGAAGCCGGGCCCGTCAATCTCGAACTGGTGTTCGAGCATCGCATGTACCTGCCGATGACGATGCTCGCATTGCTGCTGGCACTGAATGTGCGGCCCACTGGCCGGGCGCGTGCTTACGGCAGCTACGCGGTCATGCTCATTGCGGCGGCGCTGCTGACGGCCGCCACGTACCAGCGCAATGTCGTGTGGGGGGACCCGCTGACGTTGCATCGCGACATCGCGGCGAAGAGCCCGGGCAAATTCCGCCCGCAGTACAACCTGGGCACGCTGCTGGGTGAGCGCGGCATGCTCGACGAGGCCAGGGCCGCACTCGAGCAGGCGGTGCGTATCTGGCCGCAAAGCTCGGCCGCGAATAACCAGCTTGGCAACGTCTACCTGATGACGAAGCAGCCGCAACAGGCGGAGCACTTCTATCGCCTGGCGGTAAAGCACGACGCGCAGAACGCGGAAGCGTTATTCAATCTCGCCGGCGTCCTGATGTCGCAGGGCCGCTACGGCGAACAGCGGGAAATCCTCGAGCGCTTCATCGAGGTGGCCCCGCCGTATCTCGACGAGCAGAAGCGATGGGCGATGCGGCAGCTGGGACGCTGATTTACGCGTTCCTGCCGAGCCGCCTGTAGATCCGCACCGCCACCTCCTCGGCGGCCAGCATCACCATGACGACGACGATGAAAGCCACGACACCATGCAGCGGGCCGCTGAACGACACGTCGTCGCCGAACGCGAAATCGATTGCACCGAGCATCACGAACCTGGAGCCGAACAGAATCAGCCACTGCGCTCGACGATCATGATCGTCAGCCGGCTGATACACACCAGCCTGTCTTCCGGATCGCGTATCTCGATATTCCAGACGTGCATGCGGCGCCCGATCCGCACCGGCGACAGCTTGCCGATCACGAACTGGCCGTCGGGCACCGGGCGCAGGTGATTGGCGTTGATCTCGACGCCGACCGGCGTATGCGTCGAAGGATCGTCGATGCACAACACCGAGGCGAGGCTGCCCAGGGATTCGGCGAGCGCGACCGACGCGCCGCCGTGCAGGATGCCGTAGGGCTGGATCGTGCGCTGATCCACCGGCATCCTGACGGCGATCCAGTCGTCGCCGAAGCCTTCGACCGTGAGCCCCAGGTGCTCGAGCAGCGTGCCCCGCATGCTGCGTTGCAGTCGCTCGATATCGGGTGCGTGCTTCCAGAGCATCAATGCGCTCCGGAGCCCGGCAGCGTCACCGGTTCGGCGGCGCAGCTCGATTGCGGGCGTTCGCGTAGCGTACCGATTGCTGCTGTGCCCATGAGACTCTCCATGCTGGTGGTGACCGAGGGCCGAGATTCTAGCGCGTACGGGCCATTATCCGTACACGAGCATGCCCGTGCGCCCATTGCAACAAAACCGTCACCGGATGATAAAGCGACTGTCATTCTGAACCCTTAGGGTTTTCAGCATGGTGCGTCGGTTTTGATGAAAAAGGATTCGGTTTTGGCCTCAAGTTATCGAACCCTGTGGCTCTCTGACGTCCACCTGGGCACGAAGTCTTCCCGGGCAGATGACTTGCTGAATTTCCTCTCCGCAGTGCGCGCTGACCGCATCTACCTCGTCGGCGACATCGTCGACCTGGAGCGCATGAAGGTGAGCCCTGTTTTCCCGGGGGCACACCTCGACGTTATCGCGCAGATCGTCCGGCTGGCGAGCCGGGGCAGCGAGGTGATCTACATTCCGGGCAACCACGACCATGAATTCCGCAACGCCGTGGGGAGGGAGATATGCGGCATTCCGGTGATGCTCGAGGCGAGCCACGAATTGCCGACCGGTGAGAAGCTTCTCGTGACCCACGGTGACGTCCTCGACGGGCAGATTCGCAAGGGCACCAACCTCGAGAAATTCGGCGCTGCCGCTTACGCGCTGCTGCTCGAAGCGGACGTGCTGTACAACCGCCTGCGCGAGAGCATGGGCGGGGATTTCCTGCCGATCTGCTCCGGCATCAAGCGGCGTCTCAAATCGGCGAACGAGTATATCGAGCGATTCGAGACCGTCGCGGCGCAATACGCACTCGATCGCGGCTTCGGCGGCATCGTCTGCGGCCACATCCACAAGCCGGGAATCCGCAGGATCGGTGACTGCCTCTATGCCAATGACGGCGATTGGGTGGAGCACCGCACGGCACTCGCGGAATCAGCCGACGGTACTTTGCAGATACTCAACTGGCAGCTCGAAACGATCCAGGTCGAAGCCCTGGATCCGGCGCTCGCGCCTGCCGCCTGAAATCTAATCAGTACAGATTGAGACTCAAGGACGCGAGCGCTGCGCCGAGCGCTGCGCCGACGACCACGTCGCTCGGGTAGTGGAGCCCGAGTATCACGCGGGATGCCGCGACCAGGAGCGCGAAACCGATCGCGACCGGTGCGAGCAGCGGTTCGAACGACCACAGCAGGACAGTGAAACTCACTGCGTGCAAGGTGTGGCCGGATGGAAAGCTGCAGCGACCGTGTCATTTTTCGTTCACGCAGACGTAACCGGCATTTAAGGAACGGAGCCGAGGATGCCCGCGACAGCCTCGCGTGGCCTCGCAGCGACCGGTGCTTGGCCCTGGAGAGGCGCAGCCTCGACTGCAGCATGCGCAGCATGCCGAGAACAACGGCGAAACCGCCGGCAAGAAGGAAGGAGTTTGTCGTCATGGGCGCGGCCTGCTGGCTCGGTTTCGTGAGGGCGGCCCTCACTGGCTACCGGAACCGCAAGTAAACAAGGCGCCGATTACAGGTTCATTACGGCGCTCCGGCGCTGCAAGCGGGGCCGGCCAGGCACGAACAAAGCTGTCCCGGCGCCAGCAACGGGCCGGGCCTGTCCTGGTCCCGCCGGCCTGCCCATTGCGGTCGCACGGCCGGCGGGCGGGATCACGGCGTCAGTGGATGGCGCCTTCGATGATCTGGTGGACTTCCTTGCCCAGGCCGGTTGACGGAATCACCGTGACCTGCTTGCCTGCCACCTCGGTGGAGTAGCGCGGCGCGTCGCTTGCGTGTTCGTAAGCGGCACTCAACGCGCCGATCAGCTTCTGCACCTGCAGCTGCGACAGCTTGTATTCCGACACCAGCTCGTTGAGCCCGTCGACCTTGCCATCGTGCAGCCATGCGATGCCGAAACGTTTCGGCGGCTTGCCGAGATAAACATAGGCTTCCTGCTCACCAGGCACGACTTCCAGGTTGTCCTTGACCCGGTTCGCCAGTTCCTCGAGCTGGGGTTTGACTTTGTCCAGCCGGGCCAGAGCGTCGTTGTCGGCGGGGAGAGGAGGATAATCGTTCTTGCCGCCGAACAACTTGTCTAACATTCCCATGGTTGCCTCCTTTATGGGGATTGAACACCGCGGGTGACTGCGCCCGGGCCGCGTATGCAGACAGGCGCCCCAGCTATAACCCTAGTTAATTGGCAGATTTTTTCAACCCGTGGGGGCGCGCTATGGCTCGTCCGGCCCCGTTTTCGCAGCGGGACCCGGCGCGGGACGGTCGGCGTGCTGCAGCGGATAGGCGTCGGCGACGTAGGCCGGCCCTTTCATTATGTAGACAACGATGCAACCGATGGCGACGGTGAGAATGGCCGTCAGGAACGTAATGGCCGTGGCAATGGCGAAAATGTCCACGGTCTTGATGTGCTTGGCGACATCCGCGCCCGCCTGCACCGGCAGCACGCGCACGAGAGCGGCGAGCGCCACGGGTATCAGCAGCCCCGCGAGCGTGATGTGCGGCAGCTTCTTCAGGATCACCCACTCGAGACCGGGCGGTACGCGGCGTCCGTGCAGCCTGTTGAACAGCTTCATTACCTGGTTCCTGTTGGCCGGCCTCGAGTTTACAACAGTGCGATACGCACCCGGCAAGCGCCAACGCGCGTTCCGGGCCGATCGTCGCGGGAGCGCGTAACGTCGCCCGGCCGATGTGGCGGCGTCAGTCGTCGTCGTTGACGTCGACTCGGACCCGTGCAATCGGCTCGAGTTCACCCGATGCCGGATCGCGCTGCCCCAGGTAGACGAGAAAGGTCTCCCGCGGCTCCGGCAGCCCGTCGTTCACCAGCGGGACATGCAGCGTTTCCGCCTCTTCGCCCGCGGCGAACGCGATAACCGGCTGCTCCAGCGGAATGTAGTCGCTGTCCGCGATGGCAGTATCGTCCGCCGTCCACCAGACCAGGGTACCGCTGGTGCCGAGCGGGCGCCGGAAGGCGATTCGTGCGGCGCCGTCGCGTTCGTAGACTGTGACGAGCGACTGGATGAGCGTGCGGCCAGGCGCATCGCTTGCCGCTTCGATATCCGCTTCGATGTCCGGCTCGTCGCCGGTGGCGGCTGCTGGTGCCGCTGCGGCCGAAGTTGCGTCGCTCACCGGCTCCGCAGCCGCTTGCGGCGGAGCGCCATCTGCCGGGTCCGCGGTCGCCGCCGCGTCGTGCTGCCCCGCATCCTGCTCGGCAACGACGACGGCGGGCACGGCACTGTCGACGGCGGGTAAGGTCTCGCTCGAGGTGCCGAATCGTGACAAGAGGTTTGCGATATCGTCGCGCGGCTGGCCATAAAAATACCAGCCCGTGAGGGCGGCCATAACCGCAAACAGCACCAGCGACCGGTTGCGGCTGGCGCGCTTGCGCCGGCCGCGTTCGATCTCGCGTCGTTGCCGATCCTCTGCAACGGGTCCGGTGACCACGGCTTGCGCTGGAGGAGCAGGCGGCGCGTCGTTTTGCACCGCTTGCGGCTCGACGTTCTCGGCGCCCGGATTGGTCCCCGGACGCCGCAGGCGTTCCGTGCCGGTGATGCCGAGTTCGTCGAGGAATGCGCGGATTGTCGCCGGCCGCTGGTCGCGGTCGAAAGACAGCCCGAGCCGTATGGCATTCCATGGTTGTTCGGGCAGCGCCTCGATGCGCGCGGGCCGGATACCCGCGGCGCTCGCTTCTGCCAGTGGATGGAAATTGAACGGGTGCTTGCCAGCGAGCATCTCGTAGGTGAGGCACGCGAGTGCATAAACGTCGTCACCGGCGTCGGTGCGGCTGAATGGGTCCCGCGACGCGACACCGCGCAATATCGTCGATGCGGAATCCAGCGGCACGACGTCGAGCAGGCGCACGTCGAGGGTTTCGGTGACGAAGACGTTCCGGGCGCAAAGCTGGCCGTGGATCATCGATTTGGCGTGCAGAAACTGCAGCGCGTCGCCCACGGCCCGAATGACCGGCAGCGTCTCGTCGAGCGGCAGTGTCGTGACGTCGTCGAGCACGAAGCGCAGCGAGGCACCGTCGAGAAGCTCCATCACGAGATAGCCGAACTTGCCGTCGTGATCGCAGTCGAGGTAGGGCACGATGTTCGGGTGCGCGCCCGCGCGAAGCACCGTGTAGCCCAGCTTGAGTTTGCTGAACAGTGCGTTGTCCAGGGCGATGCGGTCCGGCAGCAGCTGGATTGCAACCCGGCCGCCGACCCCGAGTTCCCGATACCCTTCGTCGTGTGCTTCGTAGATGTCGCCGAGCCGGCCGCTGCCTATCCGGGCGTGCAGGCGATAGCGGCCCGCGACGAGGCGGGTGGCTGCCTTGACCACTGGTTGCTCATGGCCGAGTTCGAGTGAGGTCATCGCAAATCCGCAATCGTAGATGCATGCCGCGGCACGCGGCCGTCGGGTGGCACCGGCGCCGTAACGGGGTTGAGTCCGATGGAACTCGGGGCTCGCGGCCTCTTGTCGTTTTCGGGTACGGCCTCAGCCCGGAGCCGCCAGTCTAGCACCTCGACCAGCGGGACGCGAAGCGCCGCCTGTGCGCAACGCTTGCCTCTTCGCCAGGGCTTATTCGTCCGTCAGCCCGGCCGCGTCATGGCAACCCTGGCAATTATCGTTGATGCGCTCGGCCGCCGCGCGTGCAGTCTCGAGGTCGTTTGCTTCCTCGACAGCCTGGGCCGCTTCGCGCATGCCTTCCACGAAGGGTTGCCATTCCTGTTTCAGGCCGTCGACCTCCTGGTGGCCCGACAGCCAGTAGGCCGCGGTCATCGCGCCATCGAGATCGCCGTCGGCCAGGGCGAAATTGAGGTTGTCGAGCTGCTCGGCATGGGCGTGCATGTGGTCGATGAACGCTGCATCGCGGCCGCTTTGCTCTTCCGCGGTCGGGGTCTCGGCGGCAGCCGGTGCGGCCGCCTGGGGTGCGGGCTCGGCCGCCGGCTCCGGGGCAGGCGCCTTTTTCTCGGTACAGCCCGTAACGCAAAGAGCCAATCCCAACAGCAACAATGAATGCGATTTCATACTATTCCCCAGGCCGAATTTGAATTCTCGAGTATCGAGTAAACTGCAGGCGAAGTGTAACGAAAACGGTCGGCCTTTTCCTCGGGATCGGCTGCCGCGCCGCAACATCCGAGTCCATGAAAAGCCCGCAAACGCTGCCGCAATCGTTTTACCAGCGCGACGACGTCGTTGCCGTCGGCAGGGACCTGCTGGGCAAGGTCGTGTGTACGGAAATCGACGGCCTGCTCACTTCGGCCGTGATTACCGAGACCGAAGCCTACGCGGGCGTGACGGACAAGGCGAGCCACGCCTGGGGCGATCGCAGGACCCGCCGGACGGAACCGATGTACGGTCCCGGCGGTACAGCTTACGTCTACCTTTGTTACGGCATTCACCACCTGTTCAACGTCGTGACCGGCGAACGGGGTGTCCCGCACGCGGTCCTCGTGCGTGCGGGCGAGGTACGGTCCGGGCTTGCCACGATGCTGGAGCGGCGCGGCAAGCCGGCGCCGGATCGGACGTTGCTCGCGGGGCCCGGGTCGCTGGCCAGGGCGCTCGGCATCACGACCATGTTGACCGGCAGCAGCCTGCTGGACGGCCCGATCTGGATCGAGGACCACGGCATTCGCGTAGACGTCGCTCGCATCAGCGTCGGGCCGCGCGTGGGTATCGATTACGCGGAGGAAGATGCGGGCAGGCCGTACCGGTTCCGGCTGCAGGAGCGGGGTTACGGCGCCGGCGGTTGATTTGCAGGCGCGCCGTGCGCGCGTCGAGCCCGGTCAAAGGCTGTCGTAGGGCATTTCGAAGGTGTCGCCGTCCTCGATCCGGCCGTTGTCCAGGCCGCGCTCGAACCAGCGCATCCGCTGCTCTGACGTGCCGTGGGTGAAGGCATGCGGCACCACCTTGCCCTGGGTGCGCGCCTGGATGGCATCGTCACCGATCCGGTTCGCCGCACGCAGGGCCTCCTCGATGTCGCCGCGGTCGAGGTAACGCTGGTTGTGCCGTGCCCAAACGCCGGCAAGAAAGTCGGCCTGCAATTCGAGCCGCACGGAGTACTGGTTGTAGTCCGGCCGATTGCGCAAGGCACTGACCTTGTCCGAGATTCCCAGCAGGTTCTGCACGTGGTGACCGACCTCGTGCGCAATGACGTACGCCTGCGCAAAATCGCCCGGTGCCTCGAACTGACGCTCGAGAGCGTCATAAAACCCCAGGTCGATGTAGATCTTGCGGTCTGCCGGGCAATAGAAGGGCCCCATCCTGGCGTCGCCCATCCCGCACCCGGTGGGGTAGCGGTCCCGATAGATGACCAGTTCGGGCACCGTGTACGCCTGGCCGATGCGGCGGAACTCCTGCTGCCAGATATCCTCGGTGTCGGCCAGCACGACGGTGACGAATTCGAACAGCCGCTCCTCTTCGGGCGTGGCCTGGTAGCCGACTTCCTGCACCTGTCCGCCGCCGAGGAGGGAGGCCGGGTCGAGCAGGCCCATCTGCCAGCCGATGATGCCGAGCGCGGCCAGCACGAGGATGCCCTTCAGGCCGAATTTCCGGCCCACGATATTGAGCAGGGTGGCGAGTCCGGCCGAACCCGCCGCCACCCGCTTGCCGCGGGCGTCGGTTACGTTGGAGCTGCGTCGTCGTCCCTGCCACTTCATCCGGTACTAGATACCACGTGGAAGTGCCTGCGCCAACGTCAATCGCGGCTTGCGCAGTCCAGCCACCGCCAGTAGGCCGAGCCGCATTTCGGGCAACTGTCATAGCGCGCGTGCCCGAAAGGCCGGTCGCGCCACTCGTGGCGGCAGCGGCAGCAGCGATTCCGAGCAATTTCTTCGTTTCGATTCCTGCCGGGTGCGAGATTGAAAGAGCGCATGACCCTACATTGCGGGCCCGCCGGCCCCGTCCGACCAATTGGCCGTCCGTTGCTGGGATCCTGCCTCGACGCCCGCAGGATTGCAGGATCCCGGATCGACCTGGTTGTCGATGACGCAGCCGACGTTGAATGCCTGCACGTGGTGCAGCGTTTTCTCGTCCGGGTCGGAGGCGACCCGGTAGCGAACGGCGACGCCGAACTGGAAGGACGCGCCAGCAGCCTTGTCCGGCGTCATCTGCCGGTAACTCGACTCGATGTCGATGGACTGCGAGACGAACTCGTCGATATTGCGCGTGATCGAGATACCGGGCGGGATGTCGATCGGCAGCGACGTCGTATGGACCTTGGAGTTGTAGTAAACCGTCTGCGCGGTCAGCGTAAGGTACTCGTTCGTCGCGTTCGTGAAGGTCACGGACCGGCGCGCGATCGAGATGCGCAGGCGTTCGTCGGCGAGGTCGAAGCTCGGGTACAGCCGTTCGAAGTCTCGCGACAGGATCGTGACGTTGATCGGCAGCTCGACGGGCTCGTCCCCGGAAACCACGATCTGTGCCGGGCAGGTGACCGTCAGCAGGTACTGGCCGTGCACGGTGTCATCGCAACGGACATCGTAGATCCTGGCGCCTGGCGACAGCACCGCCGACAACCGCTCCCTGTGCGAATGGATGTCCTCGCGCAATGCAGACAGCGCGCTTTCCGCTGCCGCCATGCAGTGGCGGGCATCGCAAGGCAGTGCGTCCCGCTTTTCGAGCCTGATCGCGGGTACGTCGCCTTCGGCGACGGGCACCAGCTCGACGAGCTCGGTGAAATCGATGTCGTCCTGGTAGTAAGCGGTCAGGCCGTCGATGGCGGGTTGAACGTCGAGTTCCACGCGGTTGCTGCTGCTGCGCGTGGCCGACAATTGCTGCGTCATGCCGGCCAACTCGGCGCGCGCGCTTTCCGCTTCCTCGTGGTAAGCGTCGAGTAACGAGATCAGCTGCCGCCGCCCGTTATCGAGACCGGAATTGACGAGCGCTTCGTCCACGGCGCGGTTGAAGGCCGTTTCGTCGAACCTCGTTTCGTAGGTCTGGGAAATGTCCGTGACCTTGCCGGCCGTGCCGACGGCGATGCTGCCGCTGATGATCTTGTCGAGCATGCCCGAGGCCTTGTCGCGGAACGGGTGCAACGGGCTGCAGCGGTGCGACTCGGGATACACCTGCGGCATGCACTCGGCGGCACGCGTGTCGAACGCGGGCGTGAGGTCGTTCAGGCGCACGAGATAGCCCGAATCGATGGGCGCATCGGATGCGGTGACCGTCGTGAACACCCAGCTGCCGCCGCGCTCGTTGACGAGATGCGCGTAGACGGGGCGTGTGCCGACGACGAAACCGCCCGGCGGCGTTGCGACGGCCGCCTGCACGGGTTCCTGTTGTGGGGTGCTGCTGCAAGCAGCGCACACTATGCACAGGCTCACGGCTGACGCTGCCCGCGCACGAACGAATCGGAAAGTCATTGGCCCAAACGCTTTCAGAACCGGGAAGGCGCGGAGTATAGCGAAAATCCGCGCGTAACCCGCGCGGATTTGTGTCGCAATCCGGCGACTATGCGGGTCCCGGCAGCCTCACCAGGCGATGCCGTAATCGTCGCCGTGGTTGCTGGAACCGCCCTGGAACGTGCCGTGCTTCCTGTCGAACCAGATGGCGTTGATGGGGCCGGACGTCCGGTCGCGGCTCCCCCACACACCGACCTCGACCGCGTAGCCCATGCGGGTCAGCTGGTCGCGGATGAACGCCGGCACGGATTCGTTGACCGCGAGGCGCCCGGGTTCCTTCCTGTGATCGCCGAACGAATCGTGCAGCTGGTAGCTCAGGAAGTTGTCCGCTTCGGCGGCCTGCTGCACGTTCATGCCGAATTCGACGACATTGAGGAAGAACTGCAGCAGGTTCTGGTCCTGCGCGTCGCCGCCCTGTACCGCGAAGGAGAGAAACGGCTCGCCGTCCCTGAACGCGATACTCGGCGTCAGCGTCACCCGCGGCCGCTTGCCCGGTGCCACGACGTTATACGGGTTCTCGGCCGGGTCGAGAACGAAACTCTGCATGCGCTGGCTCAGCCCGATGCCTGTCCTGCCCGCGACGAACGCCGGGATCCAGGCGCCGCTCGGCGTGATCGACACGATCCAGCCCTCCTTGTCGGCGGCCTGGATCGAAGTGGTGCCCTGGAAGAACCCGTCGTCGTCCGGGGCCGCGACGTTCGGCGTAGTGTGGTTCGACTGCAGGTCTTCGAGATGCTGCAGGAACGGATTCCTGCCGCGCTGGAATTCGTACGGATCGCCGGGCGCGGCGTCCGGGTTATTGCGCTCGGCATCGATCTCGAGCGCGCGCTGGCGTGCATAGTCCTTCGACAGCAACCCCTCGACCGGCTCCTCGGGCGCGAAGTAGGGGTCGCCGTAATAGAAGTCCCGGTCCGCGAAGGCGAGATTCATGGCCTGGTAGAGCGTGTGTATGTAGCGGGTCGAGTTGTAACCCATGCCGGCCAGGTCGAAGTTCTCGAGAATGTTCAGCGCCTGCAGGAGCACCGGTCCCTGCGTCCACGTGGTCAGCTTGTAGACGTCGATGCCGCGGTAGTTCGTCGTCACCGGTTTTTCGATGCGAACCTGCCAGCGGTCGAGATCCTCCATCGTGAACAGGCCGCCGTGTTCGCGCATCGAGCGCACGATTTCCTCGGCAATGTCGCCGCGATAGAAGCGGTCGTAGGCTGCGTAAATGGCCGCCTTGCGATCGAGACCCTCGGCGAGCGCGGCGCGCTCGGCCGCGACGAGTTTTTCCAGCGTCGCCTTCAGGTCCGGCTGGCGGAAGATCTCGCCGACAGCGGGACCCCGCGGGCCGTCGTCCTCGTGCGGCAGGAATACCGCCGCGGAATACGGCCACTCGAGAATCCTGTCGCGATGGCGTTCGATGGCGCGCACGGCGCTTTCCTCGATGGGATAGCCGTCCGCCATCTCGATGGCGGGCGCCAGCACCTCGGCGAGACTCAGCGAGCCGTATTCGGCGAGCATGACCATGAGCCCGCCCGGCGTGCCCGGCGTCACGGCCGCGAGCGGACCGTACTCGGGCGGATAGTCGAGCCCCTGTTCCCTGAAGAAGTCCGGCGTCGCCCCGCTCGGCGCAACGCCCAGCGCGTTGATCCCGAGCACCTCCTTCGTATGCGGGTTGTAGATCAGGGCCTGGGTCTCGCCGCCCCAGCCGAGCACGTCCCACATGGTGGAGGTTGCCGCGAGCATGGCGCACGCGGCATCGACCGCGTTGCCGCCGCGCAGGAACGTGCGGGCGCCTGCCGTCGCGGCCAGCGGTTTGCCGGTGATCGCGACCCAGTGCTTGCCGTGCAGCACCGGCTTTTGCGTATCCGCCCGCGCTGCCGCGGACAGGCAGAGGCAGCCCACCGCCGTGAGCGCGAGGGCAGCCGAGCGGCGCCTCCGCCGGGCGACCTCGCCGTCGTGGTGGCGGTTCCGGACCGGGTGCCTGGTTTCGGCCATGGTTGTTTCTCACAGCAGGAAATCGAATGGCCGAGATTATCACAGCGGCCGAGCGGTTCGGCGCAGGCGCCCGTTGCCGACGACGCGGGCTGCAAACGATGCCGGGCTAGATCCAGTTCTTGCGCCGGAAGTAGATCAGCATGCCGGCGACGAGCGACACCATCAGGATCCAGAGGGCGGGATAGCCGAAGCGCCAGCCGAGCTCGGGCATGTTCCAGGCGCTGACCGAGCGGTCGAAGTTCATGCCATAGACGCCGACGATGAACGACAGGGGGATGAATACCGTTGCGATGATCGTCAGCAACTTCATCACGTCGTTCATGTGATTCGAGAGGCTGGAGAGGTAAACCTCGAGCAGGCTCGAAGCCATTTCGCGGTAGCTCTCGACGAGATCCAGTGCGTGCACGGCATGGTCGTAACAGTCCCTGACGTACAGCTTGGTGTCGCGCGTTATCTGGCCATGCTCGTCGCGGAGCAGGGCGTTGATCATGTCCCGCTGCGGCCACGTCACGCGGCGCAGCAGGACGAGTTCGCGTTTCAGCGTGTGGATATCGTCCAGTACCTCGCGCGAGGGGTTGTCGAAGACGGTCAGTTCGAGGGCCTCGATGCGATCGCCGAGCGTCTCGAGAATCGGGAACACCAGGTCGACGGCGGTGTCGAGCAGCGAGTAATAGAGGTAGTCGGCGCCGCTGCGGCGGATCCTCGACGACTCCCGGTAAGCGCGTGCGCGGATGGCATTGAACGGGTCTTCGTGGCCCGAATAGAAACTGACGAGCCAGGTGTCACCCAGGAACAGGCTGAGCTGTGCCGTCGCGACGCCGTGATCGGTGACTTCCGGCAGGCTGACGATGGTGAAGAGCTGGCCGTCGTAGGCTTCCAGTTTTGCGCGCTGTCCGGTGTGCAACACATCCTCGAGCGCAAGGGAGTGCAGCTGGTAAGCATCGCCCACCGCGCGCAGCAGTTCCTCGGATGGCGTGCCGTTCACGTGCAGCCAGGTCGTGTTCGGGCTCGTGAAGTACTCGCGCGCGTCATCGAGCGAACAGTCGGCCTTCTCGGTGAATTCCCCGGCGCCGTAATCGATCAGGTGCAGCGTGGCCGGGACCCATTCGGACTCCGGAGGGCCGGTGAGGTCGCCGGGCGCGGTTCCCGGGCGCGTGAAGCGGCCAGGTGAGAGATGCAGCGGATGTCGGATGCGTCGCCTGACCTCGCGCACCGATTTCGTTGGATTTAGCGACATGCACGCCTCCCGCATTGCAATTCTCCGCTCCCGGGCACAGGGTTGGCCATACGTAGTTACTGCGAGCAGGGCGGCTCGTGGCGGCGGATGCAACGACAGCCGATTTAGGTAAAACTACGCATTGCCGGCCGCGGCAGGAGGCACAACCCTAACCTGACGGGCACTGGCGGAGCGGCCGCCGGTGCTGTCACAGCACGCAGGGGTAACAAGCGATGCCCTCACTGGATCTCAACCCGGATATCGTTCGGTTCGTCATCGACAAGGTGCACGAGTTTCACTCTCGCGAGGACGTGACGTTTCCGGACGAAGACGAGGTCGAGGCGCTCAACGAGGAGTGGGCGGAGCAATTCGCGACCGACTTCGCGGGTGACCCTTACTACCAGGAACTGACGACGACGATCGACGACCTCGAGCCCGATCAGCAGATGAGCCTGGTTGCGCTGATGTGGGTCGGGCGCGGCGACTATGCACTGGAAGAGTGGGAAGACGCGCTGCAGTTCGCCGAGGAAACCTGGACCGAACATACCGCGGAATACCTGGTGGGGACGCCGCTGCTCGCGGATTACCTCGCGGAAGGGCTGCAGCAGTTCGAAACCGAAGCGGACTATTCGTAGCCCGGGAGGGATTTGTCGTCAATCAAATCATATGGCTATGAACGTGGGCCGGCGTGCCGCGGCGGCCCGTTCCGGCGTGCCCGGAGCGCCGTATTTTTTTCTTGACAGCCCCCGCATTGGAGCGCTCAATTCGCGCCTTTCCACCTGTGCCTGGAGAAAAAGGACGTGCGAAAAAAGACCCTGGAGCCCGGAGCTGTAAAACCGAAGCCGCCTGGCAAGGCGGTCATCAGGGGTTCCATCGGGCCCGTCGAGGACCTCGAGAGCTACGTCAAGGCCGACTGGTGGCGGGACATCTTCAATGCGAACTACCTGCGCACGGACGGCGACGTCGTCGAAGATCCGGATATCACGGAAGCCGAGATCGACGCGTTCCTCGAACTGGTGGACGTGGCGCCGGGATCCTGCATTCTCGACCTGTGCTGCGGCCAGGGCAGGCATCTGCTCGAACTCGCGCGGCGCGGCTTCGGCAACCTGTACGGCGTCGACCGCTCGCACTACCTGATATCGCGGGCCAAGCGTGTCGCGCGGCAGCAGGGTTTCGCGGCGACGTTCCGCGAGGGCGATGCGCGCAAGCTGCGCTTCCGCGACAACACCTTCGATCTCGTCTACCTCGCGGGCAACAGCTTCGGCTATTTCGAGTCCGCGGAAGACGACATTGCCGTACTCGCGGAACTTCGCCGCATCCTGAAGCCGTCCGGACAACTGCTCATCGACTTCACTGACGGCGACTTCCTGCGCCGGAACTTCGAGCAGCGCAGCTGGGAGTGGATCGACAAGAACTACTTCGTCTGCCGCGAACGGACGCTCTCCAGGGACAGTGAGCGGCTGATTTCGCGCGAAGTCATCACGCACTCCAAGAAGGGCGTGGTCGCGGACCAGTTCTACGCGGAGCGCCTGTACAACGCCGACCAGCTCGGCAGCCTGCTGTCGGACAACGGGTTCGACGTCCTGCAGGCAAGACCGATGTCCACCGTGTCGAAGCGCAACCAGGACCTCGGCATGATGGCGCAACGCATCATCCTGACGGCGCGCTCCAACAAGAGCGCCGCCACCCGCGTCGAAGACGAAAAACGCGTTCGCCGGGTCGCGGTGGTCATGGGCGATCATCGCCGCTCCGATTCCGTCAAGCCGAACCAGACCTTCGACCACGACGATTTCCATACCATCGACGAACTCAAGAAGGCGCTCGCCGGGCTGCCGGGTTTCGATTTCACCTACCTCGACAATCACGACGAGCTGATCAACGGGCTGCGTGAAAAGGCGGGCAACGTCGACTTCGTCTTCAACCTGTGCGACGAGGGTTTCAATAACGAAGCGACGAAGGAACTGCACGTACCCGCGCTGCTCGAAATGCTCGGCATTCGCTACTCGGGCGGCAACCCGCAGTGCCTGGCTTACTGTTACGACAAGTCGCTGATCCGCGGCCTCGCGGCCGAAATGGACATCCCGGTGCCGATGGCGTTCTCGGTCGCACCGGAGGAAGTGGCGTTCATTTCGATGCCCATCGATTTCCCCGTCATCGTGAAGCCGAACTTCGGCGACTCGAGCGTCGGCATCACCGTGGACAGCGTCTGCTACGACGTCCGGCAGCTCGAGTATGCGATCGCACGGGCGCGCGAAGCGACGGGCTTCGACCGGCCGGTCCTGGTCGAGGAGTTCCTCACCGGCAAGGACATCAGCGTCGGCATCATCGGTAACCCGCCGGACAGCTATTCGGTACTGCCCGTGATCGAGGAGGATTACTCGCAGCTTCCCGAGGGCTTGCCGAGGATCTGCGGTTACGAAGCGAAGTGGGATACCGAGTCGGATTACTTCAAGACCATCAAGTCCATTCCGGCCGACCTGCCGCAGGCGACGATCGATTTCCTCAACGCGAGCTGCATCCGGCTGTTCCAGCGCGTCGGCTGCCAGGACTATGCGCGCTTCGACTGGCGTCTCGACGCCAACAACACGCCGCGGCTGCTCGAGGTGAACCCCAATCCCGGCTGGTGCTGGGACGGTCACCTCGCGCGGATGGCGGATATCGCCGGCATCTCGTACGCGGAGATGCTGCGCGATATCCTCAATGCGTGCGACGAGCGCGTGCGCGCGGCCGTGCGCAGGTCCGCAGCCGTGCGGGCGGCCTGATGCCCTACCGCCGTGCGGATATCAAGGCGGCTGATTGACATCACTGGCCTGCGCGACATCATCCAGCGCAGGATTCCCGTACTGGTCGCCGAGAGCAGGCGGCCCGGGCCCGTCGTCTGGCTGACGGCCTGCATCCATGGCGACGAGGTCGGCGGTACCGCGATCGTGCACGACGTGTTTGCGAAACTTCGCAAGCAGGGTCTCGGCAAGGGCGCCGTGCACGCATTCCCACTGATCAATTCGATGGGGTTCGAGAACGTCTCCCGCTATCTCAATATCGACCGGGAAGACCTGAACCGGTGCTTTCCGGGCAATCCCAGGGGCAGCATGGGGGAGCAGATCGCGCGACGGCTGTACGACACCATCCTGAAGTCGTCGCCAGCGCTGGTCATCGACATACACAACGACTGGGTGCAGTCGATTCCACATATCCTGCTGGACCCCCTGGAGGCGTTCCCCAACAACAAGACCGCGCGCCGCACGCGGGAACTGGCGCGCGCGGCCGGGTTGTTGCTGGTCGAGGACTCCGACGTTTTCCACCCGCTGCGCAACACGCTTGCGGGCGCCGTCCTGGATGCCGGCGTGCCCGCGTACACGATCGAGGCAGGCGGCGCCTACGCCGTCGTCGAGGCGGGCGTTGCCGCGGGTACCAGCGCCGTGCTGTCGACGCTGCAGGCGATGGGGATGATCGAGTGGTTCCTTCCGGTCGGCTCGCCGGCCGGGCAGGAACCGCTGCGCTATACCAACCGTCCGCTCTGCAGCACCAGCGGCCTGATCCGCTTCCGCGTCCGCCCTGGCGAGGAGATTCGGGAAGGGCAGCTGCTCGCGGAAGTCTTCAGTGCGTTCGGCTCCCGCGAGGAGTCACTGCTGGCGACCGCGGACGGTTTCGTGCTCGGCCTCGAAGATCACGCCCGGGTGCTGCCGGGCCGCGAGGTCATCGCGATCGCCGAACGGCACTGACCGCCGCGTCAGTGCGTCCACATGCGCTTCCAGGCGTCCAGCAGGATACGCTCGTCGATGGCCGGCGAAATGAGCTCGGTCGGGACAGGCTCCCAGTGGGGATTGCCGCGCACGGCGACGACGTGGGTGAATACGTAAATGGGTTCCTGGCCCATGCGCAGGTCCGTGATCAGCAGGCGGTCGTCGTCGACGCCGGCTTTCAGGAAATCCCGCGAGAACCAGCGCAGCCGTGCGACGGCCCACACGCCATCGGCATCGAGCAGCGACTGCCCGTCGGAGCCGTAAGCCGAGAAGTCGATGCCGGCTTTCGCGCCGAGCAGTGAATCGAAGCCCTCGAGGTAGCCTTCTTCCGTCATCACGACGGCGCGCCACACGATCGTGTTGAACGGCGTCGGGGTGATGAAGACCGGCGCGTCATGGATGCCGCTCGCCGCCAGCTCCTCCTGCACGTGACGAGCAACGTTCGCCTGGGCAATCCAGGACCAGCCGAGGTAGAGCATGCTGAGCGACAGGCAGGCACGGATCGCCGTGCCGTTCGCCGGCCGCACCGCGACGACCGCGACGCCTGCCAGCAGCGGTAACGTGAACAGCGGATCGATGATGAACAGCGTGGCCCACATGGTCGGCGGCACGTCGAGCGGCCAGAACAGCTGGGTGCCATAGGCCGTGTGCGCATCGAGCAGGGGATGCGTGACCAGCGCGAGGAAGACGATGGCGAGCCAGCGCGAAGGTGCCTCGCGGACCGGCGCCCACCAGCGCCGCAGCCCCAGCCAGAGAACCAGTGCGAGCGGGGGCAGCACGAACAGCGAATGACTGAAGCCGCGGTGGTAGGTGAAGTTCGCGACGGCGTCGCCGTAGTCGATGAGTACGTCCAGGTCCGGCAGCGTGCCGAGCGCCGCCCCGACGAGCAATGCCTTGCGGCGCTGGCCGGCGGGTGCGATGGTGCCGCCGATGGCGGCGCCGAGCGCGGCCTGGGTCAGCGAATCCACGGCTGGGCGATGTCCGCAGAATTACCCATTGTTGCCGCGCACCGAGCGGAAGAACCACGCGATGAAAACAGCGAACGCCGCCGCGCCCACCAGCATCGCGGTGACTTCGCCGCCCAGCCACTCCGTGCCGATGCCGTCGGGACGGCGACTCTTGGCAACGGCTACCAGCGCGATGCCCACGCCGAGCAGGCCTTCGCCGCCAACGAAACCGCTGCCGAGCAGGACGCCCCGCTCGCGGCGGTCGGCGGCGACCGCATCGTTCTTCGCCGTGCGTTCCATCCACAGGCGAATGAGGCCGCCGACGAAGATCGGCGTCATCGTCGACACCGGGAGGTAGACGCCCACGGCGAACGGCAGCGACGGGATGCGGGCGAGTTCGCAGGCGAACGCGATGCCGGCCCCGATCGCCACGAGCCCCCAGGGCAGGTCCTGGTCGAGCACGCCGTCGATGACGAGCTTCATCAGCGTGGCCTGCGGCGCGGGCAGCTCCTCGCTGCCGAAACCGAAGCCCTTGCCCAGCGCGAGCACGGTCAGGCACACGAAAACGGCCGACGTGAGTACGCCGATCAGCTCCGACGTTTGCTGCGCACGGGGCGTTGCGCCCAGCAGGAAACCCGTCTTCAGGTCCTGCGACGTGTCGCCCGAAATCGATGCGGCGATCGCGACCACGCAACCGACGGTCAATGCCGCGGCCTTGCCCATCGTGTCGGTCCAGCCGAACAGCAGGAACAGCGACGCGGTACCGAGCAGGGCCGCGATGGTCATGCCGCTGGTCGGGTTGCTGGTGACCCCCACGAGGCCGACGATACGCGAGGCGACCGTGACGAAGAAAAACGCAAACACGACGACGCAGGCGGCGGCCACCACACGAATGCCGATGCCGCCGACGGCGCCGAAGACCTGCGGTACTAGGACCAGTACGAGTGCGATCGCCAGCGCCCCGATACCCACGACGCGCAGCGGCAGGTCGTTGCTGGTGCGCTCGACCGGTACCGCGCCTGCGGCAACGCGCTCGCCGAGCTGCGACGCGCCGATGCGGAAACTGCTGATCATCACCGGAATGCTGCGGATCAGCGTGACGATGCCGGCCGTCGCCACGGCGCCGGCGCCGATGTAGCGCACGTAGCGCGTCCAGATCTGGCCGGGTTCCATGTCGCGAATCAGGTTGACCGTCTCCGGGAACAGCGGCGCCGTGCGCGCGTCGCCCCACCACGCGATGGCCGGGATGATCACGAGCCACGACAGCAGGCCGCCGCCCACCATGACGGCGGCGATGCGCGGCCCGAGGATGTAGCCGACGCCGAACAGCGCCGCGGACAGGTCCATGCCGAGCTGGCCTTTCTTCAGCAACGGGATGTTGACGTGCAGGTCGCCGGGGATCACCCGGATCCAGGAGGTCAGGAACTTGAACAGCGCGCCGCCGGCGAGCCCGTAGAACACGAACCGCGCGCGGCCGCCGCCGATCTCGTTGGCAACCAGCACCTCGGCGCACGCGGTGCCTTCCGGGTACGGCAGCTTGCCGTGCTCGCGCTCGATCAGGAAGCGCCTGAGCGGGATCATGAACAGCACGCCGAGCAGGCCGCCGCACATCGCCAGCAGGGTCATCTGCAGCAGTTCCGGCGGCATGCCCCACATGAACAGCGCGGGCAGCGTGAAGATGACGCCGCTCGCCAGGGAGCTGGACGCGGAGCCGGTCGTCTGCGAGATGTTGGTTTCGAGGATGCTGCCGCGGATGCCGACGTGGGCGAGCGCGCGGAACACTGCCACGGTCATTACCGCGACGGGGATCGAGGTGCTGATCGTGAGCCCGGCGCGCAGGCCGAGGTAGGCATTGGCCGCGCCGAAGATGATGCCGAACAGGATGCCGAGCCCGACGGCCTTGAGCGTGAATTCCGCCGGCGACTCGCTCGCGGGCACGAACGGGTCGTAGGAATCGCCTTCCGCGATCGGTACGTAGGCTTTCTGGCTCAGTCCTTCTTTTTGCATTGTTGGCCCGCTGACGCCGAATCAGCGCGCCATTCTACGTTAAAACGCGCCGCAGGCCCTTTTCCCGGGCGTCCCGCAACAGCGCGCCAGCCAACGTCACGGCCCGATGACCCGGGAGCGGTGACACGCAAGCGGCCGCCGCACTGCCGGCAGGTTTCACCGGGCACATCCCTGTGCCCGGCCCTGCGGGCGGCCTGCGGGGCCGGGCAAATCGGCAGACCTGCAGTCAAGCGAACAGCGCACCGTGAACCAGGCCGCGAACTCGCTCGCGCTGTCCGGCGGCAACCTGATCGTGCAGGCCCGGGGCTTTCAAACAGCGCATCAGTGCGGAGGCCAGATGCTGGAAATCTATTCGCCGATGCGGGTCGGTCTAAGGCCTCGTCAACGAGATATCCTAACGCAGGGCCGCTAGAGCCGAGTCCGCGCTGCGGGCGACCGCAATGCTGCTGGCGGCGATGCTGCTGCAGGCTTGCGCCGTGCCGCTGGAACCCTGGCATAGCGCGCGGCTCGGGCGATTTCGTTTTCTCGATGGCGCCGGACGGACAGACCTTCATGGGGCGGTTCGGCACCGGCGAATGGTGGACTCCGCGCCGCCAGTCGCGCGACGAATCCGCGGCCATATATTAAGAACAAGTCGAGACCGGCGAAGACGCATTGACGGACCGGCAATCGGCCGCCTGGGACCAGGCCGCACATTCGAATACACCGTATCGTAAAGCGTGCTTTCGAAGCGTCAGCAGCGTCATTATTTAAATGCGCATGTCGATGACAACGCTTCCCTTTTTCGGACGGTGCTGTAATGTCGGCGCGGCGGAGGCGAACAACAATAATGACGCTCAAGCGAAAACTGGGGCTTTCGGCAGTACTGGCAGTTGTCGTGGGCGACATGATCGGATCGGGTGTCTTCTTCACGCCGGGAGCGCTCGCAGCCGTCGCGACGGCGAACTGGCAGGTCTATTTCTTCTGGACACTGTGCGGGCTCATTACGCTGTGCGGTGCATTGACGCTCGCGGAACTCGCCACATTGATCCCGAAACCCGGGGTTTCCTACCACGCACTCACTGCTGCCTACGGCCCCTTCGCCGGCTTCATGCAGGCGTGGATGATGGTGCTGGTCAGCGGCCCGGGCGCCATTGCCGGCGTCGCCATCCTGTTCGGCGAACTGGCCAGCCAGATGTTCGGTACGGCCGATGGCGGATTGCAGCTTGCATGGGCGACGGCGGCGATCGCGTTTTTCGCGCTCATCAACCTGCGCGGCGCCGAATGGGGCGGACGCACGCAGGTGGTCCTGACGATAGTCAAGGTGACGGGCCTTGCAGCACTGATTGCGGGCGGCCTATTGCTCGCCACGCCGGCTGATGCACCGGCCGGCAAACTGCCTGCCGATACCGGCGGGCTGCCCGGTTTCATCCGTTTCATCGGCATGGGCGTTGCCATCGTACTCTTCACCTACGATGGCTGGATTGACGCCTCCAACGTCGCTGGCGAGGTTCGCAACCCCGGGCGGACCTTTCCGATCGCCATGGGCTTCGGCGTGGCTCTCATCACGCTCATTTACCTGCTCGTAAATTACGTGTTCCTCCGTGTCGTGCCGCTCGAAGCCATGCGCGAAAACCCGACGCTGGTCGCCACCGTCGTCGCCGAGGCTGCGTTCGGCGATATCGGCGGCATGCTTCTTGGTGCGCTGATGTGGATATCGATCTTCGGCGCGCTCGGCGGGCTCGTCATGACGCTTCCCCGGCTCTTCTATGCGGCAGCATCCGAGTACGTCGAACGCGCGTCCGGCACACGGCTCGCGCCGTTTTTCCGCGGTGTTGCCTGGCTCCCTGCGTCGACGGCGGTACCAGCCGGCGCGATCCTCTACGCGGCTGTTATCTCGATCGCGGCACTGCTCTTCTTCGGCTCGTTCTCGCGGATCGTCACGTTCTTTGTAGTACCGTTCCAGTTCATGAACATCCTGATGGTCTCCTCGATCTATCGACTGCGCCCGCGACTGTCGACGCCGGGCTGCTGGCGCTTGCCGGGCTATCCTGTCGTACCCGCCATCTTCATCTTCGTCATGTCGCTGTTCCTGCTAAGCGCGCTCTGGTACAACCCGATTGACAGCCTGGTCGGCGTCGCGCTTACACTCGCCGGCGCGCCGGTATACCGGGTCCTGACACGCGGCGAACGGCGATGAAACGGTTCCGGCAGCGCTTCGGCTCGTCCAAGGTGATCATCGGCATGATCCACCTGCCACCGTTACCCGGTTACCCGGATTCACCGGGGATAGAGCGCGTGATACGGCACGCGATCGGCAACCTGCAGACGCTCTGCTCGGCTGGTGTTGACGGCGTCCTCGTCGAGAACGAGCACGACCAGCCGCATCGCATACGCGCGGAACCGGAGACGATCGCCGCAATGACTCGCGCCACGCGCACCCTCGTCCGGGAGAGCGAGTCTGCGCTGGTCGGCTGCGAAATACTGCTCAATGACCCGAAAGCATCGCTGGCTGTCGCCAACATGGCACGGGCCGCCTTCATCCGGACCGACTACTTCGTCGATCGCATGATGCGACCGGGGTACGGCGAGTTCGAGATCGATCCCGACGGCCTCATCGACTATCGCAGAGCAATCGGCGCTGACGACGTGCTGATCCTTGCCGACATCCAGGTCAAGTATGCAACGATGGTGACGCCGCGTTCACTGGCGCAGTCGGCGAAGGACGCTCGGGACAAGGGTGCGGACGCCGTGATCGTGACCGGCAGCCGCAGCGGCGATGCGCCGACGCCCGGAGCGCTCCGCGAAGCCGCGCAGGGGTTGCCCGTGCTCGTCGGCAGCGGCCTCACGGCCGAGAACGCGGTCGAACTGCTGTCCGCCTGCGATGGCGCCATTGTCGGCACGTCGCTGATGACGGACGGCTGTGTCGACCCGGAGAAAATCGGTCGCATCATGTCATTGGTCCGGGGTGAGTGAGTGGAAATCGTCTGCGTCGGCGACTGCGGTGTGGATCACTACCTGCCGTCCGGCGAGCGGCACTTCGGCGGCATCACGGCGAACTTCGCGCGCCACGCGCACGCGGAGTTTCAAAAGGATGACGTCGTCCGGATCGTATCGTGCATCGGCAATGACGATGACGGATTGCTGGTTCGTGACGCGCTAAGAGACTCCGCTGTCGAATGCGACATCACGACGCTCGAGGGCAGAACGCCCGTGCAGCACATCGAGATCAGGCCCGATGGCGAGAAGCATTTCGTACGCTACGAGGAGGGCGTACTGCGGAATTTCCACTTCACCGCATCGCAGCGCCGGCTGATTGCTGGCAGCGATCTGCTGGTCGCGCCGGTCTACCTGCAGATCGTCCGGCTGTTCGACGAACTGATGTCCGTCGGCACGGCTGGAATAACGGCCGTGGATTTCGCGGACTTCCTCGAGCACCCCGACTATCCGCTGCTGGACCGCTACGTCGATCGGATTGACATCGGTTTCTTCGGGCTGACTGCGGACGACCACGATGCCATCGATGCCATCGCTAGGCGAGCGGCGCGTCACGACAAACTGTACATCGTCACACTGGGCCCGGATGGCAGTCTCGCCTGCCACCGGAATGGCCGGGTTGCCGTGCCGGCTGTGCCCGTAGAATCGGTCGTGGATACGACCGGCGCCGGCGACGCCTATGCCGCCGGCTTTCTTTCGCGCTGGTGCCACGGCGCTGGTATACAGGAGGCGATGGAGCACGGCGCGGCGCTGGCATGCCGGGTCATCACCCGCCTCGGCAGCTGCCCGTAAGGCCTGGCTCTACCATCTTCCCGGTGGTCCGCTGCCTGCACCCGCAATTCAGCGGTGCGACGCCGCTGTCGGGACGGGCGCGAGGTCCGCCTGGGCGGGATCATGAACAGGACGCCGAGCAGGCCGTCGCACATCGCCGGCAGGGTCATCACCGCGACGGGGATCGAGGTGCTGATCGTGAGCCCGGCGCGCAGGCCGAGGTAGGCATTGGCCGCGCCGAAGATAATGCCGAACAGGATGCCGAGCCCGACGGCCTTGAGCGTGAATTCCGCCGGCGACTCGCTCGCGGGCACGAACGGGTCGTAGGAATCGCCTTCCGCGATCGGTACGTACGCTTTCTGGCTCAGTCCTTCTTTCTGCATCGACTTTGTGCCCGGTCGGAATCAGCGCGTGATTCTACTGGAAAAGGCGGGGCGGCTCGCGGGAAGCGCCGGCATAGTGATATTTACATATACCCGGGCGCTGTTCCCCGGCACACAATTGGCGAGGTAATCGCTTGAACTCGATGCGCGTTCTTGGCAACGTGGCTGCTGTTGGAACGCTTCGCTCGGCGTCCGATTGCGAGCGCACACAGGGTGGTCGAATTGGCCCCTTCGGGCACTCGGACGAATAAGGGGAGGAACGCCGACCGCCATGAAGCTCTTTGTTATCAGCCTGCCGGAAGCCCGGGAGCGCCGCGAGCGCGCGGCCGCACAGCTCGCCGATGCCGGCCTCGCGTTCGAGTTCTTTGACGCCCTGCGCGGCGAGCAGGCCATGGCGGAGAGGTACTTCGAGGGCTGCGACGCCGACGAATGGGTGCTGAATACCGGCCGTCGGGTGACACCGGCAGAGATCGGTTGCTTCGCAAGCCATCGGGCCGTGTGGCAGAAGTGCGCCGAGCTCGGTGAGCCGCTCATGATCATGGAGGACGACTTCAAGCTGTTACCCGAGTTCGCGGGCGCGGTGCAGGAGGTGGCCCGTCACATAGACGAGTTCGGGTTCATCCGGTTGCAGGACGAGACGCGGGCACGCAAGGAGCGCGTGGGTGAGTGCGGGGACTATACGCTGTGGCGCTATACGAAAGTGCCGCATTCCTGCATGTGCAACAGCATTACGCCCGAGGTCGCGCACAGATTCGTCGCAATGACCCGGGTGGCCCGCGAACCGGTCGACGTGTTCATCAAGAAGTTCTGGGAGCACGGCCAGCCGATCTACGGGCTGACACCGTACACGGTCACCGAGTCCCGCCTCAGCCGGAAGACATTCATCCCGCACCGGGAGAAAGCGCACAAGAGCCTGAAAGTGGCGTCCACGCGATTCCTGCGCAAGTGCAGCTGGGAGATGCGACGCATTCGCGCCAGCCGGGAAAATGCGCGGGGAGAGGCGCCCGGATCGCTCAGTGCCGGAACAGGTTGACGATAATCGTCAGGATGATGCTCAGCAGTATCATCGATGTAATCGGTACGAAGACGCGTGTGTTGCCGGACCCGAGCCGCAGGTCGCCGGGCAGTCGCCCGAACCAGTTCACCAGCGACGGGGCGAACTGCAGTGCCGCACCGACGAGCAGCACGACGAGGCCGATGATCATCAGCCACTTGCCCATCGTCAGACCAGGTCCAGCAGCATCGGCAACACCAGCCGCTTGATCAGGCTCAGCACCACGATCCCCGCCATCACGACGGCGAGTGTCAGCAGGTCCCACTCGTTCAGCACCAGTCCGAGCGCCAGCGCGGCCGCCGGCGGGTGTTCCGTGCGCGTCACGACCATCGTGAACATCGCGAGCGATATCGCCATTGCGCCGAATACGACCATGACGGCGTGCGCAGGGCCGCTGCCCTGGATATTCATGGCCGATGCCAGCGTCGCCATCAGGCAGCCCGCGACGATGCCGATCGCGTAGCCGCCGATCATGTGGCGGGCGCCCGAATGCAGCGATCGCGGCACCGCGAAGGCGATGAATGCGCTGGCGCCGAGCGCCGCGATCAGGACGGTCTGGGTGACCGCGTCGAGTATGAGCAGCAGGATCAGGACGACGACGCCGGCGAGGCCGCATTGCAGGGCGTAGCGCTTGAAGCTTTCGCGGCGGATGTGGCGGTCGAGATCGAGGGTCATTCGCCCCAGTCTACCGCAGGCATCGGCGGGAGCGGTTCTCGAACTGTGCCTGGTTCGCGGGCCGAGGCCCGCTCCTACAGGGCTGATCGTATCGCCAGGCCGCAGGAGCAGCTCTCGAACCGCGACGGGTTCGCGGGCCGAGGCCCGCTCCTACAGGGCTGATCACATCGCCAGGCCGCAGGAGCGGTTCTCGAACCGCGACGGGTTCGCGGGCCGAGGCCCGCTCCTGCAGGGCTGATCGCATCGCCAGGCCGCAGGAGCAGCTCTCGAACCGCGACCCGGCCGCGGGCAGAAGCGCTCTCCTGTAGGAGCGGTTCTCGAACCGCGACCGATGCCCGGCAGAGTCGTGGGCCGAGGCCCGCTCCTACGGTTGTTTCATGCCGCTGCTCTTCAGGCAGCAACCTCGATCTTGCGCGGCAGCGCCTTGGCCTGTTTCGGAATCAGGATCTCGAGCACGCCGTGGCGGTCCGTTGCCTTCACCTTCTCGGCATCCACCGATTCCGGCAGGATGAAGCGCCGGTAGAATCGGCCCGTGCCGCGCTCGGTGCGCCGGCGCACGACGTTCTCTTCGGCTTTCTCGGCCTGCACGAAGCGCTCGCCCGAAATGGTCAGTACGCCGTTTTCCAGCGTGATGTCCACATCCTTGGGGTCGACGCCGGGAATGTCGACGTAAAGCTGGAACTTGTCCTCGAACTCGTTGATATCGACGTTCGGGACCCAGTCGGCCGTTACGCCGCTGCTGTCGCCGGTCGACAAGCCCGAAAACAGCCGATTGATATCGTCCTGCAACTGACGAACACCCACCCAGGGTTCATAACGTACCAGTGACATCTTGCTTCCTCCAATACATAAGATATTGAAATAAAAGGCAATAGTGCCTCCGTGCGACAAAGATGAGGTCGCGCCGCGAGTTTTCAAGGCTCCCTGAAAACGAGGCCCGGCTGCAGGTATCATTCCGGATTCTCAGTTCAGTCACCGGGAGCAAAGCCGTGCGAATCGCCGCGATCATCCTCGCCCTATTCCTGAGTTCCGTTGCCGCCGCCGACGGGCATGCCGGCGCAAGCCTGCGGCCGGTCACCCACGAAGACCTGTGGACGATGCGCCGCCTCGGCACGCCGGTCACGAGCCCGGACGGCCGGTGGGCGATCGTCGCCGTGACCGAGCCCGCGTACAAGGAAGAAGAGACAGTCAGCGACCTGTGGCTCGTCGCCGTGGACGGCAAGACCGGGCCGCGCCGGCTGACCGCCACGAAGGACGCCGAGGACGGCGTGGAGTGGAGCCCCGACGGCACGCGCATCGCGTTCAGTGCCAAGCGCGGCGAGGACGTCAGCCAGGTCTATGTCATGGACATGACGATGCCCGGTGAGGCGCAGAAGATCACCTCGCTGGCGACCGGGGCGAGCGGCCCGAAATGGAGCCCGGACGGCAAGCGCATCGCGTTCGAGAGCCGCGTCTACCCGGGCAAGCTGACGGACGAGGAGCATGCGGCGGAGAAGAAGGCGCGCGCGGAACGCGACTACAACGCGTCGGCCTACGAGATTTTCCCGATCCGGCAGTGGAACCGCTGGCGCGACGACCTGCGGACCCACGTCTTCGTGCAGGACGCGACGCCCGGCGCTCCGGCGACGGACCTGCTGGCGGGCACCGACTTCGTCGCCCGGCCGGGCTACGCCGGTGTCCTCAGGCTGGCAGGCGAGAGCCTGCATCCCGAATGGACGCCGGACGGCCAGGCGCTCGTCATATCGGCCACGCAGAACCTCGACGCCGCCGCGCACAGCACCACGATCTACCACCTGTACCGCCTGCCGGCCGCGGGCGGTGAGCCGCAAGCCCTGACGCAGGGCGATGACTGGAGTTGCCAGGCCGCGAAATTCGCGCCGCAGGGCGATGCGCTCTATTGCCAGTACGAACCCGTCACCGGGTTCGCCTACAACCTCACCGAGATCGCGCGTTTCGAGTGGCCGAAGAGCGGCGCCGCAGAGGATTTTGCAGCGCAGCCCGACGTCATCACCGCCGGGTTCGACCGCGCCGTCGCCGACATGGCAGTCAGCCGCGACGGCCGGACGATCTGGTTCACCGCGATGGACGAGGGCAGGGTGCGGTTGTTCGGGGTGCCTGCCGGCGGCAAGGGCAAGGTCGCCGCGCTCGACCGCGACAGCGGTGGCGTCTACGCCGGTCCGCAACCCGCCGGGCGCTCGCTGGTCGCGCGCTGGGAGGATGCAACCAACCCGGCGGAACTGGTTCGCGTCGATACCGGGAGCGGCCGCCACGAGCGCCTGACGGCGTTCAACACGGAACGGGCCGCGGTGCTGGATCGCCCGCCCTTCCGCGAGTTCTGGTTCGAGAGTTCGCTCGGCCGCCGCATTCACAGCTTCGTGACGTTACCGCCCGGGTTCGACGAGAAGAAGAAGTACCCGGTGATCACGCTGATCCACGGCGGTCCGCATTCCTCCTCGCTGGATGCAGACCACATCCGCTGGAGCCCCCACCTGCTCGCTGCGGCGGGTTACGTCGTCATACAGACGGATTACACCGGCTCGGTCGGCTACGGGGTCGAGTTTTCACGCGCGATCCAGGGCGACCCGCTGAAGACGCCCGGCGATGAACTCAACGAGGCGCTGGACGAGGCGATCCGCATCTACCCGTTCATCGATGCAGACCGGCAGGCGGCGGCGGGCGCGAGTTACGGCGGTCACCTGATCAACTGGCTGCAGGGCACGACGACGCGCTTCCAGACGCTGGTCGGCCACGCCGGCCTCGTGGATCTCGAAGGCCAGTGGTCGACCAGTGACGCCGTTTACCATCGCGAGATCAACGCGGAGGGCCCGCCCTGGGGCGACAGCCCGGTCTGGACCGAGCAGAGCCCGTCCAGCTTTGCCGCGAATTTCTCGACGCCGATGCTGCTGACGATCGGCGAGAAGGACTACCGCGTGCCCCTCAACCAGACGATCGCCGCGTGGACCTACCTGCAGCGCAAGCAGGTGCCGGGCCGGCTGCTCGTCTTCCACGACGCCGATCACTGGATCATGAAGGGCGCGGAGGCGCGGCACTACTGGGAGGAAGTGCTCGCCTGGCTGGACAAATACCTGCGCTGATTCGCGGTTCGAGAACCGCTCCTGCAGGAGGACCTCGCCCCTGACCGGGTCGCGGTTCGAGAACCGCTCCTACAATCGCGCCGTTCGCCTGTAGGAGCGGGCCTGGGCCCGCGAACCCGTCGCGCTTCCGGAACCGCTGCTGCCGTTCGGCCCGCGCCTACGCCGCTACCCGGATCTGCCGGCGAAAACTGTAGAACAGGATCGGGATCACGATCAGCGTGAGTACCGTCGACACCAGGATGCCGAAGATCAGCGATATCGCCAGGCCGTTGAAGATCGGGTCGTCGAGGATGAAGAAGGCACCCATCATCGCGGCCAGCGCCGTCAGCATGATCGGTTTCGCGCGTACCGCGGATGCACGGATTACCGCGTCCTCGAGATCGTGACCGGCACGCTGCTGGTCGAGAATGAAGTCGACGAGCAGTATCGAGTTGCGCACGATGATACCGGCGAGTGCAATCATCCCGATCATCGACGTCGCCGTGAAGTTGGCGCCGAGAATCGCATGCCCCGGCATGACACCGATGATCGTCAGCGGAATCGGCGCCATGATGATCAGCGGCAGCAGGTAGGAACGGAACTGCGCGACGACGAGCAGGTAGATGAGGATCAGGCCGACCGAGTAGGCGAGCCCCATGTCGCGGAAGGTTTCGTAGGTGATCTGCCATTCGCCGTCCCACTTCATCGAGAAGTAGTAGGGATTCCCCGGCTGGCTGATGTAGCGCTGCTCGACGGGCGTGCCGGCCTTCGCCATTTCATCGATTTTGCCCGACAGCGTGAACATGCCATAGAGCGGGCTGTCGAGCCTGCCCGCCATGTCGGCCGTGACGAATACGACCGGCAGCAGGTCCTTGTGATACACCGCGTCGTCCCAGCCGACTTCACGCACGTTGGCGATCTCGGAGATCGGCACGCGCTGGCCGCCCTCGCTGCGCACGTCGAGCGCGAGCAGTGCGTCGAGGTTGGCCTTGGATGAAACCGGCAGGTCGAGGCGTACCGGGATCGGGTAGCGTTCGCGCGCCTGGTGAACGTAGCTGACGTCCTCGCCGTTCAGGGCCATGTGCAGGATCGCGGCGACGCGTTGCTGCGGCACCCCGAGCAGCGCGGCGCGTTGCCGGTCGACCTCGATAATGAAACGGGTCGCGTCGGATTCGACCGACGTGTCGATGTCCACGATGTCGGGTGTGTCACGGAATATCGCTTCCAGCCGCCGCCCGAGCAGTTTCTGTTCCTCGTAGTCCGGCCCGTAGATCTCGGCGACGATCGGCGACATCACCGGCGGGCCCGGCGGGACCTCCGCGATCTTGACCGACGCACCGAACTCGCGGCCGATCGCCGCCAGCTCGTCGCGGACGCTGCGGGCAATCTCGTGGCTGGAGCGCTTGCGGTGATGTTTGTCGACGAGGTTGACCTGGATGTCGCCGGCATTGCCGTCGCTGCGCAGGTAGTACTGCCGAACCAGGCCGTTGAAATTGATGGGCGACGCCGTGCCCGCATAGACCTGGTAGTCGGTGACCTCGGGCACGCGTTCGATCGACTCGGCCATCGCGTCCAGCACACGGGCGGTCTGTTCGACGCTGGTCCCCTCCGGCATGTCGACGATCACCTGGAACTCCGACTTGTTGTCGAACGGCAGCATCTTGAGCACGACGAACTGCGCCACGACCAGCAGCATGGCGATGCCGATGATCGCGGCCGTGCCGCCATAGAGCCAGGCGCGCGCGCGCCTGCCGGTCTCGCGGTCGAGGAACGGGTGCATGAGCCGCGTGAAGAGGCGGTGCAATTTCGATTCCTCGTCGCCGGACTCCTTGTGGATCGGGGCGTTTTGCAGGAGGCGGTGGCTGAGCCAGGGCGTGAGGATCAGCGCCACCGCGAGCGAGATCAGCATGCCGGTGCTCGCATTGATCGGGATCGGGCTCATGTAGGGGCCCATCAGCCCGGTCACGAAAGCCATCGGCAGCAGGGCGGCGATGACGGTGAACGTGGCGAGGATCGTCGGCCCGCCGACCTCGTCGACGGCCGGCGGGATGATCTCGCCGATCGAACCGGCGCTGAATCCCCGGTGCCGGTGGATGTTCTCGACGACCACGATCGCGTCGTCCACGAGGATGCCGATCGCGAATATGAGCGCGAACAACGAGACCCGGTTGATGGTGAACCCCCAGGCCCACGAGGCGAACAGCGTGGCCGCCAGCGTCACGATGACCGCGGTGCCGACCACGATCGCCTCGCGCCAGCCGAGCGCGAACCACGTCAGCAGGATGACCGACAGCGTCGCGAACGAGAGTTTCTGGATGAGTTTCGACGCCTTGTCGTCCGCCGTCTTGCCGTAGTTGCGCGTTATCGTGACTTCCACGCCTTCCGGGATGAGCGTCGCCTCGAGCTGGGCGAGGCGTTCGACGACGGCGTCCGCGATGTGGGTGGCGTTGGTGCCCGGCTTCTTGGCGACGGCGATCGTTACCGACGGCGCGTAGGCGACGGGTTCGAGGCCGATCTCGGCCGCTGCCGGCCCCGTCGCGAACCAGGTGTAGGTTTCGGGCTGGTCCGCCTGCGCGCGCACGGTCGCTATGTCGTCGAGATAGACGGGGCGGCCTTCGAACAGGCCGACCACGAGCCGGGCCACGTCCTCGCGGTTGCTGAGGAAGGTGCCGGCCTGCACCGGGACCTGCGTGTTGTCGTAGACGAGCGAACCCGCATGCGAGACCGTGTTGCTGGCCGTCAGCGCCTGGCGCAGGTCGTCGAGGGTCATGCCGAAACCGGCGACGCGCTGCGGGTCCAGTTCGACGTGGACGATCTCGCGCGAGCCGCCGATGGTGTAGACGTCGCGGGTCCCCGGCACGCGCTTGATCTCCGCTTCCAGCGCGTGTGCGACCTTCAGCAGGTCCTGGGTCGCGCGCTCCGTGTCCTGCGTCCACAGCGTCGCGGAGACGATCGGGACGTCGTCGATGCCCTTGGGCTTGACGATGGGCGGCAGGATGCCGAGGTTCTGCGGCCGCCAGTCCTGGTTCGAGAAGATCGCGTTGTAGAGCCTGACGAGCGCCTCGGTGCGCGGTTCACCGACCTTGAACTGCACGGTCAGCACGCCCATGCCGGGGCGGGACACGGAGTACACGTGCTTGACGCCGTCGATCTCGGCCAGCACCTGCTCCATCGGCAGTGCGACGAGGTTCTCGACCTCGGTCGTGCTCGCGCCGGGGAAGCCGACGAACACGTTGGCGAAGGTCACGTCGATCTGCGGTTCTTCCTCGCGCGGCGTCACGATGACCGCGAACACGCCGAGCAATATTGCGGCGAGGGCCAGCAGCGGCGTCAGCGCGTTGTCCTGGAAGCGGGCGGCGAGGCGACCGGAGATGCCGAGCTTATTCTTCATCGTTCGCTACCGCCTGCGATTTCACGTAGATACCGGCACGCACCGGGTCCAGCGCGATGCGTTCGCCCGCGCTCAGGCCGGCGAGGATCTCGGTGCGGTCGTCGAAGGTGTTCCCGGCCCGGACCTGCCGCAGCCGGATTTCGCCGTCGCCGGACACCACGTAGACGCCGGTGACCTCGCTGCGCCGGAGCAATGCGCGGGTGGGGATGAGCAGCCGCTCGGCGTCGCCGATCACGAACGCGACCTTGACGAACATGCCCGGGTACAGCGCAAACTGGCCGGCCGGCAGTTCGACGCGCACCGTGAACGTATTGCTCGCGCTGTCCGCGAACGGGAATATCGTGATGCTGTCGGCCGCGACGCGGCCCTCGTCCGTGAGAACGTGTGCTTCCTTGTGCTCGCGGACCTTCGCGGCAACCTGTTGCGGCAGGTTCACGACGACCCGCAGCGACTCGAGCGACAGGCCGCTCATCAGCGGCTGGCCCACCGAAACCGCTTCGCCGACTTCGACGTGGCGCTCGGTCACGATACCCGCGTACGGGGCCCTGACGAGCGTGTACTCGAGCTGTTGCTCCGCCGTGGCGACGGCGGAGCGGGCAGCCGAAGCGCGAGCCGCCGCGGCATCTCGTGCAGCGAGCGCCTGGTCGTATTCACGCCTGGAACTCGAGCCCGACTCGAACAGGCCCCTGGCGCGCTGGAACTCGGCGTCCGCCTGCTTCTGCCGCGCGACGGCTTCCTCCAGGCTGGCCCTGGCCTGGCGCAAGGCCGACTGTTGTTCGACGTCCGTGAAGCGCACGATCGGGTCGCCAGGCTCGACGTAGTCGTCGACGTCGTAGAAGACCTCGGCGATGCGGCCCGCCGTCTGCGCGGACATCGTGGCCTGGTTCACGGCCTCGACGGTGCCGTCGTAAACGCGCTCGAGCGGCGCCCGCGCCGTTTCGACGATGGCCGTCTCGAACGGCAGATCGTCGGCCGCTGCATTGGCGATCGAGAAGGACAGTGCGGCGGCAATCGCCGGCCAGCCTGAAATACGGAGACGTCTGATCATGTTATTTCTTCCCTGGACTTGCGACGCAATAGAGTGAGTGCAGCGTTTCGATGACCGAACGCGCGTCGTCGCCTTGCAACGAATAGAACTGGGTCTGGCCTTCGCGGCGCGCCTGCACGAAGCCGTCCTTCCTGAGCAGCGCAAGGTGTTGCGAGATCGTCGACTGCCGTGCATCGAGGAGCTCGGCAATGTCGTTGACCGAGCGTTCGCCATCGATGAGCTGGCAGAGGATCATCAGCCGCTTTTCGTTCGCCATCGCCGCCAGCAGCCGGTGCGCCTTGCCGGCCTGCTGCTTCATGGCTTCCGCGCTGACTTTCATCAGAGGATTCCCACGGCGCGTGCCAGCCGCAACTTGGCCAGCGCCAGTTCGTAGCGGGCGTTGTCGCGGTTGTTGAGCGCCTGCTGGCGCAGCGTCTCGGCATCCAGCACCTCGATATTGGGGCTGGAGCCGGCCTCGTAACGGTTGCGGACGACGCGCAGGTTCTCGATGGCCTGGTCGACGGCCGCCTCGGCGACCTGCGTGCGGGCTTCGGCTTCACGACGGTCGTTCCATGCCCGCCGCACCTGCAGCGAGATGGAGGACAGCATGTCGCTGCGCGTGTAGCTCACCGCGAGCGCCTGCCGCTCAAGTGCCGCGGCGCGGTCCCGGTTGCGGCCGGCATTGAACAGGTTCCACTGGAAGGTGACGCCGGCCATCCAGAACTCGTCGGCGTCGAGGAACGCGTTCTCCAGGTACATGTAACCGCCGGTGAGCGCGAGTTGCGGCCGCGACCGGGCGCGTATCGCGGTGGAGTTCTCGCGCAGCGAGCTGGCTTCGGCCGCCATCGCGGCGAGTTCGTCGCGCTGCTCCGTCGCCGTCAGGATCAGCGATTCCAGGGTTTCGCCCGCCGGCACGAGGCCGTCGAGGTCGAGGTCGGGGTCGAGCGCGACCGGCTGGTCGAGCGGCCGGTTCAGGAAGCGGTTGTAGGCCGCGCGCGCAATGTCGAGCCTGTTCTCGGCCTGCAGTTTGCGCTGTTCGGCATTGGCGAGCGCGACGCTGGCGGCGAGGAAGTCGTTCTTCGGCACGGCGCCGAACTCGTACTGCTGCCGCGCGAGCTCCGTCTGTGCCCGCAGGGTCGTGACGTTCGACGCCGCGACTTCGAGCGCGCTCTCCGCCCTGAGCACCTGGATGTAATGTTCACCCGCGCCGAGCTTGATGTCCTGCAGCACGGCCTCGTACTGCTCGCTCGATGCCTGCGCCGCGTACTCGGCCGCGCCGACGCCCGCGTTTATCGCGCCGCCGGCATACAGCGGCAGGCTGACCTGCACCCCGGCCTGCAGGAAATTGTCGTTGTCGAACAGCTGTTGCGACGTGGTGCCGCCGCCGAAGTCGAAGCGGGGTGCTTCGTCGAGCTGCGTGAAGGAACTCGAAACGCCCAGCTGCGGCCATCGTTCCGCCTGCGCGCTTTCGAGATTGAGACCGGCCGCTTCACGGCGGGCGGCGGCGGCGGCGAGCTGATTGTGCGAGGCGATCGCGTCGGCCCAGGCCTGTTCCAGGTTCTCGGCGCGAGCGGCGAGGGGGACGAACAACAGTGAGGCAATGGCGAGACAACGGTTGGCTGGTTTCATCGGCTTTCGCTCGGCGGCTGATCGGGGCAGGTTCGGGCCCCCGGGGTTATTAATTAGAACATTCTAAATCACGAATATTCGAAAAACAAGATATATTGAACATACCTGTGTATCGACGTGGCATTGCCGGCGATCGCGCGCCTGTAGGAGCGGGCCTGGGCCCGCGATCACGCGCTGTAGGAGCGGTTCTCGAACCGCGACCCGGTCGCGGGCCCAGGCCCGCTCCTACGGTCAGGGTTGCGCGATGCGTGTCCTGACTTCAGACAGCACGGCCTTGACTCGGGATATGTGGTCCGGACCCATGCGGATCAAGAGCTTCTGGCCGCCGGAAAGGGCCTCCAGTTGCGGGTCCGCGAACACGTACAGGACGTGCGGCTGCAGCAGCCGAACGGGCTCGCCGGGTTCCGGCGTGGCCAGCAGGTGGTCGATGACGGCCACGACGCGGTCGTTGAAATAGCCGTCCGGGTAGCCCAGCTGCGCGAACGCCTCCTGCAACAGCGGGTAGAAGCGGCGGTAGGTGGCGGCCATTTCGTCGAGATCGGCGCCGGCCAGCATGTTCACGAGCGCATCGTAACGCGCGTAGTTGTCGGGGCTGAGATAAAACGGCCCGTTCTCGCCGGCGGCAGTGACGACGAAGTTGCCGGGCAACCTGCCGAGCGGCCTGATCTTCTCGGCGACGCGGCCCTGCGTCAGGTTGTCCACCGTCGCGACGGTCTTGTCGATCAGCGCCTCGTCCGCGAGCAGGGGCTCGAGGTCCGGCCCGAAGAGGTCGACGAGCGCCAGTGCGAAGTAGCTGTCGCTTTCCGCGAGCGGCGGCAACTCGACCAGTTCGCCGCCGGCGGGCGTGACGCTCAGCGGTTCGACCGGGTGCAGCGGCCCTGGCGGCGCGGAATCGGCAACGGGCGCCTCTTGCCCGACCGGTACCGGCTCCGGCTTGCTTTCATCCCACAGGAACCACGCGAGGGCCGCCAGGGCGGCGGCCGCCAGCAAGCCGATCAGCCATTTGAGTTCGGTATTGTCCACGGCGAATGTCCTCTGTCCGGAACGCCATGATAGCGCCGAACAGTGGGCGTATGTGCAGTGGCCTGCGTGGTTACTCGTACCTCAACGCCAGTACCGGGTTGGCACGCGCGATACGGATGGCGTGTCCCGCGACCGTACCCCATGCCAGCAGTGTCGCGGCGATACCGGCCGCAACCAGCACCGGTATGATCATCGTGATCCGGTCCGCGAAGAAATTCAGGTAGATGCTCGACGCGAAATAGGCCCCGGGCAGGGCGATCGCCAGGGCCCAGAGTACGGGTGTCGAGAACTGCCACACGAGCAGCCGGGCGATCTGGAACGAACTCGCGCCGAGGACCTTGCGCACGCCGATCTCCTTGGTGCGCTGCGTTGCCATGAAGGCGGCGAGCCCGAACAGGCCGATCAGTGCCAGTGTGAACGCGATGAAAGCGAATCCTGCCAGCGCGGCGTTCATGTACTTGAGAATGTTGTAGACGTCGTTGAAGGTGTCGTCGAGAAAGCGCCCCTGCATCGGGTAGTCCGGAATGACCCGGTCCCATACTTCTTCGATCTGCTCGACGGCGTCCATCATGTTTCCGCCCGTGATACGTACCGAGCCGACGCGCGTGAAGCCCGGTACATACATGTACATCCACGGCTTCTCCGCGTTGAACAGGCCGGTGATGTTTTGCGTCGGCGCAACGCCCACGATGACGAATTCCGGAATCGGACCGTCTTCCTCGTTGAAATTGTAGAAGCTCCGGCCGATTGCCTCGGCAGGCGTCGCGATACCCAGCTTCTCCAGCGCCATCTCGTTGACGATCACGTTGACGACCTCGGAACCCTCCAGGTTCGTATCGTTACCAATATCGCGGCTGAGCGGCCTGCCGGCGAGCATGCGGATGTCGTAAGTCTCGAAGTACTCAGGTGACATGCTCATGTATTGCAGTTGGAATTTGCCGGCGGCGTCCCCGGGCTGCAGCGAAATGGTCCACGATGAGTTGTTCTGCTCGTAAGGTACCTGGCTCGAAAAACCGACGCTGTCGACGTTCGGCAGCGCTTCCAGTTCGTGCCGCAGCGTGTCGAGGCGTTCACGAACGTCGTCGACGTTGAGGCGCGTGAGTGTGTATATCTCCGACCGCGGAAACTCGTAGCTGGATTCCTTGATCTTCTCGTTCTGCATGAAGACGATAGCGACCAGGGCCAGCATGAATGCGGAGATCGCGAACTGGGCGCCGATCATCACCGACCGCATCCTGGACCCCTTCCTGCCCTTCCTTGCGGTGTCGCGCAGGGCATCGATCGGGCTAGCGCGCGTAATGAGCCAGGCGGGATAGATGCCTGCCAGCAGCCCGACGAGTAATGTCGTTGCAACCAGCCATGGCAACGTGCCCAGGTAATCGATCGTAAGCGCCTTGCCGGCCGCGTTGTTGAGTAGCGGGATTATCACCTCGAGAGCCGCGATCGCGATGACCATTGCGATCGCAGCAATGACCAGGCTCTCGACGAGGAATTGCGTGAGCAGCTGGCGTTGTCCGGCGCCCATCGTCTTGCGCATGCCGACTTCGCGGCTGCGTCCCAGCGACTGGGCCGTGGCGAGGTTGGTGTAATTGACGCAGGCCACCACCAGCACCAGGAAACTCAGCAGCGAAACCACGGTTATGACCGGGAGCCCGATCAGGTCCCAGATTGCCGTGTTCGCGTAGCTCAGCGGATGAACGGTGAAATTCGCGATGACTCTTTGCCTGTCCTCGTCGACGATACGGCCGTACAGTTCATCCATCTGCGCCCGCAGCCAGGCGCCGTCCAGGTCCGGGGGAAGCATCACGTACGTCATGTTGTTGATCGACAGGTTGTCCCAGTCGCCGCTGACGTCGAAATCCTGCATTCGTGTAAGGGCCTGGATAGGCGCAACGAACTCGAATGGCGCCTCGGAAATCGGGGACGAGGTGAAGTGCGAGTTCAGGGGCAGGTCGGCCACGACCGCGGCCACGTGAAAGTCGAACTCGTTGTCCAGCGTAACGACCTCGCCAATGACATCCGTCTTGCCGAAGTACTTGATCGCTGTCGATTCAGCGATCAGCAGCGACGTCGGGCTGCCCAGTGCGCTGCTGTCGCCATGGATGTAGTCGAGATCGAAGATGTCCAGCAGGGCCGGGTCCGAAAACCGTATCGTCTCGTAGAAACTGTCCTGCCCCATCGAAACGAGGTATTCGATCGCCAGGGTCCTCGCGACCGCTTCGACATCGGGAATGTTGGCCTCGATAGCAGGGCCGACTGCGGACTGCACGGCGTTGAACTTGCTCACGCCGACATTGAGCTCGGGGGCTGCCGTGGCGCCGATCGTGTAGATGCGGTCTGCGTTCTCGAAGAACAGGTCGTGTGTGCGCTCGTAGTCGACGAGCAGGCCGCCGAAGACGTAAATCGTCAGGCCGATCGCCAGCCCGGTGATGTTAATTGCTGCGAACCCCTTGTATTTGCGTAGGTTTCGCAGCGCGATGATGACGTTGTTCCAGAACATGGGTTGCCTCGCAATGCCGACCCGATCAGGCGGCGCGCGTGTTGTCGGTAATGATGTGGCCGTCGAACAGGTTGACGGTCCGGTGCGCGTAGTCGGCGTGCGCCGGCGAGTGCGTCACCATCACGATCGTGGTTCCCTCTTTATTCAGCGAGCGCAGCAGGTCCATGACCTCCTGGCCGTGCACGGAATCGAGGTTGCCGGTGGGTTCGTCGGCGAGTATCAGCGGCTGGTCGCCGACGACGGCGCGGGCGACGGCGACGCGTTGCTGCTGGCCGCCCGACAACTGCCCGGGCATGTGTTTTGCGCGATGCGCAATGCCCATCCGGTCCATGACCGCGTCGACGCGCTGCTTGCGTTTCGAGGCCGGCATGTTGTGATACAGGAGCGCCAGTTCGATGTTCTCGGCAACGGTGAGTTCGTCTATGAGGTTGAAGCTCTGGAAGATGAAGCCGATGTTCATCTTGCGGATCGAGCTGCGCCTCGCCTCGGAATAGGGGGCCACGTTCTCGTCGAAGAAGAAGTAGTCACCTTCGGAGGGATTGTCGAGCAGGCCGATGATGTTCAGCAGTGTCGACTTGCCGCAGCCGGACGGCCCCATGATCGCGACGAACTCCTCCTGTTCGATTTCCAGGTTGACGCCGTTCAGGGCGACGGTTTCGATTTCGTCCGTCTGGTAGACCTTGTAGAGATTGTGCAGCTTGAGCATGTCGTTCCCCTTGTCAGCAGGGTTGATAGGAATGGGTCAGTCGGCGTCGAGCACCAGCCGGTCCATGCCGGTGAAGCTCGTGTACGGTGACGTGATCACGCGCTCGCCCGGCTCCAGGCCGTCGAGCACCTCGATGAAATCGGTATTGCGGCGGCCGAGGCGCACCGTGCGCCTGATGGCCTCCGAGCCGTCCGGCGCCACGACGAACACCCAGTTGCCGCCGGTTTCCTGGTAGAAGGAGCCGTTCGGGATCAGGACCGCGTCGGAGTTGTCGCCGAGCGTCAGGCGCAGCTGCAACGTCTGGCCGCGACGCAGCCCTGCGGGCTCCTCGGCGAAGGCCATGTCGACCTCGAACTGCCCTTCCTTGACCTGCGGGTAGATTTTCACGACCTCGAGATCGAGGTCGCGGCCATTGTGGGCAGCGGTCGCGGTCTGGCCGATGTCGACCCGGCCGAGGTAGAACTCGTCGATGCGCGCATTGAGCTTGTAGCCATCGGGATCGTCGATCTGGCCGAGGCGTCCGCCGCGGACGATCGACTCACCGATCTCGACATCGAAACCGGAGAGCTTGCCGGCGACGGGGGCGCGCACGTTGAGGTCGTCGAGATTCTTGCGCGCCAGCGCAAGGCTGGTCTCGAGCTGGCTGCTGGCGGTCCGCAGCTGCCTGAGCTGTTCTTCCTGCAGCCGGGCGTCGGTGGCCTGGCTCTCGAGTGTCACGGCGCGGCGCCGCTCGTAATAGGTCAGCTCGTCCTGCAGTTCGTCGAGCGTGGACTTGGACACGAGTTCCTTCGCCGCAAGATCGCGCTGCCGTTCGATGCTGCGGCTCAGGCGCGTGACCTGGTAGTCGATCTCGACCAGGTTGCGGCGGTGCGCGAGGCGATTCTGCTCGAGCTGCAGCTCGAGCGTACGCATGAAGTTCAGCTGTTCCGTGACCGCCGCCTCGCGGCCGAGAACCTCGAGCTGCAGGTTGGTATTGGACAGGCGCACGATCGGATCGCCGGCCGCGACGACGGCGCCGTCCTCGACCAGGACTGCCTCGACGCGGCCGCCCTCGACGGCGTCGAGATAGACGGTGCTGCGCGGCACCAGCCTGCCGCGCAACGGGATGAAATCCTCGAAGGTGCCCACGGTGACGTCGGATACGGCAATGCGCTGCGCGTTCACGCTGAGGCTGCGTCCCGCGAGCAGCGTGCTGACCAGCCATGCCGCGAACAGCAGCACGAGCAGCCCGGCAACCCCGGCCACCAGCTTGCGGCCGACGGGCGTCTTTCTCGTGACGCGCCGGTCCATGCCCTGGCCGGAGACGGACCGCTGGCTGTCCTGTTGTGCCTCCCTGAGACTCGAGATCTTGTTCACTGGCATTCCCGTGGTGGTCGCAAAAGCCCTTTGCCAATGACATAGCAATAGCCGTGCCAACTTGCTAACGGGTTGTTTTTGATCGCCAAACAGGCTCAGGATGACCGCGAACTGTACGCCTGCGGACAGTGGGTGTACGATTCCGGACAGTTCCCGGGGCGCGGCACATGAGCAAGATCGGCACCATCCTGGTCGTCGATGACGACGACGACATCCTCACGGCGGCGCGGCTGTTGCTGCGGCGCCGTTTTGCCGAGGTGATTACCTGCCGGCGGCCCGACCGCATCCCCGACCTGATGCAGCGGCACACGTTCGACACGGTCTTGCTGGACATGAACTTCGGCCCCGGCGAGTCCTCGGGGCGGCAGGGCCTCGAATGGCTCGAACGCATCCTCGGGATCGATCCCGAGGCGGTGGTGATCATGATCACCGCGCACGGCAGCCTCGCTACCGCGGTCGAGGCGATGAAGCGCGGTGCCACCGATTTCGTGACCAAGCCCTGGCAAAACGAGAAGGTCGTCGCGACGGTGTCCGCGGGCGTGGAACTGCGGCGCAGCCGCAGCGAGACCGCCACGCTGCGGCGCGCCAACGCAGCGCTGCGGCAGGCATCCGGCGCCGTGCCCCAGGACATCATCTCGGAATCGGCCGCCATGCAGGCCGTCTTTTCGATCGTCGAGCGGGCCGCACCGACCGACGCCAGCGTGCTGGTCCTCGGCGAGAACGGCACCGGCAAGGAACTCATCGCCCGGCGCCTGCACGCAATGTCGTCGCGGGCAGGGCAGGTCTTCCTCGCCGTCGATATGGGTGCGATCAGCGAGTCCCTGTTCGAGTCCGAACTCTTCGGTCATCGCAAGGGCGCGTTCACGGGCGCGAACGACGACCGGCTGGGCCGGTTCCAGGCGGCCGATGGCGGCACCCTGTTCCTGGACGAGATCGGCAACCTGCCGCTGCACCTGCAGGCCAAGCTGCTGAGCGTGCTGGAACAGCGCAAGGTCACGCCGGTGGGCGCGGACCGCCCGCAGTCCTTCGATGTGCGGGTGATCTCGGCGACCAATACGCCCATCGAGCACCTCCGCGACGCCGATCTTTTTCGCCCGGACCTGCTGTTCCGCCTGAACACCGTGGAGATAACGATTCCGCCGCTGCGCGAGCGCAGGGATGACATCCTGCCGATCGCACGCCACTACGCCGGGGTCTACGCGAGGAAATACGGCAAAGCTGCGCGCGTGTTTTCGCGGCCCGCCGAGGAAGCGCTGCTGGCCTACGACTGGCCCGGCAACGTGCGCGCGCTCCGGCACGCGGTCGAGCGTGCGGTGATCCTGACCAGCGGTGACCGTATCGAGCCGGCGGACCTGCAGCTCGACTACCCGGGCGCCGACCTGGCGCCACCGGCGCCTGCGGCGATCCCGACGATCCTGAATCTCGACGAAATGGAAAAGGCCACCATCGGGCGGGCGCTGCGCAAGCACGGCTTCAACATTTCACGTGCCGCGGCGGAGCTGGGATTGACGCGCGCGTCACTTTACCGGCGCATGGAAAAGCATGGTATTTAGGCATTTCGTCGTTGCACTGATCCTGCGCCTGGCGCTGGTCGGCATCGGCATGGCGCTGGTCGTCTGGCTCGTCCTGCAGCCGGGGTACCACAGCGCGACGCTGCTGGCGGCGATCGTCCTCGCGGTGCTGGTCGCCGGGCTGTGGCGCTACGTGAGCCGCACGAATCGCGAGGTGGCGCGGTTCCTCGATGCCGTGCGCTTCGCCGATTATTCGCAGCGGTTCGATTTCGAGGCGGCGGGCTCCGGTTTCGCGGACCTCGGGCGCACGTTCACCGCGATCATGGACGAGCTGCGCGCGCGGCGCAGCGGCCAGGAATCCGAGATGCGCCATCTCAAGGCGCTCATCGAGCACATCCCGGTGCCGCTGATGACGGTACACGCCGATGATGCGATCACGCTGCAGAACAACGCGGCCCGCCGGCTGTTCGGGGCGACGCACGTCACGCGCGTGGGCGACCTCAGGCAGTTCGGGCCCGGCTTTGCCCGGGCGGTCGACGAGGCCATTCCCGGCGACCGGCAGCTGGTGACGTTCACGGTCGAGGGCGCCGAATACCAGCTGACGCTCGCCGCCACGGAGATCGTCATCGACGGCGGCCGCGAGCGGCTGATATCGCTGCAGGACATCCAGTCCGAGATCGATGCCACGCAGGCCGAAGCATGGCAGGACCTCGTGCGCGTACTGACGCACGAGATCATGAACTCCATTACGCCCGTCACGTCGCTGGCGCAGACGGCGGCCGAACTCGTCGACGACGTCGTGCGCGGCACCGGGCCGGAGGCGCCATTCGCGGAGGAACTCGAGGACGTGCAGAACGCCGTGTCGACGGTCGCGAGGCGTTCCGACAGCCTGCTGCAGTTCATCGACAGTTACCGGCAGATCACCCGGCTCGCGCCGCCCGAGAAAAAACGCGTGGCGCTCGCGGACCTGTTCGATACGGTGACGAGCCTTGCAGCCGCGGAGTGGAACGACCCCAGGGTGTCGCTGTTGGCGTCGGTCGAGCCGTCGGGTCTCTACGTCTATGCCGATCGCGACCTGCTCGAGCCGGTGCTGCTGAACCTGCTGCGCAACGCCTGGCAGGCGACCCGGGGCACGGCAGACCCCGTCGTCGAGCTGCGCGGCCGCCTCAACCGGCGCGGCAACACGGTCATCGAGATCGACGACAACGGCCACGGCGTCCCGGCCGAGATCGCGACGAAGATATTCGTACCTTTCTTCACGACGCGGGAGGGCGGATCGGGGGTCGGCCTGGCCCTCGCCCGGCAGGTCATGATCGCCCACGGCGGCTTTATCCGGCTCGGTCAAAAAAAGGCCGCTGGTACGGTTTTCACGCTGACGTTCTGACGGCCATTCGACCAAAGCATAGAGTAGGTATGAACCACGATGTCGACGCCGATCGCGAGCGGAGATCATGCGAAGTGCTGTGCTGCCTTGTCGGCGCGCACACGGGACGACGCGTGCAGGGACGCGAAAACTAACTGTCAGCCGGCAGGCCAACAGCCCGAATGCATCCACGCACCAGGGGAGAGTTGTTATGCCCGCCCAAGAAACCTTCTATGAGGTGATGCGCCGACACGGCGTCACCCGCCGGAGTTTCCTGAAGTTCTGTAGCCTTACCGCCGCCAGCCTCGGTCTGGGACCGGAGTTCGCCGGCACGATCGCGCACGCCCTAGAAACCAAGCCACGCACTCCCGTGATCTGGCTGCACGGCCTCGAGTGCACCTGCTGCACCGAGTCGTTCATTCGCTCCAGCAATCCGCTGGCGAGCGACGTCATCCTGTCGATGATATCGCTGGACTACGACGACACGATCATGGCCGCCGCGGGCCACCAGGCCGAAGAGATCCTGCAACAGACCATCGAGAAATACGATGGCCAGTACATCCTGGCGTGTGAGGGCAACCCGCCGCTGAACGAAGACGGCATGTACTGCATGCAGGCCGGCCGGCCGTACGTCGAGAAGCTGCGCCACATGGCCGACCACTGCAAGGCGATCATCGCCTGGGGCTCCTGTGCGTCGTGGGGCTGCGTCCAGGCCGCACGGCCCAACCCGACCCAGGCCGTGCCGATTCACAAGGTGATTCTCGACAAGCCGATCGTGAAGGTGCCGGGCTGTCCGCCCATCGCCGAAGTCATGACCGGCGTCATCACCTACATGCTTGCGTTCGACCGCCTGCCGCCGCTGGACAGGCAGGGCCGGCCGCAGATGTTCTACGGCCAGCGCCTGCACGACAAGTGCTACCGGCGGCCGCATTTCGATGCCGGCCAGTTCGTCGAGAAGTTCGACGACGAGGGCGCGCGCAAGGGCTACTGCCTGTACAAGGTCGGCTGCAAGGGCCCGACCACTTACAACGCCTGCTCGACGATCGAGTGGAACGGTGGACTGTCGTGGCCGGTCAAGTCGGGTCATGGCTGTCTCGGCTGCGCCGAAGACAACTTCTGGGACAAGGGCAGTTTCTACAGCCCGGTCACGAACCTGGGCGTCACGGGCAACGTCGAATCGACGGCCGACACCATCGGCGCCACGCTTGCAGGCGCAGCGGCCATCGGCGTTGCGGCGCACGCGGTCGCATCGGGAATTGCCAAGGCAACCGGCAAAAAGTCGAAGCCGGCAGAGGAGGTGAGCAATGGCTAGCATAACCACGCCGAACGGCTTCGAACTGGACGACAGCGGCCAACGCGTGGTCGTCGACCCGATCTGCCGTATCGAGGGTCATCTTCGCATCGAGGTCAACCTCGACGAAAACAACGTCATCCGCAACGCGGTATCGACCGGCAACATGTGGCGCGGCCTCGAAGTGATCCTGAAAGGCAGGGATCCGCGCGACGCATGGGCGTTCACGGAGCGGATCTGCGGTGTCTGCACGGGCGTGCATGCGTTGCAGTCGGTGCGCGCGGTGGAAGACGCGCTCGGCATCGATATTCCGACGAATGCGAACCACATCCGCAACCTGATGATGCTGACGCAGTACTGCCACGACCACATCGTGCATTTCTATCACCTGCACGCACTCGACTGGGTCGACATCGTCAGCGCTTTGAGCGCCGACCCGAAGGCGACCTCGCAGCTGCAGCAGGCGATCAGCCCGTGGCCGAAATCGTCACCGGCGTATTTCCGGGACGTGCAGAACCGGCTGAAGCGCTTCGTCGAGTCCGGCCAGCTCGGCCCGTTCGCCAACGCCTACTGGGGCAGCCCGGCTTACAAGCTGCCGCCGGAAGCCAACCTGATGGCGACGACGCACTACCTCGAGGCGCTGGATTTCCAGAAGGAAATCGTCAAGATCCACACCATCTTCGGCGGCCGCAACCCGCACCCGAACTGGGTGGTCGGCGGCATGCCGTGCTCGATCAACGTCGACGACGCGGGCGCGGTCGGTGCCGTGAACATGGCCTGGCTCAACATGGTCTCCGACATCATCGACCAGACCATCACGTTCACCGACCAGGTCTACATCCCCGACCTCAAGGCGATCGCGTCGTTCTACAAGGACTGGGGCTACGGTGGCGGATTGTCGGGCAAGAACGTGATGTCGTACGGCGAATTCCCGGCTTACGCCAACAACCACAGCAACGACAGCCTGATGCTGCCCAACGGCGCCATTCTCAACGGCGACCTGAGCACGGTCTACGACGTGGACGTCCGCGACCCCGAGCAGGTGCAGGAATTCGTCGCGCACTCCTGGTACCAGTACCCGGACGAGGCGGTCGGCCTGCATCCGTGGGACGGCATCACGGAACCGAAATTCCAGCCCGGCCCGAACTTCAAGGGCACGCGCACCGCGATCGAGCAGCACGACGAATCCGGCAAGTACTCCTGGCTGAAGGCGCCGCGCTGGAAGGGCAACGCGATGGAAGTGGGGCCGCTGGCCCGCTACCTCGTCGCCTACGCCCGCGGGGTGGACGAAGTCAAGGAGCCGGTCGACCGGCTGCTTGCCGACCTCGAGCTGCCGGTGACGGCCCTGTTCTCGACGCTCGGCCGCACCGCGGCGCGCGGGCTCGAGAGTTCCTGGGCAGCGCACAAGATGCGCGACGTGTTCGACGAGATGATGGCGAACCTGAAGCGTGGCGACACGGCGACGGCGAACATGGAGAAGTTCGACCCGGCGACCTGGGAGGCGGACGTCAAGGGCGTCGGCTACGGCGAGGCGCCGCGCGGTTCGCTCGGCCACTGGATCCACATCAAGGACACCAGGATCGAGAGCTACCAGTGCGTCGTACCGTCGACGTGGAATGCGTCGCCGCGCGACCCGGCCGGCAATATCGGCGCCTACGAAGCGGCGCTGCTCGGCACCCCGATGGTGAATCCGGAACAGCCGCTGGAGATCCTGCGGACGATCCACAGCTTCGACCCCTGCCTCGCCTGTGCCTCGCACATCATGTCGCATGACGGCAAGGAACTGGCCACGGTCAAGGTTCGATAGGAGGGTTTGGCATGGCTACGAGCAGAGTAGCGACGGGTACCAACGACTATGCGGGCACCGTGTACGTCTTCGAGGTTCCCGTGCGCATCTGGCACTGGGTCCACGCGCTCGCCATTACCGTGTTGGCCATAACGGGCTACCTGATCGCGAACCCGCTGCCGTCGATGAGCGGCGAGGCCAGCGACAGCTTCCTGATGGGCAACATCCGGCTGATTCACTTCAGCGCGGCCATGGTGTTTGCCGTCGGGCTCTTCGTGCGCTTCTACTGGGCGATCGTCGGCAACAGGTACGCACGCGGGCTGCTGGTGGTGCCGGTCTGGCGCGCCGAGTTCTGGAAACGCCTGTGGCACGAAGTGATGATGTACGCGTTCCTCACGCGCAAGGTCGCGAAGTACCGCGGCCACAACCCGCTGGCGCAGCTCGCGATGTGGATCTTCAACGTGGCGCTCGGCCTGTTCATGGTGTGCACGGGCTTTGCGCTCTACAGCCAGGGCACCGGTGCCGGCAGCTGGGCGGACCGCTGGTTCGGCTGGGTGTTCGTCATCGAGCCGAGCTCGCAGGCCGTGCGCATGTGGCACCTGCTGGGCATGTGGCTGATGGTGTTCTTCGTCATCATTCACATCTACATGGTGATACGTGCCGAGTTCATGTCGCGGCAGAACGGCATCAGCGTGATGATTGACGGTGTGCGGCGATTCAAGGACGACGGTCCGCGCGACCCGCAATGACGGAGACAGTTCTCAGCCACGCGGACGGGGACCCGGGCGCGTACGAAACCCTGGTCCTCGGCATCGGCAACGTACTCTGGGCTGACGAGGGTTTCGGTATCCGTGCCGTGGAAGCCCTGCATGCGCGCTACACGTTCCCGGACGACGTGCGCCTGATGGACGGCGGCACCCAGGGCATCTTCCTGCTGCCCTGGGTCTGCAGCGCCAAACGCCTGCTGATCTTCGACGCGGTCGACTTCGGCATGGAGCCGGCGGCGCTGCGCATGGTGCAGGGCGACGAAGTACCGTGCTTCATGGGCGCCAAGAAGGTCAGCATGCACCAGGCCGGTTTCCAGGAAGTACTGTCGTCGGCGACGCTGTCCGGCTCACTCCCCGGCGAGCTGGTACTGATCGGCGTGCAGCCCGAGGTCCTGGCCGACTACGGCGGCAGCCTGACGGCGGGCGTGAAAGGGCGCATCGGCGAGGCCGTCGAGCTGGCCTGCGAGGTACTGCGCGGCTGGGGCATCGAGGTAAGGGAGCGCAACAAGCCGCTCGAAGGTGCCGAGAGGATCGGCCCCGGGGCACTCGACATGCGCGATTACGAAGAGGGACGGCCGAAAATGGCAGGAGAAACACGGTGAGTCACGTCCTGGTCGAGCGCCTGATCGACGAGCTCGGTTACGAGCGCGTGACGCGCGACAACCACGACGAGTTCGTTGCGGCAGACGGTATGAACGTACTGTTCTTCCCGGGTGACCCGGCGACGGTGAAGGATGCGACCGACGTCGCGGTGGTGCTGCCGGAGCTGGTCGCGGCGTTCGACGGGCAGCTCAGGCCGGGCGTGGTCACGGATACCTTCGGCGACGGCACCGCCCTGAAACGCCAGTACGGCTTCAGCCACTTCCCCGCGCTCGTTTTCGTGCGCGGCGGCGGCTACGTCGGCACCATTTGCCGCATCCAGGACTGGGCGGAGTACCTCGAGCAGGTGAGTAACCTGCTCGTTGCTGCGCCGCGCCGCGCACCGGGATTCAGCATCCCCGTCGTTACGGAGGGCAACGCATGAACATCAGGGACATTCCGGTACGCGTCATCGGGCCGGGCAGCCAGACGGCTGACGGCGACGCCATCACCTACCTGGACATGCCGAGCGACATGGCGACGTTCGTTGCCCCGCTCATGCCGGAGCCGGAAGACGTGCTGCTCATGGACGGTGCGCGCGAGGCGATGGACTGGCTGTGCGCGGCGCTGGACGACTATGTGCCTGGCGGTGAGCCGGTGCTGGCGGACCTGAGTTCGCTGGACGAGGAAAGCAGGGACGTCGTCAACCAGATCCTCGGCGAAGGCGAAGTCAGCATCGTGTGTGACGGCAAGGTGCGGAGCCGCACCCAGGAGTCGGTGCTCGCGGGCGTGTGGCGCACGTTCTTCTTCGATCGCGACGACCGCGTGGTCTGCGACCTGCTGGAAGTGGCCGCTGTGCCGCGGGTCGTCGGTTTCGCGGCCGAGAGCGCCGGCGTGGTCGACGCCGGGGCCGAAGGCGTCGGCGCGGACCTGGCCAACGCGCTGCCCATTCTCGTGGAGCTGCAGGCACAGCACGAGAAGTACACGAACGGGGGTGCGCCGCATTCGATCAACCTCACCCTGCTGCCGCTGTCGGAGCCGGAACTCGAGTTCATCGACCAGCGCCTGGGCCGTGGGCCGGTCGACGTCCTGTCGCGCGCTTACGGCAAGTGCGAGGTCATCAGCACGCAGACGGCTGGCATCTGGTGGGTGCGCTACTACAATTCCATGGGTGTGCTGATACTCAACACGCTCGAGGTGGTGGACGTGCCCGTGGTCATCAAGGCGGCGCCCGAGGATCTCGTGGATTCGGCGGCGCGCCTCAAGGAGATCCTCGAGCCCTACTGGTCCGAGGTCGCGTGACCGGTCCGCAGGGCGGCGAGGAGCCATCCCGGCTCGCAGACGACAGCCGTCTCGAGTGCCGCATCTGCTGGTACCTGTATGATCCGGCGGAAGGCGATCCGGTGCAGCAAATCGAGCCCGGCACGCCGTTTCTGCAGCTGCCCGGGCACTGGCGCTGCCCGCAGTGCGACGCGCCGCCGGGCGCGTTCCTGCCAGTGGAGGACTGACATGCGGATCCGGGCCGCCGATCTCGTCGCTCACTACGAGACGATCTACGAGACGCGCATGCAGGACCTGCCGATCGTGAACCGCAGGCTCGCCGTCGAGGCGGTCGGCTTCGAGCAGTGGCAGGACCAGGACCTGGGCGTGCTCATCACGCCGTGGTTCATGAACCTCGTGCTGCTGCCGGATTCCGCGAGGCTCGCCGACCTGGCACAGGGAGACCGGGTCGACTGCAAATTCCCGTCGGGGTCCTGCGAGTTGACGGTCTACCACGACGAACAACTGGGGTCCTACCTCGCGGCCGTGCTGTTCCGCACGGTCGCGGATTTTCCGGACCAGGCTGTAGCGCGAGCGGTGGCGGAAGAGGCGCTGGCGCAGATACTCACCGAGCCGCCCGCGAAGGAACCCCGGCAGCTGAGCCGCCGCGGGTTGCTCACGGGACTCCGGGCGGGCTGATGCACGAACTCTCGGTCTGCCTGTCCCTGCTCCGGGAGGTGGAGCGGGTTGCCCGGGAAAACAACGCGGGCCGCGTGACGCGAATCGCCATCACCGTCGGCCCCCTGTCGGGCGTCGAACCCGGCCTGCTGCGGAACGCCTATCCCCTCGCCGTCGCGGGCACGATCGCCGCGGATGCCGAGCTGCAGATCGCCGTCACCGGGATCGTCGTGAAATGCACCGAGTGCGGTGCCGAGTCGCCCGCGACGGCGAACCGGCTGCTGTGCGGCGCTTGCGGCGATTACAGGACCCGCCTCGTGAGCGGCGACGAAATGGTCCTGCAGAGCGTGGAACTCGACGACATCGGCACCGCTACGGCGGGTTGACCGGCGCAGTCCGCTCGCCGTCCTGCCGCGCCAGCGCGAGTTTCAGCCACGGCGGCGCGATCAGCGTCGTCACGATCACCATGAGCGCAATCGCGGCGAAGATCGAGTCGTCGATAACGCCGAGCGTGCGGCCGATGGCGGCGAACACCAGGCCGACCTCGCCACGCGGGACCATGCCGATGCCGATGACCCAGCGCGACGACGACTGGAATGCGCCGAGGCCGCTCGCGAGCTTGCCGATGATGGCGACGACGAGCAGGCCGGCGGCGAGGGTCACGACTGGCCAGGTCAGGAACGATTCGAGCTTGACCTGGATGCCGATCAGGATGAAGAAGATCGGCACGAGGATGACCTCGAGCGGCATGATCAGTTCGCGAATGCTGACGACGCGCTCGTTCGCCTTGCCGACGTGCTCGCGAAAGTAACTGTCGTGCAGCACGACGCCGGCGGCGAAGGCGCCGATGATCGTCGCCAGGCCGGCGAGGTTGGCCATCCATGCCAGCAGCATCACGAAGATGTAGGAGGTGAACATCTTCGCCTCGACGATGTCGAGCCGCCCGAGGACGCTGGCGGAAAAGCGCACGATGACCGGCCCGAGCGTGCCGGCGGCAACGAGGAATATGGACGACACGACGATGACGGTCGTGATCTCGGTGAGGTTGACGCTGCCGCTGACGATAATGCCGGAAACGACGGCGAGCAATATCAGGCCGAGAATGTCGTCGCCGACCGCGGCGCCGATGATGATGTGGCCTTCGCGCGACTTCTCCCGGCCCATTTCCTGCAGCACGTTGGCGGTGATGCCCACGCTGGTGGCGGCCAGCGTCGCGGCGACGAACAGGTCGGCGTTGAGCGCCATGTCGGGCCGCAGGAGCCTGGTGACGGCGAAGCCGAGCGCGACGGGAGCGACCACGCCGATGATCGCGACCCGGATGGAGTCGGCGCCGACGTCGCGCATCTCGGTGAGGTTCGTCTGCAGGCCGACCATGAACAGCATGAAGATGACGCCGTAGCGCGAGAAGGCGTCGACGACCTGCGCGACCTGCATCACCTGGCCGCCGTGCTCGCCCGTGATGATGCGTACGATCTCCGGCGCCGTCTCCGCGCCGAAGATGCTGCTGGCGACGACGTCGATCGGCGCGCCGGAGAGCGTCAGGTTGACGACGTCGAAAACGCGCGGCCCCTCGCGCAGCACCGTGATCAGGTCGAAACCGAGGTACCAGGCGACGTTACCGAGCAGGATGCCCATGATGAGTTCGCCGAGGACGGTGGGCTGGCCCAGTTTGCGTGCCGCGACGCGGCCGATGACGGCGAACGCGAGGATGCTCGTTACCCCCAGGATCACCGGGGCGATCGGGTCGCCATGGGTGATGGGGGCAAGTTCGTTCATGGGCTAGGCCAATGTCGGGATTGTCAGCAGATGCGCGGCAGCGGATCGTCCTCGAGTTCCTCGAGGAACCTTTCCCCTCCCAGTTCGGTTTCCAGTATTACGCGTGTGTCTCGCGCGGAGATGCGGCCGATACGCGCCGCTTCCCTGCCTTCGTCCAGCGCGCGCCACGCGGCCAGCGCCGCGTCCGCCTGCTGCGGCGCCACGACTGCCAGCACCCGTCCCTCGCAGGCCAGGTAGTAGGGGTCGTAGCCGAGCATGTCGCAGACCGATTGCACCGGGTCGCGAACGGGGATCGTCGGCTCGAAGCGCACACCCATGCCGGTGGCGCGGTGGATCTCGTGGGCGATCGAGGCGATGCCGCCGCGCGTCGGGTCGCGCATGAAGCGCAGGCCGTCGAATCCCAGCAAGGACTCCGTCAATGCCATGACCGGGCCCGCGTCGGACACGAGGTCGCCGCGCAGCCCGAAGTCCTCGCGTGCGAGCATCACGGCCGTGCCGTGGTCGCCCACCGGGCCGCTGACGAGGATGACGTCGCCGTCCTCGATACGCTTGAGCGACGGCACCACGCCGGGCAGGCGTACGCCGACGCCGGTCGTCGCCAGGTAAAGCCCGCCGCCTTCGCCGCGCCGCACGACTTTCGTGTCCCCCGCGGCGACGCGCACGCCGGACTCCCGCGCCGCGCGCGCGAGGCTCGCGACGATGCGGTCGAGCGTGGCGATCTCGAAGCCTTCCTCGATGAAGGCATTCAGCGTGAGATACAGGGGCCTGGCGCCCGCGACGGCAAGGTCGTTGGTGGTGCCGTGCACGGCCAGCGAACCGATGTCGCCGCCCGGGAATTCCAGCGGCTGCACGGTGAAGCCGTCGGTCGTGATCAGGACCTCGCCGCCGTCCAGGGCGATGGGCACCGCGTCGGCCTGGGTATCGAGCTCGTCCCTGCCGAGGTGCCGCGCGAAGATCTCCTCGATGAGCTCGCGCATGAAGCGGCCGCCGTTGCCGTGCGCGAGCGAGATGCGATCGTCTTCCATCAGGCCGTTGCCCCGCTTGCGCTGGCGGCGAGATGCGCGGCCTGGCCGAAGCACAGCGCGGCATCGTTGCACGGCAGCTGCTCCGGCAGGTAGACGTCGAAGCCGCGGCGCCGCAGTCCGTCGAGTGCAAGGTCGGTCAGCAGCCGGTTCTGGAACACGCCGCCGCACAGGCCGACCTGGTGGATGTCGTGCTCGTAGCCGACGCGGCAGGCCTGCTGCACGATGAGCTGCGCGAGGCTGGCGTGAAAGATCTCGGCACGTTCCTCCGGGCTGCGCTCGCCGTCGGCGAGGACGTCCAGCAATGGTTCCCAGTCGCTTTCCAGGACGCCGTGCCTGCCACGCAGCAGCGACAGGTAGACGGGATGCCGTGGACCGCGCGCGAGCGACTCGAGCTGCATGGGCCCCTGCGCCTCGAAGCTGGTACGGGTCTGGCCGCAGATGAGCGCGGCGGCCGCATCGAACAGCCGGCCCGCGGCGCTCGTCTGCGGCGAATTCAGGTTATTGCGCCAGGCGAACTCGGCGAGCCCGTGGTCATCGGGGCAGTCCCGCCATTGCCGGCCGCACTCCCAGAACAACGCCGCTGCGCTGCGCCAGGGCTCGCGTCCCGCGCGTTCGCCGCCGGGCAGGCGGAACGGCCGCAGGCTGCAGACGCGCCGCCAGTCGCCCGCAGAACCCAGCAGCGCCTCGCCGCCCCAGAGCGTGCCGTCGCTGCCGAGACCGACGCCGTCCCAGGCGAACATCAGCCACTGGCCCGGGCGCGCGAACTCGGCCGCGACCGCGCTCGCGTGCGCCTCGTGGTGCCAGACGGTCGCGACGGGCAGCGGCTGGCGCCGCGCCCACTGGTGGGTGGTATAGCCGCTGTGCGCGTCGCAGACGATCTTGCGGGCCGTGACGCCGTAAAGTGCCTGCAGGTCGGCGGCGACCTGCTCGAACACGGCGAGGCTGCGCGGGCTGTCCATCTCGCCGATGTGCGGCGATACGACCACGCGCTCGTCCCAGGCGAGGGCCAGCGCACCTTTCATGTGCCCGCCGACGGCGAGCAGCGGTTCGGGCTGCCGCCAGGGCAGCGTGAGTTCGACGGGCGCGCAGCCGCGACCGAGCCGCAGCGGCCGCATGCGGCCGCCGATGCGGCGGTAGACGGGGTCGTCCGCCGGCCGCACGATCGGCCGGTCGTGGTGCAGGAACGCGTCCGCGACCGGGGCCAGGCGTTTCGCGGCTTCCTCGTTGTCGGTCAGCACGGGCTCGCCGCTGATGTTGCCCGAGGTGGCGACGAGCGGGCCGCCGAAGCCTTCGAGCAGCAACTGGTGCAGCGGGCTGTAGGGCAGGAAGGCGCCGATTTCCCGCAGCGCCGGCGCGACGTTGCCGGCCAGCGTGCTGTCCGGCCGGCGGCTGACGAGCACGATCGGCCGCGCGGCACTCGCGAGCAGTTCCGACTCGGCGTCGCTCAGCGTGGCGTGCCGCCGGACGATGTCGAGCCCGTCCCTGCCGGCAAGCGGAAACATGACCGCGAGCGGCTTGTCCGGGCGCTGCTTGCGGCGGCGCAGCTCGGCGACGGCCCCGGCATTGCCCGCGTCGCACAGGAGGTGGTAGCCGCCGATGCCCTTCACCGCGACGACGCGGCCGTCGCGGAGGGCGGCGATCGCCGCCTCGAGTGCCGCGTCTTCGCGGCGGGTGGCGTCGGTCCCCGGCTCGCCGAACGTGACCTGCGGCCCGCAGGCCGGGCAGGCGACGGGCTCGGCATGAAAACGGCGATTCGCGGGGTCGAGATACTCGCGCTCGCAGTCCGCGCACAGCGGGAAGGCCTTCATGCTGGTGTTGTGGCGGTCGTAGGGCAGGGATTCGATCAGCGTGTAGCGCGGGCCGCATTGCGTGCAGTTGATGAACGGGTAGCGGTAGCGGCGGTCGGCCGGGTCCTGCAACTCGTGGCGGCAGTCGTCGCACATGAAATAGTCGGGCGGTACGAAAACCGTCGCGGCGGCATCCGACGAGCTGGGCGCGATGGAGAAGTCGGCGTCATGGCGCATCTCGATGTGCTCGATGCGGGTGATCACCGGCCGCGACAGGGGCGGGGCCTGGGCAACCAGCGCCTGCTCGAAGCGGCGCAGCTCGTCCGCATAGCCGCTCGCCACGATATCCACCTCGCCGAGCCGGTTCTGCACCTGGCCGACGATGCCGTGGCGCGCTGCGAGGCGGTAGACGAACGGCCGGAAACCGACGCCCTGCACGTGACCGGCGAGCGTTATGCGGACGCTCTCCGGCGCCCCGTGCCGACCGGTGACGGCGGGCTCAGCCAACGGACTTTCTCCGTTTGCGGCCTTGCCACTCGTTGTCGCGGTAACCGGCCGACCACCAGATGCGGCAGGCGCCCTCGTCGGAGACCATGCAGGGACCGACCGGCTTACGCGGCGTGCACGCGAGCCCGTACAGGCGGCACTGGTTGGGATATACCTTGCCGAGCACGACGTTGGCGCAGTCGCAGCCGGGCGGCATCTCGCCGACCCGCTTGCGCGATTCGTCGGCATACGACCGGTACACGAGGCGCGCATCGTGGGCGGCATAGGCGTCGCGCAGCCGGTAGCCGGACTTCGGGATGATGCCGATGCCGCGCCAGTTGGCGTCGACGACGTCCATGACCCGCTCCAGGTGCCCGCGCGCCACCGGGTTGCCGCCGGGCCGCACGACCTCGGGGTAGCAGTTGTCGAGGAACAGGCGTCCCTCGCTGCGCTGGCGCAGCACGGAGTACATGGCGGCCAGCAGCGTGTCGGGACGGAATCCGGCGACGGCCGCGGGGATGCCGTGCCTGTCGACGACGAACGCCCATTCCTCCGGGCCCATCACCGTCGACACGTGGCCCGGCGCAATCAGTGCGTCGAATCCGGGCGTGCCGGATTCGAGCAGCATCGCCACGGCCGGCCAGGTGAGCCGCCCTGACAGCAGCACCAGCAGGTTTTCGGGCGCGCCTTCCGCCAGCATGGCGGCTACCGGCGCGGTCGTGGTCTCGAAGCCCGCCGCGAAGAACACCACGTTGCGCGCCGGATCGTCCCTGGCGATGCGCACCGCCTCCGTGGGCGAGGCGACCGGGCGGATATCGCCGCCGGCCGCGCGCGCCTGCTCGAGGGAACGCGGTTCGCTCTTCGGCACGTTGACCGGTACGCGCAGCATGTCGCCGAAGGCGACCAGCGTGACGTCCTCGTTGAGCGCCAGCTGGATGGCCTCGTACACGTCTTCTTCCGGGCAGATGCACACCGGGCAGCCGGGGCCGGGGACGAGTTCGATGAGGTCGGGGATCGCCGTGCGCAGGCCGGCGATCGATATCGAGCGCTCGTGCCCGCCGCACACGTTCATGATGCGCACCGGCTCCTCGATGCCGAGCCCGCGCAGCGCGTCGAGCCAGTGTTCGGCGGAGTGTTTCACGCCGCCTCGCTCCGCGCGGCGCCGAGCCACTGCAGCCAGCTGTCGAGCCCGGCACCGCTCTTCGACGACACCTCGTACAGCGGTGCCGTGCTTGCGAGATTGCGCAGGCACTGTTCGGCGCGCGCGGGGCTGAAGTCGTCGAGCACCGTGAGCAGGTCCGACTTGGTGATCAGCACGAGGTCCGCGCTGCGGAACATGACCGGGTACTTGGCCGGCTTGTCGTCGCCCTCGGGCGTCGACAGCAGCGCGACGTTCAGGTGCTGGCCGAGATCGAAACTGGCCGGGCAGACGAGGTTGCCGACGTTCTCGATGAACACGATGTCGACGTCGTCCAGCGCCAGCTCGTGCAACGCCGAGTGCACCATGTGGGCGTCGAGGTGGCAGGCGCTGCCGGTACTGATCTGGACTGCAGGTACACCTTTGCGGCGAATCCGCTCCGCGTCGTTCTCGGTCTCGAGGTCGCCCTCGATGACAGCGACCCGCACGCGGCCGCCGAGCGCCTCGATGGTTGCCTCGAGCAGCGCGGTCTTGCCGGCGCCCGGCGAGGACATCAGGTTCACGGCGAGTACGCCGTGGCGGTCGAAATGCTCACGGTTATGCAGTGCCTGGTGGTCGTTGGCGTCCAGCAGGCCTTTCAATACCTCGACCGACTCCCTGCCGGACGCCGTCGTGTGCAGGTGCCCGTGTTCTTCCAGCAGGTGTTGGTTAGCGGGGGTGATATTACAGCCGCAGGTATCACACATCGTTCTGCTCCTTGGCTTGCCGGGGGTCGCGTGCCGCGGGCTCAGCCGTCGATCGCGGCGAGTACCTCGTCGAACAGCGCCCACGTCTCCGCCGCCTCTTCGTCGGAGACCTTCTGGATCGCATAGCCGACGTGGACGAGGACGTTGTCGCCCGGCTGCAGATCGTCGTCCTGCAGCATGAACAGGCTCACTTCGCGGGTCACGCCGCGGGCTTCGCAGGTACACTGGAAGCCATTGATTTCAGTTACTTTCATGGGGACTGCGAGGCACATCAGAAACCCTCCATGCCCCGAGCCGGGCGTTAACGTGGAAAAGACCAGTACACGTTGATGGTACTTGCAGATTTCGGCGAAGCACTGTACGTAATTACGCCTATTCCGGTGGGAGGTTTGCGTGTCTAAGGTACAAGCTGGGCGCCGGAGCCCCGGCGCAATTTAGTGAGGAGGCAGATCATGCGATTCCTGAGTGGCGTACTTGCCCTGGCAAGTGCCGAGGCGGCCCTGGCACACACGCCGGATACCGGTTTCCTGAGCAATTTCGGCCACCAGCTGACGTCGCTGCACCATTCGCCCGCTGCCATGCTGCTGGGCGTCCTGGTACTCGGATTGCTGCTGGTCGGCGTTCGCGCATTGAAGACTCGCTGACAGCGTCAGAACTGCGTCAAGCCCGCAAGCCTCGGCCGGGCGGGAAGTAACGGTTAGAATGGCCGTGCTTCGCCGCGAGCCGAGGAATGAACGCAAGCCTCACCTGCACAACTGCCCCTGACGACAGCCTCGCGGTCTCGCTGACCGGCGACTGGTTGCTCGATGCCGCCCTCCCTGGCATCGAGCCGGTTTTCGAGCGCCTGCAACAGGCACCGGCACCTGTCGGTATCCGTTTCGAGACGGATGGACTCGGCGACTGGGATACCGGACTCGTGGCGAGACTGGTTTCGATTCGCCAGGCCGCCGAGCAGAAAGGCATACCGGTCGACGACAGCGGTCTTCCCGAAGGCGCGCGCCAGCTTGTCGCACTCGCGTTCGCGGTCCCGGAGCGCGAGGGTGCGCGACGCAGCGCACGCGACATCGGGTTCCTCGAAGGTGTCGGCGCGAAGTCGCTCAGGGTGATCGGCCGCAGCCGCGAGCTGCTGGCGTTCGTGGGCGAGCTGGTGTTGTCTTTCGGGCGCCTCGTTCGCGGTAAGGCCACCTACCTGCGCTCCGACCTCGTGCAATACATCCAGGAGGCCGGGGCCGAAGCGCTGCCGATCGTCAGCCTGATCAGTTTCCTGATCGGCATGATCTTCGCGTTCGTGGGCATCATGCAGCTCGAGAATTTCGGCGCCGGCATCTACACGGCGAATCTCGTCGCGGTCGCCATGGTGAGGGAGATGGCGCCCATCATGACCGCGATCATCATGGCCGGCCGCACCGGCGCGGCGTACGCGGCGCAGATCGGCACCATGAAGGTCAACGAGGAGGTCGATGCGCTGACGACGCTGGGCATGGATCCGATCGACTTCCTGGTGACGCCGCGCGTTATCGCACTGATCATCATGCTGCCCATGCTGACGCTGTACGGCAGCCTGATGGGGATCCTCGGCGGCGCCTTCGTCGGGCTTGCCATGCTGGACGTGAGTCTTCTGCAGTATGTCTCGCAGACTGTCGATTCCGTTGGCCTGAACAGCCTGCTCGGCGGCTTGTTCAAGAGCGTCGTGTACGGCAGTCTGGTCGCAATCGCGGGATGCCAGCAGGGGCTGGCCTGCGGCAACAGCGCTATGGCGGTCGGGGAGAGCACGACGCGCGCCGTGGTCATGGGCATCGTCCTGATCGTCGTCAGCGCGTCGATACTGACCGTTATCTACATCAACCTGGGGATCTGATTTGCAGGGCAGCGCCGGACACATCGTCGCACGCGACATCACGATTGCCTACGGCGATTTCGTGGTCCAACGCGACCTGAATTTCACCGTCAACCGCGGTGACATCTTCATCATCATGGGCGGTTCCGGTTGCGGCAAGAGCACGCTGCTCAAGGTCATGATCGGCCTCAAGGAGCCGGCACAGGGCGACATCCTCTACGAGGACGAGCCATTCTGGGCGTCCGGCGAACCCGAACGCGAAGCGATGAAGCGCAAGTTCGGCACCCTGTTCCAGTCCGGAGCGCTGTGGAGTTCGATGACGCTTGCCGAGAATATCGGTCTCGCGCTGCAGCAGTACACGGACCTGAGCGAGGCCGACATCCGTGAGGTCGTCAACTACAAGCTGATGCTCGTCGGGCTTGCCGGGTTCGAGGATTACTATCCCAACGAGATTTCCGGGGGCATGAAGAAACGCGCGGGGCTTGCCCGGGCGATGGCGCTCGATCCCGAGATCCTGTTCTTCGACGAGCCGTCAGCCGGCCTCGACCCCATCAGCGCACGGTTGCTCGACGACCTGATCCTCGAACTGCGCGACAGCCTCGGCACCACCGTCGTCGTGGTCACGCATGAGCTCGCCAGCATCTTCGCGATCGGCAACAACTCGGTCTTCCTCGACGCCGATGCCAAGACACAGCTGGCGACGGGCGACCCGAAGGAATTGCGCGATTCCCATGACAGCGACATCGTGCGCGCGTTCCTCAGGCGCGGCGTACCGGAGGCGAGTGCCGCATGAGCAAGAAATCCAGCCCGACCATGATCGGTGCGTTCGTCGTCGGCGCCGTGGGGCTGCTCGCACTGGGCGTGGCCCTGTTCGGCGGCAGCGAGCTATTCAAGAAGCACGTCAATTACGTCGCGTATTTCGAGGAACAGACGAAGGGCCTGCGCGTCGGCTCCAACGTGATCCTGAACGGTGTGCGCGTCGGCTACGTGTCCGGGATCGCGCTGCTGATCGACGAGGAACGCTACGAGACCCTGACGCGCGTGACCCTCGAGATCTTGCCGGATACCTACATCCCGGTTCGCGACGGCGTGCTGATGAACCAGGATATCCGCGACGCGATCCCGCACGATGAGCTGATAAACCGGGCCGGGCTGCGGGCCCAGCTGGAGATCGAAAGCTTCGTGACCGGACAGTTGCTGGTGCGGCTCGACCTGCGCCCGGATACGGAGATTCGGATGGCCGGCATCACGTCGGATTACCCGGAGATCCCCACGATCCGTTCGGACATCCAGGAACTGCTGACACGCATGCAGCGCTGGCTGGCGAACATCCGTGACAACGTCGACGTGGACGCGCTGGCGGAAGGCCTGACCAACGCGCTCAACGGCATTGCGGCGCTGACGAACTCCCCCGACCTGCACGATTCCCTGGCGGGTCTGAATGAAATCATGAACAGCGAGGACGTGCAGGGCCTGGGGTCGTCGCTGAAACAGGCGCTGCGGGACGTCAGTGTGGCCGCCGGCGAGGCGAGCGCGCTGTTCAGGAACGCGGACCAGGACATCGACTCCGTGGTCGCCGAACTGCAGCCGGTGCTCGCGGGGCTCGAGGAGACACTGCTTGCGGCCGAAGCGACGCTCGACGCGGCGCGGCTGCAATTGCGCGGCGACTCGGAACAGGTCCACCAGCTGCAGGCCACGCTCAGGGAAGTCGAAGGCGCCGCGGCCGCGCTGCGGGAGTTCTTCGACTTCCTCGAGCGGCATCCCGAAGCCCTCATCAGGGGCAAACAACCATGAGGGGGGCAACAGCAATGATCCGGACACGATGGCTCGCGGGGACGGCGTTTCTCGCCATGGCGCTCGGCGGCTGCGGTACCTCGACGCCGGTTACGTTCTACGATCTCGAGGCGCTCGAGACGGGTAACGTCGCCGATCGCGAGGTGCGCCTGCGCGTCGGCGTCGGGCCACTGCGGACGCCCGAGTACCTGCGCCGCTCGCAGATCGTCACCCGCGGGGACGACTCACGGGTGATCGTCGACGACTTCCATCGCTGGATCGAGCCGCTCGGCAACCGTGTCCATACCGTGGTCGCGGAGAATCTCGAAGGTCTCCTGGACGACGCCCTGGTCGTCGCGTTCCCATACAACCATATCGCGAATCTCGACGCCCAGGTCGTCGGCCGCATCAGCCGCTTCGATGCCGACGCCGACGGTACCGCCGTGTTGCACATCCAGTGGGGCGTGATCGCGCATCGGGACGAGTTCATCATCCAGCCACGACGCGTGCGCTACGAGGTCCGGGCAGCCCGACCCGGTGACCACGACGCGCTCATTCAGGCCATGAGCGAGGTGTTGCTGCAGTTCAGCCGCGACGTGGCGGCCTCGCTGCAGGCGCTCATGCAGGAGGCGGGCGACTAGCCCAGCGGTGGCACGCTCCAGCCGGCATCGAGCGCGCCCTGGTCGAAGATGATCTCGCGGTGACCGCTCCAGGTCAGGCGAATCGCCTCCGGCGTGCCGATGCCCGCGCCGCGCGGGTCGCCACACGGGCCGAACCAGTGATTCTGAGGTGCGCCCGTGGTGCGCGCGCGCAGGCCGCAATAGGTTGTGCCGTTGACGGTGGCGCCGAGCACCCGCTGCTGGAAGACCGGGTCGGCGCTCACGACCGCTGCCGTGAGATGCTGCGACATGCGCTCGAAGACGTCGAGTACCTTGTCCAGCTCGCCATCGCTCCAGGTCGCGACAACCTGGAAGGGCCCGAACAGTTCCGTCGTCAGGAGCTCGAAGTGCGCGCCGCAGATCGCGTCGAGCGGCACCCGCACCGCGGTCGGTTCCCAGGCCCCGTAGCACTCGGGGATCGAATGACCGGCGAGCGGCCGGCCGCCGAACAGCAGTTCGGCACCCGTCACGGCGAGCACCGCATCGACATGGCGCCGGATGCGATCGTTGTTCCACGACAGCACGGGCCCGATGCTGAGGTCGTCGAGCGTGCGCCGGGACGCGAGTTCATGGAGCTTCGGCAACAGTGACGGTGCCCAGCGGTCGTGCACGAACAGGATGCTCTGCGCCGAGCATTTCTGCCCCGACGCGTTGTAGGCGTCCTCGTCCGATTGCCAGGCCACGTAGTCGAGCCATTGCTCGTCGTAATCAGGACCGATGATCTTCCAGTCGAAGCCGGCGTCCTCGATACGCACGGCGCCGTTCATCGTCGCGGCGACGCGCTCGGCCACCGCGCTCGAGCCCGTGAACTGCACCAGGCGGATGACGTCCCTGGCCTCGCTGATGAGCTTGCCCATGTTGTCGCCGCGGCAGTGCAGCAGGTCGATGTCGCCGGCGGGCAGGCCGCAATGCACGAGCAGGCGCAGGAACTGCTCGAAGACGATGCTGACCTTCGAATCGATCTTGACCAGCGGGCGGTTGCCCATGAACAGCGCGCCCAGCACCTGCAGCGCCGGGATCTCCAGCGGGAAGTTGAACGGCGCCACGACGACCACCGGGCCATAGGGCCAGCGGTAGCCGCGCGACTCCTGGCCGGTGCGGTCGCCCGGGTTCGAGAACCCCCGCGCCAGGAAGCGCACGCCGTCGCCGGCGAAGTTCTCGAGGAAGACCCGGGTGATCTGGACTTCCCCGGCGCACTGGTTCCAGCTCTTGGGCATGACGCGCTGGACGAGACGGGTGAAATAATCCGCGACGTCCTTCTCCGCGAGCAGTGCGGCGGCACGCGCGCACACCCGGCCGAGCATCACGTAGCGATCGGTGTTCTTCATCGGGTTGTGGAGCCCGGTCTTGGGGCAGCTCTCGAGGCCCGCGATGAACGGCCCGAAGTCCGTCGTATCCGGTATCTCCAGGAAGCGGCTGCCGTTCATCGGGTCGACGATATCGTCGCGCACCGCGCCGGCGGACAGCCACCGGCCACCGACGAGGTTTTGTCCCCGGCCCGGGTCCTGCCCGGTCATCCCGGCGAACGGATCCACGGTTGCGAATGCAGCTACTTTGTCCTTCATGGCGAGTCCCTCTCCTGGTATACCGGGCATTGTACGAATGCCGGCAGGAGAATGTCAGGGGACCGGCTCCAGCCGCCAGAAGCCCGGCGTCGTTTGCGGTATGCGATGAAATTTGCGCGCTGCGTCCGGCGGGTCCGTTCCCAGCAGTACACGAAGATCCTCGATCACGGCCGGGTTGAGCATGTGGTACAGGTGCCCGGAGATATCGTTCGTGCCGGTCGCCGTTACGTCGATGACGGTCGTGTGCTCGAGGTCGAACTCCCTGGCCACGCCGAGCCGACCCGAGACGTTGACGGTGGTGGACAGCCACAGCACGCGGTCGCTGTCCGACATGTAGACGGTGATATCCGAGACTTTCTGCTGCAGCATGGCCGCGTTGTCGCTGAACACGTCGCGGCGGATATCCGGGGCGACGAAAATCGCGTGACCGAATTTCGCCTCCTCGCCGCGTGCCCGGAGGGCATCGACGAGGCCGCGCGATCCCATGCTGTGCGCCATGATCACGACCCGGTCGTGGCCGACGGCTTCCGCAGCCAGCGTTAGCAGGCTGTTGAGCTCGTCGATACTTCGCTCGAGGTCCTTTGCGTCGCCCGCATAGGTCAGGTAAGAACTCGACGGCCACGAGAACAGGAGCATCCGGTTGTCGAGCCCCAGGCGCTGCTGCAGCAATGCCGCCCGCCAGCAGTTCTTGGCGAAGTACTCGCCGTAGCCGTGCACGTAGATGACGAACGGGCCCGGCGCCATGTTCGAAAAGACCGTCTCGATGGGGCGGGTGTCCACCCGCAGGACCTCGCCCCGGCTGGCGCCGGTCCGGAAGCCGACGCGGCAATTCCCGGCCGACAGGTCACCGTGGTCGTCACCGAAGTAACGCCCCGCCGAGCCGGACGCGGCGAGCCTGCGATTGGTCACGAAGCGCAGGTTGACGACCTGCTCGAGGTCGTCCGTCGCTTCCCGGAAGTCCGTGCCGACGGGTATGCGCGTAGCGCAGGCCGCCAGCGCGACGGCGGCGGCCATGGCCGCCAGCAGCGGCGCCGGTAACTGGGCTTTCCTCATGCGGCAAGTATATTGCGGCGGCGCAGCCGCTTGACATAAATGTGCCGGAACCGGCGCAAGGCCGGAAAATGCGGCAACCCGTAGTTGCCGCAACGGCTTGTTGAAAGTACGAAGTGAAGAAATTCGGCGCATTCGGCTTAATGACAGCAGGTTGGAACGCACCGGAGTATGGCGTTGCTGAGCTATGCACACGGGAGCGGTGACACGCCCCTGCTCGGGGTAACCGTCGGGCAGCTGCTGGACACGGCAGCGCGCCGCTGGCCTGACCACGATGCGTTGATCGTCGTCGACCAGGGAGTCCGCTGGAACTGGCGGGAGCTCAGGGAGCGGGCGAGGAACTTCGCCGCGGGTCTGTTGGCGCTCGGTCTCGAGCCGGGCGACCGCGTCGGTATGCTCGCACCCAACCGCGCCGAGTGGCTGGTGACGCAATTCGGCACTGCGTACGCGGGCCTGGTGCTGGTCAACATCAACCCCGCTTATCGCGTCGGCGAACTCGAGTACGCCCTCAGGAAGGTCGGCTGCCGTGCTCTCGTCACGGAGGCCACGTTCAAGACCAGCGACTACATCGGCATGCTGCACGAACTCGCGCCGGAGCTGGGTGCGGCCACGCCCGGCGAACTGCACGCGGTGCGCCTGCCGGACCTCAGGACCGTCATTCGTCTCGGCACCGGGCGTTCGGCCGGCATGTTCAATTTCGACGACGTTGCCCAGCGGGCGGGAGCGAAGCAGTTCGAAGCGCTCGCTGATGTTGCGGCGAACCTGGACTTCGACGCACCCATCAACATCCAGTTCACGAGCGGCACGACCGGCTCCCCGAAGGCGGCCACGCTGACGCATCACAACATCGTCAACAATGCGAGCATGTCGGCGAGCATCATGAAATTCACCGAGCGCGACCGGCTGTGCATGCCGGTGCCGATGTACCACTGCTTCGGCATGGTGCTCGGGACGCTGCTGTGCACGTCGAGCGGCGCGGCGATCGTGCTGCCGGCGGCCGGTTTCGACGCGCAGGCGTGCCTGGCGGCCATCGACCAGGAGCGCTGCACGGCGGTCCACGGCGTGCCAACGATGTTCATCGCGATGCTCGACGAGCCCGGGTTCGCCGCCTGCGACACGTCGTCGCTGCGCACCGGGATCATGGCCGGCGCGCCGTGCCCGGTCGAGCTCATGCACCGGGTCATCGACGAGATGCATCTCGTCGAGATCACCATCGGTTACGGCATGACGGAGACAGGGCCGTTATCGACCCAGACACTGCCCGGCGACCCGGTCGAACTGCGCGTCGGCACTGTCGGCAGGCCGCTGCCGAACACGGAGATCAAGGTCATCGACGAAGACGGCCGCATCGTGCCGCGCGGCCAGCCCGGGGAGCTCTGCACCCGCGGTTACAACGTCATGCGCGGTTACTGGGGCGACCCGGAGCGCACCGCGAAGGACATCGACGCGGCGCACTGGATCCGCACCGGCGACATCGCGACGATGGACGAGAACGACTACCTCCGTATCGTCGGCCGCAGCAAGGACATGCTGATCCGCGGTGGCGAGAACATCTACCCGCGCGAGATCGAAGAATTCCTGTACACGCACCCCATGGTCGAGCAGGTCGAAGTCGTCGGCGTGCCCGACCCGAAATTTGGCGAGGAGGTCGCCGCATGGATAAAACTACGCGAAGGACAGACAGTGAGCGAAGCGGAGATCCGGGAGTACTGCCAGGGCAAGCTGGCGCACTTCAAGATTCCAAGATATATACGCTTCGTCGACGCGTTCCCGATGACGGTCACCGGAAAGGTTCAAAAGTACCTGATTCGCGACAGCATGGCCGCAGAGCTGGAGCAAAAGAAGACAGCGTGAAGGGGGCCGGCGTGACCGAGGCGGAGTTTCGTTTCTGCGACGATCTCGGTCCCAAGGCGGTGCTGCATCTCTACCAGCCGACGCTGGGCATGAAGGCGATCGTGGTGGTCGACAACGTGGCCTGCGGACCGGCCATCGGCGGCACGCGCATGGCGCCCGACGTGTCGTTCGAGGAGTGCTTCCGGCTGGCACGTGCCATGACCCTGAAGAACGCGGCGGCGGGCCTGCCGCACGGCGGGGCGAAGTCGGTCATCTTCGGCGATCCCATGATGGATCCGGCCCTGAAGGAACAGTGGATACGCGCGTTCGCGCAGGGCATCAGGGGCATTACCGACTACATCCCCGGCCCCGACATGGGCACCAACGAAGCGGCAATGGCCTTCATACGGGACGAGGGTGGCCGCAGCGCGGGCCTGCCCCGTGAACTCGGCGGCATCCCCCTCGACGAGGTCGGTGCTACTGCGTTCGGCCTGCTGGTCTGCGCCGACGTCGCCAGGGAAAAGGTGAACATGACGTTTCCCGGCATGCGCGTCGCCATCCAGGGCTTCGGGGCGGTCGGCAAGCATGCCGCGCGGTTCTTCTCGGAGAAGGGCGCAAGCATCGTTGCGGCCGCCGACATTACCGGCGCCGTGTACCAGCCGGACGGACTCGACGTCGCCGCGCTCATCGCGCACAAGGAGGCCAACGGCAACATGGCCGACTTCGCGGGCGGGCGGCAGATCGAGCGCGACGCGATCATCGGCGTGGACTGCGATCTCCTGATCCCCGCTGCGCGGCCGGACGTGATCCGCGCCGACAACCAGGCGACGGTCAGGGCGCGCTTCATCGTGCCGGGGGCGAACATCGGCATCACGGAAGAGGCCGAGCACATGCTGCACGAACGCGGCGTGCTCTGCATTCCCGACTTCATCGCCAACGCCGGCGGCGTCATCTGCGCGGCGGTCGAGTTTGCGGGCGGCCGCAAGCGCGATGCGTTCGCGGCGATCGACGAGAAGGTGCGCGCGAACACGGCGGAGATGCTGGAGCGCGCGGACCGCGACGGGACAGCGCCGCGCGCAGCGGCCGTGCGGATGGCCCGGGAGCGTGTCGACGCGGCGATGAACTACACGCGCTTCGACTGACGCGTCAGCCCGCGACTATTTTCGCTGCCAGTTGCCGCTCGCGTCCTGGTAGTAGTGCCCCGGCGCCGTACGCTGCACGGCCAGTTCGTAGAAGCGGACCTGCACCTGCTGCAGGGTTGCGCCCGTCTTCTCGGCGGTGCGCTGGAACTCGGCCTTGCGTTTCGCATTGACCTCGTCGATCAGGGCCTTTACCTCCGCGCTGGGCGTGCCGACCGCGGCCAGGTAGCCGGTATTGGCTTCACCCACCAGCCCCTGTTCCTTGGCGGCCTGGATGTCGATGGCCCACGCGCCCTGGAAGGCCAGCACGAGCAGCAGCGTTGCGACGAATTGCCTCATCAAATCGGGTTTCATGGTATGGCCCCTCAAAACAGCTCACTGTCTTCTTCGAACAGGTCTTCGAGTTCCTTGTCGACCTGTACGCGAATATGGTGCTCGATCTTGACGTTCAGGTTGATCTCGATCGGCTCCTTGGGTGCCTCCACCCTGACGGTCGGGCTGCAGCCTGCGAGCAGGATCAGGAGAACGCTGGTCAGTATATATCTGGACATGGTCAGTACCTTCGGAGCAACCCCGACCAGCTTAGCGTATGCCCAGCGGTGCCGGAAGCGTCATTTCGAGAGCCTCTGCTCGAGCACGTCTCCGATGGACCGCGTCGCCTGCAGGCTGCGCAACATCTGCGGGACGTTGTTCTGCACGTTGAGGTTCAGGATCACCGGCTGCGTGGGATCGACGTCCGGGTTGATCCCTTTGAGCCGCATCTGCAATACCAGGTCGCCGTTCTCGGCGTACTCGACCGCGGAACTGAGCGAGTCGAATTCGAAATTCCGCAACGTCCGGGTGACGACGCCGAGTTGCGAGCCGTCGTCCACGACATTCCCGGCGGCGGCGCCGCCGTAACGGATGACGCCCCCCGGCGGATCGTTCTCGAGGCGGCCGCCGTCGATGATCACCTTGTTGCCTCGAATGGTCACTGGAATCCGTCCCGATACGCTGCCGCTGATGGTTATGGCTTCCAAGTCTGCAAGGCCAGCCATTAACGGCAGCTGAATGCCGCTGGCCCTGAGCATCAATTGATTCCTGTCCGCATCCAGGTCGAAGCGGAACGGGTCGGCGGTGACGGTTCCACCGAGCAGGCTCATCGTGAGGTCGCTCACGGCGATCGCTGAATCCCCGCTATCGGGTGTTGCGATGCCGCTGATGTCCTCGACGGGAAAGCCGACGTCGACCAGCGCGACGTCGAACCGTGCCGGCTGCAGCGTGACCGCCGCTTGCGGGCCGATCCCGGCGTCGATCCGGGTGCTGAAACCCACGAAGCCGATCTCGGCATAGCGGCCGGCGAGGTCGTCTGCGGTCGCGGCTACCGTGCCCGTCACGGCGAAGCCGGCGTCCGTCTCCTGCCAGCGAATCTCCGCGTTCACGCTTGCCTTGCCGGCTTCGACGTTCCAGTCGTAAGGCCAGTCGATGAAGAGGCCCGCCAGCGGCAGCGCAGCGAAATCGATCGTGGCGGCATCCAGGGTCAATTCGCCGCGGCCGTTCTCGAGGTCGTGCGCGAGCGCCGCGGTCCCGGCGAGACCGCCTTCCGGCGTGGCGAACCGCACGGCGGCCGACAGCCTGCCGTCGGCGGCCGCGAGGTCCGCGTGGACGGCCGGGGCGATGACGCGGCGGCCGCCGATCGCCGGCCGTTTCAGCGTCAGGCGGGTGTCCGCTGCCGAGGCTTCCCAGCGGTCCTCGCCGCCCGCGAACTCGACGGCCGCACTGCCGGCCGCGACCCCGTCGACGCTCACCGCGCCGAGGGCGAGGTTCTCGAACGCGACGTCCAGTGCGGTACTGCAGCGGATACCGGCGCGGCATTCGCTGTTCTGCAGATGCACGGGGGGCAGCTCGAAGTCCGGTCCATCGATCGAGAGTGTCGCCTGCGCCGTGCGCGCGGACCAGTCGAGCGACGGGTACTCCAGCGTCGCGCCGACCCCGGCCGATTCGATGATCGACACGCGCACCGGGGAGCCCCCGGCGTCGTAGGTGAGCGCCGCGCCCGGCGCCGCGTCGACGTCGGCGCGGATCTCGACCGGCAAGGTCTCGTCCGCATCGAGCCTGAAGCCGAACGTGCCGTCGACGACCACATCGAGTGCGGTGACCCCGGCGGGCACGGCACCGGCGGCATGCAGCACCGGCAGGAACGGCCCGAGCACGGCGTTGACGCTGCCTTCGACGCGCAAGCCCGGTCCGTCCGGCGCGACGCGGAGCGCCGTCATCAGCACCTCGGTGTCGTCGGGCAGCAGCGCGCGGATCGTTCCCTTGTGCTCGCCTGCGCCGAGCCCGGTGGTGGTTACGAAGAGCTCGAAATTCGCGATCGTCGCCCGCAGCGTCGGGTTCAGCAGGTCCGCGTGCCACGCGAGGCCGGTGATGACGGGCATGCCGGGCAACACGACCCGGTCGACTTCGATCATGGCGCCCGGCGTCGCCCCGGGGGCGTCGAGGAACGCCTGCAAGCCCGCGGCGAGCGGCACCGGGGCCGCGTCGCCGGGGCCGGGCGTGTAGGTCACGGATTCGACGTGCAGCCTGCCGTCCCGGAGACCACTGAAACGCACCGGCAGCGTGATGCCCTCGACGTACAGCACGCCGCCGCCGGCCAGTTGCAGGACGATGGCATCGAACAGCACTTCGGAAGAACCGATCGAAGCAACCGATACGTCCGTGACCTCGATGCCGCTGTCGCCCACGGCGGCGCGGGCGACGCCGAGCGCGATGGCGTCGCGATACAGGTTGATGACCAGCGCGGTCGCCGCGATCAGGAGCAGCAGCGCGGCGGCGGCGATGAGGAGCAGCCGGGTCGCTTTGCGCTTCACTCGGCCGGCTCCCGCCGGTCGATGCGGCTCAGCACGATGTCGAGCAGTTGCTGCAGCTCCTCGCGGCGGGTCGGACGGATGTGCCGGCCATCGGTCCAGACGATCTCGATGTGTTCACTGGCCTCAGCGGCGTCGACGAACGGCTGCTGCGCTTCGGGCGGCACGAAATCGTCGTCCTTCGCCGCCACGATGACGAGCGGCCGCGGAGCGATCGCGGGAATCCAGTCCAGGGTCTCGAAGGAGTTGCCGTAGACCAGCAACAGCGCGGCGCGCGCCAGCAGGCCGCGCAGGAACTCGTTTTCCACGTAGCGGCGCCCGACGTACATGACCCAGGGGACGTTTTTCGCGCCGCCGTGCAGCAGCCAGACGCGCGTGAATCGTGTATCGAGCGCGCCGGCCACCGCCGTGAACGGCACGCCGAGACTCGCGCCGACGAGTTCGACGTTGCCGGCGTCGAACCAGTCCTGTTGCTGCGCCCAGTCCAGGGCAAGGGACATCGCCGGCGGCGAGTCGAGGAACGCCTGCTGGATGCCCGGTATCGCCGTCAGCGATTCCCAGAACGCGTCGAGCTCCTGGTCACCCTCGTACGGGTAGTCCAGGGCCAGGTAGGCGATGCCCTGCGGCGCGCCGACCAGGTCGACCGCGTTCTTTCCCGTGCCTTCGCCGCCCATCACGACGATGACGGGCAGCGTTTCGCCGGGCTCGACCGCGGGGCGGACGAGACGCATGTCGACGGCCAGCCCGGTCGAGGATTCGAGCCGTATCGCCTGCTGCACCACGCCGCCGTCTGCGGACTCGACGAGGTCGACCGTCTCGATCGTGCCGCGGCGCTCGACGAAGTAGTCGCGCTTCGGAATCGCGAGTTCGAGCACGTAGACGGCGGCGATGGCGACGACCGCCGCGAGCGCGATCAGTACGAAGCGCCGCAGGCCGGTACGCTTTTTTGCATCTCGGGGCATGCCCGGATTATCACCGATCGCAGCGGTCGATTGCAGGCTTCATCAAAACCGCGCAAAAGCTGTGCCACTAGCGTAGTCTGGACGCAACATTGCAAACGTGCAGGCATATACTAGGCTTAATTCAAGTACGGTCTGAAACGGACTCGAGGCCAAACGGTCACATAGGAAACAGTCGCTTACGGGTTCGACTCCGGTTTCAATAACGAGCAGGTCGTTTCGTTGTCGTAACACAACACCAGGCATCAACCGAAGGGGGATACATGAAGACTTCAATCGCACTGGCCGGGGCTTCCGCCCTGGTTCTCAGCCTCGCGATGACACCCGCGGATCTCGCGCGTGCTCAAGAGGCAGAAGCAATGGAAGAGGTGATCGTCACCGGCTCGCGCATCCGGCGCAATCCGCTCGACGAACCCGTGGCGATCATGGAGATCGGCGCGGCTGAAATCGAGCAGACCGGCATGACGAATCTCGGCGATGCGTTGCAGCAGTTGCCGATCACGGGTTCCGCGATCAATTCGAAATTCAACGTGCCGGGCAACTCCGGCTTCCCGCAGGACGGTTCCGGCATAGGCGCTGGCGCGGTGGAACTCTCGATTCGCAACCTGAGCGCGAAGCGCACGCTCGTGCTCGTGGACGGCAAGCGCTGGATCGCCGGCGCGTCCGCGTCCGGGGTACCGACCGCAGTTGACCTGAACACAGTTCCCGACAACGTCATCGAGCGCGTCGAGATCCTGCAGGACGGCGCGTCCGCGATCTACGGCTCCGACGCGATCGGCGGCGTCGTCAACATCATCACGCGGCAGAACTTCGAGGGCTTCCGCCTCGACGCACAGGCGGGCAGCTACATCGAGGACAACGATGGCGAGTCGTACGAGTTCTCCGCGCTGTGGGGCGGCGGCAACGACACGACGCATTTCGTGTTGAGCATGGGCTACCGGGACGAGCGCGGCGTCGAGACCTGGGATCGCGACCGCTCGAAATTCCCGACACCCGATGCCACGAGCTGCGATGCGGGCGGCTGTTCCTCGTTCACACCGCAGGCACGACTCGTTTTCGGGCCCAACATCGGCCCGGACGGCGGCTTCCAGGACATCACGTTGAATGACGGCGTGCTGAATGACGGCGGTGCGAACATCCCGCAATGGGATCCCAACGATCCGGACGGCGGCGCGGACTTCCACGCGTTCTCCACGGCCGATCGCTTCAATTTCAACGGGCCGGGGTTCAACTTCCTGCGCACGCCCAACGAGCGCGTCAATGTCTACGCGAACGTGCGGCACGACGTCGCACCGAATGTAACGCTGTTCGCGCGGGCGTCGTACACGAACCGCTCGTCCGAGACCAAGGCGGCACCCGAGCCACTGTGCCTGGGTGCCGGCTGCGGCACTCGGATCACTGATAATTTCGTGATCTCGGCGACGAACCCGTACAACTTCACGGGCCTCGACCTCTCCGTTGCCAACGGCAACCTGGAGTTCTTCGGCCGCCGGCCGCTGGAGTCGGGTGGCCGCCTGTTCTTCCAGGACGTCAATACCTACATGTTCATGGCGGGCCTCGAGGGCGAGTTCCAGGGCGCCGGCCGCAACTTCTACTGGGACCTCACGGCAGGCTACGGCGACAACCGCGGTTTCCAGGAGAAGTACAACTCGCACAATGCGGCCAGGCTGCAGGTTGCGATGGGCCCCATCGACGTCTGCAACGCCACGCCGAACTGCGTGCCGTTCAATTTCTTCGGCGGGCAGGGTCCGGATGGCACCGGCTCGATCACCGAGGAGATGCTGGATTTCGTGCGCTACACGCAGCGCGATTTCAGCGAACAGACGCTGAAGAACTTCGCGTTCAATATCGGCGGTGACGTGCTGGACCTGCCAGCCGGTACGATGGGCTTCGCCGCGGGTATCGAATACCGCGACCACGAAGGCTCGTTCCGGCCGGACCCGATCGCGGCCAGCGGTGAGACGGCCGGTATTCCCTCGGGCCCGACGGCCGGCGGCTTCGACGTCACCGAGTTCTACGGCGAGCTCAATATTCCGCTGATCGCCGACGTGGCGCTTGCCGACCTGCTCGAAGTCAACGTGGCTGCGCGCAGCTCCGACTACAGCACGTCCGGCTCGAAGGAGACGTACAAGGTCAGCGGCCTGTGGCGGCCGTTCGACCAGCTCTCGTTCCGCGGTTCGGTATCGACGGGCTTCCGGGCGCCGGGCATCGGCGAACTGTTCGGCGGTGCGGCACGCGAAGACTTCACGTTCCTCGATCCCTGCGCGGACTACGAGGGTACAGAAGGGGCCGAGAACGGTGGTCGTGATGCGGCTCAGCCGGCCAACATCCAGGCCAACTGTGCGGCGCTCGGTGTGGCTCCGGGACTGTTACAGACCAATCCCCAGCTGTCCGCGCTGTCGATCGGCAACGACGAGCTCGAGCCGGAAGAGTCGGATAACGTCACGTTCGGCGTCGTCTACAGCCCGGCGTGGTCGGAAGGCCAGGCCTGGTCGGACGGCATCACGCTGTCGGTCGACTACTACAGTGTCGAGATCGACTCGGCCGTGCAGGGCCTGAGTCCCGGCGGACTGATCGAAGCCTGCGTCGAAACGCTCGACCCCGTGTTCTGCGCCAACACGCCGCGCACGAGTTCCGGGCAGCTGGATACCGTGCAGAACAGGCTGCAGAACCTGGGCGGCATCGATGCATCGGGCTACGACATCGCGTTCAGCTACCTGAGCCCCGAGACGAGCGTCGGCACCTTCACGCTCGACTTCGACGCGACGCACCTGGCCGAGTACAAGGAGATCACGAACAACCCGGACGGCAGCCAGTCGGTCAACGACCTGACGGGCCAGGCGCCGGACGAGACCTTCTTCAGGGCGTTCCCGGAGTGGCGCGCGGTTACCTCGGTCGGCTGGGCGATGAATCGCTTCAGCGGTTCGCTGCGCTTCCGCTGGTTCGACGAAATGGAGAACGAGGGAACGAAGCTCGACTCGGCGATGTTCACGGACCTGCGGCTGAGCTGGAACCCGAGCTTCGCGGACGAATCGATGACCTTCACGGTCGGTTTCAACAACGTGCTGGACGAAGATCCGCCGGTATGCCAGAACTGCGGCGTCATCGGCTTCAACCCGGTAGTGCACGACATACCGGGACGCGTCGGCTACGTGCGGTTCTCCTACCAGCCGCAGTAAGAACTGCTCGAAGTGGAACAAGCGACGGCCCCCTCGTGGGGCCGTTTGCTTTTCGGGTAAACTGAATCCGCGTCCCAGAGGCTCCAGGAGCCACCACTATGAAGCGAGCGCTTGTTAGCTTGATGCTGCTGTTTCCCGCCTTGCTGCAGGCGCAGGAGGCGACCACCGAGATCACGGCTTTCGGTGCATACCGCTTCGGCGGCACGTTCGAGGAGGACGCAACGGACGGGAGCTACGAGCTGGACGACTCACCGAGTTTCGGGCTGATCCTCAATTTCCGCCACAAGGATCCCACCCAGTGGGAAATACTGTACTCGCAACAGCAGACCGAAGCGGCATACTCGGGCGCGACGACCAACGACCCGGAGGTCGACGTCGACCTGCACGTGCTGCAGCTGGGCGGCACCTACCAGTTTGAAGGGGAGGTGGCGCGTCCTTATCTCGCATTCACGCTGGGCGGCACGCATGTCCGCACCCGTTCGGCGGAGTCGAACAGCGATACGTTCTTCTCCGGCTCGATCGGTGTCGGCATGAAGTTCCTGCCGACGTCGCGCGTCGGCATTCGCGTCGAGGCGCGCGCCTACGGCACCCTGGTCAGCAGCAGCACCGACCTGTTCTGCAGCACGGGGCCGGACCTCAACGTCTGCGCCATACGCCTGGAAGGCAGGATGCTGAGCCAGGTGGAGACGTTTGCGGGGATTACCGTCCGGTTTTAGCCCCGGCGCAACGCGTGGCATCGATCGCGGGCCCAGGCCCGCTCCTACATGGGCCGGGGCGGTATCCTGTAGGAGCGGTTCTCGAACCGCGACTGCTTCGAGGCTGAGATCGATCGCGGGCCCAGGCCCGCTCCTACATGGGCCGGGGCGGTATCCTGTAGGAGCGGTTCTCGAACCGCGACTGCTTCGAGGCTGAGATCGATCGCGGGCCCAGGCCCGCTCCTACATGGGCCGGGGCGGTATCCTGTAGGAGCGGTTCTCGAACCGCGACTGCTTCGAGGCTGAGATCGATCGCGGGCCCAGGCCCGCTCCTACAGGACATGGGCGGGGTTGAACGAGTCCGTAGGAGCGGTTCTCGAACCGCGACTGGTTCGAGGCTGGGATCGGTCGCGGGCCCAGGCCCGCTCCTGCGGGCGGAGGATCTACTCTGCTTTTTTCTTGCCGCCCATCTTGTAGCGGAAGCCGAGGCCGACGATGACCTGCTCGTCGTCGTACGGCGTTGCGCCGAGCGACAACAGCAGCGGCAATGCATCGGGCGTCACGCCCTGTAGCGCCCAGTCCTCGGTTTCGAAGGTCTGGTACAGCGCGTACAGGTTCCACTCGATGCGATCCGACTGCCTGAAGCCCAGCCGGACTCTCAGGTAGTCGAGCGTGGTTTCGAGGTCCGGGAACTGCGCCGCCGGATCGGCCGCCGAATCGAGTTCGATGCTCGACGTGCCTTCGGAGCGCATGTAGTCGAGCTGCAGGTCGAAGCGCTCGCCCAGTTCGCGGAAATTGACGCCGACTCCGGTGGTCCTGAACTCGTCCTCGTTGTCGGCACGCCAGTCGGGCTCGGCGAAGGACTCGCTGCCGAACTGGGTCGACTCGATCATATCGAAACCGGTGTTGAAGTAGAGCGACGTGTTCTCCGAGACCGACCAGCCGAAGTCGAGCGCAAGGCTGATTTCATCGGCGTCGGTGAGGCCGAGTTCGGAACGTGTGTATTCGTCATCCGCGAACAGGCCCGTCAGCGAGACCGAAACCGGTGCGCCGGCCGGCGACCAGCTGATCGTCGCATCGCCGAATTGACGGTAGCGATAGGCGAGGTGGTACTTGCGCATCAGCGGGTTCTGGCCGGTCGCGGCCGCGAACGCTTCGTCGTAGTTGTCCACGTCGCGCGTCGATGCGCCACCGCGCAGGTCGATGTCGAAGCCCTTGCCCGGGCGAATGCGCACGCGGCCCCAGCCGGTGTCCTCGGATTGCGAGGCGACCTCCTGGAAGGTCCGGTCGACGTCCTTGCGGTCGTAGCCCGCGGACACCTTCAGCATGTCGAACAGGTCGTAATCGCCACTGAGGCCGAGGTGAGAGCGTTCGAAGCTGTACGGGATGTTGAGCTCCTCACCACCGTCCGGGAAGGTGTCGACGATGACGCGGTTCCAGGTGTCCTGGACGGACGTGTTATCGCGCTCGTCGTAGCGGTAGCTGAAGTTGATACGGCCCTTTTCGAATACCTGAGACGTAATGCCCGCGGCGAAATTGGTGGTATCCACCTCGGCGTCCAGCGACGGCCGCGCCAGCGGGTCCGTGGCGAGATTGGCGTTGGTCGTGTACGGCAGGAAGGCCGTGTCCTGGGTTATCCGCCCCATGGATGCGGACAGGCTCATGACCGTGCGCAGTTCCGGGAACGAGTAACCGCCGGCGATCGTCAGCTGCTGGAAGCGGCTCTCGGGCGCCTGTGCCTGCGCCAGCGTATCCGCGCCGGCCGCACCCGTGAAGGGCTGTTGCCAGAACAACGCGGTATTGTCGTTCTGGAAGTCCGACAAGTACCAGCTGAGTGCCACGAAGCTGTTGTCAGCGCCGTAACGTGCTTCGAAGTCGACTTCGTCCGTGACGTAGTCGAACGGCATCGGCAGCAGGCTCGCGTTCGTGAACGTCGAACCGCCCTGGATCTTGTTGCCTTCATTCTCCTGGCGCCGGTAGTCCAGCGAGAAGCTGAAGCGGCTGCCTGCAAGATAGCGGCCGCCAATCGTGTAGATGTTGCGGTCGCTCTCGATGTTGCGGCTCACGAGGCTCGAGTCGAGCTGGGTGAAGCCATCGGTCGTACCCGCGCGGACCCAGCCGGCAGGCAACAGCAGTGAATCGGCGGTCTCCGCAAAGACCGTCGATGTCGTGTTGAACTGCCGGTACGGCAGCTGCCGGAAACCGATGTTGTAGTCGAATTTTCCTGCATGGCTGCCTTCGAGTTCCGCGGCGCGGGAGTCGAGGCCGAGGTCTTCGACGGTCCAGTCCATGCGATAGGCGCCGCTCGCGTAAGAGCCATCGCCGTCGAGGTTGCCGTAAGCACCCTCTTCGTCGTAACCGGTCGCATTGCCGAAATAGGCCGAGTCGTCGCTGACGCTGCCGGCGCCCGCCTCGTAGTCTCCCTGGTGGCCTTCCGGGAACGGGCAGTACTCACAGGCCCATTCACTGGTATCGACTTCCTGCGCCCCAACGGCCGGCGCGAGTGCGATGGCGCCGAGAGCGAGTAACAGTTTCGATTGCGTGTTGTTCATCATCGTCACCGCATCAGTTTGGAGCCGGAGGGATGGTTCGATCCGTGCACCTGGGAGTGGCAATTCAGGCAGCTCTGCCCGAGCAGGAACCGCGAGGGCGTGCCGCTCGCGAGCTCGTCGGGCCCGAAGGCGACGCTCGGGTGGCCGAACTGCGAGTGACAGCTCTGGCACAGCAGCGGCGCGCGCTTCGTGAGCATGCCCGGATGGTTCGAGCCATGCGGCGAATGGCACAACGTGCAATCCTCGCTGACGGGTGCGTGCTCCCAGAGATATGGCCCACGCTGCTCGGCGTGGCACTGCTGGCAGGTGTCGTTGATCGTCTGGCGCACGAGGCTGGTGGCGACTTCGTCACCGTGCGGGCTGTGGCAGCCGGCGCAGTCCATCTTGTCCTGGAAGAACGGATGGGAGAACGCCTTCATCGACTCGGTGCGCTGCGCCTGGTGGCAGCCGAAGCAGACGTCCGGCTGGGTCGCCGTTTGCAGCACGGGATCGCGGGCGATGTGCATCTGGTGGCAGTCCACGCAGGCGACCTCGTCGACCGGGTGCTCACCGGCGTGCCAGCCGAAGCCGACGCCGCTATTGTGACAGTCGAGGCACTGCGCGTTCTGCTCTGCCACGGTTGCCGTACTGCCGAAGTGGAAGTAGGGGATCGCCGGGCGTTCCTGGCCGCGGCGCACGCGGCCGGCATGGTCGTTGCCCGGCCCGTGGCAGGCTTCGCACTGCAGCTGGCCATGGCCGAACGGGCCGCGCGGGTCCGAGGGTACTGCGTGCTTGGTGCGGAAGACGGCGAGTGTCGACTCGTCTTCGTGGCACGACAGGCAGGTATCGGCGCCTTCGCGGCTGTAGTCCGGCCCTTCCTGGCCGTCAGCGGTGCTGACGGCCAGGCTGGCCAGCAGGGTTCCTGCGATTACTAGTGAGAGCAGCCTCATGGCAGCATCCTTTCCCGTTAATCAATTGAACTGGAAGTCGCTTACGCCATGCACTTCATCCACACCGGCCGAGCGTCCCGCGCCGTGGCAGAGCTGGCAGCTCTCGACGCCGGATGAGATCAGCGTGCTGTCCGCCGCCTTGGTGGCGGCAAAGTCGGCGCCGTTCTGCTCCATGTGCGTCTTCGCCAGGCTGGAGACGTGGCAGCTCGAGCACACCGCTGCATTCGGCGAGATCACGACGTCGTCGATCGGCGAGGCCCGATCGGCGCCCACGTCGATCGTCGTGCCGAGCACGGCCGCCGGGTCGACCGGGTAATAGCCGCCGGGCTCGTGGCAGCCCTCACAGTTGTTGAGGTGGCCCGGGTACGTGACGTTGTAGACATGTGAATTGTTGCCGAAGCCGCAGACCTCGTAGGGCACGCCCGTGGCGCCGCTCGCATGCAGCAGGTGGATCATGCGCTTCATGTCGATCGGCGCGTCGTCGGCGCCGATATCGTCGGAGCACGGCGGATTGCGGCGATTGACGTCGGTCGCGTTCGGGTTGTGGCAGACGACGCAGACTTCCGGCTCGTCCGTGCGGTTGTTGCCGTGCATCGAGAGCTGGTTGTGGCACTGGTCGCAGCGCTCGATGGCGACCGCGTTGCGGCGTGGCACGACTTCCGTACCGGTCACGATGGCGTATTCCACGGCGTTGGTGACCGCGATGCGCTCGATGGTGCCGTCGATGTCAACGGCCGGATGACCGTCGATGGTGACGGCCAGCGTGCCCGTGACGCCGGCGGGAACGGCCGTCGGCGAGGTCACGGTGAACGTGCCGTCGCCGTTGTCCGTCGAAGCACCGCCGCAGGCCGTCAGCGGGTTCATCGACACCGGCTGCGCGGGCGAATTGCCGCTGCCGGTGTTGGTGTAGTCGCTGGTGCTCCAGCCGACGCTGACCGCGAGGCGGCTCGCGCCGAAGGTGCAGGTCGTGAACTCGACGTCCGTCTGGATGTTGTACGGGGCGTCGCCGTTGGTCGGATCGGTGACCGAGAACTGCACGACCGGGAATTCGCCGACCGCCGTGTTGGTGACGCTCAGGATGTTGAACTGGAACGCCGCGCTCGCGAGCTGCGTCGGGATCTCGTGGACTCTCGCGACCTGCAAGGCGCCGCCGCCAATGGTCGCGTCCGGACCGTGGCAGTTCACGCACTGGCTATCCTCGGTGAATACGAGGCCGGCCGGATGGATACCGTCTTCGATGGCGTAATCGTGCTCTAAGTTGTTCGGGTCACCGTCGTCGTAGTGACACGTGCCACAGGCCGCACGGTTCGGCACTTCGCGCCAGTTGCTCGCCTGCGGTGTGTTGGCGTCACTTTCTTCGTGGCAGGTCTGGCAGTTGCGGATGTCCTGGGTCCAGACGACTTCGCTATAGTCATGAACCGTGCCGCCGAAACCGATGATCACGTAATCGCTGCGGCCGGCATGAATATTGTGAATCAAGGCCTTCATATCGACCGTGTTGCCGGTGTCGCCGTCGATCGAGTACGGGTTGTGGCAGGTCACGCAGTAGTCGACGTCGGTGCGCGGGCCGCCGTGGAACTCGAGGCGGTCGTGGCAGGCGTTGCAGGTGTCGTTGTCGACGATCCTGCGTTCGAAGGTGGGGTCACCGCCCGCCGGCACGAACGTGAAGATGCCGTTCGACGAGATCGGCGCCTGGCCGCGGATCTCGATGCCGATGCGATGGGTCTTGGCCGCATCGAATACGGGACCGGCCGGATAGGCGTCGAGGTCGTTGGCGAACGTGTAGGTGTAGGTGCCGTCGTTATTGTCGACGAAGGTACCGGCCGTAGCGGTCTCGGTGTTGGCCTGTCCGTTCGGAATCCCCCCGGTGTTGCGGGTGATGTAGGACTGCCACTCGCTCGAGCTGCCGCCGGTTCCGGGCGTCAGCTGCGACAGCACGAACCGGATGTCACCGGCCGGCAGGCCGACCAGCCCCTGGTTCAGGTCGTTGGTCAGGGTCAGTTGCACGGTCGGTGCGCCACCGCCTGCAGGTACGGCAACGCTGCTGACCGCGATGTTGATCCTGTCGGCGGAATCGACGGGTACGCCGCTGCCGGTGGACGGTCCCGGAGGTCCGGGAGGGCCGGCGGGCCCGGGCGCGCCGTCTGCGCCGGGGGCGCCATCATTGCCTTCACAGCCGGCAATGAACAGGCCGAAGAGGATGAGCGATGCAATTCGGCTCGAGCGGATCATGAAACTTGCCATTTTGGTTACCCCAGCGTTTGTTTGAGGGCAGTTGTACCTGCCCGCGTCCTTTTTCACCTGCTGATACTACAGTCTCCCGGTGCCCGCCGGAGATAGGAACGCACCGCTAGCGCCTCGGTACATGTACGTATTCAGCTTTCGCAGGCGGTGTTGCAGGTACGTCTGAGGAAAGCATTAGAAGAACCTGTTATTCCGAAAGGTTCTAAGTCGCCGCGACGGGATCGCAGGGACTGCAGAATCTGCGCAAAAAAAGGCCGGGAGATTGCTCTCCCGGCCTCGTTGTCTTCTCCTTTTCGGCGGTACGGGGCGGGCCCGGAGGCCCGCCCTCGACCGATGGGTTACCTCACCGAGTCGATGATCGTCTTGCGACCCTCAGGGAATACCTGCGGTACCCAGCTGTTCTGGTACGCGTGGCCCTTCGCCGCACCGTCCTTGTGGCAGGTGATGCAAGCCGTCGTCGCTGCACCCTGCAGCGTATCGTCGAGCTGGTTGATCCACTCTTCGCTGCCCGCGTCGACGGTGGTCGCCATCGCCTTGGTCTGGTCAGGTATGACAGACGCAAACGTATCCGAGTGGCATGCCCCGCACGCGTTCAGCGCCCGCGGGTAGTCCGGGGAGATGAAGTTGTGGGGTGTCTCGAACGGCGGCTCCGAACCGAAGACAATCTGCGCGCCCGTGCCCGGCCAGTTCGGCAGACCTGACGTATCGGGTGCGAAGGCATAGATGCCGCGATTCCGATAAACCAGGTACGGAGGCGAACCCAGCGAGCCGGCGGAGTGAACGCGATGCAACATCGTCTTCATCTCGAAGGTCTCGCCGACCTTGCCGTCATAGGCTTCGGACGCATCCACGCCCATGCCCACGCGAACGTTCTTCTCGTTGGAGGCCGAGTTGTGGCACATGAGGCACATGTCGACGTTGTCGACGCGGTCGCCGCCATGCTGGTAGAGCGAACCGACGTGGCACGCCAGGCACTTGTTGGCAGTGTCGACCACAGCGCGGCGATCCGGAGCTGCGGCGCCATCGCCCACGAGCCAATCGAAGGTTGGCGTCGGAACGCGAACCGTCATGGTCGCAGCCGGATCGAGCACGCTGACAACCAGCGGCTTACCGGCCAGGGCTAGCCTGCCGCGTTCGGCATCGACGTCGTCCACCGGGATGGTGGTCGTTGCGACGTTGCCTGCGCAAACCGTATTGGTGGCGTCCAGCGTTACACGTGCAGGCTGGCCCGGGGCTCCCGCATCCTGGCCGAGGATGAAGTCTTCACCCTGGGCGTAGTTGCGGTAGACGCGGATCGTGTTACCAACGTGGAACAGCGGTGCGTTTGCGCCGATGGTCGCGTTGCACGGATCGACGCCGACGCCGTCGTAGGTGGCCTGCCAGGTAAACGCCAGGTTCGTGCCGTCATCGACAGCACCGGTGATCTCCCAGACGAACTTGTTACCCTCGGTGACGGAGGTGTCGACACCATCAAAGATGATGCCGTCGTTGCCTGTCTCGATGCCGTTATGGAAATCGGTCACGGCGACCTTTGTAGACGCGAGACCGCCAGGTTCGTGGCAACCCGACGCGCAGTCGAACGTGTTCGGGTCCGGAATATTCGTCAGGTGGAACGTAAACCCGGTGAAATCCCAAACGTCATTTTCCATCGAGCCATGACATGACAGGCAGCCTCTGCCCGAAACCGGCATTGCGTTCGCCGCGGCAAGGGCGGTTCCGCCCGTAGCCGGAACGATCGTGTCGGCGCTGTGGCAGACGCTGCAGTTCGACATGTAGGTCGGGTAGGTAATGTTATAGAGACGGCCGCCGTCCGCTACGAATCCCTCGCCCGGGAATTCATGCGAGTTGTGGATGCCGTGCACGACTCTGAAGAACTGCATATAGCCCGGCTCTTCGTCTTCCGGCGTTGCCGGATCGTCAGGCCGATGGCAGACCACGCAGGCTTGCGCACTGATCGGCGCGGAGTAGTGCCCGCCGCGTTCCGTGGGCGAGAACCGCCCAACCTCGCCGCTCGCGCCGTGGCAGCCGACACAGGCTTCGCTGCTGGCCAGCCCCGCGAGCGGGATCGGATTCGGGTAATCGCCTACGGCAGCAATCTCGAGCTGGTTGGCGCCGGTGCGCACGATAACGAGGTAACGACCGTCCGTGCCGCCGAATTCGGCTACGCCGCCTTGCAGCGTGAGGCTGTAATCGCCGCCGCCCAGGTTGTTGAAGAAGGCCGTGATCGGCGTGGGGGGTATGGGCGGAACAGCAGTTGGATCACCTGGATCGCCCGTGACTCTATCGGTCAGGGTCGTGCGCGTCGTGCCGTCCGAGAAATAAGCACGGTAGAACGTTGCGTCCGTTGCAGGGGCACCGTCGGCCGTCACGCTGAAGCTGATGGTGAGGTCTGCCGGCACGGTCGCGTCCGGCGCAACCGCAAAGTTGGCGAATGCACCGGTGTCGACGACGTCCGCTGCGGTGACTTTCACATGGACGGCTGTTGCGTCAGCAAAGGAGCCGTCGCCATGGCATGTCCCGCAGGATTCAAGGGCCAGCAGGCTGGTCGGCGGTGCGTCAGATCCCGGAGGGCCTTCTGGTCCCGGAGGTCCTTCCTGACCTGGCGGTCCCTGGGGTCCCGCTGCGCCGTCATCGCCTTCGCATCCGGCAAATCCGAATGCGACGACACAGATGACGAAAATCGACCAGGTCCATCGTTTCAGTGCGTCGAACCGGTTCATTTTCCTACTCCTATGCGTATGCATTGCAAATTGATCGAGGCCGGTACCCGCTGTTTGCATTGTTGGGAGCGGACTTCCAGCGCTTCGCATAGCGTAGGAAAGGGCGGGTTTTGCAACACTGACTTTTGTCAGTTTCGGCGTTGAAAAAGGCCGTGGAATCTGCGTATCCGGGAGGGTCGAATCGACGGTATTTACGTACGGATTTTCAACGCGGAGGGACTTTGCGGGGCGCGGCCTGCGGGCTTTTCGGCGTACCCGGGAATGGCGGCCGCAACGCGCAGATTCACCTCAGTAAATTATACGTAGCCGATCCGGGCCCTACACTGACAAAGCGCAGCTTCGAGTAGGTAAATACCGAAATATTTCCCGGCAAGTTGCTATCGACCGCGGTGGAAAAAACGCCTTAACATACCGCCATTCGGGGGGATACCCAGCAGACGTTACGCTATCGATGCCATGCAGTAACTGCGATTGCCCGTTCCAGGAGATTCGGGCCCTGAACGGTTCGGACCTGTCGGCCGAATTGGGCTGCATGCTCGACGACCTGGTGCAGCGCGTCGCCTTCCGCCACGGCGAGATCCTGTTCATGCAGGGGCAGCCGAGTGCCTGCCTGTTCGCCGTATCCGACGGCATGGTCAAGATCTGCACGCACAACGCGGACGGCCGCGAGCAGATCGTCGGCCTCAGCAGCCCGCAGAGCCTGCTGGTGGGGCTGCAGTCGCTGCACGACGATCGCTATGCCTACTCCGCCATCGCGGCCTCGAACGTGCGGGCATGCAGGATCAACCACAGGACCCTGCTGGAGCGGATTCGCAGCAAGGGCGACCTGGCCATGCGGCTGATCCAGGCGATGAACAGCCAGCTCGCCCACAGCCGCGCCCTGATGGAGGTGCTCGGGCACAAGTGTGCCGCCGCCAAGATTGCCTCGTTCATCCTGCTCATGACGCCAAAATCGGCGCGGGGCAACGGCGGTTTCGCGCTGCCGTTTTCGCGGCTGGAGATTGCGAGCCTGCTCGGGCTCAGCGAAGAGACCGTCTGCCGGCTGATGGCCAGCATGAAGCGCGAGGGCGCCATCCATGCGCCGCGCGGTCACATCGAGATTCGTGACTGGGACCGGCTGCACGCCATCGCCGACGGCAAATCGCAAAGCAATATGCACTAGTTACGGCGTCTACTTATTGGAGGCGGCGCTGCGCTGTGGCACACAGGGCATGGCCGCAGAGCGGTGGTAACGGCGTTTTGCGGCCTGTTGCATCTTTGTCTCATGATTTATAGTGGGCACCGTTCAGCTCCGGTTAACGAAGCCTGTTGTACAACTGACACTGCCCAATCTTCCAGATGGAAAAGGGGATGACATGAAGCGCTTTACCTCGATAGCTATTTCACTGACGCTCGGCCTGTTCGGCTCCGCCGCGATGGCGGATCTCGACGCCGTCGTCGAGAACTGTAACGGCTGCCACGGCAATGATGGCGTCAGCCAGTGGACCGACGTACCGACGATTGCCGGCGTGTCGGAGTTCGTGCATTCCGATGCGCTGTACATCTTCCGCGACGAAGGCCGGCCGTGCACGGAAACCGAGTACAAGCAGGGCGATACCAGCCGTCCCGCCACGACCATGTGTGCGGTCGTCGCCGACATGAGCGACGACATGATCGACGAGGTCGCCGCCTACTATGCCGGCAAGCCGTTCGTTGCGGCGAAGCAGGACTTCGATGCGGCTCTCGCCGCGGCCGGCAAGGCGCTGCACGAAGCAGAATGTGACCGCTGCCATTCCGAAGGCGGTTCGAACCCCGAAGACGACGCCGGCATTCTCGCGGGCCAGCAGATGGGCTATCTGACGGATACCTTCGCCGAGTATCGCGCGGGCGAGCGCGAGCAGCCGCAGAAGATGGAAGAGAAGCTCAACGCGCTCAGCGACGACGACGTCAAGGCCCTCATTCACTTCTACGCCAGCCAGCAATGACAGGCCGCTCCTTCGGGGGCGTCGATTTCGGCAAGCTCTTCGTGTCCATCGATGCGATGGACACGGAGGGCTTTCTCGGTTTCATAGCGCCGGACGGAGAATTCCGCTTCGGCGCCGCGCCTGCAGTCCGCGGCCATGACGGTATCCGCGCGGCCGTCGGCGGATTTTTCTCCTCGATTGCCGCAGTCCGTCACGATCTGCAGCGCGTTGTTGCCGAGGGCAACACGGTGGTGTGCGAAGGCGAGGTCACGTATACGCGTCACGACGGCAGCGCCGTTACCCTGCCGTTCTGCAACGTGTTCGAGACGGACCGCGGCCTGATTTCCCTGTACCGGATCTACATCGACATCGCGCCGCTGTACGCGGCCTGATCGCAACCGCCGTGCCAGGAGAGAGCGTTGCGGCCGGTCGACTTCCTCATCGATGCCTTTCTGCGCCGCGCCAACCGGCGCGTCCTCTGTTTTTCCGAGGCTGAAGAAGCGCCGGCTCTGCCGTCGCCCGATCCACGGCAGCGCTACCTGCTATACCTGCACGTCCCCTACTGCAGGGTCCTGTGCCCGTTCTGCTCGTTTCACCGCGTCCGCTTCAGGCGCGACCGGGCCGAGCCGTACTTCGCTTCGCTGCGCCGGGAAATCCGCCTCGTCACCGACGCCGGGTACGTGTTCGGCGAGTTGTACGTGGGCGGCGGCACGCCGACCGTCATGCCGGACGAGCTGTTGCGCACGCTCGGCCTGGTGCGCAGCCTGCACCCGGTACAGGCGGTATCCATCGAGACGAATCCCGACGACATCGACAACATGCGGCGTTTTCGCGAGGCCGGCGTCAACCGGGTTTCGGTCGGCGTGCAGAGCTTCGACGACCGCCTGCTCGGCGAGATGCAGCGGCTCGAACCCTATGGCCGCGGGGCCGAGATCGCGCGGCGCCTGAAACGGGCGCGCGGCAGTGTCGACACGCTCAACGTCGACATGATTTTCAATTTCCCGCACCAGGACGAGGACTCGCTCGACCGCGACCTCGAGATCCTGACGTCGGAGATCGGCGCCGAGCAGGTCTCCTGGTACCCGCTGATGACGGCGGCGAGCACCCGGCGGGCGATGCGCAAGGACATGGGGCGCGTGGACTACGCGCGCGAACGGCGCTACTACGAGCGCATCGTCGCGCGCATGACGGAAGCGGGGTACGTGCGCGACTCGGCCTGGTGTTTCTCGCGCAAGCCCGGCCTGGTCGACGAGTACATCGTCGACCACGACGAATACCTGGGGCTCGGCAGCGGCGCCTTCAGCTACCTGCAGGGCAGCCTCTACGCGAGCACGTTTTCACTCAATCACTATGCCCGGCTCGTTGCGGACGGCAGGACGGGCCTGGCTTTGCGCCGGGACATGGGTGAGCGCGACCGCATGCGCTACTACCTGTTGATGCGCCTGTTCGCGGGCTCCCTCGACCTCGGCGCCGCAGAACAGGCGTTCGACGGCCGCTTTCGACGCGTGCTGCGGCCGGAACTCGCGGCATTGCGGCTCATGGGTGCGGTTCGGAACCATGGCGAGACGTTGCAGCTCACGGCAAGCGGCTACTACCTCTGGGTGATGATGATGCGGGCATTTTTCTCCGGCGTGAGCGTGTTGCGCGACGAAATGCGGCAGCACATCGCGGACGAGCACGCGGTCCTCGGCGAACGGCCGGCGGGCTGAGTGGTTCGACCGAAGGGCGACCTTCGGGAAACCGCAATAGCATATTCGTTTGGCGGATAGTACTTAAGGGCCTAACGCCACTCACTCAGAGTTCAGGACAATGAACATGGCCACGGCCAGGGTCACTTGGGCGAAACTGTTTCTCGGTTTCGGGTCTCTGCTCATCACGACGTTCGCCAGCGCCCAGGCGCTGGAGGACTGCGTCGCCTGCCATGACGATGTCGAATATTCGTCCACGGCGCACCCCGACGTCGCGTGCGGCGAGTGCCATACGAATATCACGGACAAGCGTCACAAGCGCGGTGTCGAACCGCTGACGGACGAGGACAGCTGCGGCAATTGCCACGCCCGCGACCTGCGGACGATCGGCCGCAGCGTCCACGACGGTAAGGCCAAGTGCCTCGACTGTCATGGCAGTCCACATACGATCCGCAAGGTCGAGGAGACGGATTCAAGGGTATCGGCCATTAACCAGATCGACCAGTGCGGCGCGTGCCACGACGATCCTCCCGAGCTCGTCGAAGGCTACCTGGGAAGCGTCCACGGCAGGGGCCTGTTGCGGTCCGGCCTGGATGCCGCCCCGAGCTGCGCCAGCTGTCACGGCAGCCACAAGATCCTGGCAGTGGATGACAGCAACGCCCCGACCTCCCACGCGAACGCTCCCGAGATGTGTGGCAGCTGCCACGGCATGCTGCTGGACGAGTGGCAGGTAAGAAGCGCGCACGGCATGGGCTGGGCGGAAGGCAGAGACGACGTGCCGGTCTGCACCGATTGCCATTCGAGTCACGCGATCATCGATCCGATCACGGCCGCAGCGCGCCTCGAGTCCGCTGACACCTGCGGTGACTGCCACGCCGAATACCTGACCACGTTCCGGGCCACGTTCCACGGGCAGTCGAGCCACCTGGGCCTCGCGGCGAGTGCCACCTGTTCCGACTGCCACACGTCGCACGCGAACCTGCCTGCCGATGACCCCAACTCCAGCGTGCACCCCGACAACGTCGTCGAAACCTGTGCGCAGTGCCACGAGGGCGTGACGGCAGCGATCGCCAGTTTCAATCCGCACAGCGATCCGACCGATCCGGACGACAACCTCGCGGTTTTCATCGTCTGGGCGTTCATGACGAGCCTGCTCATCGGGGTGTTCGCGTTCTTCGGCGTGCACGACCTGCTTTGGCTGCAGCGCTCGATCGTCGCCCTGGTACGCGGCGAACTCAAGGAAGAGCGTGACAAGCACGGTCCCTACATCAGGCGCTTCAACGCGATGAACATCAGCATGCACATCGTCATCATCACGACGTTCCTGCTGCTGGCCCTGACCGGTTTGCCGCTCAAGTTCCACTACATGCCGTGGGCAGAGACCCTGATCGGCATGCTGGGCGGTATCGATTTCGCGCGCGTCATTCATCGCCTCGCGGCGATAGGTACCTTCGGCTACATGGCGTTCCACGTGGGCAATATATTCATTCGCTGGTTCGTCAAGAAAGAACGCGGCCTGTTCTGGGGGCCGGACTCGATGACACCGCAAGCCCAGGACGTGCGTGCCTTCCTCGCCAACATCCGCTACTTCCTGTATCTCGGTGAGCGGCCCGTGGGCGATCGCTGGACCTACTGGGAGAAGTTCGACTACCTGGCCGTCTTCTGGGGCGTCATGATCATCGGCCTGTCCGGACTGATGCTGTGGTTCCCGCTGTTCTTCACGCAGTTCCTGCCGGGCTGGACGCTCAACGCGGCGCACGTCATTCACAGTGACGAGGCCCTGCTGGCGACCGGGTTCATCTTCATCTTCCATTTCTTCCACACGCACCTGCGCCCGGAGAGCTTCCCGATGGATCTCGTGGTGTTCACGGGCAAGATGCCATTGCACAAGTTCAAAGCCGAACGGCCACTCGAGTACCAGCGGCTGGTCGATAACAATGAACTGGAGGATTACCTTGTCGATCCGCCGACCCAGGCGGAGAGCCTGACTGCCTATATTTGGGGCACGATCTTCCTTACCATCGGAATCGCACTGGCGATCGGTATAATCTGGGCTCTGCTCAGTCACTGATCAGAACACGACGTAACGCCGGCCAACGACGCACTCGAGGATTGCCATGTTCAAAGACTTCATAGCCTCCATTACCCACAACGTGACCAGCCTGGTCGGCACCGCGCTCGCGGTTGCGAGCCTGGTGCTGATGGCCTGTTTGTTCGCGATGGAGCAGTTCGGGTTCGAGGGCGGCCCTTACATCGGGATCCTGACGTACCTGATCCTGCCGATGTTCTTCGTCATCGGCCTGCTGCTGATTCCGATCGGCGCGCTGCTACACCGGCGCAAGCTGCGGCGCATGCATGGCGACGAGACCATCGAAGCGATGCCCGTTTTCGATCTCAACAAGCCCGCGACGCAGCGCTGGATGCTGGTTTTCGTCGGCGCAACGATGCTGAACATCGTCATCCTCGCGAGTGCCACTTTCAAGGGCGTGCACTACATGGAAACGACGGAGTTCTGCGGTCTCGCGTGCCACTCGGTCATGGAACCGGAACACACGGCGCACCAGCGCTCGCCGCACTCCCGCGTCGCCTGCGCCGAGTGCCACATCGGCCCCGGTGCAGACTGGTTCGTCAAGTCGAAGCTCGACGGCGCCTGGCAGCTTGTTGCAGTCGCCTTCGACCTGTATCCGCGACCCGTGCCGACGCCGCTGCATGAATTGCGCCCGGCGCGAGACACCTGCGAGCAGTGTCACTGGCCCACGAAACACATCGGCGACAAGCTCCGCGTCATCAAGCACTACAGGGAAGACGAGGCCAACACCGAATTGACCACAGCGCTCGTCATGCGGGTCGGCGGCGTCGAAGGCAGCGGCGGCACCGGCATTCACTGGCACGTCAACCCGGACGTCAGCATACGTTACCGTTCCGACGAAAGCCGGGAAGAGATCTACGAAGTCGAGATGACGAAAGCGGACGGCACAGTCGTTACTTATGCCGACCGCAAAGCGCCGGAGGACGAGGGCATGTGGCGCGAGATGGATTGCGTCGACTGCCACAACCGGCCGAGCCACATCTACAAGCCTGCGCATGTCGAAGTCGACCGGGTAATCAACGAAGGCCGGGTCGACCGCTCGTTGCCCTGGGTGAAGCGAGAGGCTGTGCGCATCGTCGATGCGCAGTATGAAAGCCACGAGGCGGCTCGCGAGGAGATTCGTGAACAGCTGCATGCCTACTACAAGGAAAACCACCCGGACGTCGCTGCGGAGAAAGCAGCGGCGATCGACGCGGCCGCCGAAGCGCTGGGCGACATCTACAGCGTGAACGTCTTCCCGCAAATGAACGTGTGGTGGGATACCTACCCGAATCACATCGGCCATGAGCAGTCCGACGGCTGTACCCGCTGCCACAATCGCAGGATGCGCACCGCGGATCGCGAACAGATCAGGGATGACTGCGATATCTGCCATATCGTGCTCGCGGAAGAGGAAGAGAACCCCGATCTCGTAACCATGATGCGATCAGAATGAACACGATAAGCCCGACGACCACCGCGAAACGCCAACTCACTTACGAGATCATCAGCGGGGGTAGCGGGCTTTTCCTGGCCCTGTTCATGTGGGGCCACATGGTGCTTGTCGGGTCGATCCTGACCGGCGAACGCGGCTTCAACTGGCTGGCGACGATGCTCGAGGATTACTACATCGCGCAGCCGACGGTAGCGGTGGTGCTCCTCGCGTTCCTTGCACACGCGGTGCTTGCCAGCCGCAAGATCCCGGCGCAGCTGCGGGAACGCAAGAAGATGCTGGAACTGGGCAAGGGCCTGAGCCGCTCGGGCCGGGAAAAGGTGCCGAGCGCGAGCCCGTTCTCGCCGTTCCACCCGCACACCGAGTCGCTGCTGTGGATCTGGCAGGTGCGAACCGGAATGATCATCCTCGTGCTCGGCAGCTTCCATATCATCCTGCTGGGCATGGACGTGCTGACCGAACTCTTCGGCGTGCGGGTCGGCATCGAGGCGGTAACGACGATGGAGCGCGTCCAGGCGGGGCTGTGGCTGCCGTACGCGATCCTCCTCGTCTGCGTCGAGTTCCATGCCAGCATCGGGCTGTACCGGCTCGCCACCAAGTGGGGTGCCGGCGCGATGCTGTCGCGAACCGCGATACATGCCATCGAGCGCGTGTTGCTGTGGTTCTTCCTCGGTCTCGGCGTCGTGGTGCTGCTGGTGCTGGCCGGCGTGCTGCCGCCGCCGCTCGCGTTTCTCGTCGGGGGGGCAGGCTCATGAGCGGTTCACTCGTCAGTACCGACGTACTCGTCATCGGCGGCGGGCTGGCCGGCGAGCGCGCCGCGATCGAGGCCGCCGCCGCCGGTCACGACGTCCTGATTCTCTCGCTGGTGCCGCCGCGGCGCAGCCACAGCTGTGCGGCGCAGGGCGGCATGCAGGCATCGTTGGGCAACTGCGTCAAGGCCGAAGGCGACAACGCCGACCTTGCATTTCCTCGATACCGTCCGCGGCTCCGACTGGGGGGCAGACCAGGAAGTGGCGCGCATATTCGCCGAGGAAGCGCGTATCGCCGTGCGCGAGCTCGCGCACTTCGGCGTGCCCTGGACCCGGGTGCGCGGCGGCAAGAACAGCTATTTCATCAAGGGCGAGCGCGTCGAGATCGAGGAGGCCATGGAGAACGACGGCCTCATCATGCACCGCGACTTCGGCGGCACCGCCAAGTGGCGCGCCTGTTACGCCGCGGCCGGAACCGGCCACGCCGTGCTCTACGCGGTCGACAGCGAGGTGGTGCGTCTCGGCGTGACGGTTCGCGACCGCACCGAAGCCGTCGAGCTCATTCACGACGGGTCCCGCTGCTGGGGCGCCGTCGCCCGCTGCCTGCGCACCGGCGAACATTACCCGATCCTCGCCAAGGCGACGGTGATTGCGACGGGTGGCTACGGCCGGATCTACGGCAATTTCACGACCAATGCCACGATCAACGAAGGCATGGGCGCGGCCATCGCGCTCAATACCGGCGTCGTGCCGCTCGGCAACATGGAAGCCGTGCAGTTCCACCCGACCGGCCTCATACCGAGCGGCATCCTGCTGACGGAAGGCTGCCGCGGCGACGGCGGCTACCTGCTCGACAAGGACCTGCATCGCTTCATGGTCGAGCTGGAACCGGCCAAGCAGGAACTCGCCAGCCGCGACGTCGTCTCGCGTCACATGCAGCAGCAGATGCGCGACGGCAAGGGCGTCGAGACGCCCTACGGTCCGCACCTGTGGCTCGACATACGGCACCTCGGCGAGGAGCACGTCACCACCAAGCTGCGCGAGGTCTTCGACATCACGCGCGACTTCGTCGGCCTGCATCCGGCGCACGACCTGATTCCCGTGCGGCCCACGCAGCACTACTCGATGGGCGGCATACGCGTGAACAAGGACGGCCAGGCCTACAACCTGGCAGGCCTGTTCGCCGCGGGCGAGGCGGCGTGCTGGGACATGCACGGCTTCAACCGCCTCGGCGGCAACAGCCTCGCCGAGACCATCGTCGCCGGGCGCATCGTCGGCCGCACCGTAGCGGCGCATTCGGCGGGCTCGTCGCTGGACGCCAGGACCGGCCTCGCATTCGAGGCGGTGCGCCGCGCGGAAGCCCGTGCAGAAGCGTGGCTCGATCGCTCCGGAGACGGCCCGAGCGTCTACCAGCTGCGCGATGCCATGGCGACCACGATGATGGACAAGGTCGGCATATTCAGGACGGGAGCGGAGCTCCAGGAAGGCGTCGACACACTGCGCAACCTGCTCGAGGACTGCGACCGCGCCGTGCTGCGCTCGAAGGCCCCGGGCATGAATCCCGAGCTCACCTTCGCGTTGCGGCTGGAGAACATGCTGCGCCTGGCGCTGGTTACGACGGAAGGCGCGCTGGCGAGAACCGAGAGCCGCGGCGCCCATTACCGCACCGACTATCCGCTGCGCAACGATGCCGAATGGCTGAACAGGACGCTGGTCCGCTGGCCGGTCGATGCCCCGGAGCCGAATTACAGCTACGAGCCCGTCGGTCTCATCGACCTGCCGCCGGGCCATCGCGGCTACGGCAGCGACGAACGCATCGAGCTGAACGTCTCCATCGACGAGTACAACGCCGATGTCGACGTGAAACAGCGCGAGCATGGCAAGCTCGACACGATTGAACCGATCGGCACCCGAATCCAGTGGGGCGCCTGGGAGCAGGCAGTATGACGGACAAGACGACCCGGGCCGGCAGGCGGCTGCGCTTCGAGATCTTCCGTTACAACCCGGAAGACCCGGAGTCCCGGCCCGACATGCAGGCTTTCGAGCTCGACGAGACGCCTTACATGTCCATTTTCATCGCGCTCAACGAGATCCGCGAGAAGCAGGACCCGAGCCTGCAGTTCGACTTTGCGTGTCGCGCGGCGATCTGCGGCTCCTGCGGCATGATGGTAAACGGCCGCCCGGCGCTGGGTTGCCGTACGCTGACGTCGGATCTTCCCCCGTTATCAGGCTGCACCCGTTGCCGGTCTTCAAGCTCGTCGGCGACCTGTCCGTCGACACCGGCACGTGGTTCCGCGAGATGGTGGAAAAGACCGAGGGCTGGATACACGCGCAGGAGGCGTTCGATGAGAATGCGCAGGAAGCGCGCATGGACGACGATACGGCCGCGGAGATCTACGAAAGCGACCGCTGCATCGAGTGCGGCTGTTGCGTCGCGTCCTGCGGTGCCGCGAACGTCAACGAGGACTTTCTCGGCCCGGCCGGTCTGAACCGTGTCGCGCGTTTCGCTATGGACCCTCGGGACGAACGTACGGATTCGGACTGGTTCGAGGTCGTATCCAGCCAGGACGGCGTCTTCGGCTGCATCGGCCTGATGGCCTGCCACGACATATGCCCGAAGGAACTGCCGCTGCTCGAGGTTTACGGCTACCTTCGCCGTAAGGCGTTGTCGTCGGCCATGTCCAAGCGCGGCTGATTACCTCCGACATCCCCTGAAGCACCTGCCGCATCGACGAGGCGGGGTATGTGGCCTGTCGTTTCCAATTGCTGTTCCGCACAACAGGAATGATACGGATTCTACGTATTGTGGTGCCGTCTGCGGGTACGTATCCATAGACAGGGGAATAAGAACAACGAGATACAACCAGTTATTTCGCAGCCCTGTCTATTCGGGGGGGAGAAGCGAAGATGAAGTGGCACGTCCTGCGCCCGCTATGGCTGGCCATCGGATTGGTGGTAGCAATTCTCATAGCCCGACTATTCATGGTGCCCGATGATTTCGGGGTGCACGGCGACAGCTTTACGTACAACTTCTACCGTCAGGGCAACGTGCAGGAGTGGAAGGACTTTCCGGTCAAGCACCTGGGCCGCGAGAGCTGCATCGAGTGCCACGAGGAAAAAGTCGCGATGCTCAACGCATCGCCGCACGCGCCGATCGAGTGTGAGAACTGTCACGGGGCGGCAGCCGGCCATCCTGACGACATCGAGTATCTGCCGATCGAGCGCGCACGCGAGCATTGCCTGCGTTGCCACGAATCTCTCAGCTATCCCAATCACGCGCGGTCCGATCTGCCGAACATCAGGAACAGCACTCACAAGCGCCGGCGCGAGTGCGTAGCCTGTCACGTACCGCACGATCCCCGGGAGAAACCAGCCAGGGAGAAATCAGAATGAACTGTTCACGACGAGACTTCCTGAAGCAGGCGTGCGGCGGAACCCTGGCGAGCGTATTGCCGGTCGGCGCATTCACATTCCTGACGAACGAGGAGGCGCGGGCAGCGGTAGAAAATGCAAACGTCCGCTGGGCGTTCCTGGTCGATACCCGAAAATGCGTGGGTTGCGGCCTGTGCGTAAAGGCGTGCAAGACCGAGAACGAGATACCGTACGACGCGCCGGTAACCCGGACCTGGGTCGAACGCTACGTGATTACCAAGGACGGCCAAGCCCATATCGACTCGCCGAACGGGGGCCGCGACGGTTTCATCGAAAACGTCATCAATGGCGAAGAAATCGATCCCGACAACATCGCCAAGGCGTTCTTCGTGCCGAAGCTCTGCAACCAGTGCGACAACCCGCCGTGCGTGCAGGTCTGCCCGGTCGGCGCAACGTATCAGACCGGGGACGGGGTGGTTCTCGTCGACCGCAGCTGGTGCATCGGCTGCGGCTACTGCATCATGGCGTGCCCCTACGGCGTGCGCTTCTTCCACCCGGTCCACAAAGTGGCTGATAAGTGCAACTTCTGCTACCACCGGATCACGAAAGGCATGAACCCTGCCTGCGTCGACTCCTGCGCGTTCGATGCCCGCCGGATCGCGAACCTGAGGGATCCCGACGATCCCGTTACCAAGATCATTACGACCGAGCGCGTGGCGGTGCTCAAGGACGAGTACGGCACCAAGCCGCACGTGTTCTATATCGGTCTCGATGAGAACGTGAGGTGATGTCATGACGAGCGAAGCTGTTGTTCACGGCGTCGAGTGGACCGTAAAAGAACTGTTCGTCTACCCGAACGAATTCATCTACTGGAGCATCCAGATCGTCATGTATCCGTATATGACCGGCCTGGTTGCGGGCGCTTTCGTACTGTCGTCCCTTTACCACGTATTCGGCCAGAAGGACCTCAAGGAGATCGCTCAATTCTCGCTTGTGTTCTCGCTGGCACTGCTGCCCGCGGCCGGGCTGCCGTTGTTGCTGCACCTGCAGCAGCCTACGCGCGCGATGGAGCCGCTGCTGACGCCGCATTTCACGTCGGCGATCTCCGCATTCGGTATCGTCTTCACGACCTACGGCCTCATCGTCGTCAGCGAGATCTGGTTCGTCTACCGCAAGTTTTTCGTCGAGCAGGTTCATGCGCTCAAGGGTAAGGAAGGTCTCGGGAATATGCTGCGGCTGAATGTTTACCGCGTGCTGACCATGGGCGCTTTCGACATCAGCGAGGAAGCCCAGGCAGTGGACCACAAGGCCGCAAAGATTCTCGCGGGGGTCGGTATCCCGGTCGCCTGTTTCCTGCACGGCTATGCCGGTTTCATTTTCGGTTCCGTGAAGGCCAACGCGCTCTGGATGTCGCCGTTGATGCCGGTCATCTTCATCATGTCCGCCGTGGTTTCCGGTATCGCGCTGTGCATGCTGACCTACATCATCATCATGGAGTGGAAGGCGTTCCGGAAGCGGCGCACGGAAGGGGCGTCAGCGGCGATAGAGATCCGGGGTGCCGAGTCCGACATCATCAACAAGGCGACCAAGTACCTGCTGGGCTTCCTCGTCGCCGCGATCAGCCTCGAGATTCTCGACCTCATCTTCCGCGGTTACACCGCGATGAAGTCCTGGGACATCCTTCGTTCCGTCATGTACGGCAAGGATTTCGTCAATATCTTCGTGCTGCAGTACACGCTGGGCAACCTGGTGCCGTTCGCGTTGCTGCTGTTACCCGGACGGACCATGAAACGGACCGTGCTCGCGTTACTGCTCGTGCTGTTCGGCGTGTTCATGATGCGCTGGAACGTCGTGATCGGCGGGCAGGCGTTCTCGCTCTCGTTCTCGGGCTACATGCACTACCACATCCCGATCATTCCGCACAGCCTGGAGACCTTCAAGGAAGGGCTGTTCGGTGCACTGATGGTGGCGGCCACACCGTTCGTGCTGTTCTGGATCATCAACAAGTTCGTGCCGTCGCTGGAGAGGGGCGAGGAAGCCAAGTACTGACGACGTCCCGGCGTGCGATGACCGTAAGTTGAGGACATCGTCATGAAAGACCGGTTTGCTGAATTCGAAGCCCGGCTCGCGAGAGTCGAGGAACGGCTCGGCATTCTCGAGGACGAGGCGCCGGCACAGGACGTGGCGAAGGGCCCGCTGTCCGAGACGACGGTTGCGGACCGGGTGGTCGCGAGTGCTCCGACGCATATCGGCCACACGCTCCTCATCTTCGGCGGCGCCTACCTGCTTCGCGCGATCACCGACTTCCAGTTCGTGCCCACGGGCCTTGGCCTGTCCCTGGGCGCCGTGTATGCATTGTTCTGGCTGTTCATGGCCTGGCGCAAGAGTGCCGTCGAATCACAGCGCATCACGGCCGCGATCCTCGGCGCCCTGTCCGTCGTGCTGATCATGCCGCTCTTGGTCGAGGCGACCGAACATTTCAAGTTGCTGAGCGGGCGGCAGAGCGCTCTGGCGCTGGCGACGTATTGCACGCTCGCGCTCGCTGTTGCGGTCAAGCGCGACCTGCGCACCCTGGCGTGGCTGACGACCGCGGGCGGAATACTGACCGGGCTCGCGATAATGATCGCGTCGCATGCGGCCTATGTCGTTGCCACGCTGCTGATCCTGCTGGGACTGGCGACCTTGTGGATCGCATACCTGAAAGACTGGCTCGGCCTGCAGTGGCTCGGCGCGGCAGGTGCGAATGGCGTGGTGCTGGGGCTCGTGGGGCTCGGTACGACGGACCAGTGGCCGATCGAGCCCGAGACCGCCGCCCTGTTTGCCACGTTCCTGCTTCTGACCTACCTCGTCAGCTTCGTTTACCGCACTCATGGGAAGGGTAACAGCGTCGCTATGTTCGAACCGTTGCAGGCGCTCGCGGCGTCCGCCATCGCATTCACTGCCGCGATCGTGGCTGCACAGGACGGCGGGTTCGGGCTCGGGCTGATGGGCATCCTGAGTATCGTGGTCGGCGGCAGCGCTTACGCGCTCGCTTTTTCGCCGGAGACGCGCCGCGCGCGCGGGCGTAACTTCTTCTACTACTCGACACTCGGTCTGGTATACGTGCTGGCCGGTAGCGGCCTGATGCTTCCCCACGTCGCCGCCGCGGTCCTGTGGTCGCTGCTGGCGGTCCTGATGGCAGTACTCAGCGGTCGTACCGGGCGCGTCGCCCTGAGCCTCCAGTGCACGCTGCTGCTGCTCGCCGCCGGCGTTTACTCCGGCGTGCTTTCAACCGGCCTGCAGGCACTGGCGGGCAACCCGGGTCCGGGCTGGCCGGGGCTTCTCGGTAACCACATTGCCGTGGCTGTCGCGACCATGGCCTGCCTGTTCATTCCGGTTGCCCAGCAATCCGAGCGCTGGGGTAAGCTGGCCGGGCTGCCGCAACTGATCGTCCTCGCGCTGTCGGTCTGGGAGGTCGGCGGGCTGATCGTCGTCGTCGCGGCCCCGTTGCTCGCGGCTGCCGGCACTGCCGAGCCGAACCTGTCTGTACTGGCTTCAGTGCGCACCGCGGTGTTGTCGATGGCGGCGGCAACCCTTGCCATTTCGAGCCGGCACTGGCGCTGGCCGGAAGCACGCTGGCTCGCCTATCCGTTGCTGATAATCGTCGCCATCAAGCTGTTTACCGAGGATTTCCCGCACGGGCAGGCCGCGACATTGTTCGTCTCGCTGGCGTTCGTGGGCAGCGCGGTACTGCTGGTGGCGAAGGTCATCAAGCGCGAAAAGCCCGCCGAAGCGCTGTAGCAGGCGTAGCCGTCCGCTAATCCCGGCCCGTCTCCCCGGCCAGTTCGCGCAGGATGATGCTCCAGTGGTCGAGCGCATCGTAGAAGGTCTTGATGGGCACCCGTTCGTTGAGGCCGTGGGCGTACATGTCGTCCGGGTTCATGAACGCGCCGCTGACCGCCCACGTGGGGATGCCCGCGCGGCGGAAATGCATGCCGTCCGTGCCACCCGACTCCATGTAGGCGATGATCGGCACATCCGGGTAGCGGCCGTGCACGGCCTTCGACACGGCCGCCGACACGTCTTCGCGCAGCTCCGAGATCGGGCTCTCCACGGCGTCGGTGAGCAGGGTCCATTGCGCGGCCGGGTTGCCGACGACGCTCCTGAGCGTCTCCTCGATGTCCGCCACGGCGATGCCCGGGAAGATGCGGCAGTTCACGGTGGCGGTGGCCGATTGCGGCAGGGCGTTCTCGGCATGGCCGGCCCGCAGCATCGTGACGACACACGTGGTACGCGTGGTGCCGACGTAGGAGGGCTCCGTGGCCAGTCGTTCAGCAGCGGCGGCGTCTTCGGGATTGTCGGCAAAGCGGATCATGGCCGCACCCAGCTCGCCGCCGAGGTTCTGCCCGGTAACCCGGAGATAGTCCCGCGTCATGTCGCTCCAGCGCACCGGGAAGCGGTGCGCCTCGATCTTCCGGATGGCGTCCGAGAGGTCGTAGATCGCGTTATCGGTTCGCGGCCTGGAGCTGTGTCCGCCGGGATTGGTGATCGTCAGTTCCCAGGTTGCGAAGGTCTTTTCGGCGGCCTGGATCCGGTAGGTGATGGCATTGCCGTCCTTGTCCAGCGCACCGCCGCCCGCGTCCGAGTTGAGGGCGAATTCCGCCTCGGCGAGATCGGGGCGCTCGTTCGCCAGCATGCGCGTGGTCAGCATGCCGCTTTCCTCGTCCCCGGAAAACGCGATGATCAGGTCCCGGTTCGGCACGAACCCCTCTTGTTTCAGGCGAATGAAGGTCGAGGTCAGCTGCGCGATGCCGAACTTGTTGTCGATCGCGCCGCGGGCGTAGAAATACTCGTCGTCCTGCGTGAGCTCGAATGGCGGCCGCTCCCAGTCCTCCGGGTTGGCCTCCACCACGTCCATGTGGCCGAGCAGCAGGATCGGCTTCCTGCCGGAGCTGAGGTTGCCGCGGTAGCGCACGATCAGTGCCGCGAACGGCGGCTTCATCACGACTTCCACGTCTTCCGCCGGGAACCCGGCGGCGAGCAGTTCATCGGCCAGGTACTTCGCAACCTTCGGCGTGTTGCCGGTGTGTTTCGAGGTGTCGATCTCGATGATCGTCCGATAGATCTCGAGGGTCTTGCGCGCGTGCGCGGACGCGCGATCCTGCGCAACGGCCGCGTGGGCCAGGCACAAGGCAACGATGGCTACGATCAACTTTCGCATACGAATCTCGTCGGGGTTCGATCCATGGTCGTATTCGGGCAGAATGCTGCCCTACAATCCGCTGTCGGCCGGTTATCCGGTCGCGTCTGCCGCCGGGTTGCCGGTGGGGACCGGTCCGGCGCCGAAACACTCTCGAGGATGCAACGATGATATACCGGATTATGCTGGTAACAACCATCCTGGCCGTGCTGCTGCCCGGCCTGACCCGGCCAGCGTTCGCCGAAGCAGGCGACGGCGACGCGCAAAAGGCCGTGCTGGTCACCGGCGCGAGCTCCGGGATCGGCCGGAACCTGGCCGAGACCCTCGCCGCCAGGGGCTATTTCGTGTACGCCGGGGCCCGCAAACAGGCCGATATGGACGCGCTGAACGAGATCCCGAATGTCCGGGCGGTGCGCCTGGACGTGACGAAGCAGGACGAGATCGACGCCGCCGTGGCGACCGTGAGGGCAGGCGGCAAGGGGCTCTACGGCCTGGTCAACAACGCCGGCGTGGTGACCCTTGGCCCGATCACCGAGATCGACGAGGAAGACCTGGCGTGGATCTTCGACGTGAACGTCTTCGGCGTGTACCGGGTCACGAAAGCGTTTGCGCCGCTGATCGTCGAGTCCGGGGGGCGCATCGTCAACGTGAGCTCCATATCCGGCATCCTCTCCGGCATGTTCTGGGCGCCGTACGGCATGACCAAGCACGCGCTGGAGGCGTACACGGATTCGCTCGCCCAGGAGATGGCGCTCTTCGGCGTCGAGGTCAGCGCGATCAACCCGGGCAATTACAAGTCTGAGATCGGCATCAAGGAGTCGGCCGTGCTCGCGAAGAAGCCGTGGGCGCAACCGGGGTCGCCCTACGCCGAGGCGTTCGCGGGGCATGTCGAGTACCTGTCCGATCGCAGCATGTACAAGGAACCGGACGAGGTCTCCGCCGCGATCATGCAGGCGCTGTTCGACGCGTCACCGAAGCCGAACTACCTGGTGGTACCCGACGAGGAAGAGGCCGGCTGGACGATCCGCAAGATCATCGAGGAGATGGCGGAGCTCAATGCCGACCAGGAATACACCTACAGTGACGAGGAGCTGATGCAGATGGTCCGGGAAGCGACCGCGGCACAGCGCGCGCGGGGCACGGCTCGCCGGCCGGGCGACGGCGCGTAACCGTCTCGCAGCCTAGGAAGCGACGGAGAGCTTGCCGAGCGCCCTCAGCACGTCCTTGCGGCTGATCTGGCCGACGAGGCGGTTGTCCTTCATCACCGGGTAGCGCCGGAAGCCCGACGCCTTGAACAGCTCGGCCAGGTCGATGATGCTCATATCGGCGTCGACCGTTTCGACGTCGGACGTCATCAGCCGGGAAACGGGACCGCCGGGGTGACCGTGGTAGGCGGCTGCCAACACCACGTCGAGACAGTCGAATTCCGATAGCATTCCGACCAGGGTGCCGTGGTCGTCCACGACGGGCGCGCCGGCAATATTCCGGTTCACGAGTATGTAAATCGCGTCGAGGATGTCGGTATCGGGCTTGAAGGTCACGAGCTTCCCCGACATGTAATCTTTGACCTTGATCGACTTGACCGGCATGATCGTTACCTCTGGTTCTTCGCTTTCCTGCGGCATTCACCCGTGCCGCTACACAATTCGCAGGCGCCCGCGTTGAGGCCGCCGCAGCTGCCCTTGATCGGGGCTCGTCCCGCCATGACGCCAATGGCCATCGCCGACACAGCCACCGCGACGACGACGAAACTCAGAATCAGGGTTGCTAATACGCTCATTTCGCCAGGACCTTGGTTGCAAACAGGGACGTCATCCGTTCCTCGAATTCCGTCCCGAGCCGTAGCAGGAAGTATGCCGCAATATTCTCCTGTTCGGCGAGTTTCATGCCCGCGTCGGGGCCGAGTACGAGCAGGGCGGTCGCTGCCGCATCGGCAAAGGCCGCCGTCTGCGCGATGACCGTCACGGAGGCGGCATCGTGAGTCACCGGGTAACCGGTGCGTGGATCGATCGTGTGCGAATAGAACCGACCCTCGTGCTCGAAAAAGTTCCGATAATCGCCGGACGTCGCCATCGCCGCATCCGTCAGGTGTACCACCGTCTGTATCGAGCGCCCCGCGCGCTCCGGCTTCTCGACGGCGATCGCCCAGGGTTCACTGCGCGCGTTCGTGCCGCGCAGGCGCATCTCGCCGCCGATTTCGATGAGGTAGTCCGGCAGGTTGCGCGTGTCGAGCAGTGCCGCCACCACGTCCGCGGCGTGCCCCTTGGCGAAAGCCGACAAGTCCACGTAGATGCCCGGCGCGTCCTTGCGCAACGCCGGGATCGTGCAGTCCGCCTGCAGCTTGGTGTAGCCGACGAACTGCATCGCCGCGGTAATGGCGTCGTTGGGAGGCGGTTCTTGGGTGGCTTCGGTCGGCCCGAAGCCCCACAGGTTGACCAGCGGGCCCACGGTCACGTCGAAGGCGCCGCCCGTGAACTCGCTGACGACCTGTGCGGCCTCGATGGCGTGGCAGAGTTCCGGCGAAACCTCGATCCAGTCGGTGCTGTCGCTCGCATTGAAGCGCGACAACTCCGAATCGCTGAGGTAGGTGGACATCGAGCGGTTGATGCCGTCCAGTGCGGCCTCGATATCGGTCCGCAGCCCGGCCAGGTCGAGATTCTCGGGCGGGGCGATCACCTTGACGCTGAACGTCGTGCCCATCGTCGAGCCGACGAGTTCCTGCAACGGGCGCTCGCGCGCCGAGTCGCCGCAGGCGGCGAGCACAGCCAGCAGCGCGGGGAAGACGATCCAGCGGGTCAGGGGCCTCACGCAGATTACCCGCCGAAATCATCCAGCAGAATGTGGTCGCGAGTGACTCCGAGGTCTTCGAGCATGCCGATCACCGCCGAGTTCATCATGGGCGGGCCGCAGATGTAGTACTCGCAGTCTTCGGGGGCGGGGTGATCGGCAAGGTACTCGTCGAGCAGCACCTTGTGGATGAAGCCGACGTAGCCTTCCCAGTTGTCCTCGGGCAGCGGCTCCGAGAGCGCGAGGTGCCACGTGAAGTTGTCGTTCTTCTCCGCCAGCTCGTCGAACTCCTCGACGTAGAACGCCTCCCTGAAGCTGCGTGCGCCATACCAGAAGCTCATCTTGCGCTTCGTATGAATGCGCTTCAGCTGGTCGAAGATGTGCGACCGCATCGGCGCCATGCCGGCACCGCCGCCGATGAACACCATCTCGTTGTTGGTGTCCCTGGCGAAGAACTCGCCGAACGGGCCGGAGACGGTCACCTTGTCGCCCGGCTTCAGGCTGAAGATGTAAGACGACATGATGCCCGGCGGGATCTTGTCGTCGCCCGGTGGCGGCGTGGCAATGCGCACGTTGAGCTTGACGAGTCCTTTCTCGCTCGGGTAATTCGCCATCGAGTAGGCGCGCTGCGTCGCTTCCCTGACGTGCGACTCGTAGCGCCACAGGTTGTAATGGTCCCACTCGCTGCGGAACTCCTCGTCGATGTCGAAATCCTTGTAGCTGAGATCGTGCGGCGGGCACTCGATCTGGATGTAGCCGCCCGCCCGGAAGTCCATTTCCTCGCCTTCCGGCAGCCGCAATACCAGTTCCTTGATGAAGCTTGCGACGTTGCCGTTCGAGACGACTTCGCACTCGTACTTCTTGACGCCGAAGACCTCGTCCGGGACCCGTATATTCATGTCCTGCTTGACGGCGACCTGGCAGGAGAGGCGGTAATGCTCCGCCGCCTCGCGCTTGTTGATCATCGAGGTTTCCGTCGGCAGGATCGCCCCGCCGCCGGACAGGACCTGCACCTTGCACTGCCCGCAGGTGCCGCCGCCGCCGCAGGCCGACGCAATCAGGATGCCTTCCTCGGCGAGACCCTGCATGAGCTTGCCGCCCACGGGCAAATGAAGTTCGCGTTCGTCGTTGACGATGACCTTTACGTTGCCGCTGGCGACGAGACGCGAACGCGCGCCGAGAATGATGAATACGAGCACCAGGATGATCGCCGAGAACAGCGACATCCCGAGGATGACCTGGGTTGCGATTGACGCGTTCAAAGCTGAATCCCCGACAGGCCCATGAAGCCGAGCGACATCAGGCCCGCAATGATGAAGGTAATGCCGAGGCCCTGCAGGCCGTCAGGCACGTCACTGTAGCGGAGCTTTTCGCGAATGCCGGCCAGTGCGACCAGCGCCACGGCCCAGCCGAAACCGCTGCCGATGCCGAAAGTCACGCTCTCGCCGAAGTTGTACTGTCGCTCGACCATGAACAGCGTGCCACCCAGGATGGCGCAGTTCACGGTAATGAGCGGCAGGAATATGCCGAGCGCGTTATAGAGCGCCGGGACGAAGCGGTCGAGCAGCATCTCGAGGATCTGCACGAGTGCCGCAATGACGCCGATGTAGGAAACGAGCCCGAGGAAGCTCAGGTCGATATCGGGCAGCCCCGCCCAGGCGAGAGCACCCTCTTTCAGCAGGTACGTGTAGATCAGGTAGTTGGCAGGCACGGTGATCGCCTGGATGACCATGACGGCAAGCCCGAGCCCGAGCGCGGTGTCGACGCGCTTCGAGATCGCGAGAAACGTACACATGCCGAGGAAGAACGTCAGGGCCAGGTTTTCGACGAAAGCGGCGCGGATGAACAGGTTGAAATAAAGCTCCATCAGAGCACCTCGGTCCGGTGTACTTCGTGGATCTGGTATTCCGGTTTCTCGACCTGCTTGGGCCGTGCGCTGCGCACCGCCCAGATCAGCAGCCCGATGATGAAGAACGCGCTCGGCGGCAGCAGCATCAGGCCGTTGGCTTCATACCAGCCGCCATTGGACGTCAGCGACAGTATCTGGGTGCCGAACAGGCTGCCGGCACCGAACAGTTCCCTGAGGAAGGCGACCACGAGCAGGACGGCGCTGTAACCGAGGCCGTTGCCGATGCCGTCGAGGAAGCTCAGCCCCGGGCCGTTGCTCATCGCGAATGCCTCGGCGCGGCCGAGGATGATGCAGTTGGTGATGATCAGGCCGACGAAAACGGAGAGCTGCTTGGAGGTCTCGAACGCGTACGCCTTCAACAGCTGGTCCACCACGATCACGAACGACGCGATGATCGTGATCTGCACGATGATGCGGATGTTGTTCGGTATGCGGCTGCGAATGCTGCTGATCGCGGCGCCCGACAGCGCGGCAACGCTGGTCAGCGCGACGCACATCAGCAGGGCCGGCAGCATCGAGGTCGTTACCGCGAGCGCCGAACAGATGCCCAGCACCTGCAGCATCACCGGGTTGTTGTCGACGACCGGCTCGAGAAGGATCTTGCGCTTGTCAGCCATTGTCATTCGCCTCGCTTGCGACTCTTGCGAGATACGGACCGAAGCCGTGCGAGCCGGTCCAGTATCGAATCAGGTTGGTTACGCCGTTGGCGGTGAGCGTCGCTCCCGAGAGGCCGTCCACCTGGTGGATCGCGTCCGGCCCCGGCTGGACCGAGCCGCGCACGACCTCGATCTGCGGGTTGCCCTGCTGGTCGTAGAGCTTCTGGCCCGGCCATTGCGCCAGCCAGCCCTCTTTCTCGATCTGGTCGCCCAGCCCGGGCGTCTCGGCATGCTCGTAGAAACGCAGGCCGCTGACGGTCTTGCCGTCCGGTTCCACCGACAGGTAGCCGTAGAGGGTCGACCAGAGACCCTTGCCGCGCACCGGCAGGATGTACTGCTGCGGCTCGTCGCCGTCCATGACGACATAGACCGGCGCGTAGATTGCGCGGCGGCCGATCTTGGCGATGTCCTGGTCCTTGGGAACGCCCACGCCGAGCTTCGGATCGTTCGCCGCGGCCTCGGCATCGAAGCTCTGCGGGTCCACGCCCTCGACGTAATTACCGGTCTCGAGCTCGACGATGCGCGTATCGATGCTGCCGAATTGCTGTTCGACCGGCACGCCGGGCTCGTAGAGCCCGGCAACCTCGAGCACGATCCGTTGCCGGAACTCGCTCTGGTTGGCTTCCTGCAGCGGTCGCAGCACGATGGCGGCGGCCGAGACCAGGACGGAGCACACGAGGCTGATCCCGATGGCGACGAACAGCGTGTTGCCGATGCTGTCCCGTGAGAATCCGGGTTTCTTTTCGTCAGGCATTGCGCTTCACCCTGCGTCTGACGTTGGCACGAATAACGAAGTAGTCGATGAGCGGCGCGAAAATGTTGCCCAGCAGTATCGCCAGCATGATTCCCTCCGGGAAGGCCGGGTTGATGACCCGGATCACCCAGGTGAGTACGCCGATCAGCAGACCGAAAATGACGTGGCCGAGCATGGTGTCCGGGGCGCTCACCGGGTCCGTGGCCATGAACACCGCGCCGAAGGCGAAGCCGCCTACCGCAATGTGCCATTGCCACGGCATCTCGAGCATCGGGTTGCCGCCGTCGCCGCCGCCACTGAACAACAGCGCCGGGATGATCATGCCGGCGAATACGCTGACGATGATGCGCCACGACGCGATCCGCGTGTAGATCAGCATGGCAGCGCCGAACAGGCAGGCGGCCAGCGAGGTTTCGCCCAGCGATCCCTGCATCTGCCCGATGAATGCCTGCGAGTAGGTCAGGCCGCTCGCGAGCAGACCGGACATGCCCTCCTGCGCGGTAACCGCGAGGGCCGTCGCTGCCGTGTAACCGTCGACGGGCACCCACACGGCGTCACCCGACAGCTGCACCGGGTAGGCGAAGTACAGGAATGCCCGCCCCACGAGTGCCGGGTTGAGGAAGTTCTTGCCCGTTCCGCCGAAGACTTCCTTGCCGATGACGACACCGAAGCTGATGCCGAGCGCGACCTGCCACAACGGCGTCGTGGCCGGCAGGATCAGCGTGTACAGGAACGAGGTGACGAAGAAGCCCTCGTTGACTTCGTGGTTGCGGACGCTCGCGAAGAGCACCTCCCAGAAGCCGCCGGCCGCCATCGTCACGACGTAGATCGGCAGGAAGTACAGCAGGCCGTGAATGAAATTGTCGTAGACGCTCGCCGGGTCGTAGCCAGCACCGAGCAGGGCCATCACGGAGCCGCGCCAGCCGTCGACCCATTCGATGCCCAGCGTGGCCATGGCCGCGTTCGCCTGGAACCCGGTGTTCCACATGCCGATCAGGGCACAGGGCGTCGCGGCGAACACCACGGTAATCATCACGCGCTTGAGGTCGATGGCATCGCGAACGTGCGGCGAACCGCGGGTAACGTCGGCCGGCGAGTAGAACAGGGTGTCGACCATCTCGTAGATGGCCTCTAATTTCTCGAAGCGGCCTCCGCGCGAGAACAGCGGCTCGATACTGTCGAGGAACTTACGCAGGGGTTTCATCAGCCGTTCACCTCGATTTCATTGAGGTTCATCCGCAGGTAGGCGCCGTAGTCGTGCTTGCCGTTGCATACGAACGAACACAGTGCGAGGTCCTCCTCGGCCAGTTCCAGGCAACCCAGTTCCTGGGCGCGATCCGTGTCCTCGACGAGCAGGGCTTTCAGCAACGGCGTTGCCAGGATGTCGAGCGGCATGATGCTCTCGAAAGCGCCCGTGGAGACCATCGCGCGCGGGCTGCCGTTCTGGGTGCTCGTGAGACTGAACTTGTCGCGATGCAGCAGGTGCCCGGCGAACGCGCGCGTCTGCGAATAACGGTTGGTCCCCGGGAGCATCCACGCCAGGAATTCGCGGCTGCGGTCTTCCTCTAGCAGTGTGAGCTGGGTCTGGTAGCGGCCCAGGTAGGCGAGCGGCCCGGCGGCGCGGTGCCCGCCGAGCGCGGAACCGCTGATGACGCGGAGGTTGCCCGGGGCGGTCTCGCCCTTGAGCAGATCGACGGTGCTCGCGCCGATGCGCGTGCGCAGGACCCGCGGCCGCAGCGCCATCGGGCCGCACAGCGTGATCATCCGCTCGGTCGGCAGGCGCCCGGTCGTAAACAGCCGGCCGATCGCCATGACGTGCTGGTAGCCGACGTGCCAGACTGTCCTGGTCTTGCCGGCCGGCATCACGAAATGGATGTGCGTGCCGACGAGCCCCGCTGGGTGCGGACCCTCGAATTCCACGTGGTGGAACTGCTCCGGGTGCGGGCAGTCGATCCCGGAATCGGGCGCGGTACACAGGTAGATCGGGCATGCCGCGATTCGCGACAGTACCTTGAGGCCGTTGTCGAAGGCCGCGGGGTCCCTGGCGATGAAGAACGCCGGGTCGATCGCCAGCGGATTGGTGTCGATCGCCGTGACGAAAATGGCGGCCGGCGTCGCGCCGGGCGTGGGAATACGGCTGAACGGGCGCGTGCGCAGCGTCGTCCAGAGACCGGATGCGATGAGGTTGCCGCGCACCTCCTGCGAGTCGAGCGTCTCCAGCTGTGACGCGTCCCAGGACTTGAACGATTCCGCGTCGTCGCCCGCGAGCCGGATGACCACCGACTGCAGCGCACGGCGCGCGCCACGGTTGATGGCGATGACCTCGCCTGCGCCCGGCGCCGTGAACGGCACCTCCGGGTTGCGCTTGTCGTGGTAGAGCACCTGCCCGAGCCGGACCTTGTCGCCGACCTGCACCGCCATTCGCGGGCGGATGCCCGATACGTCGGTCGCAACGGCGGCGACCGTCTTTATCTCGGCGCCGTCTTCGATCGTCTTCTCGGGTTCACCCTTGATCGGGATGTCCAGGCCTTTCTTGATTTTGATACGCATGTAGCTGTAGGACGTCTTGTGTAGGTTATGCGCCGCTCACGCGCCGAAAAATGCAACAAACAGGGCACAGACCGCGAGCCAGATCGATCCGATCGTGTGGATGCCCAGTGTCATCTCTATCGCGCGGGTCATGGCCGGCCGGTCCGCCACACCGGTGCGGATCGCGCGCGCCGCCTGCCAGGCGAGTACCAGCAGCAGGCCCGGCACGATCACCGTCCAGGCCGGGAAACCGCCGCGCACGGCCAGCCACACGAGCGCAGCGACGCCGGTGGCGTGCAACAGCAGGTAGATCACCGAAGTGGCGCCGAGCCCGACGCGGACCGGCAGCGTGCGCTTGCCGGTAGCGCCGTCGGCGGCGATGTCGGGTACTTCGTTGATCAGCAGTATCGCCGTCACCCAGGCGCTGACGGGAATGGAGAACAGGAATACGTCGAGCCCCAGGGCGCCGCTCTGCAGCCAGGCGGCGCCGGTGACGGGCAGCACGCCGAAAGCGATGCCGACGGAGAGTTCACCGAGACCGGTGGAGGCCAGGCGGACGGGGCCGAGCGAATAAAGCACGGCCAGCAACAGGCCCGCGATACCGAACCAGAGGACCATCACGCCCTTGCTCAGGAGCAGCACGAGGCCGGCGATGGCGGCAACCCCGATCAGGCTCACGCCCAGGCGCGCCATGCCGCTTGCCGTCATGATGCCGGCCTGGATGAATCGCGAGCCGCCCGTGTAGGGGTAGATCCTGTCCTCGTTCCGGCGGTCGGTGCCGCCCGCGTCGTCGCCGACGTCGTTCAAGACGTTGGCGCTCGCATGCACGCACACCGTGGCGAGCAGGGCGAGGATGAAAACGAAGAGGTCGAACCGGCCGGCGACCATGAACCCCCACGCCGAACCGGCCAGCACCGGCAGGACGGAGGCCGGGAAGAACTTCGGCCGCATGGCATTGAACAGGCGTTTGACCACCTGCAGAGGCGAATCGCCGACAAACTCCCGAGTCGACGGTCCGGTAACCGTAGTCGAGTCTGATGACACGTGTTTTTCCCCTATTGAGGCGCCGAGCGCAGCGCTTGATTCGCAAAGCACCTACAATATAACGCCATGAGACTACATTCCACGGCGGCAAAAGGTACCGCGGATTTTGCGACTTCCATTTTCGTGCTATTTATGCTCGCCGCCGGGCTGTCTGCGCAGGCCGGCGAGGCCCCCGGCAGCGGCGGCCTGAATGCGCCCGGGAAGGCGAATAACCCGTACCTTGTGCTGGTCTCGATCGACGGCTTCAGCCGCGATTACCTGTCGATCTACCCGACGCCGGCGCTCGACAGGATCGCCGCGGCCGGCGTGCGGGCCGAGTCGCTGCGGCCGGTCTTTCCCAGCCTGACGTTCCCGAACCACTACTCGATCGCGACGGGGCTGTATCCGTCCGAGCACGGCATCGTCAGCAACCGCTTTCCCGACGAGACGCGGGGCAGCTGGTACAAGCTGTCGGACCGCGACAGCGTCGAGGACGGCCGCTGGTACGGCGGCGAGCCGATCTGGGTGGCGGCCGAGAAGCACGGCCTCGTCAGCGCGGCCTACTACTTCGTCGGCACCGAAGCGGCGATCCAGGGCGTGCGGCCCAGCCACTGGATGAGCTTCGACGCCGCGGTGCCGGGAAGCGATCGGGTGGCGCAGGTGGTGGAGTGGCTGGCGTGGCCCGAAGAGACCCGGCCGCACCTGATCACGCTGTATTTCGAGCACGTCGACACGGCGGGACACGACTTCGGGCGCGGCTCACCCGAGCTTGCCCGGGCGGTCGCCGAGGTGGACGCGAACGTCGGCCGCCTGCTCGATGCCATTGCCGCGCAGGGGCTCGCCGACGAGGTCAACGTGCTGGTCGTGTCCGACCACGGCCAGGCGAACTACGTGGATCCCGCGGGGAGTCTCGTCCTGCGGGAGCATATCGACCCGGCCGGGCTGGAAATCGTCGCCGGCGGCGCCTACGCCTGGATCTACCAGCAGCAGCCGGACCGCGAACGGGCGCTCGCCATCCGCGATGCGATCAACGAGAACTGGTCGCACGGGCGCGCCGTCCTGCGCGAGGAAGCGCCTGCCGAATGGCGCGTGACCGACAGCCCGCGGTACCCGGAGATATTCGTCGTTCCCGACGTGGGCCACGGCGTCATCGTGGATCGGGAAGGGCTGGCGTGGCTGACGAAGGGCGATCACGGCTGGGAGCCGTCGGCGGAGGCCATGCACGGGATATTCCTGGGCGCCGGCCCGGGGCTGCCGAGCGGCGTGACGATCGGTGAGATCAGCGCCGTCGACCTGTATCCGCTGATGCTGGAGTTGCTGCAGATCGACGCGCCGTCGCCCGCGCGTGGCGGCCTGCGGTCGATCCTCAACGGCACGGACTGAGCGGCCCTGGCGGCATCTTCTCTTCGCGAACCCGCCTCAGTATGATGCACTGGAACGATCGGGACACCGGCCGGGGCACGCCGGTGTCGAATCTTGGCAAGGGGGAAAAACCATGAAGCGTTACGAACATCGGGCGCACAGTATTGCGTCGCAGCTGCTCGTGCCGGTCGCGGCCGTCGTACTCACGGCCAGCGGCACGGCGCAAGCTCAGTCGAACATCGAAGAAATAACGGTTACCGCCACCAAGCGCGAGAGCCGGATCCAGGACGTGCCGTTCTCGCTGAACGTCCAGACACAGAAGGACATCCAGCGTTCCGGCGCCACCAACATCGAGGAGTTGTCGCGCAACATCGCGGGCCTGACGGTGCAGAATCTCGGCCCCGGGCAGAGCCAGGTGGCCATCCGCGGCATGTCCGCGGGGCAGATCGTGCGCGACCAGCCGGGCGTCAAGGAACAGGTCGGCGTGTATCTCGACGAGTCGGTCATTTCGCTGTCCCTGTTCACCCCCGACTTCGACCTCTACGACCTGAATCGCGTCGAAACGCTGCGAGGGCCGCAGGGCACGCTGTTCGGCTCGGGTTCGATCGGCGGCACGATTCGCTACATCACGAACTCGCCAGATCTCGACCGTTTCGAAGCCAGCGTCGAGGCCGACGTCAATTCGGTCGCAGACGGCGACATCGGCGGCGGCGTGAAAGGCATGGTCAACCTGCCGCTGGTCGAGGGCAGCTCGGCGCTGCGGCTCGTCGGCTACACAACCGAGTTCGCGGGCTTCATCGACGCCCGCCAGGAAGACGGCAGCTTCAGGGAGGACGTCAACAGCGGCAATCGCACCGGCGCGCGGGCGGCCCTGACTTTCGCGGGCGACAACTGGTCGGTCACGCCGCGCATCGTCTACCAGGAACTGACGACGGACGGCTTCAACCGCCAGGAAGTCTTCAACCTGTTCGCGCAGCCGCACGTCGACCCGAACGACCCGGTGAATCCGCGCGCACCCGTGCAACTCGGCGAGCGCCAGCAACACCTGCTGCTCGACGAGGAATTCAGCGACGAAACGACGCTCGCGGACATCGTCGTGAATGCCGGCCTCGGTGCCGTCGACCTGACGGTCGTCGGCAGCTTCACCGACCGCTCGATCCTGGTCAGCCGCGACGCGAGCGCATTGACGGGCAGCGTGTCGGTCGACCTCGGTTACCCGGAGGACAATCCCAGTCCGCCGCCGGCCGGTGACACGATCGCACTGCCGTCGAACCTGCGCGACACGACGGAACTGGAGCAGACGACCTTCGAGGCACGGCTGAGTTCCAATACGACGGGCGCATTCCAGTGGGTCGGCGGCGTGTTCTGGTCGGACGTGCAGCGCGAGTATTCACAGCGCCTGCCGACACCCGGCTACGACGCGGTGACGGATTTCGTGTTCGCCGACCCCGGTTTCTCGGAGTCCCTGAGGAACGGCTTCCCGGCGGATTCGCCCTACAACGCCGACCTGCCGTACGACATCGAGCAGGTCGCCGTGTTCGGCGAGGTGTCTTACGACTTCACCGATACGTTCAACCTGACCGTCGGCGGCCGCTGGTACGACTTCGAGGAAACCCGCACGATCAGCCAGGGCGGCCTGTTCTCGTCGGGGTTCGACAACGTGGTCGATACGACGACGTCGGACGGCTTCACGCCCCGGGTCCTCGCGAGCTGGGACCTTAGCGACACCGTCACGCTCAACGGCCAGGTCTCACAGGGTTTCCGCCTCGGTGGCGTCAACGACCCGCTCAACGCGACACTGTGTCTGCCGGAGGACGAACTGATCTTCGGCGGCTTCCAGGATTACGACGACGAGAAGATGTGGAATTACGAGGCCGGCATCAAGTCCACCCTCGGCAACGGCATAACCTTCAACGCCGCCGCATTCTATTCGGACATCCAGGACCTGCAGGTCACGCTGGACGCCGGGTCGTGTTCGTCGCGTATCTCGTTCAACGTTCCGGACGCGCACACCACGGGCGTGGAGTTCGAGCTGGGCGCGGCACCGACGGAATCGCTCGAATTCACGATCGCGGGCAGCTTCGTGGAGTCCGAATTCGACTCGACGGTGACGGACGCGAACGGATCGATCCTGGGCGGCGTGGCGGACGGCAATCGTCTCGCATCGGTGCCCGAATTCCAGATCGCCGCCACCGGCAGCTGGTACTTCCCGATTGCCGGCTCCAACGGCTTCCTGTCCGCGACCGTTCACCACGTGGGCGACCGCATCACGCAGCCGAGCGACCAGGTCGCCGGCGCCGGAGTGTTCTCGTCCGGGCTGCCGTATGCCGGCGCGACCGGAGACGAGGTGAACAACGTGGACCTGGTACTCGATCCCTACACGATCGTGAACCTCAGTGCCGGTATCGAGTGGGAGCGCTGGTCGGCGACGCTGTACGTGCACAACGTCGGTGACGAGAATGCCGACCTGTCGTTCGACCGCGAACGCGGCGGCCGCGCCCGCCTGGCTTTCCGGACCAACGTACCGCGCACGATCGGGGTGGTCGTGCGGGCCGGTTTCGGCGATTGACGGGGTGGGCCGGGCCGCGTGAGATCGATCGCGCGGCCCGGCCACGCTCAGGCGAGGCGCTTTTCCATGCGGATCAGGGGGCGCTCGTCTTCCCAGAGCACCTGCGGTTCGCTGGATACCACTTCGAAGCCGAGTTTTTCGTACAGCGCCTGGGACTCCGGGAGCCCGTCGGTGGTTTCTAGGTACAGGCTTCGGCAGCCGCATTCGCTGCTGTAGCGAATAGCGGTTTCCACCAGCCGCCGGCCGAGGCCGGTGCCGCGCGCCGAGTGCTGGACCAGCACCCAGCGCAGCTGGCCAATCCGTTCCGCGCGCAGCGCAACCGCCGTGCAGCCGACCAGCCGGCCATCGCGCTCAGCAAGCCACACCCGGCCGCGAGCCGAGTTGTCGAGGACGTATTCGGCGATGGTCTTCGCAACGTAGGCCTCGAACTTCAGGCCGAAACCCGGCAGCTCCTGGTAGGCCTCGCCGTGCAGCGTGACGATCCGGCCGAGGTCGCCGCAGCGAAGATCGTGGCGAAGGTCGACCGTCAGGTGCTGGATGCCTCGAAGATGCTCTGGATCGACGCGTCCAGCGTGGCGTTGAACTCGTCGTCGGACTGCTGCGCACTGAGGCCCTCGGACAGCGCCCGCGAGAAGCTCGCCACCATGCCGTTCTGGCGGGCCAGCCGCTCGTTCGCCTCGTCGCGCGAGTAGCCGCCGGAGAGCGCAACCACCTTCAGCACGTTCGGATGCGCGATGCAGTCGGCGTACAGGTTGTCCTTCTCGGGCAGCGTCAGCTTGAGCATGACGAACTCGTCGTCACCGAGGCTGTCGAGCGCTTTCATGATCGCCGCGTGCAGCAGATCCTCGGCCGCGGCCTTGTCCGGGCAGTGGATGTCCACCTCCGGCTCGATGATGGGTACGAGGCCCGCGGCCACGATCTGGCGGCCGACCTCGAACTGCTGGCCGACGACCGCGTCGATGCCCGCCGCATTCGCCTCCTTGATGACGGAACGCATCTTGGTGCCGAAAACGCCGTTCGCCTTTGCCTTCTTCAGCAGTGCGTCGAGACCCGGCATGGGCTTCATGACCTGTGCGCCGTTCTGCACGCCGGCGAGGCCCTTGTCGACCTTCAGGAACGGCACGACGTGCTTTTCGTTCCACAGGTAGCGGGCCGTCGGCTGGCCCTCGATCTGGCGATCCATGGTGTTCTCGAACAGGATGGCGCCGAGGATGCGGTCGCCGTTGAAGGCCGGGCTGGTGATGATCCGGGTGCGCATCTGGTGCACAATCGCGAACATCTCCTCGTCGTTCGACCAGGCGTCCTCGGTGATGCCGTACAGGCCGAGGGCCTTCGGCGTGCTGCCGCCGCTCTGGTCGAGCGCTGCGATGAATCCGGGTTTTGTTCTGACTTTCTCGAGTTGTTGTTCGAAGCTCACTGTATCGTCCCGATTGATGTTTGTTTTGGGGGAGAGCGCGGATTGTACAGCAAGCAGGCGAAGTTCGAACAGGGCGCAGCTATTCCACCAACCGGCAGGTACCCAGGAATCATGAAATCTCTCAGTAACTTGCTCGCAGCGGCGCTGCTTCTTGCGCTGCCGGCGGTTTCGATGGCGGCAAAAACCGATGCCGTTCTGCTCCTGAACGGCAATACGATCACCGGCGAGATCAAGTCGCTCGACTTCGGCGCGCTGCGCTACAGCACCGATTCCATGGGTACGGTGTCGATCGACTGGGAAGACATCGTGAGCATTACGACGAAGCAGACCCTGCAGGTCGAGGTGTCCGACGGCACGCGCTATTTCGGTACGCTGGATTCCGCCGATGAGCGGTTCGCGATCAAGGTCAAGACCAGGAGGGGAGACGTCGACCTGCACACCTCGCAGATCGTCAGGATGGTCCCGATCGATGCGGAGGAAACGTTCTGGGAGCGTCTCGACGGTTCGTTCGCCCTCGGCTTCGATGCCGAGAAATCGAGTGACGTGACCACGCTTCGCACCACCGCAGACGTGACCTACCGCACCCGGAGGTATCTCGTGGGACTCCAGGCGACGCTCAACAACACGACCCAGGCCGAGGACGAGACGCGCAACCGCACCAACATACGCGGCAACTACCAGCGCTTCCGCGGCAATCGCTGGTTCACCGACTGGTTTACGGGCTGGGAGCGCCACGATGAACTGGGTATCCAGTCCCGCCTGTCGGCCGGCGCCGCGCTCGGGCGCTACCTCGTGCAGACGAATCGCAACCAGCTGTCCCTGACGGGCGGCCTCAACATCACGCACACGTCGTACACCGGGGAAGACTCGTCCGAGGAGACCGCGGAAGGCAGGATCCAGGTGCGCTACCTGCACCGCAATCTCGATCCGGAGGCCAACATCACGTTCACGACCAACATCTACCCGCTGCTCGAGGACCTGAGCCAGTATCGTGCAGAGTCGGAACTGATCTTCCGGCGGGAATTCGTCGACGACCTGTTCTTCGACATCACACTGTCGCATTCCTACACGACCAACCCGCCGACGGATGCCAACAAGACCGACTACACGCTGACGACGTCGATCGGCTATTCCTGGTAACCGGCCTTTCATCCGGCATCGTGACTGAATGGCAGGGCATGGATATCGCCGCACTCGATGGCCTGCGAATCGTTCTCGAGCCCCTCGGGCAAGCGGGCATCGCGGTCGCATTGATGCTCGTGGTATTCAGTGTCGCGCTGGGATTGCGGGTCGACGATTTCATGCTGCTGCTGGATCGCCGGAGGCTCTTCGTCGGCGGGGTTGCGGCCCAGGTGGTCGGGCTGCCTGTCGTCACCTATGCGCTGGTCGTATCGATTTCGCCCCCGCCATCCATCGCGCTGGGGATGTTCGTCGTTGCCTGCTGTCCCGGCGGTGCCGCGTCCAATCTCATGACCTACCTTGCGCGCGGTGACGTCGCCTACTCGGTTGCGCTCACCGCGGCCTCCAGCATGCTGGCGGCGTTGCTGACACCGGCAATGATACTGCTGTGGTCGAACGCGTACCCGCCGACGGCCTCGCTGTTGCAGTCGATCGACGTCACGCCCTGGGCATTCCTGGCCCAGACCGTCCTGCTGCTCGGCGTGCCGCTGGCTGCGGGCATGATCATCGCGGCGCGGGCGCCCGATATCGCGCTGCGCTTCCGCCGCAGCATGGCGCTCCTCGGGGTCCTGGCGCTCGCCGCCGCCGTCGTCTACGGCATTGTCTCCTTCTATCCGTTGCTGGTGCCGGCACTGCCCTTGCTCGGCACGATCGCAGTCCTGCACAACGCGGCTGCGTTCGCGACGGGAGTGCTGGCAGGCTTCCTGCTGAATGCCGGGCCGCGCGAGCGGCGGGCGCTGACCTTCGAGCTGGGCATCCAGAACTCGGGACTCGCGATCGTCATTCTGCTCGCACAACTGAAAGGGCTCGGTGGCGCGGCGGCGATCGCGGTTACCTGGGGCATCTGGCACCTGATTGCGGGCGCGCTGATCGTGTTACTGTTTCGCGGCATCGACCGGGTACGGGGCCGGGCATGACCTACGACGTGAAGATTACGGGCGGTAAGATCGTTGCCGGCGACGGCTCCGGACCCTCGCGGGGTGACGTGGCCGTGAGAGACGGGCGCATCGTGGCCGTCGGCGACTGCCCGGAATCCGCGGCGCGGGTCATCGACGCCGGGGGCGCCATCGTTACGCCGGGGTTCATCGACCTGCACACGCACTACGACGGCCAGGTCAGCTGGGACGAGGAACTGCGGCCATCGGTCAATTTCGGCGTAACCACGGCGATACTCGGCAACTGCGGCGTCGGTTTCGCGCCGGTCCGCGCGGCGGACCGCGACCGCCTCATACGATTGATGGAAGGTGTCGAGGACATTCCCGGCACTGCGCTGCACGAGGGCATCACCTGGGACTGGGAGACCTTCCCGGAGTACATGGACGCGATCGACAGGGTGCCGCACACGATCGACTTCGGCGTCATGGCGGTTCACGACCCCATCCGCGTGTACGTGATGGGCGAACGGGCGAGCTGCAACGAGCCCGCGACGAAGGACGACATCGACGCGATGCGGCGGCTCGTCGCCGCGGCGATGGATGCGGGCGCCGCCGGCTTCTCGACCGGGCGGACGGACGTGCACCGCACCGCGGACGGTGACTGGACACCATCGTCGGAAGCGACGCGCGAGGAACTGGTGGGGCTCGCGTCGGCACTCAGGGGCCGCAGGTCGGGTGTGCTGCAACTGGTCAACGACTTCAATCTCGAGCGGCCCGGCGACGAGTTCGACGACGAGTTTTCGCTCGTCGAGAGTTTTGCGCGTGCCGGCGGGCGGCCGTGCTCGATCTCGCTGATGCAGCGCGACTTCGCGCCGCAGCAATGGCAGCGCATCCTGCGCGAGACGGAGCGCCTGAACGCGGCGGGCGTCGATTTTCGCGTGCAGGTCGCGCCGCGCGCGATTGGCGTGTTCAACGGCCTGCAGTGCACGTTTCATCCGCTGCTCGCCCAGCCCAGCTACCTGGCGATCCGCGACAAGCCGCTCGCGGAGCGCGTGGCGATCCTGCGCGACCCGGCATTCCGGGCGCGCTGCCTCGCGGAGAAGCCGGTAAAGCTGGCCGGCGAAGGTTCGTCGGTACCGCCGATCGTCGATCGCATCATCGGTGAGATCGACACGATTGCCTTCAAGCTGTTCCGCCTCGGCGAGCAACCCGACTACGAGCAGCCCGCCGCGATGTCGCTCGGCGCCGAGGCGAGGCGCGACGGCGTGACCATCATGGAAAAGCTCTACGACGTCTGCCTGGAGCTCGACGGCCGGCAGCTGATCTATTTCCCGATCTACAACTACACCGAGTTCTCGTACGACAACGTACACACGATGCTGACGCACCCGAATGCACTGCTGGGGCTCTCGGACGGTGGCGCACACGTCGGCACGATCTGCGATGCGAGCTTCCCGGCGTATTTCCTCGCGCACTGGACGCGCGACCGCGACCGCGGCCGCATCGGCCTGGGCCGCGCCGTGCAGATGCTGACGGCCGACGCCGCCGATTACCTCGGCCTGACGGATCGCGGCCGCATCGCGGTCGGCCTGCGCGCGGACGTCAACGTCATCGACTACGACAAGCTCGCGCTGCGGCCGCCGCAGATGGTGCAGGACCTGCCGGCCGGCGGCCAGCGCCTGCTGCAGGCCGCGACGGGATTTCGCGCGACGCTGGTCGCGGGCGAGCAGGTGGTGCAGGACGACGCGGTCACCGGCGCACGGCCGGGCCGGCTGGTGCGGTTCGGCTGATCGAGGCGGGTCGCCGCCGACTTACACTTTGTGACAAATGCGGCGCACGCGCCGTGAGATAATCCCCGCACCTTGAGCAATTCGGAGTTCGACCGTGAAAGTAGCGATCATCGGCGGCACGGGCTTCGTCGGCAGCTATATCGTTGATGCACTGATCGATGCCGGCCATGAACCGCACGTGCTCGTGCGGCCCGGCAGCGAGGACAAGCTCCACCGCGCAGGCGAGTGCCAACTGACGACCGGCGAGCTGGCGTCGGCCGAGGCCGTGGCGGCGGTCGTCGCCGGCTGCGATGCGGTCATCTACAACGTCGGCATCCTGCGCGAGTTCCCGCGGCAGGGGGTCACCTTCGAAGCCCTGCAGTACCGCGGCGCCGAGACCGTGGCGAAGGCGGCGGCGGCAGCCGGCATCCGGCGCTTCCTGCTGATGAGCGCGAATGGCATCGACAGTGCCGAGACGCCTTACCAGACGACGAAGCTCAAGGCGGAGGCGATGCTCCGCGAGAGCGGCCTGGACTACACGGTCTTCAGGCCGTCGGTGATCTTCGGCGACCCGCGCGGCACGATGGAGTTCGCGACGCAGCTCTATCGTGACATGGTCCGGGCACCGCTGCCGGCGGTGGGTTTCCACACCGGCCTGACCCCTGCTCACGGCGAGGTGCTGATGTCGCCCGTGCACGTGCGCGACGTCGCCGACGCGTTCGTCAGCGCGTTGGCAGACGATGCCACCATCGGCAAGTGCTTCGTGCTGGGCGGGCCGGAGGTCGTGTCGTGGGTCGAGATGCTCGAGCGCATCGCGGCGGCCGTCGGCAGGAAGAAGCTCATCCTGCCGATGCCCATCGGCGTCATGAAGCTCGGCGCCACGTTGTTCGACTGGCTCCCCGTGTTCCCGGTTACGCGCGACCAGCTCACCATGCTCGAGGACGGCAACACGGCCGAGCCCGACGATCTCGCCAGGCTGATCAGGCGTGAGCCGAGGGCTTTTTCGCCGCAAAACCTGGACTACCTCGGCGGCTGATCCGGGCGTGGCCGGGCGCAGGCTCCTCGTCGTGCTGGGCAACCAGCTGTTCGCGCCCGGGCGGCTGGAGCCCTGCCGGGATGCCGTGGTCTTCATGGCCGAGGACGTGGGTCTCTGCACTTACGTGAAACACCACCAGCAGAAGATCGTGCTGTTTCTCGCCGCCATGCGCAGCTATGCCGACGAGCTGCGCGCGGCAGGCTTCGAGGTCCGTTATTTCCGGCTAGACGAGGAGGGCGGTTCGTACGAGGACAGGCTGGCGGGTGTGGTCGCGGAGCTCGATTGCCCGGAGCTGCTGCACTTCGAGATCGAGGACAAACCCATGGAGGAGCGGCTGGTCGACTTCTGCGGGCAACGCTCACTCGAACGAATCGAATTGCAGTCGCCCATGTTCCTCGGCACGCGCGCGGATTTTCTCGCGTTCGCCGCCGACCGGCCGCGCTTGCTCATGGGCGATTACTACCGGCGCCAGCGGCAGCGCACGGGGATTCTCGTCGATGCGGACGGCAACCCGGCGGGCGGCAGGTGGAGCTTCGACGCAGCGAATCGCAGGAAGCTCCCCAAAGGCGTGCAGCCGCCGGCGATCGCGCCCGCGCCGCGCACGCCTCACGTCGCGGCGGTGATCGGCACCGTCGAACGGCAGTTCGCGGACCACCCGGGCCGTGCGGCCGATTTCTGGTGGCCCACGACCCGGGCGCAGGCCAGGCAATGGCTGCAGGATTTCCTGGACGAGCGCCTGGCACAGTTCGGCCCCTACGAAGACGCCATCAGCCGGCGTTCGGAGACGGTCTTCCACAGTGTGCTGAGCCCCTGCCTCAATATCGGCCTGCTGACGCCCGACGAGGTGCTCGATGCCGTGCTCGAACGTTACTCGGCGCACGATCTGCCGATAGAGAGCATCGAGGGTTTCGTGCGCCAGGTTCTCGGCTGGCGCGAATTCGTCCGCGGCATCTACCGGGAGTTCGGTGACGAACAGGAATCACGGAATTTCTGGCACCACGACCGGGAAATGACGGACGACTGGTACCGGGGCACCACCGGCATCGCGCCGCTGGACGACGCGATCGGCACCTCGCTGCGCCTCGGCTGGGCGCATCACATCCAGCGCCTCATGGTCATCGGCAACCTCATGACGCTATGCGAGATACGGCCCGGTTCGGCGTGGCGCTGGTTCATGGAGATGTACGTCGACTCGTCGGAATGGGTGATGGGACCGAACGTGTTCGGGATGGGAATCTTCAGCGACGGCGGCCTGTTCGCTACCAAGCCGTATATCTGCGGCTCCAACTACATCCTGAAGATGAGTGACTACGGCAAAGACGACTGGTGCACGACCGTCGACGGCCTGTACTGGCGCTTCATCGACAAACATCGCGACTTCTTCGCGTCGAATCCCCGTCTCGCGTTGATGCCGAAGGCGCTCGAGCGGCTCGACAGCTACCGCCGCGAGACGATTTTCGCCGCAGCCGAGGCCTTCCTGCAGCGTTTCACGGTCGAAGATACGACCTGAAACAAATCCTCACACTCTTGAAACCCATTTTCCGCGCCGGGTTGTTATTGTCTCCCGCGAGTATCAACCCGAGGATAAATGGAGATTAACAATGACCAGCAGGATTGCAGGATTTTTCAAACTGCTTATTGCAGCACAGTTCGTACTCGTCGCGGCGCAGGCAGGCGCCGGGCACCATGAGAAGACGGCCGGGGCGAAAGACATCGTCGACACCGCCGTTGCCGCAGGCCAGTTCAAGACGCTGGCCGCTGCTCTCGAAGCCGCCGGCCTCGTCGGCACTTTGAAAGGCGATGGGCCGTTCACCGTGTTCGCGCCCACCGACGCCGCGTTCGCGAAACTGCCGGAAGGCACCGTCGAATCGCTGCTCAAGCCCGAGAACCGGGACCAGCTCATCGCCATCCTGACCTACCACGTCGTGCCGGGCAAGGTGGAAGCCGCGGATGTCGTGAAGCTCGACGAGGCAACGACCGTCAACGGACAGGACGTGCAGATCACGGTCGCCGACAATGTCGTCCGGGTCAATGACGCCAACGTCATCAAGGCCGATATCGAAGCGAGCAACGGCGTCATCCACGTGATCGACACGGTCATCCTGCCGGCTTCGTAAGCAGTGATAGCGTGGTGGCACAGGGACGTGCCGCCACCTTTTATTCGATGACCGCCCTGAGTACATTCCCGGCAGACCTCAACGTCGCCGTCGCAGGCGCCTCCGGCGGCATCGGAGCGGAATTCGTACGCCAGCTTGCCGCCGACAGTCGCGTCGCCAGCGTTTACGCGCTGTCCCGCGGGCCGCTTGTGTGCCCGAGCGACAAGGTAAAGCCGCTGCACATCGATTTCGACGACGAAAGCTCGATCGCCGCTGCAGCCGAAGCAACATCCCGCCACGAACTCGACATGGTTGTCGTCGCTACGGGGTTGCTGCACAGGGGCGCCGCGCTGCAGCCGGAGAAGTCGCTGCGGGACATCGACCCCGACGCCATGATGGAGGCGTTCCGGATCAATACGATCGGCCCCGCCCTGGTCGCGAAGCATTTCCTGCCGAGGTTCCGCCGCGAAGGCAAGACGGTCTTTGCCGTCCTGTCGGCGCGGGTCGGCAGTATCGGCGACAATCGACTCGGCGGCTGGACCTCGTACCGCGCGTCGAAGAGCGCGCTGAACATGGTACTGAAGACGCTCTCGATCGAGCACGCGCGTCGCTTTCCCGAGGCGATCGTTGCGGCGCTGCATCCCGGCACGGTGGACACGGCGCTGTCGGCGCCGTTCCAGCGCCGGGTTCCGGAACACAAACTCTTCACGCCCGGGCAATCCGTCGGCTACCTGCTCTCGGTGATCGACGGGCTGACGGCCGCGGATACAGGCGGTTTCTTTGCCTGGGACGGCACGCCGATAGACTATTGATACGACGCACCGGAGACGTATGCTGTCATGAGAAACAAGTCCTGGCTCCTGTTACTGCCGTTCATTTTTTGCGGAAACGCTGCAATGGCGATCGAAGAACCGGCCTACGAAGTACTGCTGGAAACAAAGTACTACGAGGTGCGCCGTTATGCGCCGTACATCGTTGCCGAGGTTGACGTGGACGATGACTTCAAGCGGGCCGGTAACAGCGCATTTCGCGTCCTCGCGGGATACATCTTCGGCGACAACGAGCCGCAGCAGAAAATGGCGATGACGGCCCCGGTCGAGTCGGGCAAGGGTGTGCGCATGAACATGACGGCGCCGGTGACCTCGCAGGCCGGAACCGGTGATGGACCGTACACGTATGCGTTCGTCATGGAGCGCAAGTACACGATGGACACGCTCCCCGAACCGACCAACCCCGACATTCGTCTCGTGCAACGGCCCGAGCGGGTCGTGGCGGTGCACCGTTACTCCGGCACCTGGAGCGAGGAGCGCTACCAGGAGCACGAGAAGATTCTCTTCGATGCGCTGGCCGACGACCGGGTCGCAACCACGGGAAGTCCCGTCTTCGCGCGCTACAACGCGCCGTTCACGCCCTGGTTCCTGCGCCGCAACGAGATCATGGTCGAGATCGACTGGGAGGACCCGGAGTAGTCAGGGCCGCGCAGCTTTGGATTTGCCGACGGTGTCGGCGTCGATATGCAGGAGGTGGACCAGGAAGTCGCGGAACAGGGGCAGCTGGTCGGGGTCGATGATGTTGATGCCCGGCAGCCCGGTCAGTTTCTCGACCAGGTCGAGCGCTGCCGTGGTATTGGTCGCCGGTCCCGCTACCAGGTCCGGCCGCAGCCCGTAGGCTATTTGTACGCCGACGACCGCGTAAGGATCCGTGGCGCAGAGGATGCAGCAGCGTACATTGGCGCCGAGTTCCTCCATGGCCGCTGCGCCGTTGTAGGGTTCCAGCGGTGAGGCCCCGGCCTCCACGACCATGAAATCCGCTTCGCGGCTCGCGATGTGGCTGAGCAATGGCCGGATCGCGTGCCGAAATTCCTCTTCGGGCACGACGGTGGACGGCAGCCCGGCATCGACGAAGTCATAGACCTCAACGGCCCCGTGGTCGCGAAAGCTCAGGATGTCCCGGTAGCGACCCGCCCCGGTGAGCTTGATTCCGATGACCCGGAAGCCGAGACCCGACAGGATCTGGCAGGCGAATTTGCCGACCATCGTCTTGCCGGCCGACATCGAAGTACCGACCATCAGGATCGTGGGAATGTCGAGCTCGCGCGGCGTTGCCTCGAGCGCAAAGTCGCGCATGCGGACCTTCCTGCCCGCGCGTACCACGTGTCCCGTGTACTTGAGGTCCAGTGGGCGCGGCAACAGCTTCGAGACCGAAGTGAAGCGCCCGAACAGGCCGGCGCTCGTCATCGCATTCATTTCGCCGCCGTCGATTTCCATCCAGCTGCCGACGCCTTCCAGGGTCGCGGCGCGATGGCCGAAGGCGCCGATGACCCGGTCGCCCTTGTCGACGCCGATCATCTCGCCCGTCGTGCATTCGATGTGATAGAGCCGCGTCGGTTCGCCGACCACTTCGGCCTGCACGTAGTCGCCGGTTTCCCATTCGCTGCGCGGGATGGTTGCCACCTCGAACGGCCTGGTGTCGAAGTCGGCGATCCTCGCCAGCGATCCGAGTACCTGCTTGCTCATCGCACGTGTGCCGTGCGCTCGGCGGGGGGCGACAGCAGCAACAGGGTGAGCAAAGCCGCCCGTTCCAGTGTCCTGTCGATATCGACGAATTCGTGCTCGGCATGGGCGCCGTCGCCGACCGGCCCCAGGCCGTCCAGCGTGGCCGTGTACTGGCTGGTGGTGTTGCCGTCGGAGCCGCCGCCGGCGCGTGAGGGGCGCAGCTCGAGGCCGAGTTCGACGCCGAGCTTCCGCGCCTGCTGCCACAGCGCGATATTGCGCGGCGTTGCCTCCATGGACGGCCGGCCGATGCGGCCCTCGATATGCAGGCGCACCCCGGGCGTGGTCGGCTTGATGGTATGGATCGCTTTCTCGATCGCCCGGCCGGATGCGACCGTCGGCACACGCACGTCCACGACGGCGGTGCTGTGCGGCGCGATGACGTTGGGCTGGATGCCGCCGTCGACGGTGCCGACATTGACGCTGATGCCCTTGTCCGGGTCGTTCAGGGCAAACAACGCCTGGATGACGTGTGAGAGCTCGAGGATCGCGCTCGCGCCGCCCTCGGGATCGAGGCCGGCATGCGCGGCCTTGCCGAACACGGTGACCGTGAAGCGGCCGATGCCCTTGCGCTCGGTCTTGATGTCGCCGTTCGCGCCCAGTGCCGGTTCGAGCACGAAGGCACGCTCGGCGCGGCGGGCGAGCATGCGGATGTACGATGACGACGTGCGGCTGCCGATTTCCTCGTCGGCGTTGATCAGTACGACGGGTGTCAGCGGCGGCTCGAGGCGCAGTTCATGCAACGCGCGCAACGCCAGCACGATCTGGCCGAGCCCGCCCTTCATGTCGAATACACCGGGCCCGCGCATCGTGTTGCCGTTGACCGTGAACGGCCGTTTGCCGATGGTGCCGATTGGCCAGACGGTGTCGAAGTGGCCCAACAGGAGCTGGTTGCCGCGATCGCGGCGACGCGCTGCCGGCCGGGCGAAGACGTGGCGCACGCCTCGTGCGGCACCCGGTTCCCTGGTCACATAGCCGACGTCCATGAGTGCGCTCGCGAGGATGCGCCGCACGCTGTCGTGATATTGCGGATGCGCGGACGGCGATTCCGCCTCCACGAGACGCTTTACGAGACTGACAAGCGAGTCCTTCTGACCATTTATGAAGTTCCTTACCTGGTCGACGGCTGTGCTCGGCATGCCGCCATCACTTCTTCATTTCCGCCGGAAACGGAAACGCGTTGGACCGGTCGATGGTCGCGAAGCGGCCGGGCGCCAGGTAAGCGATCAGGGGCGAGTCGTGGATCAGGTCCTGGCTGTCGTGCTCCGATGCGCGGATGAACGACGCCTCGGCACGGGCGGCGACGATCTCGCCGGTGATCAGGCAGTTCTCGCCGAAGCCGGCGACGGTCTTGAAGTGCCGGCACTCGAAGTAAAGGTAGGCGTCTTCGATGAACGCGCCGTCGATCGACCCCGCCGCAAACGTCTCGAAATAGTCGAGTACCGGCTTGCTGCCGCCGACACGCGGTGAGGCCGCAAGGCTCGTGTACAGGATCTGCGACGGCTTCGGGTAGCTGACCGTGAACTCACCGGTGCGCTCGATATTTGCGCAGGTCGCGTGGCTGGGCGTGCACACGAAGCCGAAATAGTTCTGCCAGCCCATGGGCGTCACCATGTGCTTGGGCGCCATGTCGATCGCACCGTCCTCGTCGACGGTGCCGATGAGCACGAGCGGCGCAACGGTAAAGAACCGCTCCCAGACGGGTTCGCTGGTGTCGATATCGACCAGGCGGCGCTTTACGTTCGATTCGGCCACGTCCACTCCCCGCAGGCGCTGCTCCCACCCGTCTCAAAATAGGACCGGGCTCGCTACTTGAGAATAAGTAGTTGCCGCGATCGGCGGCAGTTGACTGTAAGTTATTGAAAAAATAAATCGGTACGGACGACGGCAGGTTCGATGTCCGCGGACGCGACAGGGGAGGACAAGGCGGGAAATGCGCGTGCCCCGGTTGCTCCCGCCGCCTAATTGCCGCGCTGCTGTTGGTACGAGCGGACGTAGTCGACGTAATAGCCGGTATAGAGTTCGAAATGCTCGTCGAGTTCGGCGAGCTGAGCCTCGCTGCCGGCGAAGTAAGCGAGCAGGTCCTCCCGCTGGAACGCCAGGAGCCGCCCCAGGTTCGGCGCGACGTCCGTGACGTTGTAAAGGTCCATGTCGGAGTACTCGAGGATCGGGCGGTTGTCCGTGTGGATCGGTGCACCATCTACCAGCGAGTCGACGTCACTCTCGCCCAGCAGCAGCATACTGGCGAGTTCATAGACATTGTCGACATTGAGGCTGCGCAGGTCGTGCTCGACCCGGGCCATTTTTTCCCCCAGATTTCCGAGGTCCACCAGTGTCGGCTGCGGCGTGCCGACCAGGATGATGAAATGGGTCGGGAACTGGGTGAAGTACCAGGCCGTGGTGTGCGGGAAGACGCTGTCGAACGTGGCGATCAGGGTCCGCAGATCGTTGAAGGACAAGCCGCCGACCGGGAGCCACGCGGCGGCAACGCCATTCGCGCTGAGTGCATCCCGCATGATCTCGAAGTATTCCCGGGTATAAAGATAGGGGTTCCGCTTGTACTTTAGGTTGGTCACGTCCGTTACGATGGCGGAGAACTTTTCGTCCGTGGTGGCTATGTAGTTGCGGGCATCGTCAAGCACGATCTCGAGATCGGGGTCGGCATAGGACGAGTAGTTCACCTCGCTGAACAGTGGCGCCGCTTCGATGATTTTCTTCTCGATCTCGACAGCGTGGACCTCGATATCGTGAAGCAACATGCTCCCGGACGTGGTTCCGGTGCCGTAGCCTACCGTCAGGGCGACTGTCGGCTGCTCCGCCAGCAGCAGCGGCACGTGGGCAAGCATCTTCGAGTCGGCGAGCAATACGGGATCCGTTCCGGAGACGTTCTGGCCATCAACGAACAGGCCGCGATAGTTGCCCCGTTCGACGGCAGTGACGGTCCCCGACAGGCCTTCGGCATAGTAGATGACCTCGAATCCCTCGGCCGCGGTGCGCATGTCGCGGCCTTTCAGTTCGGCGTGGAACGTCTTGCTGTCCGTGAACACCAGCAGGTTGGCGGCGACCGCGACGACGACCAGTGAGACCCATTGCGCCCTTGCGGGGCTGCGCGCTCGCAGCAGGAAAGCCGCCGCGATCAGCAGGCTGAGGTTGATGAGGACCAGCGTGGTATTCCACATCCCGAGGAAGGGAATCAGCACGAATCCCGTCAGCAGGCTGCCCAGCACACAGCCGAGCGTGTTCGAGAAGAAGGTGTTGCCGGCCTTGGCACCGATCCTGTCGATATCGTGCGCGTAGATGCGCACCCCGAGCGGGAAAAGGATTCCCATGAACGCGGCCGGGATGAAGGACACGGCGAACGCAAGGGCCATGCCGAGCGTCAGCGGGCTCATCGGTGTCGCGTCCGCGAGCAGGATCGTCAAAGCCTCGAACTGCCGGAGCAACAGCAGCACGACGGCGCCGCTCAGCGCCGTAACAATGGACACCGCGCTGAACCAGGCCTCGAGATCGCGGTGGCGGTCCACCTTTCGCGCCACGACCCAGGCCCCGACCGAGAAGCCCAGCAGGAAGCCAGCGAGGATGAGCGCAAAGGCCTGTGAGGTCGACAGCCCGTAGGTCGAGAGGATGCGCACCCACAGCATCTCGTAACCCAGGCTGATGAAGCCGGTGAGAAACAGGAAAACCAGCATGTAAGAGTAGGGCGACTGCTCGCCCGTCGAGGGGCGTGTCGTGCCGGTGCCTCGCTTGCTCAGCGCAATGATCAGGGCGACCAGCAGATTACCGCCGACGGCAAGCATCAGCGTACCGATCACGCCGAAATACCGCACGAACACGAATCCGGTCAGCAGCGCGCCGGCGCAGGCCCCGAGGGTGTTGAGGTAGTAGATCCTGCTGAAGCTGGAGCCCAGGCTGTCGGGGTTGCGCAGGAAGTACTTGGCGAGCAGCGGCATGGTGCCGCCAATGAGGAACACCGGCGGCAGCAGGACAAGTGTCGACAGCAACAGCCGGGCGACCGAAAGGCCGTAGAAGCCGAGGTTGTTGTAGGCGTACTCGTGGAGATAGCGGTACACCGGCAGGGCCTCGATCACCAGGTAGGCGAGCAGCGAGGTCGCGGCAATGCCCAGTTCCACGTACAGGTAGATGCGCAGCGGGTCACGTGCGCGCTCCGACCAGCGGCCGAAGAAATAGCTCCCCAGGCCGAGGCCGAGCAGGAAAACAGCGACCACGGTGGCGACGGCGAAACTGCTGACGCCGAACACGAGGCCCAGCAACCGGACCCAGATCAGCTGGTAGACCAGGGCGGAAGCGCCGGATATGAAGATGGCTGTAAAGAGCAGTCTGTTACTCAGGGTCCAAACCATCAGCGGCAGGCCTCGGGCCGGGTTGGATTCCCGGGTATCGCGTCACTGCGCCAGGCACGCGACAACCGGCTGAAGGCGCATGATACCAACGCACACGCGGCAACCCCATAGGTCGCGGCGATGTTCCCTCGGACGGCCGGTGCCGACTGCCCGGCCTGGCTCACCTCACGCCGAGAGCATGTAGAACTGCCAGAGGTCCTTCTGGCTCATCCTGAGGAACGGCTTGATCGCGAGCTTGCCGGTCGTGCCGATGCTTTTCTCCAGGTACTTGAGTTCCTCGAGTTTCGCGCGGGTCTGCTCGCCGGTTTTGTTCACGAACCCGGACTCGCGCATCATGAGCAGGCCCTTGGCACGTATCGACAGCTCGGTGTGCAGGCGCAGGTAGCACAGGATATCCGCGACAATCGGCCCCTCGAATTTCTCCCTGAGCGATTGCAGGTACATCCCCACCTTTGACGAGGAGAGTTCCCCTGAGTTGATGAGTTCCAGCAGTTCCGTGTCGGCGTCGAAGCCGGCGCCGAGCCAGTCCGACAGCGACTTGTCGCTGCGATCGAAGATGACCGTGAAGAGCAACGGCAGGATGCCGAGAACGAGCGCCGTGTTGACGATGGGCGCAAGGAAGAAGTGGTTGAAAACCGAGTGCGTAATTGCGGCGATCAGCAATCCCGGGAGCAAGGCCAGCCGGCCCCTCGTCGGGTACTGTTCGAGCATCGTGTGGGCAATGACGGCGAATATCGCAGTCGCGCCGCCGTGCATCATGGCCGTGCCGAAGCCCCGCACGATCCAGGTGCCGAGCTTCAGGTCCGGCAGGATCGTCAGGTAGTACAGGTTTTCGAAAATCGCGAAACCGGCGCCGACGGCAAAGCCGAATATTGCGGCATCGACGAGGAAGCCGATGCGGTTGTTGCGTATGAGCACCCAGATAACCGTTGCCTTGAGCGCTTCCTCGATGATCGGGGCGACGTAGCGTGTATAGGCGGTAAAGCTGACATCGAACCACTGCAGCGCGATACCGTTCAGCGGGTAGCTGGCGATGCCGGTGGCGCAACCGAGAAAGATGGTGCCGACGACCCACCTGAGCGGCACGAGCTTGTAGCTGTCGAGATAGACCAGTGCTGCGAGGAAGCAGCAAACGGGCAGCAGGCCGAGCAGGGCATGTAACACGAAGTCCGCGGTCATCGGGCCCAGTCTGTCAGAGTATCTTCAGGGACACCATGAACTCTTCGTCGAACTGCGAGCCATCGAGAAAACCCGTTGCATAACCGAAAGACAGCGTCAGGTCGTAGCGTGATTTGAATTTGAACTTGAAGTCGACCTGGGCGCCGACGTTGGCCGCTTCCTGGCGCAGGGCGCTGTCGTCGAAGTTGGTGATCAGCGACGTTGCGAAGATCGAGGTCCGGGCCCACGAGGTGTAGAAATTGGGCGTCCCGGCACGCGAGAAGCGGACCGGCGGCAGGTTCCACTCCAGCATGGCACGGTGGAAGTTGCGCCCGGGAATCGCGTTCAGTTCGAAGCCCGGCATGGCGTAGAACTCCCGGTAGCGTTTGACCTTCTGGTGATCGATGTAATTGTTGCCGAATCCGCCGAAGAAGAAGTTCGCAAACTCGTCCGTGGCATCGCCGAACGCGGCGCCGGCCGCATTACGCAGCCAGATCGACGAATTTTTCAATGGCAGTGCGAACCCGAAGTCGAAATTGCCGCCGATCTTGGGGATCGTGTCGCCGTCGACGTAGTTGACGAGCGTCCCGAGGCCCCACTTGATGCCTTTCTCGGCGTCGACCGCGCCCAGCGACGAGCGTACGTGGGAGAACTCGAGCTGCGCATCGAAACTCGTCAGCTTGTCGAGGGATGCCGGCACGTCCTGGTAGCGGGGCAGGGCGTCGATGTTCGCGTAGTGATTGAGCTCGGCGGAGAACTCGAGCAGCCGCGGCTCGTCGTAGATCAGCGCCTTGCCGTAGCCGGCGTAGAACCGGGTGCCCTTGCGGCTTTGCCTGGTCGGCCCGAACAGGTCGTAGAAGTCGGCATTGTTGAGTCGGGCCCCGAAGCGCCAGGTTCCAGCGAGCGGGCTGTTCCTGATGACCGAGTGGCGGTAGTCGATCATGACGTTGGGGCGCTCTTCCGAGGGCAGGTCGCCGTCCAGGCTGTAGCCGAGGCCGATATTCAGCGAGTCGAGCAGCACCGGGTCGGAGAAGTTCGCCTTCACGGCCAGTGACACCGAGTCCTTGTAGCCGAGCACGATCGGGAACACGGACTCGAGGCGCAGGTTTCTCATCGGCACGTACTCGCCACGCGCGACGATACGCGACTCGGCCGGCGTGTCATCGTGCGGATCGACCTGCCACTCTTTTAGCTGGGGGTGCTTGCTGATGGTCTCGGTGCCGAGGAACGTGACGGCCGCGATGTCTGCGACCGGTTCCGCGCGTATTTTCGCGGGTACGAAACCCTTGCCCGTATAGTTGAAGACGATCAGGTTCTCGTTGTCGAGCGGGATCGGCCTGAAGAAACCGGTCTCCGTGTTGCTGACGGCCTCGAGTTCGCCGGTTTCGATCTCGTAGCGGAAAATGTTGGAGATGCCGGTGTAGTAGGCGCTGCCGAACAGGTAACGCGAATCGGGCGAGAAGACGAAACCTTCCGGGATCGCGAGGCCGAAGTCGAAGCTCGTGATGGCTTCCAGCTCGCCCGACAGCAGGTCATCGATGCGGAATACGCGGATCGACTGCTGGCCGTCGACGGCGCCGAACGATCCCGAGAGCAGGGCGCCATCCGCGGAGATATCCATGTCGTAGACGATCGTCCCGTAGGGGAAGGTATGGACGAGGTCCCATTCGTCGTAGGGATGGGGAATGCGCACCAGCGACACGTAGCCGCTCAGGTGGCGCAGGCCCCAGAGGGAGCGGTCGGAGCGGTTGAAGACCAGTTCGCCGATGCGGGCATCATGCTGCAGCATGCGTGCCTTGCCGGTATCGAGGTCGACCGCCATGAGGTCACGGTAGGCCTTGTTGTCGGCGGCGTAGAACACGGTCCCGGAGTCCCGGTCGTAAGCGACCGACGTCACCGTGTACAGCATCGGCACCTTGATGTCCTCGAGATGCCGGACCTTGCGCTCGTCCAGCGAGTATTCGCCGATGTGCGCGACGACGCCCGGGTAGCGCATGCCGGCGATCAGGCTGTTTCTGTCCGCGTCGTAGTAGGCCCGGGACATCGAACCGAGGCCCGAGTCCGCCAGGTCTTCATGCGCACTGATCGGGAACTGCCGGACGGCTTCGAGGTTGCCGCGCTGGAATTCGTGCTCCCAGTCGATCCAGTCCTGCCAGGCGTCATTCAGCGAGAGCCCGAAGACCCGCTCGAATTCACGGTCGTAGGCGCGTTCGCCGTCGCTCGTGCGCTTGACCCATTCGATCAACGCCTCCGGCGTATAGGTGTACGCCACGTAGGTCATGAAGCGGCCGCCGTACAGGTACGCGTTGGCGCCGGCCTGGAAATCCGCCTCCACGCCTTCGGCCACCAGGCCGAGCGGGTCGTAGAAGTGGGCGTCGTCCCGCACCATCGTGCGGAACATCATCTCGTCGTAGGCACCCTGCGCACGGCCGAGCCCGCCAGCCATCCAGGTCTCCATGAAGACGGCGATGCCCTCCAGGTACCAGCGCGGGCTCGCGTCGCGCGGCGCGGTGAGGTAGTGATAGAACACCGACTCCGGGTGCTCGGACACTGGCAGCACCTTGCCGCCGAACAGGCGGCGGTAGCGGGTCTCTGCCGCCGCCGGCTGGTCGGTGGTCACGACGTGAACCATCTCGTGATTCATCAGCGTGTACATGCGCTCCGCGGGCGCGAAGGTTTCGAAGCTCGGGATGATCGGCGCGACCTGCAGCATCACGATGTTGCCGGGCACGGCGGTCGCAGCGGCATTGCCGTAGTCGGCGAAGTCGACCAGCAGCAGGGTGGTCTTTTCCCGGGGCTCGTAGCCGAGGACCTTCTCGTGGACTTCCATGGCGCCGTGGAAGCTCTGTATCACGCGCGGCACCAGGTAGGTCTCGGTCGGATCGAAGTAGAGGAGTCTCAGCTTGTCGGTTTCGACGCTTTGCAGCCCCTGGGCACAAACACAAAAACTGGCGGCCAGTGAGGCCGCCAGCGTAATGGCGCAGGTTTTCCTTATAGTTATTATTTTGTGGCCGTTATGTACTTCAGTTCAAAGCAGCCCTCGCGGCGCTGTTCGCCAGTGCATTGCGGAAGGCCGAGTTCGCGAGCGCATTCCTGAAAGCCGCATTCGCCATCGCGTCGCGGAAGGCCGCGTTACCGAGCGCATTGCGGAAGGCCGCGTTACCGAGCGCGTTGCGGAACGCCGCGTTCGACATGGCATCGCGGAAAGCAGCATTGCCGAGGGCGTTGCGGAAGGCCGCGTTGCCCAGTGCATTGCGGAAGGCGGCGTTCTCCAGCGCGTTGCGGAACGCCGCATTCGACATGGCATCGCGGAAAGCAGCATTGCCGAGGGCATCGCGGAATGCGGCGTTACTCATGGCGTGGCGCATCGACTCGCTGGCGAATGCGTCTGCGAACGCCTGGTTTCCCAGCGCGTCGACGAAGGCCGGGCTGCTGAGCGCTTCGAGGTAAGCCTGCTGCGACATGGCATTGCTGAAGGCGGCATTGTCCATCGCATTACGGAACGCCTGGCTGCCCAGGGCATTGCGAAAAGCGGCATTGCCGAGCGCATTGCGGAACGCAGCATTGGCCATCGCTTCGCTGAACGCGTCGCTGCTCATGAATTCGCTCATGTCCGCGCTGTTCATGAACTCGCTCATCTCGGCGCTGCTCATGAATTCGCTCATGTCCGCACTGTTCATGAACTCGCTCATGTCTGCACTGCTGATGAACTGGCTCATATCGGCACTCGCGATCATGTCGCGGAAGGCCGCATTCGCCATCGCATCGTGAAATGCGGCATTCGCCAGCGCATCGCGGAACGCCGAATTGCTCATGGCTTTCTGGAAGGATTCGTCGGCCACGAGGCGCGCGAATTCGTCTGATTGCAGCACGGCCTGGAGTTGCTGGTCCCCCAGCTGGATGTCGTCGGCAGCGGGTTGCTCGGCGCGGTAGCGTGCCGCCGGTGCAACCGTACCGGTGACTTCTTCGTCGGTGGACAGGTTGCTGCCGAACCAGGCGACCGCAACCAGGGCGATTGCGCCGATTACTACAGGAATTGCTTTGTTGCTCGTAGCCATTGTCTTTCCCCTTGTGTCCTGTGGGCCGGGACACCTTTGTTGTCTCTCCTGGTATGCAGTACCCGACCCACCAGGAAAAGTTGGTCAGGTTTGCGGGGCGGCTAGCCGGCCTCCGAAAACCTGAGTTGTGCCTCGTGAATCACCTCGCCATTCGCCATGAATCGCAGGTCGATCGTGGCGGGGCGCATTCCCGGGTTATTCAGGTACACCGCGTAGCGCCGCTTGCCGTCCATCTCGACCGTGACGGCGCCGGTTTCGGCCGCAATGCTGGTGCCGGTGCTCTCGAGCTGCGCGAAACCGTTGAACCAGATGGTTTTGTCCGCATAGCCCGCGACGATTTCGATGGGCTGCTTCGCGCTCAGGTCGAAATCCACGATCAGGATGGGCCCCGCGCTGCGCAGCGTCACGGTGCCCGCCACTTCGCTCTCGTCGACGGAGATCGTGCCGTGTTCCGGGACAATGAAATCCGAGTCCGCGATGGTGCCGACGAGCCCCGTGACGTCGTCGAACGCGCCTTTCGAGATCTGGCCCGAGTCGACCAGTGCCAGCGTCAGCGTGACGCCGGCTGCGAAGACGCCCACGTAGCCGAGCAGCGGCCCCGAAAAAAGGCGTTGCAGGAGACCGGGCGCGGGCCGCGGGGCCGCCTTGACCGGTGCCTGGTTCAGCAGCACGTGCCGCAGGTGCGGCGGCGGGTCGAGCGACGGCATGCCGTCGAGGGAACGGCACAGCGTCTCCAGTTCCTCGTAGACGGCCCGTCCTTCTTCGCTGTCGGCGAGGAAGGTCTCGAGTTCGGCCTTCCCGGCCGCGTCGATTTCACCGTCGATCTCCGCCTGGATCAGCTCGAAATATTTCGGCTCGATAGTCATCTGTGCAATCCGCGTTCGGTAAGTGTCTGCTGCAGGAGCTGGCGTGCCGTGTAGAGCCTCGATTTCACCGTCTTCTCCGGGATCTCGAGGACCTCGCTGATCTCCTGGTAGCTGCAACCGAGCAGATGTTTCAGGACGACCACGGCCCGGTAATCCGGACTGATTGTCATTAGCGCTGCCTGCATACCCTCACTCAACTGTTGGTTACCGGCTTCCTGTTCCGGACCGCCCGCGGTATCTGCCATGTCACCGTCGAGCGCATCCAGGCGATTCGTCTTCTTCAGCCAGTTGATGGATTCGTTCAGCGTTATCCTGTAAATCCAGCTGAAAAAGCGGTATTTCGGGTCGTACTGGTCGAGATGCTCGTAGACCTTGAGAAACACGGTCTGCGTCACGTCGCGCGCGTCGTCCGGGCTGTTCAGCATCCTGTACGCCGCGTTGAAAACCGGTTTCTCGTACCTGCCGAGCAGCATCTCGAATGCCTGCCGATCGCCGTTACTGCACCGCTCCATCAGCTTGATGTCGTCTGGCTCAGTCATACCTACAGGCGGCCCCCCGAAAAGTTGGCCGGCGCACCTCCCTCTGTCTCCTGCAGAAGCTCTACAGGGTCTCGATCTCGAAGATCGCGTTAAAGCCCGAGTAACGGAATATGTCGTATATGTGCTTGTTGACGTTTATTATTTTTATTGCTGCGCCGCTCCCGGACAGCCTTTTTTGTGTTTTCAGCAGTATAGCCAAGCCGGCGCTCGATATGTATTCCAGGCGCTCGAAATCGAGGGTGTGGCTGGCGTCCAGGCGCCCGAGGAAGGCCTCCGCCCTGGCGCTCTGCGCCGCGTCCAGGCGCCCACTGCAGCGGATCTCGCCACTCTCAGCGTAGTCTATCTCAAACATCGGTTGTTCCCGGCTCCTTGCTGAAGCGGATTTTACTCCGCCCGTCCCGATAGTCGTATTCGAGCGTATCGACCATATGTTGAATCAGGTGCAGCCCCAAACCGCCCGGCTTGCGCTCCCTGAGCGAGGCCCCCGTATCCACCCGGCGCGGCCGCGTAACGTCGAACTCGGCCGCATCGTGGTCGGTAATCGTCACGGTGACGCCGCCGTTGGCCACCTCGACGTCGATGAGAATATCGCGCCGTGCGCCGGGGTTGTAGTGGACCAGGTTGACGAACAATTCCTCCATGGCGAGGTGCACCGGGAAACGCACGGACTCGTCGACGCCGGACGCGGCCATGATGTCCTCGCTGTAGCGGTAGATATCGGCTACCGATTCGATGCTGCGCGCGAAGGACTGCGCGGCCATCGCCCTAGAAATCGCGCCTGACGAGCACGATGGTGATGTCGTCGGCTTGCGGGGCCCTGCCGCCGTGCATCCGTGCGGCGTGCATGATGGCCGGCACGAGTTCCTGCGCCTTGCCGCCCGGCATCGCGTCGATGACCGAGCGGACACCCTTCTGGCCGAACTGCAGGCCGACCTCGTTCTCGTATTCGTAGATGCCGTCCGAGATCAGGCCCAGGATGTCGCCGGGCTCCAGTTTCACCGACACCCCGGGCCCGAGGTTCTTCTGCGCCATGTAGCCGAGGGGATAAGTCGACGGCTCGTGCCAGTCGTAGGTCCTGTCGGCGGCGTGATAATGCATGATCGGTCCCTGGCCTGCGGAGTGGAACCGCACCGTGTGGGTGCTCGCGTCCAGCAAGCCGAAGAAGGCCGTCACGAAACGGTCTTCGGGGAGGTCCTCGACGAGCTGGTCGTTGATGTTCACGAACACGTCGTCGAGACTGGCGCCGAGGCGTAAAGCCATGCGCAGCATCGCGCGCACCTGCGTGGCACTCAGCGCAGGGCCGATACCGTGCCCGGTCGCGTCGCCCATGAGCAGGAACAGGCGCTTATCGGAGAGCGGGACGAAATCGTAGAGGTCGCCGCCGGTCTGGTCGGTCGGCGAGAAGGTGCCCGCGAACCCGTAGCCTGCAATCCGGGGCATCTCCTTTGGCAGCGTGCCCATCTGCACGTCGCGCGCGACCGTGATCTCCCTGTCGAGCCGCTCGGTCGCGATCATGGTCTCGATCAGTTTCGCGCGGTGCAGCACCACGGCCGCCTGCGCGGCGAGGGCCGTGGCGACGAACTCGTCCTGCTCGTCGAATACGCCGGTGTTCTTGTTGAGTATCTGCAGCACGCCGACCAGCGTGTCCTCGAAGCCGATCAGCGGGATCGTGAGCATGCAACGGGAACGGTACCCGGTTTCCTTGTCGATGGCTCGATTGAAGCGTTCGTCGGCATAACAGTCCGGGACGTTGATGAGCTTGCGCGACATGGCGGACTCGCCGACGATGCCCTTGTCGGCGGGTATGCGGATGCTGCCGAGATTCGTGGCCACCCTGACCACGAGCTCGTTGGAGCTCTCGTCGTAGAGAAATACCGTGCCCCTGTCGGCATCGAGTACCTGGCGCGCGGCGTCGACGACCTCCGTCAACATGGTGTCGAGATCGAACGGCGCGCTCAGCTTGCGCAAGACCTCCAGTACGCTGCGCAGCGCCTGCGCCTCGCTCAGTGGCCGGTTCATTCCAGCTCGCCCTTGTCGAGTTCCATCATCGGCAGCCGCACGTACTTGATCTGGATATCCGATATGCGCGCGACCATGCGTTCTGCCGTTTCCGGTATCCGCAGTGTCGAGCGCTCGAGGGCGCGCTTCGTAACCAGCGTTTCCGCCTTGACCGCGAGATCCTCGCCGAGCTTGGAGGCGGTGTTCACCGGGTCACCGAAGAAATCGACGTCGCCGACGAGGAGTACCCGCCCGTAGTCGATACCGACCGACAGGTAGATCTGCTCGGTCAGGCTGAACTCGTCGTTGTGGCGGAACAGCTCTCCGTTGATGTCGAAGCTCGCCCGGATCGCGTCATCGGTGGTCTCGAAAAACGCAAAGCAATTGTCCGCATCGCACTTGAGGAGCACGCCGTTGTGCTTCGCGATCAACGGCGCAATGATGCGGCGGGCGCGGTGGATGAGCTTGAGGAAATGGCATACGCCCACTTTTCTCGACGTGCTCGAGAAACTCGCCATGTCGGAGATGAACACCGCGCCCTCGGCGCCGAAGCGTTCCCAGATATGCTGCCGCGCCTGTTCGATCTCCGTGGTGTCACGCAATTCCGAGAATGCGGCGATCAGGCCGTCGAATTCGTCGTGGCCGGTCAGCGGGTTGAGGTGCAGATCGTCCGCCATGTCCTCCCCATATTGTTGTTCTGCTCGGGCTACGCGGAACCCGCAGTATATCGCGGATTCCGTTGCGTTTTGATTCGGCGAACCCGTGGCAGCGCCCGGGCCGGTGCCGGGAAGTTGTTACCTCGGGAACAGCCGAACGAAACTCAGCCGTAGGCCCCAGTCCTCCGGCCCGATATCAGGGGTCGTTACCCAGTAACGCAAGCCGCCCCCGATCTGCACGAGCTGGTTGCCGAAGCCCATGACCTGCGCAACGTTGACGTTGATCGGGACCGACCACTTGTTCGCTTCCCGGTCGTAGGTCGACTCGGTATTGATCGCAAACGTGGTCTGTGTCGGGGTGACATACGTCAGGAACGGCTGGACGAACGTCAGGCTCAGGTCCTCGCGGCGGCTCGAGCCGCCAGACGACTCAATGTGGTTGGCGAGCGCGCCGTAGGTCCAGGGCCCGCTCTGCTTGAGAGCGACGGCGGTGGGGCCGAGCCCCTACTTCTCGCTGCCTAGCGTCTCGTCGGTCGCGGTCGGGATCAGGAACACGGGGCCTGCGCGCCAGATCCACCCGCTGGCGGTCGCCGCTTTCGGCGAGAAGAAGAAACTCTGCACCGTGTCACCGAGACCGAATTCGCCGGATCCCGGAATCGCTATGTCGTCCTGGTGCAGGACAGGGAGGATCGTGCGGGAAATCGGGTTCCAGTCCGGGCTGATGGAGAAGGGAATGACGGGTTGTACGTTAACGCGCAGGATGGCGCCTTCGTCGTCGGTGCCCAAGTCTTCATCATAGTCTGCCTGGATCGGCACGCTGATCAGCGCCGCGACCGGGTTTGCAAGTTGTTTTGCCAGGTCTTCGTCGCCTTGAGCAACGGCCGAAGCAGGAAGAATGCAGGCAAGCAAGGATGTCAAAAAATACCGAATTTCATTACCAGAATCCCGTGATTCGATCGATTAGCCAGTAGCTGGCGACCCCGCCGATCACGTAACTGGCGGGCGTCGTGACCCAGCTCCAGTGCACATCGTGATCGTCGCTCTCGAGCAGTTTCCGGAGCAGCGGGCGTGCGAGCAGGAATAACACGACCAGCGCGAGCACGAACAGGATCTGGCCGATTTCCACGCCGATATTGAAGAACAGCAGCGCCGTCGGCAGTTCCGTCTGCGGCAGGCCGATGTCACGGAGCACGGCGGCAAACCCGAGGCCGTGCAGCAAGCCGAACGACATCGAGACCGCAACCGGGTAGCGATACGTGAGCTGCGTCTCGTCGTTCTTGACGATCTCCCAGGCGAGGAACACCACGCTGAGGGCGATCGCCGCCTCGACCGGCGGCGTCGGGATACGGATGACGTCCAGCGCCGCGAGTGCGAGCGTTATCGAGTGCGCGACGGTGAACCCGGTGATCGTGATCAGCACCTTGCGTGGCGTGCGCGCGATCAGCAGGAGGCAGGTGACGAACAGCAGGTGGTCAATGCCGATCCAGATGTGCTCGATGCCGAGCAGGGTGTACTGGCCCGCGACGGCGACCTTGTTCTCCGCATCCGGTACTGTCCAGCTGCTTTCGTCGGGCTTGAGGATCTTCACGTATTGTTCGCCGTTTGCAAGCCGCACCTGGAACAGCGAGGACAGCGACGGATTGATGATCGGGAACTCGATTCTTACCTCACGGCCGGACAGTCCGTCCGGGCAGTTGTAGACCAGCCGGCCCTGGTACGCGCCGCCGGACTGCTGCATTGCGAGGCGTGCGTCTGTCGTGCAGCTCTCGGGCATGTGTATCGTCGGCAGCGCTGTATCGGGCACGGTCGCGGGGATCTTCCACTGTACGCTGAAGACACCCGGCTGCGTCTCGATGATTTCGACGAAGTTGGGGCGCGCGTCGTGGGCTTGTGCAAGTGCCGCAAATGCCAGCAGGCCGGCAGCAGCGAGAATCCGCGCTTTCATCCGCCCGTACCGCGGACGTCGCCCATGCGAACGTCGTAGGTATCGACGATCGCCTGCACGGCGCGATCGTTCTGCTCGTCGAGCTTGATGCGCAAAGCATCCTCGCGGACGCTGTCCGCGATCTCCTCGAGGGGAGGGTAAATGCCTTCGGTTCGCTTCGTCAGCATGACCAGGTGCTGCCCGTACGCCGATTCGAACGGGCCGAACCATTGTCCGCTGTCCGGCTCGAGTTCGAACACGGCTGCCGCCATCGCCCTGCCGAAATGGCTCGCGACAAAATCCTCGGTTCGTTCGACGTAGTTGACGCTGTACAGGAAGCGCTCACCGTGGCGCATGCTCTCGGAAAACGGCACGTTCGCGGCGTTGAGTTCGGCGAGCTTGGTCTCGGCGAGCTGCCGTGCCTGCTCCCGGCCGTGGCGGTCGTTACTGAAATAGACGTGCGTGAACGTCACGTAGGGGTCGACGAAATAGTCGTCCCGGTTCGATTCGTAGTGTTCCGCGATTTCCTCGTCGGACACATCGACCGCCGCCGACACGAAGCCGTTGGTAATGAACTGCAGCGACTGGATCAGCCGCTGCTTGATGACGTAGTCGTTCCGGTCCATGCCGAGCGCCAGGGCTTCCCGGTGCAGGGCTTCTTCGCGAACGTACTCGCGGATCAGGGCATCGAGTTCGGCGTCGGTGAGTGCGTCGAGCCTTGCGGCGGCGACCGCGGGGTTGAAGGCTTTCGAACGGAACTGGACGAAGGTCAGCAGCGCCTCGCGATCGACCGTGATGGTCCTGCTGTCGACGTTACCGTCCTCCGGGGCAACCATGTCGAAGAGCACGAACAGCCCGATGCCGATCGCCAGGAAGTGGACCAGGGGCTCGCGCAGCAAGCGCTTCAAAAAAACTCTCCCGTGCTGGAAGCAGAAACGGCCGCCATGTTCAGTATCATGGCGGCCGAGTTGCCAACTATGCCTGGACTAAGGCGTGTACCAGATCGGTGACGTGTACGCGCGTTCCTGTGTCGACGTCGGTGCTCCGTCGGGATGCTTGATATCGAAACGCACGGCGTCGTACAGGGACCAGCGCGGCGTCGGGATTTCGAGCACGCGAACGTAATAGAACGCGCGCTGCTTCGGATCGAATTCCGGGTCCGTCCAGACGACGCCGAGTTCCGGTGCGCCGATCGTGTTGGTCCAGCTCGCAGTCGCGACGTTGACCGTGTTGCCGACCGGCGGCAGCTTGCCGTCCGTACCGATCCTGCGGTCGCCCGACCAGGCGACGTCGTAGACCTTTTCTTTCAGTTCCTTGCCGTCCAGCCAGCCCTTGACGACCTGGATGCGGTCGAGGTTGGCGCCAATCGGGTCGCGCACGGCGTAGGCCATGAAGGTCGGCGCCTTGCCCTCGGGCGCGGCGGTCAGGTCGCCGCCCATCGGCACGCCCTTGGCGTAGCCGGCAAACACGGGCTGGCGGCTGTTCAGGTCGGTCGCTGTGTAGTCCCAGCCACCGAAGAACCGCACCATCATGCGGCTGCCGGTCGTGGCATACGTCTCCTTGCGGGCCATTGCGTCGAAAATGGCCTCGCGCGTGTTCTCCGATGCCCACACGGCGGCGAGACCCGACGCGACCTGCTGCCAGCCCATGATCGTGCCGTTCTCGTTGCTCATGAATGGGTGCATCATGCGTTCGGGGCTCGGCTCGGCGCCCGAGTGCTTGCCGAAGAAGTTGTCTTCCTCGACCGCGACCAGCGAGGTGTGGCTGTCGGTCGAGCCGATCATACCGAATTTGTACGGGTTCGTGCCCAGGCGTTCCTCGAGGGCGAGACCTCGCTTCAGGGCTTCGCGCGCGTACTCCCCGGCGAGCATGTCCTCGGTCTTGGCCTCCGAAACGTCCAGGTTGCCGATATCCCAGGTCTCGTAGTCCGCGAACTCGTCGTCAGGAGACAGGAACGGGTGCGTTTCGCCGTCGCCCTTGATCTGCGTGGCTTCGTAGAGCGGCTCCCACTTCGCGCGCGCCTGGACGTACTCGTCGTCGAGTTTGCGCCCGTCGTACTGCGCGCGCATCGGGAACATGATGCCGTTCGCCAGGTTGCCGTTGTGAGCGATCGCGAGGACGTCGCCACCGGTCTTGTCTTCGTACTCCTCGAGCCATTTCCAGAGGTCGCGGGGATTGGTGCTGCCCATGGGCTCGATGGTGGTGAAGGGCACCATCTGGCCGCCTTTGTCACCATCATCCCGGTAGACCACGACGCGGTGCATGTTGTTGCCCTGCACGAGCGAGGTCCACTCGTAGCCGATGAACGCCGTGAAATTGCCGGGGTCGTTGTATTGTTCCGCGGCGGCCACGGTTTTCGCCCACGCAGACTTGTAGGGCGCGGAGTCTGGCGTGTAGATCAATGCCGGTGGGAACTTGCCCTGCGAAAACAGGCCGATCAGCTCGATCGCGACGCCGACGCCCTCACCGGCCTGGATGCGGTTGTACCAGTCCTTGCCCGTCGGATCGCTGAGGATGTGCGGGGCGCCCGCAATCATGTCGGGAAAGAAGCCCATGTTGTCGGAGTGGTCGGCGATGACGAGCCAGTCCAGGGGGCGGGAGAGACGCGCCCGAATTCCCGTCGATGTGACGACCTCTTCCCCGCGGGCGAAACGGTAGGCCGCGTCCAGGCCCAGGCGGTTGCCGAACGCGCCTGCGTCCATCGAGATATCGGTGTGCAGATGCGTGTCGCCCCAGAGCGGCATCAGTGCCGTCTGGCGGCCGGCATACGGCGAGTAGGACTTGCCCGTGTAGGCCGGCGACAGCGTCTCCTCGGGATCGGGCGGCGCCGGAATCTGCGCGAGGGCAGAGTGTGCGAAAAACAGGCAGGCGACGAAGACGGTCGTTTTCATTGGCGGGCTCCGGAATTCCAGGTGGGACCTATTCGGGCGAGGGCGTGATCTTACTCGATAGATCGTGGCGGATTTGTAACAAATCCGGCCAGGTACGCAATCGTGGCTTCTGAATAAGGGCAGGTGCCGTGCTTCTGATCCGCCGCGGCGGGCGGTACGATGTGCAACTCCGATACTTTTTTCCGGTGGCAGTAATGACTCGCACTTTTCCGATCCGTCACGGCATGCTCCTGTTTGTTGCTTTCGCCCTGGGTGCCTGTGCGCCGCAGCCCTCCCAGCCCAAGCCGGCGGGCGAGGTCAATATCGAGGGCCTGCAGCCGGTCAGTGCCAGGAATTTCGAGGCTGCCTTCGTGCGGCCCGGCGTCAGGTTTGCGGATTACACCAGGCTCATGGTCGACGAACTCGAACTCGCGTTCCGCACGCCGGATCGCGAGCAGAACCAGTTCGCGCTGGGCGAGGACCAGAAGACGCGTTTCCGGGCGGCGATGGCGACCGCCTTCGGCGAGGAACTGGGTAATCTCGAGAATATCGAGGTAGTTACCGAACCGGGACCGGATGTGCTGGCCCTGCACGTGCGCGTCCAGGACATCGTTGCAAGGGCTCCCGGTCGCCGGGTCGGCGGCGCCGGCCGTGCCGGCTTTGCTCTCGAGACCGTCGGCGAGATGACGCTGGTGCTGGAGTTGCGGGACTCGCAGTCGAACGAAGTGCTCGTCCGCGCCTTTGATCGGCAGGCCGTCGAAGGCGCCGCGATGGTGAGCGGAGAGAGCATGGTCTCGACCTGGCAAGGCGTGGAGCGGCTGGTCGGGCGCTGGGCGTCGCGGGTGCGGGAAGGGCTCGAGCGGCTGCTGGGCGGCAGCTACTGAACGTATAGACAGGGCCGGATCGCGGGCCGGGGCCCGCTCCTACAGTTCTGTTCGGCATTGCCGTAGGAGCGCTTCTCGAAGCGCGACTGGTTTGCGGCCGGATCGCGGATCGCGGGCCGGGGCCCGCTCCTACAGTTCTGTTCGGCATTGCCGTAGGAGCGCTTCTCGAAGCGCGATTGGTTTGCAGCCGGATCGCGGATCGCGGGCTGAGGCCCGCTCCTACAACGATCGATGCGCCTCGTCAGTCTGCCAGGACTTCCTTGAGCGGGTTGCCCACGGACCCGGACGGCGGCTTGATGCCGAGGTAGGCGGCGAGGGTCGGCGCGATGTCCACGGTATGCACGCGCCGGTCGACGACTGCCGGCTCCAGCCCGCTCCCCGCGAAAACGATCGGCACGTAGGTGTCGTATTTCCATGGCGAGCCGTGCGTCGAGGCAACGGTGAGCCCGTCGAAGTCGTTGATGAACCAGTTCGGCTCGAACACGATGAAAACGTCACCGGATCGCTTCGGGTGGAAGTTGCGTTTCACGGCGCGCATCAACTCGGCATCGGTGACGTTGCCGTGGCGCAGCGCCGTGCTGGACACGGCCAGCGACACGCCCGGGAACTTCATCAGTTCCTCGACAACGGCGGCTTCCAGTGCCTGCTGGTCGATCTTGCTGTTGCTCTTCACCTCCGCACTGAAATACAAGTACGGGTGGGAATAGGTCTCGATCAGCTCGCCCTTGATCCGGAACCGTTCCTTGATACGGGTGATCGCGGCTTCGCGATCCCAGCTCTCGGGATCGACGTAGCCGGCGGGAATGCCCAGCGAGTTCAGGTATCCGGGGGTATCCGGCCCGCCGTGGTCGGCCGACAGAACGACCAGCGTATTCTCGAGACCTACTTTCGCATCAACGAAAGACAGCAGCTCACCGATCGCGCGATCGAGCCTGAGAATGTTGTCTTCGGCTTCCAGGCTTGACGGGCCGAAGACGTGGCCGACGTAGTCCGTCGACGAGAAGCTCACGCTCAGGTAGTCGGTGACATCGTCTACGCCGAGCTGCTCGTAGACGAGCGCTTCTTTCGCAAAGTCCAGCACCAGCCGGTCGCCGGCCGGGCTCAGCGTCAGCCAGGTCGTGAAGTACGGGCTGGTGCCGTCGCCGAAAGAGTGCGGGAAGACGCGACCGAAGCCCGCGACGTCGGTTTCCCGCTCACGGTCGTCGGAATCGCCGAAAAGGTAGCTGTCCTGCTCGTGCGCCAGTGTCCAGCTCGTGTCTGCAAACGCCTGCGCCGGTTTGTCGGCGTTGAATTCGGTGACCCATGTCGGGTACTCGTCGAGGTAGTAGCGGCTCGTCACGAACTCGCCGCTCGCCTTCGAGAACCAGTACGCCGTGCCGGTGTGCCCGGCCATCGAGATCGCGCCGCGGTCCTTGACCGACACGCCGACGACTTTCGCTGCGCCGCCCGTGTTGCTCCTCAGTTCGTCGGCGAACGTTGTCACCAGTATCGCGGCGGGTGAACGTCCCTCGCTGCGTGCCGCGCGCTGCGTCGGGTCGATCTCGGTTTTCTCGTCGACGTCGGCGCCTTTCGTCAGCAGGGGATAACGTGCATCCTCGACGTTGTAGGTGGTGAAGCCCGTCTCGCGGTCGAACCACAGGTTCCCGACCATCCCGTGGATGGACGGGTGTGCACCGGTTGCAAGTGTCGCGTGGCCGACGATGGTTTCGGTGTTGGCATGCGCGTGATGCGCGTTGCGGTAGACGACGCCGTTATCCCAGAGATAGCGGAAGCCGCCGTCGCCGAGCCTGTCGTAGTAGCGCGTGGGCAGGTCGCCCCGCAGCTGGTCGACGGTGATCTGCAGGATCAGTTTCGGCGACTCGGCTGCGAAAACCGTCGCGCAACAAAAAAGGCTCGCCAGCAATCCGTGGATTGTGGCGAGCCTCTTCATGTCGTCTCCCGAGTGCACGGCCCTAGGTCGAGCCGACGCCCTCCGAGAGTTTCTCCATAACCTGGTCGAGACTGAAGCTCGCCGCCTTCTGTCGCGGCGGGAATTCCTTGAAGGTCTCGAGGAAACGCGCCACGTAAGCCTGCGCCGGCACCAGCATATAGGCGCGGTCGAGCAGCCAGTCGTAGTAGGTGTTCGAGGTTACCTGGGAACGCTCGTAGGGGTCACGCCGCAGGTTGAAGATCAGCGGCACGCGCAAAGGTACGAACGGCTCTGCCCAGGCCTGCAACGTCGCTTCGACACGCTGCTCCAGGAAGATGATCTTCCAGTCTGCCCAGCGCAGCGCGGTCAGGTCGCCGTCGTCGGAAAAGTAGAATATCTCCTTGCGCGGCGCCTCGTCTGCCTGGCCGGTCAGGTAGGGCAGGAAGTTGTAGCCGTCGAGGTGCACCTTGTACTTGCGGCCGAGGGAGCGGACGGTGCCTTCCTTCAGGCGCTCCTTGATATCGTCCGTGCCCGCAGCGGCGAGCAGCGTTGGCAGCCAGTCCATGTGATGCATGATCTCGTTCGAGACGCTACCCGCTTCGATCTTGCCCGGCCAGCGGACCATGGACGGCACACGCCAGCCGCCTTCCCAGTTGGTGTTCTTCTCGCCGCGGAACGGTGTCATCGCTGCGTCCGGCCACGTGTTCATGTGCGGACCGTTGTCCGTCGAGTAATGCACGATCGTGTTGTCGGCGATGCCGAGCTCGTCCAGCAGGTCGAGGAGCTGGCCGACGTGCATGTCGTGCTCGACCATGCCGTCCGCATACTCGTCCTGGCCGGAGATGCCGCGCAGCTCGTCCTTGACGTGCGTGCGGAAGTGCATGCGGGTGCCGTTCCACCAGACGTAGAAGGGCTTGCCGTCCGCGTGCGCGCGCTTGATGAAGTCGATGGCAGCGGCCAGCGTTTCGTCGTCGACGGTCTCCATGCGCTTCCTGGTCAGCGGGCCCGTATCCTCGATGCGGCCATCTGCGTACGAGCGGATGACGCCGCGCGGGCCGAAGGCCTCGCGGAAGGTCCTGCCGTCGGCGAGCACCATGTCACCCGGGTAGTCCTCGTTCTCGGGCTCTTCTTCGGCATTCAGGTGATAGAGGTTGCCGAAGAACTCGTCGAAACCGTGATTCGTCGGCAGGTGTTCGTCCTTGTCGCCGAGGTGGTTCTTGCCGAATTGCCCCGTCGTATAGCCGTAAGCCTTGAGCAGGCCGGCGATGGTCGGGTCTTCCTCACGCATGCCGAGGTCCGCGCCCGGCAGGCCGACCTTCGACAGGCCCGTGCGGAAGACGCTCTGGCCCATCACGTAGGACGCACGGCCGGCGGTGCAGGATTGCTCACCGTAGTAGTCGGTGAAGATCATGCCTTCGTTGGCGACGCGGTCGATGTTCGGCGTGCGGTAGCCGACCAGGCCCATGGTGTAGGCACTGATGTTGGACTGGCCGATATCGTCGCCCCAGATGACCAGGATGTTGGGCTTGTCCTCTGCCTGCGCGGCAAAAGGAACAATGAGCGCCACAAGTGCAGCGGCTCTGAATAAACGAGAAATCATGGATATCCCCTATAGTTTTAGTGTCTGAGCTTGTTAGCGCGAAGTAGTGTACCGCAGGAATATGTAACTTTCTGTAATGAACTAAGTACCTGCAACGCGCGCGTGCTGCTCGAACGCTTCGCGGGCCCAGTGTTCCCCGGCGTAAATCAACTGCCTTGCCTTGTAGACTTCGAGCGTGCGGCAGATGTTGTTGGGGATCTCGATCAGGACGTCGGGCGGATAGCCGGCAAGCCGGTAGCGGGCGATGGTTTGCTGCATGGCGTCAAATGCCTCGAGCATGACGCCGGTTACGCCGAGCTCTGCCTTCTCTTCCTTTTTCTTCTTCGATTCGAGGCCGAGCTTGTCCTGCACCGAGCCCAGGAAATCGTCGATGGACTTCCTGTAGCGATCGATCGAGTTTTCCTTCGGTTCGGGCGGATTCGGGCCGAAAGGCTGTTCCATGTCGCGTCCCGCGAGACTGACGGCAATCGTGAATTGCGATCCGTCGAGATACGTCGGTGCGCCGGGAAGGGGATTCAGCAGGCCGCCGTCCACGAGCGTCTTGCCGTCGATCTCCTTCGGGGCCATGAGACCCGGTATCGCCATCGATGCGCGCATGGCGTCGAACAGGTCGCCGCGCGTGATCCAGACTTCCTTGTGGTCGTTGATGTCGGTTGCGACCGCGGCAAATGGCAGCGGCAGGTCCTCGATGGTCTGGTCGCCGACGAGTTCGCGCAGCGCATCCGTGAGCATGTCGCCCTTCATGATGCCGTTCTTGGTGAACAGCGAGAAGTCCAGGAAGCGCACGACGTCCCATTCGCTCAGGCTGCACACCCATTCCTCGAACTTGTCGAGCTTGCCGGCGCAATAACAGCCGCCGACCATCGCGCCGACGGAGCAGCCGATGACGGACTTGATTTCGTAGCCGCGCTTTTCGATCTCGCGGATGGCGCCGATGTGCGCCAGGCCGCGCGCTCCGCCGCTGCCCAGCACCAGTCGAATGGGCTTACTCATCGTTCTCCGGGTTCCAGCCGCCACCGAGGGCTTTGTAGAGCTCGATTATGGCATTGATGTAGAGCCGCTGCGTCTGCGATTCGGTCAATTCCGCGTTGAATAGCGAGCGCTCTGTGTCCAGCACCTCGAGGTAGCTCGTAACCCCTCCGTCGTAGCGCGCCCGGGACAGGGTTGCGGCGCTGCGGGCGGCGGCCACCTGCCGCTGGCGGGCCTCATGTTCCGCCCGGTAGGTGCGCACGGCGACGAGCGCATCCTCGACTTCGCGGAAGGCGCGCTGCACTGTTTGCTCATAGGCGAGCAACGCCTGCTCGGTGCGCGCTTCTTCGATCTCGACGCGGCTCTTGTTGCGGCCTGCATTAAACACCGGTGCGAGGATGCCGACACCCGCAATCCAGAAATCGGAACCGCCGTCGGTCAGCGTCGACAGGTCGTCGCTCTCGAATCCGAGCGCACCCGTCAGAGACAGCGAAGGCCAGCGTGCTGCCTGCGCGACGCCAATGCGCGCGGTCTGCGCGGCGAGTTGCGCTTCGGAGGCCAGCACGTCGGGCCGCCGCTGCAGGAGTTCCGACGGCAAGCCCGCGGGGATTCCGGGCGGCAATACCTGTTGCTTGAGCGCCAGTCCGCGCGGAATCGCGCCGGGGTTGCGGCCGAGAAGGATGGCGAGGGCGTTCTCGGTCTGGGCCACGGCCCGCTCGGCGGCGGCGATCGCGGCGTCGGCGACGGCGAGTTCGATCTCGGCCTGGTTGACGTCCAGTCTTCGGCACCGTGCCCTTGTCGAAGCGGGCCTGGATGATGCCGAGGCTGTCGGTGCGGGTTGACTTCGTGCGACGCGCGATCTCGAGCTCGGCGTCGAGGTCGCGCAACAGCATGTAGGTGCTCGCGACGCTGGCGACGAGGCTGATGGTTATGCTGCGCTGCGCTTCTTCCGTGGCCAGCAACTGGGCCCGCGCGGCCTCGGTCGAGCGCCGCAGCCGCCCGAAGAGGTCGAGTTCGAAAAAGACGTCCGCGCTCAGCCGGTAGTTCTCGACCTTGTCGCTGGGTACACCCGGGATGTTGCCGGGGAACACGTTCGTGCTGCCTTCGGCCTGGGCGCCGCTGGCAGTGATGTCCACGCTCGGGAACTGGTCGGCGCGAGTTACGCCGAGGACGGCGCGCAACTCCTCGACTCGCGCCGCCGCGATGCCGAGATCCTGGTTTTCCTCTAGCGCGATGCGGATAAGCTGCTGCAGTTGCTCGTCTGCAAACAGCTCCCACCACGGGCGTGTTCGCGAAAGTTTCACCTTGCTGGATCGGCTGGATATAACTTTCCGGCACGTCGAGTTCCGGCCGCTCGTAATCCGGGCCGGCCGCGCAGCCGCCGAGCAACAGCAGCGTTGCGAGTGTCGAAAAGCGCCCTCGTGCCGTCACGGTGCAACTTCCCCGGCGACCGGCTTGCGCCTGCTGATGTATTTCTCCACGAACACGAACATCGCGGGTACCACGAGCACGCCGATCACGGTCGCAGCCAGCATGCCGCTGAATACCGTCACGCCCATGACCTTGCGCGCCTCGGCGCCGGCGCCGGACGCGACCAGCAACGGCACGACGCCGAGAATGAACGAGAAGGCCGTCATCAGGATCGGCCGGAAACGCGATTTCGCCGCATCCATTGCCGCCTGCACGGCATCCTTGCCTTTCTGCATTTCCTGGCTGGCGAACTCGACGATCAGGATCGCGTTCTTCGCCGACATGCCGATGAGCATCACGAGGCCGATCTGCGCGAACACGTTGTTCACGTAGCTCTCGCTGACGAGCCGCGCAAGCCACAATCCGCCGATGGCGCCGAACACCGCGATCGGCGTGCCGAGCATGACGGAGAGCGGCAGCGACCAGCTCTCGTACTGCGCGGCCAGGATCAGGAACACGAACACCAGCGCCATGACGAAGACGATGCTGCCGGTGCCTTCGGCCGCCTTCTCCTGGAAGGACATGTTCGCCCAGGCATAGCCCATGTCGCCGGGCAGCGTCTGTGCGGCGACTTCCTCGAGCGCATCGAGCGCCTGCGCCGAACTGTAGCCTGCAGCGGGCTGGCCGGTGAGTTCCGCCGCGCGGAACAGGTTGAAGCGGTTGGTGAACTCCGCGCCCTGGGTCCGCTCGGTGGTCACCAGCGTCGAGAGCGGCACCATGTCGCCTTCCTGGTTGCGCACGTGGAACATGCGGATGCCTTCGTCGCTCGCGCGGTACTCGGGCTCGGCCTGCACGTAGACCTTGTACAGGCGCCCGAAGCGGTTGAAGTCGTTGACGTAGGCGCCGCCGAGAAATGCGCCGATGGACGTATTGATGTCGGACAGCGCAACGCCCATCTTCAATGCCTTGGGCTTGTCGATGTCCACGAACACCTGCGGCACGCTCGCGCGGTACAGCGTGCCGATGTTGGCGATCTCCGGGCGTGCCTGTGCCGCAGCGATGAAGTTCTGCGCCTGCTCGGCGAGGTACGCGGGATTGCTGCCGCGGAGGTCCTGCAGCATCATCGTGAACCCCGATCCCGTTCCCAGGCCGGGGATGGCCGGCGGACCGAATGCGAAGACCATGGCCTCGGTAATCCGGGTTGCGAAATTGTAGTTCAGCCGCCGGACCAGGTTCTTGGCGTGATCCCTGAGGTCCGGCCGCTCGTCCCAGTCCCGGAGCTGCAGGAAGATGAACCCGGCATTGGACTGAGTCGTACCCGTCAGCAGGCTGAAGCCGCTGATCGCGGTATAGCTTTCCACGGCCTCGAACTCGGCTAGTATTTCCTCCACCTGCGCCATGACGTCCTGCGTCCGCTGCAGCGAGGCGGCATCGGGCAGCTGCAGCGCCGCCATCATGTAGCCCTGGTCCTCTTCGGGCACGAAGCCGGCGGGCACGGCCCGGAACAGCAGTACGAGCGCGACGACCAGCACGGCCAGCAACACGCCGGTGCGTACCAGCCTGCGGGTGAAGAAGCCGGTGAAGACCATGAACCTGCCGGTCGCGATCTCGAAATTTCGATTGAACGCGCCGAAGAACCGGTGCGACGCGTCCTTGCCCTCACCGGGGGGCTTCAGCAGCAGTGCCGACAGCGCCGGGCTCAGCGTCAGCGCGTTGATGGACGAGATCGCGACGGAGATGGCGATGGTGATCGCGAACTGCTGGTAAAGCGCGCCCGTGATGCCGCCCATCGTGGCGACCGGCACGAATACCGCGATCAGCGACAGCGACGTTGCGACGATCGGTGCCGAGACTTCGCGCATGGCTTCGATGGTCGCTTCCTTCGCCGCCATGCCTTTTTCCATCTTCTGCGACACGGCCTCGACCACGACGATGGCATCATCCACGACGATACCGATGGCGAGCACGAGCCCCAGCAGCGAGAGCGTGTTGATGGAAAAGCCGAGCAGCGGGAACACCGCGAACGTGCCGATCAGCGACACCGGCACCGCCAGCGTGGGGATCAGCGTCGCGCGAACGTTCTGCAGGAAGAGGAAGACGACGAGGATCACCAGCCCGACGGCCTGGAACAGCGTAACGACGATCTCTCGGATCCCCGCCTTGATGGGGCGCGTGGTATCGAGCGAGATCCGGTACTCGACGTCGGCGGGGAAGCGCTGCTCGAGTTCCTCCAGCGCGCCGAAGATCTGTTCGGCGACCTCGAGGCCGTTGGCATCGGGCAGCTGGTAGACCATCAACGCGGCGGCCGGCGCCGAGTTGAGCTTGGCGGATACGACGTAGTTCTGCGTGCCGAGTTCGATGCGCGCGACGTCTTTGAGGAAGACCTGCGACCCGTCCGGGTTCGAGCGCACGACGACCTCGCCGAATTCCTGCGCCGTGACCAGCCGGCCGGGCGTCTGCACGGTATAGGTGAACTCGGTACCGGGCGGCGCCGGCGGGCCGCCGATCTGGCCGGCCGGGATCAGCACGTTCTGCTGGCGGATGGCGTTGGTGATGTCCGGCACGGTGAGGCCGAGCTTCGCGAGCTGGTCCGGCCTGATCCAGACGCGCATCGCGTACTCGAAGGCGGAGCCGCCGGCGACCTGCACCTGCCCGACGCCGCGGATGCGAGCGAGCTCGTCGAGGACGTTGATAGTCGCGTAGTTGGTGAGGAACTGGTCGTCGTAGGTACCGTTCGGGGATATCAGCGAGATGAGAAGCAACGGGAACGACAGCTGCTTCTTGACGGTAACGCCGAGCCGTTTGACCTCCTCGGGCAGCAGCGCCTGCGCCTCGGACACCCGGTTCTGCGTCAGCACGTTCGCCATGTCGAGGTCGGTGCCGACCTCGAAGGACACCTGCAACTGCATCGAACCGCTGCTGGCGTTGGTCGATTTCATGTAGATCATGTTCTCAACGCCGTTGACCTTCTGCTCGATCGGCGTCGCGACGGACTCCTCGACGGCGACCGCGTTCGCGCCGGTGTAGTTTGCCGTGACCGAGACCTGCGGCGGCGTGATCTCGGGGTACTGGGCGATGGGCAGCGCCGACATTGCGACGAAACCCACGATCACCGTGATGATCGCGATGACCATGGCCACGATGGGCCGGCGGACGAAAAACTCAGCCACGGATCAACGCGCTCCGGCAGCCGGCGCGTCCTTCGCGACGACCTGCAGGCCCGGGCGCATGCGCTGCAGTCCGTCGAGCGCGACGCGTTCACCGGGTTCGAGCCCGGACTCCACGATCCACTCGTCGTCGACGCGCGGGCCCATCTGGACCTGGCGAATATCGACCGTGCCATCCTCGCCGACGACAGCCAGCTGGAACAGGCCCTGCGTCTCCATCACCGCGCGCTGCGGTACGGCGAGCGCGGCTTCACGCTCTTCGAGAACGCCCCGCACGCGCGCGAACTGGCCCGGCAGCACGATGCGCTCGGGGTTGGGGAAGTCCGCCTCCAGCGTCAGCGTTCCGGTGGTCGCATTGATGGCAGCGTCGAAACTGACGATGTGGCCCGGATGTCCGTGTACGGAGCCGTCCGAGAGAATCAGCTGCAGCCCGTTCGCCCGCGGCGCCTCGCTTTCCGTGCCACGCAGTCTGCCGCCAAAATCGCGGCGGAACCGCAGGTACTCGCGCTCGTTGACGGAGAAGCGCACGCGGATGGGATCGGTTTGCGAGACGACGTTCAACACGACAGGGTTCGGTGAGCGGCCGACGTACTCGCCCACCTTGGCCTGGGTAATCCCGATGAGACCGTCGACCGGCGCCTTGATCCGCGTGTAGCCGAGCTGGATCTCCGCCTGCTCGACCTGCGCGCGCGCGGCCTGCAGGGAGCCTTCCGCTGCTTCGAACTGGGCAACGGCAGCGTCGAGGTCCTGCTTGCTGACGGCATCCATCTCGGCGAGCGGGCGGATACGCTCGAGGTCGCTCGCCGCCTTGGCGAGCCGGGTCTGCGCTTCGGCCAGGCGCCCCTCCGCCTCGACGACCTTCGCCTCGTAGGGCGTCGGGTCGATGACGTACAGCAGCTGCCCCTTCGTGACGTCGCGGCCCTCGAGGAAATGGATCTCTTCCAGTACGCCGTCGACCCGCGCCCGAATCGGAATGTCCACCGAGCCCAGGGTCTGGCCGATCATATCGAGATGGATCGGGATGGTGCGCGGCTGCACCTCGAATACGGCGACCTGCATCGCCGGCATGGCGGGCGGTTCCGGCCTGCCACAGGCGGCAGCCAGCGCCGCAACAGCGGCAAGCGTTGCAAATCGTGCGCTCGCGGCGCTCGTAGAGTGGGGTCGGGCCATGTAGTCAATCCTGCAGGGTGCTGCCGGTAGAGCGGCGACGAGCATTATTCGATTTATCCGGTACCGCCAATCATCGGGTGGCCCCGATGCGACGATGATGCATCCGGCGGGAATCGACTTCAACCGCCGGCGCCGGGGCGTATCTGCGCAAGTGCCATTCTGATATAAGGTAGTCCCATGTTGAATACGAACAACCCGACGCCTGGCGGCCACGCCGCGCTCATCGCGGCCGCGATTTTCCTGACCGCGTGTACGCAAACGGTCGTGACCGGCTCCTTTGACCGCGTGCCGAGTACGGCGGTCGAGTACGCCTACATCAACCAGCAGGCGGATTTCAGCCAGTACACGAAACTCATGAACGGCGGGCTGGAGATTTATTACCCGGAGAACGAGCAGCGTCCCGATCCCGCGGAGATCGAGCGTATTCGCGGCTACTTCCGCGACGCTTTCACGAGCGCGATCGGTGACGATTACGAGATCGTCGCCGAGCCCGGACCCGGCGTGCTGAAGGTTCTTGGCCAGGTCATCGACATGAAGATGACCAGTGGAGGTAGCGTGCTCGACGTCAGCGGCCGGCTCAGGGACGTCGTCGCCCACGGCGAACTGACGTTCCTGATGGAGATGAGCGACTCCGTCACGGGCCAGGTGCTGGCGCGCGCCGGCGACAAGTCCAGCGACATCTCGGGCGAGAAGGGCGACGCGAGTTGGGATGACGTGCGGCGTGCGGCAGAATACTGGGCCGGCCTGTTCCGTAACTGGCTGGACAACTACCTGGGCAAACCCGAGTGAAAAGAGGAGCGGCCTTGTATTCCCGGAAACGAATCGGACTCACGGCAATAGTGATGATTGCAGCGCTGGCCGCCGCGTGCACCGGCCCCACGGCGCATACCCACGTGGATCGCGTCGCGCGGGCGAAGGAGGTCCCGAACGCACCTTATAAAAAGGTGCTCATCGTGGCGACCGCCGCCCGGGCAAGTTCCGCGCGCGATTTCGAAGAGGTGCTGGCGAAAGACCTGACCAACAAGCAAACGTACGCATTCGGCTATCACCGCGCGGCCTCGAGGGCCGACGTCACTGAGGATGTCGTTCGTTCCCTCGCGGAACTCCAGCAGGCGGATGCGATCCTCGTGGTGACGGCGCGGCTCGTCAATGCCGAGCGCGAGGTAACGGAGGAAAGGACCGACGTGCAGGCACAGGTCATCGGCGGCAGCCTGGTCGATTTCTTCCGCTACGACTACAAGGAATATACGTCGCCGCCATCGGCCGACTACCGGGTCAACGTGCAGGTGCAGACGGACATGTTCGACGTCGCGACCGAGCAACGGGTCTACACCGTCGAGTCGCGCACGGATTTTGCCGAGACGACTTCTGAAATCGTCCTCAGCGAGGCAACGCAACTCGCGAAGCGGCTGCGCAAGGACGGGCTCGTCCGCTAGGGAGACTCTGCACAAGTATCGTCGCACACGTTGCCGTCCGATCGCCTGCCGCGAGGCGCGGACCGCAGGCCGTATGTCGATACGGGCAAGGGCTGCAACGAAGCGGCAGGCGATCTGACGGCAACCCTTCATTATCAATAACATACGTTGGGACTGACGGGTATCGGGCGAGGCTTCGTTGCTCGTCGCTGGTGTACATACAGTACACGTCGCTCCTCGTGCCTCGCCTCGCCCGATACCCGTCAGTCGTGTGCGACGATACTTGTGCAGAGTCTCCCTGGCGCGACGCCGTCAATACCAGTCGGGCAGCTGCAGCCCCTTCGATTCGAGGTACTCGCGGTTGAAGAGCCGCTCCTGGTAGCGCAGGGCCGAGTCGCACAGGATCGTCACGATGGTATGGCCCGGTCCCATCGCCTGGGCCATGCGTATCGCGCCGGCCACGTTGATGCCGCTCGAACCGCCGAGCACCAGCCCTTCCTCGCGGATCATTGTGTACACCAGTGGAATGGCCTCGCTATCCGGTATCTGCCAGCTCATGTCGATGGCGGTATCCGCGAGGTTCGCGGTGACCCGGCTGTTGCCGATGCCCTCGGTTATCGAACTGCCTTCGATCGTCAGTTCACCGCGAGCGAAGAAGTTGTGCAGCCCCGAGCCGCCGGGGTCGGACAGTGCGATCCTGATATCCGGGTTGCGTGACCTGAGTGCCCTGGCGACACCGGCCAGCGTGCCGCCGGTGCCCACCGCGCAGACGAAGCCGTTGACCTTGCCACCGGTCTGTTCCCAGATCTCCGGCCCCGTGGTTTGCTCGTGGAACGCACGGTTGGCGAGATTTTCGAACTGGTTGGCCCAGAACGCCCCGTTCTCGTGGTGCGCATCGAGTTCGGCAGCGAGCCGGCCCGACGTATGCACGAAGTGCTCCGGGTTCCTGTAGGGCACGGCGGGAATCAGCCGCACGTCCGCGCCGTACGCGCGCAGGGTTTCGATCTTCGAGGCGCTCTGGTTGTCGGGCATCACGATCACGCTTCGATGACCCAGCGCGCTGCCCACCATCGCGAGGCCGATGCCGGTGTTACCTGCCGTTCCTTCCACGATGATGCCGCCCGGGCGCAGCTGGCCGGACTCCCGGGCGGCCAGGACCATGCCGAGCGCGGCACGGTCCTTGACCGAGCCGCCGGGGTTCATGAACTCGGCCTTGCCGAGGATTTCACATCCCGTCAGCTCGGACGCCGCTCGCAGGCGCAGCAACGGCGTGTTGCCGATACAGTTGACCAGTTGTCGGATGCCGCCCATGCCGTAAGCCTTCCCAGTACCCAAATAAGACGCCGCTCGCCGCCGTATGTTAGAGCGGCGGCGGGTCGAAGTCGAAGGACGCTTTGCGTGCCGGGCAACGGCACAATGCGATCAAGCCACCATGTCGCGCGGTTTGCAGCCTGTGATATCTTTCCCGCTTGTCCGGACTGGCAGGCCCCTTTTACGCGGTGAGTGCAGTGACGCAGGAACCCGACAGGTCGTCGATCGAGGCACTGATCGCGGGGCACCGACCCGGGCACGCTCTCGACCAGCGTTTCTACACGGATCCCGCCATCTACGAGCTCGAGCTCGAGAAGATCATTTTCCGCAACTGGTTTCTCGCCGGTCACGTGTCCGAGCTGGCCCGGCCCGGGGACTTCAAGGTTGTCGACGTTGCGCGCGAGTCGGTGATCATCGTGCGCGGTACCGATGGCGCAATAAGAGCCTTCGCGAACGTCTGCCGGCACCGCGGTTCGCTCGTGTGCCTCGACAGGAGCGGCAACACCCGCAAGTTCGCCTGCCCGTATCACGGCTGGACCTACGATACGGACGGCGATCTCGTCGCCGCCCGCAGCATGCCCGAGGATTTCGACAGGTCCGGGTATTCGCTCCGGCCGGTTTCGTATGGCGAGATCCACGGCCTGATGTTCATCTGCTTCGGCGACGAGCCGCCATCGCTCGAAGGGGCGGTCCGCGACCTGGCGGAGCCGATGGCATTGTTCGACTTTCCGAACCTGAAGGTCGCCGCGAGAAACGCCTACGACATAGCCGCGAACTGGAAACTCTGCATCGAGAATTACCAGGAGTGCTACCACTGCGCGACGGCACACCCGGAGTATTCGCGCATGCATACGCTGATGGTCGAGCCGTCGAAGCGGGAGCGACTGCAACAGAACATGCTCGACAGGATGGAAGCCTGCGGTCTCAAGAAGATCTTCGTCGATTTCCTGGACACCAAGGCACGCCCGGGCGAGATCGGCTACGGCTACAGCCGCAAGGCGCTGTTCGACGGCTACCTCACCGGCAGCCGCGACGGCGGTCCGCTGGCGCCGCTGCTTGGCAAACTGACGGACTACGACGGCGGGGCGTCGGATTTTTCCTTCGGCGCCTTTTCGTTCCTGCTGGCATACAGCGATCACGTGGTCGGCTACGTGTTCACGCCTGTCAATCACAGGAAGTCTCGCTGCGAGATCTACTGGCTGGTGCGCAACGACGCCGAGGAAGGCAGGGACTACGACGTCGACGAGCTCACCTGGCTGTGGGACGTGACCACCCGGTCGGACAAGACGATCATCGTCAACAACTGGAAGGGTATACGCTCGCGGCATTACACGCCGGGACCCTTCTCCGTAATGGAGGAGGCGGAGGGCGTCTACGTGGACTGGATCCTCAGGGAGCTGGCGCGGCCTTAGCGCGCAACGCATGAAAACCTACGATGCAATCGTCGTCGGCGCCGGGCACAACGGCCTGACCACCGCCGCTTTCCTGGCGAAGGCGGGTCTCGACGTCGTGTGCGTCGAGAAGAACGACTACATCGGCGGCGCGGCGGTCAGCCGCAATCTCCACGAAGACTGGATCTACTCGAACTGCTCCTACGTCTGCAGCCTGCTGCGCCCGGAGATCTACCGGGCACTGGAACTGCATCGCCACGGTCTGCAGGTGACGCCTTACGGCGGTTCGCTCACGTTCACGCAAAATGGCGACTACTACGGCTCCTACCACGACCCCGAGGTCGCGTACCGCGAGCGCGCACGTTTTTCGCGCCGCGACGCCGATGCGTACGAGCGTTACCGCTCGGACACGATGCGCCAGTGCCGCATCATCCGCGATTTCCTGCTGTCCACGCCGCCGGACCCGACCTCGTTCAGGCCGAAGGACCTGCTCGGGCTGCTGCGCATCGGCAGGAAATTCCTGGAAGTCGGGGAGGACCGCATCTACGAGACGATCCGCTTCTGGACGATGAGCGTCGCCGAGTACCTCGACGAGTACTTCGAGACCGACGTGATCAAGGCCGCGATGTCCGGTAGCGGCATCATCGGCACGGCGCTCGGCATCCATTCGCCGGGCACGGCCTACGTCCTGCTGCACCATTACATGGGCGACGTCGACGGCAACGTCGGCAGCTGGGGCTTCGCGCGCGGCGGCATGGGCGCGGTCTCGAACGCCATCGCGGGCGCCTTCCGGTCCTACGGCGGCGAGCTGCGTACGGAGGCGGGCGTCGACAGGATCATCGTCAGGAACGGCAAGGCACAGGGCGTGGGGCTGGAGAACGGCGAGGAGCTGTCCGCGACCATCGTGGTGTCCGCCATGGACGTCAAGCGCACCTTCCTGCAGTGCATGGACAGGGGCGACGTGGACGCGGATTTCTACACGCGCGTCGAGAATTTCAAGATCCGCGGCTCGTCCGGGAAACTGAACATCGCGCTCGATGGCCTGCCCACGTTCCCGGCATTGCCCCAGGGCAACAGCCTGCACATCAGCGACATGCACTTCATCGATTCCATGGAGCGCATGGAGCGCGCGTACGACGACTGGAAGGCCGGGACCTGGTCGCAGGATCCGTACATCGACATGGTGATACCGACGACGGTCGATCCGACCATGGCACCGCCGGGCAAGCACTTCATGAGTTGCTTCATCCAGTACTGCCCGTACCAGCTCGAGGGACGGGACTGGACCGAGCGCGAGCGGGAGGCTTTCGCGAAGACCGTCATCCGGCAGATCGCGAATTACAGCCCGGACTTCGAGAACCTGATCGTGCATTACGAGGTCCGCACCCCTGCCGACATCGAGGCGCAGATCGGCATCACCGAGGGCAACATCTTTCACGGCGAGCTCACGATGGACCAGCTGCTGTTCAACCGGCCGGTCCCGGGGTACGCACAGTACCGCTCACCGGTCGCCGGACTGTACATGTGCGGCTCGAGCACGCACCCGGGCGGCGGCGTGATGGCTGCGCCGGGCGCGAACGCGGCACGCGAGATCCTCGCCGACCTGAAACGGCCCAATACCGTGCCGGAGAATTTCGGCGATGACTGACCGTTACGATGCCATCGTCATCGGTGCCGGCCACAACGGCCTGGTCTGTGCGGCGCTGCTCGCGAAAGCGGGCAGGCGCGTGCTGGTGCTGGAAGCGAACGAGCGGGTCGGCGGCGCGGCGATCACGCGCGAGTTCGCCGACGGTTACTCGGTGTCGGCCTGCGCCCACCTGTTGTACCAGCTGCAGCCGAAGGTGCGGAAGGAACTCGGCCTGTCCACGACATTCGCGAGCGAGGCGATGCAGACCATCGCGCTGTCGCAGGACGGCCGGCACGTGCGTTACGCGAGCGGCAAGGTGTCCGGCGTGTCCGACGCCGACGTGTCCGCGTACCGGCAATTCCACCGGCAGATGACGCGCTTTGCCGACCTGCTGAATACCTATCTCAACACGACGCCGCCGCGCCTGGGAACGAGCGAGTTCCGCGACCTCGCCACCCTCGCGCGGCTGGGATTCGACCTGCGCCGGCTCGGCCGGGACGAGATGCGCACGTTCCTGCGGCTGGTCGGCATCAACATCCACGACGAAGTCACGGAGCGCTTCGAGAGCCCGCTGCTCCGCGGCGCGCTGAGTTTCGACGCCGTACTCGGGACGCACCTCGGGCCGCGCTCGCCCAACACGATCATGACGTACCTGTATCGCCTCGCCGGGGGACACGGCCGGCTGTCCGTACCGCGAGGCGGCATGGGTTCGCTCGCGGAGGAGCTGGCGCAGGCGGCGCGGGATGCCGGCGCGACGATTCGCACCGGCATGCCGGTGCGGCGCATCGTCGTCGAGAACGGGCGTGCCGTCGGCGTCGAGACGGCCGCTGGCGAACGCTTCGAGAGCTTCACCATCGTCTCGAACGTCGATCCGAAGCGCACGATCATGGAGCTTGTCGGTGCGCGCCACGTGGAGACGGGGTTCACGCGCCGGATCGACAATATCCGCATGCGCGGCAATGCCGCGAAACTGCACCTGGCGCTGGACGGCCTGCCCGCGATCAAGGGGCTCGCGAAGGCGGAGTTCGGCGAGCGCCTCGTCATCGCGCCCGACGAGCACTACGTCGAGCGCGCGTTCAACCCGGCGAAATACGGCGAGTCGTCGCCGCAGCCCGTCGTGGAGATGACGTTGCCGAGCTTCCGCGATGCCGCGCTCGCGCCCACGGGCAAGCACGTCCTGTCCTGCGTGGTGCAGTATGCGCCGTGCGCGCTGAGGGGCGGCTGGACGGATGCGGCCAGGCAGGCATTCGAAAAGGCCTGCATCGAGACCATCGCCCGTTACGCGCCGGATCTCGACTCGCGCATCACGGCAAGCGAGTTGCTGACGCCGGCCGATATCGAGCGGGAATTCCATATCACCGGCGGGCACTGGCACCATGGAGAACTGGCGCTGGACCAGTTCATGTTCGTGCGCCCCGTGTGCGGCGCGGCGCAGTACCGGATGCCGCTCGACGGGCTGTATCTCTGCGGCGCCGGCGCGCATCCGGGCGGCGGCGTCAGCGGCGCCGCGGGGCGAAACGCGGCGCGGTTCATACTCCGGGAGCAGTCGGCATGAGCCCGAAGGAAGTCCACCAGGGCCGGCTGCGCACGCCGTTCCATGCGCGGCTCGCCGCGCTCGACACGCTCAATACCTGGCACAACTGGAAAGGCTACACGGTGCCCGACGCGCTGTACTGTGCCGATACCGAGTATTTCGCGATCCGCAATGCGACCGCCGTGTTCGACCTGTCGCCGATGACGAAGTACCGCATAACGGGTCCGGATGCACTCGTCTACATCGACCGCCTCGTCACGCGCGACATGCGCAAGATCGCGCCGGGCCGCGTTGCCTACGCGGTCTGGTGCAACGACCAGGGCCAGGTGATCGACGACGGCACGATCTTCCACCTGAAGGACGGCGAATACCGGCTGTGTTCGCAGGAGCGCCATTGCGCCTGGCTCATGGATTCGGCGATCGGGCTCGACGTGAGCATCACCGACGAGACGGCCGACGTAGCGGCGCTCGCCGTGCAGGGCCCAACCTCGTTCGCGATCCTGAGCCGCATGGGTATCGAGGGTCTCGGCGACCTCAAGCCGTTCGGGCTCATGCACGTCGACTTCGACGGCTTCGAACTCATGGTGTCGCGCACGGGATTCACGGGCGACCTCGGCTACGAGCTGTGGACGGCCCCGGAGAACGCAGAGACCCTCTGGGACTACCTGTTCGCCGCCGGTGAAGTCACCGGCATACGCGCCATGGGCACCGACGCGCTGGAACTGGCGCGCATCGAGGCCGGCTACATCATGGCAACCATCGATTTCCTGCCGGCGCACGCGACCGTGCGCACGGGCCGTACGCGTTCGCCCTTCGAACTCGGCCTCGACTGGCTGGTCGACTTCAAGAAGCCGAACTTCAACGGGCGCCGCGCGCTGGCCGAGGAAAAACGCAGCGGCTCGGCCTGGCGGCTGGTGAAACTCGATATCGAGGGCAACAAGCCCGCGCACCACGCCTACATCTTCGCTTCTGCGAAGGGGGGCAGGAACGTCGGCTTCGTCACGTCGGCCGCCTGGTCCCCGGTCTGCAAGCAGAACATTGCCCTGGGGACGGTGCGGATGCCGCACGGCGCTGCCGGTTCGACGCTCTGGGTGGAGATCTTCTACCAGCGGGAGATGCACTGGTCGCGTGTCATGGCAAAGGCCGAAGTCGTCGACAAGCCGTTCTGGTTCCCGAAGCGCCGCGGCCTCACACCCCCCGATCTCGTCTAGGCGCCGGATCCTGTCTCTAGGTATTCGCCGTAACCGGGCTTCACAAAGTCCTGACTTGCTGCAGCGCCGCAAGCTCTAGAATGTTGCATGGGCCCGTCTTTCGCCCATGGAAAACATTGCAATGTTTAACAGTCCCCTCGCGGACTAAAGGAAATCACCATGAAATCCAGCAAATATCTGCTTGCAGCGGGTGCCCTGCTGGCATTAGTCGCATCGCCCGCGCTCGCGTACGAAGCCGGCACCTGGGTGCTTCGTGCAGGCGTCGGCATGGTAGCGCCGAAGAGCAACAACCTGGACCTCGGTACTCTCGACCTGGGTGGCGGTCTACAGTTGACCAGCGCATCGCTCAACGTTGACGACGGCACCAGCCTCACGCTGTCAGGTACCTACATGTTCACCCAGAACTGGGCGTTCGACATTCTGGCGTCCTGGCCGTTCGAACACGACATTGACGTTTCGGCGACGATTGATGACGGAGTGAATACGCCCGTCTCGGGGTCGGTGCCGATTGGATCAACGGAACATCTGCCGCCGACGTTCTCTATACAGTATCACTTCCTGCCGGATGCCACGTTCCAGCCCTATGTCGGGGCCGGCGTGAACTGGACGATTTTCATGAGCGAGGAAGTCACCAGTGATGCTGCCGACGCCGGAATCGTCGGCCTGAGTCTCGACGATTCCATTGGTGCCGCGTTACAGCTCGGCGCGGACTGGGTGTTCGGAAACAACTGGCTGGTCAACTTCGACGTCCGGTGGATAAATATTGAAACCGACGCGGAAGTGACCCTGGACGACGGCATAAATGCGCCGGTAACCGGGGAAATCGGCACCGTTGAAATCGACCCGTGGGTCTATTCGATCAACATCGGCTATCGCTTCTGACGTAAGTCTGTAGGAGCGGGCCTTGGCCCGCGACAGGGTCGCGGTTCGGGAACCGCTCCTACAATTGCCTTCGAACCCCCCTGCAGGAGCGGGCCTCGGCCCGCGACCCGTTCGTATATTTCAATCCCAGCTGTAACGGAACCGTACGCCGGCCGTGCGCGGCATGCGGTGGCCGAAGAAGTGCGAGGGCAGGATGCCGCCGTTGTTGTTCTGGCCGTCGTAGGTGAATTCGTCGGTCAGGTTTTCGACGTAGACACCGGCCTGCCAGTTGCCGCTGGAAACGTAGTCGAGGCGGAACGAAGCAATCAGGTTCGAGTCGATCCTCGTTTCCGGGAACGCACCCCAGCCGCCGCCGCGTTCACCCTCCCAGAACCCCTCCAGGCTCGCATTCAGCGATCCGCCGCCCAGCGGGAAACTGCCGTTGAGCACGGCCGCGCCGGCCCATTCGGGCGCCCAGAACAGCGGGCTGCCTTCGCAGGAGTCCACCGTTTCGCCGTCGCAGACGCGCTGTACGCCGCTCGCCTCGGTATCGAGCCAGCTCGCCGCGAGGTACAGGTCCCAGTTCTCGTTGAAAGCCACCGTTAACGAACCCTCGAGACCCGTGCCGTCGACCTGGCCGACGTTCTCGACCGTGTTGGCGCCCGAGTCGGTGTCGAAGAAGCTGATCTGCAGGTCCTGGTAGTCGTAGAAGAACCCGGTCAGGCGCAGGTCGGCCTTGCCGTCGGCAAGGGTGCCGTTGTACCCGAATTCATAGGAGTCGACGCTCTCCGGCTCGAACTGCCTCGAGCGGTAGCCGTCGGCTTCGCTCAGGTCGGTCTCGCAGCAGCCGACCTGGACGCCATCGGCATCGACCAGCGAGAAGCTGCCGAAACCACCGGACTTGAAGCCTTCCGTGTAGCTCGCGTACACGAGGTGATCGTCGTTCAGGCGGTAGCGGCCGACCACGCGCATCTGCGTGTCCGACCAGCTGTTCGACGAGTTGATCGCGCCGTCCGTGCTGAACAGGTAAGCGAACAAGGGGCCGAGATTGCTCTCCGGGTTCGGCACATTCAGGCTGAAGTCCTTCTTGTCGTCCGTGTACCGTACGCCGAAGCTCACGTCGAAGCTGTCGGTGAACGCGTAGGTCAGGTCGAGGTATGCCGCCCAGCCCGTGTATTCGCCGATGACGCGGCCCGGCTCGGTCAACAGGCCGTCAGAGCTCGGCTCCCAGGCGTAGCCGGGATAGAGGTACTCGTAGTAGCTGGCACAGTCGGTGATGCCGTTGTCAGGATAGTAAGCGTTGCCGTAGTAGTTGCAGAAGTTGTCTTCGGCGCCGGAGTTCCGGAACAGCGTGTCGATCTCTTCCTTGTAGAACGACGCGCCGGCGTACCAGGAGAGCGGGCCGTCGCTGTTGGAGACGAGGCGGAATTCCTGCTGGAAATAGTCGCCGGTCTGGTCCTGCTGGTAGTTGTTGATGTTCAGCGGCGTACCGTCGTAATCCTCGGTATAGAAGAAGTCGTGGTCCTTGTAACCCGTGATGGACGTGAGTGTGAACGCATCCATCTCGTAGTCGATCCGTGCGCCCAGGGTCAGGATGTCCGAATCGTCGGCTTCGCCGAACGACTGGTCGGAATCCGCGTCGCGCTCGCCGCCGGCGGGGATGATCGCGTCGCCGAATACGCCGAGCAGCGTGTCCCAGTAATCGCCCTGCGTGACGGCACGGTATACCGAGCCCGACTGCTCGCGGGTCTCGTATTCGACCCAGGTGTTGATCGAGAGCTGGTTCTTCTCGAACGCCGTCGACCAGCGCACGCCCTGCTTGTCGTGCTCGATGAGATCCGAATTGGTGGCGAAGTTGTAGACGAAGCCGTCTTCCTGCGAGTGGTAGCCGGCCAGCCGCATCGCGAAGGAATCGGTCATCGGGATATTGAAGGCACCCTCGACCGTCAGGCGGCCGCGTTCACCGGCGTCGACATCGACGTAACCCGAATAGCCGCCATCGATATCGGCCTTGCGCGTGTGCACGCTGATCGCGCCGCCGATGGAGTTACGGCCGAACAGGAAGCCCTGCGGGCCGCGCAGCACCTCGGAGCGATCGATGTCGTACATGCTCGTCACGGCCGAGCCGTTGCGCCCTTCGTACAGCTCGTTCTTGAAAATGGCAGCCGATGGGTCGCCGCCCACACCGAAGTCCTGCGTTCGCACGCCACGGATACTGACGGCATCGATGAAGCTGTCCTGGCTGTTGCCGGTGATGCCGGGCGTGAAGGAAATGAGGTCCTTGACGTCATCGAGGTTTACGCGTTCCGTGAAGTCGCCGGTGAGCGCGGTAATCGCCAGCGGGACTTCCTGCAGCGATTCCGCGCGTTTCGTCGCGGTGACGATGATTTCCTCCACCTGTTGCGACTGCACGGGCAGGCTGGTGGCGAGTAACGCGGCCGACACGGCCGTGGCGACGGCCGAACGCTGTGGATAAAGGCTGGATTGCTTCGTCGTGCTGCGCTTCATAACTCCCCCTGGATGCGTCCGGTTGGGCGGTACGGAATGGCAATTGCTCGTGCGGTCAAATTTAGCAAATTATCGCGGCAGACCCTAACGAAAATTCAGTCCGCAAAATCGCGGATCTCGAGGCCGTTTTGTTCGAGCACCCTTTTCATCGGTTGCAGTTGCCGCTCGTACTTTCGCCAGCGCCCGATCGACCGCGTATGTGCCGGTTCGCGCACCTGCACCGCGCTGGCCGTCGATACGGCCTGCTTCTGTTCATGAAAGCGCAGGCATGCGTCTTCCCACGGCAATCCGAGGAATTCGACGAGGCGGCGCGCGTTGGGCTCGAGGTCGGAAACCGTCTCCTCGTAGGCGATGTCGAGGAAGCGCCCTGGGAAGCGTTCGCGCCACGCGTCCATCAGGCGGCGGTAGCGGACGTGATGTCGTGCCATCTCCTCGAGATCGTAGGAGTGCAGGTAGGCGTCCGCGAACAGCTGCTTGTAGCTCGCGAAGCACGCGTCCATCGGATCGCGCATGAGGTGCACGATCTTCGCGTTCGGCAGCGCCTTGAGGATCATCGGTACATAGAAGTAGTTCTGCGGCAGCTTGTCCACGAAGCGGGGCGTGTCACCCTGGACCCGCCGGGTGGACTCCATGTAGACGGTCCCTACCTTCGCGCAGTCCAGCCCGAGTGCCGCCTCGAACAGCTGCTTCGAAAACCGTCTCGGGTCCGTGTGCTCGGCCAGGCGGCGCACGGCCAGGCCGAACTGCTGCAGCTCGCCGGCGGAATGCACCTGCGAATGACTGGTAATGATGCGTTCGATGAGGGTCGTGCCGGTGCGCGGCTGCCCGAGCACGAAGATCGGCGCGTCCGTCGGGTTGCCCTGCGATCCGTCGTCGACCCAGGCCGCGGTGAATCGCTCCTCGAGGAACGTGAACATCTCGATCTCGGCGGCCTCGTCGTACTCCACTGTCTCGCGGCGGACCGTCGCACCGCGGTGAAAAGCCTCGAACGCTTCGTCCCACGCCTGCAGGTCCTCGAGCTCCTTGCCGATCGCATAGTGGTAGAAGGCTTCCAGCCGCGGGTGCTGCTCGCGGGATGCGAGCAACGTGCGCATCTGCTCGACGTGATCGAGGCCGCTCGCCTTGCGCGCGGTCGCGAGGACCCAGTGGGCCTGCGGGTTGTTCTCGTCGATGGCGATGATGTCCCGGAGCACGGCCGTCGCGGTGTCCGTTTCCCCGTGGTAGACCAGGTTGTTGGCGTAATTGAGCAGGTAGGGTGGGTGATCCGGTTTTGCCGCGATGGCTTTGCCGTACCAGTCGCGCGCACTGCCGTGTTCGCCCATGCGCGTGTAGATGGTGCCGACGAGGTCGCAGACCATCGGGTCGTCCGGGTTGGCTCGGGCCACCTCCTCGAGCGCGGCATCCGCGCGATTCAGCTGGCCGTCGCCGATGAACAGCTTGGCAAGCTGGGCCCACGCCGCCGCGTGGCCGGGCTGCAGCCGCGTCACGGACCCGAACGCACTGAGCGCGGTGCGCCGGTCGTGCATCTCCAGCGCCACGAGGCCGACGAGGAAGTGGCCTTCCACGAGATCGGGCTGCAGGGCCAGGGCCTGGCGGCAATACTCGCCCGCCTGCCGGACCTGGCCGCGGGTGAGCGCCTGGAAGCCCCGGTGCAACAGATTCTGCAGCTGCGCGGACTTCGCCGCGGTCGGTTTCATGACCATACGGGGGCGATGATAGCCTCAGCCGAGGGCGATATCGAAGCGATGCAGCGGCAGCCCGGTCGCCTCGTCCTCGACCGCCGACGTAATGAGCAGGGGACGCAGCTTCCCGGGCGTGCGCCGCATGACGAAGTCGTGCTCGATGAGCGGATCGCCCTCGAAATACATCTGCGTCGTGAGGCTGCCGGCACTTTCATGCGCGACCTTGAAGTGGATGTGGCGCGGGCGCATGCCGGCGTCCCCCATCGCCGCGAGCGGGTAGGGCGCGGGCCGGATCGTGCGAAAGCCGTAGCGGCCGTCGGCATCGGTATGGGTGATGCCGATGCCCTGGAAGTGCGGGTCGAGCGGTGCGGGGTTCTCGTCATCGGGGTGCGCGTAGCGGCCCCAGTGGTTGGTCTGCCAGATATCCACCCGGGCGTTCGCCAGCGGCTTGCCCGCCAGGTCTGTGACGCGGCCGCGCACGAGAATCGTGTCGCCGGCGGCCCGCTCGGTATGCCCGTCCAGCAGCGTAAGGTCGACGTCGGTCTCGGCGTGCGGCTCGGGCGGATAGAAGGGGCCCTCGGTCTGCGCCGGCGTCTTCACCAGTGCGCTTGCGATGCCGGGACCGAACAGCGCGGCGCCCCCCGCGATCGTGCCCAGCTGTTTCGCGACCGTGCGGCGCGAGTAGGTCGTGTTCGTTTTCCTGGCCGGCATCGGAGTGCCCCCCCAATCGATGATTCCGACAATGCTGGCGCCAACTATAGCAGCGCGGCGCTGCGGGTTATCGACATTGACCTTGCAGCGACGGTGGCCGAAGCTTGCGAACCATGCGGAACAAGGCGGCAACAGCCATGCAGCGCACCGATAATCACCCCGACAGTTACTACGTGGCCACCGCGAAGGGGATGCAAGAGTATCCCGAACTCGCGGGCGCCGAGCGTGCCGACGTCTGCGTGATCGGCGGCGGATTCACCGGTGTGTCCGCGGCGCTGAACCTCGCCGAGAAAGGCTTCGACGTGGTGTTGCTCGAGGCCGAGCGCCTGGGCTTCGGCGCATCGGGGCGTTGCGGAGGGCTGATCGGCAGTGGCCAGCGCAAGGACGTGCTCGAGATGGAGCAGCTGTACGGTCTCGAGCGCTCGCGACAGTTGTGGGATTTCGCCGAGGCCGCGAAGGACGAGATTCGCAGCCGCGTGCAGCGGCACCGAATCAGGTGCGACCTGCAGAAGGGCCAGCTCGTCGGCGTTCACAAGCGCAGCTACCGGGACTGGCCGCAGGAACTGGCGGACGCGCTGGCGGAGCGTTACGACTACCCGCATTGCCGTGCGCTCGACGCGGCCGAAGCGCAGGAGATGGTCGCGACGCCGACGTTTCTCGGCGGTTTGTGGGATGCCGAAGCCATGGTGCTGCACCCGCTGAACTACGTGCTCGGTCTCGCGCGCGCGGCCCGCGAGGCCGGGGTCAGGATCTACGAGAACACCCGGGTGTCGCGCTACACGCATCGCGACCCGGCGCAAGTCCGCACGCCGGGCGGCAGCGTGACCGCGTCGTTCGTCGTACTGGCCTGCAACGGTTACCTCGGCAACCTGGAACGGCGCGTCGCCGGCAAGATCATGCCGATCAACAACTTCATGATCGCCACGGAGCCGCTGGGCAAGGAGCGCTGCAGGGAGTTGATCAGCGGCCGCTTCGGGGTGCACGACACCCGGTTCGTCGTCAACTACTTCCGGACCTCCGCCGACCACCGGCTGCTGTTCGGCGGCGGCGAGAACTACCGCCCCGGCTTTCCGCGCGACATCGAGAAGTTCGTGCGGCCCTACATGCTGCGGATCTTTCCGCAGCTTCAGGACGCGGGCATCGACTACGACTGGGGCGGCACCCTGTCGGTGACCGTCAACCGCATGCCGCACTTCGGCCGCTTGCGGCCGAACGTGTATTTCGCGCAGGGTTATTCGGGCCACGGCATTTCGACCGCCTGTTTCGCAGGCAAGGTGATCGCCGAGGCGATCGCCGGCAAGGCGGAACGGTTCGACGCGATGGCCGCGATACCGATCCATGCATTCCCCGGGGGGACCCTGCTGCGCTACCCCGGGATGGTGCTCGGCATGATGTATTATTCGATGATAGACCGGGTTTGAGTCGAACCATGCATACGAACGTTGTCCTGGCAGTCCTGGCGGCAATGGGCATGATGCAGGCAGACGAGGGCGGACTCATCGAGGAGTTCGACGCGTCGCTGCCGCGCGCCGGCTTCCTCAATCTCTCGATGACGCCGGCGGAACTTCTCGGGGAGGAGGCGGCCAGCAGCCTGAATCACATCCTGCTCGCCGACCAGAAGATCGAGTGGCGGATGTACGTGCCGCAAGGCTACGACGCTGCGACGCCACCCGGCTTGCTGGTGTTCATCTCGTCGATCGACTGGGGCGGCATCCCGACCGAGTGGCAGCCTGTTATGGACGCTCACAATCTCATCTGGATAAGCCCGAGTCGGGCGGGCGGGTCCGCGCCGGTGCAGGAACGCATTATCAAGTCGATCATTGCGCCCCGTGCGGCCGGCGTCGACTACGTCATCAACGAGCAGCGCGTCTACATCGCCGGTTTCTCGGACGGTGGCAAGGTCGCGAACCTGGTACAGGCGGCAGACCCGGTCACGTTCAAGGGCGGGATCTATATCTGCGGGGCGCTGTTCTGGGGCGACAGGACGCCGGCCGGGCTCGACCTGATGCGCAGCAACCGCCACGTGTTCGTACGCGGCTGTTTCGATCCCAAGGAGCGGGAAGTGAAAGGCGTATACGACGAATACCGCGAGGCGGGATTCGAGGACACGCGCCTCATCACCGTGCAGACACGCCGGCAACGCCTGCCGCAGCCGCAAACCCTGGACCAGGCGATCCGCTACCTGGACGGCAAGGTGATCGAAGCGGCGACCGAGTGATCGATCGCGGGCCCAGGCCCTCTCCTACACGACGGCGACAGGACTGCGATGATTTTGTAGGAGCGGTTCTCGAACCGCGAGTGGTTCGAGGGCGAGATCGATCGCGGGCCCAGGCCCGCTCCTACAGGATAGCGACGGGATTGCGATGATTTTGTAGGAGCGGTTCTCGAACCGCGAGTGGTTCGCGGCCGAGATCGATCGCGGGCCCAGGCCCGCTCCTACGGGACAGCGACGGGATTGCGATGATTTTGTAGGAGCGGTTCTCGAACCGCGAGTGGTTCGAGGGCGAGATCGATCGCGGGCCCAGGCCCGCTCCTGACCAGGACAGCCGCGATCGCGCTAGTCGCGCGGACGATCCGGGTGCGTGATTTCCAGCATGTATTGCGCGGCCGCCGCGACTTCCTCGTCCGAGAAACGGCCGTCGAGGCCGTGTGCGGGCATGTCGAAGTAGCCCTTTTGCGCGTGCTCGAAGAGAACCGCCTCCCAGAGCGCGGACCGGTCCGCCCAGGCGGCCGGGTCGCCCGTGCGCGGCGCGCCGTTCTTGCCGGTCTCGTGGCAGTCAGCACAGGCGTGCTCGTACGCAGCGCGCGGCGTGACGTGCGCCGGTGTGCTGCGCTCATCGGCGTCGCCGGCCGACGGCACGTCGCGGTCCGCTACCTGGCATGCGGCGCACACGAAAGCCAGGCACGAAATCATCAGTATGCGCGGCATTGGACCACCTCCTGTGCGTACAGTATGTTACTGGCCTTCGAAGCCGCGCAATTGCGGAACCTGCCTACCACCGCAGCGAGAAACGAATGATCGCCGATATCAGCATTGCCGTCGTAACCGGCGGCGGCCACGGCATAGGCCGCGCGCTGTGCAGGCGCCTCGCTCGCGACGGTGTAAAGGTGGTCGTCGCCGACCGGGAGCCGGACGCTGCCGCGAAGGTCGCCGCCGACGTCGGCGGCGTGGCGCATGTCCTGGACGTGGGCGACGAGGCGGCGATGCGGGCGCTGGTCGACATCACCGAGCGCGACGTCGGCGCGATCGACCTGTTCGTTTCCAATGCGGGCGTCGGCTTCGGCGACGCCGATGGCAACGCGGCATCGAGGGAAGGCGGCATGATCCCCGTGGACGACCGCTGGGAGGCCTGCTGGAACGTCAACGTGATGGCGCACGTCTATGCGGCGCGGGCCCTGCTGCCGCGCATGATCGGGCGCGGCGGCGGCCACCTCGTGAACGTGGCGTCCGCCGCGGGGCTACTGAGCCAGATTGGCGACGCCGCGTACTCGGCAACCAAGCACGCCGCGGTGGCGTTTGCCGAGTCGCTCGCGATCACCCACGGCGACCAGGGTATCAGGGTGTCGGTCGTCTGCCCGCAGGCGGTCGCGACCCGGATGATCGGAATTGAAGACGATTCCGAAGCGGTCGATGGGGGCTTCGGTGGCAACGACGTCGACGGCATCCTGTCGCCGGACCAGGTTGCCGACGATATCGTTGCGGGAATCCGGGAAGGGCGATTCCTCGTGCTGCCGCACCCGCAGGTGCGCGGCTACTTTCAGCGCAAGGCGGCCGACCATGACCGGTGGATCGCGGGCATGCAGCGGTTCCGGCGCAAACTCACGGGAGAAGAAGGATGAAAACGGACCTGTCCGGGAAGGTGGCGATCGTCAACGGCGCATCGCGGGGAATCGGCGAAGCCATCGCGCACGGTCTTGCGGACTGTGGCGCGAAAGTCGTCTGCACCAGCCGCAAGATCGAGAGCGTGCAGGCGGTCGCGGATGCGATCGTCGCCGCCGGCGGCGAGGCGCTCGCGCATACCTGCAACGCGGGGGATCTCGGGCAGATCGAAGCGCTGATGAAGTTCGTGAAGGAGGAATGCGGCCGCCTGGACATCCTGATCAACAACGCCGCCGCCAATCCGTATTACGGGCCGGCGAAGGACCTGCCGCCGGAGGCGTTCGACAAGACCGTCGCCGTGAACCTGAAAGGGCCCTATTACTTCATGAGCCACGCCGTGCCGCTCATGATCGAGTCGGGCGGCGGCGCCATCGTCAACGTCGCCTCGATCGCGGCGCTGATGTCGATGCCGGGACAGGCCGTCTACTCGATGACCAAGGCGGGCCTGATCAGCATCACGAGGGCGTTTGCCCGCGAATACGGCCAGGCGGGGGTGCGCGCGAATGCGATCCTGCCCGGCGTCGTGGAGACGAAGTTCGCGGAGGCGCTCACCGCCGATCCCGGCGTGCAGAAGTGGCTCAGGCGGCTGCCGGTCGCGCGGGCGGGGCAGCCCGAGGACATGGTGGCCGGCGTGCTCTACCTGGTATCGGACGAGGCGGCCTACACGACCGGCACGACGCTCGTCATGGACGGCGGGGCAACGCTCGGCTAGCCCATGTGGAACACGACCTTGCCGAGCACGCGGCGGGCCGTGATGGCGCGGAATGCCTCGCTGAAGTCGTCGAGCGAATAGGAACCGGTGACCCGCGGGCGCAGCTGTCCGCTCGCGATCATCGCGGCCATCGCCTCGAGATTCTGCGCCTGGCGTGCCGGGTTGCGCATCGCCCAGGGCCCCCACCAGACGCCCATGGCACTGGCTTCCTTGAGTAACAGGAGGTTGGCCGGGAAGTTCGGTATGGTGCCGCTCGCGAAGCCGATCACGAGGTAGCGCCCGCCGCGCGCAATGGCACGCAGCGCCTGTTCGCCGATCTCCCCGCCCACCGGGTCGTAGATCACGTCGGCGCCGTCGCCGCCGGTGATGTCGCGAACGGCCTCCTTGAGGGACGTCTCGCCGTAATTGACGGTCTCGTCGGCGCCCGCCGACTTCGCGAACTCGAGTTTCCCGGCCGTGCTGGCCGCAGCGATCACGCGTGCGCCCAGCGCTTTCGCGATCTCGACCGCCGTAATGCCGACGCCGCCCGCCGCGCCGAGCACGAGGACGGTCTCGCCCTCCCGCAGGCCGGCGTGCTGGCAAAGCGCGTGATAGCTGGTGCTGTAGGTGATCGTGAAACCCGCGGCCTGGCCGAAGTCGAGGCCTTCCGGTACCGGCATGGCGAGCGGCTCGGGTACCGCGCAGCGCTCCGCGAATGCGCCCGTGGGCGGCGTGATGATGACCCGGTCGCCCACCGCGAACCGACCGACGCCTGCGCCGACCGCGGCCACGATGCCCGCGGCTTCATGCCCCGGGATGAACGGCGGCGGGGTCTTGACCTGGTACTGCCCGCCGATCAGGAGCACGTCCGGGAAGTTCAGTCCCGCCGCCTTGATGTCGACGAGGATCTCGCCGCGGCCCGCGACCGGGTCGTCCCGTTCCTCGACGACCAGGTCGTCGGGGGAACCGTATTGCCTGCAGACCAGCGCCCGCATCAGGCGACCTCGAACAGCGACGCCGCGCCCTGTCCGCCGCCGACGCACATCGTACACACGACGTACTTCGCGCCGCGCCGCCTGCCCTCGAGCAGGGCATGGCCGACCATGCGCGCGCCCGACATACCGTACGGGTGGCCGATCGCTATTGCACCGCCATCGACATTGAGCTTGTCGTTCGGGATGCCGAGCCTGTCGCGGCAGTACACGACCTGCACGGCGAAGGCTTCGTTGAGTTCCCAGAGGTCGACGTCGTCCATGGCCAGGCCGGCGCGCGCGAGCAGTTTCGGCACGGCAAATACGGGGCCGATGCCCATTTCGTCGGGCTCGCAGCCGGCGACGGCCGTGCCGCGGTAGATGCCGAGCGGCTCGAGGCCGCGTTTCGAGGCTGCGCGCGCCTCCATTACGACGGCCGCCGAGGCGCCATCCGAGAGCTGGCTGGCATTGCCGGCGGTGATGAAGCCGTTCTCCCGTACCGGCGGCAGTCCCCGCAGGCCGTCGAGCGTGGTCGACGGGCGGTTGCCCTCGTCCTGCTCCAGCACGACGTCCTCGAAGGTGATCTCGCCGGTCTCCTTGTTCATCACGCCCTTGTTGGAGGGCAGGGGCACGATCTCGGCGTCGAAACGCCCGGCGGCCTGCGCCGCGGCGGTGCGCTGCTGGCTCTGCAGCGCGTACTCGTCCTGCGTCGCGCGGCTCACGCCGTAACGCTTCGCCACGACCTCCGCCGTGTCGATCATCGGCATGTAGATGTGCTCGTGCAGCGCGAGGAGCCGCGGGTCCTGCGCGCGGAACCGGTTCATGTGTTCGTTCTGCACCAGGCTGACCGACTCCAGGCCGCCGCCGACCACGATGTCGACGTTGTCGACCATGATCGTTTTCGCCGCGACGGCGATCGCCATCATGCCCGAGGAGCATTGCCGGTCGACGGTCATGCCCGCCGTCGTGACCGGCAGGCCGCCGGCGAGCGCGGTTTGCCGCGCGATGTTCTGGCCCTGGGTGCCCTGCGGCAGGGCGCAGCCCATGATCACGTCTTCGACTTCCGCCGGGTCCAGGCCGGCGCGCTGTACCGCGTGACGCACGACGTGGCCCCCGAGGGTAGCGGCTTCCGTGTTGTTGAATGCGCCGCGATACGCCTTGCCTATGGGTGTGCGGGCAGTGGAGACGATTACAGCTTCGCGCATGTCGGGTTCCTCAATCTCGTGTGATCAGAAGATGTACATCGCCAGCATCTCGGCGATGAGCGCCGGCTTGTCTTCGTTTTCGATGTCGATCGTGATCTCGGTCTTGACGAGCCAGTGACCGGGTTTCTTCTCGCTGACGTCGACGATCCTCTGCCGGGCGCGTATGCGTTTGCCGACGCGCACGGGGGCCAGGAAACGCACCTTGTCCGAACCGTAATTGAGCGCCATCCTGAGGCCGGCCGGGCGCACGGCGTTTTGCTGCGCGAGGTGGCTGATCATCGACAACACCAGGAAGCCATGGGCGATCGTGCCGCGGAACGGCGTGAACTTCGCGCGCAGCGGCTTTACGTGGATGAACTGGTGATCGTGGGTGGCGTCGGCAAACCGGTTGACCTGCGCCTGGGTGATCTCGAACCAGTCCGAGGGTTCGAGCTCCGTTCCCACCAGCGACGGCAGGTCCTGTGCTTGCAGTGAAGCTGCCACTCAGCCTTGCCGCGGCGTCAGGTAGCGGTGCAATTCGGTGCGTGCGACCACCATGCGGTGCACCTCGTCGGGGCCGTCGGCGAGCCGCAACGTGCGGGCGTTCGCGTACATGAACGCGAGCGGGAAATCCTGCGACACGCCCGCCGCGCCGTGCATCTGGATCGCGTCGTCGATGATGTCGATGGCGATCTTGGGCACGGCCGCCTTGATCTTGGAGATCCACACCTGCGCTTCGGGCACGCCGGCGGTGTCGATCGCGTGGGCCGTGCGCAGCGTCAGGAGCCGCGCCATGTCGATGTTCATGCGCGCCTCGGCAATGCGGTCGTAGTTGCCGCCGAGCTTGGCGAGCGGTTTGCCGAACGCCGTTCTCGATATCGAGCGCCGGCACATGAGCTCGAGCGCCCTTTCGGCCATGCCGATCGCGCGCATGCAGTGGTGAATCCGGCCGGGGCCGAGGCGCCCCTGGGCGATCTCGAAACCGCGGCCCGGACCGAGGATCACGTTGGCCTCCGGCACGCGCACGTCGGTAAACCGCAGGTGCATGTGGCCGTGCGGTGCATGGTCGTCGCCGAAGACGCCCATCGGCCGCACGACTTCCACGCCCGGCGCGTCCATCGGTACCAGGATCTGCGAGTGCCGCTGGTGGCGGTCGGCAGCGGGATTCGTGAGTACCATGCAGATGAGGATCCTGCAGCGGCGGTCCCCGGCGCCGGAGATGTAGGTCTTTTCGCCGTTGATGACCCACTCGCCATCGTCGAGCACTGCCGTCGTCGCGATGTTGGTGGCATCCGACGACGCGACGCCGGGCTCCGTCATCGCGTAGGCGGAGCGGATGCGGCCGTCGAGCAGGGGTTCCAGCCAGTCGCGCTTCTGCTGTTTCGAGCCGAACCGCTCGAGGACTTCCATGTTGCCGGTATCGGGCGCGCTGCAGTTGAAGGCTTCCGCCGCCAGGTGCGAGCGCCCGGTCTCCTCGGCGATGTAGGCATACTCGACCGTGGTGAGCCCGTGCCCGCGCTCACTGTCGGTCAGCCAGAAGTTCCACAGCCCCTGGTTGCGCGCCGCGCTTTTCAGGCCCTCGAGGATCTCCTGCTGGCGGTCGTTGAGCGCCCAGCGGTCGCCGTTGTCGACCTCCGCCAGGAACTCGTCTTCGACCGGCTCGACTCGCTCACGGATAAAGGTCCTGACGGCCTCGAGTACCGGCGCGAGGCGGTCTGTGATCCCAAGATTCATCGTTGTTGTCCTTGTTGCGGCCGCTGGCCGGCTCCGGGCGCACCATTGTGGGCGCTCACCCGCCGGGATGGAAGGGCCGCTACAGGGCGGCCTGCGATGCCAGCTGCCAGAGGATGGCCGAACGGGTGCCGGTGCGGCAGTAGCCGAGGACGGGGCCTTGCGCGTTCCTCATGAGGTCGAGGAACTGTTGGACCGTGTGCGGTTCGACCGCGGGTCCCCGAATCGGCAGCATGTGGAATTCGATGCCGTGCTGCTCGCAGGCGGCGCGGATGGAGGCGCTGCTGGGCTGGCCGTAATCCTCGCCGTCCGGGCGGTTGCAAACGATGGCCGTGAACCCTTCGCCCGCGTAGTAGCCGACGTCCTGCGGGTCGATCTGCATGGCAACGGCGTAGTGATCGGATAGTTTCGTGAATCTCATGGCAAGCGCCTTTTCAAGTCTGCAATCCCAGCGCGCCAGGCAATGACCGCGCAAGGATATAGATTCCCATGACGATGAGGAAGTAACCGAACCAGCGCTTCAGCCGGTCCTGGTGGACCTTCCTCGCGAGACGGCTGCCGACAACGCTGCCGGCGATGCCGAGTACGGTGACCAGTCCCAGCACGGGCCAGTCGAGGCTCAAGTTCCTGCGTATCGAGGACCTCGAGGTACTTGTAGAAGCCGCTGTAGGACTTCAGGGCGATGATGACCAGGCTGGTCGCGACGGCCTGGTGCATGGAGAGGCCGCCCAGCAATACCAGTGCAGGCACGATCAGGAAGCCGCCGCCGACACCGACGAGGCCGGTGATGACACCGACGGCCAGGCCGTCGGCCGCGATCTTCCACAGGGCGCGCGGGGCGGGCACGGCGTCCGTGAGCCTGATCGGCCGCAGCATCAGGTAGGACGCCAGCAACATGACGACGGCGAACAGGGCGAGCTGCGTCAGGCCGCTGACATAGGCCGCTATCGCGGCGCCGAGGTAGGTACCGGCCATCCCCGGCACGCCGAAGATCGCGACGGTGCGCCAGTTGATCAACCCCGCGCGAACGAATTGCAGGCTGCCGGCCAGCGCAATGCTGCCGACGATGAACAGCGATCCCGCAATCGCGACTTTCTCGTCCTGCCCGACCAGGTAGACGAGCACCGGTACGGTCAGGATCGAGCCGCCCGATCCGAGCAGGCCCAGGCTGATGCCGATTGCGATGGCGCCGGGCCATGCCATGAAGGAGGTGAACATGACGGCTGACCCGCGGGTGGGGGTGCGCTAGAGGGCGTCCAGCGGAATCTTCAGGTAGCGAACGCCGTTCGCTTCCGGCTCCGGGAGCCGGCCCGCGCGCACGTTGACCTGGATGGAGGGCAGGATCAGCCGCGGCATGCCGAGTTCCGCATCGCGGCCCTCGCGCATCGCCACGAATTCTTGCCGCGTTACGTTGCCGTTGACGTGCACGTTGCGCGCGCGCTGCTCGGCGACCGAGGTCTCCCAGGCGAACTCGTCGCGCCCGGGCGCCTTGTAGTCGTGACACATGAAAAGGCGCGTGCCGTCGGGCAGGGAGAGGATTTTCTGGATCGAGTCGTAGAGCATGCCCGCGTCGCCCCCGGGGAAGTCGGTGCGCGCGGTGCCGTAGTCCGGCATGAACAGGGTGTCGCCGACGAAGGCAGCATCGCCGACGACATAGGTAATGCAGGCGGGGGTATGGCCGGGGGTGCCAATGATCGAGCCTGCAATGCTGCCTACCCGGAATTCGTCGCCGTCATCGAACAGGTGGTCGAACTGGCTGCCGTCCGTCGCGAGGTCGTCGATGTTGAAGACGCCCTTGAAGGTCTCCTGTACCGCGGCGACGTTCCTGCCGATGGCGACCTTGCCGCCGAGCCTGTCCCTGAGATAGGGGGCGGCGCTGAGATGGTCCGCGTGCACATGGGTCTCGAGGACCCAGTCCACGGTGAGGCCGTTGTCGTTCACGAACGCGGCAACCGCGTCCGCGGAGGCCGTGGCGGTGCGCCCCGACGCCGGATCGTAGTCGAGGACGGGGTCGATGATCGCGGCGCGCGCCGACCCGGGGTCCGCGGCGACGTAGGTCACCGTGAACGTCGCCTCGTCGAAGAACGCGGTGACGGACGGTGCGCTCATAAGGCGGCGAGAACGCGCTCCAGTCTGGTCTTCACCTCTGCTGCGAGCGGCTCGACGTCGGGGTTGTCCACGAGGCCGAGGACGGCGCCCGGGTCCATGAAACTCACGCGCACCTTGCCCTCGTCGTTTTCACGGACGAGCACGTTGCAGGGCAGCAGCAGCCCGATCTCGGGAACCGCCGAAACCGCCTGGTGGGCCAGCGGCGGGTTGCATGCACCGAGGATCTTGTAGGGCCGCATGTCCTCGCCGAGCTTCTTCTTGAGGGTGGCCTGGACGTCGATTTCGGTGAGTACGCCGAAGCCTTCCTTGCCGAGTTCCTCGGTGACCGTCTCGACCGCTTCCTCGAAACCGAGGTCGACGGTCTTGCCGAATCCGAATTTTGTATCCATCAGTGTCTGTCCTCTGTTGTGGCGGGATCGCCCGTCCCGCAGAAGATGTCGTGCAGTACGTTGATCACCCGGTCGGCCGGTCCGTCGCAAAGCGAGTAGTGGATCACCTGCGATTCGCGTCGCGTCTGGACCAGCCCCTCGCGGCGCAGGCGGGCGAGCTGTTGCGACAACGCGGACTGGCTCAACGGGATGATCTCGTTGAGTTCGCCGACCGAGCGCTCGCCTTCCGCGAGCGTGCACAGGATCATCAGGCGGCTCTCGTTGCCGAACGCCCGCATGAGGCTGGCCGCATCCGCCGCGTGTGCCTGCATCTGATGTATCTCCAATGTTGCCGCTGCCGGCTTGCGAGCCGAATCGTTGTCCCGTTTCACCCGTCTTCCCCGTCCAGGGCGCCGACCTGCCGTCACTATAGCGAATAATAAATTAGAAATCCATAAATTAGACTGGACTAATTTAATATCGAATAATATAGTCGGGGACGATCCGGGGAAAACGACAGCACAGGGGGCCCGTCATGGCGAAAGTAGTGATCATGGGTGCCGGTATCGGCGGCATCACGCAGGCGTACGAATTACGCAAGGCGCTCGGCAAGTCGCACGAGGTCATCGTGGTCAACGATTCCGACCGCTTCGAGTTCACGCCATCGAACCCGTGGGTGGCCGTCGGTCTGCGCAAACCCGAGCAAATCGTCATCGAGCTGCCCGACCTGATGAAGAAGTACGGCATCGGTTTCGACGGCCAGGGCGTCAAGCGCCTGCACCCGCAAGAGAACAGGCTCGAGATGAACGACGGCAGCGACGTCGGCTACGACTACCTCGTCATCGCCACCGGTCCGAAACTCGCGTTCGAGGAAGTGCCCGGGCTGGGGCCGCACGGCGGCTTCACGCAGTCGGTCTGCAAGACCGGTCACGCGGCCGACTCGCGAGCCGACTTCGACAAGCTGGTCGAGAATCCCGGGCCGGTCATCGTCGGCGCAGCGGCGGGCGCGTCGTGCTTCGGTCCCGCATACGAGTATGCGTTCATCCTCGATACCGAGCTCAAGAAGCGCAAGGTCCGCGACAAGGTGCCGATGCATTTCGTGACGCCCGAGCCCTATGCCGGCCACCTGGGTCTGGACGGTGTCGGCGACACCAGGGGGCTCATGGAATCCGAACTCCGCGAGCGCCACATCCGCTGGACCTGCAACGCGAAGATCACCGCCGTGGAAGACGGCAAGATGCACTTCACCGAGTTCGACGAGGACGGCAACGAGAAGAAGACGCACGAGCTGCCGTTCGTGCATTCGATGATACTGCCGGCGTTCAAAGGCGTTGACGCCGTCCTGGACATCGAGGGCCTGACCAACCCGCGCGGCTTCATCCTGATCGACGAACACCAGCGCAACCCGACGTTCAGGAATATCTATGCCGTCGGCGTCTGCGTCGCGATCCCGCCGGTCGGGCCGACACCGGTACCCACCGGTGCGCCGAAAACCGGCTACATGATCGAATCGATGGTGACGGCAACCACCCACAACATCAGCAACGAGTTGGCCGGCAAGGCACCGGACCACCACCCGACCTGGAATGCCGTGTGCCTTGCGGACTTCGGCGACAGCGGCGTGGCGTTCGTCGCGCTGCCGCAGATTCCGCCGCGCAACACCAACTGGTCGTCGGCTGGCAAGTGGGTGCACCTCGCCAAGGTGGCCTACGAGAAATACTTCCTGCACAAGGTCCGGGCGGCGAAAACCGAGCCGTATTACGAGAAACTCGTGCTGCAGATGATGGGCGCCAAGCGGCTCAAGGGGAGTTGACGCCGGGCGGGCTTGACTTGGGCCCGCAATGTTGGTCAGGTTTCGGCTCCGTCCCTCATGCTACTGGAAGAGCGATGACCGAAACGAGAACGAATAGCACGGCTTCGGCCGGCCCCGTTGTGTTGCTTGGCATTTTCACGTTGCTGCTGGCCGGCGTTGCCACGGCCGACGAGCCCACCGCCGACGGCGCCTGGGAGATGAGCGATCTCCAGCTCAAGCTGCGCGCCAAGAACGCGACATCGGCCTACAGCATGCCGGTTACCCGCGAGATGGAAACCCTGCTGCTGCACACCGTCGATCCTGACCGCCCCGGCATCGCGTTCCGCTGCGAGAATGGCCGCCTGTATGTGCTGCTGGCCGTGCGCCCGCTCGACCTGGAAAAGGCGCTTCGCGAGGGCGTGCGCCGCCCGCGCGACTGGCAGGTGACCTATCGTGTCGACGACGGCGAACCGGTGACTGAGGACTGGGTGTCCATGTCCAACAGCCGGCTGTTCATGGCGCGCGAGTTTGCGAGCACGGCAGCCATCTTCCGTGCTGCCCGGGATGGCGGGTCCCTCGAGGTAACCGTGAAGGGCTGGGACCCGGTCACGGTCGAGATACCGGAGAGTGAAGATGCGCTGTTCGACTACTACATCGACAGCTGCGGCCTGGATCCGGACCAGGAACCGAACGCCGGGAGCTGAGGCCGTCGCCAGGTCGCTGTTCTTCGCCTCCATGTTGCTGGCCGTGACGGCCGCCGCGGCCGCGGAGGATCGCCCGGCCCTCGCGCAGTCATCCGTGATTGCGCCGCTGCCCGTTGCCGTCAGCAACAACGCCGTCGCAGCGGTGAAGGCAGGCCGCAGGGAATACGTAGTCAGCTTCAATGGCCTGGGCGAAGGCAAGACGCACGCCGATACGCTCGCGTCGACGTTCGTCTACGACTCGCGATCGCGAAGCTGGACCGAGGCCGATCCCGTGCCCGGCGGTGCCGGCCGGCTCGCGTCGACAGCGGCAGCGGCCAAGGGGCGCATCTACGTGTTCGGCGGTTACACCGTCGCCGCGGACGGCAGCGAAGCCTCCACGCCGTGGGTGCACGTGTTCGATCCGCGCAAGCGCACGTTCGAAGAACGCAGCCCCATGCCCGTGCCCGTGGACGATGCCGTGGCCGTGACGTACGACGATCGCTATATCTACCTGGTCAGCGGCTGGCACGACCTCGGCAACGTGAATCTCGTGCAGCGCTACGACACGCGCAACGACGCCTGGGCACAGGCCACCCCGATACCGGGGCCGGCCGTTTTCGGCCATGCCGGCGGCCTCGTCGGCAACACCATCGTCTACTGCGACGGCGTTGCGGTCGCCGTGCACGACGACCGGCCGCGCGAGTTCGTTGCGGTACCGGACTGTTACCTCGGCATCATCGACACGGAGGACGGGCGCCGCATCGACTGGCGCAGTGTCGACTACCATCCCGGCATGCCGCGCTACCGCATGGCGGCGGCGGGGATTGCCGAAGTAAACGGCGTACTGTTCATCGGCGGCAGCGAGAATCCCTACAACTACGACGGCATCGGCTACGACGGGCGCCCGTCCGAGCCGGCCGCCGATGCACTGCTATTCGATATCGACACGCAGGACTGGCGCGTACTCGGGTTCGAGGGCGAAGCGACCATGGACCATCGCGGGCTCGTGCCGTTCGCAGGCAAGTGGCTCACGGTAGGTGGCATGACGGCAGAGCAGCGAGTCACGCGCCGCGTGGTTTCTTACGAGCTCGAGTAAAAACAGGCGGGCCATGAGGCCCGCCGAAGCACCGGTATTGCGACCGGCATGAGGGGGATTCGGGCTGCGGGGTCGTCCGGTCCGTACGATGCCGCTGAACGCATATTGTCGGTTTTGCGGTTTCATTGCGTGTCCGCCCTGGACGTGATTTCCAGGATCCTGTCCGCGTAGTCGCCCGCGCGCGTCTCCAGTTGCGCCACCATGACGGAGAGTTCCCGCGCGCGTTGCTCGTCGAGCAAGGCAGGCAGTCCGCAGCGCTGCCGCGCGACGTGCTCGTGGAACGCATACATAATGCCCCGCAGCGCTTCGGCCATGTCCTGCGCAACATCGGTGTCCTGCATCAGGATGCCGAGGGCGGCGGTCGACACCTGCGCATCGATGCGGGCACGCTCGAAACGAGCGCGGATCGTCACCCAGACGAGATCGAGCTGGTCGTCGGAGTGCGCCAGTTCGTCACTGAACAACGTCGGTGCCATGTATGCGACGGCATGGCCGAGTTCGCCGGACACGCCTGGGTCGGCTGCCAGCGTACGCAATGCGCGGTCCTTGCTGTTGCCGTTGACAAGGAATATCCCGGTGTATGCTTCCGAAGCGATCTCGCGGATCAGGTTCTGGTAGCAGTACTCGACCGGGTCGCCGGCCGCGTGCACGAGTTCGATCTTGGTCAGGTTCTCGAGCGTGACCTTGCGCTGCGTCCAGCGGTCGACGTTCGACAGGAGCCCGTTCTCGGCACTGAATGCCTCGTACAGGATGGCGGACGCCGCAGCATGGATCGCCTCGGATCGAATGTAGCGGCCGCTGTCATTGGGGACGGGGTTGAGCATGTGTTTCTCCTGCGGAACCAGGTGCTCACTCTAGGCCTGCCGGCCGGCCCGGTCTGGTCAATACCGGTCAGCGATTGTGCAAATCGCGTCAGTCGGCGAAACGGCTTGAGCCGGCGCCGCGATTGGGGTTCACTAGCGGCAGACATGCTCTACGAACCCACGACACTGGCCAACGTCGCCCGGATCATCGGCGAAACGCTGCAGAAGGACTACGGGATCGACCCGGCGCCGATATTCGGCCAGTTGAAAATCGACACCAGTGTGTTTCGGCGCCCCGGCGCGCGCGTGCCGTTGTCGAAGATGACGCGCCTGTGGGACATGGCCGTCTACATGACCGACGACCAGCAGTTCGGTCTCAGGGCGGGCGCACGCGCTGAGCCCAGCGACTTCTACGTGCTCGGGCACACCTGGCTCGCAAGCGGCACGCTGCGCGGTGCGCTGGAGCGCCTCAGCCGCTATGTGCACGTGCTTTCGACGGCGATTTCGAAGTCGGAGGTCGTGGAAGAAGACGGCATGATCGTGTACGTCGAGTCCTTTCCCGATCCCGCAATCGTGATCAACCGCACCGCCGACGAGGCGGGCATGGTCGCCTTCTTCAAGCTCTGCGAGATCATCAGGCGCGAGCGCGTGCGTCCGCTCAAGGCGGAACTGGTATTCCCCGCGGATACGGCACGCGACTATCTCGACGAATTCCTGGGCTGCCCCGTCAGCTACGGCAACGAGCGCGAGAAATTCTATTTCTCGAAAGAAGTCTTCGAAGAACCGCTGCCCGGCTACATTCCCGACGTGCTGGACTCCACGTCCCGCATCGCGGAGCAATACCTGGAGTCGCTCGACCAGAGCAGGGTGGCGACCGACGTCAGGCGCCTGCTGGTGCAGATGCTGCCGTCGGGAAAGGCCGACCAGGACAACGTCGCCCACCGCCTGTATCGCAGCACCAGCACCCTGCAGCGCCAGCTGAGTGCCGAGGGCACGAGCTACCGCGACATCCTCGAGAGTACCCGCCGCAGCCTCGCGGAAAAGTACCTCAGGGACGGCGACTACACGCAGGCGGAGATCGCCTACATGGTCGGGTTCTCGGACCAGAGCAATTTTGCGCGGGCGTTCAAGCGCTGGACGGGCATGAGCCCGGGCCAGTTCCAGAAGACGGCCTGACGGCGATTCAGTTCGACAGTACCGACGCGCGGATCTCGTCGATTTGCGGCCTGGTGGCGCGCGGCCGCTTGCCGAGGCAGTGCTTGTCGCGCGGACAGGCCGAGCTGCGCGGGCAGATGATCGTGGCTTCCCGGTCTGCGCCCTCCGCGATCCAGCCGATGTTGAGGATGCGGCCGATGCTGCGCAGCTGCCGCCGCGCCTCCGCCGGTATCGGTCCGTAGCCGCCGTTGGCATTGCAGCTCGACTCGATCATGTCGATGGTGGCCGCGGGATCGAATCCCTGCGATTCGAGCGCCGGCGCCAGGTCGACACCGGCGCACAGCACATGCCGGTTGCCGGCGGCATCGCGGCTGCGGATCGACTGGCAGCAGTACAGGCGCTTGTCCTCGCCCGCGCGCAACACGGAGATCTGCGATGCCGGCTTGTTGGAGCGGCTGTGCAGCATGCGGAACACGGCCCAGTGCTGGCAGGGATCGGAGATCATCGACATGTTGCCCCAGGGCAGCGGGATGCCGTTGCCGCGGTAGACCGCGCGGAAGCTGCCCGGCGGGTAGGCGTCGAAGTAATGCCAGTGCGGGTAGGGCGAGACGCTGGGCATGCGCCGCATCACCAGCGTCGTCGTCAGGTCGACCTTGTCGCCGCAGTTGATCTCGTAGGCGTTGCGCGCGAGGTACTGCCGGAACGGCGTCTTCGGGGCGAGCAGCGCCGCCGCGAAGTAACTGCACTCGAAGTCGCGCCAGGCGTGGAGGATGTCGCGGGCGTCGACGTTGTGCGTGCCGTCGTCGACCGGCCGCGTCGACGACCGGCCGCCGGAGATCTGCGGGATGCGCGCGCCGTCGCCGTCGTGCAGGACCTTGTGGGCGACCTGGTTGGCCAGGTCGAACTTCAGCCTCGCCGGCGCCTTCTCGAGGGCCCGATTGAGATACACCGTGTTCGGTGCGTCGTAGAACGAGCGCACCAGCGACTTGATGGGCAGGTTCTCGCTGACGTCGTTGGCCGGTGGCTTGTCGAACCAGCGGATCTCGAGGCCCAGCCGCTGCGCGATGTCGAAAACGGTCTCGAGCGACACCGGAAACAGCTTGTTGCCGATGCTCTCGGCCGCGCGCTCGATATCCGGGAAGCGATTCTGGTTGCTTTCCTGGTGCGCACGAATCAGCAGGTGCGCGAACTGCCGCCCGGTCGTGCCCGTCTGGCTGAGGAGTTCCGGGATGGCGAGCTGCAGCAGGTTCTCCGCGAACAGGAAGCCCGGCTCGAGCGGCATGCCGCCGATGGGCGCCTCGGGCGCCGTGTCGATCGCGGTGTCGTCCAGTGACTCGTCGAGAAACCAGTGGACGTCCTTCTGGAAGATCTCGGCGATGATGCCCAGCAGCCGCTCGGACGGCACGCGCTTGCCATTTTCGATCATCGACAGGTACGAAACGGAGGGCCCGGCCTCGGGATCGATCTGCACGCATCGTACCGAGAGGTCTTCGAGCGTAAGATTGTTGCGCTTCCGCAGCATGCGCATCTTGGTGCCCAGGAAGTGCGATTTTCGGCGCAGGCTGTGCGGGGATGACATAAGGTCCCTGTTAAATTGACACTGTGAAATTTTTGCTGTGAAATTTCAATATTCGCCTGCGTACTATAGCGCCTCGGAACGCGGCTTTCACGCACATTGACAACCGGATACAGGACGGGGTGTTCGTCATGAATCGACAAGAGCAGATCAGGCAGCTTGAGACCGAATGGGCCGAGAGCCCGCGCTGGAAGGGCATCAAGCGGGACTACAGCGCGGCGGACGTGGTCAAGCTCCGGGGCACGGTGCAGATCGAATACACGCTGGCGCGGCTCGGCAGCGAAAAGCTCTGGAAGTACGTTCATGAAGACGAACCGCTGTGCGCGCTCGGCGCGCTCACCGGCAACCAGGCGATCCAGGAAGTGCAGGCCGGGCTCAGGGCGATCTATTGCTCCGGCTGGCAGGTCGCCGGTGACGGTAACAGCGCCGGCGAGATGTATCCCGACCAGAGCCTGTACCCGGTCGACTCGGTGCCGAAGATGGTCGAGCGCATCAACAACGCCTTCATCCGCACGGACGAGATCCATGCACTCAACGGCGACGACAGCATCGACTGGTTCCCGCCGATCATCGCCGACGCCGAAGCGGGTTTCGGCGGCAACCTGAATGCTTTCGAACTCATGAAGCACATGATCCGGGCGGGCGCGTCCGGCGTGCACTTCGAAGACCAGTTGTCGTCCGCCAAGAAGTGCGGCCACATGGGCGGCAAGGTGCTCGTGCCGACGCAGGAGGCCATTGCCAAGCTGCTGGCGGCGCGCCTCGCGGCCGACGTCTACGGCGTGCCCAGCGTCGTGATCGCACGCACCGATGCCGACGCAGCGAACCTCATCACGTCCGATGCCGACGAACGCGACCGGCGCTTCATCACCGGCGAACGCACGCCCGAAGGCTTCTTCCGCACCAACGCCGGGCTCGACCAGGCGATCGCACGCGGCCTCGCGTATGCGCCCTATGCCGACATGATCTGGTGCGAGACCTCGCGGCCGGACCTCGACCAGGCGCGGCGTTTCGCCGAGGCGATTCATGCCGAGTTCCCGGACCAGTTGCTGGCCTACAACTGCTCGCCGTCGTTCAACTGGCAGGCGAACCTCGACGACCAGACCATGAAGGTATTCCGCGAGGAGCTGGGCAAGATGGGCTACAAGTTCCAGTTCATCACGCTGGCGGGCTGGCACGTGCTGAACTCGAGCATGTTCCGGCTAAGCCGCGCCTACAAGGCCGAGGGCATGTACGCGTACTCGCTGCTGCAGCAGCGCGAATTCGCGGACGAGCAGCACGGCTTCCGCGCGGCCAAGCACCAGTCCTTCGTCGGCGCCGGCTATTTCGATGCGGTGCAGAATACGATCATGCACGGGCTGTCATCGACGTCCGCGATGGAAGGCAGCACCGAGGAAGAACAGTTCGTCGCATAACAGACAGGTGTCATGAAGAAACGTGAAAAAGGCCGGCGCGAAGCCGGTAGTCTCCGGATCGATACGGCCTTTTTCGACTTTGTCGAGAACGAACTCCTGCCGGCGATCGACCTGCAGCCGGCCGGCTTCTGGTCCGCTTTCGAGGCGTTGGTCGACGAGCTGACGCCACTCAATCGCGAGCTCCTGCAAACCCGCGACGCGCTGCAGGAAAAAATCGACGAGTGGCATCTCGCCCATCCGGGTCGCGACTACGACCATGCCGAGTACGTCGCCTTCCTCAAGTCCATCGGCTACCTGCGCGAGCCCGGCGACGATTTCTCCATCGGCACGGCCAACGTCGATGCGGAAATCGCCGATGTCGCCGGCCCGCAGCTCGTGGTGCCGGTCAGCAACGCACGGTTCGCGCTGAACGCGGCGAACGCGCGCTGGGGCAGCCTGTACGACGCGCTCTACGGCACCGACGTCATCAGTGAGGAGGACGGCCAGCAGCGCGAAGGCCCCTATAACCCGACCCGTGGCTGCGCGGTCATCCGCTACGCGCAGGGCTTCCTCGACCGGGCCGTGCCGCTCGACGGCGCGAGCCACGCCGACGTCTCCAATTACGGCATTGCCGGCGACGAGTTCATGGCAGCGGTGGATGGCAAAACGGTCGGGCTGGCCGAGCCCGCTGCCTTCAGGGGCCACGCGCGGGACGGCGATGCCGTGACTTACCTGTTTGCGCACCACGGCCTGCACATCGAGATCCTCGTAGACCCGCACCATCCGATCGGGCGCGAAGCCACGGCGAACGTTGCCGACGTCGTACTGGAGTCGGCGCTCACGACGATCCAGGATTGCGAGGACTCCGTGGCCGCGGTCGATGCGGAGGACAAGGCCAACGTCTATCGCAACTGGCTCGGCCTCATGCGGGGCACGCTGGAAGCGGCCTTTTCCAAGGGCGGCGCGGCGATGACCCGGCGCCTCAACGCGGACCGCGAGTACACGGGCGTGGACGGCAAGCCCATCGTACTGTCGGGCCGCAGCCTGATGCTCGTCCGCAATGTCGGTCACCTGATGACCAACAGCGCCATCCTCGACCGCAACGGCGACGAAGTGTTCGAGGGCATCATGGATGCGGTCGTTACGACAGGTTGCGCGCTGGCCAACCGCAAAGTGACGGACAGCCGGCCGAACAGCCGCTTCGGCAGCGTCTACATCGTCAAGCCGAAGATGCACGGTCCCGACGAGGCACGTTTCACAGACACGCTGTTCTCCCGCGTCGAGGATCTCTACGGCCTCGAGCGCAACACGCTCAAGGTCGGCGTGATGGACGAGGAGCGGCGCACGACGGTCAACCTCATGGAATGCATCCGCGCCGTGAAGGATCGGCTGGTCTTCATCAACACCGGGTTCCTCGATCGCACCGGCGACGAGATCCACACCAGCATGCGCGCGGGTCCGATGAAGCCCAAGGAGGCGATCAAGCAGGAGCCCTGGATCAACGCCTACGAAGACTGGAACGTCGATGTCGGCATCCGCTGCGGGCTGCCCGGGCGGGCGCAGATCGGCAAGGGCATGTGGCCGAAACCCGACGAAATGCAGCAGATGATGGACACCAAGCAGGCGCACCCGCAGGCGGGCGCCAACTGTGCCTGGGTGCCGTCGCCGACCGCGGCGACGCTGCACGTGATGCATTATCACTTCGTGGACGTCGCGGCGCGGCAGCGCGAACTCGCGTCGCGGCCACTGGCGAACCTCGACGACATCCTGACCCCGCCGCTCTGCGATCCGGCGACGCTGGATGCGGTCACGATCCAGAACGAACTCGACAATAATGCGCAGGGCATTCTCGGCTACGTGGTGCGGTGGATCGACCAGGGCGTCGGCTGTTCGAAAGTGCCCGACATCAACAACGTGGGACTCATGGAGGACCGCGCCACGCTGCGCATCTCGAGCCAGCACATGGCGAACTGGCTGCTGCACGGCATTACGGATGCAAAGCAGGTGCGCGAGACCTTCGAGCGCATGGCGGCCGTCGTCGATGAACAGAATGCAGGCGACCCCCTGTACGTCCGCATGAGCGACGACTACGACGGCAGCATTGCCTTCCGCGCCGCCTGCGACCTCGTCTTCAAGGGCTGTGAACAACCGAACGGGTATACTGAACCGCTGCTGCACGATTATCGTCAGAAGCTGAAGGCCAGCCGTTCGGGGTAACACCATCACACCACGATTTCTCCTCGTTGCGTTGATCCTGTTGCCGGTCGCCGCGGCCGGGGAGGATTACGTCACCGTCGCCGTCGCCAGTAATTTCGGCGCTGCCGCCCGCGAGATTGCCGCGCGGTTCGAGCAGGACTCGGACTACGCGATCCGCGTCACGACGGCTGCGACGGGCAAACTCTATGCCCAGGTCGTCAATGGCGCACCCTTCGACGTGCTGCTGGCGGCCGACGCGGAGCGGCCGCGGCGCCTGGAGGCAGCGGGCGCCGGGGTCGCCGGAACGCGCTTCACCTACGCGCGCGGCAGGCTCGTCCTGTGGTCGAGAACGGCGCAAGACTGCCATGCGGCGTTGCGGAACGAGGACGGGGGTCGGGTCGCGATCGCGAACCCGGAAACGGCACCCTACGGTACGGCCGCCAGGTCCTACCTGCAGCAGGTCGGGCTCTGGGGCGACGTGCGCAAGCGGCTGGTAACCGGCGAGAACATCGCGCAGGCATTGCAGTTCGCCGCGTCGGGAAATGCCGAGCTCGGTTTCATTGCGCGGTCACAGCTGCAGGCACCGTCGCTGCCGCCGGCGTCATGCAGCTGGCCGGTACCGGAGTCGATGCACGATCCGATCGACCAGCAGGCGATACTGCTGCAACGGGGGGCGGCCTCCCACGGCGCGAAAGCGTTCCTGGGTTTTCTGCGCAGCGACGCGGGACGTGCCATCATCCTGCGCCATGGATACGGCTTGCCCGGGGTAGAGGACTGATGGCGGCGACACTCGGGCCGCTGCTGCTGTCGTTGCAGCTGGCCGCATTGACCACGCTGATCCTGGTCGTGCTGGCGACGCCACTCGCCTGGTGGCTGTCGCGCACGCATTCGCGTTTCAAACCCGCGATCCAGGCGCTCGTGGCCCTGCCTATCGTGTTGCCGCCGACGGTGATGGGTTTCTACCTGCTGATCGTCCTCGGGCCGTACGGTGCGATCGGCCGCTGGTGGGTCGAGGTCACCGGTGAAGCGCTGACCTTCTCGTTCACGGGGCTGGTCATCGCCTCGTGTTTTTACAGCCTGCCGTTCGCGGTGCAGCCCCTGCAGAGCGCCTTCGATGCGCTCGGCAGGCAGGAGGTCGAGGCGGCGCGGACGCTGGGCGCGTCGGAGCTCGATGCTTTCTTCACGATCGCCGTGCCGCTGTCCATGCCGGGATTCCTCACGGCGACGGTACTGAGCTTCGCGCACACACTCGGTGAATTCGGTGTCGTCCTCATGGTCGGCGGCAACATACCCGGCGAGACGCGGGTCGTTTCGATCGCGATCTACGATCACGTCGAGTCACTCGACTACGCGAGCGCGCACCAGATGTCGATCATCCTCGTGGTATTCGCGTTCGCGGTGCTGCTGACGATGTTCCTCGCCAACCGCCGGCTCGAGAGGCGGTCGCCGTGAGCGGGCACATTGCCGTCCGCTACCGGCTGCAGCGCAGCGACTTTTCGCTCGACGTCGACGCCGCCATTCCGATGCGCGGGATCACCGGCGTGTTCGGCGAATCCGGCGCGGGCAAGACCGCGCTGCTGCGCTGCATCGCCGGGCTCGAGCGTGCCGCGGAAGGCCGCCTGGTCGTTGCCGGCGACGTCTGGCAGGACGACACGACGTCGCGACCGGTGCATCAGCGGGAGATCGGCTACGTATTCCAGGAGCCGCGGTTGTTCGCGCACCTCGACGTACGCCGCAACATCGAGTACGGGAAGCGCCGCGGGCGCCGCGAGGACGTCGGCTTCGACGAGGCCGTGGAACTGCTCGGGCTGCGCGACCTGCTGGACCGGCGCGTCGATACGCTGTCGGGCGGCGAGGCGCAGCGCGTTGCGATTGCACGCGCCCTGTTACGGTCGCCGCGCGTCGTGCTCATGGACGAGCCCATCGCGTCGCTGGACCGCGCACGGCGCGACGAGATCCTGCCTTTCCTGGACAGGCTCCACGCGGCACTTTCCATTCCCGTGATCTACGTCAGTCACAGCATCGAGGAGGTAATTCGTCTCTGCGACTACCTGCTCGTCATGGAGCGTGGTCGGGTCATCGCGGCAGGTGACATAGAGGACGTGCTGCTGCGTGCCGACCTGCCGCTGCTCGGCGGCGAGGAAGCGGGTGCGATCATCCATGCCGAAGCGATCGGCCGCGATGTCGGCGACGGCCTGACGCAGATCGCCTTCGACAATGTCGAGATGTGGGTGCCCGGTGGCTATGAAGCCGGGGCGCAGCTGAGGCTGCGGATCCGCGCGAACGACGTCAGCCTGAGCCGCGAGGATTGCGGCGCGTCGACGGTACTCAACGTGCTGCCGGCGTCCATCGAATCCATTCGCGACGACGGCGAATCCTGCGCGCTGGTGCAGCTCGCGGTCGGCTCCGGGTACATTCTCGCCCGCATCACGCGCCGGTCGCGCGCCCTGCTGAAACTCGAGCCGGGCGACCGGGTGCTGGCGCACATCAAGTCCGTCGCGGTCAAGAAGGCGCCGGCCGCGCTGCGCTGATCAGAGAATCGGCGATGCCAGCCTGGCGAGTCTTGCCGCAACCCTGAAAAGGTAGTTCTTGTTGTCGAACTCGCCGGCTTCCATGCGGCGGGAGCGGGCGAAATCGTCCTCGAACATGGCCTCCACGGCTGCGGCAAACGCCTGCTCGACGACGACCGCCGTTATCTCGAAATTGAGCCGGAACGAGCGGTTGTCGAAATTGGCCGTGCCGACGGTAGCGACGGAATCGTCGATCAGCATCACCTTGCCGTGCAGGAACCCGCCCTGGTAGCGATAGAAGCTGACGCCGGTCGAACCGACCTCGTCGAAAAACGAATAGGCCGCGAGTGTGACGAGCGCGCTGTCCGACTTCTCCGGAATGAGTATTCGAACGTCGACACCGCGCAGCGCCGCGAGCTGCAGCGACTGGACGATCGCATCGTCGGGAACGAAATAGGGGCTGGCGATCCAGATGCGCCGCGCTGCGGCGTTGATCGCCTGGGTATACATCAGGGATGCCGTGTCGACCTCGTCGGCCGGCCCGCTGGCGATGATCAGCGACTGCGCGGCGCCGCCCGGCGTCGCGCCGGGTTCCCAGTTGAGATCGGACAGCGTCTCGTCGGCGGCCCAGCGCCAGTCTTCGACGAAGGCGATCTGGGCGCCGAGCGCCGCCGGTCCCGCCAGGCGCATGTGCGTATCCCGCCAGTGCCCGATGCCGGGGTCCCTGCCGAGATACTCGTCGCCCACGTTGTGGCCCCCGACCCAGGCTTCGTTGCCGTCCACGACGACCGTCTTGCGGTGATTCCGAAAATTGAGCTGGAAGCGGTTGCCGGACCCCTTGCGGCTGTGAAACGGCAGGATCGCCACGCCGCCAAGCCGGAGGTCGTCGATGTACGACTTCTCGAGGCCCAGGCTGCCGATCTCGTCGTAGAGGAAGTACACGTCGACGCCGCGCTTTGCGGCATCGATGAGCCGCGACTTCAATTCGTTGCCGATGTCGTCGGCGTGCACGATGTAGAACTGCACCAGCACGTAATCCCGCGCGGAATCGATGCCGGCGAAGATGCTGTCGAACGTCGCCTCGCCGTCCACGAGCAACTCCGCCTCGTTGCCACCGGTGAAGGGCAGGCGCGCGAGGTTCTCTGCGCCGCGGATCGCCGCGTTCTGCCAGTCCGTGGTAGCGACGAGTTGCTCGACGCCCTGCCTGGCGCGCCGCCACAGCTCGTCGAGACCCTCGTCGTCGGCACGCCGCGCGAGTACATAGCCCTTGAAGCGGTCGCGGCCGAACACCCAGTACGCCGGCACGCTGACGACCGGGACGATGACCAGCGACACGGCCCAGGCAATGGAGCCCTGCGGCGTGCGCACGTTCATCACGGCGTGCATCGCCGACAGGATGCCGAGCACTTCGAGAATCAGGATGAGGCTTACGATCACGGTCTTCTTCCGTTGCTGCAGGTGGTTAATGTGCTTGTGAATATTGGCCATGGCGAGCTTTGCCGGTGCGCGCCAGCGTAGACACTTGTACCTATACGCCGACGATAATCGTCGATAATTCAACAATTTACCATAATTACCCGAAGCATTATGTCTTTTACCTGTTACGGTGTTTCGCTACACTCTGCGAAGCGCAGTCCACGATTACAACAACAGAGCAGGGGATCGCGTTGTGAAGATGACCCGGGTACGTCCGAAGTCGGTTCCCGCCGCCGCGGGGCTCGCTGTATTGCTGAGTCTGCTCGGCCTGTCGGCGTCCGCCTGGGCGAGCGGCTGGCCGCCCTTCGCCGTGCGCGATTCCATCGCCGTCGCGCGCGGCGGCACCGTCGAGGTGCTGGCGTCGGGCGCAGACAGCGTGCTCGACAACGACTTCGACCTCGAGCGCGACCGACTGACTGCGATACTCGCGAAAGACGTCAAGCGCGGCAGCCTGCTGCTACGCAGCGACGGCACGTTCGTGTACCAGCACGACGGCAGCAAGCAGGAAGACGACGAGTTCCAGTACCGGGCCTTTGACGGCACCGGCTTCTCGAGAGAAACGACGGTCTCGATAAGAATCGAGGACGTGCCCAATGCGCCGCCGTTCGTCGTCAGGGACGTGCCGGACCAGGTGGTGACGGAGGGTGACGCGTATCGCCTGGTGCTCGTGGGGAACTTTGCCGATCCCGACGAGGACGATCGGCTGCGCTTCGGCATCGACGGTCTTCCGGGCAGCGGTTCGCTGCAGTTCGACCCGGACCTCGGCGTACTCGCGGGTACGCCGGTCGCCGCCGATGTGCGGCAGCAACCTTACAGGATCGAAGTCACGGCGACCGACCGGCAGGGCGCATCGGCCAGCCTCGAGTTCGAGTTGCTCGTGCTGCGGCGCAACGAGCCGCCGTTCGTCGTCGCGCCGGTGCCGGACCAGGAAGCGATCGAAGGCATCGCTTACCGTCTGAACCTCGGCGCCAATTTTGCCGACCCCGACGAGGGCGACGTGCTGCGCTTCAGCGCCAGCGGCTTGCCGGGAAGCGGTGCGCTGCAACTGGATGCCGCGACCGGCCGGCTGTCGGGCACGGCGACGCGCGCCGATGCCCGCGACGAACCCTACGTGGTCGAGGTGCGGGCGCAGGACCGCGCCGGCGCCACCGCCAGCCTGACGTTCAGGCTGCTGGTGTTGCGCGACAATCGCAGTGACGTCGTCCTCAGCATAGCGCCCGTCACGAACCCGGTGACCGTGGGCGAAGACGCGCAGTGGAACATCGACATCGAGAACAAGGGCCCCGCCGATTTGCTGGACGGCCAGCTGTTTGCCGGATGGGTTACCAGCGGGCCGCCGCTGAGCGTGACGGCACCGCAAGGCTGCATCGTGACGGGCAACGGCACGAGCACGCCGACGCTGGACTGCAGCGTGGGTCTCGTCACGGCCGGTACGTCCGTCACGCTCGCGGTGCAGGGCGTGCAACAGGGCGCCGGCGACAACTCGCTGCTTGGCGCCGTTGCCGCGGATGACCCGAATCCGGACGACAACGAAGACCTTGCGAGCATGGCCGTCGTCGCCGAATTCAGCGAGGGACCGACGCAGATTGTCGACGCGCCCGCTGGCGTTGTGAGAACGGGCGACCTCGACGGGGATGGCACAATCGACATCGTTGCGACGGGCGAGCAAACCGTCGTCTTCTTCAACAACGGCAAGCGCGCCGTCACGACGCCCGGCAGCAGCCTCGGCGCCGACAGCGGCGGCACTGCGCTTGCGCTGCTCGACTGGAACAGGGACGGATTTCCGGACATCGCAGTCGGCGGCCTTGACGGGCGTTCGGTGCAGGTTTTCGTCAACGACGGGGCCGGCGGCTTTGCCGGTCGGCGCCAGCCTGCAGGGCAATGGCGTCGGCAATGTCAGCGACCTCCTCGAGGCAGATACCGACGGCGACGGCAGCTTCGAACTGCTGGTAACGGGCTCGGGCGGCACGGCGGTCCTGCGGCCCGCTGCGGACGGCGGCATCGACGTGGCGGCGCTGGCGGCCGGGGCGGGGCGCGACCTCGCGATCGCCGACTTCGACCAGGACGGCGACCAGGACGTCGTTGTCGTGCTCGCCGCGGATCGCAGGGTCGAGCTGCTCTTCAATGCCGGCGACGGCTCGATTGCCGGCAGCGACTCCCTCGAACTCGGCAGCGTCGCCAACGTCAACACCGGCGACCTCAACGGCGACGGCGCCGCCGATCTGCTGCTGGCCATGGACGGCAGGGACATGAGCGCGCCGCAGAACCGGGTTCTTTACCAGCAGGGCGGCGGTGCATTTGCGCCAGGCCCGTCGTTCGGTGCATCGCCGGTAACGGCGCTCGTACCGGGTGACGTCGATGCCGACGGCTGGCCGGATATCGTCGCAATCAACGAAGCGGGCGTGCACCAGCTGTATCTCGGCTCCCAGGACGGCAGTTTCTCACTGGCGCCGGAGCAGATCGTCAGCGCCGGCATGCAGCGCGGCGCGCTTACCGACTTCAACAGCGACGAGTCACTCGACCTGATACTGGTCGGCAGCACGGCCGGTGTGCTCGAGATCCATGCGAACAACGGCATTGGCCGGCTGGGTCTCGGCGACCGCATACGGCCGGAGATCGAACTGCTCGGCGAGGCCAGCGTAAACATCCCGGCTGGCCAGGAATACGTGGATCCGGGCGCGACGGCGGTCGATGACATCGATGGCAATATCAGCGACAAGATCGAGGTGACGGGCAGCATCAATGCCACGGTCGTCGGCACACAGACAATCACCTACAGCGTGGCGGACCGTGCCGGCAACAGTGTCAGCATCACGCGCACCGTCATCGTCGGCGTCAACGAGGGCACCGGCGGGGGCGGCGGCGGAGCGCTGGCGCTGCTGTTCCTCGTGACCCTGCTGGGGATCGCCGGCGCTCGTCGCGCATGGTCAAAAACGTGAAAAACTCAACTACGGCAATTACCTACGATCTCGCCGCCGGGTGCGCTTGAGTGCACCCGGTGATCCGCCTAGTATGGGGGTGGAGCTGATAGGAGAGGGTCATGCGACGACAACTGATAGAAGCGCTTACGTATCCCGGCATCCTGGTCCGGCAACTCATCGAAGGTGGAAACTATCCGCACAAGAGTTTCTATGAGGCCACCGGTGAGCGCTGCCATACCTGCGATGGTTCCGGCGATTGCGGCTGGGACAAGTGTCTCGAGGACTTCGTCCATCGCGGCGACAAGACCGACGAGGAACTGGCCGATTCCCTGCGCGAAGGAGTGAAGCTCGTCGAGGCGCTGCACAGCGAGTTGCGGCACGACGAGACGACATGCACCTGTGGGACCTGCAGCTGGATCCGCAATGCGGAACACCTGTCGGAAGAATTCGAACACCATCTTCCGCACGTGGAGCCGGACCTGCACCACTTCGAACACGGGGAAACGCCTGCCAAGTGAGGCAGTGCCGGTCGGCTACCAGCTGATCTCGAAGCCGATACTGCCCATGAGGCCCTGCGGCAGTTTCTGCCCGTCGATCTCGACCGTGTCGAGCGCCGATGCGATGTCGATGTTCACGTACTTGAAGAGCGTCGCCCCAATGCTGAGGTAGCCGAGTTCGGTGCCGGCGAGGTTCTGCCGGTAACCGATACGGGCCGACGGGATCCACCAGCTATCGGTCGTGAAGCCGCCGCTCAGCGTCACCCACTGAAAGCGGTCGCCCATCGGCTCGGTGACCGGGTCAACGTCGTAGCCCAGGTGTGCCGACCAGCGGCGATCCTCCGTAAAGACCGAAGCCTCGAGCTTGAGCTGGCGATCCAGCGTGTAGACGGCGTCCTGCTGCAGGAAGTCCACTGCTCGCTGGCTCCTGTAAGGCGCCAGGTTCACGTCGGGAAAGCGGAACTCGGGTTTGTTGATGCTGGTTACCTGCGCGCCGAGCTGGTAGTTGTCCCCGGCCCACAGGACGCCCAGGTCGAGGCCTGCTCCCTCGTCGCTGCGGAAATCCGCGCTACGGATCGCGTCGAAGAGTTCCTCGGAGTTCGTGATGTCGCCGAAGCGCACGCTGTAGCGCGACAATTGCATCAGGTAGATGTTCGCCCTTGCGCCGAAATACAGCTTGCCGCTGTCGAGGGACAGGGCCTCGCGGCTGTAACCGAAACTGAACTCGGTGGTCTGCGTCGATTTGCTGATGAGCGAGCTGTCATTGGTGATGGCGAGGAATACCGCGTTCTGCTCGGGAGTGGGCGTCAGGACGATGTCTTCGCCGATCTCGAACTGGACAGGGCGGTCGGTGGGCAGCGCATTGACCCAGTCCGAGATTCTCTGCAGCGCCAGTTCGCGATCGAACTCGAGGGGTTCGGTAAATCCGAACGCCTTGGAGCTTCCCGACCAGTTCAGGCCCATGGTCCACGTGCCGCCGAGCCACTGCTTGTCGAATACGAACGGTGCGTCGGCGGCCACCCACGCCTTGGCGTAACCTTCTTCCCTTATTAGCAGCAGAAGCGCGGTCTGGGTGACGATCTCGCGCGCTATCGCATCGAGGGCTTCCTGGATATTCGGGTCGAGCGAGTCGAGGATGTCGCCGATGTTGATGCCTTCGTCCGGCTTGTCGTCCGGATCCTGGCCGGGCCCGCCGCCGGTGCCCGGGTCGCTGGGTGCATACGCCCGCGTCAATTCGTTGTACAGGTCGAACAGGTTCTGGACGTTGCCGTACTCGAGACCGGCGGCCGCCGAGATCACTGTGCCGCGGACCGGCTTGCCACCGGCGCGGGCCCGGTCGGCCGCCGCGGCCGCCGGGTTGCCGGATGCCGAGAGTATGCGCTTGCCGTGCGTGACGTCGCCGAGGGTCAGGTTGGCACCGGGCGGCTGGTAGACCGGCCCCGCCGCCACCGCGCCCGCGAAGATTACGCCGGCCACGGCGCTCAGCCCTTTGAGTTGCATCGACGTCTTGTGCATTTCCGTGCCTGAGTTCGTATGCCGGCCGCGTACACCGGGCCAGCATTTTGCCGCAAAACCAATAATTTTCCAACTCGTCAAAAACACTGGCGACAAATGGTCGCCGTTGCAGTATCAGAGCTGGCCACCGTGCGTGTAAGGCAGCGGGGCAGGACCTGCGCGCAGGCCCAGCAGGAACAGCCACTGGTCCTCTACCGCGGATTCGATGCGGACACCGAGATCATCGGTAAGGTGGTGCCTGCGCCCGAACTCGTAACCCCCCGAGACATCCAGCGTGATCGCTTTCCACAGCCGCACGCTCCAGCCGAGCTGCGCACGGAAACCCTCGACGCGATAGTCGAACTCGGCGCTGAAGTCGTCCGTCATCACGTGCCACTGGTGCCCGGCCGGGAACAGCCGGCCCGACAGCGACTGCCGGTCCGACCAGCGGTATCGGAAAGCGCTGTCGGGGAAAGCAAGTCGCAGGTCGAGCGCGTCGCCCGGTGACAGCTCGATGCCGGCGATCGGGTAGGCCCGCGGTGCGCCGAACCTGCGGTCGTACGCGATGCCGATCACCCAGCGTCGCGACGCGCCGCCGCGCCGCGCTTCGATCCGTGCGGTGGCGAACAGGTCGTCGCTGCTGATCGCGTCGAAGAACTCCTTGAGCACGTTGGACGAGGTCGAGATGCCCGGCGCAACGCTGCCGTCGATTTCCCAGCCGCCGTGGCTGTTGCGATACCTGAGCGGGAACTGGAAACGGTGCAGGTCGCGGTTGCGGCCGTCGATGCCGTCGTAGACGTAGCGCGTGTACTGGTAGTCGAGACCGAGGTCGAGCGTTCCTGCGCCGGCGTCGAAGCGGTGGAGGCCCGCGAAGACCTGGCTCTCCTTGGTACTGACCGACGCGCCGGGCGGCGCGCCGGAAAAGTCCGCGGATGGCTGCCGGGTGATACTCAGTGCCAGGAAAGGCGGACGTCCTTCGTCCAGCGACGGACCTGCGGACCGGCCCGGGAACGCGCAGCCGGCCAGGGCGGCCGCGAGGAACGCGAACGTGATCGCTGCGAAGAGTCGATCCTGCATGACGCCCTGCCGGCCCTGGTCTTATCGACGTGGTGCTGACGATATTGGGGTCGGGCAGCCGTTTCCCAACCGGCTCGTCGGCCTACAGGAACAGGCTCTGCAACAGGTGCTCCTGGGTCGGCTTGCCGCCGTCGAGATCCGCGAGGTAGTAGCGGGGGATGCCGAAGCCCTTCTTGCGCCGGTGCAGGATGTCCTGCGGCAGGATGTCCTTGTAGGCGTACTTCAGGATGCCCTTGAGGTTGCCGTCGTGGTAACGGACGTCCTCCGGCAGCGAGAACGAGAACTCGATGATCTTGCGCGCGAGGAACGGCACGCGCGCTTCCAGTGATACCGCCATGCTCGTGCGGTCGACTTTCGTCAGTACCATCCCCGGCATGAACGTGTGGAAGTCGACGAGCTGCAGGCGTGTGCGTACCGGCAGGTCTTCGCGCCAGTGCTCGCGGAAGTGCCACCAGTCGTCGTAATCCTGCGGGATGCCGAAGCGCTCGCGGTACCCGAGCTTCGCCGCCTCGGGCATGCCGTGCATGATCTTTCCCCACAACGACGGCCCCCTGGCGAAGGCGAACTCGAGCACCTTCATCGTGCGCGTGACGGCACTGCGCCGGCCGAAAGGCCTGCGCAGCCGGTGCGACAGCCGTTCCAGCGCGGCCGGCCACGACGGCAGCCGGTCGTAGCGCTGGAAACGCGGATAAGTACGGTAGCCGCCGAACACCTCGTCGCCGCCGTCGCCGGTCAGCACCACGGTCACGTTCTCCCGCGCGACTTTCGAGACGAGGTAGGTCGGCATCGCCGACTCGTCCGCGAACGGTTCGTCGAACCATTGCTTGAGGTTCGGCAGCAGGTTCCCCGCGGCCGACTGCGACAGCATGCGCTCGTGATGCCGGGTGCCGAACAACTTTGCGACTTCGCGGGCGTACGGGGTTTCCGACTTTTCGTCGGAGTCGAAGCCGATGGAGAACGTCGATACGTCGGCTCCGAGCCCGGAGGCCGACGCGACGATCGTGCTCGAATCGACGCCGCCGGAAAGGAAGAAACCGAGCGGCACGTCCGAGATCATCTGGTCGCGCACGGACTCGTCGATGAGGCCGCGGAGTTCCTCGGCGGCCTGGTCGGCCGAGATATCGCGTGGCGTCGCCGGCACCGGTACCGACCAGTAAGGCTCCGGGCCGGTCATCTTGCCGGTCGCGGGGTCGTAGACCAGTCGATGCGCCGGCGGCAGCTTGAAGCAATTGCGATACAGCGTCTTGGGCGCGGGTACGTATCGGTAGCCGAGAAAATCGTAGAGCGCCGTCTCGTCGACCCGCAGGTCACCGGCATCGATCGCCGCCTCGATGGCCTTGAGTTCGGAGGCGAACGCCAGCCGGCGGCCGTCATGGAAATAGTAGAGCGGCTTGATGCCGGGCCGGTCGCGGTACAGTCGCAGCTTGCGGTCGCGCGCATCCCACAACGCGATCGCAAACATGCCGTCGAGGTGATCGATGAAGCCCTCACCCCACTCGAGATAGGCCCGCAACAGCACCTCGGTATCCGAGTGGGTGCGAAACGCGTGGCCCAGCTTTTCGAGTTCGCTGCGCAGCCCGAGAAAGCCGTAGATCTCGCCGTTGAAAACGATCCAGGTTTCGCCGTCCTCGGCGAACATGGGCTGCATCGCCGCCGCATCCAGGTCGATGATCGACAGTCGGCGGAAGCCGACTCGCACCGGGCCATCGAGGCGCAGGCGCCCGTCATCGGGGCCGCGGTGTTCGATCGATGCGAGCGCGGCGGCAAAATCCCAGGAGGGGTCCGTCCCGCCGACGAAACCACACATGTTGAGTTCCCTGTATCCCGGCGCTGCCGACAGCCGGATACTCTATTCGCTTGCCCTGCGGCCCGCAACGAACGATGCCGGCGCCGGACGCGAGCATGGTACGCTAGCCGCCACTCGACACCGGCGGGCCCAATGACGCTGCGAATCGCACACATCAACCTGGCGAAAGGCTATCGCGGTGGTGAGCGCCAGGCCGAGTTGCTGATTCGCGCCCTGCAGGATCTCGGCCAGGAGCAGGTGCTGATCGCCCGGCCCGATCGTCCGCTGGCGGAGCGCCTCGGCGATGCCGGTATCGAAATCCGCGGCAGCACGGGACTGTGGCCGGCCTTCCGGGCGACCCGCGGCGTCGACGTCGTGCATTCGCACGAAGGGCGGGGCGTTTACGCCGCCTGGCTGCGCAACGAGGTCTCCGGCACGCCCTACATCATCACGCGACGCGTCAATAACCCGCTCGGCGACAGCTGGCTGACCCGCAGGGCCTACACCCGCGCCTCGGCCGTCGCCTCGGTCGCGGCCGATGTCGCCCGCATCGTGGAGGCGTTCGACGCGCGCATCAGCAGCTGTGTGATTCACAGCAGCAGCAGCGGCTTGCCCGTGGATCCGGTAACGGCGAAGTCGATCCGGGAGCGCTTCCCGGGCAAATGGATCATCGGCAACGTCGGCGCGCTGGACAATGCCCAGAAAGGCCAGGAATACATCATCGAGGTGGCGCGGCGGCTGGAGTCGTCGCACCCGGCGTTGCAGTTCCTGCTGGTCGGCGGCGGGGACGATGAGGCGATGTTGCGGGAGCTTGCCGACGGCCTCGGCAACGTCGCTTTCACGGGCTGGGTCGACAACGTCGGCGATTACCTCGCGGCATTCGACCTGTTCATCCTGCCGTCGAACAAGGAAGGCATCGGCGGCATCCTGCTCGACGCGATGGACAGGGCGCTGCCGATCGTGGCGAGCCGGGTCGGCGGTCTTCCCGAGATCGTTAAGGACGGCGAGAATGGAATCCTGGTCGATCCGCGCAGCCCCGAGCAGCTGCACGCGGCGATCCTGCGCCTCCATGACGACCCGGACCTGCGGCGCGCGATGGGTGCGCGCGGCCGGGAGTTCTCACGCGACTTCACGGCCGCGGCGATGGCGGCGCGCTATCTCGAGCTGTATCGCGAGGCAGCCGGCATCGAACCGTAGGAGCTTGCCCCGGCGCGCGACCGATCGCGGTTCGAGAACCGCTCCTACAGGACGCTACCCGCCCCCGGTAGGAGCGGGCCTGGGCCCGCGATCGATTTCAGCCCCGAACCATGCGCGGTTCGAGAACCGCTCCTGCAGCACGGGTTCAGCTGTCGGGGTCACCTTTCTCATTGCCGTCGCGTTTGAACGCGCTGATCTTCTCGTCCACCGACCGCAGGTGCAGGTCGCGCTGCGGGAACGGAATCTCGATGCCGTTCTTGCGCAATGCGCCGAGTATCTCCTGGTGCACGGCATGCATGAGCGGCAGCCGATCCGCCAGCTCACGGGAATGCACGTAGAGATTGAAATTCAGCGAACTGTCGCCGAAGCCCATGAAGTAAACCTTCGGCGGCGGCTCGTCCAGAACCAGCGGCAGGCTCTCGAGCGTCTGCTGCATCACGCGATGGGCAAGCTGCACATCCGAGCCGTAAGAGATGCCGACCGGTATCACAATGCGGGTAATCGGGTCCGACAGCGTCCAGTTGATCACCTGCTCGGTGATGAACGACTTGTTCGGGACGATGATCTCCTTGCGGTCCCAGTCGGTAATCGTCGTCGCGCGGATGCGGACGCGGGACACGGTTCCGGTGAGCTGGCCCACGGTGACCGTGTCGCCGACGCGCACCGGCCGCTCGAACAGGATGACCAGGCCGGAAACGAAGTTGGCGACGATTTCCTGCAGGCCGAAGCCGAGGCCCACGCTGAGCGCCGCGACGAGCCACTGTATCTGCGACCATCTCCAGCCGACGATATTAAGCACGGCGATCACGCCGACCGTGACGACGACGTAACGCAGCAGCGTATTGATCGCATAGCGGCTGCCGGGCTGCAGGGTCATCCGCTGCAGTACCGCGATTTCCATCAATCCTGGCAGGTTCGTCGACGCAATCGCCGTTACGCCGGACACGAAGATCGCGAGCAGCAGGTCGGCCAGCGTGACGGGAATAATGGCTTCCTCGCCGTCGACCATTGTCGTCTGCGACCACAACGAGACCTTCTCCAGGAGCCCGAGCGCCGGCACGATCTCCGACCACACACCCCAGGCCGCGAGCGCCCCGACAAAGAACAGCCCGGCATTCACGAGCCGGGTGGTTTGCTTGTCGACGGCATCGAGGTCGAGGGGCGTACTTTCGATAGTGGGTGCCGCCGCGCCTTCCTGTTGCGACGCTTCGGCCTGTCGCGCCTCCTGCTCCTTCAGCGCGATCTGCCAGGCGATCTTCTGCTTCGTCAGCGCGAGCCAGCGCATGACGACGAGGTTCACGACGATGAGGACGAGGACCAGCCAGAACGTATCCACGAGGCTGCCGGTCAGGATTGCGGCGGTGTACAGAAAGCCGAGCAGCGATGCGAGGGCGAGCAGCAAGGGGCCGCCGGCGCCAAGGACGTACCAGAGCCAGCGCAGCCGGGTTATCCATGTGGACGGGCTGGCCGAGTAATAGCCTCGCGCAACGCCTTTGCGCGGATGCAGCAACGCGTGGGCGAGTCCGCTGAAGATGAACATCAGGATCACGAAGGCGAGCCGCGCGAGGCTCTCGCGGTACGCGGGCGTTGGCGAGCCGTACAGCAGCACGGCGACGAAGATGAGCGGGATGCCGATCACCGTCAGCCGGTCGAGTTGCTTGCGGATGACGGGCAGGCGATCGGTGCTCCAGCCGAAGTGAACCTGCATGACGCCGTGTTCGGCGCACAGGACGCGGAACAGCAGGGTGTTGTAGAGGAACGGCGCAATCGCATGCAGCGCCGCGGCGACGGAGGCCGTGAAGTCCGTATGGTAAGGGTTGTGCGTGAGCGCCCAGCCGAGGATGGCGAACAGCAACGGCAACGGCAGCGCGCGCGCTGCCGAGATCGCGAGCGCGCCGAGCGTGAGTCCGATGTGGTCCGTCGACGGCCGGCCTACCCGCTGGTTCAATGCCTTGAACCGGGCGCGCAGCGGACGGCGCGAAAAGAACACGAGCCCGAGCAGCAACAGTGCTGCGCTCGCCTGCAGCGGGCTGTAGCTGAACGTTTCCGCCAAGGAGCGGAACGTCTTTGACCAGGCAATCGGTGACAGCGCCCAGGCAATCGCGGGGCCGAGATTGCGGAGGTCGTTCAGCCAGAACGGCGAGGCGCTGGGAATCCACAGCAGGTTCTGGTCCAGGAATTGCTTGTACTCGTCGGCGGCGTCCAGGAGCCGCCGCTGCGCGACGTCGAGGTCGCCCAGCGCGCGGATGTAGGTCGTGTACGTGCTTGCAACCTGGGCGAGCAGGTCGCGCCGGCTGCGCAGCAGTTGTTCCACCTCGTTGCGGATGTCCGCCAGCGCCTCGTCGTCGGCTACGTCCTCGCGAACGGTCGCCATGACCTGCTCGATGCGTTCGTCGAGCGGCGTCAGCTCACGGCGCTGCTCCTCGATTCGCACCTGCGCGAGACCGATGTTTGAGAGCGTGCTGCGCCGCTCGCGCACTTCCGCGCGGTACTGGGAAACCTGCGGCAGGTTGCGCCGTTCCTCGACGAACAGGCGGCCGATGACCTGGGTGACGCCCCCGACTTCGAGCCGTTGTTTCGACCGCGCTAGGCGCCGCTCGATATCGCGGGCCTGGTCCTCGATCCTCGACAGTTCGCGGGTAACGCGCTCGATGTCGACGGCGACGGACGGCAGTTCGCGCGTGAGCTCGACATTGCCTTCGGCGATTAGCCGCACTTCCGGATGCTTGCCCGTGGCCTCGAGCTCGGCGAGCGCCGTTTCCTGCAGGGCTTGCGTTGCACTGGTCTGCCGCTTGGCATTCACGGCGCTTTGCAGCACTTCGAGTTCGCGCCGCAGGCTGACCAGCGTGCGAGCCGCGATGTCGCGACGTACCCGGGTCAGTTCGAGTCGTACGTTGTTGCTGACGATCTCCTGTTCCAGCCGCTTGAGCTCAGCCGTGCGGGCGTTCAACCGCAGCTGCCCGGCCAGCTTGCGCGCGTCGGAGAGCATCGCCGGCTCGCCCGGGGGCGACTGCGCCCTGTTCGCCGCGGCCAGGCTGTCCATGCCGGCTCGCAGCTCGTCGATCCTCGCCCGCGCCTTTGCGGGCCGCTCGGCCTGGTCCGCGATCTGGCTGTCGAGTTCGGCCAGCCTGGCTTCCGCGACAGTGATCTCGGCAAGCTTGGTCGCGAGTTGTTGTTCGAGGTCGCTCATCGGCGTTGCGTCATCGATACCCATGGACTGGCGGGTAGGTGCCGCCGGCGCGCTCTCGTCCAGTTGCTTGCGCAGCTGCTGGGTTTCGGCGGGCGCGGTCGTGATCGACTCGGCAAAGGCGGCCGCGCTGTCGCGGGCGGCCTGTGCGTTCTGCAGCTGTGCCCTGGCGTCGCGCAGCTGGTCCATCACCTTGGTGCGGGTGTCCTCGTCCAGTCCCTCGCGCGCTTCGATCGCCGAGATGGCAGCGTCGACTTGCTCGGCCGTGACGGAGCCGTCGGCGGCCAGTTGCGGAATCGGCGAATCGGCCAACACGGGGCCCGCTGCGAGCATGGCGGCAATAACGGCAACCGCGAGCAGCCTCGGTGAATATCGCGCTTGCGCAAATCGTCCTTTCGTCACGGGAATTCCATCAATGCGTCGGCCAGCCGGCATTATAGGCAAAACACGAGCCGCTCCCCATGTGTTCGATGTTTGCGCCACGTCCGGGTATTCTCGGCCGGCATTTCCACGTGAACCCGCCGCCCGGGGCCTGGAGGAGAAACAGTGAACAGGATTGGCATTGCTGACTGGGAAGGGCTCGAAGACCGCCAGCCCGCGCACGCACTCGTCGCCGGCGTCGACCTCGTGATCGTGCGTTTCGACGACGACGTGTCGGTGCTGTACGGCCGTTGCGCGCACCGCGGCGCGCTGATGGCCGACGGATTCGTCGACGGCGACAACCTCATCTGCGGCGTGCATTACTGGGACTACCGGCTCGACACCGGCGTCAGCGAGTACAACAACGCGGAGATGCTGCACAAGTTCGACAGCTGGGTGGAAGATGGCCAGGTGCTCGTCGACGAGGACGAGATACGCGCGTGGGCGAAAGACCACCCGCAGCCCTACGACAGGGACGCCTACCAGGGCAATTTCCAGGACCCGACCGGTACCGCGGACGAGCCCCACGTCAAGTACATCCGGAAACTGGCGTCGGAGGGCCTGAGCAGGACCGGTCATCACGGCCCCACCGCCGCGATGGGCGTGTCGCGCAACAAGCTGCCGCTGTGGGACGACATCCAGTTCGTCGTCGCGCAGCTCCACAGGCTGCCGCTGCTCGACGATGAGCCCGTCGGCACCGACGTGATTATCGGCGGCAACGCGAGGAAACCGCTGCGGCTCGACATCCCGCTGTTCGTGTCCGACATGAGCTTCGGCGCACTCTCCGAAGAAGCGAAGGTCGCGCTGGCCAAAGGTGCCGAGTTGGCCGGCACGGGCATCTGCTCGGGAGAAGGCGGCATGCTGCCCGACGAGCAGGCGGCGAACTCGCGTTACTTTTATGAACTTGCCTCGGCGCGCTTCGGCTTTTCCTGGGACAAGGTCGCGAAGACCCAGGCGTTTCACTTCAAGGGCGGGCAGGGGGCGAAGACCGGGACGGGCGGGCATCTGCCGGGCAACAAGGTCAGGGGCAAGATCGCCGAGGTGCGCGGGCTGGAGGAAGGGCAGGCCGCCATTTCACCGTCCCGCTTCCCGGACTGGACGTCGCTCGGCCAGTACGCGGAATTCGCGGCCGAGGTTCGCGAGCGGACCGGCGGCATTCCCGTCGGCTTCAAGCTGTCGGCGCAGCACATCGAGAAAGACATCGAAGCCGCGCTCGAGGTCGGCGTCGACTACGTCATTCTCGACGGGCGCGGCGGCGGCACCGGCGCCGCGCCGCTCATCTTCCGCGACAACATCTCCGTGCCGACGATTCCCGCCCTGGCAAGGGCGCGCAGGCACCTCGACGCCTGCGATGCGGCAGGCGTGACGCTCGTCATCACCGGCGGGCTCAGGCACCCGGCCGACTTCGCCAAGGCGATGGCGCTCGGCGCGGACGCGGTCGCTTTGTCGAACGCGGCCATCCAGGCGATCGGCTGCCTCGGCATGCGCGCCTGCCACACCAATAACTGCCCGGTCGGTATTGCCACCCAGAAGGAACATCTCCGTGCACGCCTGCCCGTCGACATCGCCGCCGAGCGCCTGGCGCGCTTCCTCGGTGCTTCGGTGGAGCTGATGAGCGTGCTGGCCCGGGCGGCCGGGCACGATCACCTGGCGAAATTCTGCCGCGACGACCTCACGACATTCAGCACTGACATGGCGCGCCTGACCGGCCTCCGCTACGGCGGCCTCAATCCCCCCTGACGGGCTCCGCCCGGGCAAACGCCAAGCGGCAATCACCTATTCTCCGGCACCGGATTCGGCGCTACGATCGCGCGGCCGACAGGGATTCTGTCGGCCTTGCAAAGGGTGAAAGCGCATGGATCTGACTACCCAGTGGACGGGCGTGGCCGCGCTGGCGGTATTCGTGCTCGCTTACGTACTTGTCATCACCGAGGAGTACACCAGCCTGCGCAAGTCCAAGGCCGTGATTCTCGGAGCGGGCATCATCTGGGCGATGATCGGCTACCGGTACGCCCAGGGCGGCATGGTGCACGAGGCCGAAGAAGCCGTACGGGAATTCGTGCTGGAATTCGCCGAGCTGTTTCTCTTCCTGCTGACGGCGATGACCTACGTGAACTCGATGAGTGAGCGCAACATATTCAATGCGCTGCGCGACTGGCTGGTTCGCCGCAACCTGAACTACAGGACGTTGTTCTGGATCACGGGCGGTCTCGCTTTCCTGCTTTCGCCCCTCATCGACAACCTGACCACGGCGCTGGTCATGTGCGCGGTCGTGCTCGCCGTCGGCAAGGGTAATGCCCGCTTTGTCAGCGTCGCGTGTATCAATATCGTGGTCGGCGCGAACGCAGGCGGCGCGTTCAGTCCGTTCGGCGACATCACGACGCTTATGGTCTGGCAGCGCGGTATCGTGGAATTCCAGACCTTTTTCGCCCTGTTCATTCCGTCGCTGGTGAACTTCCTGCTACCCGCATTCGCGATGTCATTCGCCGTGCCGCGGGAAACGGCGGTCGGCACCGCCGAGCGCACGCGGATGAAGCGTGGCGCGAAACGCATGATGCTGTTGTTCGCACTGACGATCGCTACCGCCGTCTCGTTTCACAACTTCCTGCACCTGCCGGCCTTCCTCGGCATGATGACCGGGCTGGGATACCTCAAGTTCTTCGGTTACTTCCTGCGCAAGACACACATCCCGAAGCCCACGGACGAGGCCGACTACGGCACGGCCGGCGACGTCGCCGCATTCGACAGCTTTCGCGAAGTCGCGCGCATCGAGTGGGATACGCTGCTGTTTTTCTTCGGCGTGATCATGTGCGTCGGCGGCCTGAGCTTCATCGGTTACCTGGAACATCTCTCGCTCTACATCTACGGCGAACTCGGGGCGACGACGGCGAACGTGCTGGTGGGGATCATGTCGGCGGTGATCGACAACATCCCGATCATGGTCGCGGTCCTCGAAATGCATCCGACCATGGATACGCAGCAATGGCTGCTGGTCACGCTCACCGCCGGCGTCGGCGGCAGCCTGCTGTCCATCGGTTCCGCGGCGGGCGTTGCGCTGATGGGGCAGGCGCGCGGCCAGTACACGTTCTTCCGCCACCTGCGCTGGACCCCGGTGATCGCCGTCGGCTATGCCGCGAGCATCTGGGTGCACCTGCTGATCAACCGCGGCCTCTGATCGCGGGCGCCGTGCCCCCCCGCCGCCGGGGTGTGGCGGCAATACGTACTAATACGAATGAGAATGATTGTCGTTTGCATTAGCCTCCCTTAAGCTGTGCACGTAAGCAGGCAGGGGATCCCGACCATCATGAGCATTACCAGGACCACGGCGCTGGCGGCAGTACTGCTGCTCGCCGCAACGGCCGGCCATGCCCGGCAGGCACCCACCACCATCGAGGAACTGTGGGAGATCGTCCAGCGGCAGCAGGCCGAAATCGACGAACTGCGCGTGGCACTCGGCGAGGCCCGGGAAGCGGTGGCGGCCGCGAACGACCGGATCGTCGAAACGGAGGCCCGCGTCGATGCGACCGGTGACTTCGTGGAGACACTGGCGGTCGCGGATAGCGGTGCGCAAAAGACGACGATCGGCGGCTACGGCGAGTTGCACTACAACAACGTGAGTTCCGACGCCGGCGACAGCAAGGAGATCGACTTCCATCGATTCGTGCTGTTCTTCGGCCACGAGTTCACGGATCGCGTGCGTTTCTTCTCCGAGTTCGAGCTGGAGCATTCGCTGTCGGGCGATGGCGCGCCGGGCGAGGTGGAACTCGAGCAAGCCTTCGTCGAATACGCGCTGACCGACAATACCTACGCGAAGACCGGCCTGTTCCTGCTGCCGCTCGGCATCCTCAACGAGACGCACGAGCCGACGACGTTCTTCGGCGTCGAGCGCAACAACGTCGAGAGCATCATCATCCCATCGACGTGGTGGGAAGCGGGGGTGGGAATGAACGGTCGCCTGGGCAGTGGTTTCAGCTGGGATGCCAGCATGCACTCGGGTCTCGCGATGCCGACGAGCGGCAGCAGCCAGTTCCGCGTTCGCGGCGGCCGCCAGAAGGTCGCTGAGGCGATTGCCAATGACTGGGCCTACACGGCGCGCCTCAAATACACCGGCGTGCGCGGCCTCGAACTCGCGGCGAGCTACCAGTACCAGGCAGACCCGAGCCAGGTGCCCGGCGACGGGCTGGACACGGGTCAGTTGTTCACGGCACACGCGATATTCCAGCGCGGCATCGTCGGGCTGCGGGCGCTGTACGCGGGCTGGAACTTCGACGGGTTTGCCGTCGAGGCGGCTGGCGCGGACTCGCAAGCGGGCTGGTACGTCGAGCCCAGCCTCAGGTTCACGGACAATTGGGGCGTCTTCGCCCGCTACGAAGACCTCGACGCCGCGCGCGACCAGGACAAGTTTACCGAGAGCGGGGTCGGCCTGAACTACTGGCCGGTACCGGGAGTCGTGTTGAAGATGGATTACCGCACGCGCGACCATACGTTGCCCGCGCTCGCGGTCCGCGATTTCGATGCTTTCAGTCTCGGTTTCGGGTACAGCTTCTGAGACGCCCGGCGACCCCCATGTTGCGCCTTGTCTTCCTGCTCCTGTTGCTGATACCCGGCTTCGCATTCGCCGGGCCCGGCGGCGAGGCCGGGCGTTACATCGAGACCGACGCTTACATCAGCAGCGCCTTCCCAGCCGGATCGCCCGCGCCGCGCATGCTGTGGATCTCGGGCGAACTCCGTGATGCCGTGGAGCGCGTGCTCGGCCACCGGTTTGCCGCGCTCCGGGTGCGTTACTGGCACGAGGGTGCCAGCAGCGTCTGGATACTCGACGAGATCGGCAAGGAACTGCCCATCACCATTGGCGTGACCGTGACCGACGGCGCGATCGAAAACGTCCGCGTCCTGGAATTTCGCGAAAGCCGCGGCTGGGAGGTACGCTATCCGTTTTTCACGGACCAGTTCGTGGATGCAAGACTCGAGACTGACGGACATCTCGATCGGCGGATCGACGGGATCACCGGCGCTACGCTGTCAGTGGCTGCCGTGACCCGCATCGCCCGCGTCGCGCTGTTGCTCGATGGCAATATCAGGACGACAGGGTAACGGCAGCGCCCGACTGCGCATCTGGCTCCGGCGCGGTCACCGCTGGGTCGGCGTCGTGCTCGTCGTGTTCGTGCTGCTGCTGGCCGCATCCGGCATTGCGCTGAACCATGCCTCCGAGTGGGGGCTGGGCGGGCGCCACCTGGACTGGCCATGGCTGCTCGACGCCTACGGCATCCAGGCGCCGGCGCCCACCGCGAGCTTTGCGGACGGCGGCTTGCGCGCGACCCTGCTCGGTGAGCGCCTGTTTCTCGATGACGAGGAGATTGCAGAGGGCGTGGCGGGGCTCGCCGGGATCGCGACGCTCGACCCGCTCGTGCTCGTCGGCACGCGTGACACCCTGTACGTCCTGACGAGCGCCGGGGAACTCGTGGAGGCCATCGACGCGGCCGCGGGGATGCCGGGGCCGATCGACCGGGTGGGGCGTGACGGCGAGCGCGCCGTCGTTGAAAGCGGCGGCAAGCTGTACCGCAGCGATCCCGACGTCACGCGCTTCGAACACTGGGACGCGGTGCCGCGGGACGGCCTGTGGTGGTCTGCCGCGACGCCACCGGGTGCGGCGGAACTCGAGGTGCTGCAGACGCTCTACCGCGGCCGCGGCGTGACGGTCGAGCGGGTCCTGGCCGATGTGCACAGCGGCCGCATCTTCGCCCGGGCGGGCACGCTGGTCATGGACGCCGTCGCCGTCTTCATGATCGTCCTCAGTCTCTCGGGGTTCGTGCTCTGGCTACAGCACAGCCGCCGCGAGGCCGAACTCGAGCGGCGCGCCGGCAGGCGGCGCTAGGCAACAGCCTGTCCGCGGTCAGGGCGCGATGCGGATCACCCGCGAGTCGCCGCGGTCGCGCGGGTCCGAGGCGGGTACCCACTCGCCGTCGTCGCGCCACACGATCTGCACGTCGCCGAACTCCCAGGGGTGCGGTTCCGCGCGGTAGCCCATCTCGCCCAGCACCGATATCGTCGCCGGCGGCAATGGCCGGGTCACGCTGTAGGTAATCAGGTCCGGAGGCAGCAACTGGTGGTGAAAGCGCGTCGCCGCCACAGCCTCGAGCGGCGTCATGCCGTAGTCGAGCACGTTCACGATGGACTGGAAGACCGAAGTGAAGATCGTCGATCCGCCGGGCGTGCCGACGACCATCGCGACCTTGCCGTCGGCGAGCAGGATGGTTGGCGACATGGATGACAGCATGCGCTTGCCCGGCTGGATCTCGTTGGCGGTACTCCCGACCACGCCGAAGATGTTCGGCACGCCCGGCTTGACGCTGAAGTCGTCCATCTCGTTATTCAACAGGAAGCCCGCGCCCTCGACGACGACGCCGCAGCCGTATTCCCAGTTGAGCGTGTAGGTGTTGGAGACGGCATTGCCCCACTGGTCGACAATGGAGTAGTGCGTGGTCTCCGGAGACTCGAGCCCCGGCTGCACGGCTTCGAGCTGCGAGACGGCTTCCGGGTTCACTTCGCGGGCGCGCCGGGCGATGTAGTCGTCGGCGATGAGGCGGTCGACGGGATTGTCGATGTAGTCCGGGTCACCGAGGTACTCGGCGCGGTCGGCGAAGACGCGTTTCTCCATCTCTGCGACGAGGTGGATGTACTGCGGCGAGTTGTGCGGCACGTCGGCGAAATAGTCCGCCAGGTAGTCCTTCATCTTGAGGAGCTGGATGAGCGCGAAACCGCCCGAACTCGGCGGCGGTGCGGCGAGGATCTCGAAATCCCGCCAGCGGGTGCGTAACGGTTCGCGCCACACCGCCCGGTAGCGTTCGAGGTCCCCGGCCGTGATCAGCCCGCCGCCGCGCTCCATCTGCTGCACGATCAGGCGCGCGGTCTCGCCACGGTAAAAGTCGTCCGGCCCCAGCTCGGCAATGCGCCGCAGTGTCCTGGCGAGGTCGGGCTGCCGGAACGGTTGTTCCGTGCTGATGCTGCCGAAGTGGCCGTAGAAGTTGGTCGCGTCGCCGAACCAGCTTTGCATCGAGTGGATGCTGTCGACCAGGGCTTCGGCCGGCAGGAAGCCGTCCTCCGCCAGCCTGACCGCCGGCATCACCAGGTCCTTCCAGGGCAACTTGCCGTAGCGTTGGTGGGCTTCCCAGAGCCCGGCAACGGTGCCGGGCACGCCGGCCGCCTGTGCACCGACCAGGCTCGCGTTTTCGATCACCTCGCCGTGTTCGTCGAGGTACATGTCGCGGTGCGCGGCCAGCGCCGCCGTTTCCCGGTAGTCGAGGAACGCGGGCGCGCCGTCCATGTAGATCATCATGAAGCCGCCGCCGCCGATGTTGCCGGCGTCGATGAACGTCACGGCCATGGAGAAACCGACCGCGACGGCGGCATCGACGGCATTGCCGCCGGCACGCAGGACGTCTTCGGCGACCTGCGCGCCGAACTTGTCGGGGATGGCGACGGCCGCGCTCTGCTGCGCGGCGGCCGTCGTTGCCGTCGCCGGCTGCTGATCCGGCGTGTCCGCCGGGCCGCAACCCGCGAGCAGCAGGGACAGGGCGGCCAGGGCCGAAAACGGCGCGCGGGGCCGCCACGAGTTATTGCTTGTCACTCAGTTTTTCCTCTTCGAGAACCAGCCGGTCCAGGTCGCCGACGTCCAGGACCGGCGCGGCGTCCACTTCCCCGGCGTCGAGCAGCGCCGCAACGCGCTCCAGCGCCGCAATGATCATCGACTGCTCCCAGCCTTCGAGATTGTCGAAGCTTTTCACGAAACGGTGCTGCAGCAGGTCCGGTGAGTTTTTCAGCGCGGCCGTGCCCGCATCGGTCAGCTCGATCCAGACGCGGCGGCGGTCGTCGGTATCGCGTTTGCGCGTGACGAGGCCGGCATCTTCGAGCTTGTTGACGACGACGGTCACCGTGGCCTGCTTGAGCGCAACGGCCTTCGCGACCTCGCTGGGCAGCGCCCGGCCGCGCTGTGACACGTGTTGCAGCACCAGCAGCTGCGAGGTCGTCAGCTCGGATTCGTGCGCGAGCTTGCGCGCGTTCAGTTCCGTGACGCGCAGGATACGCCGCAAGGCGACGAGAGCTGTGTTCGATCGGTCGTTCATCGGCGGGCCGGCCGGCAGCGGGATAGAGCCTTGTGACAGATTTGCCGGGGAATATCCAGATCCTCGTCATGGTTTGGCACAACTAATTATCGTTTTGAACCATTATGTCGATCGAAAGCAGGGCCAGTCAGGGCAAGTATGTTCTATACGAACCTGTTTATATTGATTAAATTGACGGTCTCGCCAGTTTAGCCGGGCCGCGAGCTGCTTCCTTGCGGCAGACTTGACCATAAATAGTTTAATTAGTAAACTATCTCTTCACTTCTGGGCACGCAATTCGAGACAACCATGACCGCAGCTGCCGGACGGGCAGCGTTTGCGTGCCGGTTCTTATTCGCTACAGGCACGGAGGCCCGCAACACGATGCTGCACATTACCAATGACGCCAAACAGATTTGCTCCGCAACCATCCGGCAAATGGTCGGGGAGGGTGCCGTGAAGTGCCTGCGCCTCATCCAGCACGACGACGGCGCGTCCATTTCGTTCGAGGTGCCCAGGAGCGGCGACGAAATCATCGAACACAAGGGACTGGCGGTGCTCGCGATTCCCCAGGCCGTCGCACAGTCGCTCGCGGGCATGACCCTCGACGTGAACGATGACGGCCGGTTCGTGCTTTCGTGATGCCGTGCCCGCTCATCCCTCATCCAGCCGACCACCACCAAGGAGAAAGTCCATGCTGCAACTGACTCAGTCCGCAAAGGAAAAACTGCACGCGACCCTGACGCGATCCGACACGCTCAACGATGCCGGCAAGTGTTTCCGGATCATCCCGAAGGATGCGAAGACCCTTACCCTGACACTGGCCGAGCCCGACCGCACCGATTCCACCTTCTCGCACGAAGGGCAGGTCATCCTTGCCCTGCCCGAGGCCCTGGAGCCGCTGTTCGAGGGCAGGCGGCTCGATATCGACGATGGCGGCAACCTGACCGTCAGCTGACCGTCCAGGAGGCAGAACAGACCCATGTGCGGCATAGCAGGAGAGATTCGCTTCGACGGCAGCCAGGCTTCGACGAGCCGCGTGCGTCGAATGATGGACGCCCAGGAGCGGCGCGGTCCCGACAGTCACGGCCTCGCCGATTTCGGGCGCGTGGTGTTCGGGCATCGGCGGCTGAAGATCGTCGACCTGTCCGACAAGGCGGCACAGCCGATGGTGGACGAGCGATCCGGCCGGACGATCGTGTTCAACGGCTGCATCTACAATCACGATGAACTGCGGCAGGAACTCGAGGCGCTCGGCCACGAGTTCTTTTCGCTGAGCGACACCGAGGTCATCCTGCGCGCCTACGGCCAGTGGGGTGCGGCGTGTGTCGAAAGGCTCAACGGCATGTTCGCGTTCGCCATCCATGAACCGTCGTCTGGCAACGTCTTCATGGCGCGCGATCGTCTCGGCATCAAGCCGCTGTACTTCCTCGAACAACCAGGCTCGCTCAGTTTCGCGTCGTCGCTGACGGCGCTGACCCAAACCTGCGGCTCGGAACTCAATGTCGACCCGGTGTCGCTGCATCATTACATGACGTTCCACTCGGTGGTCCCGGCGCCGCGGACAATCCTGAAGGAAGTGCGAAAACTGCCCCCGGCGACGCGGCTGACCATCCGGCCCGATGGCGAGCGCCACCAGGAGACCTACTGGTCGCCGCAGTTCCGGCGTCGGAACGGCGATGCCCGTGTCGGTTTCGACGAGTGGCGCGAACGCGTCGGCGCAGCGCTCGACAAGGCGGTCCGTCTCCGCACCACGGGCGACGTGCCCGTGGGCGCCCTGCTGTCCGGCGGCCTGGACTCCAGCCTGATCGTGGCCTTCCTGGCGCGGCTGATCCCGGATTCACTGCAGACGTTCTCGGTCGGCTTCGAGAACCGCGGTGACGAGCTCGGCAACGAGTTCGAGTACTCGGACATCGTCGCGAAGGAATTCGGTACGCGCCATCACAAGATCCACGTCGACTCGGCGGAACTCCTCGAACACCTTCCCGACTGCCTCGACGCCATGGCGGAACCGATGGTCAGCCACGACAACATCGCCTTCTATCTTCTCGGCCGCGAGGTTTCGAAGCACGTCAAGGTCGTGCAGAGCGGCCAGGGCGCCGACGAAGTGTTCGGCGGTTACCACTGGTACCCGCCGATGATGGACAGCAAGGACCCGCTCGCCGAGTACCAGCGCGTGTTCTTCGACCGCGACCATGATGAGTATTGCCGCGCCGTCGCCCCGGCCTACGCCAACGGCGACGCGAGCAGCGATTTCGTCGCGCGGCATTTCGACGCCGCCGCGGCTGACCGCGCGATCGACAAGTCGCTGCACCTCGATACCACGGTGATGCTGGTCGACGACCCGGTCAAGCGCGTCGACAACATGACGATGGCCTGGGGCCTCGAGGCACGGGTTCCTTTCCTGGACCACGAACTGGTCGAACTCGCTGCGCGCATACCGCCGGGTCACAAGATCGACGGCGGCGGCAAGTACGTGCTCAAGGAGATGGCCCGCAAGTACGTTCCGGACGCCGTGATCGACCGGCCGAAAGGCTACTTCCCGGTGCCGGAGCTCAAGTACCTCAGCGGCCGCAGCCTCGCGTTCGTGAAAGACACGCTCGGCAACCGGGCAGCCCGGGATCGCGGGCTGTTCAATCCGGCCTACCTCGACGAACTGCTGGACGAGCCGCACGAGCACATGACGCCGCTGCGCGGTTCCAAGCTCTGGCAGGTCGCGGTTCTCGAAGCCTGGCTGCAGCGTCACGTGGACGGGGGCGCGTCATGAAAGCCGACAAGATCAGGCACCGCGTCGAGCGGCAGGGCTCGCCGACTCTTCGCAACTGGGACTCGCCGAAGCGGGTCAAGGGCAAGCCGCTTGCGAACGAGGCGACCGTCGACTGCGGCTGGGGCAAGCTGATTTTCGCGCACACGTTCGACGACAACCGGCGTCTCGCGGACGCGATCTGCGACGAGAAGCCCGAGCAGCGCAACATCGCGCTCTATATCAAGGATCCGCACGTCGTGCTGGCGCTGAAGCCGCACGACCTGTTCCTGGATCCGTCGCATACCTATCGGCTCTGGCTGCACACCTACCGGGCATCGCGCGTCCTGCCGCGTGGCTTCCGGGTCCGCCGCGCGCAGGGCAGACGCCGACGCGAAAGCGATCGGCCACCTGCTTGCAAGCCGCAACATGGTGCCGCCGGGCGCGAACTTCATCCTCTCGCAGATCACGTCGAAAGTGCTGACGCATTTCGTCGCCGAGGATGAGCGGACGGGCGCGATCATCGGCACCGTCATGGGCGTCGATCATTTCCGGGCATTCAACGACGTCGAAAACGGCTCGAGCCTGTGGGCACTCGCCGTCGACCCGCAGGCCTCGCATCCAGGCATCGGGCGTGCGCTCACGGCGAGTCTCGCCGACCACTTTGCCGCGCGCGGCCGCGACTACATGGACCTGTCCGTCATGCACGACAACGAGGCGGTCATCAGTCTCTACGAGAAAATGGGCTTCCAGCGCGTGCCCGTCTTTTGCATCAAGAAGAAGAATGCGATCAACGAACCGCTGTATTCCGGTTCGGAGGCGTCCGATGACGAGCTGAACCCCTATGCGAGGATCATCGTCGACGAGGCGCGGCGGCGCGGGATCGCGGTCGATCTCGTCGATGCCGGGCGCGGCTACTTCGAGCTCGCGTTCGGCGCACGCACGATTGCTTGCAGGGAGTCGCTGACGGACATGACGTCGGCGGTCGCGATGAGCCGCTGCGACGACAAGCGCATGTCCCAGCAGCTGTTGCGCAGGGCGGGCGTTGCGGTACCGGAGAGCCTGCTCGCCGCAGACGATGACGCGAACCAGGCGTTTCTGCGCGAGCACGGACAGCTCGTGGTGAAGCCCGTGCGCGGCGAGCAGGGCAACGGCGTGAGCGTCGGCATCAGCGATGCGGACGAACTGCGATCCGCCGTCGAGCTGGCGCGCCGGTACGACGACGAGGTGATGCTGGAAGAATTCGTCGCAGGGCAGGACCTGCGCATCATCGTCATCGATGGCGAGGTCGTCGCGGCGGCGGTTCGCCGCCCGGCCAGTATCACGGGCAACGGCACCGACACCATCGCGACGCTAATCGAGAAGCAGAGCCGCCGCCGCGCCGCGGCGACCGACGGCGAAAGCCGGATACCCGTCGACGCCGAAACCGGGCGCTGTCTCGCGAAGGCCGGCCTGACGATGGAGTCCGTGCCCGAAGCGGGCCGCGTCATCCAGGTGCGCGACACGGCCAACCTGCATACCGGCGGGACCCTGCACGACGTGACGGAGAGCCTGCACCCGGAACTCGCGGCGGCCGCCGTACGCGCGGCGACGACCCTCGACATACCGGTCGTCGGCCTGGACCTGATCGTCGCGGCGCCGGACCAGCCCGGGTATCGCCTCATCGAGGCCAACGAACGGCCAGGCCTGGCGAATCACGAACCGCAACCGACGGCGGAACGCTTCATCGACTACCTGTTCCCGCAAACCGCGGCCTGAGGAGAAGAACGACAATGGAACGCATCACCCCGGACATGAGCTACGTCCGGCGAATCCTGCGCGAGTTGCTCGCCATACCCAGCCCGGCGGGGTTCACCGACGAGGCCGTTCGATTCACCTGCGAGGAGCTGGAGCGGCTCGGCATCTCCTACGAGATGACCCGCCGCGGTGCGATACGTGCAGACCTGAAAGGCGAGATCTACAGCCCCGACCGCTCGATCGTCGTGCACCTCGACACGCTCGGGGCGATGGTCAAGGAACTGAAGGACAACGGCCGCGTGACCCTGAGCCCGATCGGCACGTGGTCGAGCCGCTTCGCCGAGGGCGCGCGGGCCACCATTTACTCGGACAACGGCAAGTTCGTGGGTACGATCCTGCCGATAAAGGCCTCGGGGCATACCTACGATGCCGAGGTCGATGCGCTGCCCGTCAGCTGGGATACGATCGAGATGCGCATCGATCATCCGCTCTACAGCCGCGACGACCTGCTGCAGCTCGGCATCAACGTCGGCGATTTCATTGCGCTCGATACCGAGACGCACATGCCCGACACGGGGTTCATCTGTTCGCGGTACCTGGACGACAAGGCGGGCGCCGCGGTGCTGCTGGCCGTGGCACGCGAAATCAAAAAGCGCAAACTCACGCTGCCGATGGACTGCCACCTGTTGTTCACGATCTCGGAAGAGGTCGGTTCGGGCGCCTCCGGCGTGCTGCACGGCGACGTCTCGGAGATGCTCACCATCGATGCCGGTCCGTCGGCCCCGGGACAGAACACGGACGAGTTCGGCGTCACGGTCTGCATGAAGGACTCCTCGGGACCGTTCGATTACCACCTGACGCACAAGCTGCTGGACCTGTGTTCCGCGCACGGCATCCGCCACAAGCGGGACGTCTTCCGCTATTACCGCTGCGACAGTGCATCGGCGATCGAGGCCGGTAACGACATTCGCACGGCGCTGGTCTGCTTCGGCACCGATGCCACGCACGGCTACGAGCGGTGTCACGAGAACAGCCTGATCGCGCTCGGCGAACTGCTCGGCTACTACCTGCAGAGCGATCCCACGTTCAGGCGCGACCGGAAGTCGCTGGAGTCATCAGTGGAAGATTTCAGTGAATTGCCGGTTTAGCCGAATATCCACCAGCCCGTGTCGAGGTCGTCCTCGCAGCGCTGCAGCTGGGCGCCCCACTCGCGGGCACGGTAGTCGACGCGGCGAGCGGTGTCCTTGAGCCAGCCCTTGCGCTTGTAGCTGCCGCGCTTCCAGCCGGTCGCACCCTCGTGGTACGCGAGGTACTGGTTGTAGGGGTCCCACTTGGAGATGCCCACCGCCTTGTGCGTGTTGTACGTGTACCAGCCGACGAAGTCGATCGCGTCGTCGAAGTCGTCCCGGTCGGCGAAGCGCCGTCCCGTGTCGTCCTTGTAATCCTTCCAGGTGCTCTCCAGCGCCTGCGCATAGCCGTAAGCGTCCGACGGGCGCTTCCACGGGATGAAGCCGAGCAGTTTCGTCCGCGGCGGCCTGGCATCGAACCTGAACGTCGATTCCTGGCGGATGATGGACATCTGCACGTGCGTCGGCGTGCCCCAGCGCTTCTCCGACTTTTTTGCGGCCTTGTACCAGTCGCGCTTCTCCTCGAAGATCGCGCAGATATTCTCGACGTTCTGCGGCGGCGTGGTGGCGCAGCTCGCGAGCATTAGCAGCGCCGGCAACACGGGCAATGCGGCGGCGGCCATGGTCCGGCCGGCCCGCTTACTACAGTGTTTTCTGGAAAAATCACGCATGCGCTTGTTTGGATTGATAAATTGTCCCCAGAAACGAGTATAGCCTCGTCGGGGAAGGGCCGCGACCCTGCCTGTGCCCGGCGCGCCTTCCGACGAATCGTCGCGCGCCCGTATGGCGCGGCGAACGCGTTGGTCGTTCGCCGGCTGGTGTCGGTTACAATACGTGGTCCGACGTGCGCTCGGCCGGCGCATCCGGAACATCAACCAACCCGGCGAAACCCCCTTGATCAAGAGACTGGCAGTCGTACTCGTATTCCTCGCGCTCGTTTTCGGCGGCGTGTTCGGATGGAAATTCCTGCAGATGCAGAAGCAGGCGGCCGCCAATGTCGGTCCGCCGCCGGCCGTCGTGTCCACCCGCCGGGTCTCGAGCGAGCGCTGGCAGCCGGCGCTGGAGGCGATCGGTTCCATCACGCCGATGCGTGGCGTGGTGGTTTCGGCCGAGGTGCCGGGGATCATCCGCAGGATCTATTTCGATTCGGGACAGCATGTTGATGAGGGCGAGCTGCTCGTGGAACTCGACGTGGAGGTGGACCGGGCGGAGCTGGATGCGCTGCAGGCCGACCGGCGCCTTGCGGAAATCACGCGCAATCGTGTCGCGCAGATCGTCGCCGACAACCTCGGCCCGCGATCGGAACTGGACGAGGCGCAGGCTCACCTCGACCGCACCGAAGCCGAGATTGCCGCCAAGCAGGCGATGATCCGCAAGAAGTCGATACGCACGCCGTTCGCGGGCGAACTCGGTATCCGCATCATCAATCCCGGCCAGTACCTGGCGCCCGGCGACGAAATCGTGCAGCTGGTGGGGCTCGACCCGATCTATGCCGAGTACTCGTTGCCGGAGCGGCACCTGTCCGAACTGCACGTCGGCCAGCAGGTGACCGTGCGCGTGCAGGCGTACCCGGAGGCTGTCTTCGAGGGCAGCATCTATGCCATCAGTCCCAGCATCCAGACCGCATCGCGCAGCGTACGGATCCGGGCGCTGATGCAGAACCCCGACGGGCGGCTGCGGCCGGGTATGTTTGCGGAGGTCGACACCCTGCTCGAGGAAAGAGACCGGGTGCTGACGTTGCCGGAACGTGCAGTGACCTATAACCCCTACGGCGAATCGGTCTTCGTCGTCAACGAGGCGGACGGCGCGAAGACCGTTGCGCTGACGCAGATCAAGACCGGCCAGGTCCGCAACGGCCGCGTCGAAATCGTCAGCGGCCTCGACGAGGGCACCGAGGTCGTCAGCGACGGCCATAACAAGTTGCGCAACGGGCAGGCGATTGCCGTCGACAATACCGTGGACCCGGATGCGCTGACACCGCGCCAATGACGTTCACCGACCTGTTCATCCGGCGCCCGGTGCTCGCGAGCGTCATCAGCCTGTTGATCCTCGTGATCGGCCTGCGCTCCCTGGCCGCACTGGAGGTGCGCGAGTTTCCGGAGATCAGCAACACGGTCGTGACCGTATCCACGGCCTATCCCGGTGCGAGCAGCGAGCTCATCCAGGGCTTCATCACCACGCCCCTGCAGCAGGCGATCGCCGAAGCGGAAGGCATCGACTTCCTCGTCTCTCAGAGCACGCAGGGCAGCTCGGTCATCCAGGCCTACATGGAGCTCGATTACGACCCGAACTCTGCCGTCGCCGAAATCCAGGCGAAGGTGGCCAGCCAGCGCGGGCAATTGCCGGCGGAGTCCGAGGACCCCGTCATCGACGCGGCCACGGGTGACCAGTCGGCGCTGATGTACATCGTCTTCTACAGCGACCAGATGAGCGCGTCGGAGACGACCGACTACCTGCTGCGCGTCGTGCAGCCGAAGATCCAGGCCGTCAGCGGCGTCGCGAGAGCGGAGCTCTTCGGCAGCGCGACGTTCGCGATGCGCGTGTGGCTGGACCCGAAACGGATGGCGGCCCTGGACGTTTCGGCGGCGGAGGTAGCCGCCGTGCTGAATGCCAACAACTTCCTCGCCGCGGCCGGGCAAATAAAGGGCAACTACGTCCTGACCGACCTGTCGGCAACGACGGACGTCGCGACCGTCGAGGACTTCCGGCGGCTCGTCGTGCGCCGGGACGATCGTGCGCTCGTGAGGCTCGAGGATGTCGCGCGCATCGAGCTCGGTGCCGAGAGCTACGACTCGGTCACCTGGTTCAATGGCTCGCCCGGCACCGTCATCGCGGTCGAACCGGCGCCCGGCGCCAACCCGCTGTCGGTCGCCGGCCGCGTCCGCGAGACGATGGAAGACATCCAGCGCCAGCTGCCGGCCGTGATGACGGCGCGGATCGGCTATGACGCCAGCCAGTACATCGAGGACTCGATCCGCGAGGTCTTCAAGACGCTCGCCGAGGCGCTGCTCATCGTGCTGCTCGTGATCTACCTGTCGCTCGGCTCGGCGCGTGCGGCGATCGTGCCGGGGCTGGCCGTGCCGTTGTCGCTGATCGGCGGCGGGTTCCTCATGCTGCTCATGGGCTTCTCGATCAACCTGCTGACCCTGCTGGCGATGGTCCTCGCGATCGGCCTCGTCGTCGACGACGCGATCATCGTCGTCGAGAACGTGCACCGGCACATAGAGATGGGCAAGTCGCGGTTCGACGCGGCGATCGACGCGGCCCGCGAGATCGGCATGCCGGTCATCGCGATGACGACGACCCTGGTCGCGGTCTACGCGCCCATCGGCTTCATGTCCGGGCTCGTGGGCACGCTGTTCACGGAATTCGCGTTCGCCCTCGCCGGGGCGGTGGTCGTGTCGGGCGTGGTCGCCCTGACCTTGTCACCGGTGCTGTCGGCCAAGGTACTGCATCGCAAAGGCGAACCCGGCCGCTTCGAAGCCATCGTCGAGCGGTTCTTCGAGCGTCTCGCGGAGGGCTACCGCAAGCGCCTGAGCCGGACGCTCGATTACGTGCCGGTGACGATGACGTTCGCGGCGGTCGTGCTGGTGAGCATCTACTTCATGTTCGTGACGACGCCGAGCGAGCTGGCGCCGGTCGAGGACCAGAGCATCCTGTTCGTGCAGGGGCGCACGCCGCAGACCGCGACGATCGAGTACAACGAGGTCTACACCCGCCAGGTGATCGAGCAGTTCAAGACCATGCCGGAGGAGCATACGAGTTTCCTGTTCATGGGCAGGGGCGGAGCCAACACGATGTTCGGCGGCTTCAAGATGGAGCCGCCCTCGCAGCGCGACCGCTTCATACTCGAAGTGCTGCCCGATCTCCAGGCCGCCCTCAACACGATAGCGGGCATGCAGCTCGGCGTATTTCCGCGGCCCAGCCTGCCGGGTAATCGCGGCGGCCTGCCCGTGCAGTTCGTCATCCAGTCCGACGGTGGGTTCCGCGATATCGATGCGTATGCCGACCAGCTCATCGGGGCCGGCATGCAGAGCGGGCTGTTCGGCTTCCTGAGAAAGAGCGTCGAGTTCTCGCGCCCGCGAGCGACGCTCGTGATCGACAGGGACCGCGCGGGTGACCTCGGCATCTCGATGGCGGACATCGGCCGCACGCTGTCGGTGATGCTCGGCGAAGGCTACGTCAATCGCTTCAATCTCGAGGGCCGCAGCTACAAGGTGATCCCGCAGCTCGAGCGCGACTTCCGCCTGACGACCACCATGCTGGACGACTACCATGTTCCCGGCGTCGGCGGCGAACAGGTGCCGCTGTCGGCACTGATCAGGATAGAACGGTCGGTCGAGCCGAGCGCGCGCACCCAGTTCCAGCAGCTGAACTCGGTCACCGTCGAGGGAACGATGGCGCCGGGTTCGTCGCTGGGCGCGGGGCTGGAGTTTCTCCGCAATACGGCAGCGGACATCCTGCCGAGCGGCTACTCCGTCGATTACGGCGGCGAGTCGCGGCAGTATGCCGAGCAGGGCAGTGCGCTGATCATTACGTTTTTCCTTGCCCTGGTCGTCATCTACCTGGTGCTCGCGGCGCAGTTCGAGAGCTGGCGGGATCCGTTGATCATTCTCGTGTCCGTACCGATGTCCATTGCCGGCGCGTTGATCTTCATGACCCTCGGATTTGCGACCGTCAACATCTATACGCAGGTCGGCCTCATCACCCTGATCGGTCTCATCTCCAAGAACGGCATCCTGATCGTCGAGTTCGCCAACCAGTTACGCGAGCGCGACGGGCTCGAGCGGCGCCACGCCATCGAGAAAGCGGCAGCGATCCGGCTGCGACCGATCCTGATGACGACCGTCGCGATGATCGTGGCGATGGTGCCGTTGCTGCTGGCGACCGGCCCGGGCGCCGTGGGCCGCTTCAATATCGGGCTCGTGATCGCGACCGGGCTGGCGATCGGCACTTTGTTCACGCTGTTCGTCGTGCCTGCGGTTTATCTGTTGCTGTCGTCGAAACACAGCCACGCCTAGCGCGACAGTTCGTCGCGGCCATGCGGCTCCGAGTAGTCGATGTCGGGCCCGACCGGCACGATGCGGGTCGGGTTGATCGTGTCGTGGCTGGCGTAGTAGTGCGACTTGATGTGATCCATGTGCACCGTGTCTGCAACGCCGGGGACCTGGTACAGGTCGCGAACGTATGGCCACAGGTGCTCGAAATCCACGATCCGCCGGCGGTTGCACTTGAAGTGGCCGACGTACACCGGGTCAAAACGCAACAAGGTCGTGAATAGCCGCCAGTCCGCCTCGGTGATGCGGTCGCCCACCAGGTAGCGCTGCGTCGACAGGCGGCCGTCGAGCCATTCGAGCGATTCGAACAGCGGCTCGACGGCTTCTTCGTAAGCCTCCTGCGTGGTCGCAAAGCCGGCCTTGTAGACGCCGTTGTTGACGGTCGTGTACACGCGCGCGTTGATCTCGTCGATTTCCTCGCGCAGGTCCTCGGGGTAGTAGTCGCCTTCCTTTGCACCGATGCCGTCGAACGCGGAGTTGAACATGCGGATGATGTCCGCGGACTCGTTGCTGACGATCGTGTTCCCGGACTTGTCCCACAGCACCGGCACGGTCACACGGCCGGTGTAGGACGAGTCCGCCGCCTGGTAGACCTGGTACATGTAATCGGCGTCATGGATCGGGTCGGGGACGACGCCGTCGCCGTCCGCAAACGTCCAGCCGTTGCCGGCCATGTACCAGTGGACGACGGACACGGAGATCATGTCCTCGAGGCCCTTGAGCTTGCGGAAGATGAGGGTGCGGTGCGCCCAGGGGCAGGCGTAGGACACGTACAGGTGGTACCTGCCCGACTCCGCCTGGAACCCGGACGCGCCGCTGGGTCCCGCGCGTCCGTCCGCGGTTATCCAGTTACGGAACCGCGAGATGTCGCGCTTGAAGCGGCCGCCCGTGGCCTTGGTGTCATACCATTGGTCGCGCCATTCTCCGTCAACCAGCAAACCCATACCTCGACTCCTTGTTGATTGTGCGGCTGATCAGTCCAGCACGAGGTCGGTCTTGCTGGCACCCGCGAGGCGCTTCTCGACGTCGTCCCAGTTGACGAGGTTCCAGAAAGCTTCGACCCACTTGGCTTTGACGTTACGGTACTGCAGGTAGAAGGCATGCTCCCACATGTCGAGGACCAGCAGCGGAATGGTGGCGCTGCCGACGTTCCCCTGGTGGTCGTAGACCTGCTGGATCACCAGGCTCCTGGACAGCGGGTCCCAGGCGAGGCTGGCCCAGCCCGAGCCCTGGATGCCCATCGCAGCCGCCGACATCTGGCTCTTCATGGCGTCGAACGACGAGAACGACTCCTTGATGGCCGCTGCTATCTTGCCGCCCGGTTCGCCGCCGCCGTCCGGGCTCATGTTCTTCCACAGCAGCGAATGCAATACGTGGCCGGAAAGGTGGAAGGCGAGGTCCTTCTCCAGCTTGTTCAATGCACCGTAATCGCCCGACTCGCGCGCCTCGGCCAGGTTGTTGAGGGTCGCGTTCGCGCCATCCACGTACGCCGCGTGGTGCTTGCCGTGGTGCAGTTCCAGGATTTCCGAGGAGAGATGCGGTTCGAGGTCCTTGTAGTCGTAATCCAGTTGCGGAAGCGTGTAGATCGTCACGGTTCAGTCCCTTTTTTCAGTCGAAAGAAAAACAGCCGGCGGTCGGCCCGCCGGCACTCAAATTTCGCTCTTGTCTATAGAGACTTGGGGCTGTTCGGCGTATTGCAAGGCGAGCGGCCACGCCGCCGGCAGCGCGCGAGCTGCCCGGCCCACGCGGATTGAGGGAAGATACGTAGACGCAGCGGGCGCGTAATCGCGTACGCTTGCAGTGCGCACAAACCTGGCGTGCGGGAGTTTGCAGTGGCTGACGTGTTGGCACTCGATCCCGGCTACGACCCCCGGATCATCGGGCTGGGGATCGCGCTCGCGATCGGTTTCGTCATCGGCCTGGAGCGGGAATGGGCCGAGGACAAACCCGTCGGCGTGCGCTCTTTCGCCCTGATCGCGGCGTTCGGCGGTCTCTGCGCCCTGCTGCTCCCGGAAACGGGTGGCTGGCTGGTCGCCGCCGGCCTGCTGGTGCTGAGCCTCATCCTGCTGTTGCTCGCCTACCGCCGCAAGCCGGACGGCATAACCACGCTGGTCGCCGCACTCATCGTGTACCTGCTCGGTGCGGCCGCCGTGATCGGCTACTGGCTGCCGACCATCGTGCTGGGGGGCGCCGTCATGGTGCTCCTGCACTGGAAGAAGCCGCTGCACCGCTGGGTGGACCGGCTCGGCGACCGGGATTTCGAGATCATCGTGCGTTTCGTGCTGATCGCGCTGGTGATACTCCCCGTGCTGCCGGACCGGGATCTCGGCCCTTACGCGGCCTTCAATCCGTTCACGGCCTGGTTCATGGTGGTGCTGATCGTGGGCATCAACCTGGTGGGATTCGTCGCGTTTCGGCTCGTGGGCACGCGCGCGGGCGGCTGGCTGGCGGGGCTCCTCGGCGGCCTGGTATCCAGTACCGCGACCACCATCAGCTACGCCGGCCTGTCGAAGCGGAAACGCAATCTAGGCCCGCTTGCGGCACTGGTCATCCTCGTTGCCAGTGCGGTCGTCTACGGTCGGGTCCTCGTCGAGCTGGCCGTCGTCGCACCCGACCTCGTCTCGAGCATGGCCGGCCCCGCCGTTGCTTTTGCGCTGGTATTGCTGGGATTGAGCGCAGTGGCTTTCCGGGCCGTTCGCACGAAGAGCGATACGGAACTGCCCGAGCGCGACAATCCCGCGCGCATCCACCAGGCGCTCGTATTCGCGGCGCTGTATGTCGTCATCCTGTTCGGCGTTGCCGCCGCCCGCGAACACATCGGCAGCGAAGCCGTCTATGCGGTCGCGTTCATCTCGGGGCTGACCGACGTCGATGCGCTGACCCTGTCGATTGCGCAGCTGTATTCCGGAGGGAAGGTAGACGACTTCGACCCCTGGAGGGTGATCTTCCTCGCGACGCTGTCGAACCTGCTGTTCAAGATCGTGGCGGCATCGTTCCTCGGCTCGCCAGAGCTCAGGAAGTGGATGCTCGGCAGTGGTGCATTTGCGCTGGCGGCCGGCACGGTATTGCTGCTGTTCTGGCCATGACCGGGCCAGGATCGCGGACAACTGTATTTTGTAACAATTTCCGTTCAGAATTCGGCCCGCCATGAAGACGAAACCTGTTCGCAACGTACTGTTCCTGTGCACCGGCAACTCGGCGCGCAGCATCCTCAGCGAGTCCCTCCTCAACCGGCTCGGCGAAGGCCGCTTCCGCGCCTTCAGCGCGGGCAGCAAGCCCGTCGGCCGGGTCAATCCGGGCGCCCTCGAGCTGTTGCAACGACGGGGCTACCCCATCGAGGCGCTGCGTTCGAAGTCCTGGGACGAATTTGCGGCCGCCGGTGCGCCGGCAATGGACTACATCATTACCGTCTGCAACAACGCCGCCGGCGAGACCTGCCCGGTGTGGCCGGGTCATCCGGCGACCGAGCACTGGGACATCGACGATCCCGCGGGTGTCGGCGACACGGACGAGGAGCGGCGTGCGGCGTTCGAGGAGGCCTACGCCGTGCTGCAGAAGCGCATCGAGAAATTTCTGGACAGGGTGGGGGCTGAGCGATGAGCGTGTTCGAGCGCTACCTGACGCTCTGGGTGGCCATCTGTATCGTCGTCGGCGTCGCCCTTGGCCACTTTTTTTCCGGCGTGTTCCAGTGGATTGGCGGGATGGAAGTCGCGCAGGTGAACCTGCCCGTCGCCGTGCTGATCTGGCTGATGATCATCCCGATGCTGGTCAAGATCGACTTCAGCGCGCTGGGCGAGGTGCGCGAACACTGGCGCGGCGTCGGCGTGACGTTGTTCATCAACTGGGCGATCAAGCCGTTCTCGATGGCGTTTCTCGGCTGGCTGTTCATCGGCAACCTGTTCGCGCCGTACCTGCCTGCGGACCAGATCAACTCGTATATCGCCGGGCTGATCATCCTGGCCGCGGCGCCTTGCACCGCGATGGTCTTCGTGTGGAGCAACCTGTCCGACGGCGAGCCGCATTTCACCCTGAGCCAGGTCGCGGTCAACGACGTCATCATGATTTTCGCGTTCGCGCCGATCGTCGGCTTGCTGCTCGGCCTGTCCGCGATCACGGTGCCGTGGGAGACGCTGTTCCTATCCGTGGTGCTGTACATCGTAGTGCCCGTGATCATCGCGCAGGTATTGCGCAACCGCCTGCTGGCATCGGGAGGAGAGGCCGCGCTGCAGGGCGCGCTCGACAAACTCGGTCCTGCGTCGCTCGTTGCCCTGCTCGCAACACTGGTGCTGCTGTTCGGTTTCCAGGGCGAGCAGATCATTGCGCAGCCGCTGATCATCGCCCTGCTGGCGGTGCCGATACTGATCCAGGTGTATTTCAACTCCGGGCTCGCCTACCTGCTCAATCGCACGTTCGGGGTCGCGCATTGCGTTGCCGCGCCGTCGGCGCTGATCGGCGCCAGCAATTTCTTCGAGCTGGCGGTTGCCACCGCGATCGTGCTGTTCGGCTTCGAATCGGGCGCGGCGCTCGCCACGGTCGTCGGCGTGCTCGTGGAGGTGCCGGTCATGCTCTCGGTCGTGAAGATCGTCAATGCGACCAAGCCCTGGTACGAGCGTGCGCTGGCCGATCGGTGAGTGAGCAGGGACCTTGTGCAAACGCACGAGGCTGAAGTCGTGCAGGCATTAATAAGCCGGGATTCCTGGGGCGAATAACAGTAAGCTTGGCCTGTGGAAGTACCGCTCACTATCGTGTTGGAGATTAATAATGAATAACAAACTGAAATTGGCCGCTGGAATATTCGCGGTTGCTTTCGCCGCGCCTGCGTTCGCGCAGGATTCCCTGCTCGATTACGTCGTGACGTCGTGCGAGGCAGATATCAAGCAGTACTGCAGCCAGGTGACGCCTGGTGAGGGACGCTTGCTGCATTGCGCTGCAGCGCACGAGGACAAGCTCTCCGGCCAGTGCAGCTATGCGCTGTACCAGGCGGCGTCGCTGCTGGAGCAGTTGTCGATGGCGATCGTCTACGTTGCGCAGAGTTGCGAAACCGAGATCGAGACGCTTTGCGGCGACGTGAAAGCCGGCGAGGGCCGGATCCTCTCCTGTCTCGAGGAAAATGGCGAGGCGCTCGGCGATTCCTGCAAGAAGGCGCTTGCCGATACGGTAGGCGAATAGCTCGACAAGAAGCGCGCGTGCCGAAAGGCACGCGCGCTTTTTTCTGCTTGCTTGAAGCATGGGGCAAGCATGGCAAGCATGGGGTCGGACCAAACATGGGGTCGGACCCCGGCAAGCAAATGAAATAAAAAGAAATTCTGGTCTTTTTCGGGGGTAATTCCCTCTTAAACTGAGAATTTCCGGCCCAAAATTGGGAGAGGCTACCGACCTACTGTCACTGGGTTTCAATTTACCCGGGACTAGATTCTCGAAAACTTGCCCAAAATAGGCTGTTTAGCGGGCTATATCGCCAGTTTCCTGTGTGTTTTGATATGAAAAACAATCATATACACAGGTCCGACCCCACATACACAATCACATACACAGATCCGACCCCGAATTGCCGCAAAAATGGACGAGTTCCTCGATAACTTGCCAAATATGGGCTGTTTAGCGGGTTAGATTGCCTGTCTTCAGTGCGTTTTTATTTGAAAAACAATCATATACGTAGGTCCGACCCCAAGCTACTCCTGCAACTCGCGAACGCTCAGCAGCTTCGCTCGCCGCCGGTCGGCCCTGAGCACCTCGATGCGATAGCCGTCCCAGTCGATGGCGTCGCCGACGACGGGAATGCGCTCCAGGATTTCCGTCACGAGTCCGCTGATGGTCGAGGCTTCCAGTTCGGGGTCCCAGCTGATCCCCAGTCTCGAGCACAGCTTGCGCATGTCGACGTTGCCGCGTACGACCAGCGTGCCGTCGGTTGCGTCCTGGAACTCCTCGATGGGCAGGTCGCTCTCGTCGCGAATGTCACCGACGATTTCCTCGAGGACGTCCTCGAGCGTGACGATGCCTTCGACGCTACCGTACTCGTCCACGACGACGGCCAGGTGGCGCTGCGTTTCCTGGTAGGTCTTGAGGAGCTGCGGCAATGCTACGCTGTTCGGTACGACCAGTGCGTCCTGCCGCAAGGTGTCCCAGTCGATTTTGCTGGCGTCGTTCTGCAACAGCCAGTAGAGCAGGTCTTTGGCCAGGACCACGCCGGAGACGTCGTCGAAATCGTCGCTCGGCGTGAACGGGAAACGGCTGTGCCCGGATTCACGTACGTAGGCCAGTGCCTCGTCACGGCTCATCTCGGCCGAAAGGAAGCGCACGTCCTCTCGCGGCAGCATGATGTCGTCGGCGTGAAGGTGCCGCAGCTGCGTGGCACCCACGACCATCCCCGCCGTCAGCGGACCCACCGCGCCGCGGAGGTGGCCCAGCCAGGCAAGCAACCGAATCTCCTCGGGCGAGGTTATCGGCACCACGGCACCGCGGCGCAGGGACCGGGAGATTGCTTCGCTGACGGCAACGAGCGGTTTCAGCAACACCGTCAAGAACTTGATGCCGTGGGCGACAGGTGCCGCGATCACCGTGGCATAGCTCACGCCCAGGGTCTTCGGGATGATCTCGGTCAGCAAGAGGACCGCCAGCGTGAAGATGATCGAGAATAGCCACAGCGTGGCCGGGTCGAAGACCTCGGAATAACTCGCGCCCGCGACCGCAGCGCCGATCGTGTGCGCGGCCGTGTTGAGAATAAGGATCGCGGCGATAGGGACGTCCATGTTCTCCTTGAATCCCGACAGCAGGCTGGCCGCGCGCGCGTGGCGCCGGCCGAGGACCTCGATCTGCGGCCGGGTGACCGACAGCAAAACAGACTCGAAGATCGAACAGAGAAAGGAGACGACGAGGACGACGCCGACGGCGGTCAGAAAAATCAGCATGATGGCTCCACGGGTATGCTGAATCATTGTCGACCGCGGTCCGAGCGCTTGCAAGTTGCCTCGGTCCCGATGGGGGGTTAGGCTCGAAAGCGCTCAAAGCCACTCGAGAAAATAATTACAGGAGGGGGGATGAAAAAAATAGTCTGCCTTACAGGATTGGTCTGTCTCACTTTGGCGTGGGCCGTTGCGCCTGCGGATCCCGGTAAGCAAGCACCACGCGGCCTGAACGCAACCGCGGCCGCGGAACTCTCCGCGCAGGGGGTCGACAAGTACCTGGGCGACTTCACGCCCGTTGCATCCCGGGACGTCGGCGACGGCTGGACGAAGCACATCTTCGATCCAAGCGGTGGTAATGGTCCGATGTGCATTGCAGGAACGCCGTATTCCGTGTTCACGCGGCAGGGAAACCCTTCGAAGTTGCTTATTTTCGAACAGGGCGGCGGCGCTTGCTGGCAGGACTTTTACAACTGCAACGTTCTTGCGGAGGCCCAGGAGCCGCCTGCGCCGAGAGAAGGTATCTGGGACTTCGATTCGAAGGACAATCCGTTCGCCGATCATTCCATCGTTTACATGCCCTACTGTGACGGTTCCGTATTCGCCGGTGACAATGCCGTTTTCGACCCGGCGTTTGGGGCTGCGCTCGGCGTGCCGGCGGCCGTGATTCGTTTCCATTACGGGTTGCGCAACCAGTCTGCGGGCATGGACCTGGCCAGGACGATGTTCCCGCATGCGCGGCGGATAACGGTTGCCGGTTCCAGCGCAGGCGGCGTTGGCGCGGCCGGTTTCGCTCCGTTCCTGGTACGGTTTCTTTTCGGCAACGAGATCAAGCTTACGGTCGTCAACGATGCCGGACCCGTGACCGTCAACCTCGATGCCGTCGCCGATATCCAGCAACGGGCGGTCGACTGGAATTTCGGCCAGTTCTTCCCGCCGAGTTGCACGGCTTGCGATGATCAGGGCCAGGCACTGATGGCACTGATCAAATGGCGGCTCGACAACGACACTACGGTACGCGAGGCGTTCTACGAAACCGATGGGGACGGTACCAACCGTTTCTTCCTGCGGCTGCTCGCGGACCCTGCCGCGTTCCGCGAACTGGTCGTTACCGAGCACGGCCTGATCAACGAAGCGCATCCGGACAGGTACAAGCGGTTCATCGTCTCAGGTGATGCTTCCCACACCGCTCTTCAGGGGCCGCTGTTCTACAACCAGGATGTGAACGGCGTTCTGCTCAACGAGTGGATCGATGATTTTCTGGTACCGCGACCATTCTGGGACGATCTCGTCGAGGACCCGGCACCTTAAGAGTCGGGCGTCAGTGGCTTGCCCGGCACTGCCGATTGTCGGCAGTGCCGGGCATTTGGCTTGCGCGGTCAATGCTGCGGGCGAACCATGTCCCGAATGGCCAGCGCAGCGGCAAACAGTCGCCCTCGAAAGGTCGAGTTGAAAACATCGACGATCTGCACGCCAAGCTTGTCAGGGAGCCAGTCATCTACTGCAGGTGTGCTGGTTATCGTGTTGATCGATGTCACGCCACCCGCCGCGGCGTGGTGCTGGTATCCGAGGTCGAAAGCCATCACGCCGGGTGACATTCGGCTGTAATCCTCGTCGTAGGCGGTCTTGATCGCAAAACACGTGTCACCAAGCACCAGCCATACCTCGGCGCCGATCAGCTTGCCTTCGGCTCTAACGCAGAATATCTGCACCGCTCCGCGGCGCGCAAAGGTACCAATCACCGTCTGGTAGAACCGACGTTTCTTTTCGTTGAGTGCGATTGCCGCCGGCCTCGGAATATCACCACGAGGTTTGCCCGTGCCGCCTTTCCAGCCCGAAACCTCGAGGTCAATGAATTCCTCGAAGGTCCGAACGACATCGTCGAACTCCGTAACAACGGAGAACTCGGCGGCATCGAGCGAGGTGATCATCCTCCTCGCCCTGCTCAGGTTCTGCCGATACTTCGCCTTCATTTGCCTGAGCAGTTCGTCGTAAGGACGAACAGGTACGATTGAGCAGGCGTCGGTTGTCTGTATCTTGAGCTTGCGCACCGCTTGTCCCGCGAGTGCCCTGGCAATGAGCGAATCCTGGAGTGCGTGACTGACGGTGAATCGATCCCATGACCAGCCGTATTTCCGACTGATGCCATCCAGCACGAAGGTGATGATTGCGGAGGGGTCCTCCCCGGCAGCAATGGCGCAGTCCGGCATGTAGAGTTGGGCTTCGACCGGCATGAGCAACAGCGTCGGTCGCGCCAGGCCGCGGCCTGGTTTCCGTCGCAGCGGGACGACCGCAACGAGCCTCTCGTCGCGACGAACGGCAAAGAAGGCGATCGGCGGATCGACGACCTCCCGGCTGGCATAGTATGCGCCGAACCAGTCCGGATCATGGTAGAAGCACCTGCGGTCCATATCCGCCATCAGCGCCAGCCAATCATCGTGCAACAGGCTCAATCCCTCTTGGCCGTCGTACTTTTCGAGTGTCAGGTCGCTGTCAGTCATATGGTTCACAATGCAACTATTCGCCGCCGTCCTGGTGTCGTACGCGCGGTCTTCGCGTTTTTCTTGGATAGTGCCATACCCTGATACCGGGTATCAGCAGTACTTGGCCCGAGCCGGGGGCAAGTTGACAATGTTTCCGCGCCAAGCGTTAAACTCCGTCGAATGCCACTCGTCGCTCACTCCAAACTACCGACTTTCGGCCAGCTGAGAGAACAGGGGCACGAGGTCCTGTCGCTGGACCGTGCCGTGCACCAGGATATCCGTGAGTTGCACATCGGCTTCCTGAACATGATGCCGGATGCCGCGCTGCGGGCGACGGAGCGGCAGTTCATACGCCTGGTCGGCAGCTGCAACCGCATTGCGCAGTTCTTCGTCTACCCGTTTTCCCTGCCGGCACTCGCGCGCAGCGACGAGGCCGTCAGCTACATCGATCGTTACTACGGTAACTTCGACAGCCTGCGCGACACCGGCCTCGACGCGCTCATCATCACCGGTGCGAATGTCGCGAACCCGCGGCTGGAGGAGGAGGCGTTCTGGGACCCGCTGATGGAAGTCGTCGACTGGGCTTGGGGCAACGTGGCGTCGATCCTGTGCTCCTGCCTCGCGACCCATGCGGTCCTCAAGCACTTCCACGGCATCGACCGGCAGCCGCTGCCGAAAAAGCGCTGGGGTGTCTACAGCCACCGCGTCAGTGCCAAGTACCACCCGTTGCTGCGCGATATCAACACGCGCTTCGACGTGCCGCACTCGCGCCACAACGACATCTCGCGGGCGCAACTCGAGGCGTCCGGTCTCACCGTCCTGGCGGAGAGTCCCGAGGGCGGCGTGCACATGGCGGCGAGCCCGGACCAGTTTCGCGTCATCTACATGCAGGGCCACCCGGAGTACGACGCCGGTAGCCTGCTTAAAGAGTACCGTCGCGAGTTATATCGTTATGCCAACAACGAACGCGACAGGCCGCCGCCGTTGCCCGAGAATTATTTCTCGAGCGACGCCGAGCGCTTCGCGCTTGCGGCCCTCGAAGCCGCGGCACACGCGCGCAAGACCGGCGCCGCCTTCGACGACACGCTGGAAGCCGACGTCGAGGGGCTGCTGGACAACACCTGGGGCGACACGGCGAAAGCTATCATCAACAACTGGCTGGGCCTCGTGTACGGCGTCACCAACCTCGATCGGAAACAACAGTTCATGCCCGGGGTCGATCCCGGCGACCCCTTGAGCCTGAAGGAGTAACAATGAAAGACCAGACACTCGCAATCCATGCCGGCTTCAAGTCCGACAGCGCCACCAAGGCGGTGTCGGTGCCCATCTACCAGACGGTCGCCTACGAGTTCGACAGTGCGCAGCACGGTGCCGACTTGTTCAACCTCGAGGTGGAGGGGAACATCTACACGCGCATCATGAACCCGACTACCGCGGTGCTCGAGGAGCGCTGCGCGGCACTGGAAGAAGGCATCGCCGGTCTCGCTCTCAGCGCCGGCAGCGCCGCGGTCAACTATTCCATCCTGAATATTGCAGAGAAGGGCAGCAACGTCGTGACGGTACCGCTGCTCTACGGTGGCACCTACACGCTGTTCAAGCACATGCTGCCGCGGCTCGGCATCGAGGTGCGCTTCGCCGCGGATGACAGCGCGGATGCGATGGCGAAGCTCATCGACGACAAGACCGCGGCCGTCTTCTGCGAGTCGATCGGCAACCCGGCCGGCAATATCGTGGATATCGAAGCGCTCGCCGACATGGCGCAGGCGCACGGCGTGCCCCTGATCGTCGACAACACGGTCGCGACCCCGGCCCTCATCAAGCCGATCAGCTGGGGCGCCCACATCGTCGTGAACTCGCTGACCAAGTACATGGCCGGGCACGGCAACTCGCTCGGCGGCGTCATCGTCGACTCGGGGGAGTTCCCGTGGGCGAAGCACCCGAAGAAGTTCCACATGCTGAACGAGCCCGAGGAGTCCTACCACGGCGTCGTCTACACGCAGGCGCTGGGCGCGGCCGCGTACATCGGCCGCGTCCGGACGGTGGCGCTCAGGAACACGGGTTCGGCGATCAGCCCGATGAACGCTTTCCTGATCCTGCAGGGAATGCAGACGCTGCCGCTGCGCATGGAGCGGCACTGCGACAACGCGCTCGCCGTCGCGAACTACCTCAAGGAACATCCGCGCGTCGCGTGGGTGAAGTTCGCAGGCCTGCCTGACTCGCCTTATTACGACCTCGCGCAGAAATACACGGGCGGCAAGCCCTCGGCGCTGATGACCTTCGGCATCAAGGGTGGCTTCGATGCGGGCGTCAGGTTCTACGACGCGCTCAACATGTTCTTGCGCCTCGTCAACATCGGTGACGTGAAGTCACTGGCGGCGCACCCGGCATCGACGACGCATCGCCAGCTTTCGCAGAGCGAGCTCGAATCCGCGGGCGTGACGCCGGACATGATCCGGCTCTGCATCGGCATCGAGCACATCGACGACATCGTCGCGGATCTCGACCAGGCGCTGGCGAAGTCGGGCTGACGGCGCGCCGCGTAGCGCACGGCGATACGTCTCATGGCATCCCGGACCTGGCTGCGCAACTACCTGGTCGGCGTGGTGGTCGGCTGTGCGCTGCAGAGCGTCAACGTTGCGGTCGCACAGGAGGCGCCTGCGCCGGTGCCGACCGTGCACTGGGCGTATGCGTCCTACTTCGGCACCGGCTGGTACAGGATCGGCGACGAGCAGAGCGCGTTCATCGCGAGCATCGCGCCGCGCTGGACCTCCGGCAACGTCGATTGGCTGAACGACGGCGGCCGGGAAGCGGTCTACACGGTCCGTGTGCCCGTCACCGTGGGTGTCGCCCGGCTGGACCTGGAGGACGTGTCCGGCATCCTGGACCCCGACAACTTTTCCACGCTCAGCGTTGGGCTGCAAGCCGACCTCGATATTCCCGTCGGCGCCCGGTTCTCCGTGCGCCCGAGCGCGCAGCTGGGTTACGGCACCGTGCTCGGCGAGAGCGACGATGCGTGGACGTACCGCGGCGACGTGCGGGCCAAATACACGTTCCGGGCCGGCAAGCTCGACTGGGCGCTCATCGGCATTGCGGGCTACGTCGGCTACGACGCGAGCCAGGGCGCCGACGACGGCTTTTCGTACGCGGGACTCGGCGCTGAATTCGCTTACCCGGTGCGCTGGTTCACCACGCGCGACAGCCAGACGCTGGCATACTGGCACCTGCTCTACGTGGACTTGCCGAATCGGCTGGAGGTCTCGACCCGTGCCGGTCGAAGCCAGGAGATCGCCAGTTACTGGCAGGCAGGACTGGCCTTCGGCAAGAGAGACGAACCGATCCGACTGGGGTTCCTGTCGTTCGATCGCTTCGGCCTCGCCTACGACGTGAGCCCCTCCGGCGAGCTGCGTGGCATCAAGTTCGTGTTTCGCTCGCTTTACGAACCGTAATCGGGCGAACGTCGCGATCGGCTACTGCAGGACTTTCGCGAAGCAGGTCTCGAGGATAGCCAGTCCTTCGTCGACCAGTTCGTCGCTGATCGTCAGTGCGGGCAGGAAACGGATCACGTTGCCGTTGATGCCGCAGGACAGCAGCACGAGGCCGTGCTCGCAAGCCGCCGCAACGAGGGCTTTCGTCAGGTTGGCGGCAGGCTTCTCGACGTCGCCATCCTCGACCAGTTCGATCGCGATCATCGCGCCGCGGTCCGCGCGCACGTCGCCGATCGTGTCGGGATGCTTCGCCTGCAGCGCGTTGAGACGTGCGCGGAAGCGGGCGCCGATCGCGTTGGCGCGTTCGACGAGTCCTTCGTCGCGGATCACGTCGATGACCGCCAGTGCCGCGGCGCAGCCGATCGGGGAACCGGCATACGTACCGCCGAGGCCGCCCGGCAGCGGCGCATCCATGATCCCGGCCTTGCCGACCACGGCTGCGAGCGGGAAACCGCCGGCGACACCCTTGGCGACCGTCATCAGGTCGGGCTCGATCCCGGCATACTCGGTGGCGAAGAACCGGCCGGTGCGGCCGAAGCCGGTCTGGATCTCGTCGACGACGAGAACGATGCCGTGCTCGTCACAGAGCGCCCGCAGGGCCTGCATGAATTCGTTCGGCGCCGCGTAGAAGCCGCCTTCGCCCTGCACGGGCTCGACGACGATAGCAGCGACGTCGGTCGGCGCGATATCGGTCTTGAACAGGCTTTTCAGCGCCTTGAGCGAGTCCTTGACGCTGACGCCGTGGTACGCGATCGGGAACGGCGCGTGATAGACCTCGCCCGGGAACGGCCCGAACAGGTTCTTGTACGGCGTGATCTTGCCGGTCAGGCCCATCGCCAGCAGCGTCCGGCCGTGGAAGCCGCCGCTGAACGCGATGACCCCGCGCCGGCCCGTGTGGGCACGCGCGATCTTGATGGTGTTCTCGACCGCCTCGGCGCCAGTCGTCACGAAAATGGATTTCTTGGGCGACGCGCCGGGCGCGAGTTCGTTGAGCGCCTCGGCAAGGCGGACGGCCGAGTCGTAGGGCGTCACCATCACGCACGTGTGGCTGAAGCGGTCCAGCTGCTCTTTCACCGCCGCGACCACTCTCGGGTTGCTGTGGCCCGTGTTGCAGACGGCGATGCCGGTGCCGAAATCGATGTAGCGCTTGCCCTCGACGTCCCACAGTTCGGCGTTCTTCGCACGCTCGATGTAAACCGGCGCCATATTGCCCTGGCCGCGCGCGATCGCCGCGACTTTGCGCGCCTGCCACTCCGCATTGCCGGTCCCGGAAACGGCCCGGGTCGGTTCAATAGCACTCATCAGCATATCTCCACCAGGTAACGCCCCGGGAAAATCGGGAATCAGTCGCCCTTAACGGCTTCCTCGGCGTCCTCGAGGGCCTCTTCGATCTTCTCGCCGGCTTCTTCGATCGTCTCGCCCGCTTCCTCGGCTTTTTCCTTCGCCTCGGAATACGCGTGATCGATCTTCTCGCCGGCCTTTTCGGCCGGACCTTTCTTCTCACAGCCGTAAGCGAAGACGGCGGCGATCAATATCAAGGCCAGTGCGGTTATTCTCATCGTCATTCCAAATTCTCCATACAGGCGGATTTTTCGTGAATCGTTCGTAGCATAGTCGGGTGGATACGAAAACGGTAGCCTGCGGCACGACCGGGAAGGAGACACCAACCTGATGAGCAAAAGGCGGCCGCGCTGGCGATAGCAGGCGGCGCAGGCGGCGTGGACGGGGTCCTGAAAGTCCACGACCGGATCGCCGCAAAACCCTGAATGCGATCGAGCGCCCGGGCGTCCGAATCAACGGGCGTAACTGATTCCCGTTGCTATGCTGCCGTCGGGCACGATCCGCAACGGCAGGCAGTCGCTGTCCATGTTGATGACCAGCGACCGATCCGCGCGCACAGAGCTTCCCGCGTAGCTGCCGGCGGCGGAGAACGTGCAGACCTGCACGTTGAGGCCGTCGATGCTCGGCAGTGGCCACAGCTCCTGGTAGACCTGGTCGCGCTCTTCGAAGCCGCCGCCGGTTTCCTCGATGATGCCGCTGCGCCGGTCGACGAGGCTGATGTTGGATCCGCCGCGGCCGACGATGGGCTTGACCGCGTAGCCGGAGTCGATCAGTTCGCTGCGTAGCTCGAACGCGGCGCGCAGCAGGTAAGGGTGGTTCGGGCACAGCCGCCAGAGCACCGGCAGGATGGCCTTGTTGCTCGGTATCAGCGTCCACAGCGGCTCGAAGACCATGACCTCCTTGCGCAACAGCACGTCGACGAGCCGTGGCGGATGATCGCGCAGCTGGCCCGGCCGATACGTGGCCATGGCTGCTTCGTCGTGCTCGCATTCGTCGCGTATCTGGTCCAGGGCGGTCTCCCACGCCCAGGTCTTCCATACCCAGCGTATCGGCACGCCGTGCGGATCCACCACGCTCCCGTCCGGCCCCCAGTCGAGCCCGCCGAGGCCTCGCAGCACCCGCGTCGGCAGCCCGGCCGCCTCGATGATGCGCTGCATGTACAGGGCGTGATAGGTCTCCTCGGAGTCCCTGTCGTGCATGATGTGGATCACATCGTCGACATGCGCCCTGCGCCACGCCTGCACCAGCCGTTCGGCGAGTTGCCGGCCGGGATCGTAGCCTTCGGTACACCCGTAGTGCTCGGCCCACCGGCCCTGGACCAGGCCCGCTTCCATGTGGCAGGACGCGGAATCGCAGTTGTATTCGTAGACTTTTACACCGCGCTCCGAGACGGCGAAGTCGAAACGACCGGTAATCATCTCGTTGCGGCGGTTGCTCCAGGACTGCCGTATCCGCGGCCAGACGGTTTTCGGGATGTTGAAGCGCTCGAACAGGGCGTCGTGGCGCAACACGTGCTCGGTTGCGGCCATGAACAGCGCATGCAGTTCCGCCGTCGCACGTTTCAGTTCGGCCAATGCGGCCTCGGACATGCAGACGTATTTGCGCCGATCCCCGGCGCTGGCCGCGAGGGCATGCGCGCCCATGTCCGCTATGTAGGCGGCCTCGTCCGGGCGCCGGGCATCCAGCCACTCCTCGGCGAGCGAAGGATCCTCGGGCAACTCGCGAAGCTCGAGATTGAATAGCGCGGGGTCTGCGTCAGTGAACGTCTCGGCATGGGTGCCGTCGTCGGTCTGCAGTACCCAGCCCAGGATGGTCGCGCCGTCGCCGCCGCCATCGATCGCGTAACCGCCAGCCGCCGTCACCGACATCGCCAGTTCGCGGGAGTAGGGCTGGCCAGCCGGCCACCGCTGGTGGCTGAAATTCTGCTCGGCAATCCGCACGTAGTCCTCGCCGACTTCGGTGATGATCGCGACGTGGCCGGTGGTCGTGAAATGTCCGCCTTCGTTCCAGACCAGCAGCCCGCCGGGTTCGGGCCTGCGCAACGAGCCGTCGCGGAACGATCGCAGCGGCAGGTGCGCAGCGTCGCGCACGATCCGCAGGTAGCGAAGTCGAAAAATATCGTAGGCCATCGCGACTTCGTCGAAGATGGCCCCTGCGGTCAGGTAGAGCCAGCGGCGGGCGAATTCGACGCACTGCCACTTTTGCCCCATGTAGATGCCGTCGAGAAAGCTGCGGTAGGCGTAACGGTCGGGGAATTCCGTTTCATCCGCCGTATCGTAGTCACTCGAATAGACGGGCACGTCGCCGGGCGCCAGCCCGAGGACGGTTCCGAAAGGCTCCGGGTTGCAGGGAGCAGGGTCGTTCATGGACGTTCCTTCTGTCTAAAGGTGCTTGTTTGCGATAGGTCGGGGCGGGCTCATGGCGGAGCGCCGCCAGGAGCCGCTCATGGCATGCCTCGATTAGTCCTGTCCTTTCCTGCCGTCCCGCATACCCGGGATGCGCTGCCGTGCGTCGGCAAACGACGCGCGAAGCCGGGTGAGCCAGCGCCGTGCCCAGGCGAACTCGGTTCCGAGAATGGCGAGCCCGACGGGCACGACGAGAATCGCCGGCCCGGGCAGTACGATCATGGCGATCCCGATCAGGAGCACTGAAGATCCGAGCAGGAGGATGACGGCGCGCCTTGCCTGCCGGTACGTCGATACCGCCAGCGACTCCATCTCGTCCGCAAGCGGCGACAGGAGCGCGATCGTGTCGAGCCCCGCCTTGGTGGACGCCAGTATGCCAACGGCGAGTATCCCTGCAATGACCGCCAGCGAGACATCGTTGGGGATCGGGTAGTGATGGACGAGCAGCATCTTGACGCCAATGTAGGCGAGCAGGAAGACGAGGCTCATCTTCAGGTAGCGGAACCTGTCCATGAACCCGGCGAGCACGAAGTAGAGGGAGCGCAGGCCGAGCAGTGCGAATATGTTCGACGTGAATACGATGAACGGGTCGGTCGTTACGGCAAAGACCGCCGGGATCGAGTCGACCGCGAACAGGACGTCGCTGATCTCGACGATGACGAGCGCGACGAACAGCGGCGTCGCGACGAGCACGCCCGCCTTGCGGACGAAGAAACGGCTGTCATGGAACTCGTCGGTGACCGGAAACACCCGGTGCAGCAACCGGATCGTCGTCGAGTTGGCGATATCCACGGTGTCGTGGCGGATGACGAGCATTTTCGTCGCTGAGTAGATGAGAATTGCGCCGAAGACGTAGGTGAGCCAGGCAAATCGGTCGAGCAACGCGATGCCGCCGAAGATCATGATCGCGCGCATGACGATGGCGCTCAGGATTCCCCAGAAAAGCACGCGATGCTGTTCGGCGAGCGGCACGCGAAAATACGCGAAGACCATCGCGATGACGAAGATGTTGTCGACGGACAGGGATTTTTCGACGAGGTAGGCCGTAAAGAACTGCGTGGCGGCTTCGCTGCCGGACAGGCTCTCGGTATCCATGTCCCAGCCGCCCGGGTTGAGCTCGTACAGGTAGTAGACGCCGACATTGAACACCAGGGCGAGCGAGATCCAGAGCGAGGTCCAGCCCACTGCCTCCGGCAAACTGACGACATGCGCCTTGCGATGGAAGACGCCCAGGTCGAGGGCGATCATGATCAGGACGAACGCCAGGAATCCCAGCCAGACGGCTGTCGTGAGCGTCAACATTTCATGCCCGATTCACAGGACCAGGCCCGGTGTGGCCAGGTGCAGCGTGGTGACTGAAGGATTCCGAGGCGCGTTACCAAAAGTCTTCCCGTCATTCATGTGAGGTCGAAAGCCTCCCGCAGGTTGGCCAGCCGATCGCAATTGTCGAGCAGGTTGCCAACGGCAGTCAGTATGGCAGTACAGGCGCCGCCTGCGCCAGCGGTCTTGATCCGGCTGGCGCCCTGCATCAGCATACTGCATAGCGTTATCGAGGGGGGGCCGGGCCTGCCGTGGCCGGGCGCCAGGGCATGCCGGGAACCCGGCATTGCATGTGACAGACTTTTGCCTGAAATCGACGTTCGGCAAAGGCATCCAACAGGAGCGAGAGATGAATTCAATGAACCGCCGGCAATTCGTGTACGGCGCCGGGGCCGTGCTCGGCTCGACATTGCTCGGCTGTGGCAGGCAGCAGGCGCCGGCGGCCGGCTCCGGCGTGACGGTGTTCGTGAACGGCACCGTATTGCCGGTCGATGCGGCCTTCACCGCGCAGGAGGCGCTCGCGATCTCGGGAAACACGATTCTCGCCGTGGGCAGTCGCGACGACGTGCTGGCGGCGGCGGGGCGCGGGGCGAACATCGTCGACCTCGCGGGCCGCGTCATCCTCCCGGGTTTCATCGAGCCGCACATGCATTTTGCCCTGCTGGCCGGGCTCGGGCACCTCGAGGACATCGGTCCGTTCCGACGGGCAACCTTCGACGATGCCCTCGCCGGCATTCGCGAGATCCGGGCCGCTGCTGCCGCCGCCGGGCCCGAAGAGTGGGTGATGGCACGCCAGTTCGACCCGATACTGCTGGACCCGCCGCGCGACCTGACCACACGCGATCTCGACCCGATTGTTCCGGACCGCCCGGCGTTCATCCTGAACGCGTCGGGCCACATCGCCTACGTCAACAGCAAGGCCCTGGAGATGGCCGGTATCAGTCGCGACACGGAAGACCCACCGGGTGCCGAGTTCGGCCGCTACGAGGACGGCACGCCCAATGGCGTACTCTACGGACAGGCCGCGTTCATGGGCATCATGCTGCAGAACCAGTCGATCGTGGACCGGATGCAGACGGGCTTCGTCGAAGCCGGCCGGGAAGTCGGCGCCGACGCGGTGGCACTCGGCATCACGACGCTCTGCGACCAGGCCACCGGCGGGCTGGCCGGCCCGGCGGAACTCGAATCCTACCGCGCCATGTACGACGGCGGGCGCATGAAAGCGCGGATCCGGGCGTACGCGTACAGCGAGCAGCCTGGATGGGACGAAGCCGGCGTCAGGCCGGGCGATGGCGATGCCTTGATGCGCGTCGCGGGCTGGAAGATCGTGACCGACGGCTCGAACCAGGGATTCACGGGCCGCCAGCGCGAGCCCTATTACACGCGCGATACGGTCGGCATGTTCTACATCGAACCGGAAGCGCTGCGTGAGGCCGCGCTGGACCGCGGTCGGAAAGGGTGGCCGCTGTCGATGCACGGTAACGGCGATGCGGCGATCGACGCCATCCTCGACGCGGTGGAGGCCGCGCAGCAGGACGGAGTCGACGTACGCAAGCTGCGCTGCCGCATCGAGCACTGCTCGATCCTGCACGACGAACAGATCGAACGCATGGCGGCACTCGGCATGGTGCCCAGTTTCCTGATCAATCACGTCCATTACTGGGGCCACGTCATGCGCGACCAGGTGTTCGGCCCCGAGAAAGTCCAGCTGCTCGATCGCTGCAAATCGGTCGAGGAGGCCGGGCTCAACTGGGTGATGCACACCGATGCGCCGGTTTCGCCGCTCGGGTCGTTGCAGAAGGTTCGCGTGGCCGTGGCAAGGGATTTGTGGAAAGAGCCGGACACGATTCTCGCGCCCGAAGAGCGAGTCAGCGTCGAATCGGCGATCCGGGCGATTACCCGCAATGCCGCCTGGGCCTGTCATTCGGAGCACGAGATCGGCAGCCTCGAACCCGGCAAGCTTGCCGACCTCGTCATCCTGGAAGCCGATCCCCGCAACGTCGAACCGGCGGCGATCCCGGATATTCGCATCAGCGAGACGTGGATGGATGGGGAGCGCGTTTTCCAGGGTTGATTTCCGGCGACCCTGCCGCGAGCGCGATCACGATCGAACCGCTGGCACGAGACCGCCCGTTGCGAGATGATCCCGCCACCTTCCAGGGATGATCTCTCGCATGTCCATAGGCCGCCTGCTGGTACCCAATCTCGTCGACCTGCTGCGGCGGGGTTACGGCGCGGATGCCCTGAAGAACGACCTGTTCGGCGGCATCACGGCCGCCGTGATCGCGCTGCCGCTTGCCCTGGCCTTCGGCGTTGCCTCGGGTGCCGGACCGATCGCCGGACTCTACGGGGCGATCGCAACCGGCTTCTTTGCCGCGCTCTTCGGCGGCACACCGTCGCAGATTTCCGGGCCGACAGGACCGATGACCGTGGTCATGGGCGCGGTCGTTGCCGCGCACTCGTCGAATCTCTCCGAAGCATTCATGATCGTGGCGCTCGGCGGCGTCCTGCAGATGCTGTTCGGCCTCGCCCGGGTGGGTTCTTACGTTGCCTACACGCCGGCGTCCGTCATCTCCGGATTCATGACCGGCGTGGGCGTGATCATCCTGGTCATGCAGTCGCTCCCCGCGGTGGGGCTGCCAGCGGCTGCCAACGGTGTGCTCGGCACCCTCGCCAGCTGGAAGGACCTGGTGCCGGGTGACGTCAACACCGGGGCGTTGATGCTCGCCACCGTTTCCCTGCTGCTGCTGGTCTTCTGGCCGGCGCGTCTCGCAAAGGCGATTCCGGCACCGCTCGGCGTACTGGTCATTGCGACGGCGGCCGCGACTTTCCTTCCCGCCCAGCTGCCGGTTATCGGCCCGGTGCCGTCGGGCCTGCCGCAGCTTCACCTTCCGGTACCTTCGCTCGACCTGTTCGTGGTCGCATTGCAGCCCGCTTTCATGCTGGCGCTGCTCGGCTCCATCGACAGCCTGCTGACGTCGCTCGTCGCCGATTCGGCCACCAAGACGCAGCACGATTCCGACAAGGAACTGGTCGGGCAGGGCATCGGCAACTTCGTCGCAGGACTGATCGGCGGCATCCCGGGCGCCGGCGCGACGATGCGAACGGTGGTCAATATCCGCTCCGGCGGCCGCTCAGCCGTATCGGGGATGATCCACGCGATCGGACTGCTGGCGGTCGCGCTCGGCCTGGGATCTGTCGTCGCCATGGTGCCGACGTCGGTGCTGGCGGCGATCCTGATCAAAGTCGGCTGGGACATCATCGACTGGCGCTACCTGAAGCGCATCGGCCGGCTGCCGCGGGAGAAGGTCGCCATCATGCTGGTGACGTTCGCCCTGACCGTCTTCGTCGATCTCATTACCGCCGTTGCGGTCGGCATCATCATGGCGGGATTCGTGAACTCGCGCTGGCTGGCCCAGGAGCAGCTCAAGGGACTGAAGCAGTCCGCCAATATCGACGAGCTCGATACCCTCTCGGCAGAGGAGAAGGACCTGCTCAGGATAGCGGGCGGACGCGTGTTGCTCACGATTCTGCATGGTTCGTTCTCCTACGCGTCGGCGCGCGAGCTGGCGCTCCGCGACATCCAGGCAATCGGCGGTCCCGAGGTCGTGATATACGACTTCACGCATGCCAGCTACATCGATCCGAGCGCCGCGCTCGCGATCGACGACATGATCGACCTGTCGGTGCGGCTTGGCCGCCATGTCATTCTCTCGTCGATACCGAAGCAGGCGCTTAAGGCGCTCGACGGCATGGGTGTGCTCGATCGCGTGCCTCCCCAGCAGCGCTTCGCCGACCGGCACGCGGCCATAGAAGGCGCGGTCGAGTATTGCAGGAGCAAGGATGCCTGAACGGAGCGCGGGGCCTCCGGGTTGTGTCTGTTACCCGGAGGCCTCTTCTCCGCTTGTCTTAACCCCCTCGGGCCGATGGCTCGAGTGAGGAGTTGCCATTGTGGTTAACCGCAGGGATTGATCAGACAAGGACGCCTGATCCGGGCGCGGCGACCGAGGTTGTATCAGCTACTCAAAAACCTGGCGGTACGGCCTCGCCCGTACTCGTCGATGACGATCAGGGATCTCTGGACCCGTCCCCATCTGGCCCGCCAGATGCTTGCGTACCACCTGGCCCAGGACACCCCGCTCGCCTCGCGTCCGATCACGGTTATCGAAACGATGGTGGATTGGCTGGACAGGGAGCTGGGGCTCGCGGGCAAGCGCGTTTGCGATCTCGGCTGCGGCCCGGGTTTGTACTCGGCTCGGTTCGCCGGCCGTGGGGCAGCGGTCACAGGGGTGGATTTCTCGCCCACCGCCATTGCGTACGCAAGATCGCAGGTCGCGACAACGGATGTGAGGCTCGAATACCTCGTTGCCGACTACCTGAACGACGAACTGCCGGCGGGTTTCGACATCGTCACGCTGATCTACCATGACTACGGTGCACTGTCTCCGGCGGACAGGCGCGCGCTGCTGCGCCGGATTCATTCCCTGCTGAAGCCCGGAGGCAAGCTCGTGCTGGATGTTCTGAGCGGCGGTGTTTTTCCGCAGCTATCCGAGCGCCTGGATATCGAAGAACGCCTGATGGGCGGGTTCTGGTCCGACTCGGACTACGTCGGCGTGCATCGCACGTGGTTGTACCCGGAGCAGATGGTCTCTCTCGATCATTATGTGATCGTGGAGCCATCCACCCACTGGGAGGTCCTGAACTGGATGCAGTATTTCTCGCGGGACCAGGTGGCCCGGGAGCTGCAGGAGGCAGGATTCACCGTTCGCGCGTTGACAGGATCCCTGGCCGGTGAAGCGCTCACCGCGGACAGCACGGAGATCGGCGTCATCGCGGCACGGAGCGGGTCGGACCCCGATAAGTGATTAAGTGATTCGGGTCGGACCCCGATAAGTGATTGAGCTTTGGTGTTTTTCTCGCTCAAATGGCCCTCCAAGACAGCGCTAACCGCCATTTTTTAGGCCGAAAACGCCGTCGTTAGCGCGCGCGCGGGAACTCGACCTCCACCTTCAAGCCCGGCGACAGGTTCGACAAGCGAAGCTCGGCGCCGTGGTGCTCGGCGACGGCGCGAACCAGGCTGAGACCCAGGCCGCTGCCGGCGCGCTGCCGGCTCGCATCCACCCGATAGAAACGGTGGGTCACTTTGTCGAGCTGATCCGCGGGAATCCCGGGGCCGCTATCGGTTACGGACAATACGACGCTTCGCTCAGTGGATTCCAGGCGAACCCGGATGCAGCCACCCTCGGGCGTGTACTTGATCGCGTTGTCGAGAAGATTGACGATCAACTGGAACACCAGGTCGCGGTCGCCCATGACGCTGGAGTCCGTCGTGAGCTCCGTGGTTATCCGGATATCGCGCTCTTCCGCCATCACGCTGTAGAGTTCCAGGGCGTCACTGACGAGCTCCGGCAAGTGCACGAGGTCGTTGCGGATCCGGATGGCGCCGGATTCCAGGCGGGCGATACGGAGCAGGGCGGAGAACGTCGACAGCAGGCGGTCGGTGTCGTCTATTGCTGCACCGATTCCGTCGCGCATCTCGTCGACATCGTCGCTTTCCGCCGTTGCCTCGAGCGCCTGCCGCAAACGGGTAAGCGGTGTGCGGAGGTCGTGCGCGATGCTGTCACCGACGTGCCGCATGTCGCTCATCAGGGCTTCGATGCGCTCGAGCATTTCGTTGAGATTGTCGGCGAGCTGGTCGTACTCGTCCCGCGTGCCCCGGGTCGTTACGCGCTGGCTGAAGTCGCCATCAATGATACGTCGCGTCGTTTCGTTGATGTTCTCGATTCGACCGAGGACTCGACGGCTCATGAACACGCCGCCGACCATTGCCAGTGCGATCATGAGGCCTGCGCTCCAGAATAACGCACCGCCGGCGAGCGTCAGCAGCCTGTTCAGGTCCGAGATGTCTCGCCCGACCAGCAACACGAGGCCTTCACGCAGCTGCAGCACGCGTGCTCGCGCCGTCGTCCGCCGGCCGTTCGATTCGAGCTGGAAGCGGTACCAGCCCTCCTCGGTCGCGACGAGCAACGGCCATGCCTCGAGGTTGCCCGCGAGCGGTCGAAGTCGATTGTCGGCGAACATGTAGATCGCTTCGGCATCGTCGCCGGCACGAATCCGGTCGCCGATGACCCGGCTCAGCCCGTTCAGGCCCTGGGTCCTGTAGGTTTCCCGGAGCCCGGCAATCTCGATCTCGATCGCCTGGTCCGTCTGGCGCTGCAGGAAGCCGATGGTCGACCAATAGAGAAACAGGGCAACCGCCGCCGTCGAGATCGCGAGCATGACGGCGTACAGCACCGTAATCTGGAAGGTCGACGTCCGGAGCAGCCTCATCCGAGCCGATACCCGGCACCGCGAACCGTCTCCAGGAGGGGAGTGTCGAACCCTCTGTCAATCTTGCTGCGAAGCCTCGAAATATGGACGTCGATGACATTGGTCTGCGGGTCGAAGTGATAGTCCCATACCTTCTCCAGCAGCATCGTGCGCGTGACGACCTGGCCCGCGTTGCGCATCAGGCATTCGAGCAGCCGGAATTCACGCGGCTGCAGGTCGATCGTTACGCCGTCGCGCTCGACCGTGCGCGAGAGCAGGTCCATCCTGAGCCCATCGACGACCAGTTCGGTAACCAGGGCCTCCGACGCCTGGCTGCGGCGCAAGAGCGCGTCCACCCGTGCCTTCAGCTCGCTGAACGCGAACGGTTTCGTCAGGTAGTCGTCACCGCCGGCCTCGAGTCCCCTGACCCGGTCGTCTACCTCGCCCAATGCCGACAGGAACAGGATGGGAACGGATGTGTCACTCGCGCGGAGCGTCTGGACGACAGTCAGGCCTTCGATCCCCGGCAGCATGCGATCGACGATGAGCAGGTCGTAGGATTCCGTCGTCGCGAGGAACAGGCCCTGCTTGCCGTCGGACGCCACGTCCACGGTGTAGCCGAGTTCGTCGAGTCCTTTGCGGATGTAGCCGGCGACGGAAGCATCGTCTTCGATGACCAGGATTCGCACTTCCCTTTCTCGCGGTAAGCCTCACGTTCGCCAATTGTAGCCGTTCCCGGCCGGGGTCACGGGAACATGAACGATCCGTAATGTTCCGGCAAGCCGGCGGAAAGGCGGCGCTATGCATGATCGCTGTACATCCATTCATCAGGAGATGGCGATGAGAGCAGCAAGCATATCCAGGCTGTCGAGTAACCGAAGCAGGGCCACCGCCGGTGCGTTGGCGACCGTGCTCGCCGTGTCATGGGCAGCGTCGGCTCGAGCAGCGATTCCGCAGGACGGCTTCGCGGACCTGGTCGACCAGGTCGAACCGACGGTCGTCACGATCGAGGTGAGCAAGAAGGCGTCCGTACAGCCGACGCAGTTCGATGGCGATCCGCAGGCGCGGGAATTCTTCGAGCGATTCTTCGGTGCACCCGGCATGGGGCAGCGCGAACCGCAGCCCGTGCGGGGTGCTGGTTCCGGTTTCATTATCGACACGGACGGCTACATCGTCACCAACAATCACGTCATCGACGGGGCTGACGAAGTGTCGGTCAGATTACTGGATGGCCGGGAATTCACGGCAACGGTCGTGGGCAACGATGACAAGACCGATCTCGCGCTGTTGAAAATCGAAGCAGATCAGCTGCAGGCGGCCGAGTTCGGCGATTCCGACGAAACGCGCGTCGGCGACTGGGTTGTTGCCATCGGCAACCCGTTCGGCCTGGGCGGCACGACCACGGCCGGCATCGTTTCGGCGCGTGGCCGCGACATCCAGTCGGGTCCGTACGATGATTACCTGCAGATCGACGCGCCGATCAACCGCGGAAACTCCGGCGGCCCGGTCTTCAATACCGACGGCGAAGTCGTCGGCGTCAACACGGCGATCTTCTCGCCCAATGGCGGCAGCGTCGGCATCGGTTTCGCGATCCCGGCCAACCAGGTGAGCGAGATCGTCGCCGAACTCAAACGCGACGGCGTCGTCGATCGCGGCTGGCTGGGCGTAGCGCTGCAGGGACTCGACGAGGACCTGGCCGGCAGTCTCGGCAGGAAATCCACGGACGGCGCGCTCGTTACCGATGTCGTGGCGGGCAGCCCGGCGCAAGAGGCGGGAGTCCAGGTCGGCGACGTCATCGTCTCCTACAACGGCAGTGATATCGAAGACGCCAGGAGCCTGAGCAGGCTCGTGGGTTCGGCGGATGCCGGTGACGAGGCCCGCTTGCGGGTCTGGCGGAACGACGCCTACGTCACGTTGCGTGCAGTACTCGGCGCGCCGGAAAATGCCGTCGCTGCGTCGCAGGCCGAGCGTAGCCTCGACGGGCTGGGAATCGCCGTCGCGCCGCTGACCGACGAGCTGCGCGGCCAGCTCGATGTCGACGACGACGTCGATGGCGCGGTCGTGACGCGGGTCGAACCCGGCAGCCAGGCAAGCGCCGAGGGTATCCGGCCCGGTGACATCCTGCTGCAGGTCGATCGCACGCCGGTATCTTCCGCGAGCGAGCTCGAGAAGGTCCTGGAGCAGGCGAAGCGCGAAGGCCGGGACGCCGTGCCGGCGCTCGTCAGGCGCGGCGCTACGCAGCGCTTCGCCGTGCTGCCGGTTGCCTGATCGGGCACCGAGGGAAACGGGCCGGCCCGATCAGTCAGCGGGCCGGCCTTCGTTTGGCCGAGAGCGATTTATCGTCCTCCAGCCCTAGAACTGGTAGCGAACGTCGAGCACCGCGTAGTGCAGCCACCCGAAGCTGTAAACGTCATCCGTATCGGCGCCGCCTTCGAGCGTCCGGTAGCCGCCGCCGATGCGCCAGCCGTCATTGAGCGCATAGTCGAGCTTCACGGCGATATCGAATAGCCGCCCGGGCCCTCCGGCGAGCCCGTCGAAGTCGAAGCGCAGCATCCAGCGATCGGCTATCCGGTAATCGCTCGACAGGTGCAGCGCTGGCACGAAGCCGACATTGTCGTCGTTGGCCGCAAGCGCGCCCTGCCGCAACGCCACGTTCGCGTCGCGAACCGCACCGGTGAAGCCGACCCGCCACCGCAAGCCCGGTTTGTCGACGAACGTGTAGCGGTAGGTGACCTTGTAAATGTTGAACTTGTAGGTCCCCTCGGTCGGGCCGGCGGGAAAGGACTCACCGGCGAATTCCGTGTCTTGCTGCAGGTCACCGCTGTCGGACACCTCGAGCGGCGCCAGTACCACGCGGAACCCGTGCTTGTCGTTGACGTTCCAGTGCCCATCGAGGCGCGCGAATAAGGCCGGGCCCTTTCCGGTGAGATCCGTCATGTCGAATTTGCTGCCGGAATCACTCGGAATGCGGATGTCGTTCCGGGAAAACCACACACCGCCGGTTTCGAGGCCGATGCCGAAGCGCGAATCCGCTGCGGCGGTCTGGCCCCACGCCGCCACGTTCGGCACGAGCAGCGCAGCATACAGCAGGCCAGGTATTCTCATCGGTACCCCCGTTGTGGATCAAAGCCCCTGTGGCCCCGCATGGCCCGGCGCTAATAGTAGGTCTTGAGAAGATAGACCCAGATCCCGATAAAGATCAGCGAAACGAGAAGCTGCGGCCACATTACGCTCAGGAAGCCCTGCTCTTTTATTTGCTGCTGCCGCTCGACGTAGGTGTCTCTCTGTGCTTCCTGGAGTTTGATCAGCCAGGTGTCACCGGCGACCTTCAGCTCGTTGCCTTCCGCATGCAGGAATACGGTCGCCTTCGAGGTAGCGAGCCAGAAAATCAGGTACAACAGGCCGCCGAACAGCGGAAACAGGAAAAGCACGATCAGGAACACCCACCATGCAAATGGCCGGCGTCCGCTGAGTGACGCCGTGGTCTCCGTCGTGGTTACCGGCTCCCAGCCGTAAGTGACCAGTTCACTTACGCGTTGACTCAATATTGCTTGCATCCCATCTCTCCCGGAGCGAGTTCGAGCTGAAGGTCTACCTGTTGATGCGGCTTGCGAAGACCGGGGCGGTCTCTGACCAACGACTTTGCGGCGTCGCCCGAACACCTCACGGCATGACGACGACGCTTCCGCAATTTATGCAATCGGTCGCGAGGCGTCTATTGGACCTAGGTTAAACGGGGAGCAGGTGGCTCGCGATGTGGTCCACCGGCCGGGACTGGCAAGGCGTTGCAATCGGTATTTCAGCGCGAGGGCAGAATGCCGAGCTTCTCGGCCATCAGGACCAGTTCCGCCAGCGAACCCGCCTTCATTTTGCGCATCGCGCGCCCGCGGTGCACTTTGATGTTCTGCTCGCCGGTGCCGAACTTCGCGGCAATCTGCTTGTTCTTCTTGCCGCCGACGACCTCGCGGAGTACGTCCCGCTCACGCCGCGTGAGCGACTCGAAGCGCTTTCGCAGTGCCACGAGCTCGTCACTTTCAGCGTGCAGATCTGCGGCGCGCTGCAGGGCGCGGTGTATTGCCGGCACGAGGTCCTCCGCGACTACCGGCTTGGTTAGAAAGTCCTCGGCCCCCGCCTTCATCGCGCGCACGCTCATGGGTATATCGCCGTGGCCCGTGAGGAACACGACGGCAATCGCCTCCCCGCTGTTGCGCAGAAGTCGCTGGACCTCGAGACCGTCCATGTCGGGCATCGCCACGTCAAGCACGAGACAGGCGGGACCCCGGCTGCGTTTGCGTGCGAGGAACTCCTTCGCACTGGTAAAGCCCGACACCCTGAAACCCAGGGCCCGGAGCAGTCTCGTCAGGGCTGTGACCATCTCCTTCTCGTCGTCGAGCACGTAGACGATCGGTGCGGCGGTCATGACGCTGGTCCATTGACAGGCAACGAAACACGGATCGTGGTGCCGCGTCCCGGCGTCGACTCGATCGAGACACGCCCGCCGTGACTGTTCACGATGGAACGTACTATTGGCAGGCCCATGCCGAGCCCGTCGGGCTTGGTCGAATAGAAAGGCTCGAAGACACGATCCAGATCGGCCAGCCCGGAGCCGTTGTCCGTGACCTCGAGCAGGACCATGTCGCCCTGCATGCGGGTGACCAGCGACACCTGGCGTTCGCCGGCCGGCTTGTCCGCCACGGCATTGCAGGCGTTATCCAGGAGATTCAGCAGGACCTGCTGGATCAGCACGGCGTCCGCCTCGACCGACGGCAGTGCCGGAGCCAGGTCGAGATCCATCGGTTATGCCGCGGCCGTCGATCTCGCTGGCCAGCAATCGAAGCACCTGGTGGATGGTATCGTGAATCGACAGCGCTTCGCGCCGGGGCTCGCCGCGTTCGGCAAGCCCGCGAAGGTGCCGAATCACGTCGGCTGCGCGCAGGTCGGCGCTGACGATGTCAGCCAGGATCTGTTTGACCGTGCGCAGGTTGGGGTGTGAGTCTGCCAGCAGGGTCTGGGCCGCCTCGGCATTGGTGAGGATCGTCGCCAGCGGCTGGTTCAACTCGTGAGCGATGGCAGTGGAAAGCCCGGCAAGGGTCGTCGTCTTCGACATGAGCTCGAGTCTTGCCCGCTGCTGCCGGATCTCGTCCTGCATCGCCTGCCGTGCCGTGATGTCCACGGCCACGCCCATCAGCGTCCTCGGCTCGCCCCTGGCTGCGCCGACGTTGCGGCCGATAACGCCGAGCCAGCGCACCTCGCCGGCCGCATCGACGATTCGGAACTCGGCGCGGTAACCGTCGTCCGAACCCGACGTCGTCCTGATCTTCTGTTCCAGCCACGCCCGGTCCCGCAGGTGGACCCGCTCGAGGACGTCCGCCAGGTCTATATCGCCGCCGGGCGCCAGCCCGAAGAGCTCGCGTGCTTTCGCGGTGGCCCAGATCGCTCCCGATTCCCGGTCGAGGCTCCAGAATCCGGCGTTAGCCGCCTCGGCTGCGAGATTGAGGCGCTGCTCGCTGAGGCTCAGCGCGGCATCCTTCAACTCGACATCGCGCTCCGCTCGCGCCGCCCTCGAGAGTCCGACGCTCAGTTCGATACCCATGAAAGTGGCAACGACCACGAACAACGGGGTCATCATGAACGGCACCTGGGCGAAGCCCCAGAACACCAGGATTGCCAGGATGCCGCCCAACAGGACGGCGGCAAGCAGGCTGCCCGACAATACCAGCGAGCGCACGCGCTCTCCCCTGAGCCAGGCATTGATGCCGCCGTCGACAAGGAATATCACCGACAGGAGGAGGGCGGCCTGGCCTGTGATCATCCAGGGGTTGGGGGTGCCGCGCGCCATTGCGAACGATTCGCCCAGGAAGGTGACGTGCTCGACCCCGGTCACGGCGAGGAAATTGACGTTCGGTCCCGAGACGAAGTTCGCCACCAGTGAGGCCGTCCGCAAGGCCGCGGCCAGCCCGCCCACCCATACGAACCTCGGCTGCAGACGCAAGTAGACGAGTGCCAGCAGGGCGACAAAGCCTGACCAGACCGGAACGTTGAGCCAGCGCAGTGCCGTGGCATACTCGTCCGGCGTCTGCGCCTGCAACAACCAGAGTTCGGTCACCGCGAGACCGGCGATACTCACCGCGAGCACCGCAAAAGCAAGGTTGGACCACTCTTTGCGCTGCATGAACCAGGCAGCGAGATAAATAACCGCGATTGTCGTCGAGAGGGTCGCTATCGCGACGTAACAAATCGGTAACCAGCCCATTCCCTATACAACCGTCTCTGCGCTGGTGGCGCGTTTAACTTGAGTGCAATTCCTGAGCATCAGGGCTCGTGTATGGTTGTCGTCGCAGTCGGAAACGGCTATCCAGGCGGCCGTCACCTGGTTCACTGGCCTGCAACAAAATGTCGTGGTCAGTCAAAAACTATCTGTGCGCAAAGACCTGCCAGGGATGCTATTTGCACCCCGGTCACTCTGTTTTCCGCACGCTAAAGGCGCCGCCGCCCATCACCGGCGGCCTGCTCTCCAACCGTTCAGTATACGGTCCGAACTGGCGCGCGGGCAAACGGCCTTTGCATCCGACCCGGGGTGTATCAGCGCGGTTGGCCGGCGCCTGCCGGGCGGCCGGAATCCGGGTCGATTATCGAGGCCGGCCGAGGGGTGGGTTTAACCAAAGTGCAATAGCCATGCCGGACAGGCTCGGATATGGTGCGGATGAAACCAGCCGATCCTCGGCTCCTTCTGCTGCCCGACATAGACGGCCATAATCCGAAGAGGACAATACCGTGCGCGGACAAATCACTGCCATGCTGGGGCTCATGCTGCTCGCCGCCCCGTTCACCAGCCCCCGGGCCGAACAAGACCGGTTCCAGGAAACCATCGAAATTTTCCGAAACGCCGGCGAAAGTGGCAGCTTCTTCGACAAGAGTTATGCTTATGCCGTATTCCCGAGCGTGGGCAGGGCCGGTGTCGGTATCGGCGGCGCGCGCGGCAACGGGCGGGTTTTCGTCAATGGTGAACACGTCGGAAATTCCACCATGACCCAGTTGACCGTGGGCCTGCAGCTCGGTGCACAGGGTTACAGGATGATTGTCTTTCTCGAAGACGAGCGCGCGTTCAACGAATTCACCCGCGGCGACTTCGCCTTCAGCGCGCAGGCCAAGGCCGTTGCGATTACCGCCGCCGCATCAGCCACGGCATCGACCGGGGGCAGCTCGGCCGGCGTCAGCGGTGGCCAGCGCGATGCCTCTACCGTCGGCGGGTTCCGCCGCGGCATGGCGACCTTCACGGTGGCTCGCGGCGGATTGATGTACGAAGCGAGTATCGGCGGCGCGAGGTTCAGTTTCCGGCCGTTGTAAAGTATCGATCCACATTCGTGGTGACTGGAACAGTGAGGAATTCAATGAAACGTACGATAACGATTTTGTGCAGTGCTATTGTATCGCTTGCGACCGGAATGGCTCTGCCGATACGCTGGAGCTATACGACGGTACGCTGCTCGAAGGCGATTTCGTCGGCAGCAGCAATGGCATCGTCATGTTCAACACGGGCGGCGGCATCGAGGCTTTCCCGGAAAGCCAGGTCGTCGGCATTTTTCTGAGTTCAGGGGTTGCGGCTGCAGAAGCCTATAGCGCGCAGACCAACCGTAACACGGTCACCGTTCCTGCCGGGACGAGGCTCGTCATCCGGATGTCCGATTCCATTGATTCGAGTCAGCACGGTGTTGGCCATCGTTTCCGCGGGCAGCTCGAGGGCGCGTTGGTCGTCAATGGTGTGACCGCAGTCCCGAGAGGCACTTTTGTCCACGGCCGGATTGCGCAGGCGCGGCAGGCCGGTCGCACGGTAGGGTCTTCCGAACTGGCCGTGGAATTCACGGACCTGATGATTAATGACGTGTTCGTTCCGATCTCGACCGAGGGTCTCTCAGCACAAGCGGATGGCGAGGCGGCCAGGACCGTGGGCAGGACGGCTCGCGCCGCGGCAGTCGGCGGTCTCATTGGCGGCAGTTCCGGGGCGCGCACGGGTGCGCGAGTCGGAGCGGGTGCCTCCATCCTGACCAGCGGGGCAAGCGTGAGCGTTCCTCGCGGGACCATTGTCGAAACGACCCTGAGAGCACCGCTCACGGTCACGATTCAGTAAACCGACTCTAGTACGGGGCTTCAAAGCATGAAAGACGTAACCAACAATACGAAGAAAATGTACCGGCCTGCACGCTGGCTGGCCGCAGCGTCCATTTTGATCCTGCCTCTGTCCCTGCCGGCGCAGGAGGAGGCCGAGGAGCAAACGACCTGGGATGGGCTGGTGCAGATCGAATCCAGCAGCGTTGCGGGGGCATTCATAAATCCTGAAGCGGATTTCAGCGTGTTCCGGCGGGTCGCCATTCTCGAGCCGCACGTGGCGTTCCGCAGCAACTGGCAGCGCGACCAGAATCGCGGCCGATCGCAGAATGTCAGGGCCAGCGACGTGGAGCGAATCAAGGCCGATGTCGCAGCGCTATTCATGGACGTTTTCACCGAACGGCTGGAGGCGGCCGGCTATGCCGTCGTGAACTACGCCGATGACGACGTGCTGGTCATCAGGCCGGCAATCGTCGACCTCGATATCACTGCACCGGACACGAGCCGTGCCGGCCGCTCGCGGACGTACGCCGCGAATACGGGCGCGGCAACGCTGTTCGTCGAGGCGTTCGATTCACTGACGGGTGATCTCCTCGGGCGAGCGGTCGATCGTCGTTCGGCGAGGCGGGGCGGTGGCTTTGCGGTCCACGCAAACCGGGTGAGCAATCGCGCCGCCGCGCGGCGAGAGTTCCGTGTTTGGGCCGACACGCTGGTTGAGTTCCTGGATCAGCATTACTTGAAGCCGGAGGCCGTTGAGTGATTGCAGGCGCGCTGCCGCGCCGGCGTCGGGGACAGTATCGACGCTTGTCTCGAGAATATTGCCAATACTGAGGAGTTCCCTTTAGTGATCAGCCAGAGCCGACGGTCGTATCGCGTATTCTCGGCGGTACTCATAATTGCCAGCATGTCCGCCTGTTCGAGCGGGCCTCGGATCATCACGAATTCGGATCCCGCCGCCGACTGGAGCCAGTTCCGGACGTTCGGTTTCTTCCAGCCGCTTGGTACGGACCGGGGATCGGTTCGCTCGCTGACCAGCAACCAGCTGATGGAATCGGCCACCCGTGAGATGGAGAACGCCGGTTTTACTCGCTCGGACTCGAATCCGGACCTGCTGATCAACTTCGTCATTTCGACGCGGGAGACGCTGCAGTCCCGTCCGTCGACGAGTGCCAGCATGCACCATGGTCGCGGTCGTTACGGCACCTGGAGTGGCTGGAGCATGTCGGGGTCGACGACCGAAGTCGTGCAGCGGACCGAGGGTACGCTGGGGGTCGATATCGTGGACCGCGCCCGCAACCAGCTCGTCTGGGAAGGTGCTGCGACCAAGCGCATCACGCAGAGCACGCTGGAGAACCAGGCCGAGGTGCTCGATGCTGCAATAGCGGAGATATTCGCGCGCTTCCCTTGATCGTCTGTTGTACCAACGGGGACGTCCGGGAGGCGGCGAACACGCGCCGCCGGGCGGCTGCAGCGAACCGGGCGTCGAAGCCGTTGCGTGCCTCCCCGCGCGAAGCGGTTTCGGTCATGGCCGGGGCAGCACCACCGTGGCCTGGAAGCGAAAGCGGACACCTTCGGCACCCCTGTCAGGGGACTCGAGCCAGTAGCCGATGCCCGCCTGGAAATTGACCGGCAGCGGGCCGAAAAATACCAGCTTCGAGAGCCCGACGTTGACGGGCACGGACCACTCGCTGGCTTCCCAGTTGTAGTTGCTTTCGGACACCACCGACAAGGTCCAGGCACTCGGCCACGTATAACTCACGAACGGCTGCGCAAGCGTGTTGCTGATGTCTTCTCGATCGCTTTCGCCAGCGAACGACCAGACGTGGTTGACCAGCCCGCCATACGTCCATGGCCCGCGCTGAACGAGCGCGACCGCGGCGCCGCCGGTCCCCCACTTTTCGAAACCCAGCAACGGATCGGTCGCTGTCGGCAGCAGGAATACCGGGCCGACGCCCCAGATCAAACCGCCGGCGCCCTCCGGCTTCGGTGAGAAGAATGTCGTGAGGAAAAGATCGCCCAGGCCGAACTGCGACCCCGCTCCGGGAAAAATGTCGCTCTGGTCGATTACCGGCAGGATGGTTCGTGTGATCAGGTTCCAGTCATCGTTGAAGTCGAACGGTATGACGGGTTGAATGTTCATCAGGAATCGTCGACCGCCATCGGCCGGACCGATGTCCCGATCGAAATTCATCTGGAATGGAATCGTCATCAGGTCGGCAACGGGATTGGTCAGTTCCTGCGCCAGGCTGGCATCGGCACCGTATTCTTCCGCGCCCGCCAGACAAGGCACGGCAAGCAAACAGGCGAGCAAGACAGTCGCATTCACTAAAGAATGCACATTATTGAACACCGCTGGACTCCCATGTGGCGGACATTGCCACGGCCGGAAACTGAATTTCGCCCACCCGATGCTCGCTTCGCACATCGATCCGCTGCGTGCGACCGCGCGGGAGGCGTAGCCGCGAATCGGCTACCGTCGTCCGGACACTATCGGAGCGTGTCCGGGATGACAATTACACCTTGGTTAAACCGGGATCAGTCGGGCCGTTACATCAGCGGACGGCGGGCGCAGTTATCAAAGACCCGGGAACCGCCACCGGGAAGCCATTGCCGGGATGAAGCAGCGGATGCATTTCACACGCCGTCCAGTCGGCGTGTGACGCTTTGCGGGCCGGTCAGTCGCCGGACTGCCGTCCCGGCTGATCCGCATACCGCGTCAGAATCACCGCATCGTCCGTAGGGGCGGGCGTCCACACGAAGTCATGGCCGGGATTGAGCAGGAGTTCGTTGGGGCCGCGGCGCACACCCAGTGCGATCTCGCCGCGATCCGCCGCGGCCAGCTCGAGATCGCCGAAACGAACCGGCGCGTCGCCGCTCAGGTACTCATCGATGCCGTAGAGAACGATCTGGGCTCCCCAGGGACGGCAGAGTTCTTCGTAGACCGCCGCCAGTTCATGGCGCAGAGCCACCTGGGCCAGCAGGTAGCTGACCAGCAGCGGACTTACGATGACGTCCTGTTCCGCCGGGAACAGGGCGAGGTTCTCGGCATGTTGCAGTTCGATCAGCAGCTGCGGTCGGGGGCCTTGCTCCGGCAGCAGGCCGGTGAGTACCTGGTACGCAAAAACGGACGTTGCATCCGCCTGGTCCGTCTCGGCGAGCCGCTCGCTGGCCAGCACCAGGATTCGGTCATAGCGTTGCGGCTCGAGGCGCTCGAGGACGCCGGGAGCGGTGAAGCCGAGCTCGATGTGACGCACCCTGCTCGACGGCTGGATACCCTGGCGCGCGAGCAATTGCTCCCGCTCGGCCAGGGATGTCCTCGACACCACGTCGATTTCGAACACGTCCTCGCCATACCCCCCGAGTTCGCGCAACAGCGCCGGAAGCTTGCGGCTCCATCCCAGGATGAGCAGGCGATGCGCGCGCTCGATGACCGGGTGCGGCGATGGCGCCGGCGAAGCCATCAGGGCCGCGTTCCGGACTTCCTGGCCGGGCGCGCAGGCATCGTAGCTGCGGGCAATGAATACCAGCAAGTCACCTTGCTGCAGCTTGCTGTCCGGGTCGGGATTGAGCGTCAGCTGACCATCGTCACCACGGATCCGGCCAATTGGAATTGCGTCGCTGGCGCGTGCGCGGGCGTCACCAAAGCGAGCGCCAGCCAGTTGTTCGACGTCGCGCACATAGATGGTGTTTCCCTTGTTCAGCGTGAGCAGCTCCGAGAATACGCTGCAAAGCCCCGGTTGATGAAGGCTCTGGGCGAGCAGCCGGCTCATCATGTCGTCCGTCGCGACGATCTCGCTCGATCCCGCGTACGCGTTGCGAGCGACGTTCGACCGCTCGCCGTGGCAGAGTTCTGCGACAACCGGCGGAGGGACCGTGCCGGCGCTGCGTGCGAACGCGGAAATTGCCACGAGGGTCTTGATGGTCTCGGCGTCGACGATCTCCGGATTGCGTTCCTGGAACTCGGCGCCGGGCAGGATCAGCACGGCGGCGTCCTGGAAGGCGACCCGGTCCAGGTGCTCACGACGCAGCGGCGTTCCGGAGCGCAACAGCACCTGGCGATCGTTCCAGAGCGGCCCGAGCTGTTCGCGGAGTTCGCGCATCAGTGCCTCGTCGACTTGCTCCGCCAGGATCACGACTTTGAGATCGCGCTTGTCGTGCTGCGTGAGAAATCGCTGCAACCTGTTTCGCGTTCCCAGCAGCTCGTAGACGATCGTAGGTGTGCGCTCCGTCCAGCCCAGAATGACGATGTGTCCCGAAACGGCAATCGGCGTTAGTCCTGCCTGTAACCTCGAGACCATCTCGTTCAGCCACTGAGTCAGGATCGCGATCAGCAGACCCAGGAAGACCAGGTAGCCGAGCACTGTCACCACGGTCGAGACGGCGCGCAGCGAGAGCCCCTCGTCCTCGCCTAGGTAGCCCGGATCCGTCAGTCGCAAGAAGGCCCACCATGCGGCGTCGCCGAAACCGGCGAAGCCCGTGCCGAACAGCATCGCGAGACTGCCACCGAGCAGGGCGACGGTCACGATGATGCCCAGTGCCAGCAGCAAACGGGCATGCAGGCCGCGAAGTACCAGCCGCTCGAGGTTGAAACGCAGGCGGGCCAGCAGCCGTCTGTGCGGCGCCGGGCGCTTCAACTGGCGTCTCCAGGGTGGCAGTTCAGCAGGGAATCCGGAACAGGGACTACGTCGGCGGAAGATAACAGCTTGCTTCGGGAACCGTCAAAGCAACGAGACCGGCTCCATCCGCCCCGGGTGGAGGCCTTGGGTGCTCGTCTGGTCAGCCACCGAACCATTCGAGAATCCGCTTTTCCATGTAGTCGTAGAAAGGGTTATAGCGTTGTCGTGTAAACCAGTTGTCCGGGATGCGCAGGATGCCACGCTCGCCGCGCAGTGAGACCGAACCCAGGTACAGGCGATTGCCGTCCTCCGGCCTGTACCGGCCGTATAGCGGGTCGTCCACTGGGAACGGCAACGCAATGTGAGACAGGGAGACGACGTCCGCCGGCCAGGTCTCCTCGAGCAGGGCCTGGTGAGAAAACTCTGCAGCAAAGGCCGGCTTGCGCCTCGCGACGACCCGGTCGCTCTCCGTCGATTCGTTGCTGATCAGCGTTACGGCGAATGGCAGGGACGATGAATCGATCAAACGGCGCGCGAACGGTCCCGGGTCGTCCACGATCAAGGAACTCGTGACAGCCCGGCGGTTTACGTCGAAAAGAATGAACTCGTTACCGTTGTCAGGTAATCGCCCCAGCAATCGATCGATGACTGCGTCATTGGACACCGTGCTGTCGACGGCGGACTTGATCACGAGTATCGGCGGCATCATTGCGCCGCGGCCCGTGCGTTCCACCCCCGCGACACCGTTCGCGACGCGGCCGGTCAATCGATGTGTCTGCTTGGCTGCGTTGGTCGGGAAAGACCGGTATCGAAACGGGTCAAACTCCGGTCCCATGGAGCTGTAACGAAATCGCCCGAGGCCGGGTATCGAACCGAGCCAGTCCTTGGGGCCGGCGAGCGCCGCCGCCGGCGTGATGCCGATTGCCGGAGCGATGAGCACCAGGCTGGCGGCCTGCGGCCTGTCGGGCGCCTCGAGCGCGTCGAGGGCGTAATTGAGGGCGACGGTACCGCCGTTGGAAAATCCCACCAGGTGAATGGGCCGCGAGCCTACTGCATCGGCAAGATAGGCCATCGCCAGTTCGACGGCCGCGGCGAAATCCTGCCAGCGCGTGCGCGTTAACGCCGCGGGTGCGGTGCCGTGACCGGGCAGCCGCAGTGCCACGACATGAAATCCGGCCTCGTTCAATGACTCGGCGAGGGCGCGAAGGCTGTAAGGTGAGTCTGACATGCCGTGCAGCATCAGCACGCCGCCCCGCGGCGACTCGACGTCGAGAACGTAGCTTCGATTGTAGTTCTGCGGGAAGGTCTCGGGGTCGGACGCGCTGCCGCGACTGAATCGAACGAGCAGGTTTTCGGGCCCGGTGCCGACCTTTGCGTAGACTTCGTCGTCGAGCTCCTCGAACGCGCGTTGCTCGATTGCGAGGTACTCCTCGAACGTACCAACGTCGTCGCCCGCACGAAAGTCTTCGCTCAGTCGTGCCGTATGCCACGGCTCGAGCGTGCTGCTTGCGCAGCCCGCGGCGGCCAGCAGCGGGATGAGGGCAGCCGCCAGGTGTCTAGCGGCCACGAGTCGGTACCTGGCCGGTCGTTTCTTCAGGCGATACAGCCCGGTGAGTGCGTCGCGCCATAGGCGTCTCCTTCTGGTTGGGCGTAACGTCGTCAACGCCGGCCCTGTGAGAGTTTACCCCCAAAAAAAACAATGGGGTCGAACCGATTTCTGCACAGGTCTCATCGGAGACAAAAATCGGTTCGACCCCATTTCTGCGGCCGGAAGGTAATCACGGCGACGCGTTTCACTACAAGACGATCAACACCGACGCCCTCGGCTGGATCATATCCCGCGTTTCCGGCCTGGAAGTGACCGAGCTGCTGTCGGAGCGCATCTGGAGGCACATGGGTGCCGAGCAGGATGCCTACATAACCGTCGACGGCAAGGGCACGCCCTTCGCGGGCGGCGGTTTGAGCGCGGGCCTCCGTGATCTCGGCCGCATCGGCCAGCTGATGCTCAACGAGGGCGAGCTCAACGGCAAGCGGCTCTTTTCGTCGGACGTGGTAGCCAATATTCGCCGCGGCGGTAGCAAGGAAGCGTTTGCTAAAGCCGGCTACACGACGCTGAAAGGCGGCAGCTACCGCAGCATGTGGTGGCTTTTCCACAATGAGAACGGAGCTTTCGCCGCGCGCGGCGTGCATGGCCAGACGATCTATGTCGATCCGAAGGCGGACGTGGTCATCGTCCGCCTCGCTTCATACCCGACGCCAAGAACGGAGATACCCGACCTCGCTCCCGGCGTACGAGGCAGTGGCGGATTATCCGCTGGAGCGCGACTGATTAGTGCAGAGGATATGAAGGGCGGCGGTTACCGAAATGCAATTGGCGCGTCCGACCTGTTGAGTGGGCTCGATCGTGACCTGCCGGCTAGAAGTTCGCCGAAACGAAGAAGTTCAGCCCGGCAACCTGGTTTTCGTATTCGAAACGAGAGTCATCATACTCCCGCACGACATCCAGTCCGTTCGATCCGATCCCGGCGCCAATCCCGATGTGTTCGAATAATTGATATTTCATCCCCAACTCGATGTCCGAGTACACGCCTCTCCATTCACCCATGTCAAGCGCGAATAGCTGCGACCTGAGAAACCAGTCGAACTTGGGTGTTACATTGTAGTTGAGCATGAACGAAAGGACTGGCATCGGTAGATTCGATTTCGCTGTTCGCAAATCGGAGCCGATGACTGCGGAATCCACATTCAGTCCGAACCTCACCTCCGCCATATGCAGCCCGGCGCCGGCAGCGAGTTCGACTTTGTCAGAACGGTAGAACGACCACAGGTATCCAAGCTTGTAGATATCGTAACCCAGCGACGAGTTGACACTGGTTCCAGTAGGGATAGTGACCGTATCACCATTCTCATCGACCCATTCGATGTCGTCCACCAGGGTCTTGCTGGCATCGGCGTTGATGCGAAACCATGAAAACGTCATCGCGTGGTGGGCATTGAATCGGTAGAGGCCATCCAGTCGAAAGACCGTTTGCTCACCGTCCAGTCCGAGCGTGTCTCTCGGACTGATTGATATGCCGGCACCGAGGTTGGTTTCCGTCAGCGAGACTGCTGACTCGTACCGCAGGACCGAGTAAGCACCGGCCGATATATAGAACTTGTCTTCCTCCTGGGCCATGGCCGGACTGGTGCCCAGCATGACAAAGGATGCAACCAGTGCCGCTCGTCCAGCCTGAATGCGGGTCAATGGCTTGTCGTAGTAACCCATTTTTATTCTCCCTTGCCTTTCGTGTCGGATAGGGCAGCGGGATGCTAAGCATCCACCGGACATTGTCCCACACAATCAATCACGGAGGGGGTCGGACCACAGGAGGGGGTCGGACCCCGATAAGTGATTGATGTTTTGGTGTTTTTCTCGCTCAAATGGCCCTCCAAAACAGCGCTAACCGCCATTTTTGAGCCCGAAAACGCCGTCGCTAGCGCGCGCGGGAACTCGACTGCATAGACTTCGTCGTCGAGCTCCTCGAACGCGCGTTGCTCGATTGCGAGGTATTCCTAAAATAATGGGGTCGAACCGATTTCTGCACAGGTCTCATCGGAGACAAAAATCGGTTCGACCCCATTTTCATGTCAGCCGTTCGTTCAGGGACGAGCTGCGCTCTCGACGTTGAGGCTATAGCTCGACTCTACGCCGTCCCAGCGTTGTGGAACGACTTTGAGTTTCTCCGTGTCGTAGCCCTGTTCACGTAGCAGCCTGACGCGCTCGAAAAAATCCTCACGCGAGATCGTAGGCGTTCTTGCCATGATCCATACGTAGTCGCGCTTGTTGCGACCGATGATCGTCTGCGAGTAGTCGTCGTCCACATAGACGATGCGATAGTCCGCTTTAATCGGCCAGATGAACTGCATGCCCCACTCGGCATTCGAGGAGGCGTCACGTACGAACCCGCGAGGATTGTAGGTTTTCTGCTTGCCGTCGAAACCGCCTTTTCGAAATGAAAAAGTCGTGGCAATAGTGCCGTCGTCGTCGAGATGATACGTTTCAGTAGCGTTGTAAGCATTCTTCTCGATCGCCGTGGGAATGCTCGCGATGACGTACCACTCTCCCATGAATCGTTCGAGGTCGACGTAGCTCTCGGTGCGAATCTCTTCGGTGGCCGGCAGCGAGGCGCAGCCCGTGCCGACGAGTACCGTGGACAAGGCGAGCAGCAGTGGTCGACTTGCGGGTTGCCGGAATGCGTTCACTTCAGTAGCTCCCTTGATAATCAAGCCAGTAAATCGGCGGCGGCGGGTATCCGAACCGGTATATAGCGAAGCGTGCGACCGCCTTTGGCGGGCGCCTCCAGCGCGAGCCAGCGGCGACTGTCGTCATTCGAATACCAGAGCGTAATCGCGCCCGATTTGGCCAGCAGGCGATAGCGAATCGCTTCCACGGTCTCTCCGTTGATGTCGACCACGTCGAGGCTCTCCCGGGTGACAGTGACATCTTCCAGCTCGCCCGTCTGGCTGTTCAGCAACTGCGACGAGTCGAGTATGTCCGGGTTCCAGTAGGCAAAGGTCTGTATGCACTCACCGGGCAGCGGTTCTGCTGGCTGGCCTTCCAGTCGGAAAGAGCTTCCAAGGCGTTGCCCGCGCACCGACAACAAGTCGCCATTGCTGTCGGTGGTGGCATTGATGCTGTCCAGGCAGCCGTTGCCCCAGATCTCGGTGTTGTCGTGTCGATAGCGGAACGCATTGACGAAGAGGAATTTCACGTCGAACTGCGCTTCCGTTGTGAGGGTCTGGCGTTCACCGTCGCCCGCCAGGCTGAAGCTGTGGAAGCCGATCGGCTTGTCGTTGAGCAGGACTTCGAACTGCCAGTCGGCCTGGTAGGCCTCCGCCGAAGCGGTATCGGCGGACCAGATCATGCTCGAGGCAACGGCAGCAACGAGCGACTGCAAGGCTTGTCGTGGGCTAAACATTGGGATTCTCCTGAGTTCAATAGGCTTGGGCGCGATCAGGCCGACTGTTCGACCAGGCGGTGACTGTCATCCAGCCGAATTGCGAGCTTCACCAGGAGCGGCAGCATCACGGCCCAGCCGATGCCGATACAGGTCAGCGCAATGGCGGGAGACACAAGCTCGACGGCGCCGATGCTCGAGCCGGCGAAGAAGGCCAGGGGGCCGCCGATGGCACCGGCCGTAGCCGCAACGGTCGTGCTGCGCCGCAGCCAGCGCATGCCGACGTTCAATGTCGTTGCGAACAGGACCCACATCGCCACGATCCAATAGGGGGCCAGCCCGGGCACCCAGATGCCGGACGAGTATTCGAGAAGGCCTGCGAGGACGATCGCGGACTCCCAGGCAAAACCCAGTGACGCGGCGGCCAGCAGCAAGCGAATCTCAGCGTCGGGATTGTCGCAGGACCACAGGTGAATCCCGACCGCAATCGCGACGGCGATGACACCGATGACGGGCGCGCCTGCCGCAGCACTGATCAGGACAGCGGTCCACGCTGCTTTGAAAACTGCAAGGTTGATGAGTGTATGTTTCATTTCTACTCCGCTCTCTTTCTCTCGGCAGCCCGAGTAACGATTTGATGGAACGAAGTCTGGCAGGGAAGAGACCGGGATTGGTCTCACAGGCATTTCGGGTTGTTTCGAAATGCTTCAGTCAGAACGAATTTGTAACCGGGGGAGTTAGATCGCTGGCGGGCCGAATTGCCGCCAATGGCGGGAATCAACCGGCCTTGCGAGAGGCAATCGAGACGACATTGCCGGCGGAGCCATACCACTCGGTTACCCTGGCGCGGTTGCGGCGACTGACCGGGATCCTTAGATCGTTCGTCATCACGCATTCCCATGCCGAACCGCGCTTCGCGATGCGCCGCACATGAGCATGTGCCACCCAGTGAGAGCGATGCACCTGCAGGCCCGCGTCTCCCAGCAAGCTTGCTGCATCACGAATCGTGCCGAGCACCATGCACTTGCCGAGCGTGGTGTGCACATGCAGGTAATGCATGTCCGAGGATACGGCGATGATGTCCTGCCCCAGCGCCCGCGGTATCAGTGCGAAGAATTGTTCCCTGGGATCATCGCCGGCTTCCGGCGTCTCGTTGGACTGACCCGATGCGACGCGGCCGCCACCCGGTCCCGTGGGTGTGTCCGGCGGCCTGGCGTGGAAGACCGGACGAGCCAGCAGCAAGGGCAGGTTGACCGCGAACCAGGCCGCCAGGAAGACCGGCGTAACCTCGAGAAACTCGCCAATGACCGACTGCAAGGGGCCTTGCGCGGCAAACAGGTCCAGCCAGCTGTCCGGTTCCTCGACCGGCCCCGCGGGCGCAAATCGCTCGAGCCAGGCATAGACCGGTGCGAGCATCGCCGCACCGGCGATGCCCGTGATCAGAACGGCTGCCGTCAACGGCATCGCCCTGCCCAGCGCGGGACGGAGCAGCTTGCCGGCCAGCACGAGGCTGGCGAGCCCGAGGCCGATATGCGCGGTCCAGAAGAGCAGGCGCTCGACAAAGCCGTAGCCCGCGGTCGCCTCCGGCTTGACGAATACGAACAGCACGATGAGCACGACGCCGACGACGGGAAGCGTCTTCGACATCGACGCGACGCCGAGAACGGTGGAGTTGCTTTCTGTTGCCATGATCCTGGTGTTCAGTATGCACCAAACGGTGCCGCTCAGAAGCGATACAGCAGGTTGAGGCCCACCTCCGTCTCGTAATCGTCGACCGCGATCGGGCTGTCCGCGATATCGCTGTTGTATTTCTCGTAGCCGGCCTCGAACTGCAACTGCCAGTGCTCGCCGAAGCGCCAGCGGCCGACGGCCTGGATGCCGACCGAGCGGTAGCCGCCGTCGAGGGACGTTTCGGGCAGGCCGGAGTTTGCGCTCTGCTCTGCAGTGATGCCGAAGTCCCGGTTGATGAATTCGGAGGTTGCGAAGGTCACGAACGCGAACAGGTCGACACCCATGCCCGGATTCCCGGCGGCAAAGGTGTGCCCGACGGCGCCGACCCCGAGCACGCCGATGTCGCTGCCGCCCGCCATCAGGCGTGCGGCCGCCCAGTTCGACCAGTTGCCGCCCAGGGCGCGGCGTACCTCGGCCATGCCGACGAGCTCGTCGTCGACATCGCCCAGGCCAGCCAGTTCGGGGGCCTCGGACTCCTCGCGGCCACCCTCGAAGCGCAGTCCAGCCTGCAGGAGCCAGAGATCGTCGAGGCGGCCACGCCAGCCCAGCTCCTGGCCCTCCAGGAACCAGACGTGGTTATCCCGGCGACGTTGCACGATAAATGCCGGCTCGACCTCGACCCCGTACTGGTCGGAGCCGTCGTACTCGGCCTCGTACTCGAACCCGGCGCCCAGGCCGATCGCCCAGCCGTCGCCGTCCGTCACGTCGGGCACCGACGGCATCGGGAACAGGGTTTCGGCCGACGCGGCGGCGCCGACCAGGGCCAATGTCATTGCGGCAATAGACTTCACGGCGGTTACCTCCAGGTGTCTTCGCAGTCCAAACGGTTGTCGTTTGTGGTTGACGAAGACACTAGCGGCATCGCGGCCGTTAGTCGCTCATGGATTCATGAGCGGCACAGGAATTTCATGAACGGTCGCGGTTCGGCGGCGTCATGACGAGCACCGGCGTATTTCGCTTGTAGGTCTCGTAGTCCTGCTGCCCGCCCCAGCGCTCATCCGCGGACTTCTCGAGCATCGGCACCCCGCTGACCTTCGTCAGCAGGAAGGTAACGAACAGCGGCGAGACGAGCGTCGCCCACTGCCACCCTTCGAGCACGGGGATGGCGATGATCGCCATGCCTGTCCAGAGCACGATCTCGCCGAAGTAGTTCGGATGGCGGGACCACGCCCACAGACCGGTATTGATGAATCTGCCCTTGTTGGCGGGATCGGCGCGGAACGCAGATTTCTGCCGATCGGCGACGATCTCGATCAGGATGCCGGCGGTCCAGACGGCGATACCGATATAACCGATGGCCCCGAGAGGCTCGCGATTGCCGCCAGTGATGACGGCCAGCGCGCAAGCCGCCGTGAGCAGTACCCACAGGCCCTGCAGCGTCCACGCAAGCAGGAAGCGCGGCGGCCGGTTCTTGATGTCGTCGAAACGGCTGTCCTTGCCGGCACGCGAAATGCGCAGGAACAGGAACGAGGCCAGCCGAATCGACCAGAACAACACCATCCCGGCAACGATCGTCGAGCGCAGGTCGAGCGGACCGGACAGCAACACGGCGACAACGGTGACGGTGATATAGGTGAGTCCGCCGGTGAGGTCATAGTAGTGCTCGGTCTGCTTGATCGCGGCGGGGATGAAGGCAGCCCAGTTGACCGCGAACGCGAGCGCACCGCACAGTGCAAACACCGGCAGCACCCCGAAACGATCGCCGCCATCGCTGCCGGCCCATGAAATCAAGGCGCCGATAACGGTCGCGACGGCAATGCCAACTATGATCTGGTTGTCTGTACGTTCGGCCATCAGGACTTCCTCGTTGTGTTCCGGGGAAGTATAGGGCCGAATTCGGGCGTCGGGTGCGCCGGCATCAATTTGTTACAGCGTGACACATGTCGAAAAAAGCAAAGGGGTCGAACCGATTTCCGCACAAGCCTCATCGGAAACAAAAAGTCGGTTCGACCCCATTTCCCCCTCTGTGACCACCGGTTTCAACGAGTTAGATCACCCCACAAAGTAACCGACTGATTCCGGCAGGCTTTCTGAGTATGCTCAGTTTTAGCCTCACGTCAGCATGCGTCGGCGAAATGCCTGGGCGCGAAAGTCCGCGTATCGTGAAGTTATGTGCATTGACATACTAAAATAGCTATATATCATTTGTGATATGTGGCAAATACTCGAACATCGCAACGTCTTGCGCCGTGTTCGAAAAATGCCGAGACAGGTACTGAAGCGTTACGAAAAATGGAAAGACATTGTCCAGTTGTCCGGCCCTGAAGGTCTGCGTCTGATTCGTGGTTTCAATGACGAGTTACTTCGCGGCGATTGGAAGGGTCATCGGTCCTCGAGGCTGGGAGATCAGTACCGAGTTATTTACAAGGTCGAGAATAAACGCTTGCTTGTCATGGTGATTGAACTGACCGCACGCGATTATCGGAGGAAGTAGACATGAGGGAGTTCACTCCGGCAAAGCGCCACGTCGAAGTTTCGGTTGGCGAATCCGTTCGAATACTGCGGGAACTCCAGGAGTTGAGCCAGAATGAACTGGCTGACATCAGCGGAATTCCACAGTCGACAATCTCCGCGATCGAGAACGACCGGATCAGTTTGGGCGTGGAGAGAGCCAAGATGCTGGCGAGGGCGTTGAAGTGTCATCCTGCTGTGCTGCTGTTCCCTGGCTGGGACGTCGAGGTTGAATCTGCGGCCTGACGTGTGGTCACGTGACCACCGGCTTCAACGAGTTAGATCACCCGAAAGTAACCAACTGATTCCAGCAGCATTTCTGAGTGTGCTCAGTTTTGCTCTCAGAAATGAAATGGGCTACCCCTCGAAGGGGAACGGCTTTGTCCTTTCCCAATAAAACCCCAAAATACTGTAGTTGTTGCGTGATGCGCAACGCGCTATATTCTACTGGTGATCAAGTCGTTCAAGCATAATGGCCTGCAGCGCTACTACGAGACGGGGAGCAAGTCCGGTATTCAGGCTAAGCATGCGGCCCGACTTCGATTACAACTGGCAGCTCTGGATACTGCTCGGGTAATTGACGATTTGGATGTGCCTGGTTATCGGCTGCATCCGTTCAAAGGGCGGGCGAAGAACCGGTGGTCGATCTGGGTCAGCGGGAATTGGCGATTTACCTTCGAGTTTAGAGACAGCAACGTATATGTGTTGGACTACGAGGACTATCATTGATGGCTATGCATAATCCCCCGCACCCGGGTGAGTTTATCCGGGAAACATATATTGAGCCGTTCGATATGAGTATCAGATCGTTAGCCGAGAACTTGGGCGTCGCCGCCTCCACCTTGGCGCGTGTTGTCGCTGAGCGGAGTGCGGTGAGCCCCGAGATGGCGCTGCGTCTGTCAAAGGCTCTTGGCCGATCTCCGGAGAGCTGGCTGGCCATGCAGGACAACTATGATCTCTGGCAGGCGAAGAAATCTGCGAACCTCTCGAAAGTACGCAAGATTCGCTTCGCGGCGAACGCCTAAATTGAGGCGCCGAATCAGGAGGCGCTGCTACTTTTTCGGACGACCAGTTCGCTGGCGAGCGTGGTGTCCGGTACGTCTTCGCCCCGGATTAGTGCCAACACGGACTCAACCAGTATTCGGCCCGCGTGACGAATGTTCTGGCGGACGGTTGTCAGTTGCGGACTGCTGTACGCGGCCAGGGCGATGTCGTCATAACCGACAACAGCGATGTCTTGAGGAACCCGGAAGCCGAGTTCCTGGATTGTCGAAAGAGTCGCCAGAGCGATCACATCGGAAATGCACACGACGGAATCCAGGTCCACCTTTGAGTCCAGCATGTTGATTATGACGTCACGAGCTCGTTGCATCTCGAACGGAACGTCTATCTTGAGCTCGGAATCCGGGTCAATGTCGTATTCGCTGAGCGCCGCAATATAGCCGTCGTGGCGCGCGGCGTTTTCAGGGTTGTTCGTGTTGCCGAAGAATGCGATTCGTCGACGACCATTTTCGAGCAGATGTCTTGTGGCTTTATAGCCTCCGGCGAAATTGTCGCCTCCGACCACAACATAGTTCTTCTCCGGTACCGGGTACCCCCAAACGACGACGTGACCATCGCCCTTTGCGAGTTCGTTCAGTCGTTCGTGCTGCTCTTCCTGGCCGATGAAGATGACGCCATCGGACTGTTGCATGACACGGCTTCCCCTCAGATCAAGGACGTTCACGACAGGAGCGTGGGCGAGAAGCAAATCGTAGTCATGGTCCGCCAGTGCATCCGCGATACCCCCGAGCATGTCGAGGAAGAACGGGTCGGACATGTGCTGCCCTGACTCGACGTTCAACATGAAGACGACGGATATCACGCCCGTCCTCCGCAGCCGAAAATCACGTGCCTGCCGGTTGATCGAGTAACCGTGTTTTGCGGCCAGGGCCTGCAGTTTCCTGCGGGTCTTGGCGCTGATGACCGGGTTGTCGTTAAGCGCCCGGGACGCGGTCGCTCGCGACACGCCCGCCAGGTCGGCGAGGTCCTGGAGACTGGTGACGGTGGTCTTCGATTTCTTCGGCATTCGCTTCCTGTTTGCGCAAATCCCAGTGAGAGTTGCCCTGATCGCGGGTGCGTCTTGTTGATGTGATATTCAATATTAACAATAAGTTATACAATATCGCAATCGATTGCGTTCCCGAAAGCTTGCAATCGATTGCACAATTTCCTAGGTTTAGCTCGACGAATCATCGCAGTCAGCTCTAAATTACAGAAGGGGGCAAGAACATGAATTCCCACTATCAAAAGGGCATCGTCGCCGCGGCTTCAGCGATCGTTGCATTCCTGGGAACAGTATCGATCGACGCTCGCGCGCAGGAATCCGGTGACGAGATTATTGAAGAGGTAATCGTTACCGGCGTTCCGCGGGGGGGCGCAACCAAACTCGAGGCCAGCGTCTCGGTCAGCGCGCTTCCAGCCGAAGAAATGATCAATCTCGCGCCGCGTTCGACGGCTGAGATCTTCCGGAGCCTCCCCGGCATCCGGGCAGAATCGTCCGGCGGCGGCGGGAACGCCAACATGACGATTCGCGGAATCCCGCTGGCAACAGGTGGCTCGAAGTACATGCAGATTCATGAAGATGGACTGCCGGTTGCCGAATACGGCGACATCAACTTTGGCAACACCGACAACTGGATCCGGGCGGATTGGACGATTGATCGGATCGAAAGCATCCGCGGCGGTTCCGCCTCGACATTCGCCAGTAACTCGCCCGGTGGCATCATCAACATGATCAGCAAGACCGGCGGTGACGACGCAGGCAGCTTCGGTGTCAGCCTGGGGCTCGACTACGAAGAATTCCGCACCGACTTCGAATATGGTGGCTACTTCAGCGATTCGATCACGTATCACATCGGCGGCTTTTACCGAAATGGCGAAGGTGTCCGAGATACCGGGTTCAACGGCGACAATGGCGGTCAGGTCAAGGCCAACATCACGAAGGAGCTCGACGACGGTTTCCTGCGTTTCTACGTCAAGCGCCTCGACGACAAGGTCACCACGTACCTGCCCTCGGCCGTTGAAGTCAGGAGTGGTGACTCGTATGGTCCGTTGCCGGGTTTTGACGCGGCCACCCAGTCGACTCATTCGCAGCAGACCAACAACATCACAACCTTCGACCAGTTCGGCAATCCGGTCACGCGAGCTGTATCGGACGGCATCGAATCGAAAGTCTCGGCACTCGGCTTCGAGTTCGAGAAAGACCTGACGGACCGGTTAACACTCAATAACAAGTTCCGAAACTCTGAAATTTCCGGCGGATTCATCTCGCCTTTCACCGACGGATTCGCAGGCGGGACGGACACCATTGCCAACAAGGGCGCGGCACTGTGTGCTGATGCCAGTGTCGGCGGCGTAAGTATCGACTGTTCGGGCGGCGTTACCGCGCTGATTGACGGCCAGGCGGCGGATCCCAATCAGCTCGCTTATACGAACCTCCTGTTCGATACCCGTATCCGCGACCTCGGCCTGATGGCGAACGACCTCGAGCTGATGTGGGAGGGCGACAACGGCCTGAACATTTCCGGCGGCCTCTACTACTCGAACCAGGCGATCAAGACCTCCTGGAATAGCTGGCACACGAGAATGCAGACGCTCGAAGGAGAGAATTCTCGCAACATAACCTACATAGCCGTTGGTGCCGGGCTCGACGAGTCGGGGGCACCCGTGGACGTTGTCCTGGCTGACAATGGCGCTTTGACGCAGAGCTTCCTGGCATGGAACTGGGACCTCGACTACCGCACGATTGCGCCGTATTTGAACATCGGCTTTGACGTCGGCGACCGCATCACGGTGGATGCCAGCGTGCGCTACGACGACGTGCAAGCACGCGGCCAGCGCCTCGACGGTTGCTGCGGTGGAAACACGCCTTACGACCTCAACGGCAACGGCGCTGTGGGTCAGTTCGAAGTGATAGGCGGCGTGATTACTCGTCTCGACAGCGATGCGCTGCTGGAAAACCCGGGTGCCACGTCTGCCGGATTCATCGCCGGCGGCGTACGTGCGCTGAACGAGAACAATGCTGCGGTCACAAACGTCAATTACGACGCGGACAACACGTCTTACTCGCTGGGCGGTACCTTCTTGTTAACCGACAATTCGTCGGTCTTCGCTCGGTACAGTGATGGCGGCCGTGCCGTTGCGGATCGACTGACGCAGGTCGGAGGCTCGCTCAACCCGGACGGTAGCCTCACGAGCACGACTGATGGTTTTGACAACGTGCAGCAGCTCGAGGTCGGCTACAAGTACTCGGGCGGCACCTGGAGTTTCTTTGCAACGGTCTTCGATACGGTCACCGAAGAAACGCAGGCCGAACTGACGAGTGGTCTTACGTTCGTCCGCGAGTACGACGCCACCGGTATCGAGCTCGAAGGCGATATCGACATCGGCGACTTCTTCACGATTCGCGGCAATGCGACCTGGACGGACGCCGAAATCAGCAAGGACCTGAATGATCAGACCGTTGTCGGCAATACGCCGCGCCGTCAGGCCGATTTCATTTACACGATCATCCCCGAGTTCCAGATGGATCGACTCGTGGCGGGCCTCGTCTTGCAGGGTTCTACCGATTTCTTCCTGCAGGACAACAACGATCTGAAGCAGGAGGCCTACATGTTGGTGAACCTGTACGCGAACTGGGACATCACGGATGACCTGACCGCGTACTTCAATGTGAATAATCTCACCGACGAGTTTGTCATCACCGAAGCCGAAGAAGGCTCAGGCGCCGTGGGCAGCATCATCCGGGCCCGCCCCCTGAGCGGTCGCTCGTCTTCCATCGGTCTTACCTATCGGTTCTAATCCCCCGGAACCGTTAGTAGCAGGGCGGCAGCGCCCGAAACCGCTGCCGCCCTGATCCTTGAGTCCCACCTGATCGGGAGAGACCGGTGCAGTTGATAACCTACGCGGATCGACTGGGCGGAGATCTGCCCGGCCTGAAATCCCTGCTCCGAAACGAGTTCGAGGGGTTGTTCGCCGGCGTTCACATCCTGCCTTTCTTTGATCCGATCGACGGGGCTGACGCCGGCTTCGACCCGGTTCACCACACCACGGTCGATGCGAGGATTGGCGACTGGGGTGATATCGCAGGGATTGCGGCTGACCATTCTGTCATGGCGGACCTGATCGTGAACCACGTATCGGCAGACTCCCCGCAATTCAAAGACGTCCTGCGGCGCGGTACCGCATCGAGATATTGGGACCTGTTCCTGAAGAAGGACGACATCTTTCCCACCGATCAACCAGGCCCCGAGCAACACCGCGATATTGAGCGAATCTACCGGCCCCGGCCCGGCACACCGTTCACGGAAATCACTCTCGATGACGGCACGCGAATCGACTTCTGGACGACGTTCAGCGCCAAGCAGCTCGATATCAATGTCGAATGCCAGCAGGGCAGGGACTACCTCGATTCAATCCTGCGAAAATTTTCCGAATCCGGCGTACGGGAAATCCGGCTTGACGCAGCAGGCTATGCGATCAAGCGTCGAGGGACGTCCTGTTTCATGCTGCCGGAGACCTTTGATTTCATTGCGTCCCTCTCGAGCAACGCCGCGGAGCTCGGCATCGACACACTTGTCGAGATTCATTCCTACTACCAGACGCAGATCGCAATCGCGTCTCGCGTCGGCCGCGTGTACGACTTTGCGTTGCCCCCTCTCGTCCTGCATACGCTGTATACGGGCGAATCGGATGCACTCAAGCGATGGCTCGCAATTGCGCCACGCAATTGCGTGACCGTCCTCGACACTCATGACGGTATCGGCATTATCGATGTCGCGCGGGAAGGTGACCAGGCCGGGCTGCTGTCGGACGAAGCAGTCGACAGCCTCGTAGAGACGGTTCACGAGAAGACCGGCGGGACCAGCCGCAGCGCGAGCGGCTACGCGGCCTCGAATCTTGATGTCTACCAGGTCAACTCGACGTTCTATGACGCACTCGGCCGCGACGACGTCGACTATCTGCTGGCGCGCGCCATACAGTTTTTCGCACCGGGCACACCGCAGGTTTACTATGTCGGTCTGCTGGCCGGTACGAACGACCTGGAGCTCGTCGGCAAGACGGGTGTGGGTCGAGACATCAACCGGCATTACTACGCCCCGGAGGAAATTCGTGCAGAGATCGACCGGCCGGTGGTTCGGAGCCTGATGCATCTTATTCGTATTCGGAACGGGATCCCGGCCTTCGCAGGCACGTTTTCGATGCCGGAATGCGGCGATAGCGAGCTCATCCTGCGCTGGGAGTCGCCGCACTGCACGGCACAGTTGAACGTCGATCTCGAGAGGCGAACGGCAACCATCGATTGTGTAGAGTCGGACAACCGCCGTCGCTGGACTATCGGTGACGGTCTGCTCAAGGCTGCCAAATCGGGCATGGCCACATGAGTGTCAATGCCGACACCGCGCCGCTATCCTTCAGGGAGAAGGTCGGTTACGGCCTCGGCGACATGGCCTCGAACTTCTACATGGGGTTCTTTGGGCTATTCCTGCTGTACTACTACACCGACGTGTTCGGCATCTCTCCCGCGGCGGCCGCGACGATGCTGCTGGTTACAAAGATCGTCGACGCCGTAAGCGACCCCGCAATGGGCCTGATCTCGGATCGCACCGACTCGCGCTGGGGCAAATACCGGCCATACCTGCTCTGGGTCGCCATACCGTATGCAATCCTGGGCTATCTGTTGTTTCTCGGGCCTGATCTCTCCGACACCGGTAAGCTGATCTACGCTTACGTGACTTACACCCTCGTCATGCTGGCCTACACGGCGATCAACGTGCCGTACTCCGCACTCTTGGCCGTGATCTCACCCGTCGCCGCAGAGCGCACGAAGGCGACACAATTCCGCTTTATTTTCGCATCCCTCGGGACACTTTGCGTCGGTGCATTCGCAACGCCGCTCGTTGGCCTGCTCGGTGGTGGCAATGAGGTGCTCGGCTTTCGACTGACGATCGTTCTGTTTGCGGTTCTCTCCGTCGCGATCTTCTGGTTCACGTTTGCGACGACCCGGGAACGTATTCGCCTGAAGCCCCATACCGCCACCATCGGTGAAGACTTCTCTGCATTGGCGAAAAATGTATCGTGGATCGTGCTCGTCGCGACCGGAATTGTCATTGTCGTCGGACTGGTTGCCCGGTTCGCATCGATCGTGTTCTACATCAAGTATTACGTGCAGGACACCGGTGACGCGATATTCTGGATATTCGACAAGACCGCGGTGCTGACATCAATTGGGCTGATTGGCCAGTTGATCGGTGCGTTGATAACACCGATGTTGTCGGCGCGATTCGAGAAGCATCACCTCATTATCGGCGTGAATGTTCTGCATGCTGTATTGCTCGGCATTTGCTTCTTCGTTCCGCCAGACCAGTTCGCATTGATTGTGCTCGTACACAGCCTGGGGATACTCACATTTGGCGTGACCATCACCCTGCTATTCTCGATGTACACGGACTGCGCCGAATACGGAGAGTGGAAGACCGGGAAGAATACGGCCGGACTGACGGTTTCCGCGTCGATGTTCTCGCTCAAGTTCGGTTCCGCCGTCGGCGGCGCATTGCCGGGGTTCGTGCTGGCAGGGTTCGGATTCGTTGCGAACGCGGCGCAGACCGATCAGGCGATCGTCGGAATACGGCTGATGTTCAACGTCCTGCCTGCGATCTTCTTCTTGGCTGGTGGGATGCTGATGTTCCTTTACAGAATCGACCGGCATACGTTGAGCCGGATAGAGGCAGAATTGCATGAGCGTCGCGGTACTGGGTGAGGCACTGATCGACCTGATCGTCGGTGACGATGGTGCTTATCGGCCGCACCTGGGCGGGTCGCCGTACAACGTTGCTATCGGCCTTGCACGGCAAGGTATCAGGGTCAGTTACCTGTCCCCGTTCTCGGACGATGCGTTCGGGGAGCAGCTGCATGAGTCATTGCGCAGTGAAGGCGTAGAGACACCGATCACCCGGCGTTCCCTGTGGCCGACATCGCTGGCTCTCGTGACGATCGACAAAGAGGGCATGCCTGCATACCGCCTGTATCGGGAAGGTATCGCGGACAAGGACACGGCCTATGAGGAAATTGAGGCGAACTTGCCACGCGACCTGACGTTGTTCCATACCGGCTCCCTCGCCATCACCCCCAGTCAACTGCCGAAGATCCGCAAGCTATTCTCCCTGATGCGCGGTAAGGGCGTTGTGATCAGCCTCGACATCAATATCAGGCTGCGTGCCAGCATCGACACGAAAGCCTATCTGCAGGGTGTCCGCTCGTTGCTGCCGCTGGCCGATATTGTCAAGGCCAGCGACGAGGACCTCGAACCGTTCGAGTTTGGCGCTGATCCACAAAGGGCTGCGGCACGTGCTTACGAGGAAATGGAATCCGGCATGCTGGTGCTCACGGAGGGTGGAGGAGGTGCAACCTTGTACACGGCCAGAGGTAAGCTGGAAAAAGTGTCTTATCCCGTTGCGAATATCATCGATACGGTTGGCGCAGGGGACACGTTCCACTCCGCATTCCTCGCTTCGTTGTACCGAGCCGACGCAATCAGGCGGCCGTATCGCGAAATCGATACTGATGTTCTGGGCGATGCTGTTGACTTCGCGTGCGCCGCGGCCGCCATTAATGTGTCACGCGCTGGTTGTTCCCCGCCAACTCAAGAGGAAGTAGAGAGTTACAGGCGATCGGTAAAGCGTTAAATCACCCAATAGTAACCAACTGATTCCAGAAGGCTTTCTGAGTATGCTCAGTTTTACTCTCACTTCCTGGACGGTCGATCACGAGAGGCTTCGCGAACAATCAGCACCCACGCGAGCACGAACGCTGCCAATGCAATTATCACAAACCATTCCATGTCAGCTTTCCTCGAGATCGTCAAAGAGAAGATATGCGATGTGGTTTAACTGGAAAATGCCACTGCTCACAACTATAACAGCAATGGTGGAAGCAACCACAAGGACCGGGTTTGCTTTCGTGTGCGATTGGGCCAACCAACCAAGCAAGGATGCATCGACCACGGCCAAAAGGCCGAATGGGACTTTCAACCATCCAATTTCTTCCTTGATTCGGTCAATTCTCGCCATTCCATAGCACCCGCTGATAGTCCTCCTCCTCGAATAATTATGGTCACTGTCCTCCAATTACTCGGGAAATCACCCCGCTTTCCTTAGCTCCTCTCGCAGGATTCGTCTGAGCGTTCTGGCATCAACGGGACGCTGACTGGTGCCGAGGGTTTCGCGTAGCGTTTCATTGATCAGCGTCTGATATCCACGCCCACGTTCATCACTCATCTTTCGATAGGCTTCGATCACGTCGTCATCGAGATAGATGGTAATCCTCGTCTTGCCCTTTGGCTTCGCCACCGGGCCGCGTTTCGCTTTGCTAAGGTCGTATTCCTTTCTCATAAGTTTTGCGTTCCGCCTTGGTTGCTGGTCGCGCGGAGATGACCCGGATGTGTTCGCCTCTGTACGTGTACGCGATGGTTAAAACTCTGCCCAAGGCATCACGTCCAACCACGATGAACCGCTCCTCTGATAGAGAAAACGGGTCCGGCATCGAAAGGGCGAATTCATCATAAAAAGCAGGCTCTACATCGGAAAAGCTGATCCCGTGCTTGCCGAGATTCGACTTCGCTTTGGCCGGATCCCATTCAATGCTCATGATCGAAGATATGCACAATATATGTATAGGTCAAGGTCAACCGTCAAATTTTATGATTTGGTCACCTATGGCTCGACCCGTGGAACTGCCCGGTACCTACAGAAAGGACAAGGCTTGGCGTCACTTGTGAAGGCAGGTCCCGCGTTGCAGCAACAGAATTACGCGATCTTTTCTCTAGTTGCACCAGAATCGCTTAGAATCCAAGTACTCTCACTTTTATGCTCAGACCACCGGTTTCAACGAGTTGGATCGCCCAAAAGTAACCAACTGAGTCTAAAGGGCTTTCTGAGTATGCCCAGTTTTAGCCTCACGTAGCGGCAGGTTGATGATGGACGCATTTTCAGTTTCGTTTGCAGCGCCGTTATTGCCTATCTTCCCGAGCGGGAGGGGCCTTAAGGGCCAATCCACTGCATTCGCAAGAGGACCTGATTTGTCGTGCCCAACGCGTCAAACCGGTCAAGCTCAATATCGCCATAGCCGATACTCATCTTCCATCGGCGCGTCGCCCACCAGTTAAGACCGACGTACCATTTTTCCATGCTGCCGCCGCTCAACGCGGCATCATCCAGGTCCACGCGTCCGAACATCACGAAAGGCTCGAGGGCGCCCCAGCCGCCGCCCGGAATTACCCTGCGGCTATACCGTACCGAGGTGTCGTAGGGTCGGAGCTCTCCATTAAAGAGATAGCTGGCAGCCACGTAGAAACCATTGAACTGCGGGTTCCCGACGGCATCCGCTTTAACCCAGGTCCTGGCATATTCTCCGAGCACTGTCAGCTTGTTGCTCTGCCATAGCGCTTCGAGTCCCACCTGCCGCGCATAGTCGGCCTCGAAACTACCGGTATCCACGTAGAAATCGGCAACATTGGAACCTGGTCTGCCCCGATACTGAAGCGTGCCATCCTCATCTTCCTGGTATCGCGCCGAGATGCCGATATGAAGTAGCTGCGCGCCTTCGTTGCGCCAGACGGGCAGGCCGGTCAGACGGAGTGCGACCTGGTTTCCTTGCCCCCCGAAATTCCCGCCTTCTTCAAACCAGTCGTTGTACCAGCCGACTTGTACACCGAGCCTTTTCTCCAGGTAGGTATGTGTATAAGTGACGCCCCAGCTCCTGGACACAAAGAATGGCCCCAGAAATCGTTCATGCTGTAACAAGTTGGCAGAGTCACCCACCATTTCGTAGACAAACGCTTGCTTCTGTTTGCCAATCACCAATCGCCCGGTTCCGTCAACAAAGCGGCGAATCAGTGCGGCGTCCATCAATGCGAAACGAGGGTTGTCTGTTGCCTGGTCAAAGCGATTGGATTCGAGCGCCACTACGTAGGACCAGGGACCCATTAAGTCGAGTGTTCCCGCGAACAGGAAACGCAGCGAACGGACTTCGAACTCATTCTCCTGTTTGCCAACCTGGTCGATGCTCTGCTGATCCTGGTCAAAGACTGTGTAGTCAAGCAATGTGCCGAACAGAAACGCAACCGAGAAATGCTCGTTCTTGTAGCGAAGCGCTTCCGCCCACGAATCGGGGATATCCGGCACGTCGTATTGCACGGCGTCATTCGCCTGTGCCGGTAGTGGTGACGGAGCGAAGAAGAAAACGAGAACGAACAGCCTGAGAATGGCGGCAATCAGGATTGACTGAAACGTGTGTTCAGATCCACCTGACATTGTCAGTCACAACATGCCGAGACTGTCAGCTACACGATCAGTCGTGATCCTCGTGACACATCATGCATTCCATGTGCCCCTGCTGATTCCAGCGCCGCGCACGTTGCGTCTTGCTCCTCGGGCCGTGACAGCCGATGCAGTGCTCGATATCTTCTGACGGGTGCCAGACAGGCGGTGTCCACTCGCCCTTGAAGAACGCATTCAGCGCGCTCGTTGCCGTATAGACGACCTCGCCGCAGACTTTCGCACAACGCTCGATCTTCGCAGCGGTATCGATTTGCTCTCCAGCGGCCATGACCCACCTCGAGACCGATGTGTGGCAAAGCGGCGACATTGCGAGCTCCTGCACCTGGCCCGGAATCGGTGACAGGTCATCGAACCGGTCAGTAGGGAAGTTCTGTTCGGCATACCACCAGAACAAACGGTCCACGATCTGGTTGTTCTGCAAGTAGTCGTCGCGCTTCTCGCCGAAAGTGACCATGTTGATGATTGTCGACGTTCCGGCCAACGCGCCGCACAGTGTGCCGTGCCCACCGAATCCGGACGCCGCGTGCGCCATCATCATGTCCGGCAACGTCGTCCACGGATAGCCGACCTGCTCCTTGAGCAGGCTCAGGATGCCCAGGAATGATGCCGTGCCGCAGCCACCCTTTTCCTTGTAGAAATGATAGGAACGCCGGCCTGCTTCCAGCGGGTCGAGTTCCGTCCATTCCCACGGTAACGGCGGTGAGTCCCTGGGGCCTTCCGCTTCGTTCGTCGCAACGGCGGCGTAGGCCGCCATGGCGCCGCCCGCCAGTATCGCAGCCGAGCCGGCGGCCATGCTGCGCCGTGAAATCAATCTGGATTCCCGGTCATGTGTCATTGCGATACCTCCATCTGTCCACGTTTCAGGACACGTCAGAAGTCGAATTTGAAAAAGGGCAGGCCACCGGTGTAACGCCAGTCCAGGCTTGTAGTGCGGGCCATTACGCCGTCAATCTCATTTTTCACGGCTCTGCTACTCTTGACCGCTTGCGCCGACCCGCCAACGGTTGCGAATGCAGCAACAGCGGCAATCACAAAATACACATTAGATGAAAGAATTACATTGGTATTGCCCGCAGAATTCAGGCGATAAACCGTTACTGAGATGAATACATCCTGTCCGAAAATGTGTATTACCTGACATTAATTGTGCATCGCGACCGCCGCGGCTGTGATCCCATATAACTTCATATCGTTCAAACAGGTAGAGGCGATCAGGGAAGGGGTCCAAGTGAAGGACCCCGATAGCGACGTCAATGGCCAGCGCTATTTGCCTGAGTTTTGCCGTTGAGATGCCGGTGCCACCAGACGAATACTCACTCTGTTGCGAACTGCTCGGGACGAGGGAATGAAAAAATGAATCGATTGGTAATCCGTGGTCTGGGGCTATTGCCCATCGTGTTCCTATCGGCTTGTGTAAGTCTCGGTCCGGACTTTGAAACGCCGGAGGCGCCTGTCGCCGATGACTGGATAGAGGCCGAGCAAGCAGGCGTCAATTATCAAGCCGCAGATGATCCGGAGTGGTGGAAGGTATTCAATGACCCTGTACTTGATCGACTGATTGATACTGCTCGCTCGCAGAACCTTAGTTTGCGCAGTGCCGGACTTCGTGTGCTGCAAGCCAACGCTCAACTCGGGATCGCGACCGGAAGGAAGTTCCCGCAAGTGCAGCAGATAACCGGGTCTGGCTCTAACATCAACCTCAGCGAAAATGCCAACGACAACATATCGCTTCTCGAGAACAATTTCGCTCTCTACAACCTCGATTTCGGACTCTCCTGGGAGGTGGATTTCTGGGGCCGGTTTCGGCGCATGGTCGAATCCGAATCTGCGTTGCTTCAGGCGGAAATGGCAGGCTACAACGCGATGATGGTATCGCTGAGTGCGGAGGTCGCGCATGCCTATGTACTGCTACGCACGCTGCAAGAGCGCATTGCGCTGGCCGAACAAAACGTTACCGTGCAGGCGCGTACCCACAAGATCGCGGACGTGAAGAATCGCAATGGGCAGGTTACCGAACTGGATGTACAGCAAGCGCTCACAATTCTTAACAGGACCAGGGCAACGATACCTCCGCTACAGACCAGCCTGAACCAGGTTCGCAATGCGCTGAGCTTGTTGCTCGGGATATTGCCGCAGGAACTTGGGGCAGTCCTGGATGAGTCCGGCACGATGCCTGCACCGCCCGCCGCGATCGCTGTCGGCATGCCGCAAGACCTCATACGCCGACGCCCGGATATCCGCCGGGCGGAATGGATGCTGGCGGCGCAAAGCGCTCAGATTGGTGTTGCTGTAACGGAACTCTATCCTCATTTCAATATCGGCGGTTCAATTGGGGTGGCGACTACCGACATTAATGGCAAAAGCGCCAGTGACATGTTCGACGGCGACAGCATTAACAGTTTGCTGTTCGGCGGTTTCACCTGGAACGTGTTCAATTACGGCACTTTGAAAAACAACGTCCGTTTCCAGGATGCACGGTTTCAGGAATTGCTGGTTGACTATCAGAATCTCGTTTTGTCGGCTCAAGCAGAAGTGAACGATGCCATCTTTGCGTACTTGCAGGCTCACGCGCAGGCGCAGCACCTGGCCGAGAGCGTTGCCGCGGCAGAACGCTCGGTGGAGCTGTCGTTGATTCAATATCGGGAAGGCTCAGCGGACTTTAACCAGGTGCTATCGACATTGACTCAGCAGACGGAGCAGCAGGACGCGCTTACCGCGACCAATGGCACGATTGCTGCAGACCTCGTCACGATCTATAAAGTTCTGGGCGGAGGCTGGGAGGTAGGGGCAGAAAGATCGATCGAAGATTACCTTTCTGAGCAGGACAAACAGGAATTGCGCAGCCGTACGAAGTACTGGCGCAACACATTGGCGGAGTAAATCAGTGACTTTATCTAATGTTGAGAGGCGGTTGATCTGCCTGTTGGCGCTCTTGCCGGTTCTGGGTGCATGCGGAAAACAAGAAGTCGAAACCGAGCAGCGGATTCGTTCGGTTAAGACCCTGGTCATTTCGGACATGGCATCCGCGCAGGTTCGCGAGTTTCCAGGGACCATTGAGGCTGTCGATTCGTCCAGGATCAGTTTCGAGGTTGACGGTATCATCGCGGGCATTAACGTCGATGTGGGCGCGCGGTTCAAGAAGGGCGACGTCCTTGCCGTTCTCGACAAGAAGCCGTTCGAGCTAGATGTGGAGTCCGCTAAAGCAACTTTGTCACGCGCCTCGGCGCAGCTCGCAGAAAAGAAAAGCGCATTCGAACGCGAGCAGAGAATTCAGGCGGAAGATTCGGGTGCGACAACTCAAAGAGCGGTCGATCAGGCAAGAGCCGCCTATGAAAGCCAGATACAGAATGTCAGCTACAACCGTTCACAGCTTGATCTTGCAGAGCGAAATCTCCTTAACACCGAACTGCGGGCACCGTTTGACGGCACCGTCGCAGCGCGCTTCGTCGAGGCATCGGAAGTCGCGGCCAGGGGACAGCACATCCTCGAAGTTTATGCGGAAGGGGCAATGCAGATATCGGTCAGTGTGCCCGAGCAGATTATCGACAAGGTAAAGACAGGGGTTGAAGGAACAGTTGTGTTGGCCAATCGGCCTGACGAACCGTATGTCGCCGTTGTGTCTGAAGTTGGCTCGGCGGCCATTTCCGCCAATGCATTTCCTGTAAAGGCCCTGATCGTCAATGCCGACGAGAGAGTTCGGCCTGGCATGACGGCCGAACTGGAGCTCAATTTTGTTGCGGAAGGACAACCAACCGGTTACCTCATTCCACTGCAGGCGCTGTTGCCGGGAGTAGAAGGAGATGACAGGAGCGTGTTCCTATACGATGCCGCGACTTCTACCATCCGCAAGACCGCAGTCAGCACCCGCGGTATCCAGGGCAATCGTGTGATAGTGACCCAGGGCGTGTCGCCAGGCGATGTGCTGGTTGTGGCCGGTGTGCCATTCCTGGCTCACGGGCAGGAGGTTAAGTTGATGGCAACCTCCGGTTCCGGCGAATGATAGGGCGGGCCTGAGTCGATGGACGGCATAACCCGATTTGGCCTTGATGCGCCGCGCCTGACGCTGGTCTTCATTGTCCTGGTGGTAGTCGCGGGGCTCGGACAATTCCTGACGTTCCCGCGCCAGGAAGACCCTCCCATCGTAATCCGTGAAGTGGTCGTGAGTGCCCAGTATCCAGGCATGAGTCCAAAAGACGTCGAGCAACTGATTACTCGTCGCATCGAAGCCGAGCTGCGTGCGATGCCCGAGATAGACGACATCTGGTCCGATTCCAAGACCGGCGTTGCCGTTGTTCATGCAGACACGGCCGACCAGTACGACGACGTGGATGCAATCTGGCAAAAAGTTCGCAATCGGATGGTTGACCTGGCGCCGAATTTGCCGGCAGGTACTATCGGCCCGGTCGTGAACGACGAGTTTGGCCTGGTCGCTGTGGCCACGATCGCACTTTGGAGCGACGGCTTCACGATGGAAGAGATGCGCGAGACGGCGCGAGACATTCGTGACGACCTGTACGAACTCAAGGGCATTCGCAAAGTTGAGCTGTGGGGTGTGCACGATGAGCGTGTGTTCCTCGAATACTCCTCGGCCAAGTTGGCGCAAATGGGTGTCAGCATCCAGGACATCATTCGCACGTTGACCGAACAGAACATCGTCTTGCCCGGCGGGCGCTGGGAAGTGGCCGGACAGGATCTGATCATCGAGCCGAGTGGCAACTTTCGGTCGGTGGAGGATATAGAAAATCTCGTCATCGCGGTGCCCGGTACGGAACAGTCCGTCTACATGAGAGACTTGCTGAGCGTCAGGCGAGACTATGCGGACCCGCCCGGGAATCTTGCGTTCTACAACGGCCGGCGCGCGATCGTCATCAGCGTGTCGATTATCCCGGGTGTGAATGCGGTTGATTTTGGTGATCGGCTGACACAAAAGGTGCGGGATCTCGAGAGCCGCTTGCCGGTTGGTTATGTGCTGGATTTCGCAACGTTTCAGCCGGACCTTGTAGAGGCCGCCGTTGGCGGCGCCATGCTGAATGTCTACCAGACACTGGTGATTGTCCTGGTGGTTGTGGTCGCATTCCTCGGTCTGCGCACCGGGCTGATTGTTGGTTCGTTTGTACCGCTGACCATGTTGATGGGTCTGATCATCATGCGATTCGCGGGCATTGAGCTGGAACGAATATCCATCGCGTCGGCGATAATTGCCCTGGGTATGCTCGTGGATAACGGCATTGTCACCGCGGAAGAGATCCGCAATCGGCTCGACGCCGGTGAGGAACGTCGCGCGGCCTGCCTCAACGCAGCGCAGGGTTTGTCGATCCCCCTGTTGACGTCGTCGTTGACCACGATTCTCGCTTTCATGCCCATTTACCTGCTCACTGGCGATGTCGGTGAGTACTCTGTGTCGTTACCGATTGTGATCATCATCCTGTTGCTGAGTTCATGGTTCCTGTCCATGTACGTAACTCCCTACATGTGCTACTTCTTCATGAAGAGTCCGGAGGCGGGGAGTGGTCAGGCAGCTGCGCCGGCGGAGGCTTATGACCACGGCATTTATGCGGCGTACCGAAACCTGCTGACTCTGCTTCTGCGTCGTCGCCAGTTGGTCATACTAGGAATATTGGTGGTCCTCGTGGGTGGCGGCATGTTGGGTTCCCTGCTCGTGAGGGAGATGTTCGGCTACAGCGACCGTAACCAGTTCCTTATCTATCTGGACTTGCCTGCAGGACACAACATCGAATCCACCGAGACGGTGGTCCGGCGCATGACAACGTGGCTGGCGGACGACGAAGTCAATCCGGAAATTACGGGCACCATCGCATATGTTGGAACGGGTGGGCCACGTTTCGTGCTGGTGCTCGCACCATTCGACCCTGATCCTCATCGCGCTTTCATCATTGCCAACACGGAATCGGGCGACCAGGTGCCGGCAGTCGCTGCCCGGGCTCGGCAATTTATCGCCGAGTCGCTCCCGGAAGCCGAGGGCCGTGTTAAGCGAATGTGGACTACGGGTCCGGAACCCGGTTTCCTGGAGGTTCGACTCTACGGGCCGGAAGCAAGCTATCTCTATGGGAAGGGACGAGACCTTACCGAGGCGATTCGTGCAACGCCCGGGACGACCGATATCCGCAACAGTTGGGAAAATACGATCGTCAAGGCAGAAGTTGTTGTCGACCAGACGCAGGCGCGACGCGTAGGAATATCGTCCCAGGAGATAGCCAATTCTCTGCAAGCCCATATCGATGGCATTCGCGCGACCGATTATCGCGAGGGCGACCAGGCCATTCCGGTCATTTTGCAGTCGCAAGAACGTGAGCGTGCAGCGGGTAGCGATTTCTACGACATACGCGTGTACTCGCGGACACAAAATCGCGATGTGCCGCTGAATCAGGTCGCGACCCTTTCGCCAAGCTGGGAGTACAGTCGCATTGCACGTCGGAATCAGTCGCGAGTGCTCACGGTGGAACTCAAGCACGAAACGCTGAAGGCGGGAGAATTGCTGGAAGCAATCCGGCCGGAAATCGATGCGCTGGAGCTTGGCGACGAGTATCGCTGGGAAGTCGGCGGCGAGATCGAGAAACAGGGTGAGACGTTACCGAAGCTCTTCAAATGGCTGCCGCACTGTGCCTTCCTCATGATTGTACTACTGATCTGGCAGTTCAATTCTTTCCGTCGGCCATTCATTATCGCGTTCACCTTGCCGTTGGCATTCGTCGGTGCCTTTGTCGGCTTACTGATTTTCCGGGCGCCGTTTGACTTTTTTGGGATCCTGGGTCTGCTTAGCCTCGCCGGGATCATAATCAATAACGGTATCGTCCTCATCGATCGTATTGACGCGGAACAGAAAGGTGGTCGCGATGCGTACAGTGCAATTATCGAAGCGACAGTTTCGCGTTTCCGGCCTATCTGGATGACGACGATAACCACGATCCTTGGTGTCATGCCGCTGATAATCAGTCACGACCCGGTATTCTATTCGCTGGCGCTGATCATCGCGGCTGGTCTTGCGTTCGCGACCGTGCTGACCTTGGGCGTGGTGCCGGTTCTGTATGCCGTTCTGTTCCGGGTTCCCTCAGATGATGCAAGCCCCGCCTGAAGCAAGGGTCCTTCGTAATGCGTGTATCAAATTCAGAAATGCCGATGTATGTTCAGCTCCCGATCCAGGCGGTGACACTGGCCGTGACGGCACGGGCTTTCGAGAGCATTGCAGTTAATGATGTCTCACTAATGATAGGTAGATAAAGGTTTCAAAGATCATGCGCAAACTCAATTCAAAAAATGTCGCTATCGTTGCGGCGTTATGCCTGGTAAGTTCGTCCGCCCTGGCAGGCGGGCGCCCGGACGGTTCGTCGCGCGATTGGTTCGGATTCATCTCCGGCGGTTACGCATTTGCTGACGGTAAGTTTGGTGACATCGTCGATGATGACTGGACCATCAGCGGCGGCGCAATGTACTGGCCGTCAGAGTGGCCGGTAGGGATCTCGATCGAGGCCGCCTGGGTTGATTTCGATTTCTCGAACGCTGCACTCAACGCACTCAACGACGCTATCGATGCTGATCCGAACAACAGCGGGTCGGTGACCGGGGGCGGTGCGCAAACCTGGCAACTCGGCGTGAATGGCACCTGGAGCCTGGGCGAAGCCAGCGCCAACGGTTTCTACCTGACCGGTGGCGTCGGCTGGTACCACGTTGACGCAACTCTCACCCAGGACGGACTGGTCTATTACCCGCCCGTTTGCAGCCCCTGGTACTGGTGGTGCTTGCCCGGGGGAGTCGGACCCGGAACGTTTCTCGTAGGCAGTGAAACGAGCGACAACTTCGGCTGGAATCTCGGCCTGGGTTACAGCTTCCGTACCAGCAGCGGACAGGTTTTTGTCGAGGCCAAATATGTCCAGATCCAGACGAGCAACGAGAATTCGGAGTACATCCCGCTGACCATCGGCTTTCGCTGGTAGGCGAATGCCTGACCCCGGATTAAGGTGGCCGTTCGGACACGAATTGAACTATTATCCCCAGCGATAAACAAAGTCGCGAGGCCAGATCACCATGAACAAAGATAAGCCATTGCTCGCCGGAAGATTGCTGTTGTCCCTGTCATGCGCGTTGTTGCTTGTTGCGCTACAACCCGTCGCGCTGGCACAAAATGATGAATTGCCCGAGGTCTCTGAAGACGGCCTCCACTTGTTGAAGAACACCAAGTCCCGCATTGCCTATGCGAAGCCGGGTGCAACGCTCGATAAGTACACCAAGGTCCTGGTCGTTGATTGCTTTGTGCAATTCAAGGATAAATGGCAAAAGGACTATAACCTCAACGAAGTCGGCCTCAGCGGTCGTGTAAGTGATAAAGACGCGGAGGCCATCAAGAAGCGATTGGCCGAGGAGTTTCGCAAGGAATTCACGAAGGTGCTTGGCGATAAAGGCTATGCGGTTGTCGACGAAGTCGGGGAGGACGTTCTGCTTGTCCGCCCGGCGATTATCAATCTCGACGTTACGGCGCCGGACCTGATGACCGCGAATATGGGAATGACAGTAGTCCGGTCTGCCGGATCGATGACTCTTTACCTGGAACTGTACGACTCCGCGACAAGCGAACTACTCGCGCGCGTTATCGACGCGAAGGCGGATAATCGCGGGATAGCTCAGCGCGCGAACAGGAGCACCAATAAGGCAGCGGCAGACCGTATCATCAAGGGATGGGCCAGCGAGCTGGCTGATCACCTGGGAGACGTCAAGGAGAACGCGGGGAGCGACTGAAAACCCGCGACATCGTTTGCGTGGCGGGAATTACTGTCGGTCGTCGAGGAACCCCGGGGTCACTGCAAGATATCGGGTGATACGAAACGTCCGCCTTGCTGCACTGCGTCTATGCCCGCCATCAAGTCCCGAGCGATTGAACGCTTCAGGATGACGGCATCCACACCGGCGTCAATGATGGCCGTCGCCGCGGCGGTCTGTTCATGTGTAGTCAGTACGATCAGCCGCGACTCCTGTGACGCTTCCCGGAGCAAACCAATCAAGTCGCGGACCGGCTCCGTACAGACAGACAGGTCGAACACAATGAGCCCAGGCTTGAGTTCTTTCGCGCCGACCAGCAGGGATTGTGTGTCGGCGACAACGAACACGTCGCTGAATGCGGTTTCCAGAAAGCCCCTTACGCCTTCCACCATGTTCAGATGGCGATCCGCGAGAATTGCCACAGAGGCATTGGTCAGGGTCATGATTTTCGCGTTAACGACGCCCTTGCGGATACGTTGACTCAATGGTGAAAAGACCATTAGATGCCGCCAGGCGGCAGTACGCCACCGGGAGTTTTACCAGCCGGCGTACCCGAAACTACGCGTCGATAGCAGCGTCAGGTGTCGATAATGCCGCTTTGTAATGCGGCCCGGATCAACTCGGCGCTGCTCGAAACGCCTATCGACTCCATCATCGTGTATTTATGGAATTCGACCGTTCGCGGCGAAATACCGAGCTGTGATGCAATCTTCTTGGCGGAATGACCATCAACCAGGAGCCGCAAAATTTCGCGCTGGCGCAGCGACAGGCGATCTATCGGACTGGCCTGCGCGGCTTCGCCACCACGCATCGCCTGCAAAACCTCTCCGGCGATGTGCGAACTGATAAATGTACGTCCCATGGCAGCGGCGCGTACCGCGAATATTAATTCTTCCGGCGCCGAGGCTTTCAGAACATAGCCGAGCGCACCTGCCTCGAGTGCCTGCTGCGCGTAGTTGACGTTATGGTGCATGCTCAACATGACGACCTTGATGTTGGGATGTTCCTTTCTCAATTCCTCTAGCGCGTCGAGACCATTGAGTCCTGGCATGCTGATGTCGCATATAATGACGTCCGCTGAACCGTCGCGTACGGCCTGGATCAAAGCGAAACCGTCATTGGCGATGCCGACAATATCGAACTCTGACTCCAGGATTCGTTGCAAACCTTCCGCCACCAGCTGATGATCGTCTGCAAGTAATACAGTAGTGCGCTTCAAACGGATGCCCCGTCGAGCGGAACCGTCGCCGTCACCCTGGTTCCGCTGTTGATCCGGCTATAGATCACGAGGTGACCACTGACCAGCTTTACACGCTCTTTCATGCTCTGAAGTCCCAGGCCCATTTCCGACATGTGATCTTTTACGACAAATCCCCGGCCGTCATCGGCCACGGACAGAATAAGCCGCTTGCCGTCGTACGTCACTCGTAGCTCGATATTGTCTGCCTCCGCATACTTTACCGCATTGTTGAGCGCTTCCTGCGCAATGCGGTATACGCAGAGCGCGACGTCCCGTGGCAGCTGATTCGGCAGTGTATCAACCGACTCGACAAGGTTTGCTTCCGTTTCGCGACGCACGCGCTTACATTCCGCACTGAGCGCTGTAGCCAGGCCCAGATCCTCCAGCAATGCAGGATGCAGGCGGTAACACATGTCGTGAACATCGTGACTGATTTGTTCTAGGTCTGAGCGCACACTTCGCAGCGGTGCTGACGCTGCCTCTCCGCGCACATCGTTGTTTGCCAGGGCAACGTCAATGGCGAGACGGGCCAGGCGTTGTGTCAGGTCATCGTGGAGCTCTCGTGCAATGTGCCGGCGTTCATCCTCATGCGCCGTGATCAGCTTGCCACTCAGGGTGGCTTGGGCCCGTTCGGCCCCGCGCCGCCGGCGTCTCTGCGTGAGAACGGCGATCAGCAGCAATGACTGACTGACCACGACGGCGATTGCACCGACGATCCAACCGGCATACTGATCCCAAATTGACGGCGGCCGGAACCGGATCGTGCTTTGACCAGGAAGACTTGTCGATTCGATGCCCCATCGCTGCAATTCCCGCCAGTCGTAAACCGGCTCGCTGAGTGGAATAACCTGCCACGGCTGCGCAACCGCCTGTTTTCCCAACAGACTTGCCGCGGCGGCTCCGGCAAGCTGTCCGGCCAGCTTCGTCTGTATGAGCCTGCCACCGACAATTCCGTTGCCGAGTTGGTAGTCAAATATTCCGAATATCGGAGCGCGGCTCACGGAACGGATGGCAATGAGTGCCGACTCACTCCGAAGGACCGCACCTGCCACGTCGTTGTTGAAGATCCCGTAAAACACGGCGGCTTCTTCCGGTATTTCGCCGAGTCGCGTTTGCACCGCGCCCAGCGACAGGTCGTTGGTGAACTCGAACGTAATGCCGCCTGCATAGCCAGTCAGCTCCGTCCGGGCCTGCGTGGCGAGCAGCCGCTCCGCCTCGGAATTCCCGAAAACCATCACGACGTGGCGGGTCGACGGGCGGGCGACCAAAATGTCCTCGACGACCTGCGAGAAACCGAACTCCGTCCAGATTCCTACGTCAGAGGGCCCAAACATGTCCGCTTCGAACAGGCCCTCGCGGGCAATCGCAATCATCGGAACAGCGGT
>CAVQIY010000002.1:0-766720 GCA_963712755.1 uncultured Gammaproteobacteria bacterium | reverse complement strand
ACGCGATACCCGGGACGGCGCAGCACTGCGAGGCGCAGGCGTCCGAGTTCGCGCCGCCGACGTCCGTGGCCGCGAGGAGCGCGGGCACCGTGTACCACTCGCTGCTGCGGCTGGACGGCAGCCGGCAGCCGGGTTCGGCGCAGCTCTTCAACAACCACATCCCGCTCGACCCGCGGCTCGACGGCGCGATCGCCATCACCAAGTCGACACCGCTCGTGAACGTGTCGCGCGGCCAGATGGTGCCCTACGTCATTACCGTGAGTAACTCGTTCGGCATCGACCTGCAGGACGTCGACGTCGTCGACCGCTTCCCGCCGGGCTTCCGTTACGTCGAAGGCTCGGCGCGCGTTGATGATGTGAAGACCGAGCCCGTGATCGTCGGCCGCGAACTCATCTGGTCGGACCTGACGCTGGCGACGGATGCCCGCCACGAGATCAAGCTCCTGCTCGCCGTCGGCGCGGGCGTCAGCGAAGGCGAGTTCACCAACCGCGCGCTCGCCGTCAACGCATTGACCGGCGGCGTGATGTCGGAGGAAGCCGCGGCGACCGTGCGCCTCGTGCCCGACCCGACCTTCGACTGCACCGACGTCACCGGCAAGGTGTTCGACGATGCCAACCTGAACGGTTACCAGGACCAGGGCGAGATCGGCCTGCCCGGCGTGCGCCTCGTTACCGCGCGCGGCCTCGCGGCGAAGACCGACAGCTACGGCCGTTACCACATCACCTGCGCGATCACGCCGAACGAGAGCCGCGGCAGCAACTTCGTGCTGAAGCTCGACGACCGCACGCTGCCGAGCGGCTTCCGCGCCTCGACGCGGCCGGTGCAGGTGCAGCGCGCGACGCGCGGTAAGGCATTCAAGATCAACTTCGGTGCCTCGATCCACCGCGTGGTCGGCCTCGACGTCGCCGACGCCGTGTTCGAGCCGGGCACGACCGAGATGCGGCCGCAGTGGCAGCCGCGCATCGACCTGCTGCTCACCGAGCTGCAGAAGTCGCCGTCGGTACTGCGCTTGTCGTATGTCGCCGACGTCGAGGACGAGGCGCTCGTCAACCGGCGCCTCGACAGCCTCAAGACGACCATCAGCGAGCGCTGGCAAGACCTCGACTGCTGCTACGAGCTCGTCATCGAGCCCGAGGTGTTCTGGCGGCTCGGCGGCCCGCCGGGCAAGAGCACGGGAGGTGACCGATGAAGATTTTCAGTAACGGCGTACACCTTTCATTGCTGCTGGCGGTTGCGCTTGCAGGGCCGGTATTTGCCGCCAACCGTTGACGAGTCGCCTTTAGGCGAGGCGGTGGAGCGTCACCTGTCGATTGACACCGAGTACCAGCGCTGGGCGCAGGACCCGGGTGACGTGGAGGCGGAGCTGAGTGACGCGATCGAGACCCGCGAGGTGCTGGAGGACGCGCTGGAGACGGTGAAGCTCTCGGGCCTGGTGCCGGACATCCGCTTCGAGACCGGCGTGGCGCAGATCCCGGAGACGACGGTGGAGTCTCTGGGCGCGATCCTCGCGCGCATGCAGGACCGCATCAACGTGCGGCTGCACCTCATCGGCCATGCCGACAGCCGGCCGCTGTCGCCCAGGCTCGAGGCGATCTACGGCGACAACGCCGGGCTGTCGCGGGAACGTGCCGGCCAGGTGGCCGAGCACTTCCAGACCGCGCTCGCACTGCCGCCGGAGGCGATCTCCTACGAGTGGGCGGGCGATACCCGACCCGTCGCTTCCAACGAGACCGAGGAAGGAAGAGCACAGAACCGCCGCGTCGAGGTGGAGGTGTGGTACGACGAGGTGGTGGATAAAGTGGCGCTGGAGGAGTTCCTGGTGCCGCACGAGATCAAGCGGGTGAAGGTGTGCCGCATGGAGACGGTGTGCAAGCTGCGCTACGTCGACGGCCACGCGAAGCGTGCCCGGGTGCAGAACCTGGTGGCGCCCTTGCGCTACGACGAGGACGCGATCGACGTGACCCCGGCCTTCATCGGCCACGTGCGGCAGGCGCTCGACAACCTCGCGGACAAGGACAACGTGGTGGTGAAGTTCGTGGGCTACACGGACGCCGCCCCGCTGACCGGCCGCACCGAGCGCATCTACGGCGATCACGCCGGGCTTTCCAAGGCGCGCGCACGGCGCGTGGCGCTCGCGGTGCAGGATGCGCTGGAGCTCCCGACCGCGGCGATACAAAGCGACGGCGAGGGTGCTGTCCGTCCACTGGGCTCCAACCAGACCGCGCAGGGACGAGCCCTGAACCGCCGCGTCGAGGTGGAGTTCTGGTACGACGACCCGCTGCAGGAGCTCCCCGACGAGCCGCAGCTGTGCCCGGAGTCGGCCGGTGCCTCGACGGTGACCAGGGTCTACGACCCACCGTGGGGCGCGATCGCGCACATCGAGTTCAAGGACGGCGAGCCGCTGGTGCCGGCGGGCTACGAAGCGACCCTCGAGCGGGCGCTGGCGGACGTTGCCGACAAGACCAACCCGCGCCTCAGGTTCGTGGGCTATACCCGCAACGAGCGCCTGGACCGCCGCACCGCCGCGGTGTACGGCGACGACATCGGCCTGTCGGCCTCGCGTGCCCGTAGAGCCATGGACGCCATCACCGCGGAGATGGACATCGACGGCAGACGAGCGCGAGTTCGAGGGCCGCGGCTACGTGCACGCCGACGACGTGGTGAACGCGGGCTTCGTGCAGGGCGACACCTCGCACGTCGCGGTGCAGGTGGTCTACGACGAGCTCGCCATCCTCGACGACTACGAGGGCGTGGACATCACGCGCCTGACGCGCGAGCTGAAGCCTGAGAACCCCTTAGGTCTCAACCTGATGCGCATCACCGTCGACGGCGTGCCGCTCGACGACCCGAAGCGCAGCTCCTCCGACATCCAGCGCTGCACCGACGTCGCGATGAAGGTCGCCGACATCCAGTTCGGCTTCGACAACCTGCGCTCGGCGCCAAGGCTCAGTGTCTCGGCGACACCCGCGCGCATCGCGCTGTCCGAGATCCTGCACTACGGCCCGGACCTCTCGCCCGCGAACCTGCACGTCGACCGCCAGGCCGCACCGGTGCGCTTCATGATGTACAGCAACTACGCGCACTTCATCGATAAGGCCGAGGTGCGGGTGTTCGAGACCGGCCAGTCGCTCGAGTCGAAGCCGCTCGCCGTGGTGCCGGTGGGCGCGCACGGCATCGCCGAGTGGCAGCCTGAGGCGAGCTGGTTCCGCGCGCCGGTGTTCGAGCTCGCCTACGTCCTCAGGGCCTACGGCAAGGGCGGCAACTTCGACGAGACCCGGCCGCAGCCGCTGTGGCTGGTGTACGACACGGTTGAAGAGCCTGCTAATGGTATCGAGGGCGAGGACGAGGCGTTCGTCGACGACCCCGAGCTCCTCGCCGCCTGGGGCGAGAACGGCCTGAGCCTGCACAACATCGCGCTCTCCTCGGGCACGGTGAGTGTCCGCGGCAACGGCATCCCCGCGGACCACGAGGTCTACGTCGCCGGTCGCCCGGTGCCGGTCGATAAGAGCGGCAGCTTCGTCACCGAGCACATCCTGCCGGAGGGCGCGCACACCGTCGAGGTGGCGGTGGTGGACGAGGAAGGTGCCGGGGAACTGTACCTCCGCGACCTCGAGTTCAAGCAGAACGACTGGTTCTACGTCGGCATGGCGGACGTGACCCTCTCCGAGGGCGAGGCGAGCCCCTCGATGGCGCTCCTGCAGGGCGAGAACAGCCCCACCGACCTCGACTCGAACGTCGACGGCCGCTTCGCGTTCTTCGTGAACGGCAAGTTCGGCGAGCACTGGAAGCTCACCGCGAGCGCCGATACCCGCGAAGGGCCGCTCGACGAGCTCTTCAGCAACTTCATGGACAAGTCACCGGAGTCGCTCTTCAGGCGCATCGACCCCGACTACTACTACCCGACCTTCGGCGACGACAGCACGGTGGCGGAGATGGCGCCGACCATGGGCAAGTTCTACGTGCGCGTCGCGAACCAGGACAACCACGCGCAGTGGGGCAACGTGAAGATCGGCTACATGAACAACGAGCTCGCGCAGGTGGACCGCGGCCTGTACGGTGCCAACCTGCATTACCAGTCCGAGGGCACCACCGCGTTCGGCGACCAGCGCTTCGCGATCGACGGCTTTGCCGCCGAGCCGGGGACGGTGGCGAGCCGCGAGGAGTTCCGCGGCACCGGCGGCTCGCTCTACTTCCTGCAGCGCCAGGACATCCTGCAGGGCTCCGAGCGGGTGCGGGTCGAGCTCCGCGACAAGGCCTCGGGCATCGTCACCGGGGTACTGAACCTGACGCCGGTGCTCGACTACGACATCGACTACCTGCAGGGCCGGATCGTGCTCACCGAGCCGCTGGCTTCGACGGCCGATGACAACCTCCTCGTGAGAAGCAATGCCCTCAGTGGCGACGAGGCCTACCTCGTGGTGCGCTACGAGTACACCCCGGGGTTCGAGGCGATCGATGCCTTATCCGTCGGCGGCCAGGGCCACGTCTGGTTCGGCGACCACGTGAAGCTCGGCCTCACCACCAACACCAACGAGCAGGACACCGACGAGAGCAGCCTGAACGCGGCCGACCTGACGCTGCGACTCAGCGCCCACTCCTGGATCAAGCTGCAGCAGGCAACGAGCGAAGGCCTCGTCTCGCTGCCGCAGGTCTCGGAAGACGGCGGCTTCGGCTTTGCGAGCTACGACCCCCTGTCGTTCGTGAACGCGAAGGCGGATGCGCAGCGTGCCGATCTCAGCTTCGCCCCCGAGGACGTGTTCGGCTTCGGCAAGGGCCAGCTGACGTTCTATACCCAGGAGGTCGAGGCCGGCTACTCGGCACCGGGGCTCACCGCGCTCAGGGACACCGAGAACTGGGGCGGCACCTTCACCATGCCGGTGGGGGACAAGTTCTCGGTCGGCGCCAAGGTGGACAGTCTCGTCCAGGACCAGGGCCTCGAGACCGACGTGCACGAGATCAACATGGGCTACCAGGTGACGGAGCGCTGGGAAGTCAGTGCCGGCTACCGGGTGGACAACCGCATCGACAACGCCGCCATCGTCGGCCTCACCCAGGAGCAGGGCGAGCGCACCGACGCCGTGCTGCAGGTCGGCTACGACTCGCAGACCACCTGGACCGCCTACGGCTTCTTCCAGGACACCCTCGACGTCACCGGCGAGCGCCCGGAGAACGGCCGTGCCGGTCTCGGCGGCTCCTACCGCGTCACGGAAAGACTGCGCCTCGATGCCGAGGTCTCCGACGGCGATCTCGGCCGCGGCGCGCGCCTCGGCAGCAACTACCTGCACTCCGACCGCACGAGCCTCTATCTCAACTACGCGCTCGAGAACGAGCGCACCGATAATGGCCTCCGTAGCGGCCGGGGCGCCGAGGGCAACCTGGTCGCGGGCGTGAAGTCGCGCATCGCGGACTCCACCAGCGTGTTCCTCGAGGAACGCTACCAGCACGGCACCACCATGACCGGGCTCACGCATGCCACGGGGATTACCTTCGCGCCCACCGAGCAGTGGAACCTGGGACTCAACACCGACATCGGCACCCTGCAGGACCGCCAGACGGGTGCCGAGACCGAGCGCCTCGCCGGTGCCATCCAGGTCGGCTTCGGCACCCACGCGCTGCAGCTCGCCTCCGGCATCGAGTACCGCTTCGACGACGCCGAGCAGCCCGATCTCACGCGCACCGAGCGCACCACCTGGCTGTTCAGGAACAGCTTCAAGTACCAGCTGAACCCCGGATCTCGTCTCCTCGGCAAGCTCAACCACTCGGAGAGCGAGAGCTCGCTGGGCACGTTCTACGACGGCGGCTTCACCGAGGCCGTGCTCGGCTACGCCTACCGGCCCATCCAGCACGACCGCCTCAACGCGCTCGTCAAGTACACCTACTTCTACAACGTGCCCACCACCGAGCAGGTCTCCGTCAGCAACATCGCCGCGGAGTTCATCCAGAAGAGCCACGTCGCCTCCATCGACCTGACCTACGACCTGACCCACAACTTCAGTATCGGCGGCAAGTACGGCTACCGCCTGGGCCAGGTGAGCCTCGATCGCGAGAGCCCCGAGTTCTTCGACAACAACGCCCACCTCTACGTGCTGCGCGGCGACTACACCTTCCGCGAGCACTGGGAGCTGCTGCTCGAGACCCGCATGCTGTCGATGCCCGACCTCCGCGAAAAGCGCGTCGGCGCCCTCGCCACCGTGTCGCGCTACCTCGGCGATCACCTCAAGCTCGGCCTCGGCTACAACTTCACCGACTTCTCCGACGACCTCACCGACCTCAACTTCGACCACCAGGGGGTGTTCTTGAACATCACCGGGTCGTTGTAAGCGTTCTGCGACCGGCCGGCCGGGGTGTTCCTCGCCCTCATGGCTCCCTTCGGTCCGCTTTACTTCGGGCGAGGAACACCCCGGCCGGCCTGCGTAACCTCACCCGTCGAACCGGCGATGTCTCGGGGGGTCTCGAACCGCGAATGCGCATCAACATCGATCGCGGGCCGAGGCCCGCTCCTACAGGGGCTGATCGTACCGCCTGGCCTGTAGGAGCGGTTCTCGAACCGCGAACGGTTTGCGCGGATCGGTATCGCGCGTCGAGACGCGCTCCTACAGGTCAACTGCGCGATTGTAGGAGCGGGCCTCGGCCCGCGATCGAGGCTTCAGAACGCGCCTCCAGGTCGCCGTGCGACGATACCGCGATGCAAGGCCGATGACCCGGGCGTTTATCGACCGAAGTAAAGCGGACCGCGGTGACAAATTCGCCGGGAGCGAATTTGGACGCGCTTGCGCGCCCGAAGGGCCAGCGACAGGATGTCGCTGGTCAACCATGAGGGAGAGAAATGCCCCGGGTCATCGGCCGGGTGGTTCGTGGGAAATCACCGAGACTTCTTCCTGCGGGACTGCCGAACGTATCCGGCGGATCGCTTGCCTACGGATTTGCCGGGAAATTGCGTTGCCAGGCGCCGCGAAGCGCATCGACTTCCCGTGTCGCGGCCGCAATGGCACAGAGCTTCGGTGCATGGGCCTCGAACCACACGCGGCCCGGTTCCCAGCGCGTCAGCGTGCAGACGTAGATGTCGATGGCCGAGAATCGCTCGCCGAGAAACCACGGGGTGCCGGCGTGGTCCTCGAATACGGAGTACATCCGCATCCTGTAGTCGTCTACGTGCTGCCTGAAGTCGTCCTGCGCTTCGGGGCTCGACACGAAACGGGAAGGGTCGTCACCGTACGTGTACGTGGGATAAATGTTCGCAACGATAAACATCAGCCAGCGCAGGAACGCGAGGCGTTCGCTGCTGCCGGGTGCCGGGACCAGCGAATCCTCGCCGGTGAGGTCCGCGAAACAAAGCGTTATCGCGGCGCTTTCCGTCATGACCGTCCCGTCCGGCATTACGAGGGTCGGAACCTGTGCGATCGGGTTGATTTCGGCCAGCTTCTGCCGCGCCTCGGCAGACCGGAACAGGTCACCGACCTCGTGAAACTCGTAGTCCAGCCCGTACCAGTCGAGCTGCGCCTCGATCAATACGGAGCCCCAGCCGCGTTTGCCGTACAGCGCCATGCCGGGCATGGCGTCACCGCGACGCGTAGTAGGCGACGACCCGGGGGTCCTTCTCGATGCGGGCCTGGTGCTCGCAGAGGTTCGGCGCCAGCCGGTCGACCAGGTCGGTCGGTACGTGGTCCATTCGTCCCGAGCGCAGCGCGCGCACCTGGACCCACGTCTTGAGGTCGGCAACGGTCAGGCGCTCGTCGGCGAAGTACGTGTCGCCGCCCCGCGCGAGCAACTGCCCGAGCCCTTTCAGGTAGACGGTGAGCCAGCCCGCGACCAGCTTCTCGCGCGCGGTCCGCAGTTCGTCGCCCTGCAGGAACAGCGTCGGCACGATGTAGTGATTCACATCCTCGAGCGCGTCGAGCACCTCGTCGCAGTAGAGCGCCTGCCGATCGTCTTCGGGGTACAGCCCCGCCAGCTTGCCGACGTAGCGCGAGATCGCGTTGGATTGCGTGATGGGATTGCCGTCGATTTCGAGCACCGGCAGGGAGTTGAAGCGCAGGCCGTGCCGCATCTTGCCGAATTCCTCGAACGACAGGCGTTCGTCCTCGAACTCGATGCCGGCTGCGTGCAATGCAATACGGATCGGTTCGCCGCGCCCGCCGTCGAAATCGAAGTACGTGAGTTTGTAGGTGGGCATGATTTTGCCTCGTCAGTGGGATTGCGCATCTTACCAGTCAATCCTGCCGGACAGCATCGGGGACGATGCCGGGCCGCTTCCGGCCGCGGCCGCGCTTCGAGAAGCGCTCCTGCAGCAAATCTCCCAACGGCTCGATGCGGTTAGGCCGGTTCTTCCATCTGTGTTAGCTTACCGGCCTCGTGGACAATCCCTGTCCACGGTATTGGGAGAGATACATGAGAAAAGCAGCAATAAAGATGATGGCCGTCCTGACATTCGGCCTGTCGACAATAATGATGTCCGGCAGCGTGCTTGCCGAGGATTGGCCGCTGCAAGGCGGCGATTACTGGGAGGTAACGGGGATCAAGATCCATGACGGCGGTGGCTACAAGTATGCCAAGTGGCTCGCAACCGAGTGGCGCAAGGACCTCGACTTCGCCAAGTCGAAGGGCTGGATCAAGGACTACATGATCATCTCCAACGTTCATCCGCGCAGCAACGAGCCCGACCTCTACCTGGTTCGTGTGAGGGACAGCATCGTGTCGGCGGCGGAAGGCGAGAAGCGCCAGAAGGAATACATGGCGTGGCAGGAGAAGACCATCGAGAAGATGCAGAGTGAAAGCGGCAACCGGGCGGAGTACCGCACCGTGATGAGCGACTCGCTGCTGCAGGTTCTGAAGTTCCGCGACTGATAATCGCAAGGTAACACTGCAACAACAGGCGGACGGTTGGCCCTCTGGCTGGCCGTCCGTTTTTTTCGGCTCTGTCCGCAACCGCCATTCGTAGTAGAGTTACCCCTGATCGCCGCCGCCGGGGGCGGCCAACGGGAATAGAGCGGACGAATGGCGGTAACGCTTGCATTCGATGTCTACGGCACGCTGATCGACACGCACGGTGTCGTCGCGAAGCTCGCGGAGACGGTCGGCGAGCGCGCGACGGCGTTCTCCTCGGCGTGGCGCGACAAGCAGCTCGAGTATTCCTTCCGCCGCGGGCTGATGCAGAACTACGAGAACTTCGCGGTCTGCACCCGGGATGCCCTCGACCACACCTGCGCCCGCTTCGGCGTCGAATTCACGCCCGCGCAGAAGCAGGCGCTGCTCGACATCTATCGCGAACTGCCGGCCTTCGATGATGTGCCGGATGCGCTGTCGAAGCTCTCGGCGCGCGGCTGCCGCCTGTACGCGTTCTCGAACGGCAGCGAAGAAGCCGTCGAGACGCTGTTGACGGCCGCGGGCATCCGCGACCGGTTCCTCGGCGTCGTGAGCTGCGACGATCTCAGGTCCTTCAAGCCGAACCCGGCGGTCTACGCTTACTTCCTGAGGAAGGCGCAGGCCACGGCGAACGAGGCATGGCTCGTCTCGGGCAACCCGTTTGACGTCATCGGCGCGATCTCCGCGGGCATGCGCGGCGCGTGGGTGCGGCGCTCGGCGGATGCGGTCTTCGACCCCTGGGGCATCGAGCCGACGGTCACCGTCACCGGCCTCGCCGAGCTCGCGGACAATATCGGCGTTTGAGAGCGGCCTACTTGCGGTGCGGGTCCGCCCGCACCTGCAGCTGGAACTTCGCCGGTTTCTGGTTCGCCATGTGCTCGTAGGTCGCCCAGCGCATGTCCACGAGTTCCTGTGCGCTCTTCATGAGCTTCTCTGCGACCTCCGGGTGCGTCTTCAGCAACGACCGGTAGCGCATCTCGTTGTAGGCGTATTCCTGGAGCGGGATGCTCGGTCGCGGCGAGTCGAGCACGAAGGGCTTCTTGCCGACTTCGCGCAGCGCGGGGTTGAACCGGATCAGCGGCCAGTAACCGCTCTGCGTCGCGAGCTTCTGCTGCTTCAGCCCGTCCGACATGTCGTAGCCGTGCGCGATGCAGTGGCTGTAGGCGAGGATGAGTGCCGGGCCGTTGTACTCCTCGGCCTCGCGCATCGCGAGCAGGGTCTGCTGCGGGTTGGCACCCATCGCGACCTGCGCCACGTACACGTTGCCGTAGGAAACGGCCTGCAGCGCAAGGTCCTTCTTGCCGATGCGCTTGCCGGCGGAGGCGAAGCGCGCCGATGCGCCGAGCGGGGTCGCCTTGGACATCTGGCCGCCGGTGTTCGAATACACCTCGGTGTCCAGCACCAGCACGTTGACGTTGCGGCCGCTCGCGAGCACGTGGTCGAGGCCGCCGGAACCGATGTCGTAGGCCCAGCCGTCGCCGCCGACGAGCCAGATGCTGCGCCGGATCAGGTGATCGACGATCGACAGCAGCGCGGCGGCTTTCTCGTCGCCTTCGTCGTCGCGCAACTGCCGCAGCTTCTCCTTCAGCACGGACACGCGCTGCCGTTGCGCGCGGATTTCGCTGCCGACGCGCTGCCGGCCATTGACCAGCTGGTCGGCGAGTTCGTCGCCGATCTTCGGCGCGAGCTCGGTGACGAGGCCTTTCGCGATGGCCATGTGGTGGTCGGCGGCGATGCGCATGCCGAGCCCGAACTCCGCGTTGTCCTCGAACAGGGAATTCGACCAGGCCGGCCCGCTGCCTTCCGCGTTCTTCGCCCACGGCGTCGTCGGCAGGTTGCCGCCGTAGATCGACGAGCAGCCGGTAGCATTCGCGACCATGAGGCGCGGGCCGAACAGTTGTGACAGCAGCCGCACGTAAGGCGTCTCGCCGCAGCCGGCGCAGGCGCCCGCGAACTCGAACAGCGGTTCGAGAAACTGCGTGCCGCGCACCGAGGAGAAGTCCACCTTGCCGCGGTTGGTGAAAGGCAGGGTCTCGAAGAAGCGGATGTTGGCGCGGCCTTGCTCGAGGATCGGCGCCTTGTCCGTCATGTTGATCGCGCGTACACCGGGTTCGTCCGGGCTCTTCACCGGGCACGCCTCGACGCACAGCTTGCAGCCCGTGCAGTCCTCGAGATAAACCTGCAGGGTGTAACGCGTCTCGGGAAAGCCGCGTGCGCTGATCGGCGCCGACGGGAAATTCTCCGGCGCGTCCTTGAGTGCGCTCGCGTGGAAGAACTTGGCGCGGATGACGCTGTGCGGGCAGACGAAGCTGCAGTTGCCGCACTGGATGCAGAGGTCCTCGCGCCACAGCGGCACTTCGTCGGAGACGTTGGACTTCTCCCAGCGCGTCGTGCCGCTGGGATAGGTGCCGTCGGCGGGCAGCATGCTGACCGGCAATTCGTCGCCGTGGCCGCGCATCATCTGCGCGGTGACATCGCGCACGAAATCGGGGGCGGAGTCCGGCACGACGGCATCGAGGTCGCGCTCGCTGCGCCGGTCGGTCGGGATCTCGACCTCGTGCAGGTGATCGAGCGCGGCGTCGACCGCCGCGAAGTTCTTCTCGACGACGGCCTGGCCCTTCGCCTTGTAGGTCTTCTCGATCGCGCCCTTGATCTGCCGTATGGCTTCATCGCGCGGCAGCACGCCCGACAGTGCGAAGAAGCACGCCTGCATGACCGTGTTGATGCGCTTGCCCATGCCGGCGTTGCGCGCCACGCGCGAGGCGTCGATGACGTGCAGGTGGATGCCGCGGTCCACGATGGCTGCCTGCACCGGGCGCGGCAGCCGGTCCCAGACCTCGTCGGCGGGATACGGGCTGTTGAGCAGGAACACGGCGCCTTCGCAGGCGTTGGCGAGCACCTCGATCTTGTTGACGAGATCGAACTTGTGGCAGGCGATGAAGTTCGCGCTCTGCACCAGGTAGGGCGCATGGATCGGCTCCGGCCCGAAACGCAGGTGCGACACGGTGCGCGAGCCGGACTTCTTGGAGTCGTAGACGAAATAGCCCTGCGCCCAGAGGTCGGTGTTCTCGCCGATGATCTTGATGCTGTTCTTGTTGGCGCCGACGGTGCCGTCCGAGCCCATGCCGTAGAAGATCGCGCGCGTGGCGCTCGTATCCTCGATGTGCATGCCGGCGTCGTAGTCGAGGCTTGTGTGGGTGACGTCGTCGCGGATGCCCACCGTGAAATGCTGCTTGGGCTTTTTCTTCGCCATCTCGGCGATCACCGCCATCACCATCGCCGGCGTGAACTCCTTCGACGACAGGCCGTAGCGGCCGCCGATGACGCGCGGCATCGTTGCGCGGGTGCCGCCGCCGACCGCTTCCGCCAGTGCCGTGACGACGTCCTGGTAGAGCGGCTCGCCGCTCGCGCCGGATTCCTTGGTGCGGTCGAGCACGGCGATCGTGCGCACGGACTCCGGCAGCGCCGCGAGCAGGTGCGCCGCGGAGAACGGCCGGTACAGCCGCACGTTCACGAGGCCGACGCCTTCGGGATGCAGGGCGTCGATGGTGTGCGTGACGGTGTCGGCGCCGGAGCCCATCAGGATGACCACGCGCTCCGCGTTGGGGTCGCCGTGATAGTCGAACAGCCGGTATTGCCGGCCCGTGATGTCGCCGAAACGCCGCATGGCGCGCTCGACGATCGCCGGCGTGGCGTCGTAGTAGCGGTTGACGGTCTCGCGCGCCTGGAAATACACGTCCGGGTTCTGCGCGGTGCCGCGGATGAACGGGTTGTCGGGGTTGAGCGCGCGGTTGCGATGTTCGTAGATGAGGCGGTCGTCCATCATCGCGTGCATCTGCTCTTCCGCCAGTAACTCGATCTTGCTGACCTCGTGCGAGGTACGGAAGCCGTCGAAGAAGTGGATGAAGGGGATGCGCGCTTCGAGCGTCGCCGCGTGACTGATGAGCGCGAGATCCTGTGCGGCCTGCACGGACGACGCGGCCAGCAGGCCGAAACCGGTGGTGCGCGCCGCCATCACGTCCTGGTGGTCGCCGAAGATCGACAGGGCCTGCGCCGCAAGCGCGCGCGACGCCACGTGAAACACGGCCGGCGTCAGTTCGCCCGCGATCTTGTACATGTTCGGGAGCATGAGCATCAGGCCCTGCGACGCCGTGAACGTGGTCGTCAGCGCGCCGGTCTGCAGCGCGCCGTGCGCGGTGCCGGCGGCGCCGCCCTCGCTCTGCATCTCGATGATGTCGGGCACCTGGCCCCAGATGTTGGGCTTGCCGCCCGCGGACCAGATGTCCGCCAGTTCCGCCATCGTCGACGATGGCGTGATCGGGTAGATGGAGCAGATCTCGCTGACCGCGTAGGCGACGCGGGCGACGGCCTCGTTGCCGTCGAGTGCGCGTAACTCGGTCATAGCGCGGACATCCCGCCGACGTGCTGCTCGTCGATCATCTCGATGGCATGGCACGGGCACTGCTCGTAGCACACGGCGCAGCCCGTGCACAGCGCATAATCGAAGCGGTAACGTCGGCCCGGCCCGAGCTTGATCACCGCGCCCTCGGGGCAGGCGCCGTAACAGCCGTCGCACTCGAAGCAGTTGCCGCAGGACAGGCAGCGCTGCGATTCGAACAGGGCGTCGGTCTCCGAGAGGTTCTGCATGATCTCGTCGAAACTGGTGTGCCGGTTCGCAACGGGCAGGCGTTCCTGTTCGACCTTGGGGGCATGGGTGCGGTACCAGAGATGCAGCCGCTCGTGGCCGATCACCGGGTTGCGCGGGCCGCGCCGGTACTTGGTGCCGCGCAGGTACGCATCGATGTGCCTGGCCGCATGCTTGCCGTGGCCGACCGCGATCGTCACCGAGCGCTCGCTCGGCACCATGTCGCCGCCGGCGAAGATGCCCTCGTGACCGGTCATCATGTTGTCGTCGACGATCACCGTGTGATCCCATTCGAACGCGATGCCGGGGACCTTCTCGAGGAACGCCGTGTCGGTATCCTGGCCGAGCGCGAGGATCAGCGAGTCGGCTTCGAGCGTCTCGAACTTGCCGGTCGGCTGCGGCTTGCCGTGCTCGTCGAGCTCCATGATCTCGACCTTGAACGTCGAGCGGTCGATCTCCTTGATCGTGCGCAACCAGTTGATGACCACGCCTTCCTCGAGCGCCTCGTCCGCCTCGAAGTCGTGCGCGGGCATGTTGCTGCGGTCGCGGCGGTAGATGATCATGGCCTCTTCCACGCCGAGACGTTTCGCAGTGCGTGCCGCGTCCATGGCCGTGTTGCCGCCGCCGTAGATGGCGACGCGGCGGCCGAGCTTCGGCACCTCGCCCTGCTTGGTGCTGGAGAGGAAGCTGACGGCATCGAGGATCTTGCCGGCCTCGCGGCTCGGGATGTCGATCTTCTTGCTGATGTGTGCGCCGACGGCGACGAATACCGCGTCGAAGCCGCCCTGTTCCTTTTCCTCGAGCACGTCTTCGACACGGTGGTTGAGCGTGATCTTCACGCCCATGTTCTCGATGCGCTCGATCTCGGCCTGCAGCTCCTTGCGCGGCATGCGGTAAGCCGGGATGCCGAAATGGATCATGCCGCCGGCGACGGGGCCCGCTTCGCGAATCTCGACGTCGTGGCCGAGCCGGACGAGGTGGTAGGCCGCCGACAGCCCGCTGGGCCCGGCGCCGATGACGAGAATCTTCTTGCCGCTGGTGCTCCCCGGTTTCTCGAACTGCCAGCCCTCCTTCAGGGCGAGGTCGCCGAGGTAGCGCTCGACGGCATGGATGCTGACCGCGCTGTCCGTGAACGCGCGGTTGCACACGTCCTCGCACGGGTGGTAGCAGACACGGCCGTGGATGGAGGGCAGCGGGTTGTTGCTGACGAGTTCCCGCCAGGCGCCCTCGAAGTCGCCGGCCTGCGCCAGCGCCAGCCAGGCCTGGATGTTCTCGCCGGCGGGGCAGGCGTGGTTGCAGGGCGGCAGGAAATCGACGTACTCGGGCCGCTGCGAGCGCAACGCGCCTGTACCTTTATCGTGCCGAGTCAGGTCGGCGCGTTGTGTGAGATCGGAGTTACTCATCGGTACAGGGATAATATGCGGCAATGCGGGCGCCAGCATCAGGACTTCTACGAATGCCGGTCGCAGGTACGTTTGGGTCGGACCAAAATAACTCGTTGATTTAAATAGATAAGGTGGTGAATTGAAACCACCTGTCAGGCTAAAAACGGTGTTTTCGTGCCCGAAATGGGTCGGTATTCCGGATGAGGCTCGCTCAAAGTCTTGTAGCCGCTGTCGATTTCGATCGTTCTTTTCGCGCCCCGTATGCCCAGATCGACCTTCAATTGCCGCAGGTAGGTCTCATCGCCAACGGCGACCGATTCTGTCCATCCGGGAACGCGCCGCGATTTGCCGATTTCAGTGCGGATCAGATGTTCCTGCAACACCGCAATTTCGGCGCGCGTTTCGACGCCCACGAGTCGCGCGAGTGTTTGAAAATCGATGATTCGTCTTCTCTGGGGTGGATTCTGGATTTCGTTGTAACCACTCACCTCCCACTCGCGCGGGTGCTCGACCGCGCGCGCTCGGACCATATTCAAGTCGATGTAGGTGAGACAACGCGTCAGATGACCATCGGTTTGTACGGCCGTCGCGTGATAGCGATCTTCCCAAAACGCGCCACGACGCTTCTTCCTCAAATTGAATTCCTGCGCGACGCGCCCCTCGATCAGCTGTAATGAATGCGGAATTTCATCTTTGCCCTGATCCGCGCAGAGCAAATGAATATGATTGGATGTGGCAATGTAATTCAGGACCGACAAGCCGTAGCGCATCCTGGCTTCGAAGAGCCAATGCCGCCATCGCCGGCGATCTCGCAAGAACTTCAATAAGAATTCGCGCTGATGGCAGCGGTGAGTTATATGCCACACGTATCCTGGGCAGAAGATGCGGTTTGCTCTGGGCATGTCGTCCGGATGCGAATTCTTGGGCACAAAAGGGCAATTTAGCGGTCAATAGGTGGCTAGATGAAGCCGCATATTGTTGCAATTCATAGACATATGAGGGTCCGACCCCGGATGACGTCGATTGACCGGCCGTTGACCTGTACGGATACGGGGCATTTCACGGCAATTGCCTAGAATTTACCGGTAGAATCCGCCGATCCGCGCGATTATGAAGAACGCGATGCTTTCGATTGTCCGTAACCTGGCCGCATTCAGCACATTGCTGATGCTCGCGAGCTGCACCACGCAGCCGACGGCGCCCGTGCGCCCGGCGGCCGCGGCGAGCGACGACGCGGCCGCCTGCGTCGCCGGGCTCGGCGGGGATCGCGCGGCGGTTAGGGGCGCGCTCGATTCCGCGAACATCAGCGTCGTCAACTGGAACATCCAGAAGGGACGCAACACGCGATGGGTCCGCGACCTGGACGACATGGGCATGCAGCCCGACCTGCTCATCCTGCAGGAGGCGTCGGTCAGGACGAATACCTGGCGCGATCTCGTTCCCGAACACCACGAGTCGTTCGCCGAGGGCTTCGGCCCGGACTGGTCGCCGAGCGGCGTCATGACCGTCAGTGCCGCCGCGCCGCTGACCGAGTGCGAACTCGTTGCTCACGAGCCGTGGTTCGGCACCCGCAAGGCGACCCTGATCACGGAGTACGCGCTCTCGGGCACGGCAGATACCCTGCTGGTCGTGAACATCCACGGCATCAACTTCGCGCTCGGCATCAGCGACCTCGAAAACCAGTTCGCGCAGGCGAAGGCCGTGATCGCGGCGCACGACGGCCCGGTCGTGTTCTCCGGCGATTTCAACACCTGGCGCCGCCAGCGCGCCCAGGTTCTCGAAGAAATGCTCGGGTCGCTCGGCCTGACGGCGCTCGAGTTCGACGTCGACCACCGCAAGCGCTTCTTCGGCTGGGCACTGGACCACATCTACGTGCGCGGCCTGTACACCGAGCTCGCGACGACGTTGCGGTCGGACGCCTCCGACCACAACCCGATGGCCGTGCGCTTGCGCCTCGCCGACGAGCCGCTGCGGGTGCGGGCGGCGCGATGAGGTTGCTGGCCCTTGTCACGGCACTCGCGTTGGCGATGCCCGCCATGGTATCCGCGGACCAGGCCGAGACCGAGATCGAGTACCTGATCTCGACGGTGGGCGAGAGCGGCTGCACGTTCGTTCGCAACGGATCGCGCCACGCTGCCGAGGATGCGGCGTCGCACATGCGCCTGAAATACCGGCGCGGCAAGCGCTACGCGACGAGCGCGGAGCTGTTCATCGAGCGCCTCGCGAGCAAGAGCTCGATGAGCGGCAAACCCTACCTGATCGACTGTCCTGACAGCGGTGCCGTCCCGAGCGGCGAGTGGCTCACCGCGCGGCTGCACGAATACCGCGAGCGGCAAGCGAATACCGACTAGACGGCAGCCGGCCCGCATGAACCCTGCGTAGTTCTACGCATTATTCGCGACCCGGAAATCGGCTAGAAATAGACAGCAGACCGCGTCTTTCAGCCACCGGGAGCAGCACGATGTCGCGTCGCAATCCCATCGAAGCACTGGCCCGATTGCGCCACGAGTTCGGCGAGCACGGCGGCGTCAACATGTCCATCGAGGCCAGCTCGACGTTCACGGTGATGGAGCCCGGCACGATGCCGGCGCTGTTCCAGGGGCTCAAGGGCCACGATGCCGGCTGCTACCTGTACGGGCGGCATTTCAATCCCACCGTGTATCACCTCGGCCTGCAGCTCGCGGCCATCGAAGGCACCGAGGCCGCCTATTGCACCGCGAGTGGCATGGGCGCGATCTCCGCCACGCTGCTGGCGCTGTGCACGGCGGGCGACCATATCGTCGCGTCGAACGCGATCTACGGCGGCACCTATGCGCTGCTGCACGACTTCCTGCCGGCGAAGACGGGCATCACGACGGCTTTCGTCGACATCACGGATCTCGACGCCGTGCGCAGCGCCGTCACGGACAAGACGCGCCTCGTCTACACGGAGAGCCTGTCGAACCCGACCCTGCGCGTCGCCGACATCCCGCAGCTCGCGGCGATCGCGCACGATGCCGGCATACCGCTCGTGGTCGACAACACCTTCAGCCCGCTGATCCTGAGCCCGGTCGATCATGGCGCCGACGTCGTGGTGCACAGCATCACGAAGTTCATCAGCGGCATGTCGGACGTGATCGCCGGTGCCGTGTGCGGCAGCAGCAAGTTCATCGAATCCCTGATGGACCTGCACGCGGGTCCGCTCATGCTGCTCGGCCCGACGATGGACCCGAAAGTCGCGGCCAGCGTCAGCCTGCGAATCCCGCACCTGCCGTTGCGCATGGCGGCACACGGCGAGCGCGCGCTGGCGCTCGCCGAGCGTCTCGACGACTTCGGCGCGAAGGTCTGCTACCCGGGTCTCGACGCACACCCGGACCACGAGCTGATCGGTCAACTCCGCTGCCCGGACTACGGTTACGGCGGTGTGATGACCGTCGACATGGCTACCGAGGCGGCGGCCAATGCGCTGATGTCGAAGCTGCAGAACAAGTACGGCTTCGGCTTCATGGCCGTGAGTCTCGGCTACTTCGATACCCTGATGTCGTGCTCCGGCTCGAGTACGTCGAGCGAGATGAGCGACGCGGACAAGGCCTCGGCGGGGATCAGCCCCGGCCTGGTGCGCCTGTCGGTCGGCTATACCGGCACGCTGGAACAGCGCTGGCAGCAGCTGCGCGACGCACTGCAAGAGGTCGCGAAGTAGCAGGACACTAGTCGCCGCGTTCGCGCGGGTCGATCTCATGGATGTCCGGCGCGGGCTCCCAGCGCCGGAAGACGAAGTCGCGTTCCTCGCCATGGCGCGCGAGCAGCAGCAGGGCGTCGTCGCACTCGGGCCCGGCCATCTGCACTTCGATCAGGTAGACGGGACTGTCCTCGCGGCCGAGCCGGCGCAGCGAGTGCAGCGACAGGTTGCAGTCGTAGGCGCTCGCGACGCCGTCGAGCAGGTCGCTCGCCGACTGCCGCGCCAGCGCCTCGTCGAGGTCGAGTGCTGCGGGCGGCTGTTCGTGGGCGAAACTCGCCACCGTGGGCGCGAGCAGCGCGATGGCGGCGATCGAAATGCACTTCATGATGAAACCCGGCACCCTGTATAGTGTCTGATCACAAGCCGGCCGCAGGATCGCAAGGGCCGCATCCCGCTATTTTGCAGGAAAATCTGAAAATTTGTTTGTATTTGCGTCGAAATTGACGCAAATCGCGTGCTTGAGATTATTGACAGGAGCCCCCGGTGGAGCTGACACGAAAGATTCTGACGCTATGGCTGGTGTCGCTGGCGCTGTGCGCCGCCGCGTACGCCGCCGACGACGACGTCGCAACGCAGGTCCATATCCCCTACGAGATGTTCCGGCTGGACAACGGCCTGACGGTACTCGTGCACACCGATCGCTCGACGCCGACCGTGTTCGTGGGCATGTGGTACGGCGTCGGCTCCAAGGACGAGCCTGACGGCAAGACCGGCTTCGCGCACCTGTTCGAGCACCTGATGTTCCAGGGCACCGAGAACCGCGAGGGCGAGTACTTCTCGCCGTTCATGGATGCGGGCGCCACGGGCATGAACGGCACGACCTCCGAAGATCGCACGAATTACTACGCCACGGTGCCGACGGGCGCGCTCGACATGGCGCTCTGGATGGAGAGCGATCGCATGACCTACCTGCTCGGCGCCGTCACGCAGGAGGCGCTCGACGAGCAGCGCGGCGTGGTCAAGAACGAGAAGCGCCAGCGCGAGAACCGGCCGTACGCGCAGATGGGTGACCGCATTCGCGCCGGGCTGTACCCCGTCGATCATCCGTACCGGCACTCGATCATCGGCTCCATGGAAGACCTCGACAACGCGTCGCTCGACGACGTGCACGAGTGGTTCAACACGTATTACGGCGCTTCCAACGTCGTGCTGGTGCTCGCGGGCGATATCGACGTCGAGACCGCGAAGGAAAAGGTCTCCCGTTACTTCGGCGAAGCACCCGCGGGCGTGCCGCTCGTGTACCCGAAGAAGTGGATCCCGGAACTCACGGAGAACCGCAATGAGGCGATGTACGACCGCGTCGGCCAGACGCGCATCACGCGCGTGTGGGCACTGCCCGGGCTCAACGACCGCGACACCACGCTCATGTACCTCGTCAACGAATCGCTCGTCGGCAACAAGAACTCGCCGTTGCAGAAGACGCTGGTCGACGACCTGCAGCTCGCGACGAGCGTTTACGGCAGTGCGTACGGACGCGTGCTGAGCGGTGAATACAACCTCACGATCGATCTCAAGCCCGGCGTCACGCCGGAACAGGTGCTGCCGATCGTCGACCGGATCATCGCGGAATACCTCGAGAAGGGCCCCGACGAGCAGATCGTGGAGAACGCCAAGCTCGGCGTGAACATGTACATGATCAGCGCGCTGGAGCGGACCTCGGCGATCGGCCGCGTGCTGGCCGAAGGCTACCTGTACTCGGACGACCCGCTGTACATCAACAAGGAGCTCGAGTGGCTGAACGCGGCCACGCCGGCCGAGCTCAGGGACACCGCGAAGCGCTGGCTGACCCGGGGTTACTACGAGCTCACGGTGCTGCCGTTCCCCGAGTACCAGGTTGCGGAGACGGCGGTCGACCGCTCCGGGATCCCGGCGGTGACCGCCGATGCGGACATTTCCTTCCCCGACATCCAGACCGCGACCCTCGACAACGGCATGCGCGTCGTCGTCGCGACGCGGGATGCACTGCCGATCGTCGACGTGTCGATCCGCATCGGCGCCGGCAGCACGGCGAGCCCGCCGGAGGCGCCCGGGCTGGCGAGCTTCGCCATGTCCCTCATGGACAAGGGTACGAGGAAGTACGACGCGCACGAGCTCGCCGCCGCGAAAGACGCGATCGCCATGACCGGCCAGCCGCAGGCGGGCACCGAGGAGAGCTCCTTCGGCTATCGCATCCTGCACAGCAAACTCGAGGAATCCATGGACATCGCGGCCGAAGTGCTGCGTCACCCGACGTACCCGGACGACGAGCTGAACAAGCTCAAGCAGCAGATCGCCGCCTGGCTCGCGACGCTGCAGAAATCGCCCTCGAGCGCCGCGGGCAGCCTGTTCGAGCGGGCGATCTACGGCGCCGACAGCCCGATGGGCTCGGTATGGACGCCCGAACTCGTGGCGCAGGTGGACCGCGACATGCTGCTCGATTTCCACCGCCGCGAGATCACGCCGGACAACATGACCGTGTTCATGATCGGCGACATCGGCCTCGAGGAGGCGACGCGCGTCGTCGAACGGTCGTTCGGCAAGTGGCGCGCCGATGCTTCATCGGGCCGCAAGCCGATCGGCGAGGCGCGATCGAAGGCGCCGCGCGTCATCCTGGTGGATCACCCCGAGGCGCCGCAAAGCACGATCTACGCCGGCCATGCGTTGCCGCCCTACGACCCCGACACGTCGACCGAGCTCCACGTCATGAACGGCGTATTCGGCGGCGGCTTCGAGGCGCGCATCAACATGAACCTGCGCGAGGACAAGCACTGGTCCTATGGCATGAGTTCCGGCATCCAGCAGAACATGAGCGGCGACCAGTACATTGCCGTCAGCGGCAGCGTGCAGACCGACAAGACCATGGAAAGCATGCAGGAGATCATGAAGGAGTTCGACGAGTTCGTGACGACGCGCCCGGCGACGGAGACCGAGGTGTCGCGCGTGAAGATCAATCGCACGCGCTCGCTGCCCGGCACGTTCTCGACGAACCGCGGCTTCCTCGCGAGCATGATGACGTCGGACAGTTACGGCTTGCCGTTCGACCACGCCGAGACCGTCGACGAGCGCATCGATGCGGTGACGACCGAGGGCGTCAACAGCCGTGCACGCGAGACCATCGATCCCGGCAAGCTCACCTGGGTGGTCGTCGGCGACCTCGCGCAGATCGAGGACAAGGTTCGTTCGCTCGGTTACGGCGAGGTCGAGGTCTGGGACGCGTTCGGTAACCGGGTCAGGTAGCCGCGCATACAGGCGCGGATCGCGGCATTTCGCATGCCGGGAAGCGACCCGCAGCTCTGGTGGCCGGCGGGGCGCAACAACTAGGGCTTGCCGCGCGCGAGAATCGCGGCGACGAGATCGTCGACGTCGGTGTCCGCGCTGGTATCGACGTGGATCGCCGCCTCATCCACTCCTACCCGCGCTGCGGATTCCAGCTGATGCTCGAGAACCGCGAGGTCGGCTTCGGAGGCATCGTCCTCGTGCCTGGCACGCGCTTCGATGCGCGATCTCAGTACGTCCACCGGCGCCTCGGCGCAGACCAGCACCGAGCTCACACCGAGACTCGACGCGACGCTCCTTGCCGACACGCGCTGCTTCTTTTTCAGGAATGCGGCGTCGAGCACGACAGGGTGCCCGGCGCCCAGGAGGCTGTCCGCGAGCGTGAACAGCCGTTCGTAGGTTTCCGCGCTGGCATCGGGCGTATAGATCCCGGCAGCGATGCCGGACTCGCTGTCGACGGTCTCGTCGAGGCCGAACAGCCGCTTGCGCTCGATGTCCGAGCGCACGCGAATGGCCGGCAAGGCCGCCATGAGCCGTTCGGCCAGCCAGGTCTTTCCGGAGCCGGACAGGCCATGCATGATGACGAGCACCGGCGCGCCTTTCGATGCCTGGCGGCGCGCCATTGCGGCGTAGTCTCGCGCTTCGCCGATGTCGGCCGCCCGTTCGTCTTCGTCCTCGCGCTCGCGGCTGCGGATGGCCGCAACCTTGGCGCGCACGAGGCAGCGATAGACGAAATACAGGTCGAGCAATACGGCGCCCTCGTAGTCGCCGCTCTTCTCGAGATAGCGATTGAGGAAATGCGCCGCGAGCTCCGGGTGGCCCTTCGCCGTGAGGTCCATCGCGAGGAATCCCACGTCGGCGAACACGTCGGTATGGCGCAGGTCGGGATTGAACTCGATGCAGTCGAAGGTCGTGATGCCGGATGGCAGCCTGACGAGGTTGCCGAGATGCAGGTCGCCGTGGCAGTCGCGCACGAAGCCGTCGTCGAAGCGCTGCCGCAGCGTGGCCCCGTGCTTGCCGAGTTCGCGTTCGGTCCAGTCCTGCAGGAAACGCAGCTCGTCGTCATCGATGATGTCGCCGAGGTGATCGAAGTTCTCGCGGAAGTAATGCACGGCCTGTCCGACGAGACGGTCCCGGTCGGCCGGGTCCGGTCGCGCCGCTTCGGCATGACGCGCGGCGATGTTCTGGCCGAGCTCCTTCATGTCGGCGACGGTCAGCAACCCGTCCGCGAGCTGGCGGTCGAGACGCAGGTCCTGGTCGAAGCGGCGCATCTTCACCGCGTACTCGAGAGCCTCGCCGTCACCGCCGATGACGGGTTCGTCGGCCGGCCCCGTGATTGCAACGACCTCCAGGTAAAGCTCCGGCGCCCACGGCCGGTTCAGCCGCAGTTCCTCTTCGCAATAGTGCCGGCGCTTCTCGAGGGTGCCGAAATCGAGGAAATCGAGCACGACCGGCTTCTTGATCTTGTAGGCGTAGCCGCCGGCGAGTACCACCCAGGAGATGTGCGTTTCGAGCAGTTCGACGTCGCCGGCCGGGTGGGGAAACGCCGCGGGCCGCAGCAGTGCCTCTACGAGGCCTGCATCGACAGGTAGAACCTTTGCGCCGGCATTATGCAATGTGCTCCCCAGGAACGCTTATTGTCGTCGTTCCGCCCGAGCCCTGCTAGTATTCCGGCAACCTGGCGCAAGAACAAGGAGTGGGGGATGGCTTTGACGGCGGGCACGGATAGCAACAGCACCTGGTCGTCGGGTACGACGTTCGTACTCGCGGCGATCGGCGCGGCCGTCGGGCTGGGCAACATCTGGAAGTTCCCCTACGTCGTCGGCGTCAGCGGCGGCGGTGCGTTCGTGCTGGTCTACGTGCTCTGTGTCGCGCTGATCGCCATACCGATCCTGATCGGCGAATTGCTGATCGGGCGCCTCGGCAGCAAGAGCCCGCCGGTCGCGATGGCCAGCGTTGCGGAGCGTTCCGGCCGGTCGCGCTCGTGGGGAATTGTCGGCTTTATGGGCATGATCGTCGGCTACCTCATCGCGACGTTCTACAGCGTCATCGCCGGCTGGACGCTGGCATACATCTTCAAGGCGGCCAGCGGCTTTGGCGGTGCGTCTCCCGCGGAGGTCGGATCGCAGTTCGACGAGATGCTCGCCAGTCCCGCAACACTCACCGTGTGGCACACGGTGTTCCTGTTCGCGACCCTGTTCATCGTCGCCCGCGGCCTGCAGGGCGGTATCGAAAAGGCCGTGAAGTTCCTGATGCCGTCGCTGTTCGTCATGTTGCTGGTGATGATCGGGTACGGAATGGTTGCCGGCGATCTCGGCGCAGCTCTCAGCTTCCTGTTCAGCACCGATTTCAGCAAGATCGACGGGCCGGTCATCCTGTCCGCGATCGGCCAGTCGTTCTTCTCCATCGGCGTGGCGATGGGGTTGATGATGGTCTACGGCTCCTACGTGCCGAAGAACGTGTCGCTGACCCGCGCCTCTCTCATCATTGCCGTGGCGGACACCCTGGTGGCGATACTCGCCGGCCTGATGATCTTCCCGCTCGTGTTCGCCAACGGTCTCGACCCGGCGTCCGGGCCCGGCCTCATCTTCCAGACGCTGCCGACCGCATTTGCGGCAATGCCGGGCGGCGCATTGTTCGGGGCGCTGTTTTTCGTCCTGCTGGCGTTTGCGGCCGTGACGTCGTCGATCTCGATCATCGAACCCATCGTTGCCTACGGGCGCGACAGGTGGGGCATGAGCCGGGTCAAGGGCTGCACCGTGTTCGGCATTCTCGCCTGGCTCATCGGGATGACGAGCGTGTTCTCGTTCAACGTCTGGAGCGACGTGACGCCGCTCGGTGCGTTCAAAGTCTTCGAAGGCAAGACGTTCTTCGACCTGATCGATTATTTCACGGCGAACCTGCTGATGCCGCTCGGCGGCATCCTGATCGCGCTGTTCGTCGGCTGGCGCATCAAGCCGGAGTACCTCGAGAGCGAACTCAGCTTCCCCACCCCGCTCATGGGGAAGATCTGGCTCCTGCTGATCCGGTTCGTCGCACCCGCGGCCATCCTGTGGGTCATGGTTTCGAGCCTGACCTGACCCGTGGCGAGCGTAACGAGAATCGTCCCGGCGCTGCTGGGGACCCTGATCTGTGGCGACGTTTTGGCCGCGCAGGAACGACTCGACGAGATCCTCGTCACCGCCACGCGCCGCACCGTCAGCATCGCCGACGTCTCGTCCGGCCTGACGCTGATCGACGGTGCTGCCGCCCGCGAGCAGAAACTGGTCACGGATGCACTCGCGATGGAGGTCGGCGTCTACCTGCAGCAGACCACGCCCGGGCAGGGCGCCGCGATCATCCGCGGCCTCAAGGGCTCGTCGATCCTGCATCTCGTCGACGGCATGCGCCTGAACAACGCAATCTTCCGCAGCGCGCCGACGCAGTATTTCGCGCTGGTGCCGACGGGGGCGGTGGAGCGCATCGAGGTCCTGCGCGGCACGCCCGCGTCGCTGTACGGCAGCGATGCCGTCGGCGGGGTCGTGCAGCTCGTGACGCGGGTGCCGCGCTTCGACTCGGCACGGACCGAGTATCGCGGCGAGTTCCATGCCGCTTACGACACGGCCGAGCTCGGCAGGATGCTGAGCGGCACGATCGATGCCGGCAACGAGCGCATTGCGACGTCGGTCAGTGCCGATCTGCTGAAAACAGGCGACCGGCGCACCGGCAGCGGCGAACGCATCGGCCCGAGCGGCTACGAATCCCGCGCCGTGCGCTGGGTGGTTGCGGGCCGCCCGGACGACGATCGCTCGTGGCTCGTCGATGCGCATTACCTCGAGCAGCCGGAGACGCCGCGCGTGGACGAACTGGTGCCGGGCTTCGGCCAGGTGGAGCCCTCGTCGTCGGAGTACTTCTTCAAGCCCAACCGGCGCGTGTTCCTGCATGGCAAGTACGGGCACGAGGACGGCCTCTTCGGGCTCGACTGGAACGTCGACCTCGCCTGGCAGCGCATCGACGACGACAGCATGTCGCGGGACTTCGAGGCGACGGACAGGCGCTTCGAATCGAATCGCAGCGATCTCTACGGTCTCGTCGTCAGCGGCAGCCGCGTGTCGGACTCCGGATCCTGGGTGGCGGGCGTGGAGATGTACCTCGACGAGGTATCGAGCGCGCGCCGCGAGGAGAACATCCTGGACGGCCAGGTGACCGAACTGACGCCGCGGTTCCCCGACGGCTCGCGGATAGAACGCGCGGACCTGTTCGGCAATACCGAGCAATACGTATCGGCGCGCAACATACTGGGCGGCGGCTTGCGCATCAGTCACGAAAACGTCTCGTTGCCGGAGACGCCGGTATCCGTCGCCGCCTCGGTCAGCGTCACCGACATGAGCGGCGATCTCGGCTGGATATTCAACGCGAACGACAGCTGGCAGATCGTGGCGAATGCAGGCTTCGGGTTTCGCGCACCCAACGTATTCGATCTCGGCACCCTCGGTAACCGGCCCGGCAACCGCTTCAACGTCCCGAACCCGGCCCTCGACTCCGAACGCGTCGTGCAGTTCGATGCCGGCGCTCGCTACACCGGCGACCGCGCGCGTTTCGAACTGATGCTGTACGCGCTGGACTACACGGATCGCATCACCTCCGTCCTGACGGGCGATGTCACGCCCGAGGGCCGTGACATCGTGCAAAGCGTGAACGCCGCGGACTCGACGGTCCGTGGCTTCGAGGGCGGCGCGGGCTTCGACCTGAACGACACGATGAGCCTCGAGGCCGTACTCAACTACACGTGGAGCGAGGAGCGCGTCCCGGGCTCGCCCGCGGAACCGGGCGACCGCATTCCGCCGCTCAGCGGCCGGTTGAATTTCAGCTACGATGCCGGCGGCGATTTCCGCCTCGACGCCTGGCTGCGCTTCGCCGGCGAGCAGGATCGTCTCAGTTCCCGCGATATTCGCGACATCCGTATCGATCCGAACGGCACCAGCGGCTGGGGCATCCTGGGGGCTCGCGGCAGCTGGGACGTGGCCGGCGGCTGGCTGTTCACGCTGGGCGTCGACAACGTGTTCGACAAGCGCTACCGGGTGCACGGCTCGGGGCTGGATGCGCCCGGCCGCAACCTGATGGTCGGCGTTCGCAGGACCTGGTAGGCACTGTCGCCCCTGTAGCGGCGGTTCTCGAACCGCGATCGCGGGCCCAGGCCCGCTCCTACAGGGGCTCGCAGGACCTGGTAGAAACGCTCGCCCTGTAGGAGCGGTTCTCGAACCGCGATCGCGGGCCCGGGCCCGCTCCTGCGGGGTTGGACGTTCACCGTGGACAGGATCGCGGACCCAGGCTGGCCCGTCGCGGGTTCCCCCAATTCGATCCGCAGATGCCCGTATGGTGCCATTGCGCCGACTGCGTCGTAATGACAACCCTGCCCGGTTGTCCTGGAGTCGTCGTCATGTCCGGTTCGCTCGCCGCGCGGCTCGCCGCCGTTTCATCCCTGCTCGTCGCGAGTCTTCTCGTTATCCCCGAAACGGCAGGCGCGATGCCCGCGTTTGCCCGTGAATACGGCGTCAGCTGCAATGTCTGTCACGCGGCGTATCCGCGCCTCAACGAGTTCGGCGGACGCTTCGCCGGCGACATGAACTACCGCATGGCGAACTGGCGCGATCACACGGTGCCGACCGGCGACGACATGCTGGCGCTGCCCAGGACGTTGCCGCTGGCAGCGCGTGCCCAGGCTTTCATCCAGGCGCGCGATGCCGAGTCCATCGACCCGGTCAGCGGCGAAGTCACTGCCGATTCCAGCCTGGATTTCCAGGCCCCGTATCTCCTGAAGCTGCTTTCCAGCGCGCCGCTCACGGACAACATCAGTTACTACTTCTACATGATCTTCGCGGAGAAGGGCGCCAACACGGAAGTGATCGTCGAAGACGCCTGGTTCAGCTACGACGACCTGTGGGGTAGCGGCGTCGGCCTGATGCTCGGCCAGTTCCAGGTCTCCGATCTCATGTTCCCGCGCGAGGTCCGCATGACGTTCCAGGACTTCATGGCGTACCGCTTCGCGGGTATCACCTACGACCGCGGCATCCTCTTCGGCCGGGGGTTCGGGCCCCTGGACGTGTCGCTGGGATTCGTAAACGGCAACGGCATCGAGGAGAATTACAACGTCACCAGCCCCGGGTACCGGCGACCCGATCACCTGTTCGACAACGATACGGGGAAGAGCGTCTTCGGCCGTGTCGGCACGGCAGTCGGGCCCGCGTCGGTCGGCCTGTTCGGGTTGTCCGGCGAGCAGCGCAACGCCACCGGGCCGGCGGGCACGGAGTCGGGCGACCGCGACACCGACAAGGTGGTGCTCGGTGTCGACGCGTCCGGCAGGATAGCGGACCGCTGGTACTGGTTCGGGCAATACCTGTGGAACAGCTGGGACGGGTTCCTCGATCCGGCCACCGACTACCAGTGGACAGCCGGTTTCGCGGGCGTCGACTACGTGCACAGCGACCGGTGGGTGTTCTCAGCACTCGTCAATATCGGCGACGCGGGCGACCTCGCCGGCACCGACACGGTTTTCGAGGGCATCGAGATGCGGACGCTGACCCTGGGCGCTTCGTATTACTTCATGCGCAACGTGAAAGGCGTCCTCGAGCTGACGGCCGATTTCCTCGACGAGGAGCCGCAGAGCGGCGTGTACTTCACCGGCCACCTGAGCAAGGAGAATTATTTCCTCGTCGGCATCGACGCCGCGTTCTGAAAGCACCGCGATCGCGGGCCCAGGCCCGCTCCTACGGGTTAGCCGTTCGCCTTGGGATCGATCGCGGGCCGAGGCCCGCTCCTACAGGGCACTACGGGGCACCTGTAGGAGCGGTTCTCGAACCGCGATCAGGGCGCCGTGCGGGGAATAATCCCTGCGGTAAACGGACAATACGAAGGATTTCGCGCTCTCTATGCTCTAACCCTCCATAGCGATGGAGAAAGCGATGAGAACCGCGATGCTACTGGTGCCGCTGGCGATAGCCTGTCTGCCCGCCTGTTCGGTGGCCCCTCCCAAGTACCCGGTGGCGGCGCCGCCGTTCGAGTGCACGTCGATCCATCCCGAAGTCTGCGAACTCGAGGAGCGGTTCCACAGGCTGCGTTTCGAGCAGGCGGAACAGAACGCGGCCATCGAAGCGGCCGAACGCAAGCGCAGGGCCCAGGTAAAGACGGCAGGCACGGTTGCGGCGAACGCCGTGCCTGCCAGCTGACCCTTACTGGATGCCCCGTCCTGGCGACCAGGGCACGCCCGCCGCGTCCATCGCGACCTTGAGCCCCGCGTACTCGACGTCGACGAGGTTCGACAGCGTCCGCGTCACCTCGTCGTACAGCGATCTCGCGATGCGCAGCGACTCGCGCTGTGCCGGGGTGGGGCCGTAGGCGTTGGTCGTGGGCGCAAAGCGCGCATGGAACAGGCGCGTCGTTACCGTCATCTCGTCGAAGTCGTTGTAGATCTGGCGCGCGTCGTTGTTCGTCAGGCGGTCGCGCTCGGCCTGGATGCGCTGCTGGATCGAGTTCGCGATTTCATAGAGCGACGGATCGGCCGTGGATGACAGCAACATCTCCTTGGCGGCGGCGAGTTCGGCCACGATTGCATCGACCGTCTTCACGGTGCCCTGCGCGGCGCGCGCAAGTTCGTTGACCTGGTTGTCGAACACGACGCGCTGCTCCTGCGTGCTGCCGGGCAGTGTCGGCTTGCGGATGGACACCACGTCGAAGCGCTGCGACTGGTCCAGGTCGGTGAGCACACCGTCGACGCGCTTTTGCATGGACACGCGGAAAGAGCCGGGGGCCACGAGCACCCCGGCCGTCGGGATGTACGCTTCCTCGCGCTGGTCCTCGGGTACCCAGGGTTCCACCGAGGGATAGCGCAGGTCCCATGCGACGCGGTGGAAGCCGGCTTCCGCCGGCGCCTCGATGTGCCGCACGACGTTGCCGGCGGCATCCTCGACCGTGAAGACGATGGCGGGAGCGTCCTCGCGCAGTTCGCCGAGGATGCGGTCCCAGGAGGGGAACTCGACGTTCTCGTTGTTCTTTTCCTTGTCCTTTTCCGCCTCGCGCCGCGCGTCCTTGCTCGACTGGATCGCCTCGGGCAGGTAGTAGGTAAACGTCGCGCCGAATGGCGGGTTGGGCGCTGCGTAGAAATCGTCACCCTGGCTGCCCTTGCAGCCTTCCGTCGAGCAACCGAGCGGGCGCTTCGGCACGTACCAGTGGGTCCTGCGCACGGGAAACAGCACGGTGTCGTTCTTCAGCATGTCCGCGGTGACGCTGCGCAACGGCGAGTAGTCGTCGAGAACGTAGAAGCTGCGCCCGAAGGTGGCGCCGACCAGGTCGTTCTCGCGTGTCTGGATCGCGAGGTCGCGGAACGGGATGTTCGGCACGTTACCCTTGAGCTTGGTCCAGCTGCCGCCGCCGTTCACGGTGAAGAACACGCCGAACTCGGTGCCGAGGAACATCAGCGCCGGCTTCTCGTGGTCCTGCACGATGCGCCACAGGATGTGGCGCTCGGGCAGGTTGCCGGCGATGCTCGTCCAGGACTTGCCGCGGTTCGTGCTCTTCAGCACGTAAGGCGAGAAGTCGCCGCTCTTGTGATCGTCGACGACGACGTAGACCGTGTCCGGGTCGTGCAGGTCGGCCTTGATGTCGTTGACGAAGAAGCGGTCCGGCACGCCCGGCAGCTTGTCGATCCTGCGCCAGTTCGCCCCGCCGTCCTCGGTGACCTGGATGATGCCGTCATCGGTGCCGGCGTAGATAAGGCCCGGGACGAGCGGCGACTCCGACATGTTCACGATCGTGTTGAACTGCGACATCGCATACAGGTCCCACGGCGAGTCGTAGCTCCAGGTGCGGCCCATGACGGGCTGCTTCACGCGGTTCTCGTTGCGCGTCAGGTCGCCGCTGATCGGTTCCCAGCTGTCGCCGTAGTCGTTGCTCTTCCAGACACGCTGCGTGCCGAAATACAGCGTGGCCGAATCGTGCGGGCTGATCAGGATCGGCGCGTCCCAGTTGTAGCGGTCGGGAGCCTCGCCTTCCCGGGGCTGCGGCCGGATGTAGACGTTCTCGCCGGTCTTGCGGTCGTAGCGCGAAAGGTTGCCCTGCTGCCACTGCGCATAGACGATGTCCGGGTTGTTCGGGTCCACGGCCGACTGGTGGCCGTCGCCGAACAGGGTCACGAACCAGTCCGAATGGCGAATGCCGACGTTGTTGTCGGTACGGGACGGCCCGCCGTGGCTGTTGTTGTCCTGGGTGCCGCCATAGACGTTGTAGAAAGGCTCGTCGTAGTCGACGGCGACCTTGTAATACTGCGTGATCGGCATGTTGCTGATGAAGCGCCAGGTCTTGCCGAGGTCGTAACTCTCGTAGAGGCCGCCATCGTTGCCGACGAGGATGTAGTTCTCGTCGTCCGGATCGAACGCCATGGCGTGATGGTCGACGTGCTTGGTCTCGTGTGCGAGCTTCTGCATGGTCTTGCCGCCATCCTCGGTGACGTGCAGGTTGACGTCGGCGTGGTACACGCGGTCGAACTGGTGCGGGCTGGCCCACAGCTCGTTGTAATAGTGGGGGCCCGTGCCGCCCGCCGCGTAGTCCGCACCCTTCACCCAGCTCTCACCGCCGTCCTCGGAGCGGTACATTGCACCGGTGCGGTTGGCGAGCTCGATGGTCGCGTAGAGCACGTCGGGGTTCTGCGGCGAGATCGCGAGACCGGTTTTCGCCATGATTTCCTCGGGCAGACCCTCGGTCAGTTCGCGCCAGGTCTCGCCGCCGTCTTCGGACTTGTGGATACCGGTTGCGGGACCGCCGTCGAGGAGCACGGCGACGTTGCGGAAGCGCTGCCAGGTCACCGCGTACATGACGTCCGGGTTGCGCGGGTCCATGTGGACCTCGGAAACACCCGTGTAGCGATCGTCTATCTCCTTATTGCCATGGCCGTCGCCCAGTACCTTGCGCCAGTTCTTGCCGCCGTCGATGGACTTGAACAGGCCGCGGTCACCGCCGCCGGACCACAGTGGTCCCTGCGCCGCAACGAAGACGACGTCGGAATCACGAGGATCGACACGGATCATGCCGATGTGCTCGGAGTTCCCGAGCCCCATGTTCTCCCAGTTCTTGCCGCCGTCGCGGCTCAGGTAGACGCCCGCGCCGTAGCCTACGTGGCGGCCGCTGATGTTTTCGCCGGTGCCGACCCAGATCGTGTTCGACTTGTTCGGGTCGATCGTTACGCTGCCGATCGAGTAGGCGTCCTCGTTCTCGAAGATGGCCTCCCAGGTGGTGCCCTCGTTGACGGTCTTCCAGACGCCGCCGCTACCGACGCCGACGTACCAGGTGCTCTGGTCGTTCGGGTCGATCGCGATATCGGCGATGCGCCCGGACATGAACGCCGGCCCGATGCTGCGCATCTCCAGTCCCTTGAAGGTCTGTTCGTTGAATCCCGGCTCCACCTTTTCGTCGTCGGCGGCCAGTGCAGGCGCCGGGACGAGCGTGAACATTGCGGCGAAAAGCGTGAGTCGCTTCATGATTTCCCCTGTTGGAATGTGTTGAGCGTGGCGCGGAGGCGTTCGTATCGTTCGATGGAGCATTCTAAACGCATACGACAGCCGGTTTCGAGTAACATGCGACCGCGTCACCAGGGCGCGACAGGGTTGCGTAAGTATATGATTCGAATAGGACTGCTCGGCGCATCGCGGGTTTCGCGTTATGCCGTCATCGAACCTGCGGCGACGATCGACGGCATCGGTGTGACGGCTGTCGCGGCGCGCGATGCGGCACGGGCGGCATCCTTTGCGGCGGAAAACGGGATTCCGCGCGTACTGGCGGATTACCCGGCCCTGCTGAGCAGCGACGAGGTCGATATCGTGTACAACGGCCTGCCGCCGAGCGGCCACGCGCGCTGGACGATCGCCGCGCTCGAAGCGGGCAAGCACGTGTTGTGCGAAAAGCCTTTCGCCATGAACGCCGCAGAAGCGCAGGCGATGGTCGCGGCGGCCGAGCGCGCTGGCAAGGTCCTGATCGAGGGGTATCACTACCGGTTTCACCCGCTGTTCGCGCGCGCGCTGGAGGTGCTCGATTCCGGCGCCATCGGCGCCGTGCGGGGCATCAGTGCCCACTTCAATGTGAGCATCCCGCCCGATCCCGGCGAAATCCGTTACGACCCGGCACTGGGCGGCGGCGCCATGATGGATCTCGGCTGCTATTGCGTGCACTGGGCACGCAGCGTGATGCGCGCCGAACCGGAGGTACTGTCGGCAGCGGCGGTACGGCACGAATCCGGCGTCGACGTCGAGATGCAGGCGCTGCTCGGGTTCCCGGGCGGCGTCCGGGCGGACGTTCGCGCGGCGATGTCCGGAATATCGGACGACGGGCCGGCCGAGGGGCTGGACGCCCGCCTCGAGATAACCGGTGAACGCGGCAAGCTGACGGTCGTCAATCCCATCGCGCCGCACCTGGGGCACGCGCTCGTCATCGAGGCGGCGGGCGGCACGAGCCGCGAGCAAGTCGCGGGCGAGACCACGTTTGCGCACCAGCTGCGCCACGTTATCGGCGTGTTGCGCGGGTCGGCCGAGCCGCTGACCGGCGGCGCCGATGCAATCGCCGGCATGCGGGTCCTCGATAGTATCTATCGTGCCGCCGGCATGCGTCCGGACTAGGGTACCGGCGCGCCGTTGCGGGCTTCGAGCAGGCGGTACCAGTCCACGCGCCGGTACTTCAGGTCGAGCGCCTGCTTCGCGCCCGCGATCCGCGCCGGCGTGGTCGAGCCGACAACAGGCGAGATCCCCGCGGGATGCTTCAGCAGCCACGCGAGCGCGATGACCCAGTCCTCGACCTCGTACTTCTCGCCCTGCCGCCGGAGTTCGGCACGGATGCGCCGCTCGTCCTCGTCCGTGAAGCTGTTGCCCCAGGCGGGGTAGGCCACGCCGGCGAGCGGGCACCAGGCCTGCGGCGTCATGCCCAGCCGCTGGCACTGGTCCAGCGTGCCGTCGCTGAGCGCGCTGATATTGTGCAGGTTGATCTCGACCTGGTTGACGAGCAAGGAATCGCCGACCGCCGACTGCAGGAGCTCGACCTGCGACGGCGTGAAATTGCTGACGCCGAAGTTCGCCACGGCACCCGATGCCTTCAGCGCCTCGAGCGTCACCGCCACTTCGTGCGCCCGGAACAGGTAATCCGGCCGGTGCAGGAGCAGCAGGTCGATGCGCTCGATGCCGAGGCGCCGCAGGGAGCCCTCGACGCTGGTGGTGATATGACGCGCGGAAAAATCGTAACGGCCGGGCGCCTCCTCGTCCGGGTCGCCTGCCATGCGGATGCCGCACTTGGTCGTCACTATGATCCGCTCGCGCACGCCCGGGTTGTCACGAAGGAACCCACCGAATGCCGTCTCGCAAAGGCCGTTGCCGTAGATGTCCGCGTGGTCGAACTGCGTGTACCCGGCGTCGACGGCGGCGCCCAACGCCCGCCTGCCCCTGTCGAGATCCTCCCGTGAGCCACTGCCCGCAAGGCGCATGCAGCCGTAAACGAGGCGGGAGGATTCGAGATTGCTCGAACCCAGGTTGATGGTCTGCATTACAGGCTCCGGGGCGTATCAGGGTCGCGGTATGCGCCAGTTTTCATCGGGCACGGCATAGCCTCGCTGAAACGCGGGGCGGTTCGCAAGTGCGAGGTACCAGCGTTCGACGTTCGGGAAGTCGTCGAGATCGATCTGCTGGAAATCGAAGCGGGAGGCCCAGGGCCAGGTTGCGATGTCGACGATCGAGAACTCGCCGGTGATGAATTCGCGATCCTCCAGCTGGTCGTTCAGGACCCGGTAGAGCCGGAGCGCTTCCTGGTAATAGCGATGCTCGGCGTACCGCGACTTGCCGGGGTTGAACTTGAGGAAATGGTGCACCTGGCCGAGCATCGGCCCGAAGTGGGCCATCTGCCACATGAGCCACTGCATCATCCGGAAATACCCGGGGCTGCCCGCGGGCGGCGCGAGCTTGCCGGTCCTCGCGGCGAGATACAACAGGATCGCGCCCGAGTCGAACAGCGAGATTTCCCCATCGACGATGGCCGGTATCTTGTTGTTCGGGCTGATGGCGAGGAATTCCGGTGCGAACTGCTGGTCCTTGGTGATATCGACCGGGATCACTTCGTAGTCGAGACCGAGTTCTTCGAGCGCGATCGAGACCTTGACGCCGTTCGGCGTGCTCCACGTGTAGAGCCTGATCATGTCACTCCGGGAATTGGCTGCCCACGCAGTCATGATACTCATCGAGTTCGAGCACGATATCCGCGATGCTACGTACGGTTCGCAGGTTGTTGCGCGTGATGCGCTCGAAGTACCGGATGAACTCGCAGACCTGCGCGTCACTCATGATGCCGGCGGCATGGCCGTTAGTGGACACGGCAAGCTTGTGTTCCTGCTCGATGCGCCAGCGCAGGATCGCCTCGAAGCCCGGTGCCAGCAGGAAGACGAGCGCATCGAGCCCGGAGAATACGTCTGCATAGTCGGCAGCGAGGCGCCCGTTCACGTAGCGCCGCCAGCGCCTGTCGGGATCGCGAGTCTCTTCGAGCGCATTGACGGGCGTTTCGAGCCCGGCCTCGGGTTCGGCGGTGCTGCCGACGCACCAGCCTTCGAGGATGATCAGCCCGACCGGTCCCGTGATCGCCGGCCACGACGCCGCATCCGCCCGGTCGTCGCGGGTCTTGTCGAAGCGTGGCAGCCGGGCCTGCTCGCCGGGGCCCAGTCCGCGCAGCTGTGAAAGGCATTGCCGCAGCATCGGGATGTCGTGCGTACCGGGTACGCCGCGCACGGCGAGCAACGGGTGCACCGTCTCGGCCAGTCGCCGCCGCTCGGCCCTGGTGAGATAGAAATCGTCGATCGAAAGCACGGCGACGGCCGGTTTCCCGCTGCCGCCGATCGCGAGCGCAAGGTAATCGGCAAGCGTCGACTTGCCGGTGCCCTGCGCCCCGTTGATGCCGAGCAGGAACGGCGTCTTGCGCTCGAGCTGCCGGCGCAGCCAGTTTGCCAGGGGGTCGTAGAAATTCGTCGCGGTGCGGTGGAACGTGTCGGGCAGGCGGTGCTCGGCGATGAACTGCCCGAGCTGCGTCGCGCTTACCACTGGCCGGGCAGTGCGGGCGACCCGGGCCACCAGCGAGGATCGGTGACACCCGGCAGGGGCGGCGGCATGTCGGCGCTCGTGCTCATCGTCCGATCGTGCCCGCGTCAGTCGAACGTCGCCACGAACACGCTGCCGCCGCTGTCCACGGACGCGCGCTTCATGCCCTCGGAGTTGTAGATCATCTCGACCCTGCCGGTCGAGTCGACCGCGATGATCCCGCCGTCGCCGCCGAGATGCCGAATATCGGCGAGTACTTCGTCGATGGCCTGGCCGAGCGAGGCGCCGGCCTTCACCTTGTACGCGACCGCAATCGCGGCGCCCGTGCGGATGAAGTACTCGCCGGTGCCGGTGCACGAGACGGCCACGTCGCTGTCGGCCCAGGTGCCGGCGCCGATGATCGGCGTATCGCCGACGCGGCCCTCGAGCTTGCCGAACGTGCCGCCCGTCGACGTCGCCGCGGCAAGCTCGCCGTTGCCATCCAGGGCGACGGCACCCACCGTACCGTGCGAGCGGTCCGTCACTTCGTTCGCGGTCACGCCGATCGGCAGCGTGTAGTACTTGCGCGGGTCCGCGACCTCCTCGAAGCCCTGGGTACGTGCGAACGCGAGCGCGCCCGCCCCCGACAGCATGACGTGCGGGGTCGCTTCCATGACGCGGCGTGCCACAGATACCGGGTTCACCACGTCGCGGATGCAGGCAACCGCGCCCGCCGCGCTCACCGGGCCGTCCATGATCGACGCGTCGAGTTCCACGTACCCGGCCGAGTTCGGCGCCGAGCCCCGGCCGGCGACGTACAGGCCCGAGGATTCCATCTGCGCGACCGCATACTCGACGACGTCCAGTGCGCGGGCGCCGGCCGCCAGCCGGTCGCGGGCGTTCTCCGCCAGTTCGCGCATGTGGTACTCGGCGATGGAATAGTCGCGGCCGCTGCGGGCGCCGGCCCCGCCGTGCAGCGCGAATGCAAAACGCTCGTTCTTCATCGCGCCAGTTTACTCGAAAAGCCCTCACGCTCGATGCACATCTATAAGTACACTGACGGCGATGCGATGGCAGGACTTGCACGGGCAGCTCGGGAGTCGGCGCCGGACCGCGGCCGTGATTGTCGCGATCGGGCTGGCTGCCGCGGTGTTCGCGTGGCAGCCGTGGTCTGCTTCGGCGAGCCGCCCGACCGTGGCCGTCCTGCCGCTGGAAGCGACGGACACGCGCGAGGAAATCCGCGATCTCGCCGACCACCTGGGCAAGCGCTTCCGACTGCTGCTGGCATCGCGGCCGGAAATCCGCGTGATCGAGTACCAGAGCTCGGCGAGCGTATCGATTCACGGCCTGTCCGCCACGGAAAAGGCGCAGGCGCTCGCCGCGGACTACCTGTTGACCGGAACGCTCAGCGGCCGCGGACAGAACCTGCGCCTGTCTTTGCAGCTGCACTCGGGTGACAACGCGCTGCTGTGGAGCGACACGTTCGAGGGACCGGTCGACTACCAGGAGCAGCTGCAGGGCTGGGTGCTCGACGAGCTCCTGCCGCGCCTGCCGCTTGCTGCTGGCGCACTCGAACAAGCGCACGGCGTGCTCGAGAGCTGTGCCTACCCGGGTGACACGGTCGCGATACTCACGCTGGCGCGCGTCGGGCGGCGTGGCGGCGATTCGGCGACGCTGGCCATGGTCGCCGCCGGGCACGAGGACGCGAGCCTCCTGCATCTCGCGAAGTCGGAATTCTATTTCGAGCAGATCCCCGGCTTGCCGCCCATGGAACGGCCGGTCATTCACAAGCTCGGCATGCAGTCGCTCGGGCTCGCCGCGCGGACCTGTCCGGACTATCCGGAGGTCGAATTGCTGCGGCTCCTGCACAGCGAGCAACTGCCGCTTTCGCAGGCCGCGGAATTCACCGCCCGGCAGCCCAACTCGGCACGGCTCCACCTCGCGCTGGCGGAGCGGCACGCGGAAGCGGGGTCGAAAAGGCGGATGCGTGCGCTCGCGCGCGAGGCACTGCGCCTCGACCCGCTCGGGGCCGAAACGCAATGCCGCACGCGGAGCTTGCTGGAATCGGCGGAGGGCGCGACGAGCGACTGCGAGTGAGTTCGGTCGGGCCTTCGAGGCCAGCGTCGTGCCGGGCAATCCGCGCTCAATCGTCAGTGAACAGCGACCGGAACTCGTCGCGGTAGCCGCGGCTCAGCGGTATGGTCCTGCCGCTCTCGAGATGAATGTCGTAACCGCCGGTGTCGCTGGCCCGTATCTCCCTGATCTTGTCGATGTTGACCAGGTAGCTGCGATGCGTGCGCACGATCTGGCCCGGTGCGAGCTGCTTCTCGAGCCTGGCGAGCGTATTCCTCACCAGGAAGTCACGCTCGCCCGTCGACACCGTTACGTAATTCCGCGCCGCCTCGAGGTACTCGATGTCGTCGCGGCGGATGATCGTCTCGCCCTTGCCGGTCTGCACGACCATCCTGTCAGTCGTGACCGTCGCTGCCGGCGCCGCGCCGCGTGCGGCCCGGACGTAGCGGTACGCCGCGATGATGCCGACGGTGGCGACGTAGATCTTGATGTCCTTCTGGTACTCGATCACGAGGTTGCGGAACCAGTAATCGGAGAGCACGTAGTCGCGTCCCGAGAACAGGAACACGACGTACCTGGATCCGATCATCAGTAGATGGTGCGCGACGGCGAACAGGACGCTGCCGACAACGTGACCGGCCGCAGCCGCGACCAGCCGGTCCCGACGCAATGGAAACCGCGTCAGCCACCAGGCCACGCAGGGGACCAGCAGCAGGACGGCAACTGCGCTCGTCACCTGTTCCGTGATCAGCCGGAAGCCGTCCGGCGTGTAGCCCAGGAAACGAAGCTGGCTGAACTTGGTGAGCGTATCCGCCGTCCACAGCACCGCCACCAGCACCACGAAGAACGCGGCCTCACCGAGCCTGCGCAACGCGGCCGGTGCCTCTTGCCGTGCAGTTTTGCCGGTCCCTGCCACTGTTTCATTCGTCCCCGCTGCCTGTGGTTCGCCGCAAAGCCAGCAATCAGGCCACCCCGGCGCGATCAAATCCGCCGTCACCGCGCAACGGAGGATGTTAGAACCATGAAGACACCTATCGCAAACGCAGACAGGGCTGCGAGACTGCTTTGCCACGTGCGGATCCTGGTTGCACCCGCGTGCGGCGGCGGAGGCGGCGACGCCGCATCGAACCCGGCGCACAGGCTGATCAGGCAGCACGACATTCCTGCACTGCATTGAAAAGCGCCGCCATTGTCGTATCCTGCGCGGAATGTGTCCGACGGCTGACCAACAAGCGGAAACGACCCATGACGGCGGCTGTGCGTGCGGCGGCGTACGCTATCGCATGGAGTCGGCACCCCTGTTCGTACACTGTTGCCACTGTCGCTGGTGCCAGCGAGAAACGGGCACGGCTTTCGCGCTCAACGCGCTGATCGAGTCGGACCGGGTTCGCGTCCTCGCCGGCAAACCGGTGGCAACGTCAACGCCGTCGAACAGCGGCAAGGGGCAGGAGATCTGGCGCTGCCCCCGCTGCCGCGTGGCGTTTTGGAGCAACTACGCGGGATTCGGCAACAAGGTAAACTTCGTCCGGGTCGGGACTCTCGACGAACCGGATCGCATTTCTCCCGACATTCACATATTCACTGAATCGAAGCAGCCGTGGGTGGTCATCCCCGAGGGGCACGCATCCGTCGAGCGCTATTACGACCTCAAGCAGTACTGGCCTGCCTCGAGCCGCGAACGACTGCGCCGACTCCGCTCCGAGCCGGACTCATAGCAAGCGGTCGAGGACGATGGCCGGTACACGATCAGTTACAGCAATCCTCGCCGCCACGCTCGTCTTGAGCGTGACGGCATGTTCGACGCTCGATGTGGATGACTACTGCCGGTACTCGGAGAGAATGCCGATCCGGGAAGCCGACCCGCAGTCTCTCGCCCTCGTGCTCGGTATCGGCAAGCGGCGCGCCAGCGAAACCCCCTTCGTCATCCTCCGCAGTGTCTCGACGGCAAACCCCGGATCCTCGGTAACACTGCAGGCGACACCCGGGGCTCACCCTATGCCGGTGAGTCTCGACGAATCGCGTTGCGCCAGGGTGGACTGGAGCACCTATTCGCTCGCGGTCGATGTCGACGAGTGGGACGCGTTCTGGAAAGACGACAGGAACGTGCCTTTCGAGATTTTCATCGCGTTCCTCGACAGGAACGAGCCGCTGCGGGTGAGCGATTTCGGTGCGGCAATCATCGACACGACCGCTGCAGAGCCGCTGGTCGCCTGTGGTTGCTACTGGAAATGACCTCGCGAAAACCGAACCTGCGTCGCAGTTAGCCCGCACGCAGGCCGCTAAGTTGGTGTGCTGGCGAGCCGCAGGGAGGCGGGCGCATGCGGGCGATCAGGGCCTGGCTCGAAAAATTGCGCACAATCAACAGCCTGGAGCGGATTTCGGCGTTGCTGACCGTGCTGTGGCAGTACACGGTAACGGCCTGGCAGCTGCTTTCCCGGCTGATCCGGTTCCTGTTGCACGGTGTCGTGCGGCGTGTGCGGCCGCCGGGATCGGACGTCCGCAAAATTTTCCGTGCGCGGGCGTACCCGGGTTCGCGCCGCCGCGAGTACCTCGTGCACGTTCCGCCGTCGTACGAGCGCGCGGAGCGCGTGCCGCTGGTCATGGTGCTGCACGGCTGCAACCAGGATCACGTCGACATGCAGATCGTGACGCGATTCGACGAACTTGCCGATCGCCATGGGTTCATCGTGGTTTATCCCTTCATCACCGGCTACCGGGGCCTGCGGTTGCGCAACTGCTGGGGCTGGTGGCGCCGCAATGACATCAGCCGCGGCGGCGGCGAGGTAGAGGATCTCTGGAACATCGTCAACGCGGTCCGGCGCAGCCACCGTATCGACGCCGACAGGATTCACGTTACCGGGCTTTCCTCCGGCGCCGCCATGGCCGTGGCCATGGCGGTGGTGCACGGCAGCAAGATTGCCTCCTGCGCCGCGGTCGCCGGCGTGGCCTACGGCGAATCGATCTGGGCGCTGGGCAAGTACCCGCGCGTGAAACAGACAGCCGCGACGGTTGCCGACATGCGCCAGGCGATGGGGCGCAATCGCGTGCCGACTCCGCTCTTCATTGCGCATTCGGCCGACGACGAGGTCGTCGGCCTGCGTGCGGCGGACAAGCTCCGCGACAGCTGGCTCGAGTGCTTCGACCTCGATCGCGGCACCACTAGCGTCACTCGTGGGACGCACGCGCGCAAGCCCTGGTTGCTGACGACCTATGCGGACGGGAGCGGCGCGGAGGCACTCAGCTACTTCGTGCTGCAGGGCTACGAACACGGCTGGTACGGCGGGGCTGATGGACCGTTCAGCGTCCCCGACGCGCCGGACGTGTCGGGTATGATCTGGTCGTTTTTCTCTCGGCACCCTCGCGGGCGAACGACGCGCCCGGCGAAGGCATCGGCGAGCGATCGATTGCGCCTGATGGCATCCTGACGGTGCCGGCCGCTGCCAGGTGAGCAGCGTCAAGCCACGCAGGCCGTGCGGCGCATTGGTCACGTGTTCGCGTTGTTGAATGACGAGACGTCAGACCGATTCGTTATTTGTCGCCGAACAAACGAGGCTTATACCGATTCGTTGCCTGTGCGTTGCCACGGCAGCTACACCGGGTGCGCCGGCGCGCGGCGCCAGGAACAAGCCGTTTCGGGCGTAACCTGTTGATCGGCATGGCGATTGGCCGGTTGGCCATCGATTCGCCGGGAGGCGGTGCCAGGGCGACTCCGATCAAGCATTGTTGCAAAACTCCAACAAGGCCTGATTTCTTGCAATCCCCTAATTTGTTTGCGAGACTGGCGGCCTGCAGAAGTACCAAAAGCCGTCGACCAGAAAACTGTCGTAAGAAAACTACAGTCACAACGGCGCCGGCAAAGAGCCACAGCGCTCGACCAATGGTGCCTTTGGCGGGACTCACAGATCAGCATAAGGAGCTAAGCAATGAATCCCATTCTTGCACGTCGTGCGTCAGGTGCGCGTCGGCCGCTATGCAAATTCGGTTTTGCATCGGTCGCCGCACTTGCGATGACCACTATTGCGCCGTCAGCGGCTTACGCCCAGGCGGACGAAGAACTCGAGGAAATCACCGTCACGGGTACCCGGCTCAAGGGCAACCCGAACCTCGCATCGGCGGTTCCGGTGCTGAGCGTGACCGGCGCAGAAGCGGCTATCCGCGGTGATGTCCGGGTCGAGGATTTCATTAACATCCTGCCCCAGGTATTCGCTAACCAGGCTTCCGAGGTGTCGAACGCCGCCTCGGGCACCGCGTCCCTCAACCTGCGCGGTCTCGGCAGGAACCGGACACTGGTGATGATCGACGGCCGGCGACTTCCCTACGGCTCGTCGCAAATCAGCGCTGCGAACCTCGACATCATTCCTACACAGCTCATCGAGCGTGTGGACATCCTGACCGGTGGCGCCTCGGCGGTGTACGGCTCGGATGCCCTCGGCGGCGTCGCTAACTTCATCCTCAAGCGGGATTTCGAAGGCGTCGAGTTCGGCGGCCAGTACAGTGTTGCCTACAACGATAACGACGACGATTTCTGGACCAACGTTCTCCAGGCGGGCGGTCAGCCGGTGCCTGGCAGCAACACCGACGGCGACCAGACCACCATTTACGGCATCCTTGGCGTGAACTCCGGAGACGGGCGCGGCAATGCGACCCTGTTCGCCTCTTACGAGGACCGCAAGCAGATCTCGCAGGCTGACCGTGTGTTCTCCGGGTGTGCGCTCGGCCAGGACGACGGTCCCGAGAGCTTCGGCGGCTTCGGCTGTGTCGGCTCGGGTAACTACCGTCTGTTTGTTGGTCCCGGCGGCCTTGGCTTCCAAAACGACGATGGGACCATCGTTCCTTATATAGGCAGTCCTTCCCAGACCTTCAACTTCGGCCCGTTCAACTTCTTCCAGCGCCCCTCGGAGCGCTACTCGATTTACGGCAAGGGTAGTTACGAGATCACCGACGACATCGAGGCATTCGGCGATATCTCGTACATGAACAACGTGAGCGACGCCCAGATTGCGCCGAGTGCCTCCTTCGGCACGTCCAGCTACCAGCTGAACTGCGACAATCCGTTCCTGCAGACCCCCGGCCTGAACCTGGCCACCGACATCTATGGCTGCACCGCGGCTGATATCGCGGCCGGCACGATAGTGTCCAATGTCGGCGCCTCGCACCGCAACGTCGAAGGCGGCCCGCGTAATTCGCGTCTCGAGAACAGCACCTTCCGCATTGTCAGCGGACTTCGCGGCAGCTTCGCCGATGACATCTGGGAGTGGGAAGCCTTCGCCCAGTTCTCGGAAACCCGTGACCAGGCCGAGTCCACCAACGACTTCGTCACCGCCAATCTCCAGCAGGCGTTCCTCGTGAGAAACGATGCAAACGGCGATCCGGCCTGTATCGACCCGTCGGGTGGTTGCGCTCCTTACAATATCTTCCAGCGCGGACCCAATGGCGAGAGCCTCGTGACCACGGCAGCAACCGACTTTATCCAGGGTATCGGAATCGTCAACGGCTCGACCTCGCAGCAGGTCTTCGGTGCCACCCTGCAGGCCGACTTCGGTGAATACGGCGTCAAGCTGCCGACCGCCGACTACGGCATCAGCGCCCTGTTTGGTGTTGAAACGCGCACCGACGAACTCGACGCGCGGCCCGATGAAATCAGCCAGGTGGACGGCGGCGGTTTCACGGGCGTCGGCGGGGCGACCCTCCCGGTTCGTGGTAAGGTCGACGTGACCGAGTTCTTCACGGAGTTCGAGGTGCCGCTCATAGCCGGCATGACGGGTATCAAGGAGCTCACGCTGCGCGGCCAGTACCGCTATTCGGACTACGAGGGCAGGGGCAACGACACCAAGAGCCCGTTCACGACCGATACCTACGGCGTGGCGCTGGCGTGGGCGCCCATCGACGAGTTGCGCTTCCGCGGCCAGTTCCAGCGGGCCGTGCGCGCACCGAACGTGATCGAGCTGTACACCGGGCAGAACACCAACCTGCCGAACCTCAGCCCGGCAGGTACCAACTCCCTCGGCAGCCAGCTGTTCGACCCCTGTGCCTCCAGTGCACCGCTCCTGCCACTTGAAACGTGTGCGCGGACCGGCGTGACGGCGGCCCAGTACGGCACGATCCTGGACGTGATTTCGGGCCAGACGCAGTCCCTGACGGGCGGCAACCCCGATCTCCAGCCGGAGTCGGCGGATACCACCACCTTCGGCTTCGTATGGACGCCGAGTTTCGTTGAAGGCCTGTCGGTCAGCATCGACTACTACAACATTCTCGTTGAGGACGCCATTTCAGGCGGCATTCCTGCGCAGACCGCGTTCGACAACTGCCTTGCCACCGGCGATGCGGCCTTCTGCGACCTGATCACACGCGGTGTGAACGGCTCGCTGGCTTCCGGGGCGGTTGGTGTCGGCTTCCAGCAGACCAACATCAACATTGCCGAGCTCGAGACCACCGGTGTCGACTTCCAGGTCGTGTACGACTTCGATGTTGGTGCCCATGGGTTCCGCGTGGACTACGCGTCGACTTACCTCGACCAGCTGGACATCGTTCCGTTCCCCGGCGGCGATCCCATCGAGTGCGCGGGCTTCTTCGGCAACAACTGCGGAAACGACCCCGAAAATGGCCCCGCCCCGGAATACCGGCACCGCGTGGTCGGCACGTGGATGACGCCCTGGTCGGTTGATGTCGGCATGACCTGGCGTCACTTCGGTGAGACCAAGAACGACAACCCGACCGATACGCTCGAGGCGAAGCTGGATGCGGTCAATTATATCGACCTGACCGCCAGCTGGATGATCATGGACGACACCATCGCGCTGCGTGCTAGCCTGTTGAACGTCCTGGGCGAGGATCCGCCGATCTTCTCGGGTGCCGGTCCGGCGCTGGGTAACGGCAACACCTACCCCACCGTGTTCGACACCGGTACCGTAATGACGTTCGGCTTCAAGTGGAACTTCTAGGTCGACGTTCCTGAGCCGACGGGGAAGCCCCCGCAGACTGTGTAAATAGTCTCGGCTCGTGGAGAAAATACCCGCAGTTCGCTGCGGGTATTTTTTTGCCTGTACGATGCCGGGGGAGTGAACGGCCGAGGAAAGCACTGGACTTCAATTCACCCGTGGATAGACTGAGAGCACGTTACTACGATGCCAGCCGCAGGCGGGGTCGTAGCAACGGTGTTGCGAGGGAATGGTCATGATTCGGACAAGTCCAGCCCGCATCGGCGGGCCCACGGTCGTCGTCGCCTTGCTGGCGGCAGGTGTGGCATTCGCCGCCGATACGCTCGATCCGGCCGATGCCGCCAGCCACGTGGGAGAAGAGGCGACAGTGTGCGGCGAGGTGACGGGCGCCAAGTATTCCAGTCACAGGAAACGCAAACCTACGTTCATCGATTTCGGGCCGCCACATCCGAACCAGCTCTTCACGGCGCTGATATGGGGCGAGTATCGAGATAAGTTCGACTACGTACCGGAGAGTCTGCTCGGCAAGACGATCTGCGTTTCCGGCACGATTACCGAGTACAAGGGGAAGTCCGAGATCAAGGTCAGCGACCCGTTGCAGATCCGGATTGTGGATTGATCCACCCATTTCCGGGGGCAAAGGGCAGACGCTGCCCGCCTTTGAATCGACTATAATCAACCCCTGTCTCGCCGGAATGCCCCTCGCCTGACGCAGCATGAACAACGGTACCCACACAGCCGGACAGCACGCTACGCCTGTCGGCCAGAAGCTTTTCTACCGTCAGCCGGAGCTGCTCAACCATGAAGCCCACGGCGCGCTCGGGCTGCGCCTGCCGGAACGTCCGTTCGAGTTTGCACGCAAGTGCCGCGCATTGCCGGTGACGCTCAGCGAGATCGCGAGTGCGCAGAAACACTATCCGATCGTCTTCTCGGACCTCGAGAACCCGATGCCGCTGGCCGTGGTCGGAACGCGAGACGACGTCAACCTGTTCATCGACGAGAACGGTAACTGGGAGCGGGAAACCTACATCCCCGCCTACGTCCGCTGTTATCCGTTCGCGCTGGCAGCAAGATCGGAAGACCAGTTCGCGGTGGTCATCGATCGGGCGGCGGAGAGCATCAGCGCCAACCCGGAGCAGCCGTTCTTCGGCGATGACAACAAGGTGACGCCCAGGACCCAGGCGCTGATCGACTTCTGCGGCCGCTATGACACGGAGACGAAGCGCACGGTGAAGTTCGGGCAACGGCTCAAGGAGCTGGGCTTGCTCGCCGGGCAGCAGGTCACGAGCAAGACGCGGGACGGTGAGGAACTCCCTGTTGCGAGCTACGTCGCCGTCGACAGTAACAAGCTGGATGATCTCGATGATGCCGTGGTCAGGGAACTGTTCGGCCAGGGATACCTCGCCGGCGTGTTCGCCCACCTGTTCTCCCTCGAGAACTGGCAGGTAACGATCGATCGCATGGCGGCAAGAGAGAATCCGGCGACCGGCTATTGATGCTCTCTAAGGAGAAAGGGGGAGAACGATGATTCGACCGAACAGCATGCCGGGAGCGATGGCCTCCCTGTTGTCCCTGGCGCTCATTGCCGGGTGTGCCTCGAGCCCCGAGGAACCGCCGGCAACCGCAGGCTATACGTCCATCGAACAGATAGAAGGCGACCCCGACCGCATGGTCTGCGAGCGGCAGAAGAAAACGGGTTCGCGAATGACCACCAGGGTCTGCAAGACGGCCGCCGAATGGGAACAGGAGCGCCTCGACAACCAGGAGGCGATCCGCAACGCCACCCGCAGCGGGATGCCGCCCCAGAGAATGCCGACCGCGGGCGGCGGCTAGCCGGACGAATTGCGGGCCGGATCGGCGTCGCTTGCCGACGCCGTTTCCGACACCAGTATCCTGACGGCGGCCCCTTCCGACAGGTTCTCGGCGCCGCGGATGGCGACGCGGTCGCCTGCCGCAAGGTCCCCGCGCACCGCGACCAGGTCCCCCGCCGAATCGCCGATCTCGACCTTGATCTGCTCGGCCTTGTTGTCGGCATTGATGCGGAACACGAAGGAACCGTCCTGCCGCAGCACGAGCGCGTCCCGCGGCACGGCGAGCTCGAGCCTGCGGGCACGGATGGGGATGGCCACGCTCACCAGCTGGCCCACCGTCCAGTCGCGGGTCGCGTCGGCGGGCAGGTCGATGCGTGCCTCGAAGGTCTGCGAACGCACGTCGCCGGTCGGGACCAGCGAGCGGATGGTGCCGGCATGGGCGGCATCCGTCGCGAACACGTCGATGGCCTGGCCCGCCGCCGTCCGCGGCAGGTGCTTCAACGGCACGAATGCGCGCACCTCCAGGGTCGCCGTATCCGTCAGCTGACCCAGCACCTCGCCTCTCCCGACCTCCTCGCCGGCTCGCCGGACGCGGGCGATGACGACCCCGGAGAACGGGGCCCTGACGTCGGCGCGCTGCAGGAGGTCGTCGATCTGGCGGATCCGCACCTCGATGATGCCGGCATCGCTGACTGCCAGGTCGCGGTTTGCCTGCGTCTGCTCCAGTTCGAATTCCGAGACGAGGCTCGAGCTCGCGAGTTCCGTCTGCCGCCGCAGCTGGCTCTCCAGCTGGCGGACGCTGATGCGTGCGCGTTCCAGCAGCGCCTCCTGCTCCGCGCGCTGCAGTCGCAGGCTGCGCTTGTCGATGCGTGCGACGTAGTCGCCTTTCGCGACGACGGTGCCGGGCTCCGCCATCATCTCGAGGCGTCCGGCCACGCCGGCGGTTATCTGCACTTCGTTGCGGCTGTAAACCGTGCCTGGCACGGCCACGGTCGGGGCGACTTCCGCCTGTGACACCGTCGAGATCTGCACGGCGCGGGCAGGCAGCTGCTGGGCATGCGCCAGCGAGGCGGCCAGCAACAGGACACAGGAAACGGCGATTCGGGTATCAGGCATCAGCAGGTACTCCCGGGACGATGTCCTGCCTGCTTCGCAGTGCCCACGGCAATTGCAGCGCCGGCAGGCGCAGGATGCTCGGCATCAGGATGAGGGTGAACAGGGCGCTGACCAGCATGCCGCCGATGATGACGGTCGCGAGGCCGCGGTAAATCTGGGACCCGACGCCCGGGACGATCATCAGCGGCAGCATGCCGAAGATGCTCGTCAACGTACTCAGGTAGATCGGGCGGGCGCGAATGCGCACGGCATCCGCCACGGCCGCGCTGCGGTCGAGCCCCGCGCGCAGGCCCTTGCGGGCCTGCATGACCAGCAGGATGGCGTTATTGACGACGAGTCCCAGCAGGATCAGGAAGCCGATCATGGTCAACAGGTCCATCGCCTGGATCGTGAACAGGTTGAGCACGCGCAACGCACCGACACCGCCCGCGATCGCGAGCGGCATGGACAGCATGACCAGCGCGGCGTCCCTGAGCGAACGGAACATCGCCGCCATGATCAGGAACAGCACGACCGCGGCCGTCGCCAGGTTCACGGCCATGCTCGAGATCGCCGCGTCGAGCCGGTCCGCCGTGCCCCGGTACGCGAGGCTGAAGTCGGCGGGCAGGATCTCCCGGATCTGAGGGCCGGCGATCTCGCGGAGGCTCTGCAGGGCTTCCTGCACCGTCATGTCCGCGGGCGGGGTCACGGAGAGCGTCAGGGTCCGCTGGCCGTTGACGCGCAGCAACTGCGTGGGCCCCACGGTCCGGCGGATGTCCGTGAGTTCGCCGAGCGTCTGCAGGCCGGCGAGCGGCGTGGCGACCGGCGTCGAGGCCAGCTGCTCCGGCGAGGTCCAGGTCGGGCCCTTGAGGATCATGTCCATGCGGTCGTTGCCGTCGAAGTATTCGCCGACGAACGTGCCGCTCGTGACGGCCCGCACGATGGTCGCGACCGACGCCCGGTCGAGGCCCGCCGCCGTGATGCGCCGGTCGTCGGGCACCAGCTGCAATTCGGGTTCGGCGATGGCCAGGCCGGGAATGGGGCGGACCTGGGCGCCCGGGACGGCTGCACTGACGATCGGCATCGCCTGCATGGCGACCTCGGAAAGGACGCCGATATCGGGCCCCTGCAGGTCGACGTTGATGGCGCGCCCGCCGTCGAAACCGAAGTTCAGCAGCGACGAGCGCTGCACGAACGACTGGGTATCGGGGAGATCGACCAGCACCTCGTCGCGCACGATGGCGATCATCTCGTCGATGCGCGCCGGGTCCTGCGGGTAGACGAACATGCCGCTGAACGCGCCGAACGACGACATATTGTAGCCACGTATGTAAGGGCTGCTTTTCGTGCTCCATGTAGGGGCGCATGCGCTCGACGATCGTGGCTGCGATTTCATCGCGCAGCACGTCGACCGTGCTGCCCGGTGGCGTAATGAAAAACGCGTTGAGCGAATCGGACGGCGCCTGCGGCAGCAGGTTCGCTTTGGGCATCAGGGTGACGATCGCGATGACGGAGCCGCCGAGTATCGCGACGATCCATGCCCGGCACATCGCGGGCGTGCGCGTCAGGTGCATGACCAGTTCGGTGATCCGGGTCCACCAGTGACCGCAGGGGTCCCGGTCCTCCTGCCGGAGCAGGAACGAGGCCGCGACCGGCAGGACGGTTACTGCAATCAGGAACGATGCCGATACCGCGACCGCGATGGTCAGGGCGAGGTCCTGGAACAGCTGGCCCTCGATGCCGTCCATGAACAGCACCGGCACGAAGATCGCGACGCTCGTGACCGTCGAGGCGAACAGCGCGCCGGTGATCTGCTGCGTTCCTTGCGCGACCGCTTCGCGAAGCTCGAGGCCCGATTGCCGGCAGCGTACGATGTTCTCCAGCGTCACGATGGCGGCATCCATGACGAGGCCGACGGAGAACGCGAGCCCGGCCAGCGAGATCACGTTCAGCGACTTGTCGAACACCCGCAGCGCGATGAATGCGACGAGCAGCGACAGCGGCACCGTGGCGGTCACCAGGAACGTCGCGCGGCGGCTGCGCAACAGGAAATAGAGCACGCCGACGGCGAGCAGCAGGCCGATGCCGAGATTGCTTTTTACCAGGGCGATCGCGCGGCGGATGTGCACCGATGCGTCGAAGCTCAGGTCCATCTCGAGCCCGGCCTCGGCGAGCGGGCCCGCGTTCAGCTCGGCGACCGCGCGGTTCACTTCGTCGAGGATGCTGACGGTATTGGCGTCGTAAGCGCGCTGCAGCGTGATGTAGTACGCCGGGTAGCCGTTGCGCAACGTGAAGCCGTCCTGCTTGCGCGGCACGACGCCGACATCGGCGACTTCGCTCAGGTAGATCGGCCGCTCGTCGCTCCAGCCGACGATCAGCGCGCTGAGGTCGTGCGGCTCGAACTGGCCGGCGAAGCGCACCGTGTACTGGCGGCGGCCGACGTCGGCGAAGCCGCCCGAGGCATCGGTCGCGCGTGACAGGGTGGCGATGATGTCAGTCACGCCGATACCGAGCGCGGCGGCGCGGTAGGCGTCGAACGCGATCTGCATCTCCCTGGGCTGCTCTCCGGCCAGGTTGACCTGTGAAACGCCGGGGATGCGAGCGAGACGTGGTTCGACGTGTTCCTCGATCAGCTTCTGGTAGCTCGCGAGCTCCTTGTTCGGGTTGTGCGGCAGCACGCGAATCAGGAGCGATGCTGCGGGCGGCGCCTGCTGGCCGCCACCGGCGAATACCTGCGGCTCGACGGCGTCGGCCGGTCGTGGCGGCGCCTGGTTCAGGTTGTTGATGACGTCGAGCTTCGCTTCCTGGATGTCGGTGCCGACGTCGAAGGTCAGCGTGATGAAGCCCGCCCCGCGGCTGATGAAGGCGTTGATGTCCGTGACGCCGGGTGTATTGCGCAGGACGTTTTCCTGCGGCTCGATGATGCTCGATTCCATCTCTTCGGGCGCGGCCGCCCGCCAGAAATTCTGTATCGAGACCTGCGGCTGCTCGATGGTGGGCAATAACTGGATCGGCAGCCGGGCGACCGACAGGAGGCCGAACAGGGCAACGAGCGCAACCGCGACGGCGACCGAGGGCCACTGCCTGGTGCTCAGATCCGTAAAATTCATCCCGACCCCCCTTGTTGTATGTCGGTCTGACTCGAGGCCCCGTGGCGGGTTCAATATCGAGGCGTCCGTCCTCATTACCGTTCGGAATAAGGAACCCGGCTTGCCGACCAGGTTTTAATGAGATGCCGCGCGGCGGGAAAAGGTCGCAGCGCGGACGGCAGGATCAGGGAGCGGCTGCGGTTCCGGGTTGCGAGGCGTGCGGGATGGGCTCGTTGAGCATCAGTGCGCGGACGAAGCGGGCGGGCGGGGAGCCGTAGGAGAGCGCCTGGTCGTGGTAACGGCGCAGCGTGAACTCGCTGCCCCAGGCTTGCTCGACGCCCGCGCGCAGGGCTTTGTGCTCCTGGTAGCCGACGAAGTAGGTCGACAGCTGCGCCGAGGAAAGCTGCGCGCGCACCCACTTGCCGGCCGCCTCGCGCTCTTCCTGGAAGCCGCCCTCGATCATGAGCTTCATCGCTTCGTCCTGCGTCATGCCGTCGACATGGATCGCCGAATCGATGATCGCGTTGGTAATCGCGCGCAGGTACCACTTGCGATTGACGAGACGCATCAGCGGGTCGTGATCGAGATAGCCTTCATCGATCATCACGCGTTCCGCGTAGACCGCCCAGCCTTCGACGAACGGACCCGACCACAGGGCACTCCGCAACGTCGAGGGATGCCGGTTGCTGAGTGCCAGCTGCAGGTAATGACCCGGCACGGCCTCGTGTATCGTCAGGTTCTGGATCGAGTACAGGTTGTACTCGCGCAGGAACGACGCCACCTGTTGCTCGGTCCAGTCGGCAGGCAGCGGCGCCACCGCATAAAACGCCTTCTGGCCCCTGTCGAGCGGCCCCGGCGGGCTGAGGTAGGCGAGCGCGATGCCGCGCTGGAACTCGGGCATCTCGATGATCTCGACCGGTTCCTCGGGCATCGTCACGAGGTTCTTCTCGACCACGAAATCGCTGGCCTGCTGCAGGAAGCGTTTCGCGGTCTCGACGATCTCGTCGCGCGGCGGCAGTTGCTGGTAGGCCACCTCGAGCGCGGCACGGACGATCGCCTGCTTGTAGGCCTCGTCGGGGTTGTCGGGGAATGCCGTGTAGGGATGCAGGTCGGCATAGACCTGTTTCGCGATCTCGTACATCTCGTTGCGTACGAGTTCGTATTCCTGCTCGGCAAGCCGCCTGATCTCCTTGCGCGTGAGCGAGGAATTCAGCGCGAACGCGAGCTTGCGGTCGTAGAGTTCGGCGCCGACGCGGAAGTCGCCGTTCGCCCGCGGTAACAACTCTTCTTCGAGCCAGGCCTGGTGCGCGGCGATTGCGTCGCGCGCCGTGGCGATGGCCGCCGCGAGCCGCTCCGCGGCCTCCGGCGACAACGTCGCCATGTGCGGGACGATCAGGGAATCGATGATCGAGACGAGGCCGCGGTTCTGCTGGATCGCAGTCTCGGCATGGATCTTGGGCACGCGCTCCGGCTGCAGCGATTCGCGCGCCTGCACGAAAAAGCGCGGCAGCTGTTCGAGCCGCGATGCCGCGTTGTCGAGACGTTCTTCGAGCGGCGCGAAGTCGCGCGACAAAAGCCCGTAAATGGCATTGCCCGACAGGCGGACGTAGTAGAGCGGATTCCAGGCCCACTCCTCGAACGTGTCCAGTTCGAATAACGTCGATTCGATTTCGCTGCCGAGTATGGCGGCGTCGACCTGGTTGCCACGCGACAACGCGTTCCGGTCGATCTCTGCCAGTGCTTCCCGGTAGCCGAGGAAAGTCCTGCGCAAGCGCTCGCGCGCGGCCGAGTCTACTTCGTCGAGGCGGTCGTCTGCCCGGTGGTCGCCGAGCGCGGTTGCCGTAACGGGCGAACGTTCGGGAATGTCATCGAGGTAACGGGCAGCGAGCTCTGCGAACGATTCGTCCGCGCCCGGCGCAGCGAGCGCGAACGTCTGGACGAACGCGAGCCCTGCAATGGCCAGGATTTTGTTCACGACCACCCCGCGATGCGGCAGCCCGGATCAGCGCTGGCTTTCGCGAGCGATCAGTTCGTTGATGACGTCGGGGACCGCATCGTAGCTGCCGGCCTCCTGCCCGCCCGTGCGGTACTTGCCGTTGACGACCACCGCGGGCACGCCCTGGATGTTGTAGCGACGGCCGAGGTCTTTCGCCACGCGGAGTTTCTGGTCGACCTCGAAGGACTTCCAGGTGTTGTCGAAGGTCTCGGCGTCCACGCCGAAGCGTTCGAACAGGCGCCGGACCGAATCCTCGCTCGTCAGTCGGTTGCCGCGCGTCTGGATCTCCTGGAACACCGTGTCGTGGAATGCCTCGCCGTCCGCGAGCGCGCCGTTGCGGGCCAGCACTTCCATCGTGTAGAACACGCGTGCATGCAGTTCGTGCACGGTATTCCAGACGACCGGGATACGGACGAAGCGCGCGCCGGCCGGCATGTCCTCGGCCCACGCATTGATGGTCGGCTCGAAGCTGTAGCAGTGCGGGCAGCCGTACCAGAAGAACTCGGCCACCTCGATCTTGTCGGCGCCGCCCATGGTCGGCTGGCTCGGCACCATGCGGATATAGTGCTGGCCTTCCCTGAATTTCCAGTTCTGTGCCGGCGTGTCCGTGGTGTCCGCACGGGCCAGCATGATGGGCTGTTCGTCGCCTTCCGGTTCGGCCGCAGACTCTTCGACGATGACCTGGGTCTCACCCTCGTCAGCAGCCGGCTCCTCTTCCGTCGTGGCCTGCTCCTCGGCGGGAACCTGCTCCGCCGGCGTCGCCTCGACGGCGGCTTCCGGTTCCTGTTCGCCGCTGCCGCAGGCAGCGAGTCCGGCCAGTATCAATAGGGCCAGCGCCCAGCTAATCAACGCGTTCTTCATTGCTCTATACCGTCCTGATATCCGCTCTTACTTCAGTCCCTGAACGTAGGATGCCAGCGCAACGATCTGTTCCTCGCTGAGCTTCCCTGCTATGTCGCGCATCATGCGCGTCGTGCCGTCCGATACGCGTTCACCGGACGCGTAATCGCGCAGCTGCTTGGCCGTGTAAGCCGCATGCTGGCCTTTCAGGGCCGGGTAGCCGGCGGCCGGGTTGCCGGTCCCTGTCGGGCCGTGGCAGGCGATGCACGCTGCGACCTGTTCTGTGACCTCGCCGCCGCGATAAAGTGCCTCGCCCTTGCCGACGAGGTCCGGGTCCGCGACCGACTGGGCCGGGGCGGGCAGGCTCTCGAAGTAGACCGCCAGGTCCGCCATGTCCTGCTCGGACAGCATCATCGCCTGGCTGGTCATGAGCGGGTTGTTGCGGCTGCCGTCCTTGAACGCCTGTAGCTGGGCGACGAGGTACGGGGCGGCCTGGCCGGCGATATTCGGCCAGAGCGGGTTCGCGCTGATGCCGGCGGGGCCGTGGCAGGCGGCGCAGGTCACCGATTTGCTCTTGCCGGCGTCTATGGAGCCGTCGACGAGGCTCTCGGCCTGGACCTGGAGGGCGGCCAGCATCATGCCGGCAACTGCGCAAACGTAAACGAGCGTATTTTTCATCGTATGTAACCGTTACTTCTTCACGGTGGCCGTTGCCATCGCTGTGATTCTCGACGAGTGTATAATCTGGCCCGCCTGGCCGGGGGACCATGAATTCTGCGGCCCCAAATTATACACAGAAACCAGTGGCCACACCCCCATGTCGCAATATCCGGATGCCCGATTCCTGAAGAGTGCCAATGCCCCCGGGCAGTTCGTGCCGGACACCGGCACCGAGGTCGCCGTGGCGGGCCGTTCCAACGCCGGCAAGTCCAGCGCCATCAACGTCATCGTCAACCGCCGCCAGTTCGCCCGCACCAGCAAGACCCCGGGCCGGACGCAGCTCGTGAACTTTTTCGAGCTGCGCGACGGCCAGCGGCTCGTGGACCTGCCGGGCTACGGCTTTGCACGGGTGTCCGACGCCATGCGCCGCCACTGGGGCGAGCTGCTGGCCGGGTATTTCGAATCGCGCAAGAGCCTCGCGGGCCTGATTCTCATCGTCGACATCCGCCGCCGGCTGACGGACTACGACCGGCAGATGATCGGCTTCGCGGAGTCGGTCGGGCTGCCGATCCACCTGTTGCTTACGAAGGCGGACAAGCTGAAAAAGGGGCAGGCCGCCGCGGCCGTGCTCGAGGTGAGAAAAGAGCTCGGCGACCGTGCAACGGTGCAGCCGTTCTCGGCGCTGAAGCGCGACGGCGAGCAGGAAGCGCGCGAGGTGCTGGAGCGGTTTCTCGCCGCGGGTAACCCGTAGGAGCGGTTCTCGAACCGCGATTGTTCGCGGGCCCAGGCCCGCTCCTACAGGGCTGATCGCATCGCCAGGCCGTAGGAGCGGTTCTCGAACCGCGATTGTTCGCGGGCCCAGGCCCGCTCCTACAGGGCTGATCGCATCGCCAGGCTGTAGGAGCGGTTCTCGAACCGCGATTGTTCGCGGGCCCAGGCCCGCTCCTACAGGGCTGATCGCATCGCCAGGCCGTAGGAGCGGTTCTCGAACCGCGATTGTTCGCGGGCCCAGGCCCGCTCCTGCAGGCTGATCGCATCGCCAGGCCGTAGGAGCGGTTCTCGAACCGCGATTGTTCGCGGGCCCAGGCCCGCTCCTACAGGGCTGATCGCATCGTCGGGCCGCAGGAGCATCGGGACATAAAAAAGCCCCGGATTGGGATCCGGGGCAAGAAGAAGCAACAGGCTTGGGGTTACCGTGTTGCGCGCCTGTCTAGGGAGGTAAACAGGCGAGTACTTACGCACTCGATAAATTAGAGTTTGCCGGAACTCGATAGTTCCTCGCATCCCGTAAATCTATGAAAAACCAGCAAAAATAGTTTAGACTGGGTCTCGACAAGCGGCCGGCGGCGCTGTCAGTGCGCCTCGTCCCAGTTGCAGCCGACGCCGGCGTCCACCTGCAGCGCCACGTCCAGGTCCGCGGCGCCCTCCATAAGCTCGACGACCTTGCGGCGCACCGTGTCCACGGCATCCTCGCGCACTTCGAACACGAGTTCGTCGTGCACCTGCATGATCATGCGCGCGCCCGGTTTCGCCGCCAGCAGCCAGTCCTGCACCGTGACCATCGCGCGCTTGATGATGTCCGCCGCGGTTCCCTGCATCGGCGCGTTGATCGCCGTGCGCTCGGCGTACTGGCGCTGCTGCGGGTTGCGCGAGTTGATTTCGGGCAGGTACAACCGCCGCCCGAACACCGTCTCGACAAAGCCCTGTTGCTTCGCCCTTGCGCGGATGTCGTCCATGAACGCCTTCACGCCGGGGTAACGGTCGAAGTACAGGTCGATGTACTCCTGGGCCTCGCCGCGCGGCACGCTGAGCTGCTTGGCGAGCCCGAACGCCGACATGCCGTACATCAGGCCGAAGTTGATGGCCTTGGCCGAGCGGCGCTGGTTGTCCGTCACGGCGTCGAGCTCCGCGCCGAAGACTTCGGCAGCCGTCGCGCGATGGATGTCCTGCCCGGCGGCGAACGCCGACTGCAGCCCTTCGTCGCCGGACAGGTGCGCCATGATGCGCAGCTCGATCTGCGAGTAGTCGGCGGCCAGCAACACGTACCCTTGCGGCGCGACGAACGCCTTGCGAATGCGCCGCCCCTCGGGCGTGCGGATCGGGATGTTCTGCAGGTTGGGGTCGGTCGACGACAGCCGCCCCGTTGCGGCCACCGCCTGGTGGTAGGACGTATGCACGCGCCCGGTGTGCCCGGATATCTGCAACGGCAGCTTGTCCGTGTAGGTGCTCTTGAGCTTGCTCACCCCGCGGTACTCGATGATGACGCGCGGCAGCTCGTAGTCGGCGGCGAGCTCGGCAAGCACGTCCTCGGCCGTCGACGGCTGGCCCTTCGGCGTCTTGCGGATGACCGGCAGTGCCTGCTGCTCGAACAGGATCTGCTGCAGCTGCTTGGGCGAACCCAGGTTGAACGGCCCGCCGGCCAGTTCGTGTGCCTGCTTCTCCAGTTCCGCCATGCGCCCGGTCAGCTCGTGGCTCTGGTCGGCCAGCATCTGCCTGTCGATGAGTACGCCGGCTTCCTCCATCGCGAGTAGCACGGGGACGAGCGGCTGCTCGATGTCGGTGTAGACCTTCCGCAGCGTGTCGATCTTGCCGAGCTCGGCCCAGAGCTTCCTGTGCAGCTGCAGCGTAACGTCGGCGTCCTCCGCCGCGTAGGGTGCCGCCGTGTCGAGGTCCACCTGGTTGAAGGTGAGTTGTTTAGCGCCCTTGCCGGCGACGTCCTCGTAGTGGATGGTCTCGCGGCCGAGGTAGTGGCGCGCGGTCGAATCCATGTCGTGCCGGGTCGCAACGCTGTTGAGCACGTAGGACTCGAGCATGGAATCGAAGGCCATGCCCGCGAGCGCGATGTCGTAACGCGCGAAGATGTGCGCATCGTACTTCAGGTGATGACCGAGCTTCTTCTGCGCCGGGTCTTCGAGCCACGAGCGCAACTTCCCGAGCACCTCATCGCGCGGCAGCTGGTCGGGCGCGCCGGGGTAGTCGTGCGCCAGCGGCACGTAGGCGGCCTTGCCGGGCTCGACGGACAACGAAATGCCGACGAGCTCCGCCTCCATGTAGTCGAGGCTGGTCGTTTCCGTGTCGAGCGCGACGAGCTGGGCGGCCTCGATTGCCTTGTGCCACTTGTCGAAGGCCTGCCAGTCGAGGATCGTCTCGTAGTCGCCGCCGGCCTCGACGTCCGCCGCCGGCGGATCGTCGTCGTCGACGTCCTCCTCGAGCTGCCGCAGGAGCTGGCGCAGTTCGTAGCGTGCATAGATTTCGCGCAGCGCGGCCGCGTCGGGCTCGCCGGGCGTCAGGTCGTCGAACGTCGCGGGCAGCTCGACGTCCTGGCGGATGGTCGCGAGTTCGCGCGACAGCTTCAGCTGCTCGATGTTTTCGCGCAGGCTCTCGCCGACCTTGCCGCCGATGTCGCCCGCGTTCTCGATGATGTCGTCGGCCGTCGGATACTGGTTGAGCCATTTCGCGGCGGTCTTGGCGCCGACGCGCGGCACGCCCGGGATATTGTCCGAACTGTCGCCGACCAGCGCCAGGTAGTCGATGATCTGCTCGGGGAAGACGTCGAATTTCTGCTTGACGCCGTCGCGGTCCAGCACCTGTCCCGACATCGTGTTGACCAGCGCGACGCGGTCGCTCACGAGCTGCGCCATGTCCTTGTCGACGGTGGACACCAGGACGTTCCTGCCCTCTTCACTGCAGCGGCGGCAGAGTGTGCCGATCACGTCGTCGGCCTCGACGCCCTCGATGCGCAGCAGCGGCAGGCCCATGGCGCGCACCGCGTCGATGAGCGGCTGGACCTGGTCGCGCAGGTCGTCGGGCATGGGCGGGCGATTGGCCTTGTACGCGGCAAACATCTCGTCGCGGAAGGTCTTGCCCGGCGCATCGAAGACGACGGCGATGTGCTTCGCGGGCTCCTCGCGCACCAGCTTGTTGATCATGGAGAGCACGCCGTGCAGCGCGCCGGTCGGTTCGCCGGCGGAGTTGCTCAGTTTGGGCAGCGCGTGGTACGCGCGGTACAGGTAGGAGGAACCGTCGATCAGGACCAGGTCGGCGTCAGCCATCCGGGGCAACCCGACTCAGCGCCCGTTGTCGCCGTCTTCGTCCTCTTCCTCTTCCGCGGTCTCGACCGGTCGCGGCGCCTCGCGTATCTGGCTGGGATCCCCGGGCAGGTAGAGCGGTCCGGACTGGCCGCAGCCGAACAGTGCAAAGCAGGAAATCGCGGCGATGAGCAGGATGAGTCGTTTCATGGTGAGCCCCCGGGGTTGAACGCCCGATTATAGAGCGCCCTCAGCTCGCGGCATACCGCTTCGCCACCTGGCGGTAGGCTTCGCGAAACGGGATGCCCTGCTCGCGCACCAGCCGGTAGGCTTCCTCGGTCGCATGGACGCCCGCATCGAGGCGCACCCGGCTCGGTACGAAGACGATGCCGTCGAGCACGTGCGCCAGGATGTCGACGCTGTCCACGGCGAGGTCGATGCCGCGGAACAGCGGGCTCTTGAGACGCTGCAGGTCGCGGTGGTAACCCGACGGCAGCTTCGCCGTGATCATCAGCGACTCGTCGAGGCAGGCCTGGGCCGTCGCGGAGGCGCCGCGCAACAGCTCGAGCACGTCGGGATTGCGCTTCTGCGGCATGATCGACGACCCGGTGGTGACGTCGGCGGCGAGCGCGACGTAGCCGAATTCCTGCGTGTAAAAGAGGAGCAGGTCGGCGGCCATGCGTCCCACGTCCTGCAGCAGCAGCGTGATCTCGAAGAGCAGCCCGCTTTCGGCTTTGCCGCGCGAGAGCTGCGCAGCCGTCACCGGGTTCTGCGTGGTGGCGAAACCGAGTGCCGCCGTCGTCATCTCGCGATCGAGCGGCAGCCCGGGCGTGCCGTAGCCCGCCGCCGTGCCGAGCGGGTTCTTGTCCATGCGGCGCCTTGCGGCGGCTATCCCGTCGCAGGCGTCGGCGAAGGCCTCATCGAAGCCCCCGCACCACAACGCCACGGAGGAGGGCATCGCCTGCTGCATGTGCGTGTAGCCGGGCAGCGCGATGTCGCCCTCGCGCGCCGTGAGTTGCGCGACCGATTCGCGCAGGGCCGTTACCCGCGTTACGAGATCGTCGGCCGCATCGAGCAGGTAGAGGCGCAGCGCCGTGAGCACCTGGTCGTTGCGCGAACGGCCGAGATGCAGCCGCGCGCCCGCATCGCCGATAGCGCGGGTGAGCCGGGTCTCGAGCGCCGTGTGCACGTCCTCGTCTTCCAGCGTGATGGCCCATTCGCCGGCGCCGAACGACGCCTGCAAGCGCTGCAGTCCGTCACGGATGGCGATCGCATCGGCGTCGCTGATGAGCCCCGTTGCGGCAAGCATCTGCGCGTGCGCGATCGAGCCCCGGACGTCGTACGGCACGAGGCGCGCGTCGAGCCGGTGATCTTCACCGGCCGTGTAACGCAGCACACGCTCGCTGAGCGGCAGGCCCTTTTCCCAGAGACGCGTCACGTTCCACCGCCGGCCTGCTCGGCAGGCGTGAGCGCGCCGATATCGTTGACGACCAGCGTGCCGGTGCCCTCGTTGGTGAACACCTCCAGCAGCAGGCTGTCCGGGAAGTTGTAGGAGATCACGTGGACGCGGCTGACGCCGTTGGAGAGCGCCGCGTCGATCGCGGCCGCCTTGGGCAGCATGCCGTCGGCGAGCTTGCCCTCGTCGCGCAGCCGGTCGAGCTGCGCGCGGTCGATGTAGCTGATCAGCGAGTGCGGGTCCGATGCATCCTCGAGGATGCCGGGTGCCCCGGTCAGGAGGATCAGCTTCTCGGCGCAGAGTTCCGCGGCGATGGCCGCCGCGACGGTGTCGGCATTGATGTTCAGCAGCGTGCCGGATTCGTCGCAGGACAGCGGGCTGACGACCGGCATGAGGCCGTTGTCGAGTTGCTTGCGCAGGATGTCGGCGTCGACCGAGTCGATGTCGCCGACGAAGCCGTAGTCGATCGCGGACTCGCCTTTACGCTCGACGGGCGGCCGCTTGTGTGCACGGATGAGCCCCGCGTCGACGCCGCTGATGCCGACCGCGGGAATCTGCAGGTCGCGGCAGGCGGCCAGCACGCGCGTGTTGATCTGCCCGTTCAGCACCATCGTGGCGACGTCCAGCGACGCACCATCGGTCACGCGGCGGCCGTCGATGAAGGTCGTGTCGACGCCGAGTGCAGCGGCAAGCTGCGTCGACTGCGGGCCGCCGCCGTGAACCAGCACGACGCGGATGCCGACCTGGTGAAGAATGCCCACCTGCTCCATGAGTGCGCGCGTCGCGGCCTTGTCGGCGAAAATCTCGCCGCCGGCCTTGAGCACGAAGACCTTGCCCTTGAAGAGCCGGATATAGGGTGCCGCATGCTTGAGCGCCGATACGACGATGGCGAGTTCGCGCTTGGACGTCATTGGCTGCCACCGAGCATGCGATGCAGCACGGCCATCTGCGCGAGCATGCGGTTGCGCGCCTCGTGGATCACGACGCTGCGCGGTCCGTCCAGGATCCTGTCGGCGACGACCACGCCGCGGCGCACGGGCAGGCAGTGCATGAAGCGGCAGTCGTCCCGCGCGTTGTCGAACCAGGGCTCGTCGACGCACCAGCTGACGAGTTCGTTACGCAGCTTCTGGTCGTTGATGCGGTCGCCGTAATGGCGTGTCGACGACCAGGACTTGGCGTAGATGACGTGCGCACCCTCCATCGCCTCGACGCGGTCATCGGTCTCGCGTACGGAGCCGCCCGCGGCCGCGGCCGCATCCCGTGCGCGCTGCATCACGGCGTCGGGCAGTTCGAAGCCCGCGGGGCGCAACACGGTCACGTCCATGCCGCGCCGTGCCGCCGTGTACAGGGTCGAAGACGGCACGGCAAGCGGCAAGGCCTTCGGGTGAAACGCCCAGCTGAGCACGAATTTGCCGCCGTTGGCCGGCACACCCAGGTCGTCGAGCGTCTTCCAGTCGGCCAGGTTCTGGCAGGGATGGTTCATCGCCGATTCCATGTTGATCCACGGTGTGTCGACGAGGCTGGTCAGCGCGTTGAATTCGGTCTCCGCCATGTCGTGCGCCAGGTTCTTGCGCTCCGCGAAGACGCGGATGCCGATCGCATCGCCGTACGACGCGATGACCGGCACGGCCTCGTTGATGTGCTCGGCCGCGGCGCCGTCCATCACGATGCCGGGGCGCGTCTCGAGCCCGTGGATGGACATGTCGGGCGAGATCACGAAAGAGCCGCCGCCGAGTCGAATCATCGCGGCCTGGAACGACGCGAGCGTCCTGAGCGAAGGGCTCAGGAACAGCAGCGACAGGACCTTGCCCTGCAGCGCCCGGGGCTCGGGGTGCTTGTCGAGGCGGCCGGCGAGTTCCAGCAGCGCGCCGATTTCCTCGTTGGTGAGTTCAGCCAGGTCGTTAAAGGTCTTCATCGGGTTTCCTTATCGTGGTTACGCGGCGGCGTCCGGAATGGCGGCAAGCGCCCGGGCGAGATGGTCCACGTGTTCTTCTTTCAAGACAAGCGGCGCGAGGATCCGCAGGACGTTCGGGTCCGCGCTCGTGCCGGTGAGTATGCCCTGCTCGAGCAGCGCGTCGCGCACTGCGCCGGCGGCGCGATTGCAGACGAGCCCGAGCAACAGCCCTTTGCCCTGGATGCGCGTCACCGGCCCGGCGATGCAGCGCTCGCGGATGAGTGCTTCCATGTTCAGTACGTTGGCCAGCAAACCCTCGTCGCCGATGGTATCGATGACGGCGCCGATCGCGGCGGCGGCGAGCGGGCCGCCGCCGAAGGTCGTGCCGAGGTCGCCGGGGCCGAACGGCGCCGCGACCTCCGCCCGGCTGAGGACCGCGGCACAGGGCACGCCGCCGCCGAGCGACTTCGCGCTGGTCACCAGGTCGGGCGCGATGCCACAGGCCTGCACCGCGAAGTAGTGCCCGCAGCGGCCCATGCCGCTCTGCACTTCGTCGGCGATCAGCAGCGCGCCGTGCCGCCCGGTCGATTCACGCAGCGTGAGCAGGAAGTCGGCGGACAGGTCGTAGGCACCCGCGACACCCTGCACGGGCTCGACGATCACCGCCGCGACGTCGGGCCCGATCATCGCCTCGGCTGCCGCGCAGTCGTCACGAGGAATGAAATCGACGTCGAACGGTTTCTGCGGGAAGCCGTACCACTTGTCGGAATTCCAGGTCACGGCGGCGGCCGCGGCAGTGCGGCCGTGGAAGCCGTGGCTGATCGCAAGCACCTTGCGGCGCCCTGTGACCTTGCAGGCCATGCGCAGGGCGTTCTCGTTGGCTTCGGCGCCCGAGTTGACGAAGAACACGCGTTCGATGCCGGCCGGCGCGACGGCCAGGAGTTTCTCCGCGGCGCTTGCGCGTATGTCCAGGGCGACCGCGTTGCTCTGGAACAGCAGTGATTCCGCCTGTGCCCTGATCGCGGCGACGAGGCGCGGGTGTCCGTAGCCCAGTGCCGCGACGGCGTGTCCGCCGTACAGGTCGAGGATGCGGCGGCCGTCGGTGGTGACGATCTCGCAGCCCTCGGCGTGCGCGGGCACGAACGGCAGCTGGCCGTAGACGGGGATCGTCGTCGCCGCTTCCCGCTGCCGCGCGTCCGCCTGCCGCTGCGTGGTGGCGCCCATCTCAGGTCCAGCCCGGCGGGATGCCGGTGAGGCCGGCCGTGTCGGGCTGGCCGAACAGGCGGTTCATCCACTGCACCGCGCCGCCGGCGGCACCCTTGACGAGGTTGTCGATGGCCGACATCACGACCACCGTGTCGCCCGATACCGCCACGCCGACCTCGGCCATGTTGCTGGCGACCACGTTCTTGAGCTTCGGCGAGCCGTCGACGACGCGCACGAAGGGTGACTCCGCGTACTGCGCATCGAAGTGCTCGCGCAGGGCGGCGGCGGAAACCGGCCCCGCTGCCTTTGCCTGCACGGTCGCGAAGATGCCCCGCGCGAACGGGCCGGAATGCGGCACGAAATTGACGCGGGCGCGTGTGCCCGACGCGGCCTCGGCCAGGTTCACGATTTCCGGCGCATGCCGGTGCGCCAGGGCCTTGTAGGCATACAGGTTGCTGTGCCGTTCCGGGTGATGTGTGCCGGGCTGCGGGCTGCGTCCCGACCCGGTGCTGCCGGTGATGCCCGTGACGAACAGTTCCGGCGCGACCAGTCCGGAGCGGAGCAATGGCACGGCGGCGAGCAAAATGGCGGTTGCGAAACAGCCCGGGTGGGCGACGTGCTGCGCGTCCGTGTCGGTGACGTGCTCGGGTACCGCGCAGATGAAATCACCGAGCAGTTGCGGGGCGCCGTGCGCGGCGCCGTAGACCGCCTCGTACGCGGCAGCGTCGCGGTAGCGGAAATCGGCCGACACGTCCACCGTGCGGACGGCCAGGTCGCGCGCCTCCGCCTGCTCGAGGACCGTCGCGATCATCGCCGCGGAGGCACCGTGCGGAGCGGCCGAGAACAGGGCGAGCGGCGAGCCGGCGGGGATGCCGTCCAGCCATTCGCCGTGGGCCGCGAACGCCGTATTGCCGAGGGCGCCGGCGAGGTGCGGGAAGGTGTCCCCGACGGCTTCCCCGGCGCGGCTCTCGGACACCGCCGCGGCCAGGTCGAAGAGCGGGTGCGCCGCGATCAGCCGCAGCAGTTCGCCGCCGACGTAGCCGGTCGCACCGAGTACCGCGGCAGGCACCGACGTCATTTCCGCCTCCCGCGCAGGATGCCGATGACGTGGTCGCCGAGTGCGACGCCGTTCGACAGCGCGTTGATGGCCGGCAGCCGCAGCCGCTCGGATATCTGGTCGATGCCGACGGCATTGTCGGTCGCCGGACCGGAAACGACCGCGGGCTCGATCGCGAACTGCTCGCGCAGTATTTTTGCGCCGCCCCAGGCCGCAACCGGGTCGTTTGCGCACAGCACGACGGCCGTGAGGGCGCCGCGGATCGCCTCGTCGGACAGTATGGCCTCCACGCCGTAAGCGCCCAGCAGGCCGTCACCGAGTTCCAGCACGATGACGTCGGGCTGTGCGGCGGCGAGGCTGGTCAGCAGGGTCCGCGTGAGCGCGGGGCCGTTTTCCGCCGTCGTCGTGACGATGCCGAGATCGGAGAAGATCATCGTCTCCGCCGCGCCGGCGTCCTGCATCGCGAGCACGTCGCGGCGCAGCGAAACGCCCGTCGCCTTGCAGGCGGCGACATGCAGCCCGCGATGCCGCAGGCGGCTGACGATGGCACAGGCGGCGGCCGTCTTGCCGGAATCCATGCAGGTACCCGCGAGCGCCACGACCGGGACGCCCTGCATGTGAAGCGGCGCGTCCGGGTCCAGGGTCTGTGCGCCGGCGCGTGCCGGCACGCCGATACGCTCGCCGAGATACGGGAAGTGCAGTACCGTGCCGAGGACTTCGCAGTCGAACGGCGGCCCGACGTCGGGATTGGCCGAATCGCAGATCCCCAGCACGCCGCCGATATTGAGAAGCTGGATCGTGTCGCCGACCGCGAGCTCCGTCGGCAGGTGACCGGAGTAGCCGCGCAGCGCCTTGCGGTGCCCGAGCGCGCCGACGACGATGTCGCCCTGGGTGACCGTCGCCATGCGCCCGGAGGTGAGCTCGAGCTGGTTGTAACGCGCCTTGTTGTTCAGCACGCGCACGGCAACCAGCACGCCTTCCTCGCAGGGTATGTCGGCCGACAGCCTGAGCTTGTTGCTGAGATTGCTGTGCTGCGCGACCGACGCCACCTTGTCGACGAAAACCGACTTCACGACGTACTACCCGCGGCGCGGGTCTGCAGCGTACCCGGCAGGGACAGGATGCGCGCATACCCTACCGCGTCCGCGGGCGTCCATTCGCCGGCCGACTCGCCGTAGACGCCGCGCGTCGCCGCGAGCAGCGAGTGCGGCGAGTCCACGCCGTTGATGAACAGGGCGCCCGGGCGCAGCGTGAACGAGACGCTGCCGCTGACGCGGCGCTGGGACGATGCGAGCAGGGCCTCGATGTCGGCGCAGACCAGGTCGAGCTGCTTGCCCTCGTGCACGAGATCGCCGTAGGTCGCGGCGATGCCGTCCTTGGTGCGCGACTGCTGCGCGCTGAGCACCAGCTTTTCCAGTTCGCGGTGCGCGGCGATCAGCGTGACGGCCGCGGGCGCTTCGAACGCGACGCGCCCCTTGGTGCCGAGCACGGTATCGCCGAGGTGGATGCCGCGGCCGATGCCGTAGCGGCCCGCGAGTTTCTCCAGCGCCTCGATCAGCGCCACGGGCGCGAGCGATGCGCCGTCGAGCGCGACGGGGATGCCCTGCTCGAAGACGAGCGTATGGGTGCTCGCCTGCAGTGGTTCGCTGAACGCTTTCGCGGACAGCACCCAGGCCTCCTCCGGGATCGAGTTTTGCGAGGTCAGCGTCTCGCGGCCGCCGATCGTGATGCCCCACAGGCCGCGATTGATGGAGTAGGCGGAGCCCTGCGCCGGCAACGGCAGGCCGTGCTGCTGCAGGTAGGCGAGCTGTTCCTCGCGCACCCAGCTGTTGTCGCGCACCGGTGCCAGCACCTCGAGGCCGGGGCTCAGCGTCCGCAGCGCGACCTCGAACCGGACCTGGTCGTTGCCGGCCGCCGTGCAGCCGTGCGCGACCGTCGTTGCCCCGCGTTCCGTTGCGATCGCCGCGAGCCGCGACGCCTGCAGGCCGCGCTCGGCGCCAACGCACAGCGGGTAGGCATTGCCCCGCAGCACGTTGCCCGCGATCAGGTAACGGATCACGGTGTCGAAAAAGTCCTGCCGTGCGTCGATCAGCACGTGCTCCACGGCGCCGAGCGCGTAGGCGCGTTCCTCGAGCCGTTTCGCGGCAGCGGCGTCGATGCCGCCGGTGTCGACCGTCGCCGTAACGACGTCGCGGCCGTAGGTCTCCTTGAGCCACGGCACGCAAAACGACGTGTCGAGCCCGCCTGAAAACGCAAGGATAATGGGTGTCTGGTCTTTGCTCACGAATATGCTCCGGGGGAGGCGCGCTTCAGCGCGCGACGATGCGTTCGAGCCTGGCGGCGAGGATCTTCTGGTGATTGGCGGAGTCGGTAGCCACGAAGACGGTATCGTCGCCGCCGATGTTGCCCACCATCTCGGGCCAGGCGGAACGATCGAGGGCGAGGGCGACCCGCTGCGCGGCGCCGATCGCGGTGCGCAGGACGAGCAGGTGGGGGCCGGCCGGCAGGATGGCGCGCACGAATTCGCCGATGGCGGACAACTCCGACTCCCCGGCCGCGTCGTCGGTTTCCAGTTCGTAGCCGCGGGTGGTCTTGACCGCGCCGATCTCGCGCAGGTCGCGGCTCACGCTGGATTGCGTCGCCACGAATCCGCGCCCGGCAAGCTCGGCCACGAGCGACTGCTGGGTCGGGACGGGTCCCCGGCCCAGCAGTTCGCGAATCGCGCTGCGGCGCGCGTCCTGGTCGCTGTTGAGTCTTGGCATGATCAGATCCGCATAAATATGCGCATACAAATAACATCATGTGCATATGGCGTCAAGGACTCCGCGGCGATTTCCCGCTAAACTGCGCGCCTGCCGCGCGAGCGGCGCATTCACGAATGCCTGGAGCCGCCATGTCCGACCCCCAGACCGTCGAAGTCGAGACCGGTGCCGAGCCGTCCGCCAGCGTCATCTGGCTGCACGGGCTTGGCGCCGACGGCCACGACTTCGAGCCGATCGTCCCCGAGTTGCGCCTGCCCGCCACGCTGCCGGTGCGCTTCGTGTTCCCGCATGCGCCGGTGCGTCCCGTGACCCTGAACGGCGGCATGGCGATGCGCGCCTGGTACGACATCATTTCGCTCGACCGCAACGGGCCCGTGGATGCCGCCGGCATCGGCGAGAGCAGCGCGCTGCTCGAATCGCTGATCGCCCGCGAAGAGCAGCGCGGCATCGATCCCGGCCGTATCGTGCTCGCCGGCTTCTCCCAGGGCGGGGCGATTGCGATCAACACGACGTTGCGCGCGGGCAGGCCGCTCGCCGGGCTGATGGCGCTGTCCACCTGGCTGGCGCTGCCGGAGACGCTGCAGGGCGATTCGGTCGATGCCTCGACGCCGGTGTTCATGGCGCACGGCAGCTTCGACCCGATGATTCCGTTGCAGTACGGGCGCAGCGCGGCGGATGCACTGGTCGCCGCCGGCTTCGACGTCGACTGGCACGACTACCCGATGGCGCACGCGGTGTGCCCGCAGGAGATCGACGACATCAGGCGCTGGCTACTGCGCGTCCTGGCCTGATTCGAAGGTAAAACCCGACTCGCCGCTCTGCCTGCCGTCCGGCCGGAAGCGGCGTTCCAGGAAGCGCACCTTGCCCGCGTCGTCGATCGTCATCACCGTGGAGCAGCGCGTCCCGTACTCCGGGTGAACGATGAACGGCGCGGTCAGTGCGTGGGCCATCGAGAACGACAGGCCGTTCGTCTCGACCTCGTCGGCCGACGCTTTTTCCCGGTCACCGAGCAGGCGCATGAGGCTGGACTCGTTGACGTCATCCTTGTCGATCAACTCGGCGAGCCGCGACCGGGTGCGCGTGACCTTGGTCCAGGGCTCGTCGAGCGTCGCGTTGCTGAGCCCGTAGATGCCCGGCGGCAATTCGTGCAGTCCGCCGCCGCGATTCGACAGGTAGGCGGCCGAGTGGCCGTCCGACACCAGCAGGTTGAAGCCCGCATAGGCGTTGCCGTCGATCGACTCGAGGTAGTCGATGACGCCGCTGCCGGCGCCGAGGAAGCCGGTGATCAGGTGGCCGCGCGACCTGAGCCCTGCGCCTTCCCTGCGGGCATCGCGGTAATTCGTCACCGCGGCGAACCTGCCGCTGCGGTGCACCGCGAGCCAGGTGCCGCCGGCCTGCAGGTCGCGGCCGCCGACGATGTCCGGGCTGTCCGGCCACCAGTGCGCGGCCTGCGTCGGGCGCGCATGAAATTCATCGCGATTGCCCGCCACGATCAGGGGCAGCCGGGGGTGTGTTCGCAAGGCGAAGACCAGCAGGCACATGCAGCAAGCATAGCAACGTCACCGGCCGGGCGCGCCGCTCAGCCGCCGAGTTCGATCCAGTGATCCACCAGCCGGCGTGCGATCGAGATCCGGAACGGCAACTTCGGGAATCCCGAGCGCAAATCGTCGCGGCTGAACCATTGCGCGTCTTCGAGTTCGGCGTCGTTCAGGCGTATGTCCGAGGAAATGGCCTGTGCGAGGAAGCCGACCATGAGCGACGACGGAAACGGCCACGGCTGCGAGCTGTGGTAGCGCACCTCGCCGACGTGCACGTTGGTCTCCTCGTAGACTTCGCGGCGCACGGCGTCCTCGAGACTCTCTCCCGGCTCGGCGAAGCCCGCGATGGTCGAGTACCGGCCTTCCGGCCAGCGGGCCTGCCGGCCGAGCAGGCAGCGCTCGCCGTCAGATACCAGCACGATGATGGCCGGGTCGACCCTCGGGAAGATCACGCGGCCGCAATCGGCGTTCATGCAGGTGCGCGCATTGCCGCCGGCTTCCGGGCGTGCGGCGCCGCCGCATACCCCGCAATAGAGCTGGGAGGCATGCCACAGAACGAGCGCGCGCGCATGCGCGGCGAGGTTCGCCTCGTCGGGCGGCAGCACCGTGCCCAGGAATCGCAGGTCCTGGAACTCGCCGAGGTCCGTGAAGGGTGGCGGCCGTTCCCGGCCGATCGAGAACGCGAAGGCCGGCCGGTCCTGGTAGAGGCCGAGGAAGATCAGGTGCTCGTCGTCGATGAGCGGTTCGACCGCGTGCCGCGGCAACAGCACGGCATGAGGCGGGTCGCCGCCCACCAGGCAGCGGTCGCCCCAGACGGGCACGAACCGGCACTCGTCACTCCTGGCGGCGCGCCTCAGCCATTCGGGGTCCTTGCGCCGCTCGCCGCTGCGATCGACGAACGCGCCGGCGAAAACGTTGTAATCCTGCACCCGAACTCCCAGGGCCCCTCGATCGTGTGCCGGAGTTTACCCGATTGCCGCAGGCCCCACTCAGTCGCCGCCGAAGCTCTTGCTGCCGGGCCGCCTGCGCCGCTCCGCCTCGATTTCGCAGCACGGGCAGGTCTTGAGGTCGAGCGCGTACGCATCCTGCACGTAGCGGCCGTCGCAGCGGGTGCACGCGGCCAGGTACAGTTCCTCGCCGCCGCAGATGCTGTGCAGCAGCGTCCAGGCCCACTCGAAGCTGAGCAGCGGCCGTTCGTGCAGCAACAGGTAGGTCTCGAAGGCGCGGCACAGGCGGTGCCCGAACTCGACGTCGGGCCGCGGCCAGCACGGATGAACCCGGTCGTCGTCGTCGATGCGCAGCAACAGCCCCGTGTTGTACAGCGCGACGAGCGTCGTGGACTGCAGCTGGTGGTCTGCATTTTTCACGAAGCGGGTAACCTGGCGCGGCGACTTGCCGCGCCGCCGGCGCACGTCACTGAGCCCGGAATTGCGGAAATAGGTGCCGTAGAGTTTGCGAATCCGGTCGTCCGAGAGCCCGGTGCACTCGCGGATCGTGCGGGTACGCGCCTCGTGGCGGATCATCCGCAATGCCAGCTCGAACTGGCTTCTCTCATTCGCGTAGCGGTCGTCGGTCAGGCGCATTTTCTTCCTCAAATGAACAAAATATCCCATATTTATTAATTTAAGGCATATTATGATCCAATAATGGTCCAATAATTAAACATACAGTAAGTACCGAATCCATCCAGATTCGCCGACAGGAGCCTCGCCATGCATTACCACGGGCCGGACAGAGCAGACCTCGCCAACGTCTTCGTGCTGAACAGGGCGTTCATCGCCTGGCAGCGGGCGAGGACGCCGGAGAATGCCCCCGAGCGCGGTCTGCCGCCCGAGATTCGGGCGCGGTTTGCTGCGCTGTCCTGCGAGCAGCGCGAGCATCTCGCGCGCATGCCGTTCCTGCTGTTGTCGCTCGCCGAGGACGATGAAGCCCGCTGGCACGCGTTGTTTTCGGAGCAACAGACGCGCGACCTGTTGCAGTGCATGCAACTGCGCGACGAAACGGCGTCGCGACTCGTTGCCGCGGCCGTCGGCTTCCTGTGGCAGCTGGCGCAGCGCAACCCCTACGCGGTGCGGCTGGTGAGCGGTGCCAGCCTGGCGTGGTGCGAGCAGCTTGCCGATTGCACGCTCATGGACCTGTTCTCGCGCGCGCTGGAGGACCCGGCGCTGCTCGCGCCGCGCATGGCCGACAGGCCCGACTTCTGGCACAAGCTGCTGACCGCGGGCGTCAGCCAGCGGCGGCACCTGCGGCGCGCGGCACGGGTGGCCGCCCTGCAGACCATGCTGACGCAAAGCCCGCCGCGAGCCTGCCGGCCGCTGGCAGCGGCGGCCTGCAGGATGCCGGCCCCGCGAACCCGCAGGTCCGGCAGGCGGTCCCGCTAGCGCGGGCCGGCAAGCCCGTGTCGTGGCGGCGGCGGCATGGTTACAATACGCCGCCTGATGAATGCCCTCTCGATCAAGAACCTGCAAAAGACCTACGCCAACGGCAAGGAAGCCCTGAAGGGCATCAACTTCAATGTCGCCGTCGGCGATTTCTACGCGCTGCTCGGCCCGAACGGCGCCGGCAAGACGACGGCCATCGGCATCATCTCGTCGCTGGTCAACAAGACGGCGGGTGAGGTCGAGATCTTCGGCCACAGCATCGACCGGGAACTCGAGGCCGCCAAGCGATGCATCGGGCTGGTGCCGCAGGAACTCAACATCAACCAGTGGGAAAAGGTCGGCAACATCGTCCTGAACCAGGCCGGCTACTACGGGCTGAACCGGCGCCTGGCCCGGGAGCGCACCGAGAAGTACCTGCGAGCCCTGCGCCTGTGGGATCGACGTGACGACGTCTCGCGCAGCCTGTCGGGCGGCATGAAGCGGCGGCTCATGATCGCGCGGGCGCTGGTTCACGAACCGCGGCTGCTGATACTCGACGAGCCGACGGCCGGCGTCGATATCGAGATACGCCGTTCCATGTGGGAGTTCCTGCGCGAAATCAACGCGGCCGGGACGACCATTATCCTGACCACGCATTACCTCGAGGAGGCCGAGTCGCTGTGCCGCCACGTCGCGATCATCGACGAGGGCGAGATCATCGAGGATGCGCCGATGAGCCGGGTCCTGCGCAAGCTGCAGCGCGAAGTATTCGTGCTGAGCCTCGCACACGAACTCGAGCAGGCGCCGCAACTCGAGGGCTTCCACACCGGCTTGCTCGAGGGCAGCGAACTCGAGGTGGAGATGGGGCCGTCGAAGAACCTCAACGACCTGTTCCACGAACTCGATGCCCGCGGGTTGCAGGTCGTGAGTCTCCGCAACAAGGCGAACCGGCTCGAGGAACTGTTCATGCGTCTCGTCGAGAGCAAGGAGCGTGACGACCGGGAGGTGGCACGGGCATGAATCTCGAACTCAATGCCATCGCGATAAAGACCCTGGTGCGCAAGGAGATGATCCGGGTCATGCGCATCTGGGTGCAGACCATCGTCCCGCCCGCCATCACGATGACGCTGTACTTCATCATCTTCGGCAACCTGATCGGGCGCCGCATCGGCACGATGGACGGTTTCGATTACATGCAGTACATCGCGCCCGGGCTCATCATGATGTCCGTGATCACGAACTCCTACGGCAACGTGGTGTCCTCGTTCTTCGGCGCCAAGTTCGGCCGCCACCTCGAGGAAATGCTCGTGTCCCCGATGTCGAATTCCGCGATCATCATCGGGCACGTTGCGGGCGGCGTGCTGCGCGGCTTGCTGGTCGGCGCACTGGTTACGGTGATAGCGCTGTTCTTTACCCGGCTGCGGGTCCAGCACCCCTTCATGACCGTCTCCATCGTGCTGCTGTCGTCGACGGTCTTCTCGCTCGCGGGATTCATCAACGCGATATTCGCAAAGAAGTTCGACGACATCTCGATCATCCCGACATTCGTTCTCACGCCGCTGACCTACCTCGGCGGTGTCTTCTATTCCATTTCACTGTTGCCGGAGTTCTGGCAGACGGTCTCCAAGGCCAACCCGATCCTCTACATGGTCAACGCCTTCCGCTACGGCATCCTCGGGGTCTCGGATATCAGCATCGTCAACGCCTACGTCATCCTAGTCGCGTTCGTGCTGCTGCTGTTCGCGGGCTGCCTGTACCTCATGAACCGCGGCATCGGCATCCGGGAATAGCCATGTGCGGCCGTTTCGCGTTCTATTCCCCGGCCGAGGCAACCGCGGCGCTGTTCGGCGCGGCCGGTTCGCTCGATCTCGGGCCGCGCTACAACATCGCCCCGACACAGGACGTCGCCGCGATTCGCGATGCCGAGGGCGGGGGCCGGGAACTGGTGGCGCTGCGCTGGGGGCTCGTGCCGTCCTGGGCCAAGGACCCGGCCATCGGCAACAAGATGATCAACGCGCGGGCCGAGACGGTTGCCGAAAAGCCGGCGTACCGCGCCGCCTACCGCCGCCGCCGCTGCCTGGTGCTGGCGGACGGCTTCTACGAGTGGCACCGCGAGGGCGACGTGAAGATCCCGTATTTCATTTCGCTCGCCAGCGAGGAGCCGTTCGCCTTCGCCGGGCTCTGGGAGTACTGGCGCAGCAAGACGACGGACGAGTCGCTGCAGACCGCGACGCTGGTGACCACGGAGGCGAACGACTTCCTCGCCCCGCTGCATCACCGCATGCCCGTGATCCTCGATGCCGACCGCGCCGACCGCTGGCTCACCGGTGACGACCAACTGGTCGCGACCGCGAGCCGGGATTGCCCGCGCCTCAGGGCCTGGCCCGTGGACCGGCGTGTCAACAACGCCCGCAACCAGGGCGACGACCTGGTCGAGCCCGATGGCGAGGTGCTGGAGGGTTAGCTGGACGGCTTGGCGCCCGTCGGGCGCGTATAGGGCTGGGTCGCCACGATCAGCGTGCCGGGTCCGCCGTGCACGCCGAGCGCCGCGCCGATATCGGTAATCGTGGTGCGGTGAATGTTGTCGAACAGGCCGCGCAATTCGCGCTCCAGTGCCACCGCGTCGTCGCGGCATACCGCGTGCCCGATGGCGACGTCCAGCGCCGCGGCGGCCGGGCGTGTTCCTGGCGACGTAGCGCGCGAAACGCCTGACCCGGTTCTTCCTGCCGAACAGGAAGGTGCCGGAGGCGACGCGCCCGTCGGGCACGGTACGGATGATGGCGGTTGCGCGCAGCAGCTCGGCGATCGTCTTCACCCAGCGCGGCACCCGGCCGCCGCGCACGGCAAAGCGCAGGTCTTTCAGCAGGCCGTAGGTGCGCGTGTCCGGTATCAGCTTCTGCACGGCAGCGATCGCATCCTGCACGCTCAGCCCGGCTTTCGCGTACTCGGCGGCGGCGACGACCAGCAGCCCCTGGCCGAGCGAGGCATTGCGCGAATTGATGACGTGGATGCGGCCATGGGCATTGACGCGCTCGGCGGCAGCGCGGGCGGCTTCGACGGTGCCGCTCACCATGCCCGTGAGATTGATCGACAGCACGTCGGCGAAGTGGCTCGCCAGGAACTGGTACTGGCGCCGGAAATCGCCCGGGGCCGGCTGCGACGTGGTCGGGTGGTTCGGGTTCGAGCGCAGTTCCGCGAAGAACTCATTCGCGGTGATGCTGACCTTGTCGAGGTAGCCGCGCTGCCCGAACTGGACGCGGCAGGGGACCATGTGTATGTCGAGCCGCTCCATGTCCTCGTCGGGAATGTCGGCCGCGGAATCGGTGATCACCGCGAAGCGCCGGCTCGCATCGTGGCTGCTCGTCTGTTGACGGCGCATGTCATCGGCCTTCTCCGCACTGACGTGCCCGTAACGGCGGGCGACGTCGAATACGCGTTCCGGTTCGTCGACATGAATGTGCACCTTGGCCTTGCGCTTGGTGCCGGCGAGCACCAGCGAGTCGCCGAGGTCCGCGAGCGCTTCGCGCAGCTTGCGCCGGTCGATGTCGGTGCCGGTAACGATGCACTCGGTGCAGAAGCGGTACCCGGACTCGAGCGAGCTGCCGACCGTCACCAGGGGTTCGTCGATGCTGAGCATCGACAGGTCGGGCTCGGCGACGATATTCCCGGTGCTGAGGTATTCGCTCATGCCGTCCACCAGCTCGACGAATCCCTTCGCGCCGGCATCGACGACGCCGGCCTTGCGCAGTACTTCCAGCTGCTCCTGGGTCGCCGCGAGCGCTTGCCTCGATTCCTCGAGCGCAGCGCCGATCAATGCCGGGAAGCCGCCGTCCGCTGCGCCCCTGCTCTGGTCGTCGACGCTGGCGGCAAAGGCGGCGATGACCGACAGGATGGTGCCTTCGCGAGGGTTCGACATCGCATCGTGTGCGTAGTCGCTGCCGGTCACGACGGCTTTCGCGAACGTATGAGGCGTGAAACGGCTCAGGTCGGCGGCGGCGTCGCTCATCCCCTGGAAGAACTGCGCCATGATCGCGCCGGAATTGCCGCGCGCGCCGTCCAGCAGCGCGTCGGCGACCGCTGCCAGCAGGGTGCCCAGGTGCTTCTGCTCGTTTTGCTGCAGGACCGGCAGCGCCGCGCCCAGCGACAGGCTCAGGTTGGTGCCCGTGTCGCCGTCGGGTACCGGGAACACGTTGATCTGGTTGAGCAGCTCCTGGCCGTCGATCACGCGATGGATCCCCGAAATCATCGCGTTGGCGAAGCCGTCGCCGGACAGTTGTGTGGATGCCGGGGCGTTCAAGTCGCGTAGCCCGGGTTACTCGCGCGGCAGCAGGAAGCGGGTTCCGCTGTAGTCCAGGATGACGCCCTCGGGCGTGATTTCCTGCACGACCGGGCCTTCGGCAAGCCGTGACTTCTCGCGGTGCCGGATCATGTTGATGAAGACGAAACGCTCGGCGGGCTTGGTACTGTAGACGTGGATGTCCAGGTGCAGATTGGGCAGCTGGACCTGGCCGGTGGCGATCAACTCGTCCGCGGTCGGCAGTGCCGCGAGCGTGTAGTCGGGCTGCGGGCGGGACTGGACAGGCGCCGGCGCCGGCGGAGGCACGTCGGTCACCGTTTCGGCGGCAGGCAGCGGCGCCGCCGCGGCACTCGTCCTGGCGGCAGACTCCCGGTCGCGTGCCTCGCGAATTTGCTCCGAGAACGAGGCGCCCGCTGCGGCCGGCTGTTCCGGCCCGGAGACCCGTGCCGGCGGCGTGTCGACCGGTGGCGCGCCATCGCGCAACAGGACGCCGAGCAACACGGCGAGGTTGACGGCCAGTAACAGTCCGAGCACCCAGAGCCAGCGCGGCGCGCCGGCCCGCTCGACGCTGGACGGGATATTGGCAAAATCCGACCCGCCCTGTTGCTGGCGCTCGGTCTCGGATTTCTTCAGCGCATCAAGAATGAATGACATAGGTCAATCCCGGGCAAGCCTCGATGTCGTGAGCCGGGGCGTGTCGCTCGACCCGAGCAGCGAGTTGATGATGATCTGTGTTTGCTGTCCCGCGAGACCGTCGACGAGGAGCCGGTGGTCGCGCTGAAACTCGATGACACGCTGCTCCAGTTCGGCGTCGTAAAGGGCCGAATCGAGCGGCTCGGCCCGGTAGCGGCCGTCGATGGCAGCGAGGCTCTCGCGCAGCCAGACGACGTTGTCGCCGCGTGACCCACGTCCGAGGGGCAGCGCATTGCCGTTCGGCGGCCGCCACACCAGGATAAAATCCCCGAACCACAGGTCGGCAACGTCCATGAACGGATGCGTGACAGTGACGCCGGCGATCGACAGCTGCGCCCTGTCGCCCTGCACCGCCTCGAGCACCACGTGGTGCTTCTTGCCGCGGCTGTCGGTGAGCGCCAGGATCGCCGGGCGGTCCAGCTGCCGCAGGCTGGTCCAGGAACCGCGCTGAATCAGGCAGGCGTAGCCCGCGCTCTCCGCCAGGTCGCAGCCGTTGGTGACCGGTTCGTCGAACTCGAGGCCCCAGAGGCTGAACAGCACTTCGAAGGCAGGTCCCAGCCGCGTCAGCTCGCCCGCGAGCAGCAACTGGTCGTCCAGCGCCGCATCGGCTTCTTGCTCGGATTCGGATTCGGATTCGGGTTCGGGTTCGGGTTCGGGTTCGGCTTCGGTGCCGGGTCCGGGGCCTGGTTGCGGTTCGTCCGCGGGCGGCGTCACGCTGACCGGTGCCGCCGCGACGACGGCTGCCGCCGCATCGTCGTTGGCGGCGATCGCGCTCGCCGGGTTCGCCTGGGCCGGTTCGCCGCGCTGCGCGAGCAGGGGCCAGAGGCTCGCCGCGATCACGGCGACGGCGACGGCGCCGCCGGCCGGTATCGCCCAGCGCAGCAGCGGGGACGTGTAGGGTATTCCCTCGATCTCGGCCGCGGCGCGCCGCACGAGCCGCCGGTTCACGTGCCGTGTCTCCTTGCTGTACGCGCCGAGCAGGGCGCGATCGCAGATGACGTTGATCAGCCGCGGCACGCCCTTGGTGAGCCGGTAGACCTCGCGTTTCGCGGCGCTTTCGAATACCTCGCCCAGCGCGCCGGCAACGCGCAGGCGATGCTCGACGTACTGCGCGGTCTCGTCGCGCGACAGCGGTTCCAGGTGGTAACGGCCGGTGATGCGCTGTGCCAGCTGGCGCAGGTCGTCGCGCGCGAGCAGCTCCCGCAGTTCGGGCTGCCCGATGAGGATGATCTGCAGCAACTTCTGCTTGGCCGTCTCCAGGTTGGTGAGCAGCCGAACCTGCTCGAGCACGTCGCGCGACAGGTTCTGCGCCTCGTCGACGACGAGGATCACGCGCCGGCCCTCGGCATGTGCCTTGAGCAGCTGCCGGTTGAGGCTGTCGACCAGGGCCTTGACGCTGCCCCTGTTCTCCGGTGCGAGGATGTGGAGCTCCTCGCAAATGGTCTCGAGAAACTCGAGGACGGACAATCGCGGGTTCAGGACGACGGCGACGTCGGCGTTGTTCGGCAGCTTGTTCTGCAGCAGCGTGCGTACGAGCGTGGTCTTGCCCGTTCCGACCTCGCCGGTCAGCTGCACGAAACCGCCGCTCTCGGTCACCCCGTACACGAGGTGGGCGAGTGCCTCTCCATGGCGCTCGCTCATGAACAGGTAGCGCGGGTCGGGCGTTATCGCGAAAGGCTTTTCGTTGAGTCCGAAGAAACTCGTGTACATGACTAGGTCCGCCGACCGTGTCGAACAGCGCTCGATTCTACCTTATTCACGGACGCTCCAAGGTCCTGGCGCGGGCCACGGCCGCGCTGCCGAAGCGGTCGCGAATCTCGTCGACGGCGCGATCGAAACCCGTTGCCTGCGCGGCAGCGCCGTCGCCGAACAGGTCCGGCTGTGCGGCGGCGGCGAGCGAACTGCAGCCCACGCCGAGCAAGCGGACGCGGGCATCCGGATGTTCGTTCAGCCAGACCGACAGCAACTCGCGGGCGACCGCGAAGACTTGGTCGGTGCCGTTTGCCGGCGGCTGCAGGCGCTTCTGCCGCGTGAAGGTCCGGAAGTCGGATTGCCGGATCTTCACCTGGACGGTGCCGGCGCACAGCGCCGCCTTGCGCAGCCGTCCGGCGGTTCGTTCCGCGAGCCGCAGGAGCTGTCGCTCCATGGCCTGCCGGTCGCAGAGATCGGTGTCGTAAGTCTCTTCGTTGCTGATGGACTTCTCGGCGCGCGAGGGGACGACCGGTCGATCGTCGATTCCCGCGGCGCGCTCGCGTGTCTTGCGCGTGAAGCGCCCGAAGACCGGTTCGAGATCATGGTCCGGGGCGCCGCGCAAATCGGCGATCGTGTACACGCCGACGCCGTGCAGGCGTGCGAGGGTGCGCTTGCCGATGCCGGGAATGACGGACACGGGCAGCGGATCGAGGACCGCCTGCACGCGCCCGGCCGCCACGTCCACCAGCCCGTCCGGTTTGCCGAGGTCCGATGCGATCTTCGCGACCAGCTTGTTCGGGGCGACGCCGACCGAGGCCGTCAGTGAAGTGCGCGCACGAATCCTGTCCTTCACGGCCAGCGCGATGCTGTGACCACCGCCGAAAAGGCGCCGGCTCGACGTCACGTCCAGGAACGCCTCGTCGAGCGACAGGCCCTCGACCAGCGGCGTGAATTCGTTGAAGACCGCGAAGATCTCGCGGGATACGGCCTGGTAGTGCGCCATCCGCGGCGCAACGCGAACGAGATCGGGGCAGCGCCTGCGGGCCTCCGCCATCGGCATGGCGGAGCGGATGCCGAAGACGCGTGACTCGTAGCTCGCGGCTGCGACGACGCCGCGGTTGCCGCCGCCGCCCACCACCAGCGGCTTGCCGCGCAGTTCGGGGTTGTCGCGCTGCTCGATGGAAGCGTAGAAGGCATCCATGTCGACATGCAGGATGACGCGTTCCGGCATTGCTTCACTTGCTCCTGTCGACGATGAAACGCGCCAGCCATGCCAGGGCGCCGGCATCGCCGAGCGGCTGCAGGCAACCGAGCCCCCTTACCAGCAGCTCGTCGCAGCGTCGCCGCGACGCCTCGATGCCGAACAGTGCAGGGTAGGTCGCCTTGTGCATGCGCTGGTCGGACCCCGCGGTCTTGCCGATGTCCTCGGTCTTGCCTTCGACGTCCAGCAGGTCGTCACGTATCTGGAATGCGAGACCGATCGCGTGCCCGAAACCATCGAGGGCGTCGTACTGCCCCGGCGGCACCGGCTCCGCGAGCACGCACGCGGACATGACCGATGCATGGATCAGGGCGCCCGTCTTGAGGGCGAACATGTGCTCGAGTTCGCCAGCGTCCAGGGTGCGGCCCTCGGCCCCGAGGTCCATGGACTGGCCGCCGGTCATGCCGGTGGAACCGCAGGCTTCGGCAACCAGTTTCACGAGTTTTGCGCGAGTATCGCCGGCGACGCCGTCGACATCGGCGAGCACGGCGAATGCGAGGGGCTGCATGGCGTCCGCCGCGAGGATGGCCGTGGCTTCGTCGAACTTGCGGTGCAGCGTCGGCAGGCCGCGGCGCAGGTCGTCGTCGTCCATCGCGGGCAGGTCGTCGTGCACCAGCGAGAATGCGTGGATCAGCTCGATCGCGGCCGCGGGCGCGTCGAGCAGCGATTCCGGCACACCGAGACACTCCCCGGCCGCGTAAACCAGGAGTGGCCGCACTCGCTTGCCGCCGTTGAAGATCGCGTAGCGCATTGCCTCGTGCAGGCGGCACGGCTCGACGTCGGCGCCCGGCAGGACGCTGTCGAGCTTTGCCTCGACGCGGCGCGTGTAGTGGGGGATACGTTGTTCGAAGTCGTTTGGCACCAGGCCTCGCTGGCCACGAATCGGCCCTGTAGCGTACACTTTTTCCCGTCGCGGGGCGCCACCCCGTCTGGGCTATAATTCGCCGTCCCGTCATCCTCGATCACGCCGGAATCCAGCACATGAGGGCAACAGCGAGAGCCCAACCCAATATCGCGCTCGTCAAGTACTGGGGGAAGCGTGACAGCCAGCGCAACCTGCCGGCGGTGGGGTCGATCTCGGTCACGCTCGACGATCTTTTCACGACGATGCGGGTGGAGTTCGACGGCGGGCTGGACCACGACGCGCTGCAGGTCAACGGCCGCGATGCACGATCAATGCTGCCAAGGGTCTCCCGGTGTCTCGACTCCTTGCTCGGCACCGATCGCCTGCGCGCGCGCGTGACGAGTACCAGCAACTTCCCGATTGCCGCGGGTCTCGCGTCGTCGGCCTCCTCGTTCGCGGCCCTGGTCGTGGCCGCCGCCGCCGCCGGCGGCCGCGCGGGCGCCGTGGATGAACTGGCCGGCTTTGCCGGGCGGGCGTCCGGATCCGCGGCACGATCGCTGTACGGCGGATTCGTCGAACTCCGTAACGAGGGCGACGGTATTGCCGTGAGCACGATCCTGGACGGGGGCACATGGCCGCTGCGAATCATCGCCGCGGTAACGTCGCAGGCGCCGAAGCCGGTCGGGTCCGGTGAGGCTATGGAGATCAGCCGCAGGACATCGCCTTTCTATTCGCGCTGGATCGAGGAGCAGGACACGGATCTCGCAACGGCAAGGGACGCCATCATGGCCCGCGACTTCGGCAAGCTGGCCGGCGTGGCCGAGCACAATTGCCTGAAGATGCACTCCGTCATGTGGGCGTCGCGCCCCCCCGTGGTCTACTGGAATGCCGCGACGCTCGCCTGCCTCGAGCGTGTGCGCGAACTGCAGGCGCAGGGTGTTGGCGCGTTCTTCACGATCGACGCGGGCCCGCAGGTGAAGGTCGTCTGCCTGCCGGGCGACGAGTCGCGGGTCGTGGACGCCATGTCGAATACCGACGGCGTCGAGGCCGTCCTGACGAGCGGCATCGGCATGGGCGCCGCGCTGGTGAACGGGAACTGATGCGGATTACGGCGAGTGCGCCCGGCAAGTTCGTGTTGTCGGGAGAGTACGCGGTACTGGACGGCGCCCCGTCGGTCTGCGTGGCCGTGGACCGTCGTGCCGTCGTGACGATCGAATCGCACGACGGCGAACACCACGTCGTACGGGCACCCGGGTTCACGGCCGCGACAGGGCGCTTCGAGGCGAACGAGGGTGGCCTGACCTGGCTGTCGGGCGGCCGGGATTTCGGCTTGTTCGAGACGGTCTGGGATGCGTCGCGGCCCGCGGCCGGCGCCGGGCCGATGGCGATCTCCCTCGACACCGGGGCATTCCGCGACGCCGCGAGCGGCAGCAAGATCGGCCTCGGTTCGAGTGCCGCGCTGGCGGCCGCGCTCGCGGTCGCCCTCGAAGCGCTGGGTGGTGCCCGCGCACGCGACGCGGCACACGCCGGGCATCGACGGTTCCAGGGCGGCGCGGGCAGCGGGGTCGACGTTGCCTGCAGCATCGCCGGCGGGGTCATCGAGTACCGCATGCAGGAGCGGCAATCGAGACCCCTGGCCTGGCCCGACGGACTGTATTGCAGCGTATTGTGGAGCGGCGTCGCCGCCGGGACCCGCGGCAGGATTGCGCGCTTCGGTGACCAGCCGGACAGCCCGTCGCGCGGCGAATTGCGCGAGGCCTCGTCAGCGGTCTCGGCCGTCGTGGAAAACGGCCGCGCCAGCGCGGTCCTCGCGGCACTGGGCGACTACACGCAGGCACTGCTGCGCTTCGACGCGGCCCACGGCCTGGGCATTTTCGATGCCGGCCATGCGGCCCTTGCCGGCCACGCGGCCGCCGATGACGTGGTCTACAAGCCCTGCGGCGCCGGTGGCGGCGACATCGGCGTTGCGCTGGCGACCAGCAGGGCATCGCTGGCATCATTCGAGCAGGTGGCGGCACGATCCGGGTTTATGCGGCTTGCGCTCGCCATCGATCCTCGCGGCGCGATGCTGCACGGCAAAGACGGACTGTGAACGATTCCCCGATATCCGGTTTCTACCGGCTGCACATCCTGCAGCGCATCGACCGCCTCGAAGCGCTCGGACTGCTGTCCGCAGAAGACGCTGCCTTGCTCCGCGATGGCCGCCACGTCCTGCTGCCTGCCGCGGCGGACAAGATCATCGAAAACGTCATCGGCGTATTCGGCCTGCCTTTCGCGATTGCACCCAACTTCATCGTCAACGGGGCCGCTCGCCTGGCGCCGCTGGTGGTCGAGGAGCCGTCGATCGTCGCGGGCCTGAGTTTCGCGGCGGCGCTGGCGCGGCGCGGCGGAGGATTCGAGGCACGCTGCGATGAATCGTTGCTGGCCGGGCAGGTTCACCTGGTCAACGTGGCCGACGTGGAGGCTGCGGCAGCGCGCATAGAAGCCGCCGCGGACGAACTGCTCGCCGCGGCAAATGCCGTGCATCCACGCCTTATCGCAAGAGGCGGCGGCGTGCGCGACATCGAGGTGCGCCGGCTCGCGCTGCCGGGCGGCCGCGCCGCGCTGGCCGTGCACCTGCTCGTGGACACTCGGGACGCCATGGGCGCGAACCTGGTGAATAGCATCTGCGAAGCCGTCGCGCCCCGCCTTGCCGGGATCGGCGGCGGCACCGTCGCGATGCGCATCCTCTCGAACCTGGCCGATCGCTCGGTCGTGACGGCCCGGGTCAGCTACCCCGCCGGGCAGCTGGCCGCGGGCGGTCTCGACGGTGCAGCGGTGCGGGATGCCATCGTCGCCGCGAGCGAGATCGCAGCCGCGGACCCCTATCGTGCGGCGACCCACAACAAGGGCATCATGAACGGCATCGATGCCATCGCGATCGCCACGGGCAACGACTGGCGTGCGATAGAAGCCGGCGCTCACGCCTATGCGGCGGTCGACGGCCAGTACCGGCCGTTGTCGCGCTGGAGCGCGGGCGGCGCCGGCGAGCTCGTCGGGGAAATACGGGTTCCGCTCAAGGTGGGCACCGTGGGCGGAACCGTTACCGCCAACCCGGCCGCTGCACTCGGGTTGCGCATCGCGGGCGTCGAATCCGCCGCCGAGCTCGCACAACTGATGGCCGCCGTCGGGCTCGCGCAGAACTTCGCGGCGCTGCGCGCGCTTGCCACGAGCGGGATACAGAAGGGGCACATGCGCCTGCATGCCCGCAGCCTCGTTGCCGCGGCAGGCATTGCCGGCGACCGCTTCGACGCCGCCGTCGAGCAGCTCGTCGCGAGCGGTGACATCAGCGAAACCCGGGCGCGGGACATCGCGGCACGGCTTGCAGCGGAGTCGCTCCGGGACGACGAGCCGATGGGCACGGCTGCCGGCAAGGTCATCCTGCTGGGCGAACATGCGGTGGTCTACGGCAAGCATGCACTGGCAGTGCCGATCCCGGGAGCCGTTACGGCGACCGTCCGGGAAGCGGCAAGCCTGACACTGGACGTGCCCGACTGGGGACTGACCCGCGACATCGCGCGTGGCGGGGGCGGCGTCGAAGCGGCCGTGTACTGCATCCTCGACAACCTCGGTATCGGCCGCGGCGAGTTCGCCATTCGCGTACGGTCCGCACTGCCGCGCGGAATGGGCCTCGGTTCGTCCGCGGCGTTCGCTGTCGCCATCGTGCGTGCATTCGACAAGTTGCTCGGATTGTCGCTCGGCGACGACCGCGTCAACGAGATCGCCTTCGACTGCGAAAAACTCGCGCACGGGACCCCGTCGGGCGTCGACAATACACTGGCAACTTTTGCCCGGCCGATGCTGTACCGCAAGCGCGAAACCATCGAAGTCGAGCCGATCGAACTCGCGGGGGCGCCACCGATCGTGATCGCCTGCGGCCACCAGCCGGGCGTCACGCACGAGCAGGTGGCGGGCGTTCGCGCGCGCTTCGAGGCCCGGCCCGACGCCTTCGGCGCGATATTCGACCAGGTCGATGCGCTGAGCGTCGCCGGAGCGGAAGCGCTGGCCGCGGGCGACTACACGGCGCTCGGGCAACTCATGAACATCTGCCAGGGCCTGTTGAATGCGCTCGGCGTGTCGACACCCGAGCTGGAACGGATGGTCGACATCGCGCGACGGGCCGGTGCCGAGGGAGCCAAGCTGACGGGGGCCGGCGGCGGCGGGTCGATCGTCGCCATCTGCCCGGGCAAGGCGGAGCAGGTCGCCGCGGCACTGCGGTCGGCGGGCTATACGACGATCGATCCGGACAACGACAGGGAATGACATTGCACAACGTAAACAGGGTGGTTTCATCGGAAGACGAAGAGCTGATACTCGTCGACGAACACGACAGGGAGCAGGGTCACCTGTCCAAGGCTGCGTGCCATGACGGCGCCGGAGTCCTGCACCGTGCGTTCTCGGCGTTCCTGTTCAATACGGCCGGCGAGTTGCTGCTGCAGCAGCGGGCGGACTCGAAGCGATTGTGGCCGGGTTACTGGTCGAACAGCTGCTGCAGTCACCCGCGGCGGGGTGAGTCGATGCGCATCGCGACCGGGCGCCGCCTGCACGAGGAGCTCAATCTCGCGGCGGATCTGCGCTTCGTCTACAAGTTCCGCTACCAGGCGCCTTATGCCGACCTTGGTTCCGAGCACGAGCTGTGCCACGTCTTCCTCGGCCGTATCGGCGACGCCGTTCATCCCAACGCGGAGGAGATCGCGGCGATCCGTTTCGTGCCCCCCGACACGCTGGACAGGGAACTACTGGCAAGCCCCGAGCGCTTTACGCCGTGGTTCAAACTGGAGTGGGATGCGCTGAAGACAGATCATGCGGCTATCCTCGAGGCGTATTCGAGCGCCCGGAACGCCCCATAAACGACACGGCTTGCCGGCGTTCGGCAAGCCGTGTCTCAACCTACATACCTGTAATACTCGATGCCGAAATCGCTGAAGTGCCGGTCGTCCGACCGGCCGACGCGATCGATGACGAACTCGTTGACGGGCAGGTAGTCGAGGCCCCTGGCCTTGCGGCCGGCGTGCAGCGCTTCGTACTGGTCGCAGGTGATGTCGACTGCGTGCTGAATTGCGTCGCCGAAGCGAATGGCGGCGGTTGCTTCGCGCCAGCCTTCGGCCATGAAGAACGGGATGACCTCGGCGGCATCGCCACTGCCGTAGCCCAGCGTGAGGACTTCGTCACCGGCGGCCAGGCTGTCATCGGCCAGCGCCTGCTCGAACCCGGCGGCCATCCACGCCGGGAGTGCGGCCGTGTAGAGGTTGCCCAGGTCGCGCATCGCCTCGCTGCCCAGTGCGAGCTTGTCGAGGACCTCTTTGCCGTAACGCTCCGAGCCGCGGAAGGCCCTGAGGACCGCCATCGTGAGCGGGTAGGCCTCGTACTGCAGGCGCTCCGGCTCGGCGAGCTGGGCCACGCGCGGGCTCAGGCTCATTTCGTCGAGCAGGGCCTGCAGGTCGATGCCGGCTTCCTTGCAATAGGTCGCGAGTTCGGCGTGATCGGCGGCACCGCCATGACCCAGGGCGAACAGGTACGAGATCGCCCAGCCCGTTTCCGGCATCCGCCGGTACGGGCGATGCATGAACACGGTCTTCAGCGATCGCAGGTACTCGCCCGGGTTCAGCCGGCGTTTCTCGTACATGTCGGCAAGGGCGTGCAGCGTCTCGTCGACGTAGCAAGTCGTCGAATACTTGCCGTTGAATACCGGGAAATCCTGGATGTGGTGCGTCTCGGAGCGGTCCTGGCCGCAGAACCGTACCATCGGCTTGCGGAAATCCATGATCCGATAGTCCGATGCCGATCCGGAGCCCACGAGGTCGACGATCGCGAGCTTCGGGTTCTCCTCCAGCAACATGGCCACGGCGCCCGCCCCCTGGGTGGGTTCGCCGCTCGACCCTCGTGCGTACTCCGCGATGTCGGCGCACACGACGATCGCCTGGCCGCCGGCGCCATCCAGCGCCAGGTGCCGGATCGCGCCTTTCATGCCGTAGACGCCGCCGAGGCAGGCGTGCTTGAACTCCGGGACCTCGCAGCTGCGTGATATCCCCGGCATTCCGCGGGCCTCGAGGGCCCTGTCGACCATGCCCTTGATGATGATCGCACCAGCCGAATTGTCCGTGCTCGACTCGGTGCCCAGGCCCAGGAACTTGATGCGCGTCGGGTCGACGTCGTACTGGTCGATCAGCCGCATGACGGCCGTCGCCGCCATCGTGTACACGCTGTGGTGGGGGCCCCGCATGCGGAAACTGCGGCCCACGACTTCGCGCACCTTCGGCCAATGCCCGCCCGTCCACTCGCACCAGTCTTCGAGTGAGACGCGGTAGGGTGGCACGTAGGCGGCGAGGCCGGATATTCCGATGGGTTTCCTGGTGGATTGCTTCATAGGCTGGACTTTGGTTAGCCCGGGAATTTTAGTGTCCCCGGCGCGACTGCTCAACTAATTATTAGTCGGCATGGGTGCCGACCCCCCCGTGTTCGTTCCTGTTGCCTGCCCGGTTGCCATAATAATCGGTGTTTCCGCGCTTGTAGCCAGCGGCATGCTCAGGCCGAATATGCGGTCATGGCCATCAGGGCCGCGCCGAGCATGGTGACGGTGAAACCTGCGAAGTACGACACGCTCAGGGCGACGTACTTGAATGCCGTGACCAACCGCCCCTGGCCGTAAACGCGGCGCATCGCCACGAAAAGGTACACCGGGACGTAAAAGGACACGGCGACGATGATGAGGGTGCCGGCGGCCTCCGGTATCGGCAACAGGGCGTGCAGCCGGCCGATGAGGAACTGCAGTGTCAGTATCAGGAACAGGAAGGCGTGAAAGTGGACGAAGAACAGCAGGTGCTCGACGTAATAGCGGCGTGACAACGGGTACAGCAGCTTCAGGACGAACGCCATGATCGGGAGCAGGACGATCAGCGCGATCGGGATGTTGTCGTAGAGGTTGCGCACGAACTGGCGGCCCTTGTCTTTTTTGATCCCCTCGCAAATCTGCACGAGGCGCTCGGGCGTCAGCCGGCGTTGCAGCCATTCGGGACCATTGATCGAGAACTCGTCGATCTCGCAGTCCGCTTCCGCGGGGCCTGCGCCGTTGATTCTTATGTTGACTCCGTCATCCGCGTCTGCATCGGCTTCCGCAGTCTTCTCCGGGCTGCCCACGACGATGCCTTCTGCCGCGAGATCGCGGCGCACCTCCTCCGCAATCTCCGCCGCCTCCTCTCGCTCCCGGGCAGCATCCTCGCCGGCGGTCTGCGGTTCGTAGAATATGCCGAGCGATTCGCGGGGATCGAAAAAGGCGACCAGGAAAAACAGCAGGCTCAGTACGAGATACATGCGGAAAGGCGGCATGTAGCGCACGCGGCGACCCTGCAGGTAGTCATGGGTCAGCTTGCCGGGCCTGATGATCAAGGGCACCAGCGTGCGCCACAGACGCGAGTCGAGTTCGAGCAGGTCGCCGAACGCATCGCGTAACAATTCCCACAGGCTGATCAGCCGGCTGCTGCCTCGCTGGCCGCAATTGCCGCAGTACTGTCCGCGCAGGTGCGCACCGCAGTTGAGGCATTCCGGCATCTCGCCGGCCGGCAGTTCGCGAAACGCGTCTTCACGCAGGATCCGCTCCTGCCACGAGATCTTCGCGCCGAACCGGTCGAGTGCCGCCGCTTCCAACTCGGTTGCGAACCCGTCCACGAAGCCCTCCAGCGCCTCGTCATCCTCGAGGCTGAACTGGCAGGCCCTGCCCGGCCGGCCCTGCGCGTCCGACCCGATGCCGAACGGAACGGCGTCGACGACGCCGGGCGCGCGCCGGGCACGAACCACTTGCTCGTCGAGCCAGGCGTCGAACGCGTCGAGGGCTTCCGGCTCTACGAAAACGCGGCTTTCATAGATCGGCCCGGACTGACTTCTCATTGGCGCTTATTCGGCGTCGCTTGTTTTCTTGCGACTCGATTTCTTCTTCGCGACCTTCTGCCGCGGCGCCTGCTTGCGCTTCGCCGCTTGTTGCGCGGGTTTCGGAGCGGCCGGTTCGGCCGGCTTGCCAGCGGTGCGCCGCAGGTCCTCGGGCGCGAAGTCGTCGACGGCGAGCAGGGCGAAGACCTTGTCATGGTAGTCCCGCAGCTTTGCGGCCTCGTCCTTGTCGATGACCTCCGCGTTTGCCGCCTCCTCGATCTGCCGACCGAGGTATTCGGTACGGATGAGCCCCTCCTTGTACGCCTGCCGCAGCCTGCGCTCGAGCGGCGCGAGCTCGATGCCGAGCCGCAGGGCCTCCTCCAGGAGGCCGACGGGGTTGCCGGGCTCGATCGTCGTGTAGGCCTGCTCGCTGAGCCGTTCGCGGGCTTCGCCCGGCGTCGTCACCAGTTCGACCACCTTGTGAACGAGCTCGTCGGACGGTGCGGAGTACGTGCGGCCGCGCGGGAAGATGAAGATGCGCAGGAACGCCGCGGCCCAGCGGTTCGGCAGGTTGCGCAGGAACGAATGCAGCGCCTCCTGGGCCTGGTACATCAGGGTGCGGACCGACCACTCGACCAGCGGCAGGTCGGTTGCACGTCGGCCCTGGTTTTCGAAATGCTTCAGTACGCAGGACGCCAGGTAGATGCAGCTGAGCACGTCGCCGAGACGCGCCGACAGCAGCTCGCGTTTCTTGAGGTCCCCGCCGAGCGTCAGCATCGCGAAATCGGATGCAAGTGCGAACGCCGCGCTGTACCGGTTGATGTTCTGGTAGTAGCGGCGCGTTGGCGTATTGAGGGGCACCTTGCTGAACTTGGCGTGCGTCAGGGCCAGGAAGAACGAGCGCGCGACGTTGCTGATCGCGTAACCGATGTGGCCGAACAGGGCGTCGTCGAACTCGATCAGGCCGCGGTCGATATCCTCGTCACCGGCGGCGGCGAGCTCGCGCAGCACGTAGGGGTGGCAGCGGATGGCGCCCTGTCCATAGATGATCAGGCTGCGAGTGAGGATGTTGGCGCCCTCGACCGTGATGGCGATCGGGGCCGCTATGAAGCCGCGACCGAGGTAGTTGTTCGGCCCGAGGCAGATGCCCTTGCCGCCGTGAACGTCCATGGCGTCGTTGCTGACCTTGCGGCCCAGCTCCGTGCAGTGGTACTTCAGGATCGCCGAGGGCACGGCCGGCTTCTCGCCCTGGTCGATTGCACCGGATGTCACTGACACCGCGGAGTTCATGATGTAGCTGTAGCCTGCGATCCGGGTCAGCGCTTCGCCAACGCCCTCGAAGTTGGCGATCGAGGTATTGAACTGCTTGCGGATGACGGCGTAGGCGCCGGTGGCATAACTGGCGGCCTGGCCACCGCCGGCGGCGGTCGATGGCAGGGTGATGGCGCGGCCGACGGACAGCAGCTCCACCAGCATCTTCCAGCCTTTGCCCGCCATTTCACGCCCGCCGATGATGTAGTCGAGCGGCACGAACACGTCCCTGCCGGACGTGGGGCCGTTCTGGAAGGCGATGGTGAGCGGGTGATGGCGGCGCCCCACGGTCACTCCGGGCGTGTCGGTGGGAATCAGCGCGGCCGTGATGCCGTATTCCTCCTTGTCGCCGATGAGGCGGTCGGGGTCGTAGAGCTTGAATGCCAGTCCGAGCACGGTCGCGATGGGCGCCAGCGTGATGTAGCGCTTGTCCCAGTTCAGGCGGATGCCGACGATGGTTTCGCCTTGCCACTCACCCCTGCACACGACGCCGCTGTCGATGATCGACGCCGCGTCGGATCCCGCCTGCGGCGAGGTCAATGCGAAACAGGGAATCTCGGTGCCGGCCGCAAGCCCCGGCAGGTAACGGTTCTTCTGCTCGTCGGTGCCGTAGTGCAGCAGCAGCTCGGCCGGCCCCAGCGAGTTCGGGACGCCAATCGTCGAGGACGCCGTGGCACTGCGGCTTGCGAGCTTCATGATGACGCAGGCATTCGCATAGGCCGAGAATTCGAGGCCGCCATATTGCTTCGGGATGATCATCGCGAAGAACTTGTGCTCGATGATGTAATCCCAGACCTCTTTGGGCATGTCCGCCCGCTCGTGGCAGATCTCCCAGTCGTCGATCATGCGGCACAGCTCTTCGCAGGGACCGTCGAGGAACGCCTGCTCTTCGTCCGAGAGTTTCGGTGCAGGGTAGGACATCAGGCGGTCCCACTCCGGCATGCCGGAGAACAGCTCGCCTTCCCACCAGACGTTGCCGGCTTCGAGCGCCTCGCGCTCGGTGTCGGACATCGACGGCAGCATCTTGCGATAAACGTCGAGCAGCGGCCTGGTGATCTTCTCGCGCCGGAACTCGACCAGATTCGGCACGATCATGGCGCCGAACGCCGCCCACAGAACCAGCTTCCACAGGAAGGCGCCCTCGCCGAAGATCGTGTACGCCAGCACCGCGAGTCCTGCCGCGATGGTCGATGTACGCAGGTCGATCCGCTGGTAGGCGAGATAGATGCCGCCGCCGCCGAACAGCAGCAGCCAGAAGATGCTCACGATCAGACTGGACACGCGCGATACTCCCGAGTCAGGAAATTGCGTTTGGCACAAACCCTATCATCGTGACGCCTACTGCGCCATCGAGCGCGTCACGTCACAGCAGGGACTCGACGGCCGCCCGTTCCTCGCGCAATTCGGCATCGGTAGCGTCCATGCGCGCACGGCTGAAGTCGTTGATGTCCAGGTCCTGAACGATCTCGTACCGGCCGCCGCTGCAGCGCACCGGGTAGGAAAAGATGACGCCCGGCTCGATGCCGTAACTGCCGTCCGCGGGGATCGCCATGCTCACCCAGTCGTCGCCGTTGCTGCCGAGCGCCCAGTCATGCATGTGATCGATGGCCGCCGAGGCTGCGGATGCGGCCGACGACGCCCCGCGCGCCTTGATGATGGCCGCGCCGCGCTGCTGGACGACCGGAATGAACTCGTCGGCCAGCCAGCCATCGTCCACGAGTTTCGTGGCCGGCTTGCCGGCGACTCTGGCATGGTTGATGTCGGGGTACTGGGTCGCCGAATGGTTGCCCCAGATGATCATGCGTTTCACATCGGTGACGTGGCTGCCCGTCTTCCGTGCCAGCTGCGCGATGGCACGGTTGTGGTCGAGGCGGGTCATCGCGGTAATGTTGGCCGGGTCGATATCGGGCGCGTTGCTGGCCGTGATCAGCGCATTGGTGTTGGCGGGGTTGCCGACGACCAGCACGCGGATGTCGCGATTCGCATGATCGTTGATGGCCTTGCCCTGCACCGAGAAGATCGCGGCATTGGCTTCCAGCAGGTCTTTGCGTTCCATCCCGGGGCCGCGCGGGCGCGCGCCGACGAGGAGTGCGTAGTCGCTGCCCTTGAACGCCACGTTCGGGTCGTCCGTCGCGACGACGCCGGCGAGCGTCTTGAATGCGCAGTCATCGAGTTCCATGACGACACCTTTGAGGGCATCGAGGGCCTGCGGTATTTCAAGCAGCTGCAGGATGACGGACTGGTCGGTTCCTAGCATCTGCCCCGAGGCAATACGGAAGGCGAGTTGATAGCCGATCTGGCCGGCAGCCCCTGTGATCGTTACGCGAACGGGTGATTTCATGGTGTTGTTCCCTGTTGGCCGGTCTCAATGGATGCTGCCGTCCCCCGGCGAGCCCGCAGCACGACTTTGCAATATCCGGGGCCGGCGATTTTAGCATCGCACTCAGCGCGGGACATCGGGAACAACCGAAATCAGGGAATCATGGGTGGCGGGAAGGCCTCCGCCAGCCGCTCCCTCTCGAGACGGGCGGCCTCGTGCAGTCCCTGGCGTTCGAGTTCCAGGATGCACTCGTGCCAGGCGTTCGCGTCGGCGGTCTGCGTTTCGTCGCAATATCGCTCCGTTAGCGCTTCTTCGATCGCGCTCGTCGCCGGGGCCATGTGCAGCAGCCGGTTGGACGCGGTGTCTTCCACGACATCTCCCTGTCGCCGCAATTCGTTCACCGCTTCGGCTTCTTGCGAACGCACGGCCGCATCCGCGGACGCGCCTCGCGCCGTTTTCTGCCGGGGCTCCACGGCCGCCGGTGCGGCAGCCGCCGGCGCGGCCTTCTCGAAACGCTCCGCTTTTGCGGCCGGTGCCTTCGCCGGCGATACGGCCGCGGGCGGCGCTGCCGTCATCGGCGCCGGGCCGTCCGGTACGGCGATGCCCTCGTCCTGCAGCAACGAGATCTCGACGACGATGGCCAGGCAGACACCGATCGTCGCGACCCACGCGGCCGGGCGCAACCAGCCGATCGCCGCGTTCCAGCTTGGCCTGGCGGCACTGCGTGCGGCGTTCAGGACGACGTGGTCGAGATGCCCGGGCGTACGCTCATCGGCCATCTCGCGATACGCCGCCGAGACGCGCGGATCGACCGTTTCGTCGCTATTCTTGCGCGGGTCGCTCATGCTGTCTCCGGGGGTTCGTCCAGTGCCGCACGCAGTTTCCCGACAGCGTAGCGCAGGCGGCTCTTCGCCGTCTCCCGCTTGCAGTCGGTAACCATGGCGATTTCGTCGAGATTCAGTCCGGCTTCTTCATGGAGCAGAAAAACGTCGCGCTGTTCGTCCGGCAGCGCGCGCAGCGCAGCGTCCAGCCGGCGCCGGGCAAGGCTCCGCTCGACCAGCGCCTCGGGGCCATCGCCGTCGCCGGGGCGCGAATCGGGCTCGATGTCGGACTTGTCGTCATGCCGCTTGTTGCGGCGGACGTGATCGATGAAACAGTTGTGCGCCACGTGATAGAGAAACGTCGTGAATTTCGCCGAGGGCCGGTAGCTGTCGCGCGACTTGATGATCTTCCCCCAGACCTCCTGGAAGACGTCTTCCGCGGCCGCGCGCTGGCGGCAATGTCGCAGCAGGTAGCGGAACAGCGCGTCCTTGTGCCGCCGGTACAGCGTCTCGAACGCCGCGACGTCGCCATCGCGGTAGCGCAACATGAGCGCGCTGTCGTCAGGCCTGTGGTCCATGCGCGCAGCATAGGCGAGGCGGCGCGGCTGCGGAAGCGCGCGTGGCGCAGGGCATGCGGCGAAGGGGACGAGCCATGGTTTCGGGGAGCGGTCGGCTGGCATACGACTTCGTAAACGGGCGACGGTCGCGGCCAGGGTTAATTTTTCGTGACCGAGGGCTTGCAATCAGTCGAGATGGTGTTATAGTCAACTATAACACCAATTCAGCAAGACCCGATGCGGAGACCGGCGGTGAAAAAACACATGGCCCAATACCTGAGCAAGTTCCTGAGCATCACCATCCTGTTGCTGATGGCGGTCGCGCTGATTGCCGGCCAGGCCACGCCGCTGGCCGCGGGGGCCAGCGGCGGGGCCGACCCGGTCGCTTACCAGGCGGTACGCACCGTCGGCGACGAGTAACGCGTTGATTTTTCCAATGGGTTCATTTTCCGTCACCAAGGCGAGTAAAGTAGCGACGGAGTCGTTGTGCCGGCCTGCCGTTGCAGGCCGGCGCTTTTTTGCGGTCCATGCCGCTGCGGGAGCAGGCCCTGTTCCCGCCACTGGAGGATAGCGAGGGATCGATGGACCCGAAGTGGAGTGAAGATCTGCCGATCTACCGCCAGCTGCGCGATCGCGTGGTCGAGATGATCCTCGAAGGCGTGCTGGGTGACGGCGACGCCCTGCCGTCCGTGCGCAACGTGGCGGCCGAGTACCGCCTGAATCCGCTGACCGTGCTCAAGGGCTACCAGGAACTCGTCGACGAAGGGCTCGTGGAGAAGAAACGCGGCCGGGGGATGTTCGTCACCGCAGGCGCGCGCCGCCAGTTGCTGAAAGACGAGCGCCGGCGCTTTGTCGAAAAAGAATGGCCGAAAGTCCTGGAAACGATCGATCGGCTGGGGCTCGACGCCGCGGAACTCCTGGCGAAGGCGGGCGAATCTGCAGACCGGGAGAGCGGCGATGACTAGTCTCGTAAGCGCGCGCGGCGTTTCCAAGCATTTCGGCAAGGTGTGCGCCGTGGACGATGTCAGCTTCGACATCGAGAAAGGCAGAATCATGGGCTTGATCGGCCCGAACGGCGCCGGCAAGACGACCTTGCTGAAGGCCGTGCTGGGGCTCACCGATTGCGAGGGCGACCTTTCCGTGCTCGGCCTGGATCCTTTCAGGCAGCGCAGGGAACTCATGCAGAACATCTGCTTCATCGCCGACGTGGCCGTCCTGCCGCGCTGGATTCGGGTCTCGCAGCTGCTCGACTTCGTGGAATCGACGCACCCCAATTTCTCACGCGACAAGGCCGAGGACCTGCTCGCAAAAACCAGGGTTCACACCCGCAGAAGCGCCAGGGTTCGAGAGCTCTCGAAGGGCATGGTCACGCAATTGCACCTCGCGATCATCGCGGCCATCGATGCCCGGCTGCTCGTGCTCGACGAACCGACGCTCGGCCTCGACATCATCTTCCGCAAGGAGTTTTACGCGAATCTCCTGTCGGACTATTTCGACGAGGAGCGCACCATCCTGGTCACTACCCACCAGGTGGAGGAGATCGAGAACATCCTCACCGACATCATGTTCATCAACGAAGGGCGGATCATTCTCGATACGTCCATGGATACGCTCGGCAAGGACTACGTCGAACTTCTGACCGCCGGGGAGAAGGCCGAGGAGGCACGCCGCGCAGGCCCGATCGCCGAGCGCGATGTGTTCGGCAAGAAAGTGATGCTGTTCGAGAAGCCTGATCGTTCGAGGCTCGAGCGCCTGGGCGAGCTGCATACGCCGTCGGTCGCCGACCTGTTTGTCGCCAAGGTGAAAGGATCCGCAGCATGATTGGACACCAGCTGGCATTGATCAGGCGCGAAATCTGGGAGCACCGCGCCATTTACGTGACCCCGATCGCGATTGCAGTCGTCGTATCGCTGGTTTCGCTGGCAGGCATGGTCACGGTCTCGGCATTCGACAAGGAACTCAACGTCGCGTTGTTCAGCGCCGCCAATATCGCCGGTGACGCCGAACGCCAGGCGGCCCTCACCGTGTTCTTCCTTGGCACATCGTGGGTATTCCTTTTCGCACTCGCCATCCTCACCACTTTCTATGCGCTCGACTCCCTGTACGCCGAGCGCAAGGACAAGAGCATCCTGTTCTGGCGGTCGTTACCGATTACCGATGCCGAAACCGTCGTGTCCAAGCTGCTCACGGCCGTCTTCGTGCTGCCGCTGTTCACGGTTGTGGCAATCATCGCCACCCATCTCGTCAACCTGGTCATCACGACGGTGTGGGTCATGGTCAAGGGCGGCAATGCGGCACACCTGGTCTGGGGTTCCGTATCATTGTTCGACAACTGGTTGGCGGCGCTGGTGGTCACTGTTGCCTGTGCGGTCTGGATGTCGCCGTTGATCGGCTGGTTCCTGTTCGTATCGGCCTTCACCAAGCGCTCGCCGCTGCTCATGGCGTTCATGCCGCTCATCATCATCCCCATCATCGAGTGGATCTTCTTCAGGTCGAAAATTTTCGCGAGTGCGGTATTCGGGCGCGGCGAGATGATTCCGCTGTTCCGGGAGATGGACCTGGAGCGGTTTTTCGACGAAGAGCGCATGAAAGTGAACGAAGAGATTGTCAGCTTGCTCGCGCACATCGACATCGGCAAGTTCCTGCTGAGCCCCTCCGTGTGGACGGGTGTCGTCGTCTGTGGATTGTTCGCTACCGCAGCAATATACGTGCGGCGTTACCGGGACGATTCCTGATTACTCCGGCTGCGTGCTGATACCGTACTTGCGCAGCTTTCCCCGCAATTGGTGGTAGCTCAGGTCGAGCAGTTCCGCTGCCATCGACTGGTTGAACCGGGCCTTTTCCAGCGCGGCGCGCAGGAATTCCTGCTCCGTCTCCGCGAGGCGTTCCGTCAGCCGCATCGGCAGGAGCGGCGCACGTTTCTCGCGTGCCCGTGGCGCCTGTTTCGTTGCGGGTGACTCGATCTGGAACGGCGAGTCGAACGGGTCGAAGGCGATTGTCGTAATGAGCTTCTCCGGATCCGGCTCCCGGTACACGGATCTTTCGATCGTGTTCTTGAGTTCGCGTACATTGCCGGGCCAGTCGTGTCGCAGGAGGGATGACGAGGCCCTCGGGCCGAACCCGGCAAACAGGTCGCGCTTCAGTTCACTCGCCATGTTGATCGCGAAGGCGTAAGCGAGCGGCAGGATGTCCTCGAGGCGTTCACGGAGCGGCGGCACGGTGATCACGTCGAACGCCAGCCTGTCGAGCAGGTCGCGGCGGAACCGGCCTTCCTCGGCGAGCAGCCGCAGGTCGGCGTTCGTCGAACCCACGATCCTTACGTCCACCTGCAGCGTCGAACTGCCGCCGACGCGCTGAATCTCGCCGTACTCGATTACCCTGAGGATCTTCTCCTGCATGCGCAGGGAGATCGTCGCCAGTTCGTCGAGGATGAGCGTGCCGCCATCCGCTCGTTCGAAATGCCCGACATGCGTCTTGACGGCCCCCGTGAAGGCACCGGCCTCGTGGCCGAAAAGCTCGGATTCCAGGATCGTCTCCGTCAAAGCGGCGCAATTGACCTTTACGACGCTCGATTCCCAGCGGTCGGACAGGTAGTGCAGCCGCGAGGCAACGAGTTCCTTGCCGGTGCCGCGTTCGCCGACGACGAGTACCGGTTTGGACAGTGGCGCGGCACGGGATACGTGCTCCAGCATTTCGAGGAAGACGGGTGCCTCCCCGATGATCGGTTGTGCAGGGCGTTCGGCGGCCATTGGTCTATTTGGCCACAACTTGGTTAAAAAAACCAATAACTAGCAATTCTGACCGACTCACGGTCTCTGGATCGACAAACGGTGCCTCCTTAACTCGTTGATATTAATAATCTTTATGATCCGCGCGACCGTTGGCATGGATTCTGCAACAGTACGGGTGACATTCACGCCACCAAGAGGACACGTCATGGGTATTTTCACGAGATTCAGTGACATCGTGAACTCCAATATCAACGCCATCCTGGACAAGGCCGAGGATCCGGAAAAGATCGTGCGGCTGATGATCCAGGAGATGGAAGACACGCTCGTCGAGGTGCGATCCGCGGCGGCGCGATCGATCGCCGACAAGAAGGACCTGAACCGCAAGCTCGAGTCGCTCGAGGCGGAACTCCAGGATTGGGAAGAGAAAGCCGAGCTGGCCCTGCGCAAAGGCCGCGAGGACCTGGCCAAGGCGGCGCTGGTCGAGAAATCGCGGGTGCAGTCGGCGGCAGACGCGGTCAAGTCCGACTATGCGGCCGTCGACGAAGGGCTCGCCAAGCTGAACGACGATATCGCGCGCCTGGAAGCGAAGCTGCAGGACGCCAAGACACGGCAGAAAGCTCTGCTGGCGCGGCACAAGACGGCAAACAGCCGGCTCGCGGCGCGCAGGAAGATCCACGACTACAAGATCGACGATGCGATGGTTCGGTTCGAGCAGTACACGCGGCGCATCGATGACGTCGAGGGGCGCATCGAGGCCTACGACCTGGGCTTGCCGAAGGACCTGAATCACGAGTTCGCGAGCCTGGAAGCCGAGGAGTCGGTGCAGAAGGAACTCGACGAGCTGCGGCGGCGCGTGCACGGTGAGACGAGGCCTTCCGCGGATCCGGAGTAAGCCGATATGTATGCACTCATGACCCTGGCGGTCATTCTGTTCCTGACGGTTCTCGCGCCGCTGATCGTCATCTTCTACTTCATAACGAAGTGGAAGCAGACTCGGGAGATCTCGGGCGACGACGAACGCATGCTGGAAGAACTCTGGACGCTGTCGCAGCGCCTGGAGGAACGCATCGAGACGCTGGAGCGGATTCTCGACGACGATTCAAAAACACACAGGAGACAATAGATGAGTCAAGGCACCTGGAATACCGACTACGGTCCATTCCGAGGTTTCTACCGCGACCGGGAGAACGGCTGGATATTCGGCGTTTGCGCCGGACTTGCCGAGCGCTTCAACCTCCAGGTCGGGGCGGTGCGGGCCCTGGCGGTGATCAGCCTGCTCGTGTTTTCCTGGCTGACGGCTGCCGTCTATATAGCGGCGAGCCTGTTGATCCGGGAGAAGCCGCTGATCTTCTCCGGGACGCACCCGGAGTACGAATTCTGGCGCCGCGAACGCAGGCGGCACTGGAGGGAACAATGAGCAGCGAAGCTTCGATGTCCGAGCGGCGCTTTTACCGTAATGCCGACAAGGCGATGCTCGGTGGCGTGTGTGCCGGAATCGCCGACTACTTCGGTTTCAACCTGGGCGCGACGCGAGTGCTGGCGGTGATCGCATTCTTCACAATGCCGGTGACCCTGCTGGGCTACCTTGCGCTCGTGCTGCTGGTTCCGAGCATCTCCACGAGGGACAATCCGAGAAAGGTCGATCCGGAGTTTCACAGGGCGGTACGTTCGTCGCCGTCGCAGACGATGAGCGATGTGCGGAGCCGGTTCAAATCGCTGGACAGGCGCCTCGCGCGCCTCGAGAAGTACGTGACGTCGTCGCGTTACCAGCTGGACCGCGAGTTCGACCGGCTGAAAGACTGACCTGTCAGCAACCAGGGGATGTGTCGATGAACACGATGTTTTACGTGGTCTGTATCGTCGCGATCGTGCTTGCCGCGAACACGGTGCAGCAATACCTGAAATTGCGCCACCGGAAAGAGGACCGGCGCACGGTGGCGGAGGAAACGCAGGCACAGCTGGACGCTCTCGAAGAACGGATCAGGGTGCTGGAGAGGATCGTTACAGAGAACAAGTTTGATCTTCGCGACGAGATCAATAAGCTCTGAAGCATGAATCAACCTGTGCCAGGCATTGCATCGCTACTCGACGAGCTGGGGCTCGTCACCCCGGATCTCACCCTGGTGATCATCGGTGCCGCCGATGCCCTGGTGCCGGGCGCCGACATCGTACATGCCTGCGAAACGCTGTCCGGTCCGGACGAGTTGCCGAAGACCCTGAAAGTGACGCTCGGTATCGTAGTGGCGCCGCACCAATTCATGACGCGCAGGAACGCGGAGCAACTGTTGTCGCGTCTCCGGGACGTCCACTGTGAGAAGGTCTTGCTGGTCGACACGGGCGGTGGATGGAAGCCGGAGGATTTACGGCCGCTCGGTTACCTGGAGACGGCGGAGCTGCGGGCCGGCTTACGCTGCTACGTTTTCGATCCCGATGCCTTCAACCAGCCGCGCGAATGGAACAACCCGCGCGACTGGGCCAACCCGCAAAACTTCCGGAAGTACCGCTGGTAGGATCTATTCCGACTTCTGTTCTGCCCTGCGGTCGTTGTACGCGCGGACCTGCTGGTTCCACTTTTCCCCGAACAGGAATTTCTCCTCGTTCGCGGCATCGAAGCGCTTTGCCAGCAATTCGTCGCGGCGCTTGATTTCCGCTTCGCGGCTCTTCACGGCGTCTTCATCCGATTCGTCGATCTCGGGCAGAGCGGCGATCGCGTCCTTTTCCTCCTGCTCGATGCAGGTCAGGTACTCGTCGACCGCGGCGAGAAACGTCTTGACGGAGGCTTGAGCGGATATCATCTGCTCCTTCGACGCAGAGCTGCCGTCGGGCAGCGTCGGGCGCTCGGGGTATTCACAGGCGAGGCCGATCGCCGGCAAGGCAAACAGGACGGTCGCGATTAAGGATTTCGTCAGCTTCTTCATGGGTCCACTTCTGGCAATCGGGCTGTTCTGATTCTTGTGTGCCCCGGTTAACAGGAACGCGTATTTAAGCATGATGTCCGCGGCGAACGAAAGCGTCGCGCGGTCAGGCAAACAGCGCCCGGTGGGTGTCGGTGCCTTCGGCCTGGGCAAGCAGGAGCTCGAGGTAGTTGTCCGAGCTCATGGGGTCTCCAAACAGCAGGCCCTGCACGTACGTGCAGCCCAGCCGCTGCAGGAAAACAAGCTGGTCCTCGCTTTCCACACCTTCTGCAACGACGTCCATCCCGAGGTTGCGCCCCATCTGGACAATCGTGCTGACGATGGTCGCATCGTCGGGATTGCTGGACACGTGGCGCACGAACGACTTGTCGATCTTGAGTGTGCTGATCGGGAACTGCTGCAGCGCGCTCAGGGAAGAATAGCCGGTGCCGAAATCATCGATCGCGAGATGCAGGCCGAGCGCATAGAGCTGGTCCAGCAGCTTGATCGTGCGCTCGGGATTCTCCATCAGCGTGGTCTCAGTGATTTCCAGTTCCAGGGACGTTGGCGAAACCTCGTAACTGCGCAGTATCGAGCTTATGCGGCGTATGAAATTCGGTTGCCGCAACTGCTTCAGTGACAGGTTGACGGAAACGCGTCCCGGGGACGACACTGATCGCTGCCAGAAACGGAAGTCCTCGCATACCTTGTCCAGCACCCACTCCCCGATCTCGATGATGAGGTTCGTTTCCTCCGCGATCGGGATGAAATCGGACGGCAGGATCAAGCCCCGCTCGGGCAACTCCCACCGGACGAGCGCCTCCGCGCCGAAGACCTCGCCCGTCTCCAGGTTGTACATCGGCTGGTAATGCACCAGCAGCTCGTCACGCTCGAATGACCGTTTCAGCTTGCTCTTGGTCATCAGGCGTTCGACGGCGGCTTCGTTCATGATCGGTTCGTAGTAAGAGTACACGTTGCCGCCGGACTTCTTGGCATGGTACAGGGCGGCATCCGCGTTACGAATCAGGTCGATGACGTTGGGCGCGTCCTTGGGATAGTAGGCAATGCCCATGCTCGCGGTCATGAAGACCTCGTTACCCTGGACGAAGAACGGATCGGCAAGCCTGTCCAGCAGGACTTGCGCCAGGACGTCGGTTTGTTTCCGGCCTTGTTCGTCCGGACCGAGTCCGTCGAGAATGACGGCAAATTCGTCGCCCGCCAGCCTGCCGATGATCGAATCGTCCGGCAGCGCGGCGCCCAGGCGCTCGGCGACCGTTTCCAGCGTGGTGTCGCCGGCGAGGTGGCCGAAGGTATCGTTGATCTCCTTGAACGCGTCGATATCGATGTAGAACAGGCACAGCGGTTTGGCGCTCCTGCGCGCCCGGGCTATACATCGCTGCAGGAGATGCTGGAACTGCATGCGGTTCGGGATCTTGGTCAGCGCATCGATGCGAGCGAGGTAACGGATGCGCTTCTCGGCACGCCGGCGCTCGGTAATGTTCTGCGCCGCGTAGATACGGTCACCCGACTCCGCTTCCTTGCCGCCGAGCGCCGAGCAGGTATAGGAGATCGGAATAGATTCGCCGAGCTTGCTCTCGAAAAACGCCTCACGTGGCAAACCGGAAGGCTTCTGATCGACCAGCGAGCCGCTCTTGCGCGTATTCACGACATGGTCGATGGACATGCCGAGCAGCTCGGCTTCGTCATAGCCGAGCATGTGCGAGGTCGCCTTGTTGATGCGCTTGATCCTGCCGTCACTGGAGGTCACGATCAGTGCGTCATTCATGCTCGACAGGATGCTGTCGACATAGTCACGCGAAATCGTCGTGGCTTTGAGCTTGTCCCGCATGTCGTTGAACACGGCGGCGAGTTCGCCGAGTTCGCCCGGCTGGACACTCAGCGGCTCGCCGAAATCGGCGTCGCGGAGCTTCTCTGCTTCACGTTTGAGTTCGCGGATTCTCCGCGTCTGGTTACGGGCGATGATCCAGATCGCGATCCCGGAAAACAGCAGGACCAGGGCGGAAAAAATCTCGACCCAGACGAAGCTCATCGTCAGCCCGTCGCTGGTTACCTGCGCCCCGGCGGCGCCGGGGGCCATCGCCACGGCGAGCGTCCGCGCAAGCCCGGGGACGGCCTGCGCCAACGCAGTAATCCGAGAAAAGTTGAAGCCGATCATCGCCTTGTCGAATTGTCGAGCGTACAAGGCCCCCGCCGCAGCGGCCGCCAGGAGCCGTACACATCTGACTTATTATTTTGCGCCGAGTTTAGCACCCGTACGAAAACGGCGCCCGGCTTTCCGGGGAATTAAGTTGCGAATGAAACTGACTTCGCGCGCGGCGATGCCGGGCTCAGGGCTGGCGCTTTTCGACGAAACCGACCGGTTCCGACTGGCTCGTGGTCTTCATGATGCCTTCCACGATGGCGCCCTCGGCCACGGCGATGGCCTGGGCGGACACCGTCCCCGCTATCTTCGCGGTATCCGTGATCTCGACGCGACCGGCGGCGAAGATGTCGCCCTCGACATGACCGGCGACGATGACGTTTCCTGCTCGTATCGTACCTTTCCAGAGCCCGCCCTTCGCGAGCATCAAGGTGCTTTCGATTTCGCAATCGCCCTCTACCTCGCCATTGACCTGGAAGTCGCAGTTGCCGGTGATCACGCCTGTGATCTTGCAGTCCTCGCTGATGAGCGTGGCAGTGCCGGAGGAACGATCGCGAATACGGCGGCGGCGGGATTCATTCATGCTTTTTCAACTCGCGGTTGGGGGGCAGGTGATAGCGCGCATGTTACCTGCAGTTACGCGGGATTGTCAGTGATCGCAGATTATTGTCCAAAGGTCCTGCGCTAATCCTCGATATAGCCGTAGCCGATCGTCTCGATTTCCACCAGCACGCTGCCCTCGAAAATCAGCCGCCGCATGAGTTTTCGTGGCCCGAAGTTGTAAACATACTCGGTAACGACGACCTCTGTCGCGAAGTGCCCGACACCGGGCGTTCGATAGTATATGTGGCCGGGATTGCGCAAGCGGAAGCGGTAGTCGTACGCGCGAATCGTGTGCCCGAGGTGCCTGACGGAGGTCGGTTCCCCGCAGGCCGCGAGTACCTGTTGCTCGTGCATGCCGTCGCGAACGATCTTGCTGCCACAGCGAAACGCCAGCGCCGGGTCTGCGACGAGCAGCAGTGCGCCAGCCAGCAGTGCGAGTCCAATCGATTTTTGCGGAATCAGGTTCATCGTCGCCGGTAACAGTCGGGTTGACGCGCAATATGCGTACCGTAGCGCATTTTACCGTGCTTCGCAGCGTCCCCGGTTTCGTCCCTTCTGTCATTGGACCGGATGGCCCCGGCAGGGTTCAAGGATTTGCCCACCCTGGATGAAGCGTGTCGCTGACGCTTGTGGTACAACGCACCTCATGAACCAGGTGTTTGAGCAGCGCCTCGATGCTTTGCTGGCTCGTGACGGCACGTTCGTGGCCGGCGGCAGGCGGGGCGTCGAGAAGGAGTCATTGCGCGTCACGTCCGACGGTTACCTCGCGCAGACACCTCACCCGCAGGGCCTGGGTTCCGCGCTCACCAATCACTTCATTACGACGGATTTTTCCGAGGCGCTGCTCGAGTTCGTTACACCGGCACTCGGCAGCACCTGGGAAGCGCTGCAGGTCGTCTGTGACATACACCAGTTCACGCACGGGCATCTGGGCGATGAACTGCTGTGGTGCGCCAGCATGCCGTGCCGCCTGCCCGCTGATGCGGAAATACCCCTGGCACGTTACGGCAATTCCAACGTCGGCCGCATGAAGACCATCTATCGCCGTGGCCTCGGGCACCGCTACGGGCGCAACATGCAGACGATTGCAGGCGTGCACTTCAACTACTCCTTCCCGGACTCGTTCTGGCCGGTGTACCGGGAGGTGCTCGGCGAGGACCGCGACGATAATGAGTTCCGCTCGAGGCACTATCTCGGCCTGATACGGAATTTCCGGCGATTCGGCTGGATCGTGCTCTACCTGTTCGGCGCTTCGCCGGCCTTGTGCAAGTCCTTCGGGCGCGGCAGGGCCCTATCGATGCCGGAGCTCGATGCGGAAACCTGGTACGAACCTTACGGTACCTCATTGCGCATGAGCGACCTGGGCTACAACAACCAGACGCAGGCCGGCATCACGATATCCCTGAACCGGCTCGACGAGTACATCCGCGACCTGAGCGCGGCGATCCGGACCCCTGAGCCGGCCTATGAACAAATCGGCGTCATAAGGAACGGCGAATACCAGCAGTTGAGCAGCAACAAGCTGCAGATCGAAAACGAGTACTACAGCCCGATCCGGCCCAAGCGGGTCGCCCGTTCGGGCGAGCGGCCCACGGCGGCCCTCAGGCGCGGCGGAATCGAGTACGTGGAGATCCGCTCCCTCGACCTCAGCGTCTCCGATCCCGCAGGCATCAATCAGAACACGATGCGTTTCATAGAAGCGTTCCTGATCTACTGCCTGCTCGAAGACAGTAAGCCGTTCGATGCCGAGTCCTTCGAGGAGGCCCTGCAGAACCAGTCGCTGACGGCAAAGCGGGGGAGGGAGCCGGGTATCCGGCTGCAGCGCGACGGCCAGCCGGTTGAACTGTCGGCGTGGGCGCGCGAAATCGTGGAGAAGGTGGCGGCCGTCGCGGAACTCGTCGATCGTCACGAGGGTGACGGTTGTTACCGGGAAGCCGTCGCCCTCGCTGCATCCCTGGTGGCCGAACCCGACACTACCCCGTCAGCCCGGCTGTTGCAGGAGCTCCGCGATTCGAAGTCGAGTTTCTTCGAATTCGCGCTCGACCTGGCGCGCCGACACCGGCGCTACTTTTCCTCGATTGCGCCGATGCCGCCGGAGCGCGCGCAGCAACTGGAAACGGAGGCCGAGGAGTCGCTGCGCCGGCAACGCGAAATCGAAGCTGCCGACGACCTGAGTTTCGAAGAGTACCTGGCGCGCTATTTCGCGACCGGCTGATCCTCGAAGGGAATTTCCTCGCCGTCGCGCCAGGCGACTTCCCGGTGCAGCGCCTGCAGGCGCCGGGTGGTATCGCCGACAGTGCCGTTGCCGATGATGCGCCCGTCCGCCGCAAGCACCGGCGTCAACTCCCCCATGGTTCCCGACGTGAAGGCCTCCTCGGCGGTATAGAGCTCGGTCAGGGACAGGTTGCGTTCCGCGACGGGCATGCCGTTGTCGCGACAGATGTCGATGACCATCTGCCGCGTCAGCCCCGGAAGACAGGCATCGGCGTGCGGTGTGCAGACCGTGCCGTTGCGGACCATGAAGATGTTGGTGTCGTTGGTTTCCGATACGAAGCCGTTCAGGTCCAGCATGACGGCGCTGTCGGCACCGGCCACATTGGCCTCGATCGCGGCGAGTATGTTGTTGAGCAGATTGTTGTGATGGATCTTCGAATCGAGGCACGAGGGCGTGTTGCGGCGGGTGGATGCCGTGATCACGCGAATACCGTCGTCCGAATAAACCGGCGGTTTCCATTCGGCGAGCACGATCAGCGAGCAGCCCGCCTGGTTGAGCTTCGGGTTCATCCCGGACGTGATCTTTTCGCCGCGCGTGAGCGTGAGCCGGATGTGGGCCCCGTCCCGCATGTCGTTCGCCCTGAGCGTATCGAATACGGCGCTGCGAATGTCCTGCACCGGGGGCACGGCCGCGAAGGCGAGAGCCTTGGCGGAATTCTGCAGGCGCGCGAGGTGGGCCGAGAACGCCGCGATCCTGCCCCTGTATACGCGCAGGCCTTCCCATACCGCGTCGCCGCCCTGGACCACACTGTCGAAGACGGACACGCGAGCCTCGGCGCGCGGCTTCAACTCGCCGTTGACGTAGACGAGGATGTCCTGGTTGCGCGGATCAATGGTCTTCACGTGATAACTCCTCTGCTGTCGGCGCGGATCGCATGCTCGAACAGCCGGTCGTACCACGGCTGGCATTCGTCGAGCAGCGGTCTCAGGCGATCCGGGAATTCCGTCTTCGGCCGGTAGGGCGCGAAGCCGGTACTGCGGTGTACCGCATGGTACCAGTGCGGCGCCCAGACGCCGTCTTCCGGCCGCGGACCGGCGTCCCAGCTCAGCATGGCCGGCGTGAACGGCAGTCCGACGTGCTCGCAGAGCTGCCGCAGTACGTCGCGGGGCGAGGTTAGCAGCTCCCTCGAATCGAGAATGGCCGGTTGCTGCCCGGCTTCGAGCAGCGCCGAGAACAACTCCCACTGCCGCCGCAGGCCGGTGTCGGCGAGCCGCGGCTCCGGCAGCTGGACCGATAACGACGGCAGCATGTCCCGGGGGGCGCGGATGAGGAAGATGTTACAGGTCTCGCGCAGGAACCCGAGATCGATATCGACCAGGTGGTGCGCCATGTGCTTCATGAACAACCGCGGCTCGGGGTGTTCCGCCTGGCGGCGGAGCAGTTGCCGCATCACGGCATTGCCGTCGCAATTCATCGCCGCGATGACATCGGCGCGTCCGGGGTGCTCGGCACCCGTGACCCGAAGATAGTGACCGTACAACGGCTCGTCGACCACGGCCACGTGCTCGTTCTGCGCGAAACTGTACATCAGCGCGGTCGAGACGTTTCGCGGTCCCGACCACAGGCACAAGGCGGTTGTCATGGCATTGCTCGGCGGGCTTTGCGGCTACTGCGACCGGAGTTTACTGGGATAGTCCGCGCGGCGAAAATCGTTTCGCGTGGCGGCCGGCCCATGGCGGCCGTGCAGCTTCAGCGTCGTTTCATTGTGCGCTCCGTCACAAATTCGGGCGGGCGCGCTGTGCCGGTCCTGCCGATTTAACTAAACTCTGGGTCTTCGTCGTGGCTAGCGATGGACTACGCATGTTGAAGACCCTCATTTTCGGATTCCTCCTGGGCATCGTCGGCACGGTGGCGGCAGCCTATTACGTGCCGGTCGTCGACCAGCATCGTGAGTTGTCCGTCATCTCGGTTGCACCCAACGGCGGCAATACGGAATCGTTTCGCATCAGCATACCCACCGATCGCATCATGGTCGGGGCACCGAGGCAGGCGGACCCGCTGCCGCCGGGCCTGAACTGGCCGGCCGACGAATTGTTCGACGGCGTTCGCGTGGAGCTGTTCAAACTGAGAAATACCGAGGACGCTGTGGTCGGCGTCGCCAGCCGCATGGTGGCCGACAGCAACACCATAGAGGACAGCGTCGAGTGGGTGTTGCACCTGCCGGCCAGGGGCACGTTCTACGCCGCCATGCCGGTGCAGCCGGCCGATGGTGTGCGGCGGGTGGGAACGCTGCGGGCCGGAACCCGCGAATTCGGCCCGATGCAGGGCAAGGTCAGCGAGCGCTGGGTCGCGAACACGGACAAGGACGAAGTGGACGCCCCCGACGGCTACATCGAGCTCGAAACGTCGTTCGTGGGCACCTTCTCGGAGCATGTGACCGAAACCGCGCTGCAGGAGGGTGCACAGTGATCAAGTACCTTGCCGGATTGCTGCTCGGGATCGCGCTGGGCGCGCTTGCAGCCGTTACGCTGCTCTATTTCAATCCGCTCGCGGCGCGTAATCCGCTGTCGCCGCTGTCCGTCAGCAACAACAAGATGCTGAGCCTCGGCTACTCGGCCGTGCCGACGGATTCGATCGTCTATACCAACGACGGCGAGTCGATGGTGAAGCCGTACCCCGACGAGGTCCGCGAGCTCTGGGAGGCTCCGATCAGGCACTCCGAGGTGCTGGTGACGGTCATAACGGACAGCCGCGATGATCCCGCGGGCATCGGCATCAAGTTCTCGTCGGACTCGGAGCGCACCCGGCTCATCAACGGCGAGGCGCTCGTCGACAGCGCCTGGCACATTCACCTGGTCGAACGCGGCAGCCTGTTCGTGGCGCAAACCGAGAACTACTGGAATTTCCTGCGCAACATCGTCCTGCCGGCGTACTGGAGCACGGCGAACCACTGGAAGGGCGTCTGGAGCGGAAACATGACCGTGGGGCCGGGCGCGCTCGGCACGGCGGCGGTCTCCGGTGGCACCGGTGAATTCGCCGGGCTGCAGTCCGAGGCCGTGGAGGCCTGGCGTGCCAGCGCTTACTCGGTGTCGCAGGGGCCGGTCGCAATGGACGGGCGCCTGACCATCGACATCAGCGGCAATATCGAACTGACGGCCACCGACCTTGCCGGTCGCTGAATAGCACCCCTCAGGCCAAATCCCCAAGTGGCACGCCCGTGTCGGCGAGGCGATCCGGCGCGACCCTTAGTCTCGCCGCGATCAGGGCCCTCGACTGCACGAAATCCCGTGGCGCATTGATCGCATCGCAGGCAATCACAACGCCGTCCCGCAGGTAGAGGCAGGAAAAGGAACGCGTCGCCGGCTCGCCCCGGATCACTGCCTCGTCGTGGCCTTCCGACAGCCCGGCGATCTGCAGCTTGAGATCGTACTGGTCCGACCAGAACCAGGGGACCTGCGCGTACTCGACGGGCTCGCCGCAAATATTCGCGGCCGCGGTCTTCGCCTGTTCGAGCGCATTGTGCACGGACTCGAGCCGGATGCGGCGGCCGTAGATGGGGTTGGGGTGCGACGTGCAATCGCCGACGGCATAGATGGCGGGATCCGCGGTCCGGCAGCGAGCGTCCACGACGATGCCGTTGTCCACCTCGAGACCGGCCGACGCCGCGAGCTCGGTGTTCGGTACGATGCCGATGCCCGCGATCACCAGGTCTGCCGGAATGGACGGGCCGCCCTTCGTGCGCACCGCGCTGATCCTGCCGTCGCCCTCGAACGCTTCGAGTTCCGTCGCCAGCATGAGATGCACACCGTGCGCGGTATGCTCCGCCTGGAAGAAGTCCGAGACCACGGGCGATACGACGCGGCACATTACCCGGTCCGCCATCTCGATCACGCAGACGTCGCGACCCAGCTGCCGGATGACCGCAGCCACTTCGAGGCCGATGTAACCGCCACCGATGATGACGACGTTGTGTGCGGAATCCAGCTCTGCGCGGATCCGGGATACGTCACCGATGGTGCGCAGGTAATGGAGGCCGCGCTTGTCGCTCCCGGGCACCCGGACATGCCGCGCGCGCGAGCCGGTCGCCAGAACCAGCGTGTCGTAGGGTATGCGTTCGCCGGTGGCCGTGGTCACGCACCGCTGGTCGCGATCCACGGCAGTGATGCTCGTATGCAGGCGCACGTCGATGCCCGGCGCGTCATAGAAATCCGCCGGCTTGAAATACAGGCGCTCGGGCGGCAGCGCCCCGGCGAGGTACTTCTTCGAAAGCGGCGGGCGCTGGTAGGGCAGCCATGCCTCCTCGCCGACGAGCACGATGTCGCCGCCGAAGCCCTTCTGCCGGAGCGAGGCGACGACCTGGCCGGCGGCGTGACCCGCCCCGGCGATTACGAGTTGCTGCGCCACGGACCTGTTCCTTTAACGACGGTCAGAGCGGTTCGAGCGGCCAGAAGAAGGGCAACAATATCATCACCGCGATGAATACCACGATGGTCAGCGGCACGCCGACCTTCAGGTAGTCGACGAACCGGTACCCGCCCGGGCCCATGACCAGGATATTGGCAGGATGCGATATCGGGCTCGTAAAGCTCGCGGAAGCGGCCATCGCGATCGCCATCATGGCGGTCTGCGGCGCATAGCCCATGTCCGACATCGCGGACAGCACGATCGGCGACATCAGTACGACGAGGGCCGCCGTCGGGATGATCATCGTGGCCATGGCCGTGACGATATAGAGCCCCATGATGACCGGCCAGGGGCCGGCGTCGCCGAGAAGGACCATCACCTGGTCGGCGATGTAGGTGGCGGCGCCGGTGGTCTGCATGGCCGTGCCGAGCGGCAGCATGCCGGCAATCAGGAAGATCGCCCGCCAGTCGATCGCCCGGTAGGCCTGCTCCATCGTCAGGCAGCCCGTGAGCACCATGATCGAACCGCCGACGACCGCCGCTACCGAGATGGGCGCGTAACCGAGCAGCACGCTGAGCACGACGCCGAGCATGATCGCGGCAGCCAGCGGCGCACGCCGTGTGTCGGGCGGCTTGCGGCCCAGCGGAGTGAGAACGAGGAAGTCGGAATCGGAATCGAGCAGTTCCAGGCGGTCGCGCGGGCCCAGCAGGAGGAGCGCGTCGCCGATCTGCAGGCGCTCGTCGGCGAGGTCGGCACCGACCGTGTCGCCCTCCCGCCATATGCCGGCGAGTTCGATGCCGTAGCGCTCACGGAAGTTCAGCTCCCCGACGGTGCGCCCGGCCAGGCTGCTGCGGGGGTCCAGGGTCGCATCCATGAGCGTGAGGCGCTCCGAGTCGAAGGCACCGAGGTTGGCCGGAACGCTGGTATCGATCTCCAGGTCCTGCAGGCCGCGCAGGACATCGAGATCGGCGGGCTGTCCCTCGATGAGCAGCAGGTCGCCGCCCTCGATGACGTCATCCCCCCGCGGCATGACGTGCAGCTTGCCTTCGCGAAAGGTGGCCAGCACCCGAAAGTCGAAGACGTCGGCCAGCCGGCTCTTGGCCAGCGTGGTGCCGGCGAGGTTGCCGCCTTTGGGGATGCGTACGACGAACATGCGCTCGTCGGTATGGTATTGCTCGGACAGGCGCTCGTTGTCGAGCAAATCGATATCGGTGAAATCGGAGAACTTGTCCAGGCTCGCGACGGCCGCGCGCTCGCCCTGTACGAGAACCCGGTCGCCGGCACGCAGCGGCACGTAAGCCAGGTTCGTGACCCGGTAGCCTCTCTTTCTCAGCAAGCCGACCACGGCGACGTCGAACCGGCTGCGAAACTCGGCGTGCCGAATGAGTTCGCCGACGAGCGGCGAGCCGTCAGAAATCGTGACCTCTGCGTAGGCGACCTTCGCGGCGACCATCGACTTCAGCACCGGCGCCTCGCGTTCGATGACGAGATCGCTCCAGCGGCGTAGCTCCCGGAACTGGTCGACACGGCCCTGGACGAGAATGCCGTCGCCACCGCGCAGCACCGTCTGCCGGCTGGGCAAGGTCTCGCTGCGGCCGTCCCTGATCAGGGCGAGGATGACGAGGCCGGTCGACGTGCCGATGCGGCTGTCAGAGAGTGTCTTGCCCACGAGGATCGAGTCGCGCGGCACCCGCAGCAGGAAGGTGCGCTCATGCAGCTTGTAGCGTGTGCGCAGGCTGCGCTGACTGACGTGCTTGTCGCGTTCGGCTTTCTTCGTCGGCAGCAGCAGGCGGCCGAAGAGCGCCACGAACAGAACGCCACTGACCATGATCGCGCTCCCCAGCGGGGTGAAATCGAACAATTCGAACGGCTCGTAACCGCCCAGGACCAGGGACTCGCTGATGAGCAGGTTGGGCGGTGTGCCGATGAGCGTCATCAGGCCGCCGAGCAGCGTGGAGTAAGCGAGCGGCATCAGCAGCCGGGAAGCCGGGATGCGTGTCCGCCGCGCCACGTCCACGACGACGGGCAGCATGAGCGCGGCGACGCCGATGTTGTTCATGAAAGCGGACAGCGTCGCACCCGTGACCATGATGACGAAGATCATCGACACTTCCCGGCGGCCGGCAACGCGCATGACCTGCGCGCCGATGACGTCCGCAATGCCGGTGCGGGTGAGTCCCTCGCTGAGGATGAACATGGCCCAGACGGTGATGACGGCGCTGTTGCTGAACCCGGCAAAGGCACTGTCGGCATCCACGAGACCGGTGATCGCCAGCGTGCAGAGCACCAGCAGCGCAACGAGATCCATGCGAATGACTTCGCTGACGAACAGGACCAGCGACACGCCGAGAATGACCAGGACTATTAAGATCTCGACCGTCATTCGAGTTGTTCGCGAGCGGACCCGTTGCTCCAAGTGGCCCGATAATGCCACGATGCTCAATCGATGTCCGATGATTCAATCTACAAGGCCCGGATTCCGGCACGCGGTAACACGCACCGGGTGCGCGGCGTGGATTACTACGTCAACGAGTGGGGCGACCCTGCCGATCCCCTGCTCGTGTTCCTGCATGGATGGGGTGATTCGGGCGCGAGCTTCCAGTTCGTGGTCGATGCCATGGCGGCTCGATGGCACGTCGTCGCCCCGGACTGGCGGGGGTTCGGGCGAACGTATTGTCGCGCCGCCGGGTACTGGTTCCCGGATTACCTCGCCGATCTCGACGACCTGCTGTCGAAGTACAGCCCGTCGGCGCCGGTCCGGATCGTCGCTCACAGCATGGGCGCAAACGTGGCCGGGCTGTACGCCGGTGTGATGCCGGAGCGGGTGCGCGCGTTCGTCAACGTCGAGGGATTCGGTCTCCCGGACACCAGTCCCGCCGAGGCGCCGGCGCGCTACAGGGAGTGGTTGCAGCGACAGCGACGGGTCCCGGAATTCACGCGTTTCGAGAGCATGGAGGCGCTGGCGCAGCACATTGCGAAACGCAGCCCCCGGATGACGGCTGCGCAGGCGCGTTTTGTCGCCGCAGCCTGGGCAGAGGACGGGCCCGACGGGCCGACGCTGCTTGCCGACCCGGCGCACAAACGGCCCAATGCCACGCTGTACCGGCGCGCGGAGGCCGAAGCATGCTGGCGCAAGGTCACCGCACCGGTGCTGCTCGTCGCCGGTGCCGACAGCGCCGTGCTCGAAGCCGTCGGCGCGCAGCCGGCGGACGGCGGTCCGGTGCTGCCGTTCCCGGACTGCCGCACCCGCATCATCGACGGCTGCGGACACATGGTGCATTTCGAGGCGCCGGGGCCGCTGGCCGCGGCGCTCGAGGACTTCCTCCCCGGGCCCGTTTGACAGCGGCTTGTAAATAAACCCAGTACTGTATAAAAATACAGATTTTGGGGCTCATAGTGCAGGCGAGCAGCAGCCTTTGCGCGTATCTCGATGCGCTGAATCCGGCGCAGCGCGAAGCCGCGACCTTCGGCGAACGACCCGACGACGGGCCGCTCGGCGCCGGGCCGTTGCTGATCGTTGCGGGCGCGGGCACCGGCAAGACGATGACGCTGGCGCACCGGGTTGCGCATCTCGTGTGCGAGGGCGTCGATACCCGCCGGATACTGCTGCTGACGTTCACACGCCGCGCCGCGCACGAGATGATCCGCCGCGTCGAGAGCATCCTGCGCCAGGCGCTCGCCGGACAAAGGAACGGCACACTGCCTGCGGGCATCCTGCCCTGGTCGGGTACCTTTCATTCGGTCGGTAATCGACTGCTGCGCCGGTTCGCCCCCAATCTCGGCCTCGATCCGGGCTTCTCGGTTCTCGATCGGAGCGATGCCGCCGACCTGATGGACGTCGCGCGCCATGAACTGGGGCTGTCGAAGACCGCGCGCCGCTTTCCGAAAAAAGATACCTGCCTCGCCATCTACTCCCGCTGCGTCAACGCGCAGGAGTCGCTGCAGGACACGCTGCAGCGGCATTTCCCGTGGTGCGCCGACTGGGAAAGCGAACTGCGCGCGCTGTTTCGCCATTACGTCGAGCGCAAACAGGAAAGCCAGGCGCTCGATTACGACGACCTGCTGCTGTACTGGAGCCATCTCGTGGGCGAGCGGGAATTTGCCGTGGAGATCGGCGGCGGGTTCGATCACGTGCTCGTCGACGAGTACCAGGACACCAACCTGTTGCAGGCGAGGATACTCTCGGCGCTGAAGCCGGACGGCGCGGGCGTGACGGTCGTCGGCGACGACGCACAATCGATCTATTCGTTCCGCGCCGCGGAGGTCGAGAATATCCTCGGCTTTCCGGCGCAGTATTCGCCGCCTGCCCGGGTCATCACGCTGGAGCAGAACTACCGCTCCACCCAGTCGATACTGGACAGCGCCAATTGCCTGATTGCGGACGGTGAACGGCAGTACAGGAAAAGCCTGCGCTCACAGGGTGCGCTGGGCGGCAAGCCGTGCTACGTGACCGTCGAGGACGGCGACGCCGAGGCCGAGTTCGTGGTGGAAGCGATTCTCGCCAGCCGCGAGGAAGGACTCGAGCTCAAGCGCCAGGCGGTGCTGTTCCGCGGTTCGCATCACAGCGACCGGCTCGAGATCGAACTCGTGCGCCGCAACATCCCCTACGTGAAGTACGGCGGGCTCAAGTTCCTGGAAGCGGCACACGTGAAGGACGTGCTTGCCGTCTTGAAATGGGCCGAGAACCCGAAGAACGAGGTTGCCGCGTTCCGCGTACTGAAGCTGCTGCCGGGCATGGGACCGCGCAACGCCCAGCATTGTTTTCGTCACCTCGCGGCCGCCGGTCATCAAGTCGATTCACTGCAGTCGTTCACGCCGCCTGCGGCGACGCGGGCGGAGTGGGGTGGCTTCTGCGCGTTGATGACGACCCTGGCAGCCGCGCACCTCGACGATCGCGGCTGGCAGGGTCAGCTCGGGGCAGTCAGGCGCTGGTACAAGCCGCAGCTCGAGCGCATTTACGACGGCGTGGAAACGCGCGAAGCGGACATCGAGCAGCTCGAGCAGATCGCCGGCCGCTACCCGACGCGGGAACGCTTCCTGACGGAGCTGACGCTGGATCCACCCGGTGCCGCCGGCGATCTCGCGGGCGATCCGCTGCTCGACGAGGACTACCTCGTGCTGTCGACCGTCCACTCCGCGAAAGGCCAGGAGTGGGACGCCGTCTACGTGCTCAACGTGACCGACGGCAACTTCCCTTCGGAGTTCGCGGCCGGCGAGCCGAAACTCATCGAGGAGGAGCGGCGCCTGCTCTATGTTGCGATGACGCGCGCCAGGCAGTCGCTGACACTGATTGCACCGCTGCGCTTCCACGTTACCCAGCAACGCCGCGATGGCGACAGGCACGTATACGGCGCGCGCAGCCGCTTCGTCACGGACGCCCTGCTTGCCACCCTGCAGCAATGCTGGCATGGCCGTGGCGAGGCGGCACCGGGTCACGAAGCCGTTTCCGCCCGCCGGCTCGACGTCGCCTCCAGGATGCGGGACATGTGGGGCTGAGGCATAAAAAAAGGCGGTGGCAAGAGCCACCGCCAGTCAGTACGAAACAAACAGCATAAGGGTTTATCAGTTTGTTACGTCAACCTCGTTCGTGGCGACCTGCACCGACTCGATTGCGGCGCCGTCGTCCCCGACCACTTCTCCCTGCAGGCGGTATTGCTCGCCGCAGACAGCGGCAGCCGCCAGCACGAGCGCGAACACGGTAGCGATTGCTGTTTTCGCTTTCATGACACACCCCGATTCCCGGCCTTCCTGGCAGTGAGATGCCCCGGGGCGAACAAAGGTTGCAAACGATCTGGAATAAGGCGCGGCGTGCCAGGGAAATGGCGTATGCGGACGCGGCCCCGGTCAGGCGAGGAAGATGCGGAAGGCGGGGTTGTCGCTTTCTTCCCAGTGCGCGTAACCGAGTTCCGCGAGGTGCGTCTCGAGTTCGGCGGTATCGCGCTCGGGGACGTCGATGCCGGCCAGCACACGGCCGTAGTCGGAGCCATGATTGCGGTAGTGGAACAGGCTGATATTCCAGCCGGTGCCGATGGCATTCAGGAAATCGAGCAGTGCACCCGGACGCTCCGGGAACTCGAAACGGTAGAGCCGTTCGTTGGCAACGTTCGGCGAGCGTCCGCCAACCATGTGGCGCACGTGCAGCTTCGCCATCTCGTTGTCGCTCAGATCCTCGACCGGGTAGCCCTCGGCCCGCAGTTGCTGCACCAGTTCGCGCCGTTCCGCGCGGCCGCGGCGCAGTTCCACGCCGACGAAGATATGCGCTTTCGCCGAGTCGCTGTAGCGGTAATTGAACTCGGTGACGCTGCGCCGCCCCAGCACCTCGCAGAAATGCCGGAAGCTGCCCGGCTCTTCGGGTATCTCGACCGCGAGCAACATTTCCTTTTCCTCGCCGATGGCCGCCCGCTCGACGATGTGACGGAGCCGGTCGAAGTTCACGTTGGCGCCGCAGCAAATGGCGACCAGGTCCCGGTCCTCGATGCCGTTGTCGACGATGTACTTCTTCACGCCCGCGATGGCGAGTCCGCCGGCCGGTTCGACGATCGATCGGGTTTCCTCGAAAATGTCCTGGATCGCAGCGCAGACGTGATCCGTATCGACGGTTATGACCTCGTCGACGTGTTCCCGGCAGAGACGGAAGGTCTCATCGCCGACGCGGCGCACGGCCACACCGTCCGCGAAAATACCGACGTGGTCCAGCCTGACGGGTTTCCCGGCCTGCAGCGACGCCTTCATCGCCGCCGAGTCGTCGGGCTCGACGCCGATGACACGGACGTCGGGCCACTGCGATTTGACGTACACGGCGATGCCGGCGATCAGGCCGCCGCCGCCGATGGGGACGAAAATGGCGTCGACCTTGCCGCCACTCTGTTTCATGACTTCGACCCCGATCGTGGCCTGGCCGGCGATGACGTCGGGATCGTCGAACGCGTGGATGAACGTGAGCCCCTGTTGTTCCTGCAAGGCGCTCGCATGCGCGTAAGCGTCATCGTAGGTGTCGCCGTGCAGCACGACCTCGCCACCCAGGGCGCGCACGGCGTCCACCTTGATCGAAGGCGTGGTGACGGGCATCACGATCACGGCGCGGACACCGCGCCGCTTCGCGGCAAGCGCGACACCCTGGGCATGGTTGCCCGCCGAACTGCAGATCACTCCCTCCCGTAGTGCTTCGTCGGACAGCGAGGCGATCTTGTTGTAGGCGCCGCGCAGCTTGAACGAGAAGACGGGCTGCAGGTCCTCGCGTTTCAGCCAGATGCGGTTGTGGAAGCGCGCGGACAGGTTCTTGGCGAACTCCAGCGGCGTTTCGCGGGCGACGTCGTACACGGACGTGTTCGCGATTCGCTGCAGGTAGTCCTCGGTGGTTGTTGCGGTCTCGGGCATAGGACCTGCGGTTATCGCACACCCGGGCAAGCGCCGCAAAAATTTCGTGAATTGCATGGAATCGGGGCTCGCCGCGGCATCCGCGGGGTGTTTGCATGTCGCCATGGCCGATCATCCAACCGCACCCCGCGCCGCGGGCGATGGCACGCCCCGGGGGCACACGCCGCTGTTCCGCGCACGGGCAGTGGCTGCGAGGCGGCAGCGCTGGTTCGGGCCCGCACGGGTGGCGGTGCCGCCGTCGGCCGCGTTCGCCATCGGTGCGGCGACCGTCGTCATCGGCTTGCTCGGCGCGGCAGTGGTTTCGATCGAGATCCCCGACCGCGTCCGGACCTACGGCGTACTGCTGCCGCCGGAGGGGCTGCTGAAGGTCAGGGCGCCGCGGGCCGGGCGCGTCGAATACCTGGCGGTCGCGAACGGCGACAGCGTAACGCCGGGCCAGGTGATCCTGAGCCTCTCCGGGGGGCAGCGCGCGCCGGGACGGGAGCCCGAACCCGCCGCCCGCATTGCATCCCTGCAGCGCGAGCTGCGAATGCTCGAAGCGGCGACCGAACGGCAGGACGAGCTGGCTGCCGCGCGCGAGAGTCTCAACCGCAGGCGGCTGCAGCTGACCGGGGAGCGCGTCGCGGCAGCGCGGGCCGAGGCACGGGTTCGCGAGGAACAGGCGGACATCGCCGCGGCACGGGCGGACAGGGTCCGCCAGCTGGCTGTCGCGCATGCGATTGCCGAGGATGCGGTGGCGGAAACCGCCGCCGCCGTCCTGTTGTCGAGGGCGGCGAATCTCGCCGCACGGCAGCGGGTGCTGGCCCTGCAGGACGAGCGCCTCTCGATCGAGCAACAGCTTGCCCGCGACGGCGAGTCGCTGGCGGCCATGCGCAGGGAGGCCGGCGCGCGGCGGGAAGCGCTGCTGCGGCAGATCGCCGCGAGCGAGCTGCAATCGGCACTCGAGATCACGGCCCCGGGCCGCGGTCTCGTCTCGGGCCTCACCGTGCGCCCCGGCGAAGACGTCGCGGCCGGCGACGTCGTCATGACGCTGTACGCGCCGGAGAGCCGCCTCGAAGCGCGGCTGTTCCTGAGTCCTGACAATGCCGGCATGGTTGCCGTGGGGCAGCGCGTCGAGCTGCAATTGAAGGCGTATCCGCACCCGTTCTTCGGCACCCGGACCGCGGTGGTGACGGCGATCTCGACGGTTGCACTGCCGCCCGCCGAGATCGACACGGATGTGCCGCTGACGGGCCCTGCCTTCGTCGTGCGCGCGCGCCTGAGGCACGCGGCGATCGAGGCGGGCGGGCGGCGCTGGCTACTGCCGCCGGGGACGTCGTTCGAGGCCGACCTCGTTCGCGCCCGCTGGCCGCTTTACCGCTGGCTGCTGCGGTCGGTATCCGGGGATCCGGTGCGGTCCTGAGGATGGGAGTCCCGGTCGTGCTGCAATCGCGGCGGACGGAGTGCGGCCTCGCCGCGCTCACCATGATCGCCAATCATTTCGGTCATGACCTCGACCTCACGGCCATGCGCCGGCGCTTCGGCGAGCCGCGGCCCGACCTGCGTGCGCTGCTCGGCATCGCCGACTCCCTCGGGATGGTCGGCCGTCCCCTGCGGCTGGGTCTCGCGGAAATGCGCCGCCTGGGCCTGCCGGCACTGCTGCACTGGGAGTTCGACCATTTCGTCGTGCTCGTCAAAGTCGGCCGCCGCCGCATCGTGGTCAACGACCCGGCGGCGGGCCGCCGCGTGCTCGACTGGCAGGCATTCGGACGTGCGTTCACGGGCGTGGCCGTCGAATTCACGCCGGCACCCGATACGCCGGTGCATGCGGAGCGGCGGCTGCCGTCGCTGCGGGGGCTGCTACGCTCGTTCCGCGGCTTGCCGCGCTACCTTGCGGTGATGCTGTTCCTGCTCGTTGCCACGCAGTTGCTGGCGCTGGCTCCGCCCGTGGCAACGCAGCTGCTGATCGACGAGGTGGTGCTCGGCCAGGATCGGCTGTGGCTGTACCGGGTGATCTTCGGCCTTGCGCTGGTCATGCTGGCGGCGGTGCTCATCGATACGCTGCGGCGGCGCGTCGCGCTCTACACCGGGATGCGCGTCGCGACCGATTCGACGACGCTGATCATCCGCCACCTGTTACGGCTGCCGGCCGTCACGGTCGGGCGCCGGTCCGTCGGTGACCTGATGTCCAGGGTGGACTCGATGCGGCCGTTGCGCGTCGCGCTGACCGACACGAGCCTGCAGCTGGTCGTCCAGGCCGTGGTGCTGCTCGCGACGCTCACGCTGATGCTCGTCTACAGCCGGCTGCTGACCGCGATATCCCTGACGGCGGTGCTGCTGGTTGCACTGCTGCATGCGTCCCTGCTGCCGCGCTCACGTGCGCTCAACACCGAGCAGGTGGTCGCGGCGGCCACGGCCGGTAATTCGCTGATCGAATCGCTGCGCGCCTTCCCGGCGGTCAATGCAATGGGCCTGGGGGCGCAGCGCCTCGCGCACTGGCAGCACGGGTTCGCCACGGCGATCAATGCGGACACGCGCAAGCAGCAGCTGGCGATCATCGCGGGAGCGGGCCAGGGTGTGATCCTGGTATTCGAATACGCCCTTTTTCTCGCCGCCGGCATCGGCGGTGTGCTGGACAGGCAATTCACCCTCGGCGTGTTGTTCGCGTTCCTGAGCCTCCGCGGCACCCTGATGTCCGCGTCCGCCGAACTGCTTGCCGCTGCGCGGCAGCTCTATCTCGTGCGCTCGCACGTGGATCGCGTTGCCGAGATCGTTGCAGAGACACCGGAACCGGCTGCGCCCCGCTGCGCGCTGCGGCGGCGATTGCATGGCAGGATAGCCTGCGAGGCGGTCGGCTTCGGCTATCCTGGCGGCCCGCCGATCCTGGCGGGCTTCACGATGGACGTCGAGGCGGGCGAAACGATCGTCATCCGCGGACCATCGGGCGCCGGGAAGACCACGCTGCTGCGGCTGCTCGCCGGCTCGCTTACGCCCGATCGCGGCCGCCTGGTCTACGACGGCATGGACGCGAGACTCTGGGACCGGGCCGCTTTGCGCCGGCAGTTCGGCATCGTGCTGCAGTCCGACCGGCTGTTCGAGGGTTCCGTCGCCGACAATATCTCGGGTTTCGAGGCCGATGCCGACATCGGGCGGCTTCGCGAAGCCGCCGAACTCGCCGCCCTGTGGGACGAGATCCTCGACCTGCCGATGGCCGTGCACACGCCACTCTCCGGAGCGGACGGTGGCCTGTCCGGCGGCCAGGCGCAGCGGCTGCTGCTGGCACGCGCGATCTACCGGCGCCCGCGCATCCTGTTCCTCGACGAGGCGACCAGCCAGCTCGATCATGCGACCGAGCGCCGGGTCATTGCCAACCTCGGCACGCTCGACGTGACGTCGATCAGCATAGCGCATCGCAGCAATGCGCTCTCGGTGGCGACGCGCTTCATCGACCTCGGCAGAGGGCAGACCGTGGCTTTTGATGCCTGAGCCTCTCATAATGACGGCCGGCCAGATTGCACACCGGGATGCGGGCGATTGAACAGACTGCTCATCACCAATGCGCGCCTCGTCAACGAAGGCGAGACGCGTGATGCCGATGTCCTCATCGAGGGCGAGCGGATCAGCAAGATCGGGCGTTCCATAGCCCCGCCGCACGGCGTCGAGGTCATCGACGCCGACGGGCGCTTGTTGATGCCGGGCATGATCGACGACCAGGTGCACTTCCGGGAGCCGGGGCTCACCAACAAGGGCGACCTTGCCACCGAATCGGCGGCGGCCGTCGCCGGCGGCATAACCAGCTTCATGGACATGCCGAACGTCAATCCCCAGACCACGACGCGGCAGGCGCTGGCCGACAAGTACGCGATGGCCGAGTACCGATGTACCGCGAACTACGGCTTCTACCTGGGTGCGACCAACCGCAACATCGAGGAGATCAAGGCGCTCCAAGTCGGCGAGGCCTGCGGCATCAAGGTCTTCATGGGCGCATCGACCGGTGACATGCTGGTCGACGACCAGGGGGCCCTCGAGAAGATCTTCCGGCATGCGCCGGTCATGGTGGTCACGCATTGCGAACACTCGCCGACGATCTGGGACAACGAGGCGAAGGCGCGTGCCGAGTACGGCGAATCCGTTCCGATCTCGCAACACCCGGCGATTCGTTCGGCGGAGGCCTGTCTCAAGTCGTCCAGCGTGGCCGTGGAGCTGGCGCGCCGCTATGACGCCCTGCTACACGTCCTGCATCTCACCACCGCCATGGAGATGGCGCTGTTTTCGACGGCGCATCGTTCCGCAAAGCGCATCACCGCGGAGGTGTGCGTGCATCACCTGTGGTTCGATGAATCGCGCTACGAGGACCTCGGAACGCGCATCAAGTGCAATCCCGCCATCAAGTCGGCGAGCGACCGGGAGGCGCTCGTGAAGGCACTGAACGAGGGTCGCATCGACGTCATAGCGACGGATCATGCACCGCATACCTCGAGCGAAAAGGCGCAGGGCTATTTCAAGGCGCCCGCCGGGTTGCCGCTGGTGCAGCACGCCCTGCAGGTGCTCTTCGACCTCGCGGCGCGGGGCGAAGTGACGCCCGAACTGATCGTCGACCGTGCGTGCCATGCGCCGGCGGACCTGTTCGGTGTCAAGGAGCGCGGCTATGTCCGCGAAGGCTGGTATGCGGACCTCGTGATCGTCGACCCCGGCAGACCGTTCCGGGTGGAGAAGTCGAACCTGCTCTGCAAGTGCCGCTGGTCCCCGTTCGAGGGTCACGAGTTCTCGTCGACCATCGATACCACGATCGTCAACGGCGAGGTCGTCTTTCGCGACGGGGAACTGACGAAGAACGTCGCCGGGCAGCGGCTCGAGTTCGACCGTGCCAGGTAGGGTTGCGGCACCTCGCGCCACCGGTCTGCCGCCGGCGACGGTAACTGCGACCAAAACGGTTTACTTTCCATCCCATGTCATTATGCTAGCCCCAATGTGAGATAGGCCCGTTCGCCGGGAAGCGGGCGTGGCAACCAAATGAAACCGACGGATACCTCCAACCCCGACTACTTTCACAAGGTGGTCGACTGCCAGTGGGCTTGTCCTGCGCATACCGACGTACCCTTATATATAAGGCTCATCGCGCAGGGCCGTTTCGGCGATGCCTATATCGAGAACCGCAAGTCGAACGTGTTCCCGGGCATACTCGGGCGCGTTTGCGACCGGCCCTGCGAGCCCGCGTGCCGGCGCGGCCGGGTGGACGACAAGCCGGTCGCGATCTGCCGCCTGAAGCGGGTGGCGGCCGATCATCGTGAAGACGTCACGGCGCGGCTGCCGCAAGGCGGGGAGAGCAACGGCAAGAAGGTGGCGCTGATCGGCGCCGGTTGCGCGTCACTGACGGTTGCCAACGATCTGCGGCCGCTCGGTTACGAGGTCACGATCTTCGAGGCGCTCGACACGACAGGCGGCCTGATGCGTACCAATATCCCGCGCTTCCGGCTCCCGCCCAAGGTGCTCGATGAAGAGATCAACTACATCGTCGACATGGGCGTCGACCTCAAGCTGAACCACCGTATCGAAAGCCTGCAGGAACTGCTCGACAGCGGCGAGTTCGACGCCGTCTTCGTCGGCACCGGCGCACCGCGCGGCAAGAACCTGGAGATCCCGGGCCGCTACGACAGCGACCGCATACACATCGGCATCGACTGGCTGGAATCGGTCGCTTTCGAGCATATCGAGGAGATCGGCGAGCGCGTGCTGATCATCGGTGTCGGCAATACCGCGATGGATTGCTGCCGCACGTCGTTGCGTCTCGGTGCCACCGACGTCAAGGTAATGGCCCGCAAGCCGCGCGGGTTCTTCAAGGCATCCGAGTGGGAACTCGAGGATGCCGAGGAAGAGAACGTCGAGATTCTCGTCAACCACTCGCCGAAGGAATTTGTCATCGAGGACGGCAAACTCGTCGGCATGACCTTCGAGCTCATGGAATACAAGGTCGATGAGAACGGCCGCATCGATCGCGGCACGGTCGTCGGCGAGAAGATGATCCCCTGCGACGACGTCATCCTCGCAATCGGGCAGGACAACGCGTTCCCATGGATTGAGCGCGACATCGGAATCGAGTTCAACGAATGGGATTGTCCCGTCGTCGACGAGACCACGATGATGTGCACGCGCAAAGGCGTGTTCTTCGGCGGCGATTCGGCGTTCGGTCCCAAGAACATCATCTGGGCCGTCGCGCACGGCCACCAGGCGGCGATCTCCATCCACAAGTACTGCCAGGGCGAGGACGTCACGAAACGCATGCCGCCGGGCATGAATCTCCTGTCGCAAAAGATGGGCATGCACGAGTGGAGCTACTCGAACGATTTCGACCCGGCCGAACGCCGCATAATGCCGCACGTGGACCTGAAGGAACGCTTCAGGAAGCTCGATATCGAAGTGGAGCTGGGCTACACGGTGGAGCAGACCATCCAGGAAGTCGAGCGCTGCCTGAACTGCGACATCCAGACCGTGTTCACCGCGAAGCTGTGCATCGAATGCGATGCCTGCATCGACATCTGCCCGGTCAACTGCCTGACGATCACCCACAACGGCGACGAGGCAGACCTGCGTACGCGGCTGTCGGCGCCCGCGGAAAACCCGGAGCAGGCGCTGTACGTCTCGGCCGAGTTGCCGCACACGGCGCGCGTGATGGTCAAGGACGAGGATATCTGCGTGCATTGCGGGCTGTGCGCCGAGCGCTGCCCGACCGGCGCATGGGACATGCAGAAATCACAGGTGCTTATTCCCTACGCTGCGGACGAGGCAGACGGGGCACAACCGAAAAAGGCCGGCGCTGGCGCCGCATGAGCTGAAGGTCATCGAGTGTCAGGAACCAACGACATCGTCATAAAGATCGCCACGGTGAACGGCACCGGGTCGGCCAGCGCGAACGGCTTGTTGCGCAAGGCCATATTCCGCATGGGCGTCCCCGTCGTCGGCAAGAACTACTTCCCGTCGAATATCCAGGGACTGCCGACGTGGTACGAGATCCGGGTCACCGGGGCCGGCTACCAGGCGCGCTCGGACCGCGTCGACATCATGGTGGCGATGAACGCCCAGACCTACGCACAGGATATGGCCGACGTCGTTGCGGGCGGATGGCTGGTCTACGACTCCACCTGGCCGCGCAGCAGGCAGCTGAACCGGGGCGACATCACGGTCATCGGCGTGCCGCTCTCGCGCATGTGCAACGAGCGCTTCGACGGCGTGCGCACGCGGATCCTGATGAAGAACATCGCCTATGTCGGGGTCATCGCCGCGCTGACGGATATCGACCTGGAAGTAATCAAGGGCCTGCTCGAGGAGACGTTTGCGGAAAAACAGCACCTCATCGCCGCCAACATGGAGGCTATCCATCTCGGCTACGATTACGCGAGGGAACATTTCAGCGGACCGCGGCCGCCGCGGGTCGAGAAGATGGATGCGACGAGCAAGCACATCGTGATCGACGGCAATACCGCTTCGGCGCTCGGCTGCGTGTACGCCGGCGCGACGGTCGGCGCGTGGTACCCGATTACCCCGTCGACGTCATTGATGGATGCATTCCGCTCATTCTGCGCGAAGTATCGCATCGACCCGGAAACGGGCAAGCGAACCTACGCGATCATCCAGGCCGAGGACGAGCTCGCCGCGATAGGCATGGTGCTGGGCGCGAGCTGGATGGGCGCGCGCTCCTTCACGCCGACCAGCGGTCCCGGCATCTCGCTGATGAGCGAATTCATCGGCTACGGCTACTATGCCGAGATACCGGCCGTCATTTTCAACGTGCAGCGGACCGGGCCGTCGACGGGCATGCCGACGCGAACCCAGCAGTCCGATCTCCTGTGTTGCGCGTACGCTTCGCACGGTGACACCAAGCACGTCCTGTTGTTCCCGGCGGACCCCTACGAGTGTTTCACGATGGCGCCGCAGGCGTTCGACCTTGCGGACCGTCTGCAGACGCCTGTGATGGTGCTCTCCGACCTGGACATCGGTATGAACGACTGGATGGTGCAGGAATTCGAATGGGACGAAGATTACGTCCATGACAGGGGCAAGGTGCTCTCTGCGCAGGATCTCGAGAAGATGGACGCGTTCTACCGCTACCTCGACGTGGATGGTGACGGCATACCCTACCGCACGCTGCCCGGCACGCATCCCAAAGGGTCCTACTTCACGCGCGGTTCCGGGCATACCAAGTACGGTGCCTATACCGAGAATGCGGCGGACTACCAGGATGTCGTCGACCGCCTGATGGTCAAGTGGGAGACGGCCCGCGGACTCGTGCCGCAGCCGGAAATCGCGTACTCGAAATTCAACAATGCCGCAATCGTCACCGTCGGCAGTGGCAATGGCGCCTGCAAGGAGGCCCTGGACAGGCTCGGCCGGGAGAACATCGGTTTGAATTACTGCCGTGTGAGGGCATTTCCGTTCAGCGAGTCGGTCAGGGAGTTCATCGACAAGCACGAGGTCGTCTACGTCGTCGAACAGAATCGGGACGCGCAGCTACGCGCATTGCTGATTCTGGAGCTCAACCTGCGGCCGGACAAGCTGGTTCCGCTGCTGCACTACAACGGCATGCCGATGAATGCCGGGTTTGTCGTCGACAAGGTTCTCGAGGAAATGGCCAAAGGTCGCGCCGCATGAGCTACATTGCAAAACCCCGCGTATCCCATCCCAGCCTGCGCAAGAACAAGCTGGGTTTGACGTCGCGAGACTACGAAGGTGCCGTATCCACGCTCTGCGCAGGGTGCGGCCACGATTCGGTGACCGCGGCGATCATCCAGGCCGTGTTCGAACTCGATGTCGAACCGCACATGCTCGCCAAGATGAGCGGGATCGGCTGCTCGTCGAAGACGCCGGCGTATTTCGTGAAGCAGTCGCACGGCTTCAATGCCGTGCACGGCCGCATGCCCTCGGTCACGACAGGCGCCAATGCCGCGAATCGCCACCTGATGTACATCGGCGTCTCCGGGGACGGTGACTCGCTGTCGATCGGTGCGGGCCAGTTCGTGCACGCGATTCGCCGCAACGTCAACATGTGTTACATCATCGAGAACAACGGCGTTTATGGCCTGACCAAAGGGCAGTTCTCGGCGTCCGCGGACATCGGCACCAGGCCCAAGAAGGGCCTGCCCAACCAGCAGGAACCGATCGATCCCGTGAGCACGGCCCTCAGTCTCGGTGCCACCTACATCGCGCGGAGCTTCTCGGGCGACAAGGGGCAGCTCGTGCCGCTCATCAAGGGGGCGCTGCTGCACCCGGGCTTCTCGCTCGTCGATGTCATCAGCCCGTGCGTGACGTTCAACAACCACGAGGGCTCGACGAAGAGCTACGCCCACACCCGCGAGTTCTACAACCATGTCGTAGACGTCGATTACGTATCGGTGTCCGAGGAAATCACGGCAGAGTACGAGCAGGGTTCGGCGATTCCGGTTGCGCTTCACGATGGCAGCAAGATCATGCTGCGCAAGCTCGACAAGGATTACGACCCGACGAGCCGTGCGCGCGCCTTCAAGTACCTGCGCGAGCGATTCAACGCGGGCGAGATCGTCACCGGGCTGCTCTACATCAACGATGAGCGCAAGGAAATGCACGACCTGATGGGCAACGTCGATACCCCGTTCGCCGAACTGCCCATGGAGTCGCTGCGGCCGCCGAAAGGCGAGCTCGACAGGATTCTCAGGCGCTACCGGTAGACAGGCGGGCGCCGGCAGGCGCCCGCACGCCGTGTCTCAGTCCCAGAGGCGCTTCCACCAGGGCGCCGGCTGCTCGTCCATCCGCTGCGGCGCCGGGAAGTCGATCCTCGCGCGAATCTTCTCGATATCCCATCCGGTGAGACTGGCAAGCTGCTGCGCTTCCCGCTCCTGGCGCTTTCTTACCTCTTCGTAATACGCGGTTGCGTCGCAACTGGCCTCGCCCTTCCACGGGTGACGGATCACGTAGCGCCCCTGGAAGTTCTGGCGGTCCCCGGTTTCCTGGAACACCAGGTCTTCGGGGAAGTTTGCGCGGTCGTACCTGACGTGTAACCGGGTCACGAACACGTCCTGTGCCTGCGGTGGCGCGATCTTCTGCGGGACCGCGCCTTCCGCCAGCCAGAACACGCCGAGACTGCGCAGTTCGCGGTGCGACAGCGGGTCGGCCGCGCAGGGATCGCACCAGGCCATGTCCCACGCATACTCGAGGAACACGCCGCGGTTGTTCTCGGCCGCCGTCCGGCGCGCGAACATGTCACGGTAGAAGTCCGCAAAGTCCGTTTTCACGAACGCCGGGACATCCACGTCACTGGGCAGTTTCACCGTACGGTAGTTGGTGGTCTCGACGCGCCCGGTGCGGGTCAGGGCGTACACGTAGAGATCCTGCTGCTGCTGCGCGTTGAGCGTCCCGAGCCGGATAGGCAGCATGAACTTGTTGCTCTCGTAGGCGACCTGCAGCGGACGCAGGTAGGTATAGCCTGCTTTCCTTTGCTCCTCGATGTTGACCCTGGCGACGAAGAAGCGCATGCCCTGTTTCAGGTAGCTGCCGACAACCTTGTCGGCGCCGCGGGGAATACGGTAGCCGTTGTCGTTCAGCCACTCGATCAGGCCGTCGCTCTCCTTCGCGGACAGGATCAGGATGTCGTATTCGCCGACGGTGTAACTCGCCTCGATCGTGACGCCCTGGGAGCGCGCTTCGGCCGCATTCGCCGCCTTGGACGACGGCAGCGCGGCCATTTCCTGCGCCAACTCCAGCCGCCGCAATGCCGTGCACGGATCGGGGTCGAAGTACTCGACCAGCCGCGGCGACGTATAGGCATCGAGATGATCGATCACCGCCTTGTCGCCGACGTTGACCTGGCCGCGCTCGATGAAGGTCGGTACCGGCACGACGACCGCGAAGTCTTCCACGTCGCCCTCGAAGTCGTTTGCCATCGTAATTACGGTGCGCTCGCCGTCGCGCACGAGCACGACCTGCGAAGCGCGGTTGAACAGGCTGGTGTCGGCCCTGGCCACGTAAAAGCCGCAGAATGCCTGCGCTGCGCTGCTGATACAGAGGGTGACGATGGCGGCAAGGACGGTGACGAGAAATTTCATGAACGTGCTCCTTCGATTCCATTGGCAGGCGCTGCTCCGAATCGCGCCCAGTGATAGGGGTTGCCACGCAACAGGTAGTCGATGAGAGGCACCAGCGGCGCCGTGACGATAAGGGCCAGGATCGGGCCGTGCGGCTCGTACAGCATGTACTGGATGGCGAACGCGATACTCGCGACGAGCGCGGCGTAGACGATTCGCCCGCTACGCGTGTCGGGCGTGGTTTTCGGATCCGAGATCATGAAGAAGGCGAAGACCAGCAATGCCCCGTTCTGCAGCTGGTGCACCGGGATGGCCAGCGGATCGCCGAGCCAGGCTGCGCGGCCGAACAGTAACAGCGCATAGAAGCCGAGGAAGCCGATCGTGGTCTCGGCCCGCCGCGCACGTGTCAGCACGATGAAGCCGAGACAGGCGATGGCGAACGCGTTCGTGGCGGCGCTGCCCCATTGGCCCGAGGAGATCCACGCATGATCACTCGTCACCATGAGCGTGACGATCGCGAGGTTGGCCGGATTGAAGATGTGCTTGCCGCGCACACGGACCAGGAACTTGCTGGCTATCGCTATCAGGGCCGCCAGGGCCGCAACGAGGGCGAGGTCGGTGCGAAACAGCAGCGTCAGCGACAGTGACGTGATCAGCGGGCTCAGGGGATCGAAGCGCGGTAGTCCGGCGGCGCGGGTTGCGGCAAACTGCACGAGCAGCGCCGTGACGAGGATGGTTACCGCGTTCCCGGGGCGTATGCCGAAGTCCAGTGCCACGATCCCGTAGGTAACGAGGGAGGCCAGCACGGCAATCTGGTAGTAGCGCGGATCCTGCAGTCGGGCTCTGATATCCATGCCCGGTAACAACGCGTCCGCGCGGCCTGCGGGGTTATTTTCGCGAGGTGGGGCGATACGGACGTTTCAACTTGTTGAAAAAAAAGAAGAAAAAAATGTGCAATTCGCGCATCCAATCGACACGCGAGGCTCATCTGGAGAATGTAAACAAACACTTTCTCACCTCGAACAAGGAAATTGACGATGAATCCCAATGAAGTCTGGATACCCCTGTCGATGTTCATCGGCCTCGCGGTCGTGTTGTCGCTGTGGGTCTGGTTCCGTTACAAGGCGAAGAGAGACCTGCAGGAGACGATCCGCACCGCGATCGAAAAAGGCGAGGGTCTATCGCCCGAGTTGATCGAGAACCTGGTCAACCCGCCGGTATCCCCGCAACGCGATTTACGGCGCGGCGTGATCAGCGTGGTCACGGCCGTGGCGATCGCGCTGTTCGCGGTCTTCGTGGGCGAGGACGATGCGTTCGGCCCGCTGATGGGGGTCTCCATGTTTCCCCTGTCGCTCGGCGCGGGTTACCTGCTGATGCACCGTTTCGGAAGGTCCGCCTGAACGCGGGCGGGGGGCAGGAGACGAACCATCGACGACCAGCTTCTCGTCGCACGCGTGGTGGCAAGCCAGGATACGCGTGCGTTCGGCGAACTCATCCGGCGCCACCAGTCGCAGGTGCGCAATTTTCTGCGCAAGCTCACGCGGGACGAGGCGCTCGCAGACGACCTGGCGCAGGACTGCTTCCTGCACGTGTGGGACAAGATTCATACGTTTTCGGGGAGCGGGAGTTTCATCGGCTGGCTGTTGAAGGTTGCGTACACCACATTCCTGCAGTCGAAACGGAAATCGAAGCGCTACCGGGAGATCGTCGAACAGGCCGGCCACGAAGCGGAGCGGGCGCCGGCTGCAATCCAGGGCGCCCCGGAGGCGGAACTGGACGTCGACACCCTGATGGCTGCATTGAACGAACAGGAGCGGGTAATTATGATCTTCTCGTATGCGTGCGGTCTTTCGCATCGGGAGATCTCGGAGGCAACCGAGCTGCCCGCGGGAACGGTGAAGTCGATCATCCATCGTGCCAAGGAAAAGATCAGGACGCAGTTTGAAATCGAAGATCATCAATATGGCTGAAAAGACATCAGACGCGGTTGACCGGCTGCTGGCGTCGGCCTTCGCCGCCGAGCCGATCGCAGACGACGGCTTCAGTAACAGGATCGTCATGAGGCTGCGCCGCCGCCTGTGGGTCAACCGCCTGGCGCTGCCGGTCGCGGTCCTCGTCGGCGCGGCGTTTGCGTTGCAGCCGGCCATGCAGATCGTTGGCGCGCTGTTGCCGCTGTTGAACACGGTGCCCGTCGAACTCGCCAGTGCGCCGCTGCAGTTCCTTCCCCAGATACAGTTGATCGTGCTGGGCGGAATGGCATTCGCGGCGGGCGTAACGCTGGTCAAAATGCTGGAAGAAACCTGACCGGAAGCGGTGCCCGAATTCGGATCCACGTCATTGTCACGCGGGGTGGCCTCGGCTACAGTCGGGCAATGAGTCTTCGCGATCAAGTCGAGAAATTGCTGCCGAACTGGGAGCGCTGGTATCCCAGCCTGTTCGATGCGGCCAGCGATCTCGGCCTGATCAAGGCACGGGTTTGTGACCCCGGTTCCCTGCTGCTGACGCGCCGGCACCAGAAGGTCCGCCAGCAGGCAGAGGATGCGCACCGCGAGAAGTGGGGCGGCAAGGCCGAAGAGTAGAGACGGACGCTGCCATGACTCTCGACCTCGAAGCGATTCGCTCGCAGTTTCCCGCGCTTGATCAGACCGACGATGGCCTTGCGAGGGTCTACCTGGACAATCCGGCCGGAACCCAGGTCGCGCAGCGCGTCGTCGACGCCATGTCGCACTGCCTGCTGCATGCGAGCGCGAACATGGGCGGTTACTTCAGGACGTCCGTGGAGGTCGGCGACATCGTGGCCGATGCCCAGCAGGCGATGGCAGACTTTCTCAACGCGCCGTCGGCGGACGAGATCATTTTCGGCCAGAACATGACGTCGCTGACGTTCCACGTGTCTCGCTCGATCGGCCGGAAATTGCGCGCAGGCGATGAGATCATATTGTCGCGCATGGATCACGATGCAAACGTCGAGCCGTGGGCGCTGCTTGCCCGCGATTGCGGATTGACGATCCGCTGGCTGCCATTCGATACGGAGACGTTCGAGTTCGATCTCCGCGAGCTGGATAATCTGCTCAACGATCGGACGCGGCTTGTCTGCGTCTGCGCTGCCAGCAACCTGACGGGAACCGTCAACGACGTCGAGACCATTTGCCGAGTCGCACGCGATGCCGGTGCGTGGACCTACATCGATGCGGTACAAAGTGCGCCGCACATGGTCAACGACGTACAGGCGTTCGGCTGCGATTTTCTCGTGTGTTCGCCGTACAAGTTCTTCGGTCCCCACCAGGGCGTGCTGTGGGGGCGCCGCGACATCCTGGAGGAACTCGAGCCCTACAAGGTAAGGCCGGCGCCGGCCGCGATCCCGTGGTGCTTCTCGCCCGGCACGGCATCGCATGAAGGCATGGCAGGGACCGCGGCAGCGGTGGAGTATTTCGCGTGGATCGGCGAGACGATGGCCGGCGGGCAGGGCGATCGCCGGCAGAAGGTCCGTGCCGGCATGACGGCGATTGCCGCGTACGAACAGACCCTGGCGAAGTATCTCGTCCGGGGCCTGCAGTCACTGCCGGGGGTCACGGTCAACGGCATCACCGCCGCCGACGCCATGCCGAGGCGCGGCCCGACTGTCGCGTTCACCCATGAGCGGCACGCACCGGACGACATCGCCAGGGCGCTCGCGGCGGCGAACATCTTCGCCTGGAGCGGGCACAATTATGCCGTCGAAGTGGCGAAGTCGCTGGGCATCTACGAGTCCGGCGGTGCAGTGCGCGTCGGGCCAGTACATTACAATACGATTGCCGAACTCGATCGCCTGTTCGAGGCGCTGCAAACCATATTCGGCTGATTTGTCGTCTATACTGTTCCCATACGCCCGGCTCGCGGGCGACAAAAAAAATACGATATAGGGGAACAACAATGAAGAAAATACTCGCCGCAAGCGCGGCATCCGTACTTGCGTTCGCCTCGATTCCCGCCATCGCCGACAACCACGAGCAGGACGCGCGGCGTTTTGTTCCGGTGGAAACCTACACCTGCAACTACCGCGCCGGGAAGGGCCCAGGGGACCTCGACAAGGTCATCGACAACTGGAACCAGTGGATGGACGGCAATGGCGGAGAGGACTATTTCGCCATGACATTGACGCCGCATTACTACGGGGAGAACACCTTCGACGTCGGCTGGCTGGGTTCCTGGCCCAGTGGCGAAGCCATGGGCAGGGGGACGGACGTGTGGATGAGCAAGGGCAGTGATATCGGCCAGCAGTTCAATGAGGTGATCGAGTGCGAGTCGCACACCAATTTCGCGACTACCGAGTTCAAGTCACCCGGCGAGGGACCGACACCCGACACACTGGTGGTTGCATTTTCCGACTGCAAGGGACCGGATGACTCCGGCAAGTGGCCGGAATTGATGAACGGCCTGGATGCCTGGTCGACGTACCAGTCAGAAACGGGCTATCACGAGGCGACCTGGATGATGTTCCCGGCCTACGGTGGCGGTGACTTCGACTTCGATTTCAAGATGGTCTCCGGTTGGGACAACCACACAGAGAACGGCCAGGACTACCAGCGTTACAGCGAGCAGCAGGACTGGAACAAACACGGCGAGCTCGTCGGCGATCTCATGGATTGCGATGTGGCGCGGCTGTACGACGCGAAGGTCTGGCGCCGCCCGGCACGGCAAGACTGAGCACAACCGGTGGCGGTGGCTCCGGCTGCCGCCACCGGTCTTCGCCGCCAACAAGAAAGGCCGCCCGGTGGGCGGCCTCCCGTGAGTGCAGTATCGAAAAACCAGGGGGTCAGAGGATTGCGGAAGGTTGCTCCAATATCCAACCAAGACCCAACGGCTCTCTCGATAACCTTGCAATCTCACTAGACATGGATCACCTCCTTTCAGTAGTTTGCCCAGCGAAAGTATGTCTCGGATCGTCATGAAATCCAAGGAAAAAAGGCCGGGAAACAAGGCTATAAAAGTAGATCTCGATGGGTTATCCTGAACCGCTCGCCGTGACACGTGCCGGCCCCGTCACTGCGGCCGAGCGGCTTCCCTCCCTGGACACCCTGCGCGGTGTCGCCGTAATGGGCATCCTGGTCATGAACGTCTACGCGTTCGCGATGCCGCTCGCCGCCTATTACAACCCGCTGATCATGGGCGGCCGCGATGCGGTGAACATGGGCGTGTGGTACTTCACGCACCTGTTCTTCGACCAGAAATTCATGAGCATCTTCTCGATGTTGTACGGTGCCGGGCTGGTGCTGATGATGAATCGCGCGGCGGCGCGCGGTGCGCCTTTCGCGCACGTCTTCTTCCGCCGGAGTGCCTGGCTACTGGTGTTCGGGTTGCTGCACGCCTATTTCATCTGGTTCGGCGACATCCTGTTTCATTACGCGCTGATGGGCATGGTCGTGTTCCTGCTGCGCAAGGCATCGCCGAGGACGCTCATTCTCATCGCCTGCGCGATGCTGCCGGTCACACTGCTGTTCAATTTCGGCGGCTCTTTCTACATGGAGGAACTGCAGGCCGACGTTGCCGGGATAGAAGCACAGCAGGCGCAGGGCGCGACACTCGACGCGGACCAGCAACGCAAACTCGACGAGTGGCGGGAGATTCGCCCGTTCTTCGCGCCGACCGAAGCGGACATCGCGGCCGAGGTCGCGGCATACCGGGGCAGCTACGTCGACGCATTCACGCAGCGTGCGCCGTTCGTGGCATTCATGCAGGTCAACCTGACGCTGGTATTCGTCGTGTGGCGAGTGGGCGGGCTGATGTTGCTCGGGATGGCGCTCATGAAGCTCGGTGTGCTGTCGGGCGAATGCAGCACGCGCTTCTACCGGACGTTGGCCACCGTCGGCTACGGTGTCGGGGTGCCGCTCGCAGTCATGAGTGCGGTGCTCCTGGAGGCACACCGGTTCGATCCGGTTTACGTCGCCCGTTTCGGCGGGATCCCGAACTACTTCGGCAGTATCCTGGTCGCGTTCGGCCACATCGGCGCCGTCGTCCTGGTGGTGAGATCGGGCATCATGCGTGCCCTCGTGGAGCGCTTCGCTGCCGTGGGCCGGATGGCACTGTCGAACTACCTGGCGCATTCGCTGCTCATGACGACCCTGTTCTACGGCTACGGCCTGGGGCTGTACGGTGACGTTCCCAGGCTCTGGCAGCAGGCCCTGGTCGCCGTCGTGGTCGGGGTTCAGTTACTGGTAAGTCCCTGGTGGCTAAAGCATTTCCGCTTCGGTCCGCTGGAGTGGCTATGGCGCTCGCTCACCTACCGGCAAAGGCAGCCGATGCGCCGCTAGACGTGTATACTTTGGCCCTTGCCTGCCGTGCGGCAACCGTAATCGAACAATCAAGAACTCGGGAGAGAGGACGTAATGGCACTCGCAGATCTCAAGAACGTATTGAACATCTTCGGCGGCTCGGACATCGGCGAAGACAAGCAGAACGAGTTGTTCAAGGAAGTACTCCTGATGACCCTTGCCAGGGCCGCGGACGCGGACATCAACATCCAGTCGATCGAGGTCGCGCGAATCCAGGAGATCATCAAGAAGCATACCGGGGAGGACGTCAGTGCCGCGGACGTGCGTGTCGCCGCTCGCGCCGAGCTGTACGCGGAAGCGGGTCTGCGCAAATACCTGTCCAAGGTTCAGAGCAAGATGCGGCCGCAGGACCGCGCGGAGACCATCCAGGCCCTCGCGGACATTTTCCGCAGCGACCACGTGGTAAGCCCGCTGGAAGTCGATTTCTTCAACAATGTCGCCGGGTCGCTCGGCGTCACGCCGGCGCAGATCGCCGGACTCCAGGCCGGGGACGTCGAAAGCAGCTGAATCAGGCGTCCCGCCCGGCGGCATTGCGCCGCCGCGACAGCAGCGCGCTGCCGCTGGCTGTCAGGGCCCGCAGGTAGCGCATCGAGGCCGCGGTCCCGACCTCGCGGTACACGATGTACAGTCCCGATGAAATGATCACGAGTGCGCCGGCCAGCACCCATCGGTCGGGTATCTCGTTCCAGATCAGGTAGCCTGCCGCCGCGCCGGCGATCAGCGCGGTGTATTCGAACGGTGCGAGAACGGCAGGCGGCGCTCGGCGGTATCCTCCGACCAGGCCGATCCAGGCGATGACGGAACACGCGCCTGCCGTGACAAACAGCATCCAGCCGGTGACGTCCGGCGCTATCCAGTCTCCGTCCACCGAGAGCAGTCCAGAGATCATCATCGGCCCGGCAATCACGTACACCGACAGGCCGAAGGTCGACTCCGTGTCGGCGAGCTTGCGTGCGGTGATCGCCAGGCAGGCATAGCAGACGGCCGCGAAGAGCACGCTCAATGCAGCGAGTGACAGGGTCCCCGTGCCGGGACGCAGGATCATGAGCACACCGGCGAACCCTGCAACGACGGCCAGCCAGCGGCGCCAGCCCACGTGCTCGCCGAGCAGTGGCACGGACAGCGCCGTCATTATCAACGGCGCCGTGAACCCCAGCGTGAGCGCATCGATGAGCGGCATTTTCGAGAGACCGTAGAAAAAACCGAACATTGCCCCGCAGGCCAGCAGCGTGCGCAACAGGTGCCAGCGCCAGCGGCGCGTCACGAGACTCCTGAACCCGCCGAACTGCCGTGCGAGCAGCAGGAACAGCAGAAGCCCGATGAGGCTGCGCAGGAAAACGAACTGCTCGAGCGGATAGGTTTCGAGGATCGCTTTCGCACAGAGGTCGAGCCCGAGTCCGCCCATGACCCCGAGCAGTATCAACGCGATCGCGTTACCGACCGGTGCGGCGTGAGTTTCCTGAACCACGGGTAAACGGGTGCCTCGAGTGGGTTAGGGCCACCTTGCATGTTCTCACGGGTGCCGCGGGCTTCCCAGCAGTTCAGCTTCGATTCATGCATCTGCGCGTTAAATGGAATCGTCGAAAAGCGAATCGAGGAAGGACTCATGATCACGGCACAGCTTGACAGAAAACCGGCGATCGCACTGTTGACTGCGGCGGCGATCCTGGTAGCGATATCGGCGACGTCGGCGGCAGCGGTCGTCGGGGACGACGCGGACAAGCGCATCACTCTCTCGACCCACCTGCAGGGCGACGGGCGCGAAAACGCTGTCGCGATAAAGGAATCCCGCGACGAATACGAGGCGCTGGGTATGAGCGCCAGGAGTCGCGACAAGGACAGGTCGCGCGCATCGTCGAAGGCATCGTCAGTCCAGTCGACATCGGCCAACGCGGACTTCTGGTTCTATCTTGCCGACATCGAACTCTACGGCGACAGCGACCGCGACGGTTATTACTCGGGCATCGACATGCTGTTCGATGTCGACACGTATTACTCCGTAGCCGAGATTTACGCAGTGGCCTACCTGAGCTACGAAGGCGGGCCGTGGGAAGAATACGCGGTAACCGAGGACTTCACGATCTTCGGCTCGTCGGGCAGCGACGACTACGTCATCGTAACGGACCTGGTGTCGGGCTATCCGAGGGGCGACTACGATATTCTCATCGAGGTATTCGATGCCGATACGTCCGAGTTCCTCGCCTGGTTCGGCCCCGAGGACACGTCGGAGCTGGCGTTCCTGCCGCTCGAGGACATGCAACGTGATACGCCGGCGCCGGAAACGCGCGTGACGGTCAACAGCGGCGGGGGTGGTGCGAGCGACATGTTGCTGCTGGTCCTGCTCGGCTTTTCCGCAGCCGTCTCGGGGCGGCGGCGCCTCAGGAAGGCGTAGCCGTACCCGCAGCAGGTGCGCCCTGGCGGCGTGCGGTTCGCAGGACTTTCCTGCCCCACGCCGCCAGCTTGTCGAAATAGATGTAGAGCGCCGGCACCACGAACAGCGAAACCACGGTCGAGAATGCGAGGCCGCCGATGATGGCGCGGGCCATCGGGTAATACGGCGGGCCGTCGCCGCCAATCTGCGTGGTACCCAGCGCGAGCGGTGTCAGTCCAACGATCGTCGTGGCGACGGTCATCAGGATCGGGCGCAGACGGTCGCGCCCTGCGTCGAGGATTGCCGTATCGCGCGACAGGCCCTGCATGCGCAGGTTGTTCACGTGGTCGACCAGCACGATGCCGTTGTTAACGACCACGCCGATGAGGATCATGATGCCGATCATGGCCATGAACGAGAACGTGGTGCCGGTCGCGGCGAAGAACAGGAATACGCCGAAGATCGAGAACAGGATCGAGCCGAGAATGATCGAGAACGGCAGCAACAGGGACTCGAACAACGCAGCCATGACGAGGAATATGCAGGCGATGCCGAGCAGGATGTTGGTGGCCATCATGGCCTGGGTCTCGTCGGTCCGCTCGAAGCCGCGCCCCTCTTTCCAGCTGTAGCCTGGTGGCAGCTCGATCTGGTCCATCAGGCTCTTGACCGCGGGCCTGACGTCTTCCTTGCTGACGTCGTCTTCCAGGTTACCGGAGAGGATCACGGCCGTCTGCCGGTCGGTGCGCCGGATGGTGGCCGGCGAGCGGCTGACATGGAGTGATGCTACGCTGCCGAGATTGATGCGCCGGCCGTCCGGCGTGAACAAGGGCAGGCTGGCAAGCTGCTCGACGCTCTGCTTGTCATCCTCCCGGAAAGCGAGCCGGACCTCGATCTCACCCGCTTCTCCGCGAAACTCCCGCAGGTTTTCGCCGCGCATGGCGATGGCGACGGTCTGGGCAATTTCGGCAGCCGTAAGCCCGACGAGTGCCGCCCTGTCCCTGTCGATAGAGACGCGCACTTCGTTTTCGCCGGACTCGGCGTCGGAGCGCACGTCCTTGAGGCCTTCGATCGACGACAGGGCGCGGGCAACTTCGTCGCCCAGTTCGTTCAGCAACTCCGTCGAATCGCCCGAAATCTGCACGGTGAAGCCTTCGCCGCCACCCTGCTGGTCGAACTGGAAGGATGGTTTGCCGATGGCGAGTGTCGGCATATCCGCTTCGATGCGCTTGATGATCTCCTTGGTCGACAGGGTCGCGTCCTCCTCCTCGGTCAACAGCAACGCAGACTGCGCCTGACCCTGATCGTAATAGCTGTAGACCGAACGGATATTGAATTCCTCCTGCCGCGAGAACAGGTAGTCTTCGATCGTGTCGACGGCGGCCTCGACGCGCTCCACCGGGTGCTGTCCCTCGATGTGGTAGGGCATGTACAGACGCCGGCCGACGTCCTGCGGGAACATGTCGAACTTGACCAGCTGCAGTACCAGCGGCAAGACACCGATGACGCAGGTCATGATGATGCCGAGGCCTGTCCACCACGGGTGAGCAATGATCCAGCGAAGACTCCGGGTGTAGGCGCGCGTCAACCGCGGTATCAGCGCGCCGCTCCTCGGGGGCTTCGGCAGCCTGATTCGGGCGGCAAGCATGGGGACGAGCGTCTGCGCGATCAGCAAAGATGCCAGCAGGGCAACGATGATCGTCACTGCGACGTGCGTGAGGAACACCATGATGTCGTTCTTGGTGCCGACGATGATCGGTGCGAAGACGATGACGGTCGTCGCCGTACCCGCGATCACCGCCGTGCCGACCTCGCGCACGCCCTTGAGCGTCGCATCGAAGGGATTCTCCTTGTCCATTGCGCGGTGGCGGAAAATACTCTCGGTAACCACGACCGCGTTGTCGACGAGCATGCCGATGGCGAGCATGAGTCCCATCATGGACAGGATGTTCAGCGAGAGCCCGGCGAAATAAAGCGCGCCCAGGGTGATCAGCAACGAAAAAGGCACCGACGAAATGACGATCAGCGTGGTGGATACCTGGCGCAGGAAAAGATACAGCACGACGATGGCGAGCAGGCCGCCGAGGAGGCCCGCATTGAGCAGGTCGGAGAGCGACTTGCGCACGCTGTCGCCGGCATTGTCCAGCGGGAAGATGTTGATCCCGCTCATTTGCGGCAGTCGGCCCACTTCCTCGACCTCGGCGAGCACGCGGTCGGTCACATCGACGAGATTGGATCCGGTCGTCTTGTTGACCGAAACGCCGATTGCATAGTCGCGGTCGAGATGCCTGCCGTAATTCCGCTCGGGCGTGTGCAGCTCGACTCGTGCGATGTCGCCGAGCCGCAGACCGTCCGCCGAGACGACGAGATTGCGGATGTCCTCGACCGATCCGAACTCACCCCGCGGACGCACGCTGAGGCGCTGGTCGCCGGCGGTCAGGCGGCCCGCGTTGACCGCGAAGTTGCTGCGTGTCAGCAGGTCACGCAGGTCGGCCACGTCGATGCCGTAGGCCGCGATCATATCGGCGTTGAGGAGGATGCGAATCTCGCGTGGGTCGACGCCCTGCAGTTCGACGCGCGAAACGCCGTCGATACGCTCGAGCCGGCGTTTCAGGAGCCGGTCGAGCAGGTCGTAACTGTCGGACAGGTCACGGTCGCTGGATATGCGCAGCTGCAGGACGGGCTGGTCGCCGAGCGAGCCGGTGAATACGAAGACCCGGCGGATGTCGTCGGGCAACTGGTGACGGATACCGTCGACCTTGGAACGGGCCTCGATACCCTTCGCGCCCATGTTCTGTTCCCAGTCGAACTGCAGGAATATCTGCGCGTCGTTCTCCGTCGACGTCGAAAACATCCGTTCCACGCCGGACAGGGTCGCGAGCGCTTCTTCGACCGGCCGCGTGATCAGCCGCTCGATTTCTTCCGGCGACGAACCATCGTACGGGATCTGGACGAAAATCCCGGGGAACTCGATGTCGGGAAATTTCTCGAGCGGCAGGAGGCGGGCAGCGATCAGCCCGACCAGGGCAAGGGCAACGAAGACGACGACGGTCGTGACCGGCCGTCGCAATGCAATCTCGGTATGCCTCATGACCGGCTCTGCGCTGCAGCCAGCGGGACCGCAGCCGGCCAGCGTTTGCGGTCCAGCAGCGAATAGACGACCGGGATCACGAGCAGGGTCAGCAGTGTCGACACCAGCAAGCCGCCGATCACCGTGATGGCCATCGGCGTCCTTACTTCCGCCCCTTCGCCGAAGCCGAGTGCCATCGGCAGCAGGCCGAGCGCCGTGGTCAGCGAGGTCATCAGTATCGGCCGCAGCCTGGCGGTGCCGGCTTCCATGATCGCCTCGACGCGCCCCATGCCGCTTGCGCGCAACTGGTTGATGAGGTCGACGAGCACGATGGCGTTGTTGACAACGATCCCCGCGAGCATGATGACGCCGATGAAAGCGACGATGTTGATCGTGGTGCCGGTAACGAACAATGCCAGGACGGCACCGACGAGTGCCAGCGGGATCGTGAACAGGATTACGAACGGGTGAATCAGCGACTCGAACTGCGACGCCATGACGAGATAGACGAGAAACACGGCCAGCGCGAGAGCGAACTGCATGGAGGTGAACGATTCCTGCATCTCCTCGCTCTGTCCCGAAACGATGGCATTGATGCCCGGCGGCATGGGAATGCGGTCGAGTATGTTGCCGGCTGCGGCGGAAGCCGCGCCGAGATCGCCATATGCGACGTTCGCCGTGATGATGGCGACACGTTCCTGGGCGACGCGCCGGATTTCGGCGGGCCCCCGGGCGATGTCGACTTTCGCGACGGCCTCGAGCGTGACGGGCCGCTCCGATTCCGGGTTGACGATCAGCCGCCTGATCTCGTCGACGCTGGACTGCCGTGTGTCGACGCTGCGCACGAGGACGTCGATCTTGCGGTCGCGCCACGTATAGCGAGTGGCAACCTCACCCCGCACGCTCGCCACGACGCGGTCGGCTATGTCGCGTACCGCCAGCCCGAGCTTCGCGGCACGCTCCTGGTCGAACACGATCTGGATCTCGGGGTTGCCGTTCTCGACCGTCGTGCGGACGTCCGCGAAGCGGTCGTCGTTCGACATCTGAGATACGACGGCCCGGCTCACCAGCGCGAGCTGCTCGAGGTCATAGCCTGATATCTCGATCTGCAACGGGCTCGCGAAGCTCAGCAGCGACGGCCGCGAAAACTCGTACTGCACGCCGGGAACAACGGCAAGCGCGCGACGCATCGCGTCCATCGTCGCGCTCTCGGCTTCTCGCCCGGCGCCCGGCACCAGGGCGACACTGAGCGTGCCGGTGTTGTCGCCGGCGTCGACGGGATTCGCGTCGAGCCGGTTACCGGTCCCCGCGACCGAATAATCGAGCACGACGGCATCGATGGTCGTGGTAGCGCGCTGCGCAGCCTGTATGGCGCGGTCCGTCTCCGCGAGCGTGGCGCCAGGTGGCAAGCGCAGGTCCACGTTGAACTCGCCCTGCGACAGCTGCGGTATGAGTTCGCTGCCGAGGCGCGGCACGAGGGCCATGCTGCCCATGAATATCAGCAGGGCGCCGACCAGGACGGCTGCGCGGTGTTGCAGCGACCAGCGCAACAGCGCCGGGTAGACGGCGGCAACGGTGCCGTAGAATCGCTGGAAGACCTGCGTAGGCAGCCACAGAAGAGCCCAGAACAGCCACCTGAAACCCACGAACACGAAGCCGAACGCCCGAACCATTGCGGCGACCAGGCGGGTGAAGCGGCCCGCGGGGCCGCTTTCCTGCTCGCCGGCGTAGCGGCTGCCGGCACCGAGGGCAGACAGCATGGGTATGACCGTAAGGGCGACGATCAGCGAAAACAGCAATGCAAACGTGACGGTCAGCGCCTGGTCGCGGAACAACTGGCCCGCGATCCCCGAGATGAACACCATCGGGAAGAAAACCGCGATCGTCGTCAGCGTCGCGGCGACGACGGCGGAAGCGACTTCCGCGGTGCCATGCGTGGCCGCTTCGGCGATGCCCTCTCCCTGTTCTCGCTTGCGCACGATGTTCTCGAGCACGACGATGGAGTTGTCGACGAGCATGCCGACCGCAAGGGCGATGCCGCCGAGGGACATGATGTTCAGCGATACATCGTTGGTGTACATCAACAGGAACGTCCCGATCACGGAGACCGGGATCGCGATGCTGACGATCGCCGTCGAGCGTGCGTCGCGCAGGAATCCGTACAGGACGATGATTGCAAAGATGCCGCCGACAATCGCGGCGCTCTTGACGTTGTTGACGGCCGAGGAAATGAAGCGCGACTGGTCGTAAATCCCGACCAGTTCCATGTCCGCGGGCAACGACTCGCGAACGCGCTGCAGGCGTCCCTGGAGGCGCTTCGCGACCTGCACCGTGTTCGCGTCGCCTTCCTTGTATATCGCGAGTTCCACGGATTCGCGCCCCTTGACACGCGTAATCGCTTCGCGCTCCTTGTAACCGCGTTCCACGGTGGCAATGTCGCGCAGGTAGACGGGACGATCGGCAACGTAGGCTACGATCGCGTCACTGAACTCGTCGACCGATTCGAATTCATTCAGCGTTCGAACCAGGAATCGCTGGTCGCCTTCCTCGAGCCTGCCGCCGGAAAGATTGACGTTTTCTGCGCGGATGCGCTCTGCGACCTGCCCGATACCGATGCCGAGCTGCGACAGCTTCTGTTGATCGACCTGGATCTGGATCTCGTCTTCGAGTCCGCCGCTCACCTTGACGGCCGCGGTGCCTTCCTCGGCTTCGAGGTCGGTCTTGATGCGGTCTTCCGCAAGACGCCGCAGCGCTTTCAGGCGGCTCTCCGTGCTGTCCGCAGCGTCCGCCGACGCCTCGTAGAGAAGGCCCAGCCGCATGATCGGTTCGGAGGATGGATCGAAGCGCAGCAACAATGGCCGGCTTGCCTCCAGCGGCAGGAACAGCAGGTCCAGTTTCTCGCGAACCTCGACACCGGCCACGTCCATGTCGGTGCCCCACAGGAACTCGAGCGTGACGTCGGACTGTCCCGAGCGGGAGACCGAGCGAACCAGCCGGACGTTGCGAATGACGCCGACGGCTTCCTCGACGGGCTTGGTAATGAGGCTCTCGACTTCGACGGGCGCCGCGCCGGTCAGCTCGGTGCGGATCGTCAGGGTCGGGTGGGAGACATCGGGCAACAGTGTCAGGTTCAGCCGCGACAGGGCCACCATGCCGAACAGGCCCACGGCAACCATGAGCATTACGACGGTGACGCGACGCTCGGTCGCTATCTCAATCAGTCGCCGCATCGTCCGATTCCTGCCCGGCGCCGCCTTTCTCACTCGCGTCGGCCGCGCGCTCTGCGTCGCCGGCACGGTTGATGACGTTAACCCGCGAATCCTGTTTCAGGCTGGCCTGGCCCACGGTGACTACCTGCTCGCCGTCCTGCAGGCCGCTGATGATCTCGACCATGCCCTTGTTGCCGTAGCCCGTCTGTACCGCTCTCCTGACGGCGTGGTCGTCTTCCACGACGAATACGCTGGCCGCGCCCTGGTCCTCGATGATCGCGCTGCGGGGAATCTGCAGCGCATTTTCGTGCACGTCGTAGATAACGCCGATACGGCCGAACATCCCCGGCTTGATGCGTCTCCGCGCGTCGACGATCTCAACCGTGATCTTGAAGGTCCCGGTCTGGGGGTCGACGACGGGGCTTACCCGGCTGACGGACGCGGCGATCGTCTCGCCGGCAAGTGCGTCGATCTCGATGCCGACGGGCTGGCCCGGGTCGACGTTGCGGTATTCGCGCTCCGGAACGTGCAGGTAGGCCACGAGCGGTTCGAGGCTCGTGACCTTGAACAGGGCGTCTCCCTCCTTGATCGTGTTGCCGAGCTTCACGAAGCGCTGTGCAACCACACCGTCTATCGGGGCGCGGATTTGCGTGTAGTCGAGTTCCAGGCTTGCGAGGTTGAATGCTGCCTCCAGCGCTTCCATCTCGTATTTGATTTTCTCGAAATCGCCGTCGCTGATCAGTCCCTTCGCCTGCAAGTCGACATTACGTTCGTAGTCTCGTTGCAGTTTACGGAGCTTGGCTTCCGATTCGTTCAACTCGAGCCGCAGGCGTTCCCCGTCGAGGCGTGCCATGATCTGGCCCTTGTCGACATCGTCCCCTTCCTCGACGAGCAATTCGCGAACCTCACCGCCGACCTTGGCAATGACGTCCGCTTCGGCGAAAGCCTCGATCGGCGCGGTGCCTGTGTACATGGCGTAAACATCACCGCGAACGGGTACGCTGGTCTCGACCGGGATCGGTGGTGTTTCTTCCCCGGAATCGTCTGCCTCGGGGCCCTCCTCTGGCTGGCAGGCGCCGAGGAGCAGGACCGCGAGTACCGCTGGCAGTCCGAACCGGAATAAGCTCATGGGATCCTCCCTCGACGCCGCGCGGCGATTCTCCGCACCGTTCACGGCAAGAAGTGGTTTGCGTCAGCCCGCGTAGTTCTTGCTGGAATCGTTGCTCGCAAGGACTTTACTGCCGTCGCGCAGGCTCGCCTGGCCGGTGACGACGACTTCGTCGTCGATCGCGAGGCCATCGACGACCTCGACGAGCTTGCCGGATTCGATGCCTACCTCGATGACCCGGCGGGCAACGGCACCGTCGGCGACGACGTACACGGACGTCTGGTCGTCTTCCTCGACGATCGCGGCGCGCGGAATCACCAGCGCGTCGGCATGCCGATCGTAGGCGATCGAGAAGCGGGCGAACATGCCTGGTGCGAGTTCGCCGGAGCGGTTGTCGATGAACGCGGTGGCGCGGAATGTGCCGTTACGCACGTCGATCGTCGGGCTGATTCGCGCGATGGTCGCCGAGTAAGTGGCCTCCGGCATCGCGTCCACCTTCAGGGTTGCCGCCTGCCCGGGCAGGAACTTGCCGAGTTCGCCCTGCGGTATCTGCAGGTAGGCGAGCAGCTCGCTGGTGTCGGTGATACGGAAAGCCTCATCGGCAGCGTCGATGCTCTGCCCGAGCTTGACGTACCGTGAAGAAATCACGCCGTCGATCGGCGCGCGGATCTTCGAGTACTCGAAACTCAGCCGAGCCAGGTTATAGGTGGCATCGAGTGCTTCCAGGTCGTATTTCAGGCCCTCGAACATCGCTTCGCTCACCAGGCCGCGTGCGGCCAGGTCGGTGTAGCGTTCGTACTCGCCCCGGGCCTGCTCGAGGTTCGCCCTTGCCGACAACATCTCGAGCCGCAGGCGTTCGCCGTCGAGTTCGGCGAGTACCTGTCCCGCCACGACCCGATCGCCTTCCTCGACCAGCAGCCTCACGACCTCGCCAGCGACTTTTGCCACGACGGGCGCGTCGGCGTCCGAAGCGATCGTGGTCGTCGCCTCGTAGGTTGCGACGATATCGATACGCGTCGGCATGGCCGTCTCTACCGGGATCGGGGTTGCCGCCTGGATTTCACTGTCCGCGGCGACGCTGGCTTCGCCCACTCCGCAGCCGGACGCCAGGGCGGCCGTGAGTGAGATCATGAGCGTGGTGACAGTGACGTGTTTGAGGTTCATATCGGGGGCCATCTTTCGAGTTACAGTGTTATAGTGAAGTATAACACTAGATTAGTATAACGCAACAGCTTGTGTCCATTTTCTTTGCCCAGCCTGGATCTTTAAAAACAAACACTTACAGTGTCATGCCCGATGCCTGCCGCTGCTCCGGGCCCTTGCCGACGGTGTATTGAGACCGTTGCCGCCAGCCGGAGTTCGGGCCGGGCGCACGGCGACGGAATCCGTAGCCTGCCCATTAGATGCGGGCCGGGCGGATTTGGATGCAGGCCCGGATGCGTGGCTACGGGGTGGCCGCGGTGGCCGACGAACCGTCGCCGCGGCGCTCGTGGCGCGCGGCGATGCGCTGCGACACGTTGGCCTGGATCATGAGCAGGCTGGGCGTCAGGAGCAGCGTGAGGATCGTGGCGAAAGCGAGGCCCCCGGCGACTGACGACGCGAGCTGGGTCCACCACTGGGAACTCGGTGCGCCCACCGAGATGTCGCGGCCGATCAGGTTGATGTTGATGCCCAGCACCATCGGCATGAGGCCGATGATCGTCGTAACCGTGGTGAGCAACACCGGACGCAGGCGGATCGCGCAGGTACGCAACACGGCATCGTAGGCATCGAGGCCCCGGCTGCGAAGCACGTTGTAGGTATCGATGAACACGATGTTGTTGTTCACGACGATACCCGCGAGGGTGATGACGCCGACGCTGGACATGATGACGCCGAAAGGCTTGTCCATGACGAGATGACCGAGGAGCACGCCGCCCGTCGAGAACAGCACCGCGGTGAGAATCAGGCCGGCCTGGTAAATGCTGTTGAACTGCGTCACCAGGATGATCGCCATGATCGCGAGCGCCATCAGCATCGCCCGCTCCAGGAACGCCATGTCTTCTTCCTGATCTTCCGTACCGCCACGGAACGCGGCGCTGACGCGTGGATCGAGTGCGAGGGCGGGCATCATCTCGCGGAGATCCGCGACCACGTCGGATACGAGGTAGTCGCTGTCGACATCGGCATCGATACTGATGGTGCGCTCAAGGTCGATCCGCGTGATCGTGCTGACTTTCTGTGCCGGCTTTCTTTCGACGAACGTGCTGATGGGCACCTGCCCGCCCTCCGTCGGAATGCGCAGTCCGTCGATCTGGGAGAGACTGCGGTACTGTTCCGGGTAGCGGACGCGGATGTCGATCTCGTCGTCGCTGTCGTCGGGCCGGTATTCGCCGATCTTGATGCCGTTGGTCACGAGCTGGACCATCGCGCCGACGAGCGAGATGTCGGCCCCGAACCGAGCCGCCTCGGCGCGGTCGACGTCGATCTGCCATTCGATGCCGGGCAGGGGACGGCTGTCCTCGATATTGATGACGGCCGGGTGTTCCTCCATGACCGCGCGGATTTCGGCCACTGCGTCGTCCAGCAACTCGGGGAAACGCGACGCTACCTCGATGTGGATCGGCTTGCCAATGGGCGGACCCGGATCGGGCTTGCGTGTTTCTATCGCGATGCCGACGAGATCAGCCGTGTTGCGGCGGATGTCGGCCAGGATCTCATCGGCCTTGCGCCGTTCGTCCCAGTCCACGTAGTTCAGTGTGAGCGAGCCGATATGGTCGGACGCGGCATCGTCGCCGCCGGCGCCGACCTTTGCATACAGGTGTTCGATCTCGGCCATGCCGAGGACGCGGTTTTCCACCTGGCGCACGAGCTGGTCCATCTCGTCGATCGAGAGATCGCCGCGCGCACGGATATCGACCATGCCGAAAGGCATCTCGACCTCCGGGAAGTACTCGACGCCGCGGCCGAGCGCGAAGAAGGCAGCGTACACGGCGAGTAACAGGGCTGTGACCCCCGCAACGCTGCGCCATGGCCGCTTCAGGGACCGGCGCAGCAGCCGGATGTAGCCGCCCGTGAACCCGGTGACGCTATTCAGGTCGCCGGTCTCGGCCGCGGCGAGATTGCGCTTCATCTCCGCGGTCGTGGCACCGGTCTTGCCGAATACCGAGCCGAGCGTGGGCACGAATATCAGCGCCATGATCAGCGATGCCGACAGGACCGCGATGAGCGTGATCGGCAGGTACTTCATGAACTCGCCGGAAGTACCCGGCCAGAGGGCCAGCGGCACGAATGCGGCGAGCGTCGTGCAGGTCGACGCGATGATCGGCCAGGACATGCGGATGGCAGCGCGCGAGTATGCGTCGAATCGGCTCTCACCTTCTGCCATGCGCCGGTCGGCCATCTCGGTGACGACGATAGCGCCGTCGACGAGCATGCCCACGGCCATGATCAGCGCGAACAGCACCATCATGTTGATCGTGACGCCAAAGGAACCGATGAGCAGTATGCCCATCAGGAACGAGCCGGGGATTGCGACACCGACGAGCAGCGCGGTGCGAATACCGAGAATACCGATGATCACGATGAAGACGAGCAGCACGGCCGCTAGCACGCTGTTCTGCAGCTCGGTCAGCATGTCCTTCACGTCTTTCGACTTGTCACGCGATGCGATGACCTCGATTTCGGCCGGCCAGTAAGCCTGTTCTTCGGCCACGAGTGCCTTGATCTCGTCGATGGTCTCGATGACGTTGGCACGCGAACGCTGCACGACCTCGATAGCAAGCGCCGGCTTGCCGTTGAGGCGGGCGTAACTCTCGGCATCCTTGTAGGTCCTGCGGACTTCGGCGATATCCCGGAAGTGGACGATGCGATCGCCTACCGCCTTGATGGGCATGCCGAGCACGTCGTCGGGGCTTTCGAACACGCCCGGGACCTTGACAGGAAAACGTCCTTCATTCGACTGCAGTGCACCGGCCGCCACGAGCCGGTTGTTGAGCGTGACGAAGTTGATGATCTGCGCCTGGTCGAGGCCGTAGCTTTCCATCGCCAGCGGGTCCACGATGACTTCCATCAGCTCTTCACGGACGCCGACCAGGTTCACCTCGAGGACGCCAGGGAGACCCTCGATCTCCTCCTTGAGGTCCTTGGCGATGGTAATGAGCGTCCGCTCCGGCACGTCACCGGCGAGGTTGAGGACCAGCATCGGGTCGAAGCGCGACATCTTCACTTCGTTGACGGTCGGCTCGTCGGTCTCGCCGGGCAGCTTGGCTTTCGCCATGTCGACTTTTTCGCGGACGTCCGCCAGCGCCTTGTCCGTGTCGATGCCAGCGTCGAACTCGATGAGTACGTTGGCGCCGCCCTCGTAGGCGTTGGCGGTCATCTCCTTGATTCCTTCGATGGCGCGGAGTTCCTGCTCCATGGGCCGGACCAGCAGGCGCTCGCCGTCTTCCGGCGAAATACCGTCATGCGTGATGTGGACATAGATCATCGGGATCTCGATGTCCGGTTCCGCCTCCTTGGGTATCGTCGTGTAGGCGATTACGCCGGCGACCAGGACGACCGCCAGTGACAGCAACACGGTTCGCGACCGCGACATTGCGGTCTCGATGATCTGCATCAGCTAGTCCTCGTCTTTCGCCTTGATCGCGACCGCGGTCTCGACGTCGCTCTCAGCAACCGCGTCCACCAGTGTTCCCGGCACCACGAAGCCCTGGCCCACCGTGATGATGGTCGCAAGGTCCGGCAGGCCGGCAATCCAGACGCCCTCGTTCGTGGCCAGTGCGACGTCGGCGACGACGAACTCGACTTCGCCTGCATCGTTGATGATCTTCACACCGACGTTGCCGGCGTCATCGAGCGTGAGCAGCGAGGGTGAAACCCGATGCGCCAGGACGCGTTCCGCGGGGACCTGCAGCTCGGCGGTGCCGCCCGCGCGCAGGTTGCCGTTGCTGTTGTCCACTTCCAGTTCCACGGTGAACGTTCTCGTGGCCTCGTCGGCGACGGGAGCGACGTAGCGTATGGTGCCGTGGACGGTCTCCCCGGTTGCGAGCCGCGCCTGCGCCTTCTGCCCGGTCTCGACGTAGCCGGCATCGAACTCCGAAAGGTTGGCGGTCACGATGATCTTGCGGTTGTCCACGAAGCGGGCGATCGGGTCGCCCGCCTTGACGAAGTCGCCCACCTCGACGTGGCGTTCCTGCAACGCACCGGCGAACGGCGCGCGAATGGTCATGTACTCCAGGTCGAGTTGCGCTCGCTTGAGTTCCGTCTTCGCGGCCTCGAGCTGCGCAATCGCTTCCTGCAGCTGCGCCTCGGAAACATAGCTCTCGCCCTTCAGCTTCAGGCGCCCCTGGTATTCCACTTCGCGCTGCCGCACGGTCGCCTCCGCCTGTGCGAGCCGCGCTTTGCGGTCGCGTTCGTCCAGCCGGACGATGACGGCATTACGGTCGATGTTCGTGCCGCGATCGGCGCCCACGTACTCGATGCGGCCGTCGGTTTCAGCCGCGAGATCGACGACGCGCGCCGGCGCGGTCTCGCCATTGACGACGATGGTGCGCATGATCGCCTCGGCGGACTGGGTGCGCACGCGTACGCTCGACCGCGAAGGCGCCGCCGCACTGGTAATCACGCTGGCCGGTGCCTGGTCTGCCTCCGGCGCATCGCTCCCGACCTGGCCGGAGGCCAGCCACACGCTGACCAGCACGACGATGCCGGCCGATATCAGCCAGGAACGAAACTGCTTCAATTTGACCAAATTCATGTTCTTGAGACCTTTTTCGTAATAGCTCGAGTATCGTGGCGGCATCAGCCGACGGCAGACTCCCGGCCGTCGCCCGCATCGTCGAATAGCTTGTCACGGTTCGCTTCGACGTATTCCCGCATGGTCTGCATCATCGTCTTGCCGAAGCCGAGGACGAACCGTGCTCCGGGCGGCCAATCTGCCATGCAGTTTGTTTCGAATTCATTAAAGAGCTCGAGGTAACTCGTCACTTCCCTGACACGGTTGTCGAGCACGGTTTCGACCTGCTCGCGGGTCATGAGATGGGCGAAACACATGGTAGCGAGAAACTCGGAGCGGACCTTGTGTGACGGGCAGGGATTCGCGAGCGCCGCGAGCAGCTGTTCCCGACCTGCCGCCGTGATCTTGTAGACCTTGCGGTCGGGCTTGCCCTCCTGCGGAATGCAGCGGCACTCGACCAGGCCGTCATTGGCCAGGGCATTGAGCGCGGGGTAGATCGAGCCGTAGCCGGCGGCGAAAAAATGGCCGAACGACGATTCGAATTCCTTCTTCAGGTCGTAGCCCGAGGCTTCACCATCGGTCAGCATGCCCAGGCAGACGGTTTTGACATCCATTGCGCTTCATTCCGGCGACCGGCGTCGCCATATATCGGGGCGATGCATTATATTAGTTCGATATATAAAGTCCAGTCCGAAAATGTAACGAGATGTCTCAGGCTGAAAACCCAGAAAATACAGAAGGTTAAAAAATTACAACGTGGAAAATCCGGCCGCCCGGGCCGGATTTGGCCGGGAGCCTGCGCAGGCAGCTACCGCAATTACTGGAAATACTGCGCCATGAAGGGCGTCAGGAAGCGGTCTTCCGGGTCGAGTTGCCGCCGGATCTTGCGAAAGAAGTCGAGCCGGGCGCCGTAGACCTGGCGGGCATAGTCCGCACGCAGCGAGCGGGTCTGGCTGAACAGGGGCACGCCGGCCCAGTGCTCGGCAAAGTCGGCCAGGTCGATGACGAAGTCCTCCCAGCCGTTCGCCTGCGTCGACGACGTTTGCAGCGCAATCATCGGTTCGTCGAACGACGGCGAGAGCAGGGCGGAGCGGTCCTGGTACACGTAGTAGCCGACCGCCGGCATGTCGCAGCGGTAGCGCGACGTCTCGTAACTCTGCCTGCAGAACTGCCGGTAAGCCCGGGCGACCACCGAGAAGTCCGCGGCCGGAAAGCACCAGGTCGTATAGAGAAGGTTGCGCGTGCGGCTGAAGTTACGGCCGGACGACCCGGCAAAGGTGTTGTTGCCCGTCGTCACGAAGCGGCCGTTGACGATGCCCTGCGTCGCCTCGCTGACCGTATCGATCACCTGGTAACGAACCGAGTGCAGCGGCAACAGGCGGTTGAACGACTTGAACAGGCCGGGCAGCACGGTCGTCTCACCCCAGTCCTTTATCTTCCAGGGTGTCCTGTAGGTGTGGCCCGCGGAATCCGAGTAGCGCCGCAGGTCGAGGTAGACGCGGTCGCGGTAGGGCAGCAGGTAGAACTTGAACCCGACATCGTTGTTGGCCAGCGTATCGACGACGCGGCAGAAATCGTCGATCGGCAGCTTGCGATGGCTGACCGTGAAATTCGCGATCGGCTGCACCTTGAGCGTCGCCTCGGTGATGACGCCGAGCAGGCCATAGCTCGAACGGACCGCACCCATCAGGTTTTGCTGGCGGGCGTTCACTTTCATCAGTTTGCCCGCGGGCGTGACGAGCTTGGCACTCAGCACCCGGCTCGCGAGGCAAGCGGAGCGCTTGCCGATGCCCGGCCCCATGCTCGGCGCCGCGATGGCGCCGCCCAGCGTGCGTCCTGCGAGTTCATGGGCGCCCACGAGTTCGAGGCCGTGCTCGGCCAGGGCCTCCGCGAGACGGTAGATTCGCACGCCCGCCTGCGCGGTCACCGTGTTGTTGAAGGTATCGATGTTGAGGATGTTGTCGAGTGGATTGACACTGATGATGGTACCGGCCGGTGTCGTGTTGCAGCCCGTGGACGCACTGCGGGCGCCGGCGGGCCGGATCGGCGTAGGCGTGCGTGTGTCGGGATTCATCAGCCGCATCAACTCGCGCGTGCTGTTGATCGTGTACTCGGTGCTCCCGCCGATCGCCGGGCGCACGAAGCGCCCGGTATTGCGAAGTTTCGCTGCAGTCATAGTCATCTCCGGCACAGAAAAGTCGCAGGCCAAAGACACGGCTGGAGCGGATCGGGAAAGCCAGACGGCGAGATTCGTCGATGCGAATCGGAACTCGTATTGGCGGCCCCGCTATCCTCGGTTCTACCCGTGGACCGGAAGCTTTGCGACCCTGGCTTTCGCCAAGTGTGCCTTTGTCAAACGATGAGCCATCGTCGCACGCAGCCGGGAAAACTGTCAACGAAACGCGAGCACCTGGAAATATTCTGTCAAATCCAGCGGCACGGAGTCGGGTTCGCGTCGCACGCAGGCGCCACCTGTACGGCAGGCGTACAGTCCGCGCCGGGGCCTCGCGCCCCGTTTGACAACGTCCGGACCCGGCACCATCATCGGCACGGCAGTTTCTACCGCTTCGGGCAAAAAGACCACGAATCATCCGCCGCGGGCAACGTGGAACGAGGTACCGAGCATGAAAAAAAAGCTCATGGCAACAGTCACGGCGATCCTCATTGCCGGCTGCGCGACAGAGCCTTCGATTCAGACGGGGCCGGATGCGGAAACGACGTTCGATGGCCTGGTCCGCATTGACAACTCCCGTTTCGCCCACGCCTGGATCGATCCCGACGTGGATCTCACGCAATACAACAAGATCATCCCCGGTACCGCCGAGTTCCAGTTCCGCAGCGTGCAGAAGGTGTCGGCCACCACGGCGAGGCGTGCCAACGAGCGCGACTTCTGGATCAGTGACAGCAACCGGCAACGCCTGGTCGACACCGTCACGGGGGTATTCGCTGAGGAACTGCAGAACAGCAGGCACTTCACGGTAACCGACGAGCCGGGTCCGGAAGCGCTCATCATCATCGGCGGACTGCATGACATCGTTTCGCAGGTTCCGCCAGAACAGGCAGGGCGCTCCGAGATCTGGTTGCGGTCACTGGGCGAAGCGACGCTGGTCATCGAGCTGCGAGATTCGCTGAGTAATGAGGTCATCTATCGCGCCGTCGAGCGCCGCGCCGTCGAAAACACCGGCAACCAGATGATGCGTGCCAATACGGCGACGACCTGGGCCGAGGTGCGGCGCTGGGCGCGGCGCTGGGCGGTCCGGCTGCGCGAGGGCCTGGATTCTATCCACGAATGAGAGTCGATCAGCCCCGCTGACCGTTACCTGAAGTCCCGCGAGCCCGGCGTCGTCTCCGGGCGCTTGCTTTCCGTGCACCGGCCGAACGTCCGTTCTCACGCAATCCTCGCGTGCTGGGTGATAATGAACCCATGGGCATGTTCGAGACACTGGTAGGAAGCCGGGTACCGACAAAATACCGCAAGTACTTCGACCTGCCGGAGCGTCGTGACTCGTTCAAGGTTGCGGATACGGCCGGCACCGTGCTCGGCGCCGCCGTACACACCTGGATTTCCGCCAATACGGGGCCGTGCGGCGTGTTCAGGCTGCAGCTCGGTATCGACGCACTGTGCCTGCGCCTCGGCCTCATCGACAAGGCCGAGCGCAGTATCGATATCCAGAGCTATCTCATTCGCGACGACCTGAGCGGCAACCTGATTGCGCTCAAGCTCATCGAGGCCGCGGACAGGGGCGTGCGTGTGCGGTTGCTGATGGACGATGCGCTGACCGAGCCGATCGATTCCGGCCTGCTGAGCCTGAATGACCACATCAATATCGAAGTAAGGGTCTTCAACCCGTTTCCACGGCGCCGTTCACGGCTGATCAGCTTTATCGCGAACTTCAACATCCTCAACCGGCGGATGCACAACAAGTCGTTCACGGTGGACAACCAGGTGACGATCGTGGGCGGCCGCAACCTGGCGGACGAGTACTACCAGACGAGCGTCAAAAGCGAATTCCTCGACGAGGATATTGCGGCCATCGGTCCCGTCGTGGATGACGTCTCGGATGGCTTCGACGAGTACTGGAATACCAAGGAAGCCATTCCGATAAGCGTCTTCGACGAGTACCTGCCGCACCAGGCACTCAACGAGACGATTGCTGCGGGACACCGACACATCGAGACACACAGGGACAGCCCGGTCATCCGCGGCCTCAATGAGCACCTGGTCAGTGACCTCGTCGAAGGCAGATTGCCGTGGGTCCCGGCCAGGACCGAGCTGGTGCTCGACCATCCCGACAAGGTACGCGGTCTCGTTCGCCGGCAGATCGGTGACGTTACCGAGCGGCTGATCAAGATGGTGTCGTCCGCGCGCAAGGAAGTCATCGTGGTGTCACCGTACTTCGTCCCGCAGCGCGAAGGCGTCGACTTCTTCGCCGCGCTCGCAAGGAAGGGCGTGCGCGTCGTCATCCTGACGAATTCGCTCGCATCGACGAACCACTCCAGCGTGCATGCGGTATATGCGCGCTACCGGAAACCGCTGTTGAGGCAGGGCATCGAACTCTACGAGCTGCGGCCGATCGAGGACGGCAGCACGGTCGGTGACGTGGACCCCGCAAGGCTGACGCTGCACTCCAAGGTTGCAATCGTCGATCGCCTGGTCGCGTTCGTGGGCTCGTTCAATCTCGATCCGCGCTCGTTGTACATCAACACCGAGCTGGGCATGGTGGTCGAGTCCGGCGAGGTCGCGGCGGCAATGGCCGCTTCCGGCCTCGACTCACTGCAGACGGTGGCCTACCGGCTGCAGCTGAACAGCAAGGGGCGCATCAACTGGCACTACGTCAGCAGCGGGCTCGAGCTCGTGGCACGGACCGAGCCGGACACCAGCTTCTGGCGCCGCCTGCTCACGCGTCTCATGGGCCTGCTGCCGATCGAGGGCCAGATGTAGCTATTCGTTGTCAGGGCCCAGGCATCCCTGGAGCTCCGCCGAGTAACGTTCCTCGCGGAGTGCCCCGCGCTCCATGCTTATCTGGTAGCCGACGTAGTACTTGAACACGTTGCTCACGTAGGTAACGGTCTCGCTGCCGATGCGGCGTGCGGCGATGATCTCGACGTTATCGAACCAGCGGTCGGGATCGTAGCCGTTCTCGGCCGCTTCGCGCCGATAGCGGTTGATCTTCGCCGGTCCCGCATTGTAGGCCGCGAGGCTGAACAGCCACTGGTTCAGCTTGTTGAATCGCTCGTCCCCGAAATACCGGTCGGCGATGAAGCGCATGTAGCGGGCGCCCGCATGGACGTTGCCTTCGACCGTGGAAATGTCGTCGACGCCGACGTTCGGGTCGGCAGCCGTCGACGGCTTGATCTGCATGATCCCGACCGCGCCGGTGGGACTCCGCCGGTCCTGCCGCAGCCCCGATTCCTGGAACGCCTGCGCGGCGAGCATCAGCCAGTCGAAATCAAATGCCTCGCCGTTTTCCTGGAACACGGCGACGAGGTCCTGGAGTTCCCGCAGCGAGTTGCGCGAGTGCGAACAACGGATGGTAGCCGCGCTGGACAGGTAGCGGTTGTAGGTATCGTTCCCGACCAGCGTCCCCTTGCCGTATTTCCTCAGGAAGCCCTTGATGGTCGCGGCGAACTGCGGGCTGTCCTTGCGCATCGCCCAGGCTATCGAGCCGCCTTCGTTGATGACGAGGTCGTCGCGGACCACGATGTCCGGGAATACCGTCGCCCAGAATTCGGCCTTGTAGTCGTCCAGCACGGTAGTGGCGATCAGCCCGCCGTTGACCATCTCCAGCAGGTCCTCCGCTTCGAGCAGTTCGTCGGCAAGCCGCAGCACCGGCGGTTCGAGACCGCGCCGCTCGAAATCGTCCACCACAGCCTGCAGGTGTTCGAAGTAGCTGCTCGATCCGCGTACGACGATATCCTGCCCGGCCAGGTCGTCCAGGGTATCGAGCGGCGGTGCGCCGGGGCCGGTCACGACGACCTCGTCGATGTCCCTCAGCATGGGGCGGGCGAAGTCGACGAGTTCGGCCCGCTCCCGCGTGATCGTGAGGTCGCCGGCGACCAGGTCCGCATGGCCGTCGAGCAATGCCGGGATGAGCTGGTCGCGGCTGAGCGGGATTACGACGACGTAGACCTTGACGTTGCTCCGGCCCAGTTCCTTGTTGATGTGGGCCTCCAGGCGCTGCAGCAGGTCGTACGAGGCGCCCCTGGGCAGACCTTGTTCGTAGTAGAACTGGTAGCCGCCGAAAGGCACCACGGCGCGGATGATGCGGCGTTCCACCATGGCCTCGAAATCGCCGAACCACGGCTCCCAGATGACGCGGAACGGCATCGGCAGGGCGTCGCCGGCAGACGGGCCCCCTGCCCCGGCCAGGTAGCCCGGCTGCGCATTTTCCCCGGCATTCGAAGCAGCCTCGTCCTCGCCGCTCTGCGACTCGATCGCTGCCGGCTCCGCCTCCTCGGGGGCGGCCGATTCCACCGGTGCCCGGTCGCCACCGCAGGCAGCGAAGCAGGCGAACGCCAGCAATAGAACAAAACGCGCAGTCATCGATCACCGTCAATTTCACCGGATCGGCACATTCTTGCAGCGCCCGGGGCGTATCGCCAGATCCAGGCGCAGTATGCTTGACGCCCGTCGGGTGCGCGGCCGAGACTGTGCGCATGACCGAACTCGATTCCAGCGACGTGGCCGCGGCCGCCCGGGATGCGCGCGAGCGGATCGCGGGCCTGGTGAGAGAAACGCCGCTGGACTACTCGTGGCGCTTCAGTGCCGCGATCGGTGCCGACGTGCATTTCAAGCGGGAGAACCTGCAGTACACCGGCTCGTTCAAGCTTCGCGGTGCGGCAAATCGTCTCCTGACGCTGACGAGCGCGCAACGGCGTGCCGGTTGCGTGACCGCGTCCAGCGGCAATCACGGTGCGGCCGTCGCTTACGCGATGCACGAACTGGGCATGAGCGGAGTGATCTTCGTGCCCGAGCAGACGTCCCCGGCCAAGGTCGAGGCGATCCGGAGTTACGGCGGCGACGTGCGGTTCTTCGGCACCGACGGGCTCGATACGGAGGAGCACGCGCGAGACCATGCCGCTGAACACGGGATGTTCTACGTGTCTCCCTACAACGATCCGGCCGTCATTGCGGGGCAGGGTACCTGCGGGATCGAAATCGAGGCATCGCTGCCGCAAGCCGACACGGTCTACGTTGCCGTCGGCGGCGGCGGGCTGATCGGTGGCGTTGCCAGCGTGCTCAAGGCCGGCAACCCCGCGATCCGGATCGTCGGCTGCCAGCCCGAGGCGTCGGCCGTGATGGCGCATTCGGTCGCGGCCGGCCGGATTCTCGACGAGTCGAGCGCGCCGACGCTGTCCGACGGAACCGCGGGCGGCATCGAACGCGGTGCAATCACTTTCGGGCTCTGCAGCACCCTGGTCGACGAGTTCGTGCTCGTGAGCGAGGCCGAGATTGGCGCGGCCATGCGGCAGTTCATCGACTACGAGCATCAGCTCATCGAGGGTGCCGCGGGCGTCGCCGTGGCGTCCATGATGAAGCAGGGCGAGGCGCTCGGCGGCAGGAAGGTCGTGGTACTGATCTGCGGCGGCAACGTCAGCCGTGACACCCTGAGGCAGATACTCTGAGAGCGGTTCATTGAACCCGGGGGAGAATTCGCCCTCAAAAGACCGTGAGCCGAAAGCAGGAGCTGTCATGCATCGATGCGTTGTGACTGTCATCGCGGTATTCGCTGCCGGCGTGGCAGTCGCCGATACCGTCGCGTTCGTCAACGTCAACGTGATACCGATGTCGGAAGAACGGACGGTCCCGCAGCAAACCGTCATCGTCACCGATGGCGTCATCGCCGGAATCGGCAACGTCGACGAGATGCCCGTGCCCGAGGCGGCCGTGGTCGTCGACGGCACCGACCGTTTCCTGGTACCGGGCCTCGCCGAGATGCATGCGCACGTCCCGCCCGCCGCGTCCGCCGATCTCGAGCGTGACTTCGCGCTATTCATCGCCAACGGCGTGACGACCGTACGCGGCATGCTGGGGCATCCGACGCACCTGCAGCTGCGCGCCGAGATGCTCGACGGCGACAGGATCGGGCCCAGGTTGATTACCTCGGGCCCGTCGCTCAACGGGCGCTCGGTCAGCGGCGCCGCGGACGCAGCACGCCAGGTACGCGAGCAGCACGCGGCAGGGTACGACTTCATCAAGATCCATCCCGGGCTCGACGACGGGGAATTCCGGGCGATCGCCGCAACGGCAAGCGAACTGGGGATGCCCTTTGCCGGGCACGTTCCCGTCGAAGTCGGTCTCGCCGGCGCGCTCGCATCGGGCATGGCGAGCATCGATCATCTCGACGGCTACATGGCGGCACTGATGCCGGCGCAGTACGACGGTTCGGGCGGCTACGGCGGGTTCTTCGACGTCCTGCTGGCCGACGATGTCGACGTCGACGCAATAGCGAGTCTCGCCGCCGCGACGGCCGCGGCCGGCACCTGGGTCGTGCCGACGGAAACGCTCGTGGAGCAGATCGTCAACGACGTGGCGGCACGCGAGCTCGGCCGCCGGGCCGAAATGCAGTACATGCCCGCGGCCACGGTCGAGAGCTGGGTGCAGGCAAAAGAGCGGCAGCAGCAGGAGCGCGGATTCAGCCACGAAGTCGCCGCGAAGGCCATCTACATACGCCGCGCCCTTATACGGGAGCTGCACGATGCCGGCGCCGGAATCCTGCTCGGCTCCGATGCGCCCCAGGTCTTCAACGTGCCGGGATTCTCCGTCCACCGCGAACTCGAGTTGCTGGTTGCCGCGGGGCTGACGCCGTTCGAGGCACTGCAGGCCGGCACCGTGAACGTCGCGGAGTTCCTTGGCCTGGGAACGGGCGTCATCGAGACCGGCCGCGAGGCGGACCTCGTCCTGCTGGATTCGAATCCCCTCCAGGACATCGCCGCCACCCGCCGGATACACGGTGTCATGGCCCGCGGCCGTTGGTACCCGGCAGCCGAGACCGATGCCCTGCTCGAGCGCCTCCGGCGCGATGACCGTGACTGACCATGCCGTTTGCAACCAATCGGCCCCGGGCGGCGTCTTAAGGGTGACATGACAAACGCACGGGTAACCCGGGAGTCGAGAATGCGTGGAATTATCGTGATGGCGATGTTTGCCGTGAGCCTGTCGCATGCGGGCTCGAAACAGTACACCGAGGTGAGGAATCTCGACCTGGATGCCGCCGGATTGTCCGAGGTGTTCATCGACGCAGGCGCAGGTGCCCTGGTCGTGACCGGTGTCGAGAGCAGCAACGAGATCGTCGTAGTGGCGACGATAATCGTGGATACCGACGATGCCGGGAAAGCGGCGAAGTTCATCGAGAAGCGCCTGCGCCTCGACCTCAGCAAGGACGGTGACAGGGCGAAGTTGCAGGCGGGCTTCAGCCCGGGTTGGGGCTGGGATGACGATGCCGCCGTGGATCTCGACGTGCGCATGCCGGCGCAGCTCGCCCTCCTGATCGACGACGGCTCCGGCCTCGTGAGGGTTCGTGACGTATCCGGCGCCGTGAGCATCGAAGACGGCAGCGGCGCGATCGAGCTCGCGAATTCGGGCGATGTCGACATCGACGACGGCAGCGGTTCCATCAGTCTCGAGAACACCGGCGCGGTGACGATCGACGACGGCTCGGGCTCGATCACGATCGTCGCGGCCGCTGGCGACGTGTACGTCGAGGACGGCTCGGGCACGATCGAGATCCGGGGAGTCCGCGGCAGCGTCACCGTGGACGACGGGTCCGGTGACATCGAGATCGACGACGTGGAGCAGGACCTGGTCATCGAGGAAGAGGGCAGCGGGTCGCTGCGCTACACGAACGTCCGCGGCTCGATCCGGCAGCACGACTGAACCGCCACAGCGGTTCGGTTGAAGCCCCCCCCACCGCCCGGATCCCGGTTTTCGGGCCCGCAAAACCCGCCCGCAATGGCGGGCTTTGCCTTGTCGGGCTAGAATGAACGCGGACCTGCCGAGCGGACGTGCCGCCAGGCTACGCGGACAACAAGCCGTTTCCGGCGACAGGAAGGGGGGGACGATGAAACTGGTCAAGCATCTGCTCGAAGCAAAAGGCAGAAACGTAATCTCCATTGCACCCGACGCCTCGGTCTTCGAGGCGATCAAGGTAATGGCTGACAAGTCGATCGGTTCACTCGTGGTTCTGGGCGAGAACGGCGATCTCGCGGGTATCGTCACCGAGCGAGACTATGCCCGCAAGGTCATCGTCAAGGGCCGCTCGTCGAAGGACACGCGGGTGGCGGAGATCATGACCACGGACGTGCTGACCGCAAGCTGCGATCACACCGTGAATGCCTGCATGGAGATCATGACCGAGAGGAAGATCCGCCACCTGCCCGTCGTCGAGGACGGCCGGGTGACCGCCATGATCTCCATCGGCGACCTGGTGCAGGCCATCATCGCCGATCAGCAGGAAGCGATCGAGCACCTCGAACACTACATCAGCGGCTGACCGGTGAGTGGCAAACCCGACATCGACCGGCAGATCTGGAAGCTGTTCGACGGTTACGTGCACGGCTCGATTACGCGCCGCGAGTTCCTCGACCGGGCGGCTCGTTTCACCGCCAGCGGCGTCTCCGCGGCGACGATTCTCTCCGTCCTGAGCCCCGACTACGCACTCGCGCAGAAGGTGGACCCGTCGGACCCGTCGATTTCCGTCGCTTACAAGCAGTATGCGTCGCCGCAAGGCGCGGGCGTGATGCGCGGCTACTTCGCGCGGCCATCGAAGACCGGCCACAAGCGGCCGGGCGTCGTGGTCATACACGAGAATCGCGGCCTGAACCCGTATATCGAGGACGTCGCGCGACGACTCGCGGTAGCCGGTTTCATCGCGTTCGCCCCGGACGCATTGACGCCGCTCGGCGGCTATCCGGGCAATGACGACGAAGGCAGGGAACTCCAGCGTCAAAGAGATGGCGCGGAGATGATCGAGGACTTCGTCGCCGCGGTCGAATTCCTGCGCGATCATCCGGATACCACGGATCGCGTCGGCGCCGTCGGCTTCTGCTTCGGGGGCGCCATGGTGCTCGAACTCGCAACCAGGCTGCCGGACCTCGACGCCGGTGTCGCTTTTTACGGGCGCCATCCGGAGGCCGCTCGTGCCGCGACCATCAAGGCACCGCTGATGCTCAACCACGCCGAACTGGATGAACGTGTGAACGCCAGCTGGCCCGATTTCGAAACAGGCCTCAAGGCGGCGGGCGTCGACTACGTGCAACACGAGTACGAGGGCGTGCAGCACGGCTTCCACAATGACACCACTCCCCGCTACGACATGAAAGCGGCTGAACTTGCGTGGATCAGAACCGTCGAATTCTTCGAGAAGTATTTGCAACAAGACGGTTGAGACGCGGTTCGCACGGCGAACCCGGAAAAAATGAATACTGCCCGCCTCCTGCCACTGCTGATGCTGCTGGGTTCGCTTGCCCAGGCGCAGTCGACGGCCAGGCAGCCGGACGCGGTCGCGAAGACGGTCGTCGGCCCCGCCAATGCCGACCTCGCCGAGGGTGCCGCGGCGCTGCGGGCCGGGGATGCGGAGCAAGGCGTCCGGCTCACCGAGCGCGGCCTGGCGGCGGCCGGTGGCCGGCGGGAACGCGTTGCGGGCTACTCCAATCTCTGCGCGGGACTCGCCATGCTCGAACGGTTCGAGGAGGCGCTGCAGGCGTGCGATCGAGCGCTGCAGATCGACGACCGGCACTGGCGCAGCTACAGCAACCGCGCGCTCGTCTACCTGAAGCAGGACCGCTACGCCGAGGCGGAGCGCGATATCGCGAAGGTCGAAGCGCTGAGTCCGCAGGCCCATACGCTCGAAAAACTGAGGTCGATGTACCGCGACGCCGTCGATCCCGTGTCGCCGAGCATCATCATCGATGACAGCCGCGAGGCATCGGGCGATGCGGCGAACCGCTAGCTGCGCGCTGCCCATGGCGGCGCTGCTGACTGCCGTCGCGGCGGTCGCGGATGCCCCGGTGAAACGGGTCGACGACGACGGCCACGAGCGCGTTCCGCTCAACACGGTCGCACCCGCGTACCCCGAGGTCGCGCGCCGCGACCGCGTCGAGGGCGACGTGCAGGTCTGTTTCAACGTGGATCGCGAAGGCCGGCCGTATCGCATCGCCGTGCGCAGCAGCACCAACCGCGTATTCGAGAAACCGGCAATCCGGGCGATCAGGGCATCGCGCTACCAGCCCGTGCCGGAGGACCGGGCAGTGCCGGCGATCAAGACCTGCCGGACGTTTCGATTCCGGCTGGAATCGGCAGCGGCCGACTGACTCAGTCGCCGAGACCGGCGGCGAGCCTGGCCGAACGCAGCGTGTTCGCCATGAGCATCGTGATCGTCATCGGCCCGACGCCGCCGGGCACCGGCGTAATCGCCTTCGCGACCTCGCACGCTTCAGCGTAGTCCACGTCGCCGACCAGCTTCGATTTCTTCTCGCCGTCGACGTCGACCTCGACGCGGTTGATACCGACGTCGATCACGACCGCGCCCGGCTTGATCCAGTCTCCGCGAACCATGCCGGGACGGCCGACGGCGGCAACCACGATGTCGGCGCCGCGCACGACCGCGGGCAGGTCCTTCGTGCGGCTGTGGCAAATCGTGACGGTCGCATTGCGGGCGAGCAGCAGGCTTGCCATGGGTTTGCCGACGATGTTGGAGCGGCCGATGACGACGGCGCCGAGACCCGACAAATCCTTGCCGAGGTGATCCTCGACCATCAGCATGCAGCCCGCGGGCGTGCAGGGTACGAATGCGTCGGCGACGTCGCCGGCCGTCAGCTTGCCGATGTTGATGTAATGAAAGCCGTCGACGTCCTTCGAGGGCAGGATCGACTGCGTTACCCGCTGCTCGTCGAGGTGATCGGGCAACGGCAGCTGCACGAGGATGCCGTGGATGCGCGGATCCTCGTTGAGGGAGGCGACGAGGTCGAGTACCGCCTGCTCGGATACGTCGGCCGGCAGTGAATGCTGCACCGAATGGAAACCGCAGGCTTCCGCCGTGCGCTTCTTGTTGCGCACGTAAACCTGGCTCGCCGGGTCCTCGCCGATGATGACCACCGCGAGGCCGGGCTTGATGCCGTGTTCACGCGCGAGTGCCGCCGTTTCCTGCGTGATTTTCTCGGCTAACTCAGCCGCTTTGGCCTTGCCGTCGATGCGTATCGCAGTCGCCATGAGTCGGTTTCCTCCAGGGGACAGGCGCGCGCATGGTAACGTCCGCACCGGGTTGAGTAAACTGCGTTGGGGTACCTGGTACACGCGCGGGCGGGAAACGAGCGATGATCGAATCGTGGTTGGAAAGATGGCGTGAAGGACGTATCGGCTGGCACGAGGAGCAGGGCAACGCCAGTCTCAAGAAGCACTGGCGTGCGTCGGGCAAACGCGTCCTGGTGCCCCTGTGCGGCAAGACCGTGGACATGCTGTGGCTGGAAGAGCAGGGCAACAGCGTCGTCGGCGTGGAGCTTTCTGACATAGCGGCGCGTGCCTTCTTCGAGGAAAACGCACTGCCTTACACGGTTCGAGCGGGCCGTCTCCCGGCTTACACCGGCGAGGACCGCGACATCACGATCTTCTGCGGCGACCTGTTCGATTTCGACGCAACGGGATTCACCGGCTGGTACGACCGCGGTGCGTTCGTTGCGACGCCGGCGGAGCAGCGCCCCGCTTACGCAGAGCACATCAACGCCCTGCTTGCGCCGGACGCATGCCGCCTGCTGATCACGCTCGAATACGACGACGGCATCGCCACGGGACCGCCGTTCTCCATCGCCCGCGACGAAATCCTGCGCTACTGGCCGGATATGCAGGAGGTCGAGCGCTACGACGACATCGAAAACGGCCCGCCGAAGTTTCTCGAGGCAGGCCTGCAAGCGATGTTCGAGACAGTCTGGCGCTGACCCTGGGGGCTCAGATACCCATCTTGGCGAGCAGGTCCGCGATCTCGCGCGTGATGCGTTCGGCCACCGGGTGCGTGGCGGCGAAACGCGACTCGAGTTCACGCGCGCTGTCGCTCAGCGTGTCGTCGCTGCCGGGGGCGATCTCGTCGAGGTCGTCGTTGAGTTTCGACAGCAGCTCGCGCGTCTCGTCGTCGATCTCACCCGCGGATTTGAGTTCCTTGTCGAGTTCCGCGAGCAGTGTGCGGATTCTTTTGCTGTTCAAAAATATACTCCCGCAATGCCGTCAGGCAACGTCTTTCAAGCGCAGTTCGTGCTTGCTCACCGGCAATTCGCGAATGCGAATGCCTGTCGCATCGAAAATCGCATTGGTGAACGCCGGCGCGATGGGTGGCGTGCCGGGTTCCCCGGCGCCGCCGGTCGATCCGCCGCCGTCGATGATGTAGGTCTCGACGTCCGGTGCTTCGTCCATGCGCAGCATGCGGTAGTCGTGGAAGTTCGACTGCGCGACCGCGCCGCCGCTTATCGAGATTTCGCCGTACAGCGCGGCCGTGAGGCCGTAGGCGATGCCGCTTTCCATCTGCGCGGCGAGATTGTCGGGATGCACCGCGAATCCGGCATCCACGGCGCACACCACGCGCCGCGCCCGCGGTTTGCCGGCGACGATCTCGACGTCCACGACCTGCGCGACGATGGTGCCGAAGGAGCGATGGATGGCGATGCCGCGGCCCATGTTGTCGGCCAGGGGCTCGCCCCATCCGGCCCTGTTCGCCGCGAGATCCAGCACGGCAAGGAAACGCGGCGCGCCGGCCAGCAGTTCGCGCCGGTACTCGTAGGGGTCGCGGCCGGCGGCCACGGCGAGTTCGTCGATGAACGACTCGGTGAAGAACGCATGCAGTGAGTGGTCGACGCTGCGCCAGAAGCCCCACGGCACGTGCGTCTCGCTCTCGCTGAAGACGATTGCCTGGTCCGCGATGGCGTACGGGATGTGCGGCGCCTCTTCCGGGTCGTGCTTGTTGACGTACTGGTTCTGCCACGCGACGGCCTTGCCCGAGGCATCCAGCCCGCCGCGAAAGCGGCTGATGCTGGCCTGCCGGTAATGATCGTGACGCATGTCTTCCTCGCGCGACCAGATCAGCTTGACCGGGTAGGGCACATCGGCCGCGAGTTTCGCCGCCTGCACCGCGAAGTCGTCGAAGGCGCGGCGCCCGAAGCCGCCGCCCAGGTACTGGTTGTGTAGCAGGACCTGCGACGGCTCCATGCCGATCGCCTTGGCCACCTGCTGTGCGAAGCCGAGCGGGTTCTGTGTGCCCAGCCAGAGTTCGCAGCGGCCATCGTGCACCCAGGCCGTGCAGTTCATTGGTTCCATGGTCGCGTGGGCGAGGAAGGGAACCCGGTACTCCGCCTCGATGACCTGTGCCGCGGCGTCGAGCGCCGCGGTGGCATTGCCCGACACGAAATCGTCCTGTAGCCGGCCCTCGGCGGCCGAGCGGTCCATCTCGGCGGCAAACCGTTCGAAGATGCCGTCCTGCGTGGCAGCGCCGTTGCCGCCGTCGCTGAACTCGACGGCGAGCTTGTCGAGCGCCTTTTTCGCCTGCCAGTAGTCGTCGGCGATGACGGCCACTGCATCGCCGAGGTTCACGACCTTGCGGACGCCCGGCATGGCCTGCACGGACGACTCGTCGACCGACAGTACGCGGCCGCCGAAAACCGGCGCCGCCCTGACGGTGGCGTGTTTCATGTCCGGCAGCACCGCGTCGATGCCGAACTTCGCGGAGCCGTCGACCTTGGGGGGGACGTCGAAACGCGGCGGCGACGTGCCCATGATGCGAAACGCGTCGGGCGTCTTGAGCGCGGGCTTGTCCGGCATCGGCAGCGCGGCGGCAGCGGGTGCGAAGTGCGCGAAGGGTGCCTCGCGGCCGCTCGCTGCGTGGCGAATCATGCTGCTGGCTGCCGCGAGTTCGGCGACCGGCACCTGCCACTCGGCAGCAGCCGCTTCCAGCAACACCGCCCGGGTCGCGGCGCCGGTCACGCGCATGGCGACCTGGCCGGTGGTGCGCACGGACAGGCTGCCGCCCGTAATCTGCAGGCCCATCATTTGCGTGGCGCGGAAGAACAGGCCGTCGACGGAGTCGATGAGCCAGGCGGGAAAATCCATGCCGGCCGTCGAGTAGCCGCGCGCGAGCGCATAGTTGGCGAACTCCTTGTGCGCCGGGGCCTCCTCGAAGCGGACGCTCGACCAGTCCGCATCGAGTTCGTCGGCCAGCATCATCGCGAGCGCCGTGTGCACGCCCTGCCCCATGTCCGCGTGCGGGATGATCGCCGTGACGGTGTTGTCCGGTGCGATCTTCAGCCAGACGTCGAACAGCGAGTCGTCGCCGGATGCGACGAGTTCCCTGACCTTGTCCGATCGATCGCCGCGGCGAATGGCGACCCCGAAAACCACCACGCCGCCCGCGGCAATGCCGCTCGTGATGAAGGCACGCCGGGTCCACTTACCCATCGCCGGTCTCCGCCGCGCGCGCGTCCGCCATCGCGGCCGCAGCACGCTTGATGCCCTTGCGGATGCGGGGGTAGGTGCCGCAACGGCAGACGACCCCCGACATCGCCGCGTCGATGTCGGCATCCGTCGGTGCCGGCGTGCTCGCCAGCAGTGCCGCGGCCGCCATGATCTGGCCGGAATGACAATAGCCGCATTGCGGCACCTGCTCGTCGATCCACGCCTGCTGCACGGGGTGCAGCCCGACCCTGCCGTTGCCGATACCCTCGATGGTCGTGACCTCGCGGCCGGCCGCGGCCGATGACGGTACCACGCAGGCGCGCACCGGCCTGCCGTCGACGTGCACGGTGCAGGCGCCACACTGCGCGATACCGCAGCCGAACTTCGTGCCCGTCAGGCCGGCATAGTCCCGGATCACCCACAGCAGTGGCGTCGACGGATCGACGTCGAGGTCGCGTGACTCACCGTTGATTGACAATGTGATCATCGGGTTTCGGGTTCCGGCCTGGGCCGCTTCACGGTACTCCATGGAAAATGTGCGGGCAAGAGGCGCCGGCGCCGCGCCGGGCACCCGGTTCGGGCTACAATGCGGCGCTTCCGAAACGGCATCCGGGGGAGCGGGTGAGCGATTATTTGAGACAGGCGCGCGGCGTCCTCACGTTCGGCATCCTGACCGTCAACACGGTGTTCTGGTTCGTGCCGGTCATGGCGCTCGCCGTGCTGAAGCTGCTGTTGCCGATCGCCGCCGTGCGCCGCATCCTGACGCGCGGGCTCATGTGGCTCGCGGAGAACTGGATTGCCGTCAATGCGCTCGCCCTGCGCGGTTCGGGCTCCGGGGGGTGGCATGCCGATGGCGCCGCGCAGCTGGACAGGAACGGCTGGTACCTGGTGCTTGCCAACCACCAGACCTGGGTGGACATCGTGGTGCTCCAGGTCGCGCTCAACCGGCGCATCCCGCTGCTGAAGTTCTTCATCAAGCAGCAGTTGTTCTGGTTCCCGCTGCTCGGCCTCGGGTTCTGGGCCCTGGACATGCCCTTCATGAAACGCCACTCGCCGTCCTACCTGGCGCGTCATCCGGACAAGAAGGGCGGCGACCTCGAAGCGACGCGCAAGGCCTGCGAGAAGTTCCGCCACACGCCGACGTCGGTGATCAATTTCGTCGAAGGCACGCGCTTCAGCGAGGAGAAGCGGATAGCGCGGCAGTCGCCGTACCGACACCTCCTGCCACCGCGGGCCGGCGGCATCGCCGTCGCACTGTCGGCGATGGGCGAGGTGTTCGATGCCATTCTCGACGTCACGCTCGTCTACGCCGACGGTCCGCCGAAGTTCTGGGACATGGTCTGCGGCGAACGGGTAGACGTTACGGTGGACATCAGGGTACTGCCCGTCGACCCGGCGATCGTCGCCGGCGACTACGAGAACGACCGGGCATTCCGCCGCGAAGTGCACCGCTGGCTGGGCAGGCTGTGGCAGGAGAAGGACGAGCGCATCGCTGCAATAGAGGGCCGCGTGGCGTAGACTGCGGGTATCTTTCTGCTGTGGGTGGGGCAATGACCGACAGTCGCCATTACGATACGGTCGCCTTCGATGTGCGCGACAATGCGACCATGCTGTTCTTCGCAAACACCACGAAGACGGGCGATATCGCCGATTACCTGTTGCTGGTTCGAACGATCGAGGACGATTTCGACGAGTCCATGTACATCGAAATCGACGATAAGCAGTTCGGCGGGCACGACCTGCTGGCGGAAGCGCATCTCGCCGGCAACATGCTGATCCTGCGATTCAATGAAGCGGTCGATGCGCTGGGCGGCGCGGCCGAGCTTGCATTGACCTTCACCGAGACGCAGGACAACCTCACCAGCGTCGAAGTCGGCGCGTTCCGTGTACTGGGCGATGCGCTCAAGGGCGGAAACGCCTGAGCTACAGCCTCTACATCCTGCGCTGTGGCGACGGCAGCTTCTATACGGGCATTGCGCTCGACGTAGCCCGCCGAGTGGAGGAACACGCGAGCGGCATTCGTGGCGCGAAATACCTGCGCGGTCGCACGCCCCTGGAACTCGTGTTCGAACAGGCCGCCGGCGACAGGGCGGCAGCACAGCGTCTCGAACATCGCGTCAAGCGGCTCAGCCGGATCGAGAAAGAAGCCCTCATCGGCGGCGACCTGTCGCTGCTGCAAGCGCCTGGGGGCTGAGGCGCTCAGGCATCCGGCTCCTGCTCCGGGTACAGCACCATCGGTTGACCGAAGGTCGGCAGTAACAGTTGTGTATCCCGGTCCCAGGTATCGCGCATGGATTGCAGCCAGCGCGCCGTCCTGGCGAAGTTGTCGATCAGCTTGGGCGGCAGCACGATCTCGCCGAACGGCCGCGTCTGGTCCTCGAAGTGAACCGGGAAGACCCGCGTCGCCCCCGTCGACGTCACCAGCGCCTGCCAGTAACGCTCCGTGTAATCGCGTCCCAGGCTTTCCAGCAGGCCGACGCCGAGCATCACGACGTCGGCCTGCACGTCATCCAGCGCGCCTTCCCGGTAGCCGGCACTGCCCTGCACCAGCGTCGTCCCCTGCGGGTGTGAAATGACGATCGAGAAGCTCTCGCCCTCTCGCCAGGCCGAGACCGGTGCGGGCAATTCGAGCGGTTCGTCTACCGTCCCCGCGAGCGGCACCTCGCCGCGCAGGCCGATCGGGGCATGCAACGAAGGGATCAGCGTCACGGTGAAGTCGCCGAAGCTGTAGGGCACGCCGGTCTCGGCCACGACGATCTGGTCCTCGGGCACGCCGTAGCCGCGGGCGATGTTCGCGGTGGATTCGGAGCCGAGGATCGACGCGCTGCTGCGATTGGCGATCGCGCCCACGTCCATTGCGTGGTCGTAATGCGAATGCACGGGCACGATCGCGGCGAGCCGGGTCATCCCGTATTCGTTCATCACGTAGTTGATCATCGGCGCGTCGCAGGTAACGGGGCGACCCGTCAGCGACTCGAACAGCGTCGGGCGCGACACGAAGCCATCGACCAGTATCTGCGTGTCGCCGTCGTCGAAGAGCAGCGTCGTAACGCCCAGCCAGGTCGCCGTTACCGCGCTGTGCGGCGGGTCGTCGACGATCTGCGGATGCAGCCCGGTTTCGGCGATATCGGTGCGTTCGTGCCATGCCCAGGTCGCCAGCGCCGCGAGCAGCGCCAGCAGGCCGACGATGATGACGGCCGTGCGTTTCGCGTAGCGCTTTACGTCCTTTGTCGTGACCCGCGGCATCGCGCCAAGATACCACCAAGCTGCGAATCCGGCACCGTGCAGTCGATGTCCTACTGGCCCGCGGCGAACTTGGCGAGATAACCCGTCAGCGGGGCGAGGTAATTGCCCATGGCGTAGCCGAGCAGCGCCATGAGAACGGACACGGGCACGAGGCTCGGCTTGTGGTGCGCAGCGACGATGGGCGCGGACGCCGCAGCGCCGATATTGGCCGCCGAGGCGATCGCGACGCTGTGCACGTCGACGCGAAACAGCCACGCGCCGGCGAGGCAGAACGCGCCGTGGATGAATATCCAGATGAACGCGCCGAGCAGGAATGCCGGCGCCTGGGCCAGCCCGGCGATCTCCGCGCGCGCGCCGATCCCGGCGACGAAAATGTAGACCAGCGCCGTTCCCAGCGCCGTCGAATTGGGCAGGCGCGATACGGGGGTTGCCGAGAGCAGCAAAGCGACCGTCGTCACCAGCAGGATGCGTGTCGTCGATTCACCGAAAACAGGCGCGAGCGGTTCGACCGTCGAGCCGATCCACTGCGAGATGCCGGGCGCGAGGGCGATGCCCATCCAGGTGACGCCGATGACGATGGCCGCGAGGAAGATGTACTCGGGCATGGTCGGCGGATGCTCGTCCTCCTGGTGCAGTTCGGCGGCGGCCTCCATCGCGGCGAGGCGTTCCGGGGGCACGCGCGCCCACGCATTGAATCGGTCCGCGAAGTTGCGCGACACGAGCAGCAGCGGCAGCCAGACGATGTAGACGGCGTTGTCGGCGATGACGGCGAGCCCGAACAGTTCGCTGGAGGTGCCGAGCATCTCTTTCGTTGCCGCCATGTTGGCCGTGCCGCCGATCCAGCTTCCGGCGAGCGCGCCGAAACCCGTCCACGCGTCGTCCGACAACCAGCGATGGACGATCATGTACGAGATGACGCCGCCCACCATGACGCCGGCCGTGCCCATCAGCATGACGAGCACGCCCTTGCCCATGATCCGGATCACGGCCGGCACATCGACCTTGATCAGCATCAGCACGATGAAAGCCGGCAGCGCGAACGTGCTCAGGCCGCTGTAGATGACGGACTGGTTGGGGATGACGGCAGCGCCGCCGATGTTCACGTTGCTCAGGATGACGGGGGTTATGTAGATGAACAGCAATGGCGGTACGTACTGGAACAGCTTGGCCCGCGTCGCCTGCTCGAGGTAGAAAAAGAAACCGGCGACGGCACAGAGAACGGCCAGTACGCCGATCGGGGAGGAAATCAGGGTTGCGGGTTCATGCATGCTCGACGCGTCCGGCAGCAACGAAGCGCACGAGTATAAAGCATCGGGCAGGAAGGGGTCCCGGAACGGGTCAGGTGAAGCCCAGCTGGGAGGCGTGGTCCCTGCGCGTTGCCTCGTCCGTCAGCGCCGCTGACCTGACCGTCATCCAGACGGCATCCCAGTCCTCGATCCTGCTCGGCCCGAAGACGAACTTGGCGATGAAGCTTTCGAGCTGGCCAACAAGGATGACGTTCTTCGGCGGGGTCGAAGTAAATTCGACGGACCCCGTGAAGATGACCAGGTTGGCGACGGGCACGTCCGGGACGACCTTCTGCAAGGCGCGGGTGCGGCCTTCGTTCTGGATCAACGGGTTCAGGAAGCGCCGGCGGGTCACGCCGTCGACGTTGGTCCATTGCGGTTCGTCCGGCTCACCGAAGACGATTCCGTTGTAGTGCTTGGTCTGTATGCAGAGGATGCCGCCTGCCGTCATGATGGCATGGTCGATCTTCGCGATGCCGCCGTAGGCGCCGGGCAACATGAAATCGTGCAGCACGTCCTTGCTGCGCGCCGCGAGTGCGCGCCGGATGCGGTACTCACCCAGCCGCGATACGCAATAATGCGCGGCCCGGGTCGCTGCCTTGCGAAAGATCAGTGTCAGGAACAGTGCGCCACCGATCGTGAACATGAACATGGCGGGACCCACGCTCGTGATCCCCGTGGCAACGGTTCTCTCGGCCGCGACCGCAGGCACCGCGATCAGCGGCAGGCCGGTGAGGAACGATCGCAGGATCCTGAGCATGCGCGTAGGATAGGCCCGACTCGCGGGGAAGTTAACGTAATGCGTCACGTTTTTGGCGCCCGCCGTCCCCGGGGTAGGCGAGATAATGGCCGTCGACCTCGGCCACCGCGATCCTGGTGCCGTAAACCCGGCTCAGGAGTTCCGGCGTCAGTACCGAAGCCTTGGGGCCGTCCGCGGCGATCCTGCCGCCATCCAGGACCACGACGCGCCCCACCTCGGGCGGGATCTCGTTGAGGTGATGCGTGACGATGATGATGTTGCAGCCGTCCCTCGCGAGCGCCCGGACGCGCGCCAGGTAGTCGAAACTCGCCGCGAAGTCGAGCCCCGACGTCGGCTCGTCGAAAACCAGGGTGTCCGGCCGGTGAACCAGCGCGCGGCCGAGCAGGCAGCGGCGCTGCTGGCCGGTCGACATCGAGCGCAACGGGGTGTCCGCGAGTTCCGCGACGCCGAGTTGCCCGAGAATGTCGCGAGCGGCAGCGATTTCCTGCTCGCTGATGCTCCCCCGGAGGATGCCGTGAACGCCGATGCTCGCAAGGTACCCCGACAGCACGACCTCGAGCGCAGTCGTCGTCGGCCGGTAGCGTTGCTGCAGGTCGTCTGAAACGATGCCGATGTGGCGGCGCAGTGCCCAGACGTTGCAGCGCTCGCGGCCGAGAATTCGCACCCAGGAACCGTCACGCTGCACGGGATAGAGTTCACGGTTGATGGTCTTCAGCAGGGTCGTCTTGCCGGACCCGTTCGGGCCGAGGATGGCAACGCATTCGTGCCGGGCGATCGTCAGCGTCAGATCGTCGAACACGCGTGTCGACCCGCGCCAGATCGTCGCGTTGCGGATGTCGATGAGTGGCGCTTCTTCGTCCATCTGCGGCTGCCCGGGCGGTCAACGCTGCCGCCGCAGGTCCTGCTCGAGGATGGACTCGAGTTCCCTCGCTGCGTCCTTCGCGGACTGGATCAGCTTCTCTTCCGAATCGCGCAGTGCGAATTGCTCCAGCAGCAGTTTTTCGTCCGCCTCCCGGAATGTGTCCGCAATGTGGCGAGTCTCGCTCTTGCCGAACCCGAGCGACGTCAGCACGCTCTCGCCCATCGCGAGACTCGACAACAGCGTGTCGCGGAAAATACGGTCGACGCCGACGTCCATCAGCTTGTGCGCGTGGCGCCGGTTGTGAGCGCGGGCGATGATCTTGAGGTTCGGGAACTGGCGCTTCGCGGTCTCGGCGATGTGCAGCGAGGTTTCCATGTCGGCCGTGGCGAGCACCAGGATCTTCGCCTTGCCGGCGCCGGCGGCACGCAGCACCTCGGGCCGCGCCGCATCGCCGAAGTGCACACTGTTGCCGTAGCGGCGCACGATATCGACCTGCGAGGAATCGATCTCGAGAGCCGTGAACGGCATGTTGATACTCTGCAGCAGGCGACCGATGATCTGTCCCACCCGGCCGAAGCCCGCAATGATCACCTCGTGATCTTCCTCGCGGATGTCGTCGAACTGCGGCGTTTCCGGCTTGCCGAGTTTCGCGCCGAATCGTTCGTTGAGCAGGTAAACGAAGGGCGTCAGCAACATCGACACGGCGACCGCCAGTATCAGTTCGTCGATGATGGCGGCCGGCACGAGCCGCTCCCTGGCAGCGAGGGCAAACAGCACGAAGGCGAATTCGCCGCCCTGCGACATGACGGCGGCGAGGCTGAGTGCGTTACGCCGGTCGCACATGCCGAACAGTCTGGCGAGGACGACGAGCACCAGCGCCTTCGACACCATGAGCCCGGCGACCAGCAGCAGGATCCTGCCGGGCACGTCCAGCAGCAGGCTGACGTTGACCGACATGCCGACCGCGATGAAGAACAGCCCGAGCAACAGGCCCTTGAACGGCGCGATATCGGCCTCCAGCTGATGGCGGTACTCGGAGTCGGCCAGCAGCATGCCGGCGATGAACGCGCCCAGCACCATCGACATGCCGGCAAACTCCATGAGCAGGGCCGATCCGATGACCACGAGCAGCGCAGTGGCCGTGAACAGCTCCGGGATGCCCGCGGCGGCAACCGTGTACAGCACGGGCTTCAGCGCCAGCCGGCCACCGACGATCAACAGCGCCAGGGTGCCGATCATCAAGGCCATCTCGGCCAGGTCGAAGCCGCTCTCGGCGCCGGCGCGGGCACCGAGTAACGGCAGCAGGGCGATCAGCGGGATCACGGCGAGGTCCTGCAGCAGCAGGACCGAAAAGGCGGCGCGGCCGTACTGGGTCGCAAGTTGCTTTTTCTCCGCCAGCATCTGCAGGACGAACGCGGTCGATGACAGTGCCAGGATCAGGCCGATGACGATCGCCGCCTGGGCCTCGATGCCATAGAGCCACGCAAGCGCGGCGATGACCGCCGCGCTGACCAGGACCTGGGCAGTGCCGAGGCCGAATACCATCTTGCGCATGATCCACAAGCGGCTCGGCTTCAGCTCGAGGCCGATGATGAAGAGCAGGAACACGACGCCGAGTTCCGCGAAATGCAGGATGTGCTCGGGCTTGTGGATGAAACCGAAGCCGAACGGCCCGATGAGGATGCCGGCGCACAGGTAGCCCAGCACGGAGCCGAAACCGAGGCGCTTGCTGATCGGCACGCTGATGATCGCCGCAAGCAGGTAGATGATGGATTCCTCGAGCAATGTCACGCGGCGGTTCCAGGGTCGGCGTGGCGGAATCGGCAGTGTAATCGTACCCGGACGAGGTCGCGAGTGCTTCGACAGGCGCCGGTTTTCCATTACACTGGGCGAAAATATCCGGGACCGCTCTATGATTGACTACACACCGGGGCGCAGCACCGTCGTCGCGGCCGGGTTGCTGCTGCTGTTCGCCGTTGCCGCCTGCGGCCGTATCGAGCCGGAGACGGCCGAGCCGGCAAACGAGCAACAGGCGGCTGCCGTCGAGAACGTCGAGGCGATGGCGCGCGAACACGCGGACGATACGGCGGCGCCGAGTGAGGCGGCGCGGGTCGAGCCGGCGCGCGAGGTGACGTCCGAACGACTCGCCTATGCCGAGGTCGACGACGAACTGGTGTACGGCCATTTCGCTTTTCCGTCCGACATGATCGAGCCGCTCCCGGCGGTGATCATGATCCACGAGTGGTGGGGACTGAACGACAATATTCGCGCCATGGCCGAGAGGCTCGCGGCCGAGGGCTACATCGTTCTCGCGGTCGATCTTTTCGGCGGTGCGTCGGCAACGAGTCCCGAGGCGGCGCGGCAACTGATGATGCGCGCCGTCGAGAACCGCGATTCCGTTTCGTCGAACATCGAACAGGCTTACGCGTTCGTGACGAATACGGCGGGTGCGCCGCGGGTGGCATCGCTCGGCTGGTGCTTCGGCGGCGGCTGGTCGTTGAATACGGCGTTGCTGTTCCCGGAGGAGCTCGACGCTGCGGTGATCTACTACGGCCAGGTAACCGACGACGAAGAGCGGCTGGCCTCGCTCGCCGTGCCGATCCTCGGCCTGTTCGGCTCAGAAGACCGCGGCATCAAGCTCGAATCCGTGCGGCGTTTCGAGGCCGCACTGGAACGCCTGGGCAAGGACCACGAGATCCACGTCTACGAAGGTGCCGGCCATGCGTTCGCCAACCCCAGCGGCACCAATTTCAATGCCGGCTACGCGGACGACGCCTGGGCCCGCACACTCGCTTTCCTGGGCACCCATCTCGGTGGGGGATCGACCTAGCAGCCTTTCGGACTAGGGTTCAGCGACGGCGGGCCCTGCCTCCACGCCGGAACGGACGCAGTCCACCCTGATATCGAGTGGTGTGGCCGCGAACACGATTGACGACGGCTTTTCGGTGCGCATACAACGCAATGATGCGTGCGCGGTCAGTGCGGTGCCGAGCAGGATCGATTCGCCCTCGTGCGCCGGGTCGACGCAGAAGTCCTGCAACGCGATCGGCGCGAGCTGGCTCGCAGACACGCGCAAGGACACGTCGATGCTGTTCCCTGCCTGCAATGCGTCACCGCGGAGCGTGGTTCGCGTATCGGCAATCGTGATCGACAGGGATTCGCGCTCACCGCGTTCCGCGCAATGCGGCGAGACACTGAGCGCGAACGCCAGCTCTGGCAAGGGCACGAGATTTCGTCCGCCCTGCTGGAGCGCCACGACGGCCACGGCAGGCTCGGCATCCACGCGCAGCCGGTCGACGTCGGTGAAGACGAAGTAGAGGCCGGGCAGCAGAACGAACGATGTGAGCATGCAAACTCTCTCCCGCGGGAAAGGTCGAATTATAGGAAATCGTTTGGTGGTAATCTCCACCGAATATGATCCGCAGAGCCGTACACCTGACCTACCGGACCGCCCGCCGGATTGCCGTACTCGCGGTCGGTTCGACCGTGGTGTTGCTGGGCATCGTGATGCTCGTAACGCCGGGGCCGGGCCTGATCGTGATTCCCGTGGGCCTGGCCATACTCAGTGTCGAGTTCGCCTGGGCACGCCTGTGGCTTCGCAAGGTGCGCGAGAGCATCAGTAACCAGGCCGCGAAGAATCATGCCGCACGGGCTGAGCGGCACCGCGATCGAAGGTGATGTCGGCCGTCGTTGCCTGGAAAAAAAGAAGGCGCCGGAGTGCTGTATTCGATAGTCGATGCAGCGGGCCGATCCGACACGGAGCGGACTCCGGCGCCCAAGCTTAGCGGCAGGGGGGTGCCGCCGGACCTTCCTGGTCCTGAACCGCCGGCGATCCTGCCGGCGTCTTGCGAGGCGGCTTGCTGACCGGGCTGTAGGGGGAGAGATGCCCGGTTGCGACCCACCTCAGGGGGTTCGTTCGATCTGCAGGGACTTACGCCCGGCAGAGTTTTGCTGATGTGCGGCCGCTCACCCCGATATCAAGGCCGGCGGCCGCGGTTACGGCTTGCGGGTCGTTCAGGCGACGGTTGCTGCTGCCGCGAACATCACGCCGAGCAGCACGACGAGCATGCCTGCCAGCACAAGACCCTCGTCCTTGTAATTTTTCATGGTTATCACTCCTTGTGGTTGGGCCGGCTTCCCTTGCGGGCCGGGTATGACTAACTACCAGTTGTTAGTGCAGGACTCGTGCCAACTCGCCGATCTTATGAAAATCAATGGGTTACGCCTAATCGCGGGTTTACGGAAAATCGTAAATAACGACAAATCGTGACGCGGATTACGAAATTTCGTATAAACTCGCGCCATGAGCAGGAGTGACGACTACCAGTGGCTGTTTCGCAAGGCGCCCGTGATGGCGACGGCCATCGACAAGGACGGTTGCTACCTCGACGTCAACGACGCCGTCGAGCGGCGGCTCGGCTACCTGCGCGAGGAGATGATCGGCCGCAAGCCGTTCGACTTCGTCACCGATGAAACGGCACAGCGCATCCAGGAGGAATTCCGGCCGGCACTGCGCCGCACCGGCAAGCTGGAACAGAAGCCCGTCAGTTTCGTCGCGAAATCCGGCGAAGTCGTCGACTGCATGAGCGACGCGATCATCGAATACGATCCCGAGGGCCGCTTCGTGCACACGATCGCGATGTACGCGGAAGTCACGGACCAGGCCCGCGCCGCGTTCAAGTACCGGGACCTGTATCGCTCGACGCCGGCGATGCTGCATACGCTGGATGCCGACGGGCACATCCAGACGGTCACGGATCACTGGCTGCAGAAACTCGGCTATACGCGCGAGGAAGTACTCGGCCGGCCGATCACGGACTTTTACAGCGACGCGGACCGCCGCCGTTTCTCGGGAACACGGCTGGCCGAGGCGATCAATCGCGGCGACTTTACCAACGTCGATCGCCAGATGGTCACGAAGGACGGGCGCGTGCTCGACATCGTGATGTCATCGATCTCGCACCGCGACGGTCGCGGCAACGTCGACCGGTTGCTGGTCGCCTCGAAGGACGTCACGGAGCGCAAGCGTGCGGAGCACCGGCTGCGACGCACGCTCGCCGAAAATGCACGGCTGCGCGAGGAACTGGAGCAGGAGCGCGACTACCTCCGGGAAGAAGTCAACGTCGCCATGAACCAGGGCCGCATCGTCGGTACCAGCCCGGCGCTGCGGCGCATGCTGAAGCGCGTCGAAGCCGTGGCGGAAACGCCCGCGACGGTCCTCCTGCACGGCGAATCGGGCGTCGGCAAGGAACTGGTGGCGCATGCAATCCACGCGCGCAGCCCGAGAGCCGAAGGGCCGCTGGTCAAGGTCAACTGCGCGTCGATCCCGAAGGAACTGTTCGAGAGCGAGTTTTTCGGTCACGTGAAAGGCGCGTTTACCGGCGCCCACCGCGACCGCATCGGCCGCTTCCAGCTCGCCGACGGCGGCACCATATTTCTCGACGAAGTGAGCGAGATACCGCTGGAGCTGCAGAGCAAGCTGTTGCGCGTGCTGCAGGAGAGCGAGTTCGAGCGTGTCGGCGACGACGTAACGCGATCCGTGGACGTGCGTGTAATCGCGGCGACCAACCGCGACCTGGAGCGCCACATCGTCGACGGCAAGTTCCGCGAAGACCTGTTCTACCGGCTCAGCGTGTTTCCCATCGAGGTGCCGCCATTGCGGGAGAGAGGTGACGACGTTATTCAGCTCGCACAGGATTTCCTCACGTCGGCCTGCAAGGATTTCGGTCGCGAACCCATGACGCTTACCCGCGGACAAGCCAAAAAGCTGCGTGCCTACGACTGGCCCGGAAACGTGCGTGAGCTGAAGAACGTCATCGAGCGCGCGGTGATCCTGTCGCCCGGCAACGTACTGCGGCTCGATGCGTCGCTGCCCGAAGTGACGGCCGAGGCACCGGGGCTGGCGACCGACGCGTTGGGCGACCCCGGGTTTCTGACCGAGCAGGAGATGCGCGAGTTCCAGAAGAAGAACACGATCACGGCCCTGGAACAGGCGGGCTGGCGGGTCTCCGGCGCAGGCGGTGCCGCCGACCTGCTGGGCATCAAGCCGACGACGCTCGCCGACCGGATTCGTGTGCTCGGCATCAGGAAACCGGGCGGCGGGCAGCGCCGATGACACGCGCCGCCGTCAATCGCCTCCTCGTGCTGGCAGGGATTGCGGCTTTCGCGCTGTTGTTTCGCACGCTCCCGGTTACGGCCTGGCTGGAGCAGGCTGCGCTGCTGTACGCGCGCCACCCGGTTGCCGTTCCGGCCGCCTACGTTGCCGCGGTGACGGTGGCGACCGTCGTGCTGTTCCCGGGCTGGATATCCATGATGCTGGGCGGCCTGCTGTTCGGATTGCTGCCCGGGTTGCCGCTGGCACTGCTCGGTATCACGGCCGGTGCCTTCGGCGCATTCGTCGCCGGGCGCTCGCTGGGCCGCTCCTGGGTCGAGCGGCGCATGGGCGACAGCCTGAAGCTGCAGGCCCTGGACGAAGCCGTCAACGCGCAATCGTTCTACATCGTTTTCCTCACCCGAATTGCCATCGTTCTGCCGTTCAACCTGCTCAACTACGCGTTCGGGCTGACGCGGGTAACGAATATGACCTACGTAGCGGCCACCGCGCTCGGCATGTTGCCCGCCGTGCTCCTCTACGTATATCTTGGCACCCTCGCGGATGACTTCGGCGCCATTCTTGCCGGCGACGCACGCCCGGCCAGCGGTACCTACTGGATCGCGGCCGTCGCCGTCGTCGCCATCGTCGCGGTCGTCTGGATCGTGCAGCGCGCGGCAAGGCGTGCGCTGCAGAAAAAACAACTCGGCTAGCAACGATTCACTTATGAAATACAGGGCAGTCCTCGGCTTGCTGCTGTTCGGCAGCCTGGTGTCAATCGCGATCGCGGAGCAGACGGAGCTGCCGCAGCCCGTCCGCCATATTCTAGACATCCGCAAGGTCCCGCACGATTCGCTCAGCGTCTTCGTGCAGGACGTCGACAGCGGGGAGGTGGTGCTGAGCTGGCACGACGATGTCCCGCGCAACCCCGCGTCGACGATGAAGCTGCTGACGACACTCGTCGCGCTGGACAAGCTCGGTCCCACTTACCGTTGGGTCACCGACGTCTTCGCGCTCGGGGAAATCGAGGACGGCCGTCTCGAAGGCGACCTGCTCATTCGCGGTGGCGGCGACCCGTTCCTGGTTACCGAGCGGGTCTGGCAGATGCTGCGCCTCGTGCGCCAGGCGGGCATCCACGAGATCGACGGCAACCTGCTGCTCGACGACAGCTACTTCGACGTGCCCCCGCACGATCCGGCGGAGTTCGATCGCCAGCCGCTGCGCGCCTACAACGTCGGCCCGAACGCCCTGCTGATGAATTTCAAGGTCGTGCGCTACTGGTTCGAGCCGGATCACGACAGGAACGCGGTGCGTGTCTGGGTCGATCCGCCGCTGGAGAATCTCAAGGTTGAGAACAAGCTGGCGTTGCGCCGCGGCTATTGCGGTGGCTACCAGCGCGGCATCACCGTCACGGCGAACGAAGCGATCGACAAGATGATCTTCAGCGGCCGCTTCCCGACGGGCTGTAAGAGCTACGCGATGGACCGCACGGTGCTGAGCCACAACGAGTTCGCCTACGGGCTGTTCATGTCGGTGTGGCGCGAGTCCGGCGGTGAGTTCAGGGGTGGCTGGATGAAGGCCAGGGCCCCCGACGACGTCGAGCCGCTCGTTTCGTTCGAATCCCTGCCGCTTGCCGAGATCATTGCCCGGGTCAACAAGAACAGCAACAACGTGATGGCGCGGCACCTTCTTTACACGCTGTCGGCCGAGGTGCTCGGGGCGCCGGGCACCGAAAGCGGCGGCCGCAAGGTGGTCGAGGACTGGCTCGCCGATACCGGCATCGAGTTCCCGACATTGACGCTCGACAACGGTGCGGGACTCTCGCGCGAAGTGCGCGTGTCGGCGCGGGAATTCGGTGCGCTCCTGGAGCTTGCATGGCGCAAGCCGTACATGCCCGAGTACCTTGCGTCGATGGCGGTCTCCGGGCTCGACGGCACGTTGCGGCGCCGCTTCGACGATGCGGCGCTCACCGGCCAGGCGCACCTCAAGACCGGTTCACTGGATCATGTCGCGGCCATCGCCGGGTACCTGCAGGCCAAGTCGGGCCGGCGCTTCGCCGTGGTCATGCTGCACAACTACGAGAACGTGCACCGCGGGCCCGGCGAGGAGGCCCAGGCGGCGTTGCTGCGCTGGTTGTACGGCCAATAAGTGTAAAGACTTCCGACGCTGCTGTAGTACACTCGCGGCGGGCAAGGGGAGAAGGATCTATGCGATTGACGATCGGCCTGCTGATGTTGCTGCCGCTGTTGGCAGCGGCCGAGACGGGCTACGTTACCGACCGCTTGATGCTCGGGCTGCACCAGGCCGAGGACACCAGCGACCGGCCGTTCCGGTCGCTCGAGAGCGGCACCCGTTTCGAGGTGCTGTCCCGCGACCGCCTGTATGCGCACGTGCGGCTCGAGGATGGCACCGAGGGCTACGTCAAGGCGGCCTACGTCGTTTACGAGCCGCCCGCCAAGCTCATCGTCAACCAGTCACAGGCGCAGGTCGAGCGCCTGACCGCCGAGCTCGAGGAAGCGAAGGCGGCATTCGCCGAGCCGGCGGCCGTGATCGATTCGCTCAAGGCCGAGCGGGATACACTGGCATCGGAGCTGGCGGCGGCGCGGCAACGCGCCGACGAACTCGAAGCGGACAACGCGAGGCACCAGAGCCGCGCGGAGCGCTACCAGTACAGCCTGCCGTACACCTGGGTCGGCGGCGCTATCGGTGTTTGCCTCGTGGCGGGTTTCCTCGCCGGCCTGTGGTGGGTGGACCACCGCAGCCGCAGGCGCCACGGCGGTATTCGCATCTACTAACAGCTTGTCGGCGCGGGCGCTTGCCCGGCCGGGTCAGGCGCCGACGGCCTTGCGCTGCTCGATCACGCCGCTGTCGCCGGAGCAACCGCCGCGGACCGGCAGGTCCGCATCCGAATACAGCCTGTCGATGTCGTCCTGCGTGCGAGCGCGGCGCATCTCGTCGAGCTGGGCGGGCGTGATGTGCGGCGCGAAAAGCTGCGCGAAGTCGAGCATGTAGCGCCGCATGACGGCGTCCTTGCGGAAGCCGATCCACGTCGTGCTGCGCGGAAACAGGCCCTCGGCCTCGATCGCAGTGAGGTCCTTCCTGTCGTCGCAGTCCTCGGCCATGCTCGCGACGATGCCCACGCCGAGCCCCATGCGGACATAGGTCTTGATGACGTCCGCGTCGCGGGCGGTAAAGACGACGTCCGGTTCCAGTCCCTGGTTCGCGAACGCTTTCTTCAGGGACGATTGCCCGCCGAAACTGAATACGTAGGTGACCAGCGGATACTCGGCGAGATCGTGCAGCGTGAGCGGACGCTTCAGCCTGGTCAGCGGGTGGTCGTTGGGGACGAGGATCTTGCGGTCCCAGCGGTAGCTCGGGACCAGCAGCAGGTCGGCGAACAACTCGCGCGAGCCGGTCGCGATCGCGAAGTCGATCTCGTTCGCAGCGACCATGTCGGCGATCTGCTCGGACGTGCCCTGGTGCAGGTTCAGGCTGACGCGCGGGTAGCGCTTGCGAAACTCCCTGACGACGTCCGGCAGGACGTAGCGCGCCTGCGTGTGCGTGGTCGCGATGGACAGCGTGCCTTCTTCCTCGTGGAAATAGTCGGAGGCGAGGCTGCGGATGTTCTCGACTTCCTGCATGATCAGGCGCGCCCGCTCGATCACCTGTTCCCCCGCGGCGGTGATGCCGCCGAGGCTCTTGCCCTTGCGCGTGAACAGCTGCAGCCCGAGTTCCTCTTCGAGGAGCTTCAGCTGCTTGCTGACGCCGGGCTGGGACGTGTACAGCTTTTCAGCGGCCGCGGTGATGTTCAGCCCGTTGTCCGCGATCGCCAGCAGGTATTTGAGTTGTTGTAGTTTCATCCGCGCCAGAGCACCCCCTGCGGTTTCAGACTATGACCATGCCTCTCGGGGTTCGTTTCCGAAATCGCCGCAAATAACGCTTTTGTCTAAGGTTTTTCGGTGAAGCCGGAAAATCGCCGGTTTCCTGCCCGGATTGCCGCCGTCACCCCGATTACATATAACACAAAGGAATAAGGATCAAGACAACCGATTGCGCGGGCCGGCGCTGAAAATGCGCGGTTTTCTGCTATACACAGCACAGCAAGAACCGCAACAAGGACCGGAGCATGATCTACGACAATATTCTGCAGACCATCGGCAATACGCCGGTCGTGCGCCTGAACCGCATGGGACCGGGCAACGTGGAAATCTACGTAAAAGTCGAGTCGTTCAACCCGATGGGCTCGGTCAAGGATCGCCTGGCATTCGCGATCATCAACGACGCGCACGAGTCCGGGGACCTGGCGCCGGGGCAGACGGTCGTGGAGGCGACCTCCGGCAACACGGGCATCGCGCTGGCCATGGTGTGCGCGGCCACCGGCCATCCGTTCGTCGCCACCATGGCCGATTCGTTTTCCGTCGAGCGGCGCAAGATCATGCGCGGCCTCGGCGCCAGGGTCATCCTGACACCCGCCGCCGAGCGCGGCTCGGGCATGGTGCGGAAGGCCGAGGAACTCGCCGCCGAGCACGGCTGGTTCCTGGCGCGCCAGTTCGAGAACCCCTCCAACCCCGAGTACCACGCCAGCACCACGGGGCCGGAGATCCTGCGCGATTTCGCCGGCCGGCGGCTGGACTTCTGGGTGACGGGCTACGGTACCGGCGGCACGATGTCCGGCGCCGGACGGACGATCAAGGCCGCGCGGCCCGAGGTCACCATCGTGGCAACAGAGCCCGCCGGCGCGGCGCTGCTGCGAGGCGGCGAGTGGCACCCGCACAAGATCCAGGGGTGGACACCGGATTTTATTCCCGGCGTCCTCGACCGCAACATCTACGACGAGCTGATGAGCGTGACCGACGAGCGCGCCATCGAGGTCGCGCGCGAGCTGGCGGCGAAAGAGGGCATTTTCGCCGGGATTTCCGCGGGCGCGACGCTGGCGACCGCCCTGGAACTGGCGGAAAAAGCGTCGCAGGGTTCGGTCATCCTCGCGATGCTCCCGGACACCGGCGAGCGTTACCTGTCGACGCCGCTGTTCGAGGGCGTGGAGGAGGGGTCCGACGACGCCTGGCTCGCCGCGCTCTGAGCAGCCGCGATTCGTGCGCCCGCCCCGGTCGCAGGACGGGTGCCGGCCTGCGGCCGCCCCGGGCACGTAATGGACTGAAAGTATAGAAAAAAATAGTTTCCCTTGAGACTTGAATCACAGCCTCCGGCGGCTGCCGATGGCATGGTGTGAAACCCTGCATGCGACGGAAGCTCGAGTGTCAGCAGATATTCATACCCTGGCGACGAAAAGGAATTTCGGCAAGGCGGCAGACCTGTTGCAATCGCTGGTGCCGAGGGCCCAGTGCTTCTGCTTCTACGGCCTGGACCGCAGCTGCATCTGGAGCAGCGACGGCGCCGACGACTACGAAGTCAACGAGTTCGTCACGGACCTGCACGCGGACCTGCTCATCGGGGACCATCCGGAGGCCGAGTACCTGCGGCGCACGCTGAAGTCCGGGCGCACGCTGCTCGTGCTTCCGGTGTTCCTCGACGATGGCGCGGCGTTCGGGTTCCTCGTGGTGGTGTTCTCGCGGAATGCCGGCAAGTCGTCGTCGTTCAACCCGAGCCTGCTGAGCGACATACTGTCGCCGGCAGTCGCGGTGATCGCGGAAACCCTGGGGATCGATAACCAGCTGCAGGACGCCATCGCGCAGGGCAAGGACGTCGAGAAAGAACTCAGGCTCGTCTACGAGGTCGACGAGAAGATCCATGGCCAGTCGCGCAGTCACGCCGGCCTGGCGCAGCTCGTCGGCCAGAGCGGCCGCTTCCTGGGCATCGCCTACAGCGTGCTGCTGATGCCGGCCAAGCGCATCCGCATCAGCGCGACCCATTCGAGCTGGAAGGACGTCAATCGCAAGGCGATGGATCGTTACCTGGTCGATCACCTGTTGCCGAAACTCGAAAGCAAGCGGGCGCCGGTGGTGTTCGAGGTGCCGGCTGTCGAAGGCGGTGAAACGATCGCCGACCAGGGATACCAGACCCTGCTCTGCCCCGTCATGGACAAGCAGGGCAACGTCGAGGGCATGATTGCACTGCTCAGCCGCGTGAACGGCGAGCCGTTCACCACTGCGCACCGGCGCTTCATGGCGCACATCGTGCGCAAGGTCGAGTACGTCATCGAGCAGTCGTTCGACGCGATGACCGGGCTGATGAACCGCTCCGGCTTCGAGGCGCAGTTGCAGGAAGCCTGCAAGAGCCTGGAGTCCGACCAGGACGCGCACCAGCTCATCTACTTCGATCTCGACAACCTGCAGCTCGTGAACGATACCTTCGGGCGCAGGGCGGGCGACGAAGTCATCGTGCGTTTTGCGCGGCTGCTCGACGAAGACCTGCCGCGCAGCGCGGTGTTGTCGCGTCTGACCGGCGACGACTTCTGCATCCTGCTGACCCACGCGAACGCCGAAGAGGGGCTGGAGCTCGCACAACTGGTCCGTGAGAAGGGACAGTCACTGCGCTACCTCGCGGGTGACCGCTCGCTGCAGATCACGATCAGCATCGGGGTGGCGGAATTCAACCGGCGGTCCGGCGACGAGGGCGCGTCGCTCACGGCGGCGCGCATGGCCTGCGAAGCCGCAAAGGACCATGGCCGCGACCGCATCGAGGTGTACGACGAGCAGAACCAGAGCATTATCCGCCGTCACGACGACATGCAGCTCGTGGCGCAGATCCAGCAGACCCTGGATTCCGACGGTTTCGTGCTGATGGCGCAGCCCATCGCGAGCCTGACGGGGGAATGCGATGCGCCGCGTTACGAGATCCTGCTGCGCATGAAGGACGAAGCAGGCAGCCCGGTGCCATCGTCGGCGTTCTTCTCCGCGGCCGAGCGCTACCAGCTGATGCCGCAGGTCGATCGCTGGGTCGTGTCGCAAACGATCGCGAGCCTTGCCGGGCATCCCGATATCGTGCGCGAGACCGGCGCCGTGTTTTCGGTGAATCTCTCGGGACAGTCGCTGTCGGACGACGACATTCTCGAATTCATCCAGCAGGAAATCCGTGAGGGCAGCCTGCCGCCGACCTCGCTCGGGTTCGAGGTGACCGAGTCCGCGGCGGTCTCCAACCTGGCCAAGGCCCAGCAGTTCATCAACGCGCTGCGCGAGCACGGCTGCAGCATCGCGCTCGACGATTTCGGCGCCGGGCTCAGTTCGTTTGCCTACCTCAAGAACTTCGCCGTCGACACCCTCAAGATCGACGGCAGCTTCATCCGCGACATCTCGGACAACCGCATTTCGGAGTCGATGGTCGCGGCCATTACGCAGGTCGCGAAGGTCATGGAGCTGGAGACCGTTGCCGAGTACGTGGAGAACGAGAAGACGCGCAAGCTCGTGGCGAAGCTCGGCGTGCATTACGCGCAGGGGCACGCAATCGGCAAGCCACTGCCGCTCGACGAGGTGCTGGGAGCCCTTTCCGTGCGGGTGAGGACATCGACCGCCTGAATCAGAACACGCCGGCTTCCAGGCCGGCCGCGAGCGCCATTCCCAGTTCCTCGCATTCGTCCAGGCGCGCTGCGTCGAATTGACCGGCGATCAATACCGGGTCCTGGACTTCCTTCACCGCGAGTCCCTTGAGTATCCGTCGCAGGCTGCTGATGGCACCGCTGCCGTCATTGCCGGCGCGCACGAACAGCGCATACGGACGGCCGTCGATCCGGCCCACGCACTCGTAGAAGCTGCGGTCGAGGAAGTATTTCATTGCGCCGCTCATGTAGCCGAAGTTTTCCGGCGTGCCGAGGATGAAGGCGTCGCACCAGAGCAGGTCGTCCGCCGTCGCCTCGAGCGCAGTACGCGTGCGCACGTCGACGTTGCCGATGTCGGGGCTCCGCGCCCCGCGGATGACCGCTTCCGCCATCCGCGACGTCGTGCCGGACTGCGAGTGATGGACGATCAGCAGGTGTTTCCTCTCGGACATGTCTCCCGGCACCGCACGCAAAGACGACAGTTTATCGCGACCCGCACCGCACTTTCGCTAGACTCCGCTCAATGGCTATCGACGAAGACAGGCTGGCACGGCTGCCCGCGACACTGCGTCCGGCAGCGGCCCTCTGGCTGCGGCGTCTCGAGGAGACGCAGGGCAACGCCAGGCTGCCTGCCGACATCGAGGCGCAGCTGCTGCGCGTCGTTGCCGTCAGTGAATTTGCGGGCCATGTGCTGCTCAGGGACTGGGACCACTGGCATGGCCGGCTCGAGCGGCTGGCGACGCCCGCCGACCCGGGCGAGCTGCGCGAGTTTGCCGCCGACCCCGGGCACGGCGACGCGAGCATCGACGAAATGAAGGCGCGCCTGCGCCGCTTCCGGCATCGTTACCTGCTGGGCCTCCTGTGGCGCGAGGTTGCGGGGACGGCAGCCCTCGCCGAGACGCTAGAGTCCCTGTCGGCACTCGCGGACCAGCTGCTCGCCGCCGCCGGCCGCTATGCGCAAAGCCAGCTCGAAGGGCGCTACGGCCGCCTGCGGGATCGTGATGGCACGCCGATTTCGCTGGTCGTGCTGGCGATGGGCAAGCTGGGCGGCGGCGAACTCAACTTCTCGTCCGACATCGACATCGTGTTCCTGTACCCCGCGGACGGGGAGAGCGACGGGCCACGCAAGCTCGGCGGCCAACAGTATTTCACGCGGTTGTCGCAGATGATCGTCGCGCTCCTCGACGAACGGACCGCGGACGGCTTCGTGTTCCGGGTCGACACGCGCCTGCGGCCGTTCGGCGACAGCGGACCACCGGTCACGAGTTTCGCGGCGCTCGAGTCCTACTTGCTGCAGCACGGCCGGGACTGGGAGCGCTACGCCTACATCAAGGCGCGCATCGTGGGGCAGCCGCCGCCGCCCGAGGTGGCGGCCGAGCTCTTCGATCACCTGATCGTGCCGTTCGTGTATCGCCGCTACCTGGATTACGGCGTGTTCGAATCCCTGCGCGAGATGCATGCGATGATCGCGGCGGAAGTGAAACGCCGCGACCTGGCAGACAATATCAAGCTCGGGCCCGGCGGCATTCGTGAAATCGAGTTCATCGTGCAGTCCATGCAACTCGTCCGCGGCGGCAATCGCGAACAGCTGCAGCAGCCGTCATTGTTGCGCGTGTTGCCGGAACTCGCCGGTCCCCGGGGCCTCGAGCAGGCTGCCATAGAACGCCTCCGGGATGCCTATGTCTTCCTGCGCCGGCTCGAGAACTTCATCCAGGCCATGCGCGATCAGCAGGTGCACGACCTGCCGCGCGAGCCGGCCGATCGCGACCGGCTTTGCCTGGCGATGGGTTACCCGGACTGGACGGCGCTGGCGGGGGATATCGAGAAGCACCGCGGCAACGTCACGCAGGAGTTCGATGCGATTGCCTTCCGCGGCGGCGACACGGATGCCGACGGCGAACTCGAGCAGCGCTTCGAGGCATTGTGGAAGGGCGGTGCTTCGGCCGGGGAGTGGGCTCAGGAACTGTCGGCGCAGAAGCAAGCGGCCGGGCTCGCCGAATCGCTCGCGAGCTTCCAGCACGCGCCGTCGACCCTGAAGATCGACTCGATCGCGCGTGAACGGCTGCAGCGTTTCATGCCCCACCTGCTGGCCCTCGTCATCCAGTGCAACGAACCGCAGCTCGCGCTCGACAGGACGCTGTCGGTGATCAACCGGATACTGCGCCGCAGCGCCTACGTGTCGCTCCTGAACGAGAACCTGTTCGCTGCACGCCGGCTCGTCCGGTTGTGCGAGAGCAGCGCCTATATCGCCGCCCAGATCGCGCGTTACCCGGTGTTGCTCGACGAACTGCTCGAGCCGCGCGTCGAAACGGACCGGATCGACAAGGCCGAGTTCGAGGCCGAGATCGCGGGCCGGTTCGAGCACTTGCGGGAATCGGACAGCGAGGCGCGCATGGAGACGCTCGCGCAATTCCAGCGTGCCAGCATGTTTCGCATCGCGGTCGCGGATTTCAGCGGCTCGATGCCCATCATGAAGGTCAGCGACAGCCTCACGTTTCTCGCGGAAGCGGTGCTGGACTATGCACTCGAGTCGGCCTGGATGGATCTCACGGCCAGGCACGGCGTGCCGCAATACGAGGTGGACGGTCGGCGGCACGCGGCCGGCTTCGGTATCGTCGGCTACGGCAAGCTCGGCGGGCTGGAACTGTCCTACGGTTCCGATCTCGACCTCGTGTTCCTGCACGATTCGCGCGGCAGCCGGCAGGAGACCGACGGCGCCAAGCCGCTCGACAATGCCATGTTCTTCGGCCGCCTCGTGCGGCGGCTGGTGCATTTCCTCACGACGCAGACGAGTTCCGGGGCGATGTACGAGATCGACACGCGGCTGCGGCCGGAAGGCCGCAAGGGGGTCCTGGTAACGAGCACCGACGCCTTCGAGCGCTACCAGGAGGAGAACGCCTGGACGTGGGAGCACCAGGCCCTGCTGCGCGCTCGGCCGGTTGCAGGCAGCGCGGCGGTGGCCGGAGACTTCGAACGCATTCGGGCGCAGACGCTGACGTCGCGGGTCAGGCTCGACACGCTGCGCGACGACGTCGTATCGATGCGCACGCGCATGCGCAAGGAGCTCGACCGCAGTGAAAGCGGGCGCTTCGATCTCAAGAACGGCCTCGGCGGTATCGGCGACATCGAGTTCATCGTCCAGTACCTCGTGCTGCGGCATGCCGCCCGGTACCCGGCCGTGATTCGCTACAGCGACAACATCCGGCAGATCGCGGCGCTGGCGTCCGTCGGCCTCCTCGACGTACAGACGGCGGCGCGGCTGCAGGGCGCCTATCGCCAGTTCCGCTGGCGCCAGCACCACCTCACGCTCAACGACCACCCGCCGATCGTCGACGACCGCGAGCTGGCCGGCGAGCGGGAGTTCGTCTCCGCGGTCTGGGTCCGGCACCTCGGGGCGCAGCGGTCGTAGCGGGCGCCGCGGCCGTCAGCGTATAATTGCGCGGGTTCCAACGAGTGCAACGGATTATCCAGTGGCAGCGAGAGCAGGCACAGTCGATCAAAACCTGGTGGCCGCGAATGCGGAGCACCGCTACACGGTGCGGCCGCGGGACCTGCCCTTGTCGTGCCCCATGCCGGGCATGTACCTGTGGAATTCGCACCCCAAGGTCTACCTGCCGGTGCAGGAAACCGGCGCGGCGGTATGCCCCTATTGCGGCGCGGAATACCGTCTCGAGAGCCAGGACTGACGCGGGCCGGTGAGGAACTGAGCCATGCATGTAGTGACCGGCGGTGCCGGCTTCATCGGCAGCAACCTCGTTCGTGCCCTGATCGGGCGCGGACACGATGACGTCATCGTCGTCGATGATCTGGAGGATGGCCACAAGTTCGCCAATATCGCGGACCAGCCGATCGCCGATTACCTCGACAAGGACGAGTTCATCGAGCGCCTCGACACGGATCCCGGGTTTGCCGCCTCGCTGACCGCGGTCCTGCACCAGGGCGCGTGCTCCGCGACCACCGAGTGGGACGGCCGCTACATGATGCGCAACAACTACGGCTATTCGAAGCGCCTGCTGCATTTTTGCCTCGCGCGGAAGATCCCCTGCCTCTATGCCTCGTCTGCCGCCGTTTACGGCGCTTCCGCGTCGTTCGCGGAGCAGCCCGACAACGAGCTGCCGCTGAACGTGTACGGCTATTCGAAACTGCAATTCGACCGCTACGTCCGGCGCATCGCTGCCGACGCGGACAGCCAGGTCGTCGGCCTGCGCTATTTCAACGTCTACGGTCCCCGTGAGCAGCACAAGGGTTCCATGGCCAGTGTCGCATTCCATTTCAACAACCAGGTCATCGCCGACGGCGAGGCGCGGCTGTTCGAGGGGTCGGGCGGCTACGGTGACGGGGAGCAGCTGCGGGACTTCGTCTACGTCGACGACATCTGCGCCGTGAACCTCTGGTTCCTGGACAACCCCGGCGTCTCCGGCGTGTTCAATGCCGGCACCGGCAGGGCGCAGTCATTCAACGACGTGGCCAATGCCGTCATCGGCTGGCACGGCCGCGGCCGCATTCGCTACGTACCGTTCCCGCCGCATCTCGAAGGCGCGTACCAGAGCTACACGCAGGCCGATCTTCGTCACCTGCGCGCCGCCGGCTGCGACGTCGAGTTTCGCCCGGTCGAGGCCGGCGTAAGAGACTACCTGGACCAGCTGTCCGGCTGATCCCATGAGCGGGCCTGCAACACTGATCGTCGGACCCTCCTGGGTCGGCGACATGGTGATGGCGCAGGCGTTGTTCATCCTGCTCAAGGCGCGCCGGCCCGACATCGCGATCGACGTGCTGGCGCCGGCCTGGTCGCTGCCGATCGTCGCGCGCATGCCCGAGGTTCACCACGGTATCGCCGCGGAGACCGGTCACGGTGAACTGGCGCTGGGCAAGCGGCGTCGCATCGGCTACTCGCTCCGTGACGCGGGATACGATCATGCGATCGTGTTGCCCCGCTCGCTGAAGTCGGCACTGATCCCGTGGTTCGCGCGCATACCGAGGCGCACCGGGTTTCGCGGCGAGTCGCGCTACGGGCTGATCAACGACATGCGGCCTTTCGACAGGGCGCTACTCGACCAGACCGTGAAGCGCTTCGTCGCACTCGGCCTGGAGCCTGGCGAGGCGCTGCCCGCGATTCCGAACCCGGTGCTCACGGTCGACCCGCAGAAGCAGCGTGCCGTCATGGAGTCGCTCGGCGTCGTCACCGGGCGGACCGTGATCGCCATGATGCCGGGCGCGGAATACGGGCCGGCAAAGTGCTGGCCGGTCGACTATTTCGCGGCACTCGCGGCACAGCTCGGCAACGAGGGCTTCGACGTCTGGGTACTCGGGTCCGACAAGGATGCGGCGGCCGGCGAGCAGATCGCGTCGGCGAGCGCCGCGCGGAACCTCTGCGGGCGCACGACGCTCGAGGAGGTTATCGACCTGCTCGGTTATGCCGAGCAGGCGGTCAGCAACGACTCCGGCCTGATGCACATCGCCGCCGCGGTGGGCACGCACGTACACGGCATCTACGGTTCCTCGTCGCCCGCGTTCACGCCGCCGCTGACCAGCGAGCGCGACGTGCACTGGCTCGAACTCGACTGCAGCCCGTGCTTCGAGCGCAGCTGCCCGCTTGGGCACCTGCGATGCCTGCGGGAAATACCCGTCGGGCGCCTGCACGCGGCGATCACGAGCGCCCATCGCCGCTAAAAAAGCAGCGAAAAGGTCGCTAAAAGCGACCATCTTGTCAGAACGGACAGGGCACGCCGGTTGCCTCGCCCCGGCGTCGATGCCGCTAGCGCGAAGCGAACGACCGGAGTGTTGCTAAATGATGCGAAAATGGGCCGAAAATCTCGAAATAGCACGTGAAAAAGCAATATATGGCAAGAATCTCCCGGCAGTGCCGCGGGGCTCGGGGTCCAGGCCGGCAACCGGCGCTTTCGGACGCCGGTCGAAGGCGCTAAAGCCGGGTTAAATTGACGTTACTTCGGCGAACAAGTACAGAAAGTCGCCGAAAAGACATTATTATGAAATGACGTCCGCGCCCGGGTCGGGAGCTCGCCAGCGGTCCCGCATGCGGGCTGCAAGATCGGCGAAAATAAGGCAAAAAAGGCGCTAAGTCCCGTAAAACTCGTCGAATTTATCTGTAACGTCTTTGATCGTGATCAATTCCATCGCTTCCGGGTGGCGCACCCGCCGTCCCCAGCGAATTTCGGTGACACGCTTGCCCAGGTATCGCTCCACGGCGTCCGGGTAGCGATTGACGCACAGGTTGCGCGACAGGTAGGGACCTGTGCGGTCGGGATTCGAGGTGGCATACAGGCCGATGACCGGGGTGCCTGCCGCCGTGGCCATGTGTGCCGGGCCGGAATCCGGGCACAGCACCACGTCGGCGGCGGCGATCAGGGCATGGAGCTCCTTGAGCGAGGTGCGCCCGGCGAGGTTGGCGGCGCCCGCCTGGCGGGCAATGGCGCCGGCGTATTCCTGCTCGAGCGCCGAATGGCCGCCGGTGACGATGACCGTCGCCCCCAGGCGCTCCTCGAGGTATCGCGCCACCGCCACGAAGTGATCGGCCGGCCAGTTCCGGAAATTGCGGCTGCGCTGGCTGCTCAGGGGGCTGATGACGACCGTCTTCGGGCCGACATGCTGCTTCGCGAAGGCGCGCTCCGCGTCGCCGATCGGTATGTCCCAGCGCAGGTCGGTGGGTCGTGCGCCGATGTGGCGCGCGAAACCCAGCATTGCCTCGAGTGCATGCTCGCCCTTCGCGGCGGGAATCCGCTCGTTGGTGAACAGCCACTGGAAGTCACGCGCGCGCGCCTTGTCGAAGCCGACCCGCACCGCGGCCGGAATCATGCGGCACAGCAGGTTGGCGCGCAGGGATGCATGCATGCACAGCGCGACGTCGAAACGGCTGCCGGCCAGTTGCCGCGCGACGTGACGATAGGCGGCGAGTCCTTGCGCTTTGTCGAAGGTGATAAACTGGATGTCTCGTATGTCGCCCATCAGGGTCGCTTCCGTCTTGCCGATGACCCAGGTGATGCGGGCGTCGGGCCAGTTATCCTGAAGGTTGCGAATGACCGCGAGCGCGTGGCAGGTGTCGCCGATCGCGGAAAGCCGAAGGACGCAGATGTTTTCGGGCGCAGAGTTGGCGAACAAGTGAGACAAGTCGATAACGAGGGACGGAACCGTTGACCGAAACCGTCGAGAAGACCGCGACCGGCGCCATCCTATACGATAAGGCCATCATCAACCAGATTTCGGAGGACCGCTTCGAGCCCTCGGGCTGGTTGCACTCGGAGCCGCTGAAGGGGTCGCACGGCTCGGGCGGGCGCGGCAACACGATGTACGTCGGCAATATCCCGCGGCAGTTCGTACTGCGGCACTTCATGCGCGGCGGGTTGATCGGCAAGCTGGTTCGCGACCGTTACCTGTGGACCGGCGCGGACAACACGCGGTCGTTCGTCGAATGGCGCCTGCTGGCCAAGCTGGCCGACAACAACCTGCGCGTGCCGCGGCCTGCGGCGGCACGCTACCGCCGCCTCGGCCCGACGTACACGGCAGACATCATCACCGTGCGCATCCCCGCCGTGTCGCCGCTGTCGCAGTACATTGCCCTGCGCCCGCGCGACGAGGATTTCTGGCGTTCCACGGGCGCCGCGATCCGGGAGTTTCACGCCTGCGGCGTCTACCATGCCGACATGAACGCCTATAACCTGCAGATCGACAAGGCCGGCAGGCTGTGGATGCTCGACTTCGATCGCGGCCGCCTGCTGCCGCCGGGCGCGTGGCAGCAAAAAACCCTGGGCCGCCTGCATCGCTCGCTCGAGAAGATCAAGACGCTGGATCCTCGCGCGCACTTCGACCAGGGCAACTGGGAGGCGCTGCTCGACGGTTACTTCAGCGCGTCGAGGTCCGCGTAGTAGTCGTCGTAGCCTTCCGGCAGGTTCTTGAATTTCCGGTGTATCCAGAAGTACTGCTCGGGGCAGCGGCGGATATGTTCCTCGAGCACGCGCACGTACTTCTTCGTGTCCTCGACCGGGTCGTCACCGGGAAAGTCCTCGAGCGGCGGCAGTATCGTGTGGACATAGCTGCCGTCATCCAGCCGGCGCGGGAAGAACGGTAGCGTGATGGCATCGCCGAGGCGCGCCAGCGTCGACGTCGCGGTGGTGTGCATCGCGGGCACGCCGAAGAACGGGATCACCGCCGCGCCCTTGCGATCGTAGCTCTGGTCGGGCGCGTACCACACCGGCCGGCCGGCGCGCAGGCTGCGCACCATCCTCTTGATGTCCCGCTTCTCGATCGTCTCGTCCGCCGAGCGTTCACGCCCGGTACGCTGCAGCTCCGTGATGAACTCGCTGCGGTTCTTGCGGAACACGGCATCGAACGGCGGGCAGTTCATCGCGAGCAGCCGCCCGGAAATTTCCAGCGTCGTGAAGTGGGCGCTGAGCAATATGACGCCCCTGCCGCTGTCGAGTGCCTGGCGGAGATGCTCGACGCCTTCGAGGCGCGCGATCCTGCGGTGCATACGGTCGCTGCCCCAGCGGCCGAGCCCCATCTCGATCAACGACATGCCGAGTGCCTCGAAGTGCCGTGTGGCCAGCGCATTGCGCTCCGCCGTCGTCAGTTCGGGAAAACACAGCTCCAAGTTGCGGCGCACGATGGCGCGACGGCTCGCGGCAAGCTGTCCCGCGAGCCGGCCGAGACCGCGGCCGATCGCGAGCGCGACGCGATGCGGCAGCAGGCAGACGAGGCGCAGGGCGGCCATGCCGATCCATGTCGGCCAGTAGCGTGGTGCGCGAAAATGATGGAGTGGCTTGCGGTTGTCGCTCATGGAGGGCATGAGCTTAAGCGAAAACGACGATCCGGTCCTAGTAGCGGCGCCCCTGCCTATTCCGACATGCCGTCGACGTAGTCGTCGCTCTTGCCGTTGGCTTTCTTCGCGACGGCCGGCTCCGACTCGTCGAGCGGGGTTTCCACGGTCGCGATGCCGACGTGGAACGCCGCGAACCCGGGCATGACGATCTGGTTGCGAGCCATGCCGATAATGCGCCCGGAATACGGCGAGCGTACTTCGCTGCGCGCATTGCTCATCGGGTCGGTGATGGTGCCGAGCAGGTCGCCTTCGGTCACGGTGCTGCCCAGGCCGACGTCGGCCAGCAATATCCCGCCGCTGTCGGCGCGTACCCAGGAGGAGCGGTAATAGACGGGCTCCGGGTCGCTCCACAGGCGCAGCTTGCGCTGCATGCCGATGGCGGTGATCAGTGTCTCGATGCCCTTGACGCCGTGCTTCACTTCGTTGAGCTCGAGCACCGACGGCCCGCCGGCTTCCAGCGTGACAGCCGGTATGCCGGCCTGCGTCGCCGCGTGGCGCAAGGTACCGACCGCCGGGGTGCTGTGCAGTATCACCATGCCGCCGAGTCCCTGCGTCAGCGTGACGACGTCGGGGTTGCGCAGGTCGGCGCGGATCTGCGGCAGGTTGGCGCGCTCGAAGGAACCCGTGTGCAGGTCGATGAGCGCATCGCAGTGTGCGACGACGTTGGTGAAGAACGAATGCGCGATGCGTGCCGCGGCGCTGCCGGTCGGGTTGCCCGGGAAATAGCGGTTGAGGTCGCGCCGGTCGGGCAGGTAGCGGGAGCCGCGGCGGAAGCCCTGTACGTTGACGATGGGCACACCGATGATCGCGCCCGCCAGCTTGTCCGGGTTGATGTCGTGCAGTACCCGCCGCACCATCTCGACGCCATTGAGCTCGTCGCCATGCACCGCTGCCGTCAGGCACAGGCTCGGGCCCGGCAGCGCGCCGTTGATGGCGAGGACGGGCGTCGATACGGGGACGCCCTCGAACAGTTCGGTGGCCGACCAGGACAGGCGCATGGATGCGCCCGGCGGAATCTCGGCGCCCAGCAGGCGGAGGGGCTCGGCGCGCCCTTCCGCCGACGTGACGGCCTCTGCAAGCGGCACGTCGTGCGGATGGCTGGGCACGGCCTCGACGAATTCCTCGACCGCCGCGGCAACCTCGCTGGAACGCGAATCCTCGTCCTCTGTCGTATCGTTACGGAGGTCGACACCGTTGTCCGCGGGATCGACGGCCACTTCACCTGCAACGGACCAGGAGCCCGCTCCCGCCAGCAACAGGGCGGCGGCCAGGTACAGGGATTTATTGAAAAAATGCGTGGTCATGGTCGATAAATGGCATCCAGGATGCTGCCGGGCGGCAAGTTGCCGTGTTCCTAAAAGCTGATTAGCATCGGCAAGATTACACCACTTCCGTTATTTTTTCCGTGAACTAATCAAGACTTTGCGATTGAAACTTGAACTGATCTAAATGGCAAGAAAAAGTCAAATTCTGAGCCTTTTGCTGCTGTTTTCGGGCCTTGCGGCGCAGTCCGTGCATGCAGAAGAGACCTTCCCGCTCCCGGCAGCATTACAGCCCGACGTCGATTTCTGGGTATCGATATTCACGCGCTACGGGACCGACGAGGGCGTCCTGCACGACAATCGCAATCTCGCGGTGGTCTACGAGCGCATCGACATGCCGCGCGGCATCAGCCGCCAGGAGCGCAACCGGCGCGTGCAGGAGCGCCGCGAAGCCCTCGTGCGGGTGCTCGAGACCCTCGCCGACGGCAAGCGCGATGACCTCACCGCGGAGCAGGCGCGCGTGCTGGCGTTGTGGCCCGACGACGTCAGCAACGACACGCTGCGTGCCGCGACGGGGCAGATCCGCTTCCAGCAGGGTCTGTCCGATCGCTTTCGCGAGGGCCTGCAGCGATCGGGCCGCTGGCGCGACTTCATCGAAGCGGAGTTCACGGCGCTCGGGGTGCCCGTCGAGCTTGCCGCGTTGCCGCACGTGGAGTCGTCTTACAATCCCGACGCCCGATCGCACGTGGGGGCGTCGGGCATCTGGCAGTTCACGCACAGTACGGGCCGCCGCTACCTGCGCGTGGATCACGTGATCGACGAGCGCAACGATCCGTTCGCGGCGACGCGCGGCGCAGGCCGGCTGCTCGCATACAATTACTCGATCACCGGCAACTGGCCGATGGCGATCACCGCCTACAACCATGGCCTGGCCGGCGTGCGCCGGGCCATGCGGCTGCACGGCGACGATGCCTACGTCGATATCCTGCGCAACTACAACGGCCGTACGTTCGGCTTTGCGTCGCGCAACTTCTACGTCGCCTTTCTCGCTGCCAAGGAGGTCGACCAGAACGTGGAGCGTTATTTCCCGGGCGTGGTCCGCGAGTCGCCGACGGCCTACGCGGAGCTGAAACTGCCGGACTACGTGGCCGCGGACGATCTCGCGCGCGCGCTCGGCGTATCGACCCGGCACATCGCGCAACACAACCTTGCGCTGCAGCCCACCATCTGGGAGGGGAGCAAGCACCTGCCGCGCGGCTACGCCGTGCGTTTGCCGGCGAGCATGGTGAACGGCTCCGCGGATGCCGTACTGGCCTCGGTGCCGAAGGACCGCTGGCAGACGGAGCAGCTGCCGGACCTCTTCCACACGGTCGCGCGCGGCGACACCCTCTCGGAGATTGCGGAGCGCTACGATACGCGGGTCTCGACGCTGGTCGCCCTGAACGGTCTCGGCAGCCGGCACCGGATTCGCGCCGGCCAGCAATTGCGATTACCGGCCGCGGGACCGGCACCGGAGGTCGTCGCGATGGCGAGCACCCCGGCCGAGGCGCCTGCGGCCGCCGCGGAGGAGCCGGAAATCGTCGTCGCAGCCGTGCCGCAGGTCGAAGAGCAGGAACCCGCGGCGCTGGCCGGGGAAATCGCGGAGACGGTGGTCGGTACCCTGCAGACGGCGCTGTTGTCGGACCCGAGCGATTACACGGTTGGCGAGGACGGTACGATCGAAGTGCAGCCGCTGGAAACGCTCGGCCATTACGCCGACTGGCTGGGGCTGAGGACCCAGCGCCTGCGCGATATCAACGGCTTCGCCTTCCGTACGCCCGTGGAAGTCGGCCAGCGCATCAAGCTCGAATTCCGCGACGTCGATAGCGAGGCGTTCGAAAACCTGCGCGTCGACTACCATCGCAAGCAGCAGGACGGTTTCTTCCGCCAGCACGTCATCACGGGCGTGAAGGAGCATGAGATCCGTCGTGGCGAGTCGGTGTGGATACTGTCCCTGCGCGAGTACGAGGTGCCGATCTGGCTGTTCCGGCAGTACAACCCCGAGCTCGATCCGGACAGCATCAGGCCCGGCGTCACGGTGCGGTTCCCGATACTGACGCCGGCCGGGGATTCCTGATGCGCGATAGCGCGCGGCTGACCGTGATCCGGGTGCTGCCGGTGCTGTTGCTCACGATCGCCACCGCGGCCTGGTTCAACGACGTGCAGGAGGGCGGACCCTACGTGCTGCGCAACCTGCTGCCGCCCCTGGTCCTGCTGCTGCTCGCGACGCTCATCGTGTGGCGCGGCGGCGGCAACTGGACCGGTCGCGGCTGGCGCTGGCCGCTCGGCCTCGTCGGCTTCGCGATCCCGGCGCTGGGCCTGTCCCTCTACCTGCATTACGCGTACTCCACCAACCTCGGCGGGATGTTCGACGACGCGGAGGAGCCGATGCGCGTGTTCCGCTACCTGCCGGCCTACACGCTGGTTGCCGGCGGCATCGGCTTCGCCATCGGCTGGATCGTGGGCAGGAACGTGTGATGTGACGCGGCTCTTTTTTTGCGCGCGGCTGTTTTGCTAATCTTGAGGTGGAAACGCTGCGGAGGATCATGAATGCCGGGTAGGCTGCGGACACTGTGCGTGCTGAGCGCGCTCCTGCTGGGGGCGGGCGCCGTGCCGGGCATGCAGGGCGGCGCCCTCGCAAACGACTTTCCGATCGCGGACAAGGTGGTCGTCGAGAAAGGCGAGCGCAAGCTGCACCTGCTCAAAGGCGGGGTGGCGTTCCGCAGCTTCGACATCGCGCTCGGCATCCGGCCGGTCGGCGACAAGGAAAAGGAGGGCGACTTCAAGACGCCCGAAGGCAACTACCTGCTCGACGCGCGGAACCCGGACAGCGAATACTTCCTGGCGATCCACGTCTCCTACCCGGATCCGCAGGACCGCGCCGAGGCGCGGTTGAACGGTGTCGATCCGGGGGGCGCGATCATGATCCACGGCCAGCCGAACGACCCGACGCGCTCGGAAGCGTATTATCGCACCCGGGACTGGACGAACGGCTGTATCGCCGTGTCGAATTCCGACATGATCGATATCTGGCTGATGACGGCAGAGAACACGCCGATCGAAATACGTCCCTGACGTCTACATTGACGCGGAAATTGCATGACCGAAATCCCCACGGTTGACGCCGAGGTATGGCCGGAAGGCAGCCTCGAAGTCCTGTCGCAGTTCGAAGTCGAACAGTTGCGCGGCAGCGGCGAGGGCGGCCTGTACCCGTTGTTGCGCCGCTGCATGCTGGCCGTCCTGAATTCGGGCAGCCAGATGGATGACACGCGGGCCGTGCTCGAACGCTACCGGGACTTCGACGTCGGCTTCATCCAGCAGGACCGGGGCGTGAAGGTATCGCTGACCGGCGCGCCGGCCGATGCCTTCGTGGACGGCAAGATGATCCGCGGCATCCGCGAACTGCTGTTCGCGGTGCTGCGCGACATCGTGTTCACGCGCAACGAGATCATCGGGGATCCGCGCTTCGACCTCGACACCCCCGGCGGCACCACGAATGCCGTGTTCCATATCGTGCGCAACGCAAGGCTCCTGTTGACGCCGACGTCGCTGAACACCGTCGTCTGCTGGGGCGGGCATGCCATCAGCCGTGAAGAATACGACTACACCAAGCTCGTCGGCTACGAGCTCGGGCTGCGGGCGATGAACGTCTGCACGGGCTGCGGGCCGGGCGCGATGAAAGGCCCGATGAAAGGTGCCACCATCGGCCATGCGAAACAGCGCATCCGCGACGGCCGCTACATCGGCATAACGGAGCCCGGCATCATCGCGGCCGAGGCACCCAACCCCATCGTCAACGCGCTGGTCATCATGCCGGACATGGAGAAACGCCTCGAGGCGTTCGTGCGCGTCGGCCACGGGATCGTGGTATTCCCGGGTGGCGTGGGCACGGCGGAGGAGATCCTGTACCTGCTGGGCGTCCTGCTGCACCCGGAGAACGCGTCCCAGCCGATGCCCATGGTCATGACGGGCCCGGCGTCGGCGGAGCCGTACTTCCGGCAGATCGACGACTTCGTCGGCCAGACGCTGGGCCCGAAAGCCCGGCAGCGCTACTCCATCATCATCGATGACCCGGCCGGGGTCGCGCGGGAGATGGCGCGGGGGCTCGAAGCCGTGCACCAGTTCCGCAAGCATCACGGCGATGCCTATTATTTCAACTGGCGGCTCGTCATCGACCGCAGTTTCCAGCAGCCGTTCACGGCGACCCACGAATCGATGGCGGCGCTCGATATCCGGGAGGGGGCGCAGCCGCACGAACTCGCCGCCAACCTGCGGCGCGCGTTCTCGGGCATCGTTTCCGGCAACGTCCGCGACGACACGGCCGCGGTCATCGAGGAGCACGGGCCATTCGAAATCAACGGCTCGGCGAAGATCATGGCCCTGCTGGACGACCTGCTCGCCTCGTTCGTCGAACAGCGGCGCATGAAGATTGCCGCCGGGAGTTACCGGCCCTGCTACCGGGTCCGGAGCTGAATGCCGTCACCGGTGCCGCTGATTAAGTAAAAAACAACTGCAAGTTATTGAAAATAATCTGAAAAACTCAATTCTGCACTGTGATGCAGTTCCTGTGCATGCGGACAAATTGAACATAGGATTAGCTTGAAAGGACTCTCCGAGCAAGCCGATGCCTGACAGCAAGCACATGAGATGGGTGGCCGACTACGCAACGGACGCGAAGCCGAAAACCGACGAAGCGGAAACGACGGTCAACACGCCCGAACCGGCGGCGAACGATGCCGACGGCTGGCAGCAATACCGGCGCTGGATCACGAAAGCGCCCGCGCCTCGCGGCCGCCGGGTCGGCATCGACCCCTCCCTGTACACCTGGAAGGGTTACCGCAGCTGGAGCGAACAGGTGAAGCGTAACTGGAACGACGACGAGGACGACACCTGATCCGCGGTTCCCGGAACATCGAGCAACCAGAAAACGCCGACCTCGTGTCGGCGTTTTTCGTTGCCGGCGAGGGTGCCGCTTCGCGCCTCGAATTGTGATGCCGTAAGCCGCCGCAACCGGTACTGCGTCTGGTTTTCACGCTTTGTTCGGCAACGCGCAAAAAATTCAAAAAAAGCTGTGATCTGCCTCACGGAGCAATATACTCCGCGCCCCTATAGTCCTACCAACACTGTTGGTTGCCAATGGATTTGCAAAGACAGTATGTCAAGGAAGCACAAAGAAAACGAAGAGCCGCTCGTCACGCTGAAGAACGAGTTTTCGCGGCAACGCTGGGAGATGTTCCATCGCGCAATCGCCCACGCCAAGGAGAGTAATCACGCGGCCATCGTCGAAGCCGACCTGGGTGTGGACGAAGGCAACAGCGGCGCACCCTTCCTGACCATCGTGCGTTGACCGGCCACGGAGAATTTTCATTGGAACGGATCCTGCAATGGCTTGACGACCTGGACGACCTGTTCGGTGCCGTCGGCCTGCTTGCAGAACGCCTGCGCCGCCTGGCCGTTGCGCTCGCCAGGCTGATCGTCCTGCTCGCCGTGGCGGCATGCGGCATTGCCACCGCGCTGGCCGAACCGCCGCTCGGCCTGGCCGTTGCGATCCTCCTGTTCGTGTTCCTGCTGTATCGCAGCGTTACCCAGCCCGGGTTCGCCGTCCGCAGAGGCGTCACCGCCTGATTGCGCGAGCGGCAGCCTTGAAATAGGGCTGCACACCCTTATCGTCTGTCCCTGTGCGCCGCATCCTTGCGGCGCGTACGCATTTGCAGGGGACCCAGAAGTGACTGACAACAAGACCCGGGAGACGCTCGGATTCCAGGCCGAGGTACGTCAGCTCCTGAAGCTGATGATTCATTCCCTCTACAGCAACAAGGAGATATTCCTTCGCGAGCTGATCTCCAACGCGTCGGACGCCGCGGACAAGCTGCGATTCGAAGCGCTCGCGAAGCCGGACCTGCTCGGCGACGATAAGGAGCTCCGGATACGGATCGCGTACGACAAGGATGCCCGCACGGTCAGCGTATCCGACAACGGTATCGGGATGTCGCGCGACGAGCTGGTGGAAAACCTCGGCACCATCGCGCGTTCCGGCACCGCCGAGTTCTTGAGCCGCATGACCGGCGACGAGCGGGAAGACGCGCGCCTCATCGGCCAGTTCGGCGTCGGCTTTTACTCGGCCTTCATCGTGGCCGACCGGGTCGTGGTCGAAACCCGGCGCGCCGGCCTCGAGCCCGCCGCGGGCGTGCGCTGGGAGTCCGACGGGCAGGGCGAGTTCACGGTCGAAGCCGCCGACGTCGCGCAGCGCGGTACCCGTGTGACCCTGCACCTCAAGGAAGGCGAGGCGGAGTTTGCCGAGCCGATGCGGCTCGAAAACCTGATCCACAAGTACTCCGACCACATCGCGTTTCCGGTCACGCTCGCGGGTCACGGGGACGACGACGAGGAGAAGGTCGTCAATGCCGCCACGGCGCTCTGGACCCGTCCCAGGGCGGAGATCTCGGACGAGGAATACCGGGAGTTCTACAAGCACCTGTCGCACGACTTCGCGGACCCGCTGCGCTGGAGCCACAACCAGGTCGAGGGCAAGCGGGAATACACGAGCCTGCTCTACCTACCCGCGAACGCGCCGTTCGACCTGTGGAACCGCGAAGCGCCGCGCGGTCTCAAACTGTACGTGCAGCGCGTGTTCATCATGGATGACGCCGAGCAGTTCCTGCCGCTCTACCTGCGGTTCGTGAAGGGCGTCGTCGACTCCTCCGACCTGCCGCTGAACGTGTCGCGGGAATTGCTGCAGCAGAACCCCGAACTGCAGGCGATGCGCGGCGCGCTGACGCGGCGCGTGCTCGATATGCTGGCGAAAATGGCCGCTGACGGGGGCGACGACTATGCCGGTTTCTGGCGCCAGTTCGGCCCCGTGCTGAAGGAGGGCGTCATCGAGGACCCCGCCAACAAGGACAAGCTGGCGCGGCTGATGCGCTTTGCAACGACGCACAGCGAGGGCGCGGCACAGGACCAGTCGCTCGCCGACTACGTGGCGCGCATGCAGGAAGGCCAGGACCGTATTTATTTCCTGCTGGCGGAGAATCACGCCACGGCGGCGGCGAGCCCGCATCTCGAACAACTGCGCAGCAAGAACGTCGAAGTGCTGTTGCTGACGGACAGGATCGACCCGTGGCTGGTCGACGCCCTGCGTGAGTTCGACGGCAAGGAGCTGGCCGATGTGGCGCGCGAGGGCCTGGTGTTGCCCGAGGGCGACGGCGCCATCTCGCAGGAGGTGGCCAACGAGGAGCACAAGCCGCTGCTCAAAAAGATCAAGCGGGTCCTGAGGGATCGCGTGCATGCGGTGAATGCGAGCCGCCGCCTCGTCGATTCGCCCGCCTGCGTGGTGTCCGCGGAGGGCGACCTGAGTCCGAGCCTCAAGCGCATGCTCGAGGCCAGCGGCCAGGGCCTGCCGGAAACGAAGCCCATTCTCGAGGTGAACGTCGGCCATCCGTTGCTCGAGCGCCTGTCCGGGGAAACCGACGACGAGCGATTCACGGCGCTGTCGAACATCCTGCTCGATCACGCGTTGCTCGCCGAAGGCCGGCAGATCGACAATCCCGCCGAATACGTGGCGCGCATGAACCGGCTGCTGCTCGAGCTTGATTCCGCACCGGCCGCCACGTAAAAGGGTGCCGATGAAGAGCGACCTTCCCAGCGACCGGCATCTGCGGGCCAGGCTCAGCGACGAGCAATACCGGGTCACGCAGCAGAAAGGGACCGAGCGAGCGTTTACGGGTGCGTACGTCGACCACAAGGCCGACGGCACCTATCATTGCGTGTGCTGCAACGCGCCCCTCTTCAGTTCCGCGCAAAAATACGATTCCGGCTCGGGCTGGCCGAGTTTCTGGCTGCCGCTCGCCGGCGACGCCGTGCGCACGAACATGGACACGAGTCACGGCATGATCCGGCAGGAGGTCGTCTGCAGCCGCTGCGGCGCGCACCTCGGCCACGTGTTCGACGACGGTCCGCAGCCGACGGGGCTGCGCTACTGCGTCAACTCGGCATCGCTCGATTTCGCGGCCGGCCCCACCGATACCCCCAACGACAAAGGCGACTCACAATGACACCACGCATATTTCTCATCGCGCTCCTGGCGACGCTGACAACAGCGGGCTGCGCGCCCGATGGCAAACCGGACACCGCCGCCGAGCCCGAGGGGGCGGCCGCGGCACAGGCCGGGACGGGCGCAGCCGAGGAGGTCGAGATCGTGCCCGGACTCACGATGAAAAAGCTCGCCAACGGTTATGGCCGCGCGGCCGTCGCCGGTGACCTGGCATCCGTGCACTACACCGGCTGGCTCTATGACCCGAATGCAGCGGACGGCCGCGGCACGAAATTCGACAGTTCCGTCGATCGTGGCCAGCCGTTCCAGTTTCCGCTCGGCGCGGGCCGGGTCATCAGGGGCTGGGACGAAGGCGTCGCCGGCATGCTCATCGGCGAGAAGCGCGAACTGAAGATCGCACCCGAACTCGGCTACGGCAATCGTGGCGCGGGCTCGGCCATTCCGCCTGGCGCAACGTTGCTGTTCGAGGTGGAACTGCTGGGGCTGCAGGGCCCGAACGAGAACTGAGCCGGGTCAGGTCCCGGACTTCTCGAGCTGCAGGTCCCGGGCCTGGCCGATCCAGTCTTCGCGGTAGATCCGCGAGCTGAATCCTTTCAGGCGCTGCGCGACCCGGTTGATGTCGTACTCGGTCATCTCCGCGATCTGGTGGTAGCGGAAGATACCGAGTTCGTTCAGCGTTTTTTCGATCGCGGGCCCGATGCCCTTGATCAGGCGCAGGTTGTCGCGGAGGCCGCCGGGCTCGCGCTGGTGTAGTTCCCTGACCTCCGCGGTGGCTGCCGCCCCTTCGGCGGCCGTCCCCGCTGCATCATCCCAGGCGGCGTCCGGTTCGTCGTCCGGTTCGTCGTCCGGATCGTATTCCAGGTCGTCGTCCGCGTCGCGGGTAGCGTCGTCGCCGGCATCTGCCAGGACCGCTTCGAGGCCCGTGTAGGTCACGTTCGCCGCGTCGTTGGAGGCGTCCAGCCCCTCGCCGAGCGCATCCTGGTCGACCGGTTCCATGCGGGTTTCTCCCGTGTCTGCGCGGGTCTCGAGTTCGTCGATGCGAGCGCGGGCGGTGGCGAGTTCTTCCTCGAGCTGCCGGGCTTCGCCGTCGCGCACCCGGTAACGCTCGATCAGCGGGGGCAGGCGATTCTGCCAGTTCTCGAGTTCGCGGCTCAGGTGGAAGATCTTGTCGTCTTTTTCCTTCAGCGCGGCCCGCGTTGAGCCGTCCCGCTGCTCGCTCGAGTGCACCTCGGACTGCAGCTCGTCACGCTGCCGCACGGTGCGCTCGAGGCTCGAGCGGATTTCCTTGAGTTGCCGCTGCAGCTGGTCGCGGCGCTCGAATGCCTCCTTGAGCGCATCGGACAATTCGCGCGCCCGGTTGGTCGCGTCCTTTCCCGACGCCTGCAACTGGCTGACCTGCTCCATGAGCGTGCGGTTCTGCGACACCAGGCGCCCGTGTTCCCCACGCTGTGCCTCGATCTGCCGTTGCCAGCCTTCGTTGACCGTGATCTTTTCCTGCGCGCAGCGTCTGCCCCGGGTGATCCACCCGACTACCGCCCCGACTGCAACGGATGCTGCGATGAATGCGATGAAAGCGGCGGTAATTTCGGGCATGTCTCGATCCGTGTTGTCGATCCCTACGAGGCCAGTCGCACGCGATCCATTTCGGCGAGTACTTCACGTATTTGCTGCAGGGCCCAGTCGATATCCCGCTTTTCGATCACGAGTGGCGGCGCCAGCCGCACGACCGTTGCGTGGGTCTCCTTGCTGAGCAGCCCGCGTTTCATCAATGCCAGGCAGACCGCCCGGGCGCTGCCCAGCGATGGCTCGATTTCCAGGCCCACGAACAGGCCGCGGCCGCGGATCGCGCGGATCAGCGGGCTGTCGATCTTGTTTAGTTCCGCGATGAGGTAAGCACCGAGTTGCGCGCTGCGCTCCGGGAGACGATCCTCGACGAGCGCGTTCAGCGCCTCCAGGCCGATCGCCGCGCCCAGCGGGTTGCCGCCGAAGGTACTGCCGTGATCGCCGGGCTTGAACACGTTCATCACTTCCCTGCGGGCGAGGAACATGGACACCGGGAAAATGCCGCCACCGAGTGCCTTGCCGAGGATCAGCCCGTCCGGTACCACGTCCTCGTGTTCGCAGGCGAGCAGCTTCCCGGTCCGGCCCAGGCCGGTCTGGATCTCGTCGGCGATCAGCAGCACGTTGTGCTTGCGGCACAACGCCTGCGCCGCCTTCAGGTAACCGGGCGGCGGCACGATGATGCCGCCCTCACCCTGGATCGGTTCGACCAGGAACGCCGCCGTGTTCTCGTTGATCGCGGCCTCGAGTGCGTCGATGTTGCCGTACTCGACGATCTTGAAGCCTGGCGCAAACGGCCCGAAGCCGGCGCGGTACTGGGGCTCGTCGGACATCGCGATGATCGTCGTGGTGCGGCCGTGGAAATTGCCGCTGCAGGCGATGATCTCGGCCTTGTCGTCCGCGACGCCCTTGACCGTGTAGGCCCACTTGCGGGCTGCCTTGATGGCCGTCTCGACGGCTTCGGCGCCTGTGTTCATCGGCAACGCCATGTCCTGCCCGGTCAATTCGCAGGCTTTCGCGAGGAACGGGCCGAGCTTGTCCGTGTAGAAGGCGCGGGAGACGATATTGAGCGTGCCGACCTGGTCGCGCACGACCTTGACGATGCGCGGATTGGCGTGACCGTGACTGACCGCCGAATACGCACTCATCATGTCGAGGTACTTGTTACCGGCGTCATCCCATACGTAAACGCCCTCGCCGTGCGTGAGCACCACCGGCAAGGGGTGATAGTTGTGCGCGCAATAGCGCGACTCGAGGTCCATGTGCTTGTTCATCGGAGGTCCTGCTTGCGCCGCTGGCGATGTCCTGCGGGTCGCTGATATGCCCCATAAGCCCATAATTTTACAGCAATAACGGCCCTACAAGCCAGCAGCACGGAGGGTCGCGGCGCGGGTTCCGGCTTGCGCGGTGCGGAACAGGCGTTACCTTTGCGGGCGGAAGAGGCAGCAGGCGAACCCGGTGGCAACAGCACCTGTCAGCGAAAAACTGTTCATCGACGGCCCGGCGGGCCGCCTCGAATCGATCCTCGAGGAGCCGCGCGACGGCCCCGTCAGAGGGTCTGCGGTCGTCTGTCATCCGCACCCGCAACACGGCGGAACGATGCACAACAAGGTTGCGCATACCCTGGCGCGCGCTTTCGTGCGGCTGGGTTTTCGCACGCTGCGCTTCAACTTCCGCGGCACCGAGGCGAGCGAGGGCAGCTACGACGAGGGCGTCGGGGAACTCGACGACGCGCTGGCGGCGGCCGAATGGCTGCGTGCCGGCGGCGGCGAGGGCCCGCTGTGGATCGCCGGCTTTTCGTTCGGCGCGGCCATCGCGGTGCGCGCCGCGAAACCGGCGCGCGCGGACGGCGTCGTCGCCGTCGCGCCGGCCATCTACCGCTTCGCGCGCGGCGTTGTCAGCATGCCGCAATGCCCGTTTCTCGTCGTCCAGGGTGACGAGGACGAACTCGTCGACGTGCAGGAAACCATCGAGTGGGTGAACGGGCTCGAGCCGGGGCCCGAGCTGCTCGTGATGCCGGGTGCCGAACATTTCTTCCACGGCCGCTTGGTGGAGCTGCGCGATGCCGTGACGGCGTTCGTCGAGTCGCACCTGTAGGAGCGGTTCTCGAACCGCGAATGATCGCGCGCCGAGGCGCGCTCCAACCGCCCGATTCGATCGCCGGGACGCCTGCTGCCGCAGGAGCGCTTCTCGTAGCGCGACAAACAAAAAAAAGCCGGGACAGAGCCCGGCTTTTTCGTACGCAAAGCGTTTGCGAACGCTCAGACCATGTCTTTGAGGCCCTTGAGCGCCGTCACCTTGACGACCTTGGTGGCCGGCTTGGCTTTGAACATCATCTCTTCACCCGTGAATGGATTGACGCCTTTACGCGCCTTCCTGGCGGGCTTCTTCACCACGCGCATCTTCATCAGGCCGGGTACAGTGAACAGACCAGCGGCGCCACGACCGCCAAGGTTCTTTTTGATCTGTGCGTTGAGCGAATCGAACACCGCAGCGACGTCTTTGCGGGTCAACCCCGTGTCTTCGACGATCTTCGCATAGATTTCCGACTTGGTAGGTGGCTTATTCGTATTTGCTGCCATGAAAAACTAACTCCCTGAAACGAAAAAAACGGGCGGGGCCCGCGGTAAAAGCAGCGCGACGATAGCTGAATCCCGGCAAGGAAACAACTCTTCAAGGTGCAGTTTTTCCCGGAAAAACCCCGGTTCGGACACAAAAGTACCGGTGAATCAGTCGGTATAGAACTCGCGCTTGAAGCGTACTTCCGACGATCCGGCTGCACCTTCGGGCGTTACGGTGATGTCGAAAATCAACGTTTCCCGGTTGGCGACGGGCGTCTCGCCGACGTAGTAGACCGCATCCTGTTCTTCGATCGGGCGCATCGCGATGTTCTTGAGCTGACCGGTAAGGTTGACGGTCTTTACCGTTACCCTGGCCGGTACCGAGGCGTTATCGGCATCGCGCACGACGGATATGGTCAGCATCGCCCGATTCTTGCTGCGCACGATGTTGTAAGCGCGCGCGATCTCCGGCGACAACTCGTCGGTCAACTGCGCATTGAAATGCACGGCGTGATCGCCGATGTCCTTCATGGATTCGCCGGCAGGCTCGGCAGTCGGCACTTGCGGAGCTTCTCCGCCGCCCCCGCAGGCGGCGAGGAATACGGACAGCGACAAGGCGATGAGTATCTTCTCGTTCAGCATATTGTTGACCTCCCGATCAGGCCGTCACTATAAACCATTTGCCTCGAGCTCGTGAGCGATCGCGCGGGGCCATTCGACAGGACCGGCGATACACAGCGTTTTATTACGCTGCGTCTCTCCGCGGCTCACGCGGATACGTGACGGCGCGATACCGAGATACGAAGCCAGCAAGCGGACGACAGCCTTGTTCGCCTGGCCGTCCGCGGGCGCGGCGGTGGTTCGTATCAGCAACCGGCCGTTACGCACGTCGAGGACCTCGTTACGGCTCGCGCGCGGCTGCACGCGGACGGCGAGGGCGAGTTCATCGCCAACGCGTCGCACGCAGGGTTCCGTCGCCGCCATTTCGAACCCGCTACAGGAGCCCCATGAACAGCCTTACCAGGGCACCCAGCGCGATCAGGGCGAATATCGGCGAGATGTCGAAACCGCCGATCGGCGGTATGAGGCGCCGGAACGGCCGCAACAGCGGTTCGGTGAGCGAGTACACCATCGCCACCGCGGGGTTGTAGCCGCCGGCGCTTACCCAGCTGATGATGATGCGGATGATGATCAGCCAGAAGAACAGGTTGAACGTGAGCAGCACCAGGCTGACGGCCGAGCTCAGCAGCAGCGAGACGATCGTCGGCCGTATGCCCTGCAGCAGCGCCATGACGAACACGGCAAGGTACTGCACGCCGAAAGCGACCACCACCGTGGCCGTGTCGATGCGCCCGACCGGCGGCAGGATGCGGCGCACGGGCACCACGAGCGGCGACGTCAGCTTCAGTATCGCCTGCGCCAGCGGGTTGTGAAAATCCGCGCGCACGAGCGGCAGGAAGAGGCGCAGCAGCAGAACGAGGAGGTACAGTCGCGCCAGCGCATCGACAATGAATACAATCGCGTCTACAGCTCCGCCCGCCATCATTCAGTCCTTGTTTGCTTCGTCCGCAAGTGCGACCGCGCGATCGCGCGCGGCCTCGAATGCTCGCGCAAAGATATCACGAACGTGGTCGGCTTCGAGGCTCTCGAACGCCGCCGTCGTCGTCCCGCCGGGTGATCGCACCCGGTTGATCAGCGACTGCATCGTTTCGTCTTCCGCATCCGCGATAGCCGCGGCGCCCTTGGCGGTCTCTATCGTCAGTATGCGCGCCGCCTGCGGGTCGAGCCCGAACTTCTGCGCCGACTTGATCATCATGTCGATGAGCAGGTAGAAATACGCCGGGCCGGTTCCGGAGATCGCCGTCACCGAATCGATGTCGGCATCGCTGTCCACGGACACCACCTGGCCGACCGCGGACAGGATGCCGGTGGCGCGCTTCTTCTGCTCCTCGGTCGTGCGTTCATTCGCGAACAACCCGCTCGCGCCGAGCCTGAGCAGCGCCGGCTGGTTGGGCATGACGCGCACGATGGCGAGACCGCCACCCAGCCAGTTGTCGATGTCGACCGAGCGGATACCCGCTGCAACGGATACGATCAACGGCTGTGCCTTCTGCACCGTTGCCGCGATCCCCTCGCAGACGTGCCGCATGACCTGCGGTTTAACGGCCAGCACGACGGTACCCGCGCGGCGCGCGACGTCGTCGTTCGACTCCTCGATGATCACGCCGGGCAGGTCCCGCGCCAGCGCCGCCCGCTGCTCGATCGCGGGTTCCGCAATGAGCAGGTCCTCCGCCGGGTACTTGCCCTCGACGAGGCCCGCCGCTATGGCGCGCGTCATGTTGCCGCCGCCGATGAATCCTATGAAATCGTTGCTCATTGTCACTCCCGTCCGAAGCCGTTCAGGTGTCCCGCGGGCCGAACACGGCGGTGCCGATCCGGACGATGGTCGCACCCTCCATGATCGCCGCGCGAAAGTCGTCGCTCATGCCCATCGACAGCGTATCCATGACGAGGCCGTCGCGCGCCAGTGCCGCTGCGAGTTCGCGGGTGCGCGCGAACGGCACCCGCTGCTCCTCGAAGGTTGCGCGAATCGCGGGCAGGCACATCAGGCCGCGCAACCTGAGCCGCGGCAAGCGGGCAATGGCGCGTGCCAGGTCCCGGACTTCCGCCGGCGCCACGCCCGACTTCGACGCCTCTTCGTCGATATTGACCTGGATGCAGACGTTCAGGTCGCCGCGTGATTCCGGGCGCTGCTCCGACAGGCGCCTCGCGGTCTTGAGCTTGTCGACGGAGTGGACCCAGTCGAAGTGCTCGGCGACGACCCGGGTCTTGTTCGACTGCAGGTGGCCGATGAAATGCCAGCAGAGCCCCCTTTCTGCCAGTTTTGTGACCTTATCGATGCCTTCCTGCACGAGGTTTTCGCCAAAATCCCGTTGTCCGGCGTCGGCCGCCGCGATGATCTTCCCGAGCGGCTGTTTTTTGCTGACCGCGAGCAGGTGGACGTCCCCGGGACTGCGCCCGGCCTCCACCGCGGCTGCGGCCAGCAAATCGCGGATTTTTCGCAAGTTTTCCGTGACTCCAATCACGTTTTGGTCCCGGTGCTTCGCTATACTAGGCTCAATATTCGCCGGGTTATGGTAAGTCCGGCAGTCCACAATGAGGGATAAATATGGCCGTCGACGTTGCCCAGCTATTGTCGTTCACGGTGAAGAACAACGCGTCAGACCTGCACCTCTCCGGTGGTGTGCCGCCGATGATCCGCGTCGACGGTGACATCAAACGCATCAACATGCCGGCGCTGACCCATAAAGACGTCAATAGCATGGTGTACGACATCATGAATGACAAGCAGCGCAAGGACTACGAGGAGTTCCTCGAGACGGACTTCTCGTTCGAGATTCCCAAGCTTGCGCGTTTCCGGGTCAACGCCTACAACCAGAACCGCGGTTCGGCCGCCGTATTCCGCATCATTCCCTCCGAGATCCTGTCGCTCGATGACCTGGGAGCACCGAGTATTTTCAAGGATGTTTCGATGCACCCGCGCGGCATCGTGCTCGTCACCGGCCCTACCGGTTCGGGCAAGTCGACGACGCTCGCGGCGATGGTGGATTACATCAACGAGAACAAGCCCGATCACATCCTCACGATCGAGGACCCGATCGAGTTCGTGCACGAATCGAAGAAATCGCTGATCAACCAGCGCGAAGTCCACCGCGATACGCTCGGCTTCAACGAGGCGCTGCGCTCGGCGCTGCGCGAAGACCCCGACGTCATCCTGGTTGGCGAGCTGCGTGACCTCGAGACCATCCGCCTGGCGCTTACCGCCGCGGAAACCGGCCACCTGGTCTTCGGCACGCTGCACACCAGTTCCGCCGCGAAAACGATCGACCGTATCGTCGACGTGTTTCCCGCGGCCGAGAAGGAGATGGTCCGTGCGATGCTTTCCGAATCGCTGCGGGCCGTCATCTCGCAGACCCTGCTGAAGAAGGTCGGTGGCGGACGCATCGCGGCCCACGAGATCATGATCGGCACGCCGGCCATCCGCAACCTCATCCGCGAGGGCAAGATTGCGCAGATGTATTCGGCCATCCAGACCGGCCAGGGTTCCGGCATGCAGACGCTGGACCAGAACCTCGGCGAGCTCCTGAAGAAGGGCCTGATCAACAAGGAAGAGGCGCGATTCCGCGCGGTCAACAAGGACAACTTCTAGGCAGCCTGCCGGCCTGGAGAGGAGATTGGCAGATGGAACGCGAGCAAGCCGTACGCCTTACACAGAACCTGTTGCGCAAGATGGTGGAGCGCAACGGCTCGGACCTGTTCATCACGCGCGGTTTCCCACCGGCCATCAAGGTCGATGGCACGATCCACAAGGCGACCGATACGGCGCTGTCCGCGGACCAGTCCGCCATGATGGTGCGTTCCATCATGAACGATAAGCAGATCAAGGAGTTCGATTCCACCAAGGAGTGTAATTTCGCGATCGCGCCGCAGGGCATCGGCCGCTTCCGCGTCAGCGCATTCATCCAGCAGGGCTACGTGGGCGCCGTGTTGCGCACGATCACGACGGAAATCCCGACGCTCGAGGAACTCGAGCTGCCGCCGATCCTGAAAGACGTCGTCATGAACAAGCGCGGCGTCGTCATCGTCGTCGGCGGCACCGGCTCGGGTAAGTCGACCACACTCGCCGCCATGATCGGCCACCGCAACGAGAACTCGCGCGGCCACATCGTCTCCATCGAGGACCCGATCGAGTACGTGCATCCCCACAAGGGCTGCGTGATTACGCAGCGCGAAGTCGGGGTCGACACGGAGTCCTGGCACAACGCGCTCAAGAACACGCTGCGGCAGGCGCCGGACGTCATCCTGATCGGCGAAATCCGCGACCGCGACACGATGGAATACGCCATCCAGTTTGCCGAGACGGGCCACCTGTGCCTCGCGACCCTGCATGCCAACAGTGCGAACCAGGCATTGGACCGCATCATCAACTTCTTCCCCGAGGAGCGGCGCCAGCAGCTCCTCATGGACCTGTCGCTGAATACCCGCGGCTTCATCTCGCAGCGCCTGATACCGCGAGAGGGCGGCATCGGCCGTATCGCCGCGATGGAGATCATGCTGAACACGCCGCTGATCGCGGACCTCATCTTCAAGGGCGAGGTCGGCCAGATCAAGGACATCATGGCGAAGTCGACTCGCCTCGGCATGCAGACCTTCGACCAGGCGCTGTTCGACCTCTACGAGGAGGGCACGATCTCCTACGAGGAAGCCATGCGCAACGCGGATTCGAAGAACGAACTGCGCCTGAGAATCAAGCTCGAGAGCAAGCGCGACTCGACGATCGCGGACCAGCAGTCCGAGAGCCTCCGCATCATGGAAGAGGATACGGCTCGGACGTTCTGAGCCGCGCACACGGGTACGCACCTATATGAACGTCAAGCCGCTGTTCAAGCTCATGGTGGAGAAGAAGGCATCCGACCTTTTCTTCGCGCCGTATTCGCCGGCCAAGATCAAGATCGAGGGCAAGATCATGCCCGTCAACAAGCTCGAGATGACGCCCAAGATGGTCAAGCAGGCGGCGATCGAGCTGATGAACGACGAGCAGCTCGAGCACTTCTACAAGGAGCTCGAGATCGACTTCGCGATTTCCGAACCGGGCCTCGGCCGTTTCCGCGTCAACGTATTTCACCAGCGCGGCAACATCTCCATGGTGTTGCGCTACATCACGAACGAACTGCCGAACCTCGATGATCTCGGCATGCCCGAGCAGCTCAAGGAGCTCACCATGCTGCGGCGCGGGCTGATCCTGATGGTCGGCGCGACCGGCGCGGGCAAGTCGACGACGCTCGCCGCGATGATCAACTATCGCAACGAGAAGACCTCATCGCACATCATCACGATCGAGGATCCGATCGAGTTCCTGCACCCGAACAAGCAGTCGATCGTAAACCAGCGCGAAGTGGGTCTCGACACCAGGTCTTACGGCCGCGCGCTGAAGAGCGCGGTGCGCGCTGCGCCCGACGTGATCCAGATCGGCGAGATCCGCGACCGCGAGTCGATGCAGTCCGCCCTGGACATGGCCGGCACCGGGCACCTCGTGCTCGCGACGGTACACTCCAACAACTCGGCCGAGACGCTCGACCGCATCATCAACCTGTTTCCGCAGGACCAGCACTCACAGGTATTCATGGATCTCGCGCATTACCTGCGCGCGATCCTGTCGCAGCGCCTCGTACGGTCGCGCAACGGCAAGCGCGTCGCGGCCGTAGAGCTGCTGCTCAACACCCCGCACATCAAGGACCTGATCCTGAAAGGCGACATCTCCGCCATCAAGGAGGCGCACCGGGATTCCGGCGAGGCCGGCATGCGCAACTTCGACGCGGCGCTGCTGGAGCTTTACAAGGAAGGCACGATTACGCTCGAAGAGGCGATGTCCCACGCCGATTCGCGCGCCGATCTCGAAGCCAAGGTCAACTTCGGCGGCTAGAGCGGGGCGGCTGATCTATTCCGACTTCCTTGCTTCGACGATCCTGTCGGCTGCACCGTAGACGTCTTTAGCGCTTTCCTGGCGATCAATCTGGCTGATACCGAATACGATGCCGGCACCGTATTTCGATTCGTCGCCCGGGTGCTTGGGGTGCGGTATCCTGGACAGGCCCTGTTGGTCAATGTACTCCCGTATTTCCGTATCGGCCCGTTCGAGGGCGGCCTCGATGTCGGCCTTGGCGGCGTTCGGCCCCATAACCACAAAGCTGAATTCGTCCCCGCCGTGGCGAAAACTGCACGAGTCGGATCCGAGATCCCGTATGTGGCGCTCAGTAATTGCCGTCATTTCGCGAAAAACCTCGTCCGCCTTGCTGTGGCCCAGTTCGCTATTCAGACCACCCAGATTCTGGATATCGACTTCGACATAAAACGCCTTGAGTTGCGACTCTGCCGCAACCGATTCGAGTGCGCGCTCGACAGTAGGGGTCCTGTCGCCCGCGGGAGCAAAACCGGTCACGACATCGCTGGTCTTTGCGCCGCTAATGGAATACAGGGTTATGGCGTCCGGCCTTGATACGCCCATCTCTGCTGCCGCATCGACGAACTTTTCTTGGCGGAAAACAGATTCGCACGCGAATGTGCCGGAACTCGTTTGCGCGGCACCGGCATCGGCCGTTTGCTTGAGTCCCGTCGTCGACGGGCAACCGGACAGGCCGGTAGCCAGGAACAGCAACCAGAGTACATTCGATGGAGTGGGTTTCATGGGATGCTGCTCCTCAGTTACGGCTCGGCTCGTGCCGTAAGCCCGGCACAACAATAGCAACAATGAGGGCTAATCGATAAAGATCGTTGCCGCGTCCGGTCCTTGTCTGGCCGAATTACCAGGCGACGGTCGCCGCGTCGAAAACGGGACCGTCCACGCAGACGCGCTTCATGGCGGGGCCTTCCGGCGTATTGATTCTCACCGTGCAACCGGCGCAGCCGCCCACGGCACAGGCCATGAACTCCTCGAGCGACACCTGGCAGGGCAATTCGTAGCGGGCGGCCAGGTCCGCGACCGCCCTGAGCATCGGCGTGGGGCCGCAGGCGAAGATCTCGACCTGCCCGAGTTCGGTGGGGGCGAGTGTCTGCAGCCAGCGGTCGGCCAGGTCGGTGACGTAGCCCCGGTGGCAGCCCTCGTAGCCCTGCAGGCTGGTCAGGCGCGCAGGCACACCCCAGTGCTCGAGCAGGGGCATGGTGCTGCGTACCGCGTCGTCGATGCCGCCCACGTCGATCGACGAGCGCTCGAGGTCGAACGGGAACGGGATCTCCGAGCCGAGGATGGCGAACGGTTGCCAGGCGTCGCGCTCGTTGCGGAGCGCGTCCGCGAGGCACACCATCGGCGGGATGCCGACGCCGCCGCCGATCAACAGCGGCCGGGGCCGCTCCTGGTGCAGCACGAACGGCTGGCCGATCGGCCCGAGCAGGCTCACCGCGTCGCCGCGGCGCTTGCGCGCCAGCAGGTGCAGGCCTTCGCCGACGATCTTGTAGAGGACCTCGATCCAGTCGTCCGCGGCCCGCATGATGGAGAGCGGCCGGCGCATCGGCAGCTCCTCGTCGCAGCTGATGTGGATGAAGCTTCCGGGCCGCGCCGCCGCGGCGCACTTCGGCGCACGAATGCGCAGGATGTACTGGTCGCCGGGCCAGGCGTCGTGAGCGAGCACTTCGCCCTGCTCGACGAAGATCGTGCCGCGGTTGCGCTGCGCGTGTTTCTGCAGCGCGGTGATCACCGGCCTTCCAGCGCCTTCGCGACACGCGCGAGCACGGCCATGCGCACGGCCACGCCGTTGGTCACCTGCTCCGTGATCACCGACTGGCTGCTGTCGGCAAGGCTGCCCTCGATCTCGATGCCGCGGTTCATCGGCCCCGGGTGCATGACGATGGCATCCGCCTTCGCGGCCTTCATGCGCTCGCGGCTCACGCCGTAGCTGTCGAAATACTCGTCCGTGCCGGGTATGCCGTCGAGATCGCTGATGCGCTCGCGCTGGATGCGCAGCGCCATCACGACGTCGGCATCGGCCAGACCTTCGCCGAGGTTGTCATGGATCTTCGCGAACGGCATGTCGCCGGGAGGCGGTGCCATCGATGGCGGTGACACCAGCCGCAGTTCGCCCACGCCGAGTGTGTTGAGGCCCCAGCCGGTCGATCGCGCGACGCGCGAGTGGCGAATGTCGCCGACGATCGTCACCACAAGGTTGTCGAAGCGGCCCTTGTGGCGCCGGATCGTCAACAGGTCGAGCAGGCCCTGCGTCGGGTGCGAGACGTCGGACTCCCCGGCGTTGAGGATGCTCACGTGGTCCTTCACGTGCCGCGCGATGTACGCGGGAACCCCGGCGCTCGCGTCGCGCACGACCATGATGTCGCAGCGCATGGCTTCGAGCGTGTAGATCGTGTCGAGGATGCTCTCGCCTTTCTTGCGCGACGAGGTGTTGACGTCGAGGTTGAGAACATCGGCGCCGAGGCGCTTGCCCGCGAGGTCGAAGGACGCGCGCGTGCGCGTGCTCGGCTCGAAGAACAGGTTGGCCACGGTGCGCCCGGCGAGGGCGTCGCTGCGTGCGGGGAGGCTGCCGGTCGGCGTCAGGTAGCGTTCGGCGTCGTCGAGGATAGCGACCAGCAGCGACCTGTCGAGGCCCTTGAGTGTGAGCAGGTGGCGCAGGCTGCCGTCGTCGTTCAACTGCAGTCGGGCGTCGTCTTCCGGGATCTGATCAGGCTCGGCAGCATTCATCGCGCGGGCATTCTACATTAACGTAACGCCAGATACCGTTCCGCGATGAAGACCGCGGCAGCGGCATCGATATCCTGTTTGGAGACACGGCCGCGGGATCCCTGTTTGCGGGCACTCTTCAGCACCCGCCCGGCCTCGAGGGAGGTGTAGCGTTCGTCCACCGTGCGGACGGGGAGGCCGTACCGGCCGAGTTCCTCGACGAATGCCTCGACGGCCGCGGTCAGCGTGCCGGGCGAGCCGTCGGCATGGCTCGGCATGCCCACGACCAGCGTCGTCGGCCGCCACTCGGAAACCAGCGCCCGTATGCGCGCGTGATCGACGCCGTTTGCGCCGTTCGCGACGATGCCCACGGGACTGGCGGACGCCGTGACGTCCTGGCCGACGGCGACACCGATACGCCGTAGTCCGTAATCGAATGCCAGGATCGTCTCGGCCAAAACGGGTTCAGGCGTGGCCGGCCTCCGGTGACAACAGGGCCAGGTCGACGCCGAGCGCCCTCGCGGCCGCCGCCCAGCGGTCCGCGAACGGCAGGTCGAAAACGATCGCCGGGGTGGCCGCCACGTTGAGCCAGGCGTTGGCCAGCATTTCCGCCTCGAGCTGGCCCGCGCCCCATCCCGCGTAGCCCAGCGCCACGAGCGACTTCTGCGGCCCGCGGCCCCCGGCCATGGCATCGATGACGTCCCGCGACAGCGTGAGGCAGATGTCGCTCGGAAACCGCCAGCGAGTTCTCGTAGCGGTGCGACGAGTCGTGCAGCACGAAGCCGCGTTCGGGACCGACCGGGCCGCCCATCATCACGGGGTGGTCCAGCGCGGCGGGATCGGGATTGCCGACGTGCAGCTGTTCGAACAGGCTGCCCAGGCGGAGATTGAGGGGTCGATTGATGACGATGCCGAGCGCGCCCTCGTCGTTATGCTCGCAGATGAGCGTTACCGTACTGCTGAAGTTCGGGTCGGCCATGCCCGGCATGGCGATCAGCAGCTGATTGACCAGCGATTCGGTGGTCTCCATGGCACCAGTATCCGCTCTCGTGGCGGGCGCTACAACCGCTCCGGGAAAACGCGCGGCCTAGGGCTGCGCGACGCTTGCCGTTGCTGGCACGAATTCCTCGCTGAACAGCCACTTGTAGGCGAAGCGCAGCCGGTCGTATTCGGCACTGATCTCGGCGGGGAAAGGGTCGAACGGCGAGGCGCGGCGTAATATGTCGAGCGCCGCCTGGTCGAGTATCCGCGAGCCGCTCGACTTGCGGATGATGACCTCGGCGAGCTGCCCGGACGCCTCGATACTGACTTCCAGCGTGGGACTGCCGGTCAGGCCGTCCAGGTTACCGAGGGTCGGGAAATACTCGTCGCCCACGGACTCGATGCGGCGCTTCCAGCTGTCGAGGTACGCGGCCACCACGGATTCGCGGGTATCCGCGCTGATGACGAGCTGGCGGGGATCGTCGTCGTGGATGAGCAACGTCGCCCTGTCGTCCTGCGGCAGCGGCAGCGTCTGCTCCGCGCCGGATTCGAGCGCGAGCGCCGAGTGACTGTCGGGCTGCGGGTCGAGCCGCGGATCGTCGGTCACGCGCTGCTCCCGCTTTGCCGCGGTCGCGAGCAGCTGGTCGGCGCTGACCTCGTGTTGCGTCGATTCGAGGAAGCTGTCGCCGTTCTCGTCGCCCGGGTTGTCGATCGGCGCCGCGTTCTCGGCCGGTGCTGCGGGCCGCACCTGTTCCGCGGTATTGCCGCCGCCTTCCTGGCTCGCCTGGGCCAGGTACTCGGCGCGGTCGGGCCGGTCGATATCCTGGTCGGGGTCGGCGACGATGGTGACCTCGAGCGATATGGCGTCGGTGAAGTCCTCGAGCATCGCCGGGTTGAAGGTGACGCCGATGATCAGGATGCCGTGCAGCAATGCCGCCAGGAACAGCATGGCCGGCAAACGGTCCGGCGGTGGCTCGGCGAGCTGTCGCAGCTCCTCGAGCGGGTCGGCTTTTAGCGCGAAATCGGCCATAGGTCGGGGTTACGGTACTGGCGCGAATGATGGTGCATAGTTGCCAGAAAAACAAGCGCTTAGAAGGTATTCTTCCTGTAGGAGCGGGCCTGGGCCCGCGAACCGGTGCGGCCCGCAAAACACGCCTCGCGCTGGTGCTGCCTGTAGGAGCGTGCCTCGGTGCGCGAACCGGTCGCGGTTCGAGAACCGCTCCTACAGGAGCGACTCGAAGTTTACCGCGGCAGCGGCGCCGGGCATGAGACCTGTGTCACCTCTTGCGGCCGAGGCGGCGCTCGATCGCGTCGAACATCAGGCCGGCCGTATTGAGATCGAACTGCGCGTCGATCTCGCGCATGCCCGTCGGGCTCGTGACGTTGACCTCCGTGAGGTAATCGCCGATCACGTCGATGCCGGCGAAGACGACCCCGGCGTCACGCAGCACGGGCCCCACCCGGGCACTGATCTCGCGGTCGCGATCGGACAGCGGCTGGCCCTTGCCGGTCGCGCCCATGACGAGGTTGCCGCGATTGTCGTCCGCCGACGGGATGCGCGCGAGCGCGTAGGGCACGGGCTCGCCGTCGAACAGCAGGATGCGCTTGTCGCCCAGCGAAATCTCGGGGATGTAGGTCTGTGCCATGGCGAATTGCCGCCCGTAGTCGGTCAGTGTCTCGAACACGACGTTGGCATTCTTGTCGCCCTTGCGGATCACGAAGATCGAGCGGCCGCCCATGCCCCCGAGCGGCTTCACCACGACGTGGCCGTGCTCCGCGAGGAAGGCCCGCATCTCGCCCATGGAGCGCGTGATCAGAGTCTCCGGGACGCAGTCCGGGAACCAGGCCGTGAAGACTTTCTCGTTCATGTTCCGGAGCGCCGCGGGATCGTTCACGATCATGGCCCCGGCGCTCCTGGCCCGCTCCAGTATGTAGGTGGTGTAGATGTACTCCATGTCGAACGGCGGGTCCTTGCGCATGAGGATCACGTCGAGTTCGCCCAGCGCGATCTCGCGCTCCTCGCCGAAGCGCCACCAGCAGGTCCGGTCGTCCACCACGTCGAGTCGCCGGGAACGGCCGAGTGCCGTGCCGGAAACGAGCCTCAGATCGGACTGCGTGAAATAGCTGATTTCCGCGCCGCGGCGTTCCGCCTCGAGAAGCATCGCGAGCGAACTGTCCTTGTAAGGCGTTATCGACTCGATCGGATCCATTACGATGCCGACGCGCAGCGGTTTTGTGGCCATCTTGGGTACTGGTTCCTGTTATTTTCCGACGGCGCCAACTATACAGCGCACTGGACGCAACCGTGCCCGTTTTCGTCGCATAATGCGTCTGCGGCGCGCGTCGTAGCGGGACTTATGTCAATATGGTACAAGACAACTCCCCGAGCGAATCCGTGGTGCCTGGCGACCGTCGTTCGGGGGTCCGGGGGTTTGGAACAACGTCGCATAGATTCGCATGATCGTGAGGAAATCCGGTGTCCAGTAGTGCATCTCGAAGTCTCAACGGCCTCAAGATTCTGGTTGTCGATGACAGCAAGACCATCCGCCGTACGGCAGAGACCCTGCTGACCAAGGAGGGTTGCCAGGTCTTCACCGCCATCGACGGCTTCGATGCGCTGTCCAAGATCGCGGATCACCAGCCCGACCTGATCTTCGTGGACATCATGATGCCGCGGCTGGACGGCTACGAGACCTGCTCGCTGATCAAGCACAACAAGATGTTCAGAGAGACCCCCGTGATCATGCTGTCGAGCAAGGACGGCCTGTTCGACCGGGCGCGCGGCCGAATCGTCGGCTCGGAGCAGTACCTCACGAAGCCGTTCACCAAGGACGAACTGCTGGGCGCCGTATCGAACCAGCTCGGCTAGGGCGCGGCACATGTTGTCATTACTCTGCAGAAGGAAGCACTGATGGCAGTCATTCTCATCATTGACGATTCGCCGACCGAATTGCACCTGTTCCAGGGCATGCTCGAGCGGCATGGCTTCGAAACGCTCGTTGCCGACAGCGGTGAGGAAGGTCTGCGGCAGGCGCAGAGCTCGCGGCCCGACTGCATACTCATGGACGTGGTGATGCCCGGCATGAACGGCTTCCAGGCGACCCGCAAGCTCAACCAGGATCCGAAGACGTCCAGCATCCCGGTCATCATCATCACCAACAAAGACCAGGAGACGGACAAGATCTGGGGCATGCGGCAGGGAGCCGTCGAGTACCTGGTCAAGCCGGTTCGGGAAAACGAACTCGTGGCGAAGATCAACGCGGTCATGGCCGACTGAATGGGTGCGCCCGCCGAGCTCGCGTCCCTCGTCAGGCAGCCGTTCGAGCTGCTGCGTGAGATCGAGCGCCGCAGCCTGGCGGCACATTCGGGTGCCGGCGGCGCGGCGCTGCCGTCGGAGTGGGTCGGCATCGGTTTTCGCATCGGCGACGAGCAGTTCGTGGCCAGCCGCGAGCAGGTCCGCGAGGTGCTGATGCTGCCCGACTCCAAGACGCGCGTTCCTGGCGCCAGGCGCTGGCTGCTGGGTATCGCGAACCTGCGCGGGCACCTGCTGCCGCTGGTCGACCTGAAATTGCTGCTCGGCAGCGGCAGGACGACCCTGCGCCGGACCACTCGCGTCATTTCGGTCAATCACCGCGAAATCCCGGCGGGTCTCGTCGTGGACGAGGTGCATGGATTCCGGCGTTTCGGTGAGCACGAATTCTCGGATACGCGGCCGGAGACGGCCGTGCGTTGCGAGCGTTACCTCGCGGGCGAGTACCGCCGCGGCGACGAGAGCTGGCCGATCTTCGACCTGTTCGCGTTCGTGGAAAGCAACTTGTTCCTGCAGGCGGCGGACGAATGACCGCGCAGCCGACAGCACCGGAAAGCCGCCGGGCTGGAGTCACTTACCGGGTTACACCTCATGGCCAAGAAATCTGACACAACCAACCTGTTCCGCATCGTGGCGCTGCTTGTCGCGCTTGCGCTGCTGGCCGCTGCGGCGATCGTCTACCTGCAGCCATCCGGCAGCGGCGCGGCGTCGGCGGAGCTTGCGGCACTGTCGCAGGCCATTCCGGTGCGCACGGCCAACGCCCTGGCCGGTCGCGACGGCGCGTTCGACGTGCTCGAGCGGGACCTCGGCAGGATGGCGGAATTGCGGCGCAGTTCGGGCGCGCCCGGCAGCGCCGGCGACTGGCAGCAGCTCGAATCCCGGGCGTCGGCGATTCTCGGCCGGCGTGCGGCGATCGAGGCCGCCGGCGGCCTGCGCAGGGCCGCCAACGACATCGTAAAGCTGTCCGACGAGCTGCTCGCACGCTCCGGCTCGACGTCGGTGATGCAGGAGGCACAGCAGCGCGCGAGTGATATCGCGAGCGCCGCGTCCGGGCTGCGCGGCAGTGCGGACATCGGCGCCGCCCTGGCGGCCGTCACCCGCAACGCCGAGTTCCTGCGCTCCGTGAGCGATGCCCTCGCCGGGGAATCGAGCCCGCTCGACGTGGCACCACTGGATGCCGAGGGGCAGGCCGCGGTCGTCGAACCGCTGACGGCCCTGATCGCGGAACTGGAAGCGCATACCGCAACGGTGCGCGACAATACCGCCCAGCTCACCGGCATCGGTGCCGCCCAGCAGGAAGTTGCCGCGGCCGCGAATACGCTGGCGGATGCGTTCCGTGGCAGTGGCGCGAGCGGTTCGCTGCCGGGCTTGCTGTCGAGCGGCTGGCTGCCGGTCGGGCTGATCCTGTTTGCCCTGGCGCTGGTGGTCGTGCTGGTCCTGCTCAACGTGCGCATGGCCACGTTCGAACGCCAGGCACGCGACCAGGGCCAGCAGAACGAGCGGAACCAGCAGGCGATCCTGCGCCTGCTCGACGAAATGGGCAGCCTCGCCGACGGCGACCTGACCGTCGAGGCAACCGTCACCGAGGACATCACGGGTACGATCGCCGATTCGTTCAACTACGCGATCGAGGAACTGCGCAAGCTGGTGACCACGGTCAACGAGACCGCCATCATGGTCGATTCGGCCGCCAAGCAGACCGAGAGCGCCGCCGTCCACATGTCGAGAGCCGCGGACAACCAGGCACGCGAAATCAACGCGGCAACCGAATCGATCGTGTCGATGGCGAAGTCGATCGAGGAAGTGTCCGGCAACGCCGAGCGCTCGTCGGACGTCGCGCGCCACTCGGTCGAGGTGGCGCACAAGGGCGGCGAGGCGGTGCGGCGCACCATCGACGGCATGAACGCCATCCGCGAGACCATCCAGGACACCTCCAAGCGCATCAAGCGCCTCGGCGAGAGTTCGCAGGAGATCGGCAACATCGTCGAGCTGATCAACGACATCGCCGAGCAGACCAATATCCTGGCGCTGAACGCCTCGATCCAGGCATCCATGGCGGGCGAGGCCGGGCGCGGGTTCGCGGTCGTTGCCGATGAAGTCCAGCGTCTCGCGGAGCGCTCGACCAACGCCACCAAGCAGATCGAGGTGCTCGTCAGCACCATCCAGTCGGACACCAAGGAAGCGGTCGTGTCGATGGAGCGCAGCACGACGGACGTGGTCGGTGGCGCCCTGCTCGCCGAGAACGCGGGCGCCGCGCTCGACGAAATCGAGCAGGTATCCAACCAGATCGCCAGCCTGGTCCAGAACATCTCGAGTTCGGCGCGCGAGCAGGCCGGTTCGGCGGCCGACGTGACGCGCCGCACGACCCGGCTGCGCGAAATCAGTGAGCAGACCGGCAAAGCCACGACGGCGACGGCCGCTGCAATCTCCAAGCTGTCGGAGTTTGCGTCGCAGCTGAGGAAGAGCGTGGCCGGCTTCAGGCTGCCCGAAGACGCCCTTTCCGGCACCCTGCGCATGACGACGACGTCCTCCAACGCGACGGGCGTACAGCCGGGCAAGAAGACGGGCACGGGCTGACAGCAAGGAAACGATGACGGGCGACACCGGCACAACCGACGCACGCAGGCAGGACGGGATCACGGGTCCCGTCAACGCACTCGCCATCATCAGCAACGAGCTGATGGAGACGATCCGCAATGCGCACCTTGCCATCGAAGACTGCGTCGACGGGCGCGGCGGTTCGCAGGCGCTCGTGCGGGCGGCCGGCCTGCTGCACCAGGCGCGCGGCGCACTGCAGCTTGCAGAGACCTACGGTGCGGCACTGCTCGCCGAGGAGATGGAGCTCGCCTGCAAGTACCTCGCGGCACTGCGGCCCGGCAAGGGCCGGGAGGACGGCCTCGATGCGCTGACGCGTGCAATGGTGCAGCTGCCGTCCTACATCGAACGCCTGCTCGGCGGCGGCCGGGATATCGCGCTCGTGCTGCTGCCGATGCTGAACGACCTGCGCGCGGCGCGCGGCGAACCGTTGCTGTCCGAAGGCACCCTGTTGTTGCTGAACCTGTCGCCGAGCCGCAACGAGACCGCGATGGCGCGGCCCGAGGCCGGCGCCGAGGACCCGGTCACGGTCGCAAGGCGCCTGCGCCCCAAGTTCCAGCTGGCGCTGCTCGGCTGGATCAAGGGCGGCAATACCCAGCAGCACCTGGCCACCCTCGCCAAAGTCGCGGCGGCGCTGGAGAACTCCGCTACCCGCGACGACATGTACCAGCTGTGGTGGGTGACGGGCGGCGTGCTCGAATCCCTGCAGAACGGCGGCCTCGAGACGTCGGTCGCGTTGAAGCGCCTGCTGGGGCAGGCGGACCGGCAGATCAAGTTCGTGATCGACGAAGGCGTCACCGCGTTCGAGAAGCACCCGGTCGACGACCTGCTCAACAACCTGCTGTATTACGTTGCCCGGTCGAGCACGACGGGCGAGCGCATCGGCCAGATCCGCTCGGCATTCAACCTGGCCGAGTTGCTCCCCGGGGACGAGCAGGTGGAGCATGCCCGCGAGGCACTGTCGGCGCCGAGCGTGAAACTCATGAAGACGGTCGCGGCGGCGATCAAGGAGGATCTCGCCCGCGTCAAGGACGTGCTGGACATCTTCGTAAGAACCGGCATGAACAAGTCGGCGGAGCTCGTGCCGCAACTCGAGCTGCTGAAGAAAATCAGCGACACGCTGGGGGTGCTCGGGCTCGGCGAGTTGCGCAGCGACATCGACGGCGAGATCGATCGCCTGAAGTCCGTCGTCGAGCGCGGCGGCGTCACCAACGAGAGCGTCGTCCTCGACATCGCCTCCACGCTGTTGCGTGTCGAGGACCGGCTCGATCAGCAGCTCATCCGGCTGACCGTCCCGCACGACGCGCCGGCGCCGGCCGAATCCGACCTGTCGCCGCAGGATGCCGCGGACTACCGGGCGGTGGCCGAGTCGGTGATGCGCGAGTGCATCATCAACCTCGCGAGGATCAAGGAGACCATCGGCCAGAGCCTTGCGTCGCGCGCGCCCTCGCAGGGGCTCGACAGCATCCCGTCGCTGGTGCGCGGCATACGGGCCGGGTTGCTGATGCTGAACAAGACACGCGCCATGGAGGTCATGGAGCGCATCGGCAAGCTGATCATAGTGACGCTGCAGGGCGGCGGGCCGTCGCGCCTCACGCAAAAGGAGACTGACCGGCTCGCCGACGCCATCGTCAGTATCGAGTACTACATGGAGACGGTGAAGGCCGGCCGCGCCGATCCCTGGTACATGCTGGACAACGCCGAAGCCTGCCTGGCGGTGCTGCGCGACGTCGGCGCGCGCCTCGAGCAGGAAGCGGTCCGCGAGGTGCCGGAGATGACGCAGAAGCTGCCGCTCGCGGACATCGAAGCGGCAGCGGGCGGGCAGGAGCCGGCGAGCGTGCCGCAGGCGACCGCCGTCATGCCGCTGCCGGTCGTCGCGCCCGACGCGGAGCACCTGGACCCCGAGTTGCTGGAGCTCTTCATCGAGGAGGCGAAAGAGGAAATCGCCTCGATCAACCGCAACCTGCCCGTGTGGGCCGACTCGCCCGACGACATGGAGTCCCTGATCATCGTGCGACGCTCGTTCCATACGCTGAAGGGCAGCGGCCGCATGGTCGGTGCGGAGCGTATCGGCGAATACTGCTGGTCGGTCGAGAACCTGCTCAACAAGCTGATCAACCGCACGCTGGTGCGCACGCCGCCGATGGTGGAATTCATCAGGAAGGCGGCGGCGGCGATTCCCGAACTCATCGAGCAGCTGGAGATCGGCACCGAGCCGGCCAGCGACATCGGCCTGCTGGCGGCCCGTGCGCACGCGTTTGCCGAAGGGGACCCGAACGCCGCCGTGCTCACGATCGAGAAGCCCGCGCGCGCCGCCGACGCGGAGCAGCCGGCGCTGGAAATGGACCCGGTCCTGCTCGACATCTTCGCCAAGGAGACGGCCGGGCACCTCAAGGTGATCGTCGATTACCTCAAGGCCTGCGATGGCCGGCAGCCGCCCTTCGAGGTCACCGACAAGCTCTACCGTGCGTGCCACACGCTGCACGGCAGCGCCAACATGGCCAATGTCGAACGCGGCGTGGCGGTCGCCGGTGCGCTGAATCGATTCGTACGGCGCGTCCACGACTACCGGGTCGGTTTCCAGCGGTCCGGCATCGATGCGCTGAAGGCGGCCGCAAAGGCGATCGCGACGATCGTCGGTGACATCAACAAGCCCGAGCAGAAGCGCGCGGACTACACGGCGCTGGTAGAGCACCTGGCGCGGCTCGCGAATGCCCTGCAGCCCGACGGCACGGTCGCGGACGTGCCGCGGAAAGCGGCGCCGCAGAAAACGGCGCCGCAGAAGAAGCCCGAGCCGGCGGTCGCCGAAGTGCCGCACCTGGAGGCCGATTACGACAAGGAGATCGCCGCGATCTTCACGGAGGAGTCCGCCGAGCTCCTCGAGTCGACGGACAAGGCGTTCGGGCTCTGGGTCAAGGACAGGAACGCACGGCAGGCCGTGCAGGAGCTCAAGCGGCACCTGCACACGCTGAAGGGCGGTGCCCGGATGGCAGGCATCACCGCGATGGGCAACCTCAGCCACGAGCTCGAGACGTTGCTGATCTCCGTCGACGAAGGCCGGGTGCAGTCCAGCGCGGCCGTCGAGGACCTGCTGCAGCGAAGCATCGATGAACTGCATCGCATGCGTGACATGGTCATTGCCGGCAAGGCCGTACCGCCGGCGGCCGACCTGGAGAAGCGCATCCGCGATGCCAATGCCGGCTTCGAGGTGGCCGGCGAAGAGGACGTCGAGCGTGCGGCCGAGGAAACGGGCGTGCGGCCGGCCGCGTTCACCATCGAGCCGGACGATACCGTGAGCATGGTGATCGTCGACTCGCCGCTGGTCGACGAGTTGGCGGAGATCGGCGCCGGTGCGGCGGACGATTCGGAATGGACGGAGCCTGAACGCGAGCGCGAGCCGCAAATCGAGCCCGGCGCCGAGGCGGACATCGAGATCGAAGCAGAACCGGAGGTCGAACCCGAGGCCGAGCCGGAAACCGAACCGGCGGCCGAGGCCGAGCCGGCGCCGGAGGTCGAACAGCAACCCGAGCCCGAGCCCGAGCCCGAGCCGGAGGCCGAGCCCGTGGCAATAGCCCGCCGCGAAGCGCGCGCCGCGCCCGGCGGCGGACCTGCGGCCGGCCAGGAAAGCGGAGTCGCCCAAGGAGTTCGCGCGCATCGACGCCGAGCTGCTCGAAGACCTGCTCAATGCCGCGGGCGAGATCAGCATCTATCATTCGCGCCTCAACCAGCAGGTCAGCTCGTTCGAGTTTCACGTCGTGGAACTGGAACAGACCGTGGCGCGGCTGCGCGAGCAGTTGCGCAAGCTCGAGATCGAGACCGAGGCGCAGATCATGGCCGGCCACCAGGACACGCTGGTCGCAAAGGACTTCGATCCGCTGGAACTGGACCGCTATTCGACCATCCAGCAGCTGTCACGTGCACTGGCCGAGTCGGCCAACGACCTCGAGAGCATCAAGGACCTGCTGCATTCGGTGACGGCCGAAGCCGAGAGCCTGCTGGTGCAGCAGTCGCGCGTGACGGCCGAACTGCAGGACGGGCTCATGCGCACGCGCATGGTGCCTTTCGAACGCCACGTCCCGAGACTCACCCGGCTGGTCCGGCAGGTTGCCCAGGAGGCGGGCAAGCGCGCCGAGCTGTCGGTCGAGGGCGCGTCCGGTGAGCTCGATCGCCAGGTCCTGGAAAAGATGCTGCCGCCCTTCGAGCACATGCTGCGCAATGCGATCGTGCACGGCATCGAGGAACCGGACGTTCGCCTGGGTAACGGCAAGCCGGCGTCCGGGCAGATCACGATACGCCTGCACCGCGAAGGCGCCGAGATGGTCATCGACGTCGCCGACGACGGTGCCGGCCTCGACGTGGAGGCCATTCGCCGCAAGGCCTACGAACTCGAGCTGCTGCAGCCGAACAGCAAGGTCACCGACGAGGAGATCATGGGCCTCATCCTGACGCCCGGCTTCTCGACCGCCGGCAAACTGACGCAGGCCGCCGGCCGCGGCGTCGGCATGGACGTCGTGGCGAACGAGGTCAAGAAGCTCGGCGGGTCGCTGCGCATTTCATCGGTGACCGGGCAGGGCACCAATTTCACGGTGCGGCTGCCGTTCACCCTGGCGATCACGCAGGCGCTGATCGTGCGTACGGGCGAAGAAGTCTATGCCTTGCCGCTGCCTTCCGTGGAGGGCGTCGCGCGCATCCCGAGGAGCGAACTGGAGAACCTGCTGAGCCAGAGCGAGCCGAGCTACCAGTACGGGGAAGAGACCTACCGCTTCCGGCATCTCGGGATGTACCTCGGCGGCCAGGCCGCCGTCCTGCCCAAGGACGAGGCTTTCGTGCCCGTCATCCTGGTGCGCGCCGGCGAGTTTTCCGCCGCGCTGCTCACCGACGAGATGCTCGCCAGCCGCGAGATCGTGGTGAAGTCGGTCGGCCCTCAGCTCGCGAGCATCCGCGGTATTGCCGGCGCGACGATCCTCGGCGACGGCCGCATCGTGCTGATCCTGGATATCAACGCGCTGGTCCGCGGCGGCGCGCCGGTGGTGGAGCTGAAGAAAGCGGCACCCATCCCCGGGGACGCGCGCCCGACGGCGCTGGTCGTCGACGACTCGATCACCGTGCGACGCGTCACGGAGCGGTTCCTGCAGCGTCACGGCATGCGCGTGCTGACGGCGAAGGACGGCCTGGACGCGATCAGCGTCATGCAGGACACGAAACCGGACGTCATTCTCCTCGACATCGAGATGCCGCGCATGGACGGCTACGAGTTTGCATCGCACGTACGCAACGACGAGCGCTACTCCGATGTGCCCATCATCATGATCACGTCGCGGGTCGGGGACAAGCATCGCGCGCGCGCCATCGAACTCGGCGTGAACGACTACCTCGGCAAGCCGTACCAGGATGCCCAGCTGCTCGATGCCATCCAGCGGCAGCTCGAGGACAGGGGGATCCAGCTACCGTGAATACCCAGGCCGACGAACTGTACAGCCTGCTCGTGCCGCTCGCCGGCGAGCGGCTGATCGTGCCCCGTGCCTGCGTCGCGGAAGTGGTGCGATTCACCGCCCCGAAGCAGGAGGCGGGTGCCCACAACTGGATGCTGGGCACGGTTAACTGGAATGGCCGTGACCTGCCCGTGGTGTCGTTCGAGGGCACGCTGGGCAAAGACGTTCCCGCCGCGACCGGCCGCACGCGTATCGTGGTCTTCACGGCCAGCACCGGCCAGCTCAAGACCGGCTATTTCGGCGTGATCACGCAGGGCTTCCCGCAGCTCGTTCGGGTGAATCGCGACGTGCTGCAGTTCGATTCGAGCGAAGGCTGGCCGAGCGGTGCGCCCGTGCTTTGCCGCGTCAAGATGATCAACGAATTCCCGCTGATTCCCGACCTCGAGCGCATGGAGGCCATGCTCGCGCGCGAATCGCTGCAGGCCTGACGGACGCCCGCCGGGCGGGATCAAAGGTCCCCCCAGAGCCCCTGCACGATGGCGAGCGCGGCGACCGCCGCGGTCTCGGTCCGCAGGATGCGCGGGCCCAATGTCACCGCCGCGAAGCCCGCCAGTTGCGCATCGTCGTATTCACGCTCGCTGAAACCGCCTTCCGGCCCGATGAGCAGGCAGAGCCCGGCCGCCGGTGCCCCGGCATCCGCCAGCGATCTGCCCGTCCCGGGCGCGAGGATCAGGTCGGTGCAGCCCGCCGCGCGCGCACTACCGAACCAGTCGTTCAGCGGCAGCGGCGCGTCGACCTGCGGCGGGTTCACGCGTCCCGATTGCTCGCACGCGCTTGCCGCGACCCGCTGCCAGTGCAGGCGGCGCTTTTCCGCGCGCCCGGCATCGAGCTTGACGACGCCGTGATCCGTCAACACCGGGGTAATCCGATCGACGCCCAGCTCCGTCGCCTTTTGCACGACGAAGTCCATGCGTTCGCCGCGCGAGATGCCCTGCACGAGGTGGATCTTCAGCGGCGACTCGGCCGCATTGTCGACGGCATCGTGGACCTGCAGCGTCACGCGGTCCCTGGCGATCCGGCTGATCGTCGCGGACCATTCGCCATCGCCGCCATTGAACACGTGCACGGTCTCGCCCGCGCGCAGCCGCAGGACGCGACCGAGGTAACGCGCCGCTTCCTCGCCGAGCTGCAATTCCGCCCCGGCGGCGAGCCGCTCGGCCACGTAGAGTCTCTTCAACGGCATGGTTGTTGCGCCAGTCCTCGTGTCTGCGTTGACAGCCAACGTACTCACGGAGGACTATCGTCAATCGACCCGCAGTTGGCAACCAATGAAGCAGTCATTCACCGTTGATGCGGATTCCGGCCTGATCGAACCGGCGCGCCAATGCCGGAGTCCGAACCGCGATGCGCGCCCGCCCGGACAGGAGCCAGGCCTCATCGTGCTGCACGGGATCAGCCTGCCGCCGGGGCGCTACGGTGGCCCCGAAATCGAGCAGCTGTTCACCAATACGCTCGACTGGGACGCACACCCGTATTTCGACGAAATACGCGGTCTCGAGGTTTCCGCGCACCTGCTGGTGAGGCGCGACGGCACGCTCGTGCAATTCGTTCCCTTTACCGAGCGCGCGTGGCACGCCGGTGAGTCGTGTTTCCGCCGGCGCGCGCGCTGCAACGACTATTCCATCGGCATCGAACTCGAGGGCGAGGACGACGTGCCCTACGAAGACGTGCAATACGCGACCCTGACGGCGGCCGTCGCCGCCCTGCTGCGCGCGTATCCGGCGCTGTCGGCCCGCGGGATCGCCGCGCATTCGGATATCGCGCCCGGTCGAAAAACCGACCCGGGTCCTGCTTTCGACTGGCTGCGCTTGTATCATGGACTGAGTGGCCAGCCCGCCTGATCCGTACCCATGACCCTGATTGCCCTCCTCATCGGCCTCACCATCGAGCGACTCGCGACGCAGATTTTTCACTGGCGCCGCATGCGCTGGCTCGACCGGATCATCGACAGGGGCTTTGCCGTTGCGGCGAAGATGGCAACCTGGCCGGCGATCATCGCGGTGGTCGTGCTCACCGTGGTCCTGGTGTTGCCGGTCGCCGCCGTGACGGTGGCGCTCAAGGACACCCTGTTCGGCTTTCCCCACCTCGTGCTCGCCGTCGTGGTGCTGTTCTTCTCGCTCGGTCCCAACGACATCGGCGAGGACGTCAACGATTACTGCAGTGCGCTGGAGGACGGCGACGAGGGGCGAATCGAGCAGACGGCCAAGGCGCTGATCGAGGACGACGTGCCGTCTGCACCCCTCGAACGAGCGCATTGCGTCGAGGAGGCGGTCTGTATCCAGGCCAACAACCGCCTGTTCGCGGTGATCTTCTGGTTCGTCCTGCTCGGACCGCTGGGGCCGCTCGGTGCGTGGGCCTACCGGGTAACGGACCTCGTGCGCCGGCGCGCGGTATTCCAGGCGGGCCGCCAGGAGGGCGACGTGGCCACGATCGACGCGTTGCGGGATGCGGCCGTGGCGCTGCACGGCTGGCTGGCCTGGATCCCGGCACGCCTCACCGCGATCGGCTACGCGGTGGCCGGGCATTTCGATGCCGCCCTCGCGGCATGGCGCAGCGGCGCCGCGCCTGCCGGCACGACGTCCGAGAACAGCGAAAGGCTGCTCGCGCGCGTCGGTGTCGCCGCGCTGGCGCTGCATGACGAAGCCGACGAGGACGACACCGCGCGCGGCGTTCGCGGCGCGACCGCAGCCAAGCGCCTCGTCTTCAGGCTGCTGCTGATCTGGGCCGTTATCCTATCGGCGATGACCCTGTACGGTTGGACCGTGTGACGCGAGCACGGCTCGTTACTGTCTTTGCTGTTCTGCCCGCCCTGCTCGCCTGCGGTGATCCCGGTACCCGGCAGCCCGTCGAGGAAGCGGCCTCCGGGCCGCGCATCGTCACGCTCGCACCCAATTTGGCCGAGCTGGTGTTCGCCGCCGGGGCTGGCGACACGCTCGTCGGTGTGAGCGCCTATTCCGATCACCCGCCGGCCGTCGAGTCGCTGCCACTCGTCGGCGACGCGTTCACGATCGACCAGGAGCGCCTCGCCCTGCTGCACCCGGACCTGCTGCTGGCGTGGCAAAGCGGCACGCCGGCCCATGTCGTGGACGAGTTGCGGCAGGCCGGTTACGCAGTCGAGGTGATCAGGACCCGGAGCCTCGCCGACATCGGGGCCGCTGTTGCACGGATCGGTGACCTCGCCGGTACGCCGGTGCAGGCCGGCGCAGCTGCCGCCGCGTTCTTCTGCCGGCCTGCGGCACCTCGGCGGCACTTACGCCGGCACCGATTCGATCCGCGTGTTCTACCAGGTCTCGGATCGCCCGCTGTTCACGATTGGCCGCGAGCACTACGTGAGCGAGCTGATCGAACTCTGTGGCGGCAGCAACGTGTTCGCGGACATCGGCGAGCTGGCACCCGCGATCGACGTCGAAGCGGTCGTGGACCGCGACCCCGAGGTCATGCTGGCAAGCGACGATGCCGGCGACGACGCGTTCGCCGAGTGGGACCGCTGGCCATCGATCGCAGCGAATCGCTACGGCAACCGCTTCCTGCTGCCGGCCGACGAACTCAGCCGCCCGACCATGCGGGTGCTGACCGCCGGCGCGGCCCTGTGCGAGGCGCTGCAGGTCGCGCGCGCGCGACGCGCCGGCATGGACCCCTCCGGATGACTCACGCCGATATCCGGCCGGCGCGCAGCGGCGATTTCGACGCGGTATCGAGCCTGCTGCGTGGCGCCGGATTGCCCGTCGAGGACCTGGCCGGGGAACGCATGGCGGACTTCCTGGTTGCATCGAGCGGCGGCTCACTGGCCGGTGTCATCGGCCTGGAGGCGTTCCCGCGGGTCGGCCTGCTGCGCTCTCTGGTCGTCGTTCCCGACAACCGCGCTGCGGGAATCGGCCGGCTGCTGGTTGCCGCGCTGGAAGCGCACGCTCGCCGCCGCGGGTTGCAGGAGCTATGGCTGCTCACCATCGACGCGGACCGCTACTTCCAGGCGCTGGGCTACGTGGCGACACCACGCGACGCAGCGCCGCAGGCGATTCGCGACACGGCCGAATTCTCGTTGCTGTGTCCGGGGACCGCGACGCTGATGTACAAGACTCTCTAGCCGCGCTCCCGGTTCCAGAGCACTTCCGTGCCGCCCTCCATGCGCGACAGCACGCGTGCGTAGACGAACAACAGGTCGGACAGCCGGTTCAGGTAGCGCAGTACCTCGTTTCTCACGGCTTCCGCTTCCGCGAGCGTCCTGGTGCGCCGTTCCGCGCGGCGCACGATGGTGCGCGCCAGGTGGCAGGCCGCCGCGGCGGGGCTGCCGCCGGGGAGGATGAAATCGTTCAGCGCCGGCAACGCGCCGTTGTGCGCGTCGAGTTCGTGTTCCAGCCGGTCGATCATGGACGCCGTGATCGCACTGTGCCCGGGGATGCACAATTCCCCGCCGAGCTCGAACAGGTCGTGCTGGACCTCGGTGAGGCTCGTCCGCACGGACTCCGGCAGCGAGTCGTGCGACAGGACGACGCCGATCGCACTGTTGGCCTCGTCGACGGTGCCGTACGCTTCGACGCGCGGACTGTCCTTCGGGGTGCGCGTGCCGTCGCCCAGCCCCGTCGTGCCATCGTCACCGGTGCGGGTGTATATCTTGCTGAGTCGTTTTCCCATCGTTATGGCCTGCGATACTTGAGTTCGAGGAATGCGCTGCGGCCCTGCATGCGGAAGCCGTCAGCGGTCTGGTAATCGGTGTCCAGCAGGTTCTCCAGGCGAGCATTGAGCTGCAGGTTCCGTGACAGCTGGACCTGGCCGGTCAGGCTGGCCGTCACGTAGCCGGGCAGGACGACGCCACCGAAGTCCTCGCGGTCGCCGCTCGCCAGCACGGACAGGCCGAGGCGATGCTGCCCCAGGTCCTGGGTGTAGCTTACCGTGACGCTCTCCTCGGCGCGGCGCAGCAGCCGCGAGCCGCTGCCGGTGTTCTCGGCCCGCTGCCGGACCAGGTCCGTGCGCAGCGTGAACGAGTCGCCGAGGTACTCGTAACCCACCTGGACGCCGCGTATCTCGGCGCTGTCGATATTGACGAGCGTGAAGGTCTCGAGGTCGAACTCGATCAGGTCCTCGATCTCGTTGGCGTAGAACTCGATGTCGACGCTGTGGCGGTCGCCCGGCGTATAGCGCAGCCCCGCCTGGTACTCGTCGGCGATTTCCGGGTCGAGGTCCGGGTTGCCGCCGAAGCCGTAACGGTCCGTAGCATCCGGCGCGCGGAATGCGCGGCCGACCCCGGCGCGCAGCGTCCAGGAAGGCGTCAGCTCGTAGCCGTATTCGACGTTGTAGGTCGTCTCGTTGCCGAAGGTCTCGTGATCGGTCAGCCGCACCGCCACGAATGCGCGATGCCTGTCGCGGATCCACTGGTCCTGCACGAATACCGCTCTCACAGCCGTGTCCTCGTCGAAGCCGGAACCGAACGACAGGGTCTTCGCGGTCTCGGTCATCGCGAACAGCCCCGCGGTGACGGTGTGCTCGGAAAACGCCAGGGTGTGCTGCCAGTCGAGGCTCAGGCGGTCGGATTCGACGAAGTCGTCCGACTGGTTCTGGGCGATGCGGTCCAGCATGTGGGAGACGATAAGCTTGTTCGTGCCGCGTCGTCCGGCAAGCTGCTTGTCGAACTGGAACGCCGTGACCGCGTTCCTGAAGTCCTGGTCCACCGGCGTCAGGAAAAAGTCGAGGTACTCGACTGTGCCCTCGGCGCGCCAGTGGCGCAGGCTGATCTCGCCGCGGCCGATGTCGCGCGATGCATGGACGTTCAGGGAAAAGTTGTCATAGCCGCGATCGACGTCGGAGCCGACGCGCGGCGGGTAGCCAGCGGTGTCCTGCCAGTCCAGCGTGATGCCGAGCTGGCTCTTGTCGTTGCGCAGACCGCCCGAAACGAATCCGGAGCGCGTGTCGAAGCTGCCCGCGCCGACGCCGCCCTCCACGTGGGTTTCGTCCGCACGGCGCGTGATGATGTTGATGACGCCGCCGATCGCGTCGGTGCCGAACAGCGCGGAGCGGGCGCCCTTGACGATCTCGATGCGCTCGATGACTTCCGGCGAGATGTGCTGTATCGCTGCGCCGCCGATAGTGCCGGGGTTCATGCGCACGCCGTCGATCAGGACCAGGGTGTGATTACTCTCGGTGCCGCGCATGAAAATGGAGGTCGCCTGTCCGGGCCCGCCGTTACGGCCAATGTCGATGCCGGCCTCGAAACGCAGCAACTCGGCGAGATCCGTTGCCAGCGACAGCTCGATATCGTCACGGGTAATGACGCGGACGGGGACGGTCGCCTGTTCCAGCGGAATCTCCGTGCGGGTCGCGGTGACGATGATCGTGTCACGCGGCGATATATCGGATGCGTGCGCGTACGGCGCAACGGACAGCAGCAGTGCCGTCGCCGCGACTACTCGTAACAATGTCATGTGTCTCCCCTGTGCGTGCCCGCCGCACGCGACCTGCTTTTTTTTGCCAGAACGGCTGCCGGGGAGTCGGGTCAACGGAATGCGGTGGCCCGAACGAGCGCCCGCCGCGCCGTTCGCGTGTTCACCGGGCCGGTCTCCGGGCTTACGAGTGGACCTGGTCCTGCCACAGCGCCTTCCCACGAACACGAATGCTGTGTCGCAGTGGCTCCGTGCGTACCACGGAGCTGTGGCTTTTACTCGATCACCGTTGCGGGGGCAGCGCCGGAATCTACACCGGCTTCCCGTCGCCCGATCGATGCGATCGGGGTTTACCTGATGACGCCGCCACGATAGGAAGCGGCAGGCGCCGTGTCAAGCAATCCCCGGATCTTATTTGCCGGGGCCCGCGTAGCCGAGCGTCTGTAATGCAGATTCGACTTCGCTGAGTACCTGTGGATCCTCGATCGTTGCGGGCACCTTGTATTCCTCGCTGTCGGCAATCTTGCGCATCGTGGCGCGCAGGACCTTGCCGGAGCGGGTTTTGGGCAGGCGCTTGACGACGACGGCCTTCTTGAAGACGGCGACGGGGCCGACCTGGGCGCGCACCATCTGGATCACGTCGGCAACGACCTCTTCGGGGCTGCGCGCGGCGCCGGCCTTCAGGACGAGGAAGCCCACCGGGAGCTGTCCTTTCATCGGATCCGAGGCGCCGATGACGGCGCACTCGGCAACGTCGTCATGCGCGGCGAGCACTTCCTCGATCGCCCCGGTCGACAAACGGTGCCCGGCGACGTTGATGACATCGTCGGTCCGCGACATCACGAAGATGTAGCCGTCCTCGTCGATGAAGCCCGCGTCACCGGTTTCGTAGTAGCCCGGGAACGTCTCGAGATACGACTTGCGGAAGCGTGCCTCGGCGTTCCAGAGGCCGGGCAGCGTCCCCGGCGGCAGCGGCAGCTTGCAGGCGATTGCGCCGACGTCGCCGGGCGCCACGTCCTTGCCGCGTTCGTCGAGCGCGCGGACTTCCCATCCCGGCGCGGCGCGGCCGACGGAGCCGGCCTTGACCGGGGCCAGTTCGATGCCCAGGCAATTCGCGGCGATGGACCAGCCCGTCTCGGTCTGCCACCAGTGGTCGATGACCGGGATGCCGAGTTTTTCCTCCGCCCAATGCAGCGTGTCCGGGTCGCAGCGTTCGCCCGCGAGGAACAGCGTGCGCAGCGACGACAGGTCGTATTTCGGGATGAACTCGCCGTTCGGGTCCTGCTGGCGGATCGCGCGGAAAGCGGTCGGCGCCGTGAACAGCGTTGCGACCTTGTGTTCCGACGCCACGCGCCAGAAAGCGCCGGCGTCCGGCGTGCCGACCGGCTTGCCTTCGTAGAGGATCGTGGTGTTGCCGTGCAGCAGCGGGCCGTAAATGATGTAGGAATGGCCGACCACCCAGCCGATATCGGAGGCGGCCCAGTACACCTCGCCCGGCTCGACGCCGTAGATGTTCTTCATGGTCCAGTGCAGCGCCACGGCATGGCCGCCGTTGTCGCGCACGATGCCCTTGGGCTGGCCGGTCGTGCCGGACGTGTACAGCAGGTAGAGCGGGTCGGTGGCTTCGACCGGCACGCAGTCCTGCGGAGAGGCACCGGCTACCGCGTCGTCCCAGTCGACGTCCCTGGGAGCCGACAGCGCGGCTTCGAGCTGCGGCCGCTGGAAGATGATGCAGTGCGCCGGCTTGTGTTTCGAGAGCTCCAGCGCCTGGTCGAGCAGCGGCTTGTATTCGACGAGGCGGGTAGGCTCGATACCGCAGGACGCCGAGACGATCGCCTTCGGTGTCGCGTCGTCGATGCGCGTGGCGAGCTCGTTCGGCGCGAAGCCGCCGAAGACCACGGAGTGCACGGCGCCGATGCGCGCGCAGGCGAGAACGGCCACGACCGCCTCGGGGATCATCGGCATGTAGATGATGACCCGGTCCCCGCGCTTCACGCCGTTATTGGCCAGCGCGCCGGCGAACAGCGCGACCTGGTCGCGGAGTTCGCCGTAGCTGATCGTGCGCTGCGAGCCCGTCACCGGGCTGTCGTAAATGATTGCCGCCTGTGCGCCGCGGCCGTTGGCCACGTGCCGGTCGAGCGCGTTGTAACAGGTGTTCAGGCGCCCGCCGGAAAACCACCGGTAGATGGGTGCATTCGAATCATCGAGAACCTTGTCCCACCGGCTCTCCCAATCAATGCCTTCGGCCGCTTCCCCCCAGAAATCCGTTGGGTTGTCGATGGAACGGCGGTGAATTTCCATGTATTTGCTCATGTCGGATCCGCACGGTTGTTATCTGCCCCGATTCTAGAAGACGCGCGCACCGCCGGCCATGCGACAAAAGGCGCACGGGGCCGTCAGTAGAGGTCGGACAACGTGGTCGGCGAGTCGCGGCTCGCGACCATTGCGATCAGCAGTTCCGCGGTGGAGATCGCGTCGCCGAGGCAGTCGTGGCCACGGTACCAGGGCAGGTTGTAGTGCTCGCGCAGGTCGGGCAGCCGCAGCGAGCGGGTGTCCTCGAGATGATGCTGGCGGGACTTGCGGCGATTCTCGAGGGCCAGCGTGTCGATGACCGGTACCAGCAGCTTGTCGCCGAAATGCTCCCGGCAGAATCGGTCGAGGAGGCGCTTGTCGAGCCCCGCGTGGTGCACCACCAGGACCCTGCCCGCGAGCACCGCGATGACGCGCTCGAGGGCCTCGGCTGGCGAGATGCCCTTGTCGACGACACTGTCGGTCAGGCCGTGGATCGACGGGCTGTCACCGAGGCCGCCGGTCGGCTTGACGACGTGCGATTCCGCGGTCGCGAGATCCACCCGCCCGCCCCGGATCAGCACCCAGCCGATACTCAGCATGTCGACGGTGGCCGGGTCCAGGCCGGTGGTTTCGATGTCCAGGCAGACGAGTTCCGCGGCCTCGAAGCGGCTGCCCGGCGCCGGCGGCGACGCCTCGAGAAAGGCCTTGTAGCGTTCGTCGGCGGTCCGATGGCCGGCTTTCCAGCGTTTCAGCGCCAGCCACCGGCCCGTCTTCATGCGAGGTGGAAGCGGTTCAGCAGCGCTGCCTGGCTGGTACTGACCTGGCTGAACGCCGACTTGAGGTTATGCCGGACCAGCGGCGAGAGTTCGCTCGGCGAGAGGTGATTGTCCGGCCGCTTGCCCGCGTGCAGCTGCCGGTTCTGGTGCTCCACCCGGAGTTTCTCGATGAAATCGAGCGCATCGATCAGGCTGGCCGCGTCGGCCTCGTTGATTTCCCCGGCCTTGGCCGCGGCGCGCAGCCGGTTCCTCGTCGTGATGCGCATCTCGCCCGCCGCAAGCGCCCGGATCCGCGCGATCTCGACAATGGGCATGATGCCGTGCTTCTTGATGTCGAGCGTGTTCCTGTGCTCGCCGGATTTTTCCAGTACGAATTGCCTGAAAAAGCCGAGTGGGGGCTGGAAGTTCATGGCGTTCTTCGCCATCAGGGCGAGGAACAGCTCGTTACGCTTGGCGTCCTCGCGAATGCTTTTCTTGAGCTCGTCGACGAGCCCGGCGACGCCGTAGACGGAGCGCAGATCGAAGAAGATGTTGGCGTGCATGAGCGCCTTTTGCTCGGGCACCGTGATCCACGTGTTGAAATATTTCTTCCAGGTCGAGAGCGGCTGGCGCCATTGCGGGTTGGACGCCATCACGTCGCCCGGGCAGTAGACGTAGCCACAGGCGTCGAGGCCGTCGTTGACGATGCGCGCCAGCGCCTTGAAGTACTCGTCGTCCGCCTCGGTGGCGGAGTCGTCGAGCACGAGCGCGTTGTCCTGGTCGCTGCGCGCGGACTGCTCGTGGCGGCCCTGCGAGCCGAGCGCCACCCAGGCATAGGTGCACGGCGGCGATCCCAGCTCGGATTCGGCGATCCGGCACAGCTGCTGCGTGACGGTATCCGTGATCGTCGTGATGAACTTGCCGAGCTGCTCGCCGTCGGCGTCCGCGCTTATCTGGCTCGCGATCAGTGCCGGCAGCCGCTTGCAGGCTTTCACGATGCCCTCCACGGTGGTCTGCTTGGCGATGTCGTTGACGAGGTAGAGCGGGTGCTCGGTCTCGATGCGCATGAAGTCGCTGCGCGACACCATGCCGATCAGCTTGCCGTGTTCGGTGACCGGCAGGTGGTGGATCTTGTTGCGCATCATCGTCAGCGCGGCTTCGTAGGCGAGGTCGCCCGCGTCGATCGAAATCGGGTCCTTCGACATGATGTCGCGTATCGGTTTCTCGATCGGCAGGCCCGTGGCGACGACGCGCTGCCGGAGGTCTCGATCGGTGGCAATGCCGCAGAAGCTGTCCCCGGACACGACCAGTATCGCCGATACGCGTTCGTTGACCATCTTGCGGGCCGCGTCCTGGATGCTCGCGTCCCCGTCGATCGTGACCGGGGGGCGCGTGATGAGCTGCGATACGGCTCGCCCCTCGGCGCCGTGCAACTTCACCGACGCGGGCCGCGACAGCAGGCGGTCCGAGAGCAGGCGGATGAAATAGGTGTCGAAACGCTCGTTCGTGCGCCGCAGCTCGGCGAATACCTTGCCGTCGAGGTGGTAGATCAGCGAGTCCTCGATCGTCACGGACTGGTTGCGCAACGGCGCGGCATTCATCAGCGACGGGAAGCCGAAAACGTCCCCCTCGGCGGCGCGCATCACGAGGTCGCCTTCGGCATTGCGCAGTTCCAGCGCCCCGCTGCGGACGATGTGCAGCTGCGTGTTGGCGGCGCCGATGGTCAGTACCCGGCTGCCCGACTTGTAATAGCCGATCTGGATGGCGCGGGCGGCGGTATTGAGCTGGACCGGGTCGAGCTCGTCGAAGCCCGGCAGGTCGGAGAGAAAGCGGCAGATCTCGGGAAGTTCGTTCATGCGCTGATTCTGACACGCCTTGCGCCAACGTAAAACTGGCGGCACCCCGTGAAGGGTGCCGCCAGGGCAAACGCAAAGGAGATTGCGTGTCTCGCTCTAGAAGGCGTACTTCGCGGAGAACTGGAAGCGCGTGAAGTCGCCGTCCGTGCCGTTCACCAGCTCACGCTCGCCGTAGATGATCTCGGCGCCCACATCCAGCTTCGGCAGGATGTTGTAGATGAGGTTCGCGTGGAAGCTCCAGCCGGTGTCGTTCAGGGTGGCAGCCGCGACGTTGTCGTCATAGTCGATGGTCGTGTTGCCGTACATCAGGTTGGTGCGCCACTTGTTGCCGAGCGGCAGGCGTACCGCGGCGAAGTAGGCAAGTGCTTCGGCCGTCGCGATGCTGTTGTTGACGTCCAGGTAGCCATCCGGCACGAAACCGAGGCCGATGTAGCGGCCGACGCCGTCGCCGTAGGTGACCATCGCGCGGAAGTCGGCACCGTTACCGAACATGAGCTTGGTCGACGCGCTGATGCCATAGCCTGTCTCATCCGGTTGCGATCCACCGATATCCTGGATCTTGAGGCTGCGGTAGAGGCCGGCCACTTTCACGTAGCTGCCCTTGTCGCCCAGCTTGAACGTGTAGCGCGCGATCAGGTCAGGTATCGTCGATTGGCCTCGATCGTCCGCGGCGACGCCGCTAACAAAGGTCTGCGGGTTCTCGGCTGCGAGTTCCAGGTTGCCCGTCGTGTAGCGGACCATCGCCTGGCGTATGAAGGTCGTGGACTCGGCCGGGCCGACGAAGTCGAGGGCCTCGGGCAGTGCAACGACGTCCTGGAACGTCGACCAGGTCTGGCCGAAGGTCCACTTGTTGTACTTGATGAACGCATGACGCAGGCGCGGGCTGTACGAGTTCGATACCACTTCGTTGCCGTTGTCGGTGGTGAAGAAGTCCATCTCGATGAACGCCGTGATGCTGTCACCGCCGGGTGTCGTGGTAGCGGCCGTGAAATTGATACGCGTCTCGCGGGCCTGGAAGTCGGCCGAGATGTCTTCGCTGGCCGAGCCGTCGCCGACCGGTATTTGCGGCGCATAATAAAACTGCCGCATCAGGCTGTTGCCACTCGGCGTGCCGTCGCTGTAATCGGTGAACATCGCATCGAACTTGGCGTAGCCGCCGAACTTGTAGGTCGTTGTCGGTCCGTCGTCCTGAGCGACTGCGGACCCAGATACGCACAGCATGAAAGCAGCCGCTGACGCGCACAGCTTGGGAGTAACTCTGATCATCATATTTTCCCCCGGGAAAGTTTTTTTGGTGAATCACGACGCATACTCAATCAGGGGCGTAGTGGTTGCCATTAGCCAAAAGTCGAATCCGCACCCGTTTGTAGACCAATGTCTAATGCGTACGTAGAAGCCGCAATCCAAAATGCCTGAAGACGGGCCGCCGCCCGCAATGAATACGCACCTACCGAGTGGAGATTCCGATGAGCGAGATCCATGCCGTCAACGATTATTTCAAAGAGCACGGATTGGTCAACGAGGACCAGTATTTCGACCTGTACAGGCAGTCGGTCGAGGACAACGAGAAATTCTGGGCGGAGCAGGCCGCGATCGTGGACTGGAGCAAGCCCTTCACGCGGGTCAAGGACGTCTCCTATGCCAAGGACGACCTGCACATCCGCTGGTACGAAGACGGTGAACTGAACGTCTGTTACAACTGCGTCGATCGCCACCTGGGCGACAAGGCCGACCAGCCCGCGATCATCTGGGAAGGGGACGACCCGAACCGCGACCTGACGATCACCTACAAGGACCTGCACGGCCGTGTGTGCCGGTTTGCGAACGTGCTGAAATCGATCGGCGTCAAGAAGGGCGACCGGGTCACGATCTACATGCCGATGATCCCCGACGCGGCGGTCGCGATGCTCGCCTGCGCGCGCATCGGCGCGATCCACTCGGTGGTGTTCGGCGGCTTCTCGCCGGATGCGCTGGCCGGCCGCATCATCGACTGCAAGTCGACGGTGGTCGTCACGGCGGATGAAGGCGTGCGCGGCGGCCGTTCCGTGCCCCTCAAGGCCAACGTCGACGCGGCCGCGAAGATCAAGGGTGTGAGCACGCTGGAAAAAGTCGTGGTCGTCAGGAATACCGGCAAGGACATCGCCTGGCAGGACGGTCGCGACGTCTGGCTGCACGAGGCGGAAGAATCGGTGGACGACGACTGCCCCTGCGAGCCGATGAATGCCGAGGACCCGCTGTTCATCCTGTACACATCGGGATCCACGGGCCAGCCCAAGGGCGTCCTGCACACGACCGGCGGTTACCTCGTGTACGCCGCAATAACGTTCAAGTACGTCTTCAACTACGAGCCGGGCGACATCTACTGGTGCACGGCCGACGTCGGCTGGGTCACCGGCCATTCCTACATCGTCTATGGCCCGCTCGCGAACGGCGCCAGGACCATGATGTTCGAGGGTGTGCCGAATTACCCCGACTCGAGCCGCTTCTGGCAGGTCTGCGACAAGCACAAGGTCAACATCTGTTACACGGCGCCGACCGCGATCCGGGCGCTGATGCGCGAGGGCGAAGAACCGGTCAAGAGAACCTCCCGCAAGAGCCTCAAATTGCTCGGCTCCGTCGGCGAGCCGATCAATCCCGAGGCCTGGGAGTGGTACTACAACGTGGTCGGCGAGAGCCGCTGCCCGATCGTCGACACCTGGTGGCAAACCGAAACGGGCGGTATCCTGATCACGCCGCTGCCGGGCGCGACGGCGCTCAAGCCGGGTTCAGCGACACGGCCCTTCTTCGGTGTCAAGCCGGCCATCGTGGACCCCGACGGAAACATACTGGACGGTGCGGTCTCAGGCTTGCTGGTCATACTCGACAGCTGGCCCGGCCAGATGCGTACCGTCTATGGTGACCACGACCGATTCGTTCAGACCTACTTCAGCGCTTTCGAGGGTCGTTACTTCACCGGGGACGGCGCACGCCGCGACGAAGACGGTTATTACTGGATCACCGGCCGCGTCGACGACGTACTCAATGTTTCGGGCCATCGCATGGGCACGGCGGAAGTCGAAAGTGCGCTGGTCGCCCATCCGGCGGTCGCCGAGGCCGCGGTTGTCGGCTATCCTCACGACATCAAGGGACAGGGCATCTACGTTTACGTCACGCTCATGGAAGGCCACGAGCCCAGCGACGAGCTCGCGAAGGAGCTGCGCAACTGGGTGCGCAAGGAAATCGGGCCCATCGCGAGCCCGGACCTGCTGCAGTGGGCGCCGGGACTGCCGAAGACGCGCTCGGGCAAGATCATGCGGCGCATCCTCAGGAAGATCGCGGAAAACGACTACAGCAACCTTGGTGACACCTCGACGCTGGCCGATCCGAGCGTCGTCGAGAACCTGATCGAGAACCGCAAGAACCGCGGGTAAGGACACGAGGCGACAGTGACGCTATCCGACAGCAGCAATTTCATCGTTGCGGATGATCATCCTCTGTTCCGGGAGGCGCTGATCCACGCGATTCACAATTGCGTGCCGGGCGCCGAGATTCACGAAGCCGACAGTCTCGCCAGCCTGTACGAGGTCGTGGAAGCGCATCCCGACGCGGACCTGCTGTTTCTCGACCTGCACATGCCGGGGGTGAGCGGCTTTTCAGCGCTCGCCTACATGCGCAACAACCACGAGTCGCTGCCGACGGTCATCGTCTCGGCGGTCGACGATCCGGCGGTCATCCGGCGTGCGATCCAGCACGGCGCCAGCGGGTTCATCCCCAAGTCGTCGCCGATACGCACGATCGAAGCGGCGATCGATGCCATCCTGCAGGGCGAGGTGTGGCTGCCCGACAACATCGACCCGGGGGCCGGGGGGCTCGATAACGAGGAGGCGCGCATCGCGACCGCGATGAGCGCCCTGACGCCGCATCAGTTCAGGGTGCTGATGATGCTGGGCGAAGGCCTTCTCAACAAGCAGATCGCGTACCAGCTCGGTGTTTCGGAAGCGACGATCAAGGCGCACGTGACCGCGATATTGCGCAAGATGCAGGTGACCAACCGTACCCAGGCGGTACTCGCGGTGCAGCGGTTGAATACCAAGGAACCCGGGCTCGTCGAATAACCCGCCGCCGTTCCGCTATTGCCGGCTCAGGATGCGCGACATCAGGGCGCGCAGCGCGGCGGGCTTGATGGGCTTGTGCAGGAGCGCATGGCCCGATTCCCGGATCTCGTCGCGCACGCTCTGCGTGTGATCGGCGGTGACGATGATCGCCGGGATGTCGGTCTCCGCGTACGCGCGCAATTCGTCGATGACCTGGATGCCGGTGACGCCGTCATCGAGATGGTAATCGACCAGCAGGATGGACGGGCAGCCGCCGCCGTTGCTGCCCAGCTTTCGCAGATGCTCCACCGCGTCTTCCGAATTGTTGGCGATGAGGGGGCTGGCGCCCCACTTGCTGAGCAGCCCCTGCATGCCTTCCAGGATGGTGTGCTCGTTGTCGACGCAGAGGATGATCGTGCCGTCGAGGGACGACGCAGGAGCCTTGTCGATCAGGCTGCCGATCGCGGGTCTCGCGTCGGCACGGTCCGCCAGCGGCACGAGCACCTCGAACAGGCTGCCTCTGTCGACCTCCGAGCGCATCCGGATCTCGTGATCGAGCAGCTTGGCGATACGCTCCACGATGGCCAGCCCCAGTCCCAGGCCCCGCCTGGTCCCCTTTTCCCGCTTGCCGAGGCGTTTGAATTCCTCGAACACGATTTTCTGGTCTTCGGGCGCAATGCCGATGCCCGTGTCGATGACCTGGATGGCGACTCGGTCGCCACGGCGCCGGCAACCGACGAGCACCCCGCCATCGGACGTGTAACGGCGCGCGTTGCTGACGAAGTTCTGCACGATGCGCCTGAGCATCGCGGGGTCGGAGCGTACATACAGTGAGGACTTCGCAAAGCGCAGCTTCAGGTCGTCTTCCACGAACGCGGCGGAAAACTGGGTTTCGATGTTCTTGAAGATGTCCGAGACCGGGAACACCTCCGGCTTGGGGACGGGGGCGGACGTATCCAGCCGGGAGATGTCGAGCAGCGCGCCGAGCAGGTCTTCGACCGCAATGAGACTGCTCTCGACGCGTTCGACGAGGCTCTGCTGCTCCGCGGGCATGTTGTCGCGGTGTTCGTTCAGCAATGCGGCGAACAGCTTGGCGGCATTCAGCGGCTGCAACAGGTCGTGCGCGGCGGCCGCGAGGAAACGGGTCTTCGAGGCATTGGCATCCTCCGCCTGGGCCTTCGCCTGCTGCAGGGCCGCCATGGTTTTCTCCAGCTCGGCGGTGCGGTCGACGACGCGCTGCTCGAGCAGGGCCTTGGCCTCGACCAGCTCGCTCTCGACCTTCTTGGAATCGGTGATGTCCGTGTAGGTCGTTACGTAGCCGCCACCGGGCATGGGCTGCCCGCTGATCTCGATGACCTTGCCGTCGATGAAGTTGCTCTGGTACCGGTACGGCGTGCCGGACCGAATGTGCTTGATGCGCTTGTTGATCTCCGTGTCGACGTCGGACGTGCCGAAGCGGCCCTGCTCGCCGTTGTAGCGGATGAGGTCGATGATGGACTCGCCGACGTGCACCATGCCGGGCGGGTAGCTCATCAGTTGCTCGTAGCGGCTGTTCCAGCCGATCAGCCGCTGCGACGAATCGACGACGCTGACGCCCTGGGTGATGTTCTCGAGCGTTGCGTCGAGCAGTCGCCGGTTGAAGGTCAGCGCCTGCGACGTTTCGTCGAGGAGCAATACGACGTCGCCGATTTCCGTGCCGGTCTTGCGCAGTGCGGCGGTCATGACGACGCGCGCCGAGGATGCGCCGATGGCGCCGGCGATCAGGCGCTCGGTGAACAGCAGCAGCCGCCTGTCCGCCGGGCCGGACGAATTCAGGTCGATCGCCGTCGACGCGGCGAAGTCGGCGAACGAGCGTTCCACGTTGTGCACGCCCAGGAAGCGTTCCGCGAGCGAACGCAGGTCCACGTTGGTGATGTCGTGGCGGGCGACCGCCGCCCGCACGGGCCCGAACCCGATGGCGGGACCGGCGAAGGTCCGCGCCTGGATCTTCTCGACCAGCGACTGCCGCGTCATCATCGACACCAGCACCATGACCAGGATGTTCGCGCCCAGCGACCAGACGACACCGTGCGTCAGTGAGTTGGACTGCAGGTCCACCAGCAGCGCTTCCGGCCGCAGCCAGGCCTGCGAGAACAGCCCCTCGGTGATGAAATCGCTGCTGAAGGCACCGGCACGCGCGAGGTTCGGCAGGAACAACGTGTACGCCCACAGCACGAACCCGGTGCAAAGCCCGGCGATCGCGCCGACCCGCGTCGCGCCGGGCCAGTAGAGACCGAAGACGATCAGCGGTGCGAACTGCGCGGCCGCCGCGAACGACAACAGCCCGATCGAGGCGAGCGCGGCGGACTGTTCCGTTGCCTCGAGGTACAGGTAGCCGAGGGCCGCGATGCCGATGATGGCCCCGCGCCGCACGTGCATCAGGATGCGCGTGTAGTCCTTGCGCTCGGACAGGCCGAGCATCTTGATGCTCATGAGGGCCGGGATGACGATCTCGTTGCTGATCATCGTCGATAGCGCGACGCTGGCCACGATCACCATGCTGGTCGCGGCCGAGAAGCCACCGAGGAACGCCAGCATGGTCAGCAGGGTGTGTTCTCCCTGCATGGGCAGGGCGAGCACGAACGCGTCGCCGCTGAATTGCCCCGGCGGCAGCATCTTGAGCCCGGCGATGGTTATCGGAATGACGAAGGCCGAGAAAATCAGCAGGTAGAGCGGGAACGACCACCGGGTCGGCCGGATATTGGCGTCCTCGTAGGCTTCCACGACGGCGACGTGAAACTGGCGCGGCAGGCAGAAGATCGCGGCGCTGGCGAGAATCAGCTGGGTCACGAACATGTCGGGCATGTGGTCCGGCCGGAACACGGCAGCCGCCCGCATGGCGGCCTCCGGCGACGCGGCCGGCGTGCTGCTGCCGAGCAGTGACCAGGCGAACAGGCCGACGGCCACGAAAGCGAGCAGTTTCACGACCGACTCGAAAGCAACCGCGAGCATGAGGCCGTCGTGGTGCTCGGTCACGTCGATCTTGCGCGTGCCGAACAGGATGGCGAAGACCGCCAGTGCGGCTGCGAACACGAACGCGGTCTCGATCCCGGCCCCGCCTGCCGAGTAATTCGAGACGACGTCGAAACCCGCGACGACCGCTTTCAGCTGCAGGGCGATATAGGGGATCGAGCCGATCGTTGCCAGCACCGTGACCAGTACCGCCAGGCTGCGCGCCTTGCCGTAGCGCGCGGCGATGAAGTCGGCGATGGACGTCAGGTTCTGCCGTTTGCTCACCGTGATGATGCGCTGGATCATCCCCCAGCCGAAGAAGATGACGGCCATCGGGCCGATGTAGATCGGCAGGTAACCCCAGCCGTTCTCCGCGGCGGTGCCGACCGCGCCGTAGAAGGTCCAGGAGGTGCAGTAAACGGCGAGCGTAAGGCCGTAGATCGTGGCGCGCGCGGCGCCGGAAAACCGGCTCGGGTCTGCCTTGTCTCCCCAGTGCGCGATCGCGAACAGGAGCGAGACGTAGCCAAGCGACAACAGCAGCAGCGCCCACCAGTTGATCAACGCGACGATCTCCCCTCTGTGTGGTTTTCGGCGCCCTTATCCGGGCGCTCTTTTGTGTTTCACAAAGTCTACTACTATCGTCGAACGGCGGCGACTCGGGCGCTCCATTGCGCCGGGCGTGCTTCTGTAAGTTGTTAATTTAATGAAAGTTTACGGGTACCTGTTCATTCCGTGCCGCAGCGCGGCAAGCAATGACCTACGACTAAAGTCTGTAATGCTGTCGTGAAGCCGTTTGCTAGATTGCGCGGGTGACAAATCCAATAAAAGCATCATAAGGGGGACGTATGTCTCAGAAAGCTGACTACTGGAAGGCAAACCTGCGCTTGATCATGTTTTGCCTTGCAATCTGGTTTGTCGTGTCCTTTGGTTTCGGAATCATTCTCGTCGAGCCTCTCAACAGCATATCGCTGGGTGGATACAAGCTCGGTTTCTGGTTTGCGAATCAAGGATCGATATACGTATTCGTCGCGTTGATTTTCTTCTACGCCAATCGCATGGGTAAGCTCGATCGCGAGCATGACGTGCACGAAGACAAAGACGTCTAGGGGGAAAAGATAATGTCACTACAAGCAACTACCTACCTGGTTGTCGGACTGACCTTCGCGCTCTATATCGGCATCGCGATCTGGTCGCGTGCTTCGACAACCAAGGATTTCTACGTCGCAGGCAGCCACGTCCATCCCGTTGCCAACGGCATGGCGACGGCAGCCGACTGGATGTCAGCCGCATCGTTCATCTCGATGGCCGGCCTCATCGCCTTCATGGGCTATGGCGGTTCGCTGTTCCTGATGGGATGGACCGGCGGTTACGTGCTGCTCGCGATGCTGCTCGCACCGTACCTGCGCAAGTTCGGCAAGTTCACGGTTCCCGAGTTCATCGGTGATCGCTATTACTCGAAGACCGCCCGCATCGTGGCCGTCATCTGCCTCATCATCGCGTCGGTGACGTACGTTATCGGCCAGATGAAAGGTATCGGCGTCGCGTTCTCGCGCTTCCTCGAGGTCGACTACAACGTCGGCCTGGTGATCGGCATGGGTATCGTGTTCGTCTACGCGGTAATGGGCGGCATGAAAGGCATCACCTACACGCAGATCGCACAGTACTGCGTACTGATTTTCGCCTACACGATTCCGGCGATCTTCATCTCCATGCAGCTCACGGGGGTCCCGATCCCGCAGTTCGGCCTGGGCTCGACGATGGCCGGCAGCGAGGTCTTCCTGCTCGACCGGCTCGACCAGGTAGTGACCGACCTGGGATTTGCGCAGTACACGACACAGGCGAGATTGAGTAGTCTCAATATGTTCGTGTACACGATGTCGCTCATGATCGGCACCGCGGGCCTGCCGCACGTCATCATCCGTTTCTTCACGGTTCCCAAGGTGAAGGACGCACGCAGCTCGGCCGGCTGGGCGCTCGTGTTCATCGCCATCCTGTATACGACGGCACCGGCAGTCGCCGCGATGGCTCGCCTGAACCTCATCGAGACCATCAACAAGCCTGACGGCACGCAACTCGTCTACGCCGAGCGGCCGACGTGGGTCAAGAAGTGGGAAGCGACCGGCCTGCTCGGGTTCACCGACAAGAACGGCGACGGCGAGATCGTGTATTCGGCCGATCCGGAGGTCAACGAGGTGACCACGATCGACCGCGACATCATCGTACTGGCCAACCCGGAGATCGCGGGCCTGCCGAACTGGGTAATCGCCCTGGTTGCAGCGGGCGGACTCGCGGCGGCGTTGTCGACGGCGGCGGGATTGTTGCTCGCCATATCCTCGGCAATCTCGCATGACCTCCTGAAAGGCGTGTTCAAACCGGATGTCACCGAGCAGCAGGAACTGCTGGCCAGTCGTATTGCCATGGCCTTCGCGATCCTGCTGGCCGGCTATCTCGGCTTCAACCCGCCGGACTTCGCGGCAGGTACCGTAGCCCTGGCATTCGGCCTGGCAGCGTCGTCGATCTTCCCGGTTCTGATGATGGGCATCTTCAACAAGAACATGAACAAGGAAGGTGCGATCGCGGGTATGATTGCCGGCATCGGCGTGACCCTGCTGTACGTATTCCAGCACACGGGCATCATGTTCGTCGCGAGTACCTCGTTCCTCGGCGACATGCAGCCGAACTGGTTCTTCGGCATCGAGCCGAACGCCTTCGGCGCAATCGGTGCGCTGGTCAACTTCGCGGTTGCTTACGGCGTGTCCAAGGTGACGGCACCGCCGCCGGAGCACATCCAGCACATCGTGGAAGACATCCGCGTACCGCACGGAGCCGGCGCGGCCATCAGTCACTGAGATTCGTTCTCGGTCTGGAAAAAGGGGGCAGTGATGCCCCCTTTTTTTGCGCTAAGATAGGACCATGTGGAAAAACAAGCACGTCATCATCGCCATGATCGTGGCGCCGATCCTGTCAGTCCTTGCCTGGTTCGCGGTCGGCGCCATTGTCGGGGAACAGGCGAAGGTCGCGGAACCGGGCACGAGCTATCCGCTGGTGGCGCGTTCGAACTGCCGCTGGGCGAGCGGTAAATGCGAGCTCGCGAACAATGACCTCACGATGACCATCCTGCCGCTGGAACTCGGTGCGCAGTACACGCGGCTGTCGCTGGATTCGGAGTTTGCGCTGTCCCAGGCGACATTCGCGCTGCTGTTGAACGGGGAAGAGGTCGTCGCGCGGGCCGAGCACGACACCGCACCCGATGCCGCGGCGCAAATGACCGTGACCGTCCCCGCATTCGCCGACCCCGAGGCGACGCTGCGGGTGGCCGTGGCGGTAAGGGGCTCGCTGTATTTCGCGGAGGTACCGGTGGTGTTCATGCGGCCGGAGGCGCCGCGCTTCAGCCGCTAGCCCGGCAGGCCGCCGACCACACGCCAGTGACGAGTTACGACGAGACCCTTTCCTCCGAGCATCTCCACGTAGCGCTGGAGGCGGCACGCGCGGCGGCGACGATCAGCCGCAATTATTACGCCGGCAATTTCACGGTCGAGACCAAGGCGGACAGCACGCCGGTCACGCAGGCGGATGTCGAGTGCGAGGCGGCGATTCGCGAAGTGATCCTCGGCCGATTCCCGGAGCACGGTTTTTACGGCGAGGAAATGGGCCGGACGCACGTCGACGCCGAGTACCTCTGGCTCGTCGATCCGATCGACGGCACCAAGGGTTTCGTGCGGCAATACCCGTTCTTCTCCACCCAGATCGCGCTCATGCACGACGGCGAAATCGTGCTGGGCGTTTCCAGCGGCACGATGATGGACGAACTGGCGTGGGCGGAGCGCGGTGTCGGCGCTTACGTCAACGGCAAGCGGGTGCACGTGAGCCGCATCGACGACCCGGCGCGGGCCGCCGTATCGACCGGCAACCTGAAATCGCTCGCGAAGAGTGCCGGCTGGGCGCGGCTGGGCGAGGTCGTCGCGGCGGCCGACCGCATCCGCGGTTACGGCGATTTCTACCATTACCACCTGCTCGCTGCCGGCAAGATCGAGGCGGTGATCGAGTCCGACGTCAATATCCTCGATATCGCGGCGCTGTCCGTCCTGGTGACGGAAGCGGGCGGGGTGTTCACGGATCTCAACGGCAATCCCCCGCGGCTGGAGACACGATCCGTGCTGGCGGCCAATCCCGCGCTGCACGCGCACTACCTGGAGCTGCTCTCGGGCTTCGTCGGCTGAGCGCCGATTCAGGTGCCGTCGCTCGCGACGAACAGCCGGCGGTCCCGCCAGCGCACCGCTTCCATCGGTGTCTCGAACAGGGCCTCGAGGCGCGCCTCGTCCAGCACGTCGTCCGTCGCACCGAACTCCCAGCGGCCGTCGCCGAACAGCAGCAGGCAGCGGTCGGCAACGCGGGCGGCGAGATTGACGTCGTGCAGGCTCGCGATCACGCCGGCACCGCCGTCGGCCGCGCGGCGGAATATCCGCAGCGTGCCGACCTGGTGCTGCGGGTCGAGGTGATTCGTCGGCTCGTCCAGCAGGTACACGTCCGGCGCCTGCGTCAGGACCTGGGCGATTGCGAGGCGGCGGCGTTCGCCGCCGGACAAGGACAGCACGTCGCGGTCCGCGAGATCCGCGATGCCGACCATCGCGAGCGTCTCGCGGGCCCGCTCGTAGTCCGCGGCCGACTCCCAGCGCAGCCGGCCGATGTGCGGATGCCGGCCGACGAGCGCGGTATCCAGCACCGTTGCCGGGAAAATGTCGTCGGTGTCCTGCGGCAGCAGTGCGAGGCGTTTCGCGACCTGCTGCCGGCGCATCGTGCCGATGGTCTCACCGCAAAGGCGAATGCTGCCGGCCTCCGGGCTGCGCAGCCCCGCGAGCGTCAGCAGGGAGAGCGTCTTGCCGCTGCCGTTGCGGCCCAGCACGGCGACGAACTCGCCGCGGGAGAGGCTCATCGCCAGGCCGTCGACGAGCACGCGTCCGGGCACGCTGACGCAGAGACCCGATATTTCCAGCAGTTTGCAGTCGTCGCCCGGCATCCCCGGAGCCTAGCCCAGCGGCCGCGGCAGAGGAAGTGCGATCGCGCCTACTTCGCGAGGCGGATTTCCCGTGCCGTCAGCGGGCCGATGACGACCTGGCGAAGGCTCGGCGGCACTTCTGCCGTGCCGCTCGAGACGGGAATGCGGCCACCCATGAGTTCCGCTTTCGTCTGCGGGAACAGCGGCGAGCGGTCGGGTTCCGCGAACCCGTGCGGCGCCAGCGGCATCGCGGTCGCGCGGTCGTACTTGTCGGTGGCGCCGAGCGTGTGCAGGAATTCGTGGGCGATGACCACGTTGTTCCTGCCCTGGTGCTTGCGGCTGGAGTACGCGTTCACGATGCCGAACATGCCCTTTTGCAGGCCGACGGAATTCTCGAGCGCGAGCGTTCGCTGCGGGCTGTGGTAACGCACGAACATGCGTACGTCGGGATCGATGCGATCCTGGTCCCCGGCCACGCCCGACACCCACCAGCGCATGCGCAGCGACCAAAGGGCGATGTCGAGCATGCTGCCGTTGTCGTCGATCGCCGGCGGCTGTTCCTGCACCGGCTGTCCCAGCTCGATCCGGACCGGGCGCTCGATCGCGTGGCCGTAGCGCCGCACCTCCCGGGCCAGGAACTCCTCGATGCCGGCAAATGTGTCGACGTCGAGGCCCGCAATGTAGTCGTCGCTGGCTTCGCTGCCGTCACCGTTGATCGGGTAGATCTTCACCCACAGGCTGTTGTTCCAGTCCGTGCTCCTGAGCTGCGTGAGCCACGTGCCCATGGCGACCATGAACAGGATGAACAGCAGGATCGTGATGCGTACGGTTTTCCACATTGGGTGACGGCTCGTTTGCCGGCGGGACCCGGTTGATTAGGCCACATCCGCGGCGCGCGGACCGCAGAACAGGTCGCAATTCGCGAGGGTCGCGGCCGCGCTCAGAGTGCCGGTGGCCGGCGGACGAGCGTTGCCTGTTCGAATGCGTAGGCCATCTCGATCAGCTGCCGTTCCGTGAACGGGCGGCCGATGAACGACAGGCCGATCGGCAGCCCCGCGATGAACCCGGCCGGCACGGTGATGTTCGGATATCCCGATACCGCGGCGTACGACGAGCTGCCGAGCTGGTAATGGTCGCCGTTGACGTGATCGGTCATCCAGGCGGGCCCGTTGGTCGGTGCGACGAGCGCGTCCAGCTGGTGCGCGTCCATGGCCGCCGCCAGCCGCTCGCGCAGCGCCTCCCCGCTGGCCGCGAGCGCCTCCAGGTACGCCGGTTCCGTGAGCGGGCCTCTCGCTGCCGCCGCGAGCATGTGTTCCTGGCCGAAGTGCGGCATGACCGTCGCCGCGTGTTCCTCGTTGAAGCGGATGATCGCCGCGAGCGATTCGACGGGGGCGCCCGATTGCTCGAGGTAGCGATTGAGATCGGCCTTGAACTCGTAATACAGCACGTCGAGTTCGGCGTCGCCGACACCGTCCATGTCGACCTCCACCGCGTCGATGACCGCCGCGCCCTGGTCGCGCAGCACGGCAATGCTGTCCTCGAACAGGGTGTCCACGCGGGGGTCGCTGCCGGCGCCCGTGTAGGCGCGCAGCACGCCGATACGGCGCCCCCGCAGGCCGTCGGCGGTGAGGCCCGCCGTGTAGTCCGGCACGGTCTCCGGCGATGCCAGCGATGCCGGGTCGTCCGCGTCGATACCCGTCATCGCGGAGAGCAGGATGGCGGCGTCGCGCACCGTGCGCGCCATGGGCCCGGCCGTGTCCTGGCTGTGCGCGATCGGGATGATGCCGCTGCGGCTCACGAGACCGAGCGTCGGCTTGATACCGACGATGCCGTTGATGCCGGCGGGGCAGACGACCGAACCGTCCGTTTCCGTGCCCACCGCGACGCTCGCCAGGTTCGCGGCGACGGCCACGGCGGAACCGCTCGACGAGCCGCAGGGATTGCGCGCGGTGTCGTAGGGGTTTTTGGTCTGGCCGCCGACGCTGCTCCAGCCGCTGGTGGAGCGGGTGGAGCGGAAGTTGGCCCACTCGCTGAGGTTCGCCTTGCCGAGGATGACGGCCCCGCTGTCGCGCAGGCGGCTCACGACGAAGGCGTCCCGGGGCGGGTGGTGTGACGCCAGTGCCAGCGAACCGGCGTGCGTGGGCATGCGGTCGGCCGTATCGATGTTGGCCTTCAGGACCACGGGGATGCCGTGCAGTGGGCCGCGCGGCCCTGACAGCCGCCATTCCGCATCGAGTGCGCGGGCGGTCGCGAGCGCGTCGGGGTTCAGCTCGACGATCGATCCGAGCCCGGGCCCGGCGGCATCGATGGCCTCGATGCGGTCCAGGTACCAGCTGACCAGGTCCTCGGCCAGCAGCTCGCCGCGCTGCATCGCGTCGTGCAGCTCCGCGATGCTGGTCTCCTCGAAGTTGCGGGGCGGGTCGCCACAGGCGACGAGGAACAGCAGCGGCAGGAAGGTGAGGAGGCGTTGCATGCCGTGCAGTATGCCGTTATGGCCGGGCAAGAAAAAACCCCGCGGCGTGAGCGGCGGGGTCAAACTCTCTTTTTAGTAAAAGAGGTAACTGCGTAATCGGTGGTTGGATACAGATATTTTATTGTAGTTGGATCTGGATCTTGTTGTTTTTGTAATTATTGTTCTTCTGGCGTCTAAATCCTGTGTCTGTTCCTAGTGTGCCACCGAGCACAGTTACACTTCGCTTGGGCAAGCATATAAAAGCAAGACCTGTGCCAACCCCTGAAAGGCAGTTGCTTTTTCAATGCTTTAGCGTTCGGTACACATTGCGGGGTGCGGGGCCTCCGAACGGCGCTTGTAAAGAAAGCCGACACTAATGTTGCGGCGCACATAAAGCAGGACAGCCAAAACGCCACGTAAGATTCGGAGAAATATGGATTTAATGGATCCGGTCGCGGGCCCGCGCTGCCTGCGTCGCGGGCGTCGTACACGAAAAAGCCGTTTTTCACAGGGGCGCGCGCTGCGAGTCCGCGTATCTCGACGGTTTGTCAAATAATTCGACGGTGCCCGATGCGCCCAGGCGGTCGATCAGGCCGATGGTGCTGAAGAAGCGCCCGTTGCGCACCACGCCCACCACGTTGAGGGCGTCGTCGATGTTTGCGAGCGGGTCGCCGTCGACGATCACCAGGTCGGCGACACTGCCGACCGCGATACGGCCGAGTTGCAGGCCGAGTCCCAGGGCGGACGCCGCATTGACGCCCGCCGCGCGCAGCGCCTGCTGCGGGGTGAGCCCGGCAGCGGCGAGTGCGCGAAATTCCGCGTGCAGGCCGATCCCTGGCGGCAGGCCGTTGGGCTTGCTGCCGAGCACCACGGTCGTCCTGCCGCCGTCCAGGCGCGGCAGCGCCGCAAACCGGCGCACCGGCTCGAACGTGCCGCCGAGCAGGGCGGCCTGCCGCGAGGCGAGCACGGCAGGAAGATTCGGCGTCTGGGCGTCCGCCAGGCCGGAGACGATGGTGACGGGTTCGCTGCTGCCGGCCGCTGCCTTCATGGCCTGGTACTGGTGCGCACCGGGCGACCCGGGCAGCGCGGCGGCGCCAAGTAACAGCGACGCGCCGGAACCGAGGGCGGCCTGCCAGGTTTCCGCGAGTACCGGGACGCCCCGCTGCCGCCACGTCGCTACCGTGCTCGTCTGGGCCGTGCCGGAATCCATGTCGCCGGCGACCGTGACGAGCCAGGGCAGCGGCTCGGTGGCCGCTCCGGCCGGCATCGCCGCGAGCACCCGGGGCCCGGGCAGTGCCTTGCCCGACCAGCGCAGGTTCAGGGCGTCGGCGTCGGCGTGTTCGGCGACGAGGGTCGTGACACCGAAGGACAACAGCACCGGGCCCAGGCGTTCGTCGACCGCCGCGGGCAGCGCGGCGTAGCCGTCGACGAAGCCGGGCAGTACCGTCAGGTCGCCCATGTTCACGAGCACCGCAGCGCCGCGGTCCCGTTGCGGCTCGACGGCGCTGATGCGCCCGCCGTCGATCACGATGTCGAGCCCTTCGCGGTAACCGCCGTCGATGCCGTCGAACAGCCTGGCGGCGCGGATGACCAGGCTGCCTTCCGGTTCGTCGAGCACGGCGAGATCGCGCACGGGCAGCGTCACCGGCGCGTGCGCGACCGGCCGGCCCATGGTTGCCCGGAACGGCACGTTCCTCGACACCCGGGAATTGAAGTCCCGCTTGCGGATCTGCCCGTGCGCGGCATACAGCATCTGCTGCCGGTCGTACCACGCGACCGGTGCGAAGAAGAGGTCCCGGTCACTGATCAGGACGCGCTCGAGCAGCGGGTCCGAGAGGATCACCATGTTCATGGTGACGCTGTCGGCGGACTCGCGTGCAAACGTGATGAGGCTGCCGTCCGGGCGCCAGGACGGCGCGGACAGCCGTTCCGCGGCGACGACGAGGTCCCGGTCGGGTTCGCCGAAGCGCCGCAATACCAGCGCCCAGCGGTCCTCGTGATGGCGGATGTAGACGAGATTGCGGCCGTCCGCCGACCAGGCCGGCTCGCTCTCGTCGCCCGGCACGCTGGTTATGCGCCAGGACAACCCGGTGGGTACGTCGAGTTCCCACAGGTCGAGGCCGGTGTCGTGCCGTTGCGAGGCGAATACGACGCGCTTGCCGTCGGGATGCCAGTCGGGCTGGCGGTCCGAGTAGCGGCCCGCGCCGAGCGGCCGTACCTCGTCGGCCGCCAGGTCATGGAGATAGAGGCCGCTGCGCTGCTCGGAGCGCGCTTCGAAGACGATCGCCGTCCCGTCCGGCGACCAGCGCGGCCGCTCGGCCGGCAGCACACCCGCATCCAGCGCTACCGCGGCGCCGCCATGCAGCGGCAGGACCCAGATGCCGCCCACGAGGTCCATGACGATGCGACCGTCCGGGGCAACGTCGATGCTGAGGTCGGTCCCCTCGGTCAGCGTCACCTGCGCGAGCGCAGGCTGGCAGCACGCGAGCGCGGCAAGCAGCGCCTGGAACGTCCTAGCTCGCACACGCCACCTGCACGGAACGGTCTCCGTCGGCATCCGTGGTGATGCTGACTTCCATCGGCTGGCAGCAGACCTGGCAGTCCTCGACATACACCTGCGACCCGGCCGAATAGTCGGCGATGATCGTGATCGGTTCCGCGCAGAACGGGCAGTGGCAGCGTACTTCGGAGATCAGCTCGCTCATTGTTCCTCGTGGTCAGGGCTGCAGCCGCGTACCTTGCCAGTCGCCCACGGCGAATCCATGCCCGGCGTCCCGCTCGAGCGAGCGTTGCCAGCGCGCGCGGTCATGAATGCGATCCGCCCCCTCGATCCATAACTCGACCGCGCTCGCCCAGACACGCACGCCGCCCCAGTGCGCGGGACGGGCGACGGTCCTCTGGCCCCGCTTGTCGATGGACTGCGTGTCGTCGTCGAGGTTCACCCCGAGTTCCCGGGCACGCTCGGCAAGTTGCCGCAGCAGCGCTGCGCGGGACGCGAGCGGCGCGCTCTGGTCGCTTCCCCACGCGCCGAGCTGGCTGCCCGGGTCCCGGCTCGCGAAATAGGCGTCGCTCTCGTCTGCAGGCGAGAAGACCGCGGTGCCCTCGAGGCGCACCTGGCGGCCGAGGGCGTCCCAGTGGAACGTGACGGCGACGCGCGGGTTCGCGCGCAGTTCCGCGACCTTGCGCGATTTGTAGTTGGTGTAGAAGACGAGGTAGCCCGGGTCGGGCACGAAGTCCTTGCAGAGCACGACGCGCGCCGAAGGCGCTGCGTCGCTGCCGACCGTCGCGAGGTTCATGGCATTCGGGTTGCGTTGCACGCATTGCCGCGCGGCTTCGTCCAGCCATGCCGCCGCCCAGTGCATGGGGTCCGCCGGCAAATCGTCCGGCAGCCGCTCTGCAAGGTAAGGGTTGCTCAATCCGTTCTCCACCGCGGTTACCGCGGCCAGCTCACCAGCGGCGCAGACTACCAAACGACCGGCACCGGATCACGCGTCGGAGAGGAACACGCCACCCTCGCGGCGCGGGTCCGCGGCCACCTGGAAGCCCTTGTTGCGGTCGTAGGTCGCCACGCTCACGCCGCCGAAGTACATGTTGATCGCGGGGAACGCCTGCAGCGGCAGGTCGAGCGCCGGCAGGTCGAGCCCCGGTTCGGCCCGCAGCCGGTCCGTGTCGCCCGTGGTATCGACGTGGACGCGGGGATGCACGACCGCGTCGGCCAGCGGCATGCCGAACTGCAGCGCATTGACGAGCACCTGGTGCATGGCGGTCGTTATGCGATCGGCGCCCGGCGACCCGATGGCCATGGTGGCGTCGTTGCTGCGTGCCACCGTGGGCGCCATGTTCGACGGCAGGCGCTCGCCCGGGTCGCGCGAATCCACGTCGCGCCGGTTGAGTTCGATTTCCCCGAGGCCGTTGTTGAGCCAGAGCCCCGTGCCGTCCGGCATTTCGCCCGAGCCGTAACCGGACGACGCCGTGACGGCGCAGCCGAGGCCGGCATCGTCGACCGCCGACGTGTGCACCGTGGATGACGACGACCACCGCGACAGGAACTGTCCGTCCGTTGCCGCCCGGAGCAGCTCCGCGGCCGCGGCGTCGACGTCCTCGGCGACGTCGAGCCGGTCGCGGCGGAAGTCGAGGCAGGCCCGCTGCACCTGGATCAGCTTGCCGAGCGAGCCGGCGTCCCAGTCGCTGGCGTGCAGGTCGCCGCAGGCGAGCAGCATGGCCGTCAACACGGCGCCGCCGACGGCCGGCGGCGGATTGGTGGCGATATGCCAGTCGTCGATGTCCGCGACCAGGGCCGGCCGCTCGATCGCTTCGTAAGCGGCGAGATCCTCCAGGGTGAGGGCACCACCGCCCTTCTGAACGTGCGCAGAAATGGCGGCCGCCAGTTCGCCCTCGTAGAACACCGCGGCGCCGCCCGCGGCAATCGCGGCGAGACTGTCCGCGAGATGCGGGACGTGGATCGGGGTGCCGCGGTCGTGGAGCCGGCCCTCGGCGTCGTGCAACGCGGTATAGCTGTCGCGGCTGCGGCCGAAGATCAGTTCGCCGCTGTAGCCAAGGTAATAATGACATGCCGCGGGCAGCGGGAAGCCCGCGCGGACGACCTCGATGGTCGGCCGGAACAGCTCCGCCCACGGCAGGCTGCCGAAACGTTGCCAGGCTTTCTCGACGGCGGCGAGCGCGCCGGGAACCGCGACCGAGCCGGCACCGACGATGGTCGAGACGCCGCCGCCGTAGTCGAGCCGGACGTCGACCTTGCCGCCGCCGCGCTGCTCCTGCGGCAGGCCGCGCCCCGGCACGGCGTGGTTGCCGTCGAAGGTCACCGGGTCGTGCCCCGGCGCCCATACCGTGACGTACGCGCCGCCGGCGAGCGCACACACGCCGGGTTCCGTGTTCATGGACAGGAGCGCGGTCGCGAGTGCGCAATCCACGGCGTTGCCGCCCGCGGCCGCGACCTGGCGGGCGGCGTCGGCGGCTATCGCGGACGTGGTGGCGACGGCGACGCGGGTCACTGGCGGCGCGTATCAGTAGTGGATGACGGAGCGGATGCTTTTGCCCTCGTGCATGAGGTCGAAGGCGCGGTTGATGTCCTCGAGGGGCATCGTGTAGGTGATGAACTCGTCGATCCTGATCTCGCCGTTCATGTATTGCTCGACCATGCCCGGCAGCTGCGAGCGGCCCTTGCAGCCACCGAAGGCGGTGCCGCGCCAGACGCGGCCGGTGACGAGCTGGAACGGCCGCGTGGCGATTTCCTGGCCGGCGCCGGCGACGCCCACGATGACCGACTCGCCCCAGCCCTTGTGGCAGCACTCGAGCGCCGAGCGCATGAGCCCGACGTTGCCGACGCACTCGAACGAGTAGTCCACGCCGCCGTTGGTGAGCTCGACGATCACCTCCTGTATGGGCGCATCGTAGTCGCGCGGGTTGATCGTGTCGGTTGCGCCCAGCTGCCGCGCGAGCTCGAACTTGTCGGGATTGATGTCGATCGCGAGTATGCGGCCGGCCTTCGCCATGGTCGCACCCTGGATGGCGCTCAGGCCGACGCCGCCGAGGCCGAACACGGCAACGCTGGCACCGGGCTCGACTTTCGCCGTGTTCAGGACCGCGCCGATGCCCGTCGTGATGCCGCAGCCCAGCAGGCAGACCTTCTCGAGCGGCGCCTGCTTGCTGATCTTCGCGACGGCGATCTCGGGCAGCACGGTGTACTCGCTGAACGTCGACGTGCCCATGTAGTGATGAATCGGTTTGCCGCCCAGGGAGAAGCGCGACGTGCCGTCGGGCATGAGGCCGCGACCCTGGGTAACGCGGATCGCCTGGCAGAGATTCGTCTTGCCGGATGTACAGAAATTGCATTCGCCGCATTCGGGCGTGTACAGCGGTATGACGTGGTCGCCCACGGCGACAGACGCAACGCCCGCGCCGATTTCCTCCACCACGGCGCCGCCCTCGTGGCCGAGCACTGCCGGGAACAGGCCTTCGGGATCTTCGCCGGACAGCGTGAAGGCATCGGTATGGCACACGCCGGTCGCGACGTTCCTGAGCAGCACTTCGCCCCGTTTCGGGCCCTCGAGGTCGATGTCTTCGATTTCGAGAGGCTTGCCCGCCTCCCAGGCCACCGCTGCGCGTGTCTTCATCGTTCTCGCTCCGCCCCCTGCTTGCATGCGTGTTTTCCAGGCAGCCCGGATATTCGCACGATTGCCCCGCAAGCGACAGTGCCGGCCGACGGCGGGGCGCCGGGCCCGCGTTCACCGCGCGTTCATAAAAGCCTGCAAAACAAGCGCTTGCATTAAGGACCGGTTCATGCGGCGAGACCTAATCTGGCCTCGAGAACGACAGCACCGGAGGTCATCATGTTCAAGTCAATCTGCACGCTCACCGCCGTCCTCGGTCTCGCCCTCGCGGCGGCACCGACGGCCTCGGCACACGACCGCGCCTACGATCGCGACCAGCCGCGCCATCATCATGTGCACGTTCACCGCGACCGGCACATGCCCCGCTGGCTCCGGGAGGACAGGGGCTTCCGGCACTGGTACCGCCGTTCGGCGCTGCGCCACGATCATCGTCTCGCCTGGTGGCGCCTGTACGAGATCTACCACTGGGAACGGGCCTACCGGTACGACCACGACCGCCATCACGGCCACCATCGCGGCCACGCGAAGCGCGAATGGCGGGATCGCGACGACGACTGAGGCGCGGCGCCGGCTTGCCCAGCTTTGCCGGAGTCCTGTAAAAGAGTGCTCTTGTCAGTTCCAGCACGAGCTAGCGGAAACCAATGAGCCTCGAAGAGCTACGCGATGCGCTGTCCGACGTGGATCAGCAGATCATCGACCTGATCGCGGAACGGCAGCGCATCGTCGGCGAGATCGGCGTCAGCAAACTGGCGGACGGTGCGGCGACGCGTGACTTCGCCCGGGAAAAAGTCGTGATCGACCGGGGCCGCGCCCGGGCGGCGGAGGTCGGCGTCGATCCCGCCCTGGCGGAGGACATCCTCACCGCGCTGATCCGCTCCTCCCTCGCCAGCCAGGAGCGCGACCGCGTGGTCGCCGAAGGGCAGGGCAACGGCAGGCGCGTGCTCGTGATCGGCGGTGCCGGCAAGATGGGCGGCTGGTTCGTCGATTTCTTCGCGAGCCAGGGCTTCGAGACCACGATCGCGGATGCGTCCGCCGCGAACGCGCCCGGCGTGTTCCGCAACTGGACCGAGGCGGGCGTGGATTACGACGTCATCGTGGTGGCGACGCCGCTCGCCGTGTCCGGGCGCATACTCGCGCAGCTCGCGGTGCTGAATCCCCCGGGCCTCGTCTTCGACGTCGGCTCCCTGAAGACACCGCTGGTCGACGGGCTGCGCGAGCTGCAGCAGGCGGGGTGCAAGGTCACGTCGCTGCACCCGATGTTCGGACCGGATACGCGGCTGCTCTCGGGCCGCCACCTCATCATCTGCGACGCCGGGTCGGCCGCGGCGACCGCCGAGGCAAAGGCGCTGTTCTCGGCGACGATGGTGGAGCAGCTCGAGATGGGGCTCGACGATCACGACCGCCTGATCGCCTACGTGCTCGGCCTGTCACACGCGCTGAACATCGCCTTCTTCACGGCGCTCGCGGACAGCGGCGAAGCGGCGCCGAAACTGGCGCGCATGTCGTCCACCACGTTCGACTCGCAGCTGCTCGTCGCGGGCGGCGTGGCGCGCGACAACCCGCATCTCTATTTCGAAATCCAGCACCTCAACCGCTTCGGTCTCGCGCCGCTGGACGCGCTGGTGGAGTCGGTCAGGCGCATCCGGGAAATGGTGGTGAGCGGCGACGAGCAGGGATTCGTCGACCTAATGGAGCGCGGGCGCGAGTACCTGGCGCTGCGCTCCTGAGGGATTCCCCCGTTCTGCGGTGCGGTCGTGCGACGGGGCCCGCCGATTCTGGTACAAGCGACGTTGGCCCCCGTGAAGGACCCCCGTTGCATGCTGACCGCAGACGAACTGGCGCTGAAACTCGCCGCAGCCGAACGCCGGCTCGAGGCCCTGACCGAACAGGTGCGGCAGAACGACGAGAAGCTCAGGTCGTCGCAACGGCGTGAAATCCAGCTTCTGCAGGCGCCCGACCTCGATACCCTGTTGCACGAAATGACCGACGGTCTCCGCGAGAGTTTCGACCTCCGCTCCGTGAGCGTCGTGCTGCGCGACCCGGGCCACGACATCCGGCACCTCCTGCTGGCGACGGATGCGGAGCGCAATCCCGACCTGATCTTCGTCGACACGTTGCTCGGTCTGGCCCCGCAATACGTCGCGCTGCGGCGGCCCTGGCTGGGCGCGTTCGCGGCCTGCGACCACGGCCTGGTCGTCGGCTTGTCCCACGGTCTCGCGAGTATCGCGATGATTCCCCTGCGCTGCCGCGACGAGCTGGTCGGCAGCATCAACCTCTGCAGCGCCGAGCCGAAGCGCTATACCGCGAACCATGCCAGTGACTTCCTCGCCCACCTCGGCGTCGTCGCGTCGCTCTGTATCGAGAACGCGGTGAACCGGGCGCGGCTGCGGCAGAGCGGCTTCACGGACGTGCTCACCGGCTGGCACAACCGCCGCTACCTGCAGGCACGCATGAAGGAAGAGCTGGCGCGGGCGTGCCGTGACGGCCGCAGCCTGGTCTGCATGATGCTCGACGTCGACCATTTCAAAAGCGTAAACGACCGCTGGGGCCATGCGGCCGGTGACGCGGTGCTGCGCGAACTGGCGCAGCGCGTCGACGTCGAGGTGCGCGGCAGCGACGTGGCAGCGCGCTTCGGCGGAGAGGAATTCGTGATCCTGCTGCCGCGCACGACGAGTGCCGAGGGACGGCACGTCGCCGAACGCATCCGTACAGCCGTTGCCGCGGCGCCATTCGGGTTGCCCGGGGGCGAAGACCTGTCCGTCACCGTCTCGATCGGTATCGCGGAGTTCCATCCCGGCGCAGGCCGGAGTGACCTGAAGTCGCTCGGCGAGGCGCTCATCGCGCGCGCCGACGCCGCGCTGTACGACGCGAAAGCCGCGGGGCGCGACCGCGTCGTGGTGGAGGCGGCGTGAAGCGGGTTGCAGCCATCGCGGTCACGGTGCTCGTGCTCACCGCGTGCGAGCGCGCCGCGGAGCAGGCGCCGGCGCCTGGGTCCCGTCCGGAGCCCGTCGTCGTGTACGCGTCTTACGAGGACGAGAACTACCTGCCGACCTTGTTTGCCGAATTCACGCGCGAGACCGGCATCCCGGTGACGGTGAGGCACCGGCCCGAGCACCAGATCGTCGGCGAGGTCATCGCGAACACGGGATCGCCGCCGGCCGACCTGCTGCTGACGCGCTCCGTCCACGGCATCTGGCGCGCGGCCGACGAGGGCGCACTGCGGCCGCTGCAGTCACAGGGCGTTGCCGACATCGTGCCCGGCTGGCTGCGCGACCCGGACGGCTACTGGACCGCGATCGGCTTTGGCAGCATCGACGTGGTGTGCAGTGCAGACCAGCAGCCGGACTGCGCTGCGGTCGAGGCCTACGAGGATCTCGGCCAACCGGAATTCGAAGGCCGGCTGTGTCTCTCGGCGTCGTCGCTCGCGGTCAACAGGACGTTGATCGCCGGGCTGATCGCCGATCACGGTCTGCGGCCGGCCGAGCTGATCGTCCGCGGCTGGATCGCGAATCTCGCGCTGACGCCCTTCGATTCGGAGGTGGCGCTGCTGCAGGCGGTCGAAGAGGGAACCTGCGGGCTGGCCGTGGTCTCCAGCCTCGCGTTTCACGACTTCAACCGGCCGACGCTCGCCGCATACTGGCCGCGGCCCGGCTACTCCGACGTCGTCGCGGCGGGCATCAGCCGCCATGCGCGCAGCCCGGATGCGGCGCGGCGTCTCGCCGAGTGGCTCGTCGGCCTTGCTGCGCAGGCGGCGCAGTTCGAAGCGATCAGACTGCGGCCCGTCGATGCCAGTGTGCCGACAGCCGGCCTGCCGTTCCCGCCGCCGGAGGGAATGCGCAATCCAGGCGTCTTCGGTCTCTACGAAGCCGACGCGGCCAGGCTCGCCGAACGCGCGCGCTGGTATTAGCCCGACTGGCGGTACTGCCGGCTGCGGCTCATCAGGACCAGGAACAGCGGCACGCCGATGGCCGCGGTCAGGGCGCCGACCGGCAGCTGACGCGGTGCCAGCACGGTCCGGGCGAGCGTGTCGGCGATGACGAGCAATGCGCCGCCCGCGAGCGCCGAGGCCGGCACGACGATGCGGTGGTCGCTGCCCGCGAACATGCGGATCAGGTGCGGTATGACCAGCCCGATGAAGCCGATCACCCCGACGCTCGTCACCGCGAACGCGGTCGCGAGCGAGGCGGCGACGAAGATCAGGTAGCGGAAGGCCGTTACCGGCAGGCCCACGATCGCGGCCTGCAGCTCGCCGCGGGCCAGTACGTTCAGATGCCGCGCGCCGAGCGTGGCGGCCGCGGTCAGCCCCAGCAGCAGCCACAGCTCCCGCGCCGGCTCGTAGGCGAAACTGAGATCGCCCATCAGCCAGAACAGCATGCCGCGCAGCTGCTGGTCGGGGCTGAGCGCCAGCAGCAGCGTCGTCGCCGCGCTGAAGCCGGCCGCGAGCACGACGCCGGTCAGCAGCAGCCGCGCCGGCGTCCACGCGCCGGTGCCGTGCGCGATGGAGAACACCAGCAGCGTTGCGCCCATCGCGCCGCCGAATGCCGCGGCGTCGACGGCGAAGCTCGACAGTCCGAACAGCATGCAGACGAGTGCGGCCACCGCGGCGCCGCCGGAGGTGCCCAGGATGTACGGTTCGGCCAGCGGATTGCGCAGCAGCACCTGCATCAGCACGCCGGCGACGGCGAGCAGGCCGCCGACCGCGAATGCGCTCAGTGCGCGCGGCAGGCGCAGGTCGACCACGAGCGTCCGGACCTGCTCGGGCGCCTGCCCCCAGAGCACGGCGAGGCTCTCCGCGACGCCGATATTGGCGCTCCCGGAGCCGAGCGCGAGCAGCAGCGCGCCCGCCGAGACCGCGACGAGCGCCGCGAACAGCAGTATCGATCGGGTCGCGCGCAAAGAGGACTCCCGGGGCAGCTGATTGGTGTAAAGTTACCGGCAGTTGAAGAGTTTAATACGGTTGCGATGAATAGCGACTGGATCGACGATGAGGGATTCCGCGCGAATGTCGGGATCATCCTCACAGATCACCGTGGAAAACTGATGATCGCCGGCCGCGTCGGGAGCAAGGGATGGCAATTCCCGCAGGGCGGCATGCTGCGCGGCGAGGATGCCGAGCAGGCCATGTACCGGGAACTCCACGAGGAAGTCGGGCTGGAGCCGTCCGACGTCGAGCTGCTCGGTGTCACCAGCGACTGGCTGCGTTACCGGCTGCCGGACAAGTACATACGCCGCAACAGCTCGCCGCTGTGCATCGGCCAGAAGCAGCGCTGGTTCATGCTGCGCCTCGCCGCGGCACCCGAGAAGCTGCGCTTCGACCTGGCCGAGGTCCCCGAATTCGACCGGGCACGCTGGGTGGATTTCTGGCGGCCCGTCAACGAGGTGATCTACTTCAAGCGCCGCGTGTATGCCTGCGCGCTACACGAACTCGGCTCGACGGTGTACCCGAAGGGGCTGCCGCCGCGGCCGCGGTGGTGGCCCAAGCGCTGGCGCGTCGTGTTCGACAAGGACATCGAGCGGCTGGGCCGGCAGGCGCAGTGATCAGAACGGCCTGGCCACCGCCAGCAGCACGATAGCCAGCAGGAAAGGCACCGGAATGTCCGCGAAGCGGCGCAGCCAGCGGGTGTCGCGCGGCTCGTTGTCGTCGCGAAGCCGCGCGGTCCAGCGGTAGCAACGGTAGTGATAGACCGCCAGGCCGGCGACCAGCACGAGCTTTACCCGGAACCAGGTTTCCGTCACCAGGGCCGTGTGGATGACCACCAGCAAATAGCCGAGCACCACCGTCGCCCCGGCGGCGATCGTCATCGCGACGAACGCCCGTTTTTCCATCGCCTCGAAGCGCTCGCGGCCGGCGGCGTCGCCGGTCTGCGCGTGGTGGACGAAGAGCCGCGGGAGGTGGAACAGGCCTGCGAACCAGGCCACCATCGAGACGACGTGCAGGGCCTGCAGCCAGAGGTAATGGGTAGTCATGCGCGCATTATCCAGAATGTGAACGGCTTTGCATTATGGCGCCGTAAACGTGACCTGCCGCACTTCTGTTTGCGCGGGCCTCCGCGTAACATAACGCCTTTCCAGGTACTGACCGGCAGCCGTGGCGAGACGTTCTCCATTACAGTTGCACAGCCCCGTGCGCCTCTGGGCGGCGCGGCTGCTGATCCTCGTCGTGGCGGCCGTCGGCGGCTACCTGGTCTATGAGTTCGGCAGGATCCAGGCCGGGTACGACCTCGTGGACGCGGCAAGCGAGCGCCGCGCGTACCAGCAGCGCATCGATACGCTCGACGACGAGATCAGTACGCTGAAAGAGCAGGTCGCCATGCTGGAGACGCATCGCGAAATCGACCGCGAAGCCTACCGGGAGGTCGAAGCGAGCCTCACCGAGCTGCAGGCGAAGATCCAGGAACAGCGCGATGCCATCGCGTTCTATCGGGGCATCGTGTCGCCGGCCGACGGCAACAAGGGGCTGCGGGTACAGGACCTGAAGCTGACGCGCGGCAAGAGCGAGCGCGAGTACCACATCCGTCTCGTCCTGGTGCAGGCGCTGAAGCACGACCGCAAGGTGTCGGGCGACGTCAACCTGTCGATCGAGGGGGACCTGGACGGGGTCGAGAGGACCTTCAGCTACGCGGAGCTGCGGCCCGAGGAAGGCGAGGCGGCGTGGGCGTTCTCGTTCCGCTATTTCCAGGATTTCGACCGGCAGGTCGTCCTGCCGGACGGTTTCACGCCGCAGCGCGTGAGGGTCGAGGTCCAGTCGAAAACGCGCTCGATTTCGAGCATCGAAGAGAGTTTTGCCTGGACGGCGAGCCAGGGCTGAATATTTTTTGCCGCACCGCGGCCTTTGGAGGTACACATGCTAGGACGGAAACAACGCAGGCACACGGTGGTCGACACGCTGGTCGGTGCAAATACCCGCATCAGCGGCGACCTGCATTTCTCGGGCGGTTGCCACGTGGACGGCACCGTGAACGGCAGTGTGACGGCGGACCCGGACAGCAAATCGGCGCTTTCCATCAGCGAGGGCGGCAATATCGACGGCGGTGTCACGGTACCTTATGTCGTGCTCAACGGCATCGTGCGCGGCGACGTCTTCGCCAACCAGCGCGTGGAACTCGGCCCGACCGCGCGTGTCATTGGCAATGTGTATTACAATCTGATCGAAATGGCCATCGGCGCCGAGATCAACGGCAAGCTGGTGCACCAGCCCGAAGGCCAGGTGCCGCTGCTCGAGCAGACGGCGAAACTCGACGAATCGGCGGCCGCCGCGGCGGGACGCTGAGCAGGATACAAGGTCATGCAGACAGATAACCCGGTCATCGGCGGCAACGCAGCGCCGCCACCCATCGTTTTCACGGACGCGGCGGCCAGCAAGGTCGGCGAGCTGATCAGGGAGGAGGATAATCCGAACCTGATGCTGCGGGTATTCATTTCCGGTGGCGGTTGCTCCGGTTTCCAGTACGGCTTCACCTTCGACGAAAAGATCGAGGACGGTGACAGCCAGGTCGAGAACCAGGGCGTCAAGCTGATCGTGGACCCGATGAGCGTCCAGTACCTCATGGGTGCCGAGATCGACTACAAGGAAGACCTGCAGGGGGCGCAGTTCATCATCCGCAACCCGAACGCGCAGACGACCTGCGGCTGCGGGTCGTCATTCTCCGTATAGCCTGACAACGGGTCGACGATCCGGCCGGGACCATAGCTACCACCAGCGAAGAGAGTCGCGCCGGCATACCGGCGGCCAGTGATGCGAACGAAGTCATCGCTGCGGTTGACCTCGGTTCCAACAGTTTCCACATGATCGTCGGCGAGCTGCGCCACGGCCAGCTCACGATCATCGATCGCATCAAGGAGACCGTGCGACTCGCCGAGGGACTCTCGGAGAGCGGCGACCTGTCGCCGGATGCGCGCGCCCGCGCCCTGCAGTGCCTTTCCCGCTTCGGCGAGCGGCTGCGAGACATGCATGCCGCCAGTGTGCGGGCCGCCGGCACCAGCACGATCCGCCGCGCACGCGAAGATACCGGCTTCATGAGTGAGGCCGAGGAAGCGCTGGGCCACCCGATCGAGATCATCTCGGGCATCGAGGAGGCGCGGCTCATCTACAAGGGTGTCACGCACAGTCTGCCGCCCAACGACGGGCTGCGGCTGGTGATGGACATCGGCGGCGGCAGCACCGAGCTCATCCTCGGCCAGGGCCCCACCCCGCGCGCACTCGAGAGCCTGCACCTGGGCTGCGTCCGCATGACCGAGCGCTTCTTCCCCGGCGGCATCGTCACGCGCGCAGCGTTCGAAGCGGCGCGGGTGGCGGCGCGTCTCGAGCTGCGGCCGGTGAAAGCGTTCTTCCGCGGCTCGGGCGACATCGAGGCGATCGGTACTTCCGGCACGATCCTGTCGACCGAGCGTGTCGCGAGCGCAGCCGGCATCGTGGAACGCGACCTGACGCTTGCAGCACTCGAGGAACTGATCGGGCGCGTCATCGAGGCCGGTTCGGTCGACAGGCTGAAGCTGCCGGGTTTGTCCGAACGTCGCGCCCAGGTGTGGCCGGGCGGGCTATCGATCCTGGCGGAGCTGATCGGTGTACTGCGTATCGAGCGACTGAAAGTGTCGGACGGCGCGCTGCGGGAGGGGCTGCTCTACGACCTCCTCGGACGGTTGCAGCACGAGGATGCGAGGGAGCGTACCGTGCGCTCGATGGCAGCCCGCTACAACGTCGACGAAGCGCAGGCCCAGCGGGTTGCCGATACCGCCCGCCTGCTGCTCGAACAGTGCGCCGAACCCTGGCAGCTGACGTCGGAGCTCGCCAAACAGGGCCTCGCCTGGGCGGCACGCCTGCACGAGATCGGCCTCGATATCTCTCACGACGGCTACCAGCGGCATGGGGCCTACATCGCGGAAAACGCCGATATGCCCGGGTTTCCGCGTGCCGAACAGCGCCTGCTCGCGTTCCTGATCGCGAGCCAGCGGCACCAGGTCGTGATGCGCTATCTCAAGGAACTGCCCCGCAGCTGGCGTGAGCCGGCGCTGCGGCTGGCGATCATCCTGCGGCTCGCCGTGCTCATTAACCGCAGCCGCAACGATGCCGAGGTGCCGCCCGCGGAGCTCCACGTCGACGCGCGCACGCTGGCACTGAGGTTCGATCCGGAGTGGCTCAGCGCGAACCCGCTGACGCTCGCCGACCTCGCGCGCGAGCAACGCCTGCTGTCCCAGGCAGGCTACGAGCTTCGCTACGGCTAGCCGCCGGGCGACGCGAGCAGCTGCAGCAGCGTGTCCTGGGCGGACACCGGTTCCCGCTCGCCGGGCGTGAGCCGTTCGTAGCTGCCGTCGCCGTGCAGCACCCAGGCGTTGCAGTTGTCGGCCAGGTACAGCTCGAGGTCGCGCTTCAGCTGTTCCTTGAGCGTCTTCTGGCGAATCGGGAAGCAGCTCTCGTTACGGTGCAGGAGGTTTCGTTCCATCCAGTCCGCACTGGCGCAATAGATCTCTTCCTCGCCGTCGTTGTAGAAGTAATAGACGCGTGAGTGTTCGAGGAAGCGCCCGAGGATGGAACGCACCGTGATGTTGTCGGAGAGCCCGAGCACGCCGGGGCGCAGCACGCAGATGCCGCGAACGATGAGTTCGATTTTTACACCCGCCTGTGAGGCCTCGTAGAGCGCGTCGATGACCCGCGGTTCGTTCACGGCATTCACCTTGACGATGATGTGCGCCTTGCGCCCGGCCCGCGCGTTTTCCGTCTCGCGCCTGATTTTCGAGATGACACCGTCGAACAGGTTGAAGGGCGACGTCATCATGAGGTTGAGATCGCGCGCTTCGGTCAGGCTCGTGAGCTGCATGAAGATCTTGTGCACGTCCTCGCCCAGCTTCTTGTCGCTGCTCATGTAGCCGTAGTCGGTATAGACCTTGGCAGTGCTGTGGTGGTAGTTGCCGGTCCCGAGATGCACGTAGCGGCGCAGCACGTCGCCCTCGCGTCGCACCACCAGGGTCATCTTGGCGTGCGTCTTGTAGCCGACGAGCCCATAGACGACGTGAGCGCCCGCCTCCTGCAGCCGGTTTGCGAGCGAGATGTTGGCGGCCTCGTCGAAACGCGCCATGAGCTCGATGATCACCGTAACTTCCTTGCCGGCTCGCGCGGCGTTGACGAGGTGGTCGACGACCGGGGAATCGGCGCCCGTGCGGTAAAGCGTGATCTTTATGGCCAGCACGTTGCTGTCCGTCGACGCGCGCTTGATGAAGTCGATGACCGGCGCGAAGCTCTGGAACGGGTGGTACAGCAATACGTTCTTTTTGGACAGCGTGGCAAAAATGTCTTTCTCGTCGAGCAGTTCCTCCGGGAGCCCCTGCGCGAACGGCTTGTACTGGAGTCTCGGCCGATCCTCGATGTCGCAGACGGTCGCCAGGCGATTCAGGTTGACCGGGCCGTCGACCAGGTACATGTCCTGTTCGTGCAGGCGGAAGTGATCCAGCAGGAATTCCTTCAGGTCAGGCGGACATTCGTGGCCGACCTCGATGCGCACGGCGGCGCCGTAACGGCTGGCTTCGAGCTGTCCCTCGAGCGCGCCGACGAGGTCGCTGACTTCTTCCTCGTCGACGTAGAGGTTGCTGTTGCGCGTGACGCGGAACTGGTAGCAGCCGTCGGCCTTGAGCCCGGGGAACAGCTGGTCTACGTGGACGCGGATCACCGATGACAGGAATACGTAATCGTGGCAGTCCGGGCTGCTGAGGTGCTCGGGCAGCTTGATGATGCGCGGCAGCGACCGCGGTGCCTGCACCATGCCCCGGTGGCGCCGGCGGCCGTAGGCATCGCGCCCCTTGAGGCGGATGATGAAATTGAGGCTCTTGTTGAGAATGCGCGGGAACGGCCGCGACGGATCGAAAGTCAGCGGCGTCAGTACCGGTACGACCTGGTTGTCGAAATAGTCACGAAGCCACGCCTGCTGCTCCTCGGTCCAGTCCTCGCTGCGCACGAAGCGTACGCCGGCATCCGCGAGTTGCGGGAACATCACGTTGTTCAGCAGTTCGTACTGCTGGTTGACCATGTTGAGCACCTGGTGGCGCAGCGCGTCGAACACCTGCTGCGCCGGCAGCATCTCCGGTCCCTGCGCGAGCGCGCCGATCTCCATGCGCTGCTTCAGCGCGGCGACGCGGATCTCGAAAAACTCGTCCAGGTTGGTGCAGGTGATGCAGAGAAAGCGCAGCCGCTCGAGCAGGGGCACTTCCGGGTCCTGCGCCAGCGCCAGCACACGCTTGTTGAACTCGAGCATGCTGAGTTCGCGGTTGATGTACAGGTCGGCAGGTGGCAGGGAGGGTGCGTCCACGGTCGTCTCTCGTTTTTCGGGCCGACCAGTATAGCAATGCAGACGTTACGGGACCTTTAACTGCTGCTCAGTTACAGGCCGCTGTGGATCGCGCCGAGCACGGTCGCCCGGCTGGCGCCGGTGACCCCGGGCGCATTGCCGGGCTCGCCGATCACCGTGCGCATGGCGAGCCAGGCGAAGGCGCAGGCTTCCACGCGATCGGGGTCGAGGCCGGCATCCGCCGTGGAGGCCAGTGCCACCGGCTCGAGGCGCGCCCCGAGGCGGCGCAGCAAGTCACCGTTGTGCGCGCCGCCGCCACAGACGAGCACCTCCTGCGTTGCGGGCGCGTAACGGCTGATGGCCTCGGCGACCGTCACGGCTGTCAGTTCGGCAAGGGTCGCCTGCACGTCGGCGGCTTTCATGTCCGCCGCCAGCCGCGCCGCCAGCCATGCCTCGTTGAAATACTCGAATCCGGTGCTCTTGGGCGGCGCCTTTGCGAAATACGGGTCGGCCAGCATCGCCGCCAGCAGCAGCCGGAGCGGCGTGCCGCTGGCGGCCCAGCGCCCGCCGTCATCGAAGGCGGCGTTCTCGTGGCGCCCGATCCAGGCGTCCATGAGCGTGTTGCCCGGGCCGGTATCGAAGCCCGTGACGGGGCCCGGACCCGGGGGCAGTACCGTTATATTCGCGATGCCGCCGATGTTCAGCACGCAGCGGGCCGTGTCCGGCGAGCGGAAAAGCCACTCGTGAAACGGCGGCACCAGCGGCGCGCCCTGTCCGCCCAGCGCCAGGTCCGCGCTGCGGAAATCGGCCACGCAGTCGATGCCCGTTCCCTTGGCGATGATGTCGGCATTGCCGATCTGCAGCGTATACGGCCGCGCCTGGTCCGGCCGGTGCCGGAGCGTCTGACCGTGACTGCCGATGGCACGTACCCGGCCGGCGTCGACGCCGGCCGCCCGCAGGAGTTCGAGCGTCGCATCGCGAAAGCACTCGCCCACCCAGTGGTCGAGCGCGCCGATGACATCGGCCGTGCAGGTGTCCGGCTTGCGCGTGGCGTCGAGGAGCTGTTTGCGGAGCGCGTCCGGGTAGGGGGTCGTCTGTTCGCCAACGACCTCGAGGGTATGATCGCCGAACTCGACCAGGGCGGCATCGACCCCGTCCATGCTCGTGCCGGAGATGAGGCCGATATACAGCTCGGGCGTCAACGGGCGGCGCTACTTGTTGCTGTAGGCAACGGAAGCCAGCCGCGTGCTCTTGTAGTCCTCGAGTTCCTCCAGGATCGGTTCCACGGTGGCGAGGAATCGCTGCCGATAGCGCTGGTCGATCGGGTCGGCCTGTGGCAGATCGACCGTCCGCGGATTGCGGTGCGCGCCGTTCAGGCGGTACTCGTAGTGCAGGTGATTGGCCGTCGCGAGGCCGGTTGCGCCGACGTAGCCGATGGTCTGGCCCTGCCGCACACGGCTGCCGACGCTGACGCCGGCAAAACGCGACATGTGCGCGTACAGCGTGGTGATGTTGCCGCCGTGCTGCAGGATGATGGTATTGCCGTAGCCGCCTTTCACGCCGCGGAAAATGACCTTGCCATCGCCCGCCGCCTTGATCGGCGTGCCCCTGGGGGCGGCGTAGTCCACGCCGCGATGGGCGCGGATCGTATTGAGGATCGGGTGGCGGCGTTGCGGGTTGAAATTGGAACTGATGCGGGTGAAGTCCACCGGTGCGCGGATGAAGGCTTTCCTCACGCTGTGGCCGTCCGGCGTGAAGTAGTCGCTGCGGCCCTCGTCGTCGACGAACCGGACCGCCTGGTGGGTACGGCCGTTGTTGTTGAATTCGGCGGCAATGATCTCGCCGTCCGCGACGTACTCGCCGTCCTGCCAGATCTCCTCGTACTGCACGTAGTAGTTGTCACCGCTGCGGATGTCGAGGACGAAGTCGACGTCCCAGGCGAAGATCCCGGCGATGTTCATGATGACGCGATCGGACAGGCCGGCATCCGCCGCGCTTTCGAAGAGCGAGGTTTCGATCGTGCCGTGGGCCAGCCGCTTGCGCTTCTCGACAGGCCGCTCGACGATTTCGGCTTTGAAGCCGTCCTCGCCGCGCTCGATCTTGAGCGCACTCGTGAGGCTGAGCTTCGAGTACATGCTGACCAGGTCGCCCTGGTCGTGGGTGATTTCGAACTCGTCGCCGGGTTTGAGCTTGCGAAAGCGATTGCGTGGCTCTTCCAGCCGTGAGATCTCCGCAAGGTCGCCGAGATCGAGGTCGTGTTTCCTGAACAGCTTGTCCAGCGTGTCGCCACGGCGAATGGTCAGGTTCAGCTTCTGATACGGCGGCGGGTTGATCGCGTCCACGAGGACCAGCGGCGTTTCCGCGTAGACGAGTTCGACGGTATTTTCGGCCTCGTACGGGAGGGTGTCGACCGCGGTCATCACGGGTTCTTCCGGCGCCGCCGCCGGCGGTGGCGTCGTGGCGAGCTGGGAGAGGAATGCAAGGCCGGCGAGCGGGATGCCGAGACCTACCACAAACCATTGCAGGGCTTTGGATTTCTTCGGCTTTTGCGCTGCAGATGGCTTGTAGTCGTGCAGTAATGGACTGACCGGACGATGCAAGTCTGCGACCCCAGGTTCGAGAATGCCGCTACTCTACCGTGACGTTGCCGCAACGTCAAAGAAAAGTGTTATAAGTCAGTCTGTTAACGATCAAGTTTCACAGGGTCGCGAGGTAGCGATCGAGGGCTTTCATCGGTGGCGGAGAATGCTACAGTTCCGCTGCAAGCCGAGAGCGGTCATCAGAAAGGCAATAATGAGCAACATACAGGCACAAATCGCGGAGCTCACCCGCGGCACCGACGAGGTGCTGCCGGAGAACGGGCTCGAGGCCAGGCTCAAACAGGGCAGGCCGCTGGTCGTCAAGGCCGGTTTCGACCCGACCGCACCCGACCTGCACATCGGTCACACGGTACTTATCAACAAGATGCGGCAGTTCCAGGAATTCGGCCACGAGGTCGTGTTCCTGATCGGCGACTTCACCGGCATGATCGGCGACCCGTCCGGCAAGAACGCCACGCGCCCGCCGTTGTCGGCCGAGCAGATCAAGGAGAACGCAAAGACCTACGAGGCGCAGATCTACAAGATCCTCGACAAGCGCCGGACGCGCATCGAATTCAACTCGACCTGGATGGGCGCCATGGATGCCGCGGGACTCGTGAAGCTCGCGTCGCACCACACGGTTGCGCGCATGCTCGAGCGCGACGACTTCAGCAAGCGCTACGAAGGCGGCCAGCCCATTTCGATCCACGAGTTCCTGTACCCGATCGTGCAGGGCTACGACTCCGTCGCCCTGAAAGCGGACATCGAGCTCGGCGGCACCGACCAGAAGTTCAACCTGCTGGTGGGCCGGCAGTTGCAACAGGACTATGGGCAGGATCCCCAGGTGGTCATGACCACGCCCCTGCTGGAGGGCCTCGACGGCGTGCAGAAGATGTCGAAATCGCTGGGCAACTACGTCGGCATCACCGAGCCGCCCGGCGAGATGTTCGGCAAGCTCATGTCGATTTCGGACGACCTGATGTGGCGCTATTTCCAGGTGCTGAGTTTCCGCTCGCTCGACGACATCGAGCGCCTGAGGAAGCGGGTCGCCGACGGCATGAATCCGCGCGATGCGAAGTTCGAACTCGCCGGGGAGATCGTGGCGCGATTCCATGACGCCGCCGCGGCCGAAGCCGCGAAGCAGGAGTTCATTGCGCGCTTCCGCGAAGGCGCCATGCCCGAGGAGATGCCGGAACTGACGCTCGCGAGCGAGGGCGGCACGCTCGGTATCGCCCACCTCCTGAAGGGTGCCGGCCTCGTCAGCAGCACGTCCGAGGCGTTCCGCATGATCAAGCAGGGCGCGGTCCGGATCGACGGGGAGCGCATCGACGACCGCTCGCTGACCATCGATGCCGGCAGCACTAATGTCTACCAGGTTGGTCGAAGACGTTTTGCCCGTGTCAGCCTGAACTGATAACGAGGAGGCACCGTGAAGTCAGCGTTATCCCGAATCTGCCTGCTGGCCGCGTTCGCCTGCTGGTCGCCGGGCGCGCTCGCGCAGGAAGACGCGCGCGACGCGCAGGCGCAGGCCGAACTGGAGCGCCAGGAGGTTTTTCGCGCCGGTTTCCAGGCGATCGTCGAGGATCTCAACAATAATTCGCTCGAGCGCTTCGCCCTGGCCATCGATCGCGATGACATGCTCGAGCGCATTTTCGGGCTGCGCCTGATCGACCAGAAGGTCAAGCAGGGTTTCCGCGACAGTTTCGACGACAACCTGCCCGGTATCCTGCAGTCCGCCTTCGCGGGTAGCGAGGGCAATATCCGCGCGGCATGGCTGGGGTTCGGCTCGAAGGGCGATCGCGGCAAGGCGATCGTGCGCTACGACCTGCCGGATTTTCAGTTCAACTACCATGAGTACGAACTGCGGCTCGACGGCAAGGGCCGGGTCGTCATCGTCGACTGGATCGACTACCTGGACGGCGAGCGCTTCAGCGACGGTGTCGGTTTCCAGCTGGTCGCGCTCAACCCCGGCAAGCCGGCGGTGCGCAAGTTGCTCGATTTCCAGGGTCCGACCGACCAGCAGACGTTCCAGGTGACCGAGCTCCTCAAGGCATCGCGCGACCTGCAGGTCGATCGCTATTTCGACATCCTGGACGACGTCGATGAGACGTTGCGTGGCCAGCGCGCGGTGGTACTGACTACCGTGCATCTCACCAAGGCGACCCGCAACCGCCGCAAATTGCGCACGGCACTCATTGACGTCGACAAGTATTTTCCCGAGGAGCCGCTGTATTCCCTGATGTTGCTCGACTATTACTTCCCATCGCGGAAGTACGAGGAGGCGATGCAGGCCCTGCTCAGGCTGCAGTCGCGTCTCGGCGTACGGGATGCGGCGATGGCGGCAAGGCTGTCCGCGGCATCGCTCGTGCTCGGCAATTCCGAGGATGCGCTGAGCTACGCGGAGCAGGCGGTACGGATCGAGCCCGGCCTGGAGCTCGGCTGGTGGTCGGCGCTGCGCGCAAACGCCGCCCTGGACCAGTTCGACGGCGCCGTGGGGGCCCTGGACGAGCTGGAAAAGACCTTCGGCTACACGCTCGGGCCCGAGGCCTTCGAGAACGACCCGTCGATGGCCGACCTGCTGCTCTCCGCGGAGTACGAGACCTGGCTCGCGAGCCGCGAACCGGCAGAGAGCGCAGACGAAGAATCCGCGGAAGAAGAAAGCGCGGCCGAAGAGACCGAGTGATCGTCGCTATTCGAGGTCGAGAAAGAACGTGACACGCAGGTGCAGGTCGTCGTCGGGCCTGACGCCGTCCGTATTGACGCCGTAGGTGGTCCAGATCACGTTCGGCGTAATCCTGAAGACCGGCGAGAAGCGGTATTCCAGGCCCGCGAGCAGCATCGTGGCCTGCGCCGTCGGGTCGAAGGGGATGTAGGCGATATTGTCGCCCTTCGGGCTCGGTTCCAGGATACGGTCGATGCGGCCAACCAGGCTCGAGTGAACCCCGTAACGATTGCACGAGGAATGCGGAGGCAAGCTCCAGGCGGGGATCGGCCTCGCGGTCCTGATGCGAATACTGCAGGCCCCAGCGCCGGGTATCCGTCTCGTGGCCGGCGAACACCTGCAGCGTCGTGCGGTCGACAGGGCCGGCCAGGCGCTCGTAGTCGAGATAGAAGTCCACGTAGAGAGTGTCCGCGGGCATCCATGTTACGGCGCCCATGACCTTGCGGCCGTCCCCTGCTTCGGCGCCGAATTCGATCCCGGTGCTCAGCATCGCGCGATAGTTCCATCGAGCGTCGGCGGACAGGGGGCCCTTGAAGGATAGGCCGATGTCGCGGCTGGCGACGCCCTGCAGGTCCATCGGCGTCCGCAACAGGTAGCGTGCGCCCCATACCGATTCGATCAGGTCGAATGTCAGCGTCGGGGAAAGACCGGCTACGAATTCGTGACCGCCGAATTTGCGCGCAAGATAGACATCCTTGAAGTCGGCCTCGAAGCCGTAGCTCTCGAACTCGCCATCCTGGTTGACTTCGATTCGGGCACGGCCGTACCAGGTTGCGCCAAGCCTGAAATCGGCTGTCACGTAGCCGCGCCGCAGCACGAGGCCGGTCGCGCCGTCGCCGGCGGCCGTGTGATGTCTCGGAATCGTGTAAATATCGCCAAACGCGAGCCCACCGAGTTCGACTGCGGGTGGCGCGTCGTCATCGGCGCTGGCGGGAACACAGCAGGCCAGCGCTGCAACGGAGCACGCCAGAACGGAGGATAGCGAACCTCGGGCTAACACCCCGTGAACTCAGTAGCTCCAGCTCAGCCCGAGCGTAACGCCGGTGTCGTTGGTGTCGTTGCCCTCGGGAGGCTGGCTGTCGTAGCGGTCATAGACCGTGAGCTTGAAATCGAGGTCGGCGAACAGGTCGATACTGAGCGAGCCGTCGAACTGCATGCGCAGGCGGTCGCTTTGCTCGAGGCTCGGCAGCACGGCGAGGGAGGCATCGATATCGATGCCCCTGGCCGAGCGCAGCCGGAACGCGGAACCGAGCAGGCCTTCGAGCGACTCGGTTCTCGGCTGGCCTTCGAATTCCTCATGGTTGATCACCAGGCCGGCATACAGGTCGACGCGCATGCGCCGCTGGTTGTAAACCCGGTTGCCCAGGGCGCCGCCGAACAGGGTTCGAAGATTCAGCCCCTGCTGATCGTCCGATTCGAATTGCAGCAGGCCGCTGGCCTGCCAGTTGCGCGGTAAGCGATACGTATAGGTGCCGGCCAGCGTGGCGCGGCGCAGATCCTGGCCTTCGGATTGTTCGTTGACGATGGTCGTCGCGTCGAGGGATGTCTCGAAATCGACACCGTCGTAACCCACGCCGGCGCCAAAGCTCAGCTGGGTGACTTCATTGTTGCCACGCACGAGGTTCATGCCGACGTCGGTATACAGGCTGAGGCCTTCCCAGAACGACTCGTTGACCTCGGCGATACTGAAGATCCTGTCGCGGGGCAGGGTAACGGTCGTCTCGTCGCCGATTATCGAGACACCGCTTGCATCGACCACTACCGTGCCGAACAGCCGTTCGCCGTTGAAAAGCTCGACCTCGATGACCTGCGTTTCACGAATCAGTGTGATCGCCTCCCACTCGATGACGACCTCGTCAATGTACTCCGTGTCGACGACCAGGTCTTCGCCGTCCTGAAGACTCAGGAGCGTACCGATGACGACGGTGCCGTCCCGGAGGTGTATTTCGGCGGCATCCGCCGTACCCAAGATGAAGCAAACGAAAAAAAACACGAGTCGCACGTAAATCTCCTGGTCGACCGGCCGCGAAGAAATACCAGGGCCCTCGGCGAGGTTATCTGATCACATAGAGGTAGTTGAGTGTAATAGCCCGGAAGTCGCCGCCGGATTCGGTGACCACGCCCTCGCTGAAACCCAGCTTGATGGCGTGTTTGCGCGCGAGAGGATAGGCCAGGCTGAAGCCCGCCCGGGAATTGCGCTGCAAGTCGGCATTGCGCTCGCCGCCGACGGTCGAGTGGCCGCCGACATAGTAATTCAGATCCAGGGACGCCCAGAACCCCGGCCTGAAGCGGCGAATCACGTAGACATTCAACGCGCCGATCAGGTCCTGCTCACGGGTCTCGCCCAGGAATTCGTCGTTGTCTTCGAAAAACCAGGCGCCGGTTGATACCTCCAGCAGCCACTTCGGCGTCAGGGGCCGGATGTAGCCGAGCTGGAGGCGCATCGCCCAACGGTTGGTGCCGATGTTGATCAGCCGGTCGGCCTCGTATTCACCGCTGGGTGCCACCACCTTGATGCTCGCGCCGAGGATCGGCCGCGGGTTCTGGCGCAGCTCCCGGAATTCAGCGGTCGACATCGACGGTGCGCCGAGCAGGTTAACCGTCAGAGTTGCCGAGACATCGCCGAAGCCGGAGACGTCGCGCCGTCCTGGCTGGCCGCTGACCATGCCGGTGGTCGTGCCGTCGACGTACGGCAATTCGAACTGGATGTTTGCGGAGCGGCCGAACAGACCGAGGGAATGCCGGTAGGCGACGACGCCCGAATCGATCGTCGAGTCCACACCGGTGATCGGGATGGACGGGTCGGTGACGATATCGCCCGTCTGGTGGGCGTAACCGAAAATGAGGAGTTGCGTACCGGCCGGCGCGGGCCAGTAGGTTCGCGGCGCCAGGTCCTGCGCCAGCGCCTCGACGCTCGCCGAACCCGCCAGGAACAGCAGGGCGGCCATGTAAACGGCTCGGGCCGGCCGTTGCCCGACCTCGTTGTGGCGAACACGCGAATTCATGGTATCAACAGTCGTTCCAGTGCGCTGCGTCAACCACGTATGTCATTACGCGCGAAGCCCGCATCGAGGTAAAGCGCCAATCTAGCTGCGCGATGGGCGATTTGCCAGCCCGGTTTCTCTGCAAGGCGATGCCCGTTGGGGGGCTTTCGATAATCACCTTCGTGGCGTACTGCAATCTGCGGGTTTCGGCACCGGGAGAGCACCGCCAGCAGCCGGTCAGCACCGCGGAACCGGGCGGGTCACCCGTTACAAGTCATTGATTTTCGGCACACGCGTCGAAATCGTAATAAAAGTTTCAATTTGCTGTTGACGAGGGGGCCCGGGCCGCTATAATGCCCCGCTCGCTGAGGGTACGGTGTCCCTCGGCAGACCCCAAAACAAGTTTTTATGGCAGGCGAGCTCTAGCCAACGATGGCGCTCCGCCTGTATAATTGTGGGTCCCCCCGGAATAACCGGGGTCGTTCTTTAACAATACAGTCAGATAATTTGTGTGGGTGCTTGCGCTGGAGTTTGCAGAGGCAAATTCGAGTGTAAGAACCAACCTAAATTCTAAGTAATTTAGAGTGGGGATTGCGCTCTGTTTTAAGCTCAAAGCTTTAAACTGAAGAGTTTGATCCTGGCTCAGATTGAACGCTGGCGGCATGCCTAACACATGCAAGTCGAACGGTAACGCGGAGAGCTTGCTCTCTGGCGACGAGTGGCGGACGGGTGAGTAATACTTAGGAATCTGCCCAATAGTGGGGGACAACATCCGGAAACGGATGCTAATACCGCATACGCACCACGGTGGAAAGTGGGGGACCTTCGGGCCTCACGCTATTGGATGAGCCTAAGTCGGATTAGCTTGTTGGTGAGGTAACGGCTCACCAAGGCGACGATCCGTAGCTGGTCTGAGAGGACGATCAGCCACACTGGGACTGAGACACGGCCCAGACTCCTACGGGAGGCAGCAGTGGGGAATATTGGACAATGGGCGCAAGCCTGATCCAGCAATGCCGCGTGTGTGAAGAAGGCCTGCGGGTTGTAAAGCACTTTCAGTAGAGAAGAAAAGCCTAGGGTTAATAACCCTGAGTCTTGACGTAACCTACAGAAGAAGCACCGGCTAACTCCGTGCCAGCAGCCGCGGTAATACGGAGGGTGCAAGCGTTAATCGGAATTACTGGGCGTAAAGCGCGCGTAGGCGGCTTTGTAAGTCGGATGTGAAAGCCCTGGGCTTAACCTGGGAATTGCATTCGATACTGCATGGCTAGAGTATGGTAGAGGGAAGTGGAATTTCCGGTGTAGCGGTGAAATGCGTAGATATCGGAAGGAACACCAGTGGCGAAGGCGACTTCCTGGGCCAATACTGACGCTGAGGTGCGAAAGCGTGGGGAGCAAACAGGATTAGATACCCTGGTAGTCCACGCCGTAAACGATGAGAACTAGATGTCGGGAGGATTTAGCCTTTCGGTGTCGCAGCTAACGCGTTAAGTTCTCCGCCTGGGGAGTACGCCGGCAACGGTAAAACTCAAAGGAATTGACGGGGACCCGCACAAGCGGTGGAGCATGTGGTTTAATTCGATGCAACGCGAAGAACCTTACCAGCCCTTGACATCCTCAGAACTTTCCAGAGATGGATTGGTGCCTTCGGGAACTGAGTGACAGGTGCTGCATGGCTGTCGTCAGCTCGTGTCGTGAGATGTTGGGTTAAGTCCCGCAACGAGCGCAACCCTTGTCCCTAGTTGCCAGCGATTCGGTCGGGAACTCTAGGGAGACTGCCGGTGACAAACCGGAGGAAGGTGGGGACGACGTCAAGTCATCATGGCCCTTATGGGCTGGGCTACACACGTGCTACAATGGGGAGTACAGAGGGTCGCAAGCCAGCGATGGTAAGCCAATCCCTTAAAGCTTCTCGTAGTCCGGATCGGAGTCTGCAACTCGACTCCGTGAAGTCGGAATCGCTAGTAATCGCGAATCAGAATGTCGCGGTGAATACGTTCCCGGGTCTTGTACACACCGCCCGTCACACCATGGAAGTAGGTTGCACCAGAAGTAGGTAGCTTAACCCTCGGGAGGGCGCTTACCACGGTGTGGCTTATGACTGGGGTGAAGTCGTAACAAGGTAGCCGTACGGGAACGTGCGGCTGGATCACCTCCTTTAAAGAGTCAACGACGCCTCGAGAACGAAGGCGCGAGCCCCCTCACAAGTTATCTGATTTCAGCAACAGCCCGAGGGTCTGTAGCTCAGTTGGTTAGAGCGCACCCCTGATAAGGGTGAGGTCGGAAGTTCAAATCTTCCCAGACCCACCAGTCTTAGGAGGGGCCATAGCTCAGCTGGGAGAGCGCCTGCCTTGCACGCAGGAGGTCGTCGGTTCGATCCCGTCTGGCTCCACCAATTTTGGTTAAGCAGCGTGGCGGAGGATCGAGGCTGTGGTAGTTCGGGTCGGGATGACGCGACTGATTGCTGAATCGACTGTTTTCGATCGCAGGCCAGGTGCCTCGATCATTGCTCTTTAACAATTTGGATAAAGTTTTTGACGTTTTGAGTGGGTCCACTTTATGTGGATACATTTCGAAGTGTCGCATTTGCACATGTCGCGGGACACGGTTCGTCTTCGGACGGACAGGGTGACAAACGAGGTTGTATGCACAAAAGGACGCAGCCGGGTTTGTTATTCGCTCAAAGAGTTTTTTGGGTTATATGGTCAAGCGACTAAGCGCACATGGTGGATGCCTAGGCAGTAAGAGGCGATGAAGGACGTAGTAGTCTGCGATAAGCCCCGGTTAGCTGACAAACGAGCTCACCCGGGGATTTCCGAATGGGGAAACCCACCCTGCTTGCAGGGTATCTTGTACTGAATACATAGGTGCAGGAGGCGAACGCGGTGAACTGAAACATCTAAGTAACCGTAGGAACAGAAATCAACCGAGATTCCCTAAGTAGCGGCGAGCGAACGGGGACCAGCCCAGTTGCCATCAATCTAACAACCCTAGTGGAACGATCTGGAAAGTTCGGCCATAGACGGTGATAGCCCCGTACACGAAAGGCGAGTTAGAGGAGCAACAAAGAGTAGGTCGGGGCACGAGAAACCCTGATTGAACATGGGGGGACCATCCTCCAAGGCTAAATACTCCTTACTGACCGATAGTGAACTAGTACCGTGAGGGAAAGGCGAAAAGAACCCCGGAGAGGGGAGTGAAATAGAACCTGAAACCGTGTGCGTACAAGCAGTGGGAGCCCCATCTTCAAGCCATTTCGGCTGAAGATGCCATCGATACCCAAGTTGTGGGTGTCATCGCGAAGCGATGACCAACCGCCAAAACCAGCAGAGCAACTTTTGAGTTCCTGTTGGCTAGCGGTTGGTCGCGAAGCGATGACCAACCTTCAAAACAGGGAGTGAGATGGCTTGAAGATGGGGTGACTGCGTACCTTTTGTATAATGGGTCAGCGAGTTGCTTTCAGTTGCAAGCTTAACCACTTAGGGAAGGCGTAGGGAAACCGAGTCTGAATAGGGCGATTGAGTAGCTGGGAGCAGACCCGAAACCAGGCGATCTATCCATGGCCAGGGTGAAGGCAGGGTAATACCTGCTGGAGGCCCGAACCGGGTAATGTTGAAAAATTATCGGATGAGCTGTGGATAGGAGTGAAAGGCTAATCAAGCCTGGAGATAGCTGGTTCTCCTCGAAAGCTATTTAGGTAGCGCCTCGTGTTTAACTCTCGGGGGTAGAGCACTGTTTCGGCTAGGGGGCCATCCCGGCTTACCAAACCGATGCAAACTCCGAATACCGAGAAGTTCAATCACGGGAGACACACGGCGGGTGCTAACGTCCGTCGTGGAAAGGGAAACAACCCAGACCGCCAGCTAAGGTCCCGAAGTTATAGCTAAGTGGGAAACGAAGTGGGAAGGCACAGACAGCCAGGAGGTTGGCTTAGAAGCAGCCATCCTTTAAAGAAAGCGTAATAGCTCACTGGTCTAGTCGGCCCGCGCGGAAGATTTAACGGGGCTCAAGCTATACACCGAAGCTGCGGATGCAATGCATTTATGTGTTGCATGGTAGAGGAGCGTTCTGTAAGCCTGTGAAGGCGTGTCGCGAGGCATGCTGGAGGTATCAGAAGTGCGAATGCTGACATGAGTAACGATAATGCGGGTGAAAAACCCGCACGCCGAAAACCCAAGGTTTCCTTCGCAACGTTAATCGGCGAAGGGTGAGTCGGCCCCTAAGGCGAGACCGAAAGGTGTAGTCGATGGGAAACTGGTTAATATTCCAGTACTCGGTGTTACTGCGATGGAGGGACGGAGAAGGCTAGATCTACCGGGCGTTGGTTGTCCCGGGGAAAGTATGTAGGCAGAGGGCTTAGGCAAATCCGGGCTCTTAATGTCGAGATACGAGACGACCGATCTTTGTATCGGGAAGTGGTCGATGCCATGCTTCCAGGAAAATCTTCTAAGCTTCAGGTAACACAGAACCGTACCGTAAACCGACACAGGTGGGTGGGGAGAGAATCCTAAGGCGCTTGAGAAAACTCTGGTGAAGGAACTAGGCAAATTGGTACCGTAACTTCGGGAGAAGGTACGCCCCTGCTGGTGATGAAACTTGCTTTCTAAGCTGGTGGGGGTTGCAGTGACCAGGTGGCTGCGACTGTTTACTAAAAACACAGCACTCTGCAAACACGAAAGTGGACGTATAGGGTGTGACGCCTGCCCGGTGCCGGAAGGTTAATTGATGGGGTTAGCCCTCGGGCGAAGCTCTTGATCGAAGCCCCGGTAAACGGCGGCCGTAACTATAACGGTCCTAAGGTAGCGAAATTCCTTGTCGGGTAAGTTCCGACCTGCACGAATGGCGTAACGATGGCCACACTGTCTCCACCAGAGACTCAGTGAAATTGAAATCGCTGTGAAGATGCAGTGTACCCGCGGCAAGACGGAAAGACCCCGTGCACCTTTACTATAGCTTTACACTGAATTTTGAACATGCTTGTGTAGGATAGGTGGGAGGCTTTGAAGCGTGGACGCCAGTCTGCGTGGAGCCAACCTTGAAATACCACCCTGGCATGTTTGGAGTTCTAACCTAGGTCCGTTATCCGGATCGGGGACCGTGTATGGTGGGTAGTTTGACTGGGGCGGTCTCCTCCCAAAGAGTAACGGAGGAGCGCAAAGGTACTCTCAGTACGGTCGGACATCGTACGTTGCGTGCAAAGGCATAAGAGTGCTTGACTGCGAGACAGACACGTCGAGCAGGGGCGAAAGCCGGTCTTAGTGATCCGGTGGTTCTGTATGGAAGGGCCATCGCTCAACGGATAAAAGGTACGCCGGGGATAACAGGCTGATTCCTCCCAAGAGTCCACATCGACGGAGGAGTTTGGCACCTCGATGTCGGCTCATCACATCCTGGGGCTGTAGCAGGTCCCAAGGGTATGGCTGTTCGCCATTTAAAGTGGTACGCGAGCTGGGTTTAGAACGTCGTGAGACAGTTCGGTCCCTATCTGCCGTGGGCGTTGGAAACTTGAGAAGAGCTGCTCCTAGTACGAGAGGACCGGAGTGGACGTATCTCTGGTGTTCCGGTTGTCACGCCAGTGGCATTGCCGGGTAGCTATATACGGACGGGATAACCGCTGAAAGCATCTAAGCGGGAAGCCCCCTTCAAGATTAGGTTTCCCTGGACCCTCGAGGTCCCTGAAGAGCCCTCGAAGACTACGAGGTTGATAGGCTGGGTGTGGAAGTTCAGTAATGGATGAAGCTAACCAGTACTAATTGCTCGTGAGGCTTGGCCATATAACGCCAAAGAACTCTTGAAGAACGCGACATGTGTGCGGCACGAAGAAATACTTCTCAGGACGTCAAAAACTATCCAAATTGTTACTTATTCGAGGGGAATAATGGGGTCGAACCGCATTTTCTGAATTACGTTCGACTGACCACTATTCTCAATGAAAAATGCGGTTCGACCCCATTTTTCTTCTCAACCGGTTTGCCTGGCGGCAATAGCGAGCGGGAACCACCCGATCCCATCTCGAACTCGGAAGTGAAAACGCTCAGCGCCGATGGTAGTGTGGGGTCTCCCCATGTGAGAGTAGGACACCGCCAGGCTCTTGATACGAAAAGCCGCAGCACATTGTGCTGCGGCTTTTTTTGTTCCCTCGACCTAGCCCGCGTGGATCTCGTCCAGGGCGCTGCTGTCGATTTTCTCGACGGAAGCCTCGAGCGTGTCCCTGAAGCACTCCCGCGCCTTCATCGTCTGCGCGAGCGAACCGTTGATGATGTGTGTCTGGATGCCGCACACTTCTTCCGACGCTCGCTTCAGGCGCGAGTAGAGCACCCTGGCGCCGGCCTCCGAGTGTATATCGAGGTCTGCGTAAGAGACCCTGACGCTTACCTTGTCGAACTGGGTGGGTGCCGCCGCAGAGCCGATCGCAGGCGCTGTAATAGCGGCCGCTGCCAGCAATGAAACCAGAGTGTTGCGATACTTTTTGCCCATGATTTTCTCTCCTCGACCACGGATGACCTGAAACTTTCACGCGACCGAAACGGAACAGGCTGAATTTCGGTGCACTCAATGCTTCGATGTCCGGAGCGATCGGATCGTTGCCGGCGCCAACGAACCTTTCGCTATATCGCAAACCGACATGCCGAGCCGGCGATAAGGCTTTTGGGGCGCACGCAGACCGCTCGCGCACGCCGGGAATGCAATCGCCGCTTGATGCAACGAGCTCGTCCTGCTAACTAGTAGCCTGTCATGCAATTCTCGGAAGTCTTCTTGCGCCTGGGCTCTGCACTCGTCGCCTGGATGATGCTCTACGCGCACTTCGTGTGGCTTGCCGCGCTGCGCAGCCTCGGATGCGGTCCCGACGGCGACGAACTGCACCGGGTGCTGCTGCTGCTCGTACCGGTAACGGTCGGGTTCGCGTTGCTCCTTCGGGCGACCAGGCCCCTCGACGAGATTCACCGCATACTGCGCTGGCTCGGTCTGCCCCTCGCGGCGCTCATGCTCGCCGGGGGCTACCAGGTTTTCGTGATTTCGCGCTCGGTTTATGTCACGGGCCTTGCGATCTGTTCGACGAATGACGCGATGGCCTGGCATCAGTGGTGGGGGGTTGCGCAACTGCTCGCCATCGCCGTCAGTTCAGCGATGATCATCGTGGTATGGCGGGATACCGTGAAGCATCCGGCAAGTCATTGAGCGAGCGCCCGATACCGGGTGGTCAGGGCGCGATTGCAAACCGTGTTCTTCGGTGCTAGAAAAATCGGCGTAGCCCTTTACAAGAGCGATTCTCGACGGAGCTACCGGGACCCTCAACGACCATCGGATCGCGAGGTCTTCTCTTTCAAATTGGGGAACAACAATGTCAATGATCTCTGAATTCAAATCCTTCGCGATGCGCGGTAACGTCGTCGACATGGCGGTCGGTATCGTCATGGGCGGCGCCTTCGGCAAAATCGTTTCTTCGTTCGTGGCCGACGTACTGATGCCACCGATCGGTCTTGCGCTCGGCGGCGTGGATTTCTCCGATCTCGCCATAACCCTCAAGGATGCCCAGGGCGAGGCGGCGGCGGTCACTATGAACTATGGTGTCTTCGTGCAGACCGTCATCGACTTCCTGATCATTGCTTTTGCGATATTCCTGGTGGTAAAGGCGATGAATACCGTCAAGAAGAAAGAGGAAGCGGCACCGCCGCCGCCCCCCACGCCGAGCAGGGAAGAAGAACTGCTTACCGAGATTCGTGACGCGCTGCGCGCGAAATAGGCGGGACCCGCAGGCTCCCGGCTACCCGGCGCCGCCCACGTGCTGAGCCATGGCAAGTGCGGCGGCGCTCGCGCCCGCTACCGACCAGCCACCGTCGACCGGCAACACCACGCCGCTGACGTACTGCGCCAGGTCTGACGACAGGAACATCGCTGCCTGGCCGATCTCGTCGACGGTGCCGAAGCGTTGCAGCGGAACGCTCTTCTTGTACTGACCGGCGATCGCCTCGTTCGGCGCCAGCCTGCGCATGCCCTCCGTGCCCGCGATCGGCCCGGGCGAAATGCTGTTGATGCGAATGCCGTACGGACCCCATTCGAGCGCAAGTGTCCGGGTGAGCATGTCGACGCCTGCCTTGGCGGCGCAGACGTGGCTTTGCATCGGCATCGGCACGAAGGCTTGTGGCGCGGAGATGTTGATGACGGAAGCGCCCGGTTTCGTGAGGTACGGGAACGCCGATCGCAGCACGTGGAAGGAGCCGAGCAGGTCGATGTCGACCACGGATTTGAAGCCGTTCGGGGACATGTCATTCGCCAGCGCCGGGAAGTTGCCCGCCGCACCGGACACCAGGATGTCGATGCGGCGGCCCGCGGCATCGTGTTCGGCCAGCGCGGCCTGCACGGCCTCCACGTCACGGACGTCCAGTGCGTAGCCCGATGCCTCTGCGCCGAGCGATTCCAGCTCGGCGACCGCCGCGTTCACTTTTTCCTGCGAGCGGCTCGCGACGGCCACGCTGGCGCCGGCCGAGGCGAAACAGCGCGCGATACCGAGATTGATGCCGCTCGTGCCGCCGAATACGAATACGTTGCTGCCGCTGAAGTCGAAAGTCGTTTTCATTGCTGCTCGCCGTCGCGATACCCCGGAAGCGTCAGTGTGTTGCGCTTCGAACCGGATTTCAATGTGCGCGCCGGTACAATCCGGGCGCATATGCCGTTTTCGCCCATTTGATTCGGGGTTCGCATGAGAATCGTACTTCTCGGCCATGACGACCTGCCCAGCCTCTACGCGCTGCAGCGCGTGATCGAGGGGGCGCCGCAGCATGACTACGTGGCTTTCTTCTCCGGTGACCTGCCGGGTTCCGCGGAGACGCCGCGAGACCTGGCGGAACTCGCGCGCATCGACGCCTGCCTGTGCGCGAGGTTGCGCGATTCGGGTCGCCTGGCGCGACCGCTGCTCGACGCCGGCGTCCTGACCCGGCCGAACGCCGCCGCAGGGCGCGCGGTCCTGGAGGCCGTCGCGCCGGACCTGATCGTGTCGATTCGCTATCGCCGAATTCTGAAGGACGCGGCCATTGCCGTCCCCAGGCTGGGTGTTCTCAACCTGCACTCCGGCGTGCTGCCGGACTACAAGGGCGTGATGGCGACGTTCTGGGCCATGCTGCACGGCGCGGCGACGATCGGCGCCACGCTGCACCGCATCGTCGACGGCGGCATCGACACCGGACCGGTGATCGGCATCCGCCGGATTCCCGCCGACTACGGCACGAGTTACCTCGCGAACGTGCTGCGCCTCTACGGGCCGGGCTGCGAGCTCGTCACGGCGGCATTGGCGGCGATCACGGCCGGCAGACAGCCTGCGGCAACCGCGCAGAAGCCGGGGGGGCACTACTTCTCGACCCCCGGGGTCGCCGATCTCGAGGCATTCCGCGCGCAGGGCCTGCGCCTTGCCGACGGGTTCGAATGGGCGTACCTCGAGCCGCGAAAAACTTGACTCTGCCCGCGCAAAGGAGAATAGTTGTCAACTGCGGCGGTGTCGTTATTTTGCAACGCGCCGTAATTGGGGGGTCTCTGCCACACACGTCACAATGCTGGTGACGCTGCGTATTCCAACCGGGGATGGCGTGATACGTGTGCTGCAGGCGGCAATTCACTACAGGAGGAAATCGTGGATATAACATTCAAAGGGCAGCACAAGCTCGCGATCGGCGTGATCTCGGCGCTGGTTGTTGCTTTACCACAACAAACGTTCGCGCAGGGATCTGCCGCAAAGGACGATGGACCGATCGAGGAAATCGTCACCACCGGCACGCGCAGAGCGGATCGCTCGGCCGCCGACTCGCCGGTGCCGATCGACGTCATCTCGGGCGCGGAGATTCGCCAGAACTCGTCGTCTGATCTTCAGAACCTGTTGCGCACGACGGTTCCGTCGTTCGACGTCAACACGCAGCCGATCAGTGACGCGGCGACCATCGTGCGGCCGCCGAACATTCGCGGCCTCTCGCCGGACCAGATCCTGGTGCTGGTGAACGGTAAGCGGCGTCATCGCGGCTCCATCATTTCGTTCCTGGGCGGCGGTATTTCCGACGGTGCCCAGGGCGTCGACATTTCCGCCATCCCCTCGCTTGCGATCAAGCAGGTCGAGGTGCTTCGTGACGGCGCTTCGTCGCAATACGGTTCCGATGCCATCGCGGGCGTTCTCAACTTCGTCCTGAGAGACGATGCCGATGGCGCAGAGGTCGTGGCGAACTACGGTTCGACCAGTGAGGGCGACGGCGCGAACTATCGCATTGCCGCAAACTTCGGCCTGCCGCTGGGCAACTCGGGTTTCATTAACCTGACCGGCGAATACAGTGACGTGGAAGGTACCGTTCGTTCGGTCGTCCGCGACGACGTCCAGGCAATGATCGCAGCCGGCTATCCGGGTGCGGGCGATTTTCAGCGGATCAATAGCTACACGAATGAGGTTCCACAGTACTGGGGCCAGCCGGACGTCGACGATGACATCAAGTTTTTCGTCAATTCGGCCTATGAACTGAACGAGAGCACAGAACTCTACTTTTTCGGTAACTATGCGCAGCGTACCGTTACGGGCGGATTCTTCTACCGCACCCCGCTCGCCGAAACATCCGGTGGCCAGCGCGCCGGCGTTTATCGCGGGCCCCTGGTCGACGCCAATACCGGGCTGGCAGACCCGAATGGCGTCACCTCGGTGCTTGTCGGTGATCTCACCGGCGACGGTTCCGGTGCCTGCGTGGACGGCATTCCGTACACCGGCCTGATTCCGGATCCGATCATCCTCGCCGCAGTATCCGCCGATCCGAACTGCTTCTCCTTCCTCGAAACGATTCCCAACGGCTTCGTTCCCCGCTTCGGCGGCGACAACGAGGACATGGCGCTGTCACTCGGTTTGCGTGGCGAGTTCGACATCGGCACCGGGCTGGGCTACGACTTCAGCCTGTCGCAGGGCTCCAACCGGACGGACTTCTTCATCCGCAACACGATCAATGCGTCGCTCGGCCCGAACACGCCGCGTGACTTCGTGCCGGGTGGCCAGGAGCAGACCGAGACCATCGCCGATGCAGGCTTCGTCTACTCCGTGGATGCGGGCATGGCGTCCGATCTCAACGTCGCCTTCGGTGCCCAGTACCGCGAAGAGGAATTCGACCTGTTCGCCGGCGATCCCCAGTCGTTCGCGCTCGGCGTACTCGCCGACCAGGGCTTCTCGTCGAGTTCCAACGGCTTCGGCGGATTCCCGAACACTACGTCCGCCAGCCAGGACAGTGTGGCTGCCTACGTCGACCTCGAGGCCGACATCACCGACAGGCTCACGCTGCAAGGTGCGATTCGTTACGAAGACTTCAGCGAATTCGGCGATACGACGGACTACAAGCTTGCCGGCATGTTCCACGTGACCGACTCGTTCCGGATCCGCGCCGCCTACTCGACGGGTTTCCACGCACCCACGGCCGGACAGGCGAACATCACCAACGTGACGACGCAGAACGTCAATGGCGTGCTGATCGACCAGGGCACGTTGCCGCTGTCTTCGGCGGCCGGCCAGCTGGCGGCCGACTACGTCGATTTCCAGAATGGACCCGACGCGGGTCGCCCGACGCTGGGGCCGGAAGAAGCCACCAACCTGGCCTTCGGTGTAGCCTTCGACCTGGGCGCAACGACCTGGACGATCGACTACTACCAGATTGAGGTAACCGACCGCGTCGCACTCGGCGCGAACGTCAACTTCCTGGACGCGCTGAATTTCGCCGGCGGCGGCACCAACTACACGACGGTTTCGGAAGCGCTGACCGAGCTGGACGCTGACGGCATCATCAACCGCCAGGACTTCATCGGTCTCGACGACCTGTCGGAATTCCGTTTCTTCTCCAACAGCTTCGATACCACCACCACGGGTGTCGACATCGTGGGACGTTTCGGCTTCGCGCTGGGTAACGGCGATTCGGATGTGACGATTGCTCTCAACTACAACGACACGAAAGTCGACAATGTCGGATCGGTCAACCCGATCGATGAGGACCGTGTGAACGCGCTCGAGAACCTGCTGCCGAATTACAAGGGCGTCGTAACGTGGACGCATGTCATCGGCGATTTGCGCACGCTGCTTCGCGGCAATTACTACGGCGAGTGGGACGACACCGGCAACGGCGTTCCCGGGATGGGCGCGAAGGTCCTGGTTGACGCAGAAGTCGCCTACATGTTCCGTGACAACATCGAGTTCATTGCCGGCGTCGACAACCTGTTCGACACGTACCCCGACAAGAACCCGGGTGCGGGCGATCTGGGCCAGCTGTATTCCGAGGCCAGCCCGTTCGGCTTCAACGGAATGTCGTGGTACCTTCGTGCCAGGCTGACCTTCTAGGATCGCCTTCGTGTGATCGTGAAAAACCCCGCCTCGAGCGGGGTTTTTCTTTTCCGGCTGCCGTAGCAGCGCTTCTCGAATCGCGAACCAGTCGCAGTCGCGGGCCGAGGCCCGCGCCTACAGCCGGGTAACCTGGTCCATCCACTCGAGCCAGTCGCTCGTCACTTGGTCGCGATTGACCTCGTTCAGCATCTCGTGGCGGCCTTCGGGATACAGCTTCAGCTTCACCCGCTGGTGCAGGGTCTGCATGTAGTGCATGGCCAGCCCCGTCATGCCCTTGTCGCCGCCGACGGGATCCGCGCTGCCGCCCGTGATGAGGATCGGCAGGTCGCCGGGGATCCGCGTCAGCGCATGGTCGGATCCGAGGTCGAACAACCCGCCGAGGAAATCGAGCCACAGGCCGCAGGTGAAGGGACCGCCGCACAGGGGGTCGGCGATGTAGCGGTCCACCTCGGCTTCGTCGCGCGACAGCCAGTCCATCTCGGTGCGCACCGGTCGGAACGGCCGGTTGAACGCACCGAAGCCGATCGCATTGATGAGGTCGCTGTTGCCGCGCCTGCCTACCCGCAGGGACTCGAGTTTTGCGAGCAGGCGTCCGGGCAGGACCTGCAACCGCTGCGGCCAGGACGAGCCGGACAGCAGCAGGCCGTCCAGGTGCGCGCCGTAGTGCATCGCGAAGGTCTCGGCGATGAAGGACCCCATGCTGTGACCCAGCATGATGACCGGCTTCGACGGGTGAGTTTCGCGAATGTGATCGTTGACGACCCGCACGTCCTCGACGACCTTGTGCCAGCCGTCCTCGTCGGCGAAATAGCCGCGCTCGCCTGCGGACAGGCCGTGGCCGCGATGGTCGTGACCGTAAACGGCGTAGCCGCGCCCGGCCGCCGCGACCGCGAAGCGGTCGTAGCGCATGATGTGTTCGCCGAGCCCGTGCAACAGCTGTATGGTGCCGGCGGGCTCACCGTCGGTCGCCCAGGACTGCAGCTGGATCCTGTGCCCGTCCTTCGCTTCGAGGACGCTGTGTTTGCGGCTTGAGTCGTTCATGGTTGTCGTGTCTTCGAAGGGGTGATGGCGGCCAGCCCGAATACGAGTAACAGGCCGAGCTTGACGAGTTCCAGCGTCGAGTAGGCGGCGTGCGCGATCGACGGTGGCGGTTCGGTTCCGGACAGGATCATTCTCGACCGCTCCGCGAGTTCGGGCAACAGCCAGACCGTCTGCATGAGGACGATGAACGCGAGCGCGGAAACGGCTGCCCACCACCGGCGGGCATTGCCGGACACGCGGACGATGACGAGCAGCAGCACCAGCGCAACGAGTTCCGCCTTGTTCAGCGCCGTGAATATCGTGCGCGCCACGTCCAGCGACACCGCCCGGGTGGCTGCCGTGGCCCCGAACTGCGCGGGCACCGCAAGCAGCGAGACGCCGGCCGTCATGCCGAACCACGTCAGGCAGACCCAGCCCGGGTTGCTGAGTGCGGCACGAATTCGGGCCGCCGTCGTCTGGTTTATCATGCGTATTCCCGCGGGATTTGCCGGACTTGTATTCGATCACCGCGTGGAGCAAGCTCCGCGCAGGCCTGGTGCAGGCAGACTCTATGACGATGACTAAAGAATCACAACTGGCATCGAGCGTCCTGATGATCCGGCCGGCGCGCTTCCAGAGCAACCCGCAGACGGCGGAGTCGAATGCTTTCCAGACCGAGCCGGATGCATCCCCCGCCGAGCAGCAGCGCTCGGCCCTGACCGAGTTCGAGGGCCTGGTAGCGGCCCTGCGCGGCGCGGGGATCGACGTTCTCGTGTTCGACGACACGAACCGAGCCGCATACGCCCGACTCGGTGTTTCCCAACAACTGGGTCAGCTTTCACGCGGACGGCACCGTGGTGCTCTATCCGATGGAGGCCGAAAACCGCCGCTGCGAGCGGCGTCCCGATGTCATCGACTGTCTCGATGCCGAGTTCGGGTACCAGGTGCGGGAGATCGTCGACCTGTCCCACCACGAAGCGGAGGACCGTTTCCTGGAGGGCACCGGCAGCATGGTTCTCGATCGCGTCAACCGTGTCGCCTATGCCTGTCTCTCGTCCCGCACCCATCTCGACGTCCTCGGGGATTTCGCGCAGCGAATGGACTATGACGTGGTCGCGTTCGAGGCCGTCGACAGGCACGGCATCCCCATCTATCACACCAACGTGCTGATGGCGGTCGGCGAGAAACTCGCCGTGGTCTGCGAGGCGGCGATCGCGCGCGACGATCAGCGCGCGGCTGTCCTCGAGCGGCTGGCGTCCACGGGTCACGACCTGGTCTCGCTCGACTTCGACCAGCTCGAATCATTCGCCGGCAACATGCTCGAGTTGCGCGCGGCGGACGGCGTGCCGGTGATGGCCATGTCGCAGCGCGCCTGGGACTCGCTGCGCGCGGACCAGCGGGCGAAACTAGAGGCCAACGGCCGCGTCGTGACCGCTGCCATCGACGATATCGAGGACTCGGCCGGCGGCAGCGTGCGCTGCATGCTGGCGGAGATCCACCTGCCGCGGGACGCATCGACCGCCTGATCCGCCGCGAGGTGCTTCGGTTATACTGCTACGCCGCCCGGCTCCGAGTATTGCATGGACAACAGCAACGACAAGATCCTGATGTGCCCGCCGGACTTCTTCACGGTCGACTACGTGATCAACCCGTGGATGGCCGGCCATGAAGGCACGATGAGTCTCAATCTCGCGCGACAGCAGTGGGAAACCCTGCGTGACGCGATTGCCCGCTACGCCGAGGTCGTAACGATCGACCCGCAACCGGACCTGCCGGACATGGTGTTCACGGCGAATGCCGGCGCCGTTTACGGCAACAAGGCCATCGCCAGCCATTTCATGCCGCACGAGCGGCGGCCGGAAGAGACCCACTTCAAGAAATGGTTTCGCGAAAGCGGTTTCGAACTGCTCGCCCTCGACGAGAAGATCGGCTTCGAGGGTGCAGGCGACTGCCTGCACGACCGCGGCGGCCCGTGGCTGTGGACGGGCTACGGGTTTCGCACCGAGATCGAGGCGCATGCCGAGATCCGGAAGTTCTTCGACCTCGAGGTCGTCTCCATCCGCCTGACGGACGAGCGCTTCTACCACATCGACACCTGTTTCTGTCCGCTGACGGACGGCTTCCTGATGTACCATCCGCCGGCGTTCGACTTCGACTCCAGGATCGCGATCGAATCGCGCATCCCGCCGCACAAGCGCATCATCGTGGACACGATGGATGCCGGGAACTTCGCGTGCAACGCGGTCAACATCGGCGATCGGGTGTTCCTGCATCGTGCGTCCGACCCGCTGAAAGCACGGCTGATGCTGGCCGGCTTCAAGGTGCAGGAAGTCGAACTCACCGAGTTCCTGAAGGCCGGCGGTTCGGCGAAGTGCCTGACGCTGAAGCTCACCGAACCGTTTCACGGCTGATCGCGAATGAGCGCACCGCACCGCTATCGAATATCGGCGCACGATCCGGCGGCGCACCTGTTCGAGGTGCGGCTGACGGTCACACGCCCGGACCCTGAAGGCCAGGTCTTCGCGATGCCGGCCTGGATACCGGGCAGCTACATGATTCGCGACTACGCGCGCAACGTCGTCTCGATCCGTGCCGAAGCGGACGGCCTCGACGTGCCCCTGGCGAAGCTCGACAAGAGCCGCTGGCGTGCTGCGCCCGCGCAAAAGCCGTTGACGCTGGTCGCCGTGATCTATGCGTACGACCTGAGCGTCCGCGGCGCCCATCTCGACAACACGCACGCGTACTTCAACGGCCCCTGCGTCTTCTTCGCCGTGGCAGGGCAGGAGGATGCTCCCTGCGAACTCGAGATCGTGCCGCCGGAAGTGCCGGGTGCGGCGGAGTGGCGCGTCGCCACGTCGATGCGGCAGCAGGACGGACCGCCGTATGGTTTCGGGACGTTTGCGGCCGACGACTACGCGGAGCTGATCGATCACCCCGTGGAGGCCGGCAACCTCTCCATCGGCGAGTTCGAAGCGCGGGGTATTCCGCATGCGATCGCCATCCGTGGCAAGACGCGGGTCGACATGGGCCGGCTGTGTCACGACCTGGAGACGGTGTGCGAGCGCCACATGGCCCTGCTCGGCGTGCCCGAGGGCTTCGATCGCTACGTCTTCCTCGTGTACGCGGCGGGGAGCGGTTACGGCGGCCTCGAGCACCGCTGGTCTTCGAGCCTCGTCTGTGCGCGCGACAACCTGCCGGCCCGCGGCGAGGAGGCGGTCGGCGACGCCTACCGCACGTTCCTCGGTCTCGCGAGCCACGAGTACTTCCACGCGTGGAACGTCAAGCGCATGAAGCCGGCGGTATTCACGCCGTACGACCTTGCGGCGGAAACCCACACCGGGCTCCTGTGGGTGTTCGAGGGCATCACGTCCTATTACGACGATCTCGCGCTCGTGCGCTCCGGCCTCATCACGGAGAAGAGCTACCTCGAACTGCTGGGGCGCACGATCTCACGGGTGCTGCGGGGCAGCGGTCGCCTGAAGCAGAGCGTCGAGGCATCGAGCTTCGATGCCTGGATCAAGTTCTACAAGCAGGATGCCAACGCACCCAACGCGATCGTCAGCTACTACGCCAAGGGTTCCCTGATCGCGCTGGCCCTGGACCTGAAGCTGCGCTGCGAGACGCAGGGCCGTGTGTCTCTCGACGACGTCATGAAAGCCTGCTGGGAACGCTGGGGCGAAACCGGGGAGGGCATGCCCGAGGACGGCTTCGAGGCCGTGGCCGCGGAGGTGTCGGGCCTCGACCTCGACGACTTCTTCCACGCAGCGGTGCGCGGCACCGGCGAACTGCCCCTCGACACCCTGCTGCACACCCACGGCATCCAGTACCACGTGCGGGCGGCGTCCGGCAGCAGCGACAAGGGCGGACAGAAACTCGAGAATTCCAGGCAGCGCGGCGTCTGGCTGGGCGCCACGCTCGCGGAGAGCAACGGCAAGTCCACCTTCACGGCCGTGATGAACGGCGGCCCTGCGGAACTCGCGGGCATCGCGCCGGGTGACGAAGCGGTGGCGCTGGACGGGCTGCTGCTCACCGCCGGGAATGCCGACAAGCGTCTCAAGGCGTACCGCGACGGCGACGAGCTGGAGCTCGTCGTGTTCCGCGGCGACGAACTCGTCAGCACGCGCATCCGGCTCGCGTCGGCACCGCTGGATACCTGTTACCTGGAGCTGGTCGAGGACGTCGAGCTGGACGTGGAATCGCGCCGCATGGCGTGGCTGCACGGCTAGGCGAGGCCGTGCCGGCCGGGTCCCTGAACACCCCGCACCTGCGCCTGTTCCTCGGTGCGGTGCTCATCAGCCTGTCGCCCGTCTGGGTGAAACTGGTATCGGTCCCGCCGACGACCAGCGGATTCTATCGCGTCGCGATCGGCAGCGTGACGGTGCTCGTTCTGATGGCGTTTGCGCGGCAGAAGCTGCAGCTCTCGAGACGCGCCTGGCTGCTCGTCGGGCTCGCCGGTGCGTTCTTCTCCCTCGACCTGTTCTTCTGGCACCGCTCCATCATCTACGTGGGCCCGGGCCTGTCGACGCTGCTCGCGAACTTCCAGGTGTTCATCATGATGTTCGCGGGTGTCGTGCTGTTGCGGCAGAAGCCCGCTGCCATGCAGTTGCTCGCCGTCCCGCTCGCGCTCGTCGGGCTGCTGCTGATCGTCGGGCTCGACTGGCGGAGCCTGCCCGGCGATTACCGGCTGGGCGTCATCTTCGGCCTGCTCACCGCGACGATGTACGCGGGTTACCTGCTCTCACTGCGTGCCGCGCGGGTCGGCAGTGCGTCCCGGCTGCCGCTCGCGGAAGTGGCCGTGGTGTCGCTGGTGTGCACGTTCATCCTGGTGCTCATCGCGCAGGCCGAGGGTGTATCGCTCGCCGTGCCGGACCCCGCCGACATCAAGTGGCTGCTGTGCTACGGCATCCTGTCGCACAGTTTCGGCGCCCTGCTGCTCGCGAGCAGCCTGCCGCACGTGTCCACGACCGAGGCCGGGCTGGCGTTGTTGCTGCAACCGACGCTCAGTTTCGTGTGGGACGTGCTGTTCTTCGACCGCCCGATGCAGCCCATCGAGATCGCCGGTGCGGCAATCGCGCTGTTCGCGATCTACCTCGGTTCCCGCAAACCCCTGTAGGAGCGGTTCTCGAACCGCGAGTGGTTCGAGGCTGATATCGTTCGCGGGCCCAGGCCCGCTCCTACAAGGGCCGGTCGTATCGCCTGGCCTGTAGGAGCGGTTCTCGAACCGCGAGTGGTTCGAGGCTGACATCGTTCGCGGGCCCAGGCTCGCTCCTACAAGGGCCGGTCGTATCGCCTGGCCTGTAGGAGCGGTTCTCGAACCGCGAATGGTGCGGGGCTGACATCGTTCGCGGGCCGAGGCCCGCTCCTACAAGGGCCGGTCGTATCGCCTGGCCTGTATGAGCGGTTCTCGAACCGCGAATGGTGCGGGGCCGACATCGTTCGCGGGCCGAGGCCCGCTCCTACAAGGGCCGGTCGTATCGCCTGGCCTGTAGGAGCGGTTCTCGAACCGCGAATGGTGCGGGGCTGACATCGTTCGCGGGCCCAGGCCCGCTCCTACAGCAGGCGCAGTGCGCCCGGCAGCACTTCGATCTCGAACTCCGACTGCATCGGCTGCACCTCGCCGTCGAGGTGCGACGGCACCGCGGCCGACGCCGCTACCCTGACCCGCTGCACGCTCGCGTGCACGATCTCCGGTTCCGCCATGTGCGTGCCGCGCACGAGCTTCGGCAGCAGCTGCAGGATGCGGCGTCGCGTGACCGGTGCCGCGACCAGCAGTTCCAGCGTGCCATCGTCGTTCTTCGCCATGGGTGCGATGTGGAACATGCCGCCAACCCACGGGCCGTTGGAGACGTTGGCGAGCGTAAGCGGCCCGTCCCAGCGGAATTCGCCGGCCTCGATCAGGAGCTGCGGCGTCGTGATGCCTTCCAGCATCGTCTGGAAAATGGCGACCAGGTAGACGAGGTCGCCGATCGGCCAGCGATAGGAGCGTGCGATCTTCGTCACCGTCGCATCCAGCCCGATGCCGGCACCGTTGGCGAACCAGCGCTCGTTCATGCGGCCGAGGTCGATACTGCGCGGCGGCGCGCCGTCCGCGATGCGCCGGGCGAGCAGCGTCGTAGCCGCCTCCCAGTCGAGCGGTATCCCGGCCGCTTTTGCGAAGTCGTTGCCGGTGCCCACCGGCACGATGCCGAGCGCGGCCCCGCCGCCGGCCGACATGATGCCGTTCACCGCCTCGTGGATGCTGCCGTCGCCGCCGGCCACGATCAGTTGCGTCGCGCCGGCCGATACGGCTTCCCGGACCTGGGCTTCCAGGTCGCCAACGGCAACGCTCTGGTGGACGACGACGTGGATGCCGGTCTCTTCCAGCAGTTCGAGTATGCGGGACAAGCGGCGCTTCGCGCGGCCGCGGCCGGCAACGGGGTTCAGGAACAGCGCGGGGGTTCGGCTCGCCATCGAGTGACCGTCGTGCAGGGTACCCGATGCTACAATGCGCCGGTCGCCACTGGCAAAGGTCTCGCGTGATGCTCGAACTCGGCGTCAAGTTCCTCTTGAGCTATTTCCTCGGTTCCGTCATGGGCGCCATGGTCATTGGCCGGATCCGCGGCGGCGTCGACATTCGCACGATGGGCAGCGGCAACGCGGGCGGCACGAATGCGTTGCGCACCCAGGGTGCAGGGTTCGCGCTGGGCGTCGTGATCATCGATGTCGGCAAGGGGATCGTCGGCGCAGGGGTCATCCCGTTGCTCGACATTCCGTTCGTCGGCATCGACCCCGAGGTATCGCGCACCTGGCTCGCGCTGTGCTGCGGGGCGGCGGCGGTATTCGGCCACGTGTGGCCGTTCTATCACAATTTTCGCGGCGGCAAGGGGGCGGCGACTTACGTCGGCACCTTCGTTGCGTTGAACCCGGCCGTCATCCCGCCGATGCTGCTCGTCTGGGCGTTCGTCGTCGTGTTGTCGGGCTACGTCGGGCTCGCCACGATGACGGCGGCGGTGTCCGTCCCGGTGTGGCTCGCGGTTACACGCCTGCCCGGGGACCAGGCCCTGTTCATCTATTCCGCCGTGATGGCGATGTTCATCATCTTCTGGCACCGCGCGAATATCCAGCGCATGCGTGACGGCGTGGAAAACCGCAACGAGAAGATGATGCTGTTCCGTCGCAAGAAACGGTCCGCCGACAATGAGCCGCATTGACGCGGCGGCCATCCGCGACGCGCTGAACCCGGCAAGCATCGCGAGGATGGCGCAGCTCGACGTCTTCCTCGAGATCGACTCGACCAACGCCTGGCTGATGGCGCAACCCGCGCCGGCGACCGGCATGTGCCGTGCCGCGATTGCCGACCACCAGACGGCGGGCCGGGGACGCGGCGGGACGCGCTGGTTGTCCGCGCCCGGCTCGAGCCTGTGCCTGTCGATTGCGCACACGTTCCGCGAGCGGCCCGGCAACATGGCCGCGCTGACGCTCGCCGTCGGCGTGGCGGCCGTGCATGCACTCCGTGACACGGGTGCCGACGGCGTCAAGCTGAAGTGGCCCAACGACATCGTCGCGGGCGACGGCAAACTCGGCGGCATGCTCGCGGAGTCGCATTACCGCTCCGACGGCAATGCCGCGGTCGTCATCGGCATCGGCATCAATCTCGAGCTGCCGCCGGACATCCTCGCGGGCGTCGACTCGGGCTGGGCGCAGTCGCCGGTGGACCTCGAGCGCATTCTCGGTCGCCGCGTGGTGCGCGAACCGCTGTACGCCGCGATGATCGACCACATCGTCGAAGCGCTGCTGACGTTCGAGCAGCACGGGTTCGCGGCATTCGCCGATACCTGGCGCGGGTACGACTGGCTTCAAGGGCGCGCCGTGACCGTGGAGCAACCGGGCGGCGCGATCAGGGGCACGGCATCCGGCATCGACGAGGACGGCGCGTTGCTCGTGCAGCGGGCGACGACCACGACGCGCGTGATTTCCGGGTCGATCCGGGTGGATGGAATCGGGGGTGCGGTATCGTGACAGCGCTGCTGCTGGACGTCGGCAATACGCGGTTGAAGTGGGGGGTCCTCGAGGGCGGCCAGATCCACAAGACCGGCCATATCGCGATGAGCAGGATTCGCGACGAGGGGCTCGGGGTTCTCACGTCGCGGCTGCCGCGCAGCGTCGATGCCGTGCAGGTGAGCAACGTCGCAGGCGCGACGTTCGCGACCCGGCTGTCCGGCGTGGTGGGCATGCACTGCGGCTGCGACGTGCACTTCGCGAAGTCGGAGCGGCAGGCCTGCGGCGTGCGCAGCGGCTACCGTCACCCGCGGCGCCTCGGCGTCGACCGCTGGGTGGCGATGATCGGTGCCTGGGCGGAGCTGGAATCGGCGTGCGTGGTTGTCGACGCGGGCACCGCGGTCACCATCGACGCGATCGACAACGAGGGCCGGCACCTGGGCGGCCAGATCATTCCGGGGGTGCGGCTCATGTTCGAGGCACTCAATGCCAGCACCAGCGACATCCCCGCCGTGGCGGGACGCCTGCCCGCCGCCACGGGGCTCGACATGTTCGGCGACACCACCAGCAAGGCCGTCCAGCACGGTGCCTGGAACGCCGTCACCGGCGCCGTGGACAGGGCGATTAGGACTTTGCGATCAAATGCTTACGATCCGGCGGTGGTCTTGACCGGCGGCGATGCGTCACGCATGCTAACGGCGCTTGGCACCGAACCACTGCATCGCCCGCACCTTGTCCTCCAGGGTCTGGCCCGAATGCTTCAAGACACCTTAGACGAGCGATGAGAAACCTGCTGTTACTGCTGCTGCTCGCGAACATCCTCTACTTCCTGTGGGGGTGGTTCGGCGAGAAGCCGGCGCAGCCGGGCGTCGCGATCGTCGAGGAGTCCGATCTCGGGCCGCCGCTCGAAGTTACGGCGGACCGGTCCGAGGAAGCGGTTGCGAGCGTCGGTGCCGTGCTCGGCTCCGGCGAGCCGTCCGCTCTCGAGGCCGTGGTGGGCCGCTCCTGCGTGACGGTTGGCCCGTTCCGCGCCAGCACCGACGCGGACACCGCCCAGACCCGCTATTCGGGCGAGGGCATGCGTGCCGAAGTGCGGTCGACCGTCGGCCAGATCTTCGTCGGCCACTGGGTGCAGATTCGCAACGTGGAGAGCCGCGCGGCCGGGAACGAGATACTCCGCAAGCTGCGCGATGGCGGGCTCGGCGATGCCTATCTGGTCGAGACCGACGACGAGGGGATCAAGATATCGCTGGGACTCTTCGGCGACATCAACGGCGCGGAGAAAATCGAGCTGCAGGCCAAGGGCATCGGTTTCAATGCGGAGATCACGCCGCGCATGAACGAAGGCACGGTCTACTTCGTCGATATCGCGCTGCCGCCGGGCCGGGGCGCCGGCGCCATCATCGAGCAATACGGTGAAGAGAAGGTAAAGTTGCGGGACGCCGCGACCTGCCCGCAGGGACAATAAGGTGAAGCGCGCCCTTGAGTCCGCGGGGCGAAAAGCCAATAATTCGTCACCCTCGCGAGGGTGATTAACAGAACAGCGCCGGCATAGCTCAGCTGGTAGAGCAACTGATTTGTAATCAGTAGGTCCCGGGTTCGACTCCTGGTGCCGGCACCAAATACCAAGGGCCCCGTGAAGGGGCCCTTGGTATTTGGGCCGTTACAGGGTCCCCCGGCAGGGGTTGGTCACGGTATGTCACGGGCTTCGTGCCGTTTGTTCGTGCCTGCCACGGTTGTGGTTCGACTCCTGGTGCCGGCACCAGATTTTCTAAGAATCGTCGACTGCTTTCCTAATTATTCCTTGTAGGTACTGGACGGCGCGCGAGGGACTCAATCGGTCGCAAGGCTGTACCAGGTCCCTCGACCAGCGCCGTGCCGCTCGAGATGGTTTGCCCTGGTCAGTGCCTTCAGATGATCCTTGACCGTGTTGCGGTTTGCGCCCGTGACTTTCGCGACATCGGCCACTGTCACGCGTCCATGCTCGCGACACAATTGGAGTATCTGTGCTGAAAGTTCAGGCAGGTCGCCGACGACAAGGCGTTCGCGTTCGATCTTTTTTTCCAGCCGCTTTTTTTGTTGCTGCAGCGAACGCAGGAAGAATTCCAGCCAGGGCTGCCAGTCAGGCGTGTCGGTCTGTATCGTACCTTGCGTCTGGCGCAGGCTGAGGTAGTAGGCATCCTTGCTGTGCTCGATAACGCTTTCCAGCGAACTGTAGGGCACATAGCGGTAGCCTGCTCGGAGCAGCAGGAGTGTTGTGAGGATGCGTGAAAGCCGTCCATTACCATCCTGGAAGGGATGGATTGCGAGAAAGACGACAACAAAGATCGCGATAACGATCAACTCGTGCAGTTCGCCGTTCTCCAGGTTTGTCCGCGTCCATTCGACGAGCGCAGTCATCAATTGCGGTGTGTCAAACGGAGTTGCCGTTTCAAAGACGATGCCGATGCTCTCGCCATCCGGCCCGAAGGCTTCGACGTGATTGTTGTGCGTCTTGTACGCTCCGCGATGGCGAGCATCTTTGGACGAGTGTTGCAGCAGGTCGCGGTGCAGTTGCTTGATGTGGCTTTCGGTGAGCGTGATTTCTTGCCAGTTCGCAAAAACCGTTTCCATCGTTGCGGCGTACCCTGCGACTTCCTCCTCATCGCGAGATGCGAATGCCTTGATGTCGAGGCCCGTGAGCAGTGCCTCGACTTCCTTGTCGCTGAGCCTGGCTCCCTCGATGCGGGTCGAAGAGCCTATGCTTTCAATGGTCGCAATTCGTCGTAACGCGTCGAGGCGGTCCGGCGAAATTCGCCCGATCGCTGTCCACGCGCCTTTGAATTCGTCGATCTCGGCAATGATCCGGAGGATTGCCGGGGTGATCGTTAGCGTTGCTGTCCGGATAGCGCTATCCATTTCAACCTCCATTTCCATCCATTTGAGGATGCCACGGCGTCATCCATCTGTCCATCCAATTCCATCCAATTATTACCGGGCCGGTCACTCCGTTTTCCTCTAAGAATGCACCTGCACAGCGCAGGCCCACGAACCCAAAACCCGGCACAATTCTAAGGAAGCGGAGCTGAAGGCCGCATCATTCCTTGATCGGAGAATTGATTTGTAATCGGTAGGTCCCGGGTTCGACGCCTGGTGCCGGCACCAGCTTTACAACCGCTCGACTACCTTTCGCAATCGTTGAGCCTCGACTTACACTCGGCGCTTTGTTGCCCGGAGTATGGAGTATGGCCGACATCGTCTTTTTCGACCGCCAGGCGGTGGGCGTCGACGAATACCGCACACCAACAGAGAAGTGTGTTCGCGGCCAGCCCACACAGCGGGTCTGGAATTACCACACCAGCAGTGACGGCAAGTTCTTTTCAGGGCTCTGGGAGGGCGAGCCGGGCTGCTGGCGGGTCAACTACACCGAGAACGAGTTCTGCCGGATTCTGAGCGGCCGGTCTATCCTGCGCAGTGCCAGCGGCGAGGAGTTCGAGGTAGGCCCTGGCGACAGTTTCGTGATTCCCGCTGGTTTCGAAGGGCAATGGGAAGTCATCGAAACGACGAAGAAAATCTACGCGATCTACGAACCGTAGGCCCGGATGCACGGTGACAGCCGGGTCGCCCAAAGACCCAATTACGTCTCCCGCGGCGGCAACCCCGTGTGCTGCGTCAGCAGCTTGCCGCGGCGCACCCGCTTCTCGTGCGCCTGCTTGGTGTTCTTGCGCCGCGCCGACTCCTTCACCTTGTAGCCCTTCGGCTGCTCCGCGGGCACGAGCTTGTCCGGGCCCGAGCCGATCAGGTGTTCGAGCTTCATCTCTTTCAACGCCTCGCGGATCAGCGGCCAGTTGTCCGGGTCGTGGTAGCGCAGCAGCGCCTTGTGCAGGCGCCGCTTGACGCGGCTCTTCACGATCTCGACCTTCTCGCTGTCGTAGGTCACCTTGCGCAGCGGGTTCTTCGACGAGTGGTACATGGCCGTCGCGGTCGCCATCGGTGACGGGTAGAAGGCCTGCACCTGGTCCGCGCGGAAGTTGTACTTCTTCAGCCACAGCGCGAGGTTGACCATGTCGAGATCGGTCGTGCCCGGGTGCGCGGCAATGAAGTAAGGGATCAGGTACTGCTCCTTGCCGGCCTCCTTGCTGTACTTCTCGAACAGTCCCTTGAAGCGGTCGTAGCTGCCGATGCCCGGCTTCATCATCTTGTCGAGCGGGCCGCGCTCGGTATGCTCCGGCGCGATCTTGAGATACCCGCCGACGTGGTGCGTGACGAGTTCCTTCACGTACTCCGGGTCCTCGACCGCGAGGTCGTAGCGCAAGCCTGAGGCGATCAGCACCTTCTTGATGCCCGGCAGTGCACGCGTCTTGCGATACAGCCGCGTCAGCGACGAGTGATCGGTGTTCAGGTTCTTGCAGATACCCGGGAACACGCAGCTCGGCCTGCGGCAGGCGGCCTCGATCTCCTTGCTCTTGCAGGCCAGGCGATACATGTTCGCCGTCGGGCCGCCGAGGTCGGAGATGACGCCCGTGAAGCCCGGCACGGTGTCGCGGATCTTCTCGACTTCCTCGAGGATCGATTGCTCCGAGCGGCTCTGGATGATGCGGCCTTCGTGTTCCGTGATGGAGCAGAACGTGCAGCCGCCGAAGCAGCCGCGCATGATGTTCACCGAGAAGCGGATCATCTCGTAGGCGGGAATCCTCGCGTCGCCGTAGGCGGGATGCGGCACCCGGGCGTACGGCAGGCCGAAGACATAGTCCATCTCGGCCGTCGTCAGCGGCTCGGCCGGCGGATTCAGCCACAGCTCCTGCCGGCCGTGGGCCTGCACCAGCGCCCGCGCGTTGCCGGGGTTGGTCTCGAGGTGCAGCACGCGGTTTGCGTGCGCGTAGAGTACCTTGTCGTTGCGCACTTTCTCGTAGGACGGCAGCCGGATCACGGAGCGTGCACGGTTCTTCTTCGCATCGGGCACGAAGCGCAGCACGTTGCCCGGTGCTTCGGCCGCGGGCTCCGGCTCGCCCTCGGCCTGCTGCGTGGCGCACGCCTCGGTTTCCTGCGTGTTGACGTAGGGGCTCACGATCGCGTCCACGCGCCCGGGCCGGTCGATGCGGGTCGAGTCGATCTCCCACCAGCCCTCCGGCGTGTCCTTCCTCAGGAACGCGGTGCCGCGAATGTCCGTCATCTCGCTGACGGGCTCGCCGCGCGCCAGCCGGTGCGCGATTTCGACCACGGCCCGCTCGGCGTTGCCGTACAGCAGGATGTCCGCATGGGCATCGACCAGGATCGAGCGCCGCACCTTGTCCTGCCAGTAGTCGTAGTGCGCGATGCGCCGCAGCGAGGCCTCGATGCCGCCGAGCACGATCGGCACGTCGCCGTAGGCTTCCTTGCAGCGCTGCGAGTAGACCAGCGAGCAGCGGTCGGGCCGCCGGCCGCCGATGCCGCCGGGCGTGTAGGCGTCGTCGTTGCGGACTTTGCGATCCGCCGTGTAGCGATTGATCATCGAGTCCATGTTGCCGGCCGCGACGCCGAAGAACAGGTTCGGCCGGCCCAGCACCTCGAACGGCTCCTTGGAATGCCAGTCGGGCTGCGCGATGATGCCGACGCGGAAACCCTGCGCTTCCAGCAGCCGTCCGATGATGGCCATGCCGAAGGACGGGTGATCGACGTAGGCGTCCCCCGTCACGATGATGACGTCGCACGAGTCCCAGCCGAGCTTCTCCATCTCGGCGCGCGACATCGGCAGGAAGGGCGCAGTGCCGTAGCACTCCGCCCAGTACTTGTCGAAGTCGTATAAGGGTTTCGCGGTTCGCATGGCGGGATTGTAACGTGCCGCCGCAAGCGCGGCAGGAATTCGGGCCGCGCAGGGCCCTGCCGTTGCTTACTTGCCGTCCGCCGGCGGCGGCGAATCGTGATCGACCATGATCAGCTCGCCGACCGGGAAGCCGAGTTCGCCGGCCTTCGCGATCAGCCGCTCGAGAACCGCATCGTCGAGGTCGGGCGAGCGGGCCAGGATCCACAGATAGGACCGGTCGGGCCCTGCGACCATCGAGTACTGGTAACCCTCCTTGTCCAATTCGATGACGTTATAGCCGCCGTAGAACGGCCCGAAGAACGAGACCTTGAGCTGGCCTACGTCTTCGTCGCCGACGAAGTACGCTTTGCCATCCGCCTCGTCCCATTCCTGTTTTTCGACGTTGTAGCCGCGGTTCACGACCTTGACGCCGCCGTCATCGCGCAGGCTGTAGTTGGCCGTGATATTGGACAGGCCGCGCTCGAAGGGGTGGTCGAGGCGCGCGATCTCGTACCAGGTGCCGAGGTAGCGGTCCAGCTCGAATCCGGTGACGGTATCCACGCCCTCCGGGACGCCCGTGCAGCCTGCGGCAAGCACGGCGAGTAATGACACCCAGGGGGCAGCTCTTTTGCGCATGGCGATTCTCATTGACGAAGGGTGACCTGCAGCACGTCTCTCGTGCGAAACTATAACAGCAAGCCGGCTGCAGCGGACGACGCTCGGCAATCGTCATCGACAATCCTCGCGAGGGTCTGGATGAGTCACGAAGAAAAGCACAGGGTACACCGGGTCGGCTGGCTGCGAGCCGCCGTGCTCGGCGCGAACGACGGCATCGTGTCCACGGCGAGCCTCATCATCGGCGTCGCTTCGGCACAGACGACGCAGGAGAATATCCTGCTCGCCGGCGCCGCCGGGCTCGTCGCGGGCGCCATGTCGATGGCGGCCGGCGAGTACGTGTCGGTGAGTTCCCAGGCGGACACGGAGCGCGCCGACCTCGAGATCGAACGACGCGCGCTGGAGCAGAATTACGACCTGGAAAAGGACGAGCTCGCCGGCATTTACGTCAAGCGCGGGCTGGAGCCGGCGCTCGCGGAAGAAGTCGCGCACCAGCTGATGGAACACGATGCCCTTGCCGCCCACGCGCGCGACGAGATCGGCATCTCGCACAAGGTGACCGCGCAGCCGGCGCAGGCGGCGTGGTCGTCAGCGGCCACCTTCACCGTCGGTGCCGCACTGCCGCTGATCGTCGCCTGGCTTGTCGTGGGTACGAACCAGATCCTGGCGGTCGCCGTGTCGTCGCTGTTCTTCCTCGCGTTCCTGGGCAGTCTCGCCGCGCGCGCCGGCGGCGCGCCGATCCTCATTGGCGCCGCCCGCGTCACGTTCTGGGGTGCGCTCGCGATGGTCCTGACGGCGCAGGTGGGCCGGGTATTCGGTGTCGTGGCCTGACCCCGGTCAGGAATCGAGCTGGCGCTCGATCTCGATGGCCAGCTCGATCTGTTCCAGTTCCTTGTCGATCTCGTGGATGCGCTGGACCAGCTCCTTGATCCTGGGTACCGCGAATTGCTGCGAACCGGTGTGGTCGGCCCGGTAGGTGTCGAGCTCGGCCTGCGCTTCCTCGCGCTCGCGTTCGAGTTCGCCGCGCCGATCCTGGTCGGGCGTGAAAGCATTGTCGTCGCTGCCTGGCACTCGATTCCCTCCCGGAACACAGAGCGTTCACGATAGCGGATTTCGTGCCGGAGTACACATTGCGGCGGCCGCGGAAAAGGCCGCGAGCGCCGCTCAGCGCCCTTCCGCGAAAAACTCCCCGAGCATCCGGAACTCCTCGTCCCGGTCGGTGCCCTTGCGCCAGGCAAGGCCGATGGTCCGGTAGGCGTCTTCCTCCAGCGGCTTCAGGCGCACGCGCGTGTTCTTCAGGATCACTGAATCGCGGGCCATCTCGGGCAGGAACGTGATGCCGAGGTCGGCGTCCACCATCTCCACCAGCGTGAGGATGCTGCTGGCGCCGATGCGCCGCACCTTCTGGGTATTGCGGATCTTGCAGGCGGCGAGGGCGTGGTCGCGCAGGCAGTGACCGTCCTCGAGCAGCAGGATGCTGTCGGCGTCGAGCCGGCTGAAGCGGTAGTTGTCCGGCTCGACCCGCTTCGTCCCCTGCCGGTAGGCGAGGGCGAAGCGGTCCTCGAACAGCGGCATGACGTCGACACCGCGCATGTCGTAGGGGAGTGCGAGCAACAAGACGTCCAGTTCGCCGTCCATGAGGCGCTCGTAGATGCGCTGCGACTGGTCTTCGTGAAGGTACAGCTCCAGTCTCGGAAACTTGCGCCGCAGCTTGGGCAGCGCCGCGGGCAGCAGGAACGGTGCAATCGTGGGTATCACGCCGAGATGCAGTTCGCCGGTCAGCGGCTCGCGCTGACCCCGGGCCATCTCCACGAGGCTCTCGACGTCGCGCAGGCACAGCCGGGCCTGCGTGGCCAGCTGCTGGCCCATCGCGGTGATCGTCACGCTGCGGTTGGTGCGGTCCACGAGTTGCACCTCGAGCAGCGACTCGAGTTCCTGGATGGCATTGCTGAATGCCGACTGGGAGACAAAGCAGGCCTCGGCCGCACGGCCGAAGTGCTCCGTCTCGGTCAGCGCGACGAAGTACCGCAACTGCTTGATCGTCGGTAATTTCATTGATCGATTTAGTAGTAGATAGTGATCGTATTAAACCATTTTATTTATCAGACCGATACCCCTATACTGCGCGGCATGAAAACACAGGGACCAAAACCGATGGAACTCAACATAGGCATCAGTACCGAAGACAGGCAGCAGATCGCCGCAGGTCTTTCGAAATTACTGGCAGACAGCTATTCGCTGTACCTGAAGACCCACAACTACCACTGGAACGTGGAGGGCCCGATGTTCAATACGTTGCACCTCATGTTCGAGGGGCACTACACCGAGCTCGCCACGGCCGTGGACGAAATCGCGGAGCGGATTCGCGCGCTCGGCATCAAGGCCCCGGGCTCGTACACCGCGTTCGGCAAGCTGACGAGCATCGAAGAGGCGGTCGGCGGCGAGTCCGCCGAGGAGATGATCCGCCAGCTCGTCATCGGCCAGGAGACCGTGGCGCGGACCGCTCGCGAAGCCATCAAGGCGGCCGAGGCAGCGCGCGACGAACCGACGGCCGACCTGCTGACCCAGCGGATGCAAATTCACGAAAAGAACGCCTGGATGCTGCGAAGCATGCTGGCCTGATCAAACGAAACGTAAACAGGAGACAACCATGTTCAAGAATATCGAAGGACAACGCGTACCGAACGTCACGTTCAAGACGCGCCGCGACCACCAGTGGGTCGACCTGGCGAGCGACGACATTTTCGCCGGCAAGAACGTCATCGTGTTCTCGCTGCCCGGCGCATTCACGCCGACCTGCTCGTCGTCGCACGTGCCGCGCTACAACCAGCTTGCACCGGTCTTCAGGAAGCACGGCATCGACGACATCATCTGCGTATCGGTCAACGATGCGTTCGTGATGTCCGAGTGGGCGCTGTCGCAGAAGGCCGACCGCGTGACCTTCCTGCCCGACGGCAACGGTGACTTCACCGCCGGCATGGGCCTGCTCATCGGCAAGGAAGACCTGGGCTTTGGCAAGCGTTCGTGGCGCTACTCGATGCTGGTCCGCGACGGCGAGATCGAAAAGATGTTCATCGAGCCCGAGCAGCCGGGCGATCCGTTCCAGGTTTCCGATGCGGACACGATGCTCGGCTACCTCGCCCCGGAGGCCGAGAAGCCGCACGACGTCACCGTATTTTCCCGGCCCGGCTGCCCGTTCTGCGCCAAGGCCAAGGGCATGCTGCGCGATGCCGGCATCGAGTTCGAGGAACTGGTCCTGAACAAGGACTACACGGACCGCACGCTGCGCGCCGTCACTACTGCAACGACCTATCCGCAGGTGTTTGTCGACGGCGCGCTCATCGGCGGCTCCGACAAGCTGGAGCGCTGGCTGCAGGACAACGGCAAGATCACGTCGCGCGACGCCGCGTAAATCCCTCCGAATCCCCCGATCGGAGAAAAAATACAGTCGACCCCTCTCCCCCGGAGCGACTGTATTGATTCAGGGGCCGGCCGGTTCTAAGCTGGTCGGCCCCTCTTTTTTGTCGACCATCGACGCGAGCGTTTCCGCCATGAAGATCTCAGACCCGGCATTACTCAGGAACCAGGCCTACATCGACGGCAAGTGGTGCGACGCCGACAGTGGCGAGACACTGCCCGTGTTCAACCCGGCCAACGGCCGCGTCGTCGCCGAGGTCGCGCGGTGCGGGACGGCCGAAACCCGCCGCGCGATCGAGGCTGCCGAGCGCGCGCAAGTCGACTGGCGCCAGGCCACGGCAAAAGAGCGCGCGGCGATCCTGCGCAAGTGGCTCGAACTGATGCTCGCCGCCCAGGAAGACCTGGCGCAGATCATGACCGCCGAGCAGGGCAAGCCGCTCGCGGAGTCGCGCGGCGAGATCGTCTACGGCGCGAGCTACATCGAATGGTTCGCCGAGGAAGCCAAGCGAATCTATGGCGACACCATCCCGCAGCCGTCGAACGACAAGCGCATCGTCGTCATCAAGCAGCCCGTCGGCGTCGTTGCCTGCATCACGCCGTGGAATTTCCCGAACGCGATGCTGGCCCGCAAGATAGCGCCGGCACTGGCGGCCGGCTGCACGGTGGTGTGCAAGCCCGCCAACGAGACGCCACTGTCCGCGCTCGCGATGGCCGAGCTCGCCGAGCGCGCCGGCGTGCCCGCCGGCGTCATCAACATCGTCGCCGGCAAGACGTCGGAGATCGGTGCGGAGCTGACCGGCAACCCGATCGTTCGCAAGCTCACGTTCACGGGCTCCACCGCGGTCGGCAAGCTGCTGGTCGAGCAATGCGCCGCCACGATGAAGCGCACGTCGATGGAACTGGGCGGCAATGCGCCGTTCATCGTGTTCGACGACGCGGACCTCGACGAAGCCGTGAAGGGCGCGCTCGTCTGCAAGTTCCGCAACGCCGGCCAGACCTGCGTCTGTGCCAACCGGATTCTCGTGCAGGACGGGGTCTACGACGAGTTCGCGGACAAGCTCGCCGTGGCCATGAAAAAGCTGAAGATGGGCGACGGGATCGAGGACGGTGTCGCTATCGGCCCGCTCATCAACCGCAAGGCGGCGAACGACGTGCTCGCGTTCGTTGACGACGCGGTCGCGCAGGGCGCGCAGGTGGCCGCTGGCGGCAAGCGCTCGAGCCTCGGTGAATGCTTCATCGAGCCGACCCTGCTGACCAACGTCAATGACGACATGCGCGTGTTCCGGGAGGAGATCTTCGGCCCGGTTGCGCCGCTGTTCCGTTTCAAGGACGAGGCAGAGGCGATCGCGATGGCGAACGACACCGAATTCGGGCTCGCGAGTTATTTCTACGCGCGCGATCTCGGCCGGGTCTGGCGTGTCGCCGAGGCCCTCGAATACGGCATCGTCGGGATCAATACCGGCATCATCTCCAACGAGATGGCGCCGTTCGGCGGCGTGAAGGAGTCCGGGCAGGGTCGCGAGGGTTCGAAGTACGGTCTCGACGATTACCTCGAGATCAAGTACATGTGCCTCGGCGGCATCGATACCTGATCGCGTCGGCCGGGTTCGTGTTGTAGGAGCGCTTCTCGAAGCGCGATTCGGCGATTGATCGCGCGCCGAGGCGCGCTCCTACGGACTCGTTCGACCCCTGTGCGCGATCGGTCCCGTGTATCGTTGCCTACAGGTCCGATTCTGGCTGGTTTCGCCCGGGGCGCGGTCTATACTCCTCCCCATGACGCAGCAGGAAATCTACGAACGAGCCAGGCAGTCCCGCGACGCGCGGTTCGACGGGCAGTTCTACGTCGGGGTGCGGACGACCGGCATCTACTGCCGGCCGATATGCCCCGCGAACACGCCGAAGAGCGAAAACGTCACGTTCTTCCCGACCGCGGCCGCGGCCGGTGAGGCCGGCTACCGCCCCTGCCTGCGCTGCCGGCCCGAATGCGCGCCCGGCACGCCCGCGTGGAGCGGCACCTCGACGACGGTGCGCCGCGGCCTGCGGCTGATCGCGAACGGGGCGCTCGACGACAGCAATGTCGAAGCGCTCGCCACCCGCCTCGGGGTGACCAGCCGGCACCTGCGGCGGCTGTTTACGCGCCATCTCGGCGCGAGCCCGCTGGCAGTCGCGCATACCCAGCGGCTGCACTTCGCCAAGCAGCTGATCGACCAGACCCGGCTGCCGATGCAGGATATCGCCATCGCCGCCGGCTACGGCAGCGTGCGCCGCTTCAACGACTCGTTCGCCCGCACCTACGGCCGGTCGCCGCGCGAATTGCGCCGGACGCGTGACGCGGCCGACGCGGCGAGCCCGGATACCGCGCTCAGCGTCAGGCTGCCGGTGCGCATGCCGTTTGACGCAGCATCCTTGCTGGGCTTCTTTGCGGCGCGTGCCGTGCCCGGGGTCGAGGCGATCGACGGCGAGCGCTACGTGCGCACCGTGACGATCGACGGCCGCCCGGGCGCCGTCGAGCTGCGGCCGCAAGACGGCGGCGTGTTGCTGACGCTGCACGGGGTCGGCACGCAGAGCATCTTCCCGGTGGTCCAGCGGTGCCGCGAGGTGTTCGACCTCGATGCGCCCGTACGCGAGATTGCGGACGTGCTGTCGCGGGATGCGCTGCTCGCCCGACTGCTGGACAGGAACCCGGGCGTCCGCGTCCCCGGCGCCTGGGACGGCTTCGAGCTCGCGGTCAGGGCGGTACTCGGGCAACAGATATCGGTGAAAGCGGCGACGACCATCGCCGGGCGCCTCGCGAGGACCTACGGCGAGCCGGTGACGATCAACGGCTGTTCCGGCCTGTCGCACCTGTTCCCGGCGCCCGAACGGCTCGCGCGCGCCCGCTTCAACAACACGGGCGTTACACGCGCCCGCGCAGCGACGCTGCGGCGGCTGGCGCAGGCGGTCGTCGACGGGTCGCTGAGTTTCGATGCCTCGCAGGACCCGGCGGCGTTTCGCGCGTCGCTGCTGGCCATCGCCGGTATCGGCGAGTGGACCGCCGACTACATCGCGATGCGGGCGCTGAAGAACCCGGATGCGTTCCCGGCCGCCGATCTCGGGCTGCTGCGCGCATTCGACCGGCCGGGCCGCAAGCGCCTCCGCCCGGCGGAACTCGAGGAAATCTCGCAGCGCTGGCGCCCGTGGCGCGCCTACGCTGCACTGTTGCTATGGGGCTCGGCACCGGGCTCCGGAGGTTGAACGATGTATTACTGCTACCTTGATACGCCGATCGGCGAACTGCTGCTGGCCGGAGACGACGCCGCCCTGTGCCTGGTCGGGTTTCCCGAGGGCTCGATGCGCAGGGACCCCGAACCCGACTGGATCTACAACGAGAAACCGTTTGCGGTGGCGCGGCAGCAGCTGACCGAGTATTTCGCCGGTGAGCGCAGGGCGTTCGATCTGCCGCTGAAGCTCGACGGCACCGAGTTCCAGATGAGCGTGCTGCAGGCGCTGCAGCAGATCCCGTACGGGGAGACGACCTCGTACGCCGAGATCGCCGAGCGCATCGGCCGGCCCAGGGCCGTCCGTGCGGTGGGCGCCGCCAACGGCCGCAACCCGATCCCGATCATCGTGCCCTGTCACCGCGTCATCGGCAGTCACGGCGAACTGACGGGCTTCGGCGGCGGGCTCGACACGAAGGAGGCGCTGTTGCGCCTCGAAGCGGAGCACTCGCAGTTCCCGAACGTGCCCTGAGGGGGTTTCTAGAGCTTGCGTCCCTGCAGCCGCCGCATCGCGGCTGACGGTTCGACCCCCGGCAGGACCCGGTCGTCGGCACGCAGTTCCGTAAAGGCGGATGTGAGCGGCAGCACCCCGGCCCAGACGGGGATGTCGTAGTCTTCTTCCTCGTCATCGGGCATACCGTCGGAGACTTTCGCCGACGCCGCCTCGATGTCGAGCCGGATGACGCCGGTCATCGTGACCTCGCGCTCGAGCGGTGCGCGCAGTTCGTCCCAGCGGCCCGGCATCGAGTGCTCGGTGATCACCCGCAGGGCTGCGAGCTTCGCGTCGTAGTCGTCCACGAGTTCCGGCGTGCCGAAGACCGTCGCGGAACGATAGTGCATCGAGGAATTGAACGCCGAGCGCGCGAGCACGAGGCCGTCGAGCAGGGTCACGTTGAGGCAGGCGCGGTCCGTGCGCTCGAGGAGGCGGATCACGCGTGCCTTGCGCGCGCCGTGCAGGTAAAGGGTCTCGCCCGTCCGCCCGTAGATCAGCGGCACGACCACCGGTGCGCCCTCCTGCACGAAAGCCACGTGGGCAACGAGCCCGGCGTCGAGGATCCCGTGGACGGATTCCCTGTCGTAGTGCGCTTTCTTGCGCAGCTGGCGGACCTTGTTGAGCTTGCTGATGGCGTAACTGTCTTTCATCGGACGTGTCTCCTGGCAGGCCGCTCGAGTTCCCCGGCGCGGGTCGAAGCGGATGCGCCCGGCCGGATGAGTCGGGACGACGCGCATGAGCCTATCGCTTTGGCCCGGGATCGTCGCGGTTTTTCAAGCCTGATCTATATCTTGTGTATGGCTCGCCTTCCCATACAAGATGTAGTAGCATCTCGCCGGTACCATCTCGGTACGCACGGAGATGAGATGCAGTAAGGCAGTGCAGGCAAGTCGCCATGCCGGACGCATGAATCTTTGGCAGGTGTTACGTGCTTCCTCTCAACACGTCACCTGAAGTGAGCAACGCGATGTCGCTGCTTGCGACCAGAGACCAAGCGGCTTGAATGTACGGAAGCAGTATCACGCGGAATTCCATCGGGACAGTGACGTTTTGATTATTCCTGCGCATTGCAGCCCGCCTGAGCCATCTTCCGCTTACTGTGCCGCCCAGTTTCTGGGCGGCTTTTTTAATGGCCGTTTTCTTTTCGGGCCGGCGGGAGATAATGCATGACGATGAGAGCGATTCGTGGATCCCTGCTGTTCGTGCTGCTTACGCAGCTGACCGCCTGTGCACCGAGCCAGCCGGACGTGCCTTACCCGGCATTCGTCCGCGTCGACGAGATACCGGACGTGTTCATCGCCGGTCTGCCCGGCGTGCGTGCGAAAGGCCTCGTGGGCGCAAACAGTGACAGCGCCGGCGGCGGCTACCGGATCGACCTGCCGTCCTCCTGGCAGGGTACGAGCGGCGCGTCGCCGGACAAGACGCTAGAGATATTCGTCATCGACGGCGAGCTGAGCGTCGCCGACGTCGGCCTCAAGCGCGGCGGCTATGCCTACCTGCCGCCAGGCACCCTGGGGTTCAAGATCAAGTCGTCGACGGGAGCCCGGGTCCTGTACTTCCTCGACGATATCGAACCGTCCGCAGTGATCCGGACGCCGCTGATCCTGGAGAGCGGGCTGCTCGACTGGGAGGAGACCGGGACCGGGGGCATTGCCGTGAAGGCGTTGCGGTCCGACCCCGGCTCGGGTGCGCGCACCTGGCTGCAGCGGATCGAGCCCGGCGCGAAGATCCCGTGGACGTCGTCATCGGCCAATCGCGAGGGGTATCTCGTGATCGGCAACTACACGCACAGCGAATGCGTCGGCAGCGAAGTCGCGACGGACGTCTATTTTCCCGGCGGCTACGTCTACCGCCCGGCCCATTCGATCAACGGCGGGCCGGAGTCGTTCGCGGCGACGACGACCATCTGGTTCTTCCGCGAGCTCGCGGACGGCGAGGAGACCACCCACGAGCGCTGCGAGGTCGCCGCAGCGGGCTACTGACCGCCACCCCGCCGGAGCGGGCCTGGGCCCGCAATCGGTCGCGGTTCGAGAACCGCTCCTACGGCAGCCGCCACACCCCCTGTAGGAGCGGGCCTCGGCCCGCGAACCACCCCTACGGCGCTATCGCCGTCACCACCACCCGGCGCGGTGCGGGCCAGCCCTCGACGGTCCTGCCGGGGTCGGCCGGGTCGAGCACCTCCGCGAGCGACTCGAACGGCATCCACTCGGTGGCGCGCTGCTCCTCGCTGGTCGTGACCGCGGTAGCGACGATCTCGACGTCCCGGAAGCCGGTACGCCGCAGCCAGGTCGCCAGTTCCGCGAGGGTCGGCAGCAGCCAGACGTTCTTCATCCGCGCATACCGGTCGGCGGGCGTGCATGCATACGATTCCTCACCGGGAATGAAGATCGTCTCCAGCACGAGCTGGCCGCCGGGCCGCAGGGTGGCGCGCAACTGCCGCAGGTGTTCGATCGGGGACCGCTGGTGGTAGAGCACGCCCATCGAGAACGTGGTGTCGAAGACGGGGCGGGCATCCGGGAGTTCTTCGAGGCGCAGCGGCAGGACGATGACCGGCAGCGGCTCCCGGTGCGCCGTCACTGCGAGAAACTGCATGACGTAAAGCAGCGTCGGGTCGATGCCGAGCACCGCAGACGCCCCGGCTTCCGCCATGCGCAGCGCGTAATAGCCGTTGCCGCAGCCGACGTCGAGCACCCGCCGACCGGCGAGCGGCGCGATCGCGCCTTCGACGCGCTGCCACTTCAGGTCGCTCCGCCACTCCGCGTCGATGTGCACGCCGCCCACGTCGAACGGCCCCTTGCGCCATGGCCCGAGCTGCAGCAGCAGCTCGCGGCGTTCCGCGGCGCTCGATGCAGCGGATAGCCCGCCGACGGCGTCGCGCCAGCGTGCATAGTCGCCGTGCGCGGCCGGCGACATGCGTTCCTGCGCCAGTGCCCGGAGCGGCTCGAACCAGTCGCCCAGTTCGAGCGTCTCGAGCACGCCGGCGAGGGCCTTGCTGTCGGGCACGCTCATCGGATGGCGATGATGGACACGAAGTTGAAATAGCGCAGCCACACGGCCGCGCTGCGGAATCCGGCGCGCAGCAGCCGGTCGCGGTGCTGATTCACGGTCTCGGGGACCAGCACGTTCTCGAGGGCGGCCCGCTTGCGGCTGATCTCCAGCGCGCTGTAGTCGTTGCGCCGCTTGTGCTCGTGGTGGAGTTCCACGAGCAGGGCCTCCATTGCCGGGTCCGGGTCGATCACCTTCTCGGAGAGGACCAGCAGGCCGCCGTCATTCAGCCCCGCGGCGATGCGCCCGATCATCGTGTCCCGCTCCGAAAGCGGCAGGAATTGCAGCGTGTAGTTCAGCACCACCATCGAGGCGTTGGTGATTTCGGTGTCGAGTATGTCCCCTTCGACGAGCTCGATCGGCGCACCGTCTGGCTGCCGCAGGTACTCGTCGCGGACGATGCTGCGGCAGCGCTCTATCATCGCGGGGGCATTGTCGACCGAGACGATTCGGCAGCCTCCGACACGGATGGCCTGCCGCATCGCCACCGAGGCGGCGCCCAGTGAGCAGCCGAGGTCGTAACAGCGGGTGCCCGGCCGCACGTAGCGCGCCGCCAGCGAGCCGACCGCCTCGAGAGACGCCTCGTAGCCGGGAATCGAGCGCCGCAGCATGTCCGGAAACACCGCCGCAACCTCGGCGTTGAAGCGGAACGGCTCAGCCGGGTCCCGCGCCTTGTAAACCGTATCTCTGGCCATGTCTCGATCGTTGTTCAGGAGCGGGCCTCGGCCCGCGATCCGTGGTTTGTCGCGGTTCGAGAACCGCTCCTACAGCACTTACGACATCCTTGCAGTAGCGGGCCTTGGCCGGCAAACCGGTTCGCGCTGTAGGAGCGGGCCTCGGCCCGCGATCCGGTTCGCGCTTCAAGAAGCGCTCCTACAGTGGGACAATGCAAGCCGCTATGCTACGCGAACTTCACCAGGAACTCGGTATTCCCGCCGACTACGGCAAGTCGGGCGGTCCGCCCGCTTTCGAGGAGGCCGGCGAGCTCGTGGAGGTCGGACCGAACCTGGTCGGGCGCATGCAGCGCCTCGCGCCCGCGGCCGCCAGGGGGTGGGCGGCCATGGTCGAAGCGGCGGCCAGTGACGGCGTCACCCTGCTGATCGTCTCGGGGTTTCGCAGCTACGAGTACCAGGCGGCGCTCATTCGCAAGAAAATCGATGCGGGTCAATCGATTACGGATATTCTCGCGGTCAACGCGGCGCCCGGGCACAGCGAGCACCACACGGGCCTCGCGATCGACATCGCGACGCCGGGTTCGCGCCCGCTGACCGAGGAGTTCGAAGATTCGGCCGCGTTCCGCTGGCTGGGCGAGAATGCGTATCGTTTCGACTTCACGATGTCGTACCCGCGGGACAACCGCTGGGGCATCATCTACGAGCCATGGCACTGGGCGATGAATCGCTGAAAGCGGCGATTGCCGCGGGGTTGACAGGCAGGGAGGCGCGTTAGACAATGCCCGGCTTGTGTCCGCGGAGGGGTACTCAAGCGGTCAACGAGGGCAGACTGTAAATCTGCTGGCTATGCCTACGTAGGTTCGAATCCTACCCCCTCCACCAGATACGTTTGGCGGAGGACCGGGGCGAGTGAGAGTATAGCAGCATCATACTGCGCTGCTCCGCCGCCGGCTCGCTCTGAGACGACGGCCGCGAGACACAATCTGAACCATGCGCGTCACCGGGTTGGCGGTGCGTCGAGGGGAAGACAAAAGACAGATTCATACATCCGGACGGTTTGACAAGTGATGACTGTCAGGATTTTTGCACGTTGAAAAAACGTGCACCGCGAAGGTTGGAGGCTGTTGCGGCGGCCGGAAGTGGTTAGCTGGTATTGCGAGGCTGAACGAAGACGCTTTGTTGAATTGCGGGTGTAGTTCAATGGCTGTCCGGCAGCACGCCGAACCGCCAGGCAGGCGACGGGATTTAAAGAATTGGCAGGTATTGCGAGGCTGAACGAAGACGCTTTGTTGAATTGCGGGTGTAGTTCAATGGTAGAACCTCAGCCTTCCAAGCTGATGATGTGGGTTCGATTCCCATCACCCGCTCCAGACGAGGTCTGAGAGCAGGATCGTAGCCCACATAGCTCAGGGGTAGAGCACTTCCTTGGTAAGGAAGAGGTCCCCGGTTCAATCCCGGGTGTGGGCTCCAGGTCTCTGCCCCTGGTTGTAGAGAGTGCCGTGACCGTAAATCGCGGTGTTGGAAACGAAAAGATCGACTTACAAACTTAAGCTAAGCAGGAAAGACTCATGGCCAAAGAGAAGTTTGAAAGAACAAAACCGCACGTAAACGTAGGCACGATTGGTCACGTTGATCACGGTAAGACGACGTTGACGGCGGCGTTGACGAAGGTGATGGCGGAGAAGCACGGCCACGGTGAAGTCAGGGGTTACGACCAGATTGACAATGCGCCGGAGGAGAAGGAGCGCGGCATCACGATTGCGACGGCGCACGTGGAGTACGAGAGCGACAACCGTCATTACGCGCACGTGGACTGTCCCGGGCACGCGGACTACGTGAAGAACATGATTACGGGTGCGGCGCAGATGGACGGTGCGATCCTGGTGGTGAGTGCGGCGGACGGTCCGATGCCGCAGACGCGGGAGCACATTCTGCTGGCGCGGCAGGTGGGTGTGCCGTACATCGTGGTGTACATGAACAAGGCGGACCAGGTTGACGATGCGGAGCTCCTGGAGCTGGTGGAGATGGAGGTTCGGGACCTGCTGTCGACGTACGAGTTTCCGGGCGACGACACGCCGATCATTACGGGATCGGCGCTGAAGGCGTTTGACGGTGACACGAGTGACATCGGTGTGCCGTCGGTGATCAAGCTGGTGGAGGCGATGGACTCGTACATTCCGCAGCCGGAGCGTGCGATTGACGGTGATTTCCTGATGCCGGTGGAGGACGTGTTCTCGATTTCCGGTCGAGGCACTGTCGTTACCGGGCGCATCGAGCGCGGCATTGTGAAGGTTGGCGACGAGATCGAGATTGTCGGCATCAAGGACACGGCGAAGACGACGTGTACGGGCGTGGAGATGTTCAGGAAGCTGCTGGACCAGGGCCAGGCGGGCGACAACGTGGGCGTGTTGCTGCGTGGCACGAAGCGTGAGGAGGTCGAGCGTGGCCAGGTACTGGCGAAGCCGGGCTCGATCACGCCGCACACGAAGTTCGAGGCGGAGGTATACATCCTGACGAAGGACGAGGGTGGCCGACATACGCCGTTTTTCAAGGGCTACCGTCCGCAGTTCTATTTCCGTACCACGGACGTGACGGGTGCGGTGGAGCTGCCGGAGGGCACCGAGATGGTGATGCCGGGCGACAACGTGCAGATGGTGGTGGAGCTGATTGCGCCGATTGCGATGGAAGACGGGCTGCGTTTCGCGATTCGCGAAGGTGGCCGTACCGTCGGTGCCGGCGTCGTCGCCAAGATCATCAAGTAAGGAAGGGGTTGCCCGCGACCGGCATATTTCTCATCGGGATGGCTCACTTCGTTGCGCTTTACTCCCGATGAGAAACATCCCGCCCGCGGGCACCAGACATTGAATTACACGACAGGCCAGTAGCTCAATTGGCAGAGCGGCGGTCTCCAAAACCGCAGGTTGGGGGTTCGATTCCCTCCTGGCCTGCCACTTTCGAGTCTGGGCCGGCAACGACTTGCAGGAGCGCTTCTTGAAGCGCGATTCGAACTTCGATCGCGCGCCCAGGCGCGCTCCTGCGGCAAGGCGCGACTCAGCAAGGTAGAAGATTCAAGTGAGCACACACACAGAGACGAGCCAGAGCGGCGTTCTGGACATTCTCAAGCTGCTGGTTGCGGCCGGCGCCCTGCTGGGCGGCCTGTACGGCTACTACTTCTATGAGAACGACCTGGCGTTGCCGCTGCGCGTGCTCATGGTCCTGGCGGGCACGGCAGCCGGTATTGCCATTGCGATGACCAGTGCCCAGGGGCAGCGCCTCTGGCACTTCATTCAGGGCTCGCGCGTCGAGATCCGCAAGGTGGTCTGGCCGACCCGCACCGAGACGACGCAGACGGCGATTGCCGTATTCATCTTCACGCTCATCATGGCCCTGTTCTTCTGGGCGCTGGACTCCGGCCTTCTGTGGCTGACCCGGCGGCTGGTCGGCTAGGCACTACGGCGACTTACAGAGGTAATTTCCAAGTGGCCTTACGGTGGTACATCGTTCACGCGTATTCGAATTTCGAGCACAAGGTGAAGAAGTCCCTTGAAGAGCGAATCGAGCGCATGGGCCTGCAGGACAAGTTCGGCGAAATCCTGGTCCCGACCGAGGAAGTGGTCGAGATGAAGGAGGGAAGCAAGCGGCGCAGCGAGCGCAAGTTCTTCCCGGGGTACGTGCTCGTGCAGATGGAGATGGACGACGAGACCTGGCATCTCGTGAAGGAAGTGCCGAAGGTGCTCGGTTTCATCGGTGGCTCGAGCGACAGACCGGCGCCGATCACGGACAAGGAAGCAGACCAGATCCTGCAGCGGGTCCGCGAAGGCGTCGACAAGCCGCGCCCGAAGGTGCTGTTCGAGCCGGGCGAGGTGGTCCGCGTTACCGACGGGCCGTTCAACGACTTCAGCGGCGTCGTCGAAGCGGTGAATTACGAAAAGAACCGGCTGCAGGTTGCGGTGCAGATCCTGGGCAGGTCCACCCCGGTGGAACTGGATTTCGGCCAGGTAGAGAAATCGTAGGCCGGAAGGCATGAGGCATTTGTAGGAGCGCTTCTCGAAGCGCGAATGAAAGATCGATCGCGGGCCGAGGCCCGCTCCTACGGGCAATAAATTAGCGGGACCGCGATCGTGCGATCCCGCAAACAACGAGGAGCCCTGACAAGGCGTTTGAACTCGGGAGACGAAAATGGCTAAGAAAGTAACTGGTTACATCAAGCTGCAGGTTCCTGCGGGCCAGGCAAACCCGTCACCGCCGGTCGGACCGGCGCTGGGTCAGCATGGCGTCAACATCATGGAATTCTGCAAGACGTTCAACGCGCAGACCCAGGGTTTGGAGCCCGGCCTGCCTATCCCCGTGATCATCACGGTCTATGCAGACCGCAGTTTCACGTTCATCTCGAAGACCCCGCCTGCCGCAGTTCTGCTGCGCAAGGCCGCCGGCGTCAAGAAGGGTTCGGGCACACCGAATACCAACAAGGTCGGCAAGGTAACGCGTGCGCAGCTCGAGGAGATTGCCACGACGAAGATGCCGGACCTGACCGCCGCCGATATGGACGCGGCCGTCCGCACCGTCGCCGGCACCGCACGCAGCATGGGTCTCGATGTAGAAGGAGTGAAATGATGGCCGCGGTGACGAAGCGCAGGAAAGCTGCACGCGAAAAGCTGGATTCGACGAAGTCCTACATGATTGACGAGGCATTGGCGCTGGTGAAGGAACTCGCGAACGCGAAGTTCCCGGAAAGCATCGACGTTGCCGTGAACCTGGGCGTCGACCCGCGCAAGTCGGACCAGGTCGTACGCGGTTCCACCGTGTTGCCGAATGGCACGGGCAAGACCGTGCGCGTCGCCGTATTCGCCCAGGGCGAGAATGCCGAGAAGGCGAAGGCGGCGGGTGCCGACGTGGTCGGCTTCGAAGACCTCGCCGAGACCGTCAAGGCCGGCCAGCTCAACTTCGACGTCGTCATTGCGACGCCGGACGCGATGCGCGTCGTCGGCCAGCTCGGCCAGATTCTCGGGCCGCGCGGACTGATGCCGAACCCCAAGGTTGGCACGGTGACGGCGGACGTCGCGGTCGCCGTAAAGAATGCGAAAGCCGGGCAGGTGCGTTATCGCACGGACAAGGCGGGCATTATCCACTGCCCCATCGGCCGTGTGGACTTCGAGGTGCCGGCTCTCAAGGAAAACCTGACGGCGTTGCTGAACGACCTCAAGAAGGGGAAGCCGGCGGCGTCGAAAGGGCAGTACGTCAGGAAACTGACCGTCTCCTCGACCATGGGTCCCGGCGTGTCCGTGGACCGCAGTTCGATCGACGCCTGATCGAGGCCGGAGGCAGGCGAAGAATTCACCGGGCGGCGTTGGTGCCGGCCGATGGATAGCCGCAGGGAAGCGGCAATCGTCGAAGACCGTAGGTGACCGGAGTGAGATCCGGTCTTAATCGCCGCCTACGCAGATGGTGTTACCCGAGTCAGCAATGACTGGCAACGGTTGCCATCCGACAGGGTAGTCGGGAAAGACGCAATTCTGTAAGCGATGCGGTGCACCGAATCAGGACGAAGGTGAGCCGGTCGAACGAAGCGCGTCCACCCGATGTGTGTACAACCGTAAGCCAGGAGTAAGTATGGCACTGAGACTCGAAGACAAGAAAGCACTTGTCAAAGAGGTGAACGCGGTTGCGGGAGACTCTGTGACGGCCGTTGCGGCCGAATACAGGGGACTCACGGTTGCAGAGATGACGGCGTTGCGCAAAGAAGCGCGCAATGCCGGCGTGTACATGCGTGTGGTCAAGAACACGCTGGCGCGCCGGGCCGTCGAAGGCACCGACTTCGAGTGTATGCAAGAAACGCTCAAGGGGCCGATTCTGCTCGCGTTTGCCAAGGACGATCCAGGTGCCGCTGCCAGGGTCATCAAGAACTTCGCCAAGGAGCACAGCGCTCTGCAGGCGGTATCGCTGTCAGCCGGCGGGCAATTGCTGCCCGGGTCGGATCTGGCGAAGTTGGCAGACCTGCCGACGCTGGATCAGGCTCGAGCAATGTTGCTCGGCGTAATGATGGCTCCGATGACCAAGCTGGCACGCACGTTGGCCGAACCTTCCGCGATGCTCGCGCGCACGCTGAATGCGCGTGGCAGCCAGGAAGCGGCCTGAGGCACGTCCAGACGTTTTTACCTGACTCAGGAAACAGAACTTAGAGGAAATATCAACATGGCAATGTCAAACCAAGACCTGCTCAAGGAACTGAGCGCAAAGCCGATCATGGAAGTCGTTGAACTCGTCAAGATGCTCGAGGACGAGTGGGGCGTATCGGCAGCTGCCCCGGTAGCTGTCGCCGCGGGACCGGCTGCTGGCGGCGAAGCCGCTGCAGCGGCGGAAGAGAAGGACGAGTTCGACGTCGTTCTCGCGAGCTTTGGTGGCAATAAGGTTGCCGTCATCAAGGCCGTCCGCACGATCACGGGCCTGGGCCTCAAGGAGGCCAAGGACGCGGTTGAAGGTGCCCCTTCAACGATCAAGGAAGGTGTAGCAAAAGCTGAAGCAGAAGAGATCAAGAAGACGCTCGAAGAGGCCGGCGCAACGGTCGAGCTCAAGTAGTCACTTGATTTACAGCTTTGGTTACAGGACCCGGCGGTCCATAAGTCGGGCAAGCAGCCAGCCGTTCCGCGGCTGGCTGCTTGCGCGCATCTGAATTAAATGAGGGTGATCCCGAATGGCATATTCGTTCACTGAGAAAAAGCGCATCCGCAAGAACTTCGGCAAACGGCCGACGATTCTCGATGTTCCTTACCTGCTGTCGATCCAGGTCGATTCGTACCGGAAGTTCCTGCAAACGGACAAGACGCTCGAAGACCGTGGCGACATCGGCCTGCATGCGGCTTTCAAGTCGGTTTTCCCGATCGTCAGCTATTCGGGGAACGCCGCACTCGAGTACGTGAGCTACCGGCTCGGCGAGCCGGTGTTCGACGTCAAGGAATGCCAGATGCGCGGGCTGACCTACGCGGCACCGATCCGCGTAAAGGTGCGCCTCGTGATCTATGACAGGGAAGCCAGCGGCACCCCGAAGCCCGTCAAGGACATTCGTGAGCAGGAAGTCTATCTCGGCGAAATGCCGCTGATGACCGATCACGGCACGTTCGTGATCAACGGCACCGAGCGCGTCATCGTATCGCAGCTGCATCGCTCGCCGGGCGTGTTCTTCGATCACGACAAGGGCAAGACGCACAGCTCGGGCAAACTGCTGTTCTCCGCTCGCATCATCCCGTACCGCGGTTCCTGGCTCGACTTCGAGTTCGATCCCAAGGATTGCGTGTTTGCCAGGATCGACCGCCGCCGCAAGCTGCCGGTCACGATCATCCTGCGCGCGCTGGAGATGACGAACGAAGAAATGCTCGAGATGTTCTTCGAGACCAACGAATTCCACCTGTCCGACAAGGAAATCAAGATGGGTCTCGTCCCCGAGCGCCTGCGCGGGGAAACCGCGACGTTCGAAGTCAAGCTCGGGCGCAAGGTGATCGTCGAGGAAGGCCGCCGCATCACGGCCAAGCACGTCCGCGAGATGGAGAAGTCCAGCGTCGACAAGCTGGTGGTGCCGGCCGAGTACCTCGAGGGCAAGATCCTCGCCCACGACATCGTCGATACCGAGACCGGCGAGCTGCTGGCTGCGGCCAATGCCGAGCTGACCGCCGAGCTCATCGAGACGCTCATCGAGAATGGCGTCGAGCACATCCGCACGCTGTACGTGAACGACCTCGATCGCGGGCCGTTCATTTCGAACACGCTGAACATCGATCCGTCGACGACCCGCCTCGAGGCGCTCGTCGAGATCTACCGCATGATGCGTCCCGGCGAGCCTCCGACCAAGGAAGCCGCAGAGAACCTGTTCCAGAACCTGTTCTTCAACGCGGACCGCTACGACCTTTCCGCCGTCGGCCGCATGAAGTTCAATCGCCGCGTCGGTCGCGACACGTCGGAAGGCGAGGGCGTGCTCGACAAGCAGGACATCCTCGACGTTCTCAAGACGCTCATCGACATCCGCAACGGCTATGGCACGGTCGATGACATCGACCATCTCGGCAACCGCCGCGTGCGCAGCGTCGGCGAGATGGCGGAGAACGCATTCCGCGTCGGTCTCGTGCGCGTGGAGCGGGCCGTGAAGGAACGCCTGACGCAGGCGGAGACGGAAGGCCTGATGCCGCAGGAGATGATCAACGCGAAGCCGGTGGCGGCTGCGGTGAAGGAGTTCTTCGGTTCGAGCCAGCTGTCGCAGTTCATGGACCAGAACAACCCGCTGTCGGAAGTCACACACAAGCGCCGCGTATCGGCGCTCGGCCCGGGCGGCCTGACGCGCGAGCGCGCCGGGTTCGAGGTGCGCGACGTGCACCCGACCCACTACGGCCGTGTCTGCCCGATCGAGACGCCGGAAGGCCCGAACATCGGCCTGATCAACTCACTCGCCGTCTATTCCCGCACCAACGAGTACGGATTCCTCGAGACGCCGTACCGCAAGGTCGTGGGCGGCAAGGTGTCGACGGACATCGTCTACCTGTCGGCCATCGAGGAAAGCCAGTACGTGATCGCCCAGGCGAACTCCGAGCTCGATGCCAACAACAAGTTCGTCGACGACCTCGTGTCCGTGCGCCACAAGAACGAGTTCACGCTCGCCGACCCGGCGGACGTCAACTACATGGACGTGAGCCCGCGCCAGATCGTATCTGTCGCGGCGGCCCTGATTCCGTTCCTCGAGCACGACGATGCCAACCGCGCCCTCATGGGCTCGAACATGCAGCGCCAGGCCGTGCCGACGCTGCGCTCCGAAGCGCCTCTGGTGGGAACGGGCATCGAACGCGCCGTCGCCGTCGACTCGGGCGTTACCGTCGTGGCGAACCGCGGCGGCACGGTCGACTCCGTGGACGCTTCGCGTATCGTCGTTCGCGTCAACGATGACGAGACGAGCGCCGAGGAAGCCGGTGTCGACATCTACAACCTGACGAAGTACACGCGCTCGAACCAGAATACCTGCATCAACCAGCGTCCGCTGGTCTCGGCGGGTGACGTCATCGCCGCAGGCGACGTACTGGCAGACGGGCCCTCGACGAACATGGGCGAGCTGGCGCTCGGGCAGAACCTGCTCGTCGCGTTCATGCCGTGGAACGGCTACAACTTCGAGGACTCCATCCTGATCTCGGAGCGGGTCGTCGAGGAAGACCGGTTCACGACCATCCACATCGAGGAACTGCAGTGTGTCGCGCGCGACACCAAGCTCGGCCCCGAGGACATCACGTCCGATATCCCGAACGTGGGCGACGCCGCCCTGGCGAAGCTCGACGAGTCGGGTATCGCGTTCATCGGCGCCGAGGTTAAAGCCGGCGACATCCTGGTTGGCAAGGTCACGCCGAAGGGCGAAACCCAGCTGACACCGGAAGAGAAGCTGCTGCGCGCGATTTTCGGTGAGAAGGCCTCGGACGTTAAGGACACCTCGCTGCGCGTACCGCCGGGCATGGACGGTACCGTCATCGACGTGCGCGTATTCACGCGCGACGGCGTCGACAAGGACGCGCGCGCCCTCTCGATCGAGAAATCGGAGCTCGAGAGTGTCCGCAAGGACCTCGACGACACGCTGCGCATCCTCGAAGAGGACATCTACGAGCGCGTCGAGCGCATGCTGACGAGCAAGGTGGCGCAGGGCGGCCCGAACAAGCTGAAGTCCGGTACCAAGATCACCAAGGCCTACCTCGACGAGGTTCCGCGCGAACAGTGGTTCGAAATCCGGCTGAAGAACGACGAAGCCAACGAGCAGCTCGAGAAGGCCTACGAGCGCCTGAAGGCCCAGCGCGAGGAGTTCGATCGCCGCTTCGACGAGAAGAAGGCGAAGATCACCGCGGGCGACGACCTGGCACCGGGCGTGTTGAAGATGGTGAAGGTCTACCTTGCCGTCAAGCGCCGCATTCAGCCGGGCGACAAGATGGCCGGCCGCCACGGCAACAAGGGCGTGATCTCGACGATCGTCCCGGTCGAGGACATGCCGTACCTCGAGGACGGCACGCCCGTCGACATCGTGCTGAACCCGCTCGGCGTGCCGTCGCGCATGAACGTCGGCCAGGTGCTGGAGACGCATCTCGGCTGGGCCGCCAAGGGCCTCGGCAGGAAGATCGACGCCATGCTCAAGGCGCAGGAGTCGACGGCCAGGGTCCGTGACCTGCTGGAGACGATCTACAACAAGACCGGCGGCAAGGAAGAGGACATCAAGTCGCTGAGCGACGCCGAGGTCCTCGAACTGGCCGGTAACCTGACGAACGGCGTGCCCACGGCGACACCGGTGTTCGACGGTGCGACAGAGGCCGAGATCAAGGGCCTGCTGGAGCTCGCCGACCTCAACCAGTCGGGCCAGTCGACGCTGTACGACGGCCGAACCGGTCAGAAATTCGACCGCGAAGTCACCGTCGGCTACATGTACATGCTGAAACTCAACCATCTCGTCGATGACAAGATGCACGCACGTTCGACGGGTCCGTACAGCCTCGTGACTCAGCAGCCGCTGGGTGGCAAGGCGCAGTTCGGCGGCCAGCGCTTCGGCGAAATGGAGGTCTGGGCGCTGGAAGCGTACGGCGCCGCCTACACGCTGCAGGAAATGCTGACGGTCAAGTCGGACGACGTGCAGGGCCGTACCAAGATGTACAAGAACATCGTCGACGGCGAGCACGAGATGGATGCCGGAATGCCGGAATCGTTCAATGTCCTGGTGAAGGAGATTCGTTCTCTGGGCATCAACATTGAGCTGGAGACAGAGTAATGAAAGATCTCTTAAAGCTTTTCAAATACCAGAACCCGGTCGACGATTTCGACGCGATTCGCATCGGCCTGGCATCGCCGGACATGGTCCGTTCGTGGTCTTTCGGCGAGGTCAAGAAGCCCGAGACGATCAACTACCGGACGTTCAAGCCGGAGCGTGACGGCCTGTTCTGCGCGAAGATCTTCGGGCCGATCAAGGACTATGAGTGCCTGTGCGGCAAGTACAAGCGGCTCAAGCACCGCGGTGTCGTCTGTGAGAAGTGCGGCGTCGAAGTGACGCAGACCAAGGTGCGCCGCGAGCGCATGGCGCACATCGAGCTGGCGAGCCCGGTCGCGCACATCTGGTTCCTGAAGTCGCTGCCGTCGCGCATCGGGCTGATGCTCGACATGACGCTCAGGGAGATCGAGCGCGTGCTGTACTTCGAGGCTTTCGTCGTGGTCGATCCCGGCATGACCGAGCTCGAGCGCGGCCAGTTGCTCACGGACGAGATGTACCTCGAGGCGCTGGAACAGTACGGCGACGAGTTCGACGCCCGGATGGGTGCCGAGGCCGTGCGCGACATGCTCAGGACCATCGACCTGCAGCGCGAAGTGCTGTCGGTGCGCGAGGATATCGACGCGACGCGTTCGGAGACCAAGATCAAGCGGCTGTCCAAGCGGCTGAAGCTGCTGGAGTCGTTCATCGAGTCCGGCAACAAGCCCGAGTGGATGGTGCTGACGGTGCTGCCGGTACTGCCGCCGGACCTGCGTCCGCTCGTGCCGCTCGATGGCGGCCGCTTCGCGACCTCGGACCTGAACGACCTGTATCGCCGGGTCATCAACCGTAACAACCGCCTGCGCCGCCTGCTCGAACTGAACGCGCCGGACATCATCGTGCGCAACGAGAAGCGCATGCTGCAGGAGTCCGTGGACGCGCTGCTCGACAACGGCCGGCGCGGCCGTGCCATTACCGGCACCAACAAGCGTCCGCTGAAGTCGCTGGCCGACATGATCAAGGGCAAGCAGGGCCGCTTCCGGCAGAACCTGCTCGGCAAGCGCGTCGACTACTCGGGCCGTTCGGTCATCGTGGTCGGCCCGACGCTCAAGCTGCACCAGTGCGGCCTGCCGAAGAAGATGGCGCTCGAGCTCTTCAAGCCGTTCATTTTCTCGAAGCTGCAGTTGCGCGGCGAAGCCACTACGATCAAGGCGGCCAAGCGCCTCGTCGAGCGCGAGGGGGCGGAGGTCTGGGATATCCTCGAAGAGGTCATCCGCGAGCATCCGGTACTCCTCAACCGCGCCCCGACCCTGCACCGCCTGGGTATCCAGGCGTTCGAGCCCGTGCTGATCGAGGGCAAGGCGATCCAGCTGCACCCGCTCGTCTGCACCGCGTTCAACGCCGACTTCGACGGCGACCAGATGGCCGTGCACGTGCCGTTGTCGATCGAGGCGCAGCTGGAGGCGCGCGCCCTGATGATGTCGTCGAACAACATCCTGTCGCCCGCGAACGGTGATCCCATCATCGTCCCGTCCCAGGACGTCGTGCTCGGTCTGTATTACATGACCCGCACGCGCGTCAATGCGAAGGGCGAGGGCATGATCCTCTCGGACCTCGACGAAGCCCGGCGCGCCTACGAGAACGGTGTCGTGGAGCTGCAGGCCCGGGTCAGGATCCGCGTGCCCATGGATGAGGTCGGCGAGGATGGCGAGCGGCGCCGCGTGGTCAAGCTCGTCGAAACCACGATTGGCCGCGCCCTGTTGTCCAGCATCCTGCCGCCGGGGCTCGACTTCGAGCTCGTCAACCGCACGATGTCGAAGAAGGCGATCTCCAACGTTATCAACATCTGCTACCGCAGGCTCGGCCTGAAGAAGACGGTCGTCTTCGCGGACCGCCTGATGTACACGGGCTTTCGTCTTGCGACCACGGCCGGCATCTCGATCGGCGTCAACGACATGGTGGTGCCGGAGAGCAAGCCGGACATCCTCGCGGTGGCCGAGTCCGAGGTCAAAGAGATCCAGGACCAGTACGGTTCCGGCCTCGTGACCGACGGCGAGCGCTACAACAAGGTCGTCGATATCTGGTCACGCACCAACGACCAGGTTGCCAAGGCAATGATGGACAAGCTGGGCACGGAAATGGTCAAGGACGCGAACGGCAAAGACGTGGCGCAGGAGTCCTTCAACTCGATCTACATGATGGCCGACTCCGGTGCGCGTGGTTCCGCCGCACAGATCCGCCAGCTGGCCGGCATGCGTGGCCTGATGGCCAAGCCGGACGGCTCGATCATCGAGACGCCGATTACCGCGAACTTCCGCGAAGGCCTCGACGTGCTGCAGTACTTCATCTCCACGCACGGCGCCCGCAAGGGTCTCGCCGATACGGCTCTCAAGACCGCCAACTCGGGATACCTGACGCGTCGCCTCGTCGACGTTGCCCAGGATCTCGTGGTCACCGAGGTGGACTGCGAGACCAGGAACGGCGTCGCCATGGCGCCGCTCGTCGAGGGTGGCGACATCGTCGAGCCGCTGCGCGAACGCGTGCTGGGCCGGGTGCTCGCGGAAGCCGTGCTGATTCCCGGTACCGACAAGGTCGCGTTCGACGCAGGTACGATGCTCGACGAGTCCACCGTGCAACAGCTCGAAGACTACTCGATCGACCAGGTCAAGGTCCGTTCGCCGATCACCTGCGAGATTCGCTACGGTGTTTGTGCCCAGTGTTACGGGCGCGACCTGGCGCGCGGCAAGCGTATCAACATCGGTGAGTCGGTCGGCGTCATCGCGGCGCAGTCCATCGGCGAGCCGGGCACGCAGCTCACGATGCGCACCTTCCACATCGGTGGTGCGGCGTCACGTTCCGCGGCCGTCAGCAACATCGAGATCAAGTCGAAGGGTGTCGCGAAGCTCAACAACATCAAGACGGTGGCGCACCACAGGGGCTACCTCGTGGCCGTGTCGCGTTCCGGCGAGATTTCGGTCATCGACGACCTGGGTCGCGAGCGCGAGCGCTACAAGGTGCCCTACGGCGCGACCATCACCGTCGCGGACGGCGAAGAGGTCAAGCCGGGGCAGATCGTTGCCACCTGGGATCCGCACACGCACCCGGTCGTGACCGAGGTCGCGGGCAAGCTGCAGTTCCAGGACTTCATCGACGGCGTAACGGTCACGGAGCAGATCGACGAGTTCACCGGCCTGACGTCCATCGTCGTGCTGGATCCGAAGAGCCGCGGCGGTGCCGGTAAGGATCTCCGCCCCGTTGCCCGGCTCGTGGACGAGGACGACAAGGACATCTGCTTTGCCAACACGGACATTCCGGCGGTGTACGCCCTGCCGGTCGGGGCGATCATCAGCATGTCCGACGGCGCGCAGGTTGCGGTCGGCGACGTTATTGCCCGTATCCCGCAGGAGTCGTCGAAGACCCGCGACATCACGGGCGGTCTGCCGCGCGTTGCGGACCTGTTCGAGGCCCGCAAACCCAAGGATCCGGCGATCATGGCCGAGTACACGGGTACCGTCAGCTTCGGCAAGGAAACCAAGGGCAAGCGCCGCCTGGTCATTACCGACGAGGCCGGCGAGAGTCACGAGGAGCTGATTCCGAAGTGGCGGCACCTGAACGTGTTCGAGGGTGAGCAGGTCGTCAAGGGCGAAGTCATCGCCGACGGCGAACCGAACCCGCACGACATCCTGCGGCTGCAGGGCGTCGAGGAACTCGCCGATTACCTGGTTCGCGAGATCCAGGACGTTTACCGCCTGCAGGGTGTGAAGATCAACGACAAGCACATCGAGGTCATCATTCGCCAGATGCTGCGCAAGGTGCACGTCGTGTCGCCGGGCGACAGCCTGTACCTGCGCGGCGAGCAGATCGACAAGGCGCGTTATCTCGAAGTCGCGGAACAGCTCGAGGCACAGGGCAAGGATCCGCTGACCATCGAGCCGGTGCTGCTCGGTATCACGAAGGCATCGCTGGCGACGGAGTCGTTCATCTCGGCCGCCTCGTTCCAGGAGACCACGCGTGTGCTCACGGAAGCCGCGGTTCGTGGCCTGAAGGACGAGCTGCGCGGCCTCAAGGAGAACGTCATCGTCGGCCGGCTGATTCCTGCAGGTACCGGTTTCGCGCACCACGCCGAACGCCGGCGCACGCGTGAGCAGGACCTGTCCGACCAGCTGAGGGAGCTGGAGCAGGCCCAGCGGGCCAAGGCCGAGAGCGCCGAGGCGGACGAGGAAGCCGCGCAGGCGGAGACCGCGGAGGCGACCACCGACGAAAGCGAGGAAGCCCAGTCGGAGGCCTGATAATCAATACCCTGGCACCGCGAACCCGGGGGCGGCGACCCCGGTGCCGCGGTTGGCTGCAGATATCCGGCGGCGATGCCGAGCCCGGGGCACTGTCCCCGGGTCGGCTGGCTTGACACGCTGCACGGGGCGTCAATACAATGCCCGCCCTCATGACGAGGGCCCGCTTTTTGGCGGGCCCTGACAATTTGGGACGGAGCTACTGTAGGAGCGGTTCTCGAACCGCGAGCGATCGCGCACCGAGGCGAGCTCCTGCCGGGAAGCGCTCCGGCCGGATACCCGACAACGAGCCCGGCGAGGTTCGGCAGTCGGGTGCGCGCGTTTCATTGCTGCGCACGGACTGTAATTTTTTGACAATCAGACAAAGAGATTAAGGCCTATGGCCACAGTGAATCAGTTAGTACGGAAACCACGCCAGTCCAAGCGTGAGAAAAGCACGGTCCCGGCGCTCGAGGCGTGTCCGCAGCGCAGGGGCGTGTGCACTCGCGTCTACACGACGACGCCGAAGAAGCCGAACTCGGCCATGCGTAAGGTGGCGCGTGTGCGCCTGACCAATGGCTTCGAAGTCACGTCGTACATCGGGGGCGAGGGCCACAACCTGCAGGAGCACTCGGTTGTGCTGATTCGCGGCGGCCGCGTAAAGGACCTTCCCGGCGTGCGTTACCACACGGTGCGCGGGACGCTCGATTGCGCCGGCGTTTCCGACCGCAGGCAGGGCCGCTCGAAATACGGCGCCAAGAGGCCGAAATCGTAAATTAAGAACGCAAAGGTATCGTAGGAGCGCGCCCCGGCGCGCGACAACCGAATTCAGGAAATACCCATGTCCAGACGTACTCAGGCACCGAAACGCCTTATCCTTCCCGATCCGAAGTATCAAAGCCAGCTGCTTGCGAAGTTCATGAACATGATCATGAGCGACGGTAAGAAATCCGTGGCCGAGCGCATCATCTACGGCGCCCTGGACCGGATCTCCGAACGCGAGACGCACAGCGACGAGAAGGCGCTGGAGTTGCTCGAGCAGGCGCTCGAGAACGTCAAGCCGGCGGTCGAGGTGAAGTCCCGCCGCGTCGGCGGCGCGACCTACCAGGTGCCGGTCGAGGTGCGTCCCGCGCGTCGCCAGACGCTGGCCATGCGCTGGATCATCGATGCCGCTCGCAAGCGCAGTGAGAAATCGATGGCGCATCGCCTCGCGCACGAGTTGCTCGAAGCTGCGGATAACCGCGGCACGGCCGTGAAAAAGAAGGAAGACACGCACCGCATGGCGGAAGCCAACAAGGCGTTCTCCCACTATCGCTGGTAATCGGTTTACGTGACCGACTATCCGAGTATTCTTCCGTGTCCCGCACAACTCCAATCGAGCGCTACCGCAATATCGGCATCATGGCCCATATCGACGCGGGCAAGACGACTACGACGGAGCGCGTCCTGTTCTATACCGGTGTTTCCCACAAGATAGGTGAGGTACATGACGGAGCCGCCGTCATGGACTGGATGGAGCAGGAACAGGAGCGCGGCATTACGATTACCTCTGCTGCTACGACGTGCTTCTGGAAAGGCATGGACAAGCAGTACGAAGAGCACCGGATCAACATCATCGATACGCCCGGGCACGTCGACTTCACGATCGAAGTCGAGCGCAGCCTGCGGGTTCTCGACGGCGCCGTCACGGTGCTCTGTTCCGTGGGCGGTGTCGAGCCGCAGACGGAAACGGTATGGCGGCAGGGCAACAAGTACAAAGTGCCACGCATGGTGTTCGTCAACAAGATGGACCGTGCCGGCGCGAACTTCCTGCGCGTCGTCAAGCAGGTTCGTGAGCGGCTCGCCGCCAATCCCGTCGTCGTCCAGTTGCCCATCGGTGCCGAGGAGAAGTTCGCCGGCGTCATCGACCTGATCGGCATGCGCGCGATCTACTGGGACGAGTCCAACATGGGGATGACCTACGACGAGGTGGAGATCCCCGAGGAGTTGCGGGCGGAAGCGGAAACGTGGCGCGAGAAGATGATCGAGGCGGCGGCCGAAGCAGACGAGGAGTTGCTCGACAAGTTCCTCGAGACCGGCACCCTGGATGCGGCCGACATCCGCAGGGGGCTGCGCAAGCGCACGCTGGCCAACGAGATCGTGGTCGCGATGTGCGGTTCGGCATTCAAGAACAAGGGCGTGCAGGCGCTGCTGGACGCGGTCATCGACTTCATGCCCGCGCCGATCGACGTACCTGCGATCAGGGGCATCCTCGAGGACGAGACCGAGGGCAAGCGCCGCGCGAAGGATGACGAGCCGTTCGCAGCGCTGGCATTCAAGATCGCGACCGACCCGTTCGTCGGCAACCTGACGTTCTTCCGGGTCTACTCCGGCGTGCTGAACTCAGGCGACACGATCTACAACCCGGTCAAGTCAAAGAAAGAGCGCATCGGCCGCATCCTGCAGATGCACTCCAACGATCGCAAGGAGATCAAGGAAGTGCGGGCCGGCGACATCGCTGCTGCCGTGGGCCTGAAAGACGTTACCACCGGCGACACGCTGTGCGACCTGAAGCACATCATCACGCTCGAGCGAATGGAATTCCCCGAGCCGGTGATCGCGGTCGCCGTCGAGCCGAAGACCAAGGCGGACCAGGAGAAGATGGGTGTTGCGCTCTCCAAGCTCGCCAAGGAGGACCCGTCATTCCGGGTTCACACGGACGAGGAATCGGGCCAGACGATCATCTCCGGCATGGGCGAGCTGCACCTCGATATCATCGTCGATCGGATGCGGCGCGAGTTCAAGGTCGAGGCCAACGTCGGCAAGCCGCAGGTCGCCTACCGCGAGACGATCCGCAAGACGGTCGAGCAGGAAGGAAAATTCGTCAGGCAGTCGGGCGGACGCGGCCAGTACGGTCACGTGTTCATCCGTATCGAGCCGAAGGAATCCGGCACCGGCTACGAGTTCGTGAACGGGATTGTCGGCGGCGTCGTGCCGAAGGAATACATTCCCGCGGTGGACAAGGGCGTGCGGGAACAGATGGAAAACGGCGTGATTGCCGGCTACCCGCTGGTGGACTGCAAGGTCACGATCTACGACGGTTCTTACCACGACGTCGACTCCAGCGAGATGGCTTTCAAGATCGCGGGTTCGATCGCATTCAAGGACGGCGCACTGAAGGCCAGTCCCGTGTTGCTCGAGCCGATCATGAAGGTAGAGGTCGTGACGCCGGAAGAATACATGGGTGACGTGATGGGCGACCTCAATCGCCGCCGCGGCCTCCCGCTGGGCATGGATGACTCGCCGTCGGGTAAGATCATCCGTGCGGACGTGCCGCTGGCCGAGATGTTCGGTTACGCAACCGACCTGCGCTCGATGAGCCAGGGCCGGGCCGTGTACTCGATGGAGTTCAACAAGTACGCGGAAGTGCCGCAGAACGTGGCGGATACCGTCATGAGAAAGGCATCCTGACAGGGCTTTGATGTGTCGTAGGAGCGCTTTTCGAAGCGCGAATGAACAAACCGGGAAATTGGAAAATGGCCAAAGAGAAATTTGAAAGAACAAAACCGCACGTAAACGTAGGCACGATTGGTCACGTTGATCACGGTAAGACGACGTTGACGGCGGCGTTGACGAAGGTGATGGCGGAGAAGCACGGCCACGGTGAAGTCAGGGGTTACGACCAGATTGACAATGCGCCGGAGGAGAAGGAGCGCGGCATCACGATTGCGACGGCGCACGTGGAGTACGAGAGCGACAACCGTCATTACGCGCACGTGGACTGTCCCGGGCACGCGGACTACGTGAAGAACATGATTACGGGTGCGGCGCAGATGGACGGTGCGATCCTGGTGGTGAGTGCGGCGGACGGTCCGATGCCGCAGACGCGGGAGCACATTCTGCTGGCGCGGCAGGTGGGTGTGCCGTACATCGTGGTGTACATGAACAAGGCGGACCAGGTTGACGATGCGGAGCTCCTGGAGCTGGTGGAGATGGAGGTTCGGGACCTGCTGTCGACGTACGAGTTTCCGGGCGACGACACGCCGATCATTACGGGATCGGCGCTGAAGGCGTTCGACGGTGACACGAGTGACATCGGTGTGCCGTCGGTGATCAAGCTGGTGGAGGCGATGGACTCGTACATTCCGCAGCCGGAGCGTGCGATTGACGGTGATTTCCTGATGCCGGTGGAGGACGTGTTCTCGATTTCCGGTCGAGGCACTGTCGTTACCGGGCGCATCGAGCGCGGCATTGTGAAGGTTGGCGACGAGATCGAGATTGTCGGCATCAAGGACACGGCGAAGACGACGTGTACGGGCGTGGAGATGTTCAGGAAGCTGCTGGACCAGGGCCAGGCGGGCGACAACGTGGGCGTGTTGCTGCGTGGCACGAAGCGTGAGGAGGTCGAGCGTGGCCAGGTACTGGCGAAGCCGGGCTCGATCACGCCGCACACGAAGTTCGAGGCGGAGGTATACATCCTGACGAAGGACGAGGGTGGCCGACATACGCCGTTTTTCAAGGGCTACCGTCCGCAGTTCTATTTCCGTACCACGGACGTGACGGGTGCGGTGGAGCTGCCGGAGGGCACCGAGATGGTGATGCCGGGCGACAACGTGCAGATGGTGGTGGAGCTGATTGCGCCGATTGCGATGGAAGACGGGCTGCGTTTCGCGATTCGCGAAGGTGGCCGTACCGTCGGTGCCGGCGTCGTCGCCAAGATCATCAAGTAAGGAAGGGGTTGCCCGCGACCGGCATATTTCTCATCGGGATGGCTCACTTCGTTGCGCTTTACTCCCGATGAGAAACATCCCGCCCGCGGGCACCAGACTGTAGGAGCGCTTCTTGAAGCGCGATTGAAAACCCGATCACACAAACAACGTGCGCTCCGACAGGCAAAATTGAATATTCAGAGGTAACAACGTGGCAACAAACCAGAACATACGCATTCGGCTGAAAGCCTTCGATCATCGCCTGATCGACAACTCAGCGCGCGAGATCGTGGATACCGCCAAGCGTACCGGCGCCACGGTCAAGGGACCCATACCGCTGCCGATGAAAAAGGAGCGCTTCACGATCCTGATTTCGCCGCATGTGAACAAGGATGCTCGCGACCAGTACGAGATCCGGACGCACAAGCGTTTGATGGATATCGTCGATCCCACGGACAAGACCGTGGATGCGCTGATGAAGCTGGAGCTTCCGGCGGGCGTTGACGTCCAGATCAAGCTGAATTGAGGCCCTGGCAGCAGCCCGATTCCGGGTGTTTGTCAGCGGACTGCTCGCTGCGCGAGCTTTAGGTCTCGCTGACAAACACCCGGAATCGGGCTGCACGAGCCGGGAAATGATCGGCTGCGAGGCCGGCTGCTCGCCGTCCTCCGTAAGCCCCTGATATTGAAATAGAAAATTCCAGGCAATTCTACGTCGCCAAACGCTTGCTTTAGAGAGTTGGCGGGGTATAATTGCTGGCTCGCTGGATTTGGCCGGGCCGGGAGTCGGCCAGATTCGAGAAACAGCGTCACCGATGCACCATGAAGGGCAATCGCGTGGCGCTTGATTATCTGGACGCCGGGAAACCGCAAGGCGTCCTCGGCAAATCCCGGACCGCCGGTGCCGCCTTGGTGCGGCTTCTGGAGCTAGGGTCAGCCCCTGAGCAGGTAGAGCATGAAGCTCTAAGCGATGGCTGGCCCTTTCGCGTGTCTGAAACACACGTGATTGGCAGTCCCGACCAATCGTAGTCGGGGCGAAGAGACATACGGACAGAGATGGACGCTGGCCAATCGAAGTCGGCGTGAGGTTTTGAGAATGACTATGGGTCTTGTTGGCCGCAAGTGCGGCATGACACGTGTCTTCAATGAGGACGGCGATTCGATTCCCGTCACCGTCATCGAGGCACAACCGAACCAGATTACTCAGGTGAAGACCGTCGAGAACGACGGCTATCGCGCGCTGCAGGTTTCTGCAGGCAAGCGCAAGGCCTCTCGCGTGTCCAAGCCTCAAGCCGGCCACTTTGCCCAGGCGAAGGTCGAAGCCGGCGATCTCATTAAGGAATTCCGTCTCGACGAGTCCGACGCGGGCGAGTTCGAGATGGGTCACGAGATCAAGGTCGATCTCTTCGAAGTAGGCCAGAAGGTGGACGTGATCGGCACTTCCATCGGTAAAGGCTACGCCGGCACGGTCAAGCGCCACAACTTCCGGACCCAGGACGCAACGCACGGCAACTCGCTGTCGCATCGCGCCCCGGGCTCGATCGGCCAGAACCAGACGCCGGGCCGCGTGTTCAAGGGCAAGAAGATGTCCGGGCACATGGGTAATGTCCGCAGCACCGTGCAGAACCTCGAAGTGGTTCGCGTCGATGCGGAGCGCAATCTTCTGCTCGTCAAGGGCGCAGTGCCCGGGCACAGGGGCGGGCGAGTCATCGTGCGTCCCGCGGTCAAGGCGCGGAGGACGTGACGATGAAGCTGAAGATGCAGGGCAGCGGGTCCGTCGACGTCGCCGAGAGCGCGTTTGGCGCAGCATTCAACGAGGCGCTGGTCCACCAGGTCGTTACCGCATATCTTGCGGGGGCGCGGGCCGGCACCAAGGCACAGAAGAACCGTGCCGCCGTTCGCGGCGGCGGCAGCAAGCCGTGGCGCCAGAAAGGCACGGGCCGCGCGCGCGCCGGCACGATCCGCAGCCCGATCTGGGTCGGCGGTGGCCGTACGTTCGCAGCACAGCCGCGTAACCACGACCAGAAGGTCAACAAGAAGATGTACCGTGCGGCGCTGCGGTCCGTAGTGTCGGAACTCGTGCGCCAGGATCGCCTCGTGGTCGTCGAGTCGCTGCAGCTGGAAGCGCCGAAGACCAGGCTGCTTGCCGCCAAGCTGAAGGAACTCGACCTGGATAACGTGTTGATCCTGAACGAGGCCTTCGACGAGACCCTGTTTCTTGCCGCGCGCAACCTGCCGGACGTCGGCATTTGCGATGCGGCATCCATCGATCCGGTTGTGCTGATCCGCTTCGAAAAGGTGCTGGTCACGTTGCCGGCCCTGAAGCTGATCGAGGAGCGCCTGTCATGAGTCGGATGGCACACCAGGAACGGTTGATGACGGTGATCCGGGGACCGCACCTGTCGGAGAAGGCCCACATCGCCGCCGAGAGCAACCAGGTCGTATTCAAGGTTCGCCAGGACGCGACCAAGGCCGAGATTCGCCAGGCCGTCGAGCTGTTGTTCGAGGTCAATGTCGACGACGTGACCGTCGTCAACGTGAAAGGTAAGGCAAAGCGATTCGGGGCGACGCGCGGTCAGCGTTCGAACTGGAAGAAGGCTTACGTAAAGCTCGCCGAAGGCAGTCAGCTGGACTTCCTGGGCGGGGAATAAAGAACAGGACTGGGAACTCCGGATATGTCTCTGCATAAAGCAAAACCGACATCCGCTGGTCGTCGCTTCGTCGTCAGCGTCAAGACGCAGGACTTGCACAAGGGCAAGCCTTTTGACGGCCTGATCGACAAGAAGAGCCGCAAAGGTGGCCGCAACAACGCCGGCCGCATTACGGTTCGCCACCAGGGCGGCGGCCACAAGAAGCACTACCGGATCGTCGATTTCAAGCGTGACAAGGATGGTATCCACGGGGTTGTAGAGCGCCTCGAATACGATCCGAACCGCAGCGCGCACCTGGCACTGGTGAAGTACGCCGATGGCGAGCGCCGCTACATTCTCGCGCCCAAGGGCGTCGAGGCGGGCACGCCCGTCTACAGTGGCGAGGATGCGCAGATCAAGCCCGGCAACTGCCTGCCGCTGAAGTCGATCCCCGTCGGTACGGTGATTCACAACGTCGAGATGAAGGCGGGCAAGGGCGGACAACTGGCGCGGTCGGCCGGCGCCTATGCGCAGCTGGCGGCCCGCGATGGCGCCTACGCGACGCTGCGGCTGCGCTCCGGCGAGATGCGCAGGATTCACGTCGACTGCCGCGCCACGATCGGCGAGGTCGGTCACAGCGAACACAACCTGAGGAAGCTCGGCAAGGCGGGTGCCAGCCGCTGGCGGGGTGTAAGGCCCACGGTGCGCGGCGTCGCCATGAACCCGGTCGATCATCCGCACGGCGGCGGCGAAGGCCGCACCTCGGGCGGTCGTCACCCGGTGAGCCCGTGGGGCACGCCGACGAAGGGTGCGAAAACCCGTAAGAACAAGCGCACGGACGGCATGATCGTTCGTCGCCGCAAGCGTAAATAAAGGATCTGGAAGATGCCGCGTAGTGTAAGGAAGGGCCCGTTCGTCGATACCCATCTGGCGAAGAAAGTGGCCGAGGCAGCCGCCAAGAACGATCGCCGCCCGATCAAGACCTGGTCGAGGCGTTCCATGGTGCTGCCCGACATGGTCGGACTGACGATTGCCGTGCACAACGGCCGCCAGCACGTGCCGGTTCTGATTTCAGAAAACATGGTCGGTCACAAGCTCGGCGAGTTTGCAATGACCCGTACGTTCCGCGGTCACTCCGGCGACCGTAAGACCAAGTAAGGCGAGGAGCAGGTCAATGCAAGTTGCAGCAACACTTCGATATGCGCGCGTCTCGCCGCAGAAGTGCCGCCTGGTCGCTGACACCATTCGCGGCAAGACCGTGGACGAAGCCCTGCGCACGCTGACGTTCACGCCGAAGAAGAGCGCACGCATCGTGAAGAAGGTGCTCGAATCGGCTATCGCGAATGCCGAGCACAATCACGGCGCGGACATCGACGAATTGAGAGTTTCGACCGTAGAGGTGAATGAGGCGCCGACGTTTCGACGCTTTCGCGCCCGGGCCAAGGGCCGTGGCGCACGCATCATCAAGCGGAACAGCCACATCACCATTCGAGTAGGCGACGAGAAGTAGAGCATGGGCCAGAAAGTACATCCAACGGGTATTCGCCTCGGCATCGTCAAGGACTGGTCGTCCAGGTGGTATGCCGATTCACACACGTTTCCGGAGTACGTGCGTACGGATCACACTTTGCGCGTGTTCATCAAGGAAAAGCTGAAGGACGCTTCCGTCAGCCGGATCGCCATCGAGCGCCCCGCCAAGAAAGCGAACATCACGATCTTCACGGCACGGCCGGGCATCGTGATCGGCAAGAAGGGCGAGGATATCGAGAAGCTGCGCGCCGAAGTCGCGAAGATGATCGGTATGAACATCGGGGATGTGCGGATCAACATCAGCGAAGTCCGCAAGCCCGAGCTGGACGCGCAGCTGGTTGCGGAAGGCATCGCGCAGCAGCTCGAGCGTCGCGTCATGTTCCGTCGCGCCATGAAGCGTGCGGTCACGAACACGATGAGGGTCGGTGCGGAAGGCATCAAGGTGAAGGTGAGCGGCCGCCTGAACGGCGCGGAAATCGCGCGGTCGGAGTGGTACCGCGAGGGCCGCGTGCCCCTGCACACGTTGCGGGCGGACATCGATTACGGGCTGGCCGAGGCACGCACCACCTACGGCGTGATCGGCGTGAAAGTCTGGATCTTCAAGGGTGAGGTTTTCGATAAGCCGGAGTCAAAGCAGGCGGAAGCCCCTGAGGCGGCGGCAGGCGCACGTTCCTGAGAACGGTCGCTTTTCGAGGTGAGATAAATGTTACAGCCCAAACGGACAAAATTTCGCAAGCAGATGAAGGGCCGCAACCGTGGCCTGGCACAGCGGGGCAGCACGGTGTCGTTCGGCGAGTACGCGCTGAAGGCCACCGAGCGCGGGCGCATGACGGCACGCCAGATCGAGGCGGCACGTCGTGCGATGACCCGTCACATCAAGCGTGGCGGCAAGATCTGGATTCGCGTGTTTCCGGACAAGCCGATCACCAAGAAGCCGCTCGAAGTGCGGCAGGGTAAGGGCAAGGGCAACGTCGAATACTGGGTTTGCCAGATTCAGCCCGGGCGCATCCTCTACGAAATGGAGGGTGTGAGCGACGAAGTGGCGCGCGAAGCGTTTCGCCTGGCTGCTGCGAAGCTGCCTTTCAAGACTGAAATCGTAACCCGGCAGGTGATGTGATGCAGGTGAGCGAGCTGAGAAAGAAGTCAGTGGACGAGCTCAACGAGGAGCTGGTCGCGCTGCGTCGTGAGCAGTTCAATCTTCGGATGCAGCAGGCTACGGGCGAACTGACGCACAACCACGAACATGGTCGCGTCCGCAAGGATATCGCGCGGGTGAAAACCGTTCTGAACGAGCTTGCGCGCTCGGCAGGTGAAGGCAAATGAGTGAAGAACAGAAGAAGGGGCAGCGCACGTTCGTAGGGCGCGTGGTGAGCGACAAGATGGACAAGACCGTCTCCGTCGCCATCGAGCGTCTTATCAAGCACCCGGTGTACGGCAAGTACATCCGCCGCACGACCAAGGTGCTCGCACACGATGCTGCGAACGAGTGCAAGCCGGGAGATCGCGTGGCGATTTCGGAGTGCCGGCGGATTTCCAGGAACAAGTCCTGGGCCGTGGTCAACATTGTTGAGCGCGCGGCCGACAGGTAAGCGAAGGTAGGCAGTCATGATTCAGATGCAGACAGTTCTGGAAGCGGCGGACAACTCGGGTGCGCGTCGCGTTCAGTGCATCAAGGTACTGGGTGGCTCCAAGCGCCGCTACGCCAACGTCGGCGACGTGATCAAGGTCAGCGTCAAGGATGCGATTCCGCGTGGCAAGGTGAAGAAGGGCGAAATCTACAACGCCGTCGTCGTACGCACGCGCAAGGGTGTAAGGCGCAAGGATGGCTCGCTCATTCGTTTCGACGGCAATGCGGCCGTGCTTCTGAACGCACGCCTCGAGCCGATCGGCACCCGTATTTTCGGCCCCGTTACGCGCGAACTGCGTACCAACCAGTTCATGAAGATTATTTCGCTGGCGCCGGAGGTTCTGTAGGGGCGGTCATCGAATCGCTACCGGCAACAGAATTTGGATTAAGAGATGAACAAGATCAGAAAAGGCGATGAGGTCATCGTGAAGACCGGCAAGTCCAGGGGCCAGAGAGGCACTGTCCTCCAGGTTTTCGCGGACGGGCGGGTGCTCGTGGAAGGCGTGAACATGGTCAAGAAACACGTCAAGCCGAACCCGAACGTCGGTGAGCCGGGCGGCATCCAGGAAAAACCGATGCCGGTCGATCATTCGAACCTGATGGTCTTCAACCCGAAGAGCAAGAAGGGCGAGCGCGTAGGCTTCCGCGTGAACGATGACGGATCCAAGGTCCGCATCTTCAAGCGAAGCGGCGACGTCGTAGACATTTAAGAGATCGAGACATGTCAAGGCTACAGGAAAAGTACGTGAACGAGCTGATGGGCGAGCTGCAGCAGAAGCTCGGCCTGAAGAACCCGATGGAGGTGCCGCGCATCACCAAGATCACGCTCAACATGGGCGTTGGCGGTGCCGTTGCCGACAAGAAGGTGCTCGAGAGCGCTCGTGCGGACATGGAAAAGATCGCGGGCCAGCGGGCGGTGATCTGCAAGGCACGCAAGTCGGTCGCCGCGTTCAAAATTCGTGACGGGATGCCCATCGGCTGCAAAGTCACTCTGCGCCGCGAGCGCATGTACGAGTTTCTCGACCGGCTGGTGAACATTGCCATACCGCGTATTCGCGACTTCCGCGGACTGAGTCCGAAGGGGTTCGACAAGCAGGGCAATTACAGCATGGGCGTGCAGGAGCAGATCATTTTTCCGGAGATCAACTACGACGAAGTGGACGCGATCCGGGGCATGGACATCACGATTACCACGACGGCGCGTAATGCGGCCGAAGGCAGGGCACTGCTGGAAGCGTTCAGCTTCCCGTTCAAGCGCTAAGGCCCACGGACCAGAACGATAGATTCACAAATGAATCGTAGGAGCGCTTCTCGAAGCGCGACAGACGAGGATAAATAGAAAGATGGCAAAGAAATCAATGATCCAGCGCGAACTCAAGCGGACAAAGCTCGTCGCGAAGTATGCCAAGAAGCGCGCGGAGCTGAAGGCGATCGTCCGTGACGTCAAGAGCTCGGACGAAGAGCGGCGTGCGGCACAGGCGAGGCTGAATGCGATGCCGCGCGACGCAAGCCCGGCGCGCCAGCGCAACCGCTGCTCGATTACGGGCCGGCCGCACGGCTTTTACCGGAAGTTCGGCCTGGCGCGCAACAAGCTCCGTGAGGGCGCCATGAAGGGCGAGATTCCCGGACTGACCAAGGCAAGCTGGTAAAAGGACGCGAACGATGACGATGACAGATCCCATCTCGGACATGCTCACACGCATTCGCAATGGCCAGAAAGCGCGCAAGGTCAGTGTTTCCATGCCGGCATCCAAAGCAAAGGAAGCCGTCGCGCGCGTGCTGAAGGACGAGGGTTACATAGCTGGTTACACCGTTGGCGGTGACGGCGCCACGAAGGAGCTGAGCGTCGAGCTCAAGTACTTCGAAGGCGCGCCCGTCATCGAGCGTATCCAGCGTGCGAGCCGCCCCGGCCTGCGCATCTACCGCGGCAAGGAAGACCTGCCGCGTGTACTCGGCGGCCTCGGCGTGGCAATCGTATCGACCTCGGCGGGCGTGATGAGCGATCGTGAGGCGCGGAAAAAAGGTATTGGCGGAGAAGTGATCTGCATCGTTTCCTGATGCGGTGAATCTGTCCGAAACGAGACGTAACGATGTCAAGAATTGCAAAAGTACCGGTCGAGTTGCCTGGCGGCGTGGAATTCAGCCAGAGCGGCAACGTTGTCACCCTCAAAGGCGGTAACGGCACGCTCTCGATGGAGCTGAATAACGAGGTCGAACTCACGCAGGAAGACAATACGCTGACGGTCCGGCCGCGCTCGGGCTCGCGTTTTAGCACGGCGATTGCCGGCACGATGCGGGCGCTGCTGGCCAACATGGCGAAGGGCGTGTCGACGGGTTTCGAGCGCAAGCTGGAACTGGTCGGCGTGGGCTATCGTGCACAGGCCCAGGGCAACAAGCTGAACCTGACGCTGGGGTTCTCGCACCCCATCGTCCACGAGGTGCCGGAAGGCGTCACCGTGGAGACACCCAGCCAGACCGAGATCATCGTGAAGGGCGCCGACAAGCAGAAGGTCGGCCAGGTTGCCGCCGAGATTCGCAGCTATCGCTCGCCGGAGCCCTACAAGGGCAAGGGCGTTCGTTACTCGGATGAGCGCGTCATCATCAAGGAAGCGAAGAAGAAGTAGCGGCAGGCGCGGTTCCCGAACCGCGAAGAGTAAGAAGGCAAAGGTATCGTAGGAGCGCTTCTGTAGGAGCGGTTCTCGAACCGCGAAGGAAAAGAACGCAAAGGTATCGTAGGAGCGCCTCTGTAGGAGCGGTTCTCGAACCGCGAAAAACCAGGACGAAAGAGTCAGTCATGAAACTGGACAAGAAACAAAATCGTTTGCGGCGGGCCCGGAAGGCGCGCGCCAAGATTCGCGAGCTGGAAGCGAACCGGCTGAGTGTGCACCGCACGCCGCGGCACATTTATGCACAGATCATTGCGGCCGATGGCGGCAAGGTGCTGGTGAGCGCTTCGACCATCGAGCAGGAAGTGCGCAAGGGCGTCAAGAACGGCGGCAACGTCGAGGCTGCGTCCATCGTCGGCGCCCGCATTGCCGAGAAAGCAAAGGCTGCCGGCATCGACACGGTCGCCTTCGATCGATCGGGTTTTCGTTACCACGGGCGCGTGAAGGCATTAGCCGATGCGGCGCGCGAAGCAGGGCTGAAATTCTAAAGAAAGGATTGTTGACGGCGGAGACGCTGTCAGGACCAGACTATGGCAAGAGTTGAACAAGCACAATCGAACGATGACCTGATCGAGAAGCTGGTCACGGTTAATCGCGTGGCCAAGGTCGTGAAGGGCGGCCGGCAATTCGGTTTCACGGCGTTGACGGTGGTCGGTGACGGGCAGGGCCAGGTCGGCTTCGGCTACGGCAAGGCGCGCGAAGTGCCGATCGCGATCCAGAAGTCGATGCAGAACGCTCGCAAGAACATGATTGCGATTAACCTGAACAACGAGACCCTGCAGTATGCGAAGAAGGGGCGCCACGGTGCGACCCGCGTGTACATGCAGCCGGCATCGGAAGGTACCGGCGTGATCGCCGGCGGCGCGATGCGTGCGGTGTTCGAGTGCGCAGGCGTCCGCAACGTGCTGGCCAAGAGTTACGGCTCGCGCAACCCGATCAACGTGGTCCGCGCAACGATCAATGCGCTGTCAGAGATTCACTCGCCCCAGGCGATCGCGGCGAAGCGCGGCAAGAAAGTCAAAGAAATCGTCGGTTGAGGCCGACGGGTACAGCAGAGATACGATCATGGCGAAAGCTAAAGAATTGAAAGTGACCCTCGTCAAGAGCAGGCACGGGCGGCTGAAGAGCCACAAGGCCTGTGTTGCCGGCCTGGGACTCCGGAAGATCCATCAGACCGTGACGGTGGCGGATACGCCCGAGAATCGCGGCATGATCAATCGCGTCTCTTACATGATCGCTGTAGAGGAAGCCTGACATGCGACTGAATGAACTGTCGCCCGGCAAGGGCGCCAAGAAAGCCGGCAAGCGCCTCGGCCGCGGTCATTCCGCGGGCCAGGGCAAAACGAGTGGCCGCGGTCAGAAAGGCCAGCACGCGCGTGCGGGCGGCTTTCACAAGGTGGGCTTCGAAGGCGGCCAGATGCCGTTGCAGCGTCGCCTGCCCAAGGTGGGCTTCCGTTCGCGGAAGGCACGCCTGACGGCCGAGCTGCGCCTGCACGAGCTGGCGATTCCCGAGGCCGAGGTGATCGACCTGGACGTCCTGAAGAAGGCGAACCTGGTGCCGGCATTTGCCCTCAAGGTGAAGGTGATCAAGTCGGGCGACCTGGACAAGGCCGTGACGCTCAAGGGCATCGCGGTCACCAAGGGTGCCCGCGAGGTCATCGAAAAGGCCGGCGGCAAGATAGAGGAATAGGTCTGCAGGAGCGCCTCTAGGGGCGCGACGTCAATAGACAGGAAGTAACGTGGCGAAAAAGCCCCAACAAAATCCGGCGGATATCGCGAAAGCGGCGGGCAAACTGGCCGAGCTGAAAACTCGGCTATTGTTCCTGATCGGCGCTTTGATCGTGTTCCGCGTAGGTACGTTCATACCCGTTCCGGGTGTGGACCCCGTTGCGCTGAAGGACTTTTTCGATCAGCAATCGGGTAACCTGCTCGGCCTGTTCAACCTCTTCTCGGGTGGCGCGCTGTCGCGCTTCGGCCTGTTTGCGCTCGGCATCATGCCGTACATCTCGTCGTCGATTATCATGCAGATGGCGAGCCACATCGTGCCCAGCCTGCAGCAGCTGCGCAAAGAAGGTGAGCAGGGCCGCCGCCAGATCATCAAGTACACCCGCTGGGGCACCGTGGCACTGGCGAGCTTCCAGTCGGTCGCCGCTGCTTCGTGGCTGCAGAACCAGGCCGGCCTGGTGGTCAACCCGGGGCCGAGTTTCCTGATCACCGCGTGCATTACGCTGGTCACGGGAACGATGTTCCTGATGTGGCTCGGTGAGCAGATTACCGAGCGCGGCATCGGCAACGGTATCTCGATGATCATTCTCGCGGGAATCGTCGCGGGCATGCCTGCCGCGGTGGCGGGGACGGCCGAGCTGGTGCGCAACGGCGAAATGTCGCCGGCAACCGCCATCCTGATGCTGCTGGGCGGTGTTGCCGCCATCGTGTTCGTGGTCTTCATGGAGCGCGCGCAACGCCGCATCACGGTGAACTATGCGCGGCGCCAGCAAGGCCGCAAGATGTACGCGGCGCAGAGCACGCACCTGCCGTTCAAGATCAACATGTCGGGCGTCATCCCGCCGATTTTCGCATCGTCGATCCTGATGTTCCCGGCGACCATTGCGCAGTTCTTCGGGCAGTCGGCGGAGCCGAATGCCGTGCAGCGGGCGCTGCAGACGATCGGCGCGAATCTCGGCCCGGGGCAGCCCGTGTACGTGCTGCTGTATGGCGCCATGATCGTATTTTTCTGCTTCTTCTATACCGCGCTGATGTACAACTCGAAGGACACCGCGGATAACCTGAAGCGGGCCGGTGCATTCCTGCCGGGCATAAGGCCCGGTGCGCACACGGCCGAGTACATAGACCGTGTACTGACGCGGCTGACGTTCTGGGGATCGATTTATATCGCCGGCGTCTGCCTGCTGCCCGAGTTCGTGCGGATGTTCTACCCGAGCATGCCGTTCAGCTTCGGCGGCACGTCATTACTCATTCTCGTCGTCGTAACGATGGACTTCATGGCGCAGATGCAGGCGCATGCGATGAGCCACCAGTACGAAGGCATGATGCAGAAGGCCAACCTGCGCAACTACGGCAGAAGCGGCCAGTTACGTTGAGCCTGGGGCTCGTAGGAGAAAGCTCATGAAAGTAAGAGCATCCGTCAAGAAAATCTGCAGAAACTGCAAAATCATCCGCCGCAACCGCGTTGTGCGGGTGATATGCACTGACGCGCGTCACAAGCAGCGTCAGGGTTAACCAAAAGGAATACGCAAGTGGCACGTATAGCAGGCATAAATATTCCGCTGAACAAGCACATCGTGATCGCGCTGACGTCGATTTTCGGGATCGGCCATTCGCGCGCGAAAAAGATTTGCGAGGCAGCGGGCATTGCACCCGAAACCCCGGTCAAGGACCTGGCTGAGCCCGAAGTGGCAAAGCTCAGGACAGCCGTTGCGAGTTTCACGGTCGAGGGCGACCTCCGTCGTGAGACCTCGATGAACGTGAAGCGGCTGATGGACCTGGGTTGCTATCGCGGTATCCGCCATCGTCGCGGGTTGCCCATGCATGGTCAGCGTACGCGGACGAATGCGCGCACCAGGAAAGGCCCGCGCAGACCCATCAAGCGGTAGGAGCGCTTCTCGAAGCGCGATCAGACGAATCCATTGGCGCTGCAGGTAGCGCGAATTCAGGTACAGAGAATGGCAGAAGCAAAGAAAAAGAAGGTCAAAAAGCACGTGGTGGACGCGATTGCGCACATCAATGCTTCCTTCAACAACACGATCATCACGATCACCGATCGCCAGGGCAACGCACTGTCCTGGGCGACGGCAGGCGGCTGCGGTTTCCGCGGCTCGCGCAAGTCGACGCCGTTCGCGGCACAGGTGGCCTCGGAGAAGGCAGGCCGAACGGCGCTCGAATTCGGCGTCAAGAACCTGGACGTTCGTGTTCGCGGGCCGGGCCCCGGTCGTGAGTCAGCGGTACGTGCCCTGAACGCCCTGGGTTTTCGTATTCAACACATCGAGGACGTTACGCCGATTCCTCACAACGGCTGTCGCCCGCCGAAAAAGCGGCGCGTATAGAGGCTAACAATGGCAAGATATTTAGGACCAAAGTGCAAGCTGTCCCGCCGCGAAGGCACGGATCTGTTTCTCAAGAGCGGCGTGCGGCCGCTCGAATCGAAGTGCCGGCTGGAAGTGCCGCCGGGCGGTGCGCCGCAGCGTCGGCCGCGCCTCTCGGACTACGGCATGCAGCTTCGCGAGAAGCAGAAACTGCGTCGCATGTACGGGGTGCTCGAGCGCCAGTTCCGCAACTATTACAAGCGTGCCGCCCAGCTGAAAGGCTCCACGGGTGAAAACCTGCTGCGCCTGCTGGAAGGGCGCCTGGACAACGTCGTATATCGCATGGGCTTTGCGTCCACGCGCGCGGAAGCCCGTCAGCTCGTCAGCCACAAGAGCGTCGAGGTCAACGGCAAGATCGTGAACATCCCGTCGGCGCAGGTGAGTGCAGGTGACGCGATCAGCATTCGCGAGAAAGCCAGGAAGCAGCTTCGCATCCAAAGCGCCATCGAAATCGCAGGCCAGGTGGGTCTGCCGGAGTGGGTAGAGGTAGACGCCAAGAAGATGAGCGGGGTTCTGAAGTCGTTGCCGGATCGGGAGGACATCCTGCCGGACATCAACGAAAACCTCGTCGTCGAGCTCTACTCCAAGTAAGTCAGGAGGGATTATTCCCATGCAGGAATCTGTATATGAGTTTCTGAAGCCGCGCGTCGTCAAGGTGACGCCGGTCAGCGATCTTCATGCGAAGGTCACCATCGAACCGTTCGAGCGCGGCTTCGGCCACACGCTGGGCAATGCGTTGCGCCGGATCCTGCTGTCGTCCATGCCGGGCGCTGCGATCACGGAAGCGGAAATCGAGGGTGTGCTCCACGAGTACACCAGCATCGAAGGCGTCCAGGAAGACGTGGTCGACATCCTGCTGAACCTGAAGCAGGTGGCCGTTCGCATGCACGCGCGCGATACGGCCGAGCTGCGGGTTTCCAAGAAGGGCCCGGGGCCGGTTACGGCGGGCGACATCCAGCTGGATCACGATGTCGAGATCATGAACCCGGATCACGTCATCGCGAACCTGACCAGTGCCGGCGAGCTCAACATGGTGCTCAAGGTGGAGCGCGGCCGCGGCTACCGGCCGGCAACGCAGCGCCCGCTGTTCGAGGAACAGGCCGGCCCGATCGGCCGGCTGCAGCTCGACGCGTCGTTCAGCCCCGTGCACCGCGTTACCTACAACGTCGAAGCGGCTCGCGTCGAACAGCGCACCGACCTCGACAAGCTGCTCATCGACATCGAGACCAACGGCACGATCGATCCGGAAGAAGCTATCCGCCGCGCGGGCAGCATCCTCAAGGACCAGCTGTCGGTCTTCGTCGACCTGCAGGGCCAGGAAGAGGGCACCGGCGCGCAGGCACAGGACCAGGTGGACCCCATCCTCCTGCGCCCCGTGGACGAACTCGAGCTTACGGTGCGCTCGGCCAACTGCCTCAAGGCCGAGAACATCATGTACATCGGCGACCTCGTGCAGCGCACGGAAGTCGAGCTGCTTCGCACGCCGAACCTCGGCAAGAAGTCACTCACCGAGATCAAGGAAGTGCTCGAAGGGCACGGCCTCGGGCTCGGAATGCGCCTCGATAACTGGCCGCCTGCCAGCCTGCGGCCGGATCACGAGCTCGCTATCTAGGAAAGGACAGAAAAATGCGCCATAGAAAATCCGGTCGTCGACTGGGTCGCAACAGCTCGCATCGCAAGGCCATGTACCGCAACATGGCGACCTCGATGGTGAAGCACGAGACGATCCGTACGACGGTGCCCAAAGCCAAGGAGCTGCGTCGCGTCGTCGAGCCGCTGATCACGCTCGCGAAAGAGGACAGCGTGGCCAACCGCCGCCTGGCCTTCAATCGCCTGCGCGACAAGGAAGCGGTCGGCAAGCTGTTTTCGGAGCTGGGTCCGCGTTTCAAGGACCGTCCGGGCGGCTACCTGCGCATCCTGAAGATGGGCCCGCGTCCGGGAGACGCCGCGCCGATGGCCATCGTGATGCTCACGGAGCAGGCCGCCGAAGCGAAGGTCGCTGCCGAAGAGTAACTCGTGCGCCATTGCAGGAGCGCGCCTCGGCGCGCGACAAAAAGCCGGGCGTTGCCCGGCTTTTTTATTTAAATAAAATCAATCGATTACAGTCCGTCGAGGAACGACCGCAATCCGCCGAGGTAGTTCTGCTCGTCGGCCAGGAACGCATCGTTGTGACTACCGCGGAGCTCGAGGAAGGCCCTTGGCTCGCCGGCGGCCGCGAATATCGCCTCGCCATGACGGAACGGCACGATCTCGTCGTCACGGCTGTGGATCACGAGCACGGGAACGCCAGCCTGCCGCACGAAGTCCTCGGTCGAGTGCCGTAGCCGGCTCAGCCAGCGCACCGGCAGCCATGGATAGTATTCCGCCGCGATATCCGGCACCGACGTAAACGACGACTCGACGACCAGTGCCGCGGGCCGGTGCCGTGCGGCCAGGTAGGCGGCGGCGGACGCGCCCATCGATCGGCCGAACAGGACGATGCGCCCTGGCGGCGTTTCGCCGGCTTCCACGAGGAACTGCCACGCCGCATCCGCATCGCGGTAGATGCCCTGTTCGGTCGTGCGCCCTTCACTCTGCCCGTAACCGCGATAGTCGACGATCAGCACCGACAAGCCGAGTTGCAGGAACTGGCGGATCGATTCCAGCCGGTGCGATATGTTGCCCGCGTTGCCGTGGAAGAACAGCAGCACGCGATCGGACTCGCCGGGCAGGAACCAGCCGTGCAGCCGGACGCCGTCGCTCGTCCGGATCCAGACGTCGCTGTAGTCGGCGCCGATGTCGGCAGGCGTGCGGTCGAGCGAGCGGCCCGGCACGTCCGGCAGGTACAGCATACGCGCCTGCATGAGGTAGACCACGATTGCCAGCACGGCATAGCAGGCGACGGCGGCGAGCAGCAGTTTGAGCATCGCGACCGACGACCCCGGCTCAGGTTTCCGTTGCCTTGCGGTTCCTGGGCGACGATGCCAGCTTGTCGATGAGCTGCGCTATGTACTCCGGGGAGTGGGTGTTCTTCGCGACCAGCATGTAAACGGTCGGTACGACCACCAGCGTCAACAGCACGGAGAACGTCACGCCGAAGAAGACGACGGCGCCGATCGACTGGCGTGACAGTTCCCCGGCGCCCGAGGCCAGCAGCAGCGGCACGGCGCCGAATGCCGTGCACATGCTGGTCATGAGCACGGGGCGCAGGCGCGTGCGGGCGGAATGGATCACGGCCTCCCGATAGTCCTCGCCGCGGTCGCGCAGCTGGTTGGCGAACTCGACGATCAGGATACCGTTCTTGGCGGCAAGCCCGATCAGCATGATGGCGCCGATCTGGCTGTAGATGTTGACCGTCGAGCCGAAGACCCAGAGCCCGATGATCGCGCCGGTGACGGCGAGCGGCACCGTCGTCATGATGATCAGCGGGTGCTTGAAGCTCTCGAACTGCGCCGCCAGCACGAGGTAGGCGATCACCAGCGCCAGCAGGAAGGTCACGTAGATCGAACTGCCGGTCGCCTTGAAATCGCGGGACTCGCCGTCGTAGCCGAGCCGCACCGAGTCCGGCAGGTTGTCGCGGACGATCTGTTCGAGTGCCGCAAGGGCATCGCCGAGCGAGTAGTCGTTCTCGAGGCTGGCACTGATCGTTATCGAGCGCATCCGGTCGAATCGGCGCAGGTCGACCGGGCCCGCAACTTCCTCCAGGCGCACCAGGTTCGACAGCGGCACGAGGGCGCCCGAGGTCTGCGAGCGCACATAGATGGTCTCGAGGTCGCTGGGCGACTGGCGACGTTCATCGGTACCCTGCAGGATCACCCGGTACTCCTCGCCGTCCCGGACGAAGGTCGTCACCACCCGGGAGCCGAGTATCGTCTCGAGCGTCCTGCCGACGCTGGACAGCGATACCCCCAGGTCCGCGGCGCGGTCACGGTCGACGAAGACGTCGATCTTCGGCTTGCGTTCGTTGTAGTCGGACTGCAGGTTCGACAACCCCGGCAGTTTGGCCGCCTCTGCCATCACGATGTCGCGCCACTGTGCGAGTTCGTCGTAGTTCGTGCCGCCGAGGACGATGTTCAGCGGCCGCGAACTCTGGCCGATTGCCCATGCGCCCGGCGCGAAAGCGAAGACCTGCGCACCCGGCAGCGCGGCGAACTGGCGGTTCCAGCTCGAAACCAGTTCCTGGGCGGAGCGCTCCCGTTTCGACCAGACCTGGAGCGGTGCGACCACCCGGCCGACGTTCACGTCGGCGCCCGCGCGCCAGCTTCCGGAACGACCGAGCACCCGCAGCACGTCGCCCTTCTCCTGGTCGGCCAGTATGATCTCCTCGACCTGCTTGATGTAGCCCACCGTGTAGTCGAGGCTGGCCCCGTCCGGTGCCTGGATCATGGCCATGGCGAGGCCGCGGTCTTCGCGCGGCATGAATTCGGCGGGCAGCCGGTTGAGCAACAGGAGACTGCCGAGAAACATGGCCAGTGCCGCCGCGATGACCGGCAACGGATGCGCCGACATACGCCGCAGGATGCGCTCGTAGGCGGACGACAGCCGCTTGAACAGGGCGTCGACGAAGCGTGCGAAGCGGCCGCGGTGCAGGCGGTTGTCGTGGAACAGCTTGGACGTCAGCATCGGCACGAGCGTCAGCGCGATGAGACTGGAGAAAGCGACGGCGGCAGCCAGCGAGATGCCGAACTCGTTGAAGATATCGCCGATATTCCCCGGCATGAAGGACACCGGGAGTATCACCGCGATCAGCACGAGCGTGGTGGCAATGACCGCGAAGCCGATCTCGCGGCTGCCGTTGACGGCGGCCAGCAACGTGGGCTCGTTGTCCTCGATGCGCCGCACGATGTTCTCGAGGACCACGATGGCGTCGTCGACGACGAGGCCGATCGCGAGCACGAAGCCGAGCAGCGTGAGTGTGTTGATCGAGTAGCCCAGGGCGGCCATGACCGTGAAAGCGGCCACGATCGATATCGGGATGGTGATGGCCGGTATGATCGTCGCACGCACCGTGCCGATAAATGCATAGATCACGATCAGCACGAGGCCCAGCGCGATTGCCAGGGCTTTGCCGACTTCCAGCAGCGAGGCACGGATGAACACGGCGGTGTCGATGTTGATCGCCAGCTCGATGTCGGGCGGCATCGTCGCCTGCAGCTCGTCGAGGCGCCTGGCGACATCCGTATTGACCTGCAGCAGGTTGGCCTGGGCCTGGGGGATGATGCCGAGGCTCATGTCGGCACCGCCGTCGGTGGCGGAGTAGGTCCGCGTGTCTTCGGGCGCGAATTCGACGTCGGCGACCTCGCCGAGGCGGATCAGGTAGTCCCCCTCGGCTTGCTTGAGGACGAGTTGCTCGAAATCGGCGACCGACTGGAAGCCGGTGTTGGTCCGCAGCGTGAATTCGCGGGTGGTCGACTCGAGACGACCCGACGGGATCTGCACGTTCTCCCGGCGCAGCGCGTCTTCGATATCCGCGACGGTCAGTTCGCGTGCCGCCAGGCGCTTGGTGTCGATCCAGATACGCATCGCGGGGCGCCGCAGGCCGCCGTTGCGGACCTGCGCCACGCCGTCCACGGCGGACAGGGCATCGACGATATAGCGCTCCGCAAAATCCGAGACCTCCATGATCGAACGCGTATTGCTCGATACGCTGATCCACATCGACGTCTCGGCGCCGGCATCCTGCTTGCTGATCTGCGGCGGGTCCGCCTCGTCCGGCAGAATCCCGAGCACGCTCGAGACCCGGTCGCGGACGTCGTTCGCGGCGCCGTCTATATCGCGGTCGCGCGTGAATTCCAGCGTGATGATCGAGCGCTCGTCGTAGCTGACCGACGAGATCTTGGTGATGCCGGCGATGCCGGCCAGCTGGTCTTCGAGTACCTGGGTTACGCGCCGCTCGACGATGTCGGATGCCGCGCCGCGGTAATCGGTGGTGATCGACACGACCGGGCGCTCGATGTCCGGGAACTCGCGGATCGGCATGCTGCCGACGGACATCGCACCGACGATCACGAGGATCAGCGATATGACCGCTGCAAAAACCGGACGGCGGACGGAGACGTCGGATATCAGCACGGGACTAGCGCGCGCCGGCAGGCGAGTCGCTCAAGGCGGCTTTCGCTTCGAGGGTCTCGACGCGCGCGCCGTCACGCACCTTGTGAGTGCCTTCCGTCACGACGCTCTCGCCGGCGGCGAGGCCGTCGGCGATGACCACGTAGCCGGGTATCCTGCGGCCCAGCCGCACCTGGCGCTTTTCGACGAGGCCGTCGCTGACGACGTACACGTACTGCCGCGATCCTTCCGGCACGATCGCCTGCTCCGGGGCCATCATGACGTCGCCGCGGTCGCGTTGCAGATCGACGGTCATGAACATGCCGGGCTTCAGCAGCCCGTCGCCATTGGGGATCACGGCCCGTACCTCGACCGCGCGTGAGACCGGGTCGAGGCGCGTATCGATGCTCGCAACGGTCCCCCGGAAGACCTGCTCCGGGAACACGAGGCTGTGAGCGACGATGCCCATGCCCTGCCTGACGACGTTGACGAACGTCTCCGGGACCGAAAAATCGAGCTTGATGACGCTCACATCGTCGAGCGTCGTGATGACGGTATCCGTATTGACGAAGCTGCCCGGGCTGACCCGTCGCAGGCCGATGCGCCCGGAGAACGGCGCGTGGATCCGCGTGTGGCTCAGCTTGGCACGCGCGGCCTCGACGTTCGCCTCGTCCACCTTGACCTGCGCCAGCAGCGCCTCCAGGTTGGATGCCGAGATCGCCCGCGTCGACTCCAGTTCCTTGCTGCGGTTGTACAGGCTGCGGCTTTCCGAGAGGGAGGCCTCCGCCAGCGCGAGCCCGGCGCGGATCTCGCTGTTCTCCAGCTCGATCAGCAGGTCGCCCTGTTCCACGAACTGGCCTTCCTCGAAGCGGATGCGGGTGACCAGGCTCGAGATTCGCGGCCGGATCTCGATCGACTCGTTGGCTTTTGCCGTCCCCAGCGCCTCTATTTCATCGACGAGAGGGCGCAGTTCGACCTGCTCCGTCACCACTTTCGCGGCACCGCCCCAGCCGCCGCCCGGAGTGCCCTGCGGCGCGTCGTCGCAGGCTGCGAACAGCGGCAGGCACACGATGATGGCTGTTATCGACTTCAGGCTGTGCATGTTCACTCAGGACCGGTCGCCCCGTACCAGCGGCAATAGAAAACGACTCGCCAGTTTACTCCTTGCCGCGGCAAAAATGTCACGCGTAACAAATCGTTACAAGTGCCGCCGGCGGTCGCGACGGCGCCGCCGGCAAATGCCTTTACATAACGCGGTCGCGGGGCTCACGGCGCAGCGTTACTCCTTGAAATACAAAAAAAAACCAGAAATTTGCGCACCTGTGAGCATGCTCACAGCGAATAATGACCGGGCGCACTAAAGTGACAACTCAGCAATTCCGGGGACGAGGCCATCAGCAAGGACAGCTCATTCGATGATTGCGTCATCCTGTCGAAGGACGCCTTCGACCCGGATGCCGTCTTCCTTGACGACATCGTCGACAGCGAGGTGCTGCCCTACCTGAGCCTCGCGGTGGACGGCCTTACCGACGGCGCCGACCGCCGCAAGGCCAGCCTCGAACTGCGGCCCGAGGACGTTGCCGCGAATGCGGCGGAGTGCCCCGATACGACGTTGCCGGCCATCAGGTTCGATCCGGAGCAGCTCGAAGTCGACGGCTGGGAGTCGTCGTTCCTGCGCAAGATGAAGCGCATCATCGGCTTTTAGATCGCCCCGGCATCGCATAAGATGCCTCGATGATTTTCAAGGACAAGACGGTCATCGTCACCGGTGGCTCCGAAGGCGTCGGTGCGGCCGCCGCGCGGCTGTTTGCGCAGGCGGGCGCCAACCTCATGCTCGTGGCCCGCAACCGCAAGAACCTGGAAGCCATCGCGGCGGAGTTGCGCGACAACGCGCGTGTCGAGATCTTCCCGATGGACGTATCCGACGCCGGCAGCTGCCTGGACCTGTTCAAGAAGACCGTGTTCGAGTTCGGCCGTATAGACGTGCTCGTGAACAACGCCGGTTTCCACGCGCGGGGCGACGTCGAGTCGGTCAGCGCCGACGACCTCGCGCGCACGATCGACGTCAATCTCAGGGCGCCGATCATGCTGATGCGTCTCGCGCTGCCGCACATGCGCGAAGCCGGCGGCGGCGCCATCGTCAACGTCGCTTCCCTGGCGGGGCGCACGCCGGTGCCCGGCAGCGCCGCATACTCGGCCAGCAAGTTCGGCCTGCGCGCGTTCACGTTTGCGCTCGCCGAGGAGATCCGGGGTTCCGGCATCAAGCTCGCCGTGGTGTCTCCCGGCCCGATCGCCACGCAGTTCATCCTCGCGGATATCGATAAGACGTCCGACCTGACGTTTTCACAGCCGATGAGTTCGGCCGAACAAGTCGCGCAGGCGATCCTCGACCTGTGCGGCAACAACCAGCGCGAGCAGGCGATGCCGGCGATAAGCGGCATCCTGACGACCGCAAGCTACCTGATGCCGTGGCTCGGCCGGGCACTGCGCCCGAGGCTCGAGCGCAGGGGCGCGCGCGTGAAAAAAGAACTCAAGGCGAAGGCGAAGGCGAAAGCGGCGGGAACCGAAGGCGGCCCCTGAGAAAAAATGGCGGCCCGCAGGGGGGAACTGCAGGCCGCCGGGTGATCATCGACGGACATTGCTGTCCGAGGGGGATCGATGATCGTTGCTGCTCATGCGCTCGGCGCCTCGTCCTTCGCGAGACGTGCGAGATTGATCTTCGGCGCGGAGAGGTCCGTGTCCAGCTCGACCGCCTCCAGGAACCTCTTGCGCGCCTTGTCCGTGCTGCCCTTCGCCGCCTGCAGGACACCGAGGTTCGAAAGGGCGAGAGCCAGGTAGACGCGTTCCGCGTGCTCCGCCTGCGCAGGCGCGAAGTAGCTGCTGCGCGACTTGCGGCCATCGAGCATTATCGCCAGCGCGGCCTCACAGGCCGCGGTAGCCCGCTCCAGCGCGCCCACCTTGGTATACGCGACACAGAGATTCGTCTGCTTCGAATAGGCATCCCTGCTGCGCTTCGTCGCCGTGATCTTCTCGATCGCACGCTCGTACTTCCCGGCAGCCACCTTGCTGCCGTGTGCGGCGTCGATGATGACCGTCATCGTATAGACCTCGTCGCTCTCCGCAGCGGCGAGCGGCGCGGCGGCGATGAGCGCCGCGACGAGCGCGAGCGGACGAGACAGCCGGGCAACGCGAGCGAACTTGTCTGATCGTTTCATGATCTTCTCTCCAGGCGATTTGAAGTTCTTTGCGATGTCAGGGTCGCAAATCGTTTCGTCGCGGCAACAGTAGGACCGGCACCGGCGAGCCGCAAACGAAAAAAAATCGCGCGAATAGTGAAAAAAATTCATCGGCAATCGTCGAATTCCTGTAACACCCAGCGTCGCAGTGTCTGGATCGTCTCGTTGTCGGCATCGCCGCTGCGGCAAACGAAGTAGTACGCATCGCGCGTGAGCAGTTCGTGATCGGACAGCCGCACGAGACTGCCCGATTCGAACCACGCGTCGCTGAGCTGCACGGGCACTAGCGCTGCGCCGAGTCCGCGTTCGGCCGCGCGTGCAATGGCGATCATGGAGTCGAGGCGGATAACGCCGGCACCTCGCGGTACGTCCATGCCCGATGACTGGGACCATTGCCGCCAGGCCGTCGGGCGGCTGTCGTGCACGAGCAGAGGCACGTCGCCGGAGATCGACGTCTCGTCGACCACCATCCTGCCGCGCAATTCGGGGGAAGCGGCGGGTATCAGGCGCAGCGGGAAGAGCCTGTCGGAAGCGAAACCCGACGGCGCCGAGCGGAAGACGCGTATCGAAACGTCCGCCGTTGCGGGATGCTTCTCGGCGGATTCGTCGCTCGTATCGACTTTAATGTCGATATCCGGATGGTCGCGAGTGAAAAGCGGCAGCCGCGGAATGAACACCTCGCTCGCAAAAAAAGGTTGTACCGAAATACTGAGCGTGCTGCGCGTTGCGGCTGCCCGGTGCCGCGCCGCGACGTCGTCGAGACGCATGATCAAGGGCTTGATGTCGTCGAGCAGCGCGCGTCCCGCATCGGTGAGGACCAGGGCGCGGCTCGTGCGTTCGAACAACTTCCGGCCCAGTTCGTGCTCGAGGTTCTTGATCTGGTGGCTGACGGCCGATGCCGTAATGAACAGCTTCTCCGCGGTCTCGCGGAAGCTTTCTTGCTCCGCGGCGACACAGAAGGTCCGCAGTCCGCGCAGCGACAGGTTTCGGTTGCTCGGGGTCATGGCTGATGAATGCAGGATGCGTACCACATCGGCGGCCGGGCCGGCGCCGCCCGCCGTCTCCCAGGTCATTGAAATTCAGGGAGAAAAATCCGCCAGCCCAGCCGTCGGCGCGGTCGGGCGCACCAGGATCGCGCAAGCGCGTGAAAGCCGTGCACGCAATTCGGGCGTGAACCCCGATGGTGCGTCGGTCGTGTTACAGGGGTGTGTAGCCGAGTTCGGCGAATGCGTCCCGGGTCAGGTTCTCACAACCGTCGGCAAGGACGCGCACATTGTCCTCGATGCGGATGCCGCCGAAAGGCCGCAGCGCGTTGACGGCATCCCAGTTGACGAGGGATTCTGCGGCCGTGCCGCGCAGTTCGTCGAGCAGCATGTCGATGAAATAAAGCCCCGGCTCGACCGTGAGCACCATGTCTTCTTCGAGCACGCGCGTCAGCCGCAAGTACGGGTGACCGCTCGGCGGATCGATCGTCATGCCGTTCTCGTTCTCCATGAATCCGGCGACGTCGTGAACCTGTATTCCGAGCAGGTGGCCGATGCCGTGCGGCATGAATGCGCTGGTAACGCCCTGTGACAACAGCGTCTCCGGGTCGCCTGCGGCGAGCCCGGCATCGACCAGCACGCCGGCCGTCATGCGATGCGTCTCGATTTGCAGATCGCGGTAATCGACGCCCGCGCGGATGCGGCCGACGAGGTCCCGCTGCAGCGACTCCATGCGTGCGACGAGCTCGGAGAAGCGTTCATCGACTTTGCTATAGGTGCGTGTGATGTCGGAGGCGTAACCGTGAACCTGGGCACCCGCGTCGATCAGGAACGACCGCAACTCGCGGGGTGGTTCCCGGTCCAGGTCCGTGTAGTGCAGGATGGCGCCGTGTTCGTTGAGAGCAATGATATTGCCGTAAGGCAGCTCGCTTTCGGCGTGGCCGGTGGCGTTGCAGAAAGCCTGGTGGATGGCGAATTCCGGCAACCCCTCGTCGAAGGCCGCGGAGGCCGCACGGTGACCGAGTACGCCGCGCCGCGCCGCGAGACGCATGCAGGCGAGTTCGTACGGGGTCTTCGCCGAGCCGCGCGCAAAGTGCAGGATGTTGATCGCCGTCGTCGGGTTGACGCGGTCGATGCCGAAGGCATGTTTCGCGTCCTCGACCTCGCCGATGAGAATGCACTTGTCACGATCTTCCGGCAGGTGCGCGGCGGCATCGTCGAGTTCGTGAACGACGCGGATGTCGAACTGCGCGGTCCAGTAACCGTCCGGGCTGCCGGGCACCGGGTGCCAGTAGTCGCGCGGCTGGTAGTAGACGAGCACGGGTGTCTCGCCCGGCGTATGCACGATGTAGGACAGCGGCAACCGGGTTAACGGCGCCCAGCCGACGAAATGCGGGTTGGCGCGAAACGGGTACGTGTTGTCGTCGAGAAACGCAAACTTCGGCGCGCCGGAAAAAATCACCGCGTGCGCCGCGCCGGCCCGCTCCAGTGCGTGATCGTGGCGGCGGCGGATTTCCTCGACATGTTGCGGATAGAGGCGCCCGAGTTCGTCGTTGCTGTCGCTGAAATCCAGTTTCATGGTGTCGATCATACCGTCGGCCGATCGCTTGTACGAGTTTAAATCACCTCCCAAACTAGGCATTATTGTCGCCCTCTGGGATCGTGCGGAGGGCCTGATGAGGCGATTGTATGGACTGGGAGGCATCGTGTTTCTAATGTCGGGAAGCGGAGTCATGGCCGATCGTATTGCGGCCTATGACCGGGTGACCGGATTGCCGCACGCGTCCCGCTCGGAAGTCATTGCGCCGCACGGCATGGCGGCGACCAGCCAGCCGCTCGCAACACAGGTTGCCCTGGACATTCTCAAGGCGGGCGGCACGGCGGTGGATGCGGCGATCGCGGCGAATGCGGCGCTGGGGCTCATGGAGCCTACCGGCTGCGGCATCGGCGGCGACCTGTTCGCCATCGTCTGGGACGCGGAGAACCGCGAACTGACCGGCCTCAATGCGTCGGGCCGCGCGCCGGCCCTGATGACCATCGAGTATTTCCGTGAGCACGGCATGGAGTCCATCCCGCCGCTCGGGCCGCTGCCCGTCAGCGTGCCCGGCGCTGTCGACGGGTGGTACGAACTGCACGGCCGCTACGGGCGCCTCCCCATGAAGGAAATCCTGGCCCCGGCGATCCGCTACGCGCGCGAAGGTTTCCCGGTATCGGAAGTGATCGCCTATTACATGGCGCGCAACAAGCCCCACGTCGCGGAGTACCCCGGTTTCGCCGAGACCTACATGCCGAATGGCGACACGCCGGCAAAAGGCGAGATCTTCAGGAACCCGCGGCTGGCGAAGACCTACGAGATGATCGCCGCGGGCGGCCGCGACGAGTTCTACGAGGGCAAGATCGCGAAAGTCATCGATGCGTTCATGCAAGAACAGGGCGGCCTGCTGCGCTACGAGGACCTCGCGAACCATCGCTCGGAATGGGTGGACCCGGTATCGACGAACTACCGCGGCTGGGACGTCTACGAACTGCCGCCGAGCGGCCAGGGCATCGCAGCACTGCAGATACTCAATATCCTGGAAGCGTACGATATCGGTTCGATGGGCTTCGGCAGCGCCGAGTACATCCACCTGTTCGTGGAAGCGAAGAAGCTGGCCTACGAGGACCGTGCGCGCTACTACGCCGACATGGACTTCGCCGACGTGCCGGTGGCAGACGCTGATCGCCAAGGACTATGCGGCCGAACGCCGCGAGCTGATCTCCATGCAGAAGGCCGCGAAGCGCCTGCCCGCCGGCGACGCGAAGCTGGAGGAGGGCGACACCATCTATCTCACCGTCGCGGACAAGGACGGCAACATGGTGTCCCTGATCCAGAGCAACTTCCGCGGCATGGGGTCCGGCATGATCCCGGGCGACCTGGGTTTCATGCTGCAGGACCGGGCCGAGCTCTTCAGCCTCGATCCCGATCATGCCAACGCGCTGCAGCCGGGCAAGCGGCCGTTTCACACCATCATTCCCGCGTTCGTCATGAAAGACGGCGAGCCGCTGATGAGTTTCGGCGTGATGGGCGGGTCGATGCAGCCGCAGGGCCACGTGCAGATCATCGTGAACATGGTCGATTTCGGCATGAACCTGCAGGAAGCAGGCGACGCCGCGCGCGTGCGCCACGGAGGCTCCTCGCAGCCGACCGGTGAAGTCATGACGGATGGCGGCACCGTGTACCTCGAACGCGGTTTCAGCGACAAGACGCGCAAGGCGCTCGAAGCGCTGGGCCACAAGCTCGGCGGCAGCGACGGCAGCTTCGGCGGTTACCAGGCGATCCTGCGCGATTCCGGGCAGGGCGTGTACTATGGCGCCTCGGAGGTCAGGAAGGACGGCCAGGCTGCCGGTTACTGAGACGCGATGACCAAGGACACCTACCTGACCGGTATCACGACCACCGGCACGCCGCATATTGGCAACTACGTCGGCGCGATTCGCCCGGGTATCGCCGCGAGCAAGGATCCGTCGACCGAGCATTTCTATTTCCTCGCCGACTATCATTCGCTGGCCAAGAACGAGGACCCGGACAGGATCGCCGCATCGACCCTCGAGATCGCGGCCTCCTGGATGGCGCTGGGCCTCGACACCAATCGCGCGTACTTCTACCGCCAGTCGGATATCCCGGAGATCCCGGAGCTCACGTGGATCCTCACCGGGATGACGGCCAAGGGCCTCATGAACCGCGCGCATTCCTACAAGGCGGCGGTGCAGGCCAACGAGGAGCGCGGCAACGCGGACCCCGACAAGGGCATCATGATGGCGCTCTACAGCTACCCGATCCTGATGGCCGCCGACATCCTCATGTTCAAGTCCACCAAGGTGCCGGTTGGACGGGACCAGAAGCAGCACGTCGAAATGGCGCGCGACATCGCGCAGCGCTTCAACCATCACTACGGCGAGACCTTCGTGCTCCCGGAACCCGTGATCGGCGAGCACACGGCGGTGCTGAAAGGCCTCGATGGCCGCAAGATGTCCAAGAGCTACAACAACACGATCCCGCTGTTTGCGAGCGAGAAGCGGCTGCGCAAACTGATCATGAAGATCAAGACCAACAGCCTCGAGCCCGGCGAGCCCAAGGAGACCGAGGACAACACGCTGTTCGAGATCTACAAGGCGTTCGCGACCGGGGAGGAGACGAACGCCGTCGCGAAGCGATATGCCGAGGGCATCGCCTGGGGCGAGATGAAGCAGCTGTTGTTCGAGTACATCAACGAACAGCTGCAGCCAGCGCGCGATGAATACGAGCGGCTGATCGCCAACCCCGCGATCGTGGAAGCGGAGCTGCAAAAGGGTGCCGCGAAGGCACGTGAGCGCTGCGCGCCGTTTCTCGCCGAGATTCGCGACAGGATCGGAATCCGCAGGCTGGGCTGACGGCCATGCCGTACCTGCTGGCAGCCGACGCAGTGCTCCTGCTGCACGTGCTGTTCGTTGCTTTCGTCGTCGCGGGGCTGCTGCTGGTCCTCGCAGGCGGTCTACTGTCGTGGGACTGGGTGCGTAACTGGTGGTTCCGAGTGATCCATCTCGGCGCGATCGGCATCGTGGTGCTGCAAGCCTGGCTCGGCGTCATCTGTCCGCTGACCCGGCTCGAGATGATTCTGCGCGACAAGGCCGGTGACACGACCTACGCCGGCAGCTTCGTCTCGCACTGGCTCGAGGCAATCCTGTACTATCGTGCTCCCGCCTGGGTTTTTGCCGTGGCTTATACGCTGTTCGCGATCGTCGTGGTGATGAGCTGGGTCTGGGTACGGCCACACGGGAGGCATTGACGAGTGCCGGACAGCTTGCAACGTTCATGCGCAGGTATCGCAGCCAGCCGCCCGGAGCGCCCGGCATGATCCCGGCCCGGGAAGCGCTGCAGCGATTGCGTGACGGCAACGCCCGGTTCGCCGCGAACGACGCGGAGCACGAGCCGCACCACTACCGGGTGCCGCGCGAGATGCTCGTTGCGGGCCAGGACCCTCTCGCGATCGTGGTCGGCTGCTCCGATTCCCGGGTGCCTGTCGAGATCGTCTTCGACCAGGGGGTGGGCGAGCTGTTCGTGATACGCGTCGCGGGAAACGTCATTTCCTGTACGCAACTGGCGAGCATCGAATTCGCTGCGGTGAACCTGGGCGCGCGCCTCGTCGTCGTGCTCGGCCACACCCGCTGCGGCGCCATGAACGCCGCGCTTGCCGCGGTGCAAACCGGCCTGGAGCCGGAGCCCGAGAACCTGCGCCTGCTGGTCGCGAAGATCCGGCCGTCAGTGGAGCGTGCCCTGGCGCTCGGCTGCGGGCGCGATGCTGCCGAGATCGCGAAACTGGCCGGGCGCGAGCACGTGCGGCAGGCCATCGAGGCCATTCGCACCGGCTCGGAGACCGTCCGTCGGCTCGTCGAGGAGGATGGCTTCATGGTCGTCGGCGCCGAGTACTCGCTCGCGACGGGACTGGTCGATTTCTTCTGACGCGATCGGCGATTATCCGGAGCACCGACGATGGAAGGTCCCGTACTGACTACCGAGAGGCTCGAGCTGTGCTGGCTGACGCTCGACGATACGCCGCTGATGCTCGCGATCTGGAACGACCCGGCGTTCGTGCGCCACGTGGCCGACCGGGGCATCCGCACCCTGGAGCAGGCAAGGGCCGCCGTCGAGGCCGGGCCCCTCAGGCTGTATGCGGAACACGGCTATGGTCCGTTCCGCGTGCGGCGGCGCGCGGACGGCGTGGACATGGGAATCTGCGGACTGTTTCGCCGCGACGTGCTCGAAGATCCGGACATCGGTTTCGCGATCCTGCCGGACTTCTGCGGCATGGGCTACGGATTCGAAGCAGCGGCCGCCGTGCTCGACCATGCGCGCGACGCGCTGGCATTGAGCTGCATAACGGCGATCGTCTCGCCCGGCAATGACGCCTCCATCGGCCTGCTCGAGAAGCTGGGCATGCGCTATGAACGGCCGATCCGGATGCCGGGCGACGACCACGACCTCAGTCTCTACTGCATCGAATTCGGGGGCTGAGCGGAGCGGCTTCCGCGAACGACGACGACCAGGACCACGTTTGCTTGACAGCCCGGCTTGGCCCGGCCGAATATGGGACGCTATGGCGCCGAAACGATTCAAGTCGAAGATCGATCGCTGGCTGCTCTACCTGCTGATTGCGGTCATGGTCTTCGAAGTCGTTGTCATGAGCGCCGCCGCCATGCTGGCGGGCGGCCCGCTCGAAGCGACCTTCCTGATCCTGGCTGCACTGCTGATCGTCGGGCTGCTCGGTTCCATGCTGATCGGCACGCACTACACGGTGGACGGTGACACCCTGCGCATCGCGTGCGGCCCGTTCCGCTGGAAGGTGCCCATCGACGCCATCGACTCCGTGGAGCCGTCGCGCAACCCACTGTCATCGCCGGCGCTGTCGCTCGACCGGTTGCGAATTCAGTACGGCAAGCGCCGCATACTCGTATCGCCGGCGGACAAGGCCGGCTTCCTGAGAGCGATCGGGCAGGACCCTGCCGATGCCCGGCGCTAGTGAAACGATCGACTGGCGCAAGCTTCGCGAGTTTGCCGGTGTGGACCTCACCGGTTCCTTCGTACTCACCTGGTACCTGGAAGCGGATACGCTGTTCGTCGACTGCGACATCCTGTTGCTGCCCACGCATCCGTTCTATGAAAAGCCGCGTCCCGCGGAGAAGGTATGTATCCGCGCCGCGATCCTGGAGTTTCCGTTCTGCACGGGCGTTTCCGTCGACGGGTCGACGGGAGGTGACGACATCGAGGGCTTCGTGAGCAGGCTTGGCCACGGTGCCATCAGCGGCATGCAGCGTTACGAGGACGGACGCTACGAATTACAGGGCGAGTTCGGCACGGTGACCATCGAGGCCGAGCGCCCGGTGCTCAGGCTCAAGGGGCTCTGAAGACAGGGGGACCACACCATGCAGGCCGAAAATCGCATCGACTATATCGAAATCCCGGTTACCGACCCCGCGCGGGCACGAGACTTTTTTGCCGAGCTGATGGGCTGGGAGTTTCAGGACTGGGGACCGGACTACGTCAGCTTCAGGGACGGGCGTCTGAACGGCGGCTTCCGCCGCTCCGAAGCGCCGCCCGCGCCGAACGGCGTGCTGCTGGTGTTCTTCAGCAAGGACCTCGAACGCGATCGCGCCCGCGTGGTCGAGCTCGGGGCCTCGATCAGCCAGGACATCTTCGAATTCCCCGGCGGCCGCCGATTTCATTTCGTGGACCCCTTGGGCAACGAGTATGCGATCTGGGGAGAACCGGAAACCGAATAACAACGGAGCGGACCACCATGCATGTCAAGATCGATCACCCCTGCGTGCAGCACAAGCTGGCGCTGATTCGCAATGTCGAGACGGGTCACAAGAAATTCAGGGAACTCGCCACCGAGATAACCGAGTTCGTGTGTTACGAGGCCTTGAAGAACATCAACACGCGCGAGGTTGAAGTCCAGACGCCGATCGAACTTGCCACGTGCCGGATGATCGACCACGACATCGTGGTGGTGCCGGTGCTTCGCGCCGGTATCGGCATGCTGGAGGGCATACTCGAACTGGTGCCGACCGCACGCGTCGGCTTCGTGGGGCTCTACCGGGACGAGGAGACCAAGCAGCCGGTCTCCTACTACGAGCGCTTTCCGCCGCAGGCGAAGTCCGGCACCTGCATCATCATCGATCCCATGCTCGCAACGGGCGGCTCGACGGTCGCGGCGATCGACCAGCTGAAGGCGTTCGGTGCGAAGGACATCATCGTGATCTGCATCGTGACCTGCCCGGAAGGCCTGGCGCTGGTCGAGGAGAAGCATCCGGAGGTCCCCGTCTACACCGCCGCAATCGACAAGTATCTCAATGAAAACAAATACATAGTGCCTGGCCTGGGGGATGCCGGCGATCGCCTGTTCGGCACGGCGCATTAGCAGGAAGGCGCGCGATGGCAGAGAACAAGACGCGCCCGAGCCGTGCCAGCGTTACGGCATTCATGAGCGCGATCGAAGACCCCGGGATGCGCGCCGCCGCGAACAAAGTTGCGGCGATGATGCGGCGCGCGACAGGCAAGCGTGCGACGATGTGGGGTCCGAGCATTGTCGGCTATGGCAGCTATCATTACCGTTACGACAGCGGCCGTGAGGGCGATTTTCTGATCACGGGCTTTTCGCCTCGCAAGCAGGCCCTGACCGTCTACATCATGCCGGGCTTCAGTCACTTCGAGGACCTGATGTCGAAGCTCGGCAAGTACAAGACCGGCAAGTCGTGCCTTTATATCAGGCGGCTCGCCGATATCGACGAGGCCGTCCTCGAGCGGCTCATCGTGGAGTCCGTAAAATTCATGAGAGCTCATTACGAAACGAGATGACGCCATGAGTGACACTATCAAGACAACAAGGCTCGTGGGCAACGAGCTCATAGTTGAAACCAAATACGGCACCGAGGTCTACGACGGCAAGTTCCTCGTCGCGGCGCTGCTCATCTATGTCGCAAAAGGCAGCGGCGCGATCGAGCCGGAAGAGGCGGCGAAGATGATCGACCTGATCGAGCAGCACTTTCAGCTGCAGGGCGCGGAGTCACTCGAGCTGCTGACGCGCGCGATGAGTGAGCTGGCCGAGAAGCCCGAACTCGCGGAGCATCTCGTCGAGCTGGGACGCACACTATCGGACAAGCAGAAAGAAGACATTTCGGTCATGGCGCTGAAAGTCATCGCCGCTGACGGACGCAGGCAGTTGTCCGAGATGGAACAGTTCAATCGTGCGGTCGAGGCGGTCGGGGTGTCCCCGGAGATCGTGCACCGCGCGTTCGATCGATACTTCGAGGAGACGATGCCGTCAAGGAGCAATGAAGGCCACGATACGTAATTTCCTGCAGATGGAATCGGCCGGCGGCCTCGTGCTGATGGCCGCGGCCGCGCTGGCGCTGGTGGCCGCCAATTCTCCCCTGGCCGGTTACTACGATCTATTCATAGAGACGCCTGTCGAGGTTCGCATAGGTCGCCTGGAGATCGCTAAGCCCCTGCTCCTGTGGGTGAACGACGGCCTCATGGCGGTGTTCTTCTTCCTGGTGGGACTCGAAGTCAAACGCGAAATCCTGGAAGGCGAACTGTCGCGTCCGTCGAACGTGCTGTTACCGGCACTCGGTGCGGTCGGCGGCATGGTCGCACCGGTCGGCCTGTATGTGCTCTTCAACTACGGCGACCCCGTCGGCATGAACGGCTGGGCGATTCCGGCCGCCACTGACATCGCATTCGCGCTCGGCATACTCATGATCCTCGGCAACCGCGTGCCGCTCTCGCTCAAGGTTTTCCTCGTGTCGCTCGCGATCTTCGACGACCTCGGCGCAATCGTGATAATCGCGCTCTTTTACTCCGGCAATCTTTCGACGAATGCACTCGTCGTGGCGTCGGTGTGCCTGTTGATCCTCGGCTACCTGAACTGGCGCCACGTAAGCGCGGTGCCGGCCTACGTGCTCGTGGGGGTCGTCATGTGGGTGGCGGTACTGAAGTCCGGGGTTCACGCCACGCTGGCTGGCGTCGCACTCGCCATGTTCATCCCGATGCGCTCGAGAGAGGAGCCCGAGCGCTCGCCGCTTCGCGAACTCGAGCACGACCTGCACACCGTGGTTGCCTTCGGCGTGCTGCCGCTGTTTGCCTTCGTGAACGCCGGCATCCCGTTTGCCGGCATGAGTTTCTCGGATCTCCTGCACCCGGTCTCGCTGGGAATCGCTGCCGGACTCTTCGCCGGCAAGCAGCTCGGGGTCTTCCTGTTGTGCCTGGCGGCGGTCAGGGTCGGGCTAGCGAAGCTTCCCGCCGGTGCGTCCTGGGGATCCGTCTACGGCGTCGCGATACTGAGCGGTGTCGGCTTCACAATGAGCCTGTTCATCGACTCGCTGGCGTTCGAAAATCTGCCGGCGGATGCCGTCTTCGATTTCGATGCGCGCCTGGGCATCCTGCTCGGTTCGCTCGCCTCCGGTGTGCTCGGCTATGTCGTACTCGCCCGCACGCTGCCGAAAACCGCAACGTGACGGATGCGGTCGAGCATGGCGACTGGCAACTCGTCGAAGCCACGGACCGCGATCTCGAGGAACTGATGTCGTGGTTCGGCAGCGCCGGCGACGTGGATCGCTGGGGCGGTCCGCGTTTCCGCTACCCGTTTACCGGGAGCACGTTTCGCCGGGACTGTCACTTGGGCCGGATGCCGAGTTTCCGCCTGAATTCGCCGACGGGCGCTTTTGCCGCGTTCGGCCAGATGTACGAACGCTACGGCCGCATCAACCTGGCGCGCCTGGTGGTGCACCCGGCGTTGCGCGGAGCGGGCGTCGGCAAGCGGCTGGTGGCGGCGCTGATCGAGATCGGGCCCACGCTATACACGGCCGACGAGTTTTCCCTGTTCAGCTACCGCCACAATGAAGCGGCTCTCGGTTGTTACCGATCAATGGGATTCGTCATCCGCGACTACCCCGAGGGTGCGCCCATGGCCGACCTCTGCTACTACCTGACCAGGCCGGTGCAGACAATTTCAGCGGAACGAAGCGGCGAGCGTCTCTAGTTCCCCCCAGCGTTCGACGCGGCGTTCGAGTTCGGCTTGCATGTCCGCGAGTTCCTGCAGCGCCGCCTTCACCGTGTCGCCGTCCTGTGCATAGAAGCCGGGGTCGGCCATCGTCTGCTGCAGGCGCGTAAGCTCCGCTTCGAGGGATTCTATCTCGGCGGGCAGTGCGTCGAGTTCGCGCTGGTCCTTGTAGCTGAGCTTGGTCGCAGGCCGCTGTATGCGCCGCTCCGTGGCGCGGCGCCTGCGCTCTGCGGCCTCGTAGGGATTGTCGGTAACCGCAAGCCGCTTGCCCTGCCGCACCCAGTCGCTGTAACCGCCGACGTATTCCTGGATGCGCCCGTTCTCCTCGAAGACGACGATGCTGGTGACGACGTTGTCGAGGAACTCGCGATCGTGACTCACGACGATCAGCGTGCCGTTGTATTCGCAGAGTTTCTCTTCGAGCACTTCCAGCGTTTCGATGTCGAGGTCGTTGGTCGGTTCGTCCAGCACCAGCAGGTTTGCCGGGCGCGTGAAGAGCTTGGCGAGGATGACGCGGTTGCGTTCGCCGCCCGACAGCGCCTTGACGGGTGTCTGCGTGCGCTTCGGGCTGAACAGGAAGCCCTTGAGATAGCCGACGACGTGGCGGTCCTTGCCGTTGAGCTTGATGTAGGTGCGGCCGTCGCCCACGTTGTAAGCGACGCTCTTCTCGAGGTCCAGGGTCTGCCTGAGCTGGTCGAAGTAGCCGATCTCGAGGTTGGTGCCGTGCTTGATCGTCCCGGCCTGCGGTTCGAGCTGGCCGAGGAGCAGCCTGAGCAGCGTGGTCTTGCCGACACCGTTATTGCCGATCAGACCGATGCGGTCGCCGCGCATGATCTTGATCGAGAAGCCCTCGATCAACCGTTCGTCGCCGTAGCCGTAGCAGACGTTCTTTGCCCGGATGACCTTGCGCCCGGATTGCTCGGCTTCCTCGATAGTGATGCGCGCCCGGGATTCGGGCGACAGCCGCTCCGCGCGCTCCTCGCGCATCCTGACGAGCGCGCGCGCCCGGCCCTCGTTGCGGGTGCGGCGTGCCTTGATGCCCTGGCGGATCCAGACTTCCTCGGCCTCCAGCTTCTTGTCGAAGCGGGCGTTCGCGGCGGCCTCGTCTTCGAGCGCCTTCTCCTTGCGGCGCAGGTAGTCCTGGTAATTGCCGGGCCAGCTCGTGAGCCGGGCGCGGTCGATCTCGACGATGCGCGTCGCCAGCCGCTGCAGGAAGGCGCGGTCGTGCGTGATGAAGATGACGGCCCCGGGATAGGAGTGCACGCGGTCCTCGAGCCACTTTATCGTCGCGATGTCGAGGTGGTTCGTGGGCTCGTCGAGCAGCAACAGGTCCGGTTTCTGCACCAGCGCCTTCGCCAGCGCAACGCGGCGCCGCCAGCCGCCCGACAACTCGTTCATCCGCCTCTCCGCCGGCAGGCTGAGGTCCGTGATCACCGTCTCGACACGCTGGTCGATGTGCCAGCCCTCGTGGGCGTCGATTTTCGCGTGCAGCGCTTCCAGCTCCTGCATGCCCTGGCGGTCCAGCTCGAGCTTCGAGCGCCGCTGGTAGTCGGCGAGGAGCGCTTCGATGTCCGCGAGGCCGGAGCGAACGACCTCGCGCACGGGCAGGTTCATGGCCTCGGGCAGCGCCTGTGCCAGCTGGCTGATGACCAGGCCCTGGCTGCGCACGATCTCACCGCGGTCCGCTTCGAGCTCGCCGCCGATCAGCTTGAGCGTGGTGGATTTGCCCGCGCCGTTGCGGCCGATCAGGCACACCCGCTCACCGGACTCGATGGAGAACTCGGCCCGGTCGAGGATCTTCAGCTCGCCGAATTCGACGGACACTTCGTCAAAGCGAAGTAGTGACATAATTCAACCGCGCTCGCCGGTACGCAAAAAAACGGAGGCTACCATGACGGAACAACGCTTCGTCGACCTGGAGACAAAGCTGGCCCACCAGGAGCACCTGCTGCTCGAACTCAACGACGTCATCACGAAACAGCAGGACAGCATCATGCGCCTGGAGAAGCTGTGTGACTCCATTGTCGAACGGGTCCGCTCGCTGGGCGAGGCGCTGCCCGCCGGCGCGAACGGCGACGAAAAGCCGCCTCATTACTGAGGCTGCGCATCCGGATCGACCCGGATTTCGCGTTGCCTGCGTTGGAGTATAGTGTCAACCGAGGCACGCAGGAGGGAACACGATGTCACGGCTTTCAGGACTGATGCTCATTTGCCTGTTGCTGCCTTTGACGGCGCGATCCGCAGACGTTCACGTGCCCGGCGAGTTGCAGGGCTGGGAGAACTGGGTACTCCACGAGCGGCAATACCGGGACTGCCCCTTCTACTTCAACGGCGGCGCTGCGGCGCAGGGCGATTTCGTGTGCGCCTGGCCCGGGCTGCTGGATATCGCGATCGGCGCGGACGGCGGCCGCTTCAGCCAGCAGTGGAGCGTCTACGCGCAGGACGCGTGGCTGCCGCTGCCGGGCGGCAGCGACCACTGGCCGCACGAGGTTACCGTCAACGGCGACCCGGCGGTCGTGGTCGAGCGGGACGGGCTTCCCGCCGTGCGCGTCGCGCCCGGCAGGTACCGGCTGGCCGGTTCCTTCGCCTGGGACGAGCGCCCGGGCGTGCTGCCCATCCCTGCACAAAGCGGCCTGGTCGCGCTCAGCGTCGACGGCAAGCGCGTCGAGCGGCCGGAGCGCAGCGGCCCGCGCGGCCTGTTCCTGGGCGAGCGGGCGCCCGACACCCAGGCCCGCGATTCCGTCGCGGCGGAGGTTTACCGGCTGGTGGCCGACGACGTACCTGTCCGCATGACGACGATCCTCAGGGTCAACGTGGCGGGGGGCGTCCGGGAAGAACTGTTCGGTCCGGTGCTGCCCGAGGGCTTCGTGCCGATGCGCATCGACAGCGCGCTGCCGGTGCGGCTGGAGGCCGACGGCAAGCTGCGCATCCAGGTCCGCCCGGGACGCTGGCAGATCACGCTGACGGCACGGGCGCCGGCCGTGGTCAACGCGATCACGCGGCCGGCGGACGCCAGCAACCTGCCCGATACGGAAATCTGGTCCTACCAGTCCAACGACCGCTTGCGCGTGACCGCCGTCGAGGGACTGCCGCCGGTCGATCCGCGCCAGGCGCAGGTGCCCGATCCCTGGCAGCAGCTCCCGGCCTACCGGGTCGCCGCCGACGCGACCCTGACCATCGTGGAGCGCAGCCGCGGCATCGTGGCTCACGACAACGAGCTCGCGCTCAACCGGGTCCTGTGGCTGGATTTCGACGGCGGCGGCTTCATCGCCCGCGACCAGGTAGGCGGCACCATGCGCAGCGACTGGCGGCTCGACATGGCGCCCCCGTATGCGCTGCTGAGTGCGAGCGAAGCGGGGGAGAACCTGCTCGTTACGAGCGGCGACGAGCCGGGCGAGACCGGCATCGAATTGCGGCGCACCAGCGTCGACGTGACCGGGCTCGCCCGCAGCGATACCCGCACGGCGATGCCGGTGACCGGCTGGGATGCGCGCTTCGCGAGCGTCGCCGCGTTGCTGCACCTGCCGCCCGGGCACAAGCTGCTGGCGGCGCCCGGCGTCGACAAGGCACCCGCCAGCTGGGTGGGCCGCTGGCAGTTACTCGATTTTTTCCTGGTACTGATCATCACGATTGCCGCGTGGCGGCTGTTCGGTGCGGCCGCCGGCATCGTCGCGCTGCTCGCGCTCGCGCTCAGCTACCAGGAGTCCGGTGCGCCGGCCTGGCTGTGGCTCAACCTGCTGGCGGCAATCGCGTTGCTGCGCGTCGCGCCGGCAGGCCGGCTGCGGCAGGCGGTGCAGGCCTACCAGGGCGCGAGCGTGCTGGTGCTCGTGCTGATGCTGGTGCCGTTCGTCGCCGGCCAGCTGCGCATCGCCATCTATCCGCAGCTCGAGCGGCAATACGACACGGGCTACCCGGTGTTGCCCGCGACACAGGTTCCGACAATGGCGCCGGCTGCGATGGACAGTGCCAAGGAGGATGCCGTGCAGCACCTGCAGAGCATCGAAGCGGACGCCGAGGCCATGCGCAGGATGCAGGCCGACGAAGTCGCGAACACGATCACCGTGACGGGCGCGATGCAGCAAGCGCCGCGGCGCCTGTCGCGCTATGCACCGAATGCCGTCGTGCAGGCCGGGCCCGGCGTGCCCTCGTGGGAGTGGAACAGCTACCGGCTGACCTGGAGCGGGCCCGTCGATGCCGGCCAGTCCATGCGCCTGATCGTGCTGCCGCGCTGGGCGGTCACCGCGCTGCGGTTCTTCGAGGTCGCCATGTTGCTGCTGTTCGCGGCGGTACTTGCGGCGGAAATCCTGGGCAGACGCTGGCGCTTGCCGGGCGGCCTGGCACTGGGCACCGCGCGCTCGCCCGCGCTGCTGGGGGCCGGCCTCGTCGCGCTGCTGCTGGCCGCGAGTCCGCATGCAGAAGCGCAGACGCCCGCTCCCGAGTTGTTGCGCGAACTCGAGGCGCGGCTCCTCGTGCCGCCCGACTGCGTGCCGCGCTGCGCCGAGATCGCCGCGGCCGACGTGCAGGTGCGCGGCGACGCCATCGCCATGACCCTCACCGTGCACGCCGCGGAGGACGTGGCCATTCCCCTCCCGGGGTCGGAGCGGGGCTGGCATCCGCAGGCCATCGCACTGGACGGTTCCGGCGCGGCCGAGATCCTGCGCAGCGACGACGGCGCGCTCTGGTTGCGCGTATCCCCCGGGCGGCACCGCGTGGTGCTGCGCGGCGCCGCGCCGGCCGTGGACAGCCTGGAGATCCCGTTCCACACCCCGCCGCGTGTCATCGAGGTCGACAGCGACGGCTGGCTCGCGGCCGGTATCAAGGACCGCCGGCTGTTATCGGGGTCCCTGCAGCTGACGCGACTGCAGGCGGCGGATGGCGGCGAAACGACGCCGCGCTGGGAGAGCAGCCGTTTCCCGGCGTTCGTGCGCGTCGAGCGACACGTCGAACTCGACCTGGACTGGCGCGTCGCGACGACCGTGTACCGGCTGGCGCCGGAGGAAGGCGCGCTGACCCTCGAGATTCCGCTCCTCGACGGCGAGACCGTGCTGAGCGAGCACGTCACCGCCGCCGACGGCAAGTTGCTGGTCGCCATGGAACCGTGGCAGAGATCGTTGACCTGGGTATCGAGCCTGGAGCGCGCGTCGCCGCTGGCGCTGCGCGCCGCCGCCGGCGCGCCGTGGAGCGAGGTCTGGCGGGTCGAAGTCGGCAGCATCTGGCGCGCGACGTTCAGCGGCGTGCCGGAGAGCGAGTCGCAGCAGGGCAACGGGGTCGCGCGCGTCGCCGAATTCCATCCCCGCGGCGGCGAGCAGCTGACGATGACGACGACGCGTCCGGAGGCGAGCGCCGGGACGACGCTGGCTTTCGATACGGTGAATCTCGCCGTTTCCCAGGGCGAGCGTTCGAGCACGTCGCAGCTGACGCTGCAGTACCGCAGCACGAGCGGCTCGCAACACGTGCTGCGCCTGCCCGATGGCGTGGAGATCAGCGAAGTCCGCATCGACAACCGCGTCGAACCGCTGCGCGCCGACGGCCGCGAACTCACCGTGCCGATCCTGCCCGGGTTGCATACGATCGCCATCACCTGGCGGGAAAGCGCGGGCGTGGACAGCGTGGTCGCGACGCCGGACGTCGATCTCGGTGCGCCAGCCGGCAACATCAGCCTGCGGCTGACGCTGCCGCAGAACCGCTGGCTGCTCGGCACGAACGGGCCGCGCCTGGGCCCGGCGGTGCTGTACTGGCCCGAGCTCGTGGTACTGATCCTGTTCGCATGGCTGCTCGGCCGGGTCGAATGGACGCCGTTGAAAACCTGGCACTGGTTGCTGCTGGGCCTCGGCTTCAGCACCTTCAACTGGCCGGTGCTCGGTATCGTCGTCGCCTGGCTGCTGGCGGCCGGCGCCCGCGACCGCTGGCGCGTGCGCATTCCCTGGTGGCAATACAACGCGACGCAGGTACTGTTCGCGCTGGTTACCGTGGTCGCACTGCTGTCGATCATCGGCAGCCTGCCGGGCGGGCTCCTCGGAGCGCCGGACATGCACGTGACCGGCAACGGCTCGGCGGGCAATTCGCTGGTCTGGTTCGCCGACCGCAGCGACTCGGCACTGCCGGTTGCGGCCGCCTGGAGCGCACCGATCTGGGTCTACAAGGTGCTGATCCTCGCCTGGGCGCTGTGGCTGAGTTTCGCCCTGTTGCGCTGGCTGCCGTGGGTCTGGCGGGCCTTTGCCAGGGAAGGCTTCTGGCACTCGCGCAGGGGCCCGGATGACCATGCGTCGGCGGGCGCTGCATGAACGTGGCTGAATTCCGGCTGACCGAACCGCGCCCGGCGGCCTGGATCGTCGTCTTCGCGGGGTGCCTGGCCTGGTCCGGTTTCGAACCGAAGGACGGCACTACCTGGGTGCTGGAGGTACTGCCGGCGGTGATCGCGGCCATCGTGCTGTTCGCGACGCGCCGGCAGTTTCCGCTGACGCGGCTGGCCTACGTGCTGATTCTCGTCCACGCCGTCATCCTGATGGTCGGCGGGCACTATACCTACGCGGAGGTGCCCGCCGGCGACTGGTTCCGGGACCTGTTCGATCCGCCGCGCAACAATTACGACAAGCTCGGTCACCTGGCGCAGGGCTTCGTCCCGGCGATCGTCACGCGCGAAGTCACCATCCGGCTGCGGGTATTCAACGGCGCCGGCTGGAGAAACTTCTTCATCGTCAGCTTCTGCCTTGCCGTCAGCGCCTTTTACGAGCTCATCGAGTGGTGGGTGGCGCTGCTTTCCGACGAGGCGGCCGACGCGTTTCTCGGTACCCAGGGTTACGTCTGGGACACGCAGTCCGACATGTTCCTGGCGCTGATCGGCGCGGTACTCGCACTCGTGCTGCTCGGACGTCTGCACGACCGCCAGCTCGCCGCGTACGTCGAAGACCGGTAAGCTCCGCCCGTTGCCGGGCCGGCACGATCGGGAGGCGGGAATGGGCAGGCGCTGCGCTTACCTGACAATGGACGATATCAGCGGCTTCGTTTCCGATGCCGAGCTCAGCTTCGCGCCCATGGCCGAACTGGGCTGGGACGTCGAGATGGTGCCGTGGCAGAGCGGCGTCGACTGGAACGACTACGAGCTCGTCTACATCTGCACCCCGTGGGACTACCAGAATGACGTCGCCGGTTTCCTGGCCGTGCTGGCGGCCGTCGAGGGCTCCTCGGCGCGCCTGGTCAACGGCCTGGATCTGGTGCGCTGGAACCTGGAGAAGACCTACCTGCGCGATCTCGAGAGGCGTGGCGCCGACATCGTGCCGAGCCGTTTCTTCGACAGTTTCGACGCGCGCAGGGTCGAGGCATGTTTCGATGCGTACGCCACCGGCACGATCGTCGTGAAGCCCGTCGTCGGCGCCAATTCCGACAACATCTTCGTACTGGCACGCCCGCTGCCGGCCGGCGTCGTCGACGAACTCGGCCGGGTGTTTGCGAACCGCCCGTTCTTCGTGCAGCCGTTCATCGACAGCGTGCGATCGGAAGGCGAGTATTCGCTGTTCTTCTTCGGCGGCGAATACAGTCACGCCATCCTCAAGAAGCCGAAGCCGGGCGATTTCCGTACCCAGGAGGAACACGGCGCCGACATCCTGAGTGTCGACGCGCCGGCCGCGCTCGTCGAGACCGCGCGCCGGGTCCTCGGCGTGGTGAATCCACGGCCCGTCTACGTGCGCGCCGATTTCGTGCGCGACGAGGCCGAGCGGTTCCTGCTCATGGAGCTCGAACTGATCGAGCCGGCGCTGTATTTCCGCACCGACCCCCGGTCGGCGCGCCGTTTCGCGAGCGCGCTTACCAACGCGGCCGCCTGACATCCGGCTACATCAGGTGCTGCCGGAAGAACCGCAGGATGTGTGAGTAAGCGTGCTCGCCGGTCGCCGGCACGCGCGTCAGGCCGTGCTTGCTGCCGGGATAGGTCATGATGTCGAACGGCCGGCCCTCGTCCTGCAGGGCCCTCATCAGCTTGGTGCTGTTGGTGAACAGGACGTTGTCGTCCGCCATGCCGTGGATCAGGAGCAGGGGTGCCTCGAGGTTTGCCGCGTAAGGGAACACGCCCGAGGCCTCGTAGCCGTCCGGGTTGTCCTGCGGCGTGCCGAGGTAGCGCTCGGTGTAATGCGTGTCGTACAGCGTCCAGTCCGTGACGGGCGCGCCGGATACGCCGGCCGCGAACACGCCGGGCTGCTTGAACAGGCTCATCAGCGTCATGTAGCCGCCGTAGCTCCAGCCCCAGATGCCGATGCGATCCGGGTCCACGAAATCCAGCGATTTCAGGTACTCGACGCCGACCATCTGGTCGTCGACCTCGACCTTGCCCATGTGGCGGTAGAGCGGGGCATCGAAGGCCGTGCCACGGAATCCCGTGCCGCGGTTGTCGATCGTGAAGACGATGAAGCCGTTGCGGGCGAGGATCTCGTTGAAGCCGACGCCCCAGGCGTTGGCGACCTGCTGGCCCATCGGCCCGCCGTAGACGTACACGACGACGGGGTAGCGCCTGCCGGCATCGAAACCGGCGGGCGTCAGCATGCGGTAGTAGAGCGCCTGCCCGTCCCCGGCCTGCAGCGTGCCGAACTCGATCGACGGACGCGAGGCGAGGTAGGGGTGATACGGGTGCGACTCGTCGAGCGCGTTCGGCTCGATGTGCGCCCGGAGGGACCCGTCGGCCAGGTGCACGCTGACTCTCTGCGGCGTGCTCGCGTTGCTGAAGCTGTCGACATAGAACTCGCCGCTCGCGGCGAAGTCCGCCACGTGCCAGCCCGGCTCCGCGCTGATGCGGCGCGGCTTTGCGTCACCCGACAACGGCACTTCGTAGATGTTGCGCTCCATCGGGCTGTCCAGCGTGCCGGTGACGAAAATCCTGTCGCGGTCCTCGTCGATATGCAGCAGGGCCGAGCGGGCGCGGGCGCCGTCGGCGACGTCCCAGTCGCCGGAGGTCAGTGGGCGGATCAGCGCGCCGTCGTTGTCGTAAAGGTAAAGATGAGCGTGCCCGCTGCGTTCGGAACTCCAGATGAACTCGGGCCGGGTTTCGAGAAAGGCGAGTTCGTTGTGCAGGTTGATCCAGGTGTCGCTGGTCTCGGTGACGAGCACGCGCGATTCGCCGCTGCGCGCATGCACTTTCAGCAGCTCGAGCGTCTGCTGGTCGCGCGACTGGCGCTGCACCGCGAGGAAATTGCCGTCGGGGAACCAGTCGACGCGCGGCAGGTAGATGTCGGTCTCGTCGCCGATGTCCATCCAGCGCAGGTCCGTGCCGTCGGGCGCGACCACGCCCAGCGTCACCAGCACGTTCGGCGTGCCGGTCGCGGGGTAGCGCTGTTCGTAGACCTCGAAGTCCTCGGCGTGGATCTCGAAGCGCTCGGCAACCTGCACCGGTGACTCGTCGACGCGGATGAAGGCAACGGCCGAGTCGTCGGGCGCCCACCAGTAGCCCGTATAGCGGTCCATCTCTTCCTGCGCGATGAACTCCGCCATGCCGTTGCGCACCAGGCCGCCGCCGTCCCGGGTCAGCCGGATCTCCGTGAAGGACTCGAGGTCGATGGCGTACAGGTCCTGGTCGCGGATGAAGGAAACGTAGCGTCCCGTGGCGCTGAATTTCGGGTCGGTCTCACCGGTTTCCGTATCGGTGAGCTGGCGCGTGGTCCCGCCGTCGAGATCGTACAGAAACAGGTCGCCGTTCAGCGGGAACAGCAGGCGCCTGCCATCCGGCGCGAAGTGGTAGCCGACGATGCCGCGTTGCCCGACGATGCGCAGGCGCTCGCGCCGCGCCAGTTCTTCCTCGGACAGCGCCTCGTCGCCGGCGACCAGTGCCGTCGAGTCGACGAGCAGCCGCTGCTGCCGGTCGGCGAAGTGGTATTCCCAGAGGTCCATCTGCAGCGGATCGGTGTCCTTGCCGCGCAGGAACGTGACGCGGGTCGAGTCCGGCGAGATCCTGACGCCGCGTGGCGACGGCCCGTCGAGGTCGGGTGCGGCAAAGAGTCGTTCTATCCGGAGTGTAGCCATGTCGTCGGTATCGCTCCCTGTCCCTGCGGGGCTCGGTGGTTGCGCTGGCGGCGAGTCACAGCCTGCAAGCGCCATGAAAGTGCACAACAGGATCAGTCTCGTTCGCATCGTGTTTTCCTCGGTCGCCATCATTGTCAGGCGATTGTCAGGCGCTGCGTCGCGCGCGGTTTTCCCGCAGCAGCGGCTTCAGGTATTGGCCCGTAAACGAGCGCGCACAGGCGGCAACGTCCTCGGGCGTGCCGGCCGCGATGACCTCGCCGCCGCCGTCACCGCCTTCCGGCCCCAGGTCGATGACCCAGTCGGCCGTCTTGATGACGTCCAGGTTGTGCTCGATGACCACGATCGTGTTGCCGCGATCGCGCAGCCGGTGCAGCACCTCCAGCAGGTGTTCGATGTCGCGGAAGTGCAGGCCGGTCGTCGGTTCGTCGAGGATGTACAGGGTCCTGCCCGTGTCGCGCTTGGACAGCTCCCTGGCCAGCTTGACGCGCTGCGCCTCGCCGCCCGACAGCGTGGTCGCGTTCTGGCCCAGGCGCACGTACGAGAGCCCGACGTCCGTCAGCGTCTGCAGCTTCTTCGCCACCACCGGGACGTTCCTGAAGAACTCGAGCGCGTCCTCGACGGTCATCTCGAGCACTTCGTGGATGTTCATGCCCTTGTAGCGGATCTCGAGTGTCTCGCGGTTGTAGCGCTGGCCGCGGCAGACGTCGCAGGGCACGTAGACGTCCGGCAGGAAATGCATTTCCACCTTCAGCACGCCGTCGCCCTGGCACGCCTCGCAGCGGCCGCCTTTCACGTTGAAGCTGAAACGGCCCGGCATGTAGCCGCGCGAGCGCGCTTCCTGGGTACCGGCGAACAGTTCCCGGATCGGCGTGAACAGGCCGCTGTAGGTGGCCGGGTTGGAGCGCGGCGTGCGGCCGATCGGGCTCTGGCTGATGTCGATGACCCGGTCGACGAGTTCGAGGCCGCGTATCTCGTCGTGCGGCGCGGGATTGCGGCTGGTGCGGTTGAGCAGGTCCGCGACGGCCTTGTACAGGGTGTCGTTGACCAGCGTGGACTTGCCGGAGCCGGAAACGCCGGTCACGCAGGTCATGAGGCCGGCCGGGATCGACGCGTCGATGCCCTTCAGGTTGTTGCCGCGCGCGCCGACGATCCGGATCTGCCGCGCCGGGTCGGGCGCGGTGCGCTCGCCGGGCACCTCGATGGCGCGCTTGCCGCTGAGGTACTGGCCGGTCAGGGAATCCGGGGTGCTCATGATCTCTGCGGGCGTGCCCTGCGCGACGATCCTGCCGCCGTGCACGCCGGCGCCGGGGCCGAGATCGACGACGTGGTCCGCGGCCATGATGGCTTCCTCGTCGTGCTCGACGACGATGACCGTGTTGCCGATGTCCCGGAGGTGGGTCAGCGTCCCCAGCAGCCGCTGGTTGTCGCGCTGGTGCAGGCCGATCGAGGGTTCGTCGAGTATGTACATGACCCCGACCAGGCCGGAACCGATCTGGCTTGCGAGGCGGATGCGCTGCGCCTCGCCACCCGACAGCGTCTCGGCGCTGCGGTCGAGCGACAGGTAATCGAGACCGACGTCCGAGAGGAAGCCGATGCGATCGTTGATTTCCTTCACGATCTTGTCCGCGATCGTCGCCCGCCAGCCTTCGAGTTGCAGTTCGTTGAAGAACTGCTTCGCGTTGCCGACCGACTTGCGCGTGATTTCCGGCAACGAATGGTCGCTCACGAACACGTGGCGGGCGGCGCGATTCAGGCGCGTGCCGCCACACTCGGGGCAGGCCTGGCTGTTGAGGAACTTGGCGAGTTCCTCGCGCACGGCACCCGATTCCGTCTCGCGGTAACGGCGCTCGAGATTCGGGATGACGCCCTCGAAACGGTGCCGCTTGCGCACCTCCATGCCGCGCGAGTTCTGGTAGAAGAAGTCGATCTTGTCGTCGCCGCTGCCATAGAGGACGATCTGCTGCAGCCTGTCGTCGAGCTCTTCGAAGGGCACTTCCACGTCGAAGTCGTAATGGTCCGCGAGACTGCGGATCATCTGGTAATAGTAGGTGGTGCGCCGGTCCCAGCCGCGGATGGCACCGCCGGCCAGCGACAGCGAGCGGTTGACGATGACGCGTTCCGGGTCGAAGAACTGCCTGACGCCGAGACCGTCGCAGGACGGGCAGGCGCCGGACGGGTTGTTGAACGAGAACAGCCGCGGTTCCAGTTCCGTGAGGCTGTAGCCGCACAGGTTGCAGGCGAAGCGGTCGGAGAAGATGATCTCCTCCTGCCCGGGATCGTCCATCCATGCGATCCGCGCCACGCCGTCGGCGAGCCTGAGCGCGGTCTCGAAGGATTCGGCGAGCCGCAGGCGGATGTCCTCCTTCACCCGGAAGCGATCCACGATGGCCTCGATCGTGTGTTTCCTGCGCAGGTCGAGTTTCGGCGGCTGGTCGAGTTCGTACACCTCGCCGTCGATGCGGGCGCGGATGTAGCCCTGGGCCATCAGCTCCTGCATCAGCTGCACGTGTTCGCCCTTGCGCGCGTCGACGACGGGCGCCAGCAGCATCAGCCGCGAGCCCTCGGGCATCGCGAGGACCTGGTCGACCATCTGGCTCACGGTCTGCGCCTCGAGCGTGGTGCCGTGGTCCGGGCAGCGCGGGATGCCGGCGCGGGCGAACAGCAGGCGCAGGTAGTCGTAGATCTCGGTCACGGTGCCGACCGTCGAACGCGGGTTGTGCGACGTGGACTTCTGCTCGATGGAGATGGCCGGCGACAGCCCGTCGATGTGGTCGACGTCGGGCTTTTCCATCATCGACAGGAACTGCCTCGCGTAAGCGGAGAGCGACTCGACGTAGCGCCGCTGCCCCTCCGCGTAGATGGTGTCGAATGCGAGCGACGACTTGCCGGAGCCGGACAGGCCGGTGAAGACGATCAGCTTATCGCGCGGCAGGCTGAGATCGATGTTGCACAGGTTGTGCGTGCGTGCGCCGCGGATATCGATGGATTTCATGAATTCGGAGAGAGTTTGCCGACCAACCTGCTAATATACGCCGCCCTGTAACTCCGGCGCAAAGACGGCCGACGATGACCGCGGAAGAGAGCAACAACAAGATGACCTGGCTGCCGGCCGAGCGGCGCGCCGTCGGCGTCATTGCCGTCATCGGCATGCTGCGGATGTTCGGCCTGTTCGCGCTGCTGCCCGTGCTGGCATTGCACGCCGCGACGCTCGAGGGGGCAACGCCGATCCTGATCGGCATGGCCGTCGGGGCTTACGGCCTGACCCAGGCCGGCCTGCAGATTCCGCTCGGTGCGCTCTCGGACCGCATCGGCCGGTTGCCCGTGATCGTCGGCGGCCTCGCCGTGTTCGCGGCCGGCAGTCTCCTCGCGGCCTACAGCGACACGGTGTGGGGCGTGATCGCGGGCCGGCTACTGCAGGGCGCGGGCGCGATCTCGGCAACGCTGACGGCACTGATCGCGGATGCCACGCGCGACGGGGTGCGGACGCGGTCGATGGCCGTGTTCGGTGTGGGCGTCGGCGGCGCCTTCATGCTGGCGATGATCGTCGGTCCCAAGTTCGCCGGCCACTTCGGTGTGCCCGCCCTGTTCCTGTTCGCCGCTTTCCTCGCCCTGGTCGCGGCCTGCCTGCTGTTTGCGCTGCCCGGTGAAATCGAGCGCCCGGAGACACCCCGGCGGTGGAATTTCCGGCCGGCTTTCCGGGCCGAGCTGCTGCGCCTGGACGCCTACGTGTTTCTGCTGCACACCATCCTGACGGCGAGCTTCGTGGCGTTGCCGTTCCTGTTCGTCGATCGCCTGGAACTGCCGGTCACCGAGCACTGGAAGATGTACGTCGGGGCGTTGCTGCTGTCGCTGGCGGGCACGGTGCCGCTCATCATCCGCGACGAGCACCAGGGCAAGGGCAGCACGATGAGCATCGCCGTGTCGCTGATGATCGCGGGCCTGCTGGTACTCACGTTCGCCGGCGTCGCGATCGCACCCGTGTTCGGCGGGCTGGTGCTGTTCTTCGCCGGCTTCAATTTCCTCGAGGCGGGCCTGCCGGCGCGTCTCTCGCTGATCGCCGCCGACGATTCGCGCGGCGCCTCCCTCGGCCTGTTCGCCAGTTCGCAGTTCTTCGGCGCGTTCGTCGGCGGCCTCATCGGCGGCCGCTTCCTGGCGACGGGGCGCCCGGCCGACGTGTTCTTCGTCTGCGTGCTGCTCGCGGCGATCTGGCTCGCGATGCAGGGTTTCAGCCGCTTCCGCGCCGCCTGATCGCGGGCCAGGGCCCGCTCCTACAGGCTGCACCGTCCGTTTCGAGCCCCGTGGGAGCGGTTCTCGAACCGCGATTGCGATGATCCCGGTCGCGGTCCCAGGCCCGCTCCTGCAGGCTCGTGGCGCGGCCATGCAACTGGCCGAACGGCTATTGCGAAGGCCCGGGATTGCGCGCACTATTGCCGGCCGCTCCCGTCCCGGGAGCTTCTGGAGACATGGACGGACCGTCCGCATGAGCAATCCCCCGGAGCTGCGCGAGTCGCGGCTGCGCAGCGTTCTCAAAGCGATTACCTACCGAATCACCGGCACGATAACGACCATGGGACTGGCTTACGCCGTCACGGGTGAGGCCGCTGTGGCGCTCGCGATCGGCAGCATCGAGCCGGTCGTGAAATTCGTGGTCTACTACCTGCACGAACGGGCCTGGCAATTCGTCCCGATCGGCACGATCCGGCGGCTGGCACACCTGAAACGGCGCTGAGCGCAATGCCGTCGCGGTTCTCGAGGTCCGATCGCGGGCCGAGGCCCGCTCCTACAATGCTGTTCGGCCGTAGCAGCGGGCCTCGGCCCGCGATCGCGCTTCACGACCGAAATAAGCCGCGCGGGCCAGAAATCGGGGTGGCTTTCGGGGGGCAACCCACTACAATATGTGCCCCCTTGAGAGGGTATCGACACAATTCGCGCCGCAAGGGCGCCCCAACCAGAGAATCGTTATGGCCCGTGGAATCAACAAAGTCATCCTTGTCGGAAACCTAGGTGCAGACCCTGAGACCCGATACATGCCTAGCGGAACCGCCGTGACGAACTTAAGGCTAGCTACGAACGAGCGAAGAAAAGATAAGCAGACGGGTGAGTTTACGGAAATTACAGAGTGGCACCGTGTAGTGCTTTTCGACAAGCTTGCGGAAATTGCAGCTGAGTACCTCCGCAAGGGCTCGCAGGTGTATGTCGAAGGCAAAATCCGAACGAATAAGTGGCAGGATAAGGACGGGAATGAGCGCTACACCACCGAGATCATCGGCAACGAGATGCAGATGCTCGGCGGCCGTGGCGGTGGCGGTTCCGCGCCGATGCCTTCCGATCGGGGCCCGTCGAGCGGGCCGCCGGATGAGCCGCCGGGCGACTTCGAGGACGACATTCCTTTCTAGCTCGGCGCTTTTGTCAAAAAGCCAATTTCCGGGGTGCGGGCAGTGATAGCCTGCGCCCCGCTTCCATACTGGGACGACGAAACCCGCTTCATATACAGGGACAACGAAAATGGGTGCTTACAAGGAGCCGCATGGCGGCGAACTCAAGAATTTGTATCTGCCGGCCGAGGAGGCCGCGGCCGAGAAACAGGCGGCGCGTGAATACGCATCCTGGGACCTGACCGAACGCCAGCTGTGCGACATCGAGCTGCTGCTCAACGGTGCGTTCTCACCGCTGGAAGGTTTCCTGGGCAAGGCGGACTACGAGTCGGTCGTCGCGAAGATGCGGCTCGCCTCCGGCGTGTTGTGGCCGATGCCGATCACGCTCGACGTCAGCGAGGCGTTCGCGGAGACCATCCAGGGCGGCGACCGGATCGCGCTGCGTGACCTCGAGGGCGTCATCATCGCCACGCTCGACGTCAGCGATATCTGGACGCCCGACAAGAAAGCCGAAGCCGAGCGCGTTTACGGCACCACCGACGAGACGCATCCGGCCGTCCACTACCTCAACAACATCGCGCACCCGGTTTACGTCGGCGGCACGCTGCGCGGCGTGGAAGCCCCGATCCACTACGATTTCAAACACCTGCGCAACTCGCCCGCCGAACTGCGCGAGCAGTTCCGCAAACTCGGCTGGCGCAAGGTCGTCGCGTTCCAGACGCGCAACCCGATGCACCGTGCGCACCAGGAACTCACACTGCGCGCGGCGTTCGACGTCGAAGCGAACCTGCTCATCCACCCGGTCGTCGGCATGACCAAGCCGGGCGACGTGGATCACTACACGCGCGTCCGCTGCTACGAGCAGCTGCTCAGCCGTTACCCGGAACAGACCACGATGCTCTCGCTCCTGCCGCTGGCGATGCGCATGGGCGGTCCCCGCGAGGCGCTCTGGCACGCGATCATCCGCAAGAATTACGGTTGCACGCACCTCATCGTCGGCCGTGACCATGCGGGCCCCGGCAAGGATTCGAAGGGTAACGATTTCTACGGCCCCTACGACGCGCAGGAACTGCTCAAGGAGCACGAGGAAGAACTCGACATCTCGATGGTGCCGTTCCGCATGATGGTGTACGCGGAGAATCGCGCCCAGTACATTCCCGTGGACGAAGCGAGCGAGGCCGACAAGGTACTGGACATCTCCGGCACGGAACTCCGCCGGCGCCTTGCCGAGGGCCTGGAGATCCCCGACTGGTTCTCGTTCCCCGACGTGGTGGCGGAATTGCGCCGCACCCACCCGCCGCGGCACAAGCAGGGTTTCACCGTGTTCTTCACGGGCCTGTCGGGTTCGGGCAAGTCCACGATCGCGAACGCGCTGATGGTGAAACTCATGGAGGCCGGCGGCAGGGCGATCAGCCTGCTCGATGGCGACATCGTGCGCAAGAACCTGTCCAGCGAGCTCGGCTTCTCCAAGGAGCACCGCGACCTCAACATCCGCCGCATCGGCTACGTGGCGAGCGAGATCACCAAGAACGGCGGTATCGCGATCTGCGCGCCGATCGCGCCGTACGCGTCGACCCGGCGCACCGTGCGCGACATGATCCGGCCGCTCGGCGGCTTCATCGAGATCCACGTCGCGACATCGCTGGAAGTGTGCGAAGAGCGCGATCGCAAGGGGCTCTATGCGAAGGCCCGTGCCGGCATCCTCAAGGAATTCACCGGTATCAGCGACCCGTACGAAGTGCCGGAGAACCCGGAGATGGTGATCGACACCGCCAACATATCGCCGGACCTCGCCGCTCACCGCATCATGCTGAAGCTGGAGAGCATGGGGTATTTGAGGTAGGTAGGGTATCGGGCCCGGTTGTTGTTCAACCTCATGGCTCGCTGCGCTGCGCTTTACTTCGGTCGAACAACAACCGGGCCCGATACCCTGCGGCGGCTTTTCGGCGCGCAGAACGTGTAACATTGGCCCATGGCGAAAAAGCTGTACATCAAGACCTTCGGCTGCCAGATGAACGAGTACGACTCGGACAAGATGGCGGACGTGCTGCGCGCATCCCATGGCTATGAGCTGACCGACGTCGCCGAGGAGGCCGACCTGCTGCTCGTCAACACCTGCTCGATACGCGAGAAGGCGCAGGAAAAGGTGTTTTCCGAGCTCGGCCGCTGGCGCGCGATCAAGGAGCAGCGGAACGGCGTCATGATCGGTGTCGGCGGCTGCGTCGCCAGCCAGGAAGGCGACGGCATCACGCGCCGTGCGCCGTTCGTCGACGTCGTGTTCGGGCCGCAGACGCTGCACCGGCTGCCACAGCTGATCGAGGCGGCCGGCAGCCGGCGTGCCTCGGTCATCGACGTGTCCTTTCCCGAAATCGAAAAGTTCGACCGGCTGCCGGAGCCGCGCGCAGAAGGCCCCACGGCCTTCGTGTCCTGCATGGAAGGGTGCAGCAAGTACTGCAGTTTCTGTGTCGTGCCGTACACGCGCGGCGAAGAGATCAGCCGGCCGCTCGACGACGTGATCGCAGAAGTCGTGCGGCTCGCGGCGCAGGGCGTACGTGAAATCAACCTGCTCGGCCAGAACGTGAACGCGTACCGGGGCCCGATGCATGACGGCTCGATTGCCGACCTTGCGACGCTCATCTACTACGTCGCGGCCGTGGACGGCGTAGACCGGATCCGCTTCACGACCTCGCACCCGCTGGAGTTCACGGACAGCCTCGTGCAGGCATACGCCGAGGTACCGCAGCTCGCCAGCTACCTGCACCTGCCCGTGCAGCACGGCTCGGACCGGATCCTCGCGGCGATGAAGCGCGGCCACACGGCGCTCGAGTACAAGCAGAAGATCCGCAAGTTGCGCGCGGCGCGCCCGGGCATCTCCATCGCGTCGGATTTCATCGTCGGCTTCCCCGGCGAGACCGACAGGGACTTCGAGGCGACGATGCAGCTGATCGTTGACGTCGGCTTCGACCAGTCGTTCAGCTTCATCTACAGCGCGCGCCCGGGCACGCCGGCGGCGAATCTCCGCGACGACACGCCGATGGACGTCAAGAAGGAGCGCCTGCAGATCCTGCAGACGCGTATCAACCAGCAGGCGCAGGCGATCAGCCAGGCGATGGTCGGCACGACACAGCGCGTGCTGGTGGAGAAAGTCTCGAAGAAGAGCGCCAGCCAGGTGACGGGAAGAACCGAGAACAATCGCTGGGTGAACTTCGACGCCGACGCGTCGCTCATCGGTCGCTTCGTCGACGTCGTGATTACGGAAGCGTTACCGAATTCCCTGCGCGGCAGGCGCCGTGACAGCCAGGCGGCGGCGTGACATAAAGCGCCCCATGCAGTCTTCAAAAAGCACCCACTTCGCGGTAGTCTGCCGTAAACCACCGACAGAGGTCTGAAGCACCGAACTTGAATGCAGTCCAGATATCCCGGGATGTCATTCTCGAGCCCGCCGACAACAACCGTCTGGCCAATCTCTGCGGCCAGTTCGACGAACACCTGCGGCAAATCGAACGCCGCCTCGATGTCGAGATCGCCAGCCGCGGCAACCATTTTCGCGTCACCGGGCAGCCCGGCGCGACGCAGCTCGGCAGCGACGTGCTGTACAGGCTCTTCAGGATGACGGACCGCGAACGCCTCGATCCCGAGCGCGTACACATACTCCTGCAGGAATCCGTTATGAAAGAGGGCGAACCGCAGCCGGAACTGTCCCCGGAGGCCGGCGACGACGCGGAGCAGCTCGCCATCCAGACGCGCCTGAAGCGCATCCGGCCGCGGGGTGCCAACCAGACCGCGTACATGAAGGCGATGCGCGACTACGATCTTTCCTTCGGTATCGGCCCCGCCGGTACCGGCAAGACGTATCTCGCGATTGCGGCCGCGGTCGACGCGCTCGAGCACGAGCACGTCCGCCGCATCGTGCTCGTCAGGCCCGCGGTCGAGGCGGGCGAACGGCTGGGCTTCCTGCCGGGGGACATGTCGCAAAAGGTGGACCCGTACCTGCGGCCGATGTACGACGCGCTGTACGACATGCTCGGTGCCGACCGCGTGCTGCGCCTCATCGAACGCAACATCATCGAGATTGCGCCGCTCGCTTTCATGCGCGGGCGCTCGCTCAACGAGTCGTTTGTCATCCTCGACGAGGCGCAGAACACCAGCGTCGAACAGATGAAGATGTTCCTGACGCGAATCGGTTTCGGCTCCCGGGCCGTGGTGACGGGTGACGTCACGCAGATCGATCTGCCGTCCGGCCAGCAGTCGGGGCTCAACAACGCCGCGCGCGTGCTGGAGACGGTCGAAGGCATCAGCTTCACTTTCTTCTCGAGGAAGGACGTCGTCCGGCATCCGCTCGTGCAACGTATCGTGGCTGCCTACGAGGCCGACGGTGATACCGTCTAGCTCGTCGCACGCCGTGCGATGAGTATCGACGTCCAGGTCGCCAGCGACGCGGCCGGCATACCGTCGAGCGCCGCCGTCCGCGGCTGGGTCGAACACACCGTCCGCGCGGCGGACCCCGGCCGGGATGCCGAGGTGTCCGTGCGCATCGTCGACGAGCCGGAGATGCGCGCCCTGAACCGGGACTACCGCGACCAGGACAAGCCGACCAACGTACTGGCGTTTCCCGCGGGCGACCCGGGCTTCCTGCCGCCGGGGGAGGCGCCGCTGCTGGGCGACATCGTCGTCTGCGCCGGCGTGGTGGCGCGCGAGGCCGCGGAGCAGGGCAAGCCGCTCGAGCACCACTGGGCCCACATGCTGGTACACGGCACCTTGCACCTGCTGGACTTCGACCATGCCAGCGAAGAGCAGGCCGCCGTAATGGAGGCGCTCGAGCGGCGCATTCTCGACGGCTTCGGCATCGCCGACCCTTACGCAGGAAACTGATACACTATTGCGCCCGGAGACGGGGCTTAACCAGCTGGCCAACACCACAACAGTCTGATGAACGACAAACCGCCAAGTACCGGCGGCACAGGGACCACCTCGCTGATCGCGCGCCTCAAGCGTGCCTTCAAAGGTGAGCCCTGGAGCCGCGAAGAAATCCAGGACATCATCCAGCAATCCGAAACCAATATCGATGCCGAGGAGAAGAGCATGCTCGCCGGCGTGCTCGAGGTATCGGAGACCCAGGTGCGCGACGTCATGATCCCGCGCTCGCAGATGGTCGTGATCGATATCGAAGACGACATCGAGGAGATGATCCGGGTCATCGTCGACTCCGGCCACTCCCGCTTTCCGGTCATGGGCGAGGACCGCGACGAGGTTCTCGGCGTGCTGCTCGCGAAGGACCTGTTGCGCTATTTCGGACGCAGGGACGGGCAGGACGTGCCGATACGCAAGTTGCTGCGTCCCGCCGCCGTGATTCCCGAGTCGAAGCGCCTGAACGCGCTGCTGAACGAATTCCGCGCCAGCCACAACCACATGGCGATCGTCGTCGACGAGTACGGCGGTGTTTCCGGTCTCCTGACGATCGAGGACGTCCTCGAGGAAATCGTCGGCGAGATCGACGACGAGCACGACCCGGAAGAGGATGCCTTCATCCGCCCCGAAGGCGACCGCAACGGCCGGCCCTGTTACGCCGTTCGCGCCCTGACGCGCATCGAGGACTTCAACGAGTTCTTCGAGTGCGAACTCAGCGACGAGGAATACGACACCGTCGGCGGACTCGTGATGCATGAGCTCGGCCGCCTGCCGCGGCGCGGGGAGAGTATCGAGTACGGCGGATTCGAATTCTCGGTGACCAAGGCCGACAAACGCCGCATCGGCGCCCTGCGCGTGCAACGGCTCGCAGTCTGACCCTGGTGTCCTGTCCGATTCTTTCGCATGCTTTCAGGACCGATGACATGCGCCAGGACAAGGCGCATTCCGCCGCCAATGTCGAGACTTCGGCAAGGGATGCAAAGCAGGCCCGGGGCATGTCATCGGTTCCCGAAGGGCGCGCCGTACAAGGCGTGTGGCCACGTTGCGTCCCCTGGCAAGGCCCCGGCCATTGCCGGCGGAACGCGCCTCGCCACACGCCTTGTACAGCGCGCTGAAAGTATGCGAACGAATCGGACAGGACACTAGTGGAGCTGCGCGGGTCAGTCTTTCAGTGGCCGGCGGACCGGCCGTGGACGAGCCGGGGAATCCTGTTCCTGCTCGGCTGCCTGATGACCACGGCGTTCGCGCCGTTCGGGCTGTCGCTGCTGGTACCCGTCCTGCTGCTGCCGCTGCTCTACGTCTGCCTGAGCGTGTCGCCGCGCGACGCGGGATGGCTGAGCTTCTTTTTCGGCTTCGGCCTGTTCCTGTCGGGCACCTACTGGATCTACATCTCGGTCGTCGTCTTCGGTCAGGCGCCGCCATGGATAGCGCTGGTGCTGATGCTGGGCCTGGTCCTCATCATGTCGGCCTGGTTGTTCGCGGCGGGCTGGCTCATCAGCCGCTTTGCGGGGGGCGAGCCGTGGCTGCTGTTGCTGGTGGCGCCCGCAACCTGGGTCTTCATCGAGTGGCTGCGCGGCTGGGTGCTGACGGGCTTCCCCTGGCTTGCCATCGGCTACAGCCAGGTCGACTCGCTGCTCGCGGGCTGGGCGCCGGTCATCGGCGTCTACGGCGTGTCGTTCATGGCCATGCTTTCGACCACGGCGATCCTCGTCGCGATCATGACCGAAGGCCGGCAGCGCGCGATCGCGATCGCGATACTCGTGCTGCCGCTCATCGGCGGCGGCATTCTCAGGTTCGTCGAATGGACCGAACCAAAGGGTTCGCAGGTCGAGAGCACGATCGTGCAGGCGGGCATTTCGCAGGCGGAGAAGTGGCTGCCCGAGCGGCTGCGGCCGACACTCGAGTTCTATCGCGACGCGACCGCCCGCGCGGCGGGCAGCGAGCTCGTCGTGTGGCCGGAAGTCGCCGTGCCGGCGCTGCACGACCGCGTCGAGCCCTTCATCGAGGCGTTGCAGGCGGACACCCGTGGCAGCGGGCGCAGCATCGTCTTCGGCATCCTGGAGCGCGACGTCAGCCGCGGCGAGTCCAGTATCTACAACAGCGTGATGCTCGTGTCGGGCGACCGCCGCCAGACGTACCGCAAGCGGCACCTGGTCCCGTTCGGCGAATACTTCCCGGTGCCGGCCAGGGTGCGCGAGTGGATGCGCATGATGAGCCTGCCGCACAACGACCTCGCGGCGGGTGCCGACGTACAGCCCCTGCTGGAAGCCGGCAACGGCGAGCAACTGGCGGTCGCGATCTGTTACGAGGACGCCTACGGGGCGGAACAGCTCTACGCGCTGCCCGCCGCATCCATCCTGATCAACGTCAGCAACGACGCATGGTTCGGAGACTCGATCGCGCCCCACCAGCACCTCGAGATCGCACGTATGCGGTCCCTCGAAGTCGGCCGCCCGGCGATCCGGGCGACCAATACCGGCATCAGCGCGTTCATCTCCCACACCGGCAAGATCCTCGACTACGGCGCGCAGTTCGAGCCCGTGATCCTGACCATGGACGTGCAGCCGCGGTCCGGCAGCACACCCTACGCGCGCACCGGAAACCTGCCGGTCATCGGGCTGTGCGTGCTGATCATGGGCGTCTTCTGGGCGCGCGGCCGCGCCCGCCTGTAAGCCCCGCCGCGCGCCCGGATTCGCCCCGCGGGCTGCTGCGAACGCGGGCGCGTTGCTGTACGCTTGCCCGTCTCGATCACAGCACGGAAATGCACCGGCAATGAGTACGCCCTACAACCCCGAAACCGTCGAGAAAGCCGCCCAGGACCACTGGCAGGAATCGCGCTGCTTCGAGGTGCTCGAGGATCCCGACAAGGAGAAATTCTACTGCCTGACGATGTTCCCGTACCCGAGCGGCAAGCTCCACATGGGACACGTGCGGGTATTCACGATCAGCGACGTGATTGCCCGGTATCACCGCATGCAGGGCAGGCACGTGCTGCAGCCGATGGGCTGGGACGCCTTCGGCATGCCCGCGGAAAACGCGGCCATCAAGCGCGGCGTGCCGCCGGCCGAATGGACGTACAACAACATTGACGACATGCGCGACCAGCTGCGGCGTCTCGGCTACGCCTACGACTGGACGCGCGAGGTGACGACGTGCCGCCCGGAATACTATCGCTGGGAGCAGTGGCTGTTTACCAGGATGTTCGAGAAGGGCCTCGTCTACCGCAAGAACTCGGTGGTGAACTGGGACCCGGTCGACCAGACCGTGCTCGCGAACGAGCAGGTCATCGACGGCCGCGGCTGGCGTTCCGATGCCCTGGTCGAGCGGCGCGAGATTCCGCAGTGGTTCATGAAGATCACCGCCTACGCCGACGAACTGCTCGAAGGTCTCGACGACCTGCCCGGATGGCCCGAGTCCGTGAAGACCATGCAGCGGAACTGGATCGGGCGCTCCGAGGGCGTCGAGCTTTCGTTCGACGTCGACGGCGAGGACCAGCCGCTGGTCGTCTACACGACACGCCCGGACACGCTGCTCGGCGTCACCTACATGGCGGTCGCCGCCGAGCACCCGCTGGCCGCAAAAGCGGCGGCGGAGAACCCGGCAATCGCCGCATTCATCGACGAGTGCAGGAAGTCGCACGCAGCGGAAGCCGCGCTCGAAACGATGGAGAAGAAGGGCATGGCGCTCGGCATCGACGCCGTGCATCCCATCTCGGGCGAGCCGGTGCCGCTGTGGGTCGCGAACTTCGTGCTGATGAGCTACGGCACCGGCGCGGTGATGGCGGTGCCGGGGCACGACGAGCGTGACTGGGAGTTCGCGAAAAAACACGGCCTGCCGATCAAACAGGTCATCGCGCCCGCGGACGGCACCGCGATCGACATCGGCGAGGGCGCCTTCACGGACTACGGCGTGCTGGTCAACTCCGGCGAGTACGACGGCATGGACTCGCAAGGCGCGTTCGACGCCATCGCCGACTATTTCGAAGAGACGGGTCGCGGCCGGCGCAAGGTCAACTACCGGCTGCGTGACTGGGGCGTGTCCCGGCAGCGTTACTGGGGTGCGCCGATACCGATCATCTATTGCGACGACTGCGACGCCGTGCCGGTGCCCGAGGAGGACCTGCCGGTGGTGCTCCCGGAGAACGTCGAATTCACGGGCCACGGCTCGCCGCTCAAGGACCTGCCGGAATTCTACGAGACGACCTGTCCGCGCTGCGGCAAGGCCGCGCGCCGGGAGACCGATACCTTCGACACCTTCGTCGAGTCGTCGTGGTATTTCGCGCGTTACGCGTGCCCGGACAGCAGCGAGAAGATGCTCGACGAGCGCGAGTCCTACTGGATGCCCGTGGACCAGTACACGGGCGGCATCGAGCACGCCATCCTGCACCTGCTGTACTCGCGTTTCTTCCAGCGCGTCATGCGCGACCAGGGACTGAGTGCGTCGTCGGAGCCCTTCACCAACCTGCTGACGCAGGGCATGGTGCTCAAGGACGGTGCGAAGATGTCCAAGAACAAGGGCAACACGGTGGATCCGCAGGAGCTGATCGAACGTTTCGGCGCCGACACCGTCAGGTTGTTCATGATGTTCGCGGCGCCGCCGGAACAGGCGCTCGAGTGGTCGGACGAAGGCGTACAGGGAAGTTCCCGCTTCCTGAAACGCTTCTGGGGCGCCGTGGAGAAGCACGTCGCCGGCGGCACGCCCCCGGAACTCGATGTGCCGGCACTCGATGCCGGGCAGAAGGAGCTGCGCCGCAAGACCCACGCGACCATCGGCAAGATATCCGACGACATAGGCCGGCGTAACATGTTCAACACGGCCGTTGCGGCCGCGATGGAACTCCTGAACGCGGTGAACCGCTTCGAGGACGACTCGGAGCAGGGCCGCGCCGTCGAGCGCGAGGCGCTGGAAGCGGTCGTGCTGATGCTGTCGCCGATGGTCCCGCACATCTGTCACGCGCTGTGGGAGATGCTCGGCCACGAGACGTCGCTGATCGATCAGCCCTGGCCGGCGGTCGACGAGTCGGCGCTGTCGCGCGACCTCGTCGACATCGTCGTGCAGGTGAACGGTAAACTGCGCGGCAAGATATCGGTTGCCGCCGACGCGGACAAGGCATCGATCATCGAGCAGGCCCTCGCGGACCCGAACGCGCAGCGCTTCATCGGCGACGGCGAGGTACGGAAGACGATCGTCGTGCCCGGCCGCCTGGTGAATATCGTTGTATAGGGCGCTCGCGTTCCTGTTGTTGCCGCTGGCCGCGGGCTGCGGCTACAGCCTGCAGGGGTCGACGTCGACGCCCGCGGCCATGCAGCGCACCTACATCGACACGCAGGACCGGTTCAGCCAGTTCTACCGGGAGCTGCGCCGCGACCTGCGGGCGGCCGGCGTCGAAGTGCTGGATTCGCCGCAAGGCGCGACGGCGACGTTCAGCATACTCTTCGACTTCACCGATCAGCGCGTCCTGTCGGTGTCGGCGCGCAACGTGCCGACGGAATTCGAAGTGTTCTACACGGTGCGCTACGCAATCACCAGCGGCGAGCAGAGCCTGCTCGAACCGCAGGAACTCACGCTGACCCGTGACTATACCTACGACTCGACCCTCGTCCTCGGCAAGGCGAAGGAAGAGCAGGTGATGCGCGACGCGATTGTCGACGACCTGGTGCGCATCGTCCTGAAGCAGATATCCGCGATCTGATTGCGAGCGGTGCACGTCACGACCCCTGTGCTGCGCGTTGCCGACATCCGGTTCCGCAAGCTGACCGAACTGCTCGGCCGTTTCGGCCTGTCGCTCGAGCTGCTCGACGACGATGCACCGATCACCGGCAGCTACTGGGGCGAACCGGAAGCCGGCGTCGTGGGGCGTCGCGTCTACGTCCGCCTCGACACACCCGTGCACTCGCTGCTCCACGAGACCTGTCACGTCATCTGCATGGACGAGGACAGGCGCACGGGTCTCGAGCGCGATGCGGGCGGCGACGATATCGAGGAGGCCGCAGTCTGCTACCTGCAGGTCGTGCTCGCGGACTACCTGCCCGGGGTGGGCCGCGACCGGCTCATGCAGGACATGGACAGCTGGGGATACAGTTTCCGGCTCGGCAGCAGCCGGGCCTGGTTCGAATCCGACGCCAGCGATGCGCGGGCCTGGCTGTTCGAAAAGGGCTTGCTGAGCACGGCTGGCGGGCCCTTGTTCGTGCTGCGTAAATGACCCAGAGAGTCATTAAAATCAATCACTTAACAGAATCGAATCGCGCGGTGTATAGTCGGACATGGCCTGGTTTCGCTACGTCCTCTATTTTTTCGGCATTGCCGCGCTGACGGCGATCCTCGTGCACCTGGAGGTCGCCAACCCGGGGACGCTGCGGCTGCAGGAATTCGTGACCGAGGGCGATACCTATGGCACCAGCGAATTCTCCACGATCGAGATCGTCCAGCTGCTGCTGCTCCTGACCTGCGGTCTGCTGATGGGCTGGGTTGCGCGGCACAGCCACATGCAGCGGCCGCTCGCCATCCTCTTCGGGGGCCTCGCGCTGGTCTTCATGATTCGCGAACTGCATTACTTTTTCGACCAGTACGTCATCGACAACCTCTGGCAGGTGCTGGCCGGGATCTGCGGTGCGCTGCTGATCGCCTACGGCTATCGGCACCTGAAGCGCCTCAACATCGCGCTGGCGAGAATCTGGCCGTCGCCGGGCCTGACGCTGATTTATGCAGGCGCGGTCATCCTGTTCGCCTACTCGATACTGGTTGGTCACGAGCCTCTCTGGCAGGCTATGCTGGGTGATGCCTACGCACGTATCATCAAGCTCGCTGTCGAGGAGTTCATCGAGCTGATCGGCTACCTGCTGTGGCTGATCGGGACGATCGAGTACGTGTACCAGTCGAAGGCGCTCATGGAGCGGGAACCGAAGCCAGCGGCCGCCAAACGCCGTGAGTATCGCCGTCGGCACTAGCCCGGAGTTTGCGCGAGTACGCCGTCGAGGGAAGCATGGCACTACCTACATTCGTCAACCGCATCGTGAGCGGCAGCCTCGTGCTGCAGATCGCCATCGGCATCGTGGCGGGCATCGCGTTGTCGCTGCTGTGGCCCGAGGCGGGCAGGGCTTCGATGCTGCTCGGCAACCTGTTCGTCCAGGCGCTGAAAGCCGTCGCACCGGTACTCGTTCTCGTGCTGGTCGCCTCGGCGATCGCCAACCGCCGCACCAGCCACACGTCGCAGCTGCGGCCCATCGTGATCATGTACCTCGTCGGGACGATCGCCGCCGCATTGCTCGCGATCGTCATGAGCGCGCTGTTTCCGACGACGCTGGCCCTGCGGTTACCCGAGGTGACCGCGACGGCGCCGCAGGGGATTGCCGAGGTGCTGGGCGGCCTGTTGCTGAAACTCGTCGACAACCCGGTCAGCGCGCTGATCAACGCGAATTACATCGGTATCCTCGTGTGGGGGGTGCTGCTCGGCATCTTCCTTCATCGCGCGGCCGACACGACCCGCCAGGTGCTCGCGGACCTGGCCGACGCGATCACGCACATCGTGCGCATCGTGATCCGCCTCGCACCAATCGGCATCTTCGGGCTGGTCGCCGGCAACCTCGCGGAATCGGGCCTGGCGGCGCTCGGCGGTTATGCGCGAATTCTCACCGTGCTGCTCGCGAGCATGGCGATCATGGCGTTGCTGGTCAATCCGCTCATCGTGTGGCTGAGGACGCGCAGCAACCCCTATCCGATCGTCCTCACGGCGCTTCGCGAGAGCGGCGTGACCGCATTTTTCACCCGCAGCTCGGCCGCGAACATCCCCGTGAACCTCGCCCTGTGCGAGCGCCTCGGGCTCGAGAAGGACACCTATGCACTGTCCATTCCGCTCGGGGCGACGATCAACATGGGCGGCGCGGCGATAACGATCACGGTGTTGACGCTTGCCGCGACGCACACCCTCGGCATCGACGTCGACCTGCTGACGGCGCTGTTGCTGAGTGTCGTCGCGGCGCTCTCCGCCTGCGGGGCATCCGGCGTCGCGGGCGGATCGCTGCTGCTGATACCGCTAGCCTGCGGCCTGTTCGGGATCTCCGACGACGTTGCGATGCAGGTGGTTGCCGTCGGTTTCGTGATCAGTGTGCTGCAGGACTCCGCCGAGACTGCGCTGAACAGTTCGACGGACGTCGTGTTCACGGCCGCGGTGGCCGCGAAACCGCGCTGATACGCGCTCCCGGGAACATACGTATTCCGGTCCCGCGCCCGCACGCGTAGGGTAGGAACCCGAGCATCGCCGCGAACGTGGAGCTACCCGATGTACCGGTGCCGCATGCTGTTGTTTCTGCTGCTGTCGTTCAGCGCGGCGCTCGCCGCGGCCGACGCAGTCCTCGAAGCCTGTTTCGACTGCCACGGCGCGGACGGCATGGGCAAGGCGGACCCGATGATCCCGGTCATCGCGGGCATGCCGGCGGCGCATATCGAGGAGGCCATCTATGCCTACGTCGACGGCGCGCGGCAGTGCGTGCGGGAGCCGCGCATGTGCGAAACCGTCGCCGCACTGTCCGCGTCCGAAGTGACCGCGGCCGCCGAGTACTTCGCCGCCCGCGTCAGGAACTACAACCGCGAGGAATTCGACGAGGAACTCGCCGCGAAAGGTGCCGTGCTGCACGAACGGCACTGCGGCGCCTGCCATGTTCCGCCGCACGACGAAGACGTCGCGTACGCCATCGGCATACCGCTGCACGGGCAGCGGCCGGACTACATTCGCTATGCCATCGGCGCCTATTTCGGGGGCAGGCGCGAACCTTTACTCGACACGATGGCGCACGAGATACAGCAGCTGGAACCCGCGGACTTCGACGCGCTCGTGAACTACTACTCGAGCTATCGCGCCAGGGACTGAAGCGCGCGACTCAGAGGAGCGTCGGGTTCGGCGCGTCGCCGTACACTTCTTCGGGGTCGAACACCTTCTCGTTGTCCGTCCACACCAGATCGACGCGCCCGTCGACCTCGGTCGCACTGAATTCCTCGCCCGTCGGCACGCGGCGGTAGAAGCAGCTGCGGTAGCCGACGTGGCAGCTGGCGCCGCCGTCGACGTCGACGCGCAGCCAGATGCAGTCCTGGTCGTCGTCGACGAGCATTTCCCGGACGCGCTGCACGAAGCCGCTGGTGGCGCCCTTGTGCCAGAGGACCTGGCGGCTGCGGCTGAAGTAGTGCGCCTCGCCGGTCTCGATCGTCCGTGCCAGCGCCTCGGCGTTCATGAACCCCTGCATCAGCAATTCGCCGCTCGCCGCGTCGGTCGTCACCACCGTGATCAGGCCGCGGTCGTCGAACCTGGGTGCAAGATCGATGCCTTCCTCCACCTGTTCGATCGATTCGCGAGGCTGAAATCTGACGCTGCTGCCCGACATTGCCGGCTCCTTGGGGATATTTCGGGGGACCGGCAGATTACAGGGGTCTGCCGCACTCGGCAATATTGCTATCATTGGCGCCTTTGGACGCCGGCAAGGCACGCCGCAACAGACCGACCGCTATGACGATCAAGCTGCACGATACCCGCCTGGGCAGGAAAGTCGCCTTCGAGCCTCTCGTCGACGAGAAGGTGACGATGTATCTGTGCGGCCCCACGGTCTACAACTACGCGCACATCGGCAACGCCAGGCCGGCCGTGGTGTTCGACCTGCTGGCCCGCGTGCTGCGACGCCGTTACGAGCTCAAGTTTGCGCGCAACTTCACCGACGTCGACGACAAGATCAACGCGGCGTCGCTCGAGACGGGCAAACCCATCGGCGAGATCACCGAGCGCTTCATTCGCATCTACAACGAGGACATGGCGGCGCTGGGCGTAATGCCGCCGGACATCGAACCGCGTGCGACCGAGCACATCGACGAAATGATCGCGATGATCGCGGCGCTGGTCGAGAAGGGCTTCGCCTACGAATCCGACGGCCACGTGCTGTTCGATGTCGCCGCCTACGACGACTACGGTGCGCTGTCGAAGCGCAGCCTGCGGGAAATGATCGCGGGCGCGCGCGTCGAGGTCGCGGACTACAAGCGGAACGCGCAAGACTTCGTGCTGTGGAAACCGTCCACGCCGGAGCTGCCGGGATGGGATTCGCCGTGGGGGCGTGGCCGGCCGGGCTGGCACATCGAGTGCTCGGCAATGGCGGAGAAACATCTCGGCAAGACGATCGACATCCATGCCGGCGGCCAGGACCTCATCTTCCCGCACCACGAGAACGAACTCGCGCAAAGCCGCTGCGCGCACGACGGCCGGGACTTCGCGCGTTACTGGGTCCACAACGGCTTCCTCTCCATCGATCACGAGAAGATGTCGAAGTCCCTCGGCAACGTGCTGCTGGTGCACAACCTCGTCGAGACGATCCCCGGCGAGGTGATCCGGCTGGCGTTGCTCAGTGCGCACTACCGCCAGCCGCTCGACTGGTCCGATGACACCGTCGAGTCGGCGCGGCGGATGCTGGATCGCCTGTACGGCGCCGTGCGCGGCATCGACGTGCCGGAAGCGTCCCGGGCAGCCGCGGAGCCGCTGCCGGCCGTCGTGGAAGCTCTGGAAGACGACCTGAATACGCCGAAGGCGATGGCCGAGTTCTTCGGCCTCGCGAAGGAACTCAACAAGGCGACCGACCCCGGCGAGCAGCAACGGCTCGCCGCGACCATGTTCGCGACCGGCGACCTGCTGGGCCTGCTGCGGCAGGACCCGGAGGAGTGGTTTGCAGGCGCCGCCGACAGCGAGTTGTCCGCCGAGACCATCAACGAGATGATCGGCAAGCGCAATGCGGCGCGCGCCGCGAAGGATTTCGCGACGGCGGATGCCCTGCGCGACGAGCTGGCCGCCGCCGGCATCCAGATCGAGGACGGGCCCGGCGGCACGACGTGGCGGCGGGCGTGAGCGAACGATGAGCAGCGAAGTCAGGGCGGCGCAGGAGGAACTCATCGAGGAATTCCAGTTCTTCGACAACTGGATGGACCGCTACCAGTACCTCATCGATCTCGGCCGGCGCCTGCCCGAATTCCCGGAGTCGGATCGCGTGGATGCCAACAAGATCCGCGGCTGCCAGTCGCAGGTCTGGTTCGTGGCGGAGGAGAAGGACGGCCGCCTCGAGTTCCGGGCGATCAGCGATGCAGCGATCGTGTCGGGCCTGATCGCCGTGCTGCTGCGCATCTACAGCGGCAAGCGGCCGCAGGACATCCTGGACACGCCGCCGGATTTCGTGACGGCGCTGCAGCTCGAGGCCCACCTGAGCCCGACCCGCAGCAACGGTCTCGCGTCGATGCTGAAAGCAATCCGCGATTTCGCGACCGGGGCCCTCAAGGCGGACTGATGACCAGCGCATTCAGCCGGGCTTTGTCGTGGCCGCTGATCGGTCTCGTCAAGCTTTACCGCCTGGCGATCTCCCCATGGCTGGGCATGAATTGCCGCTTCCAGCCGACCTGCTCCGAGTACGCGATCGAAGCGCTGCGCCGGCACGGCGTCTTCAAGGGGACCTGGCTCGCCGTGACGCGCATCGGCCGCTGCCACCCGTGGGGCGGCAGTGGCTACGACCCCGTGCCGGGCGACGGCCGCGACGATCATGACGCCCCGTGAGTTCGTCGAGGAGCTGGCCTACCCGGCCAGTTCCGCCAGCACCGTCATCGCGCTGGCGACGTTCGTGCTGCTCATGACGCTCGCGGAGTGGGCCGGCATGTTCGGTCTCTGGCTGATGGTGGTGACGGTGCCTGCTTTCCTGCGCTATCTCACGATGATCGCGGAAGCGCGTGCCGAGGGGCGCGAGGCGGCACCCCCCGGGATCGAGTACTTCTCGCTCGTCGGCAACCTCTGGACACTGTTCCCGGTGATCCCCGTGCTGGCGATGGCCGGCCTGGTCGGTGCGACCGGGAACGCCTTCGGCGGCATGGCCGCGACGACGCTCTGGGCGGGTTTCGCGCTCGTGTTTCCGGCACACATCGGCGTCCTGGTCATCACGCACTCGCCGCTGCAGAGCGTGGATCCGCGCGCCATGGTCCACTTCATTCGCGGCTGCGGCGCGAGTTACTGGTATGCGCCGGCGGCGGCGATGATGTTCGTGCTCGTGCCGATGGCGCTGGAATTCCTGCCGCCGACCGTGGTCAATCTCGTCGAGATTTACCTGGTGGTCGTGTTCTTCGCAGTGACGGGCGCGGTTTCGCGGGGCACCGCCCTGTTAAGCGAAATCGATCTGCCCGCAGCGGGGGAGGTCGACGACGAGAAGTCGCAGCGCGGACTGGCGCGACAGAGGGAGCAGGTCCTGAACCATGCCTACGGCTTCGTCAGCCGCGGCAACCACGACGGTGGGCTCGACCACATTTACCAGTGGCTCGCCGGCGATCCCGATCCTGACACGGCGTGGCCGTGGTTCCTGCAGCAGATGTTGCAGTGGCAGGACCGATTTGCCGGCCTCCTGTTCGCGCAACAGTATCTCGGCCGCTTGCTGGCGATGGGCGAGCAGGTCGCCGCGGTCAAGCTGCTGATGCGCTGCAGGCTCATCGACGCGGCGTTCCGGCCGCTGAGCCCGGACCTGCCGCGGGCGATTGCCGCCGCGCAAGCCTGTGACAACCAGGAACTGGTCGAGGAACTCAGCCGCAGACGCTGAGGCAGCGATGCCGGCGCGACAGCAGGCCGTTCCAGAGGTGCGCGCCCGCGAGGACGATCGAGCCGCTTACGGTGAACAACCGGTCGGCGATCACGCCGAGGCTGCCATGCGCAACGGTCGCGCCGACGACGAGCAGGCCGAGGCCCGCGAACGCGGCGAGCACGACACGCGGATCGCGGTGCCGGCCGAAACCGATGCCGATCGCGACGACGCTCAGCGGCACGGCGAAGTAGAGCATCTGCGCATGCAGGTGGCTCTCGGTGAACGGCATCAGCATGGGCAATGCGCCCGCGAAAAACGGCAGCGCGAGGCAATGCAGCAGGCACAGGCCGGAAAGCCCGACCGCGGCGCCATCGAGCCAGTCCGACGATTTTGCGGGTGTAGGATTCATGCGGGTATGCCGTTATGCTGGTGCCGCGCCGCAGCGCCGCGATATGGAAATGATATAGTATAACAATATCTACAGCAAGATTATTGAAAACAGTAACTTATTCAACCACGAACGGCCGTTATCGAGGACGCCATGGACAAACGCCTGCTGACCATCCTGCGTTGCCCCGTGACCCACAAAGGTCTCAACCTGGCCGGCCGCGACATCCTCGCGCGCGTCAACGCGGCGATCGCGTCCGGCGGGCTCGCCAATCGCGACGGCACCGTGCTGTCGGAGCCCCTCGACGAGGCGCTCGTGACGGACGACGAGAAACTCGCCTACCCCGTCAGCAACGGCATCCCGGTACTGCTCGAGGGCGAATCCATCAGCCTGGAGCAGGTCGACTGAGGCCCGTGGCGCGCTTGCGCTCGGGTAGCGCCCCTGTATGATCGGATTCAGTAGCAGCGACGACTGATTGCGTGAAAATCCAGGCGAACCAGCTCTCTTCCTACCTCAAGAACAACCTGGCGCCCTGCTATCTCGTATCGGGCGACGAGCACCTCCTGGTTACGGAAGCGCTCGACAGTATCCGTGCTGCGGCGAGGGACAGGGGGTTCACCCAGCGCGAGTCGCACGTCGCCACGCAGTGGTTCGACTGGGCGAACCTGGCTGCATCCAGCTCGAACCTGTCGTTGTTCGCGGAGCAGCGGATCATCGAATTGCGGCTGCCCACCGGTAAACCGGGCAGGGTCGGCAGCGGCGCAATCGTCGACCTCGTCGCGCGGCTCGGAGCCGAACTCATTTTGCTGGTCAGTGCGCCGAAACTCGATGCGAGCGCGGCTTCGTCGAAGTGGGTCAAGGCGATCGACGCAAGCGGCATCGTCCTGCCCGTGTGGCCGGTCGGGGTGCGCGAGCTGCCGGGGTGGATTGCCGCGCGGATGCGCGCGGCCGGGCTGCAGCCCGATCGCACCGCGGCGGGCCTCATCGCCGACCGGGTCGAGGGCAACCTGCTCGCGGCGAGCCAGGAAATCGAGAAGCTGCGCCTGCTGCTCGGCACCGGCCCGATCTCGGCCGAGGACGTCGCCAATGCCGTCGCCGACAGCAGCCGCTACGACGTCTACAAGCTCGTGGACGCGGCGCTCGCGGGGGACGCGCGCAGGGCGATGCGAATCCTCGGCGGCCTGCGAGCCGAGGGCGTGGAGCCGGTCATCGTCTTCTGGGCGCTGGGCCGCGAGCTGCGGCTGCTCGCCGGCCTGTCGGACGCCGTGCGGCAGCGCGTGGACCTCGGCCAGGCGATGCAAAAGGCGCGGGTCTGGCGCAACCGGCAGGGGCTGGTGCGGAGCTGCGTCAGCCGGGCGCCCGCCGGTACCTTCCAGCGCCTGCTGAAGGCGGTCAGCCAGGGCGACGCCGCCGCGAAAGGCCGCCTGCGCGCCGATCCCTGGCAGCTGGCGACCGACATCGTGCTGGGGCTGGCGTTTGCCGGCAAGAAGGCGGCATGAGCGGCGCGGCAGCGCGAGCAGGCCACGGATGAGGCCGATCGGCATTTTCGGCGGTACCTTCGATCCGATTCACTATGGTCACCTGCGAACGGCGTTCGAGCTGCTGCAGATACTGGACTTCGACACGGTGCGCTTCGTGCCTTGCGGCGACCCGCCGCACCGCGGCGTCACTTTTGCTTCGGCGGCGCTGCGTCTCGCGATGGTGCGGGTGGCGACGCGCGACGAAGCGCGCTTCGTCGTCGACGATCGCGAGTTGCGCCGCGCAGGCCCGTCCTACTCCATCGACACGCTCGCGAGCCTGCGGGCGGAATTTCCGGACCGCTCGTTGTGTCTCATAACGGGGATGGACGCGTTCCTGGGCCTGCCGACGTGGCACCGCTGGGGTGAAATCCTGGATTTCGCCCACATGGTGGTGGCGCACAGGCCCGGGTGGCAGGCGCCCGGCGAGGGCGAGCTCGGGAAACTGCTCGCGCGCTGCAGGACGCGTTCCGCCCGGGACTTGCACGAGCGGCTGCACGGCAGCGTGCACGTGCAGGCGGTGACGCAGCTCGAAATCGCTTCGACCGCGATCAGGCGGCTCGTCGCCGACGGCGGTGACCCGCGTTACCTGATGCCCGACGCCGTCCGGGCAGCAATAAAGGACAGTTCGTGTTACACAACAGACAGCCACTCGCAAAGGAGGCCGATACCGCATGAAGATGAGCAGCACACATGAACAGTGAGCAACTCAAAGCGCTCGTCGTCGACGCACTCGAGGACGTGAAAGCGAAGGACATCGTCGAGCTCGACGTCCGCGACATGACCACCGTTACCGACTACATGATCGTCGCCAGCGGAACCTCGACCCGCCACGTGCAGGCGCTGGTCGACAACGTGATCGAGAAGGCGACCGAAGCAGGTTGCAAACCGATCGGCGTCGAAGGCGAGAGCGGCGGCGAATGGGTGCTGCTCGACCTGCAGGACACGCTGGTGCACGTCATGCTGCCCAAAGTGCGTGAGTTCTATAACCTGGAAAAGCTCTGGTCGCTGCGGCCGGCCGGAGACCTTGCCGCGACGGAACGGTAAGGTATTCCCCCGCCAGGGACACGGGAGCATTCCGCCGTGCATATCCGGCTGCTAGCGGTCGGCGAACGCCAGCCCGCGTGGGTGGACGAGGCGTTCCGCAACTACGCCGGGCGCTTTCCTCCGCACTGGAAATTCCGGCTGGACGTGATCGCGACCGCGCGGCGCAACAAGTCCGAAGACCCGCAACGGGCCATCGAATCCGAAGGCGAACTGATCCTCGCGAGGATCACCGCGAACGAGCAGGTCGTGCTGCTCGATGAGCGGGGCAGGCAGCCGACGAGCGCCGGCCTGGCCGAGCAGCTCGCCGGCTGGCAGGCGGACGGCCGCGACCTCTGCTTCGTCATCGGCGGCCCGGACGGCGTCTCCGACGGCTGTCGGGCGCGGGCCGGGTTCGCCTGGTCGCTGTCGAACCTGACGCTGCCGCACGGGCTGGCGCGGGTGCTGTTCGCAGAGCAGCTGTATCGCGCCTGGTCGCTGCTGTCCGGCCATCCCTACCATCGCTCCTGAGTCGCGGCCGAGCCGCCCATGCCGACCACCCAGCTGCATCTCGCCTCGTCGTCGCCGCGCCGCCGCCGCATCCTCGAGCGCATGGGGCTCGAATTCACCGCCGCGGGCGCTGACGTGGACGAACGGCAGTTCCCGGCGGAGCCCGCAGCCGACATGGTCGTGCGCCTCGCCGTCGAAAAGGCCTGCGCCGTGGCGGCAGAACCCGGCATGGCCGTGCTCGGCGCCGATACGGCCGTGGTGCTCGACGGCGAGGTGTTCGGCAAGCCGGCGGACGAGGCGGACGCGCTGCGCATGCTGGCCAGGCTGTCCGGGCGGCAGCACCAGGTGATGACGGGCGTCGCGGTGCGCTGGGCCGGGACGACCAGGAGCGCGCTTTCGGTCACCGATGTGACATTTCGCGCGATAAATCCTGACGAGGCTCGCGACTACTGGCAAAGTGGGGAGCCCGCCGGGAAAGCCGGCGCCTACGCGATACAGGGGCGGGGCGGGGCGTTCGTGGCAGCGATCGCCGGGAGCTACACCGGGGTGGTGGGCCTGCCGGTTCGCGAGACGGCGGATCTGCTGCGATGGGCCGGTATCGAGGTGCCGGCCGACCTGAAGGACGCGCTATGAGCGACGAGTCGCTAAAAGAGGAAATCCTGATCAACGTGACTCCCTCGGAGACACGGGCGGCATTGCTCGAGAACGGGGTGCTGCAGGAGGTATTCATCGAGCGCTCGGCGCGCCGCGGCCTCATCAGCAACATCTACAACGGCAGGGTGTCGCGCGTGCTGCCGGGCATGCAGGCGGCCTTCGTGGACATCGGCCTCGAACGGACGGCGTTCCTGCATGCCTCGGACATCGCTCGCAACGGCGCCGCGGGCGCGACGATTGCGGACGACCTGCCGGACATACGCTCGCTGGTCAGGGAAGGCGACAGGCTCCTCGTGCAGGTCGTGAAGGACCCGCTCGGTAACAAGGGCGCAAGGCTGACGACGTTCATCACGCTGCCGTCGCGCCACCTCGTGCTGTTGCCGCGCAGCAGCAGTGTCGGGATATCGGCGCGCATCGACCAGGACGAAGAGCGGGAACGCCTGCGGCTGCTCGTGGAGGCGTTACTCGCCGAAAACGGCCTCGAGTGCGGCGCGATCGTGCGGACGGTGGCAGAAGGGGCGAACCGGGAAGCGCTGGAAGCCGACCTCGAATACCTGGTCAGGCTCTGGGACGTCATTCAGGAACGGTGCAGGAAAGCCTCGGTACAACACCTCGTGAACGAGGACCTGGCGTTGCCGCTGCGCGTGCTGCGCGACCTGGTGACCAGCGACGTGGAAGCCATCCTCGTGGATTCCAGGCCGGATTTCGAAGCCATGCAGGAATTTGCGGCGACGTTCCTGCCCGGCGTCGAGAAGCGCCTGGAGCATTACAAGCGGCGCCGGCCGATCTTCGACCTGCACGGCATCGAGGACGAGATACGCAAGGCGCTGGACAGGAGCATCCCCCTGAAATCGGGCGGCTACCTGATCTTCGACCAGACGGAAGCGATGACGACCATCGACGTGAATACCGGCGCGTACGTCGGCCACCGCAACCTCGAGGAGACGATCTACAAGACGAATCTCGAGGCGGCGATGGCGATCGCGCGGCAACTGCGGCTGCGCAACCTGGGCGGGATCATCATCATCGATTTCATCGACATGGAAGAAGCGTCGCATCGCGAGAACGTGCTTGCGGTGCTCGAGCAGTCCCTGCAGGGCGATCATGCGCGCCACCAGATCACGCCCGTGTCGCCGCTCGGGCTCGTGGAGATGACGCGCAAGCGCACCCGCGAAAGCCTGCAGCATATCCTCTGCGAGGACTGTCCAAGCTGCGAAGGGCGGGGTTTCGTCCTTACCGTGGAGACGGTCTGTTTCGAGATCTTTCGCGAAATCATCCGGCAGGCGCGCCAGTTCGAATTCGACGAAGCCCTGGTGCTCGCACACCAGGATGTCATTGAATTGCTGCTGGACGAGCAGGCACAGAGCCTGGCGGTGCTCAGCGAACAGACCGGCAAGTCGATACGCCTGCAGACGGAGTCGCTCTACCTGCAGGACCAGTTCGACGTCGTGCTGATGTAGGGCCAGAGTACGGATCCGGATGACGAGCATTCTGCAACGCCTGTTCAAGTATCTTGCCTACGCGGCAGCGGGGCTCGTGATCCTGCTCGCGGTCGCCGTCGGCCTGTTCCGGCTGTTCCTGCCGCGGCTGCCCGAGTACCAGGACGAGATCAAGGCCTGGGCCAGCGAAGCCATCGGCATGCAGGTGGAATTCTCGGGAATGGACGCCCGCTGGGGCCTCAGCGGACCGCAACTCGAGTTTTACGATGCCCAGCTGAGTCGCGGCGCGCCGATGTCACGCGTGATCGCCGCCGAGCAGGTCAGTATCGGCGTCGCGCTGACGCGTCTCGTCGTCGACAGGACGCTGGTTGTGAACCGTGTCGTGATTCGCGGCACGAACCTCGAAGTACGCCAGCTGCCGAACGGCGAATGGTGGGTCCAGGGTATCGCCCTGGAGGATTTCCCCGTGGCGCGTCCCGGCGAGGGCGGCGAGCTCGGCGATATCGAGGTGCTCGCCGAGGACCTGGCGCTCGTGCTGATCCTGCCCGGGGACGAACAGCCGCAGACGTTTGCGGTCAGCCGCCTGGGCGTGCGCAGCGAGCAGCAGAGACTCACCCTCGACGGTACGGTCGTGCTCCCCGAGTCGCTGGGCCGGCAATTGCGAATCGGCGCGACACAACTGCTCGACGGCAACGGCAACGGCGGCGACTGGGACGTCACGGCCGTCGCCAGCGATCTGGATCTCGCCGGCGTCGTCGCGCTCGACCGAAACCGCAGCTGGCCCCTGACGTCGGGCAACGGCGATATCGACCTGTCGTTTGCCTGGATCGGCGGGCGCATTGAGAGCGCCGCAGTCGAGTTCGCGCTGGACGAGCTTGCGATCGCGGCGCGCGAGCCGTTCTCCATGACCGGTCGCCTTGAATACCATCGTGACGCCGATGGCTGGCTGGCGGTAGCCGACGAATTCCGGATCAGCACCGCGGCGGGGACCTGGCCCGAGACGGCGCTGAAACTGGAGACCGGCATCGATGCCGAGGGCGCGATCGTCATGCTGGATGCGCGCGGTGACTACGTGAACCTCGGCGACCTGCAGCTGTTCGCACCGCTGTTCCCCGACGAGCAGGCGGGCATGCTCACCCGGTTCGCGCCCGACGGCATCGTCCGCAACCTGGTGGCCACGATCTCGGACATTCACACCGACACGCCGCGTTACGCGATTACGGCCGACCTCGAGAATGCCGGGATCGCGGCACACGACGACCGGCCCGGCGTGCGCGGCTTCACGGGCCGACTGCGCGCCGACTGGTCGGGCGGCCGCCTCGAGATCCGCTCGCGCGACATGGTCGTCGACCTCGCCAGTCACCTGGCCGAACCGATCCCGATCGACGCTGCCAGCGGCACCGTCATCTGGCGCCGCAGTGGCGATCGCATCACGGTGCTGTCCGACAACATTGCGATCAGCAATGCCGACCTCGACAGCCAGAGCAACATCCAGGTCACGCTGGACGAAGGTGAAGCGCCGGAGATCGACCTCGTATCGCGATGGGGCATCTCCGACATCGGCTCCGCCAAGCGCTTCATTCCCGGCAAGCTCATGCACAGCAAGCTCTACGACTGGTTCCAGGACGCGCTGGTGTCGGGCAGCATCCCGAGCGGCACGACACGGCTCCATGGCCCGCTCGACAAGTTCCCGTTCGACGGCGGGGAAGGGCGCTTCCTGCTGGAAGCCAACGTGCGCGACACGACGTTCAAGTTCCTGCCCGACTGGCCCGCCGCCGAGATCGTCGAAATGGACGTCGTTCTCGACAACACGCGCCTGTACACCGAGCGCAACCGTTCGGTCAATCGCGGCCGCGAGGTCGTGGACGCGAAGGTCGAGATCGACGACCTGCGCAAGCCCGTGCTCACCATCGACTCGTACTCGACGGGCACCCTGGAATCGCTGCACAGCTACGTGCAGAGCAGCCCGCTAGAGAAGCTGTTCGGCGGCCATCTGCGGCGGATTCGCGTCGCCGGCGACGCGGCCCTCAATCTCGACCTGATGGTGCCGATCACGGAGTCACGCAACTTCACGGTGACGGCACGCATCGTCGCCAACGACGGCAGCCTGCAGGTAGAGGGTTTCGACCCGCCTGTGACCGGGCTGAACGGTGTGGTGACGATCGAACGCACGAGCGTTACGAGCGAGGCGCTGGGAGGCACGTTTCTCGACCGGCCCGTGGAAATCGCGATCGACAATGCGCCGCCAGACCTGCCCCGGTTCCAGGTGGTGGCCCGCGCCCGCGGTGCCGTCGACGCACACGGACTGTCGGAAGGTCTCGGGTTGCCGGTCGCCGGCCTCGTCCAGGGCGAGGCGGATTACGTCGTGGACCTGCTGTTCCCGCGCGGCGACGGCGACGAACCTACGCCGTTCACCGTGCGTGTCGGCAGCGACCTCGTCGGCATGGAGGTCGGGCTGCCGGAACCGTTCCTGAAACCCGCCGCGGAGGTTGCGAACGTCACGGGCGATATCGCGTTCCTGCCCGGCGGCCAGCGCATCGAAAGCCGCGGCACGGCGGACGGCGGCGTGAGCTGGAATATCGCGTTCGCACGCGACGGCGATGCCTGGGACCTGGAGCGGGGCGTGCTGGCGCTGGGTGGCGGCGAACTGCAGGCGGCCGAGACCCGCGGCCTGCACATTCGTGGCAACGTCGAGAGCATCCGCTTCGATGAATGGCTGCAGTTGTCGCGCGGCGACGAGCAACGCACGGGCACCGCCGATCGCATCCGTTCGGTCGACGTGAACGTCGACAGCCTGCGGGTGCTCGGGCAGCACCTGCGGAATCACCGGGTGCGCGTCGACCGCAGCGCCCGCGACTGGCTGGTCCAGTTCGAAGGCGAACAGGTAACGGGCTCGGTGTTCGTTCCCTACGAGTTCGGTTCGGGCCGGGCGGTCACGCTCGACATGGAGCGCCTCGTGCTCCCCGGCGACGACGCTGCACAGGACGCCGCGGCAGAGCGCGCCGAGGTGGATCCGCGCACCCTGCCGCCGATCACGCTGAAGGCCGCCGAGTTCGCACTGGGCAACCGCTTCCTGGGCGCACTGGACATGCAGCTGGCGCGCACGGACGAGGGCCTGGTCGCGGACGCCTTCGTCGCCCGTGACGTCAGCTTCGGCGTCGTCGGTAATGCGCGCTGGGTTGCCGACGCGACCGACCCGTCCGGGTTCCGCAGTCATCTCATGGCGACGCTGACGAGTACCGACGTCATGGAGACCATGCAGCGCCTCGACTACGCGCCGGGAATCGACGGCAACGACATGACCCTGATGTTCGACGTGAGCTGGTCGGGCGGGCCGCGGACCGACGTGTTCACAAGTCTCGACGGCGACGTGCAGGTGCGGTTCGGTGCCGGCCAGCTGAACGAGATCGAGCCGGGCGCGGGACGCCTGTTCGGCCTGATGAGCATCGTCGCGCTGCCGCGCCGGTTGTCGCTGGATTTCACGGACGTGTTCGACAAGGGCTTCGGGTTCGACGCGCTCGACGGGACGTTTCGTATCGTCGACGGCGAAGCCTACACGTGCGACCTCTCGCTCGAGGGTCCCGCGGCGAACATCGCCATCATCGGCCGGGCCAGCCTCACGCAGCGCGAGTACGAACAGACGGCGGTCGTGGCCGCAAATTTCGGCAATACGCTGCCCGTGGTCGGCGCCGTCGTCGCGGGCCCGCAGGTTGCCGCCGCACTCCTGATCTTTTCGCAGATCTTCAAGAAGCCGCTGCAGGAGATGGGGCAGGTCTACTACGCGATTGACGGCTCCTGGGACGATCCGGCGATCGAGAGCACCAACGCGGCGTCGTTCGCGTCGCGCGCGGAGCTCGCGGGGTGCATCCTGGAGTCGGAGTAGTATCCTCTGGCACAGCGACACAGGTGAGGAGGCGATTGTGCGGGTAGCAGCCATCCAGATGAACAGCGGCGCCGACGTGGGCCGGAACCTCGAGCTGGCCGCGCGGTTGCTCGGCGATGCCGCGCGCGACGGCTGCACGCTCGCGGCCCTGCCGGAGAACTTCGCGCTGATGCCCACACGCGGGCGCGACAAGTCGCTGCACGCGGAGCGGCCCGGCGCAGGGCCGATACAGGACTTTCTGCGCGAAACGGCGGCGAAGCACGGCTTGTGGATCGTTGGCGGCAGTATGCCGCTCGAGTCGCCCGAGCCCGGGCGCGTGTACGGCGCCTGCATCGTCGTCGACGACCGGGGGGAACAGCGGGCCATCTACCGCAAGATCCATCTTTTCGACGTCGACTTGCCCGACAGCGAGGAGTCCTACCGCGAGTCGCACTCCATGGTCGCGGGCCACGAGCCGGCGACCGTCGACACGCCCGCCGGGTGCGTCGGGCTGACGGTCTGCTACGATGTCCGTTTTCCAGAGCTGTACCGGACGCTCGTGGATGCCGGCGCAACGGTGTTCACGGTTCCGGCGGCGTTCACGGCCGTTACGGGCGCCGCGCACTGGCATACGCTGTTGCGCGCGCGGGCGATCGAGAACCTCGCCTGGGTCATTGCCCCGGGGCAGTTCGGCACGCACCCGGACAACCGCGAAACCTACGGCCATTCGCTCATCGTGGATCCGTGGGGCCGCGTGCTGGCCGAACAGGCGGCCGGCAACTGCGCCGTCGTCGCCGACATCGACCCCGGGGCCCCGGACAGCTTGCGCGAGCGGTTTCCGGCCCTCGCGAACCGCCGCTTGTAGGAGCACGATTTGAGCAAGGCAACAGATCCCATCGACTCGGTGATGACCGACATGCTCGCCCCCGCGGGGCTCGAGGAACGCCACCTGAGCCGGACGCTCGGCAGCGTGCTGCGCGGCGGCGTGGATTACGCCGACCTGTATTTCCAGGTATCCCGCCAGGAGAGCTGGACGCTGGAGGACGGCATCATCCGTGAGGGCAGCTTCAGTCTCGACCAGGGAGTCGGGGTGCGCGCCGTGAGCGGCGAGAAGACCGGCTTCGCGTATTCCGACGAGTTGGTGCTGCCCGCGCTCGAGCAGGCGGCGGCGGCCGCGCGGGCGATCGCGCGCCAGGGCGACGACAAGCGCGTGCCGGCCTGGCGCCGGGGGGCCGCGGTGCCGCTGTACCCGGTTACCGATCCGACCACCAGCATGCAGGACGCGGACAAGACCGCGCTCATCACCCGGATCGATGCCGGGACACGGGCGCTGGATTCGCGGGTCGAGCAGGTGATCATCAGCATGACGAGCAGCCAGGACCTGGTGCTGGTCGCGGGCTCGGACGGCACGCTCGCCGCCGACGTGCGGCCGCTGGTGCGCTTCAACGTGAGCGTGATCCTCGAGCAGAACGGCCGCCGCGAGCAGGGCTACTCGGGCGGTGGGGCGCGCTTCGACCTGAGCTATTTCCTCGACGGGGACCTGCCCATGAAGTACGCGCGGGAAGCCGTGCGACAGGCCGGCGTGGCGCTCGAGGCCGTGCCGGCGCCGGCCGGCACCATGCCCGTCGTGCTCGGGCCCGGGTGGCCGGGCATCCTGCTGCACGAGGCCGTCGGACATGGGCTCGAGGGGGACTTCAATCGCAAGGGAACCTCGGCGTTCTCGGGGAAGGTCGGCCAGCGCGTCGCGTCGCCGCTTTGCACGATCGTGGATGACGGCACCCTCGCGAATCGCCGCGGTTCGCTCGCCATCGACGACGAGGGTACGCCCGGGCAATACAACGTGCTCGTCGAGAACGGCGTGCTCAGGGGCTACATGCAGGACAAGATGAACGCCCGGCTGACGGGCGTCGCACCCACCGGCAACGGCCGCCGGGAGTCGTTCGCGCACGTGCCGATGCCGCGCATGACCAACACCTACATGCTCGCGGGTCCGCACGAGCACGACGAGATCATAGCGTCGGTGAAAAAAGGTCTCTATGCACCCAACTTCGGCGGCGGGCAGGTCGACATCACGTCGGGCAAGTTCGTGTTCTCCGCGAGCGAGGCGTACCTGATCGAGAACGGCGCCATCACGACGCCCGTCAAGGGCGCGATGCTGATCGGCGACGGCCCCGACGCGCTGACGCGGATCTCCATGGTGGGCAACGACCTCGAACTGGACGACGGCGTCGGCACCTGCGGCAAGGAAGGCCAGTCGGTGCCCGTCGGCGTCGGCCAGCCGACGCTCAAGATCGACGAACTGACCGTCGGCGGAACGGCATAGGCAGCCGGTCGCTCGCGACCTCAGGCCTGTGCGCGGCCGCAGCGCCCGGGTGTCGCAGCGATGCGACTATTGACATAACTGTCACCGCCGCGCGTCGCATCAAGGCTTGTGACCTGTCTCACCGCATCGCGCCGCGAACTTCGGTATCGTTCCGGCCATCTCATGGAGGATTTCGGTAATGGCGTTCGAAAGCACGATAACGGAGAAAGACATGGATTCCGCGACGCAGTCACTCGCGCAGGCCGTCCGTGGCGAAAAGCATGATTTCGAGCCCGACCTGTCGGTCGACGGACTCTCCGACTCGATCCTGGCGAAGCTGTTGCGGCTGTTCCGGCTCGCCTGACCAGCGCACACCGGGCCGCCCGCCCGGCGGCGACTGGACGGCGGCGTGGCGGCCGTGGACAATGAGTGACCCGGGGCTCGGTTTCAGGCGCCATGTGGATTTCCAAGCCAATCTACGAGAGTTTGCCGTATTTTTACCTGCTGGTCGGCGTCATCTCGCTGTCCGCGTCGATGTACGTCAACCACTGGTACTGGCCGACGATCTGTTTCGTGACGGGGGTGGTCTGCCTGGTCGGCGGGCTGGTGGTACTGCTCAAGCGGCGCGACTCGCGCGTCACACACCGGCGCAGCAGCTAGCGGCTAGCCCTGTTTGCGGTCCGCGGGATTCTCGCTGACGAGGGACGGCACGTCGTCATTCGTGTCCGCGAAGTCGGCTTCCCCGTCGGATGACGGGTGGACGCCTTTCCCGATGTACGTGTAGATGAGTTCATGCACGCCGAGGGAGATGACGTCGCCGCTCGCGAGTGCGCGCTTCTTGACCTGGGCTTCGCCGATGAACACACCGTTGGTGCTGTTCAGGTCTTCGACCACGCACCTGTCTTCGTCACAGACCAGCTGCAGGTGGTGGCGGCTGACGAACTTGCTCTTGATGTAAATCTCGTTGTCCGGTGAACGGCCCACGATCACCCTGCCGGGCGGGAACGTCTGTATCGACTCGGTTTCGCCGTTGGTGCGCACCTCGATCTGCATGACGTGCGATTCGGTGCCGGGGCGCCGGCTGGCGATCTGCTGCAGCTGCTCGTAGACGCCGGTATTGCTCTCGTGCTCGTCCCAGTCGAGTTCGGCGACGGCTGCCATGATGTCGTCGACACCTGCTGCCGGTTTGCTGTCGGCGAACGCGCACAGCAAGGCGGTGTCGCACAGCGTGTTGATGAGGCGCGGTATGCCGCCCGTGTAGCGATAGATGACGTCCAGCGCATCGGCGGCGATCAGGTCCTCGGAAGCCGCGCCGGCAACCCGCAGGCGGTGACTGATGTAGGAGCGCGTATCCTGCTTGTCGAGTGCGCCGAGATGAAAGCGCAGCCGCACGCGCTGCGCGAGCTGCTTGAGTTTCGGGGAGTCTAGCTTTTCCCTGAGCTCCGGCTGCCCTGCGAGGATGATGCGCAGCACCTTCTCCTTGTGCGTCTCGATGTTCGAGAGCATGCGGATTTCCTCGAGCACCTTGAGCGACAGGTTCTGTGCCTCGTCGACGATCAGCACCACTTTCTTGTCGTTCGCGTACTGCTCGATCAGGAACATGTTCAGCATGTCGAGCAGTTCCACCTTGCGCTTTTCGAACGGCTTGAAACCGAATTCCGTAAGCGCTGCCTGCAGGAATTCCGTGGCGGTCAGCTGTGTCTGCGAGACGACCGCGTAGACCACGCTGTTATCGAGTTCCTCCAGGAACGATTGCAGCAGCGTGGTCTTGCCGGAGCCGATCTCGCCCGTGATGACGACGAAACCGTCCGCGAGCCAGATCGTGGATTCCATGTAAGCCTTGGCCCTGGAGTGCTGCTTGCTCCAGTAGACGAAGGCCGGATCCGGCGTCAGCCTGAACGGCTGCTCTTTGAGTTTGAAGTGCTCGAGGTACGACATCTCGTTCGCTTGTCTGCGTGATCGGGTATTTTCTCTGGCGGTTCAGGCGCTTGCAACGTGGAACTCGTGCAGTTTACCTGCTTTTGTGCACCGCTCGCCATTACCGGGTCCCGGAATTCCGGGTCGACTGCGTCACATTTTCGCAAGCGCAGCCTCGGCCTGCCGCAGCCGCGCGTCGCGCTCGCCGGCGGAATCCGCGACGACGGTAATGTGACCGAGCTTGCGGCCCTCGCGCGGTCGTTTGCCATAATCATGCAGCCAGCAGCCCGGCAGCTCGAGCCGCCGCGCAGCGTCCGGAATTTCGCCGATCAGGTTCAGCATGCCGGCATGCCCACGGCATGTCGTTGGCCCGAGCGGCTGATTCGTGACGGCGCGCACGTGGTTCTCGAACTGGCTCGTGGCAGCGCCCTCGATGGTCCAGTGCCCGGAATTGTGCACGCGCGGAGCGAACTCGTTCGCGAGCAGCCGGTCCCCGACGACGAACAGCTCCAGGGCGAGCACCCCGACATAATCCAGGCGGTCGAGCATCGCTTGCATGCAGGCGCGCGCCTTCGCCTCGAGGGCCGGCGCGTCGACGGGCGCGCGCGAGCGTCGCAGTATGCCGGCGTCATGCTCGTTGTGCGTCAGCGGATACATCACGAATTCCCCGCTCGCCGACCGCACGCCGATTGCCGAGACCTCGTAATCGAAATCCAGCCATTCCTCGGCGATGAGCGCCGCCCCGCCCAGTGCGCGCCACGCGTCATCGATGTCGTCCCGCGTCCTCACGCGGAACTGGCCCTTGCCGTCGTAGCCAAAGCGACGGGTCTTGAGAACCAGGGGGAGGCCGATTGCCTCGACTGCCGCGCGCAGGTCATCGAGCGAATCGACGGCACGGTAGCGCGGCAGGGGGATCTGCAGTTCATCGAACAGGCGCTTCTCCGCCAGCCGGTCCTGCGCATGTCTGAGCGCCTCGGGCGGCGGGAAGACCGGCACACGTCCGGCGATGCCGAGCAGCGCCTCGACCGGGACGTTCTCGAATTCGTAGGTAATCACGTCGCAGTCGGCAGCCAGTTCCGCGAGCGCATCGGCGTCGTCGAACGGCCGGCGAATGACCTCGCCCGCATCGGCCGCCGGCGGTTCCTCGGCAGGATCGAGGAAACGGCAGGTGACGCCCAGGCGCTCTGCCGCGAATCCGAGCATCTGGCCGAGCTGGCCGGCGCCGATGATGCCGACACGCATGGGTGGCGTCAGAGCCTGGGGTCTGGGTCGGCCAGTACCGCGTCGGTCTGGCTGCGGCGGTAACGATCGAGTGCCTCGGCGACAGCGGCATCCTCGTTGGCCACTATCGCGGCGGCAAACAGCGCCGCGTTGATGGCGCCCGCCTTGCCGATCGCCATCGAACCCACGGGTACGCCGGCCGGCATCTGCACGATCGACAGCAGCGAGTCCTGGCCGCTCAGCGCCTTCGACTGCACCGGGACGCCGATAACCGGCACCCGGGTCTTGGCGGCGGTCATGCCCGGCAGGTGCGCGGCGCCGCCCGCGCCGGCGATGATGACCTTGAGGCCCCGCTCGAGCGCCGTCTCCGCGTATTCGAACAGCAGGTCGGGCGTGCGATGCGCAGATACGACGCGGACCTCGTGCGGCACGTTCAGCGTGTCGAGCGTTTCGCTCGCGTGACGCATGGTGTCCCAGTCGGAGCGCGACCCCATGATGATGCCGATCGGGTATTTCATCGCGAAATTCTATCATCCTGCGCCGCCCGGATCAGCGCGTCGTGAATCTCGCGGAACAACTGGCGGCGCAGGCCCTTCTCGGCGCGCTCGCTGGGCGCGCTGCGGATACGGCCGAGCAACGCGGCGAGCGGCGCGGCCGCGGCGCCGCTCTGTTCGCAGAATTCACCGATCGCCACGTCCCCGCCGGCGGCGATGCGGTCGCGCCAGCGCTCCGCGTCGGCGAAGACCCGTTTCGCCAGGCGATCGTCGGTCTCGCGCGCGCCCAGGGCTTGCCGGATCGGTTCCGGGTCAGAGTTGCGCATCAGCTTGCCGATGAGCTGTTTCTGCCGGCGCAACGCACCGTGCGCGCGTATTTTCGACGCGGCAAGCACGGCATCGCGCAGGCGTTCGTCGATCGGCAGCGCCTGCAGCTCGTCGGCGGAGAGGCCGATCAGGCGTTCGCCCAGCTGCTGCAGTTCGAGCTGCTCTCTTTTTCGCGCTGATTTACTGGGCTTTGGCTGGGTCACCGGCTAAGCTACTCGGCTTGTCTGATCCGGACGGGGTGGGGCGGAACGGGGTGGAAGTCTAGCACGAGCCCCGGACGGCCGGACCGTGTCGAACGCGGGAAGCACTACATGGGCAAGGTCACGGCAGCGCAATCGCTCGGGCACCAGGAGCTCGAGGACATCATCGCGAGCACTCTCGCGGAGGCGCGCGCGCGTGGTGTGGACCAGGCCGAGGTCGCCGTGAGCCACGACATCGGTCTCGCGGCGACGGCCCGGCTGGGTGACGTCGAGAGCCTCGAGTACACCAACGATCGCGGCATCGGCGTGACGGTGTACTGCGGCTCGAGGAAGGGAAGTGCCAGCACGTCGGACGTGTCGCGCGACGCGATCCGTGAGACGGTCGCCAAGGCATGTACTTTCGCGAGCTACACCGCGGAGGACAAGTACGCCGGGCTCGCGGATGCCGACCGCATGTGCACCGAGGTACCCGACCTCGACCTGGACCACCCGTGGAGCCTGGATGCGCCGGCCGCCATCGATCTCGCAATCACCTGCGAGGCCGCGGCGCTCGGTCACGACAAGCGCATCAGCAACTCCGAAGGCGCGACCGTATGGACCAACCGCGGCGTGCGCGCATACGGCAACACGCACGGGTTCTTCGGCAGCTATGCAAAGACCAGTCACTCGCTCAGCTGCGCGGTCCTCGCCAATGCGAATGGCGACATGGAGCGGGACTATTACTACAGTTCGGCCCGCGACGCCGCGGGCCTGGAGGCCGCCGAGACGATCGGCGTCAAGGCGGCGACGCGCGTGCTGCAGCGGCTGGGCGCGCGCAAGATGAAGACCGCGCGCGCGCCGGTGCTCTTCATTCCCGAAATCGCGCGCGGTTTCATCGGGCACCTCGTCGGCGCCATTTCAGGGGGCGCGCAATACCGGCGTTCGTCGTTCCTGCTCGGCGCGGTCGGCGAGCAGGTATTCCCGGACTTCGTCAGCATCGAGGAGCGGCCCCACATCCCGCGGGGCATGGCGAGCGTGCCGTACGATGCCGAGGGTGTGGCGACCCGCGACCGCGACATCGTCCGCGACGGCGTCCTGCAGGGCTATATCCTGAGCAGCTACTCGGCGCGGCGGCTCGGCCTCGAGACCACCGCGAACGCGGGCGGCGCGCAGAACCTGATCGTTCCCGGCAATGCCGACGGCATGGACGCGCTGGTCGCCGAGATGGGAACCGGGCTCGTTGTCGAAGAGCTGATCGGGCAGGGCGTCAACACCGTTACCGGGGATTACTCGCGCGGTGCGGTCGGGCACTGGGTGGAAAACGGGGAGATCGCCTACCCCGTGCACGAGGTGACGATCGCGGGCAACCTGCGTCAGCTGTATCGGCGCATCGTGGCCATCGGCAGGGACCAGGACCTGCGCGGCGGAATTCGCTGTGGCTCAATCCTCGTCGACGAGATGACCATCGCGGGGAGTTGACCCGGGGCCGCCTGCCGGGCTCGCCGCATCGACCAGGTCGGAGAGCGTCATGTCGCCGACCGCCGAGAACGCAGCCTGGTCCAGCTTCGTGCCAAGCTCGTCGACGTAGTGCTCCCACGTGGGTTCGCGGTAGGAGCCCGTCTCCCCTTCGCTGCGCACGACGTCCAGGATTTCACGCAGCGGGATGCGAGTCATCTCCCGGGCCGGCATCAGCTCGCCCTGCTCATTCGCCGTCAGGAGCCCGCGCAATTCGAGATCCGCGACCACGGGCGCGAGCGCCAGTGACGGGATCTGCAGGGCATCGCTCAGCGCCTGCAACGGCAGCTTCGCCGTCGGTTCCCGGAAGGTACGGCCGACGAGCAGCATGATATTGAGCGCCAGGCGCTCGCGCACCTTGTTCGACAGGCGCGGTTCCTGGCGTCCTATCCTGAGGTAGGCGGGGTTCTGGACGTAGAACGCGAGCTGGGCGCCGATGAGCAGGACCAGCCAGTTCAGGTACAGCCAGATCAGCGTCACGATCGCGATCGCGAAGCTCGCGTAGACCGCCTGCCGTGCCGATGCGGTGGCGAGGAAGGTCGTGAATATCACCACCATGCTGGCCCAGATGAATCCGCCCGCGAGCCCGCCCAGGATCGCGGGTATGGCCCGTACCCGGGTATTCGGCATGAACCAGTAGAGGAACGCGAATACCGCGGACACCAGGAAGTACGGTGTCAGCTTGCTCGTAGCGACGAACACGGGACCGACGATCCTGTTGTCGAGCAGGTACTGCACGATCTCCTGGTTCTGCAGCGCAGTGATCATGCCCAGCGCGATGACGATCGCCAGCGGCCCGACCATCAGCACGAACATGTATTCAGTGAAGCGCCTCGCGAAACTGCGCGACTCGGACACGTACCAGACGTAATTCAGACTCTCCTCGATCTTCTGCACCATGGATATCGCGGTCCACAGGAAGAAGGCGAGGCTGACGCCGCCGAGCACCCGGCCGTTCACGTTGTAAACGAGCGCCATGACCTTGTCGGTGATCTCGATGCCGCGCGAGCCGAGCGGCTCGAGGAACAGGTACATCTGCGCTTCGAGCTTCTCGTCGATGCCGAGGCCCTTGAGTACCGAGAAGCTGAATGCAAGCAGCGGCACGATGGATAGCAACGTCGTATAGACGAGGCTCATTGCACGCATCGTGATCTGGCCGGAGAAGATGTCGCGCAGCACGGCATAGAGATAGCGCATGGCCGTCGTGACGACACGACCGATACGGCCGTGATTTTCCAGCGTGTCGCTCCAGATCAGCTCGTTGAGTCGATCGATCGGGTTCACTTTCGTTGCCATGTCAAACCTTCGTCAGCCTGCGCAACGCTTCCCGGTACTTCTCGGCCGTCTTGCGGATGATTTTCGGCGGCAACGCCGGCCCCGGCGCGGTCTTGTCCCAGTCGAGCGTCTCGAGGTAGTCGCGCACGAACTGCTTGTCGAAACTCGGCGGGCTGATGCCGACCTCGTAGTCCTCGACGGGCCAGAATCGCGACGAGTCGGGCGTAAGCACCTCGTCGATCAGGTACAGGCGGCCTTCGTCATCCAGCCCGAACTCGAACTTGGTGTCGGCGATGATGATGCCGCGCTGCAGGGCGTGCGCCGCGGCGACCTCGTAGATCTGTATCGATACGTCGCGCACCCGTGACGCCAGCCGTTCGCCGACCAGCTCGACGACCTGCTCGAACGTGATGTTCTCGTCGTGCGTGCCGGCCTCCGCCTTGCTGGCCGGCGTAAACAGCGTCTCGGGAAGCCTCTCGGCCTGCTGCAGCCCGGGGGGCAGCGGGATGCCGCAGACCTTGCCGCTCTCCCGGTAGTCCTTCCAGCCGGAACCGATGAGGTAGCCGCGCACGACGGCTTCGATGGGCAGCGGTTTCAGGCGCTTCACGACGAGGGCGCGGCGCCGCAGCTGCTCCCGCAACGCGGGATCGGCGATGACCTCGTCGATCGTCCGCGACGTCAGCTGGTTCTCGATGATGTCCTGCATCATGTGGAACCAGTAAAGCGAGATCTGCGTGAGCACTTCCCCCTTGCCCGGCACCGGGTCCGGCATGACGACGTCGAACGCGGACAGCCGGTCGGTCGTCACGATGAGCAGGTGATCGTCGTCGACACTGTAAATGTCACGGACCTTGCCGCGCCCGATCAGCGGGTAGCCCGGTACCGAGGATTCGAAAATCGCGCCGGCGTTGTCAGTCATAAGCGTGCTCGATGGGATCGCTACGGGGATGATCGCCGTTCGACCCTGGTGTGGCAAGCGATGGGCGTAGGCATGCCGCGCCGCAGGCGCTACGATGCTGGTTTGCACGTTCGGCGGCGCCGGCAGGAGCAGGATTGTACTGGGGCAGGATCATTGGCACCTTCGTGGGCGCTGTCGTCGGCGTCATGCTGGTCTCGCCGCTGCTGAAGATCCTGTCCGTGACGGCGGGGTACTTCGCGGGCCGGCAATTCGATCGCGGTTTTGCGGCCCAGCGGCACGCGTTCGAGGACATGGGTGCCGGCGCCGGGCGCCTGTCCGACGACTATGTCCGTACCCTGTTCCTGTGCATGGGGCATCTCGCGAAGGCCGACGGGCGCGTCAGCGAGGAAGAGATTCGCGCCGCACGGCTCGTGATGCACCGTCTCAACCTGGGTCCGGCGCGGGTCCGCAAGGCTATCCACTGGTTCGACGAGGGCAAGGAGCCCGGTTTTTCCCTGGTACAGGCCGTCCGCGAACTGCGGCGCGTGCACGCCCGTCGCGCCGACCAGCGGACCCTGTTCGTGCGCCTGCTGCTCGAGGTGGTTCTCGCCGGGCGCCGCCTGCGGTCGCGGGAGCGGACGTTGATCTGGACCGTCTGCACGGAACTCGACATCGGCCGCGTGGAGCTGGCGCAGCTGGAAGCCATGATCCTGGCGCAAAAAGGTTTCCGGAGGTCGCCGGCGGGAACGGCGGACACGGCACGGCTGCGCCGCGCCTACGCGACGCTCGGCGTCGACGAGGCGTCCAGCAACGAGGAGATCAAGCAGGCCTACCGCCGCCTCATGAATCGCAATCACCCCGACAAGATCGCCGGCGACAATCCCGGCGCTGCGGCGATCGAGGAGGCTCAGCGGCGCACGCGCGAGATTCGCGGCGCCTACGAGATGCTCAAGGCGCGGCGGTCGATTCGTTAGGGCAACTGGGGTAAATTGACGCCACCACCGAGAGGGAATTCCCGTGCAACCACTCATCGCTCCTTCGATACTGTCGGCCAACTTCGCGCGGCTCGGCGAGGACGTCAAGGCCGTGCTCGATGCCGGCGCGGACATCGTGCATTTCGACGTCATGGACAATCACTTCGTGCCGAACCTGACGATCGGTCCGCTGATCTGCGAGGCGCTGCGCAACGACGGCATCGAGGCGCCGATCGACGTGCACCTGATGGTTGAGCCCGTCGACCGGATCATTCCCGATTTCGCAAAGGCGGGCGCCACCTGGATAACGTTTCACCCGGAGGCGAGCCGGCACGTCGACCGGTCGCTCGGCCTGATCCGCGAGCAGGGCTGCAAGTCCGGGCTGGTGTTCAACCCGGCGACGCCGCTCGACTGGCTCGAGCACGTCATCGACAAGGTGGACATGGTGCTGCTGATGTCGGTCAACCCGGGCTTCGGCGGGCAGAAGTTCATTCCTTCGGCGCTCGCCAAGCTCCGTGAAGCGCGCCGCATGATCGACGACAGCGGCTTCGACATTCGTCTCGAGATCGACGGCGGCGTCAAGGTGGACAATATCGGCGAGATTGCTGCGGCGGGTGCGGACACGTTCGTCGCGGGCTCGGCGATCTTCGGCGCCGACGACTACGCGGCGACCATTGCCGCGATGAAGTCCGAGATAGAAAAAGCGCAGCGCCTGTAGGAGCGGTTCTCGAACCGCGATCGCGCGCCGAGGCGCGCTCCCGCAGGGTCAGAGATTGCGGTTGGGCCGCGCGCCGTAGACGACGATCGTCTTGCCGCTGGCCGACACCAGGCCCTGTTCCTCGAGCACTTTCAGGACACGCCCGGCCATCTCGCGGGAACACCCGACGAGGCGCGACAATTCCTGGCGGCTGACCTTGATCTGCATGCCGTCCGGGTGCGTCATCGCGTCGGGCTCGTTGCAGAGATCCATGATGGCGTGAGCGACGCGCCCCGTCACGTCGACGAATGCCAGGTCGCCCAGCTTGCGATTGGTGCGATCGAGACGCGTCGCGAGCTGTGTCGCCAGCTCGAAAACGAGGCCGGGACTTTCGCTGGCGATTTGCCGGAAACGCGGATAGGTCATCTCGGCGATCTCGCACTCCGTGCGGGTCCGTACCCAGGCGCTGCGCGTCGGCTGCTCGTAGAACAACCCCATTTCACCGAAGAACTGGCCCTTGTTGAGGTAGGCAAGCACCATTTCGTTGCCGTCTTCGTCTTCGATCATGACCTCGACCGAGCCGTCGACGATGTAATACAGCACGTCGGGCAGATCGCCAGCGTGAATCATCACGGTTTTCGAGGGCACGGTGCGTACGCGGCAATAGCTAAGGAAGCGGTTGATCGCCGGTACGTCACTCAGGGTCTTGGCATTGGTCTGCATGGATCGGTCCCTCATCGCTCAAGCGCCCTCTCTTTTAATACAGTTCGCGATCAAGGGCAAGCTAAGTCCGTGTTTTGTTTGAGTTCGTTGCAGCTCACAGGGACTTACACCCAGTAGGCGGTGCGCGTCATGACCTTCGCCGTGAGCCGCATCAGCCGCTTGATCGGCGGCGGCAACTCGGCGGCGCCCGCAGCGACGGCGTTTTCGCCGTGCTCGGCTTCTTCCGCATGCATTTGCTCGAGGATGGCGCGGCTGCGTGCATCCTGCCGGGGCAGGCTTTCGAAATGATGCTCGAGGTGTTGGCAGACCTGCCGCTCCGTCTCGGCAATGAAGCCGAGACTCCAGCGGTCGCCGAGCGCGCCGCTGGCGGCCCCGATCGCGAACGCGCCGGCGTACCAGAGCGGGCTCAGCCGGCTCGGGCCTGCGCCGAGTTCGGTGAGGCGTTGCTCGCACCAGGCGAGGTGATCGAATTCCTCGTCAGCGGCCCGTTGCATCTGGGCCTCGATCGACTTGTCCCGCGCGACGGCCGCGTGACCCTGGTACAGGCCCTGCGCGGCGATCTCGCCGGCATGATTGACCCGCATGAGCCCGGCGGCATGGACGCGCTGCCGGTCGTCGAGGCTGGCTTCATCCACGCCCGCCGCGGGATTCCTGCGGGCCGGCCGGCCCGCAGGCGCCGAGACCGTGCGCAGAGCGTTATTGGCACCGACCAGCAGCCGGTCGAGCGGTGTCAGGGAGCGTCCTCGCATGCGGGGAATTATAGCAAGCGGCGTCGGGTTCGCGTCAGAAGCGGAACGACATGCCCACGAAGGCCGCGTCGAGCGCGATATCGGCCGCTGTACTCTGCGTCCCGGTCGGCCATGAGCCGGGCGTGCGCGTCGCGCGCGGCGCTGCAAATATAACAATTCGTAAAAATTGGCTATTGTCGCGAATCGTCCGATATACTCCCGCCGCGTTTTTGCACCCGTGTCCTGTCTCCGGAGAAACCTATGAATTTTCGAAGCCTGGTCTTCGTTGCATCGTTGACCCTCGCCGCGCCGGCGTTTGCAGCCGAGGAAGAAGCGGACGATCCGCTCGAAGGTGCCGTCAAGTTCGGCTACCTGGCGACGACCGGTAATACGGAGACGTCCAGCCTGAACGCGGGCTTCGAGGCCAGGTACGTTGCCGGCGACTGGCACCACGAGGCGACGGCTTCCGCCATCAATGCCTCGGAGAACAAGGTCACCACGGCCGAAGCCTACGAGACCGGCTGGAAATCCGGCTGGAACTTCTCGGACCGCGACTACATCTTTGGCCGCCTGAACTGGCGCAAGGACCGCTTCGGTGGCTTCGACACGCAGTTCTCCCAGACCGTCGGTTACGGTCGCCGGATCATCAATACCGACGTCCACAGCCTCGACGGCGAACTCGGCTTCGGTGCTCGTCAGTCCGAAGACCAGCTGGGTGTCAGCTCGAACGAGACGATCGGTACCGCGGCGCTCAAGTACAAGTGGAAATTCAGCGATACCTCCGAGTTCGACCAGACGCTGCGATTCGAGGTGGGCAGCGACAACACCTTCAGCGAGTCCGTTACCTCGATTACGGCGAGGCTCGTCGGGGCGCTCAACCTGGTCGCGTCGTACACGATCCGCAACAACAGCGACGTGCCCGTCGGCACGGAAAAAACCGACACTCGCACGGCGATTGCGCTGGAATACGCGTTCTAGCCCGGGGGCGGCCGGCGGGATTTTGTAAGCGCCTGTCGATCAAGGGGAAATGTGCCGGGCGGACGGGCAGCAGGCTGCCCTGGAAAGCCTCATAATCGTTTGCAATGAGACCGGGGGTCGAGTAGAATTTCGCGCCTTTCGCCACTCCGGCGGGCTTATTGCTGCCCGGGTGGCGGCCGCGGCGCCGGGGATCAGGCCGGGCACCGCCGGGTTACAACGAATTCCCTTAGGAATCTGGATATCATGAAGACGTTTTCTGCCAAACCCGCAGAGGTACGGCGCGACTGGTATGTCGTCGATGCAACGGGCAAGACCCTCGGTCGCCTGTCGACGGAGATCGCCCGCCGCCTGCGTGGCAAGCACAAGCCCGAGTACACGCCGCACGTCGACACCGGCGATTACATCGTCGTGGTCAACGCCGGCAAGATCCGTGTTACCGGCAACAAGCTCAAGGACAAGATGTACCACCACCACACGGGCTACATTGGCAACCTTAAGTCGAAGAACCTGGAGACCCTTCTGGACGAGACGCCCGAGCGGGTGCTGCAGTACGCCGTCAAGGGCATGCTGCCGAAGGGGCCGCTGGGCCGCAAGATGTTCAGCAAGCTGCGTGTATTCGCAGGCCCGGAGCATGATCACGCCGCACAGCAACCCATCCCGCTGGACGTGAATGCCTGAGCACTGGCCAACGAGTATTGAGGCAAACTAATGAGTGAAGCAGTTTTTTATGGCACAGGCCGGCGCAAGACGTCGACGGCGCGTGTGTTCCTGACGCCAGGCAACGGTGACATCACGGTCAACGACAAGCCGCTGGATGTCTTTTTCGGCCGCGAGACCGCACAGATGATCGTGCGCCAGCCGCTCGAGGTCATGAAGCTGGGCGGCCAGTTCAGCGTCAAGGTGACGGTGACGGGTGGCGGTACGACCGGCCAGGCCGGCGCGATCCGCCACGGACTGACGCGCGCACTGATGGAGTACGACGAGTCGCTGCGCCCGACTCTCCGCAGGGCCGGATTCGTAACCCGCGACGCCCGCGAAGTCGAGCGCAAGAAAGTGGGTCTGCGCAAAGCCCGCCGCGCAACGCAGTACTCGAAGCGTTAAAGCGATCGATCCCGAACTTGGGGGATCGTCTGGTGGTAGGACTACGGACTCTGACTCCGTCAACGGGGGTTCGATCCGAGGCGCGCGAAGCGCGCCGACAGACGTAACCGCGAAGCGGGTACGTCCATCCCGATCCCGAGGTACAATCAGGCAGGAATTTGGGGGATCGTCTAGTGGTAGGACTACGGACTCTGACTCCGTCAACGGGGGTTCGATCCGAGGCGCGCGAAGCGCGCCGACAGACGTAGCCGCAAAGCGGGTACGTCCATCCCGATCCCGAGGTACAATCAGGCAGGAATTTGGGGGATCGTCTAGTGGTAGGACTACGGACTCTGACTCCGTCAACGGGGGTTCGAATCCCTCTCCCCCAGCCAAAAAAGAACAGGCCCCCCAGCGGGGCCTGTTCTTTTTTGGCTGGTGGGGCTGGAGACGAGGACCGCTGTTCGACAAAATCGCGATAGCGATTTTGGACGCGCGCAGCGCGCCCGCAGGGTGAGCGGCGCAGCCGCGAATCAATCCCTCTCCCCCAGCCAAAAAAGAACAGGCCCCCAGCGGGGCCTGTTCTTTTTTTGTTGGTGGAGCTGGAGAGGAGAACCGCTGATCTTCGAGCGCGACGGTCGCGGCTACTTCCTGTTGTTCAGGATCCTCAGCTCCACGCGGCGGTTTTCGGCCTTGCCTTCGGTCGTGCCGTTGTCGGCCACGGGTTCCGATTCCCCGTAGCCGCGGGCGGTCAGGCGTGACGCGCTGACGCCGCCGTTGATCAGGTAGTCACGCACCGTGTAGGCGCGGCGCTCGGACAGTCCGAGGTTGGCGGCGGCGGCACCGTCGCTGTCGGTATGCCCGGCGACTTCCACCACCAGGTGGGGGTTCCGCTCGAGCCATTCGATGGCATCGTCGAGCACCTTCTCGGCACCCGTCAGCAGGCGATCCGAATTGCTGGCGAAATTTACGCCCCGCAGGTCGAAGGTGCTGCGGATCTCGCAACCCCGCGAGTCCACCGGTGCATTGGTGCGGGTGTTCGGGCAGTCGTCGAGGTGATTGATCACGTTGTCACCATCGTCGTCGCGCTCGCAGCCGTTGACGTAGATCGCAGCGCCGGAGACCGTGTTCGGGCATTCATCGATATCGTCGGTGACGCCGTCGCCGTCGGCATCGCTGATGCATCCGTAGCTGTCCACCGGCACGCCTCGTGGCGTATCGGCACAAAGGTCCTTGCGGTCCATGACGCCGTCACCGTCGCTGTCGACGATTATCTCGCAGCCGGTAGCGTCCACCGCAACGCCGGCTTCGGAGTGCGGGCACTGGTCGTAGATGTCCTGGATCCCGTCGTTGTCGGTGTCGAAGAGGGGCGGGACCGAGCGGCCGCCGAAGGTGTACTGCAGTCCAAGGGTTGCGATACGGTCGGTGAAACTGTTGTCTCTCTCCCACGCCAGCCGGAAGCGGTAGTCGCCGCGGATGGAAAAAGCGCTGCGGCCGAGTTTCCAGGCGAAGCCGAGTCCTGCGCTGCCGCTGGGGCGGTTCTCATCACCACCGGAAGCGCTGCTGGTTCCGAGGTAACCGGCGCCGAACACGAGATACGGGGAAAAGTCGCCCCCGGGATTGAGGTGGCTGACGAGATCGACGCCGATGTCGAGAATCTCGAGGCTTTCCTTGTCGGTTACGGCCGGCCAGTTCGGCCAGCCGTCGATATCCGAATAGCCCACGCGACCTTCGAGCGCAAATACGTCGGTGAGGTAGCGGCCGACGTGGAACTGCCCACCGCCGATCACGTCGTCGAGGCGCCGCTCCGGGTCGTCGTCGGTGTACACGACCGAGCCGCCGAGATACCAGTCACCCGGATCCGCCGCGGCCGCCGCAAACGGCAGCAGCAATACCGGAATGGCCAGGAAATACCGTGCTTTAGTCATCGGACCGCAGATTATGAAAAACCACGGGCCCGACCCTAAACGCCGGTTCGGCCCATATCTGTGCGTTGGGTCACACGATCCGCAAGTCGCCGCCGCCGAATGCGGCTGGCCGTGACTGCCGTCTCGCTGTGCGCGAGTCCGCGCCGAATCAGCCTCTCAGCTCCCGGACGCCTTCGTCGTTGCCGATCAGCAGGATGTCGGCCGGGCGGTGGGCAAAAAGCCCCACCGTGAGGATCCCGGGAATCCGGTTCAGGCGGTCTTCCATTTCGAGGGGGTTGGAAATGGCGAGGTCGTGGACATCGAGAATGTGGTTGCCGTTGTCAGTCACGAAGTTCTCGCGCCACACCGGGTTGGCGCGCATCTTGACGAACTTGCGCGCCACGAACGCCTGCGCCATCGGCAACACCTCGACGGGGAGCGGGAATTTGCCCAGCATGCCGACGAGCTTGCTGTCGTCGACGATGCAGACGAAGCGGCGCGCGGCGCCGGCAAGCACCTTCTCGCGCGTCAGCGCACCGCCGCCCCCCTTGACCAGGTTCAGCCGCTTGGTGGCCTCGTCGGCACCATCGATATACAGGTCGAGATCGCCGACTTCGTTCAGGGTCGATACCGCGAATCCGCGCTCCTTGAGCAGGGCCGTCGTGGCCTTGGAACTCGATACGACGCGATCGATGCGCTCCCTGATGCCGGGCAGCAAGTCGATGAGGAAATTGACGGTAGATCCGGTACCGACACCGAGGATCATGCCCGGCTCGATGAACTCGAGTGACGCTTCGGCAGCGCTACGCTTCTTGTCAGCTGATGTCATGGAACTGCGGCCGTTGATCTGACGGAAGACAGCTTAGCTGATCGACCGCCGATCCGCCATGGCAGGCGTCACAGTCGGGAACGCGCCCACCCCGTGATTCTCCGGGCGCCCAAATAAAAAGTGCCCGCAAAAGCGGGCACTCCTATTCACCGGAAGAAAGCTCCCAGCGAAGGCCTGTCAGGCTGAGCTACTTCTTCTTGCTCGCTGCCTTCTTGCTGGCCTTTTTCTTCACCTTGCGCTTCGCGACTTTCTTTTTGGCCTTTTTCTTGGCCTTCTTTTTCGCAGCTTTCTTTTTAGCCTTCTTGGCTACTTTTTTCTTAGCCTTCTTCTTGGCTGCTTTCTTCTTGGTCTTGCGCGCAGGCGCTTTCTTCTTCGTCGCGGCTTTCTTCCGCGGTGTTACTTTCCGCTTCTTGGCAACTTTACGCTTCGAAGCCTTCTTGCTTGTCTTCTTTGTGGTAGCCATCATTTTCTCCGTGTCGGGTACCCGGCGTTGAGTATATACAACACATGCAAAAAATCCAGCAAGTCAAGTGACGCAATCGACACTTTCAATTTTTCGCTCGAGGCGGGTTTTTACCGGGGGAAATACCGGACCGCGAGAATGATCAACTCCTGTGCCGTGAGTCGCTGCCTGCGATGGCAATTTCGCATCATCAAACCGACGCGTTTACTGCACGTGTGTGCAACGAGATTGTTGTCGGCCTGCGAGCCACTATTGCATTGCACATATCTGCTTGCGACGAGCAAGTACGCTCTTCACCGCGGCCCGGCGGTTTCCGTGAAGATGCGAAAAACCGGTATATCCCAAGGATTTCGCGTGATTTTTCGCACTTCCTGGCAATCGAAGGCAACACCGATCAGCTTCGGCCGCAACCAGTGAGTACGGCCTGCGAGGAACGCGAACGTGCGATCGAAGTAGCCGCCGCCCATGCCGATTCGGTTTCTTCGCGCATCGAACGCAACGAGCGGAGTCACAACAACATCGAGTTTGCGCACATCGATCAGCGTGCCCGATACAGGTTCCCAGAGACCGAAATCGTTCCTCGCGAGGTCGGTCCCGGGCAACGTCTCGCGAAAAAACAGGTGGCCGTGCGCAGCGGTTACGGGCAGGAACACGCGCTTATTTGCGCACCATGCGCGCTCGATAATCGCGCTTGTGTCGACTTCGTCCCAGGTCGAAAGGTAGCACGCGATCGTCTCGCTACTGAGAAAGTAACGGCTGTTGAGAAACCGGTGTGTAATGCGCCGCGATGCGCTGGCGCGTTCCGACGCCGTCAGGGACCTGCGCGCTTTCCTGGCGTCGATCCTGAGATCTTTCATCGTCGGCGTAGGGTCGGTCATTGTCAGCCGCGGGGTAGTGAAGGAGGCGCCCCCCGCCTGTGCCGGTGCGAGCCGTCGCTCTCGAACCAGAGCAACAGGTGGGGTCAGCCGTCACAGCAACAGGCTTTCCGGTGTCTCGCGTAACGAGACGCCGGCCCTGCTCAAATGCTGCCGACAGTGCGCGACCCCGAGGTTATGATTTAGGGTCGAAAGGTTTCCAGGTCGCTATCGAACACTGCAGGGGGCGCCATTATTCAATCGGTGTCGGGTGGGTCAGAAATCCAGTTGCCGGGATTCCCCGAGCACGCTCTCCACCCGATCCGAAATGTGTTTCAGGCGATCACTTATATCGCCTTCCAGTAGCCTGTCGCGCGTCTGTGCATGCAACAGGTCGTTGGCCATGTTCAGTGCTGCCATGACCGCGATGCGGTCGAGCCCCACGACACGGCCGCTGTCGCGAATCTCGCGCATCTTCTGGTTGAGAATTTCCGCCGAGTCGAGCAGGTCGGTCCGTTCACTGGCCGGGCACGCGACCTGGTATTCCTTGTCCAGGATTCGAACGCTCACCTGCGCGTAGGGTTCGCTCATAATCAGGTACCTTGTTCCATGGCCTTCAGCCTGCCGATCATCGCTTCGACGCGCGCGCGCACCTGCTCGTTTTTCTGCAGGAGGTTGGCGCGTTCCGCCGTCAATAAGTCCTGCCGCTGCTTGAGCGACTTGTTCTCGTCCTGGAGCTGATCACAGACGCGAACCAGCGCATCCACGCGCTTTTCGAGGCGCCTTAGTTCGTGCTCGAACGTCGTACTTTTATTCTCAGCCATGGCGATCAATATAGACACGCAGCGGGGCAGAATCAATCGCCAATACGATCTAATCAGCGGCGCCATGGCCCGGGCGCCGCATACGTGGGATCATAGCCCGGCAATGGCCCCGGCCGGGCAGGTGGACCATGGGATCCGAAGTCGACTACGGCAACTTGAGCGACGCTTTGCGGCGCTGCGGCGCGTCGTGGGATGCGGCCCAGGCGCACGGCTTGCTGTCGAGCCGCCTCGCGGTCGGCGGCGCCGACGCGGTGATCGGCTGGCTGCAACAGGTCCTCGAGGGAACCAGCGAGTCGGATGCCTTGCGTGCCGAGTGCGCGGGCCTCTTGCACACGCTTTCCCAGGACACGCTCCGGCAGCTGTCGGAACGGCTGTCCGAATTCGAACCGCTGCTCCCCGACGACCGCGACAGCGCGTCGATGCGGGCGTCGGCCCTGGCGCGCTGGTGCGAGGGGTTCCTGCACGGGCTCGTGTCCGCCGATCACGGCGAGGCGTTTAGGCGGCGGCTGGCGGAGGAACCCCTTGCCGACATCATCCGGGACATGCTGCAGCTGACGCGCGCGGCGGCCGACGACGAAAGCGACGACGAGACGAACGAGGCGGCGTATGCCGAGATCGTCGAGTACGTCCGCGTCGCTGTGCAACTGGCCTACGAAGAGCTCGCGGAGTTCCGCGGCCGGTCCGCAGACCCGCAGGCCGAAGCCGGCGAGACACTGCACTGAAGCCCGGCGCCGGTTAGAATGGCAACGTCCGTGTCCCTTCCCGTATCTCGTCAATGAAGAGCAAAGAATTCCTTCGCCGGCGCAAGCAGCTGCTGAGCATGGTCGGCGCAGGTGGTATCGCCATCCTGCCGGCGGCACCCGTCCGCACCCTGACTCGCGACGTCGAACATCGCTATCGCCAGGACAGCGATTTCTATTACCTCACCGGGTTTCCGGAACCGGCGGCCGTTGCCGTCCTGGTGCCCGGCCGCGACGCCGGCGAGTTCCTGCTGTTCTGCCGCGAGCGGGACCAGCAGAAGGAGCTCTGGGACGGCTCGCGGATGGGGCCCGAGGGCGCCATCGAACACTACGGCGCCGATGACGCCTTCCCGATCGACGACATCGACGACATCCTGCCGGGCATCATCGAGTCGTGCACGCGGGTCTACTACACCATGGGCATGTACGCGGATTTCGACGCACGCATCACGGGCTGGGTCAAGTCGCTGCGGTCGCGGGCATCCAGGGGCGTGCATACACCGCAGGAGTTCGTCGCGCTCGAGCATCTGCTGCACGACATGCGCCTGTACAAGAGCCGTGCGGAAATCTCGGCCATGCGCAGGGCGGCGAAGGTCGCGGTGAGCGCCCATCGACGAGCGATGCGGGTCGTGCGGCCGGGGATGTTCGAGTACGAGATCGAGGCCGAGTTCGTTCACGAGTTCCGCCGTAACGATGCCCGGACATCCTATAACCCCATCATCGGTTCCGGACGCAACGCCTGCACGCTGCATTACGTGGACAACAGGGCCCAGCTCCAGGACGGTGACCTGCTGCTGATCGATGCCGGCTGCGAGGTCGACTACTATGCCTCCGACGTCACGCGGACGATGCCGGTGAACGGCAGGTTCACGCCGGAGCAACGGGCCGTTTACGAGATCGTGCTGGAAGCCCAGGTCGTGGCCATCGACAAGGTCAGGCGCGGCAACCACTGGAACGAACCCCACGATGCGGCCGTCAAGGTCATCACCAGGGGCCTCAGGAAGCTGGGTCTCCTGGACGGTACGCTGCCGAAGCTCATCCGGGACGGCGCCTATCGCGAGTACTACATGCACCGGACCGGCCACTGGCTGGGCATGGACGTGCACGACGTGGGCGACTACAAGGTGTCCGACGAGTGGCGTCTGCTCGAACCCGGGATGGCGATGACTGTCGAACCGGGCATCTACCTGCCGGACAGCCGCAAGGTGCCGGCACGCTTTCGCAACATCGGCGTGCGGATCGAGGACGACGTGGTCGTCACGACCGCTGCCGCCGACGTGCTCAGCAAGGGGCTCGAGAAAGAGCCCGACGCCATCGAAGCGCTGATGCAGGGCTGAAAATGATCGATTCGACGGTGAGGCAGTACGACATCATTATCGCCGGCGGCGGCATGGTCGGCGCCAGCCTGGCGCTGGCGCTCTCGCCGCTGGGCCTGCGTGTCGCCGTCGTCGAGGCCGTTGCGCGCGGCGAGACCCGGCAGCCGAGTTTCGACGACCGGTCGACCGCCCTGTCGCGCAGCACCCAGCGAATGTTCGAGGCGATGGCACTCTGGGACGACGTGATTCCCGCCGCTACCCCGATCCGCCGCATTCATGTCTCGGACCGGGGCCGCTTCGGGTTCTCGCACATCGATGCAGCACAACAGGGTGTGGATGCGCTCGGTTACGTGGTCATCAACCGTGTGCTCGGCGACGTCCTGCAGTCGGCGTTGGCGAAAGCGGAAACCGTCGACGTCCTTTGCCCGGCGCGGGTCGTCGACATCGATACCGGCGGCGCTTCGGCCAGCGTGAGCGTCGAAACGGGTGGCGGTGACGGCCAGGAGCTCGAATGCCAGTTGCTGGTGGCAGCCGATGGCGCGAATTCGACGGTACGCCCGATGCTGGGAATCTGCGCGACCAAAACCGATTACGGTCAGCACGCGATCATCGGCAACCTGCTGCCGGAAAAGCCGCTCGACAATTGCGCCTACGAGCGATTCACCGATGACGGCCCGCTGGCGCTGCTGCCTGTGGCGGACGATCGCGCCGGGTTCGTCTGGACCGTCTCCAGCGACAACGCGGATCGTGTGCTCGCCCTCGACGACGACACCTTCCTCGGTGAACTGCAGGCTGCGTTCGGCTACCGGCTGGGCAGGCTGTCGCGCGTCGGCAAGCGGGCGGCCTATCCCCTGTCACTGAGCAAGGCGGTGCGCCTGACGTCCGAGCGCGCGGTTCTCGTCGGCAATGCTGCGCACGGCCTGCACCCGGTTGCGGCGCAGGGCTTCAATCTCGGCATGCGCGATGTCGCGGCACTGTGCGACTGCATCGCGGACGCGCGCAGCGCGGATCCCGCTGCGGACCTCGGCGATCCCGACCTGCTCGCGCGTTACGCGCAATGGCGCCGCAGCGACCAGGGCAAGCTGGTGCGTCTCACGGACGGCATCGTGCGGCTGTTCGGCAGCTCGAGCCCGCCGCTCAAGGCAGCGCGCAATATCGGCATGCTCGGCTTCGATCTCATTCCCGGCGTGCGCTCGGTTTTTGCAAAGCACATGATGGGACTCGCGGGCCGCCTGCCGCGCCTCGCCCGCGGAGTGCCGCTCAAATGAAGCGTCGTTACGAGGTGGTCATCGTCGGTGGCGGCATCACGGGGCTCACGCTCGCGGCGTTGCTGGCGCGTGGGCAATGCGCCGATGCGCTGCGGCTGACCGTGATCGATGCCGCCCCGCGTCCACGGTTCGACCCGGGTGCCGATGTGGCGCTGCGGGTGTCGGCGATTGCGGCGGGTTCCGTCGACATACTCGACGCGATCGGTGCGTGGGATGCGGTCGTCGACACGCGCGCCTGCCCGTACGAGCATATGCGCGTGTGGGACGGGGCGGACGATCCCGAAGGGCCCTCCACGCTGCGCTTCGACGCCGACGAGTTCGCCATCGCGCAGCTCGGCTTCATCGTCGAGAACGTCCTGATCCAGGACGCGATACTCAGGGTGCTCGACCGCACTGACGTCAACCTGCGTTTCGACTCGCCCATCGCGGCGATGGAGGCCACGGGCAACCGCTACCGCGTGCGGCTCGACGACGGCCGCGAACTCGACGCGGACCTGCTCGTCGGCGCCGACGGCGCGCGATCGCTGGTGCGCGAGAGTGCCGGCATCCCGGTCATGGTGCGGCCGTATGCACAGACCGCGTTCGTTACCCACCTCCGGCCGGAACAGCCGCACGGTGCGACGGCGCGGCAGCGCTTTCTCGAAGACGGGCCGCTGGGGATGTTGCCGCTCGCCGATGGCCGCATCTCGGTCGTCTGGTCGACGACGCCCGAAACCGCGCGCCAGGCGATGAGCGCGGGCGACGAGGATCTCGGTACCCTGCTCACCGAAGCCTCGGACGAGGTGCTCGGCGTACTCACTGCAGCCGGACCGCGCGGCACCTTCCCGCTGTGCGCGCAGCACGCAAGGAATTATGTGTTGCCACGTCTTGCCCTGATCGGCGATGCGGCGCATGCTGTACATCCGCTGGCGGGGCAGGGTGCCAACCTCGGCCTGGCCGATGCCGGCGCATTGTCCGCTGTGACAGAAGAAGCAATCAGAAAGGGTGAACACCCCGGGGACAGGCCTGTACTCAGGCGATACGAGCGAGCCCGCAAGGGCGCCAACGCGACCATGCTGCACTTGATGACAGGGTTGAATCAGCTGTTTGCCGCCCATTCACCGACGATCGGTGAAATGCGCCGTGCCGGCATGCGCCTGTTCAACGTGAGCGGACCGCTCCGCGAGCGCGCGGTCAGGATCGCACTGGGCGCCAGCCGGCACTGATCGGCCGGCCGGACTGGAGATTTCATGACGCAGCGATATGTGTTGATTCTCGCCGTACTGCTGACGCTCGTCGGGCTGTCGCTGTTCGTCTACAAGTGGCGCGTGCTCGGCTTTCCGCTCACCCAGAACGAGGAGACCTCCGTCTGGACGATCGAGTCGGCCATCAGCTTCGACTCCGGTCCGGGGTCCATCAAGGTCAACCTGCACATACCTTCGCTGACGCCCGGCTTCCGTACGCTCAACGAGAACTCGGTGTCGCGCGGCTACGGTTTCAGTCTCAACTACGGCAGCGGCGGGCGCGAGGCCCAGTGGGCGATTCGACGCGCGGACGGCCGCCAGACCATCTACTACCGCATTTCGGTGTTCGAGGACCCGGGCAGCGAGCAGGCGGATACGACCCCGCCGTTCCCACCGCCGCCGGCGATCAACGAACCCTTCCGGACCGCGGTCGACGTCATCGTCGCCGAGGTTCGCGAACACTCGGCCGACACCGCTTCGTTCACGACCGAGCTGCTCAAACGTCTCAACGATCCGTCGCCGGACCCCAACGTCGAGCTCCTGATGTCGGATGTCCAGAGCGACGCCGACTTCGTGGAAGTGGCCACGATGATGCTCGCCGCGGCCCGCATTCCCGCGCGCATGGTCCGTGGCTTCGAGCTCAGCGGGCGGCAACGCAGCGCGCACCTAGAGCCCTGGCTGGAGATCCATGACGGCGATCGCTGGCGGTTCTTCAACCCGACGACGGGCGAAGAGAACCTGCCCGAGAATTTCTTCATCTGGTGGCGGGGCAACGAGCAGCTCGTCAACGTCGAGGGTGGCAGCAACGTCGAATTCGATTTCGCGATCCAGGAAGCCCACCTGAATGCCGTGGCCATCGCGAAGTCACAGACGGCAAAGCGCGGCGCGACGGTCTTCGATTTCTCGCTCTACAGCCTGCCGATCCAGACACAGGCGGTGTACTCCGTATTGCTGATGATTCCGATCGGCGCGTTCGTGATGGTCGTGATGCGCAACATGATCGGGATCGACTCGTTCGGCACGTTCATGCCCGTCCTGATCGCGCTCGCATTCCGCGAGACGCGGCTGGTCTGGGGCATCATCATGTTCACGGTCCTGATCGCGCTGGGCCTGAGCATTCGTTTCCTGCTGGAGCGCTTGCGCCTGCTGCTGGTGCCGCGGCTGAGTGCCGTGCTGATCGTCGTGGTGCTGCTCATGCTGATGATCAGCCTCGTCTCCCACAAGATGGGCATGGAGACCGGGCTGTCGGTGGCGCTGTTCCCGATGGTCATCATCGCCATGACCATCGAGCGCATGTCGGTCGTGTGGGAGGAACGCGGTGCCATCGATGCCATGCGGGCGGGTGGCGGCAGTCTCGTGATTGCAACGATCGCCTACATCTTCATGGGCCTCGGGTGGCTGGAACACCTCATATTCACGTTCCCGGAGCTGCTGTTGATCGTCCTCGCGATGGTGTTGCTGGCCGGGCGCTATACCGGTTACCGGCTTACTGAACTCGGCCGCTTCAAGGCCCTCGCCAACAACTGATGTTCGGGACCGCGAGAAAACTGCGCGAGGCCGGCGTACTCGGCCTCAACGAGCGCAACGCGGAATTGATCATGCGCCTCAATCCGAGGCGCCTGTATCCGCGCGTGGATGACAAGGCGCTCACCAAGCGGCTGGCGCTCGAAGCCGGCATGCCGGTGCCCGATCTCTACGGCGTCATCGACAACCAGGGCGACGTGCGGCGTTTCGCGCGGATCGTCGCGGATCACGAAAGCTTCGTGGTCAAGCCCGCGGAGGGCAGCGGCGGTAACGGCATCCTGGTGATCACCGGGCGCAGCAAGCGCAAGCGCGACACGTTTCGGCGGGCGAGCGGCTTACTCATCACGGAGGCGGAGATCGCCCACCACATCTCGAATATCATCAGCGGGCAGTACAGCCTGAGCGGCAATCCCGACAAGGCGATGATCGAGTACTGCGTGCATTTCGACCCGATCTTCTCCGAAGTGAGCTACCAGGGCGTTCCCGACATTCGCGTCATCGTGTACCGCGGTTACCCGGCAATGGCGATGGTGCGGTTGCCGACACGGGCATCGGACGGCAAGGCGAACCTGCATCAGGGCGCGGTGGGGGCGGGCGTCGATATTGCGCTGGGCGTCACCCTGTCCGGCGTACTCAATAACGAAGTGGTCGAAGAGCATCCCGATACGGGCGCACTGATTGCCGGCCTCGCGATTCCGCAGTGGGATTTCATCCTCGAATCGGCGGCGCGCGGCTACGAGGTTTCCGGTCTCGGTTACCTCGGCGTCGATATGGTGATCGACGCCGACCGCGGACCGTTGATGCTCGAAATGAACGCCCGGCCCGGGCTCAACATCCAGATCGCCAACGGCATCGGCCTGAACAAGCGCGTCAGGCGCATCGATGAGATCTACGATCCGGCGGCGACCCCGGAGGAGCGCGCGGCGATCGCGCGTCGCGAGTTCTCGGCCCACCGCCAGCTCCAGGCGCTTTGAGCGTTCGAGGGCGCGATCCGACCGTGGCCGACAAACAGCGGAAAGCAGCTCGGTTAACGCTCGGCTGGCGTGAGTGGGTCGATCTGCCCGAACTCGGCCTGGCGTCCATCAAGGCGAAGGTCGATACCGGTGCGCGAACCTCTGCGCTGCATGCCTTCGAGGTGCGCCAGTTCGATGCCGACGGCAGGCGCAGGGTCGAATTCAAGATGCATCCCCGCCAGAAGGACAACGACACGGTCGTCGTGTGCCGTGCGGACGTCATCGACGAGCGCGTCGTGCGCGACTCCGGCGGACATGTGGAGAAGCGCTGGGTGATCGAGACGCCCGTGACCATCGGCGGCGATACCTGGCCGATAGAAATCACGCTGACGGCGCGCGACGACATGCTGTTCCGCATGTTACTCGGCCGTACCGCTATCCGTAAGCGGGCCGTCGTCGACCCGGCCCGCTCCTATCTGGTCGGCAGGAAACCGGAAGGGAACTAGCGCCATGGCGAAGAATGCCCCGATCAAGATTGGTACCTCGCTCGTCAACCCGGGAGAGCGGGCGACCGTGCGGCTGCCGGTGGCCGACCTGTACACGGGCACGTCGCTGGCGATGCCCGTGCACGTGGTCTGCGGGCGCCGTCACGGGCCGACCCTGTTCGTCTCGGCGGCTATCCATGGCGACGAACTCAATGGCGTCGAAGTCATTCGCCGCCTGTTGAAACGCAAGGTGCTGGAGTCGATGCGCGGCACGCTGCTCGCGGTGCCTATCGTCAACGTGCATGGATTCCTGGACCAGTCACGCTACCTGCCGGACCGGCGCGACCTCAATCGCTCGTTTCCCGGCAGCAGGAAGGGCTCCGTCGCGTCGCGCATGGCGTACACCTTTATGCACGAAATCGTGGACAAGTCGGATTTCGGGATCGACCTGCACACCGGGGCCATCAACCGCTGCAACCTGCCGCAAGTCCGCGGCAACCTGGACGACCCGGCGACGCTGCTGCTGGCGAAGGCGTTCGGCGCACCCGTCATAATAGATTCGAACGCCCGCGACGGTTCCCTGCGCCAGTGCGCCGCGGACAAGGGCATGCCGATGTTGATTTATGAAGCCGGCGAGGCGCTGCGCTTCGACGAGTTGTCCATCCGCGCCGGCCTGCGCGGCACGTTGAATGCAATGCGGCACATCGGCATGTTACCGTTGAGCAGGAAGTCCGGCACGGCTGCGCCCGTCGTGGCGGACTCGACCAGCTGGGTACGGGCGCCGGAAAGCGGCATCGTGATCCCGAAGGTCGAACTGGGCTCCCGCGTAACGGAAGGCCAGGTGCTGGCGATCATGGGCGATCCGGTCGGTGACGAGGAAACGCCGGTCATGGCGCCGTTCGATGGCATCGTAATCGGCCATAGCAAGCTTCCGCTGGCACACGAAGGCGATGCGCTGTTCCATGTCGCAGCTTTCGAGAGCGTGTCACGTGCCGAGAACAGGGTGGAGGAATTCGCCGCTGTGCACGGCGCCTGAGCTGTCGCAATTTATCGGAAAAGGCAATGAACCTGGGAATACTCTCGACGAATCGTAACCTTTACTCCACGCGCCGCCTCGTGGAGGCGGGCGAGGAACGCGGACACAACGTGCGGGTGATCAACCACAAGCGTTGTTACATGAACATCGTGAGCCACAGCCCGCAGATCCACTACAACGGCGAACCGATCAAGGGCCTCGACGCCATCATCCCGCGTATCGGCGCATCGGTTTCCTTTTACGGGTCCGCCGTCGTCCGGCAATTCGAAATGATGGGCGTGTACTCGGTCAACGAATCCGTGGCGATCACGCGATCGCGCGACAAGCTGCGCGCTTCGCAGCTCCTCTCGCGCAAGGGCATCGGCCTGCCGGTGACGGGCTTCGCGAACTCGCCGGGGGACACCGACGACCTGCTGGCGCTGGTCGGCGGCGCGCCCGTCGTCATCAAGCTGCTCGAGGGAACGCAGGGCGTCGGCGTCGTGCTCGCGGAGACCAAGCAGGCGGCCGAGAGCGTCATCGAGGCGTTCCGCGGATTGAAGGCGAACTTCATCGTGCAGGAGTACATCAAGGAAGCGGGCGGTTCGGACGTGCGCTGTTTCGTCATCGGCGACAAGGTGGTGGCGTCGATGATGCGCAAGGGCAAGGAGGGCGAGTTCCGCTCCAACCTGCACCGCGGCGGCACGGCCAAGCTCGTCAAGATCACGCCTGAAGAGCGGTCGACGGCGGTTCGCTCCGCCAAGGCGATGGGGCTCAACGTCGCCGGCGTGGACCTGCTGCGGTCGAATCACGGTCCCGTGGTGATGGAGGTGAACTCCAGCCCGGGTCTCGAAGGCATCGAGGCGGCGACCAGGAAGGACGTCGCCGGCATGATCATCGAGTTCATCGAAAAGAACGCGCGCCACGGCAAGACCCGCACGCGCGGCAGGGGATAGTCACGCGGGGGCGCCGCAGTACGCGGCGCCCCCGGCATTATTCAGTTGTCCCTGCCCACTCCGGCTTACGAATCGTAGTCGCGATCGTAGTCGTCGTCGTAGTCCTCGAAATCGTCGTCGTAATCTTCGTATTCGTCGTCGAGATCATCGAGATCGTCGTCTTCGTCGAGTTGCCGCTTGTGCTTCGGGCCAGCGGACCTGCGGGACGAAAACATCGATTCCGCCAGGCGTTGTTCGCGCATCAGGCGAGCGACAGCAGGGTAGTCATCGAAGTCGAACTCGTCGAGGTCATCGAGTAACGGACGCATGGGAAAATCCTCCTAACAAGGGGTCGTGCGTGGAAATTCCGGCCGATCGGCCAGCGGCGGTCTCGCCGCAGGCAGGGCCCAGCCGGTGGGTCGGAAAGGAAGCGATGAGCGGGCGGCTGCTGATTTGGGTATGGTCATGGCAGTCGATTACCCGACTGAACATTCGTAGTTTCAGTATCTGTAATTCTTATTTGATGTCAAGTATCTTGATATCAAAATTGATATCCGGATGGTGCAATGCAAAAAGACCCGATCGACGAGATCCTGGACCAGTGGTCGGAGGAGAGGCCCGACCTGGACACCGCGAGCCTCGGCGTGGTCATCCGCGTGATGACGCTGTACCGCGCATTTTCGCGTCAGGCGACGCGGGCGCTGGAGCGTCTGGACCTGGAGCTCTGGGAGTACGACGTGCTGTCCGCCTTGCGGCGGCAGGGTAAACCCTACGTGCTGCCGGCGACGCGGCTGGCGCGCGAGACGGATCTTTCCAGCGGCGCGATGACCAACCGTATCGACCGGCTGGAAGTGCGCGGGCTGGTGCGGCGCAGGCCGGACCGCAACGACCGGCGCGGCGTCAACGTCTCGCTGACCGCCAAGGGCCGCAAACTGATCGACAAGGCGATCCAGCTACGCCTGGAATCCGCGCGCCGCAGCCTCAAGGCGCTCGATGCGGAGCAGCAGCGGGAACTCGCCGACCTGCTGCGCATCGCGGTGCTGGCGGCGCCGGAACCCGACTAGGGAGACTCTGCACAAGTATCGTCGCACACGTTGCCGTCCGATCGCCTGCCGCGAGGCGCGGACCGCAGGCCGTATGTCGATACGGGCAAGGGCTGCAACGAAGCGGCAGGCGATCGGACGGCAACCCTTCATTATCAATAACATACGTTGGGACTGACGGGTATCGGGCGAGGCTTCGTTGCTCGTCGCCGGTGTACATACAGTACACGTCGCTCCTCGTGCCTCGCCTCGCCCGATACCCGTCAGTCGTGTGCGACGATACTTGTGCAGAGTCTCCCTAGTCAGGAGCGATTCGCGAGCTGCTCCGCGAGCCAGTTGTCCATGCGCTGCTGCAGTACGTCGAGCGGCAGGGCGCCCGCCCCCAGCAACGCGTCGTGAAATGCGCGCACGTCGAAGTCGTCGCCGAGTGCTGCCTCCGCGCTCGCGCGCAGCGACAGGATTTTCAGCTGGCCGATCTTGTAGGCCAGCGCCTGTCCCGGCATCACGATGTAGCGGTCGATCTCGTTGACGATGTCGTGCTCGGTCTTGGCGGCGTTGTCCTTGAAGAAGTCGATCGCCTGCTGCCGGGTCCAGCCCTTGTAATGGATGCCCGTGTCGACGACGAGGCGGACGGCCCGCCACATGTCGTAAGTCAGGGCACCGAAGCGGGAGTAAGGATCCTTGTAGAGACCGAGGTCGTAGCCGAGGCTCTCGCTATAGAGCCCCCAGCCTTCGACGAAGGCCGTGAAGCCCGAGTAGCGGCGGAAATTCGGCATGTCGCCGAGTTCCTGCTGGAGGGCGAGCTGCAGGTGGTGGCCCGGCATGGCTTCGTGGACCGACAGCACCTCGATCTCGTACTTGGGCCGGACCTCGGGCTTGTACAGGTTGACCCAGTAGATGCCGGCGCGGCTGCCGTCGGCGGCCGGGCGTGAATAGTAGGCCGTGGTCGTGTCCGGCGCGATCGAGTCGGGGATCGGCTTCACACCGTACGGCATCCGTGGCAGCGTGCCGAACAGCCTCACGAGTTCGGGATCGATGCGCTTGCTGGTCGCGAGGTAGGCTTCGTAGAGGTCGTCGGGGTTGTCGTAGTAGAACTGTGGGTCGGTGCGCAGGAAGGCCAGGAAATCCTGGAAGTCGCCCTCGAACTCCAGTTCGTCGATGATCTGCTGCATCTCGCCGCGGATACGCTTCACTTCCTCGAGCCCGGTACGGTGGATCTCGTCGGGCGTCATCACGGTCGTGGTGTAATTGCGCGCGAGGAACTCGTACCAGGCGCCGCCGTTCGGCAGGTTCGACAGCCCGACGCTCTCGCGCGTTGCCGGCAGGTAGGTCTTGTCGAAATAGCGAGCGAGCTTGCGGTAGGCCGGCACCACCGTGTCCTCGATCGTCTTGACGGCGGCCGCGCGCAGGCGCTCCTGGTCCTGCGCCGCGATGGAGTCGGGCATCGTCTCGAACGTGCGGTAGAAGGGGCTTTCTTCGCCCTGCTCGACCAGCTGCGCCGTGAGCTGGTCGGGGATGCGTTCCATGAGCACGCGCGGCAGCACGAATCCCTGCTCGATGCCGCGATTCGCAACCTCGATGGTCTGCTCGACGACGGTGCCGATCTTGCCGAGGCGCGCCAGCCAGTCCTCGAAGTCGGCCACGTTCTCGAAACGCAGGTAGGTCGCCTGGCTGTCGAGATTCTGCACGCCGCCGCGCTGGCTGAAGGGCATCAGGAAACCCTTGAACTGGTGCTCGTCGACGCGTTGCTGCAGGTCGCGGCGGAAGAGTTCGTAGTTGAGCTTGTCCGCTTCCGGCAAAGCCGCCCGGTCGATCGCATAGACACGGCGCAGGAAGTCGCGCTGCTCGAGGTGCCGCCGCTCGATGGCGGCGAGGCTGCCATCGCGCCATTGCGTGTTGTAGCGGCGGTCGCCGGCTCGCGACGCGACCATCGGGTTCTCCGCCAGGTACCACTCCCAGGCCTCGTCGAGCAGTGCGTGAAAATCCTCGCTGGCGCCGGCCAGCGCGGGCTGCGAAGCGAGCAGGGATGCTGCGAGGGTAACGAGAAAACGGGTGCTCATCAGTGGCTCCGGCATCGGGATGGATGCCAATGGTACCGGCACCGACGGCGCTGGCAACCGGCACCGCCATTGGCTATGATTGCGGGCACTAATCGATAGCGTTCACAGAAGAGACCCCGTCACGAACGGGGCGCCGAAGGCGCAACACGCCCGGAAACGCTCAGGCAGAAGGACTGTGCCCGCTGATTAGCTCTGGAGAGCGGCTGGACAGGCCCACCGAAGGGGTAAGTGACTGTTTCCGTTACGGACGTCATTGATCTCTCAGGTTTTCGAGGACAGAGGGGCGGCAGGCCGTGGGGCCTGCCGCCCTGTTTTGTTTACCCTGGAGCCGAGATGACCCTGAAAACGCCACTCTTTGACCAGCACGTCGCCGCGGGCGCGCGCATCGTCGATTTCGGCGGCTGGGACATGCCGCTGCACTACGGTTCACAAAAAGAAGAGCACCACTCGGTGCGCCAGCACGCCGGCGTATTCGACGTATCCCACATGACCATCGTCGACCTCGCCGGGCAGCGCGTGCGCGAGTACCTGCGGCACCTGCTGGCGAACGACGTCGCCAGGCTCACCGAGGGCGGCAAGGCGCTCTACACCTGCATGCTCAACGAGCGGGGCGGCGTGATCGACGACCTCATCGTGTATTTCGTCGACGACACGCACTACCGGCTCGTGGTCAATGCCGCCACGCGCGAAAAAGACCTCGCGTGGATTCGCAAGCAGGCGGAGGCCTTCGGCGTGAAGGTCAGTGAGCGCGCCGAGCTCGCGATGCTCGCGGTACAGGGGCCGAAGGCGCGCGAGCTGGCGGCGCCGTGCATCGACGCGGAGTTTCGCAGCGCGGCACAGGCGCTCAAGCCCTTCTTCGGCATGGATGCCGGCGACTGGTTCGTCGCCCGCACCGGCTATACCGGTGAAGACGGCTGGGAAATCGTCCTGCCCGCAGCGGAGGCGCCCAGGCTCTGGGACCGCCTGCTCGCGGCCGGCGTCCGGCCCTGCGGCCTCGGCGCCCGCGATACCCTGCGCCTCGAGGCCGCCATGAACCTCTACGGCAACGACATGGACGAGACCGTGTCGCCGCTCGAGTCGGGGCTCGGCTGGACCGTCGCCTGGGAGCCGGCGGATCGCGACTTCATCGGCCGCGTCGCGCTCGAGAAGCAGCGCGAAGCGGGCGCTACGCGCCGCTTCGTCGGCCTGCTGCTGGAAGACAAGGGCGTGCTGCGCGATCACCAGCGCGTCGTTGTCGACGGCATCGGGGACGGCGAGATCACCTCGGGTGGTTTCTCGCCGACCATCGGCCGTTCCATCGCCCTGGCCCGCCTGCCGGCCGGCGACTACGACCGGGCGCAGGTCGACATCCGCGGCAAGCTTCTGAACGTTCGTGTCGTCAAGACGCCGTTCGTACGCAACGGACAAATCCGCATCGACGTCTGACGTCGCTGCGCCAGACGCAAAGACCAGCAACAGGGGAGAGTGAGTGATGAGCGAATTGCCCGGAGACCTGCAGTACACGAGCGACCATGAGTGGCTGCGGCGCGAGGACGACGGCACCGTGACGATCGGCATAACGGATCACGCGCAATCGGCGCTCGGCGACCTCGTTTACGTCGAGCTGCCGGAGGTCAACCAGGAAGTCGAGGCCGGCGGCGACATGGCCGTCGTCGAGTCCGTGAAGGCGGCGTCCGACGTCTATGCACCGGTCGGCGGCACCGTGGTGGCCGTCAACGATGGCCTGTCGGACGATCCCGAGGCCATCAACAACGATCCCTACGGCGACGGCTGGATCGTGCGGCTGGAACCGAGCGGCGACGAGGGCGAATTGCTCTCACCGGAGGACTACCAGGCGCTGCTCGACGACATCGAAAGCTGACAAGGTAACGCCCCATGCCCTTCATACCCCACACCGACGACGATACGCGGGAGATGCTCGAAGCCATCGGCGCCACGAGCATCGAGGACCTGTTTGACGAGATTCCCCCCGAACTGAAGATCGATTCGCTGGACGGCATCCCCGAAGCCATGAGCGAGATGCAGATCACGCGCCTGATGCGCGAGCGCGCGGCCATGGACGGCGCCGCCCTGTGCTTCATCGGCGCCGGCGCCTACGAGCATCACATCCCGCAGGCGGTGTGGGATATCGCGACGCGCGGCGAGTATTACAGCGCCTATACGCCGTACCAGGCGGAAGCGAGCCAGGGCACGCTGCAGACGATCTACGAGTACCAGTCGATGATCACGGAACTGACCGGTCTCGACGTGAGCAATGCGTCGCTGTACGACGGCGCGTCGGGGCTCGCGGAAGCCGCGCTGATGGCGGTGCGCAGCAATCGCAAGTCGAAGTCGCGGCAGGTGCTGCTCGCGCCGGGCGTCAACCCGACCTACGGCAAGGTGGCGAAGGCGATTGCCGGCAGCCAGGGACTCACCTTCGACTACCTGCCGATGGACGCGGCAACGGGCAACCTCGACTTCGACGCACTCGACGACGGCGCGGCCCCGGTGGCCGTGGTGGTGCAGCAGCCGACGTTCCTCGGCACGCTGGAGGACGTCGACCGGCTCACCGACTGGGCGCACGCACACGGCGCGCTGCTCATCGCGGTTGCGAACCCGACGTCGCTCGCCGTGCTGAAGGCGCCGGGACACTGGGGCGAGCAGGGCGCCGACATCGCCTGCGGCGACGGCCAGCCGCTCGGTATACCGCTGTCGTCGGGCGGCCCCTATTTCGGCTACATGACCTGCAAGGAGCAGCACGTGCGCCAGATGCCGGGGCGCATCATCGGCCGCACCACCGACCTCGAGGGCAACCCGGGCTTCACGCTGACCCTGCAGGCGCGCGAACAGCACATCCGCCGTTCGAAGGCCACGTCGAACATCTGCACCAACCAGGGGCTGATGGTGACGGCGGCCACGATCTACATGTCGCTGCTCGGCACCGACGGCCTGGCCGCAGTCGCCCGGCAGTCGGCGGCCAACACGGCGCAGCTCGTGGCGGGGCTCACGTCCATCGACGGCATCGAGCGCCTGTTCGCCGGGCCCGCGTTCCACGAGACGGCGCTGAGGCTCGACCGGCCGGTTGCACCGGTACTCGCAGCGCTTGCCGCGAGGAACATCCTCGGCGGCTACGACCTCGGCGCCGACTTCCCGGACTTCGGCCATGCGCTGCTCGTGTGCGCGACCGAGACCAAGACCGGCGCGGATATCGATGCCTACGTCGCGGCGATGCGCGAGATCTTTTCGGCACCGGCGGCCTGAGCGAACGTGGCGACGATCACCTACGAGAACGCGAACTACCGCACCAGCGGGGACCTGCCCGCCGTCGGCAGTCACGCGCCGGAGATCCGGCTGGTCGATACCCGGTTGAAGAACACGACGTTCTCCGACTGGAGCGGCAAGCGCAAGATCATGAACATCTTCGTCAGCATCGACACGCCCGTGTGCGCGAAATCGGTCGTCGCATTCGACCGCCTCGTCGCCGAGCACGAGGACGTGGCTGCGCTGATGATCTCCTACGACCTGCCGTTCGCCCACGCGCGCTTCCAGAAGGAGCACGGGCTGAAGAACGTTACCGGCCTTTCCGCGATCCGGCACGCGGGTTTCGGTGAAAACTACGGCGTCGAGATTGCCGAGGGACCGCTGGCAGGTATGTTCTGCCGGGCCATCGTCGTCGTCGACGAGAACAACACGGTCGTGCATACCCAGCAGATCAGGGACATCGCGACCGAACCCGATTACGAGGCCGCGTTCCGCGCGCTCGGCATCACGGTGTCCGCAGACTGAGGAAGACGAGACACATGGAAAACTACCTGGACAAGCTGATCTTCGAGAAATCCCGCGACGGGCGGCGCGCGTTCGCACAGGCACCCGACACGGCCGCGGCGCTGGACATCCCGGAGGCGTTCCTGCGGACGGACCGGCCGCGGCTTCCGGAGGCGTCCGAACTGCAGGTCGTGCGGCATTTCACGCGCCTGTCGCAGAAGAACTTCTCGATCGACACGCAGTTCTACCCGCTCGGCTCCTGCACGATGAAATACAACCCGCGCGTCTGCAATTCGCTGGCGTTGCTGCCGGGATTCGCCGGGCGCCATCCGCTGGGTCCCGCGAGCCACGGGCAGGGTTTCCTGACCTGCATGTACGAACTGCAGGAGATGCTCAAGGAAGTCACGGGGATGCAGGGCGTATCCCTCACGCCGATGGCCGGGGCGCAGGGCGAACTCACGGGCGTCGCGATGATCATGGCCTACCACCAGGCGCGCGGCGATCACGAACGCAACGAGATCCTCGTCCCTGACGCCGCGCACGGCACCAATCCGGCGACGGCGACGATGCTGGGATGCGTCGCGAAAGAGATCCCGACGGGCCCGGATGGCGACGTCGATATCGAAGCCCTGAAGGCGGCCGTCAGCGAGAAAACCGCCGGCATCATGCTGACCAACCCGTCCACGCTCGGCGTGTTCGAGCGTGACATCGTCGAGGTCGACGACATCGTGCGCGACGCCGGCGGCCTCTTGTATTACGACGGCGCGAACCTCAACGCGATCCTCGGCAAGGTGCGGCCGGGCGACATGGGCTTCGACGTCATCCACATGAACCTGCACAAGACCTTCTCGACACCGCACGGCGGCGGCGGCCCGGGCTCGGGCGCCGTCGGCGTGGCGGAACGCCTGCTGCCATTCATGCCGGTGCCGGTCGTCGGCAGGAAGGAGGTCAATGGCGAGACCGTGTACGACTGGCTCACCGAGAAGGACCTGCCGCAGACCATCGGCCGGCTGTCCGGTTTCATGGGCAATGCCGGCGTCCTGCTGCGCGCCTACGTCTACATGCGCATGGTGGGCCGCGACGGCATGCGGCGTATCGCCGAGTACGCGACGCTGAATGCCAACTACCTGCAGGCGCGGCTGCGCGATGCGGGTTTCGAGCTCGCGTTCCCCGGGCGGCGCGCAAGCCACGAGTTCATCGTCACGCTGAAGCGGGAAGCCAGGGAGTACCAGCTCACGGCGATGGACATCGCCAAGGCGCTGCTCGACTACAATTTCCATGCACCGACCACCTATTTCCCCCTGCTGGTGCCGGAGTGCCTGCTCATCGAGCCCACCGAAACCGAGAGCAAGGAGACGCTCGACAATTTCGTGGACGCGATGGTGGATATCGCGACGTCGGGCGCAGGCGGGCGAGTCGTTCAAGGAAGCTCCGTTCAACACGCCGGTACGGCGTCTCGACGACGTCAAGGCGGCGCGGCAGCTGGACGTTCGCTATAACCCGGGCGCCTAGGCGCGGGTCGCGAACCGTGATCGCGGGCCCAGGACCGCTCCTGCAATGTGCTGCAGGAGCGGCTCCCGAACCGCGACCGGGTCGTGCCTGCAGGAGCGGTTCTCGAACCGCGAACCGGTCTACCCTGAAACCTGGAACCGGTCGGCACCTGCCGAGTCTCTAAATACTCTACAATCCGTGCTCGCACCAGGAGCCCTATGAACACATCCAGGACAATCGCGGCGCTCTTCGCCGTCGTTTTTTCGCTGCCCGCGATGGCGGCCGAGGATACCGCGTGGTCGAATACGCTCGAGCGCATTTCGTCCGGCGTCGTGTCGATCCGCGTCGACAGCACGCGCGCATTCGATACCGAGTGGAATTCCTCTTCGCAGGCGACGGGTTTCATCGTGGATGCCGAGCGCGGCCTGATCCTGACGAATCGCCACGTCGTCACGCCCGGGCCGGTCGTGGCGGAAGCCATCTTCCGCAACAACGAGGAGGTCCGGCTGACGCCCGTCTACCGCGATCCCGTGCACGATTTCGGTTTCTTCCGCTACGACCCCGACGACCTGCGCTACATCGAGCCCGCCGAGCTGCCGCTGCGCTCGGACGGCGCCGGTATCGGCCGCGAGATCCGCGTCATCGGCAACGACGCGGGCGAACAGCTGTCCATTCTCGCCGGCACGATTGCCCGCCTCGACCGCCAGGCGCCCGACTACGGCCGCGGCAAGTACAACGATTTCAATACCTTTTACCTGCAGGCCGCCTCGGGCACCTCGGGCGGTTCGTCGGGCTCGCCGGTCATCAACATCGACGGCGAGGTGGTGGCGCTGAACGCCGGCGCCAACAATTCCGCGGCGAGCAGCTTCTTCCTGCCGCTCGACCGCATCGAACGCGCGCTCGACCTCATCCGCAAGGGCGAGCCGGTGACGCGCGGCACCCTGCAGACGATGTTCCAGAGCAAGGCCTACGACGAACTCGTGCGCCTCGGGCTGACGGAAGATTCGGAGCGCCTCGTGCGTTCCACGTTTCCGGAACAGACCGGCATGCTGGTGGTCGAGCAGGTGATCCCCGATTCGCCCGCGGACGGCAAGCTCTCGCCGGGCGACATCCTGCTGCGCATCAATGGCGAGCTGATTACCGAGTTCGTGCCGCTGGCGGCGATGCTGGACGACCACGTCGGGGAGGATATCGAGATCGAGCTCGAACGCGGCGGCGAGGCCCTGCGCCACACGCTGACGGTCACCGACCTGCACTCGATCACGCCGGCGGAGTTCATCGAGTTCGGCGACGCGATCGTCAACAACCTGTCCTACCAGCAGTCGCGGCACTACAACCTGCCGGTCCGCGGCGTCTACGTTGCCAACCCGGGCTACCTGCTGTCGAAGTCGGCAGTGCCGCGCGGTGCCGTGATCACGCAGCTGGGCCAGGACGACATCGAGGATCTCGACGATTTCGAGAAGGCGCTCGACAAGCTCGCCACGGGCGACAGCGCGCCGCTGCGCTACGTGACCATCGACAATCCGCAGAGCGCCGTGGTGCGGACGTTCGACATGGACCGGGTCTGGTTCCCCGTGCGGCGCTGTGCGCGCGACGATGCCACCGGCGTCTGGCCGTGCCGCGAGTTGTCCGAAGGGCCGGCGCCGAAACCGCAGGCCGTCGGCAGTACCCGCTTCAACCGCTACGACGACCCGCGTGCCCGGGCGATCGCGCCCTCGCTGGTCGTGGTGACGTTCGACCTGCCGTACACGGTGTCGGGCGTGTCGGATCGGCACTATTACGGCACCGGCCTCGTCGTCGACACGGAGCGGGGCTACGTCGTCGTCGACCGCAATACCGTGCCCGTCGCGATCGGCGACGTCTCGGTGACGTTCGCCGGTTCCCTCGAGGTCGATGCCGAAGTCGTGCAGCTGCACCCGCTGCATAACCTCGCCATCGTCGCGTACGACCCCGCCGCCATCGGCGACACCCCCGTGAAAGCCGCAACGTTCAACACGACCCCGTTGCGCCCGGGCGACCCGGTGTGGGTGGTCGGCATGAAGGCGGACCACCAGCTCGTCCACCAGGAGAGCACCGTCGCTTCGGTCGATCCGCTGATCCTGCCGCTGTCGCGTACGCTGCAGTTCAGGGACTCGAACATCGAAGGCATCGACCTGGTGAATGCACCCAGGGAACTCGATGGCGTGCTCGTCGACAAGCGCGGCCGCGTGGCGGCGATGTGGTCGACGTTCCCGATGCCTGCCGGCGGCGATGTGGCGCAGTTCAATCGCGGCGTCAGTGCCGACCTGGTCGCCGAGTTCGTGGACATCGTCCGCGAGGGCCGGCCGTTTTATTCGCTGGAAGCGGAGTTCGTCTATGCGCCGCTGTTCGCGGCCCGCAACATGGGGGTCGACGAAGAGTGGCTGCAGCGGCTGGAAGCCGGCAACCCGCTGCACCGCCGCGCGCTGTCGATCACGCGCGTGGTCGCGGGCACGCCCGCGGAAAAGAAGCTGCAGAACGGTGACATGATCCTGGCCGTCGATGGCGAAGTCGTGACCTCGTTCCGGGCACTGGAGGAGGCGACGCAGAAGCCGCGGGTGACGGTAACCGTATGGCGCAACGGCAAGGCGATCGACGTGGACGTGGAGACGGCCGTGCTGGACGGCGGCGGCATCGACCACGCGGTCTCCTGGGCGGGCGCCCTGCTGCAGGACCCGCACCGGCCGATGGCCGCGCAGCGCGGCATCGACCCGTACGGCGTTTACGTGGCATTCTTCAGCTACGGCTCGCCCGCGACCCGCTACGGCTTGTGGGCGGGGCGCCGCGTCGTCGAGATCGACGAGACACCCACGCCCGATCTCGAGACCTTCGTCGACGTCATCGCCGACAAGAAAGACCACGAGTCGATCCGGGTGAAGACCGTGACCTGGAACGGTGCCGTGGAAGTGATTACGCTCAAGCTCGACAACCAGTACTGGCCTGCCTATGAAATCCGGCGTACTGAAAACGGCTGGGTGCGTTCCGACATCGGGTAGAACGTATTTCAGCCTGGTAGTGCTCGCGCTGTTCGGCTGCGCGCTGGCCGCTATGGCCTCGGCGCAGGCGCTGTACAAGTATCGCGGCGATGACGGCGAGTGGATCTACTCGGATCGGCCGCCGGACGACGGCAAGACCGTCGCGGAGGTGCGCAGCCTGACACCGAGTTCGCCGAAGTCGGGCGTGAGCATCGACTACGAAGCCGACACCGGCGCCGTGCGTCTCCTCGCCACCAACGAGTACTTCGCGCCGATCGAGCTCGCGCTGAGGTTCGAAACGATCAGCGGGCTCGAGTACCCGCACCCGGACGATCCGCTGCGCTGGATCCTGCCGCCGCGCAGTACCATGCCGCTGGTGCGCCTCGGGCGGCTCGACGGGTTGGTGCAGCCGTCGCTGGAATACCGCTACGAGTACATGGTCGGCGACCCGCAGGCGCAGCACCAGCCGGCAGAGCCCTACCGCGTGCCGTTCGCGATCTCGAACGGGCATCCGGTCAGCCAGGCGTATCCCGACATGGTGACGCACAACACGCCGGATTCGCAGTACGCCGTGGACATCGCGATGCCCGTGGGCACGGACGTGTTCGCGGCGCGGGGCGGGGTGGTCTTCGACGTCGCGGCACAGAACTTCAAGGGCGGGGCTGACGCGTCGAACATGTCGCTCGCCAACGTCGTGAAGATATTGCACGACGACGGCACTTACGCGATCTACGCACACCTGAACTGGAATTCGATCCGGGTGCGCGTGGGTGACGTCGTGGAGCGCGGCGAATACATCGCCGATTCGGGCAACACGGGGTACTCGAGCGGCCCGCACCTGCATTTCGTGGTGGTGCGGAATGCCGGCATGAAGCCGCAGTCCGTGCCCGTGACCTTCTTCGGCGGCATGAATTCGGCGCCGATTGCACCGGCGACCGGGCAGGTCCTTACCGCGTACTGACGCCCGTCAATCCGGGAAAAACGCGGCGATCGCCAGCAGCACGAGCACCACGGCGCCGATGATCATCTTGGCCGCGGTTCCCCAGAAGCGCCCGATCGCCGCGCCGCGGCCGGCCTGCACGCTGTCGTCCATCGAACGCCCGGCCATGCGGTCGCCGACGAGCGAGCCCGCGAACGCGCCCGCGCTGGCGCCGATCAGCGTGCCGAGCACCGGGACCGGCAGCGCGGTACCGAGGATGGCGCCCACGATGCCGCCGACGATCGCCAGGCCCGCGCCGCGCTTCGAGCCGCCGGCCTGGCGCGCGCCGGCCGCGCCCAGCAGGAACTCGAGCAGTTCCGCAAGCAAGGCGAGGCCCGCGGCAACGTAGAGCGTCGCCTGGCTGAACAGGTACTCGCCGGGCTGCGACCACTCGACGAGTGCCGCGACCAGCACCATGAGCCAGATGCCGGGCACGCCGAACAGGATGCCGGCCCAGAACGCCATGTTCAGCAGGGTGAGGAGGGTTGCGTAGAGATAGATCATCGCGCCACGTAGCCTACCGTCAGCGCGCGGACTATGGAATCCACGAGCCCCGTCCGGACGGATTCGAAGGCGGCCCTGGTCGCGATCGGGGTCCTCGCGAGCGTTGCCGCGACACGATCCAGCCCTGGAAATAGGTCCGGTTCGACCGCCGCACAGGGCGAAACTGCTATTCTCTGGTCGTACACGCTTCGCGGGGGAACAGCGCCCATGTTCGTATCAACACTGACCGGGACTTTCGAGGTTGCCAATGCCGACCCGACGCCGCCACATCCGGATGAGATGCTGGGGCTCGCAATGGCCACGCTGCGCACGATGCCGCTCAACGGATTGCGCTACCCGCCGCGGGACGGCGGCTCCGGCTGGTACATCTGGGGCGGCGAGACGATGTCGCAGAGCGCGGATTTCTTCACCCCGATCAAGGTCCGCGACCTGGGCGATTACGTGCCCAACCTGCATCCGTTCCTCGACCTGCCGCCCGGTTTCCGCTTCCAGACCGACACCCGGGGCAAGCAGAAAGTGTGGTTCGACGGCAGCCTGCTGGCGTTCTGACACGGCGTTGCCCGGTCAGGGGCGAGCGAGCATCGATTCCATCATGACCGACGCGTACCCCGCGGACGTCCGTAATCGAATTCAGTTCGCTGGTCGCGAGGACGCCCGGCGCGATACAGGCGGTTACCTGATTAGTTGACGAAAGGCGCACTCGCCGCGGTTGGCTTGCTATCACCTTGCTTGTTCGAAGTGCAGGCTGTAGAAGTGTCCTATAGGCAGATGTAGCCGCCAGAAAAATGAAACAAAGGACTGCTCATGAAGAAAGTTATCGGCGAACTTCCAACGCGTCTCGAAGCAAAGCTGAAAGGCTGATTGCCGCAAAGGCATGAACGCATCGGACCCCACCCGGGCAGCCGGTCAGGCAGGTATGAATTGGCTATATTGAACCGCTCACAGCTCTCTGATCTCCGCGGCGGTATTCGTATGGCTGCCGACGCCACAGACGTGATCGCCGAGACCGTCGAGAAGATGCACGGCACCATACAATTGCGGCCAGCACCGCTGGGGCTGGCAGCCCCCGGTCGTCCGAAGGGTATTGCCGGCCTCGTGTATCGCGGCGTTCGCGGTGTTGCTCGCTTTATTGGCAAGGCTGTCGACATCGGTCTCGCGCCTCTCGCGGAGTTCCTGCCCGAGGGTGAGTCGTCGCCGGCTCTCGATGCCTACCGATCCGTGGCGAACGGCGTATACGGTGACTACCTTCTGCGGACCGGAAACCCGCTCGCGATCGAAATGAGCCTGCGTTATCGCGGCCAGCCGGTCGACCCCCAGGATCCGATAAGCGTGTTTGGGCAGGACCGGGATGCGACGTCCGCGAACAAGTTCCTCGTGCTCGTGCACGGGCTGTGCATGAACGACCGGCAGTGGAGCCGCGACGGGCACGATCACGGGGCAGCGCTTGCCGACGAACTCGGGTATTTGCCGCTCTACCTCCGCTACAACAGTGGCCTGCCCATAGCGAGTAACGGACTCGCGCTCGCAGACATGCTGGAGACGCTGGTCGGCAATGGCGCTTCGCCGATCGAGGAACTGGCGATCGTGGGGCACAGCATGGGTGGACTCGTCGCGCGAAGCGCCTGTCATCACGCTCGTGCGGTAGGGCATAGTTGGCCCGGGTATCTCCGCAAGCTCGTGTTTCTCGGTACGCCGCATCACGGCGCGCCGCTCGAACGCGGCGGGCACGGGCTGGACCAGGTAATGGAATTGAGTCCTTACCTTGCGCCTTTTGCGAATCTGAGCAGGGCTAGAAGCGCGGGAATTACCGACCTGCGCCACGGCGCGGTCTCGGCAGACGGGAAATTCGTGCCACTGCCCTCCGGTGTGCAGAGCTATGCGGCAGCCGCCGTACGCGCGGCAAATCGCAGCATGCTGAGCGATCGGCTGATCGGGGACGGGCTTGTGCCGCTCGACAGCGCCCTGGGACGGCATCGGGACAGCACGCGAACGCTGGCGATTCCGGCGCACCGACAATGGATCGGATACCGGATGGGGCACCGTGAACTCCTGAGCCGCCCCGAGGTATATCGGCAAATATCCACCTGGCTTCAAGAGCCGGAGTAGACGCAACGGGGAAAATACGGATAATCCCCGCGGTGCCATCTCGGCTACACTGCGACAAATCGGGGCGATTAGCTCAGTTGGGGCGGTCGGTTGCCGAGGCGAAGAACAGCGGTGCCTGGGACTCCCCGATCTCGGCACCACCACCGCTGCCGATGCCGCCGGCGTTCGATGCCAGGCTCAAGCGCAACCAGAAGGCCCGCGCGTTCTTCAACTCGCTGGCGCCGTCCTACCGACGGCAATACATAGACTGGATTGCATCTGCGAAGCGAGAGGACACGCAGAAGCGCCGCATCGATGAAGCAATTGAACTACTCAGGCGAGGCAAAGGACTCGGAATGCATTAGCCGGTCGCTTTCGGAAAGACTCATGGTCTGAGCGCAGAGACAGATGCGATTCATCTTCAACTTAGACTGATTCTCCGCGCTACGCCGGCATTTGTTTCCCTTCAGCAATAAAGTCCTGATATCGACACGTGGAGTTTGCGCCAGCAGGCAGCGGCGACGCGGGAGCCTCTTAGTGTCTTACTCAGCTGCTGGTTTCTCATCACATTCCTGGTAGCACTTCTTCAAAATGGACTTGCAGTGTTCTATGCATTTCGACTTGGCTCTCGGTTCCACCCAGTTGCAGCTCTTGATGCAACAATTGTGCTCTGTTAGACACCTTTCCGAGCAATCACTTCGCTCGTCTACTACACAATCATCTTGGTAGTCCGAGTTCATTGGCGGTGTCTCGGATACGAGTGTATGGCTCGCAAAGTAACCAAGCACCATAGCAACAACGATGAGCATTACTTTCACACTGCTTTTCATGTCAGCCTCTCTGTTAGTGCTTTTTCGTTTCCCGCTTTTGCCAGATTTTTCTTTGTCGGAGTAATTTTCTAACCGAGGGAAAAGCAGTCAATTCTGGGATGTACTTAACGTCCGCATCGGCTTACAGGCGTAAAAAATACCGGGAGAAGCCCGGACGGCTGCTTCCAGTCGTAATCGAGAACTACACATATACTTGAGGCATGCGGCGCGGTTCGGCCAGAAGCTGACCGGCGTCGGTACCGCGGCCATAGGTAGTTTTGGCAATTGGTGAATACGACGAACGTCCCCACAAGAACACCGGGAAATTGACGATGCGAGGTGCGACATGCGTTACTGGCTCGCCATTCTCGCCGCCACCCTAGCCGCCTGCGGTGGTGACGGAAGTTCTTCTCCGTCATCCCAGCCTGTTGTTGAGGACACCACGCCCCCGGTCATTACGTTGACCGGCGACAATCCGCAGCTCATCGAGGCCGGCGAGGCTTACACCGAACTCGACGCCGGGTTGAACGCTAGGCAGAAATACGGATAATCCGCCGGTAGTTTCCTCGACTACACTCAAGAGACCGGGGGCGATTAGCTCAGTTGGGAGAGCGCCGCACTCACATTGCGGAGGTCACTGGTTCGAGACCGGTATCGCCCACCATTTCTACAGCTCGGTATTGCGCAGCCGCAGGGCATTGCCGATGACGGACACCGAGCTCAGGCTCATCGCGGCCGCCGCGAACATCGGGCTCAGCAACAGACCGAAGAACGGGTAGAGAATACCCGCCGCGATCGGCACGCCCGCCGTGTTGTAGGCGAACGCGAAGAACAGGTTCTGGCGGATGTTCTTCATCGTCGCGCGGCTCAGGTTGCGCGCCTTCGCCACACCGAGCAGGTCGCCCCGCACCAGCGTGACAGAGGCGCTCTCGATCGCCACGTCGGTGCCGGTGCCCATCGCGATGCCGATATCCGCCTGCGCCAGTGCGGGTGCGTCGTTGATGCCGTCGCCGGCCATGGCGACGATCGCGCCCGCCTCCTGCAGCTCGCGCACCACGCGGCTCTTGTCCTCGGGCGAGACGCCCGCGTGTACCTCGTCGATGCCGATCTCGCGCGCGACCGCTTCCGCCGTTGCCGCGTTGTCGCCGGTCATCATGACGACCTTGATGCCCGCCGCGTGCAGCTGCCGGATCGCCTCGACGGTCGTCTTCTTGATCGGGTCCGCAACGCCGAGCAGTCCCGCTGCCTCGCCGTCGACGGCCACGAACATCACCGTCTGGCCCTGCTTGCGGAACTCGTCCGCCTGCGCGGCGTGCTGCTCGTCGAATGCCCCGACTTCGCGCATCAGCTTCTCGTTGCCCACGGCGACCTGCCTGCCCGATACCTCGGCCGTCGCCCCCTGTCCCGTGACCGACTGGAAGCCTTTCTGGCCCTCAAGCGACACGGAGCGGTCCTTCGCGCCCCTGACGATGGCCGCTGCCAGCGGATGTTCGCTGGCGGTTTCCACGGCAGCGGCGAGGGCGAGCAGCGATGCCTCGCTGTAGTCGCCGAACGGCGTCACCATCACGAGTTCGGGGTGACCCTCGGTGAGCGTGCCGGTCTTGTCGACGACGATCGTGTCGACCTTCTCGAAGCCCTCGAGCGCCTCGGCATTCCTGATCAGGATGCCGTTCTGCGCGCCCTTGCCCGTGCCGACCATGATCGACATCGGCGTCGCGAGGCCGAGCGCGCAGGGGCAGGCGATGATCAGCACCGCCACCGCGTTGACGATCGCGTAGGTCATCGCCGGCGGCGGCCCGACCAGCGCCCAGACGACAAAGGTAACGACGGCGGCGATGACGACCGCCGGCACGAACCAGCCGGCGACCACGTCGGCCAGCCGCTGGATCGGCGCCCGGCTGCGCTGCGCCTCGGCGACCATGTGCACGATCTGCGAGAGCACCGTGTCGTCGCCGACCCTGGTGGCGACCATGACGAAACTGCCGGTGCCGTTGACCGTGCCGCCGATGACCGTGTCGCCCGGTCCTTTCCCGACCGGGATCGGTTCGCCGCTGATCATCGATTCATCGACGCTGCTGCTGCCTTCCTGCACTTCGCCGTCGACCGGCACCTTGTCGCCGGGGCGTACCCGCAGCCGATCGCCGGTCGACACGTCGTCGAGCGACACTTCCTCGTCGCTGCCGTCGTCGCCGATACGCCGTGCCGTCGGCGGCGCGAGTTCGAGCAGCGCCCGGATGGCGCCCGAGGTCTGGCTGCGTGCCTTCAGTTCCAGCACCTGCCCGAGCAGGACCAGCGTCGTGATCACGGCGGCCGCCTCGAAGTACACGGCGACGTGGCCGTCCGCATTGCGAAACGCGTCCGGGAAGATACCGGGGGCGAGCGTCGCGACCAGCGAATAACCGAACGCCACCGCCACGCCGAGCCCGATCAGCGTGAACATGTTGAGGTTCCAGGTGCGCACCGACTGCACGCCGCGCACGAAGAACGGCCAGCCGCCCCACAGCACGACCGGGGTCGCGAGGGCCAGCTGCAGTACCTGCGCCCAGCCCGCCGGCACGATGCCGGCAAGCGGCGTGCCGGGGATCATCTCGCCCATCGCGTACACGAACAGCGGCAGGGTCAGTACTGCACTGATCCAGAAACGCCGCCGCATGTCGTCGAGTTCCGAGGTGTCTTCTTCGCCGATGACGATGCCCTCGGGCTCCAGCGCCATGCCGCAGATCGGGCAGCCCGAGTTGCGGATGTCGCGAACTTCCGGGTGCATGGGGCAGGTGTAGACCATGCCGTCGTACCCGGGAGGCACGAGATCGTACTTGCCTGCGGGTATCGGCTCCGCACTGGCGGCCGAATGGCAGCAGCTGTGGCCGTGCGACGGCTCCTCCTTCTTCACGGGCGGCGGTTCGCTTGCCGCCGAATGACAACAGTCGTGGCCCTGCGATTGCTGTTTCTCTTCCGCCGGTGGCGGCTCGCTCTTCGCGTGGCTGCCGTGGCAGCAGGCGTGTTCGTGGCTATGCTTGTCGTTCATGAGCTACTGACCTCGGTATGGCGGGAACGCCATAGAAGGAATAATGCGGGAATCACGATCAGGGTCAAGACGGTGGCGCTGACCATGCCGCCGACCATGGGCGCCGCGATGCGGCGCATCACTTCCGAGCCGGTACCGCTTCCCAGCATGATCGGCAGCAGGCCGACGATGATCGTGGCAACCGTCATCATGATCGGGCGGACGCGGAGCAATGCGCCTTCGATCACCGCTTGCTGCACGTCGCTCAACGCGAGCGGTCGGCCGGCGGAACGCGCCTCGGCGATGCGCCGCCGGATGGCCAGGTTGAGGTAGACGAGCATCACCACGCCGATTTCGACGGCAACGCCCGCGAGCGCGATGAAGCCTACGCCGACGGCCACGGAGAGGTCGTAGCCCAGCAGGTACAGCAGCCATAGCCCACCGATGAGCGCCATGGGCAAAGTGCCCAGGATGATCGCGACCTCCGGGAAGCGCCGGAAGTTGATGTACAGGAGCAGCGCAATGATCGCGAGCGTGACCGGGCCGACGACCGCGAGACGTTCCTGCGCGCGCACCATGTACTCGTACTGTCCGGACCAGGCGATCGAGTAGCCGGTCGGCAACTCGAGCTGCTCCGCGACGACGCGTTGTGCCTCGGCGACGTAGGAGCCGAGGTCGCGGCCGCTGATGTCGACGTAGATCCAGCCATTGGGGCGTGCATTCTCGCTCTTGATGGCGGGCGGGCCGTCGACGACCCTGACCTCGGCGACGTCGGCGAGCGCGATGCGCGCGCCATCCGGCGTGACGATCGGCAGCAGTTTCAGTTGCTCCACCGAGTCGCGCACGCGCTGCGGATAGCGCAGGTTCACCGGGTAGCGCTCGAGGCCTTCCACGGTCTGCGTGATGTTCATGCCGCCGACGGCCGAGCGCACGACGTCCTGCACGTCGGCTGATATTGAGGCCGAAACGCGAGGCGCGCTTGCGGTCGATGTCGACGTCGATGTAACGGCCGCCCGCGACGCGTTCCGAGTAGACCGACGCCGTGCCCTCGACGTCCTGCAGGATCTCTTCGAGCTGCTGCCCGATGCCCTCGATGACTTCGAGGTCCGGCCCCGCGACCTTGATGCCGACGGGTGTCTTGATACCCGTCGCGAGCATGTCGATGCGTGTCTTGATCGGCATGACCCAGGCATTCGTGAGTCCCGGGTACTGGACGACCTGGTCGAGTTCGGCGCGCAAGCCTTCCGGCGTCATGCCTTCGCGCCACTCCTCGCGCGGCTTGAGCTGGATGACGGTCTCGATCATCGTCAGCGGCGCCGGGTCGGTCGCGGTCTCCGCGCGGCCGATCTTGCCGAAGACCTGCTTCACCTCCGGGACGGCGCGGATCATCTTGTCGGTCTGCTGCAGGATCTCGCGCGCCTTGTCGATGGACACGCCCGGGTAGGTCGTGGGCATGTACATCAGGTCGCCTTCGTCGAGCGGCGGCATGAATTCCGAGCCGAGGCGCGTGGCGGGCCAGAGACCGACGACGAGTATCAGCGCCGAAACCACGAGCGTCGCCTTCGGCGCCCGGATGACCAGGTCGATCACCGGCCGGTACACCGCGACCAGGCCTCGATTGATCGGGTTCTTGTCTTCCGGGATGATCCTGCCGCGGATGAAGTAGCCCATCAGCACCGGCACCAGCGTGATCGACAGGCCGGCGGCCGCGGCCATCGCGTAGGTCTTGGTGAACGCGAGCGGCGCAAACAGGCGGCCTTCCTGCGCCTCGAGCGTGAACACGGGCAGGAAGCTCAGTGTGATGATCAGCAGGGAGAAAAACAGCGGCGGGCCGACTTCGGTGGCGGCCTCCTGCATGATGCGCCAGCGGTTCTCGTCCGTCAGCGGCTCCTTCTCGATGTGCTTGTGCACGTTCTCGATCATCACGATCGCCGCATCGACCATCGCGCCGATGGCTATCGCGATGCCGCCCAGCGACATGATGTTCGCGTTGATGCCCTGCAGGTGCATGATGATGAACGCCACGAGGATGCCCACGGGCAGGCTGAAGAAAATCACCGCCGAGGAGCGCAGGTGGAACAGGAACACGGCGCAGACCAGCGCGACGACGAGGAATTCCTCGATGAGCTTGCCCTGCAGGGTATCGACCGCGCGCTCGATCAGGTCGGAGCGGTCGTAGGTCACGACGATCTCGACGCCTTCGGGCAGGCTGCGCTCGAGCTCGGCGAGCCGCTGTTTCACGAGGTCGATGGTTTTCGACGCGTTCTCGCCCCAGCGCATGACGATGACGCCGCCGACGACTTCGCCCTCGCCGTCGAGTTCGGCGATGCCGCGGCGCATCTGCGGGCCGAGCCGGATCTCCGCGACGTCCGAGAGCACCAGCGGGGTTCCCTGCTCGTTGACGCCGAGCGGGATGTTGGCGAGGTCGTCCTTGTTCTGCAGGTAGCCGCTCGCGCGCACCATGTACTCGGCTTCGCCCATCTCCACGACCGAGCCGCCCGTTTCCTGGTTGCCGTTGCGGATCGCGTTCTTGATCCGCGCGAGCGGGATGCCGAAAGCGCGCAGCTTGTCCGGGTCGACCACGACCTGGTACTGGCGCACCATGCCGCCGATGGTCGCGACTTCGGCGACGCCAGGGACCGTTTGCAGTTCGTATTTCAGGAACCAGTCCTGCAGGCTGCGCAGTTCCGAGAGGTCGTGCCGGCCGGTCCGGTCCACGAGCGCATACTGGAAAATCCAGCCGACGCCGGTGGCGTCGGGTCCGAGCGCCGGCTTCGCGTTCTCCGGCAGCTGCCCGGCAACCTGGCTCAGGTACTCGAGGACGCGGGAACGGGCCCAGTAGAGGTCGGTGCCGTCCTCGAAGATGATGTACACGTACGAATCGCCGAAGAACGAGTAGCCGCGCACGGTGACGGCTTTGGGCACCGCGAGCATTGCCGTCGTCAAGGGATAGGTCACCTGGTCCTCGACGACCTGCGGCGCCTGGCCGGGAAACGACGTCTTGACGATGACCTGCACGTCGGAGAGGTCGGGCAGCGCGTCGACCGGCGTCTCGCGCACGGCGTAGATGCCCCAGAAGGTGAGCATCAGCGTCAGGATGACCACCAGCAGCCGGTTCGCGATCGACCAGCGGATGATCGCGGCGATCATTGCTGGCGCTCCAGCTCGTCGTGATTCATTTCACTGTGATCCATCTCGCCATGGTCGTGTTCCATCTCCGGTTCATCGGTGTGTGTACCGTGATCCATCCCGGAATGATCCATGTCGCCATCGTCCGCCGCGTCGTGTTCCATCTGGCCGTGGTCCATCTGCCCGTGATCGTCCTGCAGGTCGTCGCCGGACGAATCCATGCGTGCCAGTGCGGCCTCGATGTTCGACTCGGAGTCGATCAGGAACTGGCCCGAAACCACGATCTCCTCGCCCGCCTCCAGGCCGGAGCGAATGGCCACGCGGTCGTGGGACTCGATGCCGAGCGTCACGGGGCGAGACCGGTAACGCCCGTCACCCAGCGCTACGACGACCCGGTCGATGGTGCCGCCGCGGATGACTGCCTCGCGGGGCACGTGCACGACTTGCCCGGTCGCCTCGGCGTGGATCGTGACGCGCGCAAACATGTTCGGCCGCAGCATCTCGTCCTCGTTGTCGAAGCGGATGCGCACGGTCAGCGTGCGGGTCTTCGGATCGAGTTCCGGGTAGACGTAGTCGACGGTACCGTGCCACATCTTGCCGGGCAGGTAATCGAGTTCGACCATCGCCATCTGCCCTGGCTTCACCCAGGCCGCCTCGCGCTCGAAGACTTCGGCGAGAACCCAGACCTTGTCGAGTTCCGCAATCGACATCACCTCGTTCGCCGGCGTGATGTAGATGCCCTCGCGCACCGCGAGGTTGGCGATGACACCGTCGGTCGCCGCATACACGGGGATGCGCTGTCGGACGCTGCCTTCCTGCTCGAGGCGTGCGATCTTGTCCTTGGTCATCCCCAGCGCCATCAGGCGCTCCGTCGATGCCGCGAGCAATACGCTGTTATTGCTGCGCCGCGCGGCGAGAAACTCCTGCTGCGCGTTGACGAGCGTCGGCGAGTACAGCTCGAACAGCAACTGGCCCTTCTTCACGGGGTCGCCGGTCGCGGTGGTGGCGAGCTTCTCGATCCAGCCGTCGACGCGCGTATGCACGTGGTGCAGCGTGTCTTCGTCGAAACGCACGTAACCGACCGTGTCGATGTGCCGCGGCAGCGCGCCGCGTTCCGCTTGCGCCGTGCGCACGCCGAGGTTGTTGACGACGGTCGGGTCGATTTTCACGGTGCCCGGCTGGTTGTCCACCTCGTCGGCATACACGGGCACGAGGTCCATGCCCATCGGCGACTTGCCCGGCCCGTCGCGGCGGTAGTTCGCGTCCATCGGCGCGACCCAGTACAGGATCTCGCGCTCGCCGCCGGCGCCCGGCGCCGCGGTGCCGCCGTTGTCTTCGGGTGTGAGTAAACGGCCGGCGAGGAAGCCGATGCCGACCGCGGCCGCCAGCAGGATGATCCAGAGCGTCTTGTTGTTCATCGGGGAAGCCCTCCGAGGTTCGCGAGCACGGCGTAGGCCTGCTCGCGCTCGACATTCAGTCGTACGTAGTCGATCCGCGTATTGAGATCGTCGATATAGCCGCGCATGACGTCGGCGAAATTGCCGCGATCGTTCTGGTAGGCGAGCAGGGCGGCCTGGGCGTGGTCGCTTGCCTGCACGAGGATGCGTTCCTCGTACAGGGCGAGTCGCCGCGACAGTTCCTGCCAGCGCGAGTATTCCGTGGCAAGCCGGCTCTCGAGGGATCGCAGCATGCGTTCCTTGTCGGCTTGCGCCGCGCTACGGTCCTGCAGCGCTGCGGACAGGGTGCTGTCGACCGACCGCCTGCTGAAAAACGGCAGGTCGACGGTGACGCCGACCGTGATGAAATCCGAGCGCGGGTCGCCGTTCGGCAGCGCTCCGTCGCGGTACGAGTAGCCGACGTCGAGCGCCCAGCCCGGCTTCGACCGCTGTTCTGCGAGTTCGACGCCGGCATCCTGTGCCGCGATGCGCGCATCTGCCGCCTGCAGGGCCGGGTGTTCGCGCAGCGTTGCAACCAGGCTTTCGAGTGGCGGCGCAGCATCCCACTGCGGCAGCTTGTCCGCGACGCGGCGTTCTGCCGCGTCGCCGATCCACTCGCCGAGCTGGGCGCGTGCGCGCCGTTGCTGCCGCTCGATGTCGATCAGGCGGTCGTCGAGACGGCTCAACTCCAGGTCGGCGCGCAGCACGTCCTGCTGGTTGCGGCGCCCGACGGCATACAGTGAGCGCGTGATCGTGACGAGATCCTCGAAGAACGGCCGCGATTCACGGACCAGGTCGCGCGCCTTGCTCCAGTAGTACAGGTCCAGCCACGCGACCCGGGCCGCCGCCAGCACGTCCTTGCCGCGCGCATCGGCTTCCTGCCGCTGCGCGTCAGCGAGATGCGTGAACTTCAGGTTGCCGAGCGAGCGCGTGTCGCCGCGCGGGAAGGCCTGGCGGTAGGTGGCGCCGACGTTGGTCATGCCCTCCGTCGTGAAGTCACCCGATTGTATCGGGTAGTTGTTCAGGCCCACGCGCAGCATGGGGTCGGGGAGGGCGCCGGCCACCACGGCCTGCTCCTCGAGCGACGCAGCGCGTGCACGCAATGCCTGCTGGCCGGGCTCGGCCGCGAGCGCGAGGTCTTCCGCCTCTGCGATCGTCAGCGGGATGTCGTGCTGCGCAAGCGCAGGCGGGAACGGCAGGACCAGCAACGCGACGATGGCGACGCGGCGGTACAAGGTGTCGGGTCCAGGCCCGAAATGAGACAACATCAGACAAACTCCTGCGGTGAAAACCGGAACGAAAACGGTCTACAGCGGGGAGTCGTCTAATCCAGGAATGCGCAATTCAGCAGGTAAAGGGGCGGAAATTCCGGGTCCGGATCGGGTGGGTCGGCCGCCGTCGTCACGCAGCCGGCGGTGTCGATCGATACCTCGGGAAGCGCGGGCGGCGCCATCGAAACGGGCTCTGCCTTGTCTTTCAGCTTGAGCTGCGCGCCGCGCGCCTCGTGGGCAAAGTCACCGAGGTCGTCGCAGTCCGACGCCAGGGAGTCGCAGCCCGTGGCGGCCACGTCATCGTGATGCCCGTGATGGGCGGCCATCTCCCCGGCCTGTTCGGGCGGGCAGTGGGGGCAGTCATGCTCGGCGCCGAACGCGAGTGCGCACGGCGCAACCACGAGATTCAGCCAGAACAGGCCGAGCACGCCGAGCAGGCGGCCGGTTGCCGCCCGTGATCGCCTGTTGCTCGTGGTCGCCGTGTCCAAGGTGTTCGCTCGCCGAAGTCCGCGGCCAATCTGCCGCCAAAGGGTACTAGATAGACCGTTTGGACCCCTATTTCAAGGAATTTGCTTCAAATTCGCAGCGAAAAACTATGCTATTACTTGGCCGCCGTCCGTAAGGGAATGACGCAATGCGAGATCGAACCGCGAAATGACCGCCAGCAGCGATATCCAGCTACGCAACCTCAGCAAGTCGTTCACCGAGGGACGCCGGCAGCACCGGGTGCTGGACGACGTCAGCGCCGACTTCCTGCGCGGCGAGACCGTGGCCGTGCGCGGCCGCAGCGGTTCCGGCAAGTCCACGCTGCTGAACCTCATCGGCGGCATCGACACGCCGGACGCCGGCCGCATCGCGGTTGCCGGGGTCGAGCTCACCGGCCTGTCCGAGCGCGACCGCACGCTGTTCCGGCGCCGCCACATCGGCTTCGTCTACCAGGCCTTCAACCTGGTGTCGACCCTCGACGTCGCGGACAACATCCGGCTCGTGCTCGAACTGAACGGTGTGCCGGCGGCCGCGGCTGCGCGGCGTATCGCCGAACTCCTCGACGCCGTGGGCCTCGGCGACCGCGCGGCGAGTTACCCCGACGTGCTTTCGGGCGGCGAGCAGCAGCGCGTGGCCATTGCGCGCGCACTCTGCCACGAGCCCGCGGTCGTGATCGCCGACGAGCCGACCGGCAACCTCGACGACAGCACGGCCGAGACCGTGCTCGGGCTGCTCGACCGGCTGGTGCGCGAGCGCGGCGGCACCATGCTGATCGCCACGCACAGCGCGCGGGTCGCGTCGGTCTGCGACCGCGAGATCGAGATCCATGGCGGCAAGCTGGCGACACCCGCGCGAGTCCGCGACAACCCATGATCCCGGTGACGCTGCGCGCCAATTTCGGCTACCTGCTGCGGCACCCGCTGCAGCTCGCGCTCGCGCTGCTCGGCATCGGCATCGGCGTCGCGGTGATCGTCGCGGTCGATCTCGCCAATGCCAGCGCCCGCAAGGCGTTCCTGATGTCGATGGACGCGGTCGCCGGCGAGGCAACGCACCAGGTGATCGGCGGCCCGCGCGGCATCGACGAATCGGTGTACGTGCGCCTGCGCGTGGAGCAGGGCATCCGCGACATCGCCCCGGTCGTCGAAGGCACCGCGATCGTCGACGACACCCCGTTCACGGTGCTGGGCGTCGACCTGTTCGCGGAACAGGCGCTGCGGTCGTTCACGGGGGAGGCGCAGACGGCGGGCGATGACGCCACCCCCGGCGAGTCGTTGTTCCGGGACTTCCTGGTGCGGCCCGGCGCGGTGACGATGTCGCCGTCGACGGCGCGGGAATTCGGGCTGCAGGCGGGCCAGGATTTCACATTGCATGCGCACGGCCGCACCTTCGCTGCCACGCTGATCGGCACGTTCGGCGAGGACGACGGCACCGCGCTGCAGAACGTGCTGGTGACGGACATCGCGACGGCGCAGGTGTGGCTCGACAGCGTCGGGCGGCTGACGCGCATCGACGCGCGGATCGCGGACGGCGATCACGCGGCGCTGGCGCGCCTGGAGAAGGCGCTGCCGGACGGGCACCGCGTGCTGAACGCCGCCGGGCGCACGCGGACGACGGCCGAGATGAGTGCCGCCTTCATGACCAACCTGGCGGCCATGAGCCTGCTCGCGCTGCTGGTGGGGCTGTTCCTCATCTACAACAGCGTCAGTTTCTCCGTGCTGCAGCGCCGTGCGCTGATCGGCAACCTGCGCGCGCTCGGCGTGACGCGCGGCCGTATGTTTGCGCTCATCCTCGCCGAGGCCGCCGTGGTCGGGTCGGTCGCGTCGCTGCTCGGCGTCGCCGCCGGTATCGTGCTCGGCGACCGCCTGCTGGCGCTCGTCGCGCAGTCCATCAACGACCTGTATTTCCGGCTCACCGTCACCGACGTGATGGTCGATCCGCTGTCGATCGCCAAGGGGGTCGTGGCCGGGGTCGGGGCGTCGATCGCGGCCGCGGCCGTGCCGGCCATCGAGGCGATGTCGTTCCCGCCGCGGCTCGCCATGGCGCGCTCGTCGCTCGAACGCCGCACCGGCCGGCTGTTGCCGCGCGTGGCGCTCGCGGGCGTGGTGACGATGCTGGCCGCGGTGGCCGTGCTGGCCGCCTCGGGGCGCAGCCTGCTTGCGGGCCTGGTCGCTGTGTTCCTGCTGATCTTCGGATTCGCGCTGTGCGTGCCGCTCGCGGTCAGGGCCGCCTCGGCCGTGCTCGCGCCGCTGGCATCACGCATCGGCGGCATGCTGGCGCGCATGGCGGTGGCCGGGATCGGCCAGAGCCTGAGCCGCACGGGCGTGGCGATCGTCGCGCTCGCGGTCGCGGTCTCCGCGACCATCGGCGTAAGCGTCATGGTGGACAGTTTCCGCGGCTCCGTCGACGGCTGGCTGCGGCAGACGCTGCAGGCGGACGTGTACGCGGGCGCGCAGCGGGGATCGCTGGATCCGGGGCTGCTCGCGGACATCACGGCGCTGGGCGGCGTCGACGCGTTCAGCACCAGCCGCCGGGTGCAGCTCGAAGATGTGGACGGTCGCACGCAGCTGGTCGCGATCCGGATGGCGCCGGGCAGCTACGCCGGTACCGAGATCATCGATGCCGACCCGGACGACGTCTGGCCGCGATGGGAGCAAGAGGACGTCGTGCTCGTCTCCGAACCCTATGCGTACCAGCACGAGGTCGCGCTCGGCGACGTGGTGACGCTGCCGACGGATCGCGGCCCGCACGCGTTCGAAATCGCCGCGACCTACCAGAGCTATGACATCAACGCGAGCGCGATGCTCATGAGCCGCAACGTCTACGAGCGGCATTTCGACGACGATCGCGTGGACTCGGTCGGGCTCTATCTCGCGGACGACGCCGATCCCGAGTCGATCATGGCCCGCATCGGCGACGTCAGCGCAGGCAGGCAGGAGATCCGCTTCAATTCCAATGCGCGCATCCGCGAGTTGTCGCTGGAGATCTTCGACCGCACGTTCGTCATCACCGACGTCCTCTACTGGCTCGCGGTCGGCGTGGCTTTCATCGGCATCCTCGGTGCCATGCTGGCCCTGCAGCTCGAACGCGGCCGTGAACTGGCCGTGCTCCGTGCGCTGGGCATGACGCCTCTGCAGCTCGGCACGATGATCACGACGCAGACCGCGGTCATCGGCCTGCTGAGCGGCATCGCCGCGGTGCCGCTCGGGATCATGATGGCGTACGTGCTGATCGAGGTGATCAATCGCCGCGCCTTCGGCTGGCAGATCGACACGTCGGTCGCGCCCGGCATCCTGCTGTCGGCGATCGTTTTCGCCATCGGCGCGGCCCTGCTGGCCGGCGTCTACCCGGCTTTCCGCGCGGCCCGGAGCCAGCCGGCGGCGGCCATGCGGGAGGAGTAGATGCCAGCCCGGCTCACCGGTTCGTGGATCATACCGGCGGCGTTGTCGCTGTTGCCGATGACGGCCGCCGGCGACGGCGGCGACGTGCCGTCGCGGCTGTCCGAGCTGCTGGGCAGCGACGACGACGCCGGCTTCGAGAAGGCGCTCGAAACACGGGACTTCGTCTTCCCGGACGATCATGGCCCGCATCCGGGCTTCCGCAACGAGTGGTGGTACGTCACCGGCAACCTCGACGGCAACGGCGGCCGGCGTTTCGGCTTCGAGCTCACGATTTTTCGCTTCGCGCTGACGCCGGCGGCGCCGCCGGCGGAGTCGGCGTGGCGCAGCAACCAGGTCTACATCGCGCACTTTGCCGTCACCGATGCCGACCGGGAGCGCTTCTTCGCCGCCGAACGGTTTTCGCGCGGCGCGCTCGGCCTCGCGGGCGCCGAGTCGTCGCCGTTCCGGGTCTGGATCGAGGACTGGGCGATCGCGGCGACGGAGGCAGGCCCGCCAGAGCGGTGGCGGCTGCAGGCGTCCGACCCCGGGTTCTCGGTCGACCTCGCAATGACGGCGGCGAAGCCGCCGGTGCTGAATGGCGATGCCGGGCTGTCGCAGAAGTCGGCAGAGCCGGGCAATGCGTCTTACTACTATTCCATGACGCGCTGGCGGACCGACGGTTCGCTGCGCCTCGGCGACGACACCTTCAGCGTCTCCGGCCTGTCGTGGCTCGACCGGGAGTGGAGCACGAGCGCGCTTGGCGCCGACCAGCTCGGCTGGGACTGGTTCGCGCTGCAGTTGTCCGACGGCAGCGACCTGATGTTCTACAACCTGAGGAAGCTGGACGGCAGCCAGGACGAGCACAGCGCCGGCACGTGGATCGACGCGGACGGCGGGTCGCTGCACCTCGAGCGCGACGACGTCGAGATCACGGTCACGGACACGTGGGAAAGCCCGCAAGGCGGCGTCTACCCTTCGGCCTGGACCCTGCGCGCGCCGCGGCAGGGGCTCGAGTTGCAGATACGACCGGTCATGGCCGACCAGGAGTTGTTCACGACGGTGCGCTACTGGGAAGGCGCCGTGGACGTAGAGGGCGAGCGCAACGGTTCGCCCATCACCGGGCGCGGCTACGTCGAACTCACCGGCTACGCCCCGTAGGAGCGGGCCTTGGCCCGCGGTCGCGGTTCGAGAACCGCTCCTACAGCGAAACGAATCGCCCGCAGGAGCGGGCCTTGGCCCGCGGTCGCGGTTCGAGAACCGCTCCTACAGCAACACGATTCTCCCGTAGGAGCGGGCCTTGGCCCGCGATCGCGGTTCGAGAACCGCTCCTACAGCAACACGATTCTCCCGTAGGAGCGGGCCTTGGCCCGCGATCGCGGTTCGAGAACCGCTCCTGCAGCGAAACGAATCGCCCGCAGGAGCGGGCCTGGGCCCGAGCTTGCGGTTCGAGAACCGCGCCTGCGACGACGCGACCACCTGCAGGCGCGGGCCTCGGCCCGCGACCGTTCACTGCTGCGAGATGCTCGCGACGAGCGCCTCCCAGCTCGTGACCGGCAGCTCGCAGTGCGTGCCGAGACAGCGGTAGGCGACGGTTTCGCCGTCCACTGGGGCGCGCTCGGCGAGCGCGCCCGGCAACGTGTCGTCGTCGCGGCCGATCGCGAACACGAGACGGCGCGGCGCATAGAGCCTGGCGGCGGCGTCGCGCCAGCGCGCGGTTGCGTCGGCGTCGCCGCGGATGATCACGATCTCCGGGTGCGTGAGGTACTCCTCGAGCGCCGTCAGCAGCGTTACGTGTCCGTGCGGGTACTCGTCCATGGCGCGCCAGGCGGCGCGTAACGTTCGTTCGGCGGCATCGAGGTAGCGCGTCTCGCCCAGCAGGAAGCCGAGCCGCTGCAGCGCGAACGCCGCGACGCCGTTGCCCGAGGGCACGGATTCGTCGGCCAGCGGCTTGGGCCGGTGGATGAGTTCCTCGTGATCGTTGGCGGTGAAGAAGAAGCCGCCGCCTTCCGGGTCCTCGAAGCGCTCGAGGAGCGTGTCGGCAAGCGCGACCGCGAACTGCAGGTGCTGCGTCGACCATCGCGCCTGCAGCAACTCCAGCAGCGCGTCGAGCAGGAAAGCATGGTCGTCGAGGTAGGCCGGGAAACGCGCTTCGCCGTCCTTGAAACTCGCGAGCAGGCGCCCGTCGACGACGAGCGTCTCACGAATGAAGTCGACGGCCGTTGCCGCCGCGTCGACGAGGTCGTCGCGCTCGAGCCCCTGGCCGGCGATCGCGAGGCCGCGGATTGCGAGCGCGTTCCAGGCCGTCAGCTGCTTCTCGTCGCGCCCTGGCGCGACCCGGCCGGCGCGGGCCTTCAGCAACGCCCGTTTGCCGCGCTCGATCGCCGCCTCGGCATCGTCCGCCGCGACGCCCGCAGTTGCGGCGACGTCTTCGATGGAGCGGCGCACGGTCAGGTGCCAGCGGCCCTCGAAGTTGGCGGGCTCGTCCAGCCCGAAACGGCTGGCGAAGATCGCGTAATCGGCGTCGTCGAGCAGCCCGCCCACCTCGTCCGGGGTCCACAAGTAGTACAGCCCTTCGTGGCCCTCGGAGTCCGCATCGCGCGTGGCGTAGAAACCGCCCTCGGGCGAGCGCATGTCCGCCAGCATCCAGTCCGCCGTGGCGTTCGCCACCGCGGCGAAATAGTCGTCGCCGGTCGCGAGCAAGGCCTGGGCGTAGAGCGCCAGCAGCGGGCCGTTGTCGTACAGCATCTTCTCGAAATGCGGGATCTGCCAGTAGCGGTCCACGGAGTAGCGGCAGAAGCCGCCGCCGACGTGGTCGAACAGGCCGCCGTCCGCCATGCGCGTGAGCGTCAGGGTGGCCATGTAGAGCGCGTCGAGATCGGGATCGTCATCGCCGGCCGTGTCGCGCCAGTGCCGCAGGAGCCGGTCGATCGTCGTCGGGTGCGGGAACTTGGGGGCGCTGCCGAAGCCGCCGAATTCGCTGTCGAAGGTCCGCTCCAGCGCCGTGCGGATTTTCCCGAGCGGTGCCGCCGTCATGGCGAGCTCGTCACCCGCCGCCGGCGGCTCGAGCCGGCCGAGCACCTCCGTGATCTTTGCGCCCTGGCGCCGTACCTCGTCGCGCTGTTCCCGGAAGTACGTGGCCACGCTCCGCAGCAGATCGCTGAAGGCCGGCATGCCGTAGCGCGCCTCGTTCGGGAAATACGTGCCGCCGAAGAACGGCCGCCGGTCGTCGGGATCGATGAACATCGTGAGCGGCCAGCCGCCGGTCCGCTGCGTCAGGAGCTGCTGCGCGGTCTGGTAGATCTTGTCGACGTCGGGCCGCTCCTCGCGGTCGACCTTGATGTTCACGAACAGCTCGTTCATGACCGCGGCCGTGGCGTCGTCCTCGAACGATTCGTGCGCCATGACGTGGCACCAGTGACACGCGGAATAGCCGATCGACAGCAGCACCGGCTTGTCCAGTTCGCGGGCGAGGGCGAACGCGTCGTCGCCCCACGGGTACCAGTCGACGGGGTTGTCGGCGTGCTGCAGCAAGTAGGGGCTGGTTTCTTTTGCGAGTCGGTTCGGCATCTCGGCATTTCGGGGACGGCGGATCACTATAGCGTATCGCCGGGAATTGTTAGACTACCGGCCACCGAACCCACCGCCGGAACCTCCCGCATGCTGACATATCCCGAGATCGATCCGGTCATCTTCTCGATTTTCGGTCTCAAGATCCGCTGGTACGGCATGATGTACGTGCTCGGCTTCCTCGCGGGCTGGTGGCTTGCGCGGCGGCGCAGCCGGCAGCCGTGGTCGACGATCACGCCCCAGCAGGTCGACGACCTCGTGTTTCTACGTGATGCTCGGCGTCATCGCCGGCGGGCGGCTCGGCTACATCCTGTTCTACGGCTGGGCCAACATGGCCGAGGACCCGCTCTACATCGTCAAGATCTGGCAGGGCGGCATGTCGTTCCACGGCGGCCTCGCCGGCGTGCTCATCGCGATGTGGCTCTACGGCCGCAAGCTCGGCAAGACGATGTGGCAGATGACCGATTTCGTGGCCCCCCTGGTGCCGCTCGGTCTCGGCTTCGGGCGCATCGGCAACTTCATCAACGGCGAACTGTGGGGCAAACCGACCGACGTGCCGTGGGCCTTCAGCGTTCCGGACCACGTCTTCGCGGGGTTCAGCGCCGGCACCGAAGTGTTGCACCCGACGATGCTCTACGAGGCCGCGCTCGAGGGGCTCGTGCTGTTCCTGATCCTGTGGTGGTTCTCGTCCAGGGAGCGGCCGTACATGGCCGTATCCGGGCTGTTCCTTTTGCTGTACGGCGTATTCCGTTTCTACATCGAGTTCTACCGGGTGCCGGATGCGCACATCGGCTACCTCGTCGCCGACTGGGTTACCATGGGCCAGGTGCTCAGCACGCCGATGATCGTCGCCGGTGCGGTGCTGCTGTACCTCGCCTACCGGCCGAAGAGAAACGAGGAGGCAACCACCTGACATGCAACAGTATTTGTCCTTCATGCGGCACGTCCGCGAGCACGGCACGCGCAAGCAGGACCGCACCGGCACCGGCACGCTGTCGGTGTTCGGCTACCAGATGCGCTTCGATCTCGGCGCGGGCTTTCCGCTCGTCACCACGAAGCGCCTGCACACGAAGTCCATCATCCATGAACTGCTGTGGTTCCTGAGCGGTGACCAGAACACGCGCTACCTGACCGAGAACGGCGTTTCCATCTGGAACGAGTGGGCGGACGAGGACGGTAACCTCGGCCCGATCTACGGCGTGCAATGGCGCAGCTGGCCGGCGCCCGACGGTTCGTCGATCGACCAGGTCAGCCAGGTGGTGCGGCAGCTGAAGGAAGACCCGGATTCGCGCCGCATCATCGTCAGCGCCTGGAACGTGGGCGAACTCGACAGGATGGCGCTGCCGCCGTGCCATTGCCTGTTCCAGTTCTACGTTGCCGACGGCAAGCTGTCGTGCCAGCTCTACCAGCGCAGCTGCGACATCTTCCTCGGCGTGCCCTTCAACATCGCCTCGTACGCCTTGCTGACCCACATGCTGGCGCAGCAATGCGACCTCGCCGTCGGCGATTTCATCTGGACCGGCGGCGACTGCCACCTCTATACCAACCACCTCGAGCAGGCGGACGAGCAGCTGTCGCGCAAGCCCCTGCCGTTGCCGCGCCTCGCGATAAAGCGCCGGCCGGAGAGCCTCTTCGACTACCGCTTCGAGGATTTCGAGATCCTCAACTACGAGGCGCACCCGCACATTCGGGCAGCCGTCGCGGTATGACCGTCAGTCTCGTCGTCGCGGCGTCGAAGAACAACGTAATCGGACGCGACGGCGAACTGCCCTGGCACCTCCCCGACGATCTGAAGCATTTCAAGCGGATCACGACCGGCAAGCCGATCATCATGGGGCGCAGGACGTTCGAGTCGATCGGCAGGCCGCTGCCCGACCGGCACAACATCGTGTTGACGCGCAATCCCGGCTATGCCGCCGCGGGCTGCGACGTCGTGTCGTCGGTCGGCGAGGCGCTGGAGCTCGTCGGTGACGCCGACGAAGTGATGGTCATCGGTGGCGGGCGGGTTTACCGCGAATTCCTGCCGCATGCCGGTCGCATCTACCTGACGCGGGTTCAGGCGGACATCGAGGGCGACACCTACTTTTTCGACATCGACCGGAGCCATTGGCAATTGGTGTCATCGGAGCGCCATGACGCCGACGAGAAGCACGACTACGCGTTCGACCTGATGGTCTTCGAATGGCGGCCGGCGTGATTCAGGCGTTGTCGAGAGCCTGCCGCAACCGTTCTGCGCACTCGAACACGTCGCCAAAGCCGTTGTAGAGCGGTGCCGGTGCGAGCCGGATGACGTCCGGTTCGCGCCAGTCGCCGATGACGTTGAGTGCCGCGAGCCGGTCGAACAGCCGCCGGGCGTCCAGTCCCGGGTCCCTGACCACCAGCGACAGCTGGCAGCCGCGTGCCGTTGCCGGCGTGATGATGCCGATGCGGTCCCCGCAGCGGCGTTCCACCAGCCACTCCAGGTAGCCCGTGAGGCGTCGCGATTTTTCGATCAGCCGACCGAGCCCCGCCTCAGCGAAGATCTCGAGCGACGCGAGCACCGGCGCGAACGACAACACCGGCGGGCAGCTGAGCTGGAAGGCGTCCGCACCCGGCGCCGGGTCGAATTCGTCGCGCATCTCGAAGCGCGTCGCTTCGTCGTTACCCCACCAGCCGCGCAGCTGCTCGACCCGGTCGGGCGCGAGATGGCGCTCGTGCACGAATGCGCCGGCAATCGCGCCGGGTCCGCCATTCAGGTACTTGTAGCTGCACCAGGCCGCGAAGTCGGGACCCCACTCGTGCAGGTCGAGCGCGACGTTGCCGATTGCGTGCGCGAGGTCGAACCCGACCTTGCAGCCGTGCTGGCGCGCGAGCGTGCAGATCGCCGCCATGTCGAGCGCCTGTCCCGAGTAGTACTGCACGCCTGGCAGCAGCACGAGTTCGACCTGGTCGCCCTCGCGTTGCAGCAGGCCGGCGAGGTCGTCCATGTGCAGGAGCCCGTCGTCTCCCGGGTGCCATTCCAGCAGGTGGTCGCCGGGGTCGAGGCCGTGCAGGCGGATCTGCGATGCGACGGCGTAGCGATCCGACGGGAAGGCCGTCGACTCGATCAGGATCTTGCGCCGTCGTCCGTGCGGCCGGTAGAAGCTCGTCATCAGGACGTGCAGGTTGACCGTCAGCGTGTTCATCGCCACGACCTCCGACGGTTTCGCACCGGTCAGCGCGGCGAGTGCGGCGGTGGCGTTGCGGTGGTAGGACACCCACGGGCGTCTTGCGTGGAAGTGGCCGTCGACGCCGAGCCGGGCCCACTCCGACAATTCTTCCTGCACGTATTGCGCGGCCAGTTTCGGTTGCAGCCCGAGCGAATGGCCGCAAAGGTAGATAGCTCTGCGGCCGCCGCGCTCCGCCGGGAACTCGAAGCGCTCACGAAATCCCGCGAGCGGATCGTCCCCGTCGAGGCGGGCCGCGAATTCGGCGGAGTCCTGGTAGTTCATCAGTCCTGGCCGGGCACCTGGTAGACGCGCGCGACCTTGGTGTCGAGCCTTACGGCCGTCAGTTGCCGGCCCCAGACGCAGCCCGTGTCGAGGCTCACCATTTCCGGCAGGACGATCAGCCCGAGTTGCGACCAGTGCCCGAACACGATGCGCGTATCGCCCCAGGCGTGTTCCGGGAAGTCGAACCACGCGATGCGCTTCTTGCCGCCGCGCCAGGGCGCACCCGTCGCCCGCATGTTGAGGTGCTGGTCGGGGGTCAGCATGCGCATACGCGTCAGGCAGTTGATGATGAACCTGAGCCGGCCGTAACCCTTGTGCGAACCCGCCCAGTAGCTCGGCCGGTTGCCGTACATCTTGTTCAGGAGGTTGCCGAACTTGGGGCTCTGCAACACGGCCTCGACCTCCGCGGCGCGCTGCAACGTTGCGGCCGCATCCCAGGTCGGGTGGGTACCCGCGTGCACGAGCAGGGTATCGAGTTCTTCGGAGTAGTGCGCCAGCGGCCTGTGCCGCAGCCACTCGACGAGCTCGTCGAGGTCGGGCGCCCGCAGCGTCTTGGCCAGCGAGTCGAAGCGGCCGGTGAGGGGCACGGCCCCCTGGGTCAGCGCCAGCAGGTGCAGGTCGTGGTTGCCGAGCACCGTTACGGCGGCATCGCCGAGCGATTTCACGAAGCGCAGCGTCTTCAGCGATTTCGGCCCGCGGTTGACGAGGTCGCCCGTCAACCAGAGGGTGTCTTTGGCGGGGTCGAACTCGATGGCTTCCAGGAGTCGCCGGAACGGGTCGTAGCAGCCCTGCAGGTCACCGATTGCGTAAAGCGCCATGGGCCGGCGGGCCGGTCAGTTCAATACGCCCGGCACCGCGAGCGTGAAAGGTGCGATCGGCGCGTCGAATCTCACGCCGTTGTCAGCTTTCATGCGGTACAGGCCCTGCATCGCGCCCACGGGCGTTTCGAGCACGGCGCCGCTGGAATAGCGGAAGACCTCGCCGGGATCGAGGTGCGGTTGCTCACCCACCACGCCGTCGCCGCTCACCTCCTGGACCTTGCCGTTCGCGTCGGTAATCACCCAGTGACGGCTGATCAGCTGCGCCGGCACGTCGCCTTCGTTGGTGATCGTTATCGTGTACGCGAACACGTAACGGTCCTCCTCGGGTTCCGATTGTTCGTCGACGTAGTTCGTCGCGACCTGGATTCGAATTTCGCAGTTGTTCTCGATCATGGGAATCCGGTGGGTTCGAATACCCGGCTATTCTAGCCCGAATCAGCGCCGCGCCGCGAAACGTAATTGGCCAGCGCCACGTAGTCGGATACCGGGATCGATTCGGGCCGGTCGCCGGGATCGATGCCCAGCGAACGCAGTTCCGCTTCGTCCACCATCGTCTTCAGGGCGTTGCGCAACGTCTTGCGGCGCTGGCCGAACGCCGTCGCCACGAGACGTCCGAGCAGCTTCTCGTCGTCGATGGCCGGCCGCCCGGCGCCGAGTGGCGTGAGCCTGACCACGGCCGACATGACCGCGGGCGGCGGGTCGAAGCACTGCGGGCCGACGTCGAACAGCGCCTCGACCGAGAGATGGCAGCCCAGCATGATGCCGAGGCGGCCGTAGGCCTTGCTGCCGGGGCTCGCGGTCATGCGGTCGACGACCTCCTTCTGCAGCATGAAGTACATGTCCGCGATGCAGTCACGGCTGTCGACCAGGTGAAACAGCAGTGGCGTCGAGATGTTGTAGGGCAGGTTGCCCACGATCCGCAGGGAGTCGCCGAGGGAACAGAAATCGAATTTGAGGGCATCGGCCTCGTGGATGGCGACGTTGTCCCGGTTGCCGAACCGGCGGCGCAGCGACGCCGCGAGGTCGCGATCGAGCTCGACGCAATGCAGCCTGCCGGCCTGCTTCGCCAGCGGCTCCGTGATGGCCCCCTGCCCGGGACCGATTTCAACGATGGTATCGCCCGGTTGCGGGCCGATGGCACGGACGATCGCGTCGATGACGCCGGGGTCGGTCAGGAAGTGCTGCCCGAAGCGCTTGCGCGGTCGATGTGCTTTCATTGCCGCTCGGACAGCATCGCAGCCATCTCGACGGCCGCCACCAGGCTGCCCGGGTCGGCCTTGCCGCTGCCGGCCAGGTCGAACGCGGTGCCGTGATCGACGGACGTGCGCACGATCGGCAGCCCGAGGGTGATGTTCACGGCGCGGCCGAAGCCGGCGTACTTGAGCACCGGCAGGCCCTGGTCGTGATACATCGCGAGTACTGCATCCTTGTGACCGGCGGCGGGTGTGAACGCCGTGTCGGCAGGGAGCGGACCGCGCACGCGCTCGCCCGCGTCCGCGAACTCGGCCACCACCGGCGCGATGATCGCTGCGTCTTCCGAGCCCAGGTGACCGCCTTCGCCGGCATGCGGGTTGAGTCCGCACACCACGACTTCGGGCGCGGCGATGCCGAAGCGGTGGCGCAGGTCGTGCAGCAGGATACGGAGCACGTCGCGCAGCTTGTCGGCCGTGATCGCATCCGGCACCTCGCGCAGCGGCAGGTGCGTGGTCGCGAGCGCGACGCGCAACTCGCCGGCGGCCAGCAGCATCACGGGCAACCGTGCGCCGCAGCACTCGGCGAGGAACTCGGTGTGCCCACTGAACGGAATGCCGGCGTCATTGATGACGCCCTTGTTGAGCGGCGCCGTGACGAGCGCGCGGTAACGCCCGTCCAGGCAGCCGGCCACGGCATGCCGCAGGCCGTCGAGCAGCGTCTGCGCGTTCGCGGTGTCGGGGCGGCCGCAGGCTGCGACCGCGGGAAATGGAAACGGGGCGACGTAAAGCTCATCGTCCGCGGCGTCACGCGGCAGGCCGCCCTCGGGATCTACTTCGGTGACGGTCACCTCCAGCCCGATGCGCGCCGCACGCGAGCGCAGCAGTCCGGGGTCGGAGATCACGACGAAACGGGGCAGGTCACTGCACTTCGCGAGCGCGAGGCACAGCTCCGGCCCGATCCCGGCGGGTTCGCCGGCCGTTATTACGAGAGGCGCCGATGCAGACAAAGCGCTGGCGGTTACATCCGCTTGACGACGAAGGCCTCGTCGCGGAGCCGGCGCATCCACAGCTGGGTTTCGTCTTCCATCTTGCTGTTGCGGATGCGAGCGTCGCAATTGCGCCGCTTGAGATCCTCGGTGTTGTCATAGACGCGCCGGTCGAGGACCTCGACGATGTGCCAGCCGAACGGGCTGCGGAATGGTTCGCTGACCTCGCCAATTTCGAGGCCGCTCATGACCTCTTCGAACTCGGGCACGAACGATCCCGGGTCCGACCAGCCGAGATCGCCACCGACGGGCGCGGTCGGGCCGTCCGACAGCAGCTTGGCGAGTTCGCCGAAATCCTCGCCTTCCCCGATACGCTCGAGCGCACCCTCGAGCTGCTGTTTCGCCGTCGCGTCGTCAATGATCTCGTTGGGCGTGATCAGGATGTGGCGCGCCCTGGTCTGGTTGATTTCGCTGCGCTGGATGGCACTTCTCAGCTCGTTCACCTTGACGATGTGATAACTGCTCGCGGTACGGAACGGCTCCGACACATCGCCGGCTTCCATGCCGGTCAGGATGTCCACGAAGAACGACGGTATCTGCTGTCCTTCAATCCAGCCGAGCATGCCGCCGCTCAGCGAGGTATCGCTTTCCGAATAGCGGATGGCCATTTCGCCGAAGTCGGCACCGTCAATTATCTGCTGGTAGATGATTTGCGCCCTCTCGCGGGTTTCCTCGATCTGGGCGCCCGTCGCTCCTTCCGGCAGGTTGACCAGGATGTGCGACAGGTTCCAGCCGGAGTTGACGACGACGTTGTCCTCGAGGTCGGTGATGCACTGCTCGATCTCGCGGTCGGAGACGTCGATCTCCTGGCCGACCATGATGCGCCGCAGCTGTTCGAGCGTGATCTCCTCGCGCATGCCGCGACGGAAGTCCGCGTAGTCGATGCCGTCCGCCGCGAGGGCCGCCGGCATCTGCTCGAAAGGTATGCCCGCCTGCTGCGCCATGCGCGCGATCGAATCGTTCAGCATCTGGTCCGACACCGACAGGCCGATCTGGTCCGCCCGCTGCAGCTGGATCTCGGTAAGGATGAGACGCTCGAGGACCTGTTCCTGCAGGACGTTGGGCGGTGGCAGCTGGAATCCCTGTTCCCGCGCGCGCTTCGTGATCATCGACGTTTCGTCGCGCAGCTGGCTCTTCAGAACCACGCCCTCGTTGACGATGGCGGCCACGCCGTCGAGGAATTCACCGGTCTCGGAGAGTTCGTCGGCGCTGCTCAGCGGCGCCGCGGCGAGCGCGGCAGCTACGCATAAGTAATTGATTTTAAACACTATTTACTACCGGGGATCTGCAGAGTAGCCAAGAATACCACGTTCCAGCAATTTGTCAGCGGCGGTGCCGACGCTGGCCATGCCCTTCAGTACGAGTTGCAGACCGTAGGTCGTGTCGCGAGTTCCGTCGCGCGTGGAAATATAGCGCCGGGTCACCATCCTGAGGCCCCAGCAGCAGCTCTCGTACTCGAGGCCGTAGAATTCCTCGAGGACCTTTTCGTCGCGGAACGAGTAGTTGTAGCGGCCGACGAAGTTCCACTTCCGGCTCAACGGCCAGGACCAGGACACGTCGCCCTGTTCCAGCGAGTCGCGCCGGAAACGGTAGGCCAGGTTGACGATGCGGTTCTCCGCGGGACGGTATTGCAGGCGCGCCTGCGACTGCGTCGTGCCGCGGTTGCCGGTGCCCCACTGGTGGCCGAGATCGAAGTTGACGTTCCTGAGCAGCAGGAAACGCAATTCGGCGATGTAGTCCGACGACTCGTCGGTGAAGTCCGGGGCGGAGGGCAGGGTGACACTGCTGGTGTTGAAGTAGCGGACCTGGCCGATGGTCCCCGACATCAGCTCGCGCCCGGTGGCGACGTCGAGCACTCGCGACGTGAGTCCGAGGCTCACCTGGTCGGTGTCGGCAATGCGGTCCACCCCGAGGAAGCGGTTCTTGCGGAACAGCTGCACCAGGTTGAGATCGGGCGTGATCGTGTCGAATACCGGCAGATCCGACTGGTCCTTGAAAGGCACGTGCACGTACAACAGGCGCGGTTCGAGCGTCTGCAGCCGCTTCCTGCTCGAGTTGTTGATCAGGCGTTCCAGCACGATGCCGGTGTCCACGCTCGCGATTGGCAGCAAGCGATCGGGGTTCGCGGCTTGCCCCGGCGCGGTATTGTCGAGGTCGTAACTCGTGTAGTCGAGTGCGATCGCCGGCGTGAAGAACACGCCGGGCCGTGTCATCGGCAGCGCGAGTTCGGGTCGCACGTTGAAGCGCCAGCCCGTCACACCGACGTTGCGATCGAAGTTGACGGCCTCGCCGTCGAGCCGGGTCGTCGCTCCCAGCCACAGGTCCGCCCATTGCCCGCGGGCAAGCAGCTGCGGCAGGCGCCGGTAAGGTTCGTCTTCGGGCACGATTGCGTCGTCGATCGTCTGGAAGTCCTGGACCTGGCCGAACAGGGACAGGTTGTCGGTGTGGAAGTCGAAGCGCACGGCGCGGTTGAGATGGGTGATCGTCGACGTGCTCAGGCTGCCGCCGAGATCCTCGAAATACTGGTTGTCGGAGACCTCCCGGAATTCGACCTCGCCGCGCAGGCGCTGCCGGAACAGGCTCGTATGATCGATGCCGATGTAGCTGCGGGACACGCCGTCGAGCTTGTCGTCGTCCAGGTACTCCGCATCGACGATGCCGTTGTGCGACCGGGTGAGGTAGCGGAACTGCCCCTGCATCTGCACGCCGCGATCGGTCAATACCCGGGGCGTGAAGGTCGCGTCGTAGTTCGGCGCGATGTTCCAGTAGAGCGGCACGACGATCTCGTTGCCGCTGCGGCTCGTGCTGCCGATTTCCGGCGTCAGCACGCCGGTCTTGCGGGCGTCGCTGATCGGGAACGACAGGTAGGGCGCGTAAAGAATCGGTATGCCCTGGAAACGCAGCCTGACGCCGCGCGCCGTGCCCGTGCCGTTGCGGCTGTCGAGGTCGATGTCGTTTGCCTGCAGCAGCCAGTCGTTCGATCCGGGCGGGCACGTCGTGTAACTCACGTCGTCGAGCTGCAGCAGCCCGTCCTGGCTGATCTGCAGCCGCTCGGCGGCACCCCTGGAGTTGTTGCTCCCCATCCAGAACTCGGCACCCGAGAAGCCGATCCGCCCGGAGTCGTATTCGAACTCGGCGCTGTCGCTGCGTATCTGGGTGCCCGGGTCCTCGAAGCGTACGTTGCCGGTGAGATACAGGGAGCGCGTCACGGGGTCGAAGTGGGCGCTGTCCGCGCCGGCGAGCTTGTCGGCGCGGCGCAAGACGATGCCGCCGTCCAGCGATACCCTGGGTTGCTCGCCCATCTCGGCTTCCACGCTGCCGACCTCGAGCTGCACCACGTCCGGGTTGTCGAGCGGCACGGCCTGCAGTGCGTGCTCGGACAGCCGCAGGCCCAGCGTGTTCTCGCAGGCGAGCGGATCGGCGGCATGGGCCGCGGGCAGGCCGAGAAAGCAGATCGACGTGATCAGGAATCTTGAGGACAAGTTCGTGCCCGAACCCAACGTTCGTGTAGCGGCTGTGACAGCAGGATGTTATCAGGCATTCTTATTTGTTACCTTGTTCGGTACCTTCGCACAGTTTATCAGGCGCTTCAACGCGTTACGGAGACAACCGATTAAACACTCGAACGCCGGGACGGATGCCCGTCTTGCAGCACTGAAAAACTGGGTCGGGGGTATCGACGCACTCGCCGGGGCCACGCTGACGCCGGCTTCGGGCGATGCCAGCTTCCGCCGTTACTTTCGATTGCGGCGGGGCGATGCCAGCTACATCGTCATGGACGCGCCACCGCCGCAGGAAAACTGCCTGCCCTTCATCCGGATCGCCGGTTATCTCGAGGCGATGGGGATCAATGCGCCGCGCGTGATCGAGGCGGACGCGCAGCAGGGCTTCCTGCTGCTGACCGACCTCGGCTCCACGCTGTACCTCGAGAGCCTCGAGGCCGATCGCTCGCGCGCCGGCGATCTCTACGGCGCTGCGCTGCGCGCACTCGCGACGATGCAGGCCCGCGGCACCGCGTACCAGTCCCTGCTGCCGCCCTATGACGAGCCGTTCCTGCGCTTCGAGCTGAGCTTGTTCCACGACTGGCTGTGCGGCACCCACCTCGGCATGCAGTTCGACGCCGCGGAGGAGGCCGAGTGGCAGTCGCTTTGCGACGTGCTCGTGGGCAGCGCGCTGCACCAGCCGCAGGTATTCGTGCACCGCGACTATCATTCGCGAAACCTCATGGTCACGACCGAACACAATCCCGGCGTACTGGATTTCCAGGATGCGATGGAAGGTCCGCTGACCTACGACCTCGTGTCGCTGCTGAAGGACTGCTATATCAAGTGGCCGGCCGAGCAGGTACGGCAATGGGCCGGCAGCTTCTACGGGTTGCTCGACGAGTCCGTGCAGCGGTCGATCCCGGAGCCCGACTTCGTGCGCGCGTTCGAACTGATGGGCGTGCATCGCCACCTGAAAGCTGCCGGGATTTTCTGCCGTCTCAACCACCGCGACGGCAAGCCCGGTTACCTCGCCGACATACCGCGAACGCTGTCCTACATCGTGGATCTGTCGCCGCGCTACGGCGAACTCGGGTTCCTTGCGCGGCTGATCGAGGAGCGCTGCCTGCCGCAGCTGGAGCGGCGGCAGTGATCGCCATGATTCTCGCCGCAGGCCGCGGCGAGCGGCTGCGGCCCCTCACGGAGACCGTGCCGAAGGCACTCGTCGAAGTGCGCGGGCGCAGCCTGCTCGAACGGCACCTCGACAACCTGCGGGGCGCTGGCATCGAGACCGTCGTGATCAACCTGGGCTGGCTCGGGGAGCAGATCGCCGCGCGCGTCGGTTCCGGCCAGGACTACGGACTCAACATCGTCTACAGCCCGGAAGGTGACAACATCCTCGAGACGGGCGGCGGCATTCACCGCGCGCTGCCGCTGCTCGGGGGCGAGCCGTTCCTCGTCGTGAATGCGGATATCTACACGGACATGCCCCTGCCGCCGGCCGCGCTCCGCGGCGACGACCTCGGCCATCTCGTGCTGGTGCCGCGGCCGGCGCACAAAGCGTGCGGGGATTTCGATTTGCGCGACGGGCGCATTCGCGACGGCGGCGATGCGGCGTATACGTTTTCGGGCGTCGCCGTCTACCGGCCGGATTTCTTCGCGGACCGCGAGCCGGGGCGGTTTCCGCTCGCGCCCATGCTGCGAGCGGCGGCGCGCGCCGGCCACCTGGCCGGCAGCCTGTACGAGGGATTGTGGGAAGACGTTGGCACGCCGGAGCGCCTGGCCGAACTCAACCGCCTGTAGGAGCGGGCCGCGGCCCGCGATCGGTCTCCGAGCCTGTAGAAGCGGGCCTGGGCCCGCGACCGGTCGCGCTTCGAGAAGCGCTCCTACAGTTGCGAAGGCCCGGTTACCACGTCGGCGTTTTCGAGGCCCAGGTGCCGCAGGAAATGCGGCAGCAGCTTGTCGCGCACCGTATCGAGGTCGGTGTCGCCGCCGAGCGTGGCGAGGTCGGTCATTTGCAGGCCCGCGTAGCCGCAAGGGTTGATCCGCAGGAACGGCTCGAGATCCACGCGCACGTTGAGCGCCATGCCGTGATAACTCGCGCCGCGGCGGATGCGCAGCCCCACGCTCGCGAACTTGGTGTCGGCCACGTAAACGCCGGGTGCTTCGGGCTTCGCGCGTGCATCGATGCCGTAGCCGGCGGCGAGGTCGACGACGCTCTGTTCGAGCGCGGTGACGAGGTCGCGAACGCCGCGGCCCAGCCGTTTCAGGTCGATGAGCGGGTAGACCATGAGCATGCCGGGGCCGTGATAGGTGACCTGCCCGCCGCGGTCGATGTGCACGACCGGAATGTCGCCCGTCCCGAGCAGGTGCTCCTGGCTTGCGTTCAGGCCCATCGTGAACACCGGCGGGTGTTCCGTAAACCACAATTCGTCGGCGGTCTCGGGCGTGCGCGTGTCGGTGAAGCGCTGCATCGCGCGCCACAGGGGCTCGTAGTCCTGCAGCCCGAGACTGCGGACCTCGATGGTCGGGGACAGGTGGTGTGCGGGCCGGCTCACAGCGCCATCATGACGTCGTCGTGCGCCGTCGCGTCGTGGTAGATGTTGTCGAGTTGCTCGCGGCTTTCGGCGACGATGGTAATCGTCACCGAGACGAACCGGCCGTTGCGGCTCAGCGAACTCTGGATGGCCGCGTCGTCGATCGGGCCCGTGTGTTTCTCGACCAGTTCCCTCACCGTCTGCCGGAATTCCACGGACTCGCGCCCCATCAGTTTGATCGGGAACGAGCAGGGAAACTCCATGAGGGATTCGTCGCTCACGGCCGTTACTCGAGCCACAGCATGACGGTGTCGACCGCACGCTGCCAGAGCGACCCGCTCGGGTTGTCCGTCAAGGCCCGCAACTGTTCCTGGAGGAGAACCTCCTCGTCCAGGCTGACCTTGATTTCTCCGAGCGGCTGGCCGGTCGCGACGGGCGCCTCGATCACGGCAGGCATATTGTGCACGGATTCGAGCGAATCGTAGGCGCCGCGCGGTACGGTGATGTAGAGGTCTTCCATGACACCGAGCGGCGAATACTCGTTGGCCGACTTCCATACGCGGGCGCGCGCGATCTCCTCGCCGGCCTTGTACAGCAGGCGTGTCTCGAAGAAACGGAAACCGTAGTTGATCAGCGCCTGGCTGCCGTCGATACGCGCCTTGTCGCTCGCCGTACCGACGACGACCGAGATCACGCGCATGCCGTCGCGTTCGGCGGAGGCGACCAGGCAGTAGCCGGCGGCCTCCGTGTGGCCGGTTTTCAGCCCGTCGACGGAATCGTCGCGCCACAGCAGGCGGTTCCTGTTCGGCTGGGTGATGTCCGCCCAGGTGAATTCCTTGATCGCATGCCACTTGTAGTGTTCGGGGAATTCCTCGATGAGGGCGCGCGCGAGGATCGCGAGATCGCGCGCACTCGAATAATGCTCGTCGTCGGGCCAGCCGGTGGCGTTGACGAAGTGCGTGGACGCCATCCCCAGTTGCTGCGCGTACTGGTTCATCATCTCGGCGAATACCGCCTCGGAGCCGGCGACGTGTTCGGCGAGCGCGACGCTGGCGTCGTTGCCCGACTGAACGATGACCCCCAGCAGCAGGTTCTTTACGCTCACTCGGTTGCCGACCTCGATGAACATGCGCGAGCCCTGCATGCGCCATGCATTTTCGCTCACCGTGACTTCGTCTTCGAGCGTGATCCGGCCATCCTCGATGGCATGGAACACGACGTAGGTCGTCATCAGCTTGGTCAGGCTGGCGGGGGGGATCGGCGTATCGGGCTTCAGCGAGGCGAGTTCGCGGCCCGACTTCGCGTCGATCATCAGGTAGCTCGTGGCCCCGATGACCGGCGGGGCCGGAGTGGGCCGCGCCTGGGCAAAAACGGCGCTGCCGGCAAGCAAAAGGCATAGAACAGGTACGAGACGCTTCATTCGATCACAGTCGGGAATCCAAACGGGGCGCTATTTTAACCCTATTGGAGCGCGCGTGTGTCAGCCGCCTTGTAGGAGCGGGCCCAGGCCCGCGATCAATGTCGGCCTGGCACCATTCGCGATTCGAGAACCGCTCCTGCAGGTTGCAACCCGGCTCCCTGTAGGAGCGGGCCTGGGCCCGCGATCGATGTCGGCCTCGCACCATTCGCGGTTCGAGAACCGCTCCTGCAGGTTGCTACCCGACTCCCTGTAGGAGCGGGCCTCGGCCCGCGATCGATATCGCCTGGCCGCGGTTCGGGTACCGCATCGCCACCGCAACCCGGCGGCGGTACAAAAAAGGCCCTCGATCGAGGGCCTTTTCCGTTCCAGGATTGCCCGCTGTCAGGCAGCGGCCGCCATCAGTTCGTCCCAGGTCATGTCGATCGTCTCGTCGGTCGCCCCGTCGCCGTCGACGTCGATCTGCAGCCGGACCGTGTTGGCGTCCAGCGCGATCATGACGATGACGGCGCCGTCGGCGCCGCTGATCCGCAGCTCACCTTCGAACGGATAGTCGGAGCCCGAGGACTGCAGGGCCAGCGAGGTCGTTACGGTCACGCTGCCGCCGATGCGGGGGCTGGAGATCGTGAACGAGGTCTCCACGGTAACCGCGGTCGGGAACACGGACCCGTCCTCGGTGATCTCCACGGAGAAGCTGGTCAGCACTTCCTCGGTGCCCGCCGATGTCGTGACGAAAGTGCTGGTCGCGATGGCGATCCGCGTAACCGTCGGATTCCTGGTGTCGATCTCAATGCTGATCGTGCCGTCCGCACTGGCGGTCTCGCCGCCCTCGGTGACCGCAAAGGCGGAAAACGCGATCTGCATGCCGAGCAGGAAATTGCCCGACGCCACGTCGCCGCCGAGCGTGACGATGGTGATGCTCATGCCGCCGTTCACGACGACGCCGGTGCCGTCATCACAGTCCGTGAACTCGAATACGAACTGGTCGTTGACGGAAGGCTGCATCGGGTCCGCAATGCTCACCTGCACGTCGACGGTACCCGACACCGCGCAATTCTCCAGGGCCGCGCTCGTCGCGTACAGCTGCGACGGGTTGGCGGTTTTCATCGCGGCCGAGAGCACCGGCTTCATGACCGGGGCGACCGCAGCCTGCGCGCCAACCGACGCGATGGGGATGTCCGTGGTGAAGATCGAGGAGAAGGCGCCTTGCCCCATCGCGACCTCGGCCGCGACGCCGGCGATCGCCGGCGCATTCTGCGTCGTTATGGTCGCGAGCTCTGCGGTGCTGCCACCGCCGGTGAGCCCGCCGCCGTCACTGCCGCCGCCACCACCGCACGCCGTGACCAGCACGGCGCCGGCGGCGACCATGAGAAAATTCCGAACCTGCTGCTTCATGATGTTCTCCCGCTGCGAACCATGAAGTTTCGCATGGCGGGCCGTTCGAAAACGTGAACTGCGTCTACAGCGCGACCAGGTAGGGATCGCTGATGCCGAGCGCCTCGAGCTTCAGAACCAGCGCGTCGTAGTCGTCGACGCCCCGGATCGGGCCGATCCTCACGCGGTAAATGGGGGGCGTTGCGGCCTCGTCGGCGAAGATGAATGCGCCGCCGATACCGCCCGACAGCAAGACGGCGCGGCGCCGCTCCGCGTTGGCACGGTCGCCGAACGCACCCACCTGCACGAAGATATCGTGTTGCTGCGCGTCCGGCGGAGTGGAGCGGCCGTCGGCGGCCGGCGCGTCCGCGGGCTCGACGATGCGCACCGGCCGGTCGCCGGGCGGCACGTCGTTGAACGTAATGGCCGTCACTTCGACGAGGCTGGTGCCGTCGCGCACCATGTCCAGTTTCAGCGCTGCCGCGTAGGACAGGTCGATGATGCGGTTGTGCACGAACGGGCCGCGGTCGTTGACGCGCACGATGATGGTGCGGTCGTTGCGCAGGTTCCTGACTTTCACGTAGGTTGGAAGCGGCAGGGTCTTGTGGGCGGCCGTCATGGCGTACATGTCGTAGGGCTCGCGGTTCGACGTCAGGCGCCCGTGGAATTTCTCGCCGTACCACGAGGCAACGCCGCGCTCCTTGTACCCCGAACTGCTGTCCATGACGCGGTAGGTCTCGCCGAGCACTTCGTAGATCGGGCCGTTGCCGTAGCGGCTGCGCGGCTCGGGACGCGGCGTGGGATCGCCGGGCAGGTCGGGTATCGAAACGCGGCCGGACGGGGCGCTGTCGCGCACGTTGCCGCTGCACGCGGCCAGCGTCAGCGCGGCGAGCGCGACCGCGAATAGCGCAACAGGGCTACGACGCACCGCCGTTTACCTCCAGTGCAATCTCCTGGCCGAGCTGGTGCACGGCCAGCGCATACATGACGTTGCGGTTGTAGCGGGTGATGACGAAGAAATTGTGGAAGCCGACCCAGTGCTCCATGCCGTCGGCGCCCTCGTAGGTGAGCAGTTCGCTCTTGCTTTCGCCGGGCAGGTCCGTTACGAACATGACGCCCTTGCGGCTCAGCGATGCCACGGTTTCGCTGGGTTTCAGCGTGTTCTCGGGCGCCGGCAACGGTCCCTCCCAGCCGCCGCCGAGCGACGCCTGCGCCGCGACCTGCTCTCCCGATTTCCAGCCGTGTTCGAGGAAATAGTTCGCGATGCTGCCGGCGACGTCCGTCCAGTCGTTCCAGATATCGCGCTTGCCGTCGCCGGTCGCGTCGACCGCGTAGGCCCGGAAGCTGGACGGCATGAATTGCGGCCGGCCCATCGCGCCCGCGTAGGAACCGGTGGCAACGGTGGGCTCCATGCCTTCCTCGCGCACCAGCAGGAGGTATTCCTCGAGTTCGCGGCGGAAGAACTTGGCGCGGGGCGGGTAGGAAAAAGCCAGCGTGGCGAGCGCGTCGATCACGCGGAAGCTGCCGGTGATCCGCCCGAAGTAGGTCTCGACGCCGATGATGCCGACCAGCATTTCCATCGGCACGCCGGTCGACTCGCTGACCTCGCGCAGCGCGTCCTCGTTGTCGGCCCAGAACTGCGCGCCGGCGCGGATGCGTTCGGGCGTGATGAAGATCTGCCGGTACTCCGCCCAGCTCTTGGTTTTCTCGGCGGGCCGCGCAATGGCATCGAGGATCGACTGCTTGACCTCGGCCGCGCCGAGCGCGTCCCGCAGTTGTTCGCGGTCGAAGTCGTGTTTCTCGACCATGGCGTCAATGAAGGACCGCACTTCCGGCTGGTCGAGATCGATGGCCTTTGCGCCGGTCGTGGCGAGGAGGCAGAGGGTCACACACGCGAGCAATCGAAGCATCATTATCGAGGCAACAGTTTCCGGTGGGAATGGATCGACATGAGAATACCGAAACCCGCCATCAGCGTCACCATCGAGGTGCCGCCGAAGGAAACGAGCGGCAGGGGAACGCCGACGACGGGGACGAGCCCGGTGACCATCGCCGTATTGACGAACACGTAGACGAAGAAGGTCAGGCTGATGGAACCGGCGAGCAGGCGCGCGTAGGTGCTGTGCGCCTCGATCGCGATGAACAGCCCGCGCGCCACGACGAACAGGTACAGCGCCAGCAGCGTGAGCACGCCGAACAGGCCCAATTCCTCGCCCATGACGGCGAAGATGAAATCGGTATCGCGCTCCGGGAGGAACTCGAGCTGCGCCTGCGAGCCGTTGGTCCAGCCCTTGCCGAACAGGCCGCCCGAGCCGATCGCGATCTTCGACTGGATGATGTTGTAGCCGGCGCCGAGGGGGTCGCTGTCCGGGTTCAGGAGCGTCAGCACGCGCTGCTTCTGGTAGTCCTTCATGAAGTGCCAAAGCGCGTAAGCGCCCGGGACCGACAACACGCCGAGCGCGACCATGAAGCGGACCGGAAGTCCGGCAAGCACGATGACGATGACTCCCGACGCGGCGATCAGCAGTGCCGTGCCGAGGTCCGGCTGACGTGCGATCAGGATCGTGGGCGCGACGATGATGGCGCCGATGATCAGCACCTGGCCGACGCGCGGTGGGATCTGGCGGTCGTGCAGGTACCAGGCGGCCATCATCGGCACCGCGAGCTTCATGATCTCCGAAGGCTGGAAGCGGATACCGAGATCCAGCCAGCGCTGCGCACCCTGGCCGACTTCGCCGGTGACCAGCACGAGTACCAGCAGCACCATTCCGCCGAGATACGCCCAGGGCGTCCAGCGGCGCAGGAGGTCCGGCGAGACCTGCGCCGCGACCAGCAGTGCGACCAGCGCGACGCCCAGGCGGATCACCTGGTTGAGCCACAGCCGCATGTTCTCGCCGACCGCGCTGTAGAGCACGATCAGGCCGAAGGCACTGATCAGCAGCAGCCCGCCGAGCAGCGGGCCGTCGAGGTGCAGGCGCCGCAGCGCCCGCGAGAAATCGCCGAGCGGTTCGGCTTTGCCTGTGACCAGGCGCTGGGTATCAGTCAGCCGCATCGTCGTACCCGAGGTACCGGTCCATGATGGCTCTCGCGATCGGTGCGGCGACGCCGCTGCCGCTGCTGCCGTTCTCCACGATCACGGCCACCGCGATCTGCGGGTTGTCCAGCGGTGCGAACGCGATGAACAGCGCGTGGTCCTTGAGCCGTTCCTCGACCTCCTCGTCGTTGTATTCCTCGTCCTGGCCGACCGAGAACACCTGCGCCGTGCCGCTCTTGCCCGCCATGTTGTAAGGCGCGCCGCTGCCGACGGCGCGCGCAGTACCGCGCGGCCCCTGCATCACGGCGTTCATCGCGCCGATGACCGTGTCCCAGTTCGAATTGTCGTTCAGCTCGATGTCGTCGAGCCGTGTGGGCGACGCGAGCGTGCGCTCGCCCGTCAACGGGTTCTCCCACGCGGCCACGATGTGCGGCTGGTAACGAATACCGCGAGTCGCGAGCGCGGCGGTCGCCGTGGCGAGCTGCAGCGGCGTCGCCAGCATGTAGCCCTGGCCGATGGAAGCGATGACCGTCTCGCCCTGGAACCAGCGCTGGTCGGCGCTGTTGCGGAACGCCGAGCGCTTCCATTCCGTGGATGGAACCAGTCCCGATCGTTCGCCGACGACGTCAATGCCGGTATCGCTGCCGAGCCCGAAGCGCGTCAGGAAATCGTGCATGCGGTCGATGCCGATGTCGTTGCTGATCTCGTAGAAGTAAACGTCGCAAGACTGCGAGATCGCATCGTGAATATCCATCGCGCCGTGTCCTTCCGGCTTCCAGTCGCGGTAGCGGTGCGTCGTGTTGGGCAGCATGAAGTAGCCGTGGCAGAACGTCCGGCGTTGCAGGTTGGTCGCTCCCGTCTCCAGCGCAGCGATTGCCAGCATCGGCTTGATGGTCGAGCCCGGCGGATACGTTCCCCTGACGGCGCGATTGAACAGTGGCCGGTCCAGGTCGTGCTGCAGCGCTGCGAATTGCGACTGGCTCATGCCGACCGCGAACAGGTTCGGATCGAACGCCGGTGCGCTGACGAGCGCGAGGATCTCCCCGCTCCAGGGATCGATGGCGACGACGGCGCCGCGCCGGCCAGCCAGCTTCTCGGTGGCGAGGGCCTGCAGGTCGAGATCGATGCTCAGGTAAAGGTTGTCGCCGGGCGCCGGGTGCTCATCGGCCGGCAGGGTCTCCTGCAGGTCGCGGGATTCCACCGGCACCTGGCGGCCGCGCGCGTTGGTCACGATATGGCGGAACCCGGAGTCGCCGTGCAAGCGCGACTCGTAGCTGTTCTCGATGCCCGTCTTCCCGGTCTGAGTCGTGCCGGCATAACGCGACGGGTCGAGTCTCTCGAGGTCCGCCGTGGACAGCGCCCCGACGTAGCCGACGGCGTGGGCGATGTACTCGCCCCGCGGATAGTGGCGCACGAGCCGCGGCCTGAAGTCGACACCGGGGAAGCGCGGCCGCTGGATCGCGAATCTCGCGATCTGCTCGTCGTCGAGGCGCGGGTTCAGTGCCACCGGCTTGAAGCGCGGGCCGCTCTCGCTGAGGTCCTTGATACGCGGAATGTCGCCGGCCTGGATGAGGTCGAGCCCGACCAGCCGCTCGAGCGTCGCGTCGATATCCGTTACCTGCTCGGGAATGAGCTCGAGCTGGTAGGCCGGCAGGTTCTCCGCGAGCACCCGGCCCTGGCGGTCGAAAACCAGCCCGCGGATGGGCGGCACCGCTTCGATCCGGATCCTGTTGCCCAGCGAACGCTCGGCGAATTGCTCGTACTCGACGACCTGCAGCTGCACGAGCCGGCCGATCACCAGCCCGAGAAGGAGGATGCCGACGACGCCGGTGAGGATCACGCGTGCAATGAACACGCGTCGCTCGGAATGGTGGTCCTTGATCGGGGACAGCAGGTCCAACTCAGCCTCCCGTTTGTACGCGGTAGCGCAGGCCTGACATCAGTATCGACAGGAAGGGCCAGGCAATGGTTCCGGCGACGACCGGCCCCCAGTAATCCACCGCGGGCGCGGTCACGCCGGCGACACCGTTGATCCAGAACAGCAGGAACTGGTAGAGGGCGAGCAGCGCGAAGACCGTCGCGGTGAGCTGGGAGAGCGGGAACACCCGCATCAGGAGGTGGAACTTGACCGTGATGTAGACGATCACGCACAGCGCGAGCGCATGCTGGCCGAGCAACGTCCCCTGGGCGACGTCGAGGACGATGCCGAGCAGCCAGGCGATGCCGACGCTGTAGCTGCGCGGCACGGTCATCGCCCAGAACACCAGCACCAGCGCGAGCCAGTCCGGCCGGAACGGCTCCGCCGCGGCCGGCACCGGCGCGATCATGAGCATGAACGCGATGAGCAGCGTGATCAGCACCGGCAGCTGTCGCCTGGCCCGCGCGTTACTCATCGGGGATACCGTCGTCCTGCTGCCGCGTCCAGATGAGCATCACCTCGCGCACCTGGTCGAGGGCGGCCGCGGGTGTCGCGGAGACCTCGGCGAACGGTTCCTGGGGCAGGCGCGTGACCGTATCGACGATCGCGACCGGGTAGCCGGAGGGGAACGCGCCGCCGAGCCCCGACGTCACCAGCAGGTCACCGACTTCGATGTCGGCGTTGTTCGCGAGGAACGGCAGGCTGAGCCGCTTGTACTCGCCGGTACCGAAGGCGACGGTGCGCAGCCCGTTGCGGTTCACGACCACCGGCAACGCGTGGTCCGGGTCGCTGATCAGGATCGCCTGCGAGGTCGTCAGGCCGGCGCTGATCACCTGGCCGACGACACCGGATGCGTCGACGATCGCCTGGCCGTCGTAAACGCCCTCGCGGCTGCCCACGTCGAGCACGATGTTGTGCCGGTACGGGTTCGCATCGACCGCCATGATGCCGGCCACGCGCACTTCGCCACGCACCTGTTCGCGCGCATCGAGCATCGCGCGCAAGCGGTCGTTCTCCGCCTTGAGCGCGGCGAGTTCCTGCATGCGGCCGCGGGTGATCAGTGCCTCGGTCTTGAGGCGGCTGTTTTCCAGCTGCAACTGGTTCTTGCTCGCGGAGGTCTCGCGCAGCCAGGCCCAGGTACGCGCCGGCGTGTCGACCACGATTTGCACGGGGTAGACGGCGACACCGACGGCGTGTCGCACCGCATCGAGGTGATGCTCGCGGTTGTCGAGCCACATGAGCAGGATGCTCAGCACCATGAGCGCCAGGGCCCTGAAGCCCAGCGCCGGAATCCTTGCAGGGTTGCTGTTGCTTTGCGAACCGACCATCAGCAGTTAGCCGCTTGTTCGCACGGCGAAGTCACTCCAGTCCGAAGACAGCCGGTCCGTGCTCGTCGATGAGTTCGATAACGCGGCCGCCGCCGCGTGCAACGCAGGTCATGGGATCGTCGGCCACCACGACGGGCAGTCCCGTTTCTTCCATGAGCAGCTTGTCGATGTCGCGCAGCAGTGCGCCGCCGCCGGTGAGTACGATGCCGCGGTCTGCAACGTCCGCGCCCAGTTCCGGCGGGGTCTGTTCCAGCGCTTCCTTGACGGCGCCGACGATGCCTTGCAGGGGCTCCTGCAGGGCTTCGAGAATTTCGTTGCTGTTGAGCGTGAAGCTCCGCGGCACGCCTTCGGAGAGGTTGCGACCCTTGACGGAGATCTCGAGCACTTCCTGGCCCGGGAACGCGGAGCCGATCTCGTGCTTGATGCGCTCGGCCGTGGCCTCGCCGATCAGGATGCCGTAGTTGCGGCGCACGTAATTGGTGATTGCTTCGTCGAAGCGGTCGCCGCCGATGCGCACCGACGCCGCGTACACGATGCCGTTCAGCGAGATGACGGCGACTTCGGACGTGCCGCCGCCGATGTCGAGCACCATGGAGCCGCGGGCTTCGTGAACCGGCATCCCGGCGCCGATCGCCGCGGCCATCGGCTCGTCGATCAGGAGCACCTTGCGGGCGCCCGCGCCCTCGGCCGATTCGCGGATCGCGCGCCGTTCCACCTGGGTGGAGCCGTAGGGGACGCAGACCAGCACCCGCGGGCTGGGGCGGAAGAACCGGTTGCCGTGCGCCTTGCGGATGAAGTGCTGCAGCATCTTCTCGGTCACCGTGAAATCGGCAATGACGCCGTCCTTGAGCGGCCGGATAGCGGTGATATTGCCGGGCGTGCGGCCCAGCATGTTCTTCGCATCGGCGCCAACGGCCTCGACGACGCGGCCGCCGCGGCCGGAATCCTCGCGAATCGCCACCACCGACGGCTCATCGAGCACGATGCCGTGACCCCGTGAGTAAATCAGTGTATTGGCGGTTCCAAGGTCGATCGACAGGTCATTGGAAAAATAACCCAGGATGTTCTTGAACATGATGGAACGTTGCCCGAAGCAAGATTAACGGTGCAATCTAGCAATGCCCACGACATAGCGCAAGGCGGCGTGTATCATTGCGAGCGCGCCGCCGGGCGGCGATTCGAAGCTTCTCCAGTCGCGGAAAAATCGAGGCCTATGGACAAGGATCAGGTACAGCACATTGCGCTGCTGGCTCGGCTCAGGGTCGCGGACGACGAGATCGCGGATACGGTCGACAAGCTGTCCCGCATCGTCGATTTCGTCGACCAGCTGTCGCAGGCCGATACCGCGGACGTGGTGCCGATGGCCCACCCGCTGGCCGCGGCCCAGCGCCTGCGGCCGGACGTCGTCACCGAGCCCGATGGGCGTGACGAGTTCCAGAAAAACGCCCCCGCCGTCGACGACGGCTTCTACCTCGTACCGAAAGTCATCGAATGAGCAGTGCAGAATTCCACACGCAGACCCTGATGCAGCTTGCGAAGGGCCTCGAGAGCGGCGATTTCACGGCCGTCGAGCTGGTGCAGGCGTTGCTGGACCGCGTCGAGGCGCACGACAAGGAACTCAATGCCTTCATCACCGTTACCGCGGATGCCGCGCTGCAGGCGGCCGAACGGGCTGACGAGCGCCGCCGCAAAGGCGAAAAAGGGGTTCTTAACGGCCTGCCGATCGTGCACAAGGACATCTTCTGCACCCGTGGCGTCTTGACCACCTGCGGCTCGCGGATACTCGAGAACTTCGTCTCGCCGTACGACGCGACGGTCGTCGAGCGCCTTGCGGATGCCGGCGCCGTGATGCTCGGCAAGACCAACATGGACGAATTCGCGATGGGCTCGTCGAACGAGACCAGCTGTTTCGGCCCGGTCCGGAATCCCTGGAACCTCGAATGTTCGCCCGGCGGTTCGTCGGGCGGTTCGGCGGCCTCGGTGGCGGCGCGCATCGTGCCGGCGGCGACAGGCACCGATACCGGTGGCTCGATTCGCCAGCCGGCGGCGCTCACCGGCACCACCGGCATCAAGCCGACCTACGGCCGCGTGTCCCGTTTCGGCATGATCGCGTTCGCATCCAGCCTGGACCAGGCGGGGGTGATCACGCGCACGGCGGAAGACGCCGCGCTGCTGCTCGGCGTCATGGCCGGCTTCGACACGCGCGATTCGACGTCGATCGACCACCCGGTTCCCGACTACGTCGCGGGCCTTGGCCGGTCGCTCGAGGGCCTGCGGGTCGGCATCGTGCGGCAGCATTTCGACGCGGGCCTCGACGCGGCGACGGGCAAGGCCGTGCGGGAGGCGCTGTCCGTGCTCGAGGCGCAGGGCGCGAGCCTCACCGAAGTCGACCTGCCGAACCTCGACCTTTCCGTGCCGACCTATTACGTGGTGGCGCCCGCGGAGTGCTCGTCCAACCTGTCGCGATTCGACGGCGTGCGTTTCGGTCATCGTGCGAAGGACCCCGAGGACCTGCTGGATCTCTATTGCCGCAGCCGCGGTGAAGGCTTCGGCGCGGAGGTGAAGCGGCGCATCCTGACGGGCACCTACGTGTTGTCGGCCGGCTACTACGATGCCTACTACCTCAAGGCGCAGCAGGTCCGGCAACTCATCGCGGACGACTTCCGCAAGGCATTCGCCGAGGTCGACGTCATCGCCGGCCCGACGGCGCCGGCGCCGGCGTTCCGGCTCGGCGACAAGACCGACGACCCGATCACCATGTACCTCAACGACATCTACACCATCGGCGCCAACCTCGCCGGGTTGCCGGCCATGTCGATCCCGTGCGGTTTCGCGCGCGAACTGCCCGTGGGGCTGCATCTGGTCGGGCCGCATTTCGGCGAGGAACGACTGCTGAACGCCGCGCACCAGTACCAGCTGCAGACCGACTGGCACACACGCTGCCCGGAGGGTTACGCATGAGCGCGGCCTGGGAAGTCGTGATCGGGCTCGAGATCCACACGCAGCTCGCGACGAAGAGCAAGATCTTCTCCGGCGCCTCGACGGCCTACGGCGCCGAGCCGAACACCCAGGCGTGCCTGATCGACCTCGGCTACCCGGGCGTGTTGCCGGTGCTCAACGAGGAAGTCGTGCGCATGGCCTGCAAGTTCGGCCTCGCGGTCAATGCCACGATCGCTCCCCGGTCGATCTTCGCGCGCAAGAACTATTTCTACCCGGATCTTCCCAAGGGTTACCAGATCAGCCAGTACGAGATGCCCATCGTCGAGCACGGCGAACTCTTCATTACCGACGACGAGGGCAACGACAAGCGCATCGGCATCACGCGCGCGCATCTCGAGGAAGACGCCGGCAAATCCGTGCACGAGGTCTACGACCGTTTTTCCGGCATCGACCTGAACCGCGCCGGCACGCCGCTGCTCGAGATCGTCTCCGAGCCGGACCTGCGCTCGGCGAAGGAGGCGGTCGCCTACATGCGCAAGATCCACACGATCGTGCGCTACCTCGGGATCTCCGACGGCAACATGCAGGAAGGCTCGTTCCGCTGCGATGCCAACGTGTCGGTGCGGCCGCGCGGCGAAGGCGCGTTCGGCACGCGTACCGAGATCAAGAATCTCAACTCGTTCCGTTTCGTGGAGCGGGCCATCAATTTCGAGGTCCAGCGGCAGGTCGACGTGCTCGAGGACGGCGGTGCGGTGGTGCAGGAGACGCGCCTGTACGACTCGGCGCGCGACGAGACCCGGCCGATGCGCTCCAAGGAAGAGGCCAACGATTACCGCTACTTCCCGGACCCGGATCTCCTGCCCGTCGAGATCAGCAAGGAATTCATCGACGGCGTGCGCGGGACCCTGCCCGAATTGCCGGATGAAAAACGGCAGCGCTTCGTCGAGGACTACGGGATCAGGCAGGACGATGCGGCGATCCTCACCGTGAGCCGCGCGCTCGCGGACTATTTCGAGGAAGCCGCGGCCGCGGCGGCGGCGCCCGCCCAGGCCGTCGCGAACTGGGTAATCGGCGATCTCTCCGGCGCCCTGAATAAAGAAGGGCTGGAGATCGAATCGAGCCGCATCGCGGCAACGGATCTCGCGGGATTGGTCGACCGCATCCACGACGACACGATCTCCGGCAAGATCGCCAAGGAAGTGTTCGAGGCCATGTGGGCCGGCGAGGGCGATGCCGACGCCGTGATCGAAGCACGCGGGCTCAGGCAGATCACCGACAGTTCGGCGATCGAGGCGATCGTGGACAAGGTCATCGCCGCCAACCCCGGCCAGGCGGAGGAGTACCGGGCCGGCAAGGAGAAGCTCATCGGCTTCTTCGTCGGCCAGGTCATGAAGGAGACCGGCGGCAAGGCCAATCCCGGCCAGGTCAACGCGATCTTGAAAACCCGGCTGAAGTAACAAGATCAGGCCACAGTGACTTGGATTCGCGGCACGGCCGATTGACCGGCCGGCGAATCCGGGCCAGTGTTAGCCGATTCCTCCCCTTCGTTGATCCCTATGGCTGCTGACAACATCACGCCGTTCGTATTCGATTCGCTGCCCGTGCGCGGTGCGCTGATCAGCCTGTCGCGTTCGTGGCGCCGCATGCTGCGCGATCACGACTACGACCCTTTGGTCCGCGACACCCTCGGCCACGCCGCGGCCGCGACCGGGCTGATCGCGCAGAGCCTCAAGTTCGACGGCGCGATCACCCTGCAGATCCAGGGCGGCAGCGGGTTGCGCATGCTGGTCATGCAGTGCACGAGCGACCTGGAATTGCGCGGCATGGCGAGCGCCGACGACACGGCGGCCGGGCGTTCCTTCGGCGACCTGGTAAAGGGGGCGCATTGCGCAATCACCGTGGATTCCGGCGAGCGTCCCTACCAGGGCATCGTGGAGATGGCGCGTTCGTCCCTCGCCGACAGCCTCGAGAATTACTTCGCGCGGTCCGTGCAGGTGCCGAGCCACGTGGCGCTCGTGAGCGACGAATCGCTGAGCGGCGGCATCCTGTTGCAGCAGATGCCCGGGCAGCGCGGCCTCGACGAGGACGACTGGAATCGACTCGGTTTCCTGGCGGCGACGCTCGAGACCGCGGACTTCGACGCCGACGCCGGCCTCGCGCTGATCGGCAAGCTGTTCGCCGAGGACGACGTGCGCGTGTTCGAGCCCCGGCCGGTCGTGTTTCGCTGCCGTTGTTCGCGGCGCCGCACCGAGGAGATACTGCGCATGCTGGGCGAAGCGGAGACCCGCGAGGTTCTCGCCGAGCGGGGGCGCGTGGACGTGACCTGCGAGTACTGCGGCCGGCAACGCAGCTTCGACCCGATCGACGTCGCGAGGCTGTTCGACGCCCGGGCGGTCGCCGGGCCGGGTTCCCTGCAGTAGCGCGGCCTGCGCCTCAGTTGCGGAACGACTGGTCGCCGAAGTCCGGGCATTTTTCGACGGCCTCCGGCGTCTGCAGGTCCTTGTCGCTGTCGACGACCCAGCAGGCATCGAAGATCGAGCAATAACAGTAGGTGATCGAGTTGCCCGGCCGTGCCAGGCTGCCCAGGAATTTCTCGACGAGTACCCGGTCCGTGGTCGCGACCATGTCCACGGATTCCCCCGGTATCAGCACCCGGCGGCCGATGAAGCTCTGGCCGAGCCGGTGGGTGCCGGTCTCGCCGACGAGTTCCATCGCGTGATGCCAGTCGCGCAGGGGTTCGCCATCGAGCAGCACCCGCATCGAGCGCATGCGCGCCGGGCCGACGCCCGCATTGGTCATGGAGATGCGGAACTCGGCCTGATGCTCCGAGAGGTGATCGTGGACCGTCAGCTGCACGAACGGCCACACGGCGGCGGCGGTCTGCTTGCGGGCCGCGTCGGATTCGGCGAGCGCCGCGTACAGCGCAACGACCGCAATGAAGACGCCGACCAGCGACAACACGGTCTGCCAGAAGGTGAGGCGGACGAACGCGCGCTCGCTACCGGCCAGGTCGCTTTTCGTTGCGGGTTCCCGGGCGTCGTCGCCGCGTTGCTGCTCGTCGGTCATGTATGCGTTCGGGTCGGACCCGATTAAATTAAGAAGGGTGGGGTCGGACCTAGTTAAATTTATGATTCAAATAAAGTTTTACTCTGTAAAAGGGTCAGATCGTACACTAATAGGCCAATTTGGCCTACAAGATCTGTTCGTGAGCCGACACCCGCCGCATTCCGTTAATTCCGCCATTTTCTGCCCAAGAATTGCCTTTTAGCGCGCCAAATCGCTGCCTTAATTAGCGAAAAATGAAGTTTTTCAGACAGTTGGGCGGGTCCGACCCCAGTAATGCAGCAATGATTGTCAACGGTCGTCGAAGGCTGCTACACTGACCCGCGGTTAAATATAAAGAAATACTTATTTATTTATGAGCTACGTTGCCGAACAACTGGTCGTGCCGATGAAAGCCCTCGCCGACCCGGTCCGGCTGCGCATCGTGGTGCTTTGCGCGCAGGGCGAGTGCAGCGTGTCGGAACTGACCCGGGTCCTCGGCCTGAGCCAGCCGCGGGTGTCGCAGCACCTGAAGCAGCTCTGCGACGCGGGCCTGCTGGAGCGCTTCCGGGACGGTCATTTCGTCTACTACCGGGTGCTGTCCGGCGGACGGCAGGCGGCACTGCGCCGCAAACTGCTCGGCCTCGTTCCCATGGACGACCCGGGCTTCGCGGAGGACACGGCGCGGCTGCGGGCGTTGCGCGGCCGCGGCACGGCGAGCGTCGATGGGCAGGGGCCGCGCAACCGGTCGCTGTACCGCTCGCTGGTGGAGCTCACCGTCGCGGCGCCGATCGGCGACCTCGTCGACATCGGTTGCGGCCACGGCCGCATCCTCAAGTTGCTGGCGTCGCGCGCCCGCCGCGCCGTCGGCGTGGACATCGATTCCGACGCGCGGCGTTTCGCACGCGCGGAACTGCTCCTCGCCGGGCTGCCCAACTGCACGCTGCGCCAGGGCGACATGTACCGCCTGCCGCTGGGCGACGGCGAGTTCGATACCGCGATTCTCGACGACGTGCTGTTCGATGCCGAGCGGCCGCGAGACGCGATCGCGGAGGCCGTGCGCATCCTGCGGCCCGGCGGACGGCTGCTGCTGCTTGCCACGACCGGGCAGCAGCAATTCGGCGAGTATGCCGAGCGGCTCGCGAGCTGGTGCGCGGGCAGCGACTTGCGGCTGTCGCGCGCGCGACCCATCCCGGCCAGGCAGCCCGAGTGGCTGCTCGCCGTTGCTACCAAGAACGATGCGGCGAGCGCCGCCGCCTGATAACGGAATACCATGAGACCCTCACTTGCCGATCGCGTAAACGTTTCGTTCGAGTTCTTTCCGCCGCACTCAGAGCAGATGCAGGAGACACTGTGGAAGTCGATCCAGCGGCTCAAGTCGTTCGCGCCGGCCTTCGTTTCGGTGACCTACGGCGCAGACGGCTCGACGCGTGAGCGGACCCACGACGTCGTCCAGCGCATCGTGAACGAGACCGAGCTCACCGTTGCGCCGCACCTCACCTGCGTCAATGCGACCCGCGGGGAAATCGACGACATTGCGCGCGAGTACCGGGATATGGGCATTCGCCACATCGTGGCGCTGCGCGGCGATCCGCCTGCCGGCTCGGGCAAGTACCAGCCCATACGGGGCGGTTATGCCTTTGCGGCCGATCTCGTTGCGGGACTGAAGCGCGTCGCCGACTTCGAGATCTCGGTGGCCGCCTACCCCGAGGTACATCCCGAGGCGCGGAGCCCCGATTTCGATCTCGACAACCTGAAACGCAAGCTCGATGCGGGCGCGTCGCGCGCGATCACGCAGTTCTTTTTCGACCCGGAGCTGTTCCTGCGCTTCCGCGACCGCTGTGCCGCCGCCCGCATCGATTCGCCGATCGTGCCGGGCATCCTGCCGATCACGCGTTTTTCGCAAATGACGAAGTTCGCGGCGTCATGCGGCGCGAGCGTGCCGGAGTGGCTGCGCGAACGTTTCGAGGGGATCGACGACGACGCCGAGGCACGTAACGCGGTGGCGGCGGACGTCGCGATCGAGCAGGTGCGGCGGCTGCAGGCCGAAGGCATCGACGATTTTCACTTTTACACGCTGAACCGCTCCGAGCTGACCGTCGCCATCTGCCTGGCGCTCGGGATCAGGCCGCGGCAGGTTGCAGCCTGAGGGACCCGGCATGACTCGCGAGGAACGCATCGAATCACTGTTCGCGCTGCTGGAGCAGCGCATCGTGCTGCTCGACGGCGCGATGGGCACGATGATCCAGGGCTACAAGCTCGACGAAGACGATTACCGCGGCGAGCGCTTCGCCGGCTGGGCAAGCGACCTGAAGGGCAACAACGACCTGCTGACGATTACGCGGCCGCAGGTGATCCGGGAAATCCACAACGGCTTTCTCGAAGCCGGCGCCGACGTCATCGAGACCAACACGTTCAATTCCAATGCGCCGTCGATGGCGGATTACGGCATGCAGGCGCTGGTGTCCGAGCTGAACCTGGCGGCGGCGAAGCTGGCCCGCGAGTGCGCCGACGCGCACGCGAGGAAGGCGGGCAGCCCGCGCTACGTCGCCGGCGTGCTGGGCCCCACCAACCGCACGGCGTCGATCTCGCCCGACGTGAACGACCCTGGTTACCGCAACATCCGCTTCGCCGACCTTGCCGCGACCTACGAGGAAGCCGCGAGCGCGCTGATCGAAGGCGGCGTCGATTTCCTCATGATCGAGACGATCTTCGATACGCTGAATGCGAAAGCCGCGATCTTCGCGGTCAGGCGGGCATTCGAGGCGACCGGCGTCACGCTGCCGGTGATGATCTCCGGCACGATCACGGATGCGTCCGGCCGCACGCTGTCCGGCCAGACGCCGGAAGCGTTCTGGAACTCGGTGCGCCATATCGAGCCGTTCATGATCGGGCTCAACTGCGCGCTCGGCGCGAAGGACCTGCGGCCCCACGTCGATGAACTGTCGCGGGTCGCCGATACCCGGGTGAGTGCGCATCCGAACGCGGGCCTGCCGAACGAGTTCGGTGAGTACGACGAGACGCCCGAGGCCATGGCGGAGGTGATCGGCGAGTTTGCCCACAGCGGGCTGGTGAACATGGTGGGCGGCTGCTGCGGCACGACGCCGGCGCACATCGCGGCGCTCAAAAAGGCGGTGGCCGGCAAACGCCCGCGCGCAATCCCGGACATCCCGGTACGCTGCCGCCTCTCCGGGCTCGAGCCGCTGAATATCGGCCCGGACGACCTGTTCGTGAACGTCGGCGAGCGCTGCAACGTCACGGGCTCCGCCGTATTTCGCCGGCTGATCGAAGCCGGCGACTACACGCAGGCCGTGCAGGTCGCGCGCCAGCAGGTGGAAAACGGTGCGCAGGTCATCGACGTGAACATGGACGAGGGCATGCTCGATTCCGAGCGGGCGATGGTGACCTTTCTCGACCTGATCGCATCCGAGCCCGACGTCGCGCGGCTGCCGATCATGATCGATTCGTCGAAGTGGTCCGTGATCGAGGCGGGCCTGCGCTGCGTGCAGGGCAAGCCCGTCGTCAATTCCATCAGCCTCAAGGAGGGCGAAGCGAGCTTCATCGAGCAGGCCAGGCTGGTGCGCGATTACGGCGCCGCCGTCATCGTGATGGCGTTCGACGAGCAGGGCCAGGCCGACACGGTCGAGCGCAAGGTAGCGATCTGCAAGCGGTCCTACGACATCCTGACGCAGACACTCGGGTTCGATCCGGCCGACATCATCTTCGACCCGAACATCTTCGCCATCGCCACCGGTATCGAGGAACACTCCGGCTACGGCGTCGCGTTCATCGAAGCGACGCAGCGGATCAAGGCGCAGCTGCCGCACGCGATGGTGTCGGGTGGCGTGAGTAACGTCTCGTTCTCGTTCCGTGGCAACAACGTCGTGCGCGAGGCGATTCACTCCGTGTTCCTGTACCACGCGATTCGTGCGGGCATGGACATGGGCATCGTCAACGCCGGCCAGCTCGCGATCTACGAAGACCTGCCGTCCGACCTGCGCGATGCGGTCGAGGATGCGGTGCTCAACCGCCGCGAGGATTCCACCGAGCGGCTGCTCGCGGTTGCGGACAAGTACAAGGACCATGCATCGGGGAGCGCCGCGAAGGCGAAAGACCTGTCATGGCGCGAGAAGCCGGTCGAGAAACGGCTGGAACATGCGCTGGTCAACGGCATCGACGAATACGTCATCGAGGACACCGAGGAGGCGCGCCTCGCGGCGGACCGCCCGTTGTCGGTGATCGAGGGGCCGCTGATGGCCGGCATGAACGTCGTCGGCGACCTGTTCGGCGCTGGCAAGATGTTTTTGCCGCAGGTCGTGAAGTCCGCGCGCGTGATGAAGAAAGCAGTCGGCCACCTGATCCCGTTCATCGAGGCGGAGCAGGGCGGCGCGGTCAGCACCAACGGCAAGATCGTGCTCGCGACCGTCAAGGGCGACGTGCACGACATCGGCAAGAACATCGTCGGCGTGGTCCTGCAATGCAATAACTTCGAGGTCGTCGACCTCGGCGTCATGGTGAGCTGCGAGAAGATCCTGGAGACCGCGCGGCGCGAAAACGCGCAGATGATCGGGCTGTCCGGCCTCATCACGCCGTCGCTCGACGAGATGGTGCACGTGGCTGCGGAGATGCAGCGCCAGAAATTCGAGCTGCCGCTCCTCATCGGCGGCGCGACCACGTCGCCCGCGCACACGGCGGTCAAGATCGAGCCGCAGTACGACGGTCCCGTCATCTACGTGAAGGACGCGTCGCGCTCCGTCGGCGTGGCGCAGGCGCTGGTCGAGCCCGGCACGCGCGCGGCGCTCGTCGAGAAAACGCGGCGCGACAATGCGCGCCGCCGCGAGCAGCATGCGGGGAAATCACGGCTTGCGCCGCAGCTGTCGCTGGACCAGGCGCGCGAGCGGCGCCACCGGGTCGACTGGAGCGCCTACGTACCGCCGCAACCCGCCACCAGCGGCGTGCGCGTTTACGACCGTATAGACCTCGCGGTGCTCATCGACTACATCGACTGGATGCCGTTCTTCAACGCGTGGGAATTCCACGGCAAGTTCCCCGCGATACTCAGCGACGCGACGGTGGGCGAGGCGGCGTCTTCGCTCTACGAGGACGCGCGCGCCATGCTCGAGAAGGTCGTGCGCGAGGAATGGCTCGAGGCCCGCGCCGTGCTCGGCCTGTTCGCCGCCAACAGCACGGATCACGACGACCTGCTGTTGTATGCCGACGCGGCGCGCAAGACGACGGTCGAACGGTTGTGTCACCTGCGGCAGCAGCGGGCGAAACCGGAAGGCCAGCCGCAGAACTGCCTGGCGGATTTCGTCGCGCCGGCGGATTCGGGCATCGCGGATTACGTCGGCGCGTTCGCGGTGACGGCCGGCATCGGTATCGACGAACGTGTCGCGCACTTCGAGAAAGCGCACGACGACTACAACGCGATCCTGCTGAAAGCGCTCGCCGATCGTCTCGCGGAGGCGCTGGCCGAGTACCTGCACGAGCGCGTGCGCGTCGACCACTGGGCGTATGCGCCAAACGAGCGGCTCGGCAACGAGGACCTGGTCGCCGAGCGCTACCGCGGCATCCGGCCGGCGCCGGGCTATCCCGCGTGCCCGGACCACACCGAGAAAGCGAAGCTCTGGTCGCTACTGGAGGTGGAGAAGAACATCGAGCTCAGGCTGACCGATTCGTACGCGATGTACCCGACAGCCGCCGTCAGCGGTTTCTATTTCTCGCACCCCGACGCGCGGTATTTCTCGGTCGGCAAGATCGACCGCGACCAGCTGGAGTCGTACGCGGCGCGCAAGGGCATGACCGTGGCAGAGGCGGAAAAGTGGCTGGCGCCGGTCCTGGGCTACGACCCGACTGCTGCCGACGCGGCCTGATCGGGAACAATAATCGGGGTCGAACCGAATTTTGCACGATTCGGTTTAGAAGAATTAGAGGAATTCGGTTCGACCCCGTTTGCGATCAGTCTGCTTCGGCAGGCGGAGTGGCCGGCGGATAGACCTCGCACGGCAGTCGTATCACCACACCCTGTTTTTCGCCGGGCGGGATATCTTCGATGTCGATCGTAAATTTATTGTGCGTCTGCTGCGCAAAGAAGCGGTCATGATTATCGACAGACCGGAATTGATACTGATGCCCGGGCTGTAAATTCAGCGTAAAGGAGCAGAGCCCGGCGCCACCCGCGCCGCCGACGAAGATCGTGTGATCGACCACTACGGTGTGAAGGCCAGGCGCGACTTCGGCCCTCCGCAAATCGGTCTCACCAGCAACTGCGTGGATCGAGATGTCGCGGCCCCATACGAGGTACCACTGCGACCGGCCCAACAGCACCGCCCGCTCGGCCTCTGGCAGCGACTCGGCGTCCTTCGATACCGCTTCCCCTTGCAATATCGACAGGCATCCGGTCGTGGACAGCACTGCTGCTGCCGCCAAGATTAATCGGGGTCGAACCGAATTTTGCACGATTCGGTTTAGAAGAATTAGAAGAATTCGGTTCGACCCCGTTTGGTGCAGACCGGGCAGTCCTCACGTTTCGGGATTTTCACCGTGTGGAACCGGCCGCTATCACCCTCGTAGAGGCGCAGCACCCCGCGCGGCGAGTCGAGCCCGGCGAGAAACTTCAGCGCTTCCACCGCCATCATCGTGCCGATGACACCCGGCACCGGCGCGAATACGCCGTTGCCCGCGCAGTCGAGCAGCGACTCGTCCGCCTCGGAGTACAGGCAGCGGTAACAGGGTGACTGGCCGTAATCGGGCCCGAACACCGCAAGCTGGCCTTCGAACCGGATCGCGGAGCCCGATACCAGGCACCGCCCGCCTGCGACACAGGCGTCGTTCACCTGGAAGCGCGTGGCGAAATTGTCCGTGCAGTCGAGCACGACGCCGGCTTTCGCAACGGTTTCGCGCAGTGCGCGATCGTCGAGGCGCCGGGTTATCGGGCGGATGCGGATGCCGGGATTCTGCTGCGTGAGCCTGTCCGCTGCCACGGCGGCCTTGGCCTCGCCGATGTCGCCGGGCCCGAACAACACCTGACGCCCGAGATTGGTGGCATCGACGGTATCGAAGTCGACGAGCAACAACTCGCCGACCCCGGCGGATGCGAGGTAGGTGGCAGCGGCGCAGCCGAGGCCGCCCACGCCGACGACCAGCGCGCTGGACCCGGCGATTTTCGCCTGGCCCTGTGCGCCCACCTGCGCCAGCGCCACGTGGCGCGCGTCGCGATGCACGTCGGGCGCGGACACGATTCAGTCGTCGACGGTAACTTCGACGATGGTCACGGTCTCCACCGGCACGTCCTGGTGGCCGCCCTTGTTGCCCGTGCGCACGGCCGCGATCTTGTCGACGACGTCCATGCCGTCGACCACTTCGCCGAAAACGGCATAGCCGAAGTCGCGCGTGCCGTTGTCGAGGAAATTATTGTCACGAAGGTTGATGAAGAACTGCGCCGTCGCGCTGTTGATGTCCATCGTGCGCGCCATCGCGAGCGTGCCGCGGCGGTTGCTCTCGCCGTTGTCCGCCTCGTTCTTGATGGGCGCGCGCGTCTTCTTCTGCGACATGTCGGCTTGCATGCCGCCGCCCTGGATCATGAAATTCGGGATGACGCGGTGGAAAATCGTGTCGTTGAAGAAGCCGTCCGCAACGTACTGGCGGAAGTTCTCGCAGGTGATCGGCGCTTTTTCGTCGAACAGCTCGACCTTGATGTCGCCGTGGTTCGTCTTGATCGTGATCATGGTATCTCGCAGTTCCTAATCTGCGGCGCTTTGTATCATAAAGCCGGCGCGGCTGCATGGCGTCAGACGCGCCGCGCCACGGTGACGCGGGGCAGTCCCGCGTAGTCGCTGTGGCAGCGAACGTCGGTCCAGCCGTGCTCGCGGAGAACCGCCGCCACCGCGTCACGCTGCTCCGCGCCGTGCTCCATCAGCAGCACACCGCCGGGATCCAGCAGCGCGCCGCAGTCCCGCGCCAGGATGCGGATCGCGTCGAGGCCGTCTGCGCCGGCGGCGAGTGCGCTGCGAGGCTCGCGATGCAGGGCTTCGAGCGCCGCGTCGTCGGAGCGGACGTAGGGCGGGTTGGAGACGATGACGTTGAAGCGCCGATCGCCGACCGGGCCGGTCCAGTCGCCCTCCAGGAACTCGATGTTGGGCACTTCGCACGCCCTCGCGTTTTGCCGGGCGACGTCGAGCGCCGCGGCGCTGACGTCGGTCGCGGTCACCCGCGACAGCGGCCGCTCTTTCGCAAGCGCGATCGCGATCGCGCCGCTGCCCGTGCCGAGATCGAGGATCTGCCATTCGGCGCGGCGCGGTATCTCGCGCAACGCGAGCTCCACGAGCAACTCCGTCTCCGGGCGCGGCACCAGGGTGGCCGGCGTGACCAGCAACTCCAGCGACCAGAACTCGCGCACGCCCGTGATGTAGGCCATCGGCTCGCCCGCGAGGCGCCGGCCGAGCGCCGCTTCGAATCGGCCGACGGCGAGCTCGTCGAGCGCTTCCTCGGGGTGTGCGAACAGGTAGCTGCGCGGCATGTCGATGGCGCGCGCGAGCAGCAACTCCGCGTCGAGCCGGGGCGATTCGCTCAGCGCCGCGAGGCGCCGCGTGGCGTTCTCCAGGAGCGCGCGGATTTGCAGGGGGTCGGTCATGATGGTCGCGTCAAGGCTGTGGTTGGGGCGCCGCTTGGCGTACACTCGCTGCCAGTTTCCGTCGTAACTACACGATTATGACCATCTATTCCAACATCCTCGACATGGTTGGGCGCACGCCGATGCTCGAGGTGTCGAAATTCGACACCGGACCCTGCCGCCTGCTGCTCAAGCTCGAACTCGCGAATCCCGGCGGTTCGATCAAGGACCGCATCGGGATCTCGATGATCGAGGAGGCCGAGAAGCGCGGCGACATCAGGCCGGGCGACACGCTGGTCGAGGCGACGGCCGGCAACACCGGCATCGGCCTCGCGCTGGTGGCGGCCCAGAAAGGCTACAAGCTCATCCTCGTGCTGCCGGACAAGATGAGCCAGGAGAAGATCTTCAACCTGCGTGCGATGGGCGCCGAGGTGGTGCTCACGCGCTCCGACGTCGGCAAAGGGCACCCGGAGTACTACCAGGACCTCGGCAAGCGCATCGCCGAGGAGCAGGGCGCCTACTTCATCAACCAGTTCGGCAACCCGGACAATTCGCTGGCGCACGAGCAGACCACGGCGCCGGAGATCTACGAGCAGACCGGCGGCGCGGTGGACGCGATCGTACTCGGCGTCGGCTCGAGCGGCACGGTCTCGGGCCTGTCGAAGTATTTCGCCGAGCACGCGCCCAACGTCGAGCTGGTGCTCGCCGACCCGGTCGGCTCGATACTGGCCGACTACATCAATAAAGGCGAGATGGGCGAGGGCGGCAGCTGGCTGGTGGAGGGCATCGGCGAGGACTTCATCCCGGTGATCGCCGATTTTTCCCAGGTCACGAAGGCCTACTCGATCAGCGACGCGGAGTCGTTCGCGGCGGCACGCGAGCTGCTGAAGAAGGAAGGCGTGCTCGCGGGCTCTTCATCGGGCACGCTGCTGGCGGCGGCGCTCAAGTACTGCCGCGAGCAGACCGAGCCGAAGACCGTGGTCACCTTTGCCTGCGATACCGGCAACAAGTACCTGTCGAAGCTGTTCAACGACTTCTGGATGGAGGACCAGGGCTTCATCACGCGCGAACAGCACGGCGACCTGCGCGACCTGATCGGCCGGCCGCACGGCGAGCAGGCGACGATCACGGTCGGGCCGACCGACGTCGTGACCACGGCGCACAACCGGCTGCGCAATGCGGGCTTCTCGCAACTGCCGGTCATGGACGAGGGCAGGCTGGTCGGTATCATCACGGAGGATGCCATCATCCAGCACGTCTTCGGCAAGCCGGAGCTGATGAATGCGCGCGTCGCCGAGGCGATGGAGTCGGCCTTCATCAAGCTCGACAGGACGACCAGCATCAACAACCTCGTGGCGATGCTGCACGTGCAGCCCTACGCGGCGATCATGGACGGCGACGACTTCCTGGGACTCATTACCCGCTCCGACGTGCTGAATTACCTGCGCCGGCAGATTTGAGACGATGACATCATGAGCAACAACGACAAGAAGCGCGCTTTTGCGACGCGCGCAATCCACGCCGGACAGGCGCCCGACCCGACGACCGGCGCGATCATGCCACCGATCTACGCGACCTCCACCTACGTTCAGGAAAGTCCGGGCGTGCACAAGGGCTACGAGTACTCGCGCACGCAGAACCCCACGCGCATGGCCTACGAGCGCTGCATTGCGGACCTCGAGTCGGGCAGCCACGGCTTCGCCTTTGCCTCGGGCATGGCCGCGATCGGCACCGCGCTCGAACTCATCGACAGCGGCAGCCACGTGATCGCGATGGACGACCTCTACGGCGGCACGCGGCGGCTGTTTTCGGGGGTGCGCGAGCGCAGCGCCGGGCTCGAGTTCAGCTACGTCGACATGAGCGAAGTGAGCCAGCTCACCGACGCGCTGCGCGACAACACGCGCATGCTGTGGATCGAGAGCCCGAGCAATCCGCTGCTCAAGCTCGTCGACCTGCAGGCGGTAGTCGCCGCCGTCGAGGATCGCGACATCATCGTCGTCTGCGACAACACCTTTGCGACGCCGTACCTGCAGCGCCCGCTGGAACTGGGCTGCGACATCGTCATGCACTCCGCAACGAAGTTCCTGAACGGGCATTCCGACATGGTGGGCGGCATTCTCGCCACCGCGGACGCCGCTATCGCTGAGCGGCTCGCCTACCTGCAGAACTCGATTGGGGCAGTGGCCGGGCCGTTCGACAGCTTCCTCGCCTTGCGCGGCCTCAAGACGCTCGACGTGCGCATGGAACGGCACTGCCGCAGCGCCGCCGTGATCGCGGAGTGGCTGGAAAACGACCCGCGCGTCGAGCGCGTGCTTTACCCGGGGCTTGCCTCGCATCCGCAACACCAGCTCGCCCGCCGGCAGATGGCGGATTACGGCGGCATCGTGACGTTCTTCATCAAGGGGGACCTCGCTGATGCACGCCGCTTCCTCGAGCGCTGCGAGGTGTTCTCGCTGGCCGAGAGCCTCGGCGGCGTCGAGAGCCTGGTCGACCATCCCGCGATCATGACGCACGCCTCGGTGCCCGGGAGCGAGCGCGCCAAGCTCGGCATCAGCGATCAGTTGATCCGGCTGTCCGTGGGCATCGAGGCCCTCGACGACCTGATCGCCGATCTCGACCATGCTTTGAGCTGATCTTCCGTTCTCAGTCTTCGGCGCACAAACCGTCGGGGATTACGGCAGTCCCGTGATCGCTCTCCTCCGACAGCTTGCGGTCAAAGAACTTCAGTACCCGTGAGCGCAAGTAGAAGAGATACGCGGCCGCCATATTGTGGCTGGTAGGCAAGGTGATGGCCTCCGGATTGCCCATGGCATCGCGCAGTCGCAGCTGGCTGTCGTAAGGAACCGTCGAGTCGTACTTCGTCAGCACCATCAGTACCCTGTCGGCGTTGACGTGGGGCGCAACAGCCAGGACGTCCGTTTCGATCTTCTCCGTCAGGTAGTCCATGAGCTGATCGTCGTCCATGGACAGCTGGTTCTTCACGGCGTCCGTAGCTTCGACGATTCGGCGCTCGTCCGAGGTCACCAGCACGTAAGGCAGGCTGCCGCCGACGAGAGCAGGCGACACCGCTCTCACGCGGGCATCCATCGCAGCCAGGTAAAGCGCGTTGAAGCCGCCCAGGCTGGCGCCGAATACGGCGATCTTCGAGGCATCCAGGTCAGGCCGGGTTTCCACCCAGTCGATAACCCTTCTGTGGCGCTGGATCGTGAGCCGAATAGCGGGCTCCGGATCGCTCAGGTCGTCCAGCAGGGTCCTGCGCTGCACCGTATCGATGATGACGGCGGCGTAGCCATTCCTTGCGAACTTTGTCGCAAACGGCCGCATCAGGTGCTTTTGCCCGTTGAGGATCGGCATCAGCAAGACCACGGGTGATGGCGCATCGCCGGACGGCTCGTAGAACTCGAAGGTAATACGCGAGTCGTCACCCGCACCACCGAGGCCTGCGTCAATGCTGCCCTCGAACACCCGGTAGTGTTTCTTCTCCTTGATGAGGACCATCTCGTTCTCTACGGGAACAGGCGGGTAGCAAAACTGCTCCAGGTAGGAACGCGGCAGCGGAGACGGTGTCTCGTAGTTTTCCGGCAGTGTCTCCACCGATGCACAGGCGCACAGCTGCGCAAACAGGGCGGTTCCCGAAATCAGCCTGAGGGTCGCAGTCAAGCCGCGCAATTCAGAGCCTCGCGCACTCGAGGTGCAGCGTGATCCAGTCGGAGCCGCCCGATACGTCGCCGAGCAGGTTGGACCTGCCGAATATCCCGGAGCGATGCACGACCGTCACACCTGCGTAACAGTTGCGAACTGCTCGCGCCTTGATGAACCGCCGCAGCGGCACATCCAGCTGCATTTCCATGTAGGTGAGCAGGTGAGACGTATTCTTGCCTTCCTTCTCCTGTTCTCGTTGTTCGGAGATCGGTATCTTCGCCGCGTACGACAGCCCGAAACCGAAACCCCAGCGGAACCATGGCTCGCGGCTCCAGGCTTCCAGGCCCCTGCTCATGGCCATGATGTACATCGCGTAGCTGTTGTGCCGGCCGTTTCCGTCCTTGGCCTCGAAGTGCCGGTGTATCGCGACTCGCCCGGTGATGTCGGCGCGCGGCCCGGCCGCAATCAGCTTGCCGAGGGTTATGCCACCGATCCTGGTGTCCGCATGTGTGCTGCCGTCTAACACGCCCTGCTCGATTCCGCCGACAACGTTGTCCTCGGCCGAGTAACCGAAGTTGACTCGCCACGACCATTCCGATGCGCGCTCCGGTGCGTAATCGACGGCCGGCGCGAGCGTATTGCCGAAAACATAGGCGCCACCGACGTAGAAGGCCGCCCGGTTCCGCGCGTCGACGATGGGGCTGTTTTTCACCGCCGAATCGACATCGCCGAAGCCCATATTAGCGAAGAACGTGGTGCGATCGTTCAGTGCATAGGACGTATTCAGGCCGACCGAGATCCAGTTGGAACTGCCGGGCGTATACTCCGGCCGGCCAGGCTCTGCCTCGTCGCTGCTGACACCAAAATAATAATTGGTCAGGTCGTCGTCGTACCATTCCCAGCTGACGAAAGGCGTCAAAGTAAGGCGCCCGTAATCGAACCTGTATCGATACGATAACTCGGCGCTCTCGCCCCGGTGTCGGCCCAGTGTGTCGGTGAGCCAGGCGGATTGCAGCTCGCCCCACTTGCCCCGCAGCCTGATCTCTGCGCCGCCATCCAGCGACTGCTCGCGGGCTTCCAGGCCCTCGAAGAATTCACTCTCTCCCGGGTCGAGCCGGTGAAGGCGCGCGCGTGCCAGAAGATTGAGTTCGATAGCATCCCGGTTCAGGACATGAACACCGGCAGCGGTGCCGCGAAAAAAGATGTACTTGCCGTTGTACAGGACAAGGGGAATCAGGTCGCTCTTCCAGTCGTCGCTGTCGTCCGTCGTGTAGTAAAGGTTCTGCGCTCCAATCGTGGCGGCACCAAGCGCGGCAGCGCCCGTCGGCCAGTCCGAGATGGGAATCTCCGTGACTTCCTGCCCGGCGAATGCCGAGCCGGTTGCCACGAGGCAGCAGGAAAGAAATACTCGTCTAAGCAATGTTTTGACGGAATCGATGACAAGGGGACTGAGCCGTTGCTGCAGTGATTCTATCCTATTCGAATTGACGTATTCGACGGTGTCTTTGATGAATGGGCAGCCACGCAGCAATGCATCGAGGATAAAGTTGCGGCTGGCGGCAGGATGACTTTGGACGCCTCGACTGACAGAATCTCCTGCTCATGAACCCATTGGCACCAATAGCGCCCGGAACGGCGAGGACGGCACGCAACCTGGTCGTGGCCGGCGCCGGCATTGTGGTGATACTTGTCGTCGCGTGCGCACCCCGGGGCGATGACCCCGCGATCGCCGGGCTGCCGGAAGTGGCGACTTTCGTCGGCCGCGCCGAGTGCATCGATTGCCACACGGAAGCCTACGAACTGTGGCGCGGCTCGGATCACGATAACGCCATGGACCTGGCAACCGACGTGACCGCGCTCGGCGATTTCGACGATGCGGAGTTCACCCACGCCGGGATCACCTCGCGTTTCTACCGCAAGGACAGTGGGTTCTTCGTGCATACGGAAGGGCCGGGCGGCGAGATGGCGGAGTTCGAGATCAAGTACACCTTCGGCATCGAACCGCTGCAGCAGTATCTCGTGCCGTTCCCCGGCGGGCGGCTGCAGGCGCTGCCGATCGCCTGGGATACGGAGCGCGAGCGCTGGTTCACGCTCAACCCGGACACGGTGATCGCGCCGCACGACTGGCTGCACTGGACGCGCAACGGCCAGAACTGGAACGGCATGTGCGCGGAGTGCCATTCGACCAACCTGCAGAAGAATCTCGATCCCGACACCGGCACGTACGCGACCACGTGGTCCGAGATCGACGTCAGCTGCGAAGCCTGCCACGGGCCGGGTTCGCGTCACGTAGCGTGGGCCGGGATGGACGAGGCGGACAGGGCGCCGATCGAGAACCACGGCCTGCAGGTCGCGAGCCGCGGCATCGGCAACCGCGAGTACGTCGATCTATGCGCGGCCTGCCATTCGCGGCGCAGCGAGATCGCGGATTACGATCACGGGCAGGGCGGGCTGTTGCAGCACTTCGTTCCCGCACTGCTCAACGAAGGCCTGTATCACCCGGATGGCCAGATCCTGGACGAAGTCTTCGTCTGGGGTTCGTTCGTCCAGAGCAAGATGTACCGAAACGGCGTCAGCTGCGGCGACTGCCACGACCCGCACAGCCTGGCGTTGCTGAGGGACGGGAACGCGCTGTGCACGCATTGCCACGAGGCGACGACCTACGATACGAGCGCGCATCACTTTCACGCGCCGTCGGCCGACGGCAAGCCGAACGACGGCGCGCTCTGCATCAGGTGCCACATGCCCGAACAGCCGTACATGGTGATCGACTACCGCGCGGATCACAGCTTGCGTGTGCCGCGGCCGGACCTCACCGAATCGCTCGGCGTGCCCAATTCGTGCAGTCAAAGCGGTTGCCACGCAGACCGGTCGCTGCAGTGGGTCGTCGACGCGTATACGGACTGGTACGGCGAAGCGCAGGCACCGCACTATGGCTCGGTACTGGCCGCGGCCAGGGCCGGCGACCCCAACGCTGAAGCACGGTTGATCGCGCTCGCCGAATGATCCACAGGCTGCGACGATCGTGCGCGCGACCGCGCTTCGCGCGCTGGCGGCGTACCCGTCGGAGCACGCCCTGCCGGTCGTCGAGCGTGCGCTGGCCGACGACGAGGCACTGCTGCGCCATACCGCTGTCGATGCACTCACGGCACAGAGCCCCGAAACATTCGCCGCGCTACTGGCGCCGCGCCTGTTCGACCCTGTCCGCGCGATTCGCATGCGCGCCGCAGCTCAGCTTGCGGGCATCCCGCGCGAGTACCTGACCGGCGAGCAGTCGGCGGCGCTGGATCGCGAGCTGCAGGCCTATGTCACCGCGATGCGCTCGATGCTCGATTTCGCGTCCTCGGGCCTGAATCTCGGCAATCTCTACGAGACACAGGGCGACGCGCAGACCGCCGAGCGATTACTACCGCAAGGCGATCGCGGTGGACGACCTGTTCTTCCCGGCCAAGATGAACCTTGCCGTGCTGCTCGGCCGCCAGGGACGGGACAGCGAAGCGGAATCCCTGTTGCGGGAAGTCCTCGCCGCCTATCCGGAGCAATACGATGCGGCCTATTCGCTGGCGCTGGTGCTCGTGGCTTCCGGCCGCCGCGAGGAGGCCTTACGGTACCTGGAACAAGCCGCCGGCGGCCTGCCTGACCGGCCGCGGGTTCATTACAACCGCGGCCTGCTGCTGGCGCAGATGGGCAGGGACGAGGCCGCGGAAGCGGCATTACGCACGGCATTGCAACTGGAGCCGGCGGGCATCGACTACCTGTACGCGCTGATCGACTTCTACGCGCGGCGTAACCGGCCGGAGGAAGCGCTGGAACTCGCGCGCCGCATGATCGAAGCGCATCCCGGCAACCGTATGGGATACGACTTGCGCGACGCGATCCAGCAGCGGCCAGGGCCGCGGGCTGACTGAGGCGGGGCAGACTATTCGCTGTACGGCTGGTACCGGAACCACACGCCCGCCGCCGAGAACTCGGCCATCAGCCCGATGTTCGTCAACGGAATGAGCGCCACCCCCTCGTTGTAGGCCGGCGTACCGGCCACGCCGAAGGTCAGGAAGTCGATACCCGCCTGCCCGGTGAACTGGGCCTTGTTCTGTTTCAGGCCCTCGAGCGCTTCCTTGTCCTTGAAAAAGATGATCAGCGCAAAGTTTTTTGCGCCCGCCTGGATACCGGAACTGAACTGCCAGTAGTTCACGGTGCCAACGGCTTTACCCTGCTCGATCACGATGCCCTTGCCGTACGCACCGCCGAATCCGGCGGCGACCCGAGTGATGCCGGGCCATACCGCCATCGCGTAGGCGTCCTCGAAGTACGGCTGGCTGCGTTCGACATCGGTCCGCACCCTGGTGATGGCTTTTTCGGCACGTTCCTGCAGGCGGTTGGCTTCCTCGGCCTCCCAATCGGCAGCGGCGCCCGGGCTCAGGGCGAGCAGCAGCAAAACGACGATCGTGGATGCAGGCAATTGTCTGGCAGTCATGATCCGCGACCCATTGCGCATTCGAAGTGCGCGGTGATCCAGTCCGCCCCACCGGCCACGTCGCCCAGGAGATCAGAGGTGCCGAAAATGCCGGAACGGTGCACGACGGTTACCCCTGCATAGCAATTCTCCACGCTTCTTGCCTTGAACAGGCGCCGCAACGGGAAATCCACCTGCAGTTCGAGGTAGTTCAGGAAGCGCGACGTATTGTTGCCCTTTTCCGCCTGCTTGCGCTGCTCGACAATTGGCACCTCGTCTGCGTAGGACATGCCGAAACCGAAGCCGTATCGAAACACCTCTTCCTTGCTCCAGGGCGAGTAGCCCTTGCCGGTCGCCATCATATACAGCGCATAGCTCCAGAATTTGCCATTGCCTTCGTCTTCCTCGAAGTGCCGGAACACGGCGAACTTGCCCGTGAAGTCGACGCGTGGACCGTCGGTGAGCAGCTTGGCAAACGTTACTCCGCCGATACTGGTATCTGCAATATCGCTCTTGCTCAGGTCACCATGGTCGATCTCGGAGACGATGTTGCCGTCGGCCTGGTAGCCGTAATTCAGCCGCCAGGACCACTCTCCGGCACGCTCCGACGATATGAATGTTTCGGGCCTTCTCACGTTGCCGAAAATGTAGGTACCGCCGGCAAAAAATGCGGACTGCGTGTCCTCCTCGACCAGCGGGCTGTCATTGACGACCGAGTCGATGCCGGTGAAACCGAGGTTGGCAAAAAACTGGATGCGCTCGGACATCCACCAGGTCGTGTTCATGCCGAAACCCAGCCACTGCGATTCACCGGGGTTGTAAGCAGGCCGGTCGGGGCGGGCCTCGTTCGCGCTGACGCCGTAGTAGTAGTCGGTCAGCTTGTCGTCATTCCAGGCCCAGGTGACGAATGGCGAGAACGAGAAGCGGCCGCGATCGAACGTGTAACGGTAGGAAACCTCGGCGCTCTGGCCCTTGTGGCGATCGAGCGTATCGCTCAGGTAGTTTGCGTTCAGCATTCCCCAGCCGCCGCGTAGCCGCAATTCGAGACCGCCGTCCAGGGACTGCTCGCGTTTCTCGATGCCCTCGAAATACGCGTTGCGGTCCGGATCGAGCTTCGTAAAACGGAAGCGGCCCATCACGTTGAGCTCGATATTGTCCCTGCTGAACAGGTGCACGCCGCCCGCGGTGCCGCGGAAAAAGACGTACTTGCCGTTGTAGAGGTAAAGAGGAATCAGGTCGTATTGCCGCTGGTCCTCGTTGTCGGCGGCGATGTAGATATCCTGCCCGAGCCGCAGGCCGCCGCCGAGAGCAGCGGTGCCTTTGGGCGTGTTGAAAAAAGGAATCTCCGCGACTTCGTACTGAGCGCGGGCAGGGCACGCGATTAGCATGATCAAGAGGACGAACACGGCGCCAAGCCGGACGCCAATGCCAGCGGCCTTCATCTGGAATCTTCCCTCGGCATAGACGGCGATATTAGCAAACGCCTGCGGTGATGCCATCCGAATAGTCCCCGAGTTGGCGCGGTGTAGCGTATCGTAGGGATAATTCCGGATTACCCGCAGGAACCGTTCCCCCAATATCGTCTGCAGGCAACCGCCACGCGAAGGGCAATGGTCGGCACCGCGCCAAATATCAGCGACCGCGACTGGTCCGCGATGGACCTCGCGGGCGTGCTGGACACCCTCGGGACGGCGAGCGGCGGCCTCAGCGACGGCGAAGCCGCTTCCCGGCTCGCGCAAGTCGGGCCCAACACATTGCCGCGGCGCAAGCCGCCGGGCCTCATCGAGATCCTCCTAAGGCAGTTCAAGAGTCCCCTGATTTACCTGCTGGGCATCGCGGCGGTCGTGTCGCTGCTGATCGGCGAGGCAAAGGACGCCGCGTTCATACTCGGCGTGCTGCTCATCAATGCCGTCATCGGAACCGTCCAGGAAGCGCGGGCCGAGAAGGCCAGCCAGGCGTTGCAGCAACTGCTGCGCATACGCGCGGCCGTGCGCCGCAGTGAACGGGTGCTCGACGTTGACGCGGAGACGCTCGTGCCGGGTGACGTCGTCTACCTCGAATCCGGCAACCGCGTGCCGGCAGACATCCGGCTGATCGCCGCCCACGGGCTCGAAGTCGACGAATCCCTGCTGACGGGCGAGTCGCTGCCGGTGACGAAACACGCGGACTGGACCGGCGCGCCCGGCACGCCGATCGCCGATCGTCTCAACATGCTCCATGCCGGCGCGATGATCGCGCGCGGGCGCTGCCACGGGGCGGTCGTGGCGACGGGCGCGGACAGCGCCATCGGCAGCCTCGCGCTCGACGTCATCCGCTCCGAGGGCGGACGTCCGCCGCTCGTGGAACGCATGGAGCGATTCACGCGCCGCATCGCGATTGTCGTGCTGGTCGCCGCCACCGGCATCGCGGTGATGGGTGTCTTCATGGGCCGCTACGCCGTCACGGAGATGTTCATGTTCGGTGTGGCGCTCGCCGTGTCCGCGATCCCGGAGGGCCTGCCCGTCGCGCTGACCGTGGCGCTCGCGATCGGCACCACGCGCATGGCGCGGCGCGGTGTCGTCGTGCGGCGGCTCGCGGCGGTCGAGGGCCTCGGATCGTGCACGCTCATCGCCAGCGACAAGACCGGCACCCTGACCTGCAACGAGCTGACGGTGCAGCAGGTGCGTACGCCCGACGGCCGGGTCTACGAGGTGACGGGGCAGGGCTTCGTGCCGGAGGGCGGCGTCGTGATCGACGGGGCAGCGGTCGAGCCCGGCGCCACGGCGCTCGCCGACCTCGCGCGCAGCGTCACGCTGTGCAACGAGGGGGAACTGCTGCGCAGCGATGGCGGCTGGACCTGGCGTGGCGACCCGACCGACGTAGCCTTGCTCACGCTGGCCTGCAAGCTCGGCTGGCGCAAGGAGGCCGCCCGCGAGCAGCACCCGCAGGTGAACGACATCCCGTTCGAACCGGAGCGCCAGTTCGCGGCCACGTTCAACCGCCACGGCGAGCGGGTGCGGGTGCACGTGAAAGGCGCGCCCGAGCGGGTGCTCGGCATGCTGGCGTCCGGCCAGGACGCCGACGGGCTGCTGGCGATGGCCAGGGAGATGGCGGAGGACGGCTACCGGGTGCTCGCGGTCGCCGAAGGTCCGGCGCCGGCCGACCTCGGTGCCGGTGATACGCCGCCCGCGCCCGCGGACCTCACCTGTTCCGGGCTGGTCGGCATGATCGACCCGCTGCGCCCCGGCGTGCGCGAGGCGGTCGCAGAAGCGCGCGCGGCGGGGGTCGCCACCGTCATGGTGACCGGCGACCACCCGCTCACCGCGCTCGCGATCTCGCGCGACCTCGGGCTGGCGAGCAGCGCGGACGAGGTCGTGACGGGCGCGGATCTCGTCAACGCGGCGCCGGCCTCGCTGCCGACGCTCATCGCCCGCACCAAGGTGTTCGCGCGCGTGGCGCCGCACCAGAAACTCGAGATCGTCAATGCAGCGCGCGCGGCGGGGCATTTCGTGGCGGTCACCGGCGACGGCATCAACGACGCGCCGGCGCTGCGCGCCGCCAACATCGGCGTGGCGATGGGCAAGTCGGGCACCGACGTCGCGCGCGAGGCGGCCGAACTCGTCATCAGCGACGACCACTTCGGCACCATCACGGCCGGCATCGAGGAGGGCCGCATTGCGTACAACAACATCCGCAACGTGATCTACCTGCTGGTTTCGACCGGCGCGGCGGAGGTCATCCTGGTGGCGCTGGCGCTGCTGTTCGGCTCGCCCATCCCGCTCTTGCCCGTGCAGCTCCTGTGGCTGAACCTGGTGACCAACGGCATCCAGGACGTCGCCCTGGCGTTCGAACCCGGGCAGGGCGACGAGCTCAAGTCGCCGCCGCGCCCGCCGCGCGAGTCGATCTTCAACCGCCTCATGATCGAGCGCACGCTCGTCGCGGCCGTGTTCATGGGCGTGGTCGGCTTCGGCCTGTTCCAGTGGTGCCTCGCGGCCGGCTGGTCGGAGGACGCGGCGCGCAACGCGTTGCTCATGCTCATGGTGCTGTTCGAGAACGTGCACCTCTTCAACTGCCGCTCGGAGACGCGCTCGGCGTTCGCGATGTCGCCACTGCGGAGCCCGGTCCTCATGATCGGCATCGTCGCGGCGTTCTCGATCCACGTTGCGATGACCTATCTCCCGGTCGGCAACCTGCTGCTCTCGACCCGGCCTGTCAGCGTATCGCTATGGCTGCAGTTGCTGATGCTCAGCCTGCCGATACTCATCGTGATGGAGCTGCACAAGCTGTCGTGGTCGCTGCGGCGCCGCAGGCAGTCCTAGCTGGCAAGTGCCGCGAGCTGGTCGGCCTGGTACTCGCTGACGAGCGGCTCGATGACGTGGTCGAGGCCGCCTTCGAGCACCTCGTCGAGCTTGTAGAGCGTCAGGTTGATGCGGTGGTCGGTGACCCGGCCCTGCGGGTAGTTGTAGGTGCGAATGCGCTCGGAGCGGTCGCCCGAGCCCACGAGCAGCTTGCGCTGCGCGGCCTGCTCGGATGCCTGCTTGGCGATCTTCGCGTCCAGCAGGCGCGCCTGCAGCAGCGACATCGCGCGGGCGCGGTTCTTGTGCTGCGAGCGCTCGTCCTGGCATTCGACGACGATGCCCGTGGGCAGGTGGGTCAGGCGCACGGCCGAGTCCGTCTTGTTGACGTGCTGGCCGCCGGCGCCGGATGCGCGGTAGGTGTCGACGCGCAGGTCCGCGGGGTTGATTTCCTCGGCCTCGATTTCGTCGACCTCGGGCAGGACCGCCACGGTGCAGGCCGACGTGTGGATGCGGCCCTGCGATTCCGTGGCCGGCACGCGCTGCACCCGGTGGGCGCCCGACTCGAACTTGAGCGCGGCATAGATGCCGCTGCCCGATATGCGGCTGATGATTTCCTTGTAGCCGCCATGCTCGCCTTCGCGCGCGCTCATCACTTCGACCGACCAGCCCATCGACTCGGCGTACTTCGAGTACATGCGGAACAGGTCGCCGGCGAAGATGGCGGCCTCGTCACCGCCCGTGCCCGCGCGGATCTCGAGGTAGACGTTGCTCTCGTCGTGCGGATCGGGCGGGATCAGTGCCTTCTGCAGCGCCAGTTCGAGCGTGTCGTGGCGCTCCTCGAGCGCGGCAAGCTCCTCCTCGCCCATTGCGCGAATCTCGGCGTCGCCGTCGTCCGCCATCTCCCGCGCCGCGGCCATGTCCGCGTCGATCGCCTCGTAATCGGAAAACAGCTTCACGACCGGTTCGACGCGCGAATATTCCTTGGACAGCTCGCGAAACTTGTTCTGGTCGCCAATCACGTCCGGATCGGCGAGCAGCCCGGCGAGTTCCTCGAAACGGTCGCGCACGGACTCCAGCTTGTGGCGTATCGACTCCTTCATCGGCGGCAGCTTACTCTTCTTCGAGGCCGAACAGCGCCCGGGCGGCCGCGATGATCTCGATATCGGCGTTCTCACCCGCCTCGCGCAGCCTGACGCTCGGGTTGTGCAGCATCTTCTTCATGAGCGCGGCGGTCGCGTACTCGAGCACCTCCTGGCCGTCCGCGCCCCTGGCCAGGCGCTTCTGCGCCTGCTGGAGTATCTCGCTGCGCACCGAGTTCGCGTTCTCGCGCAGCGCGGTGATCAGCGGCGCAACCTGCTTGGCGCGCTCCATGCTGAGGTAGCGCCCGATCTCCTCGTCGAGGATGCGGTTGGCGTCCTGGGCGGCGGCTTCGCGGTTGCCCTGGCCCTCGAGCACCACCTTGTTGAGGTCGTCGATGGTGTACAGGTACACGTCGTCGAGCTTGCCGACCCCGGCCTCGATGTCGCGCGGCACGGCGATGTCGACGGCGAAGATCGGCTTGCGCCGCCGCGCCTTGATGGCCGCTTCCATCTGCGGGAGTGTCACGACGGCCGTCGGGCTCGCCGTGGAGCTGATCAGGATGTCGGCCTCGGGCAGCGTGCCCGCGAGGTCCGACAAGGCGAGCCCGAAGCCGCCGAACTGGCTGGCGAGATCATGGGCCCGCGCGATGTTGCGGTTCGCCACGAACAGGCGCCCGATGTTCTTGCGCTTCAGGTGCTTGGCGACGAGTTCGATCGTGACGCCCGCGCCCACGAGCAGGGCCGTGTGCTTCCTGAAGTCGGAGAAGAACTGCTGTGCGAGGGTCACCGCCGCGTAGGCCACGGACACCGGGCTGGTGCCGATCTCGGTGTCGGTGCGTACCTTTTTCGCGACCGAGAAGGTGTGCTGGAACAGCCGCGACAGCTGCTTGCCGACGGTCCCGGCGCCCTCGGCGTCGCGGTAGGCGTCCTTGAGCTGGCCGAGGATCTGCGGCTCGCCGAGCACCATCGAGTCGAGCCCGCACGCCACCCGGAAGATGTGCCGCAGGGCTTCGTCGTCGTCCAGCTGGAACAGCGTGTCGGCGAACGACGGGTCCAGGTTGTGGGCGTTGTGCAGCCAGTCCTGCAGGCGCCGGCGGCCCTCGTCGTCCGCCATGACGTAGAACTCGGTACGGTTGCAGGTCGACAGCAGCACGGCCTCGTCGACGCCGTCGATGGCGCGCACGGCCTCGAGCGCGCCGGGGATCTGCTCCCCGGCGAATACCACCCGCTCGCGAATTTCGACAGGTGCCGTGTTATGGTTCAGCCCGAGTATTTTGAGCGGCATATCAGGTTAAGGTACGGCACCGGTCCGGTACCGGGAGGAATAGTCCACGGAGTGCGTATCATAAGCGAACTGAGAGCACAGTTCCTTGTCTGTGTTACTTATACACCGCATTATCGCGGCTCAGGCACTGACGCGGCCGCGATGGGATGATCAGACAAACACCAATGCATCAACAGCTTCGACTGCTGTCCGCCCTCTGGGCCGCGACGGTTATAACCCTATTTTGCCCTACTGCCTTCGCCGATGACGAGGACGCTCGCAGCGAGGCTGCGGCGCACCTCCTGCAGGCCGAGCTGGCCCTGCAGGCCAGCGATTTCCTGGAGGCCGCGCGGGAGTACCGCAAGGCGGCCGAGATCAGCGACAGCGTGGACATCGCACGGCAGGCGACCCGCGTCAGCTACAGTTTCGGCTTCAACGACGAGGCGCTGCTGGCCGCCAGGCGCTGGCTGGAGCTCGACGGGGACAGTGACGAGGCCCTGCTTTACGTGGCGCAGCTGCAGCTGCGCCTCGACGACATGCGCAATGCGCGCCGCAACTTCAAGAAGCTGATCGAGCGCGGCGACGAAGACGCCGATGCGCGCCTGCTGTCGCTGGTACAGGTGCTGTCCGAAGAGGACCCTGAAAAAGCCGACAAGGTGATGCGCTGGCTGGCGAAACCCTACAAGAAGTCGGCGTATGCGCAGTACGCCACGGCCGTGATGGCCATGCAGGCGGGCGATACCGACTACGCCGGGGAGCGCGCGCTGCGCGCCATCGAGCTGGATCCGGAGTGGGTCAAAGCGAAGCTACTCTATGGGCGAATCATGCTGCTCGCCGGCAGGCAGGACGAGGCCATCGATTACACGGCGCGGCTGATCGGCGACGATTCCGACCCGGACCCGGACGCGCGCATGGAGCTCGCGCTGATGATGATGACGGCCGGGCGCGACGACGACGCCCTGAGCCAGATCAACCAGATATTGCTGGAGCAGCCGTCGCGCGCGGACGCGCTGCGCATGATGGCCATCATCAACTTCCGCCTCGAGAACCTGGACGCGGCCTGGGCCGATTTCCAGGACCTGCTCGCCAGCGGCCAGTTCACCATGGATGCGCTGTACTACCTTGCGCGCATCGCGGACGTGCGCGGGGAACACGAACGGGCGGTGCGGCTGTACTCCCAGGTCAAGTCGGGGCCAAACGCCGTCGTCTCCCAGCGGCGCGCGAGCGCGCTGATCGCCTACCAGATGGAGGATCCGCAGAAGGCCCTGCAGGACCTCGAGGAATTCGGCAACAGCAGCCCCAGCCATTCGATCGACATGGTGCTTGCGCGGGCACAGCTGCTGGCGTCGCTCGAGCGATACGACGAGGCCCTGGACCTGTACGGCAAGTACGTGAAGTACCGGCCGGACGACGAGTCCGCGCTGCTCGGGCGTGCCGAACTGCTGTTGCGCATGGGCCGGCTGGACGACGCCATCGCGCAGTACCGGGCGGCCGCGGAACGCTGGCCGGAGAGCGCCATGTCGCTCAACGCGCTCGGCTACACGCTGGCCGACCGCACGGACGATTACCGCGAGGCGGAGAAGCTGATCCGCAAGGCGCTCGAGTACGATCCCGAGAGCCCCGCGATCATCGACAGCCTCGGCTGGGTGCTCTTCAAGCAGGGCGAGTACGAGGCGGCGCTGGTGGAACTGCAGCGCGCCTACGACCGGCTCGACGACCACGAGGTTGCGGCGCACATCGTCGAGACGCTGGTCGCGCTGGAGCGGCGCGACGAAGCGCTGCAAGTGCTGGTGGACGCCGAGAGCCGGCATACGGACAGCGACCTCCTGCAAGATGTCAGAGAGCGCCTGTTCCCGAACGCCGATTAGCGCACGGCTCGCGGGCGTGGTAATGCTCGCGGCGCTGTCGCTGGCCTCCGGCTGCGCGACGCGGCAAAGCCTCGACCTGCCCGAGCTCGGCGACTGGGACAGCCGCCGGGCGCTGCTGGGCCAGCTGGACGGATGGGCATTCCACGGCCGGATCGGCGTGGCCGCCGGTGACGACGGCTTCAGCGGCTCGCTCCGCTGGACCCAGGCCGGCGACGATTTCGAGGCGACGGTCAGCGGGCCGCTCGGCATCGGCACCGTGCGGCTCGAAGGCAATGGCGGCCGCGTGCAGCTGACCGACAAGGACGGCAACCGCACCGTGCTCGACGACGCGGAGCGGGACCTCTACCTGCGTTACGGCTGGACCATTCCCGTCAGGAGCCTGCGCTACTGGGCGCTCGGCATTCCCGACCCGGCGCTGCCGGCGGAGACCGTGTTCGGGGGGGACGGGCAACTCGAGCGCCTCGTCCAGGGCGGCTGGCAGGTCGACATCACGCGCTACGGCGACGGCGGCGGCCAGCCCATGCCCACGCGGCTCAACGCCGCGAGCGAGCGGACGCGCGTCAAGCTCGCGATACACGACTGGTCATTTTTTGACCAGCCCCGGCGCTAACGGCAGCTTCGTTGACACCTCCGGGGCCGGCCCGCACAATTCGCACGGTCAAAACCGATACGACTGATAAATTACTGGGGCGTAGCCAAGTGGTAAGGCAACGGGTTTTGATCCCGTGATCCGCAGGTTCGAATCCTGCCGCCCCAGCCATTAGAAGAACAGAAGGGGATCGTCGTGGATATCGCAACAATGGCCGTGTTTACGGGAAACGCGCACCCGAAGCTGGCCCACGACATCGCGCGCTGCCTCATGCTGCCGCTGGCAAGAGCCCACGTGGGACGTTTCTCGGACGGCGAAATCAACGTCGAGATCCTGGAGAACATCCGCGGGCGCGAGACCTTCATCATCCAGCCGACCTGCCCGCCGGCTTCCGAGAACCTGATGGAACTGCTGGTGATGGCGGACGCCGCGAAACGGGCGTCGGCGTCGCGGATCACGGCGGTCATCCCGTATTTCGGCTTCGCCCGCCAGGACCGGCGGCCGCGCGCCGCGCGCGTGCCGATCACGGCCAAACTGGTGGCCAAGATGATCGGGGCCGCGGGCGTCGACCGTGTACTCACCGTGGACCTGCACGCCGACCAGATCCAGGGTTTCTTCGACATCGCCGTCGACAACGTCTACGCCTCGCCGGTGCTGCTCGGCGACGTGTGGCGGCACGGCTACCCGAACATGGTGGTGGTGTCGCCCGACGTCGGCGGCGTGGTCCGCGCCCGGGCGCTCGCCAAGCGCCTCGACGACGCGGATCTCGTGATCATCGACAAACGCCGCGCGCGCGCCAACCAGTCCGAGGTCATGAACATCATCGGCGAGCCCGAAGGCAAGAACTGCATCCTGATGGACGACATGGTGGATACCGCGGGCACGCTCTGCCAGGCGGCGGCCGCCCTCAAGTCGCACGGCGCGGCCAGCGTGCATGCCTACATCACGCACCCCGTGCTGAGCGGACCGGCCGTGTCGCGCATCTCCGATTCCGAGATCGACGACCTCGTCGTCACCGATACGATCCCGCTGAGCGAGGAAGCGCAGGCGTGCAAGAAGATCCGCCAGCTGTCGACCGCGGAACTGCTGGCGGAGACCATGCGCCGCATCTCTGACGAGGAGTCGGTCTCGTCGCTGTACGTGGATTAGCCTCGATCGCGGGCCCAGGCCCGCTCCTACGGGGGTATCTGCGAACCTGTAGGAGCGGTTCTCGAACCGCGAACCGCCAGGCATCGATCGCGGGCCCAGGCCCGCTCCTACGGGGGTATCTGCGAACCTGTAGGAGCGGTTCTCGAACCGCGACCGATCTGGAATACGGACATGCGCATCATCAACCGGAAAGAAGTCGAACGGCTGCTGCCGATGGCGGCGTGCATCGAGGCCATGGCCGACGCGATGCGGGCGGCGTCGAGTGGCGTGGTGGCCATGCCGCTCAGGTTGTTCGCGCCGCTCGCCGACGGCAGCGGCTCGCTCGGCCTGATGCCCGGATCGGCGCTGGAGCCGCCGTTCTTCGGCGCCAAGGTGATCAGCCTGCGTTTCGACAACCCGGCGAGGGGCCTGCCCAGCGTGCAGGGCTACGTGTCGCTGTTCGACCATGACAGCGGCACGCCCGTGGCGCTCATCGAAGGGTCGTCCATCACCGCCCTGCGCACCGCGGCTGCTTCGGGTCTCGCGACCCGCGAGCTCGCGCGCCGGGATGCGCGCACCCATGGCGTCTTCGGCACGGGCGTGCAGGCGGTGACGCACATCGATGCGGTGTCCTGCGTCCGTGACATCGACAGGGTGTTCGTCTGCGGCAGGGACCCTGACAAGACCCGGCGTTTGCCGCACAACAGGCGGAGCGCACGCAGCTCCAGGTCATAGCGACGGACGATCCGGCCGAGGCCGCGCGCTGCGACGTGGTCAGCACGGTGACGGCGGCAACGCAGCCGATCCTCAGGGGCGAGTGGCTGCGGCCCGGCTGCCACCTCAACCTGGTCGGCGTGCACACGCCGGAGGCGCGGGAGGCCGACACCGACGCTGTCCGACGCTCGCGGGTCTACGTCGATCGCATGGAGTCCGCCATGAACGAGGCCGGCGACCTGTTGATACCGCTCGCCGAAGGGGCGATCGGCGAGGCGCACATACTCGGTGAGATCGGCCAGGTGCTCGCGGGCGCAGTGCCCGGCAGGACCGCTGACAGCGACATCACGTTGTACAAGTCACTGGGCATCGTCGCCCAGGACCTGTTCGCGGCCGCGCACGTCTACGCCCGGGCCCTCGAAAACGGCGCCGGGGTCGAGGTGGACCTCGGCTGAGGGTTGGGGTACCATGCGCCGCCCGCAACGGGTCGGTCGCAGGCCCGCGGGTGCCAGGTTCTGGCAAATTTACAATTAAATCAATCAGATAACGGAGTTCAGTCATGGCTGACGATTTTGATCTGATTGCGGAATTCCGGGATGACACGGGGAAAGGTGCGAGCCGCCGCCTGCGTCACGAAGGAAAAGTCCCCGCAATCCTCTACGGTGGCGGCCGTCCGCCGCGCAACCTCGCGTTCGACCACAACCGGGTCCTGCAGCAGCTCGAGAACGAGTCGTTCTATTCGAGCGTCCTCAACGTCAAGGTCGGTGAGAAGGAGCAGGCGGTCATTCTCAAGGACCTGCAGCGTCATCCGGCCAGGCGGCAGATCCTGCACATGGACCTGCAGCGCATTCTCGAGGACGAGGAGATCCGCATGAACGTGCCGATCCACTTCCTGAACGAGGAAACGGCGCCAGGCGTCAAGATGAGCGGCGGCAAGGTGTCGCACCTCATGACCGACGTCGAGGTAGTGTGCCTGCCGCGGTACCTGCCGGAGTATCTCGCGATCGATGTCGGTGATCTCGGTCTCGACGAGATGCGCTACATGTCCGACATCCCGCTGCCGGAAGGCGTCACGATCCCGGCGCTCGCGCAGGGGGATGAAGCCAACCAGCCGATCGTCTCGATCCACGTCATCAAGGAAATGGGCGTCGAGGAAGAAGAAGGCCTCGAGGCAGCCGCTCCCGGAGCGGTGCCCGTCGCCGGCGAGGAAGCCGGGGAAGAAGGGGGTTCTGCCGACGACGAGTCCGACGAGGGCTGATTGCCGATCGAGTAGCGACCTGGAAGACCGCCCACGGGCGGTCTTCTTGTTTGTACCATTAGCGACATGACGACATTGCGCATGATTGCCGGGCTCGGTAACCCGGACGAGAAATACCTGCGGACACTGCACAACGCGGGCTTCTGGTTCGTGGACGAACTCGCGCGCAAGTTCGGCGGCAGCTTCAAGTACGAGAAGAAGTTCGATGCCGAGTGCTGCAAGGTCGAAATCGATGGCAAGGACGTCTGGCTGGTGAAGCCGCAAAGCTACATGAACCACAGCGGCGGGCCGGTGCGCGCCGCGCTCGACTACTACCGTGCGACGCCCGGCGAACTACTGGTTGCGCATGACGAGATAGACCTGCCGCCCGGCACGGTGCGGTTGAAGCAGGGTGGCGGTCATGGCGGGCACAACGGCATTCGCGACGTTATCCAGCATTGTGGCGCGGATTTCCTGCGCCTCAGGATCGGCGTCGGCCATCCGGGGGAGAAGGACAAGGTGACGGGCTACGTGCTGAAACGCGCGTCGTCGGACGTCGAGGCGCTGGTGCAGAACAACATCGACGACGCCGTCGCCGTTGTTCCCGTGCTGCTGAAGGATGGCCTCAACGCGGCAATGAAGAAGCTGCATACCAGGAACGAAAAGGAAGACTGAGTGGCGATTACCTGTGGCATCGTGGGACTGCCGAACGTCGGCAAGTCGACATTGTTCAACGCGCTGACCGCGGCCGAGATCGCGGCGGAGAACTACCCGTTCTGCACCATCGACCCGAACGTCGGCGTCGTGCCCGTGCCGGATCCCCGGCTCGACATACTGACCGGGATCGTGAAGCCGGCGAAGACGATCCCGACCACCATGGAGTTCGTCGACATCGCGGGTCTCGTCGCAGGCGCGTCGAAGGGCGAGGGGCTCGGCAACAAGTTTCTCGCGAACATCCGCGAGACCAACGCGATCGCGCACGTGGTGCGCTGTTTCGAGAACGACGACGTCACGCACGTCGCGGGCCGGATCGACCCGATCGACGACATCGAGACGATCAACACGGAACTGGCGCTCGCGGACCTCGAGTCCGTCGAGAAACAGCTCCTGAAGGCGGAGAAGAACGCGAAGACGGCGAAGAAGGAAGACATCTACATCCGCGACACGATCAGGAGAATCCGCGACCACCTGGCCGAGGGCAACGCGGTGCGCACGCTCGACCTCGACGAGAATGCAAAGAAGATACTGAAGGAACTGCACCTGATCACGGCGAAGCCGGTCATGTACATCGCGAACGTCGACGAGTCGGGCTTCGAGAACAACCCGCATCTCGATGCCGTGACGGAATACGCAGTGGCCGAAGGCGCCGAGGTGGTAGCCATCTGTGCGGCGATCGAGGCGGAGATCGCGCAGCTCGACGAGGCGGACAAGAAGGACTTCCTCGCCGACCTCGGTTTCGACGAGCCGGGCCTGAATCGCGTCATCCGCACGGGCTACAAGCTATTGGGCCTCGAGACCTTCTTCACCGCAGGGCCGAAGGAAGTGCGCGCCTGGACGACGAAGATCGGCGCGACCGCGCCCGAGGCGGCCGGCGAGATTCACACGGATTTCCAGAAAGGCTTCATCCGCGCCGAGGTCATCGCCTACGACGATTTCGTCAAGTACAACGGCGAGCACGGCGCCAAGGAAGCGGGGCGCCTGCGCCTGGAAGGCAAGGAGTACGTCGTGCAGGAAGCCGACGTCATGCACTTCCGGTTCAACGTCTGATCTCGACTCGGGCAGCAAAAGGTTGAGCTGCCGACGCTCAAGGAGTTGCGTCGGCAGCTCGCCGCAAAGGCCCGGAGAGGCGCTTTGCAGTGGGGGATGAGGTTACATCCGGCAGGCAGCAGGGAGATACTTGTTCGGCAGCGCGGCATTGCCGTTGCAGTCCCAGGTCACGCTCCCGGCGTTGGTCGAGTCGGGCGTCATGGAGAGGATTGCGCCAACGATATCCGGATGCACGGTATTGCCGTAGCTGATCTCGATGGCACCACCCGCCACGATCTCCACCTGGGTCACGTAGGGGCCGGTATAGTCCGCCGGGGCCGACAGGCCCGCCGTGTTGTTGCTGGATGCGAACACACCGTAGTTCTGGAAATACTCGGCGGCGGCGATCTTGGCCGACGTGCCCAGGTTGATCCCCTCCGCGACCTGCGAACGGATGATGTAGTTCGTATAAAGCGGGATGGCGATCGATGCGACTATGCCGATGATCGCGACAACGATCATCAGCTCGATCAGCGTGAATCCCTTTTGTGCTTTCTTCATTATGCGTCTCTGTTCGCAGGCCGCGGAGCCTATGGGCGTACTCTGGCAGAGACGGGATCGATTCGCGTCACCGTGCATCACGGCAAATAATGAGACTCCTGTCGCGCTTTATGTCGAGAACCCTTTGCAAGCCCATGATTCACGGGGCTTGCAGGCCGATTTGAGAGAATTTCTCAGGTTCCCGAAACTGGACATAAAATCAAAACTAATCGAAAGGCCGGCCCGGGATTGGCCGTTGTTCCGGATTTTCCAGCTTGTTTCGGAGGAGCGCTGCGCATGCCGTGCCGACCCCCGTCGATTGCTCTGCCCCTCGCTGCATTGCCCGGCGCCTGCCCGACATGGACGTGTTCCTGGGAGGGTCCGAACCTTGACAGGCGACAACGTCGTACGGACAATCTGCGGCCCGCTTGCCGGAGGGCCGGACCGGCCCGAGTCCATTCCACCCATCGGTCGAAGCGACTATCATGGGACAACGAATTTTGGTGATGTAGCTCAGATGGTTAGAGCGACGGACTCATAACCCGTAGGTCGGTGGTTCAATTCCACCCATCACCACCAGCAAAGAAAAAGGGCGCCACAAGGGCGCCCTTTTTCTTTGCCCTGTGTGGCAGGGCGAATCGGAACCACCGAAGGTGGTTCACAAAACGCGCCAGCGTTTTGGACGCCGCAGGCGCCCCGGAGGGGTGAGGATCGCCCAAGGCGATCCGAATCCATTCCACCCATCACCACCAGCAAAGAATAAAGGGCGCCACAAGGGCGCCCTTTTTCTTTGCCTTGTGTGGCAGCGCGCCTGATCGCGCGCCTGGTCAACGCCATCCTGCGGCTTCCGGGATGCTGCAACGGACCTGCTTCAGCTCAACGCGCAGACCCAGTACACTTGCTGCGCCGAGCACCGGTTTCGAACGTCGGCGAGGGCCGAGCGTGTAGCGGCGGCGCGGCACGACGACCGGGTGCCGAAGTGCAGCCGTCTTCTGTACGTCAATCCCTGGAGTCCGATAGCAATGCGATACCTTTATCTCGCCCTGGTGGCAGTGGTCCTCGGGGCCTGCCAAGCTGAAAATAAAGCCGATGCGCCGCCTGCGGAACCGGCTGCCGCTCCGCCCGTCGACATGCACACCAGTCAAAACTCGCTCGATTGGGCGGGGACCTACGAGGGCCTGCTGGCGTGCCCGGATTGCGCGGGCACCCACACTCGACTGACCCTCGAGCAGGACGGCCGCTTCGAAATCGTCTCCCGGCCGCTGCTCCGCGGTGCCGAGCCGTCGACGGCGGCAGGCCGGTTCGACTGGGAGGCCGGCGGCAGCACCATCGTGCTCGCGGGCGACGACCAGCAACAGCGCTTCGCCGTGGGCGAGGGGCGCCTGCTGCGGCTGGATCCCGGCCAGGCACAGCCGGCGTGGGGCAGGTCGGACGCCATCCTGGCGCAGTCGAATCCGGACTGGCGCGGCGCCCGCCAGGGCCTGGCCGAGGTGATGGAGGATCATCGCTGGACGCTTGTCAATGCTGCCGACGCGGCCAACCAGCGCCTCGAGGTGCTGTTCCCCGATGCGCAGCGGCCGTTCGTATTCAATTTCGCGGCATCGCGTCTGCACGTGGAAGGCGGCTGCAATGGATTGCGTGCTGCGTTCCGGGTCGGCGCCAATGGCATGGTCGAGATCACGGGCAGCATGAATACGATGATGGCTTGTGAGGCCCCGCTGATGGCAGCGGATACGGCACTCGCGGCACTGCTGAAGGAGCCGCTCGAAACGATCCTGGTCCGGGGCGCCCAGCCGAGACTGGTGCTGCTCGCGTCGGCCGGCGACGTGCTGGTGCTGACGGGCGAGCTCACACCGGAGGCCCGGTTCGGGGCTGCGACGACCGTCTTCCTCGAGGTGGACGCGCAACGGGTGGCCTGTGACGACTCGCCACGCGGTGACGGCCTGTGCCTCAATGTGCGCGAGCTGAGCTTCGACGACCAGGGACTTCCGGTGGGTACTCCGTCGGAATGGCGGGCCCTTGGCGCCGACATCCAGGGTTATGAGCACCAGGCCGGCATTCGCAACGTCTTGCGCGTCAAGCGTTTCGATCCTCCGGCGGGGCCGGATATGCCGCAGGGGCCGGTTTTTGTACTCGACCTGATGGTGCAATCGGAAATTGTGAGCCAGTAAAGCAAGAAAGGGCGGCCTGGTGGCCGCCCTTGTTCATCGCACGATCCCGTACCAGCGTGGTTAGAGGATGTACTCCATCACGCATGCCTGGGCCGCCTTGGCTCGATTGATCCAGTCCTGCGTCCACTGGCCGGCGGTCTTGCCGTCCTTTTCGCCGAATTTGAGGTTGAGGTCGTTGTTCAGCAGGTCGAGCGTGAAGCCCTCGAGATCCCGGACGGCCTCCTCGAATTCATCCTGCTCGACGGCGGCCGCTGCACCGCGAATCTTTACATCCTTGTTCGGGTTGCCGCGCGGCGCACTCAGCACGTAGAGCGCATCCGCGGCCGTTGCATGGTCGGCGCAGCTCGGGTTCTTGCCACGGACCCAGACGGCGGGACCTTCCCAGGTGCCCGGGTTGTCGGCCGAATTGTCTTCGACACAGCGAATTTCAGCGGCCAGGTTCTTGAGGTCCTCGGCAATCTGGAATTGCGTCGGGCAAGCATGTTCGGCCGATGCGGAAGTCCCGATGGTCAACATCGCTATGGCTGTGCCAAGTGCGGTCGTGCTCTTTCGTAGTTTCATTCTTGTACTCCTGTAAATCGTTACGATTCCCTGTTTATGCGAGATTCCCGGCAATACCCGGGCGTTACCTGTGAATGAATTTGCAGCGGCGAATGTCCCGATGCGTCCCGTCGTTTCCCTTGCGCGTTCCCGAGTTATGTAAATTCTTGTTCGGGATGAATTTTTTCTCTTTTGCCGGGAAACGACAAAGAGCCTGCAGGCGTTCCGGCTATTTGACGTAATCGCGAATAAACGTGCGAGACAACGGCCCCGCGTACATGGGACCCGGTGTCTGGGTTCGCGTCAGAGCTCGTCTTCGATAGGCAGGTGCGAGAAGAACCAGTCCTCGATTCGCTGCAGCATGGACGCGGCGGGCTGTTCTGTAAGTGTGACGTCGTGCGAGACCCACACCACCTGGTCCTGTTCGTCCAGCTCGAGCTGCCAGGAATTGGTCCTGCTGAAGTCCCGAGTGACCGCTTTGCGAACTTCGACGTTCAGCGCCGCGCTCTCGATCAGGAGCCCCATCTCGGTATTGATGCGCAGCGATCGCGGGTCGAGGTTGGCGCTGCCGATGAACACCTTGTCGTCGTCGATCACTAGTGCCTTCGCATGCAGCGCCAGCTTTTTTTCTTCGATCGGTGACAGCATATAGATTTCGCGGTCGGTCGCGTCGATACGCACTTCATGCAGCTCGGCGCCGTTGTCCAGCAGTGTCCGGATATGATTGCGATAGGCACTGTGCGCCGTAAGGTGGTTGTTCGACCGTATCGAGTTGGTCAGCATGCGGATGCGGACGCCGCGTTCGACCGCGCGCCGTACCGCGCCCTCGAGTTCAGGTGTCGGGATCAGGTAGGCCGATACAATGAGGATTTCCTCGGTAGCTGCGTCGATCATGGTCATCAGCGCATTGGCCACCTGTACGGGCGCCTCGTCGGCCTCCGCCGGATTCTCCTCGGGCGGCTTGTCGGCGAAGAGCGTCCCCTTGCCATCGAACGCATTCGCGGCCAGTTCCCGCCATGCGACCAGTCGCTCGGCATCGTTCTGCTCCGCGTGTACGTGGATGTTCTCTTCCCGAACCTTGCGCGCCGCGTCGAGATCGGCAGGCGTGTGCCTGACGTGGCTGAGCGATTCAATCGGTACAGCCCAGCGGTCGTTCCAGTAGCCGTCGAACTCCGCAGCGACGTCCCGCACGATCGGGCCGCCCACGATCACCTCCAGGTCGCGGAAATTGGCGACGGCATGCAGGCCGAAATACTCGTCCGCGAGATTGCGTCCGCCAACGATCGCGACGCGGTTGTCGATGATCATCGCCTTGTTGTGCATACGGTGGTCGAGGCGGTGAAATTCGGCGAGATTGAGCGCCTGCCGCGCGACGACATTGTCCGAGCGGCGCTTGTAGGGGTTGTAAATGCGGTACTCGATGTTCGGGTGGCTGACGAGTTCGAGCAGTATGTCGTCTTTGCCGAGCAGGAATGAGTCGTCGACGAGCAGTTTCACGGTGACACCGCGCTCCGCCGCCGCAACGAGGTGGTCGAGCACGAGGGAGCCGACCGTGTCTACGGTCCACAGGAAGGTCTGCAGGTCGATGCTCTCGGTCGCGCTGTCGATCGCCCGCAGCCGCCAGTCGAGCGCGCCCGGCCCGTCGTTGAGCAACGCGTACCATTCACCGGGACGCTCCGCGGCGAGCGTGGCCCAGGGCTCGACACGCGCCGGTGCCGGCGTGTATTCCGGCGGCAGCTCTACGGGTTGCAGCGAGCTGCACGCGGCCGCGAGCATGGCCGTCCACACCAGAAACCATCGGCCGAAGTGCCGTTTAATCGCGTGCATGGTGCGAAGTGTAGCGAAAGCGTCTAGATTTAGGGACAGCGAATTGATACCAGCCGGGAGAATCTGATGAACCTTGGAGCATTTTCCGTCAGCCTGAGCGTGAGCGACATCGAGGCGTCCCGCGATTTCTACGAGAAGCTCGGTTTCGAGCCGATCGGCGGCAACGCCGACGATCACTGGCTGATCCTGAGGAACGGCGATCACGTGATCGGGCTGTTCCAGGGCATGTTCGAGAAGAACATCCTGACCTTCAATCCCGGCTGGGACCAGCACTGCAACGAGACGGAGCCGTTTACCGACGTCCGTGAGATCCAGCGCAGGCTGAAGGCGCAGGGCGTGGCGCTAACCAGCGAGGCGGACGAGGCGACGGACGGCCCGGCGAGCATCACCCTCGTGGACCCGGACGGCAACCCGGTCCTCATCGACCAGCATCGCTAGGCTCATTCTCCCTCGAGTGTCGCTGCGATTTCTTTCGCGGCGAGTGGGTGATAGGTGGGCTCAGCCGCGGCGAAGATCCGCCGTGCCGTCTCGCCCATGCCGGCGTCCATCAGGTCTTCGTACAGCACGCCGATGAACTTGCTGCGGCCGATGCTCGCCAGGAACCGCTCGAGCCTGCCGAAGGCCGGCTCGTAGCCGTTCCGGATCGCGATCCGCAGCCAGCTGAAGGCGATCTCGTTGTTCGGCGCTGCGGTGAGGTCGAACGCCCGGTCGAGGTCCTCGAGCTGGTCGCGGCTCAGTTGCCGCGGCATGCCGTCGAGGAAGCGCTTCCAGTGGTGGTAGGTCCACTCGCTGGTATCGATGTCCTCGGCCGCGATGCGGCCGGCCAGCCAGGCCTGCCGCACCGGCTCGATGTCCGCGAAAGCCGCCGAGCGCGGTACCGGCGCGCCTTGCGGAATGCCCGGCTCGAAGACCCACTGCCGCACGCGCTCCATGCTCACCGACTCGGGATGCTCCGCGGCGAGCGTGCGCTCGAGGTAATCCAGGAACGCCTCGGTCGAGACGCTCTGGAACGCATGCTCGTCGAAGTAGTTCACCAGGAAGCGGTCGAAGGCCCCGCGCCCGACGGCGAGTTCCAGCTCGTACAGGAACAGCGAGCCCTTCTCGTACGCGATGCTCGTGAACACGTCGTCGGGGTCGCGGCCGCGCAGGTCCACGGCGAGCGCCTCGTCCCGGTCCTCGAGATCCGGCAGCTCATCCTTCAGCTCGTCGTAACCGAGGGCCAGCTCCATGTAATAGCGCTCGTCGCCGTACACGGCCTGCATGATGCGGTTGGTCAGGTAGGTCGTGAAGCCTTCGTTGAGCCACAGGTCGCGCCAGCTGGCGTTCGTCACGAGGTTGCCGGACCAGGAGTGCGCGAGCTCGTGCGCGATCAGGGCGACGAGGCTCTTGTCCCCCGCGATCACCGTCGGCGTGATGAAGCTCAGGCGCGGGTTCTCCATGCCGCCGATCGGGAACGCGGGCGGCAGTATCAACAGGTCGTAGCGGTCCCAGCGATACGGCCCGAAGGTCTGCTCGGTGGTTTCGAGCATTGCCTCGGTGTCCGAGAACTCGGCGGCCGCGGCGGCGAGGATTTCTTCTTCCGCATACACGCCCGTGCGCTCGCCCATCGCCACGAACTCGAGATCGCCGACCGCAAGGGCGATGAGATAGGGCGGAATCGGCTGCGGCATGCTGAACGAGAATTCGCCGTCGAGTTCGGCGGCCGGGTCGTTGTCGGCGCTCATCACGGCCCGCAGTTCGGGCGGTGTGCGCACGGTCGCATCGTACGTGACGCGCACCCCCGGCGTGTCCTGCAACGGGATGAAGCTGCGTGCATGGATCGACTGCGCCTGCGTGTACAGGAAGGGATGGCGCTTGCCCGCCGTCTGCTGCGGCTCGAGCCACTGCAGCGCGATGGCATCCGGCGACGTCTCGTAGCGGATGGCAACCGCGGTAGCGTCGGCCGGCATTTCGATGCTGAGCGGCGCGCCGAGGTCCTCCGAGTACGCACCGATCGAGAACGGCACGTCGGCGAAGTCGCCATCGCGGCCGGCACGCACGGAATCGATCCTGCAGCCCGCGGGTGTCGAGGACCAGCGGATTGTTGGCGTCGTTCAGGCGCTCCAGCCGCAGCCGCGCCTCGGCCACCAGCGCCTTGCGTTCGAAGTCGACCGTGAAGTCGAGGTCGACGTGCGTCGTGCGGTAGTCCTCGGCATTGGCGTACGAGTGGTAGTCGACCCCCGGCGCGGGTCCTGCCTGGACCGCCGGCTCGGGCGCAGGTTTCGAGCAGGCGGCGAGCAGCATGAACGCGGCGCAGAACGTCGCGACTTTGCGGCGGGCACTTGTCGGCATCGGTACCTCGGCGGTCGAATGCGGCGCGTAACAGTACCCGCGCGTTCCGGAAAACGCTACCCGTCAGCGGCGAACGGCAGGGGATACTCGAGGTCCGCGTCCCGGATCATGCGTTGCCACCCGGTGAGCATCCGGGCGAACGCATCGGCGTCGAGGGTGGCGAGTTTTCGTTTGCCGTCGTCCGTGAGCGCCGTCAGTTCGTAGGTCACTTCGACGCTGGTGCCGCCGGCTCCGTCGGGGCGCGCGAGCACCTCGACCGTGCCCGCATGGGTGGTGGGTGCGATGCGTGCATAGCGCGCGTGCAGCGAGCCGGGATCGTAATCCACGACCACCCAGTAGGCCGTGTCGCCCGCGACCTCCGTGACCCAGACGGAACCTTTTGCGCGCCCGTCTCCGCCGCCCGGGATCACCGGGTCCCAGTCCTCGATCCAGAGGCGTTCGCCCGGGGCGGTAAACAGCTGGAAGGCATGCTCGGGTGCCGCGGCAACCTGCAGCGTGCCGCGATGGGTGACGGACAGGCTCACGGTCTTCTCCTGCGCAAGTGGGCCAGAATGTTACCATGGTACCTAAGTAACGACAAGTGGATAACCGCCCTGCGGCCGCCCGCCTGTATCAAATAGGGCCACCCGACCTTATAATCCGCGCCCTCGCTGCTTCGGCCATTACCCCATGTCAGATATCGCCCGGTTGCGGAACATCGCAATCATCGCCCATGTCGATCACGGCAAGACCACGCTGGTCGACAAACTGCTGCAACAGTCCGGCACGCTCGGGCCGCGCGCCGCCGCGCCCGACCGGGTCATGGACTCGAACGACCTGGAGCGGGAGCGGGGGATCACCATCCTCGCGAAGAACACGTCGCTCCGCTGGCAGGATTACCGCATCAACATCGTCGACACGCCGGGACACGCCGACTTCGGCGGCGAGGTCGAGCGCGTGCTGTCGATGGTCGACAGCGTGCTGCTGCTCGTCGATGCCGTCGACGGCCCCATGCCGCAGACGCGTTTCGTGACGCAAAAGGCGTTCGCGCGCGGGCTGGTGCCGCTCGTGGTCATCAACAAGATCGACCGCGACGGCGCGCGCCCCGGGTGGGTGCTGGACCAGACCTTCGACCTGTTCGACCGCCTCGGCGCCACCGAGGAGCAGCTCGATTTCCCGGTGATCTATGCGTCCGCGCTGCAGGGTTACGCGGGCACCGAGCCGGGCGTGCGCGGTGGCGACATGACGCCGCTGTTCGAGGCGATCGTCGCGCACGTGCCGCCGCCGCCGGTCGATGCGAAGGGGCCGCTGCAGCTGCAGGTGTCGAGCCTTGCGTACGACCCTTACGTCGGCGTGCTCGGTATCGGGCGCATCCAGCGCGGCGAGATCAAGTCGAACTCGCCCGTCAGCATCGTGGCGGCGGACGGCTCGGTCCGCAACGCACGCGTACTCGAGCTGTTCGGTTTCGCCGGACTCGAGCGCAAGAAGATCCCGATGGCCAGCGCCGGCGACATCATCGTCTTCAGCGGCATCGACGACCTCTCGATTTCGGACACGCTGTGCCCGCGCGACAAGCCCGAAGGCCTGCCTGCGCTCGCGGTCGACGAGCCGACGATCAGCATGACGTTCCAGGTGAACAAGTCGCCATTCGCGGGGCAGGAAGGTAAATTCCTGACGAGCCGCCAGATCGGCGAGCGGCTCGCGCAGGAACTCAAGCACAACGTCGCGCTGCGCGTGAAACCCACGGACGACCCGGACAAGTTCCGCGTGTCGGGCCGCGGCGAACTGCACCTCTCCGTGCTGATCGAGAACATGCGCCGCGAAGGCTTCGAGCTGGCCGTGTCGCGGCCGGAAGTCATCTTCCACGAGGAGGAGGGCGTGAAGCTCGAGCCGTGGGAGCAGCTGACCGTCGATTGCGAGGACGACTACCAGGGCGCGGTGATGACGCGCCTCGCCGACCGCAAGGGCGAATTGCAGGCGATCCTGCCCGACGGCAAGGGCCGCGTGCGCCTCGACTACCGCATCCCGACGCGCGGGCTCATCGGTTTCCGCACCGAGTACCTGACGGCGACCTCGGGCACCGGCCTGATGTACCACGTGTTCGACAAGTACGATCGCTATATCGACGAAGACCTGGGGCAGCGCGTCAACGGCGTGCTGGTGTCGATGGTGAACGGCAAGGCGCTCGCCTACGCGCTGTACAACCTGCAGGAGCGCGGCCGCCTGATGATCGGCCACGGCGACGCCGTCTACGAGGGCATGGTCGTCGGCATCCACAGCCGCGGCAACGACCTCGTGGTGAACCCGACCAAGGCGAAACAGCTGACCAACATCCGCGCCGCGGGCAGCGACGAGAACATCCTGCTGACTCCCGCCGTGCGCTTCTCGCTCGAGCAGGCGCTCGAGTTCATCGACGACGACGAACTCGTCGAGGTAACGCCGAAGGGCATCCGGCTGCGCAAGAAATTGCTGACCGAGTCCGAGCGCAAGCGCGATTCGCGCCTGCGGGCCTGAACGGGCCCGCGATCGCGTTCAGATCGCTCGCGCTTCGAGAAGCGCTCCTACGGATACTTTCGGGCACTACGGTGCCCGGGCGAACGCCTTGCAGGAGCGGGCCTCGGCCCGCGAATCGCAGTTCGAGAACCGCTCCTACGGTTACTTTCGGGCACTACGGTGCCCCGGGCGAACGCCTTGTAGGAGCGGGCCTCGGCCCGCGAATCGCAGTTCGAGAACCGCTCCTACGGTTACTTTCGGGCACTACGGTGCCCCGGGCGAACGCCTTGTAGGAGCGGGCCTCGGCCCGCGAATCGCAGTTCGAGAACCGCTCCTACGGTTACTTTCGGGCACTACGGTGCCCCGGGCGAACGCCTTGTAGGAGCGGGCCTCGGCCCGCGAATCGCAGTTCGAGAACCGCTCCTGCAATGGGTCGTGCCCCCTGCGCCGGCGAACCGATCAGCTAGTCGCAGCCTTCGTTCTCGTTGACACAGAAGCCGTCTTCCTCGCTGAACGTGGCGTTGTCCTCGCCACCGATGGCGCCGACCTCGATCTTCACCGGCGTGTCGTCGGGCAGCGAGGCCAGGTACTCAGCGGGCACCGTCACTTCGGTTACGTCGATGTCGCCCGGCACGCGAATCCGAAACACCATGCCGCCGGTGGGGTCGCCGTCGTCGACGTCGGGTTCGAGTACGGCCTCCCAGGCATCGACCTGGACGTCGGCCGGGTGCATTGGCAGCACGCCGTTGCCGACGAGAATGTCGAGTTCAGAGGCAGAGGCGCAGTTGCCGAGGTCGCCGCGTGGCTCGGCATCCGTGGATCTCCCCGGTTGCTCCCAGGATATCGTCGTGCCGTCGAAGTCCAGCTCGATAGGCGCGGCCGGTAGCTCGTAGCTGAGCGAGGTCTCCCCCTCGGATTTCTCGCCACCATCGGACATGCCGGTGAACCTGTATGTTCCCGCGGCCCAACGTTCGAGGAAATCTTCGAGCGAAACTATGTCCTCGAGGTCCTCGGGGTCCGCTTCCGGATCGGCCCAGCACAGCGGCTCGGCGCTTTCCGCAAAGGTCTCTGTGAGCTTTTGTTCCCTCAGGGGACCTTTGGCCTGGTCTTCGAAGACTTTCTTCCCGTTCGGATCGAAGATTCTCGCCGAGTTCAGATCGTCGCCGTCCATCAGGAAGTGGAAGCCGATGTCGCCGTCCGAAGCGTTTATCTCGATCAGTGCTTTACATTCGCCGAAATCGTCACAAGGCTCGGTTGCTGTCGCGATACTGGTCATGCTGGCCAGTGCAGCGCCGGCAACAGTGAGCAGGGATTGGCGTGTCGCAGTCTTGCGCATCATGTTTTGCTCCTTGGATGAAAGGTGCATTGACGCCGGTTGCACGAGGCAACGGCATCTAGTTAGAGGGCCGTCGACCGGAAATCCTTCGGTCCGGAGCGCAATAAAGCCGGTCGGGTGCGGCCGGGTCCTTCCCGGTCGCGGTTCGAGAACCGCTCCTACGGGAGGGTCGAACGTTTCCGTAGGAGCGGGCCTCGGCCCGCGATCGATGCCGGACCGCGCCTACGGGAAGTCGGGCTGGTTTTCGGGGGCAGCGTCGACGAACGCCTGCAGCTCGTTGCAGGCGGCGGCGACCGCTACCAGGCGCGGGTACTCGTCGAGCGGCACCCTGAAGCGGCGCGCGTTGTACATCTGCGGCACGAGCAGTGCATCCGCAAGGGTGACCTGGTTGCCGAACGCGTACGGTCCTGCATGGGCGAAGCTCACTGACATCTGCTCGCAGGCCCGGAACCCTTCGCCGATCCAGTGCGCGTACCAGGCGTTCTTCTGCTCGTCCGACACGTCGAACTCGTCCGAGAGGTAGCTCAGCACGCGCAGGTTGTTGAGCGGGTGGATGTCGCAGGCGATTGCGTTGCAGAAGGCGCGCACCTTGCTGCGCAGCGGTTCATCGGCCGGCAGCAGCGGCTCGTCGGGATAGGCTTCCTCGAGGTACTCGAGGATGGCCATCGACTGGCCGATCGCCACCTTGCCGTCGTCGAAGAACGGCACGAGCATCTGCGGGTTGATGGCGCGGTAGGCGTCCTTGCGATGTTCGTCGTCGCCGGGCTTCAGCGACACCGCGACGGGCTCGTAGCCGATGCCCTTCAGCTCGAGCGCAATGCGTACGCGGTAAGCGGCCGACGAGCGCCAGTAGGTATAGAGCTTGATCGCCATCGCGGCAGGTTAGTACTGCACGACCTCGTGATCAATCGCGCCGAAAATCGACAGGCCGTCGCCGTCGCGCATCTCGATGCGTACGCGGTCGCCGAACTTCAGGAATTCCGTTTTCGGCTTGCCGGTCTCGATGGTCTCGATCATGCGGATTTCCGCGATGCAGGAATAGCCCACGCCGCCGTCTTCGACAGGCCTGCCGGGACCGCCGTCGAGCTTGTTCGACACCGTGCCCGAGCCGATGATCGTGCCCGCGCCGAGCGGGCGCGTCCTCGCGGCGTGCGCGATCAGCTGGCCGAAGTCGAACGTCATGTCCACGCCCGCGTCGGGCCTGCCGAACGGGTCTTCGTTCAGGAACGACAGCAGCGGCATGTGCAGCTTGCCGTCTTTCCAGGCATCGCCCAGTGCGTCCGGCGTAACCGCGACCGGCGAGAACGCGCTCGAGGGCTTGGACTGGAAGAAGCCGAAGCCCTTGCCGAGCTCGCCCGGTATCAGGTTGCGCAGCGACACGTCGTTGACCAGCATGACCAGCTTGATGTGCGACGGCGCGTCCTTTGCGCTGACGCCCATCGGCACGTCATCGGTCACCACCGCCACCTCGGCTTCGAAGTCGATGCCCCAGTCCTCGCTCGCGGCGAGGATCGGCTCCTTCGGCCCGATGAACGAGTCGGAACCGCCCTGGTACATCAAAGGATCCGTCCAGAAGCTCTCGGGCATCTCGGCGCCCCGCGCCCTGCGGACGAGTTCGACGTGGTTCACGTACGCCGAGCCGTCCGCCCACTGGTAGGCGCGCGGCAGCGGGGACTCGCAGTGCGCGGTATCGAAGGCGTGTCCCGCGCCCGTATCGCGCAGCTTGTCGGAGATTGCGCGGAGGGTCGGTTCGCAGGTTGCCCAGTTGTCGAGGGCTTGCTGCAGCGTTGCCGCGATCTCGTCCGCCAGCAGGTAGCGGGACAGGTCGTGCGACACGACCGCGAGCCTGCCGTCGCGGCCGCCTTTTAGAGATGCCAGTTTCATCGAAAGATCCCTGTTCTAATCGTCGCTTCTTCTTCGGGTCATTGTGTCGCTGCCAGCGCAGTGCCTATTCCCGGCTGCCCGTGAATTCGAGTTCGTGCAGCCAGGCCGCGTGCCGCGGCGCCTTCTTCGTGCGGCTCCATTCCTCGAGCATGTCCGGTGCGACGCGCTGCAGTTCGTCGATCTGCTCCTGCGAGTGCGTGTTCGCGACCAGCTCGAGGCGATGGCCGTTCGGGTCGAAAAAATAGATCGACTGGAAGATGCCGTGATTCGTCGGGCCGATCACGTCGATACCCTGCGCCTCGACATGCGCCTTCGCGGCAAGCAGGGCGTCGTAGTCCTCGACTTCGAAGGCGATGTGCTGCACCCATTCGGGTGTGTTTTCGTCGCGGCCCATCGCCGGCCTCGTCGGCAGTTCGAAGAACGCCAGTACGTTGCCCATGCCGGCATCGAGGAACACGTGCATGTAGGGATCCGGTTCCTTGGTGGATGGCACCCTGTCCTCGGCGAACGCAACGGTGAACGCCATGTTCAGCACACGCTGGTAGAACTCCACGGTTTCTTTTGCGTCCCTGCAGCGGTACGCGACGTGATGAATGCGCTTCAGTTCCATGGCCGGCTCCTAGTGTACCCCGCCGTTAATCTTGTAACGTTCAGCGAGTCGCAAAGCGCTTAGCCGCAAGGCATGGCTCGAAGGCAATGGCAGCGTCCTTGTCAAGAGCCATAACGCCGCGGATGAGCGCTTTGCGGCTCGCCCTCCGGGAGTGCGCCTGTGCCGACATTGCCGCGTTGCAATCCTTGTAAAGGGCTCGCCATTCACGGCGGATCGCGCCTTGCACTGTCGGCACAGGCGCACTCTGAATGTCACAAGATTAACGGCGGGGTACACTAGTTCGCATCGTCGGCGGAGACGATGCCGCGCGCAACCTGGTCGCGTTCGATCGACTCGAACAACGCCTTGAAATTGCCTTCGCCGAAGCCGTCGTCCTGCTTGCGCTGGATGAATTCGAAGAATACCGGGCCGATCATGAGTTCCGAGAAGATCTGCAGCAACAGCCGCGGCTCGCCACCCTCGGTGCTGCCGTCGAGCAGGATGCCGCGCGACTGCAGTTCCTTCACCGGCTCGCCGTGCCCCGGCAGGCGTTCCTCGAGCATTTCGTAATAGGCGTCCGGCGGTGCGGTCATGAACGGCAGGCCGCGCTTCTTCAGCCGGTCCCAGCACTCGTAGAGGTTGTCGCACGACAGCGCAATGTGCTGGATGCCCTCGCCGTTGTAGGCCATGAGGAACTCCTCGATCTGGCCGGTACCCTTCGACGCCTCCTCGTTGAGCGGGATGCGGATCTTGCCGTCGGGTGCGGTCATCGCCTTCGACAGCAGCCCCGTGTACTCGCCCTTGATGTCGAAGTAGCGGATCTCGCGAAAGTTGAACAGCTTCTCGTAGAACTTCGCCCAGTACTCCATGCGGCCGCGGTAGACGTTGTGCGTCAGGTGGTCGATCTCGTTGAAGCCGCAACCGGCGGGATTCCGGTCGACACCGTCGAAGAACTCGAAGTCGATGTCGTAGATCGTGTTGCCCGGCGTGTAGCGATCGATGAGATACAGCGGTGCGCCGCCGATGCCCTTGATGGCGGGCAGGCGCAACTCCATCGGCCCCGTTGGAATCTCGACCGGCTGTGCGCCCAGTTCCAGCGCACGCTTGTAGGCGAGATGCGCATCCTTGACGCGAAACGCCATGCCCGCTGCGCAGGGCCCGTGCTCCTGCGCGAAGTAGTAGGCATGGCTCCTCGGTTCCTCGTTGAGGATGAAGTTGATGCCGCCCTGGCGGTACAGCGTGACCATCTTCGAGCGGTGCCGTGCAACGGCCTCGAAGCCGAGCGTGTGGAATACCGGTTCGAGGACGCCCGGTTGCGGCGAAGCGAACTCGACGAATTCGAAGCCGTCGAGGCCCATCGGGTTGTCGAAAAGTTCCGGCATGGGTGCCTCCTGCCTGAATCTATGCGGGTGATCGCGACATCTTGCGCGAGATCAGCGGGCCGGGAGTCCGTGCCCGATTATCCCGGCCCTCGGGTCGAAACGAAAGTTTCACAGGTAATTATAAACCGGCAGCGCGCCAAGTACACGAGGATGCCGCGGCTAGCGGGGCTGGTCCGCACTCGACACCAGCAGGCTGATCGATCGCGCGGGCGCGGTGAAGGAACAGCCGTCCGCGGCCACCGCGGCCTCGTCGGCCGACCACGCCACCCGCCAGGCCTGGCCGGGCAGGCCGTTCGGCAGCCGGAACTCGACGGCGTCGTCGCCGTTGTTGAACAGCACCGCGGCGCGCGACCTTACGCCGCCTTTCGACGACTCCGCGAGCATGACCTTGAACGAGGCCGGTCCCGACCAGTCACCCTCGTGCATCTCGTTGCCGGCCGCGTTGAGCCACTCGATCTGCATCGACGAGGCGCCTATCTCGGCCTCGACCGTGGAGGTACTGCGGCAGGCGCAGCAGCGGCCATTCCCGGCGCAGGTGAATCAGCTCCCGCACCTCGAGCGCGAAACCGGGATCGCCGTCGAGCCCCGACCAGTCCAGCCAGCCCGTCTCGTTGTCCTGCGCGTAGGCGTTGTTGTTGCCGCCCTGCGAATTGCCGAACTCGTCGCCGGCGAGCAGCATCGGCGTGCCCTGCGAGAGCATCAGCGACGCCAGCAGGTTGAGGCGATGCCGCCGCCGTGCCGCGAGGATCGCCTGGTCGCCGGTGTCGCCCTCGACGCCGTGGTTGCAGCTGTAGTTGTGCGCATGCCCGTCGCGGTTGTCTTCGCCGTTCGCTTCGTTGTGGCGATGCTCGAAGCTGACGAGGTCCGCCAGCGTGAAGCCGTCGTGACTGGTCACGAAGTTGACGCTGGCAAAAGGCGCGCGGCCGCGATTGTCGAAAATATCGGCCGAGCCGTGCAGCCGGCGGGCGAAGCGGCCGTTCATGTCCGCGTCGCCGCGCCAGAAGCGGCGCACGGTGTCGCGGTACTTGTCGTTCCACTCCGCCCAGCGGGCCGGGAAGTGGCCGAGCTGGTAGCCGCCCGGGCCGGGGTCCCAGGGCTCGGCGATGAGCTTCACGCCCGAGAGCGCCGGATCGGCGCTGATCGCAGCGAGCAGCGGATGCTCCGTCGAAAAGCCGTGCGCATGCCGGCCCAGGATGGTCGCGAGATCGAAGCGAAACCCGTCCACGCCGAGTTCCCGCGACCAGTAGCGCAGGCAGTCCAGCACCAGCGCCTGCACCTGCGGGTGATCGGCATTGATCGTGTTCCCCGTGCCGGTGTCGTTGATGTAGGCAGCGGGATTCTCCGGCTCGAGCCGGTAGTAGGCCTGGTTGTCAAGGCCGCGGAAAGCGAGCGTCGGGCCCCGGCCATCGCTCTCCCCGGTATGGTTGAAGGCAATGTCGAGGATCACCTCGAGACCCGCGTCGTGGATTGCGTTGACCATGCCGACGAACTCGTGGCGCGCGCTGCCCGCCGCGAAGCGCGGCATCGGCGCAAAGAACGCAACGGTGTTGTAGCCCCAGAAATTGCGCAGTCCGCGCTTCGCGAGATGATGCTCGTCGATGTAAGCCTGTATCGGCAGCAGTTCGACCGCGGTGATGCCGAGCGACTTCAGGTAATCGAGCACGGTCCCGTTGCGCATCCCCGCGAAGGTGCCGCGCTGAGCATCCGGCACCTCAGGGTGCCGCATCGTGTAGCCGCGCAGGTTGGTTTCGTAAATCACGGTGGCCGACCAGGGCACCTCGGGGCCCCGTTGCAGTGCCACGTCGTGCGGCCCGCAGACGACCGACATCGGGACCCAGGCGGCGCTGTCCGTCGTGCTCATTGTGAACTCGCCGTTACCCGGCACGTAGTCGAACACGGCTTCGTGCCAGGTGAAGTCGCCGCTGATCTCCCGGCAGTAAGGGTCCAGCAACAGCTTGTTCGGGTTGCAGCGCAGGCCGGCTTGCGGCTGCCAGGGGCCGTGAACGCGATAGCCGTAACGCTGCCCGGGCCGGCAACCCGGCAGGTAGCCGTGCCACACGCCGTCGGTGCACGCGGGCAGGCGGTACGAGCGCTCCGGCCTGCCGTGGCGCGTGAACAGGCAGAGTTCGACCGCGTCGGCGACGGAGGAGTAGACGGCGAAGTTGACGCCGCCCTCGTCCGGCGTCGCACCGAGTGGCGCGGGAGTCCCGGGTTCCATGGGCTTACTTCGGTTTCGCGACGTCCAGGTTGATCGGTTCGAGGTGCCAGATGTCGTCGTTGTAATCGCGCATCGTGCGGTCCGTCGAGAAGCGGCCCGATGCCGCCGAGTTGAGGATGCTCATTCGCGTCCAGCGCTCCGCATCGCGGTAGGTCGCGTCGGCCTCGCGCTGGGCGTCGATGAAGCTGCGGAAATCGGCGGCCGTCATCCACTGGTCGGCCGGCTCCCGCAGCGACTGGACCACGGCATCCAGTGCGCCGGGTTCGAAGCGATTGAAGTGCCCGCTGTCGAACAGGTGCATGACGCGGCTGAAATCCTCGTCCGCGTCGATGATGGCCTGCGGGTCGTAGCGGCCGCGCAGCGCCTGGATCTCCTCGACCGTGAGCCCGAACAGGAAGAAGTTGTCCGCGCCGACCGCCTCGCGGATCTCGACGTTGGCACCGTCGAGCGTGCCGATCGTCACGGCGCCGTTCATCATGAATTTCATGTTGCCGGTGCCGGACGCTTCCTTGCCGGCGGTCGAAATCTGCTCCGACAGGTCGGCGGCCGGGCAGATGAGTTCCATGGCGGACACGTTGTAGTCCGGGTAGAACAGCAGCCGCAGCCGGTCCTCCATGAGCGGGTCGGAATTGATGACCCGCGCCACGTTGTTGATGCACTTGATGACGTTCTTGGCCATGACGTAGCCGGGCGCCGCCTTGCCGCCGATGATGATCGCGCGCGGCGGGATGTCACCGGCATCGCCGCGGCGAATACGGTCGTACAGGTGCACGGCGTGCAGGACGTTCAACAGTTGCCGCTTGTACTCGTGGATGCGTTTCACCTGCACGTCGAACAGCATGCTGCTGTCCACGTGCACGCCGGTCTTGTTCGCGAGGGCCGTGGCGAGCCGGTTCTTGTTGAGGAGCCTGACCTTTCGCCAGTCGCCCTGGAAAGCGGGGTCGTCGGCGTATTCCCGCAGTTGCTCGAGTTCTTCGAGGTCGGTTACCCAGCCGTCACCGATCTTGCTGCTGATGAGATCCGCGAGGCCGCCGTTGCAGGCCGCCAGCCAGCGCCGTTGCGTGACGCCGTTGGTCTTGTTGTTGAACTTCTCCGGCCACAGCTCGGCGAAATCGCGGAACAGGCCTTCCTGCAGCAGGCGCGAATGCAACGCAGCGACGCCATTGACGGAGTAGCTGCCCACGATCGCGAGGTAGGCCATGCGGATCATCGGCTCATGCCCTTCCTGGATCAACGACATGCGCGCAATGCGGTCCGTGTCGCCCGGCCAGCGCTGGCTGATCTCCGAGATGAAGCGTGCATTGATTTCGTAAATGATGTCGAGGATGCGCGGCAGCAAGCGCCGGAACATCGACACGGGCCACATCTCCAGCGCTTCCGGCAACAGCGTGTGGTTGGTGTAGGCCATGGTCCTGCGCGTGATGTCCCACGCCGCATCCCAGTCGAGCAGGTAGTCGTCGACGAGCAGCCGCATGAGCTCCGCGACGGCCACCGCGGGGTGCGTGTCGTTGAGCTGGAAGCCGTTCTTCTCGGCGAAGGCGGTCAGGTCGCCCTGGTGGTGGTAGTTCCAGTAACGCAACGCGTCCTGCAGACTCGCCGACGCGAGGAAATACTGCTGCCGAAGGCGCAGTTCCTGGCCGTTCTCGGTGGCGGCATTGGGGTACAGCACCATGGTGATGTTCTCGGCCTCGTTCTTCGAGGCCACGGCGTCGGCGTAGCTGCCGGCATTGAACTCGTTCAGGTCGAACTCGTCGGTCGCCGCGGCGGACCAGAGGCGCAGCGTATTGACGATGTCGTTGCGGTAGCCGGGCACGGGCACGTCGTAGGGGATGGCGAGCACGTCCTGCGTGTCGGCCCAGCGGTAGCGCGTCTTGCCGGCAGCGTCCCTGTAGGTGGCGGTGTGCCCGCCGAACTTCACGGTCTGCGAGAATTCGTAGCGCTCGATCTCCCACGGGAAGCCCTCGCGCAGCCAGGGATCCGGCTCCTCGACCTGGTAGCCGTTCTCGATGCGCTGGTGGAACATGCCGTAGTTGTAGCGGATGCCGTAACCCACGACGGGCAGTGCGAGCGTCGCGCAGCTGTCGAGGAAACAGGCGGCGAGGCGGCCGAGGCCGCCGTTGCCGAGGCCGGTGTCGGCCTCGCGGTCGAAAACGTTCTCGAGGTCGAGGCCCAGCCGGCCCAGGGCCTCGCGGGTCTGGTCCTCGATGCCGACGCTGAGCAGCGCATTGTGCAGCAGGCGTCCCATCAGGAATTCGAGCGACAGGTAACTGACGCGCCGCACATGGTCGCGCTCCATCGCGAGGCGTGTCTTCGCCCAGCGCTCCATGATGCGGTCGCGCGCGGCGAACACGACGGCCTGGTACAGGTACGGCGATTCCGTGCGAACCGTGCGGCGGCCGAGCATGCGGCCGAAGTAGTGGGTGAAGTCCTGCAATATGGCATCGGGCGTCATGGGCAGGCTCGGCGCCTGCAACAGCTCGATATCACCCAACCCCAACGACTTGTCCGATGTGCTTGCCATGTAATGGTCTCCAGGAGTGCCCCTGTCAGGGCACGAGGCCCACGATAACGGTCGCGAGCGGCGGCAGGGTCAGTGCGATCGAGAAATCGCGTCCGTGCATGCCGGGCGCGCCTGCCTCGACGTCGCCGTTCAGCACGCCGCTGCCGCCATAGCGCCCGTCATCGGTATTCAGTAGTTCGCGATAACGGCCGCCCGCCGGTACGCCTATGCGAAAATCATGCCTGACTACGGGCGTCAGGTTCGAGACGGATATCACGAAGTTGCCGGACGTGTCGCGGCGCAGCCAGCTCAGCACGCTGTTGTCGCGGTCGTCCCAGTTGATCCATTCGAACCCGGCGGCGCTGAAATCGATCTCGTGCAGGGCCGGCGTGCCCCGGTAGAGTGCATTCAGGTCGCGGACCAGCGACTGCACGCCCCGATGCGGTGCGTAGTCGAGCAGGTGCCAGTCGAGCGACCGGTCGTGGTTCCATTCGTCCCAGGGTGCGAGTTCCGAGCCCATGAACAGCAGTTTCTTGCCCGGGTGCGTGTACATGCTCGCGAGATAGGCGCGCAGGTTGGCGAAGCGCTGCCACTCGTCGCCGGGCATGCGGCCGAGCAGCGAGCGCTTGCCGTGCACCACCTCGTCGTGCGACAGCGGCAGCACGAAGTTCTCGTTGAAGGCGTACACGAGGCCGAAGGTCATCTTGTCGTGGTGAAACTTGCGGTGCACCGGGTCTTCGCTCATGTACGCCAGCGTGTCGTTCATCCACCCCATGTTCCACTTGAACGTGAAGCCGAGGCCGCCCTGGTCGACAGGCCGCGACACGCCGGGCCACGCGGTCGATTCCTCGGCGTACGAGGTGGCGCCATGGGCGTGCAGCTCCGTATTGAGCCGCTTGAGGAACGCGACGGCCTCGAGGTTCTCGTTGCCGCCGAACTCGTTCGGTACCCATTCGCCGTCCTCGCGCGAATAGTCGAGATAGAGCATCGACGCCACGGCGTCGACGCGCAGCGCATCGACGTGGAACTCGTCGATCCAGTAGAGCGCACTACCGAGCAGGTAGTTGACCACCTCGCGGCGCCCGAAATTGAAGATGAGCGTGCCCCAGTCCGCGTGCTCGCCCTTGCGCGGGTCCTCGTGTTCGTAAAGGGCGCTGCCGTCGAAGCGCCGCAGCCCGTGTTCGTCGCGCGGGAAGTGCGCCGGTACCCAGTCGACGATGACGCCGATGCCCGCCGCATGGCAACGGTCGATGAAGTAACGGAAATCGTCCGGGTTGCCGAAGCGGTGCGTCGGTGCGTACATGCCGATCGGCTGGTAGCCCCAGGAGCCGTCGAACGGGTGCTCCGATACGGGCAGGAGCTCGACGTGCGTGAACCCCATGTCGGTGACGTAGCCGACCAGTTCGTCGGCCAGCTCGCGGTAGTTCAGGTAGCGATTGCCGTCTTCCGGCCGGCGCCGCCACGAGCCGAGGTGCACTTCGTAGATGCTGATCGGCCGGTCGAGTTGCGGGCCCGCGGCGCGACGCTGCATCCACTGGTAGTCGGACCACTGGTGGCGGCTGGCGAAGACGATGGAGGCGTTGCCGGGCGGCGGTTCGTGGTAATGCCCGAACGGGTCGTTCTTCAGTGGCAGCAGGTGGCCGTTGCGGTCGAGTAGCTCGAACTTGTATTTCTGGCCGCTGCCGACGCCGGGCATGAATATCTCCCACAGCCCGTTGCCGGGATGCAGGCGCATGGCGTGGCGGCGGCCGTCCCAGTCGTTGAAGTCGCCGATGACGCTCACGCGCGAGGCATTCGGCGCCCACACGGCGAACCGGGTGCCGCTGATACCGAGCACGGTGCGCGGCTGCGCGCCGAGCTTCGCGTAGATCTGCTTGTCCGAGCCTTCGCCGAACAGGTACAGGTCCAGGTCACCGAGCGTCGTCGGGAAACGGTACGGGTCCTCGATATCCACCGTAGCGCCGCCCGTCGTCGTCAGGCGCAGCCGGTAGTGGCGCAGGCGCGGCGGCATGAGGGCCGCGAAGATGCCGTCCGGGTGCACGCGCTCCATGGCAGCGAGCACCGTGCCCTCGTTGTCGATGATCGCCACGCGCTCCGCGTGTGGCTGCAGCGTGCGCACGATCCGTGAGCCGCCGGCCTGGTGCACGCCCAGGATGCCGAACGGGTCGCCATGGTGGCCCCCCGCCAGTGCGGCGTACGCAGCCTCGTTGTTTTTCGTGTCAGTGGCGATCGTGGTCATACAGTAGCTCGATGTATTGCCTGGCCGACGACGCCCAGTCGAAGCGCTGCGCCGCTGCCTGCTCTTTTATTTTCTGCCATTGGTTCGGATGGTCGTGCCGGAGCCGCAGCGCCCGCGCCACGCAGTCGACGAACGCCGCGGCCTGTTCGCCGCGCGTCGCGCCGGCGAAGACGAAGCCGGTGGTGCCGCTCTCGACCGTGTCGTGCAGCCCGCCCACACCGTGAACGACGCAGGGCTGGCCGGCGCGCATGGCGAGCATCTGGCTGATGCCGCAGGGTTCGAAGCTCGACGGCATCAGGAACAGGTCGCCGCCGTGGTAGAGCAGGTTGCCGAGTTCTTCCGCATAGCCGCGCAGGAAGATGAAGTTCTCGTGGCCTGCGGCGATCCGCGACAGGTGCACCTCGTAGTCGCGCTCGCCGCTGCCGAGCATCACCAGGACGCCGGTGCGGCCGAGGTCGTCGAGGATGTGTTCGAGCGCGCTGCGGCCGTCCGCGAGCGGCTCGAGGAACAGCTGCATTTTCTGCGCGACGATCCGGCCGATGCTGGTGAGCACGTGCAGCGGCCGGCGCTTCGGCAGGGCGTCGAGGCGCGCGAGCGCCCGTTCGTGGATGGCGCTGTCGCTGCCGGTATCGAGCCACTCCCTGGCGGTTTCGTGCGCCGCCATCGCGAGCCGCTGCCAGCCGGGCCGCCGGCCCAGGCTCGCCGGGTACTCACACCCATTCAGGATGCCGAACAGCCGGCGCTCCTCGGCCGCACGGGTCAGGTCCTTCTCGAGGCCCTCGCCGCCGATGAACCCGGTGGCGGGATTGCTCGGGCACTGGATTTCCTGCGCATACGTCGGCGACACCGTGTTGATGCGGTCGGCGCGCCGGATCGCGAACGCCATCGGGTTGATGCAGTCATCGGCCACCGGGTCCGCGAGCACCCGCGCGTCGTAGCGCATGTCCGGGAACCACGCTTCTAGCGAGGATTCGTTGCCGCGCAGCGGCCGTTGGCCCTGGTAGGTGAGGTTGTGAATCGTGAATACCGTCGGGATCTGCCGCAATCGCGCGCCGTGCTCGCAGAATTCGCGGTGCAGGAGGTAGAACGCAGCGTGCCAGTCGTGCAGGTGCACGGCATCGGGCACGGTGCTCAGCGTATCGATCCAGCGCGCGGCCGCCGCGCAGAAGAAAGCGAACTTGTTGGCATCGGACGCGTACGGGCGCAGGGGGCCGTCATCGTGGTAGATGCGCCCGGCCTCGGTCGGCACCAGGGTCTCGTGCTCGAACAGCACGGTGCGGACCGGTCCCACGACCAGTTCGAAGGCGCGCACCGTGTGCTCGATGCCGCGGAATCGGACTGGGAACGAATCCAGCTCGACCGCGCCGGGCAGGCGGTGAAACGACCCGTACGACGGCGTCAGCACGGTTGCGCGCCAGCCCAGCGCCTGCAGGGCGCGCGGCAGGTCGCGGACGACGTCGCCGACGCCGCCGACCTTGCCGCCGGGTAGCGAGCCGTTCTCCGCGGCAATGAAAAGGACGTGCCTGGTAGCGATAGCGGGCTGCCTCAATTCAACGCGTGAAATGCATATGTTGCCCGAGCATGTCCGGCGTCACGAGCGTGATACCGCTCTCCGTGATGCGGAAGCCGCGCTTGCGGTCGGCATCGGGATCGACGCCGATCACGGTGCCGGCCTCGAGTACCGTGCCGCGGTCGATGATCGCGCGCCTGACGTGGCAGCGTTCGCCGATATCGACGTCGGGGAGCACGACGGAGTCCTCGATGACACTGTGGGAATGCACGTGGCAGCGCGAGAACAGCAGCGAGCGGTTGATGAACGCCCCGGAAATCACGTTGCCGCCGGACACCATGGAGTTGAGCGCGTAACCCTTGCGCTCCGGCTCGTCGAAAACGAACTTCGCGGGCGGGTCCTGGGTCTGGTGGGTGTAGATCGGCCAGACCTTGTCGTACATGTCGAGCTGCGGGGTTACCGCGACCAGCTCCATGTTGGCCTCCCAGAACGCGTCCAGCGTACCGACGTCGCGCCAGTAGGCCTGCTGGCCGGTGTCCGGGTCGCGGAACGGGTACGCGTAGATGCGGTAGTTCCTGATGATCGACGGGATGATGTTGCGGCCAAAGTCGTGCTGCGTGCCGACCGTATCGGCATCCTTGATCACCTGCTCGTACAGGAACTCCGTGTTGAAGATGTAGTTGCCCATCGAGGCAAGGCAGATGTCCGGCTTGCCGGGGACGGGGTCCGGGTGCTCCGGTTTCTCCGTGAACTTGATGACGCGGCCGGTCTCGTCGACGGTCATGACCCCGAACTGCCCGGCGGCTTCCTCGAGCGGCACCTCGAGGCAGCAGACGGTCATGTCCGCTTCCAGGTCGACGTGTGCGGCCAGGAACGGGCCGTAGTCCATCTTGTAGACGTGGTCGCCCGACAGGATCAATACGAAGCGCGGATCGTGCGTGCGGATGATGTCGAGATTCTGGTAGACGGCATCGGCGGTGCCGCGATACCACTCGCCGCCGACGCGCTGCGATGCCGGCAGTATCTCCACGAATTCACGCTGGCCGGCGCCGGCGCGGAACCATGACCAGCCCTGCACGAGGTGGCGGATCAGGGAGTGCGCCTTGTATTGCGTGAGCACGCCGATTCGGCGTATGCCCGAGTTGATGCAGTTCGACAGCGGGAAGTCGATGATCCGGAACTTTCCGCCGAAGTAGAGCGCGGGCTTGGCGCGCCAGTCCGTGAGTTCGTGCAGCCGCGAACCCTGGCCGCCCGCGAGGATCAGGGCAAGCGTGTCCCTGGTGAGCCGGCTTACAAAACGTGCGTCGTCGGTGCTGCCGTGTTTGACCATTGAATCGTCCCTCCGCAGTCGCCGGTCATGGGCCATGGTCGCAGAGTACACTGCAACCGGAACGCGGTCGCGCAGCAAAGACGCTACCGGGCCGGCGCGCGCTCCGCGGCCGCTGCCATTGCGGCGACATTGTCGCAGACTGCGTCGGTCAATGGTGCATCGGGCGGACGCCCGCGATGGCTGACGCCGGTCGGCCCGGGAGCACGGATGATGTGGTATACATCTCGGCCTTGTAAACCGGAAAGCAATACTTATGAGCACGGGCCCGGATGTCAACAAGCGCATCGTGATTCTCGGCGGCGGGACGGCTGGCTGGATAACCGCCAATGCGATGGTCGACCGCTGGGGAGACAAGGGCGCGGACATCACGCTGCTCGAGTCCCCGGACATCGGGACGGTGGGTGTCGGCGAGGGTTCGACGCCCCGGCTCAAGCGCTTCCTGGACGAGATAGGCGTCGAGGAATCGGCGTGGATGCCGCCGTGCAGGGCGACTTACAAGAATGGCATCTCGTTCGTCAACTGGTCGACCAAACCCGGTTTCGAGCGCTATTTCCACCCGTTCGTGTCCCAGGTCGACAGGTTCACGACGACCGCCTTTTTCTTCAATACGCTGGCGCGACGCAAGGGTGTCGACGTGCATGCGCATCCCGACCGCTTTTCGCTCACGGCGCGACTGTCGGAGAACCGGCAGGGCCCCATCCCGGACGAGAACTTCCCCTTCGAGAACGATTACGGCTATCACTTCGACGCGCACCTGCTGGGGGAGTACCTGAGCGAAATCGCGAGAGCGCGGGGCGTCAGGCATCTTCCGGCAAGGGTGACCGGCGTCAACCAGGCGCCGGACGGCGACATCACGAGCCTTGCGATCGAGGGCGGCGAGCCCGTCGAGGGCGACTTCTTCGTCGACTGCTCGGGCTTCCGCGGTGCGCTGATACAGCAGGCGCTGCAGGTTCCCTTCCGGTCGTTCGCCGAGAATCTCTACAACGATTCGGCCGTCGTCCTGCCGACCGCGCAGTCGCAGCACATCGGATCCCAGACGGTTTCCACGGCGCTCAGGTACGGCTGGGCCTGGGAGATTCCGCTGACGCACCGCATCGGCAACGGCTATGTCTACAGCTCGGCTTTCTGTTCACCGGACGCCGCCGAGACCGAACTGCGCGAGTTTCTCGGGCTGCTCGACAGCGACGTCGAGGCGAGGCACCTCAGGATGAAGGTGGGCAGGCTCGAAAGCCACTGGCACAGGAACTGCCTCGCGGTCGGGCTGTCGCAGGGATTCATCGAACCGCTGGAGGCAACGGCGCTCAATATTGTCTGCAACACGGTCTACCGCTTCATGGAGATCATCGACGCGGATGGCGGATTCGGTGGCGCGAGCCGCAACCCGTTCAACGACAAGGTCAACGAGGAATTCGAATCCGTGCGTGACTACATCGTCGCGCATTACGTGCTGAATTCGCGCCGCGATACCGCTTACTGGGTGCAGAACGCGCAGAACCCGAACCTGTCCCCGACGCTGAGGAAGATCCTGGAAATCTGGGTGTCGGGCCAGAACCTGAGCCAGGCGATCGAAAGCAGGCAACTGCGCTCGTCGTACACGCCGAGGTCGTGGTACTGCCTGCTGGCCGGCTACGGCTACTACCCGGAAATCAAGCCGGAAGCGGCCGACCTGCCGATGCAGCAGAAGATCGACATGGCGGAAGTCGACGAGTTCGTGCGCCGCTGTGCCCTGAATTTCCGCTCGCAGAGCGAGTTATTGCGGTTCAACCGCCCGGCGGGCGCCCCGCCCGCCTGAAAAGGTACAGGTCCATCACGTCGTGCCGTGTTGCGGCCCGGCAACAGCCCGGGACGTGAATACAGGAATGAATACGATTGCAATGCATTGCCCGGCGCTGGCGGCGTTCTTAAGATAGGACGACAGCTCTTGCAACCAGTCTCTGTGGGGGAAACATGGTAACGAAGAAGCGCGGGAAAGCGCAGGCGGTCTCGAACGATTCCAATCTCAACCTGACGACGCGCCGCACCGCGGTCTCGCTCGCTGTTGCGGCGGCGCTGCACAGCGCGTCCGTCATGCCGAACGTCGCGATTGCGCAGGATAACGACATCATCGAGGAGATCGTAACGGTCGGTGTGCGTACCAGTATCCTCGGGTCCGTCGATTCCAAGCGAGTGGCCGACTCCATTGCCGACTACGTAGACGCCGGTGCCCTCGGCTATCTGCCTGACCAGTCCATTGCCGACTCCCTCGGACGGGTTCCCGGTGTGACCACGGTTCGCGATTCCGGGCAGTCCTCGGAACTCAACATCCGCGGCATGAACGGCGACTTCATCCAGACGACGCTGAACGGCCGCGAGCAGGCGTCGACGGCGGGTTACTCTGCCGGCACGCGCTGGATGTCGTTCGACCAGTACCCGGCCGAACTGATCAACCAGGCAGCCGTTTACAAGTCGCCGATGGCTTCCCAGCTGGAGGGCGGCGTCGCCGGTATCGTCGAGCTGAAGACGGTCAATCCCCTTGCCGCAGAGAAAGAGCACAACTTCGTTCTGAATGCACGCGTGTCCCGCAACGATGCAGCCGAGGATTTCGGCGGGGACCCCGAGGGTTATCGCTTCAGTGGCTCCTACCAGGGCAAGTTCATGGGTGACACGCTCGGCGTCGCCGCGGGCCTCTCGTACCTGGATCAGCCGAACGCGTTCATCCTGTCTCGGGCCGGTGCCGACGATTCCGACTCGGTTGGCTACGCTGGTGATGGCACGCCCGGCAACGAGTACTTCCCGCGTGCCTTCCAGTGGCAGGCAGGCACGGGCACCGACGAGCGCCTGGGCGCCATGGCCAACATCGTCTGGGAACCGAACGACAAGATCAAGGCGCAGGTCGACTGGTTCCGCTCCGAGTTCGATCGCAAGGACGAGCGTACCGGGTTGACGGCCAGCGGTTTCCGGGAATCGGCTGCCGCGAACAACACCGTCACGGGCCAGGTCATCAATAATGGCGTCGTGACCGGCGCGACGATCGGCCCGATAGACCCGGCGATCTACGATGGCGATCGCAACCACGCCTGGTTCGAGGCGCGCACCGAGGACCAGACAACGGCTGCCGACAGCGACACCTACGGGATCAACGTCGAGTGGTATCCGACGGACAGAAGCACGCTGGTTTTCGACGCCTACCGGAGCGAGGGCACGAAGACCCGCGTGGACCGCATCGCTACGATGCACGCCTACCAGTTCGATCACAATGGTCCCGGCACCTTCCGTGAAATACCGGGCCAGACCATGACTTACCAGTTGAACGGCAGTGGCTTCGCTACCGCCGATTTTTCGGGCGTCGACTTCACGGATCCGAATACGATGCGCCTGGGCCGGTACGAGCGCTATCCGCACACGTACACGGACGAGATCGACGCATTCAAAGTGGACTTCAGGCAGGACCTCGACTGGGGCTGGGTCTCGTCGGCCGAGGCCGGTGTTCGCTTCTCGGACCGCGAATTCGCGGCCGAGCGGGGCACCTGGCAGTATGGTGGCCGCGAGGGCCTCTTCGACAACGGCGGCGGTGATGCCTGGTGCGAAGCCAACGACACACAGTTCGCCAACAATCCACTGCCCTGTGCGCCGCAGTCGGTCGACGGCTTCGTGCGCGTACAGTCACTGCCGGGCGTACCGGATCACTTCGCGATAACGGACCTCCAGGGATTGGGCAATGCGGTGTTCGGCGTGGGCAACGATGCTCCGCTCGATACGTTTGCGGATTCCTGGACGTTTATCAACGACACGACCCTCACCGAGGAGACGCAGGCGATCTACCTGATGTTCAACCTCAACTTCGAGCTGGGCAACATCCCGGTGCGCGGCAACTTCGGCGTACGCTACGTGGAGACGGATGTGAAATCCGCCGGACTGCGTGACGTCGGGGGCGGCAACGGCACGCCGATCACCGACGACCGCGGCGTCACGCAGGATAACCTGGCGTTCGTCGTGTCCGGCAGGAAGTACACGGATACGCTGCCGGCATTGAACCTTGCGTTCGAGCTTACCGACAACGACATCATTCGATTCGCCGCGGCCAAGGTCATGTCGCGGCCTCCGGTCGGAAACATGACCAGCGCCTCGGGTTCGTGGAGCGGCGCCCCCGATCCCAACACCGGCCTGGTGGAGTACAACGTATGGAACGACGGCAGCCCGTTTCTTGATCCGTTCCGCGCGGACCAGCTGGATCTTTCCTACGAGCACTATTTCGACAATGGCGGCGCCGTCACGGCGGCCGTGTTCTGGAAGGATATCGAGGCACTCGTGGAAGGCCCCGTTCAGTTCACCGGCGTGGATCCGGACTCGGTGGGCGTGACGCTGCCGCCCGGCACGTTCCTGAACATCTACCAGACCTGGGTCAATAACGACAGGGGCGGGTACATACGCGGCTTCGAACTGGCGGCGACCGGCACCTTCGACAGGTTGCCCGGCATCTTCGGCGGCCTCGGCGCGACGGCAAGCTACTCGTTCACCGAGAGTGAGACGGAAATCACGGGAGGCAGTATCGTCGGCAATGACACAATACTGCCGCTGCCGGGACTGTCCGAGAACGTATGGAGTGCCACGGTGTTCTGGGATATTGGCGACTTCAGTGCCCACGTGAACACGCGTTATCGCGACGAGTACATTCAGCGCATCCCCATCCCGGGCAGCACGGCACCCGTGTTTGCGGAGGACTATACGACCGTGGATGCCCAGATGTCGTACAACTGGCCCGACATAGGAATCAGTGTCGTGCTCTCGGGCAACAACCTCACCGACGAGGAAAACGTCACGTCGTATGCCGTGCCCGGTACGCTCGGCGAGATCCGGCGATTCGGTCGACAGTACTACCTGGGCGTGAATTACCAGTTCTAGCGCAAACCGGTACGCACGACGTCCCATTGCGATGGTAACAGGCCGGCAAGGCCGTCCGAAAAGTGAGACTTTTCGGGCGGCCTTTTGTTTGGCAGTCTAGAGAATTTACCGGAACCGACTATGCGCAGAGGCACTCAGAGCATCGTAATCCTGGGCGGGGGCACCGCCGGATGGATTGCCGCCAACCTGATGGCGACTTACTGGGAAAACGAGGGGATCGACATCACCCTCGTCGAATCGCCGGATATCGGCATCATCGGCGTCGGTGAGGGCTCCACGCCGCCGCTCAAGCTGTTCATGGACATCATCGGCACGCAGGAGTCGGACTGGATGGCGCGCTGCGATGCGACCTACAAGGTCGGCATCACGTTCAGGAACTGGTCGACCAAGCCGGGATACGGCGAGTACTTCCACCCGTTCCAGTGCCAGCCGGACGAGATCACCTTGCCGGCTTTCTATCACAACAGCTTCCTGCGCCGTAAGGGCGTCGACCTCGACGGCCATCCCAGCCAGTTCTTCCTGGGCTGGTACCTGGCGAACCAGCGGCTCGCCCCGATTGCGCCGCGCAACTTCCCGTTCAAGATGAACTACGGCTATCACTTCAATTCCGGGCTGCTCGGGCAGTTCCTGCACGAGTGGGCCGCGAAGAAGGGCGTCAAGTACCGGCAGGCGACGGTCACGGACGTCGTGCTGGACGACCAGGGTTACATCGATTACCTGAAGACGGATTCCGAGGAGACCATCAAGGCCGATTTCTACGTCGATTCCACGGGCTTCCGCAGCCAGTTGCTGCAGCAGGCGCTCAAGGTGCCCTTCGAGAGTCGCGCGGACGTCCTCTTCAACGATTCGGCGGTCGTGTTCCCGACGGAAGCCGAGGAAAATCCGGAGCCGCAGACGATATCGACGGCACTCAAGTATGGCTGGGCGTGGAAGATCCCGCTCACCTCGCGGTTCGGCAACGGCTACGTCTACAGCTCGAAGTACGTCGACGACGACGCTGCCGAGATGGAGTTCCGCGAGCACCTGGGTCTCGTGGACTCCGACATCGAAGCGCGCAGGCTCAGGTTCAAGGTGGGGCGCGTCCGGGAACACTGGGTGAAGAACTGTCTCGCCGTCGGCCTGTCACAGGGCTTCATCGAGCCGCTCGAAGCCACGGCGCTCGATATGGTCCAGGAAACGGTGTTCCGGTTCGTCGAGGCCGCCAGGAAAGGCAACATGACCGACCAGTACCGCGACGAATTCAACGCCCGCATCAGCAGGCGCTTCGACGCCGTTCGCGACTACATCGTCTGTCACTACCGGATCAACACGCGTTCGGACACGCCGTACTGGCTCGACAACGGCAGCAACGAGAACATATCGCAGTCCCTGCGTGAACTCCTGACGGCATGGATATCGGGCAGGAACATCACCCAGGAGATCGAACGCCAGAACCTCGATGCCTACTTCCCGAGCATGTCCTGGAACTGCCTGCTGGCGGGGAAGGGCATCTACCCGACCGACGAGCAGGTCCGGCCGGGCAACGAACTGGCCCACAAGTACGATCTCAAGCAGATCGCCTGGTACCTGGAAGGCTGTGCGATGAACTTCAAACCGCACAGGGAGCAGCTGCACACGCTGCGTGACGCCGCCTAGTTCGACGGGGCGCGCCCTGCCGTTTCCACCATGGCGGCAACCCCGGCGCACAGCGCATCCGACAACTGAGCGTCCAGCAGGCGCCAGCGCCAGTTGTTGCTGGACGTTCCCGGGACGTTGATGCGCGCCTCGGAACCGAGGCCGAGATAGTCCTGCATGGGTGCGATCGCGATCCTCGAGTTGGTCGCAAACGCGGTCCGAATCATGTCGAGGTGAATGGTCTCCGGCGTCCCGCCCGTCTTCTCGAGCGCCGCCTCCTGCGCCCGCAGGATCTCTTCCTGCGTGCGGATATCGCCGGGGCTGCCGCGGAACCAGCCCAGGGTGGTGTCGTTGTCGTGGGTGCCGGTATAGGTCACCGAGTTCACCTCGAAGTCGTGGATGTCGATCGCGTCGTCGACGACGTCGAACTGCAGGACGTGCATTCCCGGCATTTCGTGGCGCGTGCGCAGCGCCTCCACTTCGGGCGTAATGACGCCGAGATTCTCGGCGACGATGGGCAGGTTGCCGAGCGCATCGCTCAGCGCCTCGAACAGGCCGTCGCCCGGGCCCGGCTCCCACGAGCCGACCTTCGCGGTGCCGGCGCCGGCGGGGACCGACCAGTACGCTTCGAAACCGCGGAAATGGTCGATGCGCACCAGGTCCACGAGTTCCGCGGAGGCGCGCAGCCGGTCTATCCACCACGCATACCCGGTCTGGCGGTGGTAGTCCCAGTCATACAGCGGATTGCCCCAGAGCTGTCCGTCCTCGCTGAAGTAGTCCGGCGGCACGCCAGCGACGTGTGCGGGCCGCCCGTCCCTGTCGACCTGCAGCATCTCGCGATTCGCCCAGGCGTCGGCACTGTCGAGCGCAATGTAGATCGGCAGGTCGCCGAAGAGGTGGATGCCGTGACTGTTTGCGTACGACCTGAATGCCTGCCACTGGTAGCGGAACAGGCACTGGACGATCTTTATCAGCTCGATCTGCCGCGACGCCGAATCCTCGATTGCACGCATCGCCCGCGCCTCGCGGTGGACGTACTCGGGTTGCCACTCGGGCCAGGGACGCTGACCGTGCAGGGCCTTGAGGATCCTGAACACGGCGTAGTCGTTCAGCCATCGTTCGTCGTTCTCTTCGAGGAACGCGGCGTAGAAGGCCTTGAGGTCGTCGCCGGCCGCAACCGTGAATCGTTCGGCGGCCAGGTTGAGCAGGCAACTCTTGAGCGGTATCAGGGCGCCGTAATCGACGCAGTCTGCGGGCAGCCCGGCCAGCGCGGCGACCTCGCTCTCAGCGAGCAAACCGAGCTCTACCAGCTCGCCGATGTCGATGAGCATCTCGTTGCCCGCGAAGGTGGACAGTGCCTGGTAGGGCGAATCGCCGTAGGCGGTCGGCCCGGTCGGCAGGAACTGCCAGACGGACAGTTTCATGTCGCGCAGGCGGTCGACGAACGCACGCGCATGCGCGCCGATCTCACCGATGCCCCAGGGGCCGGGCAGTGAAGTGATGTGCATGAGCACGCCTGCTTCGCGTCCCGCAGACGACGGGTGTTCGATCACTGGTTGGGTCATGGTGTCAGAAACGATGGCGCCGGCTTGAGAGACTCTTTCCGAGCCAGGTTTCTTGTTGTCCCGGCACGCACTTCGAAAACTAATCCTGCAATTGCCGGTCCGCAATCCAATGAATACGTATTCATTCAATTTGGCCGGCGCCGCGGGGCCGCAACAGGAACCGGAGCGGAACCTCCGCGCGGTCGTTCCAGGCCACTTCGGAATGGCCGGCGCCCTCGAACTTCAGCGTGACCCAGTCTTCGCCCTCGGCGTAGCCGAGCCGGCGCATCATGTCGTCGATCAGCTGCTGGTGCGGTTCGTAGCGGCCGTCGAGTTCCTCGGTGCCGAAGTCGAAGTAAAAACGTGCGCTGCCGGGCGCCGGCATGGCGGACTCCAGGAAAGCGATGAAGCGCCGCGTCGCTTCCATCTCGTCCAGGTCCACGTGCAACGGCCAGTGCGTGGATACGCAGGCCGCCGCGGAAAACACGTCCGGGTAGCGGATCATGCCGTAGAGCGAGACGAGGCCGCCCATGCTGCTGCCCATGAGGAAGGTATCCTCACGCGCCGGGCGGGTGCGGTAGTTACGGTCGATGAACGGCTTCAGTTCCTCGACGATGAAACGCAGGTACTCGCGCGACTCGGGTACGCCGCCTTCGTTGTCCTCGATGTAGACCTGCATGCGCTCGGGTGCCGCGTCCCATGCCTCCTGCGGCAGGTACTCGAGACGCCGCTTCGGCGTGCTCCAGATACCGACGACGATGGTGTTCCTCACTCGACCGTCGTCGACGAGCCGCTGCAGCGTCTCGTCCACGCCCCAGTCGACGCCGCTGTAGACCGACTGGAACGGAATGAACAGGTTCTGGCCGTCGTGCATGTACAGCACGCTGTAGCGGTCGTCGGAGCCGTCGTAACCGTCCGGCAGCCACACGTCCACGTTGCGCGGCTCCACGTAGTCCGATTCGAAATCGCCGTAACGAACGATATCCCTGCGCCCGACCCGGTATACGACGGACTCGAGCGGCGCCAGGCGGACGCCGAAAGTGCCCGTGCCGGCATCGACGACGAGATGATCGTTGTTGTCGCCGTAGAGCTGCTCGTCGAGCACGTAGCGGCCGGGCTCGAGCTGCCACTCGCTGACGACCTCGGGCGGCAGCGTCATCAAGAGCTCGTAGGACTTTTCGCTGTCGAAGTTGGCGACCACGATCAGGCGTTCGTCGCCCTGCCAGCGCACGAAGGAGAACAGCCGGCCGTCGTAATCGTCGTTCGCGTCGCGATTCGCCGAGTGGATCTCGGCGTAATTGCCGCGCATCGCCGGATTCGCGGCACTGAAATTCAGGACGCGCTGGTAGAAATCCCGCAGTCCTTTTTCATCATCGCCGAGCGCGCCGCCGTCGAACCTGCCGCCGTTCATCCAGCGCTGGTGCGTTGGCACGCCCCAGTAGTCGAAGATCGTCGTGCGCGTCGGGTCGCCGAAGCCCGCGTCCCCGTCACCCGGTTCGCCGACGTCCTGTGCGAAATAGAGCATGGTCGGCGAGCGGCTGAGCAGTGCGGACACCACCATCGCCGGACGGCCCTTGTTCGCATCGCCCGCGAAGGCGTCACTCGCGATCCGCTGCTCATCGTGGTTCTCGAGGAAGTGCAGCATGTGTTCCTCGATGTCGAGCACCTCTGCGTGCACGGGCGCGATCGCGTCGGTACTTTCCCTGCCTTGCATCACCGGCTTCAACGTGTCGTAGAGACCCACCTTGTCGTACAGGTAGTCCATGCGCCCGAGCCGGATGTAGTCGCGGTACAGCGACGGGTTGTAAACCTCGGCGAGCAGGAATGCGTCGGGGTTTACCGCCTTGATCGACGAATTCAGGTAGCTCCAGAACTCCACCGGCACCATCTCGGCCATGTCGTAGCGGAAGCCGTCCACGCCCTTCGCGGTCCAGTACAGCACGATGTCGCGGAACTTCGTCCAGCTGTCCGGCACGTCACGGTCGCGCCAGAACGCGGCGTGCTCCGCGATGGACCAGTCACGCGCCTCCTCCGGCAGCGTGTCGAAGGCATGGCTGCCGTCCGGGCGTACGCCGTAGTTGACCTTGACCGTCTCGAACCAGTCGTCGAAGCCGGGCTGCGCAGCGCGCGCGCCGTTGCCCGTCCATCTCGCGGGCGATTCGTCGAATTGCCCGTCGGCGAGCGGGTGCGGGTCGCCACCCAGCGGCGCATAGCCGTCGGGCGACTCGGGTACTTCGAAGTCCTCGCCGACGACGTAATAGAAGTTGTTGTCGCGTGCCCATTCCACCGACGTATCGTCGTTTGCCCCGAAATCCTCGACACCGTCGGGCCGTGACAGTGACTCGTAGCCCCGCGCGACGTGATTCGGCACGATGTCGATGATCACCTTCATGCCGTGGGCGTGGGTGCGCGCGACGAGCGCCTCGAACTCCTCGAGCCTCTTTGCCGGATCGACGGCGAGGTCCGGGTTGACGTTGTAGTAGTCCTTGACGGCATACGGCGAGCCCGCGCGCCCCTTGACGACGTCGGGGTCGTCCAGGCTGATGCCGAATTCCGTGTAGTCGCGAATGACGGCATGATGCGGCACGCCGGTGTACCAGATGTGGGTGACGCCCAGCTCGCGGATACCCTCCAGCGCCGCGTCCGTGAAGTCATTGAATTTACCGACGCCGTTTTCCTCGATGGTCCCCCAGGGCTCGTTCGTCTCGACCTTGTTGCCGAACAGCCGCGTGAATACCTGGTAAACCACGGGCTTGCCCATGCGCATATCCTCCTCCGGGCCTGCTGCGAGCGCGTCGGCCGCAGCGGCCGCCGCGACAATTGCAGTTACTGCCATTGCCTTCTGCAGTCTGCCGTTCACCTCGTCACCTCATTCAATGGTCAGCAGCGCCGGCGCGTGATCCCAGGTCACGCGGATGCTCAGGCGCTTGTGCTCCGCGTCGTACACGGCGGAGTCGCCGTTTCGTGCCAGCCTGCCGCGCAGCGGCACCGGCGTATCGCCGAAGCGCACCGAGTGCGACCTCGCTCGCCCAGTTGTGCACCACGAGCGTCAGTTGGCGCTCCGACGGCATGCCCTCGTAGCGGCCGCCGGACCGCTCGAGGCCGATGGCCAGCGTATCGCCGGCGCGATCGGCGGCGAAGTGCAGCAGTTCGTAGCGGCCGTCCGCGAGGCTGGTGCGGCTCTCGCCGTCGTCGTCGTACATCACGCCCGTCGACCGGGCGACGCCGCCCTCGGCGTAGTAGTGCACGGTGAGGTTCCTGCTCGAATAATCGCGGGTCGTCTGTATGTCGCCGGTCATCGGCACGAACGAGCCGCCGCGGACGAGTACCGGGATCGTCTCGAGCGTTACGCCCACGCTCGCGGTCCGTCCGCCCTCGTAGCGGGTGCCGTCCCAGAAATCGAACCAGGCGCCGGGCGGCAGGTCGACGTCGACGCTGTCGATGCCGGGATCGGTGACCGGCGCCACGAGGAATGCGTTTCCCCACAGGTAGGCATCCTTCTCGTCGATGAGGGCAGGGTCGTCTTCGTTCTCGAAGAACAGCGGCCGCATGAGCGGCATACCCGTCGTGCTGTTCTCCCAGGCCAGGGTGTAGACGTAGGGCAGCAGGCGATAGCGCAGCCGGATGTAGTCGCCGACGATGCGGCGCGTCTCGCGATCGTGGAACACGGGCTCGGGCGCAATGTGTTCCTGTGCGTGCGGGCGGTACACGGGTTGGAACACGCCGTACTGCAGCCAGCGGATGTACATCTCCCGGTCGAAAGTCTCGCCGCCCGCGAAACCGCCCAGGTCCGAGTGGGTGTAGGCGAGCCCGAGCAGGCCCATCTGCAGCGACAGCTCCACCTGCGGCTTGAGCCCGCCCCAGGAACGGTCGACGTCGCCGGTCCATGGCACCATGCCGTAGCGCTGCGAGCCGGCGAAGCCGGAGCGCATCATGATCAGCGGCCGCATGTCCGGGAAGCGCCGTACCTGGTTCTCGTAGACGAGCTGCGCCCAGGCGTGGCCGAAGGCATTGTGGACCTCGTCCGCCGTCGCGACGATGCCCGCATCGCCGAGGCGGTGCAGCGTATCGGCGGGATGCACCTCCGGCTCGCCGAGGTCGCCCCAGGTGCCGGCGATGCCCTGCTCGAAAAGCCGCTCGTAGAACTGCCAGAACCACTGCCGCGCGTTCGCGTCGAACACGTCGACGAGGCCCGTGTTGCCGAAATAGAAATCGAAACGGCGCGGCTCGCCGGTGACGCTGCGGGCGAGTGCATCGTTGCCGACGGCGTCCTCCCAGTTCGACGACGTGCGCAGCACGAAGGGTTCGGTGATCGTGATCGTGCGCACGCCGTCCCGGGCGAAATCGCGGATCATCTTTTCGGCATCCGGAAAGGCTTCCCTGTCCCAGTCGAGGTCGCCCATGTAGCCCTGGATCTCCGGCCCGAACCAGTACAGGTCGAGGATGACGGCATCCAGCGGGATGCCCTGGCGGCGGAAGCGCCGCACGACGTCGCGCGTTTCCTGCTCCGTGCGGTAGCCGAAACGCGACGCGAAATTGCCGAACGCCCAGCGCGGCGGCAGCGGCTGCCGGCCCGTGACGTCCGTGTAATTGCCGATGAGTTCCGGGTAGCTGTCGCCGGCAACCACGAGGTAAGCCGTTCGCCCTGCCACGGCCTGGAATTCCAGCACGTCCGGTTCGGTGGCACCGATGTCGAGCCAGCCGCGCGCGGAGTTGTCGAAGACGATGATGTAGCGGTCACTCGACAGCACGGCGGGCAGGCCGTAGTACATCTGGTCCGTGTCCTCGGTGGTGTAGCCGTAGGCCGCCTTGTTGTAGAGCGGCATGCGCCGGCCGCGGCGGTCCATGCCGAGCACGCGCTGGCCGCCACCGAGCAGTTTCTCCCCGTCATCCAGTGCGAAGCGGAAGCCGCGCACGGTCTCGTGCGCGTAGTAGCCGTGTTCCTCGGCGACCAGCGGCTGGCCGCCGCGCTCGAAGCGCACGCGTACGGGCGCTTTGTCGACGATGGCGCTCAGCCCGTCGATCGCGAACTCGAGGGAATCGCCGTGATCCACGACGCCGGCCGTCACCGCGGCGGGCGGGCCGGCGAGGGCGAACGAGGGCAGCTGTCTTACGCCGCCTTCCCGGTAGTGCACTTCGAAGGCCGCGTCGTCGACCGCGGTGATGCTCATCTCGCCGATGTCGGTCTGCACGACCAGCGCCTGGCCGGTCAGCGTGTGGCTTTCGTAGGATCCGAAATCGGCGAGGGCGGGCCGTGCCAGGCACACAAGGAGGAGGGCGGTAATCGCGGTTGGATAGCCGCTGCCGCGGCGGGACGGGAGGTCTGTAGGAGCGCTTCTGGAAGCGCGATCAGGACCGGGTGCAATCGCGGTTCGAGAACCGCTCCTACAGCGCAGGATCATCCCCGGTTACTCCAGCTCCAGGATGAGCGCGGAGCGCGGCGCGAGCACGAGCGGCTCCTCGATGCTGAAGCGCTCGCCCGTCACCACGTCGGTGCCATGGGTCGCGGCGCCGATGCGCTCGGCAAAGCGGCCGGTCTCGAGCGTCACGGACTCCTCGTCGCGATTCAGCACGACCATGACGGTGTCGTCCTCGTCGTAACGGAAGTAGACGTAGACATTCCTGATCGGCGCGAAATGCATGAACTCGCCGTGGTGGATCGTCCGGTTGTTCTTGCGCCAGTTGAGGAGCGTCCGGACGAACTGCTGGGCCTCGCGTTGCCGGTCGGTGAGGCCTTCGCCGGTGAACGCGTTCACCGTGTCGCCCTCCCAGCCGCCCGGGAAGTCGCTGCGCAGTGCGCCATGGCTGCTGGTGCCCATGTGGGAGGCGAGAATCTCGTCCGCGTAAAAGAACATCGGGATGCCGCGCATGGTCGCGTAGTAGGACATTGCCATCTTGTACAAGTCGAAGTTCTCTTCGAGCTGCGTATAAATGCGGTCCATGTCGTGGTTGTCGGCAAAAATCACCAGGTTCGTCGGGTCCGGGTACAGGAAGTCCAGGCCGACGAGTTCGTACAGCGACAGCCACACGCCGTTGTAGCTCGACGGGTCGCCCATCAGGGCGCGGGCGAACGTGCCCTGCACGGGAAAGTCGAACACGCCCGGCAGGTGCGAGACGTAGCCGTCGTGGTTCCGCTGGCCGCGCTGCCAGTACGCGGTGACGGCCGGCAACTCGCTCCACTCTTCGCCCACGATGTTGAAGTCCGGGTACTCCTGCATGATGCGTCGGCTCCACTCGCTCATGAAGTGCTTGTCGGGGTAAGGCCAGGTGTCCATGCGAATGCCCTGCAGGCCGAGGTACTCGACCCACCAGATCGAATGCTGGACCAGGTAGTCGGCGAGCAGTGGATTGCGCTGGTTCAGGTCCGGCATGGACTCGACGAACCAGCCGCCGGCGTGCACCTTCCTGTCGTACTCCGATGCGTGCGGGTCCATGTTGGTCGTGCGCCGATGTTGCGTCATGACCGGGTCGTCCTGGAAGTTGAGCCAGTCGCTCGCAGGCAGGTCCTCCATCCACCAGTGCCCGCTGCCGATGTGATTCACCACCTGGTCCATGATCATGCCGATGCCGCGCGCTTTCATCTTCGCCGTGAGATCGCGGAACTGCTCGTTGCTGCCGAAGCGCGGGTCGACTGCGTAGTAATCCGTCGTTGCGTAGCCGTGGTAAGAGGCCACCGGCATCGCGTTCTCGAGCACCGGGTTCAGCCACACCGAGGTGAAGCCCATGTCCTCGATGTAGTCGAGGTGATCTTCGATGCCCTGCAGGTCGCCGCCGTGGCGGCCGTAAGGGTCGTCCCGGTTGAGCTTGTCGTCGAGGAAGTAGAATTCGTCGTTCTTCGGGTCGCCGTTGGCGAAACGGTCGGGCATGATCAGGTAGATCGCGTCGGCGGCCGTGAACCCCCGGGCATGGTCGGGGTCCGTGTTCTTCTGCCGCAGTTCGTAGGAGCGCGTGAAGCGGTAGTCGCCCTCCGAGAAAGCGATGTCGAAAGTACCCGGTGCCGCATCCGGGGCGATATCGAGATACAGGAACAGGTAGTTCGGGCTGGCTACGCGGACGACGCGCCTGATCGAAACGCCCGCATGGTCGACGGTCGGGGTCAGCAGCGAGATGTTGTTGCCGTGAAGCATGAGCTGCAGTTCACGGTGCTCGAATCCGGTCCACCAGAATGGTGGCTCGACGCGTTCGATCTCCTGGGCATGGGTGCCCGCCGCAAACCCGGCGGACAGGAGGGCAAACAGAAAGAATGCAGTGCAACGCATGGTGTTCCCCGTGGTCGGCAAGTATGCTCTGCCAGATTCTAGTCAGCCCACTATAGTCGATTCACCTGAATACGTATTCATCCAGGGGTATCAACGACTTGTTGGTAAACTGGCGCGATGTCGAGGGGAATCGCACAACGCCTGGCGGGGCCGGTATTGGCCCTGTTGCTTCCTGCAGCGGCCGCCGCGCTGCAGGTGAATTCTCCCGACGACCGCATCGCTTTTTCGATCGACGTCGACGACGACGGGGTGCCGCGCTACAGCGTCCGTTATGGCGGCGAGCTCGTGGTGCGCGAGTCGCGGCTCGGCCTGCGCTTCGCCGATCACCCTGCGTTCGACAATGGGCTCCGCATCACGCGGTCGGAGCGCAGCGGCGGCGACAGCACCTGGCAGCAGCCCTGGGGCGAGCGCCGCCATGTCCGCGACCACTTCAACGAGCTGTTCGTGCTGTTGCAGGCCGACGCGCCGGCGCGCCTGCTCGGCCTGCGCGTTCGCGTCTACGACGACGGCGTCGGCTTCCGCTACGAGCTGCCGGAGCAGCACGGCTACGCCGACGTCGAGATCGTCGACGAGCTGACCGAATTCCACCTCGCCCCGGACGCAACCGCGTGGTGGATACCGGGGCGCGGCTGGAACCGTTACGAGTTCCTGTACAACCGCACGCCGGTGACGGACATCGGGCTTGCGCATACGCCGCTGACGGTACGGCTCGAGAGCGGCGTACACCTGAGCATCCACGAGGCTGCACTCGTCGACTACGCGGCGTACGTCCTCGACAAGCGCCGCGGCGGCATCCTCCAGACCAACCTGACGCCGTGGTCCGACGGCATCCGCGTCAGGACTCGCGCGCCGTTCGTGACGCCCTGGCGCACGATCCAGGTGGCGCCGGATGCCAGGGGCCTGCTGAACTCGGACCTCATCCTCAACCTCAACGAGCCCAACAAACTCGGTGACGTGTCCTGGGTCGAGCCCGGCAAGTACGTCGGGATCTGGTGGGGGATGCACCTGCAGGAGCAGACCTGGGGCTCGGGTCCCGACCACGGCGCGACGACCGCCGAGGCGAGGCGCTACATCGACTTCGCGGCGAAGCACGGTTTCGACGGCGTGCTCGTCGAAGGCTGGAACACCGGGTGGGACGGCAACTGGATTGCCAACGGGGCGGTATTCAGCTTCACGCAGCCGTATCCCGACTTCGACCTCGAGGGCGTGGCGAGCTATGCGCGCGACAAGGGCGTGCGGCTGGTCGGACACCACGAGACCTCGGGTCACGTCAGCAACTACGAGCGCCAGATGGGCGCCGCCTTCGACCTCTACGAGTCGCTCGGCGTACGGCAGGTGAAAACGGGGTATGTCGCGGACGGCGGAGGTCTGGTCCGCGACGACGACGGCATCGACAGGTACGAATGGCACGACGGCCAGTTCGCGGTACGGCACTTCATCCGCGTGCTGGAGGAAGCGGCGCAGCGCAGGATCAGCATCAACACCCACGAACCGGTCAAGGACACGGGGCTGCGCCGCACCTACCCGAACTGGATCAGCCGCGAAGGCGCGCGCGGGCAGGAATACAACGCGGCCTGGGCGCCACCGAACCCGCCGAGCCATAACGTGACCCTGCCTTTCACGCGCATGCTGTCGGGCCCCATGGACTTCACGCCGGGCATCTTCGACCTCATGCACCAGGGGCCGGAGTCGGAGTTCCGCGTCGCCTCGACGCTCGCCCACCAGCTGGCGCTCTACGTGGTCCTTTACAGCCCGATCCAGATGGCGGCGGACCTGCCCCGGAACTACGAGCAGCGGCCGGACGCGTTCCGCTTCATCGAGGACGTGCCGACCGACTGGGAGGAGAGCATCGCACTGGACGGGGAGGTCGGCGAGTTCGCCGTGTTCGCGAGACGGGAGCGCGAAGGCGACGACTGGTACGTGGGCGCGATCAGCGGCGACCGGCCGCGGGCGGTCTCGGTGCCGCTCTCGTTTCTCGAGCCCGGCAGGCGTTACGTCGCGACGATCTATCGCGACGGTGACGATGCCGACTGGCGATCGAACCCCTGCGACTACGTGATAGAGGAGCGCCCGCTGAGCGGTGAGGATACGCTGGAGCTGGCGCTTGCCGCCGGTGGCGGCGCGGCCGTTCGGCTGCAGCCCGACAAGTGAGCACAGCGACCATGAAAAAGAAGCCACCGCTTTCCTTCTGGCAGATCTGGAACATGTGTTTCGGGTTCCTGGGGATCCAGTTCGGGTTCGCGCTGCAGAATGCCAACGTCAGCCGCATATTCCAGACGCTGGGCGCGGAGATCGACGACCTGCCGATACTCTGGGTGGCCGCACCGCTCACGGGACTCATCGTGCAGCCGATCATCGGCTACATGAGCGACCGCACCTGGGGTCGCTTCGGGCGCCGCCGGCCGTATTTCACCGTTGGCGCGATCCTCGCGTCGCTGGCGCTGTTCGCGATGCCGAATTCGCCGACGCTCTGGGTGGCCGCGGGCATGTTGTGGGTGATGGACGCGAGCATCAACGTGTCCATGGAGCCGTTCCGGGCATTCGTCGGCGACATGCTGCCCGAGCGGCAGCGCACGACGGGCTTTGCGACACAGAGCTTTTTCATCGGCATCGGCGCCGTCGTCGCATCGGCGTTGCCCTACATGATGACCAACTGGTTCGACATCGCCAACACGGCAGCCCCCGGGCAGATCCCCGACTCCGTCAAGTGGTCTTTCTATCTCGGCGGCGCGGTGTTCTTCGCGGCCGTCATGTGGACGGTGTTGCGTACCCGGGAGTACTCGCCGCAGGAACTCGCCGAGTTCGACGCCGCCAGGCCGCCGGAGCACGTCGCCGAAGTCGCCTCGCTGCGGCCCGCGCAAAAGTACATGAAGGGCGGCATCGCCTGGGCGGTCGCCGGCGCAGCCGGCTGGTTCGCGATCCTGCAGCAGGGGCTCGACAAGCAGCTCTACGTCCTCGCCGGCGGATTCGTCGCGTTCGGCTTGCTGCAGGTCGTTACCGCGTTCATGCAGCGCGCCGGCAATACGAAGAACGGCTTGTACGAGATCGTGCACGACCTGTTCCACATGCCGAGGGTGATGCGCCAGCTGGCCGTCGTGCAGTTCTTTTCCTGGTTCGCCCTGTTCGCCATGTGGATCTACGGTACCGCCGCGGTGACCAGCCATCACTTCGGCACGTCGGACACGAGCTCGGCTGCCTACAACAACGGCGCGGACTGGGTCGGCGTGCTGTTCGCGGCCTACAACGGTTTTGCCGCGCTCGCGGCGATCGCGATACCGTTCGTCGCGAGCCGCCTGGGCTGCCGGGTCTCGCACATGCTGAACGTCGCGATCGGCGGCGTCAGCCTGATGAGCTTTTATTTCATCTCCGACCCGAAACTGTTGCTGGTCCCCATGATCGGCGTCGGCATCGCCTGGGCGTCGATCCTGTCGCTGCCGTACGCGCTGCTCTCGAGCAACCTGCCGTCGCACAAGATGGGCGTCTACATGGGCATCTTCAATTTCTTCATCGTGATCCCGCAGCTGGTTGCCGCGAGTATCCTGGGCCTCGTCATCCGGGAGTTCTTCGGCCAGGCCAGTATCTTCGGGCTGGTCACGGGCGGCGTCCTGATGATCGTATCGGGCGTCGCCGTCCTGCTGGTCGACAAGGCGGCGGAGCCGCAATAGGCCGGTGTCGCGTCAGCGGCTCGTGGCGCCACAGGAGTCGCGGACGATGAGCCGCGGCTCCATGAGCGTCGACCGGACAGGCTCGCCCTTGATGAGGCCCACGATGCCGTTCACGAGGCCTTCGGCGCCGAGTTCCGAATTCTGCCGCACGGTGGTGAGCGCGGGTGACACGTAGGCGGCCAGCGGCATGTCGTCGAATCCGACCACGCTGACGTCCCCGGGTACGCGCCTGCCGGCATCCTGCAGCGCACGCATCGCGCCGATTGCGATCAGGTCCGTGCCCGCGAAGATCGCGTCGCAGGGTTCACCGCATTCGAGCAGTTGCATGGTCGCCTGGTAGCCCTGGCGCTCCGAGTTGTCGGCCGCAAAGCGCAGCTGCTCGTTGTATTCCACGCCGGCTTCCCGCTTCGCTCGGCGGTAGCCGGCATGCCGCGCACCGTGCTCCGGGCTGCGACGCGACTTGCTGCCGATGAACGCGATGTTGCGGCGGCCGAGATCGATGAGGTGCTTCGTTGCCTGGTAACCGCCGCTTTCGTTGTCGCAGCCGAAGGTGTGGCCGGGCAAGTCCTTGATCAGCGGACCCCAGATCATGAAGCGCGTATTGGCGTCGGCAAGCGCGGTGAGCTTCTCGCGGTATTGCATGTAGTCGCCGTAGCCGAGCAGGATCAGGCCGTCTGCGCGGTTGCTCGCCTGGTACTGGATATGCCAGTCGTCGCTCAGTTGCTGCAGCGAAACGAGCACGTCGTACCCCAGGCCGGCCGCGATGCGCACGATGTTGTTCAACAACGACATGAGGAACAGGTTCATGCGCGAGTCGGTTTCGCTGCCATCGTCGAACAGCAGCAGGGCGATGGTGTTGCTCTGGTGCGTGCGCAGGCCGGCCGCGTTGCGGTTCACGAAGTAGTTGAGTTCCCGCGCAATCGCCTGGATGCGGTCGCGCGTTTCCTTGCGCACCAGCGGGCTGTTGCGCAGCGCGCGGGAGACCGTCGCCTGGGAGACTCCGGCGATGTCGGCTATGTCGCGCGACGTGGGGTTCTCGACTTTCATCGGCTGAGGTGACGCCAAAGCGCTGGGCCTGGTGAAGTGTTTTATCACAATTCCGGCCTGCAAATGCGCCCTCCGGGCGCATTTCCCCGGGTGCCCGTGAGCGCATCGGCCGGCAGTGTCGGCCCGCCGGCATGCGTTTCGGGGCGCCGCAGGGGCGCCCCGAAGAGGGTGGACGGCGGGTAGCCGTCCCATGGGCATTCGTGGCGGCTAGCGGGTTTCCGCCAGCATCGTCTGGTTGTCATTGAACCAGGCGTTGGTCGCGGCATCGGCCTTCGCGAGTTCCGCGGGCGGCATGCGCTCGGCCAGGTACTCCTGGTGCATGCGAGCGTCGTCGTCGCCGAGCCGGACGGCGATGGTGAACCACTTGAGCGCCTCGACCTTGTCCTGGGCGACGCTGAAACCATTCTGGTACATGGTGCCCAGGCTGACCTGGGCTGCGGTGACGCCGTTATTGGCGGCGAGCGTGTACCACTTCATGGCCTCGGCCTCGTCCATCGGCACGCCCCAGCCGTTGGCGTGCATGACGCCGAGCCTGTACTGGGCTTGACCGTGATCCTGTGCGGCCGCAAGCCCGAACCAGCGCAGGGCCTGGATATCGTCCATGGGGACGACGATGCCCTCGGCGTACAGGAGGCCCATGCCGTACTGGCAATCGGCATCGCCGCTCTCCGCGGCGGGCGCCCAGACGGCCATCGCCTTGTCGAAGTCGCCGACGTCGTAGGCCGCGCGTCCGTCCTCGTAGCTGCCGGCGGCTGCAGCAGCGGAGACGGCCAGCGAGAAAAGTGCAACAACGGAAACGAGATAACGGCGCATTTCGTACTCCCCGGGCGGTGCATCCGCCCTCCTTTACGCATGGCCTCTTTTTGCTTGAAGCACGCTGAAACGACAATGCGGGGAAGTACCTAGCCGTATTGGAATCAATGACTTGTGCAGAGTCTCCCTAGTGCTGGCGCAGTGCTTCCTTGCTGCGCCGCAGCTTGTCCGCGGCCACGTCGCCGAGTGACAGCGCGAAGGCAACGTACAGCGCATCGAGGAGCGCGAGCTGCGCGAGCCGTGAACTCATCGGCGTGTAGACGCTGGTGTCCTCGTGCGGATCCCAGCCGAACACGAGGTTCGCGATACGCGCGAGCCGCGACGCGGGATTGGTCAGGGCGATCACCGTCGCGCCGTTCTCGCGGGCAGTGGCCGCTGCCCGGTCGAGTTCCGGCCAGCCGCCGAGATGCGACACGATCACCAGCACGTCGCCGGGTCCCGCGACGGCCGCGGCCTGCAGGATGCTGGGGGTATCGGTGTGGGCGCTGCACGGCGTGCCGAGCCGGAAGAACTTGTGGCGGGCATCCGCGGCAACGTGCCCGGATGCCCCGAGCCCGATGAAGGTAATCTGCCGGGCATCCAGCAGCACGGCCGCTGCCTCGTCGATGGGAATCGACGATAGCTGCGCGCGCATGTCGAGGAGCGACGAGATCGCCGCGTCGAGCACCTTGGTGACCGCGTCCGCGGTCGCGTCGTCGGCATTGACGTCCCGGTGGACGTAGCGGTCGGGGCGGCTGAGCGCTTCGGTCAGCCGTATCGTCAGCTCGCGGAAACCCGTGAGCCCCACGCGCCGGCAGAAACGGATGACGGTCGGCTCGCTGGCGCCGCACGCCCGCGCGACTTCGGCCAGCGTCGCGTCGGCGGCCTGCCGCGGGTGCGCGAGGACCCACTCGGCGACGCGCCGCTCGGCGCGGCTCAGGCGCCCGGCCTGTTGCTTGATCCGGTTCAGCATGTAGTAAAACTACAATACTGGGTGCGTAGAATCCAGAAAAACTTGTCAAATCTGCCGCGATTTGTAGTAAAATTTCAGCCTCAACGAGGATCTCCTGATGGCAAACTTCGTACCGGTCGACGTATTCGACCTCGTCATATTCGGCGGCACCGGTGACCTGGCGATGCGCAAGCTGCTGCCGGCGCTGTACCACCGCGAGCGCGACGGCCAGATCACGGGCGACAGCCGCATCATTGCGGCCAGCCGCGGTGCGCTCGGCCGTGACGAGTATCTCGGCCTCGTCGAGGCGGCGTTGCGCGAGAACCTGGGCAGCGGCGATTTCGATGATGCGGAATGGGCGAAGCTCCGCGAGCGCATCCACTACGTGCAGAGCGATGCGTACGACCACGACAACTGGGGCGCGCTCGCCGGGCTGCTCGCGGGCGGGGAAGACCGCATCCGCGTCGCCTACCTCGCGACGGCGCCGAACCTGTTCGGCACCATCGCGCAGGGCCTGAAGAAAAACGGCCTGGTCACCGGCAGCAGCCGCATCGTCCTCGAGAAGCCGCTCGGCCACGACTACGAGTCCGCCCGCGAGATCAACGACGCGGTCGGCAGGTGCTTCCCCGAGAACCAGATCTATCGCATCGATCACTACCTCGGCAAGGAAACGGTGCAGAACCTGCTCGCCCTGCGCTTCGCGAATTCGCTGTTCGAGCCGCTGTGGCGGCGCGGCGCCATCGATCACGTGCAGATCACGGTCGCCGAGGACCTCGGCGTCGGCGGCCGCGTCGAGTACTACGACGACATCGGCGCACTGCGCGACATGGTGCAGAACCATCTCCTGCAGCTCGTGTGCCTGGTTGCGATGGAAGCGCCGTCCAGCCTGCACCACGATGCGGTGCGGGACGAGAAGATCAAGGTGCTGCGGGCCCTGCGCCCGATCACGCGGGACGCCGTGCGGACCAGCACGGTGCGCGGGCAGTACACGGCCGGCGCGATCAACGGCAAGACCGTCGCGGGTTACGCGGAAGAACTCGGCGAGAACAACAGCAGTACGGAGACCTTCGTCGCCCTGAAGCTCGAGATCGACAACTGGCGCTGGTCGAACGTGCCGTTCTACGTGCGCACGGGCAAGCGGCTCAAAGGCAAGCACTCGGAGATCGTCGTGCAGTTCCAGGAGGTGCCGCACTCGATCTTCCCCGAGCAGAAGTACAACGTCGCGCCGAACAGGCTGACGATACGCCTGCAGCCGGACGAGGGCGTGAAACTCTCCGTCATGGCCAAGGAACCCGGCCCGGGCGGTTTCGACTTGCGACCCGTGTCGCTCGACCTGAGCTTCGAGGAAACCTTCGGCGTGCGCTACCCCGATGCGTACGAACGCCTGCTCATGGAAGTACTGCGCGGCAACCCGGCGCTGTTCATGCGCCGCGACGAGGTCGAGGCGGCGTGGCACTGGATCGACACCATCATCGAGAGCTGGGCGGAATCGAAGCAGAAAGTGGAAACCTACGTTGCGGGCTCGTGGGGTCCGGCAGCTTCGTCATTGCTGCTGGACCGCGACGGGCGCGCATGGCACCCGGACGTGTGAGGACTGCCTGTGACGAACGACATGGAGAACTTTTTCGACAGCCGTGACGCCGCATCGATCGCCGCGGCCGAACGTATCGCGAGGGCACTCGAGCGGCGCCTCGATGCGCAGGGCGAGGCGTCGGTCGTCGTCAGCGGCGGCACCAGCCCGGCGGGCGTCTTCGCGCAACTGGCCGGGGTCTCGCTTGCCTGGCCGGACGTGCACGTAATCCTGAGCGACGAGCGCTGGGTGCCGTCCGATCACGAGGACAGCAACGAGAAACTGGTGCGCGAGACCCTGCTGACCGGGGAAGCGCAGCGCGCGAACCTGCTGACGGTGCTACGAGCCCGGCGTGACGATCGAGGCACGTTGCAGCGTGCTGAACGACGAGATCCGCCAGGCGCCGTTCCCGTTCGCGTGCGCGTTGCTCGGCATGGGTGAGGACGGGCATTTCGCGTCGCTGTTCCCCGATGCGGCAAACCTGGAAGAGGGCCTCGACGTGGATTCGAGCGAGCTCTGCATCCCCGTGCACACGGCGGCGAGTCCCCATCCGCGGGTGAGCCTGACGCTGTCCGCGCTGTCGCGCAGCGACGAAATCCTGTTGCTCCTGTTCGGCGACCGGAAGCGCGAGGTTTACGAAGCCGCCAAGCAGACCGCGAACGGCTATCCCGTGTTTCATTTGCTCCGCCAGAAGCGTGCGCCGGTGTACGTCTACTGGGCACCCTGACACCCGAGGCACCCCACATGAATTCAACCATCAAGCAGGTTACGGCACGCATACAGCAGCGCAGCGAGGCATCGCGCAGCGGCTATCTCGCGCGCATTCGACAGGCGGCCGACGGCGGCCCGTCGCGCGGCTCGATGTCGTGCAGCAACCTCGCGCATGCCATGGCGGCCGGCAGCAATATCGAGAAGAAGGCGCTGTCGGGCACTACCGTGCCGAACCTCGCCATCGTGTCCGCGTACAACGAGATGCTCAGCGCGCACCAGCCATTCGCAACGTATCCCGCGGTGATCAAGGACGCGGCCGCGAAGCAGGGGGCCGTTGCCCAGTTCGCCGGCGGCGTGCCCGCAATGTGCGACGGCGTTACCCAGGGGCAGGACGGCATGGACCTGTCGCTGTTCAGCCGCGACGTGATTGCGCTGTCGACGGCCGTCGCACTGTCGCACAACGTGTTCGACGCGGCGATCCTGCTCGGCATCTGCGACAAGATCGTGCCGGGGCTGCTGATCGGCGCATTGTCGTTCGGCCACCTGCCCGTGACGTTCGCGCCCGCCGGGCCCATGGTGTCCGGGCTGTCCAACAAGGAGAAAGCGCGGATCCGCGAGGAGTACGCGGTGGGCCGCATCGGCCGCGACGAACTGCTGGCGGCCGAGTCGGCCGCCTACCATGCACCCGGAACCTGCACGTTCTACGGTACGGCGAACAGCAACCAGATGCTCATGGAGTTCATGGGCCTGCAGTTGCCCGGCGGGTCGTTCGTGAACCCGGGCACCGAGCTGCGCGAGGCCCTGACGCGCGAGGCGGTGAACAACATCCTGCAGCGGACCGCCCTCGGCGATGGCCACGTGCCGCTCGGCGAGATCGTCGACGAGAAGGCCATCGTGAACGCGATCGTCGGCCTGCTCGCCACGGGCGGCTCGACGAACCACACGATCCACCTCGTGGCGATCGCGAAGGCGGCAGGCATCGTGATCGACTGGGAGGACTTCTCGGCGCTGTCGCGCGCCGTGCCGTTGCTCGCGCGCGTTTACCCGAACGGCATGGCGGACGTGAACCATTTCCATGCGGCCGGCGGCCTCGGTTTCGTCATCGGCCAGTTGCTCGATGCGGGCCTGCTGCACGAGGACGTGCAGACGATCCTCGGCCCCGGCCTGCGGAATTTTTGCCAGGAGCCGTTCCTCGACAACGGCCGCCTCGAATGGCGTGCCGCACCCGCGCAGAGCCTCGATGCGGAGATCGTGCGCCCGGTGACCGAGCCGTTCGACGCGGAAGGCGGGCTGCGCCTCGTGGCAGGCAACGTCGGCCGGGCGATCGTCAAGGTCTCGGCCGTCGCACCGGAGCACCGCTCGATCAAGGCGCCGGCGCGTGTATTCACGTCGCAGGCGGCATTCACGCAGGCGTTCAACGACGGCGAGCTGGAGACGGACTTCGTCGCCGTGCTGCCCGGCCAGGGCCCGCGCGCCAACGGCATGCCGGAACTGCACAAGCTGACGCCGTATCTCGGCGTGCTGCAGAACCGTGGCTTCAAGGTGGCGCTCGTCACGGACGGCCGCATGTCCGGCGCATCGGGCAAGGTGCTGTCGGCCATCCAGGTGACGCCGGAGTCATCCGCGGGTGGCGTCATCGGCAAGATCCGCGACGGCGACGTCGTCACGATCGATTCGAAAAGCGGCACGCTGGCGGTCGATGCGCCGGAGATCGAATCGCGGCCCGGCCTCGAAGCCGACGTCGTGAACCGCCAGGTCGGTATGGGCAGGGAACTGTTCGCGGTGTTCCGGGAGCGCAGCCTGGGTGCGGAGCAGGGCGCCGGCATCTTCACGGTGGCGGACGCATGAACGCCGCCGAGCTGCTCGCGGGCCAGCGCGTGGTCCCCGTGGTCGTGATCGACAATGCCGACGATGCGGTGCCGCTGGCGAAAACCTTGCTCGAGAACGGCCTCGATGCGATCGAGGTGACGTTGCGAACGGACGCGGGGCTCGACGCGATCGAGCGCATCGCGAGCGGAGTGCCCGGCATGCTGGTCGGCGCCGGCAGCGTGCGCCGCGCTGCACAGGTCGCGGCGGTGAAATCGGCCGGCGCGTCGTTCGCTGTCTGCCCCGGCAGCAGCGCTGCGCTGCTCGAAGCCGTGGCCGATGCGGCGATGCCCTTCGTCCCGGGAGCGGTGACCGCGTCGGAGATGCTCGGGCTGCTGGATCTCGGCTACACGCTGCAGAAGTTCTTCCCGGCGGAACTGTCCGGTGGCGCCGCGTTCCTCAAAGCGATCGGGGCGCCGATCCCGGAAGTGCGCTTCATGCCCACGGGCGGCATCGGGCCGGATAACGCCGGTGACTACCTGTCGTTGCCGAACGTCGCCTGCATCGGTGGCTCGTGGATCGCGCCGCCGGGACTGTTGCGCGACAGGAACTTCGCAGCGATCGCGAAACTCGCTGCAGCGGCCGCAAGCCTCACAGCCACTTGCGAAAGCGGAAATAGATGAGCATCGCCGCGCTCGTCACCAGCATGAGGACGAGCGCGATGAAAAACCCCTTCGGTGAATCGACGCCGGGTAACCCCCCGACGTTCATGCCGAGCAGCCCGGTGACGAAGGTAAGCGGCAGGAAGATGGCGGCAACGACCGACAATACGTACATCCGCGTGTTCTGCAGTTGCGCCAGTTCGTTCATGAGTTCTTCCTGCAGCACCACGGCACGCTCGCGCGCGAGGTCCAGGTCCTCGAGGTACCGCGTGACGCGGTCGGCTTCCTCGCGCAGGCTGTTGGCCTCGGTGTCCGAGAGCAGCGTACCGGGATTGCGATACAGCCGGTCGAGCGCATCCCGCTGCGGCGCGATGAAACGGCGCACCGAGGCGATCTGCCGGCGCAGCGCGGCGAGCGAGTGCCGCCGTGTCTGCACGCTCTCGTCGGACCCGGCTTCCTCGATGGAGGACAGGTTTTCCTCGATCGTCTCGAAGAAGCCGCCGATCCGGTCGGCCAGGCGGCCGATGAGACTGGCAAGGAACTCGCCCGCGGTCTTCGGACCCGTGCCCTGTTGCAGTTGCTCCCTGAGGTCCTGTACCGATAACAGCTTCCTGCGCCGCGTGCTGACAATGCGGTCGCGCTCGATCCACAGGCGGATGGATACCATGTCTTCCGGGTCTTCCCCGGGGTTCATGTTCACGCCGCGCAGCACGGCGAGCAGGCCGTTGCCGATGTTGAGCGACCGGGGCCGGGTCTCGTCCGCGTTGAGCGCGTCGACGACCACCCGGTCGAGGCCGAGTGCAGCGCGCATCCATTTGACAGGCCGTTTTTCGGCGACGTCGAGGTGCAGCCAGAGCAGGCCGTCGTCGGGCCGCCATTTTTCGATATCGGCCGGCGCGATGGGCGTGGCGCCGCCATTGCCGTCGAGCAAAAGTGCGTGTAACAGGCCGTCCGGTAATCTTTCGGCCATCGGTGCACCTCGCTAGCCAGTCAATCGATTATCTGTATAGTAGATCGCGGACAAAACGGGGTCGAGAAGCATTCGATGAATCCTGCCCGGCGCAGCAACAAAAAGGACAATGACTGCCTGCTGATCGGCGACATCGGCGGCACGAACGCGCGCTTTGCACTCGCCGATACCGGCAAGCCCGGTTTCTCGAATGCGCTCACGCTGCAATGCAACGACTACGAGTCCGCGGACGCTGCGATAAAGCATTACCTGGAGTCCGTGAACGCCGGCGCACCGCGCGTCATCTGTCTCGCGGCTGCAGGTCCGATCGTCGACAGGCGGGTGCGGTTCACCAACAATCACTGGGAGATTGCAACGGACGAACTCGCCGCGGACTTCGCTATCGACGCGGTACAGCTGCTGAACGACTTCGAGGCGATTGCCTACTCGGTGCCGTTCCTGGGCAAAGACGACTGCATGCCCATCGGCCTGCCCGAACCGAGGCCACTCGTCGCGGACGACTACATGGTCGGCATCATCGGGCCGGGCACCGGCCTCGGCGCGGTCGGCTTGCGCAAACACGGCGATCTCTACCTGCCGATTGCCGGGGAAGCGAGCCACGGCGGTTTTGCCCCGGAGAGCCAGGTGCAGATCGATATCCTCAGGGCGCTGCGCGAACGCTTCGACCGCGTTTCCAGCGAGCGGCTGGTATCCGGGCCGGGGCTCGAGAACATCTACTGGGCGCTGGTGCGCATCCACGGCGAAAAGCGCGCGCACCTGGCGCCCGCCGATATTTTCAAAGCGGCAATCGATCACACCGACACGCTGGCCGCGGAAGCCGTGCAGATGTTCTTCGAGGTGTTCGGCCAGGTGGCGGGCGACCTCGCGCTGACGCTCGGTGCCGAAGACGGCATCTTCATCGCGGGCGGTATATCGAAACGTTACCCGGACCTGCTGAAGGACAGCGGCTTTCGCCATGGCTTCGAGAACAAGGGCCGGCACCGCTCTTACATGGAGCGGATACCGACGCAACTCATCCTGCACGACCAGCCGGGACTCCTCGGTGCGGCCTACTGCGCACTGCAAATGTACGACGCCTGAGCGCCCGGACGAAAAACAATTACCCTGGTTTCGATCGCACGTCCGGGAAGAACTGTCGTCGCGAAGACCCGATCTGAAAGGGAGCCCGGATTCTACTTCGACACGAGCCAGTGACGTTGTAACGATCTTCGATATTCGGCTGGATCCGGGTCCGATACTGGCAGGCCCAACCCGCTCATTCGTCACCGAGCATCTTATTTCGCCATTTCTATTTCTCGAGCCCAAAAAAGGCTGTTTGATTGCCTGCTAGCAACTTTGGTTCAGGGCACAGCCACCCCCAGACTGTAACGTGCGCGATCGTTGTATCGATTCCTGGTCTTCTTCCGTTCTCGCCTCAATCTCGGCGCGCGTACGGCAGACTTTTCTGGACATTCTGGAGCCGGTTGGCGTTTCCCTGCGGCAGATGATCTCATCCGATTCGCTCGCGTCCGCAGCGCTCGCCGAAACCTCCAACACGGGCGCATCCGGATCGTCAATAATGCGCTTGGCCGGGGCCGAGGGTGAATCTGCTGCAACGGCATCAGCTCCTGCGAGCATCACGGGTCCGCTTGCTGCTGGCTGCGCCCGGCGTCTCCGGTACTCGAAGACGCGCAAGCACCGATCAACAAGGCGATCGCTGCCCTATTGAAATTGTTCGATCATCGTATCCCCGCAAATATAGTGTGCCGAATGAGCTGCCTCTATCGTGACCTGCAACAGCCAACCACCATCCATGATACCAACTCTCTCGACTGTCGACACCGGCTTGCCGGAATAGTTCCTTTCCGCAAGAACTCGGTAGCCGCGGAGACGACTGCCTCCACGGCATCCGCCGCTCGTGGGTCTCGCCGCCCTTTACCGACGCCAAGGTTCCGGGTACCACGGCTGAAACCGCTTTCCTTAGGCCAGGTTGTTGTCATGGAAGACAGAGATTGCCGAAACTCGACGGCGCCGCACATCAGATAACCGGATCGTGTTCCATCGCGGTGCTCGAGCTCGGCCGCGGCGTGGCCGTGACGCCCTCGTGGTGCCGCGGAAAGGCGCTGGCGTCGATGGTTTCCTCGTAACCGTGCCACGTCGCGTAGCCGACGACCGGGATGATCACGATCAGGCCCACGAACGCGGTGACGACACCGAGGACCAGCCCGAGGACGATGAGCGCGAGCCACACCAGCATCGCGCCCTTGTTTCTCAGCACCGCGTTGACCGAGGTGACGATGGCCGTGACGCTGTCGACGTCGCGATGCATGATCATCGGCAGCGAGAAGGCGCTGGCCGAAAACGTGACCGCGGCGAAGATCGCCCCCACGCCGCTACCGAATGCGAGGAAGCTGGCCAGCTCCGCCGTCGTCGGGTCGCCATCCGTCGGGTACATGACCGCGGTGACGATGACCGCGGCCCGCGACCAGACCAGGAAAATCACCAGCAGCACGAGCGCGAACACGGCCTCGTTGCCGATATGGCGGCGGAATGCGGCGCGCAGGCTGCGCGCCAGCACCGGTTCCTGGCCGCGCTCGAGCTGTGCGCTGATGGCGTAGAGGCCGACGCACACGAGTGGCGCGAGGAACACGAACCCGCCGAGCATGCCGAACATAATCCACTGGCTGCCGCGGAACCACGCGACGAGCGACACGGCGCCGATCAGCACGGCGACGACCAGCCCGTAGACCATGCTCTGCTGCGGCGCCTGGACCAGGTCGGCCACGCCGAGGCGGATCCAGCGAAACGGGGCAAAAAGCGAGAGTTTCCGGCACGGTGCGACGAACGGGAGCGTGTCCCTGCCGCCGGCGGCGCTGTGGTGCTTGCTCATGGCGGTATCCCCTGCGGCCTGCTTCGATCATCGGCTATTTGCCTTTTTCAGGCAATGACGCGGGTATAGGCGTTTTCCGATGTTTTCTGGTATTGTGCGGCGCACAATAAAACTGCTGCAGCGCACAATCATGCCGCTGCGGCAGCGCCCGGATGAACTGACAGGAGAACTCGATGGATCTTGCAGGGAAGACAATCGTGATTACGGGAGGCGCGCGCGGGCTCGGTGCCGCCATGGCGAAACGGCTGGCCGCCGCCGGTTGCCGGCTGGCGCTCGTCGACCTGGATGCGGCGGCGCTCGAGACGACGGCGAAAGAGTGCCGCACCGCCGGCTCGCCGCAAGCACAGGGCTATATCGCGAACGTCGCGAAGGAACCGGAAGTCGAAGCGCTGTTCGACAGCATCGCCGGGGACTTCGGCCCGATTCACGGCCTGGTCAACAACGCCGGCATCATCCGCGACGCGATGACGCTCAAGTACAAGGACGGCCAGCAGGTGTCGAAGATGACACTCGACCAGTGGCAGGCCGTGATCGATGTGAACCTCACTGCCGTATTCCTGTGCGGCCGCGAAGCGGCAGCGAAGATGATCGAGTCGGGCCAGAAAGGCTGCATCATCAATATCTCCTCGATATCGCGCTCGGGCAACATGGGGCAGGCGAACTATTCGGCCGCCAAGGCCGGCGTGCAGGCGATGTCGGTCGTGTGGGCCAAGGAGTTTGCGCGCTACGGCATCCGCTCGGCGTCCATCGCGCCGGGGTTCATCAGCACGGACCTCGTCATGTCGATGAAACCCGAGGCGCTCGAAAAGATGACCAAACCGATCCCCGCGAAGCGGCTCGGCGAACCCGACGAAATCGCGCACACCGTGCAGTTCATCCTCGAGAACGACTACGTGAACGGCCGCTGCATCGAGGTCGACGGCGCGCTGCGGTTGTAGGCGCGGTTCTCGAACCGCGATTCGCGGGCCCAGGCCCGCTCCTACGGGCAGAATCGTGCGACTGGTTCGCGGGCCCAGGCCCGCTCCTACGGGCAGAATCGTGCGACTGGTTCGCGGGCCCAGGCCCGCTCCTACAGGTAGAATCGGCGACTGGTTCGCAGGCCCAGGCCCGCTCCTCGGGCAGACCGTCGACTTTCGCGGGCCCAGGCCCGCTCCTGCAGGTAGAACGGCGCGGCTGTAGGAGCGGTTCTCGAACCGCGATGGCTCCGGTGTTTGCAGGTACCATGGGCGGCCAGCACCCCACAGGAGCGATCGACCCGCCATGCACTACAAAGCCGTCAAACTCGTCAAACGCCCGCGCCTGGCCATCACCCCCGACGTCTTCGAGGTGGTCACCCTCGAGACGCCGGAACTCGCGTCCGGCCAGGTGCTGCTGAAACAAACGCACATGTCGCTCGACCCCGCGATGCGCGGCTGGATGAGCGAGGACCGCGGCAGTTACATCCCGCCGGTCGAACTCGGCGAGATCATGCGCTCGAGCGGCGTCGCCGAGGTCGTCGAATCGAGGAACGACGGGTTCGCCGTCGGCGACCGCGTCGTCGGCATGATCGGCTGGACCGAATACGCCGTCAGCGACGGCCAGGGCCTGAACAAGCTGCCGGCAGGCATCTCGGCCGAGGCCGTGTTGTGCGTGCTGTCGCTGCCGGGTCTCACGGCGTGGCAGGGCCTGATGGAGATCGGCAAGCCGAAGGCCGGCGAGACGCTGGTCGTGTCGGGCGCCGCCGGCTCGGTCGGCGCGATGGTCGGCCAGCTCGGCAAGGCCGAAGGACTCACCGTGGTCGGCACCGCGGGCAGCGACGAGAAGTGCCGCTGGCTCGAGGACGAACTCGGTTTCGACGCGGCCATCAACTACAAGTCCGACGACCTCGAGAAGCAGCTGGCGGGCGCGACGCCGAACGGTGTCGATCTCTATTTCGAGAATACCGGCGGGCCGGTGCAGCACATCGTGTTCCAGCGCATGAATGCGCACGGCCGCATCGTCGTCTGCGGCATGATCGCCGACTACAACACGGCCACCCCGTCGCCGGGGCCGAACTGGCTCAACATCATTCGGAAGCGCCTCACGATCACGGGCTTCACGATGCCGGATCATTGGGACCAGGTGCCGTACATGATGCAGAAGCTCGCGGAGTACCTGGCCGCCGGCAAGCTGAAGTACCGCGCGCACAAGCTCGAGGGCCTCGAGAGCGCGATCGAGGGCATCAACCTGCTGTTCACGGGCGGCAACACCGGGAAACTGATGGTCGAGCTGTAGGCGCGGTTCCCGAACCGCGACCATCGCGGGCCCAGGCCTGCTCCTACAGGTGGACCGGTGCGACCGGTCGCGGGCCCGGCCCGCTCCTGCAGGGGCAGAACTGTGCGGCCGGTTCGCGGACCCAGGCCCGCTCCTGCAGGGGCAGAACTGTGCGGCTGATTCGCGGGCCCAGGCCCGCTCCTACAGGCAGAACATTGCGGCTGTAGGAGCGGTTCTCGAACCGCGATCGCGGTCGGGTCAGTCCGGGTTCGGCACCAGTTCTTCGTACAGGGCGATCGTCTTCTGCACCGTGTCCTCGTTGCGGAAGTGCGTGCCGATCCGTGCGCGCGCCGCTTCGCCCATGCGCCGGCGCAGTTCCGGATCGCGGTAGAGCCGCTCGAACGCATCCGCCAGCGCGCGCGCGTCCTTGATCGGCACGACGAAACCGCACTCGCCGTCGACGACCAGTTCCGGGCTGCCGCCGCAGTCGGTGACCACCGGCGGCACGCGGTACGCCATCGCCTCGATGATCGCGCGGGCGAGCCCCTCGCGTTTCGTCGAGGGCAGCGAGAAGACGTCGCAGGCCGCCGTCACCGCGGGCGCGTCGGTACGATGGCCGACGCGGTGGATGCGTTCCGCGATGCCGCTCGCCTCGATCTTCCTGGTCAGCCTGCGGTCGTCCATACGCCCGATCAGCAGCAGATGCGCGGGGATGTCAGCGGGCAGCATGCCGAGCGCGTCGACCAGGTATTCGACGCCCTTGCGCGGCCGGTAGGCCGCCGTGCAGCCGATGACGAAAGCGTCGTCCGGAATGCCGAACTGCCCGAGGTCCGCAGGCTCCGCCGAGTACCATTCGAGCTTGTGGCCTTTGTGGATAGTGACGGGCCGTTCCGCGGGCATGCGCAGGAAGGCCGGCTGCATGTGCAGGAACCACTGCCTAATGGCCTCGCACACGCAGATGATGCGGTCGATGCGCGGGTTCAGGTAGCGCAGCCACGACATCGGGTCGAGGAAACTCAGGTTGCCGACGATGCCGCGGTAACACACGACCTTCACCGGCAGCCCTTTGCACGCGCGCAGGCCGTTCGTCACCGCCTTGCTGTTGAACGTGTGCAGGATGTGGTACCGGCCGCGGACGAGTTCCTGGCGCAGCGTCGCAATATCGGCCTTGCTGAAGTTGTGCTTGAGCTGCAGCGGTATCGTCGGCACGCCGGCATCCGCGAGCGGCCGGCAATTGGGATGGCCCGGCGGGCAGGTCACCGTGATCTCGATGCCGGCCCGGTGCATGCCGATGAACGTCTCGATCGTCGGCCGGTCACCGCCCTCGGTGATACAAAGTGAACGAATCGCCACAGCAGCTCGGGTCCCGTGCGTTGCTGGCGCCGAGCATAGCACGCTGCCATTACGCCGCGAATCCGGCTCGCGTAGAATCGGGCGCACACGCAGCAGGGGAGACATCGTGAGCAATCTGCCGAAAGACGCCGGCCAGCGGACGCTGGCCGTGCACGCCGGGGAGGAGCCGGACGAGGTGACCGGCGCTTCATCGCCGAGCATCGTCATGTCGACGACGTTCAAGACCCGCGACGCCGAGGCCTTCTCCATCAAGGATTTCGACGAACACGACATGCCCTACATCTACACGCGCTGGGGCAACCCGACGGTCAACCAGCTGCAGGAGAAGCTGCGCGTGCTCGAGGGTGCCGAGTCCTGCCTGGCGTTTGCCTCCGGGATGGCGGCCACGTCCGCCTTGCTGCTCGGTTACCTGTCGCCGGGCGATCACCTGATCGTGAGCGACGTGCAGTACGCGGGCAGCGCCGAGCTCGTCCGCCATACCCTGCCGCGCTTCGGCATCGACGTCACGCCGGTCGACACCAGCGACGTCAGCCACGTCGAAGCGGCGATACGCGGCAACACGAAGCTCGTGTTCATCGAGACGCCCATCAACCCGATCATCCGCCTGGCGGACATCGAGGCGGTTGCGGCCGTCTGCCGCGCACGCGGCGTCCGCCTCGCGGTCGATTCCACCTTTGCATCGCCGGCCGTGACGCGGCCCATCGAGCTCGGGGCGGACTTCGTCGTTCATTCGCTCACCAAGTACATCGGCGGCCACGGCGATGCGCTCGGCGGCGCGCTGCTGGGTCCTGGCGACGTGATGATGGAACTCAACGAGGAGGCGCTGGTGCACTACGGCGGCGTGATCAGTCCGTTCAATGCATGGCTGATCATGCGCGGCATCGCAACGCTGCCGATCCGCATGCAGGCGCATTCCGCAGGAGCCCTGCAGGTGGCGGAATTCCTCGAGGCGCACCCACGCGTGAAACGCGTCAATTACCCCGGGCTGCCATCGCACCCGCAGCACGACATCGCGCTGCGACAGATGTCCGGTTTCTCGGGGATGCTGTCGTTCCAGGTCGACGACGGGCCCGCGGTCGCGAAGAAGATGATCGACGAACTGCAGGTCATCCATTACGCCGTCAGCCTCGGCCACCACCGCAGTCTCGTCTACTGGATCGGCACCGGGCAAATCATGGAGTCGAGCTACCGGCTGGAGGGCGAACAGCTCGCCGCGTTTCGGCACTACGCGGGCGACGGCGTCATGCGGCTCTCGGTGGGCCTCGAGGACGCGGAGGACCTGTGCCGGGACCTCGACAGGGTGCTGGCGTAGGAGCGATTGTCGAACCGCGACTCGCACTGTAGGAGCGGGCCTCGGCCCGCGATCGCGGTTCAAGAACCGCTCCTACAAACGCACGGTTGACCTGCAGGAGCGAGCCTCGGCCCGCGAATCGCCCCTCCCGCAGTACGTATAAAGCCTGCTTGTCGATCGAAAAACGGGGTGCCATGCTGATCGCTCAACCACGCGGAGAAGGTCGATGAGAGTCATCCTGGTACCGGTTGCCGACCGCCCTGAGTGCGCACGAGCACTGAACACGGCGTTCGAACTCGGCAAGAAACTAAAGGCGAGTGTAAGCGGCTGTCACATACGGCCGCACCGGGAATCCGACCTGACCCTGTCGTCCGAGTTTGCCGCCGCTGCGTGGCGCAAGAAGAGCACGCCCGAGGCGCCGGCCGCCGCCGAAACGCTCTACAGGAAGATCGCCGAGGAGCATGGCTACGAGATCATGCGCCATGCACGCACTGCGCCGGGCGCCATCTGGGCCGAGCGCGTGGGCTCCCCCGAGAAGGTCATACGGATCGTCGGACCGATGGCCGACCTCATCGTCGTGTCGCGGCCCAGGCGCCCGAACGGTGTGGCGCGCGTGTTCGTCGACACTGCCCTGATGCGCGGTTCCTGCCCGGTCCTGCTGTTGCCGCAGTCGGGCCGCACCCGGCTCGGTGAGCGGATCTGCATTGCGTGGGACCAGGGGCCGCGCGTGGCGCGCACGGTCAAGGCCTCGATCCCGCTGTTGCAGCACGCGGCCGAGATCACGATCGTGACCTGCGGGCCCGAGGACCGGCCCGGGCCGAAGGCGACGCAACTCAAAGCCTATCTCAAGCACTGGGGCATCAAGGCACAGCACGTCAGGACACGCGGCCGTCATGTCGAGAGCGAGCTCATGGATGCCTGCGCGGAGGCGAAGGCCGACCTCATCGTTTCCGGTGCTTACAGCCGGCAGCGCTGGTACGAGAAGGTGCTGGGCGGAACGACCGAGTTCCTGATCCACGAGGCGCGCTTGCCCGTGCTGATGCAGCACGTCTGACGCCGGCAAGAGCCGCCCCGGCGGCCCGATTTGACAATAATCCCCCGATTACGCGGCTGCTTGCGTCAACCTGCGGTGCGCGACCGCGTTGCTTGTAGTGACAGGAAGCAATTCGCACGCTAACCACGGAGAGGATCATGGACATAAGGAAGAGTGTCATCATCACGACAGGGCTGCTGCTTTGCGCCGGCACGGTGTTCGCCGACAGCGGCGACCGCATCGAGCAGCGCCTCGACCACAAAGGTGATCGCATCGAACAGCGCCTCGACAATCGCGGCGACAGGATCGACCGCAACCTCGATCGCAAGTCGCGGCGCGCGGATGCAGCCGGGCACGAGCGCCTGTCGGAGCGTCTCGACCGCAAAGGCGATCGCGTCGATCGGCGCCTGGACCGTCGGGGCGAATCGGCCGATCGGCGTCTCGACCGTCGCGGCCGGCAGGTCGATCGCCGGATGGACCGCCGGCGGTAAACTGGAAGGGGGCTTCGGCCCCTTTTTCGTTGCAGCTAACGTCGTTGCACGCTACTTCGTCTTTTCCGAATGATCGACCCGGGTATAACGAATTTACCTGGGGAGCCACTACTCGTAACGTGCTTCGCTACGGGTAGTGGCGCGTGATTGACACACGCCGGGCGGCGGCGCGCAGCTCGAGATTGCCAAAGAGCGCGGCAGCCCGTGAATCCCGCAGCCAGAGGAGACAATCTTGACCGTCCAGCGTATTCTCGACTCCCAGCAAGGCGTTGAGCGAGCGCACATCGCGCCCGATGCCAAAATCCGCGACGTGCTGAACTCGCTGGCATTCAGGGACGTGGGGGCGCTGGTCGTCAGTACGGATGGCGACACGGTCGAGGGGATCATTTCCGAGCGCGATATCGTGCGAGGACTGCAATCGGCCGGCACCGATCTGCTGGACAGACCGGTGCGGGAGGTAATGACCGAGAAGGTCATTACGTGTGTTGCGACCGATCGCGCGGCCGGCATCATGGCGGTTATGGTGTCGAAGCACCTGCGCCACCTGCCTGTGCTGGAGGACGGAAAGTTTGTCAGCATGATCAGCATCCGTGACCTGCTGCAGCTGCGACTCACGGAGGTGCAGTCAGAGGCTGACGCAATGCGGAACTATATTGCAGGCAGCACGTAAGGTTCGCGGCCGGCGGATCGCAACCGTCGGGCCACGGGTTTTACTCGGGGGCTCGCCACGATGAAACGTTACACGATGCTGTGGTGGTGGCTTATTCTGCCGACCTCGGTGGTCGTCGGTGTGCCCACGTTCTTTCTCGTCGGGCATTTCACGGGCCTGGAGCTCCCGGCACGCGTCGCGGTCGCCATGATTGTGACGTTCGCCGCCGATTTCGCCATAGCCGCTGCAATGGAAGCTGTTGCACCAACGAGGCTGAACATAGGGCCTGGCGAAAAGATCCTGAAGTCCGACATTCCGGCAGAGCAAGCAGTCGTCGTGTCTGGTTTCGGCGCTTCCCCGCAGGGCAGGGTTTCCGTTCGTGGCGAGACCTGGCTGGCAGCCCGGCAGGCCGGCGATTCCGGTGCGCTGTCCCAAGGCATGCGCGTATTCGTGGTCGATCGAAACGGCCTTGAGCTGATCGTATCGTCGACGAGTCGCCAGCCTGCGGGATACCGTCCGCCCGGCGACCCTGACCGGATCGGCGCGTAGGAGCGCGGTTGCGCGGCCGCGCGCATCCGTGCCACGAAGTCTGCACATGGGGCGATCCCGGCCTCGCCGCGGCACGCGGCCGCCCGCGTCACGGTCGTCTGCGCATCTCGCCCCCGTCGCCGCATCGGGCGACCTGCCAGAACGGCCAGTTTCCAGTAATCCTTGGATTGGAAATGTGCACGTAAGACATTGAATTGCAGGGACTCAAGGCAAATCGCCATTGCCGGGCGCCGGTGTTTGCGCGTATTTTTCGCGCGAGGGAGCCGACTATCGTGACCGAGCCGCTACAGCGAGTTTGCCGAATCGCCACCTGGCTGGTGTTGGCGACCTTTGCCTGTCGTGCGCTCACCCCCCTCGGGTACATGCCTGCCGCTGCCACGCAAGGCGGGCCATTCATACTCTGTCCGTCCGGGTCACAGGCCGAGCTCGTCCAGTATTTTGAAGCCAGGCGGGCAGATGCCGGGCACGCCGGGCATCACCATCATGGTGGTGGCGCGGATCACGAACAGCACGGTGGCGGGTCCGAGTGCCCCATTGGCGCGAGTTTCGCGACCGCGCTCCCGACCACGCTACCCGCACTGGATACACTCCTGCCCGTGGCCGAAGAGCCGGTGCTGCCTGTCGTTGCGCCGCCCATTTCTGCCGCCGAAACCCGCTACCACTCCCGCGCACCCCCCTCTCGTCGTTCTGCGTAGCAGCGCTTCGCCGTGACCGCACCGGTCGCGTCGTGGCTGCGTGATACGCACGCCCAACTGGCGGACAGCCGCCAACAAGAACGACAACTATTGAGGGAAAAGGATCATGTACAGGAAACTAGTCTGGGCGTGTGCCCTGGCACTGCTGAGCGGTGCCGGCGCCGCCAACGAGTCGTCGAGCGATTCGACGATCGATGAAATAACCGTGTTCGGCCAGGATCCGGTGTCCGGCAACCGGCATCCGGCAAACCCCGTTAGCCTGCTTACGCCGGCAGACCTTGTCAGCATCAATGCCGCGACGACCGAGGACCTCGTGAAATACGAGCCGAACCTCGTCATCCGGCGCCGCTACATCGGCGACCCCAACGGTACGATGGGCATCCGCGGTTCGAACATGTTCCAGACGACGCGTTCCATGGTGTTCGCCGACGGTATTCCGCTGCACTACTTCCTGCAGACGCAGTGGAACGGCGCGCCGCGCTGGTCGCTCGTGACGGCCGACGAGATCGGCCTCGTGGAAGTCGTGTACGGGCCTTTCTCTGCCGAGTATGGCGGTAACGCGATGGGCGGCGTCGTCAATATCGAAACCCGCATCCCCGCGGAGCGGCGTCTCCGCGTCGAGGGGTCGATGTTTCAGCAGTCGTTCGACCACCAGGGCTTCGACGACTCGATGGCCGGCGGACGTGGATTCGTTTCCTACGGCGACCGTTTCGGTGCGTTCAGTATCTACGGCGCCTACAGCCGGCTGGAGAATGACAGCCAGCCGATGGACTACCGCTTCGACGGTAGCGCCGCACCGACAGGCGACGAGACGACGGTTCGCGGTGGACTGCTCACCACGGACGCGTATGGCAATCCCGTCGTCCAGTACGGGAACTCCGGCCGGCAATCGTCGACGACCGACCAGTTCAAGACGAAGCTGGGTTACGAGTGGGGCCAGTGGCTGGCGCTGGCGACCGTCGCCTACGAAGAGCGCCGGATAGACGCGTTCGATTCGCAGAACTACCTGCGCGACGTTTCCGGAAACCCGGTATGGAGTGGCACTGTCGTAGAGGACGGTATCGCTTTCGAAGTCTCGAGTTCCGACTTCAGTGTGAGCGAGCAGGAACGCCGCAGCCTGTTGCTCGGCGGGCGTGTGCAGGGGCCGCTCAGCGACCACTGGTGGCTTGAGGCGAGCGTCAGCAGTTTCGAGATCCTCGACGACGAAACACGTGGCTCGCTTGCGCATCCCGACGATCCTGCCTATACCCCTGCGGGTGACGTTTCGGTCTTCGACGACACCGGCTGGTCGACGGCGGGTTTCAAGCTGAGCAACGACGCGCTTTTCGGCAGTGACCGCCTGAGTGTGGATACCGGCTACAGCTACGAGCACTACCGACTCGGCATCACGAACTACCGCTCGGACGACTATCTCGCCGGTGAGAGAACGGTGGCCGCGTCCGCGAGCGGCGGCGAGACGGAGCTGCATGCCGCGTTCGCGCAGCTCGGCTGGCAGCCGACCGAGCGCGTCGACGTCCAGGTCGGCGGACGCTACGAAACCTGGCGAGCGCAGGACGGCTATTACTACGACTTCGGCCGCGACAATCTGCAGGACCACGCCGATCGTTCGGAAAATCGCTTCTCGCCGAAATTCTCCGCCGGGTTCCGGCCGGCCGCCGACTGGCAGCTGAGGTATTCGCTGGCGAGGGCCTACCGCTTCCCGATCGTGGAAGAGCTGTACCAGAACGAGCGCCGCACCTCCGGCACGTCAATCGCGAATACCGGCCTCGAGCCGGAAGACGGCCTGCATCACAACCTGACGATCGAGCGGACCGTCGACGGTGGCTACCTGCGGTTGAACCTCTTCGCCGAGACGGTCGAGGACGCGATTTTCAACCAGTCGACCGTTGTCGACAACCGGACCATCCGTACCTTCCTGCCCATCGACGAAGTCGAGACGCGCGGCACGGAACTCGTCTTCAACCGCAGCGGCATCGCCGCACGGCTGGACGTCCGCTTCAATGTGGCCTACGTCGATTCCGAGATCACGCGCAACAGCGCCAACCCGGAACTCGAGGGCAAGACGTTCCCGCGCATGCCGCGCTGGCGCGGCCACCTGCTGGCGACCTGGCACATGAGCGACCGCTGGGATGTCGGTGGCGGTGTGCGCTACGCAAGCAACAGCTACGGCGACCTCAGTAACCGCGATACCGCTAGCGAAGTGTTCGGCGCGCACGACGCCTACACGCAGATCGGCCTGCGGACCAATTATCGCCTCGACAACGGCGTACGCCTGAGTCTCGGCGTCGACAACCTCACGAATGAAGTGACGTTCGTGCACCATCCATGGCCGGGAAGGACCTTGTTCATGGAAGCAGCGGTGGAACTGTGACGACGCGCGCTGTCCTTGCCGTGGCGTTGGCGGTAACACTGAGCGGTGCGGCATTCGCAAGCCCGGATTGCGCAGCGGAGGAAGCGACGCCATCCGTGCATTGCGGCCGCACGCCGACCCCGGCCTTCGACAACGATGGCAACCTGTGGGTTGCCTTCGAGGTCGGCGGTCGTGTTTACGTGAGCACCGCCGAGGATGATCCCGACGCACTGTCGATGCCGGTCCCGGTCAACGAGGATACCGAGGAGATCGATGTCAATGGCGAGAATCGGCCGAAGATCGCGATTGGTCCGGGTGGCGAAGTGTACGTGTCCTGGACACGCAAACTGCCGGGCGGATTCAACGGCGAAATTCGGTTCAGCCGCTCACTCGATGGCGGTTCGAGTTTCGAGCCGGCACGCACCATCAATGACGACGGGCTCGTAACGGGTCACCGCTTCGAGACCCTGCTCGTCGATGCCGACGGCAAGTGTTCCTCGCCTGGATCGACAAGCGCGAGTTGGTGGCCGCAAAGGCCGCGGGTGAGGAGTATGCGGGTGCGGCGGTCTACTACAGTGTGTCGACGGATCGCGGCGAGACTTTTGTTGCGAATCGCAGGGTCAGTTCCCACAGCTGCGAGTGTTGCCGCATAGCCGCGTCGGAAACGCCGGGTGGAGAGGTCGCACTCTTCTATCGTGGAATTTTCGGCGACAACATCCGCGATCATGCGTTTGCGATGATCGACGCCGAGGGCGTCACGAAGCCCATGCGTCGTGCGACGGACGACGACTGGTACATCGAGGGCTGCCCGCATCATGGCCCTGCAATCGCGAGCGCCGGCGAAAATGCATTCGACCTGGCGTGGTTCACGAATGGCCGCAACCGCAGCGGCGTCCATTACGCGCGCTTCCGTCCCGACGATGGGCAGTTGCAGCAGTTGATCCCGGTTTCGACAGCCGCTTCCGCCGGCCACCCTTCGCTGGCACGCGTTCCGGGACGATTGCTGCTGGCGTGGAAAGAGTTCACCGGCGAGCGGACGGAGGTCCGGCTGATCGAGTCGGGCGACGATGGACGCAGCTGGTCGGAACCGGCCACGCTTGCCAGTACGCAGCGCGATTCCGATCACCCGTTCCTTGTCGCGCGTGGCAGTGACGTGTTCCTGAGCTGGCATTCGGCGGACGAAGGGCTGCGCATCGTGCCCATCGTCAAACGGGCAGGAGCGCAGCGATGAAGCGGTGCATGCGGACGTTGCCGGCGCTTGCCGCTGCGCTACTCGTGGCGGCAGCGGCCGGCGCCGGCGAGCTGCGGGTTTTCGACGCGCACAGCATGCAGGCAATCGAGAAGGAACACGCCGGCTTCCCCTTTCTCGTGGCCCTCTGGGCGACGGACTGCCCGCCCTGCCGGCGCGAACTCGCTCTGCTGAGTGGTTTCGCGGCCGACCACCCGGAGGTGCCGGTGGTCCTGATCGCAACCGATCCACCCGACAACGCGGAAGCCGTCGACGAGGTTCTCGAATCGTTTGCGCTGCCTGGCGCCGATGCCTGGCGTTTCGGAGACGCGGGTGCGGAACGCCTGCGCTACGCGATCGATCCCGCCTGGCGCGGCGAAATGCCTCGTTCCTATCTCTATGACGAGGATGGCCACCGGGTAGGCATCAGCGGCCCGATATCAACGGAACTGCTGCAGCGCTGGCTCCGCAACCGGGGACAGTGACCGTCGCTTCGCGGCAACCTGGACATTCACGCCTGCCGGTACCAGTGCACACCGTGTGCGTCCGGCTCCATGACCGCGTCGCCCGCGGCCAGCAGGTAGTTCAGGTGTGCGATCGCCTCGCCGGTTGCCATCATGCGGTGTCCGTCGGGCACCCGGCGGCCGAACAGGACGCTGAACGTATCCAGGGCGCGGCAAGGTTCCGCCAGCTGCTCGAGCAGCATGTCGAGCCGGCGCCGGTGTTCCGCGACGATGGCGTCGATGCGCTCGTGAGCGCCGCGGAACGGCTTGCCGTGTGCCGGCAGCACCAGCACGTCCGCCGGAATCTGTCCGCGCAGGGCCGCAAGCGATTCCAGCCAGTGTTTCAGGGGGTTCGCCGCGGGCTCGGTGGGCCAGACGCTGACGTTGGCCGAGATCGTCGGTAGTACCTGGTCACCGGAGATCAGCAGGTTGCGGTCCTCGCAATACAGGCAGGCGTGTTCGGGCGAATGGCCGCGGCCGATCAGCACCCGCCAGCGGTGATCGCCGAGCGCCAGGCGGTCGTTCTCGTGGATGCGCACGTAAGACTCGGGCAGCCGCGACACCAGGCGGCCGAAGAAACCGAAGCGTTCGCGGTATTCCTGCAGAGCCTTTTCGGAAAAGCCGGCGGCCGCGTAGAAGCGCACGCCTTCGGCGGGCGCGGGCTTGCCGGTGTCGGCGACGAGCAGGCGCCCCAGCATGTACTCCTCGCGGGTCATCCACAGGTCGACGTCGAATTGCCGCGTCAGCCAGCCTGCACAGCCGATGTGATCGGGGTGCAGGTGCGTTGCGATGACGTGGGTAGCCGGGAGGCCGCGCATGGTGCCGGCGAAGGTCCTGCGCCAGATATCCCGGCTGGTGCTGCTGTCGATGCCCGTATCGACGATCGCCCAGCCACCGTCGTCCTCGAGCAGCCACAGGTTGATGTGGTCGAGATCGAAGGGCAGGGGCATGCGCAGCCAGTGGATGCCGTCTGCCACCGGCATGGTGGCGCCGGGCTCCGGCCGCGTGTCGAACTCGTAGCGGGGTTTCACGCGGCGCGCTGATCCATCGTGGCGAGGGTATTGATCTTGTTCGCAACGCGGATGCGCACGTCTTCGACGGCCTGCTCCTTGACCGGTCCGTAGCCGCGGATGTCCATGTAAAGGCCGACGATCTCCGTCGCCAGGTCCAGGTTGGACGCACCGAGCGCCCCCAGCAGCTGCTCGACCCGGTCCTCGAACTCGACGATCAGTGCGCGCTCCATGCGGCGCTCGGCGGTCATGCCGAAGGGATCGAGGCGCTTGCCGCGCAGGCCGCGCAGCGATGCCAGCAGCCGGAACACCGGGATCATCCAGGCGCCGAACTCGCGCTTGCGCGGCCGGCCGCGCGCATCGGTCGCGCCATCCAGGAACGGCGGCGCGAGGTGAAAGCGCACGCGCGCCTGGTCGCCGAAGTCCCGCTTCACCGACTCCAGAAAGCCGGTCTGCACATGCAGGCGGGCAACCTCGTACTCGTCCTTGTAGCTCAACAGCTTGAAATAGCTCTTCGCCACGGCTTTCGCGAAACGGCCGTCGCCGCCCACGCCGGCCTCGGCATCGCGCGCCCTGTCGACGAGGCCCTTGTAGCGGCGGGCCAGCGCCGCGTCCTGGTAATCCGTGAGAAACGCGGCGCGCCGCTCGACGATGCGCTCGAGCGTCTCCGGTGCCGCCAGTTCCTGGGTTACCGCGAGGTCCTCGACGTGCTCGGGATTGTCGGCGGCAACGCGGCCCCACGTGAACGCCTGCTTGTTTTTCTCGACCTCGACGCCGTTCAGTTCGATCGCCCGCATCATCGCAGCGTGCGAGACGGGGACGAGACCCTGCTGCCACGCCGCGCCGAGCATTAGTACGTTGGCGTAGATGGTGTCGCCCAGCAGGCGCTGCGCCATCTTGTTCGCATCGAGCAGGGCGAGGTTGGATTCGCCGACGACGTTCCGAATCGCGTCGACGCGATCTGCTGCGTGCAGGCTGGCGTCGCGGTGCCGCACGAAGTCGCCCGTGGACATCTCGGCCGTGTTCAATACGGCGCGCGTGTGCCCCGGCCGGTAGGTCTTCGAGGCCTTGGGCGACGAACTGACGACCAGGTCGCAGCCGATGAGCGCGTCGGCGCGCGCCTGCTCGATGCGCACCTGGTTGATGTCCGACGGCTGCTTCGCGATGCGGATGTAGCTGAGCACCGGCCCGAATTTCTGCGCGAAACCCATGAAGTCGAGCACGCTGGTGCCCTTGCCCTCCAGGTGTGCGGCCATCGTGATCAGCTGTCCGACGGTGACGACGCCGGTACCGCCGACGCCCGTCACCAGCAGGTCGAAGCAGTGGTCGATGTCCGCGATGACCGGGTCGGGCAGGTCGACTGCCGCCGTTTCCAGCCGTGCAACCCCCGACAGCGTCGCGGGCTTCTGCCGCTTGCCACCCTCGACCGTCACGAAACTCGGGCAGAAGCCGTTGATGCAGGAGTAATCCTTGTTGCAGCTGTTCTGGTCGATCTGCCGCTTGCGGCCGAACGGCGTCTCCTTCGGCACCACCGACAGGCAGTTGGATTCGACGGAACAGTCGCCGCAGCCTTCACAGACGAGGTCGTTGATGACGACGAAACGGTCGGGGTCCGGCATCTGGCCGCGCTTGCGCCGGCGGCGCTTTTCCGTGGCGCAGGTCTGCGCATAGATCAGCACCGTCACGCCGGGTATGTCGCGCAACTCGCGCTGCACCGAGTCGAGGTCGCGGCGATGCGAGAACGTCGTGCCACGCGGAAACTCGCTCGCCGTGAACTGCCCCGGTTCGTCCGAGACCACCGCGATGCGATCGACGCCCTCGGCGCGCACCGAGTTCGCGATGCTGGCCACGCTGAGCGGGCCGTCGACGGGTTGCCCGCCGGTCATCGCCACCGCGTCGTTGTAGAGGATCTTGAACGTGATGTTCGTGCCGGCTGCGACGGCCTGCCGGATCGCGAGCGAACCCGAATGGTAGAACGTGCCGTCGCCGAGGTTCTGGAAGATGTGCCGGTTGCCGTTGAATTTCGAGCGCGTGATCCAGTTGACGCCTTCGCCGCCCATCTGGATCAGGCCCTCGGTGTCCCGGTCCATCCAGCTCGCCATGAAATGGCAGCCGATGCCGGCGAGCGCCTGCGAACCTTCCGGCAGCCGCGTCGAGGTGTTGTGCGGGCAACCGGAGCAGAAGTAGGGCATCCGCGTGGCGCCCTCGATGCGGATCGCGGGCGCCCGCTCGTTCAGGAGTTTTTCGGCGCGCGCGGTCAGGTCGAGTCCGCGGAAGGCCTGGTCGAGACGCCGTGCAACGATGCCGGCAATCTCCACCGGCGACAGCTCCCCGATCCACGGCACGAGCGACTGCTCGTTCTCGTCGTACTTGCCGACCATGAGCTCCGGTTTGCGGCCGGGACGGTCGTAGAAGTACTCCTTGAACTGGCTCTCGATGATGCCGCGTTTCTCTTCGATCACGAGCACTTCGCGCTTGTTCTTCACGAACTCGAGAGCGCCGTCGTGCTCGAGCGGCCAGACCATGCCGACCTTGTAGACGTCGATGCCGATACGGCGCGCCGCGGCGCGATCGATGCCCAGCAGCCGCAGCGCTTCCATCAGGTCGAGGTGGGCTTTGCCCGTGGTCACGATGCCGAAACGCGCGTCCGGGACATCGAAAATCCTGCGGTCGATCGGGTTCGCCGCCGCGAACGCGAGCGTCGCGGCTTTCTTCGCCTCGAGCCGCTCCTCGATCTGCGGCCCCGGCAGGTCCGGCCAGCGGTAGTGCAGCCCGCCCGGCGGCATCGCGAAGTCCGGCGTCACGAATTGCGGGTAGGAAGGCAGTTGCACCGACATCGCCGACTCGACGGTCTCGGAGATCGCCTTGAAGCCAACCCACATCCCGGAGAAGCGCGACAGCGCGATACCCCAGAGCCCGAACTCGAGGTACTCGGCGACGTTCGCCGGGTTCACGTGCGGCATCATGAAGGTGAGGAAGGCGACGTCGGACTGGTGCGGCATGGACGACGATACGCAGCCATGATCGTCCCCCGCGACCACCAGCACGCCGCCGTGCGGCGAACTGCCGTAGGCGTTGCCGTGCTTCAACGCGTCGCCCGCGCGGTCGACGCCGGGGCCTTTGCCGTACCAGAGCCCGAACACACCATCGACCTCGCGATGCGGGTCCGTCTCCACCTGCTGCGAGCCGAGTATGGCGGTCGCGGCGAGGTCTTCGTTCACGGCCGGCAGGAATTCGATGTTGTTCTCGTCGAGAAATGCCCTGGCGCGCCAGAGTTCCTGGTCGAGCGCGCCGAGCGGCGAGCCGCGGTAGCCGCTCACGAAACCGGCGGTATTGAGACCGGCGGCGCGGTCCATCGTGCGCTGCATGAGCGGGATGCGCACCAGCGCCTGGGTGCCGGTCAGGAAGACGCGCCCGGACTCGCGCCGGTAACGGTCGAGCAACTCGTAGTTGTCGAGCGGGAACGAGGGGGTGACGTCTTTGGGGATCGCGCTCATGGCGAAGGAGTAAATAGTTTCATCGGTAACATTATCGCAGAAAGCGGCTGCGACAAGTAGCCACAATACGCAAAAAACAGGCGCAGCAGCAGCGAATTTTGCATCCCGGGACGCGCCTGGCGGGGCCCTGCAGGGCGCGCGATGCGGGTTCGCCGCCGCGTGCCCGCCAACCGGTCGTTTCAGGGCCGAAATAGGGTCAATACCCCATATTGTCCGCCGGGCGCCGATGCGACAGTTAATACCGCTAGGGCGGCACCGCCGCGATCGGCCACGGAGGCAATGGGGGGCAAACCATGAACACGCCAGCAGGCAACAAGAAACGTATGCCGGGGCGGCGGCGCGCAGCCGCCGGCGTCCTGGGCGTACTCGCCGCGGGCACGGCGGCGAACGCGGAAATGCAGCACGAATTCCTGTTCTTTCCCACCGTCGACGGATTCGCCACGTTCGCAGAGTCGGATGCCTCGGTGGAGGACTCGTTCACGCACGCCGCGCTCGACATGCTCTACAGTTTTTCGGGGGACCGGTTCCGCTTCCTCGGCGAGTTCCTGTGGTCGTCCGAGGAGGCGGAACTCGAAAGGCTGCAGGCGGGATTGCGCATCGGGGACGCTACCTTTGCCTGGGGCGGGCGGTTTCACGCGCCCGCGAAATTCTGGAACAGCGAGTACCATCACGGCCAGTTCCTGCAGACCTCGATCACCCGCCCGGCGCTCGAGGAGTGGGAGGACGACGGCGGTTCGCAACCGGCCCACGTCACGGGCCTGCTGCTGGAGACGGAGCAACAGCGCGACGACGAGTCGGCGCTGAGCTACGCGGCGTCGGTCGGCTACGCGCCGGTTTTCGAGGACGGCGGCCTGGAGGCGCATGAAATTCTCGAGGGCACGTCGGGTCACGGCCTGTCCCTGAACCTCAGGGTCGGCTACCGGCCGCAGTCCCTGGCTGCCACGCAGTTCGGAATCGTGGCGGCGTGGAACGAGATCAACGCCGAGTCGGGATCGATCCCCGAGCCGAACCAGCCGCGCAACATCGACCAGGCCAGCCTCGGGGTTTTCGGCGACTGGCACTGGAGCAATCTTCGCTTGCTCGCAAGCGTCGTCTACTTCGACAACGAACTCGATTTCGCGGCCGGGAGCGTGGACGACACCTACGTGCTCGGCTACGCGCAGCTGGAGTACGAGGCGAATGACGTCGTCACTGTTTTCGGCCGAATCGAAAACGGCGCCGACCAGGACGACTCGATCTACCTCGGCCTGTTCGAGACTTTCATCACCGAGCGCTACATGCTCGGCGCGCGCTGGGACGTCGCGCAATACCACAGCCTGACATTCGAAATCGCGGATACCACGTACGGAGCAGCCCCGGACGGATCGCAGGACTTCAACGAGTACCGGCTGCAGTGGAGCGCCGTATTTCCGTGAGCCGTCGCGTCGCACACTGGCTCATGGTCTGCAGCGCGTGCCTCGTCGCCGGGGCCGCGCAAACCGGCGAGTCGGTCGTGCTGGTGACGGCAGAGACCTGCCCGGTGGAGAGCATCAGCACGCTCGACCTGCGCAAGGCGTACCTCGGCGTGGCGGTCAGTGTGGATGGCCACCGGGTCAGGCCGATACTCATGCGCGGCGACGACAAGCTCGAGCAGGTGTTCTACCAGTCCGTCGTCGCGATGTCGAAGAAGTCCTACGAACGCCGCCGCCTGTCGCTGGCCCTGAAATACGGTACGCCGCGGCTCGCCGAATTCGACGATATCGCGGCGGTGTCCGCGGCGCTCAAGAGCGAGGAATGCGCAGTCACGTACCTGTGGCGACGCGATGCGGAATCCATCCCGGGTATCCGGACGATAAAGTTGTTATGGCAAGATACCTGAATACCATCCCGGGGCGGCTCGTGCTGATGCTGCTGCTGATTCACGCGCTGCTGATGCCGCCGCTTTTTTACGTGATCAGCAGCACGGTGGAGCGCACGATGAAGGACATCTTCATCGACAACGTGCGCAATATCGCCCAGATCTTCGCGGATCGCATCGAGACGCTCGAGCCGGGAACCTCCGAGCAGGGCCTCGTCGAGTTCCTGGACAGCGCGATACTGAGCGGGCAGGGGCTGTACGCGGCGATCGACGCCGGCAGCCGGACCGTCGCGAGTTCCCTGATGAGCACCGGGGACGCGGGCGAGTTCCGCGAGGATTTCGCGTTCGGCGAACACGGCGACGACGTCTACTACCTGTCGCTGCCCGTGACCGCGCTGGAAGAGACCGCGGTCCTCAAGCTGGGCTTCGACGAGTCCCCGATACACGAGGAAGTCACGGCCGTGCGGCGGACGCTGGTAGCCGTGCTGATCGCCTACCTGCTGCTGACCCTGCTGGTTGCAGGCCTGGTGAGCGTCACCGTTGTCAGTCCCTTGCGCTGGCTGCAGAAGGCCAGCCGGGCGATCAGCTCCGGGGACGTGGGCAGGGAACTCAAGCCCGACAGCGGGCTGGCCGAGATCACGGCACTGTCGGACGACCTGGAGACGATGCGCCGCAACCTGGTCGGCATCAACGAGCGCCTCAAGAACGAAATCGCCGAGCGCGAGCAGGCCGAAGCCGAACGCCGCCACCTCGAAGACCAGGTTCACCACCATCAGCGGCTGCGGTCGCTGGGCACGCTGGCGGGCGGCGTCGCGCACGAGTTCAACAACGTACTCCAGCCGATGGTGCTGTACCTGGAACTCGCGCTCGAGGACATTGCGGCGGATTCGCCCACCGCCGAAAACCTGCAACGCGTGCAGGAACTGGCGAACCGGGCCAAGGGCCTGAGCCAGCAGATCCTCACCTTCAGCCGCCACGATTCCGCTCCCCGTTTCGTTGAGCAGCGCCTGGCGCCGGTCACGGAAGAAGCCGTGACGATGATCCGGGCGTTGCTGCCGGCAACCGTGGACCTGCGCGCTGACATCGATACCGGGAGCAGCCCGGTCAACTGCGCGCCCGAGCAGATCCAGCAGGTCATCGTCAATCTCTGCAACAACGCGTACCAGGCCCTGTCGGAGGGCGGCGGCCATATTTCGGTCTCGCTGCACGAGGCAGCGGTATCGGAAGAATTGGCGAACAGGTATCCGCATCTCGACGCGGCACGCTATGTCGTGCTCGAAGTCACGGACACCGGCAGGGGCATGGATGCTGCAACACAGGAACGAATCTTCGAGCCTTTCTTCACCACGCAGGAGGTCGGGAAGGGCACTGGGCTGGGGTTGTCGGTCGTCCACGGGATCGTGGAACGGCACGGCGGCGAGATCGTCGTCGAGAGCGAGCAGGGCAAGGGCACGCGATTCAGCATCTACCTGCCGACGCTCGGGCGCGACGCACAATCTCGATAGAGAAAAGAGGGCATGTGATGGCAAAAATCCTGATTGTCGATGACGAAGAGCACGTACGGGCTGCATTGAAGCAGGTACTCGAACGCGCCGGTTACGAAGTGGCCGTGGCCGCGACGGGCAACGAGGGTCTCGAGCTGATGCAGAAGGAGGGCGCAGACCTCGTGATAACGGACGTGATCATGCCGGGCATCGACGGCATCACCACCGCGCGCAAGATACGGGAGAAGTTTCGCGACACGCGCATCATCGTCATCTCGGGGGGCGGAAAGGCTGCGCCGGAACCGTACGAGCCGGATGCGATTTCGACGCGGTCCTACCTGGCGTCGGCAAGCAGCGCGGGCGCCGATCGCACCCTCACGAAACCCTTCGACCGGCAGGAAATACTGCGCGCCGTGAAAAGCCTGCTCGAAGAGGAGTGAGGCCTGCCGGACTCCCGCCAGCCGCGCGCCGTTACTCGTTGATGAGTCCGCTCTGGATCGCGTACAGGGTGACGGCCGAAACGCTGTGCAGGTCCAGCTTGTTCATCATGTTGGTGCGATGTTTCTCGACTGTTTTCGGACTCAGCGATAACTGGTCCGCAATCTCGCGGGTCTTGAGACCCTCCGCGATCATGCGGATGACCTGGCGTTCGCGGCGTGTGAGCGCGTGCCACGAGGGCTCGAGCCGCTTCTTCTTGACACCTGACAGGTAACCCTCGATCACGCGCCCGCAGATCGCCGGGCTCAAATAGTTCTTGCCCTTCTTCACGCTGCCGATGGCGATCACGAGTTCGTCACGGCTGTCGTCCTTCAATACGTAGCCGTCCGCACCGGCCTCCAGTGCCGCGTGGATGTAGCCGTCTTCCCTGTGGAAGGTCAGCGCGAGAATCCTGACGTCAGGGTGCGCTTCCCGGATGAGACGAATGGCATCGACATTGCCCGTCTCGGGCATGGCGAGGTCCGTGACTACGACGTCCGGTTGCAGGCTGGTGATCTTGTCGAGCGCCGATTCCGCGTTCTCCGCGGTGCCCACGACCCGCATGCCGGGTTCGGCGGAAAGCAGCGATTGCAGCCCTTCGCGCAGCAGCGCGTGATCGTCGACAATCAGGATCTTTGTGTCTGTGTCGCCCAATTCCCGTCCCAGGCCGATGTTGCGGCAACGATTCTCGCGCGACGATCACCTCGGAATCCCGTGCGGGCTGTCCGATGGTTGATACTCCGACCTGTACTTTCGACCGGAAATGACGCAAGACCATTGCCATTGCAGCGGGCACCAGTATACGGTGAAGCTGCGCCGCTGGCATTGGCGGCCGGACACTATTATGCAGCTTGCGACGCGAAAATGGCGCTCCCTCGTAACGGTCCTGCTGGCCGCGGCGATTCTGCGCGCCTTCGTACCGGCGGGCTACATGCCTGCGGCCCCGGGCAAGGGCCTGCTGTTCGAGTTGTGTCACGACGGGCTGCCAGCCAGCTTCATGGCGGCGCTCGGCGGCCACGGCCACCATGCAGGCCACGGGGGCAACGACGAGCATGCATCCACCGGTGAGTGCAGCATCGCTCATATCCTGTCGATGGCATGCATCGACGAGGCGCAGACCCCGGAGCCCGCGATACAGTCACCGCTCGGTGTGCTCGTTGCCGCGCCGCTCGTGCAGCTGCTCCGTGGTTATGCCGGCGTCTATTCCGCGCGCGCCCCGCCCGTCCCGTAACACGCACTGTAACCGACGAATAACGACAAAACAGATGCGACCGGCCGTGCCTTGCGCGCGGCTGGCGTTACGGAGTCAGAACAATGAATGCAACAGAAACGGCAGCGCTTACGCTGCTGGGCGCGCTGCTATCCATGCCGGTGGCTGCAGCGGCCGAAACTACCCGCGGTCAGGACGAAGGCGCTGAGCAGTCCATCGACGAGATCGTGGTTTCCGGCAGGCACCTGTCATCGCGCGACGCAAGCATCGTCGTCGAGCAGGAGTTCGTGGTTGACGTCGCGGAGGCCCTGAGCCGCCTGCCGGGCGCGAATCGCAACCAGAATGGCAGGTTGAGCGGCATTGCCCAGTACCGTGGCATGTTCGGCGATCGCGTGTCGGTCAGCATCGACGGCCTCGGCGTCATAGGCGGCGGCCCCAATTCCATGGATCCGCCGTTGTCGTACGTCTCGCCGATGATCACCGGGCGGCTGACGCTGAAGCGCGGCATCCCCGGTGTCGCAACCGCGCCCGAGGCGATTGGCGGGCATGTCGATGCGCAGATCAACCGCGGCGACTTCTCCAGTGGCGAGCGGTTCGATTTCAGCGGTATGGCGGGAGCACGCTACGCTGATAATGGCGATACGGCGTCGCTCGCGGGACGCCTGACGGCAGCGAATCGTGCGCATCGCGTCTCGCTGGTGGGGCAGTCGGATCGTGCCGACGACCTGGATACGCCCGAAGGCCGGATCGTGCCCTCGCAGTTCTCCCGCGATCGGCTCGATGCGAGCTATGCCTACCGCGACGATCGCAACGAGTTCCAGGTATTCGCGGGCTCTCTCGATACGGAAGACACCGGCACGCCCGCGCTTGCCATGGATATCCGCTACATCGACGCGAAACTGTACGGGGTGAGCTTCGGGCGCCAGGTCTCACCGGACCTGAACCTGCGCGCGAGGATCGGCTACAACGACGTCGACCACGTCATGGACAATTTCTCGCTCAGGCCTTCTCCGGACTCGCCGATGCAGTTCCGCCAGAACCGGACGGGCGGTGACGGTTTCGTATTTGCGTTCGAGTCCGGCTACGCGATGGGGGATCTCGCGCTCACTGCCGGTATCGACGGCCGCTTTGCCGCGCACGATTCGCTCATCACGAACCCGAACAACGCGATGTTCTTCATCCAGAACTTCAACGACGTCGAACGCGACGTCGTCAGCGTCTTCTCCGCGATCAGCCGTGAATCCGCCGATGCCGGCTGGGAACTCGGACTGCGCTACGTCGACGTCTCGGCCGGTGCGGGCGAAGTCTCCTTCGGCGGACTGACGGACATGATGGGGATGAACGCCGCGCAACTCGCACAGGCGTTCAACGCGGCGGACCGGAATCTCTCCTATGGCAATGTCGAGGCTGTGCTCAAGTACGCGCGCCGCGTGTCGCGCGACCTGACCGTGCACGTGGACGTCGGTTCGAGGACCCGCGCGCCATCCTACCAGGAGCTGTATCTCTGGCTGCCGCTGCAGGCGACGGGCGGCCTCGCGGACGGCCGCAGCTACATCGGCAACCTGGAGCTCGGCGCCGAGCGCTCCAACGAAATCGCCCTCGGGCTCGACTGGAGCGGCGACCGTTTCTCGATCAGCCCGCAGGCGTACTTCCGCGACGTGCGCGACTATATCCAGGGAGTGCCCGCGACCGTCACGCCGGCGAACAGGCTGTCCACGATGATGTCGGGCAGCGGCGCCCTGCAGTTCGACAACGTGGACGCGGAGATTTACGGGCTGGACCTCGGCTGGCGCTACTCGCTGACGGAGCGCCTCGGCATCGAGGGCAGCGCCAGCTACACGCGCGGACGCCGCACCGATGTCGCGGACAACCTCTACCGCCTGCCGCCGCTGAACGCGAGCGTTGCCCTGAACTTCATCGACGGTGCCTGGTCGGCGCGCGGGGAAGTCATCGCTTACGATCGCCAGGACCGCGTGTCCGCCTACAACGACGAACAGGCGACAGCCGGGTACGGCGTCGTGAACGCGGCGTTGTCGTGGAACGCGAGCCGCCGGGTGCGCCTCGATTTTGAAGCCAGCAACCTGTTCGACCGCGGCTACCAGGATTACCTCGCGGGTGTGAATCGTGTCAGTAACGTCGATATTCCGCCGGGCGAGCGTCTCTGGGGCGCCGGGCGCACGCTCACGCTGGGAGCGGTCGTTACGTTCTGAGCCGGGTTTCCTGCGGGGCGGCGGCGCCTTACGGCCGGTGGAGTGCCGTCGCCCCGTAGAGGCTGCGATCGAGGAATTCGCGCAGCGATGCGTGTGCCGAACCCTGCCGGTCCCACATCAGGTAGACCCTGGCGGGCGCGGTCCCGGTATGCAGTTCGATGTCCCGGGCGTTCGCAATCAGCCGGATCTGGTCGATCGTGACACGGTAGTAGGCGTCGGCCGCGGATGCCACGGGCTTGATATAGACGGGCTCGGAGACACCGATGGCGTCGAGCGTCCAGCCGACGAGTTCGAGCTGCAGCGGTTCGCCGTCGGCGTAGATCGTGATCGATTCGAACCCGTCGCGCTGGTAGGAACGTTCCGCATCGCTGATGGTGCTCCAGATGCCGAGCCAAAGGTAGTAGGAGTACTCACCCATGCGGTTGATCTCGACAGGCCCCAGGTACACGTAGTCGCGCGCGTGAGCGGCGTACGCGGAGTTGTCGCGATACAGCGTGATCGGCGCGGTGGCGTGTGTAACGGTAACACCGGTGCCGAGGTCGAGCTTCTCCTCCACGAGGGTCGTCGTCGAGACGCATCCGCTGTTGAGGAATGTCGCGAGCAGCGCAATTGCGAGGAGTATCCGCGTCGTCATCATGGCGTCCCTCAGAAGAACAGCTGGTAGCCGGCATTGACGAACCAGGACTCGCGGTCCTGGTCCGACCTGGCCATCTCGCGCGTCGAAAACTGCTTGCCGGTCTGCAGCTCGAAGCGTACGCGCCGGCCCATGCGGTACTGCACGCGCAGGCCCGGCGTGTAGATCCACTGCGTGCTCTGGTCGGTCTTGATCTCGCGGTAGTCGATCCGCAGGCGCGGGCTGATGCGCCACGCGCGGCCGATCGGGAAGCGCGTGTCGAACGTGGTCGAGTACACGTCGGTCGTTTCCGAAACGGCATAGCGCACGCCGAAAATCCCGACGTCGCCCTCGGTGAACAGGCTGCTCGCCACGATGTCGGCGGAGTAATAGCTGTACTCGCTGTCGGGCGTCGCCGCCACGCCGCCGGATTCGGGCGTGGCATCGATCGCGGAAATGCTGGCATTGAAATTTGCGCTGAGCTTCGGTGTGAAAGGTCGCGACAGCCCGAAGGTGTAGGTCGTGGTGGCAGCCGAGCGGTCGAGCGCGAACTGGCGGATTTCCTCTTCCGTGAAGAACAGGCGCAGTTCCTCGAAGGACTCGAGTTGCTGGCCGACGAGTGCGTTGCCGAGGCTGAGGAACGGGCTGCGCCGCCGGTCCACGACGCCGGTGACGGTGAAGTTGGCGGGCAGGCGCCAGCTGCCCTGCACGAACAGGCTGCCCAGTTCCTCGAACTCGACGTCGTAATCGACGATGCTCCACAGGGACTGGTTGTCGCCGAAATAGCGCAGCTCGGCACCGATGGCCTGCCGGTCGGTGAGGCCGTCGATGTCCTGCTGGATGTAGAACAGGCCGAAATCGAGGTTGTTGTCGAACGGCGCGAACGTCGTGCTGATCCCCTGGAACGTCCTGGCGTCGTCCGGGTCGCGCGCCGTCGAATAGACGGGGCGGCCCGCTACGGCCTCGAAGCGCAGGCGGTCGTTCAGGGAGTAGCTCAGGTTGACGCCGTCGAAGCGGCCGAGCACGCCGCCCGTGTTGCGGGTCTGGCGGCCGATCCGGCCGCGCAGGCCGGTGCGCGCGTCGGCGAGATCCGCGTAGGCATAGGACAGTCGCAGGTCGTTGCCGCTGCTCGGACGTTCGTCCTCCATGAGATTGCTGCGGTAGCCTGCCGTCAGCCGTGCGGAGAAATCGAACCGCTCGCCGCGCCGGCGGGCATCGATACTGAGGTCCGAGTAGAAGGAAGACTGGCTGACGATCTGCTCCTGGTCGTCGACCTGGTTGACGTCGCGGCGGTAGTACTGCGACAGGAACGTGCGGATGTTCCAGTCCTCCAGCATCGATCGGCGGGCCCCGTCCTGCCCGCCGGTCGCGGCCGCAGCGGCAACCGGGCGCGCCGATGCCGTTGCCAGCAGCGCTGCCAGCCGTTGTTCGACACGCTGCACGCCCGCTTCGTCCGGGTAGACGTCGAGGTAGCGTTCGTATTCGGCTTTCGCGTGCGCGATCTGGCCGTTGCGCTCGCGGGCGAGGGCGAGGAATTCCTGTGCGTCCGGCTGGTGCGGATTCGCGGGCATCTGCAGGACCTTGGTATAGAGCTGCACGGCGCGCGACAGCTCGCCCGCGGTCATGGCGCGGCGGGCCTCGTTCATCAGTTCCGCCGCTGCGTCGCTCACTGCGGCGTCTGCCGTCGCGGCAGCCGCCGGCGCGTCGGCCGTCGGGGCGAGAGGGACGAGCGCCGCCGCGGCGGTGGCTTCGCCGCCGGCGTCGGCGCGGTCGATCCAGGCGCCCGGGTACTGCGCACGGAGTTCGGCCAGCGCCCGGGCGGCCTCCTCGGCGGACGCGTAATTGCCGATACGGACGCGATACCATGTCACGCCGTCGATTTCGGCTTCGGAAACGAATACCCGCTTGTTTTTCGGCACGGCGATCTTCGGCATGTCGGCCGTCACGGGCGGCCGTTGCCAGGATTCGAGGTTGATCACGTAGCCCGGGCCCGGAGCCTCGGGCCGGCGTTGCAGGCGGGTCCCGGTGGCGCCGGCGGCCTGCTCACCGTTGTCCGTGCCGGGCTCGGCGAAAACGCGGACGATGATCGAGTTCCGGTCCGCGCCGGCCCGCACGTCGAAGCGGACGCTCTCGGTGAAGTTCAGGCGCAGCAACTGGTTGCCCGGCGATTCGCCGTCGTACTCGATGCTCTCGATGCTGGCTTCGTCGGCCGACAGGGGCCGGTGCTGTTCCTTGATGTACGCGATGCTGGGCGCCGCGCCCGTGCACACCGAGGTTGCCTCGAGCCGGATGCGCAGGACGTCACTCGCGGCCGACGGATCGTGCCCGAGGTACTGCACGTCGCAGCGGAAGCGGATGCCGACTTCGGCGTAGACGCTGCCTCGCGTGACCTGTGTCTCGGCGATGAAGCCGGGACCGGCCACTGCTTTCGCTGTCAACAGGAAAAACGACAGCGTAACGATCGCGGCCGCCGTGCGTGTTGCTGTCGATATCGGGATCACCGCGTCTCTCACCTAGTGTACCCCGCCGTTAATCTTGTAACGTTCAGCGAGTCGCAAAGCGCTTAGCCGCAAGGCATGGCTCGAAGGCAATGGCAGCGTCCTTGTCAAGAGCCATAACGCCGCGGATGAGCGCTTTGCGGCTCGCCCTCCGGGAGCGCGCCTGTGCCGACATTGCCGCGTTGCAATCCTTGTAAAGGGCTCGCCATTCACGGCGGATCGCGCCTTGCACTGTCGGCACAGGCGCACTCTGAATGTCACAAGATTAGCGGCGGGGTACACTAGAAGGAGCCGTCGCTGATCCGGTGACAACCACGGCCACCGCCGCTGCAGTCCCGGTTCTGCGAGACGGTGCCGTTCTCGCCGCCGATATGGTCGCCCTCGCGCCTGAAGTCACTCGCATGGCACGCGGCGCAATCGGGCGCGAATGCCGAGTTGGGCCACGCCACCACTTCGGTGTTGTTGCGGTGGCAGGCGGTGCAAAGCAGGTTGGCACGGTGGTCGAGCGGCTCGTACATCAGCCCCGTGTGCCGGAAGTTGTGCGGCAGCCATGCGATCGTGTCGTGGCACTCACCGCATTCCTTCGCCGTGATGAAATGCCCGGGGAACTTGCCGGTCGCCGTCGTGCCGTCATGGCAGTTCGAGCACGAGCCGCGAACCTGGCTGTGATCGACGCGGCTGGCCGGGCTCCAGGCCGTCGTGCTGTGGCAGCCCTCGCACACGTTGCTGGACTGTATGTGCGCCGGGCTCTTGCCGGTGGCCTGGGTGCCGTTGTGGCAGCTGAAGCAGTTGCCCGTGATGTTCACGTGGTCGAAGTTTGCCGGTACCCAGGCGACCGTCGTATGGCAGTCGTCGCAATTGTTGCCGCTCGCGACGTGCGTCGCGTGTTTGCCGGTGGCGATCGAGCCGTTATGGCAGGCGCTGCACAGCCCGACGACCTGGGTGTGGTCCACCTGGTCCGCCGGCGACCACTGCACCTTGTTGTGGCAGTCCTCGCAGACGTTGCTGGTATTGATATGCGTCGCCGTCTTGCCCGTCGCATCGACCCCGTTATGGCAGCTGAAGCAATTGCCGACGATGGTCGCGTGATCGAAGGTGGCCGGCACCCAGCCGTTGGTGGTGTGGCAGTCGTCGCAGGTGTCGCCGCTCGTAATGTGCCCGGGGTGCTTGCCCGTGGCGGTCGTGCCGTTGTGGCAGGAGCCGCACGTGCCGAGGACCTGGGTGTGGTCGACGCGGTCCGCAGGGGACCACAGCGTCTTGTTGTGGCAGTCCTCGCAGACGTTGGTGGTATTGATGTGCCTCGCGGTCTTGCCCGTCGCATCGATACCGTTGTGGCAGCTCGCGCAGTTTCCGGTGATGGTCGAATGGTCGAACGTCGCCGGTATCCAGCCATTGGTGGTGTGGCAGTCGTCGCAGGTGTCGCCACTCGCGAGATGGCCCGGGTGCTTGCCGGTGGCGACGGTGCCGTTGTGGCACGACGAGCAGGTGCCGATGACCTGGGTGTGATCGACCTGGTTCACCGGCGACCACTGCACGGAGTTATGGCAGTCCGCGCAGATGTTCGTCGTGGCGATGTGCGTGAGTCCTTTGCCTGTTGCCTGTGTGCCGTTATGGCAGCTGAAGCAGTCGCCGACGATGTTCGTGTGATCGAACGCCGCAGGCACCCAGCCGTTGGTGGTATGGCAGTCGTCGCAGGTGTCGCCGCTGGTGACGTGGCCCGGGTGTTTGCCGGTGGCGACGGTGCCGTTGTGGCAGGAGGAGCAGGTACCGAGCACCTGCGAGTGGTCGACACGGTCCACGGGCGACCACAGCACCTTGTTGTGGCAGTCCTCGCAGATACTGGTGGTATTGATGTGCGTCGGGCCCTTGCCGGTGGCGTCAGTACCGTTGTGGCAGCTGACACAGTCACCGGCGATGTTCACGTGATCGAAATTCGCGGGAATCCACGTGCCGGTCGTATGGCAGTCGTCGCAGGTGTCGCCGCTCTGGATGTGCGTGGGGTGCTTGCCCGTCGCGATCACGCCGTTGTGGCAGGACCCGCAGGCACCGACGACCTGCGTGTGGTCGACGCTGTCGGCCGGCGCCCAGGTCACGTTGTTGTGGCAGTCTTCGCAGAAGTTGGTCGTATTGATGTGGGTGGCGCTCTTGCCGGTCGCTTCAATGCCGTTGTGACAGCTCGCGCAGTTGTCGGCGATGCTCGCGTGATCGAAGTTGGCGGGCACCCAGGCGGTGGTCGTGTGGCAGTCGTCGCAGACGTTACCGCTGCTGATGTGCGTCGGATGCTTGCCCGTCGCGGTCGTGCCGTTGTGGCAGGAGCCGCAGGTACCGACGACCTGCGTATGGTCCACGCTGTCGGCCGGCGTCCACTGCACGTTGTTGTGGCAATCGCTGCAGACATTGGTCGTCGTGATGTGCGTCGGTGGCTTGCCCGTCGCGCTGACGCCGTCGTGGCAGCGACCGCAGTTGTCGAAGATATTCGCGTGATCGAAATTGGCCGGCAACCACCCGGTCGTCGTATGGCAATCGTCGCAATTGTCGCCGGACTGGATGTGGTTGAGGTCCTTGCCGGAGGCGGTCACGCCGTCGTGGCAGGAACCGCAGGCGCCGAGTACCTGGAGATGGTCGACCGCGACGGCGGGCGCCCACTGCGTGCTGTCGTGGCAGTCTTCGCACACGTCCGTCGTATTGATGTGCGTGGCATCCTTGCCCGTGGCGGTCGTGCCGTTGTGGCAGGAACCGCAGGCACCGATGACCTGCATGTGATCGACGCTGTCCGCCGGCGCCCAGGCCACATTGTTGTGGCAGTCCTCGCAGATATTCGTCGTATTCAGGTGCGTCAGAGGGTCCTTGCCGGTCGCGCTGATGCCGTCGTGGCAGCGGGCGCAGTTGTCGAAGATGTTGACGTGATCGAAGTTGGCCGGCAGCCACCCGGTCGTCGCGTGGCAGTCGTCGCAGTTCTCGCCGGCCTGGATATGATCGGCGTCCTTGCCGGCGGCCGTGGTGCCGTCGTGGCAGGAACCGCAGATGCCGAGAACCTGCAGGTGGTCGACGGCAACCGCCGGCGACCATTGCGTGCTGTCGTGGCAGTCTTCGCAGACGTCGGTCGTGTTGAGATGGGTCGCATCCTTGCCGGATGCGGTGGTCCCGTCGTGGCATGAGCCGCAGGCGCCCACGACCTGGAGGTGGTCCACCGTGTCGGCGGGCGACCACACCACGTTGTTGTGGCAGTCCTCGCACACGCTGGTCGTCGTGATGTGGGCCGGGTGTTTGCCGGTCGCCGAAACGCCGTCGTGGCAACTGGCGCAGTTGGCCGTGATGTTCGCGTGGTCGAAATTGGCGGGCACCCATGCCGCGGTCGTGTGGCAGTCGTCGCAATTGTCGCCGCTGTTGACGTGCGTTGCATGCTTGCCGGTGGCCGCGACGCCGTTGTGGCAGCCGCTGCACGGGCCGACGACCTGCGTATGATCGACGGCGAGCGTCGGCAGCCATCCGGCCGTGGTGTGGCAGTCTTCGCAGAAGATCGTCGCCTGGATATGCTCCGCGTGTTTGCCGGTCGCATCGAAGCCGTTGTGGCAGCCCGAGCAGCCGTTGGTAACGCCGCTGTGGTCGAACACGACCGGTACCCAGGCCGTGCCCGTGTGGCAGTCATCGCACTGTTCACTCGACTGCGGATGGCCGGGCGGCTTGCCGGTGGCGATGACACCGTCGTGGCAATTGCCGCAGCTGCCTTTTGCCGAGGAGTGGTCCATGTAGGCGATCGGGCTCCACGCCGCCGAGGTGTGGCAGTCCGCGCACAGGTCCGTGGTGGCGACGTGGTCGACGGGTTTTGCGGATGCCTGGACTGCGCCGATTGCCGAGTGGCAACTCACGCAGGTCGGGTTCGTGCCCTGGAAGGTACCGCCCGTGTGGCAGCGTTCGCAGGTCACGTTGGCATGTGCCCCTTCGAGCGGGAACCCGGTACTGAAATGGTCGAACGGCTCCTGTGCGTGTGATGGCGACGAAATTGCCGCGAGCGCCGCGAACACTGCGAGCAGAATCCATACATTGAGTTTCTTCATTGGATCGCCCTCACGTCCTGGAACGATTCGGCGGAATGACAACGACCGCAGTCGAAGCCGAACTCGCCGTCGTGCACGTCATCGGCGCGATGACAATCGGCGCAGCGGCTGCCCAGCCTGGACTGAGCGGCCAGTGGACGCCGGTGGCAGGTGTCGCATTGCACGTCGAGATGCGCACCGTCGAGCGCAAAGTCGGTCTGCCGGTCGTGGTCGAACTGCCACTGCAGCCAGTCCACCGGGTTGTGGCACAGGGCGCAGTCGTCCGGGAAGCGGTCCGCGTGCGGATCGCTGTCGCGGTGGCACTCGACACACGCCGTCGGCGCGTCGCTGAAAACATGGGATTCGTGGCAGGCGTCGCACTGCTCGTCGGCGTGCGCGCCGAGCAACGGGAACTGCGTGAGGCCGTGATCGAAGAAGACCTGGCCGGTCCAGGAATCCTCGTTGTGGCAGTCGAGACAGGCCGTGCCCTGCGTGCCGTCGTGGGCGTCATCGTCCTCGTGACACGCGAGGCAGTCGGTCTGCGGCTTGATCTCGAAGATCGGCTCGACGTGACAGGCCACGCACTCGACCAGCTCGTGTGCGCCGTTCAGTGCGTGATGCGTGTCGACGTCGTGGTCGAAGTGAACCGCCGGCCACGCCTCGGTCGCATGGCAGGTCTCACAGGCAGTCCCGAAATGACCGTCGTGATTGTCGTTCTCGAGATGGCAGGAGACACACGCGATGTCCAGGTCGTCGTCGAACGGATCCTCGCTGTGGCAATCGCCGCAGGTCAGCTCCGCGTGCTTGCCATCGAGCGCAAAACGCGTGTCGCGCGCATGATTGAATTTCGTGTCGGTCCACGCGGTCGGCGAGTGGCAGTTACCGCATTCCTGGCCGCTGCGGCCATCGTGGGCATCGTCCTCCGCGTGGCAGTCGAAGCAGTCCGTTGGCGGCGCCTGGAAGGTCTGGTCTTCGTGGCAGCCCGAACACTCGGCCTCCGCGTGTTTGCCGACCAGGGAGAAGCCGGTCGTGTCGTGGTCGAACTCGACGTCGGTCCAGGCGACGGCGGTATGGCAGTCGCCGCACGCCGTGCCCATGGTGTCGCCGTGCACGTTGTCCGACTCGTGGCAGGCGAAACAGTCCTGCGGCGCATCGCGGTGCTTCTTGTCCGGCTCGTGGCATTCCGCGCACTCGGTTTCGCCGTGCTTGCCGAGTAACGGGAAGTCGGTGAAGTCGTGGTCGAACGCGCCTTCGTCGAGATGCACGATGTCGGCGTCGCGACCCTCGTGGTCGGTGTGACAGCTCGCACAGCGGCCCTCCCGTGCCTCGTCGAACAGGCCGTGATACCCGCTGCCGGCATCTATATCGGCGGCGACGTCCTCGTGACAATCGAGGCAGAGCGTGCGCTGCTGCGCGCGTTTGAACTTCGCATGACAGGCGTTGCAGTCCTTTTCGTACTCGGCGTGACCCTCGATGACCTCGCCGGGCATGACCAGCGTTTCTATCTGGGCACGGGCCGGTTCGGCAACGATGAAGGTGAATGTCATCAAGGCTCCGGTGAGTAGGGCTGCGAGTCTCATGCGGCTGCGGGTGCTACGGCTAGTACATGTGCACCGCGAGCACATGGACCAGCGCGGACAGCACCATGACGAAGAAGATGGGCAGGTGCAGAAGGTGCCAGACGGCGAACAGGCGCTCGTACACCGTGAACTTGGCGACGCGCGTCATCAGTCCCGTGTAGTCACTGACGAAGCGGGACGTGGTCCGTTTCAGGCGCTTCCGGTCCCGCGCCACCACTTCGAAGCGGACCGCGGCGAGATTGAGTTCGCGGCGCGCCGTCCACAACAGGGACAGGCGCACGAAGGGATGCGAAACCAGCCATCTGAGGCTGCGGCCGATACCCAGCGAGTTCGTTACCTTGTCGCCCTGCAGTTCGCTGCAAAGCTCGTCCAGCCTCCTGACCAGCCGGGGCATCAGTGTCGCGAGACCGTGGCTTTTTTCGGCCGAGCGTGCGAGATCCTTCTGCAACTCGCTCAAGGTCAGCTTGCGGCCGTACAAGCCACGGTGAATCGCCGCATAAAAGTGCCGGCCGACGATGCCACTCAAGGCGACGAGCAGCATGCAGTAGAGCGCAACTCGGCTGTTGAAAGAGCCGATCTGGAAATTGCAGTGATAGAGAATGAGCAGCGGCCCGACGAGCCCCAGGATCATGTGCATCCGGAACCACCGTCGCGTCGAGCCGAGCCGGTGCAGGAAGCGGATCTTCTTGCGCAGCGGATAGAGCAGGAGCGACAGCATCAGCGATCCGCCGACGATGCCGAGCCAGTAGCCCGTTCCCTGTTGCGGGTTGACGAGATGCAGGTCGCGGACCAGCCAGCCGGCGAGCACGAAGACGCCGATCAGTGCGTAGGCTCGGAGTTCGCCCCTGAGCGTGCTCGCGGCATCGTCCTTCTCGCCGGCCGCCGGTTGTGGTGTGACCAGCGGTCTTTTTATGACGGTTTCCGTCATTTGCGTCGTTCCTCCCTGAACCCTCGTTCCGTTTTCGGACGGCTACTTCAGTCGAGCTTCCAATACGTTGTCCGTCAGTCCCAGCGTGGCGGCCTTGTCGTACGCGGCGGCGGCATCCCGGGAGCGCCCGAGATGATCGTAGGACTTCGCCAGCAGCAGCCATCCGCTGGCATCGTCGGGATTTTCCCGCAGGCGCTGTTCGAGCCCTGCGAGCAGCGTGGTTACCGAAGCCGCCTTGCGGCCGCTGTCCGCCGAACGCCGGTCTCTCGCGACCGGCGACGATGTCGCGGTTCTCACGCTGCTTGCGATATCGGGCCTGCCGAGTGCTGCATACAGTGCGGTGGCAAGCAGCAATGCGGCGATCGCCGCAAGCAGTGGAAGTTTCGCGACGCCCCCGGGAGCGGATCTCGCCATCTTCAGCAACGGTGCCGTTGCAAACGACATGGCGACCAGCAGCATCAGGATTGCGCTTACGTAGAAGGTTGCATTCATAACTGTCCCGATTCACCTGCGCTGCGAAAGATAACGAGCAGCCGAAGCGCAGGCACGCCCATTCGTCTTCACGACACAGCGATGGAAAAGGTTCCGCTGGCCGAAAAATGACGAGACGTGCATTCGCCAACCACGGGAAAAGATGCGAACTGTCGCCGATTGCCGACAGCGCTGTTACAACTCGACGCTATTGCCCAAGCGAAGGATGTAATGCAAATTAACCCAAGCTGTTCTCGAGCGTCATCCTATAGTCGAACGACGCTCTCCTGCGGAACTGTCTCGCACTTTCAAAAATTCGTCCAGATCGCGGACGATTCGATGAAGGCCTGTTCTGTTTCTCCCGAGAAAACAAGGCATTTTCGCGTTGCGTGCGAAATCGGTACTGAAAGTCATTCGCGTCAACAGGTCTTTTGTCAAATCGCAGCCGTTGATCGATGGAATCTGGTGCGAAAGTTGCTTTCAATCGAAACTGGCGCGGCAGATTGAAAACTGTGAGGGACATCCAAACGCAGTGCCCGACATCGTTGCTACGATGCCGCCGGGCACGACACGATAATTATTCATGAGTCCACTTCTGTTTGTTCTATACCTGCTGCCGGCGGTTGCAATTCTCGCGTGGTACGTGCGTTCGCGACACCGCAAGGAGCGTGCGAGTATCCACGCCGCGGAAGAAGCGATCGCCGCGAGCATGACGGAACCGCCATCCCTGCACCCCGTGATCGATCCCACCAAGTGCATCGGCTGCCGATCCTGCATCGCGGCCTGTCCCGAGCAATACGCTCACCCGGTGCTGGGGATGATCCGCGGCAAGGCGCGCCTCGTGGGGCCGTCCAACTGCATCGGTCACGGCGCATGCAAGGCGGCCTGTCCCGCCGATGCGATCGAACTGGTCTTCGGCACTGCGAAGCGCGGCGTGGACATTCCCGTCATCAAGCCGGACTTCGAGACCAACATCCCGGGAATTTTCATCGCCGGCGAACTCGGCGGGATGGGGCTGATTCGCAATGCCGTCGAGCAGGGACGGCAGGCGCTCGATTCGATCCGAAAGCTCGACGGTCTCGGCAGGCCGAACCAGCTCGACCTCGTCATCGTCGGCGCCGGCCCCGCCGGCATCGCCGCGTCGCTGGGCGCGATGGACGCGAAGCTCAGGTTCGTCACGGTCGAGCAGGATTCACTCGGTGGAACCGTCGCGCATTTTCCGCGCGGCAAACTGGTCATGACGCGCCCGGCAATATTGCCGATCGTCGGTGCCATGAAGTTCACCGAGACGAGCAAGGAGAAGCTCCTCGCTTACTGGCAGGGCGTCGAGCGGCAGACGGGGCTCGACATCAACTACAAGGAACGCGTCACGGGCATAACGCGCAGGCCCGACGGCGTTTCGTTCGAGGTCAAGACGACCAGGGGCAGCTACGTGACGCGCGCCGTGTTACTGACCATTGGCCGTCGCGGCACGCCGCGGCAGCTCGGGGTGCCCGGCGAGAAGTCGTCCAAGGTCGTGTACCGGCTCATCGACGCCGAGCAGTATCGCGGCAAGCACGTGCTGGTCGTCGGCGGCGGTGACTCCGCGCTCGAGGCCGCCCACAGCATCGCGGAACAGCCGGGGTCGACGGTTACGATTTCCTATCGCTCGCCGGCATTCACGCGCGCCAAGCCGAAGAACAGGGACAAGGTCGCGCAGCTCGCCGAGGCGGGGCGGTTGAACGTGCTGATGAGTTCCAGCGTGCGCGAGATTCGCCGGGATGCGGTCGTGATCGACGTCGACGGCGAGGCGGTGATACTGCCGAACCAGGCCGTCATCGTCTGTGCCGGCGGCATATTGCCCACCGGCTTCCTCAAGGACATCGGCATCGAGGTCGAGACGAAGTACGGCACCGCCTGAGCGCCTTGACATTCCCGCTGCAGCCGCTATCTCTTAGCGAACACATGGGGGCAAGAATCGCCTGCGATGATCAGGAAGGCGGCTTTTTCGTGGCGTTCGCTGATGGCCGAATTGCGGCGCCGCGAGGTTTACCCGGTGATCGCCGCCTACGCCATTGTCGCCTGGGTGGTGCTCCAGGTCGGCGAGGTGACCTTCGAGCCGCTCGGTCTACCCGGGTGGGTTATGACGGCACTGATCGTCGTTGCGGTCGCGGGATTCCCGGTAGCGGTAGTACTTGCCTGGATCTATGACATCACGCCTCGCGGCATTCGCCGCGATCGCCTCGCCCGCCAGGACCAGGGCCGAGCAGACGACCGACCCTCCATCGCCGTATTGCCCTTCCTCGACCTGAGCCCGGATAAGGACCAGCAGTACTTCTGCGAGGGCGTGGCGGAAGAGATCCTCAATGCGCTGACCCCGATTCGTGATCTCCACGTCGCGGCGCGATCCTCGTCGTTCCAGTTCAGTTCCCAGGCGGGTGACGTGAGAGAAATCGGCCGCAAGCTGGGTGTAAAGACGATGCTCGAGGGCAGCGTGCGCAAAGCGGAAGGCAAGCTGCGCATCACCGCGCAGCTGGTCAACGTGAGCGATGGCTATCACGTCTGGTCGAAGGTGTTCGATGAGGATCTCGAGGACGTGTTTGCCATCCAGGACGAGATAGCCGCGAGTATTGCCGAGACTCTCGTGGAGACTATTTCCGCGCAGGAGCGTGATGCGATCCGCGCCGTGCCGCGCACGCATGTCGATGCCTACGACTATTACCTGCGTGGCAGGCAGTTCTTCAAGCGCTTTCACAAGGTGGACATTGAACATGCCCGGCAGATGTTCTGGCAGGCGCTCGACATCGACCCCGGGTTCGCACTGGCATGGGCGGGCTATGCCGACTGCCACTCGTTCCTGATGATGTATGTCGACCCCGATCCGCGCCACGCGCAGCAGGCGGACCACGCAAGCAGGCGCGCTCTGGAACTCGGACCGGACCTTGCCGAGGCGCACGCATCGCGAGGGCTTGCATGCCTCGTCGGCCGGGAATTCGAGCAGGCCGAGCGAGCGTTCGAGAAAGCGCTGCAGCTCAATCCGCGCCTGTTCGAGGCTTACTACTACTATGCGCGCACGCGTTTCCACCAGGGCGACCTCGAGGGCGCGGCGGAGTTGTTCAGGAAGGCCGCCGAAACGGACCCGGCCGACTACCAGTCGCGCTGCCTGCGGGTCCAGATCCTGCGGGGCACGGGACAGACGGCGCTCGCCATGGAAGAGGCGAGGGACGCCGTGAAGGTCCTCGAGAAACATCTCGAATGGTATCCGGACGACGCCCGCGGCCTGCATCTGGGCGCCGGCTCACTGGTTGCGCTCGGCCAGACGGAGCGGGCGAAGCGCTGGCTGCGGCGCGCACTCGAGCTGGATCCCGACGACCCGATCGTGCTGTACAACGTCGCGTGCAACTTCGCGACCATGGGTGAGGTCGATGAGTCGCTCGACTATCTCGAGCAGGCCGTGGCGCACGGCACCGTGAGTTCCGACTGGATGCGCAATGACGAGGACCTCGTGTCGCTGCGCGGCAACCCGCGATACGTGGCGCTCTTGCAGCGCGTCGTGGAAAAGGAGCAGGCGACGTCGGTCAATAAAGCAAACTGAATTCGCTGTTTTTTCTATGAAGGCCGAGTTGCCGTCCGGGCATTGACTCACAGAAAAGATCCAAGCCATCACTCGGACGCGCGAGCCGAAATCTTGTCTGGACAATTTACAACAGTTCGATTGACAGTCAGCTAACCAGGGCTTTCCTGTCCGTCAAACGCGTTTCCGCGGAAACGTCGAGCTCGAACGTCAGCCCTTGCAAAGAGCCGCCGTTCGCGCCGCGGCCTGGGAAATCTCTGTTCTCGGCCAGGAGGAGACACTCATCTCCGCTTTGACAGACTGTTGGGCGGCGCGCTCGCTACTTGGGTGGATTCGGGCGAGGTTGTGCTCCGATCTGCTCCTGCAGGTCGATCAGCGGCTGCTGGTTCACTTTGAGGAATCCGTCTTGCGGTCGATCGAGATCGACTACAAGGGTGATAACCGAACCAAGGAGAATTATCAGCACGGCGGCAGTGAGGGCGCTGCGCCGATGCGCCAGGCCCGCGGTGTGCGCAACCATCCCGAGCGTAAGCATCGACCCGCAAAAGAGCAGGAGGATAATCGTCTCGGGTACGCGCGCATATATGCCTGCCGTTACCCGCGTTTCATTTAAGTCGATCGTCTCGTTCAGTGATTCGATGAACAGCGCCAGGACGTCCGATTCAGGTGTGGTACGGGCCAACTCCTCAGCGATTGACCAAAGCTTGTCCTGCAGATCGGCCGATCGAACTAATTTTTCTCGGACGTCCGCCAGATCGTTGGTCGGGACGCGCAAGGGAACATACTCGCGGAGCAGGGCCCGGATCTCGCTCGAGGCGGGTTCTGGCAGGTAGCCAGCCCTGAGGTACGTCGTGCCGATCGAATTTGCCTCGGTCAGCACGAGCCCGCGGCGCGTGTCGAAGCGATCGGATGCCATTCCCATCGCGATTGCGAGAAGGAACGCCATGAGCGCAAGGAGCGAGCCTACGATCATGCCGGTGGGGCCATCCTTTTCGTCTTGCGTGCGCTCCTGCCACCAATACCCATAGCGGTAACCAGCTTCGGTAGCGACCAGCGAGATGACGAGGAACGCAACGAAGACGCCACCGATTGGCAGTGAATCAAGTAATTGCTGAAACCTCATAGTCCCTCACGCCCTGGCAGTAGCAGGGTTTGGAGGAAGTCGCGAGGAGCCGTTGTATCGAGCATCGAATCGCCCTTGTGTTACGCCACCCTAGGTCCTCTTGAACGCCTGGAGAAGGGTATCTTGTTGGGAGGAATAAGGGGGGATTAGTAATGTGTTGGTCATGGCAAGCCCCTGGTTTTCTTGTCTGCCCGTGCTCGACCATATGACTATCATGATTGAGGTTCGATTGCGATGAGGCGTAAGCCGGACTTTGACCTATCGTTGGAATCTCGGGCCGCACTCGTCGGACCGATATGGGTTACAAGCGCCCATAATACCGCAGATTATTGGACCGGGGGCTAACGGCCAGAAGCGCACGATCGGGTTAAAGGCCCGGGTTGCCGAGGATTTCAGTGACCCGCTGTGCATGAGCATCGGAGACACCAACCATTTGCAGCAGTGCCTCCCACCGCGGATCGTCCTGTAGATTCTCGACAAGCAAATTGCTACGCAGCCATCGCAAGGAAGCATCGTGGTCTTCGTAGCCCCGCTGCAACCACGCGAACGCATTGTTTTTGTCGTTGAGACAGCCATACAGTATTGCGATGTTCGTAGCGCCTGGCGAACTGGCGCTCCGTAGTTCTTCAAGTAAGTCACGGGCTTCCTCTGGTCGTCCCATCTTGTGGAGGGCGCAGCCGAACAACACCCTGTTCAACGTCTCGGAAAGCCGAACAGCGGATTCATAGTCTCCCTCCAGAATTGCGAACAGGGCTTCGAAGACCTGGACTCTGATGGCATCCGGTGCAATGCGTCGCGCTCGATCGAGCTGCTCTCTGGCTGCGTCAAACTCTCCTTGGCGCCAATGGGACAGTGCCAGATTAATTGCGTACTGACTGTTGAGCGGATCTCGATCGCGCACGGCAAGCTGGTATTGGTGCGCGATGTCCGGTTGCCCGAGTCGCTCGTACAAGACCGCGATAGCGTTAAGCGTGCTCGAATCGCCAGGTGCCGCTATCAGCGCGCGTTTGTACCATTTGGCGGCCGACTCGGCGTCCCAGTGCCAACTGTCGGACACCGAGCCGAGGATTGTAAGCGCCGTGACCTGGTCGGGATCAAGGTCCACGGCCCGATGTGCCGAGGCCTCGGCGCGTGCGAACGCCTCTGCCTGGTCGCTTGTTTCCCATAGAGCCTGACTAAACTGGATGCCGGCCAGCTGACCCCATGCCGGTGCATACTCGGGGTCTACGGCCAGGGCATGCGTCGTGAGCGCTAACGCACGTGTGAGGCGGTCGTTTTCCAGCTCTCCAACGTCGGGTTCATTGTCTTCAGCAAATGCTTTCTTACCCTGCAAGTAATAGGTGTATGCCTCGGGATCAGCGCGCTGCGCTAACGGCATGACCTGCAACAACTGAATCTGCAAAGTATCGATAACGGCCGCGGTGATCTCGTCCTGAATGTCGAAGATATCTGTGAGGTCACGTTCCCATCTGTTCGACCAGACGTGATAGCCATCTTTCCCATCGACGAGTTGCGCCGTTATCCGCAGGCGGTCACCCGACTGTTGGACACTCCCTGAAAGTATGTGCTGGACACGCAGTTGGCGGGCAATGTCGGTGACATCGACCTCGCGGCCCTTGAAAGCGAACGCAGAGGTCCGCGCTGCAACCTTGAAGTCCGGAATTGTCGTCAGGAGCCCCGTCAGTTCGGTGGCCAGCCCGTCGGACAAATACTCGCTCTCTGTTTCCGGGCCCAGGTTCGCAAATGGCAGTACAGCAATCGAGTGCGCCGGCGGAAGTTCGGTGTCGCCCATCACGAACCAAACGATCCCTGCGACTATTGCCGCAATAGCCGCCGCGGCCAGCAATGTACGAGGTTTTCGGTTAGCGGCGCCACGTTGAATCTGCACAGGCGTCGGTATCAACCGGTAACCGTGGCCGCGGACCAGGGCCACGTACCGCGAATTTCGGCCGTCCCCACCAAGCGCTTGCCGCAACAGCTCGGCACGCTTGGACACAGTAGCGGGACTGACGACAGCCCCATCCCATACCTGGTCGATCAGCTCGTCGATCGAGATTGCATTTGGTGCGGCCTTGATCAGGGCCACCAGCATGGTAAACGACAGTTTCGGAAGCTGAATCTCCTGGTTGCCACGAAACACGCAACGTTGACCCAGGTCGACATCGAGATCGTCGATCCGATAGCGATCGGTTTCCAGGTTAGCGTCAGCCTGCACAGGCCCTCCCCGGGCTATTGCCGTATATCTTCGCCAAATCTTCGCTAAACCTTCAAGCCCGTGGGGCCTTTACTTCGTACTCTAAAAGCACTGTCAGATAACGTGTTGCACGATAAAGGAAGGTTACATTATGTTAAAAATTAAAGAAGCACGGACCAGAGTTTTCCGGATGGCATATGGCCGAGCAAGACGTGCGATAGGCACGGTTTCGCTGATCTCTGCGTTGCTCATCACATCACTTTCGCCAGCAATTGCTGATGACGCACCGTTTTCGGAACTCGTCGTTTTCGGCGACAGCCTGTCGGATACGGGCAATGTATATTGGGCAACGCAATTTCAGCTACCGCCTTCACCGTTGTATTTCGACGGTCGTTTCAGTAACGGGCCTGTTTGGCATGAAACTCTTGCCGAGTGGCTGGGCGTCGCGCCAGCAGCGCCGAGCTTGATTGGCGGGACCAACTTCGCTTGGGGAGGTGCCGAGACCGGCTCAGGATTGAGTCTCTTCGGGACACCCAACCTGGGCGACCAGATCGGCTTGTACCTTTCAATGTCGGCGCCGCGGCCTGGGCAATTGTTTGTTGTCGCCGGCGGAGGAAACGACATTCTGCCGCCTGGTCCGATCCGGGCACCGGAGGAGATCGTTGCCAACATCGTATCGCATGTCGAAACCCTCGTTGGTGCCGGTGCCCACTCCATATTGGTTATCAACATTCCGGCGCTGGAGAAAACACCTGAAATCACTGCGCTTGGCAAAGATGCGGCGAAAGCAGCTCGCAAAGCGACGAGAAAAGCCAATGTGTTGCTCAAGAACGCCATTAGAGACCTGGAGCGCGACCTGAAACGAAGCGGGTTCCAGGGAGATATCTTCTTTGTCGACGTCTACCGGCCATGGCGAGCCTTACTCGCACACCCGACCTTCATCGGTGTGGAGGACACCACAGGTACGGCCATCGACCCGCCGCAATGTCCGCCGTGTCTGGGCGAAGTCGCGGACGATCCCAACACGTATTTCTGGTATGACACGGTCCATCCTACCGCGCCCGTGCACGAGGCCACCGGAAAGTTCGTTCTCTGGAGCGTCAAGCTTCAGATGAAAGCAAGTCGTCGATGATCAGCTGTTTTTCACGTCCCCGGCAATATTCGCCGGGGACACCTAAGGTCGCCACGAGTATTAACATCCAACAATTTCGAAACTGCCAATTTTGGAGAGGCAGCCTTGGCAAAGCGGCTCCAATGAGAACACCAATGCACTGCTCCGGCAGTACTTCCCGAAAGGCATGGATCGCTCGAACGTTAACCAGAATCGACTCAATGTTGTAGCGCGGCGACTCAATGAACGTCCCAGGAAGACACTGGGTTACTATTCCCCGGCAGAGAAATTTGCCGAATGTGTTGCGGCGACCGATTGAATCCGCAGTCAACAGCGGAAGTTATAGCTCAGGAACCGTCAACGGCAGCTTCCGAGCGGTTAGCAGTCGTCAATACAGCAATTTTCAGCGGGACTCGGAATTAGTCTCTATCATCGAGAGCCGAGCTTCTGCTCTAACCGGAGGCGATCATCCAGATCGATCAGAACGCCCTGGTCCTGACAGCCGCTAACGGCTGAAAAGGGCTTCCTGCCCGCCTTGGTCAAGAATGTGAGCGTCAATTAAACAGGCTGACGCCGGACGGCAGCGTTATTGCACGGAGGCCCAGTGATCGTCCGTCGCCACCATCGTCAGCACGTCGTACTGTGCAACGACTTCGCCGTCCTGGTTGGTGACTTCCGTGTCCCAGCGGACTTCGCCGTAACCACTACTGCCACGTAACGTCTTCTGCTTGCAGGTGAGGCGAACCTTGATCGAATCGCCGTAGTTGAGTGGAGTTACAAACCGAAGATCGTCGATCCCGTAATTCGCGAGCACCGGCCCGAAGTCAGGATCGACGAACAGGCCGGCCGCGAACGAGACGATCAGGTAACCGTGCGCGACGCGGCCGTCGAAAAACGGGTTCTTCGCGGCGGCCTCCTCGTCCATGTGCGCGTAGAAGGTGTCGCCGGTGAACTCGGCGAAGTGGTTGATGTCGTCCAGGGATACTTCGCGCAGTTCGCTCCTGAATGTGTCGCCGAGTTCGAGCTGTTCGAACGTCTTGCGAAAGGGATGCACACCCGGGTCCTTTTCATCCGCGCCCCGTATCCAGCGGTGCCCGATCGCCGACAGTGTCTCCGGCGAGCCCTGCAACGCCGTGCGCTGCATGTAATGCTTGATGCCGCGGACGCCGCCCATTTCCTCGCCGCCGCCGGCCCGCCCCGGCCCGCCGTGAACGAGGTGCGGCAACGGCGAACCGTGCCCGGTCGACTCGCCGGCGCAGTGCCGGTTGATGACCAGCATGCGGCCATGGTATGCGGCCGTGCCGAGGACCAGTTCGCGTGCCACGCCGTTGTCGTTGGTGAAGATCGAACCAGCGAGGCTGCCTTCGCCCATGCGCGCCAGCTCGATGGCCTCGTCCAGCGTGTCGTAGGGCAGCACGGTGCTCACCGGGCCGAACGCCTCGACCGAGTGCACGGCGGACGAACGCAAGGGCTTCGCGCAGTGCAGCAGCGTGGGCATGAAGAACGCGCCCTTCTGCGCGTCGGCATCCACGACCTCGAAATCGTCCCGGCCGCCGTAGACCACGTCGGCTTCCTTCGCGAGCTCGCCGATGCGCGCGCGGACCTCGTCACGCTGCGAGAGGCTCGCAAGCGCGCCCATGCGGATGTCCTTGTTTGCCGGGTTGCCGATGCGCACCTCGCCGAGCGCGGTCGACAGCGCACGGACCAGGTCGCCGGCGATCGCGGCGGGCGCGATGACGCGGCGTATCGCCGTGCACTTCTGCCCGGCCTTGCTGGTCATTTCCCTCACGACCTCTTTCACATAGAGGTCGAACTCCGGTGTGCCGGGTAGCGCGTCGGGACCGAGAATCGAGGCGTTCAACGAATCGGTTTCCGCCGTGAACGCGACCGACTCGCTGACGACGCGCGGATGCGCCTGCAACTTCTCGGCTGTGGATTTCGAGCCGGTGAACGCGATCGTGTCCTGGCAGCCCAGGTAATCGAACAGGTCGCCCACGCCGCCGCAGATCATCTGCAGGCTCCCCGGCGGCAGTATCCCGGATTCCACGATACGCCGGACGACGAGTTCCGTGAGGTACGCCGTGCTCGAGGCCGGTTTGACGATGGCCGGTACACCGGCGGCCAGCGTCGGCGCCAGTTTCTCGAGCATGCCCCATACCGGGAAGTTGAACGCGTTGATGTGCAGCGCGGCACCGAGCTTGGGCGTGTAGACGTGCTGGCCGACGAACGTGCCGTTGCGCGAGATCTGTTCCGGCGGGCCGTCGAGATACACTTGATCGTTCGGCATCTCGCGGCGCGCCTTGCTCGAGAACACGAACAGTGTCGAGATGCCGCCGTCGATGTCGATCCAGCTGTCCGCGCGCGTCGCGCCGGTCTGCGTGGACAGCGCGTAGAATTCCTTCTTGTGCTCCTGGAGGTACTGGGCGAGCGCTTTCAGCCTGTCGCCGCGCTCGTGGAAGGTCATCTTCCTGAGATTGGCGCCGCCGACCTTGCGCGCGTGCGCGAGCATGCCGCGGAAATCCAGCCCGTCGCTCGTGATGCTCGCAATCGTCTCTCCGCTGACGGCGCTCCTCAATGCCTTGCCGTCGCCGTCGCCCTCTATCCAGCGGTCCTCTGCGAGGTTGCCGAGCTTCATCATTACGACTCCCGGAGCGGCCGCACGGGCCGCTTCAGTCAGATACAAAGAAAGATGGGAATTGAATTATTATGTATCAAATTGTACGGTTGCCCGATTCGAAAGCAAGTACGCCGAGAGATGTCGATTGAATTAGCCTGCAACCTGATCGTGGACGAGTTTCGATCTCGTCCGACGCTGCGCGCGGGCTCCCTCATTACCACCGTGTTCGGCGACTCGATCGCGCCGCGCGGCGGCACCGTGTGGTTGGGCAGCCTGATCCGCGCCATGGCCGAGTTCGGGGTCAACGAGCGGCTCGTGAGGACGTCGGTGTTCCGGCTCGTGAAGGAGGGCTGGCTGCAGTCGTCACAGGTCGGTCGCCGGTCGTTCTACAGCCTGACCGACGAAGGGCGCGAAAAATTCAGCGCCGCGACACACCGTATCTACGGCGAACCGGCCTCCGGCTGGGACGGCAACTGGTGCCTGCTGTTGTTGTCCAACCTCGATGCCGCCGCGAAAGACAGCGTGCGCCGCGAGTGCGGCTGGCTGGGCTTCGGCGCGCTGTCGGCGAATGTGCTCGCTCACCCTGCGCCGGACGCATCCGACCTCGAGGTCACGCTGAAGCGCGCCGGCGTGGCCGACGCGGTGGTCATCGTCTCCGGGCATACGGTCAAGAGCGATACGCCGATGCGCAAGCTGGCGGGGTCTGCCTGGAATCTCGACGACATCGACGCCCGTTACGAGAAGTTCGTGACGATGTTCCGGCCCTTGTTCGCGGCATTTAAGAAGTCCCGCCGTGTCGATCCGCGCACGGCTTTCGTCGGGCGCACGCTCCTGATCCAGGAATACCGCAAAGTGCTGCTGCGTGACCCGCAGCTGCCGCAGGCGCTGTTGCCGGCCGGCTGGCATGGCACCGCGGCCTACCAGCTGTGCCGCAACCTTTACCGCGAGCTGCACCACGCTGCCGACGACTACCTGACCGAGGTCATGGAGACCGCGGACGGCCCGCTGCCGCCGCCCGCGGGCGATTACCTGCAGCGCTTCGGCGGGCTTGCGGGCGCGCGGCCGCAGCGAAGAATCAGTGCCTGACATGGACACCACGCAGAGAGCGAAGCGCTGCGCCGAGGCGATGTACGCGAAGGATGCAGCGTCGCAGGCGCTCGGCATTCGCGTGGACATCCCCGAGGCAGGTCGAGCGGTCGCGCGAATGACCGTTCGCGAAGACATGGTCAACGGCTTCGGCGTCTGCCACGGCGGTCTGCTGTTTACGCTGGCCGACACCGCATTTGCCTTCGCGTGCAACGGCTACGACGACGTGACGGTCGCCGCGGCGGCCAGCATCGACTTCCTGCGCCCGGCGCGCCTCGACGACGAACTGCGCGCGCTGGCGCGTGAAGACTACCGCGGCAGCAAGAGCGGCTTCTACACCGTCGAGGTTTGCAACCAGCGCGACGAGACGGTGGCGATCTTCCGCGGCCGCTCGGCGAGCCGCGGCGAGCGGTTGCCTGGAACTGATACAAACGAGATTGAAAATTTCCAAAAACCGTGACAGATTAGCGGCCCGATCCGGAACCCCGCCACAGGCGCGGTTCTCGTACCGCGAAGGGTTCGAGGCTGGCATCGATCGCGGGCCCAGGCCCGCTCCTACGGCCCGTTCCTGTAGGAGCGGTTCTCGAACCGCGACCGGTTCGAGGCTGGCATCGGTCGCGGGCCCAGGCTCGCTCGTACGGCACGATCCTGTAGGAGCGGTTCTCGTACCGCGAAGGGTTCGAGGCTGGCATCGATCGCGGGCCCAGGCCCGCTCCTACGGCCCGTTCCTGTAGGAGCGGTTCTCGAACCGCGACCGGGTCGCGGGCGCAGGCCCGCTCCTGCAGCGACACAAGGAGAATTCGTGTACACACAAGGCCTTGACCAGAAAGACAAACCGGAAACACGGAGCGGCCGCGAGGAATCCGCGGAGCAGCTCGCGGCATTCCAGGCACGCATCGATGCCGAGGAGAAGATCGAGGCGAAAGACTGGATGCCGGCGGCTTATCGCCGCACGCTCGTGCGGCAGATTTCGCAGCACGCGCATTCCGAGATCATCGGCATGCAGCCCGAGGGCAACTGGCTGACGCGGGCGCCGACACTGAAGCGCAAGGCGATACTGCTCGCCAAGATCCAGGACGAGGCCGGCCACGGGCTCTACCTGTACGGCGCGGCGGAGACGCTCGGCGTGTCCCGCGACCAGATGGTGGCGGGCTTGCTGAGCGGGCAGGCGAAGTACTCGAGCATTTTCAACTACCCGGCGCTCACCTGGGCCGACATCGGCGCCATCGGCTGGCTGGTCGACGGCGCCGCGATCATGAACCAGATCCCGCTGTGCCGCTGCTCGTACGGACCGTATTCGCGGGCGATGATCCGCGTCTGCAAGGAAGAGAGTTTTCACCAGCGGCAGGGCTTCGACATCCTCGTGACGCTCTGCAAGGGCACCGCGAAGCAGAAGGCGATGGCACAGGACGCGCTGAATCGCTGGTGGTGGCCGTCGCTGATGATGTTCGGGCCGAGCGACACCGAGTCGAAGCACTCCGCGCAGTCCATGGCATGGAAGATCAAGCGTTTCACGAACGACGAGCTGCGGCAGAAGTTCATCGACGTTACCGTGCCGCAGGCCGAGTTCCTGGGCCTGAAGGTGCCCGACGCCGACCTCGAGTTCGACGCGGGGACGGGACACTACCGCCACGGCGAGATCGACTGGCGGGAGTTTCTCGACGTGCTCGCGGGCAACGGTCCCTGCAACCGGCAGCGCATGGAAAAACGCCGCAAGGCCCACGACGACGGCGCCTGGGTACGCGAGGCCGCGCAGGCCTACGCCGCCAAGCACGCCGCCAAAGACGCCGCATAGGAGATAACGCAATGTCCGGGAAGGAATGGCCGCTGTACGAGGTCTTCATACGCAGCAAGTCGGGGCTCAGTCATCGTCATGCCGGCAGCATCCACGCGGCCGACGACCAGATGGCGCTGGATGCCGCACGCGATACCTATACACGCCGCAGCGAGGGCGTGAGCATCTGGGTGGTGCGCTCCAGCCAGATCGTCGCCTCCGATCCGGCCGAGACCGCCGCGTTCTTCGAGCCGGCCGAGGACAAGATCTACCGCCACCCCACCTTCTACGACATGCCGGACGGGGTCGACAACCTGTGAACAAGGAAAGCGCGCTGCTGGCTTACGTGACGCGCCTCGGCGACAACGCGCTGGTGCTCGGCCAGCGCATGGTCGAGCAGGTTGCGGCGTACCCCGAGCTCGAGGAAGAACTCGCCAATGCGAATTTCGCGCTCGACTACATCGGCCAGGCGCGCATGTTCTACACCTACGCGGGCGAGCTCGAAGGGCAGGGGCGCGGCGAGGACGATTTCGCGTTCCTGCGTGACGAGAACGAGTTTCGCAACCTGCTGCTCCTGGAACAGCCGAACGGGCATTTCGGCGACTCGATCACGCGGCTGGTCCTGTTCGAGCTGTTCTACCTCGCGCAACTCGAAGCCCTCACCGGCTGCGCCGACGCGCGTCTCGCCGCAATCGCCGCGCGCGCCGGGAAGGAGATCCGCTACCACCTGCGCCACAACACGCAATGGCTGGTGCGGCTCGGCGACGGCACCGACGACAGCCATCGCCGCGTGCAGGCATCGGTAAACGAACTCTGGCGCTACACGGGCGAGATGTTCGAGGCCGACGAGGTCGATACGATCGTGGAGCGGGCGTGGGGCGGTCCGAGCCTCGCACGGCTCGAGGAGCGCTGGCACGCCGATATCCGCGCGATTCTCGTCAATGCGACGCTGGACAAGCCGCAGGACGACGGCATGGCGTCGGGCGGCAAGGCCGGGCGGCATTCCGAGCACCTGGGCTACATGATTGCCGAGATGCAGTACCTGCAACGCGTGCATCCGGGTGCGAGTTGGTAGCGGCCGCTTACAGTCGCGAGGAAATCCTGCGCTGGCTCGGCCAGGTGGCCGACCCGGAGATCCCGGTGCTGTCGATCACCGATCTCGGCATCGTCCGCGACGTGGAAATCGGTGACACCGTCACCGTTGCGCTGGCGCCGACCTATTCGGGATGCCCGGCCACCGAGGTGATCGAACACAGCGTGCTGGACGCGCTGCGCGAGCACGGCATCGAACGGGTGGCAATCCGGCGCGTGCTGTCGCCGCCGTGGACCACCGACTGGATCACGGATGCCGGCCGCGAAAAGCTGCGCGAATACGGCATCGCGCCGCCGGCAAGCGGCGCCGGGAAACGCGCACTGCTGCGCGGTGGCGTCGAGGTGGCCTGCCCGCGCTGCGGCGCGACGGCGACGGAGGTCGTCAGTGAATTCGGCTCGACGGCCTGCAAGGCGGCGTACCGCTGCCGCGAATGCCTCGAACCGTTCGAATACTTCAAGTGCATCTGAATGAAACAGTTCCGCCCCCTGACCATCGAACGCATCGAGCACGAGACCACGGACTCGGTGCGCATCGCGCTCACCGTGCCTCCCGAGTACGAAACCGAGTTCGAGTTCCTGCCCGGCCAGCACCTGCCGTTCGAGATCACGATCGGCGGCAAGAAGCTGCGCAGGACGTACAGCATCTGCTCCGGCGTGGACGAACGCCCGCTGGAGATCGGTATCCGGGTGCAGCCCGGCGGAGCGTTCTCCGAGCATGCCGCGAGCCGGCTGTCGGTCGGCGACACGCTCGATGCCATGCCGCCGGCCGGTCACTTCCACGTCGACCTCGACAAGGGCCATGCGAGGGACTACCTCGGCTTCGCGGCCGGCAGCGGCATCACGCCGATACTGTCGATGATCAAGTCGGTGCTGGAAACGGAACCGCACAGCCGCTTCGTGCTGTTCTACGGCAACCGCAAGCAGGCGACGACGATGTTCATCGAGGACCTGTACGCGCTCAAGAATCGTTATCCGCAGCGGCTGCAGCTGCACTTCGTGTTCAGCCGCGAAGAGCAGGAGTTCCCGGTCGCCGCTGGCCGGCTCGACGCCGCCAAGGTCCGCGAACTCTACGCGCATTTCTGCGCCGGGCTCGACCCGGCGGAGGCTTTCGTCTGCGGCCCGGACACGATGATCCGGGAGGTGACGGATACCCTCGTGGCACTGGGGCTGCCCGCCGATCACGTTCATAGCGAACGCTTCGGCGTCCCGCGCGGGACCGAGGCGGCGCGTTCGGCAGCGGCGGCGAAATCGCCTGACCAGGCGACCGTGACCATCATCCTGGACGGCCACAGGAAGTCTTTCGAAATGCATCGCGACGACGACAACATCGTCGATGCGGCCGCCGGCAATGGCATCGACCTGCCGTATTCCTGCAAAGGCGGCGTCTGCGCAACCTGTCGCTGCCACTTGCGCGAGGGCGAGGTCACCATGGCCGCGAACTTCGGCCTCGAGCCGTGGGAGGTGGAGGCGGGCTACGTACTGGCCTGCCAGTCGCGCCCGGTGAGCGATGCCGTACTCCTGGACTACGACAAGACCTGACGAAAAATGGCGCAAAATCGAAAGTCTCGCACCGCCCCAGACCCTAAAATCGAGGGCTGATCGGCGCGAGTTCGCCAACGGCGCCGGAGGGCCCATGGCAAGACCTATGACAGACATTGCATCCCCGCCGCCAGAGCGCAAGAGCGCCTACGATTACGACGACCTGATCAAGAGTGGCCACGGCGAACTGTTCGGGCCCGAGAACGGCCGCCTGCCGTTGCCGCCGATGCTGATGCTCGACCGCGTCACGCATATCTCTGCGGAAGGCGGTGCCTACGGCAAGGGTGAGCTGCAGGCGGAACTCGACATCCGCCCGGACCTCTGGTTTTTCGACTGCCATTTCGAGGGCGATCCGGTGATGCCGGGTTGCCTCGGGCTGGACGCGCTGTGGCAACTCGTCGGCTTCCACCTGGTGTGGGCGGGTCACGGGGGGCGCGGTCGCGCGCTGGGCGTTGGCAAGGTCAAGTTCACCGGGCAGGTACTGCAAAAGGCGAAACTCGTGACCTACCGGCTCGATATCAAGCGCGTCATCTCGCGAAAGCTGACGATGGCGATCGCGGATGGTAGCCTTTCCGTGGACGGCCGCGAGATTTACACGGCAGAAGACCTGCGCGTCGGCCTGTTCCAGTCAACAGACAACTTTTAAGAGAAGGACTGCTCATGAGGCGAGTCGTTGTCACCGGCATCGGTGCGGTGTCGTGTCTTGGGAATTCCGCTGCAGAGATCACCGATTCGCTGCAGAACGGGCGTTCGGGCCTCGTCTACAACGAGCGTTTCAAGGAGATGGGGCTGCGCAGTCTCGTCTCCGGCAGCGTCAACATCGATATCAAGGAGCACATCGACCGCAAGGTGCTGCGCTTCATGGGCGATGCCGCCGCTTACGCGTACATTGCGATGAAGTGGGCGATCGAGGATGCCGGGCTCGAGGAAAGCGACATCTCCAACCCGCGCACCGGGCTCATCGCCTCGTCGGGCGGCGCCTCCAGCGAGAACATCATCACGAGCGCGGACACGCTGCGCAGCAAGGGCGTGAAGCGCATCGGCCCGTACATGGTGCCGCGTACCATGTCGAGCTCCGTTTCGGCCTGCCTCGCCACGCCGTTCAGGATCAAGGGCGTCAACTATTCGATCACATCGGCCTGCGCCACCAGCGCCCACTGCATCGGTGCAGCCATGGAGCAGATCCAGCTGGGCAAGCAGGACCTCGTGTTTGCCGGCGGCGGCGAGGAGGAACACTGGAACCTGGCCAGCATGTTCGACGCGATGGGGGCGCTGTCCACCCGGTACAACGACGAGCCAACGACCGCCTCGCGGCCCTACGACGCGAATCGCGACGGCTTCGTCAGCGCCTCGGGTTCCGGCATGCTCGTCGTGGAAGAACTCGAACACGCGAAAGCGCGCGGCGCGAAGATCTACGCCGAGATCGTCGGCTACGCGGCCACTTCCGACGGCCACGACATGGTCGCGCCCTCCGGCGAAGGCGCGTATCGCTGCATGGAGATCGCGAAGTCCACGGTCGACGGCGATATCGACTACGTCAACACGCACGGCACCAGCACGCCCGCCGGCGACATCGTGGAAGTGCAGAACATCAGGAAGCTGTTCGGCGACAAGATGCCGAAGTACGGCTCCTCGAAGTCGATGTGCGGCCATTCCCTCGGCGCCACGGGCGCGCAGGAAGCGATCCACTGCCTGCTGATGCTCGAGCACGATTTCATCGCACCGTCGATCAACGTCTTCGATCTCGACCCGGCGCTTGCCGACATGCCGCCGGTCACGGAGACGATCCACAACGCGGGCATCCGCACGGCGATGTCCAACAGCTTCGGTTTCGGCGGCACCAACGGGACGCTGGTATTCCAGAAGCTCTGAAACAATAATGCGTCTCCATGACGATCGAGACGCTCAGCGAGACGAACTGCTTCGGCGGCCGGATCGGTTTTTACAGGCACGCCTCCGGGGCCAATCGCTGTGACATGCGGTTCTCCGTGTTCGTGCCGCCGCAGGCGGCCGCGGGCAGGGTGCCGGTCGTCACCTTCCTCTCCGGGCTGACCTGCACGGAAGAGAACTTCATGATCAAGAGCGGCGCCCAGCGCGTCGCGGCCGAGCTCGGCCTCATGCTGGTGTCGCCCGACACCAGCCCGCGCGGCGAAGGCGTGCCCGATGACCCGGACGGCGAGTACGATTTCGGGCTCGGCGCCGGTTTCTATCTCAACGCCACCGAGGAACCCTGGTCCCGCCACTACAATATGTACGACTACGTGACGCGGGAACTGCAGCCGGCCGTGTTCGGCAATTTCCCCGGTGACCCGGACCGTCACGGCCTGATGGGGCACTCGATGGGCGGGCACGGCGCTTTCGTCGTCGGGCTGCGCAACCCGCAGCTGTTCCGCTCGCTGTCGGCATTCGCGCCCATCTGCACGACGCTCGGTTCGCCGTGGGGCCGCAAGGCACTCGGTTACTACCTCGGCAGCGACACCGCGGCCTGGAAGGACTACGACGCCAGCGAGGTGGCGCGCGCGGTCACGAATCCCGGCCACTGGGGGAGGATTCTCGTCGACCAGGGCAGCGACGACCCCTTCCTCGACGAGCAGCTGCATCCCGAACGGCTCGGGCAGGCCTGTGCCGAGAGCGGCCTCGCGCTCGAGCTGCGCTTCCATGACGGTTACGACCACGGCTATTACTTCATTTCCACGTTCATAGAAGAGCACCTGCGGCACCACGCGGCCAGGCTCGGCACCTGACAGGCCACACCCGCCATGGAAGACTGGATCCTGCTCGCGCTCGCCATGCTCGCGACGGGCTGCGTCGCGGGCGTGCTCGCGGGCCTGTTCGGCATCGGCGGCGGCATCGTCATCGTGCCCGTGCTCGAGGCGGTCCTCGGCTTCCTCGGCGTTGATCCCGCGATCCGCATGCACATCGCGGTCGCGACCTCGCTCGCGACGATCATCCCGACCTCGATTTCCTCGGCGCGGGCGCACCACCGGCGCGGCGCCGTCAATCTCGAGATCGTGAAGCGCTGGGCCGTGTTCGTGCTCGTCGGCGCGCTGCTCGGCGCCTGGATCGCCGCCCAGGTCCACAGCCGCGTGCTGGCCGCGGTGTTCGCGACCCTCGCCCTGCTGGTTGCCGCCAAGTTGGTGTTCTTCCCGGAGAGCCGCAATCTCACGGACGGCGTGCCGCGCGCGCCCTGGGTGGTCGCGATCCCGACGGCGATCGGCTGCTTTTCCAGCATGATGGGCATCGGCGGCGGCACCTTCTCGGTGATGACGCTGACGCTGTTCAACGAACCGATCCACCGCGCCGTGGGCACCGCCGCGTTGTTCGGCCTGGTGATAAGCCTGCCGGGCACGGCCGGCTTCATTCTCACCGGCCTCGGCGACCCCAGGCTGCCGCCAGGGAGCCTCGGCTACGTCAATCTCCTGGGCCTCGCGGCAATCGCACCCATGACCGTGCTCGCGGCGCCGCTCGGGGCGCGGATCGCGCACGGCATTTCAGCGAAACGGCTCAGTGTCCTGTTCGGCCTGTTCCTCGTCGTGGTGTCCGTGCGGCTGTTCTACCGGGCGCTCCTGCCGGCGTGAAAATCGACCGGGAAGGTACAATTTCCATTGCAACCGAATTTTGTGGCTATTCTGCAACATAGGTACAAATCGTTAGTAGACAGCCTGCAGGTGCATTGCTAGTATCGGCCGTATTGGCTGAATCCGGGCCTCTTGGTTTCAGCCGTACCACATCGAGATTTTTGCGTCGAAACAACAACATAATCGCGCAGCAGGATCGATGCGGGCATGAAAGGGCGGGCCGCAACCGTTACGTCAACAGAATTGTTGCGGCTCATCGACAAAACGGCATATGGGGAATAACCATGACGGATAGACCAGAAGCGTCGCCGTGGCTCAGGCTATTGGGCGGCATTTTTGTTTCTGCGAGCCTCGCGTTTTCTCCTCAGGTTCTGGCTCAGGACGAGGCGGACGAAGAGGAAGACGAAGTCGAAGCGACGGAAGAAATCGTCGTCACCGGCTCTCGCCTGAAGCGCGACACCTACTCCAGCATTTCGCCGCTGCAGATCATCACGGGCCAGGTATCCCGCGAAGTCGGTCTCATCGATGCGGCAGACATCCTGCAGGAATCGACGGCGGCCAGCGGCCAGCAGATCGACCTGACGTTCCAGGGCTTCGTGCTCGATAACGGCCCGGGCGCGACGACTGTCGACCTGCGCGGACTCGGTGCTGCGAGGACCCTGGTGCTCGTCAACGGTCGCCGTCTCGCGCCAGCCGGCGTCGAGGGTGCGCCGGTTGCGCCGGACCTCAATCTCGTACCGGCCTCGCTGGTCCAGCAGTACGACATCCTGCTCGACGGCGCTTCGTCGGTGTATGGTTCGGACGCCATCGCGGGTGTTGCCAACATCATCCTGCGCAAGGACTTCGACGGCTTCGAAGTCGAGGCCTACTCGCGCGTACCGCAGCACGGCGCGGGCATCGACCATACGCTGAGCGCCGTCTGGGGCCACAACTTCGACCGCGGCTTCATCGGTGTAGGCGCGGAGTACACGGACCGCGAGCGCGTCCAGCTCCGCGATCGGCCCTGGACGGAAGGTTGCGACAAGAACGTCGAGGAAACCGAGAGTGGCGAGATCCGCACCCAGGAACTGTTCTATTCCGAGGTTTACGGCATGGAGTGGGACGAGTGTAATCTCGGCCTGCTCGCCGGCCGCGTCTCGGTGCCGGTCGCCGGCAGTATCTATTACACCCCGGGTTTCCAGCAGAGCCCCGGCGGCTGGCCGGAGTTCTCCGAGTCCAACCTGTTCGGCGCCATCGGTATCGACGGCAACGGCGACGGCTCGACCGACCTGACGTTCCGCGACTACGACCTCAACGGTACCGATCGCTGGCAGGACTCCGACCTGTTCCCGGACGTATCGACCCAGAGCTTCATGGCTTTCGGTGAATACACCTTCGCGGGCGAGGCCAACATCACGCCGTTCTTCGAGGTGCTGTACGCACGCCGCGACTTCAACTCGGATTCGGCGGAACCTCAGCTGTTCCCGACCGTTCCCGGCGGCAACCCGTTCAACATCTGTAACCCGGCCGGCATCCGCGGCGTGGACTGCGGCGAAGCCTGGGATGCGCTGATGAACAACCCGAACTTCGTGCAGCAGGTCCTGGATACCTTCAATTGTGACCCGAGCGCGGGCGGCAGCTGCGACCAGACCTTCGGCGCCCCGTTCGGGCCGCAGAACGTCGTTCCGATCGTTTCGGTCATCGGCGACCGCAACTTCACCGATGTGACCGCCGACCAGACGCGCGGCGTGCTGGGTGTGCGCGGCGACATGCCGTTCATGAACTTCGCAAGCTTCGACAACTGGACGTTCGAAGTGGCGGCCATGTACACGCTGTCCACCGGTGAGTCCCACCGTGCCGGTATCCGCGGCGACCGTCTCGATCACGCGCTGGGCTGGAACTCGACCACGGGCACGCCCTGCGAGAACGACACCGGCGCCACGCTGCGCGACGACGTCGCCAACGGCTGCGTCCCGGTCGACCTGTTCGCGCCGTCGCTGTACCCGATCGGTACGGGCTCGGTGACCGGCGACTTCGCCACGGCGGCCGAGCGCGCCTACCTGTTCGACGACCGCGACTTCGACACGGAATACGAACAGACGGTCTTCACGGCCTACGCGACGGGCGACGTTTTCGAAGTTCCGGCCGGCCCGGTTGCCTTCGGCATCGGTGCCGAATACCGCAAGGACGAGATCACCTCGCTGCCTGACGACGTTGCTCGCGACGGCCTGTTCTTCGGCTTCTTCTCAGACGGCGGCGCGGTCGGCGATGTCGACATCACCGAGCTCTTCGCCGAAGTCGAAGTGCCGATCTTCGCCGGCACGCCGGGCTTCCAGGAGATGAATATCAACCTGTCCTCGCGCATGACCGATCACGAGATCTACGGCGAGAACTGGACCTGGTCCGGCAAGTTCGGCTGGCGTCCGACGGACTCGTTGTTGCTGCGCGCGACCTACGGCACGGCATTCCGCGCGCCCAACCTGCGCGAGCTGTATCTGCAGGACCAGACGGGCTTCCTGAACATCTTCGATCCCTGCCTGATTCCGGACGACGCCCTGGATCCGATCACCGGCGATTACATCCCGGGCAACGACAACCGCGAAGCGCAGGTGCTGACCAACTGCCTGGCGCAGGGTGTAGACCCGACGCTGGCGCAGAACAACGGCTTCAATGTCTATAGCGTCGAAGTGGCCGCGGGCGGTTCGCTGACGCTGGATCCCGAGAAGTCGACGTCCTGGTCGGCAGGCCTGTCGTGGGACCAGCCGTTCACGAACGCTTTCGGCCTGTCGTTGAGTGCAACGTATTACGAGATCGACATTCGCAATACGATCATCGAGCCGAGCGGCCAGTTCATCGTGAACGACTGCTACAACTCGAACACCGGCAACAGCGCATTCTGCGATCGCATCACGCGTGAAGTAACGGACCCGCAGGACAACCCGAACACGCCGTTCCTGACGTTCCTCGACCGTGGCTTCATCAACCGCGATGCGCAGTCGGCGCGCGGTGTCGACATCAACCTGGCGTTCGACAAGACGTTCACGGTATTCGAGCGTCCGGTTGACTTCGGCATGGACATCCGCGCAAACCGCCAGCTCGAGAACTCGACGCTGTTCACGGACGACGAAGGCAATCGTGACTTCGATACGTTCCAGGGCGAGTGGGGTTACCCGGACTGGACGACGCAGGCACTGTTCCGCTTCGACTACGATGACTATCGTCTGACGTGGGAGACGCGTTACATGGCGTCGGTTAGGCAGGACCCGAGCGGGGTCGATGATTTCGACGATATCTTCGGCATCGCCAACACCTGCCTGGGTGCGCCGGATGACGAGCTCTGTCGCGACGTCGGCTACACCGAGAATTACTTCCTGCACAACCTGTCGCTGTATTTCTACGGCGATCGCTGGACCATCGGTGGCGGCATCCGCAACCTCTTCGACGAAGAGCCGCCGTTCGTCGACGGAACGGAAGTCCTCTCAATCAACAACACGCCGATCGGTTACGGCTACGACATTAACGGAAGGACCTACTTCGTTAACGTTGCCGTGAATTTCGGCGGCTCGCAGTGACCGGGTCCCATCCGGCTCACATTTGAGTAAAATAAGGCCCACGGGGTGACCCGTGGGCCTTTTTTATGTTCAATCGCCCGGCACATCGGGCGCCGTTTTCCAGGGGCACGAGATCATGAGACAGCGTATTGTCATAGCCGCGCTTTTCGCATTTGCCGCGTTGCCGTCGCTCGCCGCGGCCGCAAAGACCGAGTTCGAGCCTTACCCGCTCGACTACTGGGCGCTGCGCCCGGTGATCAACGCGGCGCAGGTGTCGCCGGACGGCAAGTACCTCGGCATCATGAAAATACCGGCGAAAGACGCCAACCCGATCATCGAGGTCTACGAGGCGGCCAAGCTCGACAAGCGGGAGCCCGTATTCACGCTGAACGCGGATCCCATGGAGATCACGAATTTCTTCTGGGCCAGCGACAACGACATCATTTTCTACCTGCGGCAGAAGGTGCGTAACCGAATCGAGGGCTTCAACCAGGGCGTCTACGAGACCCGGCTTGCGATCGTCGACGTCGAGTCGAAAGACCTGGAGCAGTTCGACGAGACGGACCCGCTGATCGAGAACCTGCTGCCGAACGACCCGACCAAGATCATCATTTCCTTCCAGGAAGGCAGTGCGGATGCGGACGATCCCGGCAGGAAGCTGTCCGAGGCGTTCCGGCCGCGCGCTTACTGGAAGTTCGACGTGGAGAAGGGCACCAAGGAGCTCCTGATCCGCGGCAAGCTGTCGCTCGGCCAGATCGAGTTCGACGGCGATGGCAATCCCTGGCTCGCGCGCGGCTTCGACCTCGCCGCGAACGAGCTCGTCTGGTACTGGCGCAAGCCCGGGGAAGCAGGCGGCTGGAAGGAGTTCCGGCGCCAGGATTTCGACAAGCCCGACCTGTTCGAGGTGCTGGAACTCGACGACACGAAGCCGGACCATGTGCTGGCGGTCGCCAGCAACGGCAACGACAAGCTGGGCCTGTGGTCGGTCGACACCAATACCGGCGCCTTCGACGAGCTGATCTACCGGCGCTCGGACGTCGATGTTTACGGCATTCGTTACCACAGCAATACCTGGACGCATCCGGATCGAGTGACCGGTGTCAGCTATTTCAAGGACAAGCTGCATGTCGAGTATTTCGACGAAATCGAAGGCGCTATCTACAAGCAGCTCGAGAGCGTCATCCCGAATTCGTACATGATCAGCATCCCGAGCCGCTCGCGGGATGGCAACACGATGACGGTATTGAACCAGGGGCCGCGCGACCCGGGCACCTACTATCTCCTCATGGACGGCAAGATCAAGGCGGCGGGCAGCCGCCAGCCGCTGCTGGAGAGCGAGAAGCTGGCCGACATGCGCTACATCACGTACAAGTCGCGCGACGGCCTGACGATTCCCGCGTTTCTCACGGTACCGAACGGCGAGCCACCGTTCCCGCTGATCGTGCTGCCGCACGGCGGCCCGTACGTGCAGGAGACGGTCGTCTACGACGAGTGGGCGCAGATGCTCGCCAACAACGGCTTCCTGGTCCTGCAGCCGCAGTACCGCGGCTCACAGGGCTACGGGCAGGATTTCTACGAGATAGCGTTCCTGGACGGCGGCCAGGCGGGTTTCAAGATGCAGGACGACAAGGACGACGGCGCACTGTTCCTGGTCGAGGAAGGCCTCGCCGACCCGAACCGCATGGCCATGTTCGGCTGGTCCTACGGCGGCTACGCGGCGCTCGTGGCGGCTTCGCGCACGCCGCAGATCTACCAGTGCGTGATCGCGGGCGCGGCGGTATCGGACCCGATCATGCAGGTCAACTATTACCGCTTCGAGTTGCGCGGCTGGCCCGCCATCGAGCAGATCAATACCTGGGACGAGGCGATCTCGCCGCTCGAAGAGGCCGCAAAGGTCAACGTGCCCATGCTGCTGATCCACGGTGACGTCGACCAGCGCGTGCCGCCGGACCATGCCAGGAAGTACCGCAAGCTCCTCGAGAAGTACAACAAGAATTACAAGTACCTCGAGCTCAAGGGCGCGGACCACTTCTCGAATACGCTGTTCTACGATCACAAGAGTGACCTGTATACGGCCATCATCGACTTCCTCGAGAACGACTGTGGCCAGATGAGCCTGCGGGCGCAGGCCAAAGCCTCGAATTGAGGTTGCTCGTGCGAATCGGCGGCACCGCCTTGCTGGCGGTGCCGCTTTTTTTCGGTACGGCCGTCGCGACTGACGACTATCTCGACCCGCCGATCGACTGCCGGTCCTGCGCCGCGTGGAACGAACCGCAGGCGCCTTACCGGCTGTTCGGCAACACCTACTACGTCGGCACGGCCGGGCTCGCCGTCATCCTCATCGACAGCGGGGACGGCCTGGTCCTGTTCGACGGTGCGTTGCCGCAGTCCGTGCCACTCATCGCAGCGAATCTCGAAGCACTCGGATTCTCGCTCGGGGACGTGCGCCTGGTCGCCCTGTCGCACGCGCACTACGATCACGCGGGCGGCATTGCGGCTCTGCAGCGGGCCAGTGGCGCGCGCGTCGTCACGAGCCGTCATGCTGCGAATACGCTCGCGCGTGGCGAGCTGCTCGAAGACGACCCCCAGTACGGCGGCGACACCACGGCCTTTCCTGCCGTCAGTGGCGCCGAGATCGTGGAGGACGGCGCCAGCGTCGTCGTCGGTGACGTTACCCTGACCGCGGTGTACACGCCGGGGCACACACCGGGCGGCGTCAGCTGGACCTGGCAGTCATGCGCGGCCGGTGAATGCCGGCGGTTCGTCTATGCCGACAGCCTGGGGCTGGTCGCCAGCGATGCCTATCGCTTCGGTGATGGCGCGGCGGAGCAGGTTCGCGCGAGCGCGGCGGCGATCGCGCAGCTCGACTGCGACATCCTGCTGGCGCCGCACCCGTTCCTGTTTCGCATGCAGGAAAAGCTGGAGCAGGGCAGCAGCGCGTTCATCGACGGCGGCGAGTGCGCCGCGTACGCGGATAATGCCCTCGAAAGCCTCGAGCGGCGGTTGCAGCGGGAAGCCGATGGCGAGCAGCGTCGCTAGTCGAAAACCGTCGGCACGACCCGTGCAAATGCACACTGGGTGCCGTCGTCCAGCATGATCGAGTCGTAGAGCGCCCCGTCGCTGCCGGAGCTGACGAATATGAGCTCCGAGGCGTCTTTGAGGCCCTTGCAAGGCACCTCGAAGCTGACCCGGAAGCCGCGCGATTCGTCGGCGGCGAACAGTAGCAGGGTCGCGTCGTCGACGGGCCGCCAGGATTCGAAGCTGCTTTCCGCAACCTGCCTTGCGTAGCGCCCGGCGCTGTCCTCGAGCGTCGGCTGGCCCTTGCTCTCACGGATCAGTTGCGCCGCTTTCTCCGCGGCGAGTTCGGACACGACCAGCGTCCAGTCGACGTTGCCGGCCACGACGTCCACCTGGTAGCGGCCCGGTTCCTCGAACAGTTTCTCGCCATTCGCGATGATCCGTTGCTGGATGATGGTGCCCAGGTACTTGCCGGAGTCCGCCTCGTAAAGACGCAACTCGAACGTCTTGGGCAGCGTGTTGTCGCTCTGTGTGTACCAGTAGAGCATCCACGGGCTGGCGGGCTCGAACACCGGCGTGCGCTCGTTACTTTTGCCCTCGAACCGCACCAGTGTGCCCGCACTGGCCGCGAAAGCTGCGCCCGCGAGGGCGAGGATCAGGATAGTGGGATTTCTCATGCGACACCGCCTTGTCCAGGTGACTCGGACCACTGCGTTGAATGTGAACCGCCGAACCGCGCGGTGCAATTCGGGGAAGTACCGATTGGATTCGAACGCTTGCAGGTTTATATAAAGTGAGCCGGAAACCATTTCCGGCTCATGACTTCAAGGAGGTGAGGTTATGCCCAAGGTCCGCAACATCTTGCCGAAGAAAGAGCACGAGACCGGCAGGGCAATAAGGCCGTTCACCCACGGCATGGAAGAGTTCTTCGAGAGCGCCTTTCCACGCCGCTGGATGGAGGGATTCTTTGAGCCGTATGCCTGGAGAAGGCCTTTCATGACGGAATTCGACGAGAAATTCGACGTGTTTCCGAAGGTCGACATCCTCGACAAGGATGACAAGCTCGTCGTACGCGCCGACGTCCCCGGTATCAAGAAAGAAGACCTCGAGATAACCATCTCGGGCGATCGCCTGATCATCGAGGCGAAGCGGGACTACGAGAAAGAGGAGAAGAAAGAGGAGTTCGTCCATCACGAGATGGCCTATGGCCGTCTGTACCGGTCGGTACTCCTGCCGTTCGAAGTACTTGGCGACAAGGCCAAGGCTGAAATGAAGGACGGCGTCCTCGAGATCGTCCTGCCGAAAGTCGAGGCAACCACGCCCTACAAGGTCAAGGTCGCCTGACGCACGGGGATTGTCAGTACACTGGGGGCGGCGCGGCCGCCCCTTTTTTTCGCTGTGGAATCGCGGGCCGAGGCCCGCTCCTACAAGGGCCGCGCAGGGTCCCGTGAGGAGCGGTTCTCGAACCGCGACAAACCCCATCGGGATAGTCCCTAATAGCCATCCGGACTTTCCCTGTGCTCCCATTGAGAAACAGCGCGGACCCCTTTGAAGGGAGAAACCATGGCAGCTGACGCACTCCAGCAATACCACGTCCAGCCGGATGCATTGCGCAGGCGCTGTTCGCTACCCGCCGATTTCGCGCAGCGCAGCGCCGGGACCGAGCAGCCCTGCATCGGACAGGAACGCGCCATCGATGCGATTCGCTTCGGCATCGAAATGCGCAGGGATGGCTACAACATCTATGTGCTCGGGCCGATCGGCAGCAACCGTCACGACCTGGTGAACCGCCTCGTTGCCGAACATGCGAAGACCCGGGGGGCGCCGTCGGACTGGTGCTACGTCAACAATTTCTCGAATCCCGAGCGGCCGCAATCGCTGCGCTTTCCGGCCGGGAAGGGCCGCGAGTTCCGCCAGGACATGCGTAACCTGATCGGCGAGATGCAGCTTGCCATCCCGGCGGCATTCGAGGGCGAGGACTACCGCAACCAGCTGCGTGCGATCGAGGAAGACACCAAGAACCAGGTCGAGGAACAATGGAAAACGCTCAACGAGCGCGCGGCCGAAGAGGGAGTCGGCGTCTTGCAGACACCGACCGGCTACGTGCTTGCGCCCATCATCGACGGCAAGGTGATCGGCGACAAGGAATTCAACAAGTTACCCGAGAAGAAGCGCCACGAGATCGAGGCTGCGACCGAACGGCTGAGCGATGAACTCCAGCAGCGCGTCGAGATGATGCCGAAGCTGCGCAAGGCGCACCGGGAACGCGTGAAAGCGCTCAACGAGGAGGTCACCGCGCACGCGGTCAGCGTGCAACTCGCCGACCTCAAGGCGAAGTACAGGTCGATGCCGCGCGTCGCCGCGTACCTCGACGACGTCCAGGACAACATCATCCGGAATGCCGAGGACTTCCAGCAGACGGAGACCCCGTCGCTGCCGTTCCTGAGCCGCGATTCGGAACAGCTCTACAGCCAGTACGAGGTCAACCTGCTCGTCGACAACGCGGGCGCCGACAAGGCGCCGGTCGTGTACGAGGCCAACCCCAACTACCCGAATATCATCGGCCGCATCGAGCATCGCGCGGAAATGGGCACGCTGATGACGGACTTCCGCCTGGTGCGCTCGGGCGCGCTGCTGCAGGCGAACGGCGGCTATCTCATTCTCGACACGCGCCGCGTGCTGACGCGGCCGTTCGTCTGGGAGGCGATGAAGCAGGCGTTGTTCGCGAAGCAGGTGAGCATCGAATCGCCGGGTGAATCCTGGGGCTTCGTCAGCACGACGACGCTGAAGCCCGAGCCGATACCGCTGGATGTGACGATCATTCTCATCGGCGAGCGCTGGTTGTACTACCTGCTGAGGCACTACGACATCGAATTCGGCAGCCTGTTCAAGGTGGCCGCGGACCTCGACGACGACCTCGAGCGCAGCGACGACAACGTGGAACGGTACGCAAGGCTGGTGTTGCACGAGGTGCAGGCGAAGGAACTGTTGCCGTTCAGCACGGCGGCCGTGCAGCGGGTCATCGAGGAACGGGCCCGCCACGCGGAAGACAGTGAGCGGCTGTCGATGCACATGGACTCGTTCGACGATCTCATCGTGCAGGCGGACTACTGGGCGCGGCAACGCAGCGCGGCGGAGGTCGACGCCGGGGACGTCGCGAAAGCGGTCGTCGAGCGGCACCGCAGGCTGGGCCGCATGCAGTCGAGGGTCATTGATGCGATCAGGCGCGAAACGCTGCTGATCGATACCAGCGGCGAGTGCGTCGGCCAGGTCAACGGGCTCTCCGTTACCGACCTCGGCGAGTTCCGGTTCGGTCACCCGGTGCGTATCACGGCTACGACCCGTATCGGCACCGGCGACGTCGTGGATATCGAGCGCGAAGTGGAACTCGGCGGCGCCATCCACTCGAAAGGCATGATGATCCTCTCCTCGGCGCTGTCGTCACGCTACGCACCCGACCTGCCGCTGTCGTTGCGCGGCAGCGTCGTGTTCGAGCAGTCGTACGGCGGCGTGGAGGGCGACAGTGCCTCGGTGGCCGAGCTCTCGGCGCTGTTGTCATCGTTGTCGCGCCTGCCCATCCGGCAGTACATCGCGGTCACCGGCTCGGTGAATCAGCTGGGCCGGGTGCAGGTTGTCGGTGGCGTCAATGAAAAAATCGAGGGATTTTTCGACGTCTGCCGCGAGCGGGGCCTCGACGGGTCCCACGGGGTGATCATCCCGCAGGACAACGTCAAGCACCTGATGCTGCGCGAGGATGTCGTCGAGGCGGTCGGGCGCGACGAGTTCCGGATCTTTGCGGTTCGCCATGTCGACGAGGCCATAACGATCCTGACCGGCGTTGATGCCGGGGAGCGCGGCGACGACGGCGCTTTCCCTGAAGGCTCGGTGAATGCCCTGGTCGAGCAGCAGCTCGTCGAATACGCGACGGCGCGCAGGAGCTTCGTGAAGGAGGCGATGGCAAGTGACGAGGAATGAGGTAAAGCTGCGCGTGGTGATCGCGGTGACCGAGACGACGCCGGTCGCACTGCTGTGGGAAACCGCGCTGCGGCTGCTGCGGGAGTCGCCGGCCGAGCTGGCCGCGCTGTATGTGCAGGACGATCGCTGGCACCGCGTCGCCAGCCTGCCGTTCACGCGCGAGATCCTGCGCGCCGGCGGGGTCGCGGTCGAATTTACCCGGCAGCGCGCGGAACAGGTGAGCCGGGAACGGGCTGCGCGCGCACGGGAGGCTATCCGCAAGCTGGCGGCCGAAGCTCACCTGGAACCGGTATTCGAGATCCTCGACGAATCGGACGCCTTGCGCCTGCGGGAGTTCATCGGCAGCCGCGAGAATATCCTCGTCGCGCCATCGTTCATCAGCACGCGGCCCATTTACGCGATGCTGTCGGAACTGAACTGCCGGATCGAGCTGGTGGAGGCCAAGGAGGAGGAAGAGCGGCCCGCCTACTCGCTGCCTTGAGCCTGCGGATCCACCGACGTCACGGTGACGGGCGTCTTCATGATCACTTCGCGGTGCGGGAACGGAATCTTGATGCCGTGCTCCTTGAAGCCGTCCCAGAGCGCAAGCATCACTTGTCCGCGTATGTTCGTCAGGCCCTGCTGCGGATCGTCGATCCAGAAACGCAGCAGGAAGTTGATCGACGAGTCGCCGAACTCGGTTATCCAGCACACGGGCGGGCGATAGTCGGCTTCGACGCGGTCGACTGCCGCCGCGGCCTTTATCGCGACGTCGATCACCTGGTGCGGGTCGGAATCGTAGGACACGCCGAACGGTACGTCGAGGCGCACGAACTTGTCGGAGAAGGACCAGTTGATGACCTGCGTCGTGATGAAATCCTCGTTCGGGATCAGGTACTCGCGGCCGTCGCGCGTGACCACGGAAACGAAGCGGGCGCGCAACTCGCGGATCCAGCCGAAGGTCTCGCCGACCGTGATCGTGTCACCCGGCTTTATCGATTCGTCGAGCAGGATGATCATGCCCGATATGAAGTTCGACACGACCTTCTGCAGGCCAAAACCGATACCGACACCGACGGCACCGGACAGCACCGTAAGCGCCGTCAGGTTGATGCCGACACTCTGCATCGCGATCGTCACGGCGAGAACGACGAGCGCGATGCGCAGGATCTTGCCGAGCAGGACACGCAGCGACGGGGTCAGTTCGTCGACCTGCTGGATGCGATTGTCGAAGAAGTTGCCGAGCTTCATCGCCAGCCACAGCAGGCCGCCGACGAATACGATCGTCTGCAGGACGAGCAGGAGCGTGATGCGGGTGCCGCCCAGGCTGAAGCCGACCCTGTCCAGGACGGCCGTGACGTCGTCGACGATGCCGAGTATCGCGGCGGCGGCGAGGACCCACACGATCAGTGAGAACGTTTTTCGCACGAGCCGTTTGCGAATGGCGTGCGAGGCCACCGAGATCAGGAACCATGCACCGGCCAGCAGCATGGCGCTCTTGATCAGGTAGTTGTTCGCGGGCCATCCGGCGATCTCCGTGGCGACGACGGCGAGCCCCAGCAGCACGACGAAGAAGAGCCACTCCATGCGGCGCAGGAACGCGACGATGATGCGCAGGGTGCCCGGCATGCCCCGGATCTTGCGCGCCTGCTTTTCGAGCAGCGGCTCGACGCGGTTGGAGAGGAACCACGCCGGAACGAACAGCAACGGTATGAGGCCGAGCTGGAACAGGAGCTCCGGGTGGCTCAGGTAGCCGACCGCGATGTCCCAGTATTCGAGGGCCTTTGCCTTCAGTTGTTCCAGATCCAAGTCTCGGGCTCCTGGCGGTCGGGTCAGTGGTGCGAATGCGGGCCGGGCGATAGCAATGCCGTGATCGGCATGAGCAAAGTCAGTATACCGAGCATGACGATGAGTAAACCAGCGCCGAGCCGCGTGCGCCGGTCCTGCATCAGCTGCGCGAGACGCGCGGCACCGAGCCCGGTGAGCAACATTGCGGGCAGGGTGCCGATGCCGAACGCCACCATGACCAGTGCGCCATCGGCGGCGCGCAGGCTGGTCGCGGCCACCAGCAGCATGCTGTAGACGAGTCCGCAGGGTATCAGGCCCCACAGCAGCCCGAGGCCCAGCGCACGCGGCAGGCTGTTGACCGGCAGCAAGCGGCCGGCGAGCGGCGACACACGCGACCATGCGGCGCCGCCCATTCGTTCCAGGAAGCCGAGGGCGCGGACGTTGAAGGCGATCTGCAGGCCGATGAGAATGATGACGGCGCCCGCGATGAGCCGCACGGGCTTGCCCACTGCGGGCGTCAGCCCGGCGAAGCGGCTGCCGACGGCGGCGACCGCGAAGCCGAGGATCGCGTAGCTGGCGAGCCGCCCGGCATTGTAGACGAGTGCCATCGGCAGCTGCCGACGCAGGCCGCGGACGCTGGCATGCAGGGCGAACAGGCCCGACATGCCGCCGCACATGCCGAGGCAGTGCGCGCTGCCGACGAGCCCCGCCAGGAAGGCCGTGGTAAGGGCTGCAAGAAGGTCGGTCACTTCGTATCGTCGTCCGGTGGACGCTCGTCGTCGTCCATGATGATGCGTACGGCCGGCGTGTCGAGGTCGTCGAACTGGCCGCTGCCGACCGCCCAGAAGAATGCCCATACCGCGCCTGCCAGCAGCAGCAGCGCAAGGGGAATCAGGAAGTAAAGCACACTCATCGGATACGGCTCAGGCGCAGCGCATTGAGGACGACGACCAGCGAACTCGTGCTCATGCCGATCGCCGCAAGCCACGGCGGCACGAACCCGGCCGCGGCGAGCGGGACTGCGGAGACATTGTATACGATCGCCCAGGCCAGGTTCTGGCGCACGATCCGCATCGTGCGCCGCGCCGCCTCCACCAGCGTGACGAGCGGGCGCAACGAGTCGCCGAGCATCAGGACATCGGCGCTCGACTGCGCGAGCGATGCGGCATGCGACGGCGCGATCGACACGTCGGCGCCGGCCAATACGGGTGCATCGTTAATACCGTCGCCGACCATCACGACGACCTCTCCCTGTTGCTGCAGCGCGCTGATGCGTTCCAGCTTGTCGCTCGGGGTGCAGCCGGAGCGCGCATCGCTGATGCCGAGAGACGCGGCCGCCTGCGCCACGGGCGCCTCGCCGTCGCCGCTCACGAGGGACAGCGAAAAGCCCATTTTATCCAGTTTTTTCAATGTGTTGCCAGCATCCTCGCGCAGCGTGTCGGCGATCGTGAAGGTGGCCACGACGCGTTCGCCGGTGCCGAGGAATACCTGCGTTGCATTGCCGTCCTGCGTCGGCGGGGCTGCGCCGGGGACGAAAGCCGCGTTGCCGAGTTTCCAGTGTTTGCCGTCGACGACGCCTTCGACGCCTGCGCCGACACGTATCTCGACACCGGTCGCCGTGAGCGCGGATTCGTAATGCGAAAATGCACGCGCGATCGGGTGCGTCGAGGCGACTTCGAGGGCCGCGGCGATCTGCAGGCATTCCTGCTCGCCGCAGTGCGGATCGTGAGCGACGGTCTTCACCACCTCCGGCATGCCGCGGGTCAGCGTGCCGGTCTTGTCGAAAACGATGTGCGTCGCTCTCGACAGCGCTTCGATCGCGTTGCCGTTGGTCACCAGCAGGTGCAGATCGGAAAGCCGGCTGCCGGCGGCGGCGAATGCCGTCGGCGTCGCCAGCGCGAGCGCGCAGGGACACGTGACCACGAGCACCGACAAGGTGATGACGAATGCCCGTTCGGGGTCGATGAAGTACCAGCTGGTTGCAACCGCAGCGGCAAGAACCAGGATCGCGACGACGATGTAGCTGGCGATGCGATCCGCGAGCTGCACGAACGCGGGCCGCGCGTAGCGGGCTCTTTCGCTGAGCCTGCCGATCGTCCCGAGGGTCGTGTCCGTTCCCGTTGCGTCGACGCGCATCTCCACGACACCGTCGAGGTTGACGCTGCCGGCGACGACCGCGTCGCCAGCCGATTTCTGCTGCGGCCTCGACTCGCCGGTGAGCATCGACTCGTCGACGCTGCTGCGCCCGGCGGTGATCGAGCCGTCCGCGGGGAACGACTCGCCGGCGCGGACCATGGCGATATCCCCGGCGGCGAGCTGCGTGACCGGTACCTGCCTGCGTACGCCGCCCTCGAGCCGCGTGGCGGTATTCGGCAGGAGGGATGCCAGCGCCGAGCTGCGATCGACGGAGCGATGCCGGGCGCGCATCTCGAGGTAGCGCGCCACGGTCAGGAAGAATACGAACATCGTGACCGAGTCGTACCAGACGGCCGGGCCGTTGGTGTAGGTCGAGTACACCGATGCGACGTACGCACCGCCGATGGCGATCGACACCGGCACGTCCATGCCCGGACGGCGCGCGCGCAGGCCGCGGAGCGCGCCGGTGAAGAACGGCCGCGCCGAGTAGAACACCACCGGCGTCGTCACGAGGAAGGACACCAGGCGCAGGAAGCGTTCCATGTCGGCGTCGATGCCCTGGAACTCGCCGGAGTAGAGCGCGACGGCGAACATCATGGCCTGCATCATGCCGAGCGACGCCACCAGCAGGCGCTTCAGGGCGGTGCGCTGTTCGGCCCGCTCCGGCCGTTCGGTCGAGTCGGGCGCCAGCGGCTGCGGCTTGTAGCCGAGGTCGGCGAGTGTCGCCAGGATGCGGCCGAGACCGGTCGACGACGTATCCCACGCGACGCGCAAGCGGTGGGTGACCGGGTTGACGTCGGCATTCGTGATCCCCGGCAGCTTGCGCAGGGCCGCGTCGATCAGCCAGCTGCACGCGGCGCAGTACATGCCGCCGACGTAAATCGTTGCCTCGGCGGCGTCACCGTCGCGGACTGCGAATGCGGCCAGCATGTCCTCGCGGTCGAACACCTGCCATTCGCCTGCGTCCTCGGCCGGCCGCACGGCGCCCGGGTCGGGCCGTTCCCGCGAGTCGTAGTAGCGTTCCAGGCCGGCGTCGCGGATGAGGGTGGCGACCGCCTTGCAGCCGGGACAGCAGACCGGCCGTTGTTCGCCGCCGATGTCTACCCGGATGTCACAGTTCGCCGGGATGGGCAGGGCGCAGTGAAAACACGTTTCAGCCGCGGCCATCGCCGCTTGCGCCCGCGGGTCCGAGATGGAGCGCGGTAGCGCCCGACCAGCTGCCCGTGAGGCGCCAGGTGTCGCCGTCCGCCAGCACCACGTACCAGCGCCCGTCGGGCACGTCGACGAGGTGGCCCGACCAGACCGGCGTGCCGTCCGTGTCCGGCATCGCGGCCGTCAGCGCGACGACCCGGTCCCGGTACGCAAAAGCGGGGTGCGAGAACAGCAGCTGCAGCGTCTTCGGCGGATCGAGAGGCGCGTCGGCGCTGAGCCGCGCTTCGATGGCGCCGGATTCGAGATCGATCGCGAGCGTCGCACGGATGCCGAGATCGGCCGCGACCCGCTCCGCGGCGAGATGCCGGCTGGTCACGACGTCCATGCCGTCCTCCGAGGTCACGACGAGCGAGTCGGTCGTGCGCACGGCCAGCGAGACGGTGTAGAGGCTCGCGACGACGGCGGATGCGGGCAGGGCGATGAGGAACCACGGCCAGAATTGCCGGTACCAGGGCTTGGTGTCGAGATCGGTCATGAATGCAGTGCTCAGGGCGTCGGGCCCAGGAAGCGGCTGTCCTCGGTCATGCTCGCGGACGGGTCGTCCACGTCGGTGACGCTGAACGCGATGTCCATGATGCCATAGGCGCTGCCCGCGGGCGCGCGGGCGCTCACCGGCAGTGACAGCACCGCGCCGCCGTCCACGGCCACGGTCTCGGCAACGCCCTCGAGTTCGATGCCCGGAACGCCGCTGACGGTGAGCCGGAAGGTCCGCACGTCGTCGCGCTGGTTGACGATCTTGAGCGTGTAGATGTTCTCGATCTCGCCGTCCGGCAGCTCCCGGTACAGGAAGTTCCGGTCGCGAATGACGTCGAGGATGATCGGCGTGCGTGTCGCCATCGAGGTCACCAGCCCGCCGACCAGCACCATCAGCAGCACGGCGTAAACGAGGACCCGCGGCCGCAGGATCCGGGTGTCGCCCTCTTTCATCGCGTGCTCGGTCGAGTAGCGCACCAGGCCGCGGGGGTAGTTCATCTTGTCCATGACCGAGTCGCAGGCGTCGATGCAGGCCGCGCAGGCAATGCACTCGTACTGCAGGCCTTCGCGAATATCGATGCCGGTCGGGCAGACCTGCACGCACAGCGTGCAGTCGATGCAGTGGCCGAGCGCGAGCTTGTCCGGATCCGCGCCGCGCTTGCGGCTGCCGCGCGGCTCGCCGCGCTTCTCGTCGTACGAGATGATGAGCGTGTCCTTGTCGAACATCGCGCTCTGGAAGCGCGCGTAAGGACACATGTACTTGCACACCTGTTCGCGCATGTAGCCGGCATTGCCGTAGGTGGCGAAGCCGTAGAACAGCGTCCAGAAGGTCGCCCAGCCGCCCGCGGAGAAGGTCAGGAGCTGCGGCCCCAGTTCCCGGACGGGCACGAAATAGCCGACGAAGGTGAAGCCCGTCCACAACGAGAAGGTTACCCAGAGGAACTGCTTGCTGCCTTTGCGGCGCAGCTTGTTCCAGCTCCACGGCGCCTTGTCGAGCTTCATGCGCTGCGAACGCGTGCCCTCCGTCCACTGCTCCATCCAGATGAAGGCTTCGGTCCAGACGGTCTGCGGACAGGCGAAGCCGCACCACACGCGGCCGAGCAGCGCGGTAAAGAAGAACAGGGACAGGGCAGCGATGATGAGCAGCATCGCGAGATAGGGGAAATCCTGCGGCCAGAGCGTGAGGCCGAGCAGGTAGAACTTGCGGGCCGGCAAATCGAACAGCACCGCCTGGCGCTCGTCCCAGGTCAGCCACGGCACGACGTAGAAGAGGCCGAGCAGGACCACGGTCGCGAGCTTCGAGAGCTTGTCGAAGCGCCCCTTCATTTCGCGCGGATAGATTTTCTCCGCGCTGGCGAACATCGGCGCGCCGGGCGCCTCGTTGGTGTCTGCGTCCGCCTTCATCCCTGGCGCTTCTTGGTTCGTTTCGGTGCCGTGCGAACCAGCCATGCCGTGACCGCGCTGGCGAAACCCGAGATCAGCCAGAAGAAGAAAAAGCCGGCCGCATAGCCGGCTTCGCGGCCGATATCGAGATCGCCGTCAAAAATCCCGGTCAGGTCGACGGGGTCGAACAGCGCGAAAAACAGCATCGTGCCGATCGCGGCACTCAGGAAGGAAATCCATACGACGATGGCGATAGCCTGGCTGTTCCGGCTCCATTGCCTGGTGCCGCGATAGTCTTCCTGTATCACGATGCTGCCTGCTGTCGGTGTCGTCTATTCCCCGCTGCCGAGGCTGTAAACGTAAGCCGCGAGGATCTTGGTACGGTTTTCGCCGAGCAACTCGCCGTGCGGTGGCATGACGCCGTTGCGGCCGTTGACGAGCGTGTGACGCACGGCCTCGGCGGAACTGCCGTAGAGCCAGTTGTCATCGGTCAGGTTTGCCGCGCCGAGCATCGGGTTGCCGGTGCCGTCCGTGCCGTGGCAGGCACTGCAGAGCGCGACGAACTTCGACTGCATCGCCGCTGCGCCTTCGTCGGCCTCGACCAGGCCGCTGAGGCTGCGCACGTAGGTAACCATGTCGTCGATGGCTTCGTCGCCGCCGAGCGCAGCGCCGAGGGCCGGCATGACCGCATTGCGGCCCTGCTTGAGCGTCGTCGTGAGTTGCTGCTCGCTGTTGCCCCAGATCCAGACGTTGTCCGTCAGGTTCGGGTAGCCCGGCGCACCGCGTGCGTCCGAGCCGTGGCAGGTCGTGCAGTAGCTCGCGTACAGGCTGGCGCCGAGCTTCATGGCGTCGGCGTTCTGCGCCAGTGCCTCGAAGTCCATCTCGGCATAGCCGGCGTAGATCGGTTCGAAGCGCGCCGCGGCGGCCTGCTGCTCGGCCGCGTATTGTTTCGCCTGCGACCAGCCGAGCATGCCCTCGAAATTGCCGAGCCCGGGGAAAGCAACCAGGTAGCCGATGGCCCAGAACACGGTAATGAAATACAGGTACAGCCACCACTTCGGAGCGGGGTTGTTCCACTCCTCGAGGTCGCCGTCCCACTTGTGACCGGTCAGTTCCTCGTCACTCTTGCCTTGCGGCCCCTGCCTGGACGACCATCCGATCAGCCAGATGCACCAAATGATGAAAAGGATCGTGCCGACGGCAACAAACCAGTGCCAGAATGCAGGCATCACGTGTTCTCCCGCGTGTGATTCGCAATATCTTCAGTAATGTAATGATCGTCTTCGAGCGGCCGGCGGGCGCTTTCGTCGAACTCCGCATGGCGATAACGCCGCCACGCGAAAATGCTGAAGGCGACGAAGGCCAGCATCGTAAGCGCCGTGATAATGCCCCGAAAGTCGTTGATATCCATCGGGCAGGCTACCTGCGGCTGCTGCGATTGATGCCGAGCCCCTGCAGGTACGCGACGACCGCGTCCATCTCGGTCTTGCCTTCGACCGCGGCCGCGGCGCCCTCGATCTGCTCGTCGGTGTACGGGTCGCCGAGCAGCCTGAGCGTGCGCAGCTTCGCCGTCACCAGTTCGGGGTCCACCCTGTTCTCGTTGAGCCACGGGTAGCCCGGCATGTTGGATTCGGGCACCAGCGCGCGAGGGTTCTCGAGATGCAGTCGGTGCCAGTCATCGCTGTAACGACCGCCGACACGGGCGAGATCGGGACCCGTGCGCCGCGAACCGAACTGGAACGGCCGGTCGTACACGGACTCGCCGGCCGTGGAGTAGGGCCCGTAACGCTCGGTTTCGCTGCGGAACGGCCGCACCATCTGCGAATGACAGCCGTAACAGCCTTCCCGGATGTAGACATCGCGGCCGGCCAGCCTGAGCGGCGAATAGGGCTCGATGTTCTCCGCGGGCTCCGTCGTTTCGCTCGATACCATCAGGGGCAGGATTTCGACCAGGCCACCGATGCTCACCGCGAGCACGATGAGCACCATCATCAGATTTACGCTTTTTTCAATTACCTCATGACGCATGAACGGTCACTCCTTTACGCCGGGTCGAGAACGGCTACGGGAGCCGGCTTCTGTTCGCTGACGGTCTTCCATACGTTGAAAGCCATGATGAGCATGCCCGTGAAGAACACGAGACCGCCCAGCAGCCTGAATACGAGGTATGGATCCACCGCCTGGAGCGATTCGACGAACGAATAGGTCAATGTGCCGTCGTCGTTGACCGCGCGCCACATCAGTCCTTCGGTCACACCGGCGACCCACATCGGCACGATGTAGAGGATCACGCCGATGGTCGAGGTCCAGAAATGAACGTCGATCAGCTTGGTGCTGTACATGCCCTTGCGGTTGTAGAGACGCGGGATCAGGCAATACAGCGAGCCCATGGTCATCATTGCGACCCAGCCGAGCGCCCCGGAGTGCACGTGCCCGATCGTCCAGTTGGTGTAATGCGACAGGGCATTCACCGTCTTGATCGACATCATCGGGCCTTCGAACGTCGACATGCCGTAGAACGACAAGGCGACGATCATGAACTTCAGTACCGGGTCGCTGCGCAGCTTATGCCAGGCGCCCGACAGCGTCATGATGCCGTTGATCATGCCGCCCCATGACGGCGCGAGCAGGATGATCGAGAACACCATGCCGAGCGTCTGCGCCCAGTCGGGCAGCGAGGTGTAATGCAGGTGATGCGGGCCGGCCCACATGTACACCGCGATCAGGGACCAGAAGTGCACCACCGACAGCCGGTAGGAATAAATCGGGCGTTCGGCCTGTTTCGGCACGAAGTAGTACATCATGCCGAGGAAGCCCGCGGTCAGGAAGAAGCCCACGGCGTTATGGCCGTACCACCATTGCATCATCGCGTCGACCGTGCCGGTGTAGATCGAGTACGACTTGGTCAGCGTGACCGGCACGGCGAGGTTGTTGAAGATGTGCAGGATCGCGACCGTGATGATGAACGCGCCGTAGAACCAGTTGGCGACGTAGATGTGCTTGACGCGCCGGCGCGCGATCGTCATGAAGAACACGATTGCGAAGGCAACCCACACCACGGCGATCAGCAGGTCGATCGGCCATTCGAGTTCCGCATACTCCTTCGACTGGGTAATGCCGAGCGGCAGCGTGATGGCGGCGAGTACGATGACGGCCTGCCAGCCCCAGAACGTGAAGGCCGCGAGCTTGTCGAATGCGAGGCGCACGTGACAGGTGCGCTGCACCACGTAATAGGCGGTCGCGAACAGTCCCGACCCGCCGAACGCGAAGATCACCGCGTTGGTATGCAGCGGCCGCAGCCGGCTGTAGGTCAGGAACGGCAGGTCGAAATTGAGTTGCGGCCAGACGAGCTGTGCGGCGATGAATACCCCGGCGAGCATGCCGACGACGCCCCAGACGACCGTCATGATCGCGAACTGGCGTACAACCGTATCGTTGTATTGAGCTTTCGTGTCCAAAGCACGACCCCTTCAGCTGATTGTAGTAGCGTTGGATTCGGGACTCGTAATTCACGGGGGAGGGGAGAGTCCTCCCGACCGCAGTCTCTTCTTGTGGCACCCGGAATGCCAAGTATAGCCCCGTAGTCTGCCGGCAAGCTAACAGTGACTTTCTGGGGGCCGAATACGTAACTATACGTATGGCATTCGACGCCGGGTGCAAGGCCTGATTGCAGGCTGTTTTCTTCGGGAACTGCCTTTATAATCTGGGCCTTAGTCACTTCCATGTGCTCCCCCATGTCCGCCAGCCGACTGCCCGCCGAGGTCGTCAACGAGCTGCTGCACGCTGCCGCAGACGCCGCGGTCGTCACCGACGGCGACGGCCGGATCGCGTTCGTCAACCGCGGCGCGGAGACGCTGTTCGGCTATGCCGCGGAAGAACTGGTGGGCCAGCCGGTGGAGACGCTGCTGCCGCAGGACCTGCGCGAGCGGCACACGGAGTATCGGCAGCGGTACAATTCGTCACCAAGGGCGCGCCCGCTGCTGTCGGGACTGGACCTGTACGGCCTGCGCAAGGACGGCAGCCGATTTCGCGCCGAGATCGCGCTGACGCCGGTGGAAACCGACGCCGGCCTGCTCGTGGCCAGCACGATCCGGGAGGTGAACGCGGGCGACGAGTCGGAGGCCTATTTCCGCACCATGCTCGAAACGGCCCCGGACGCGATGATCATCGTCGACGAACGAGGCCGTATCGCCATCGTCAATCGCCAGGCCGAGGACATGTTCGGCTACGGCCGCGCCGAACTGCTGGGGCACGAGGTGGAGATGCTCCTCCCCGAAAACATCAGGCAGCAGCACCAGGGCCATCGCAGTCGTTACGGCGAAAATCCGGAGCTGCGGCCGATGGGGCCGGGCCTGGACCTGTTCGGCCGGCGCAAGGACGGCAGCAAGTTCCCCGTCGAGATCAGCCTCAGCCCGGTCAAGACGTCGAGCGGCATGTTTGTCTCCAGCGTCATCAGGGACGTCACCCAGCGCCGTCGCATGGAGCAGGAAATCATCGCCGCGCGGCAGGTCGCGGAACGGGCGCAGAAAGCCAACACCGCCTTCCTCGCGGCGGCGAGCCACGACCTGCGCCAGCCGGTACAGGCACTCAGCCTGCTCAACGGCGCGCTGCGGCGCACGGTCAAGGACGAACGCGCTCGCGAGATGATCGACCACCAGGAACATTCGCTGACCGCGATGACCAACCTGCTGAATTCCCTGCTCGACATCAGCCGGCTCGATGCGGGCGTGGTCACACCGGACATCGAGGAATTCCCGATGCAGCGCGTGATCGACCGCCTGTCGGCGGAGTTCGGCCGCCAGGCCAGCCACAAGGGGCTCGAGTTCTCGTCCGAGCCCTGTGCGGTGACGGTGCGCAGCGACCCGAACCTGCTGAGCGAGATCATCCAGAACCTGGTCTCGAACGCGATCCGTTACACCGAGAAGGGCAGCGTGAAGATGGTGTGCGACTGCGCCGGCGAAATGTGCCGGCTGCAAGTGGTCGATACCGGCATCGGCATCGAGGAAGACCAGCTGGAGGCCATCTTCAAGGAGTTCCACCAGACCAAGACGCCCGGCTCGAGTACCGAAGGCTTCGGTCTCGGACTCGCCATCGTACGGCGTCTCGCGGACCTGCTGGAGCACGATATCGGCGTCGAGTCGCAACCCGGCAAGGGGTCGACCTTCCGGGTCCTGGTACCCATCGTGGCCGCCGCGCAGCATCCTCACGGCGAGGACCACGTGGTCGAGGCAACCGAGGAGTCGGCCGGCGTGGGCACGATCATCTTGATCGAGGACGACGTCAAAGTGGCGAACGCCTGGGGCATGCTGCTCGAGTCGGAGGGTTATCGCGTGGCGACGGCGAAGTCCGCGACCGAGGCCAACGCCATCCTCGGTCACCTCGATACCGTGCCGTCGCTGATCATCTCCGATTTTCACCTGCTCGACGGCTCCACGGGCGTGGAGGCCGTGCAGGGCATCCGCAAGTTCTACGGCGTGAACATCCCCGCCTTCATCGTCAGCGGCGACACCTCCAAGGTCGTGAAGGACGCGCGCCCGGTCGACAACTGCACGCTGATGAGCAAACCGGTCAATACGAGCCGCCTGCTCGCCGCGGCGCACGTCGCCACCAAGACCGGCACCGTACCGCAGGACTGAGCGCAGTTCCGGGTGCCGGTTGCCTGCCTGCAGATAGACGCATTCGCCGACCGGCCGTACGCCGGTAACCCGGCTGCGGTGTGCCTGCTCGACGACGCACGCGATGCAAAGTGGATGCAGGCCGTCGCCGCGGAGATGAACCTGTCCGAGACGGCGTTCGTGCGCCCCGCCGACGGCGAATTCGAGTTGCGCTGGTTTACGCCCACCGTCGAGGTCGATCTTTGCGGCCACGCCACGCTCGCCGCGGCACACGCGCTCTGGTCGGAAGGCATCATGGAGAGCGACGCCGAGATCCGCTTCCGCACCCGCAGCGGTGTGCTGACGGCGGCGCGTCGCGGCGACCTCGTGGAACTCGATTTCCCGGCGACCCGGCCGGTTGCCGCGGAGCTGGACGCCGCACGGGCGCGGGAACTCGGCGACGCGCTCGGCGTCGTTGTGCAGCATGTCGGCCGATCGGCGTTCGACCTGCTGGTCGAGGTCGAGTCGGAGCGCGTGCTGCGTGCGGCAAGACCCGATTTCCGCCGGCTGGCCGAACTCGCCTGCCGGGGCGTGATCGTCACCTGCCGGTCGGGTGATCCCCGTTTCGATTTCCTGTCGCGCTTTTTCGCACCGGCCGTCGGCGTGAACGAAGACCCGGTGACCGGCTCGGCGCACTGCTGCCTCGGCCCGTACTGGGGTGAGCGCCTTGGCAAGGCCGACATGACAGCTTTCCAGGCGTCCTCGCGCGGCGGTGTCGTGCGCGTGCGCGTGTCCGGGGAGCGCGTATTCCTGGCCGGGAACGCCGTGACCGTCTTCAGGGGCGCGTTGACGCATGCGGCGACGGCCTGAACCGGGGCGCGCGCAACCCAGGTAGGTGAAGTTACGTATATGCTTCGGCTGCCAGTCTGGCATCTTAGCGGCGAGGTTATTTACGCCTGCAAGAGTTGTCAGGAACTACGGCGCGAATGCCCGATTTTCTCTCCATGCCCGCTATGTACTGCATAGCGGGCTTTTTTTTGCGCGCGCGATGGCGCTCTTGCAGGAGCGGGCCTGGGCCCGCGATCGCAGTTCGAGAACCGCTTCTACAGCCGGGCTTTGATGTCCTGTAGGAGCGGGCCTGGGCCCGCGATCGCGGTTCGAGAACCGCTCCTACAGCCGGGCTTTGATGTCCTGTAGGAGCGGGCCTGGGCCCGCGATCGCGGTTGGAGAACCGCGCCTCGGGTTCGGTGGGTACGAGAAACGCTCGTGCGATGCTGCGACCGGCGTGCTCAGGCGGCTTCGTGCGACTGCTGCTCGACCGGCGTCTGGAACCAGTCGGGCTTGATGATCAACAGGTCGCAGGGCAGGTGCTCCAGCGTGCGCTCCGCCGTCGCACCGATGAACAGGCGCTTCCAGCGATTCCGCGATACGGCCCCCATGACCACGACGGCGGCCTGCAATTCCTCCGCCACCAGCGGCAACTCCTCGTGGGTCAGGCCGGCGACGAGGTGGGACTTGTCGTCGTCGATGCTGTGGAACGACGTGATCTCGTGGAACCGCTTCTGGTGATCCTCGTGCATCTGCTGTTCGATTTCGTCGAACGGCAGCGACACGGGGATGTAGGCGTTGGCCGTTGCCGTCGCGACGGCAATCCGCGGGTCGTAGGAATGAAACGCGTGGACCTCGCCGCCGACCTTGTCGGCGATGAACTTGCTGGTCTGCAGGATCTCGTCGTCGAGTGCCGCGGGCTTGTCGTGCTCGTTCATCGGATCGATCGCCGCGATGAACACGGGCTTGTCGGCCAGGTCGATCGGTTTGACCAGCCACAGCGGCGCCGGGCAGGTGCGGATCAGGTTCCAGTCGGTATTGGTCAGCAGGGCGCGCGCGACCGCGGAATGATGATGCGTATCCTTGACCACGATATCGGCTCCCGACGAAACGACGTGCCGCACGATGCCTTCGTACAGCGGGTGGTCCCAGACCGCCGAGGTCGTCACGACGACGCCGTCCTTGCGCAGCGGTTCCGCCAGTTCCTCGAGATGCTTCGAGTGACTGCCGATGACTTCCTTGCGTGCCTTTTCGAGCGACGGGGAGTCGAACAGCCGGTCGCCGCTGAGGTACTCGTTGTAGTAGCAGATCAGCAGTTCGAGTTCGGCGCCGGTCTTCCTGGCCAGCCATGCAGCGCGATGCATGCCTGGCTGTTCTTTCACGGTCGGGTCGATAACGGACAGGATCTTCGATAACTCGTGCATTGGTGCACCCTGTTGTTGTCAGGACAGGACAGAATTATTCGTCGCAGAAAGCGTAAATCCGCTGCATTTTTCCTTCCATAAGGCGACATCCCTAGCGTATCTCGGATACTACTTATGACCTGATAGGTGAATTTACTGATACGGCTGGCTTCCCGATATCCGTACATTGACAGTCGAATGCACGGGTTCTGGACCGCAGTACCCGGCGGAGGTTTTTGCCGATGCAAGCCGAGTCATACGACGCGATCAGGGACGAACTCGAAAAAAAGAAGGCGGAGCTGACCGTTCGCCTGCAGCGGATCACCGAGAACCTGCGGCGCGGATATCATCCCGATTCGAAGGAACGCGCCAAGGAGCTGGAGGACAGCGAAGTCGTCGACGCCCTCGGCAACGAGGCGCGGGCGGAAATCGGCAACATCACGGCTGCGCTGCAGCGCATCGATGCCGGTGAATACGGCATCTGCGTGGACTGCGGTACCGAGATCGATAAAGGCCGCATGCGCGTGCATCCCTACGCGAAGCTCTGTATCGAATGTGCGCGCCTCGAGGAGGAGCGCAAGGGACGCTACTCCTGATGCATGTGCATCTTGACGAGATCGGCCAGTGATCTCGCCTGCATTTTCTCCATCACCCGGGCGCGGTGAATCTCGACGGTGCGCTGGCTGACGCCGAGTTCGTAAGCGATTACCTTGTTGGGCTTGCCGGTGACGACGAGATCGAACACCTCGCGTTCCCGATTCGTCAGGCGCGCAATCCGGTCCTCGACCTCGGCATGGTGCTGCTGCTCCTCCCTTCGCTGGCGGTCGGTCTTGAGCGCTTCGCGAATGCGATCGAGCAGGTCCTGGTCACGGAACGGCTTCTGGATGAAATCCACGGCACCTTTTTGCATGGCTTCGACAGCCATGGGTACGTCGCCGTGCCCGGTGATGAAAATGACCGGCAGGCTGCTGCCGCGTCTCAGAAGTTCTTCCTGGAGCTCGAGACCGCCGAGACCCGGCATGCGGATATCGAGTACCAGGCAACCGGGCCGCTCGTCGGGCACCTGCTCGAGGAACTCGTCGCCCGAACCATAGATCTCGTGCCGCAGGTTGACGGAGTCCATCAGCGCCTGCATCGCGAAGCGGATCGCCGGGTCGTCGTCGACGATGAAGACTGTGGCTGCTTGCTCGGATTGTGGACTCATGCTTACCGGTTGGTAGATATTCTGGATTGGTCAAGAAAGATTATACAGACTAAATGCTGCCGCGCCGATTGGACCAGAAAGGTCAGGATTTTGCGAGCTTTTGTGCGCGCGTGCGGTCCGTGAGCGGACGTGCTAATCCAGCCGTTTCGTGAAGCGCAGCGCCGCCCCGGCCATCGCGACCATTGCGAAACCGACGAGGTAGGCGACCTCCCCGTACAGCTCGCCAATGGACGCTTCTCGCAGCATGATGCCGCGGGTCAGGCGGATGAAATGGGTATTCGGCAGCACTTCGCCGAGCCACTGTGCGACCCGCGGCATGCCTTCGAAAGGAAACATGAAGCCGGACAGCAGTATCGACGGCAGCAATATGAATACCGTCATCTGGGTGGCCTGGAACTGCGTCCGCGCCGCGGTCGAAATCAGCAGCCCGAGTGCGAGGTTGGCGGCGATGAAGGCGAAAGCGGCCAGGTACAGGTCGACGATGCTGCCGCGTACCGGGACGTCGAAAAGCAGCCGCCCGACGGCGAGTATGAGCGCGAGCTGCAACATGCCGATGAGGATGTAGGGCACGAGCTTGCCGATCATGAGTTCCGCAGACGTCACCGGCGTGTTGATGAGCAACTCGAGGTTGCCGCGTTCGCGCTCGCGCACGATGGCAACGGCCGTGAACAGGATCATGGTCATCGTCAGGATCACGCCCATGAGCCCGGGTACGATGTTGACCGGGGTCCTGCGTTCGGGGTTGTAGTAGGGCCGGACCTCGATGACCTGTGGCGGAGACCGGTCCGCGGCGTTCGCGTCGAACCCGAAGGGCATCGAACGGAGCTGGTTGGCGACGCCGAGGATCGTGGGGTCGCTGCCGTCCACCAGCAGGTGCGAAGCCGCGCGATTGCGGTCCACCACGCGGCGATCGAAGTCGTGCGGAATATGGACGCCCACCGAGATCCTGCCGTCGCGCAGCAGCGTCTCGAGCTGCTGCGGGGATTCCACGGCGGCGACGATGTCGATGACCTGCGTCTGTGCGAGTTCGGCGACGAACTGCCGCGACAGGTGCGTGTTGGCCTGGTCGGCGACGGCCGTCTCCAGGTTACGCACGTCCGTGTTGATCGCATAGCCGAACAGCAGCATCTGCATGACCGGCAAGCCGACGACCATGCCGAAGGTCAGCCGGTCCCTGCGCAACTGGCGGACTTCCTTGAGGAGTATGGCGAATATCCGCGACAGGGAGGTCATGCGGCCTGCCTCTGCGGTTTGAGCGTGACCGCGACGAACACGTCCTCCAGGGTCGCCGAGGACATCGACGAGCGGGCCTCGATGCCGGCCTTTTTCAGGGCGGCGTCGACTGTTCCGCCGGGGTTGTCGCACGACTGCGGGATCAGCACCCGCAGCCTGACGCCGAGCTGGGTCACGCTCGCGACCTCCGGGATGGCCGCGATCACGACCTGCGCGCGGTAGGGGTCGCCGGCGACGACTTCGACGATGTGCATGCCGGTGTTCGCCTGCAGCTCCGTCGGCGTGCCGTCCGCCACCTTGACGCCGCGGTCCAGGATGGCGAGCCGGTGGCAACGCTCGGCCTCGTCCATGTAGTGGGTGGACACCAGGATGGTGGTGCCGGCTTGCGCGAGGCGAAACAGCGCAGACCAGAAATCGCGGCGGCTCTGCGGGTCGACGGCGCTGGTCGGCTCGTCGAGCAGCAGCAGTTCCGGCCGGTGCAGCACGGCGCAGGCAAGTGCCAGGCGCTGCTTCTGGCCGCCGCTCATGGTGCCGGCGAGCTGCCTGCGCTGTTCGCGGAGGTCGTAGCGCTCGAGCAGTTCCTCGATGCGGCCGGCGCGCTCGCGCCGCGGGTACGAGTAGATCTCGGCGATGAATTGCAGGTTCTCCAGCACGGTCATGTCGCCGAACAGCGAGAACTTCTGCGTCATGTAGCCGATCCGCGGCTTGAGGAGCCGCGCGTCGCCGGGGATCTCGGTATCCAGCACGACCGCCGAGCCGTCGCTCGGCATGAGCAGGCCGCAAAGCATGCGTATGGTCGTGGACTTTCCCGAGCCATTCGGCCCGAGGAAGCCATAGATCTGGCCGCGGGGCACGTCGAGATCGAGCCGGCTCACGGCGACGAGATCGCCGAAGCGCTTCGTAAGGCCGCGGGCCTCGATCGCGTACTCGCGCGTCACGGCCGGGTGTCCGGCAACGCCAGTTCGACCGCCACGGGCATGCCGTCGGGGAGCCGTTCCGGGCGCTCCTCGAGATCGACCTTGGCCAGGAAGGTGAGCCGGCCCCGGTCACGCTCCGTCAGCGCGAAATAGGGGGTGAATGCCGCCTCGGCCGCCACCCAGCGGACGCGGCCCCGGACCGGTGCATCGAAGCCGTCGATGAACACGCGGGCGTCGGTGCCCGGACGGACGTGTGCACGCAGGCGCGAGGGAATATAGATCCTGGCATAGGGCTGCAGGCCGCCGAGTATGACGGCAACGGGTTGCCCGGCCGGCGGTCGTTCGCCCACCTCGAACAGCCGGCTGTCGAACAGGCCGTCGACCGTCGCCTTCAGCACGTGGCGTTCGACGTCCACGGCCGCGCCGTCGCGCCGGGCCGCGGCCTGCTGCAGGGCCTGCTCCGCCTGCGCGAGCTGTTCGACGGTGGTGCCGGCGAGCAGCTCCTGGAGCTGCGCGCGGCGCAGTTCCAGGCCGGCTTCGGCCGCGTCCAGCTCGGCCCTGGCACGATCCCGGGCTTCCGGCGATGCGAGTTCCTTGTCGAGGAGGTCCGTCGCCCGCTGAAACTGCAGGCGGCGGAATTCGACGTCCTGACGGGCACCGGCGAGATTCGCCCGCGCCTGCTCGATCTGCTCCTGCCGCGGGCCGCGGACCAGTTCGTCGAGCCGCGCGCGCGCCTGGCCGACGGCCGCTTCGGCTTCGCGGAGGCGCGCCCGCGCCCGCGTGTCGTCCTGGCGCAGGATGACCTGGCCCGCCGTCACGGGTTCGCCTTCGGCAACGGCGATCGCGGTGATCGGTTCGTTGACCTCCGCGACGAGTTCGATGCGGTCGGAGGCCAGTTCGCCGACCACGACGTTGCCGTCGTCGGCGTTGTCGCACGCGCCGAGCAGCAGCGCGGCGATGCAGGTAACGATGAGTCTTGCCGGGTTCATGCGCTTGCTCCGGTCAGGCCTTGATGTAGGCGAGGATCATGTCGACGTGTGTTTCGATCAGCCTGTCCGTGTCGAGGGAGCGGTCGGCAAACACGATGCCCCAGACGATCGACACCATGACCGGGGCGATGATGAGTTGCGGCAGATCGTTGACGGCGCTCTCGCGGAACTCCCCGTTCTCGACGCCGCGCCGCAGCAGTTGCCGCAGCGCGCCGAGTCCCCGCGACGCGACGTTCTGCCAGTAGTAGTCCACGAGGTCGGGGTGCTTCGGCGCCTCGGAGATCATCAGCCGGATCACGACACTCACCGGCGAGCCGGGCACCCGCTTCATGAAATCGAGCACCGGGCCGCGAATGAAGGCTTCGGCGCCGAGTTCGGCGGTGTCGAGCGTCCGGGTCAGTTCGTCGAGCCGCGGCGTGACCACGCTGCGGATCACGGCCTTGAACAGTTCTTCCTTGGTCTTGAAATAGACGTACAGCAGCCCCTTGCTGACGCCGGCGCGCCGCGCCACGTCCTCGACCTTGGTCGCCGTGAAACCGTTTTCGGCGAATGCGCCGAACGCGGCCGCGGTGATTTCCTGCGGGCGGTCTTCCTTGCGGCGTTGATAGCGCGGTCGGGCCATGCCGTCACCTTGATGACTCAAAGGTCAGCAAGTATATTTAATGACCCAACGGTCAGCAAGCTTTTTCGCCGCATGGACCACCGCGGTTCCCGCTGCGATTCCCGCGACCCGCCCAGTCCGTCATAATGCGCCCCCATGTTCACCTACCTCGATCCCACCGTCCGCAAGCGCCTCGTTGCGGAAGGCAAGCTGATCCGCATTGACCGACAGGGGCGGCGGCTCGACCCGGACGAGCGGGGCGGCGGGCAGGCGATCAGCATCCTCGGACCGATCCCGCTGCCGGTCACGCTCGGCGGGCGGCACCTCGAGGTCACGTGGTATGCCTGCGTGCGCAACACGGAGCTGTCGAAGGTGCAGGAGCTCGCGGACCAGCTGCGGGCGCAGCACACGCAGTCGCTGTTCGCGAATCTCGCCTCGTCGATGGCGGTCAACTGCGTGCTGGTCATCGGCGACAGGAACCGCTGGACGAAGCCGCTGATCCGGGTGCACTCGAGCTGCCTCACGGGCGACGTTTTCGGCTCGGAGCGCTGCGAGTGCGGCCCGCAGCTGCACCATGCGCTCGCCGCCATTGACGACGACGAGCAGGGCGGCATGGTGGTTTACATGTCCGGCCACGAGGGCCGCGGGATCGGCCTGTGGGCCAAGGCGGCGACCTACCTCCTGCAGGACGCGGGCGAGAACACCTACGAGGCGAACCGCTCGCTGGGTCTGCCGGACGACTCCCGCGATTTCAGCGACGCGGCCACGCTGATCCGCTACTTCCACGGCCAGAAGCCGTTCCGGTTGCTGACCAACAATCCGAAGAAGCTCGACGATCTCGCGGCGCTGGGGCTGACGGACGTCACCCCGGTCAAGCACCTGATCGGTATCACGGAGTCGAACCGCCGCTACCTCGAGGCGAAAAGGGGCTGGGGCCACCGGCTCGAACCCGACGACCTCGACTGAGGCCGGACCGGCCGCTGCTACTGGCGCCAGAGGCGAAGGTCTTCGGCCGTGTCTTCGAAGTTCGAGCGAAAGGGGTTGATGTCGAGACCGCCGCGGCGCTGGTAGCGGGCGTACACGGTCAGTCTGCGGGCGCGGCAACGCTCGAGCAGGTCGACGAACATGCGCTCCACGCAGTTCTCGTGAAAATCCTGGTGGCAGCGGTACGAGACGATGTAGCGAAGCAGCGCGGCGCGGTCGATGCGCGGCCCGTCGTAACGAATCAGCACGCTGCCGAGATCCGGCTGCCCCGTGACGGGACACAGGCTGCGAAGCGCATGCGTGTACAGCGTCTCACTGACCACGACATCGCCGTCGGCGGCCAGCAGGCCCGCGTCGACCTGCCACTGGCTGCACTGCACGGGGGAGTCGTCGAGTGACTCCCCGGGCAGGTGCCGGCGTTCGTGGCCGCTGTCCGGCGCATCGATCCGCACGGCCACGCCCGCGCCGACGCAGGCCCCCAGGTCGGCGGCGATGCGCTCGCGCAGAATGTCGGCCGACGCAAACCGGGACATGGCGAACGAGCCGAGGTAGAGCTTCATCGACTTCGACTCGACGATGCCGGGCGAGTCCGCCGGCACGCGGATCTCGGCGCTCGCGGTTTGCGGCTGGCCGTTCTCCGCGAGCCAGGTGAGGTCCCATGCGTTCCAGATATCGGTGCCGGAAAACGGCAGTGTGCCGTCCAGGCCGATGCGCCGCCGGTTTTCGGCGCGATCGATACGGCACAGCACCTCCGGTGCGTACTGGTCGGGATAGCCGGTTTGCTTTCCGAGTGGTAATTCAGCCATGTTCGTCGTGTACAATACGGGCCCGATCCCAGCAAGTGTTTTAATGAGCCCGTCAAATAAGGCAAGCGGCGGAGACCGCGGTTATATAATCCCCATCGGCGGCGCCGAAGAGAAGCTGCACAGCCCGGAAATCCTCGACCGATTCGTCGCGATCTGCGGCGGCAAGGATTCGCGCATCAGCATCATTCCGACGGCGAGCGAACTCGAGGACACCGGCCGCAACTACGAGAAGCTGTTCCGCCGGCTCGGCGTCAGGCATGCCAGGGTGCTCGGCTTCGAGACGCGCCAGGACTGCCAGTCGAGCACCGAGCTCGAGTATATCGACAAGTCGGACGGCGTGTTCCTGACCGGCGGCAACCAGCTGCGCCTGTCGACGATGATCGGCGGCACGCAGGTTGCGCAGCGTATCCGGCGGCGTAACGCCAGCGGCATGCACGTTGCCGGCACGTCGGCCGGGGCCGCATTCATGCCCGAGCACATGATCGCGGGCGGCATCGAGGGCAGTACCCCGCATCCGGACATGGTGACGATGGCGCCGGGGCTCGGCCTGAGCAACAAGTTCATCATCGACCAGCATTTTCGCGAGCGCGATCGCCTCGGGCGCCTGCTCACGGCGCTCGCCTACAATCCGTTTGCGGTGGGTCTCGGCCTCGACGAGAACACGGCGGCGTTCATACGCCCCGACGACAAGTTCGACGTGGTCGGCAGCGGCGGCATTACCGTCATCGACCCGACGGAGCTCAGTTATTCTTCGATGGACCAGGCGCGGCGGGGCGAGCCCGTCAGCCTGATTGGCGTGAAGCTGCATATCCTGATCGCCGGCGGGCGCTTCGACGCCGTTACCCGACAGGCAAGCGCAGGGTCCGCCGACTAGCGGCACAACAGGACTACAACCATGAAAATCGTCAGCACCAACGTCTATGTTGGTCCGAACATCTGGGCTCATTTCAGGGTGATCCGGCACATCATCGATCTCGGTGAACTCGAGGCCTGGCCGACGGGCCGCCTCGGCGACGCCTTCATCGAGCCGCTGCTCGAGGTCCTGCCCGGGCTGCACGAGCACGGCTGCTCCTACAACGAGCCCGGCGGCTTCGTGCGGCGCCTGCGCGAGGACGAGGGCACCTGGCTCGGTCACGTCATGGAACACGTCGCGATCGAGTTGCAGAACGTCGCCGGCTCCCCGGTCACCTATGGCCGCACGCGTTCCATCGAGGGGCAGCCCGGTTTCTACAACATGGTGTTCCAGTACAAGGACGAGGCGGTCGGCCGCGAGGCCAGCGCCCTCGCGCTCAAGCTGTTGCTGAGCCTGCTGCCCGGCGACATCAGGCCCGAGGACGCGCCGCCGGCCGACTGGGATTTTGCGGAGGAGCGCGACGCTTTCATCCGCTATGCGCAGGCGCGTGCGCTGGGGCCGAGCACGGCCTCGCTGGTGAGCGCCGCGGAGAAGCGCGATATCCCCTGGTTGCGGCTCAACAACTACAGCCTCGTGCAGTTCGGCCACGGCCGCTACCAGCAGCGCATACAGGCGACGACCACGGGCAAGACCAGCAACATCGCGGTCGAACTCGCGGGCGACAAGGAGGAAACCAACGGGATTCTCCGCGACCTCGGCCTGCCAGTGCCCGAACAGCGGCTGGTCAGGGGACAGCGCGATGCGGTTCGCGCGGCACGAGCCATCGGTTTCCCGGTGGTCCTGAAGCCGCTGTCCGGCAACCACGGCCGCGGCGTATCGATCAACCTCAAGACCGACGAAGAAGTCGCGGTGGCGTTCGACAAGGCACAGGAGCACGGCCGCACGGTCATCGTCGAAAGCTACATCGAGGGCTATGACCATCGCCTGCTCGTCATCGACGGCAAGCTGGTCGCGGCCGCGAAGCGCGAGCCGGGCCACGTCGTGGGCGACGGCAAGCACACCATCGAAGAGCTGGTGGAGATCGTCAACAGGGACCCGCGCCGCGGCGTCGGCCACGAGAAGGTGCTGACGCGCCTCGAGTTCGACCACCAGGCGGAGCGCCTGCTCGGCAAGATCGGCTACGACAGGACCACGGTGCCGGCGGAGAACGAAGTGGTCTACCTGCGCTCCACGGCGAACCTCTCCACGGGCGGCACGGCGATTGACGTGACGGACATCATTCACCCGGACAACCGGGAGATGGCGATCCGCGCGATCAGCGCCATCGGCCTCGACATCGGCGGCGTCGATTTCCTGACCAGGGACATCGCGCTGTCGTATCGCGAAGCGGGCGGCGCGATCTGCGAGGTCAACGCGGGCCCGGGCTTCCGCATGCACGTCGCACCCAGCAAGGGCACCCCGCGCGACGTCGGCGGCGCCGTCATCGACATGCTGTTCCCGCCGGGCGCGCCCGCGCGGGTGCCGATCGCCGCGGTGACCGGCACCAACGGCAAGACGACCACCTCGCGGATGCTCGCGCACATCCTGAAGCTGTCGGGCTTCACGGTCGGGCTCACCTCGACCGACGGCGTCTACATCGACGGCAAGCTGAGCGTCCCGGGCGACATGACCGGCCCCAAGTCGGCGCAGATGATCCTGCGCGACCCGGCGGTCGACGCGGCCGTCATGGAGACGGCGCGCGGCGGGATGTTGCGCAGCGGTCTCGGTTTCGAGCGCTGCAACGTTGCCGCCTGCCTGAACATATCGGCCGACCATCTCGGGCTGCGCGGCATCGACACCGTCGAGCAGCTTGCGGAAGTCAAACGGGTGCCGATCGAGATCGCGACGGACGCGGCCGTGCTGAACGCCGACGACCCGCTGTGCCTGCAGATGGCCGACTACACGGATGCGAAACGGCTGTGTTACGTGACGATGAACCCGTCGCACGCGCTCGTGAAGCAGCATATCCAGGCAGGAGGCCAGGCGTTCGTGCTCGAGCAGGCGATGAACGGCCACATGATCACGATCTACGACGGCGAGGTACACACGCCGCTGCTCTGGACCCACCTGATTCCGGCCACGATCGAGGGCCGCGCCATGCACAACGTGCAGAACGCCATGTTCGCGGCGGCGCTCGCCTACAACATGAACATCGGCCTCGAGGACATTCGTCACGGCCTGCGGACGTTCGACACGACTTTCTTCCAGGCGCCCGGCCGCATGAACATCTACGACGAACATCCGTTCCGGGTGATGCTCGACTACGCGCACAATCCGGCCGCGGTCAAGGCCATCTGCGACGTGGCGGACCGCTTCGACGTGGACGGCAGCCGCATCGTGGTGCTGGCCGCGCCCGGCGACCGGCGCGACCAGGACATCCGCGACATCGCGTCGGCGGCGGCCGGCCGTTTCGATCGCTACATATGCCGCCGCGACGACAATACCCGCGGCCGCGGGCCCGAGGAAGTGCCCGTGATGCTCAAGGACCGGCTGCTGGAGTGCGGCGTGCCCGCCGATGCCATCGAGGTGGTTCCCGACGAGCAGGAGGCGACGCACCGGGCGCTGGAGACGGCGGCCCCCGGCGACCTGGTGCTGGTGCTCGGCGACAACGTCAAGCGGACCTGGAAGCAGATCATCTATTTCAATGCCGGCGCGCACGGCGAGGAAGTGAAGAGCAAGAAACCGGTCCGGCTCGAGCTGCCGCAGACCGAGGCGTTCACGTTTGCCGCCGATATCGAGCTGATCAGTGATGAGCGCGGCGTGCGCATCGCGAGGGAAGAAGCCGACTAGGCCGAGCCATGGAATTCCTCGATGCGCGCAGACTGACCGGGCCGAACCTGCTTTTCGATACCCACGGGAGCGTGCTCGACATCGCCTGCACCGCCGACGAGGCCGCGCGGCTGGTGCCGGCATGGACGAAGCACGTCGAAGCCATGCTGGCCGAGCTCGGCTGGCGCGGCAACCGGTTTGCCACGGCGATGCTGCGCGGCGGCGTCAGCCTCGGCTTCACGGCACCGCTGGATGCGCTGTACGCGGCGTCGGCGATCAACGAATGGGCCTGGTCCGCCTGCGACCACGAGCTGAACGGCGCCGATGCGCCCGATTTCGAGGCAGCGCTCGCCGGCCTGCGCGCGGCGATCGCGGCGGAGGCGAACCCCGGACTGCTGGATCTCGAGGCACGGGCGACGGCCAACGGCGCCACCCTGCTGTGGGACGACGACGACGTGTCGCTCGGGCTCGGCCGGCACTCGGCGACCTGGCCGGTGCGGGAGCTGCCGGATCCGGATACGCTGGACTGGCCGCGATACCGCGACGTGCCGACGGCACTCGTCACCGGCACGAACGGCAAGACGACCACCGTGCGGCTGGCCGCGCACATCCTGCGCGCGGCGCACTACACGGTGGGTATCAGCTCCACGGACTGCATCGCGGTCAACGACGAAATCATCGACCGCGACGACTGGTCCGGGCCCGGTGGCGCACGCACCGTCCTTCGCAACAAGGCCGTCGATGCCGCGATTCTCGAGACGGCACGCGGCGGACTCCTGCGCCGCGGTCTCGGCGTCTACACCGCCGACGCGGCCGTGATCACCAATATCGGCCGCGATCACCTCGGCGATTTCGGCTCGCGGAGCCTTGCCGAGCTGCTGAACATCAAGTGGATCGTGACCCGCGCCGTGCGCGACGGCGGCACGCTGATCCTGAACGCGGACGACCCGCACCTCGTCGCGCGCGCACGTGATTACCCGGGCGCGCTGGCCTGGTTCTCGCTGCAGCCGGCGAACCCGGTCGTGCTGTCACACGTCGGCAATGGCGGCACGGCGTACGTGCTGCGGGACGGCGATCTCGTGAGGCTCGCGGGCACGGCGAGCGAGCGCGTCTGCGGCGCCGCCGAGATTCCGATCACGCTGCAGGGCGCTGCACGCCACAACATCGCGAATGCGCTCGCCGCCGCCGCACTGGCGTTCGCCATGGGCGTGTCGATGGCCGACGTCCGCCGCGGCCTGACGACCATGACGCAGGCGGGAAACCCGGGGCGCGGCAACGTCTTCGACGTCGACGGTCGCAAGGTCATCGTCGATTTCGCGCACAACCCGCAGGCGATCGAAGCGCTGCTCGACACGGCTGGCGCGATGCAGGGCAGGCGCAAGGTGCTGTGCGTCGCGCAGGCCGGCGACCGGCCCGACGACCTGATCCGCGAACTGGCGCGCAATGCGTGGCAGAAAGGCCTCGATCGCGTGATCGTCTCGGAACTCGCGCACTACTACCGCGGCCGCGGGCCGGGCGAGGTCTACGGCCTCATCAGGGACGAGCTGCTGCGCTGCGGTGCACGGGAGGACCAGATCGAGCACCACGACGAGGAGATCGAGTCGTTCGAAGCGGCGCTCGCCTGGGCGGAGCCCGGCGATCTCGTCATCATGCTGGCGCTCACGCGCTCGCCGGAACTCTACGAGCGCATCGGCGCGCGCTAGCGCTGCAGCACGAAGTCCACGATCATGGCCGCGACGTCGGCGGTGCTGTCCGGCGACAGGATATCGCCGGCCAGCACGTGGTTGCTCGGATCCCCGGCCGCCTCGATCTCGACGAGCGCCTTGCGCGGCGCAGCGATGCGCTCGTAAGCCTGGCGCGTGGCCGCGGGCGAGACGACCGTGTCGTTCGGCGACAGCATCACGAGCAGGTTTTGCTCGAGTTGCATCGGCAGCCGGGCATTCAGCAGGTCGACGAGCCGCATCATCTCGATGGCGGCTTGCATGGGGTAGGTCGTCGACCAGTAACGCGCCTGCCGCTCGTTGTGCGCGTCCCAGCTGCGGGTGTCGCCGGCGATCAGCCGTGCAATCAGCGGCCCGGCCGGCCGGGTGAGCCAGGCCGCGTTGCCGTCACTCGGTTGCACGTTCGGTGAGATCAGGACGATGTCCGACACCGGTTCGGCCGCCTCGTGGCCGCTCATGGCGAGCGCCAGGGTGCCGCCCGTCGACGTGCCGATCACGACGATCCTGTCCCCGAGCCGTGCGCCGATCGCCAGCGCCTCGGCGGTGTCGGCAAGCCAGTCCTCGGCCTGCACGCCGTGCAGCGGCTGCTGCGTGTGGCCGTGGCCGGTCAGCCGCGTCTCGAACAGGTTGGCCCCGAGGGCGGCGGCCACGCGCTCGGCCAGCGGCGCCGTTTCCTGGCGCGTCGCGGAAAAGCCGTGCAGGTTGACGACGGCGTAGGCCGTGCGCGCGCCCGGCTCGCCGTGCCAGGTCACGCGCTTCTCGGTGTCCGGTATCAGCGCGTAGCGCGCCGCCGCCTGCCGCTCGGTATCGGCCAGCCAGGCCTCGATATCGTCGGGCAACGACGGCCGCAGCGCCGCATTGACGAGCGCGGGCGGTGTCGTCAGCCAGGCCGCTGTGCCGAGCAGGGCAGCGGCCGCCGTGGCCACGAGGAGCTTGCGCCGCGCCATCTACTCGAGGCCCAGGACCAGGTCCCAGTGAGCCTTGTCGACGGGCATGATCGACAGGCGGTTGCCGCGGCGCAGCAGGATCATGCCGTCGAGGCCCGGATGCGCCTTGAGTTCGGCGAGCGTGATCGTGCGCGAGAGTTTGCGTACGAATTCGACGTCGACGAGCATCCAGCGCGGCTCGTCCTCGTCGCTCTTCGGGTCGTAGTACTGCGACTCGGGGTCGAACTGCGTCGGGTCGGCGTAGGGTTTGCTCACGACTTTCATGATGCCGACGACGCCGGGCTCCTTGCAGCTGGAGTGGTAGAAAAACACCTTGTCGCCGATGCGCATCTCGTCACGCATCATGTTGCGCGCCTGGTAGTTGCGGATGCCGTCCCACCGTTCGCGGCCGTCGCGCTGCAGGTCGTCGATGCTGTAGGCATCGGGCTCGGATTTCATCAGCCAATACGCCATGTCGTCTGCCATTGTTCGCCTTTCCGGGGGCGCGAAGTTTAGCATGCGCTGGCGCGGGATCGGCGCGGTCCCGTGTGATACGATTGCGCGGAAAAAAGAGCTGCCGGAAAACATCATGGCAAACGTGTTGGCCAATATCTTTGGCGCGTCCCCCGTAATGCCGCTCGAGAAGCACATCGAGATCGCGCATCGATGTGCCAAGAAACTCGGCCCCTTCTTCGCCGCCGCCGTCGGCGGAGACTGGGAAACCGCCGCCGCGATTCGCAAGGAAATCGAGGCACTCGAGCAGGAAGCCGATGAGCTGAAGAAGGAGATTCGGCTGAATCTCCCGAAGAGCCTTTTCATGCCGGTGCCACGCGAGGACCTGCTCGAGCTGCTGCTGGTACAGGACAAGATCGCCAACCGCACACGGGACGTTTCCGGCATCGTGCTGGGCCGGCGGATGCGGATACCCGAAGCGATCGCGGAAAAGTTCATCGAGTTCGTCGACCGTAACATCGATGCCGCCAAGCAGGCGCGCAAGAGCGTGCGCGAACTGGACGAACTGTTCACGGCGGGTTTCAAGGGTGCCGAGGTGGATCTCGTCGAGGGGATGATCGAGGAACTCGACAGGATCGAGACCGACACCGACGCCCGGCAGGCCGAATTGCGGGCCGAGCTGTACAAGATCGAGGATACGCTCAAGCCCGTCGACGCCGTATTCATGTACCAGGTCATCGAACGGACCGGCGAAATCGCCGACATGGCGGAACGCGTCGGTCGCAGACTCGAGCTTCTGCTCTCGCACTAGATTACGCACCAATAATCAGAATAACGGGGACCAATCCCCGGGGGCACATTCATGGAAGCAGCCACGATCTACATCGTTCTCGCGGCATTGTTCGGCCTTTTCATGGCCTGGGGTATCGGCGCCAACGATGTCGCCAACGCGATGGCGACTTCGGTCGGCTCCAAGGCGCTGACGATCAAGCAGGCGATACTGGTTGCCGCCGTGTTCGAGTTTCTCGGCGCGGTGCTCGCGGGGGGCGAGGTCACCTCGACCATCCGCAAAGGCATCGTGGATGCGGAATTGCTGGCGGGAACCCCCGAACTGCTCGTCTACGGAATGCTCGCCGCATTGCTCGCCGCAGGCACGTGGCTGCTCATTGCATCCCACAGGGGCTGGCCCGTTTCCACCACGCATTCGATCGTCGGCGCCATCGTGGGATTCGCGGCGGTGGGGATCGGCATCGATGCCGTTCACTGGGAGAAAGTCGGCACGATCGTCATGAGCTGGGTGGTCTCGCCCGTCACGGCGGGGTTCATCGCGTACCTGATCTACCTCAGCGTGCAGTGGCTGATACTGCGCCGGGAGGACCCGCTGGACCGGGCCAAGCGTTTCGTCCCGGTTTATATCTTCCTTGCCGCCTTCACGATCACGCTGGTGACGATCCTGAAAGGGCTCAAGCACGTCGGACTGAACATCTCCCTCGGCGACGCTTACCTGCTGGCGCTCGCCATTGCCGTCGTCATTGCAATCATCGGCGGCTTTGCGATCCGGCGCATCCAGCCGGACCGGAAGGCAGAGAAGAAGGACCACTTCTACACCGTGGAACGGGTGTTCGGCGTGCTGATGGTGGTCACGGCCTGCTCGATGGCGTTCGCACACGGCTCGAACGACGTCGCCAACGCCATCGGCCCGCTCGCGGCGGTGATCAGCGTCGCGAGCACCGGCGCGGTCGCCGCGAAGGCATCGCTGCCGCTGTGGGTGCTTATGCTGGGCGGCGGCGGCATCGTGATCGGCCTCGCGACGTTCGGCATCCGCGTGATTTCGACCGTCGGCAAGAAGATCACGCAACTGACGCCGAGCCGCGGATTCGCCGCCGAACTGGCCGCGGCGACCACGATCGTCATCGCATCCGGCACGGGAATCCCCATCTCGACCACCCACACGCTGGTCGGTGCGGTGCTCGGGGTCGGTGTCGCGCGCGGCATCGATGCGATCGATCTGCGCGTCGTCGCCCGGATCTTCGTCTCCTGGGTCGTTACGATTCCCGCGGGCGCATTCCTCGCGATCGTGTTCTTCTTCGTGTTCAAGACGATTCTGCCCTAGGCAGCCTGCGAGTCCCGTTTGTCAGCGGCCCCGGGGCTGTGGTTTGATCACCGATCCAAGCGCCAGCCGGGTTCATCCGCCATGCAAAGACTGACTGCTTTCCTCGCCGCGGTTCTGCTCTCCGTGCCGTTACCGCTGACGCTGGCGTTCGCGCAGACGAGCGACGAGCCGATCGTGCGTTACGACGACCTGCGGCATCCCGTCCTGGGCGCCAACGGCATGGTCTCGTCGCAGAACGCGCATGCATCGGAAGTCGGCGCCCGGATACTCGCGGACGGCGGTAACGCCGTCGACGCGGCGGTGGCCGTCGGCTTCGCACTGGCGGTCACCCTGCCACGCGCGGGCAACCTGGGCGGCGGCGGGTTCATGCTGGTTCACGACGCGGGTTCGGACGAGACGGTCGCGATCGACTACCGCGAAGCAGCGCCGCGGCGCGCGAGCCGGGACATGTTTCTCGACGCGGACGGCAACGTCGACCTGGAAAAGGCGCGCTTCAGCCACCTCTCCGCCGGCGTGCCCGGAACGGTTGCCGGCCTGTGGCGAGCGCACCAGGATTACGGGCGGCTGCCCTGGAAACGCGTCGTCGAACCCGCCATCCGGCTGGCACGCGACGGCTTCGAGGTCACCTACGATCTCGCCGGGCTGCTGGCATCGCGCAAGGAGCGTATGTGCCGCTTCGAGGCGGCCTGCCGCTATTTCTACAAGCCGGGCGGCGAGTCCTACGAGCCGGGTGAACGCTTGGTGCAACCGGACCTCGCGGATACCCTGCAGACGATCGCGGAACAAGGCCCCGATGCCTTCTACCGCGGCGTGATTGCGGACAGGATCGTCGCCGAAATGGAACGCGGCGGCGGCCTGGTCGACGCCGCGTCGCTGGCCGCCTACGAGCCGGTCATCCGGGATCCCGCGCGCGGCACGTACCGTGGCTACGAGGTGCTGACGATGCCGCCACCCAGTTCGGGCGGCATACACATCGTGCAGATGCTGAACATCCTCGAGAACTTCCCCGTGGCCGAGTTCGGATCGGGCAGCGCGGACGCGGTCCACGTGTTGGCGGAGACGGCGCGGCTGGCCTACGCCGATCGCAGCAAGCACCTGGGCGACCCGGATTACTACGACGTGCCGGCCGACTGGCTGATGAGCAAGGCCTATGCGCGGCAGCTCGCGGCGACCATCGACATGAAGCGGGCCCGCCCGTCGTCGGAGGTAGCGCCGGGCGTGCCGCCGGCCTACGAGAGCCCCGACACCACGCACTTCTCCGTAATGGACCGCGACGGTAACGTCGTTTCGAACACGACGACGCTGAATTTCTCCTTCGGTTCGGGCATCGCCGTCGCCGGCGCGGGTTTCCTGCTCAACAACGAGATGGACGACTTCTCGGCCAAGGCGGGCGTGCCGAATGCCTTCGGCCTCCTCGGCGGCGAAGCGAACGAGATCGACCGCGGCAAGCGTCCGCTGAGCTCGATGACGCCCGTCATCGTCCTCGACGACGGCGATGCCTGGCTGGCGACCGGCAGCCCGGGAGGCAGCCGTATCATCACGACGGTGCTGCAGATGCTGGTCAATGTGATCGACCACGGCATGAACATCGCGGAGGCGGAGGCCGCGCCGCGCATGCATCACCAGTGGTTTCCCGACCTGCTGCAGCTGGAGTCGGGCTTCAGCCCGGACACGATCCGCATCCTGGAAGCGCGCGGTCACCAGATCGCGGCGTCGCAGTGGTCGATGGGCAGCCTGCAGACGGTCGCCTTCAGGGACGGCGTCTTCCGCGGCTCCTCGGATCCGCGGCGGCCGAATGCGGCCAGCATCGCGCCGGCGCGCGACTAGCGGCCTACACGGCGCGCAGGTACCACTCGAAGTCGAGCGGGCTGATGGTATTGTGGAATTCCCTCGATTCCGCGCGGCGATTGCCGAGGAAGTACTTGCAGTACTCCTCGCCGAGGTAGGCGGGCAGGATCTTGCTGCGTGAGAACCTGTCGAGCGCCGCGTCCCAGCGTACCGGGATGCGCGGCTGCAGCGTGACGAACTCGCCTTCCTCGATCATGCGGCCCGGATCGCATCGATTCGTGAGACCGTGGTGCACGCCGGCCGCGATGGCGGCCGTGACGAGGTACGGGTTGGCGTCGGCGCCGGCAACGCGGTGTTCGAAACGCAGGTTCTTCTGGTCCGACATGGGCACGCGCACCGCGACGGCACGGTGGTTCACGCCCCAGTTGGGTTCGACCGGTGCGAAACTCTCCGGCCGCAGCCGCCGGTAGGAGTTTGCATTCGGCGCGAAGATCGCCGTGCTCTCCGGCATGGTTTGCAGCAGGCCGCCGATCGCGTGCCGCAGTCTCGCGGAGAACGGCGGCAACGCCATCTTTTCCTTGCCCTGGGAGAAGAAGTTGACGCCATCCTTGTCGAGCAGGCTCATGTGCACGTGCAGCCCGCAGCCGCTCTCCTCCGCGAAGGGCTTGGCCATGAAGGATGCGACGAAGCCGTGCTTGCGGGCGGCCGCCTTGATGATGCGCTTCAGCAGCACGGCGTGGTCGCACGCCAGCACGGGATCGTCCACGTGCCGCAGGTTGACCTCGAACTGGCCCGGCGCGTACTCCGAGATCGCGGATTCCGCCGGAATGCGCTGCGCCTCGCACCAGTCGTAGACGTCGTTCAGGAATGCCTCGATTTCCCAGAGGTCGTCGTGGCTGTAGACCTGGGCACCCGGCTGCGGCGTGCCGGTCGCCGGCACGCGCGCCGCGCCCGGTGTCGGAATTTCCGCGTTGGCGTCGAGCAGGTAGAACTCGAGCTCGGTCGCCATGACGATTTTCAGGCGCTTCCTGTACAGCGGTTCGAGCGCTCGCTCGAGCACCGCGCGCGGATCGGCGAAAAACGGGGTGCCGTCGTCCTCGAAATAGCGGAACATCGCCTGCGCCATCGGCCGTTCCGCCCAGGGCACGGGCACGATGCTGCCCGGCACCAGGCGGCACTCCCTGTCGGGGTCGCCGTCGGCCTCGGCGAACGGGAAACCCGGGATGGTGTAGCCGAGGGCGTCCAGCAACACGATACCCGCGCACATCGCGAATCCCTTCCTGCAGACCTTGTTCATGTCCTCGGCCTGGATGCGCTTGCCCTTCAGGAAGCCGTGCATGTCCGCGACCAGCAGTTCCATGGACACGGTGTCGGGGTACGTCCTGAGCAGCCCGCGGAGCTCTTTGACGAGCGGCGATGTTTGTCGTTGTGCCATGCGCTGCATGGTAACATTCCGATCCTCACAAGCGGCAGGAATAAGAACATCAAAATCAAGGACCTGTACGCCCGACTCCGGGCCGTATTCAATACGGTCGCGGGTCTCGCAATGCTCGCGTGTCCACCGGGTGCCGCGGCGCTCGAAGCCGCGGTTCCCGCCGTGATCCTCGACGAGGTTCCGTTCGAGTTCGTCGCCAGCGGCGTGCCGGCCGGTGCCATCGTCGAGGTCGAACTGGATGGCCGGCGCTATTCGGTCGCGGCCGACGAGAACGGCCGGGCAACGCTGCCGGATCTCGTCGCGCGCAGCAGCGGCCGCCTGACGATCGGCTACGCGGCGGCCGGGGAATCCGGGACGGTCGAACTGCGCGTGATGCCCGGCTGGGTCTCGCTGCTGCCGGCATTCACCGCGATCGCCGTCGCGCTCATCATCCGCAGCGTCGTGCCGGCCCTGTTGCTCGGCATCTGGCTCGGCGCGACCGCGCTGCAGTCCTTTTCAGTGAAGGGCGCCGCGATCGGCCTGCTCGATTCGTTCCAGGTATTCGTCGCCAATGCCGTCGCCGATGCCGATCATGCAGCGATCATCCTGTTCACCATGATGATCGGCGGCATGGTGGGGATCATCACGCGCAACGGCGGCATGATGGCCATCGTCAGGATGGTCGTGAGCCGTGCCCAGACCGCCATGGGCGCGCAGGTGGCCGCCTGGCTCATGGGGCTGATGATCTTCTTCGACGACTACGCCAATACGCTCGTCGTCGGCAATACCGCGCGCCCGATAACGGATCAGCTGAAGATTTCCAGGGAGAAACTCGCGTACATCGTCGACTCGACGGCTGCGCCGGTCGTGAGCATCGCCCTGATCACGACGTGGATAGGCTACGAGGTCAGTCTCATCGACGAGTCCCTGCAGGACATCAGCGAACTTGCCGACGTGCCCGCCTACGAGGTCTTCCTGCAGTCGATCCCTTACAGCTTCTACCCGATACTCGCGATCGTCTTCGTGTTGATGGTGGCGCTCACGGGGCGCGACATGGGGCCGATGTACACGGCCGAGTTGCGCGCCCGCAACGGCAGGGTGCATTCGGTCGAGGAAGATGCGGAAGCGGAAAACAGCGATGCGCTCGAGCCGAAGCCGGACGCACCGGCCCGACCCGTGAATGCGTTCGTGCCGATCATCGTGCTGGTCGTGTCGCTGCTCGGCGGCCTGGTCGCGACCGGCGAGGGCGAGACGATCCGTGACATCGTCGGCGACGCCGATCCCTACAAGGCGATGATGTGGGCATCCTTCATCGGCGCACTGACGGCCGCATTGATGTCGATCGGGCAACGTATCCTGACGACGCACGAGACCGTCGACGCCTGGTACGGCGGCGCGCGCGCCACGCTGTTCGGCATGATCGTGCTGGTGCTTGCCTGGTCGATGTCCGACGTCACGACCGCGCTCAACGCCAAGGGCTACCTCATCACCATACTCGGCGAGTCGATGCCCGCCGAATGGGTGCCTGCGGCGGTGTTCGTGCTGGCCGGCATCACCGCCTTCGCGACCGGCACGAGCTGGGGCACCATGGGCATACTCGTGCCGCTGGTCGTGCCGCTGGCCTGGGCGGTGATGAGTGTCAATGGCATGACCGAGGCGGGCGACATGCACATCCTGTACTCGTCCGTCGCCTGTGTTCTCGCCGGCGCCGTCTGGGGCGACCATTGCTCGCCCATCTCGGATACCACGGTACTGTCATCGATCGCGTCGGGGTGCAACCACATCGAGCACGTCCGTACGCAGTTGCCCTATGCGCTGCTCGTCGGCCTCATTGCAATCGTTTTCGGCACCGTGCCGGGTGGTTACGGCGTGCCGCCGTGGGTCTCGCTGCTGGTCGGCGGCGTGGTCATGTACGTCGTGCTGCGCTTGCGCGGCCGCCAGGCAGACGCCGACGCGGCTCCCTGAGCGGGCTGCAGCCTGTACGCGGCTGCGCCGCGTAGCGTATCCTTCAGGCTCCGGATCGCAGAGGAGTGCGGGGTTTGCCCCCATATGCGCCGAAAACCGATTATTGGAGTTCCGGCTGACCGCCGTGTTCTCGAGCCGCACCCGTTTCACATGGCGGGTGAGAAATACCTGAAAGCCATTACCGAGGCCGCCAATGCGGTACCGTTGATCATCCCCGTCCTGGCCGATGATCTGGCCATCGACGAACTGGTGGAGCAGGTCGACGGCGTGCTGCTGACGGGCAGCCCGAGCGACATTGAACCGCACCATTACGGCAGCGAGTCCGACGATCCGCAGGCCCTGCGCGACCCGCACCGCGACGCGATGACCCTGCCGATCGCCCGGCATGCGCTGCAGACGGGCGTGCCGTTGTTCGCGATCTGCCGCGGCTTCCAGGAACTCAACGTGGTTCTCGGCGGCACGCTGCACCAGAAGGTGAAGGACGTGCCCGGCTACCACAACCACAAGGAGAATCCGCACGACCCCATCGAGGTGCAGTACGGTCCCGCGCACCCGGTGGTGCTCTCCGAGGGAGGGCTGCTCGCGCGGCTCGCCGGCACCCGCGAAGTCATGGTGAATTCACTCCATGGCCAGGGCATCCGCAAACTGGCGGCCGGCGTCACGGTGGAGGCGGTCGCGGACGACGGCTTGATCGAGGCCTTCACGGTCGACGAGGCCGACGCCTTCGCACTCGCCGTGCAGTGGCACCCCGAATGGCAGGCGAAGAGGAATGAATTTTCGAGCGCGATCTTCCGGGCATTCGGAGATGCATGCAGTGAACGCGCCAGGAGCAGGTAAACAGGTGTAACGTGAATTCAGACGATATTTTTCAACCCTGGCTCAAGCAGAGAGGCATCCAAGACGTCGAGGCGTTCGTGCCGGACATGGCCGGCTCGGCTCGCGGCAAGGTATTGCCCGCCGACAAGTTCGGCAGCGGGCAGATGAAAATGCCCGAATCCATATTCTCGCAGACCGTTTCGGGCAACTACATCAACGACCCGCGGAACGTCGAGGACCGGGACATGCTGCTCGTGCCCGACGCGCGTACGCTGCGGCCGGTGCCATGGGCCACCGACCCCGCGGCGTCCGTGTTTCTCGATTGTTATCGCCGCGACAAGACGCAGGTGCCGACGTCGCCACGCGGTGTCCTGCGCAACGTGCTCGCGAAGTACGAGGAGCGCGGCTGGAAGCCGTTGGTTGCACCGGAGGTGGAGTTCTACCTGATCAGCCCGCAATCGGATGCGACGCAGGACGCCGAGCCGCCGGAGGGCCGGCTGGGCTGGAAGGAAGGCGCGCGCCAGCCGTTCAGCATCGACACGATGAACGACTTCGACCCGTTCATCAACGACGTTTACGCCTACTGCGAAGACCAGCGAATTCGCATCGACACCCTGTCGCAGGAAGCGGGCCCCGCGCAGTTCGAGATCAACTTCCTGCACGGCAATCCCGTCGATCTCGCCGACCAGGTGTTCCTGTTCAAGCGCACGGTACGCGAGGCCGCGATCGAGCACGAGATGCGGGCGACGTTCCTGGCCAAGCCGATGTCGGGGGAGGCGGGAAGCGCGCTGCACATCCACCAGAGCGTGGTGGACAAGGACGGCGTGAACATCTTCTCGACCCCCGAAGGCGAGCCGAGCGCCATGTTTTACGGCTTCCTCGGCGGGCTGCAACGCTACATGCCAGAAGCGTTGCTGATATTTGCGCCCTACGTGAACTCGTTCCGCCGCTTCCTCAACCCCTTCGATTCGCCCGTCAACCTGGCCTGGGCGATCGACAACCGTACCGTCGGGCTGCGGGTGCCGGATGCACCGCCGGAGGCGCGCCGCATCGAGAACCGACTGGCTGGCTCCGACGTCAACCCGTACCTCGCGATCGCCGCGTCGCTGGCATGCGGCTACCTCGGCATGGTCGAGGGGCTGCGCGCGACCGATCCGATCGAGGGCAGCGCCTACGGCAACGAGTTCGGGCTGCACAGGCACATCTATTCGGCGATCGAGGCATTGCGCGAAAGCACCGCCATGCGCAGCATGCTCGGTGACGACTTCGTCCGACTTTACTGCGCGCTCAAGGACGACGAGTACATGGAATTCCAGGAGATCATCACGCCCTGGGAGCGTGAGATCCTGATGTTCAACGTTTGATCGAGGTGTTACATGGCGGCGACCGGAAAGCGTTCGCGACAAGACTGGCAGGAGCTGGATAAAGATCACCACCTGCATCCGTTTACGGACCACAAGGCGCTGCACGCGAAGCGTTCGCGGATCATCACGCGGGCCGAGGGCGTGTACATCTTCGACGCCGACGGCAACAAGATCCTCGACGGCATGTCGGGCCTGTGGTGCGTCAATGCCGGCTACGGCCAGCAGTCGCTGATCGACGCGGCGACCAGGCAGCTCAAGGAGCTGCCGTACTACAACAACTTTTTCCAGTGCGCGCACCCGCCGTCGATCGAACTCGCGGCGCTGCTGCAGGAAGTCAGCCCGCCGCAGATCAACCGGGTGTTCTTTGCGGGCTCGGGGTCCGAGTCGAACGACACGGTGGTGCGCATGGTCCGGACTTACTGGGACCTCATGGGACAGCCGCAGCGGCACACGATCATCAGCCGCAAGAACGCCTACCACGGATCGACGGTGGCCGCCGCCAGCCTCGGCGGCATGAAGCCCATGCACCGGCAGAGCGGCCTGCCGATACCGGGTATAGAACACATCGATCAGCCCTACTGGTTCGGCAGCGATCGCAGCCTGTCGCCCGACGAATTCGGTCTCGCGACGGCGCGGGCGCTCGAAGAGAAGATCAACGAGATCGGCGTCGACCAGGTGGCCGCGTTCATTGGTGAGCCGGTGCAGGGTGCCGGCGGCGTCATCATTCCGCCCGCCAGCTACTGGCCGGAGATCCAGCGGATCTGCGACGAGTACGGGATCCTGTTGATCTCGGACGAGGTCATTACCGGGTTCGGCCGTCTCGGCGAGTGGTTCGGTGCCGACTACTACGGCACCCGGCCCGACCTCATGTCGTTCGCGAAAGGGGTCACCTCCGGGTACCTGCCGCTGGGCGGCGTGCTGGTCGGCGACCGCGTCGCCGACGTGATGATCGACAAGGGCGGCGAGTTCTTCCACGGCTACACCTATTCCGGTCACCCGGTGACCTGTGCGGTTGCCATCGCGAACATACGGCTGATCCAGGAGCAGGGATTGGTCGAGAGGGTCAGGAACGACATCGGCCCCTACCTGCAGGAGCGCTGGCGCAAGCTCGGCGAGCATCCGCTCGTCGGCGAGACGCGCATGGTCGGACTGATGGGCGCGCTGGAGCTGGTTGCCAGCAAGGACACCCTGGAGCGCTTCCCGGAGAAGCGCGGCGCCGGCACGGTGTGCCGCGACATCTTCGTCGAGAACGGTCTCGTGTTGCGTGCCGTGGGGGATACCATGGTCTGCGCGCCGCCGCTGGTGCTCACGCACGAAGAGGCCGACGAACTCGTCGCGAAGACCTGGCAGTGCCTGGACCTGACGGCGCAGGCGCTGGGCTCGTGAGCCGTCGCGCGGAGTAATCGCTTGGCCAAGAAAATCACCGACCACGCGATCGTACGCGAAGACCTGTACGGCACGACGGCGGAACCCACCTACGGCGGCGTGCTGTCGTTCATGCGCCGCAAGTACACGCGCGACATGAGCGGCGTGGACGTCGCGGTCCTGGGCGTGCCGCTCGACACGGCGACGACCAACCGGCCGGGCGCACGCTTCGGCCCCCGGGCCATCCGCGCCGCGTCGTCGATCATGGCGTGGGAGCGGCCGTATGGGATGGCCTTCGACCCGTTCGACCGGCTGGCCGTCGTCGATGCCGGCGACTGTTTCTTCGACCACGGCCGGCCCGACGAGACCCCGGCGACGATCGAGGAATACGCCTTCGGCATCATCGACCAGGGCCCGGCGCTGCTGTCGCTGGGCGGCGATCACTTCGTCTCTTACCCGCTGTTGCGGGCCCATCACCGCAAGCACGGCGGCCCGTTATCACTACTGCATTTCGATGCGCACAGCGATACCTGGGCGGACGAGAACGAGCGCATCGATCACGGCACGATGTTCTGGTGGGCGGCGCGGCAGGGCCTGGTCGACCCGGCCAGCTCCGTGCAGGTCGGCATACGGACGTCGAATGCGGACACGCTGGGCTTCAACGTCATCGATGCGCCGGAAGTGCACGCAACGGGTATCGAGGCGGTCACCGGCCGCATTCGCGAGATCCTGGGCGACAGGCCCGTCTATCTCACCTTCGACATCGACTGCCTGGATCCCAGCTACGCGCCGGGCACGGGGACGCCCGTGTGCGGCGGCCTGACTACCCACCAGGCAATGAGCATCCTGCGCGGACTGGCCGGCATCGACGTCGTCGGCATGGACGTCGTCGAAGTTGCGCCGGCCTACGACGTCGGCGAGATCACCGCGCTGGCCGGTGCGCATCTTGCGATGGAGATGCTGTACCTTTATGCCTGCCGTCCCGGCGCCTGAGGGCGCGACGGGATCTCAGGCGATCACTCGCTTGAGGCTTTTTTCGTAGTCGGATTTCGGCCGCACGCCGATGATGGTGTCGACGATCTGGCCCTTGTCGAACAGCATGACGGTCGGGATCGAGCGGATGCCGTACTGCATGGCAACCTGCTGGCTCGAGTCGACGTCGACTTTCGCGACCTTCACCCGGCCTTCGTAGTCCTGTGACAGGGACTCGATGACGGGACCGAGCACGCGGCACGGACCGCACCATTCGGCCCAGAAATCGACCAGGACCGGCGTGTCGGACTTCAGGACCTGGTCCGCGAAGTCGTTGTCGGTGACGGATACCGGTTGCGTTGCTGATTCGTTCATAATGTCCTTCTCCATTACGGCGGCCATGAGATTTGGGATCGCCGCTCGCGGTTTCAACCGTTTGACCTCGCACAGGGTGCCAGTACTCAGATGAATTCGCCATACGGGTATTACGGACGGGCACGATCATGAATACGGCAGGCCTCGTCCGGTTCTTCGAAGCGCGCTGCGCGCGCGGCGCGCCGCTCGTGCTCGTCACCATCTACGAGACCAGCGGTTCGACCTACAGCAAGGCCGGAACCCAGATGCTGGTCGACGGCCAGGGCGATTTCCACGGCATGCTGTCGGGCGGCTGCCTGGAGGGCGACCTCGCGCTGCGCGCGGCCGCCGTCATCGAATCGGGCGTGCCGCAGGCCGTGACCTACGACCTCGCGCAGGACGACGAGCTCTGGGGTCTCGGCGTCGGCTGCGACGGCGTGATGCGCGTGTTCCTGCAGTCCCTGGCCACGGCAAACGGCTACCAGCCGTTCCGGGCCGTCGCCGATGCACTGCAGGGGGATCGCCCGGCGCGCCTCGCAATCGTGATCGAGTCGGCGCACGCGGCGATTCCGCCCGGGGCGGCGGCAATCGGTACCGCGGCCGGTGTGCAGGGCTTCGGTATTGCCGACGAGATCGCCGCGCAGCTGGTCCGGGATGCGCCGCGCCCGGTATTCGAGCCGGTGGCGCTGGCGGGCGGCCGCGTGAACGTACTGGCGGCGGGGATACGGCCGCCGCCGCGGCTGCTGTTGCTGGGCGGGGGACCCGACGCAGAGCCGGTGCTGCGGTTCGCCGCGGAACTGGGCTGGCGCTGCACGGTCGTCGACCACCGCGACGCGTATATCGAAAGCGGCCGTTTCGACGCGGCGGAGCAGGTGGTCTGCCTGCCTGCCGCGGAGCTCGGTGCGAACCTCGATCTGTCCCGTTACGACGCGGCCGTCGTCATGAGCCATCACCTCGCGAGTGACCGGGCTTACCTCGAGCAGCTTGCCGCGTCGGACCTGGGCTACGTGGGCCTGCTCGGGCCGGCCGCGCGGCGCGACCGCCTGTTGTCGGAACTGGGCGACGCCGCGCAGGCGCTGGCCGGCCGCCTGCGCGGGCCGGCCGGGATCGACCTCGGCGGCCGCGGTCCCGCAGCCATCGCGCTGTCGATCGTCGCCGAGGTCCAGGGCGTCCTGCAGGGGCGGATCAGCTGACAGCCGCCTGCTGCGCCTCCGCGCCGGGGAGGAAGCAGCGCACGATCATGTCGGCGAGCGCGTCGAGTGCGCCCTCATCGTCGAAGTCGATGTTGCTCGTGCCCTTGATCTCCTCCGAGAGTGCGAGCAGTCCGCCCGCCGACACCCGGATCATGTTGAACAGGATCGCCGGGTCGCCCGGTGGCGCGATGCCGAGCTCCTGCAGCTCGCGGAGCGACTTCACGACGATCTCGAACAGCGGTTTCAGGTGGTGTTTGACGAGCCAGTCCAGCCGCCTGGACGGGTGACTGGATTCCTGCAGAATGAACTTGTGCAATGCCGGCTGGTTGTGCGCGTAACGGACGTAGGTGCGAATGAACGTCTCTGCTCGCGCCCGCGGCATGGATTCCGGTACGTTCGCCATTGCCTTGACGAGCGCGACGTTGAATTCGCGGAAGATGCGGTCCGCGGCAGCCCGCCACAACTGGTCCTTGTTCTTGAAATGATAGGTAATCAGTGGGTGGTGAACGCCCGCCCTGTCGGCGATGTCGCGCGTCGACGTGCCCTTGAAACCGCTCTCGGAGAACGCCTGCACGGCCGCATCCAGCAATTTCTGCTGCGTGACGATGCTGCGTTGCTGTTGCTTTCTCGCGGGGCGCGCCTTGCTCGCTGCTGCCTGGTCGGACACGTCGGCATCTCCCGATTGTTATTGTTATCGGGACATAGCCTAGCGCCTGAACGCGATTTGGTCCAGAAAGGACAGTTTTTTAGCGGCTGCGCGAGTTTGCGCTATTCGATCGCGAACATCATGCGTACGCCGGCGCGCTTTTCGACGACCCGGCCGTCCTCCACGACAGGCTCGAACTCCCACTTCTCGACGGCTCGCGTCGCGGCATCCACGAAGACATCGCCCGGCTCCGAGCCGACGATCTCGATGTCCTCGACGCTGCCGGTCGTCGTTACGGTGAATACGACGTCGACCCATCCCGAGACGTTGCGCCGTTCGGCGGCTCGCGGATAACGCGGAGCGACATACTTCGTCCGCGTGAGTGAACTCGCGGCCACGGGCGCCTGCTCGCGTACCGGCACGGTTTCCGCTGTCGCGGCCGGCGGTGGGGTCGCTGCTTCTTCGGCGACGGGTTCGGCGGTATCCGTTACGGCCGCGTCGGCGGGAGCCGCATCGGCTTCCGGCATCGAGTCTGCCGCCGCAGCGGTCGCGGCCGCGGCTGCCGCGGCGGCACGGCGCTGTTCTGCCTCACGTTCCGCCGCCTGGCGCTGTGCCTCGGCGCGCGCGTCCGCTTCCCGGCGTTCCGCCGCCGCGCGCCGCTCGCGTTCCGCGCGCAGGCGATCCTGCTCCACGCGCTCGCGCGCTTCGGCCAGCGCCTTCGTCGATGCGGCCAGCTCGGCACTCTGCGGATCGAGCTCGCGGGCCTCGGCGAGCAGGGCTTCGGCCGTGCTGAAGCGGGCGCCGTCGATCTCCTCGCGCGCCTGCAGCACGATCTTGCTCGCGACGACCGTCAGGCCCGTCTGCGCGGCGGCATTGCCGGGCTCGTTACTGAGCGCGAGCTGGTAGTAGTAGCGCGCATTGTCGTTGGCCGGCGAGGTCAGGGACCCCTCGTCGAGCCGCCGCGCGGCCAGCGCGAGGACCTCGTCCACGCGACGCGCGCTGCGCGCATTTCGCAATTCCTCTTCGACAGCATCGAGTTCGCCGTTGCCCGCGATGCCGAGCGCTCGGGCATCGGCGATGGCCGTCGCAGCGTCCTCGAGCCGTAGCTCGCGGATTGACGACCTCGCGGCGTCCAGGTACGAGCGCAGCTGCATCTGCGACACCTGCGCGGTGAGGAAGGGCAGCCGCGGGTGATCCGGTTTCGCCTGCCGGACGCGCTCGAGCGCTGCGGCTGCGTCATCCGTCCGCCGCTCCAGTAATGCCGTTTCGGCCATGGCGAGCGCTTCGTCGAGCGTGGCGTCGAGTTCTGCCGCGGCGTAGGCATTGCCGGGGACTGCATTGACGGCAGCCACGTAGAGTTCGATCGCGTTATTGCCCGGCGGATTGAAGAGCTGGCCGGCATCGCGCGCAAGGCGCGCTTCTTCGAGCAGGTCGTCGACGTTGACGGCGGGCTGCTCGGCGACGCTGCCGAAGTCCGCCGTTCCCTCGCTGACCGAGGACGTGGCCGCCGGCCGCGGCGCGCTGGCCGCGGGCTCGTCGGAACCACCGAAGACCCAGAAACCGGCTGCCGCGATCGCCACGACGGCGACTGCCCCGATACCCAGAACCTTCGGGCTGAACGGTGACGTGCCGCCACTGTCCCCGGCGTCCGCGGGCGACGGTGCGGCCGTTTCCTGCTGCGGCTCCTTGTCCTTTTTCTTGCCCGAGATCGACCGGGTCACCGTCGAGACAAGGCCCGTCATCGTCTGCGTGAAACTCGAATCGTCGCCGAACGCATCGTCCAGTTCGCTGCTCGCTGCAAGCGACTGGCCCTTGCTTGCGGTGATGGCGGCGGGCTTTTGCGGCTGTGGCTTCGCTACGGGCAGCGGCTTTTTCGCCGCGGGCTTTGCCGGGACGGCCCTGGTGGGTTCGGGGCGCGCTTTCGCCGTCGGCGTTGCTGCGGAAGCCGCTGCCTTCCCGGTCGACCGGAAGGCCGAATCCGGCGCTTCGAGATGGTGCTTTACCGACGCCTCGACCGCGAGCCGCGCCCGTCCCGGCGATACCGGTTTCAGCAGGAAGCGATAGACCTTGCCGCGGTTGATCAGGTCCATCAGCATGTCGCCGTCGTCGCGCCGGCCCGCGACAATGGCGACCAGGCGTTTCTTGAGACCTCGCAGGTGCTCTGTGAGTTTCTCGACGTTCTCGCCGACCATCGCCGCATCGACGACGGCGACGCCGACCTCGTTCTTGCGGACCGCTTCTTCGGCCTGCTTGAGCGTGTTCGCGTAATGCACCTGGTGTACGCCGCGCGAGGAATCCCTGATCGTCGCCAGGAATTCCTGGTCCTTCGTGATGACCAGCACGTCGACGGTGGCGGCTCCGAGCGCAGCCGATGCGGAGACCTTCTTCGGATCCAGCGCGGGCAATTGTCCGGTGGCGTCGGTGATGATCGACGATCCGTTTTCAGAGGTCTCCATGATGATGTGTTCGGAGACCGGCTCGTCCGGGTAGGCGCGGGTGTCGTTCGCGGATTCGGCGATCGCCATGAGGCGCGATCGCTGGGTGGCGTTGTCGATCAGGCGCCGCAGTTCGGACGGATCGACGCCGCCGCGGATGACCTGGAAGACTTCCTTCTCGCCCACCAGCGCCTCGTTGCTGTCGCCGGCCAGCAGGATGCCAATGGTCTCGGGGGAGCGCTTCTTTGCTTCGCGCAACGCCTCGGCGCCGCTCATGCCCGGCAGCTTTTGCGCCGAGACAATGACGTGGATGGGGGTTTGGCCGAGCGTGGTGAGGGCTTCCGAGCCTGAAGTGGCACAGTGCACCGTATAGCGATCGTCGAAGCCCGAGCTGAACCTGTCCAGTGTGGACTGCTCGCTATGCAGCAACAATACCTGGGTCCTGTAACGATCCAATGCCACCGGCGTCCTCCATCGGCCTTATGTCTAATTGCGTACGAGATCCTTGCGTCGTCGGAGTATATCGCCGGGCTTTCCGTTAAATGTCGCTGCGCGCCGACATATTCCTTAATCTGTGACGCGCCGCACAGTCAAAGTGCAGGGCGCGTCACAGTTGGATTTCGGGCGGTGCGGATGGTTACGAGGGATACTTTTCGCGCCTCCAGGAGCGCGGCAGTATCGGCCCTCGGCCGTCCATCGATCGCGCTTCGAGAAGCGCTCCTGCAGGGTGCGCCTGCAGGCATCGATGAGCCTGTAGGAGCGGGCCTCGGCCCGCGATCAGGCTCGCTGCGAACGGCGCTCCCGCCGGCTCCGTCAGCGCCGTTCGCTCACCTCGGTTTCGAGGCCGGCGAGGGCGTCGTCGAGCGGCAGCACCTTCTGCTGCTTGGAGCCGAGCCGGCGCACGGCGACGGAGCGGTTCTCGACCTCGCGCTGGCCGACGGCGAGCAGCACCGGCACCTTGGCGACACTGTGCTCGCGTACCTTGTAGGAGATCTTCTCGTTCCTGAGGTCCGCCTCGGCCCGCATGCCGCGCGCGGCGAATGCCGCCACGACCTCGCGCGCATAGTCGTCGGCGTCCGAGGTGATCGTCAGTACCTTGACCTGCACCGGCGCGAGCCACAATGGCAGGTTGCCGGCGTGGTGCTCGATCAGGATGCCGATGAAGCGCTCCAGCGAGCCGAACATCGCCCGGTGCAACATCACCGGCAGGTGCTTCTCGCCGTCCTCGCCGACGTAGGTGGCGCCGAGGCGTCCCGGCATGTTGAGGTCCACCTGCAGCGTGCCGCACTGCCAGTCGCGGCCGATGGCGTCGCGCAGGACGAACTCGAGCTTCGGCCCGTAGAACGCGCCTTCGCCGGGGTTGTGGGTGTAGTCCAGCCCGGCGACCTCGAGCGCCTTGAGTAACGCCGCCTCCGACTGGTCCCAGACGGCGTCCTCGCCGACCCGCACCTCGGGGCGATCCGCGAACTTGATGCGCACGTCCTCGAAACCGAAGTCGCGGTAGATCCCGAGTATCAGGCTGCAAACCGCGATCGATTCGTCGGTGATCTGCCCGGGCGTGCAGAAGATGTGCGCGTCGTCCTGGGTGAACGCCCGCACCCGCATCATGCCGTGCAGCGCCCCGGACGGTTCGTAGCGATGGCACTTGCCGAACTCGGCGAGGCGCACCGGCAGGTCGCGGTAACTGGTAATGCCCTGCTTGAAGACCTGCACGTGCCCGGGGCAGTTCATCGGCTTGATGGCGAACTGGCGGCCGTCGACCGTCTCGGTGGTGAACATGTTCTCGCCGAATGCCTCGAGATGGCCCGACTTCTGCCACAGCGTCGTGCTCATGAGTTCGGGGGTGTTGATCTCCTGGTAGCCGGCGGCGTTCTGCTTCGCCCGCATGTAGCCGATGAGATTCTGGTAAAGAGCCCAGCCCTTCGGGTGCCAGAACACGGCGCCGGGCGCCTCTTCCTGGAAGTGGAACAGGTCCATGATGCGGCCCAGCCGGCGGTGATCGCGCTTCTCGGCTTCCTCGAGCATGTGCAGGTACTGGCGCAGCTGCTTGTCGTCCGGCCACGCCGTGCCGTAGACCCGCTGCAGCATCTCGTTGGACGAATCGCCGCGCCAGTAGGCGCCGGAAACGTGCGTCAGTTTGAATGCCTTGCCGAGTTTGCCCGTCGAGGGCAGGTGCGGACCGCGGCAGAGATCGATGAAGTCGCCCTGTCGATACAGGGTGATCGGTTCGCCGGCCGGGATGCTCGCGATGATCTCCGCCTTGTACTCCTCGCCGATGCCGCGGAAATACGCCACGGCGTCGTCGCGATCCCAGACCTCGCGTTCGATCGCTTCGTCGCGGTCGACGATTTCCTTCATGCGCGCTTCGATGACCTCGAGGTCGTCTTCCGTGAACGGCTCCTGGCGCGAGAAGTCGTAGTAGAAACCGTTCTCGATCGCCGGCCCGATCGTTACCTGGGTTTCCGGCCACAGCTCCTTGACCGCCTCCGCGAGCGCATGTGCCGCGTCGTGGCGCAGCAGTTCGACGCCGTCAGCCGAATCACGCGTGACGATCTCGACAGCCGCATCGTCCTCGATGTCGCGTGTGAGGTCCCACAGTTCGCCGTTGACGCGCACGGCAACCGCGTCGCGCGCGAGGCTCTTGCCGATGCTGGCGGCGATTTCAGCGCCCCGGGTCGCAGCGTCGAACTGCTTTTCGGAGCCGTCGGGTAGGGTGATTGTCGGCATGTCGGTCGTTGTCTGTTGATTGCCCGCGGGAACGGCGCGCCATTGTACAATTGGTTTCCCGGATAAGACACCCGCAAGCCATGCAAGACACCCCTGAACCATCGCCGCCAGCCGGCCACGACCATGACAGCTGCGTCGCTGACGCCATCGCGACGGCGGAGCGTCTGTGCCGCGACCGGGGTCTGCGCTTCACGGCCCTGCGGCGCCGGGTGCTGACGCTCGTCTGGGACAGTCACAAGCCCATCGGCGCCTACGACATCCTCGACAAGCTCGGTGGCGAAGGCAAGGCCGCCGCGCCGCCGACGGTCTACCGGGCGCTGGATTTCCTGATCGAGGCAGGCCTGGTGCACCGGCTCGACTCGCTCAATGCCTTCATCGGCTGCCCCGATCCGGCCCGCTCGCATGCCGGCCAGTTCCTGATCTGCCGCCGCTGCCGGACGGTCGTCGAGCTGGACGACCCGGAGATCGATGCGGTCGTGACGAACAAGGCCGAACGGCTCGGCTTCACGGCCGTGAACCAGATGCTCGAGGTCCAGGGCGTGTGCGGGAAGTGCGGCGAAGCGGGCTAGGCGGGCCCGCGACTTCGCGTACAATAGCGCCCGGTCAAGAGCAGCGAAATGAATCGATGAGCGACGCGCCGCGGGATTTTATCCGCCAGATCATCCACGACGACCTCCAGTCCGGGAAGCACCGTGAAATCGTCACGCGGTTTCCCCCGGAACCGAACGGCTACCTGCACATCGGCCACGTCATGTCGATCTGCCTCAATTTCGGTGTCACGGAAGAAACCGGCGGCCGCACCTACCTGCGCTACGACGACACCAATCCGCACAAGGAAGACCAGGAGTACGTCGACGCCATCGAGAAGGACGTGCACTGGCTCGGCTTCGACTGGGGAGACCGGCTGACCCATGCATCGGATTACTTCGACCAGCTGTACGATGCCGCCGAGAAGCTCATCGAGATGGGGCTCGCCTACGTCGATTCGCTGAGCGCGGAGGAGATCCGCGCGCACCGCGGCACCCTCACGGAACCCGGCCGGAACAGCCCGTACCGCGAGCGCACTGTCGCCGAGAACATGGACCTGTTCCGGCGCATGCGCGCGGGCGAATTCGCCGACGGCGAGCACGTGTTGCGGGCGAAGATCGACATGGCCTCCCCGAACATCAACCTGCGCGACCCTGCGCTGTATCGCATCCGCCACGTCGACCACCAGCGCACCGGCGGCAAGTGGTGCATCTACCCGATGTACGACTTTGCGCATACCTTGTCGGACGCCTACGAGCGCATCACGCACTCGCTGTGCACGCTGGAGTTCGAGGATCACCGCCCGTTGTACGACTGGTTCCTCGACCAGCTGCAGCCGCCGCACCGGCCGCGCCAGATCGAGTTCTCGCGCCTGAACCTCGCCTACACGATCACGAGCAAGCGCAAACTCGGGATGATGATCGCCAACGGCGTGGTGAGCGGCTGGGACGACCCGCGCATGCCGACCATCGCCGGCATGCGGCGCCGCGGGTACCCGGCGGCGGCCCTGCGCGACTTCGTCAAGCGTGGCGGCGTGACCAAGAAGGACAAGCTGATCGAAATGGGCGTGCTCGAGAACAGCGTTCGCGAGGTGCTCGGCGAGGAAGCGGAGCGGCGCATGGCGGTCCTGAAGCCGCTCAAGGTGGTCATTGCCAATTATCCCGTGGGCCAGGTCGAGATGATGGAGGCGATGAACCACCCGAATCGTCCCGAACTCGGTACGCGCGAGGTGCCTTTCTCGGGGGAAGTCTGGATCGAGCAGGACGATTTCATGGAGGAGGCGCCGCGCAAGTTCTTCCGGCTCAAGCCGGGCGGCGAGGTGCGGTTGCGCAGCGCCTACATCATTCGTTGCGACGAGGTGGTCAAGGACAACGACGGCAACGTCGTCGAGCTGCGTTGCAGCTACGATCCCGATACGCGCAGCGGGACGGGCACGAGCGATCGCAAGGTCAAGGGCACGATTCACTGGGTGTCGGCCGCGCACGCGGTGCCGGCGACCGTACGGCTCTACGACCGGTTGTTCACGGTGCCGAATCCGAATGCCGAGGACGACTTCATGGACGTCCTGAATCCCGATTCATTGCAGACGGTGGAAGCGATGCTGGAGCCGTCGCTGGCGGACCTCCGCGGCGGCGAGGCGGTGCAGTTCGAAAGGCTCGGTTACTTCTGCCCGGATACGGTCGATGATTCGGCACAAGGGCGCGTGTTCAACCGCGTCGTCACGCTCAGGGATTCCTGGGCGAAGATCGAACGGCAGGCAATGCAGGGCGAAAACTGACCGGGCGTTCGGCTCAGTTCGAGATCCGGTAACTCAGGTCGACGCCCTCGTCACGAGCGCCGGAGGTCAGCGTGACGCCGAAGCCCTCGGTCAGGTCGTAGCGCACCCGGATGATATTTTCCTGGTCGAACAGGCCGATGCCGTAGCTGGCGTAGACGCGTGGCGCGATGTAGGTACCGAAGTCGAATGCGCCGATGCCCTTTTCGTAGTCGAATTCGCTGCCCGTGACGAGTAGCGTCAGCGCCCGTTCTTCGGTCGTGATTGGCGTCGTGTAGGCCTCGATCGAGGGCCGGCTGGCCGAGCCGGAAACGAGCACACCCGCGCGCCGCACCTCGGTATTGCCGAAGATCTCGCGTTCGGCGCGGATACGCAGGTTCGGATCGCTGGCGGGTACGTTGGGGAAACGAACGGCGCCCTCGGTTATTTCGAGTTTCTGGCCATAGGCGAGTATCTGCCCGTTGACGACGTAGCGGCCGTTTGCCGTCGGCACCAGTGGCCCGTTCCAGGTAAACACGGTACTACCGGTTACGAGAGCATCGGCCACGTCGAGGTCGACGACGACGTCGCTGCCCAGGGTGACCTCTACCGTGCCGTTGATGAGCAATTCGGCTTTCCGGCTTCCCGCCACATCGCCATCCGGGAGCTCTCCGCTCACGATCACGACGTCGTCGCTTTCCGACACACGATTGATGCCGATGTTGCGCGGCCGCGCCCGGGCATGGGTGACCTCGGCGCGGCCGTCGAGTTGCAGCAACTTGCCGTCGAAGCCGACAGCCAGGTCCGTGTCGGCAACGGCCCTGAGGTCCGGAACGTCGATGAGCGTCAGGTTCTTCCCCTGCAGCTCTATTTCGAGGCCCCTGTGTGCGGATCGCACCCCGTTCGTGCGGGTCCGGATGGTGCCGCGGCCATCACCGGCGAGGAAGGTCCCGGTCAGCTCGGTCTCGCCCCGCCCCGAAAGTGCGCTGTCGAGCGATACCTGCGTCAGCTTGAGTCCGATCGGCAGGTAGCTGATGGCGCCGTCGTCGAGTGCCATGGTGCCTGTCACCGTGGGCTCGGTGACCGATCCGCCGATGACGAGGTCGGCGGTCAGCCGGCCGCCGGTGTCGTCCAGGACGGGGAGGAGCGCTTCCACGAAGCGGATGTCGGCGATGTCGACATCGACGTTGCCGCGGACCTCGCCGGAGCCGTTGGCGGCGACGTCGAGCACTTCGAAATTCGCCGCCGCCTGGCCGAGGCCGGGCAACGGCAGGTTCAATACACCGCTGCGCAGGCCGCTGTCGTCGATCCTGAAGCGCAGGCTGGCGGCGCCCGTCTCGAGCTGCATATCGGGACGCGCTCGGCTCAGTACGGCTCCGCCGGTCATCGCGACGTCCACGCGTCCCGTGGTCTTGCCCTGTTTCGTCATGCGCCAGTCCAGTTCGCCGCTCAGGACCTGGTCGAACTGCAGGCCGGTCTCGACGAACGCGTTCAGCAGTTCGGCAGGAACCGAGGACAACGCGGCGCTGACGTCCACGCCCATCGCGCGGCTCCACGAGCCGTTCGCGCAGAGACTGATGCCGCTGTCGTTGGCCAGGCACAGATTCTCCACCGACGTGCGCCGCCGCGACAGGTGGATGGCCGCCGCTTCCGTCAGCGCGGCCGAGAAGTCGGTATGCGCAAGCTCCAGCTGCCGCAACTGGCCGGACCAGCGCTCAGGCGAGTTCCAGTCATCGAGTTGGCCCGTGATCCCGGCCGACGTCGTGACGCCGCTGGTCGAGAAGGCCAGGTCGATGTTCTGCACCCGCCGCCCGGCATCGGCATCGATACGCAGGTCCGACGCCGAAAATTCGCCGTAGCCGGCCTGCGAAGCCGTGAGTCCGAATGCCATGACATCGTCGCCGCGCCTGCGATCCTCGATCTCCAGATCGACGATCGTCGCCTCCCCGTAGCCGAGCCGCGGGCTCGATGCGCGGATTTCCAGGTAGGGTTCGCCGGCAAGCAATGACACAACGCCGCTGGCATCCAGCGTCCCGGACGCGTCCTCGACATAGTCGCCGAGTTCCTGGATCGACGCGGAAAAGCGCAGGCCGCCCGCGAGGTAGGGACTGCCATCGAGCTGCAGGAAGCTGCCGCCGTGCGTGACTGACAGTTCGTCGGCCGACACGGTGCTTTCGTGCACGTTGACGACGCCGTGTGCCTGCAGCGGCTTGTCGCGGAATTCTCCGCGGATGTCGCGGAGTCCGATCGTCATTTCGAACGGCTGCTGCCGCCCGCGCAGATCGACCCCGCCGCTCAGTGTCGCCGGCCAGCCGGGGAGCAGGGCGTTCGTCTCGACGTTCTCGAGATCGAGATTCGCGGACCAAGGGTGCGATTCGCGCCAGCGGTATTGCGCCTTCCCGGCGACCGAGCCGCCCAGTACCGCACCGTCGAGTATGCGCAGCGCCGCGTGGTCGCGATCACCGCCTCCGCGGACCGTGAACTGCCCCGGCGGCAGATCCGGCACCGACAGCTGCACCGTGCCGTCGATCATCCAGTCGTCCAGCGAGCCCGATACCGCCAGTCGGCCAAGGCGGCTCGCAATGCGGGGATGCGGATCGGCCGGCGGCCACTGCGCATTGCGCCAATCGACATCGCCTTCGAGCGTGCCGTGCTCGATGTCGACGTCCGCGCTGAGACTGGCTGTCGACGCGGTACCCGCGAGACCCAGCGTCGCGTTCACCGTGAACGCCGTCGCGCTGCCGCGGCCTTCGGCGAAGACACTCAGCGGCGGTACTTGTGGCAGTTGTGCATCGGCAGGCAGCGTCGCTGCCGGGACCTCGAGAACGCCGTCCCAGTGAATCGAACCGGTGATCCCGGCCACCGTTCCGGTCAGCGTTGCCTGCGGGTCGTCGCTGCGGACCTCGACAGCGAAGTCGTCGAGCGGGCCTTCGACGCGCACGCTGGCCTGCAGGGGCTTGCTCAGACCGGTTCGCTCTGGTTGCGCCCGGATGCGCAGATCACCGCCGATGTCGTAGGGCGCCTGCAGCGCCAGCCGGGCATTGCCCGATGCATGGATGCCGGGCATCTGCAATTCGAGGTCTTGCAGGTCGATGGCGTCTTTCCAGCGAGCGGCGGACGACGCGATATCGACGGTAGCCAGCGGTTGCCCTGCAGCCGACACGACGCTGGCCTTCTCGAGCTGGAGTCTCGCGATCGCCAGCTCGAACGGCAGCCGCAGCTTGTCGAGCGTGAACGGCCGCCTGGCGGCGTGTTCCTTCGCCGCGTCCTGTTCCGGCAACACGACGGTCAGCCCGGACAGCCGGGCCGTACCCACCGACACGGTCAGCGGCACGAGATTCACGTTCACGTCGAGCGTCGCGCTGGCGGCGCTGATGCGGACATCGCCGGCTGTGAACGCCACGGCCGATAGCGACACACCCGAACCGAGGTCGCCGCTCACCGCGTGCGCCGTCAGCGCGCCGCCCGTCGCGCGCTCTGCCTGCGACCAGAGCCAGCGGGCACCGGTCTCGGTGTGTAACAGCAGGTACCACGCGCCGCCAGCGAGCAGCGCCAGCGCAGCCAGGATTGCGAGTACGAGTCTGCCCGACTTCACAGCAGTGGCGTCCCGATGGTCACGTGCAGGCGCCATGGCCGCCCGTCGAAATCCAGGGCCTGGGCGATATCGACACGGACTTCGCCGACAATCGAATACCAGCGAAATCCCACGCCGACACCGCGCTTTAGCTCCGGATTCCGCCAGTCATTGAACGCGTTGCCGATGTCCGCGAAGGCCGCTACCGACCAGGATTTGAGAATGCGATACTCGGTTTCCGCGCTCGCGGTGATGATGTGGTTCGAGCCAACGTCGTTGTTGCTTAGCTGCTCGAAGCCATAGCCGCGCACGCTTGTGCTCCCGCCCGCTTTGAAGCGGTAGAAATTGGGCAACTGCGTCAATGACAGTGCAAACGGTTCGCCGCCTGCGGTGATTTCGAATTCGTCGACGTCGGCATCCGTATAGCCGGCTTCGACGCGCAGGTGGAACTTGAGTCGGTCGCCTACGAGGTAGCTGCGACGTGTCGACAGGTAGGCCTGGGTGAATTCGACATTGGAACCGAAAGCGGTGTCCGAGTGAAACATCCAGGCGACGTCGTGGTTGCCGTAAGTGGCAAAGTGATGGCCCTGCACGTTGATGATCTCGAGCTCGGCACCGAGCGAAATCGCGTCGCTCGTATCTCTGAACCGCTCGTCAAGGCCCGGCGATTCAAACAGCGGTGCGAAAGTGATGTCGCCCTCGGACAGCTGAAAACGCCGTTCGCTGTTGAGATATTGCGCGAACAACGAGTAGAACCACTGGCTCTCGCCGGCATTAAAGTTCAGGAGCTGCAGGCGCCCGAAACGGAGATGCTTTTCCTCGATGTCGCCGGTCGCGAGCCTGATCGCGTCCTCGTCCTCCTCGTCGCGTTTGACGTCGAGGTCCAGGTTTTCGATGGTCAACGTGGCCTGGGTGTCCCACCACTGCCGGGCACGGTTTCGCCAGGGCCGCTGGTAACGCCCGCGCAGCTTGAACTCGTCATCGAGTTCCTGGTAGCCCATGCCCAGGTCGAGCCGGTCGCCGGATGACGAGACGGGCACGCGGGTCCAGTTTGCCTGCAGCCGGATGCCGGTGTCGGTGCCCCAGCCCAGCGCGCCCGTGTAGTCGTTCTTGGTCGTCGTTTCCGTGCGCACCCTGATATCGACCGCCGGGGGGCTCTGGTCCGGGCGCTGCACCTCGAAGACGGTGACGTCATCGAAATAGCCGGTCTTCCAAAGGTCCGTTCGCAACCGGCTGACAAGACTTGCCGTGTATGGATCGCCCTTCTCGAAGCGGGGCGCGAACTCCAGGATCCCGGGCTTCAGGCCATGCTGACCGAAGTCGACGTCGCCCATGACATACCGCGGTCCCGTGTCGACAGTGAGGAAGATCGCCGCGGTGTTCTGTTCGACGTCGAGTTCCAGCCTGTGCTCGACGAAGCGGGCACCGAGGTACCCGCGATCTGCAGCGATCTCCATGACGTCGCGCTTGGCCTGCTCCCAGAGGGTCTGGTCGAGCGGGTCGCCTGCGTTCAGCGGCCAGGACGATCGCCATTGCTTGAAGCGCCGGCTGCCCGCACCATCGCCGGTAATGGAGACATCGAGCTTCGTGACCTGCATGCGCGGCCCGGGGGCTATGGTCAGTGTTACGGTCGCCGGATCGGACCCGTTCCCGGTCAAGCGACCCTCGATCACCGGGTTGTAGTAGCCGTAAGGGCGCAACCCGGCGCGCGCCTTCGTAATCGCCGAGTCGACGATCCTGTCGTAGTCGTGGGGATAAAGGCGAGCCTGGGGGCCGAACAGGCTCGTGCCCACGTGGTTCTGAACGTTGCTCGCGAGCGGCTCGTCAATGCCCTGCACGACGTACCTGACGTCGGCGCTAGCCGCCGCGGACAGGGCGAGCAGCGTTGCAGTGATCAGGCGGCGAAGTGCGGTCAAGGCGGATTGTCCGTGTGGGCGGGCGGTGCTCAGCGAAAATGTGGTTCCGGCGGCACAGCCGGCCAATTAGATGCTGACGCCGTCCGTAATTACAATGGGCGCGCCACGATCGGAGCCGAGTCCTTCGGCGGCATTGCCTTCGGCCCTGGCGATCTCAACGACATCGAAGGAATTGACGAGCGCCAGGTAATCGCCCGGCCGCGCCCGGCCGTAGGTCGTCAACATACGAACCTGATGACCGGCGATGTGGGCGACAGGTTCCCGGAAATTGTCGATCAGCGCGCGATCGATGTTGCTGATTAGATTGCCGAAGGTATCGACCGTGATGATGACGCCGCTGACCTTGCCTGCTGATACCTCGGGGTCGTCGATCCAGCCCGGGATCCACTCGTAAGCCGGCACGCCGACGGAGACCGGGTTGGTCCTCCCGGACGCGATGTCCGCGGCGATCGGGGCAAAGATGTCGCGGCCATGGAAGGTGGCACTCGGCTCCCCGAGCCCCAGGCGCCTGAAGCAGCCCGGATCGAGCTTGAAGACCTGCGTGTCGTCCGACACGCCGAGGATCGGGGCCAGCAGGCCGTTGTCCGGCGCCATGAAGTAGTGACGGTCGTGCTGCACGATCAGGATGTCGCGTTCGGTTCCGACGCCCGGGTCGACGATGGCGAGGTGCACCGTGCCTTGCGGAAAGTACTTGTAGGCACGGCTCACCCAGAAGCCCGCCTCGGGCGGCCATTGCGCGGGGATGTCGTGAATCAGGTCGATGATCCTGGCGGCGGGGAAGCGTGCGATGATCACCCCTTTCATGACGGCAGAGAACGGCCCCTTGTGGCCGAAGTCGGTGGTAATCGTGATGACGCCGGATGGCTGCATGACGGGTGATTTTATCAGGCGGCCCGCGGATTTTCCGGATGTCGTTTCAGGAAACTGCTGCGCGCCCAGTAGATGAAAACGGTATCGATCGCGGCGATCGCCAGCTTGAACACGTACTTGGCCCCGCCGAGCGCCAGCGCGGTTCGCAGGTCGACGGTGCCCCACCACACGACGAGCGAGTAGATCGCGGTGTCGAGCAGTTGCGACGCCATGGTGGAGCCGTTATTGCGCAGCCACAGCCAGCGTTCGCCGGTCCAGGCCTTGATCTTGTGGAAAGCCCACACGTCGAAGCGCTGGCTGACCAGGTAGGCGAGCAGCGAGCCGAACACGAAGCGTGGCGAGAAGTCGAGGATGGTCGAAAACGCATCGTGTATGTCCTGCGAAAACGCGGCGGTCTTGGGGTTGGTGCTCGGCAGGTAGAGGAGGCCGAGGCTCATCATGACCAGGACGATGACGCTCACCGTGAAGCCCATCCAGACGGCCCGCGCCGCCTCGTGCTTGCCGTGGTTCTCCGACAGCACGTCGGTGGCGAAGAAAATACTCGAGTAGAAAATCACCCCGAGGCTCGTCTCCAGGCCGAAGATGATGGTCAGCTTCGGTCCCTGCAGGTTGGCGAGGATGATGGCGGTCGCGATGGCAACCTGCAGCCCCGCCTTGCCGAACAGCCGGTACAGAATCACGGTACCCGTGAGATCGAGCGCCAGCGTCGTGAGCCACAGGACCTCCTGGTTGGCGGCAAAAAAGTCGACCAGGGGCTGCGGGAACATTCAGCGTCTAGCCGGCAAGCCTGTCGAGTTGCCAGTCCGCGTTGCCGAGAATCTGGTCGATCGCCGTCAGGCGCTTGAAATAATGGGCAATATCCACGTCCCAGCTGACGCCCATGCCGCCGTGGATCTGCACCGCTTCCTGGCCGACCTTGCGGCCGGCCGTGCCGACCTGGTACTTGATGGAGCTGATCGCCCGCTTGGCGTCCGCGTCACCCTGCGCGGCGCACATCGTCGCCCACAGCAGCAGCGAGTAGCTCTGCTCGCAGTCGGTGAACATGTCCACCATGCGGTGCTGCAGGACCTGGAAACTGCCGATCGGCACGCCGAACTGCATGCGGTTCTTCGAGTACTCGACCGTCTTCTGCGCCATGACCTGCATGATGCCGACGGCCTCGGCCGATACCGCCAGCGTCGCATCGTCGATGGCGGCATCCAGCGCAGCAAAGCCCTCGCCGGGCTCGCCGAGCACGGCGCTGCCGTCCACGGCGACGTTGTCGAAATGGATTTCGGCCGCCTGCTGGCCGTCGACCGTGGGATACGCCCGCACGCGGATGCCGTCCGCGCTGGCGGGTACTGCGAACAGCGTGATGCCTGCCGCGTCCGTCTGTGCGCCCGAGGTTCTCGCGGAGACGACCAGCAGCTCGGCGTTGCCGCCGTTGAACACCACGCCCTTGGTACCGCTGAGGACCCAGCCATCGCCATCCGCCACGGCCGCCGTCCTGACGTTGCCGATGTCGTAGCGGCTCTGCGGCTCGGCATAGGCGAGCGCGGCCTGCAGTTCGCCGGCGATGACGGGATGCAGCCACTGCTGCTTCTGTGCGGCGTTCGCGGCACGGCGCAGGACGCCCCCCGCGAGGACGACGTTGGCGAGATACGGCTCGACGACCAGGCCCTTGCCGAAGCGCAGCATCAGGACCATCAGGTCGGCCGGGCCGCCGCCGAAGCCGCCGTCTTCTTCGCTGAAAGGCACCGATGTCCAGCCGAGTTCGGCGAACGTCCGCCAGACCTCCGGGCTGTAGCCCTTGTCGCTGGCCGCGTACTTCTGCCGCGTTTCGAAGTCGTAATCGTTGGCAATGAATTTCTCGACGCTGTCGTCGAGCATTGCCTGGATCTCGTTGTAGGAAAAATCCATGTCTGGTTCCTAGAGCCCGAGCACGTGCTTGGCGATGATGTTCTTCTGGATTTCGTTGGAGCCGCCGTAGATCGAAGCCTTGCGATAGTTGAAGTACTTCAGCGACGACAGGGTCTCGGCATTTTCGCCGACCCACTCGGCCGGGTCTGCGTCCAGCGTGTACTGTTCGGGCACGTAGGGCAGGGCGTAGTAGCCGGCGGCCTCGAGGTACAGGGTATCGAGCGCCTGCTGGATCTCGGTGCCCTTGACCTTGAGGATCGACGACTCCGGGCCGGGCGCCTTGCCGGACTGCACGGCGGCAAGCGCGCGCAACTCCGTGTACTCCAGCGCCCTCAGGTCCACCTCGACGGCCGCGAGCTTGCGCATGAAGTTGCGGTCCTCGCTGAGCGGCGCCGCGCCGCGCACGGACGCCTGCGTCTGCGCACGCAGCCTGTGCAGCCGGTAGCGCGATATCGCCACGCCGGCGATATTGGCGCGTTCGTGCTGCAGCAGCACCTTGCCGTAGGTCCAGCCCTTGCCTTCCTCGCCCACGAGGTTCCCGGCCGGGACCCTGACGTTCTCGAAGTGGACCTCGTTGACCTCGTGGCCGCCCTCGATGGTGATGATCGGGGTCACCGTGATGCCGGGGGACTCCATGTCGACGAGCAGGAAGCTGATGCCCTCCTGGCGCCTCGCGACGTCGGTACTGGTCCGCGCGAGAATGAATATCCAGTCCGCGTGCTGGCCGAGCGTCGTCCATGTCTTGGTGCCGTTCACCACGTAATGGTCGCCCGCCAGGTCCGCGCGCGTCTTGAGCGATGCGAGGTCCGAACCGGCGCCCGGTTCCGAATAGCCCTGGCACCACCACACCTTGCTCGCGAGGATGTCCGGCAGGAAGCGCTGCTTCTGTTCCTCGCTGCCGAACGTGTAGATGACCGGCCCGACCATGCTCAGGCCGAACGGCACGATCGGCGGGGCATCGGCTTCCGCCATCTCGATCGCAAACAGGTACTTCTGCACCGGCGTCCAGCCTGTGCCGCCGTATTCGACCGGCCAGTTCACGCCGGCCCAGCCGCGTTCGTGCAGCCACTGCTGGAAGCGCACCAGGTCCCCGCGTTCCATCGGCACACCGCGTTCCCGCTTGCGGCGGATGTCTTCCGGAAACTCGTCCCGGAATGCCGCGCGGATTTCCTCGCGGAAGGCGAGGTCCTCGTCACTCAATGTCACGTCCATGGCGCTCCTCGGAAAACCGGCCGGGCGTTCGGCGGCCACGATTGTCACAGAATGCGTTCAAAGGATCGACCCAATCGTGCAGAATGTAGCGATGAGCATCGACCCCTTGCAGGACCCGCTACAGGGCCCGAGTCCCGCCGCCGGGCGGGCCGCGACGCGCGACGCGCTGCAGCGGCCGATGCACGACCTGCGCATTTCCCTGCTGGATCGCTGCAATTTTCGCTGCCCCTATTGCATGCCGGCGGCGGAATATCACGAGGACTACCGGTTCCTGACCCGTCCCGAACGCCTGACGCACGGCGAGATCCTGGCGGTCGCGCGCGCGGCCGCCGGGCTCGGCGTGTCCAAGCTGCGCATCACGGGCGGCGAGCCGCTCCTCGACCGCAGGCTGCCGGACCTGGTGGCCGGGCTGGCGGCCCTGCCGGGCATCGACGACCTGGCGATGACGACCAACGCCATGCTGCTGGCGCCGGTTGCGCGTACCCTCGCGGCGGCGGGGCTGCAGCGCGTCACGGTCAGCCTGGACAGCCTGGACGAGGCGGTCTTCCTGCGCATGAGCGGCGGCCGCGGCGAGCTCGGCAAGGTCCTTGCCGGCATCGAGGCTGCAGAGGACGCCGGGTTGTCGCCGATCAAGATCAACGTGGTCGTGCAGCGCGGCGTCAACGATCACACGGTGCCGGACCTGCTGGAGCATTTCCGCGGTACGCCGCATATCGTGCGCCTGATCGAGTTCATGGACGTCGGCAACCGCAACGGCTGGCGCATGAAGCAGGTCGTGCCGTCCCGTGAACTGCTGAAGACGATCGAGGCGCGCTGGCCGCTGCGGGCGGTCGGCCGCAACTATCCCGGCGAGGTTGCGCGGCGTTACCAGTACGTGGACGGCCGCGGCGAGATCGGCTTCATTTCGTCGGTGACCGAACCGTTCTGCGGCGCATGCAGCCGCGCGCGGCTGTCCGCGGACGGCACGCTGTACACCTGCCTGTTCGCAACGAACGGCACGGATCTCAGGGAGCCGCTGCGCAACGGCGCCGGCGACGAGGAGATCGCCGAGATTCTCGGGCGAACCTGGCTGCAACGCGCGGACCGTTACAGCGAGCTGCGCCGTACCGATGTCGCCGAGGCGCACCATTTCTCGAAAGTCGAGATGTACAGGATAGGAGGCTAGCGTGTCGAAACTCAGTCACGTCGACGAAAACAACAGGCCCGCCATGGTCGACGTGGGCGGCAAGGCCGTCACGGCGCGCGAGGCGCATGCGCGCACGGTGGTCGTGCTGCCGCAGGAGGTCCTCGCGGCCCTCGACGGCGACGAGATTCGCAGCAAGAAGGGGCCGGTGTTCGCGACGGCGATCATCGCCGGCGTGATGGCGGCGAAGAAGACGCACGAGCTGATCCCGTTCTGCCACCCGCTGGGTCTCGACAACTGTGACGTCGCCATTGCGCTGGACGGCAACCGCGCGGTGATCGATTGCCGCTGCAAGGTCACGCACAAGACCGGCGTGGAGATGGAGGCACTGACGGGCGCGAGCGTCGCCGCGCTGACGGTCTATGATATGTGCAAGGCGCTGTCCCACGACATCGTGATCAGTGAAACGCGGCTGATGATGAAGACGGGCGGCAAACAGGATTTTCATCGTGCGGGAGACAATCCGTGAAGACCATTACCGTGCGGTATTTCGCCATGTTCCGCGAACACGCCGGCATCGACGAGGAGACCGTGTCGCTGGACGCGGCCACGGCCGCCGACGTGTTCGTGCACACCAAGTCCCGGCACCGCTCGTCCGAGCCGGCCGGGCACTGCAAGGTCGCGATCAACGACGAGATGGCGGACTGGACCTCGCCGGTCGAGGACGGCGACACGGTGTTGCTGTTCCCACCCGTGGCGGGTGGCTGACATGATGCGCATGACGACAAGCCCCATCGACCCGGACGCGTTGCGCCGCGAGCTGTTCGATCCTGCCGCCGGCGGCTATTGCTCATTCGAGGGCTGGGTGCGCAACGAGAACGAGGGCCACGAGGTACTGCGGCTCGAGTACGAGGGCTACGAACCCGTGGCGGTTACCGAAGGCCGCAAGATAATCGCCGAAGCGGCCGAGAAGTTTCCCTCCCTGCAAGCGCACTGCGTGCATCGGACCGGCATGCTCGAGATCGGCGACTGTGCCGTGTGGGTGGGCGTCGCATCTGCGCACCGTGACGAGGCATTCAAAGCGTGCCGCTACATCATCGACGAAGTGAAGCACCGGCTGCCGATCTGGAAGAAAGAGCACTACACCAACGGCGATTCGGGCTGGGTGAACTGCGAGCGCTGCGCGGAGCACGCACACGGGGTGTGATTTAGCCCGGGAGCCCGAGGTGCGGCAGGGTGTTCCTCTCCCTCATGGCTCGTCGCGCTACGCGCTCCTGCGCTTTACTTCGGTCGAGGAACACCCTGCCGCGCCTCGGGCGCGCAGGCCGAAAGAGGGTTCCTGTAGGAGCGGGCCTCGGCACGCGATCGTCGCGGTTCGAGAACCGCTCCTACAGTCCAATACATCGTTGTAGGAGCGCGCCTCGGCGCGCGATCGATCATTCCCGGAGCCGCTCCAGATCCGAGGGTGTGTCGATGTCGATCGCGGCGTCCTCGAAGGGGATGCTCAGGAGGTCGAAGGCAGGATCGCGCAGGATGCATTTCGCTCCCTCGTCACCGCGGAGTACGGCGAGCGCTTCGAACGCGCCGCGCGGGAACAGTACCGGCGGGCCCACGGTGCCGGCGAACGCCGTCGCCACGACATGGTCCTCCGCGCCACTCCACGCGCCAATGAGCGCCTCGGCATGCCGCACCGTGACCAGCGGCTGGTCGGCGAACAGGATGAGCAGCGCATCCGCCGCGTGTGCGACGGCGCGAGCGGCCAGCGCAATGGAGCCGCCCATGCCCTCTTCATGACGGTCGTTGACGATCACGAACTGCGCAGCGTTGCCGGCAGCCGCAGTGACGGCGGCGCTGTCGTGCCCGGCGACGAGGATGCTGCGATCGCCGCACACCGCGCGCGCGATGTCGACGGCACGGCGCACGAGCGGTTTGCCACCCACCGCTTCGAGCAACTTGCTGCGGCCGAAGCGCTGCGAGCGGCCGGCCGCGAGTACGACGGCGAATACGACGGGCCTTCGAGGTGTCGACGTTCCTGGCTGCATCGATCATTCCGTTGTTGCAGTCACGCATTGTAAGCCGGTGATGAGCGCCTGCCGGAAAAAATCCTGGCAGAAAGCTTGCGACGGCCACGGCGAATGTGTATTTCTTAAGCGGTTGAGCCAGCGGGAAATGTCAATTGCGCGTCATCAGTTCCATCGAAGATGCAAAGGCACTGGAGGGTGTCGAGGTCGGCCTGTCGGACTGGGTGGTCATCGACCAGAACCGGATCGACCAGTTCGCCGAAGCGACCGGGGATTACCAGTGGATTCACGTGGACACCGGGCGCGCGGCGGCGGAAATGCCGGACGGCAAGACCATCGCCCACGGCTACCTGACGCTGGCACTGATCCCTGCCCTGACCGGCAACTTCGTTGAGGTCAAGAACCTGGCCCGGGCGATCAACTTCGGCGTCAACAAGGTGCGGTTCTACACGCCGGTGCGCGTCGGCGACCGCGTGCGCGCACGGACGACCGTGCTGCAGGCCCGGCGCCGGGCCGGCGCCCTGCTGCTGGCCTCGGAGACGCGCATCGAGGTGGAAGACGAGCGCAAACCCGCCTGCGTCGCCGAAACGCTGGGCATGTACTTTTTCGGCGAGTAGCGCCTCAGCGCGACTGCAGCCATCCCGGCAGGAACGAATAGGGGTCCCTGTCGGCGGCGGTGTTCCACGCCACGTTCGACCCGTCGAGCAGCCTCGCCATGGTGCCGTCGCGGCAGGCGTCGAACAACTCCGTCGCGCCACCCACGTGCTCGCCGCCGATGAAAATCTGCGGAATGGTCTTGAGTCCGGTTCGTTCCAGCAATGCCGCGCGGATCTTGCCGCCCTTGTTGTCCTGCTGGTACGCGACGGAATCGAGGTCGATCGCGCGGTACGGGATCTCGTACTCCGCGAACATCTTGCGTACCGACCAGCAGAACTCGCACCACTCCAGCGCGAACAGCACGACCGGGTTGTCGGGATCGTGCGTGGCGTCCTCGACGAACGCCAGGGCGTCGGGCGGCGCGCCCGTTACCGGCTCCTCCCTGCCCCCGGCCGGCTGCGCCGGCGGCGGCATGTCGAAACGATAGTTCGGCGTCGAGCGGGAGATTTCGTGCTCTTCGGGGGTCATGTCCGCCGGGATGTCCTCGAACAGCGGCGTGCTCAGGTAACGCTCGCCGGTGTCGGGAAGCATGCACAGGATATTGGTGCCGGGTTCGGCCTTTTCGGCCACCGCGATGGCACCCGCAAGCGTCGCGCCCGCAGACACGCCGACGAATATGCCTTCCTGTGTCGCCAGCGCCCGCGACAGGCGCAACGCGTCGTCGCCGGCAATCGGCAGGATGTCGTCAATGTAATTCGCGGCGACCGCGTCTTCGGTCAGGCGCGGTATGAAGTCCGGCGTCCAGCCCTGCATCAGGTGCGGGCGGAACAGCGGATGACTGTCCTTCGGCGCGCCGTCGGCCTGGCGTTCCTGCGCAATGCCGCTGCCCAGGATCGGCGAGTTGTCGGGCTCGCAGACGACGATCCGCGTTGCCGGGCTCTTGTCCCGCAACACCCGCGCCACGCCCTTGAGCGTGCCGCCGGTGCCGTAGCCCGTGACCCAGTAGTCGAGCTGCGTATCCGCAAACGCCTCGAGGATCTCCGGCGCCGTCGTGCGCGAATGGGCGTCGGCATTGGCCTCGTTCTCGAACTGGCGCACCAGGAACCAGCCGTGTTTTTCGGCCAGTTCGACGGCCTTGGCCAGCATGCCGCTGCCCTTGAGCGATGCGGGCGTCAGCACGACCTTCGCGCCGAGGAAGCGCATCAGCCTCCGCCGCTCGACGCTGAAGCTCTCGGCCATCGTGACGACGAGCGGGTAGCCCCTGCAGGCGCAGACCATCGCGAGCCCGATACCGGTGTTGCCGCTCGTCGCCTCGATGACGGTCTGGCCGGGCTGCAGGGCGCCGCTCCGTTCCGCGGCCTCGATGACACCCAGGGCGAGCCGGTCTTTCACGGAACCCATCGGGTTGAAGGACTCGACCTTCACGTACAGGTTGACGTGCTCCGGTGCGATGCGGTTCAACCGGACGACCGGCGTCCTGCCGATGGTCTCCAGGATACTGTTGTAGCGAGCCGGCATGACTGCGCCCCCTTGCGTCAGTTTTCTAGGATCGCGTAGCGCACCAGCGTGCCGCGGTGACTCACCTGGTCGCGCATGATTTGCGCGAGCCGGCCGTGAACGCGATCGTCCCAGTAGTTCCAGCGCTGCACGAACGCTTTCGTCGCCTCGTAGTCACCGGCGTATTGCAGGTGCAGCACCTCGCCGAGCAGCGCGGACACGACGTCGTGGTAGCGGTCGTAATTGATGGCGAGCAAGGCCGCCTCGCCGCGCGGCTCGATGAGGCCGTGCTCCATGAAATAGTTGAACTGCATGAGCTGCATGTTCTGGTACGGCTGTTCCGGCCTGGGCTTCACCACCTGCAGGGTACGCCGGATACCGTCGGCATAGTGCGCGCGCAGTCCGGTCTCGTCGTAATAGCCGATTTCGAGCAGTGTCGGTGCCGCATGCAGCGACACCAGGTCGGACTTCATCTCCTCGACGAGGTCCGTGTACTCTGCGAGCGCCGTGCCCAGGGTGCGGCCGTCCGCAGTCACGCTGACGCCGAGGTAATGACCGATCTCGTGCCACAGTGTGCGGTTGAAGCTGCCGTCGATCGCCAGGTGCTCGCGCTGTTCCGGGACGACGACCGCGTCGAATTGCTGCCGCACGCTGGCGAAGATCGCCGGGTTGCCGAGGATGTTGTTGCGTATCAGCACGATGCGGCCGTACTTGCGCGCGTGGTCCGGGTCGTTGGGCAGGATCGTGGCCGTGTTCGCGCCGCGGGCCTGGCCGAAATCGGCCACGACGTTGTAGACGCCGACGGGAATGTGCGAGCGAACCCGCTTCTGGTGCTCGTAGGGCAGGGCGTCCTCGATCGACTGCAGCTCGGTCATCGCGGCGGCGAGCGCCTCGCTCCTCGCGGCGTCGCGCGCGAGCAGGCTGGCGCTGTAGAACGCCTTGACCCCCATCAGGGCGTCGTCGTAGGTCTCGTAGCTGCCGAACTGCAGGTTCAGGTTGCCGAACCCGCCCGTTACCCACGCAGCGTCGCCGGACTCGTAGTCGCCGGAGAGCAGGTCGCGGCCGCGGTTGCGCAGGTAGGCGGCGAAGTCCGGCGTCTCGTCCTCGATCGCGTCCGCCGCGCGTTCCAGGTGTTGCCGGGCCGCGGCGAGCTGCGGTGCATAGGCCAGCGCGTACGGCACCGCGTACAGCGCGGCCGGGTCTTCCTCCACGGCCTCGAGCCGCGCGCGCAAGCCGGGATGCAGCGCCTCGACGCCGGGATGCCGGTCGAGCATTGCGAGATCGGCGGCCAGGGCCTCCGCGGTGGCGCGCCGGACCACCGTGCGCTCGGCGAGCAGCGCCTCGCGGTCCGCGGGGTGCGATGCGAGGAAAGCGTCGATTTCCTGCCGCGCCAGGCCGGACGGGTACACGGTCTTCCCCGGGTGGGGGCTTGCGACCGGCAGGAAGGGCAGCCGCTCGTTGTCGAGCGTGGTCGCGACCGGTCCCTTGAACAGGTAGAAGAGATCGAGCAGGTTGCGCGTCGCGGCCGGGTCCGCGGCGGCGGCATGCAGTTCCTCCAGGCGGCGTTTTGCGTCCAGCGCTTCCTCGTGCAGTTGCTGTTCGTAGAGCGTGTGCATGATCGCACCGGCGGCGAGCAGGGCATCGAGCGCCTGCCGTTCGGACGGCGTGAGATGCCCGAGATCCGGTGCCAGCGTGACCTCGAGCCGGGAATCGAGTATCGGCTGCGTCCGCTCGACCGGCCAGTAGCCGTCCGGCAGTTCGGCGGCCACGGGCAGCGCCATTAGCAGCAGACAGCAGGAGAGGCTTGCAGGGAGCTTCATAAACTAGTCCGAAAAGTCGGCCGTCGACTGGCGCCGCCGGTCGACGTGCAGGCAGGTGACGTCGGGTCGCGAGTAGTGCCCCGCGACGTCCATGTTCTGTCTTTCTTCGAGGACCAGGCGGTGGTCGAGTTCCGCGATACGCAGCGATTCCACGCCCGTCTCCGGTTCGAGCAGCCATTCACCCGTCGGGGCGGCAATGCAGGAGCCGCCGTCGGCCATGACCTCGTCCGCGGTCTCGCGCAACAGGTCGGCCCTGGGCAGGTCTTGCGGGATGTCGGACCTGCGCATCAGGCCCGACACCGAGACCACGAACGAGCGTCCCTCGCGCGCGATGAAGCGCGTGATGTCCGCGGTGTTGCGGAGGCTGCCCGGCCAGATCGCGACGTGCAGGTCTTCGCCCTGTGCATACAGCGCCGCGCGCGCCAGCGGCAGCCAGTTCTCCCAGCAGTTGAGGCCGCCGGCCGTGAACGGGCCCAGCTTGTGCGTGCGCAGGCCGTGGCCGTCGCCCATCGCCCAGACGAGCCGTTCCTCGTAGGTCGGCATCAGCTTGCGGTGCACCGAACCGATCGTGCCGCCGGCGTCGATGTAGACCATGCTCGCGTACAGGCTGTGCCCGCCGCGGTCGGCCGCGCGTTCCATGACACCGAGATACACGGCGATGGCGTTGTCCCGCGCCGCCGCGCGTATCTCGTCGAGGTCACCCGCCTCGATGCGCACCGACTGTTGCACGTAGTGGCGGTACAGCTCTTTCTGCAGACCGGACTCGAAGCGTGCGCCGTCGGTCCGCTCCACCCAGAACGGGTATCCCGGCACCAGGGCTTCGCCGAACGCGACCAGCCCGCAGCCGTGCGCGGCGGCTTCGCGGATGCGCGCGGCGATCTTCGCCAGCGTGGCATCCCGATGCAGCCAGACCGGTGCGATCTGGGCGACCCCCACGGTCAGTGTGTTTTTCGATTTGTTCTTCAAAATCAGTAGCTTTTGGTGGTAACCTGAAGGTCATACGGCGCCACCAAGCATAGCACGTAACGCTCGTTACGATGGCTGGCGCGGGGTGTACAACAACAAGGATATACCGTCATGAATGGTCTGATGATGGAGACGCAGCTGCTCATCTCCTCGATTGCGAAACATGCCGAGAAGTTCCACGGCGATCGCGAGATCGTCTCGGTAACGGCCGACAATCCGCAGCATCGCTACACGGTGCGCGAGGCGATGGCGCGCGCGCGGCAACTCGCGAACGCGCTCGCGAAGCTCGGGGTGAAACGGGGCGACCGCGTCGCGTCGCTCGCCTGGAACGACTATCGCCACCTCGAGGTTTATTACGGCGTGAGCGGCAGCGGCTACGTGTGTCATACGATCAATCCGCGGCTGTTCCCCGAGCAGATCGTGTACATCGTCAACCACGCCGAAGACCGCTTCATCTGCGTCGACGCGATGTTCGTGCCGCTGCTCGAGGCCGTCGCCGACAAGATTCCCAACGTCGAGGGCTTCATCGTCATGACCGACGAAGCGCACATGCCGCAGACGTCGCTCGCCAACGCCCTGTGTTACGAGACCCTCATCGCTGCGGAGCCGGCGGAGTTCGACTGGCCGGAGCTCGACGAACGCACCGCGTCGGCGCTGTGCTACACCTCGGGCACCACGGGGAATCCCAAGGGCGTGCTGTACGATCACCGTTCGACGATATTGCACGCCTACGGCACGCTTGCGATCGACGTCGCCGGCATGTCGAGCCGCGACGTGGTGCTGCCCGTGGTGCCGTTCTTCCATGTCAACGCCTGGGGCGTGCCGTACTCGGCGCTGATGGCCGGGGCCAAGCTGGTGCTGCCGGGCCCGAAGATGGGCGACGGCGAGGCGCTGTACAACCTCATGGATCGCGAGGACGTCACCATGGCACTCGGCGTGCCGACCGTGTGGCTGGCGCTGCTGCAGTACACGGAGAAAGCGGGCAAGCGGCTCGACAAGCTCGAGCGGTCGCTCGTGGGCGGCGCGGCGGTACCGCGCGCAATGATCGAGGCGTTTCGTGACAAGCACGGCGTCGAGCTGCGGCAGGGCTGGGGCATGACGGAAACGAGCCCGATCGGCACGGTCAATACCCTCAAGGCCGGCCTCGAGGGCCTGTCGAAAGACGAGCAGCTCGACCTCGCGACCAAGGCAGGGCGCGGGATTTTCGGCGTCGAGGTCCGGATCGTGGACGACAACGGTGCCGAACAGCCGTGGGACGGCAAGGCCTTCGGCGCGCTGCAGGTGCGCGGACCGTGGGTGTGCAGCGACTACTTCAAGCTCGAGGGCAGTGGCGGCACCCACACCGACGACGGCTGGTTCGAGACGGGCGACGTCGCGACCATCGACGCGCAGGGTTACGTGGCCATTACCGATCGCACCAAGGACGTCATCAAGTCCGGCGGCGAGTGGATCAGCTCGATCGAGCTCGAGAACACCGCGATGGGCCACCCGGCGGTCGCGGAAGCGGCGGTGATCGGTGTCGCGCACGCGAAGTGGACCGAGCGTCCGTTGCTGGTCGTTACCCTGGCGGAAGGCAAGGAGGTCGGCAAGGACGAGCTGCTCGCGTATTTCGACGGCAAGGTCGCGACCTGGTGGGTGCCGAACGACGTCGTATTCGTCGATGAATTGCCGCACACAGCGACCGGAAAAGTGAAGAAGATTGAATTGCGCAGGCAATTCGCTGAGTATCGCCTACCTGACTGAGCGCAGCCTGGCTGCGCCCGGGCGTATTCGATCGGGCAAGGAGTGAACATGGCCGAACCGCTGCGGCTATACGGAATGAAGGCGCTGGTGACGAGCGCTGCGGGAGGAATCGGCGAGGCAGTTGCGAGGACCCTCGTCAAACACGGGGCGGAAGTGCTGGCCGTCGATGGCCCGAAAACGGGTATCGAGCAGCATTTTGCGGCCGTGCGGGGTATCCACGGCCTCGCGACCGCGTTCGACGACCCGGACAGGATCCCGGCGCTGGTGGAGCAAGCCGCCGCGAAACTCGGCGCACTCGACATCCTCGTCAACGACTTCCCGTTGACACCGCAAACGCCGATCACCGGGGAAGGGGCCGGCCTCGACGAACTGCTGCGCCTGCGCGCGGAGCTCATCATGGCAATGGCCCGGTCGGCGCTGCCGTACCTGAAGAAGAGCCCCGCCGGCCGCATCATCAACATGGGCTTCCTGCGCAGCGCGTTCGCGGCCGATGCGCACGCGGCCAGCCAGCGGGCCGAACGGGACCTCGCCGCGGTATCGCGCGCGCTCGCGGCGGAGACCGGCGGCTTCGGCATCACCGCGAACCACGTGCAGCCCGGCGGGATCATGACGCCCGACAGCCGCGACGTGTTCCGCAAGGACAAGGCGCTCAGGGACTACTGCATCGCGTCGTCGGCCGCGAAACGGCTCGGCGAGCCGGTCGACGTCGCCAAGGTCGTGCTGTTCCTCGCGAGCGACGATGCGGTATTCGTGAGCGGTACCGGTGTCGCGGTCGACGGCGGCCGCATCGATGACTGACGGGCCGTGACGGTCTCGCGATGCATGCCGTCCTCCAGGATCTGATCGCGCTGCTGCAGCTCGAGCGCATCGAAGACAACATATTCCGCGGCGACAGCCGGGACATCGGCAGTGCCCAGGTGTTCGGCGGGCAGGTGCTGGGCCAGGCGTTGTCGGCCGCGCAGCACACCGTCGAGGAGCGGGTCGCGCATTCGCTGCACGCGTACTTCCTGCGCCGCGGCGACATGACCAAGCCCATCATCTACGAAGTCGACCGGGCGCGCGACGGCGGCAGCTTTTCGACGCGGCGCGTGGTCGCCATCCAGCACGGCCGGCCGATCTTCAACCTGGCGGCGTCGTTCCAGCAACCGGAGAAAGGCCTCGAACACCAGGCCGACATGCCCGACGTGCCGGGCCCGGACGGGCTCAGGGACCTGTTCGACGTGCCTGCGGAGGTGCTCGACAAGGTACCCATGAAAATGCGGCGCTTCCTTACCGAGCAGCGCCCGTTCGAGTTCCGCCCCGTCGAGCGCATGAGCTTCACGACGCCCGTCAGCCTGCCGCCGGTCAGGCATTGCTGGATCCGCGCGGTCGACGCGCTGCCGGACGAACCGGCCCTGCACCAGAACCTGCTGGCTTACGTCTCCGACTACGAGTTGCTCGGTTCCAGCGTGCTGCCGCACGGCCTCAACTTCGTTTCCGGCCGCGTGATCATGGCGAGCCTCGATCACGCGCTCTGGTTTCATCGCGAGTGCCGCGCCGACCGCTGGCTGCTTTATGCCATCGAGAGCCCGAATGCGTCGGGCGCGCGCGGCTTCGCGCGCGGACAGCTGTTCACCGAGGATGGCGCACTGGTGGCGTCGACGGCCCAGGAAGGCCTCATCCGGGTCGCCGACGAAGACCGGCGGCAGCGGCGCTCCGACCCGCGGTTGCAGGTCTGACCGCGCCGTTCTACTTCGCCTTGCCCTGCGCGGCGACGGCGGCCGCCGCCTTCGCCACGGCCTCCGGGTCGCCGAGGAATTCGCGCGAGCGCGGCTTCAGGTCGTCGTCGAGGTCGTAAGCCATCGGAATGCCGGTGGGGATGTTGAAGCCCGTGATTTCGTCGTCCGAGATTTCGTCGAGCATCTTGACGAGGGCGCGCAGGCTGTTGCCGTGCGCGGCGATGAGTACGTTGCGGCCGGCGCGCAGCTCGGGCGCTATCATCTCCTCCCAGCAGGGCCGCACGCGCTCGAGCGTGAGTGCCAGCGACTCGGTGGCGGGAAGGTGCGCGATGCCCTCGTAGCGGGGGTCGTGCGCCGGGTGCCTTTCGTCGTCGGCCTCCAGCGCGGGCGGCGGCACGTCGTAGCTGCGCCGCCAGATGTGCACCTGGTCATCGCCGTATTTGGCCGCCGTCTCCGCCTTGTTGAGACCCTGCAGCGCGCCGTAGTGGCGCTCGTTGAGGCGCCAGTCCCGCACCACCGGGATCCACATCCGGTCCATCTCGTCGAGCATGAGCCAGAGGGTGCGGATCGCGCGCTTCAGGACCGACGTGAAGGCAATATCGATGTCGTAGTCGAGCGCCGCCACGGTACGCCCGGCCGCGCGCGCTTCCTCGATGCCCTGTTCGGTCAGGTCCACGTCGGTCCAGCCCGTGAACAGGTTCCTGAGGTTCCAGTCACTCTGGCCGTGACGGCACAGGATCAGCTTGCCAGCCATTTTTTCTCCGTATCCAGTTCGATCTCCCGAACAGTGTGACCGTTTCGCGGACTCGCCTCAATCGATCACCAGCTCGCGCAGTTCCTTGGCGGCGACGGACAGGGTCGCGATGTCGAAAGCGCCGCGCAGTTTCATCTCGTCGAGCATCGTGACGAAGCGCTCGACCTGCGCGCTGCGCTGCTGCAGCCATTCGTCGACGAGCTGTTCGATGTTCTTCTTGCTGCGCTTCCTGAGTATATCCGCCGCCATGTCGCGACGGATCCTGAAAAACTCGTCGCGCAGGTTGCTGCGTGCCATGGCCTGCCAGCGGCCCCGCACCCGGACGTCCTCGGCGCCGGCGTGCAGGGCGAAGATGCCCAGCCTGTCGTTGAACAGCGAGTACACCCGCGCAGACTCCATTACGTCGCGATTGTACTCGACGGCGAGATCGACGATATCGAGTGCCGCCCGTGTGAGCAGCAGCGCCGCCATCCTGTCGGCGAGCTTCTCGGGGACGCCCATCCTGATGTAGTTCGCCACCGCTTTCGCATGGCGTTCCCGGGCGGCCGCCGACATGATGCCGCCGGTGCGCCCGTACACGGTCGCCATGCCGTCCTTCAGGCGGTCCACCAGGCCGTCGATGTCGACGTGGTCGCCGTAATGCTCGATGATCCAGTAGGTCGCATGGCGCTGAGTGCGGGAGAGTTCGAACAGCATGGACATCTGCGCCGATGCCGGGATCACGTTGTCGAGTTCCTCGATCGTGCGGTTGAGCGCGCCCGCGCGCACGATCTGGCGCGCAACCGTGTAGGCGCGTGCGACGGTCATGACGTCGGCGCCCGTGTCCAGTTGCACGCGCTTCACGAACGCGGGTCCCATGCGGTTCACGATGTCGTTGGATATGAGCGTCGCGAGAATCTGCGGGCTCAGCCGGTGCGTGGGGATGAACTCCGCGTAGCGGCGCCTGAGCACCTCGGGGAAGTAGCGCATGGGGTGCGTCTTGAGGAAGTCCACGAGCGTTTCCTGCTGCGCGGTCAACGCGTTGTAGACGTCGATCTTGGCGTAGCTCAGGACCACCGCCAGCTCGGGGCGGGTCATACCCTGTTTGCGCGCCTTGCGTTCCTCGATTTCGACGTCGTCCGGCAGGTACTCCAGGTCGCGATCGAGCAGGCCGCTGCGCTCGAGGCCGGTAATGACGCGCCCGATCTCGTCGATGCGCTCGAGCGAGCGCACCTCGCTCATGCTGAGCGCCTGCGTCTGCAGGTAGTTGTTCCGCAGCACGAACTCCGCCACGTCGTCGGTCATCGAAGCGAGCAGTTCGTCACGCTTCTTGCGCGACATGCCCTTCTTCTTGGCAACGTCGCTCAGGAGGATCTTGATATTGACCTCGCGATCGGAGGTGTCGACACCGGCGGAGTTGTCGATGAAGTCGGTGTTGACGCGGCCGCCCCTGAGACTGAACTCGATACGTGCCCGCTGCGTGAGGCCGAGGTTGCCGCCTTCCCCGATCACCTTGCAGCGCAGCTCGTTGGCGTTGACGCGCACATTGTCGTTGCTGCGGTCGCCCACGTCGGCGTGACCCTCGGTGCTGGCCTTGACGTACGTGCCGATGCCGCCGTTCCACAGCAGGTCGACGCGCATTCGCATGATCACGCGGATCAGTTCGTCCGGCTGGATGGACGTCTTCTCGGTCTCGAGCATGGCGCGCGCTTCCTTGCTGAGACGAATCGTCTTCGCCTGCCGGGAAAAGACACCGCCGCCCTTGGAGATGACCGTATCGTCGTAGTCCGTCCAGCCCGAGCGCGGCAACCTGAACAGCCGCTGGCGCTCCTTGAAGCTCGCGGCCATGTCGGGGTCGGGGTCCAGGAAGATATGCTGGTGATTGAATGCCGCCACGAGCCTGATCTTGCGGGACAGCAGCAAGCCGTTGCCGAACACGTCGCCGCTCATGTCGCCGATGCCGACGACGCTGAACGGGTCCGACTGCGTGTCCAGGCCCTGTTCGCGGAAGTGGCGCTTGACGGCTTCCCAGGCGCCGCGCGCCGTGATGCCGATCTTCTTGTGGTCGTAGCCAGCGGATCCGCCCGACGCAAAGGCATCGTCGAGCCAGAAGCCGTAGCTCTTCGACAGCTCGTTCGCGATGTCCGAAAACGTCGCGGTGCCCTTGTCGGCGGCGACGACGAGATACGGATCGTCGCCGTCGCGCCGTATGACGCCCTCGGGCGTCACGACCCTGCCGTCGACGACGTTGTCCGTGATGTCGAGCAGGCCGCGGATGAAGGTTTTGTAGCAGGCGATGCCCGTCCTGAGGACGACCTCGCGGTCGCCTTCGGGCATGCGCTTGCAGAAGAACCCGCCTTTCGCGCCGGTCGGCACGATGACGGTGTTCTTGACGATCTGGGCCTTCATCAGGCCGAGGACCTCGGTACGGAAATCCTCGCGCCTGTCGGACCAGCGCAGCCCGCCGCGGGCCACGTCACCCGCGCGCAGGTGCACGCCCTCGACTTCGGGCGAGTAGACGAAGATCTCGTACTTCGGCCGCGGCAGCGGTGCCTCGGGAAGGCGCATCGGGTCGAGCTTGATCGAGATGCAGTCGCGGTGCCCGTCGAGTTCGCCGGGCAGGTAGTAATTGGTTCGCAGCGTCGCGTTGAACGCACCCGCGAACGCATTGAGGATGCGATCCTCGTCGACGTTCCTGGCTTTGCCGACCTCGCGGCGAATCGCTGGCATCACCGTATTCAGCTGCCGGGTCCGCTGCGCCTTTGCGAGCGCCGGGTCGAACATCGCCTGGAACTGCTCGGCCAGCAGGCCCACGAGGCGCGCGTGTGCAACGAGCACGTCCTCCATGTAGTCCTGGGAGAAGGGCAGGCCCAGCTGCTGCAGGTACTTTGCGTAGCAGCGCAGCAACGCCGTTTCGCGCCAGTCGAGTTCGGCGCTCAGGATCAGGCGGTTCAGGCCGTCGTTTTCCGCCTTGCCGTCCAGGACCATCATGAAACACTCTTCGAAGCGCTTCGCAGCGGCCGCGACGTCGAAGTCGGAACCGCTCTCGTGCCGCAGGTTGAAGACCTGCAGCCAGAACGGCTTCCTGTCGTGCAGGGTCAGTTCATACGGGTGTTCGGTGTGAACCTCGAGCCCCATGCCCTCGAGGATCGGCAACGCCTCTGACAGGGCCAGCGGTTCCTCGGCGCTGAAGATCATGAAATGCAGGAAACCGGGCGCGGCGTCCGAGGGCCGGTACAGCTCGACGGAGCGGGCGACGCCGGCCTGCCGCATCTTGTCGATGGAGCTGATGTCGCTGCAGGCGTCCCTGGGTTCGGTCTCCGCCTGGTAACCCGGCGGGAAAATGCTGCCGTAGATCCTGAACAGCTTGTGGCCTTCGTCGTCGCCGAATGCCTCCAGCATTTCGGCGCGGAGCTTGTCCGACCAGCTGACGACGACCTCGGCCAGCTTTGCCTCGATGTCATGAATGCTGATCCGCGGACGCTCGGTGGGGGGTGTGCGTACGATCGTGTGCAGCCGCGCGAGCGGTGAATCGGAGATCTCGACGCTGGAATCGACGGACGTCCCGTCGAAGGCGTCTTTCAACACCTCCTCGATGCGCACGCGCACGGCTGTCGTGTAGCGCTCGCGCGGCACGAACACCAGGCACGAGAAGAAGCGCCGGAACGTGTCGCGCCGCAGGAAAAAGCGGACGCGCTGGCGATCCTGCAGGTTCAGGATGCCGACCGCCGTTCGCGCCAGGTCCGGGATGGAGCTCTGGAAGAGTTCGTCGCGCGGGAAGGTGTCGAGGATGTGCAGCAGCGCCTTGCCGCGATGCCCCGTCGCCTCGACGCGGGCGCGCTCGATGACTTTGCGGACCTTGTGGCGCAGCAGGGGGATGCTGCGCGGGCTCTCGCTGTAGGCGGCCGACGTGAACAGGCCGATGAATCGCCGTTCCCCGATCGCCTTGCCGGACTTGTCGAACTCCTTGATGCCCACGTAGTCGAGGTAGACGTGGCGGTGGACCGTGGAGCGGGAGTTCGCCTTGGTCAGTATGAGCCAGTCCCGCGAGCGCGCCAGGCGCTGCATCTCGCTGGTCAGTTCGACGGTCTTGTTCTGTCCGCGTTCGTCGTGGGCCAGCAGCCCGAGGCCGCTGCCCGCCACGGGCGTCAGGAATATCTTCTGCTTCTCGTAGGAAAGCTCGTACTCGCGATAGCCGAGAAACGTGAAATGGTCGCGGATCATCCAGTCGAGGAGCTGCTGGCTCTCCTTGCGCATGTCGTCGTCCACGCCGGGCGGCCCGAATTCGAGCAGTTCGCGCGCTTCCTCCATTTTTTTGCGCATGCTCGGCCAGTCGCGCACGGCGACGCGCACGTCGCCCAGGACCTTCTGGATCTCCTGCTTCAGCAGCTTGATCTGCTGTGCATCGGTTTCCTTGTCCACCGCGAACCGAATGAAGGACTCGAGCCGGCCCTTGTTGTCGTCACGCTCGAGGATCTGGTCGACCTTGCCGCGGCTGTTTCGAAGCACGCGAATGATCGGGTGCACGGTGATGTGGACGGTCAGGCCCTGGCGGTTGATCGCCGCCAGCACGGAATCGACCAGGAACGGCATGTCGTCGTTCACCATCTCGATGAAGGTATAAGCCGACTGGTAACCGTGGTCCTCGACGGTCGGGTTGAAAATCCGCACCAGGGGCTCACCCCGCTTGCGCCGGGCGCCGAACTCCAGGTGGTCCAGCGCCACCCGCGCCATGACTTTCTCGACGCGGCCTTGCAGGTCTTCGTAGGGGACGTGGGCGAAATACTGGGTAAGGAACAGCCTGATTTGCTGCCGGTTTTTCAGGGTGTCGGACGCAACCCTGGAAGCCACGATGGCGTCGACGATCCTTTCCCTGACGTCGCTTCCCCGGCGATATTCGGTACTTGTCACTCTCGATTCTCCGGCTGCGCGTGGCAGCGCGAATGCTTGACGTTGGCGGGCGGCGGTATTCTACGCACTAAATTGGAGCAACGGAATTGTCAGGGCGTCCCCAGCAGCCGAGCTTTGGCCAGCAGGCGTTCCATCACGACGTTGAAGACCTCGATGTGCTCGTCCTTGAGCCCGTGCAGGAGATCGCGCTCGAACTGCAGCGCGAGCGGCGCGACCTCGTCATGGACGCGTTTGCCTTCCTCGGACAGGTTGAGGATGGAGCGGCGCCGGTCGGCGTCCGCGAACTCGCGATCGAGCCGGCCGTTCTTGATGAGCTTGGTGACGGCGCGGCTCACGGCCACCTTGTCGAGCATGGTGCGCTCGGCCACCTCGACCGCCGACAGTCCCGGGAAGCGTCCCAGGATTGCGATAACGCGCCACTCCGGGATCGTCAGCCCGAAGCGCTTGTCGTAGACGCCGGCGATCTTGGTGCTCACGGTATGCGAGAGCACCGCCAGCCGGTAGGGCAGGAAGTCCTCGAGGATCAACTCGTCGGTCATTGTCGTTCTCGTTGTATTCGGGTGGTGCCCGGGGAACGTTACCACAAGCCGGTTTGCGTTCAACCGTGGAACCAACCTATGGATGCCCTCAGGCGAGATGCGGCAGGTGCAGGTACTCGAGCGACTGCATCTCGATGAGCCGGCTCACCGTACGCTCGAACTCGAAACGCAGGCGGCTGCCCGAGTAAAGCGCCTCCGGCGGCCGGGCGGCCGATACCACGAGCTTGACGTGGCGATCGTAGAATTCGTCGACGAGGGCGATGAACCGGCGTGCCTGGTTCTCGTGGTACTCATCGAGTTCCGGTACGCCGGACACGATGATCGTCGGGTACCAGCGCGCGATCTCGATGTAGTCGGCCTGGCTGCGGGGGCCGTCGCAGAGCGCCCGGAAATCGAACCAGGCGATGCCCTTGGCGCAGCGGCGGGCGTTCAGCACGCGGCCGTTGACCTCGATTTGATGGTGTTCCTCGACCCGGCTCGACGCCGACTCGCCGAAAAACTCGCGCAGCCGGGCCCGCGCCCGTTCGTCGTCGGGCGTGAGATAGGTGCCCGCCTGCTGCAGGAGTTCGAGCCGGTAGTCCCTGTCGCCGGCGAGCTCGACGACCCGCGTGTGCCGGTTCAGGGCGTCGATCGCCGGGAGAAACCGCTGCCGTTGCAGGCCGTCCCGATACAGTTCGTCCGGGCGGGTGTTCGACGTCGCGACCAGCGTCACGCCCTGGTCGAAGAGTCCCTGCAGCAGGCGCCCGAGGATCATCGCGTCGCCGATGTCGCTCACGTAGAACTCGTCGAAACACAGCACGCGGGCCCTGGCGGCCATGTCGCGGGCAACCGCAGCGAGCGGGTCCTGGACGTCACCCAGCGCGCGCAGCCGGTCGTGGACCTCTTTCATGATGCGGTGAAAGTGCGCACGGTGCTTGTGCTCGACGGGCAGCGTCTCGAAGAACAGGTCCATGAGGAAGGTCTTGCCGCGACCGACGCCGCCCCAGAGGTACAAACCCCTGGTCGCCGGCACTGCCGTTCGTTCGCGTGCCAGTAACCGTGCGAGGCCGCGTTTCGGCGGCGGCGCGGCCAGGAGCCGCTCCTGCAGATCGGCGAGCAGATCGACGACGAGCGACTGGGATGGATCACGCACGTGTCCGTGCTGCAGCAAATGCTGCTCGTAAGCGTCACGAATACTCAATGATGCGATCGCCCGCGGTCTCTGTGAGGATGTGGTCGCCAAGGTTACAATGCACCACTCAGTGTCGCCAGACGCGAGGTCTGCGGCAACCGTCAGCCAGGCAACAACAACGGACAATCATGACTGAAGCCATCGAACGTGAATCCATGGAATTCGACGTCGTCATCATCGGCGCGGGCCCGGCCGGTCTCGCTGCCGCATGCCGGCTCATGCAACTCGATAGCAGCCTGTCGGTCGTCGTGGTCGAAAAAGGCTCCGAGATCGGGGCGCATATCCTGTCGGGCAACGTCTTCGAACCCACGGCCCTGGACGAGCTGTATCCCGATTGGCGCAACATGGGCGCGCCCGTGACGACGGCCGTCAAGGGTGACGACGTCCATTACCTGACCAGCGAATCCGGCGGCATCAAGGTGCCCGGACTGTTCGTGCCGCGGCCGATGCACAACGAGGGCAATTTCATCATCAGCCTGGGCCGCCTTTGCCAGTGGCTCGGCGAGCAGGCGGAGAATGCGGGCGTGAACGTGTTCCCCGGTTTTGCCGCCGCGGAAGTGCTCTACGACGAGCAGGGACGCGTCAGGGGTGTGGCAACGAGCGACATGGGCATCGGCAAGGATGGCGAGAAGAAACCGAGTTACCAGCCCGGCTATGAACTGCTCGGCAAGTACACGATTTTCGCCGAGGGCGTGCGCGGCAATCTCAGCGAGGAGTTGATGCGCAAATTCGATCTGCGCGCCGGCGCCGACCCGCAGCACTACGGTATCGGTTTCAAGGAAATCTGGGAGGTCGAGCCGGACCGGCACGACGAGGGCCTCGTCGTGCATTCGATGGGCTGGCCGCTCGACAACCACACCGAGGGCGGCGGTTTTCTCTACCACGCGTCCGGCAACCAGGTGTATCTCGGCTTCATCATCGCGCTCTCTTACCGCAATCCGCACCTCGCGCCCTTCGACGAGTTCCAGCGCTGGAAACACCATCCGCGCATCCGCAAGTACCTCGAGGGCGGCAGCCGCGTCGCGTATGGCGCGCGCGCCGTCAACAAGGGCGGCCTGCAGTCGCTGCCGAAGCTGGTGTTCCCCGGCGGCATGCTCGTCGGCTGTGGCGCCGGGTTCCTGAACGGCATCAAGATCAAGGGCGCGCACACGGCGATGAAGACCGGCATGCTGGCGGCCGAGAGCGTGCACGCGGCGCTGGCGTCGGGCGATGCCGGTCAGGGCGTGCTCGACGGGTACAGCAAGGCCGTCGAGGCATCCTGGGTGCACAAGGAACTGCACAGTGCACGCAATTTCGGCCCCGGGCTGCACAAGCTCGGCACGTTCTGGGGATCCGCGTTCACCTTCGTCGACCAGAACATCGCGTTCGGCAAGCTGCCGTTCACCTGGCGCAACAGGGACCCGGATCACGAGCAGCTCGACGAAGCGGCGAACGCCACGCCGATCGACTACCCGAAGCCCGACGGCGTAATCAGTTTCGACCGGCTGTCATCCGTGTTCCTGTCGAGCACGAATCACGAGGAGGACCAGCCGTCGCACCTGAAGCTGAAGGACCCCTCCGTGCCGGTCGAGTACAACCTGCCGAAATACGACGAGCCCGCGCAGCGCTACTGCCCGGCGGGCGTCTACGAGATCGTCGCGGAAGGCGGCCAGCCGAAGTTCAAGATCAGCGCCAGCAACTGCGTGCACTGCAAGACCTGCGACATCAAGGACCCGACGCAGAACATCGTCTGGACGGTGCCGGAAGGGGGCGGGGGGCCGAACTACTCCGGCATGTAGTTCGTGCGAGTATCGCGCGCTGGCGAGCCGGGGCATTTGTCGCCCTCATGGCTCGCCGCGCTGCGCGCGGCTGCGCTTTACTTCGGTTGACAAACGCCCCGGCTCGCCAGCGGGATGCATCGACGTCGCGCTCGAATTCGCGCGAGGCCGGAGTAGGTTCTTATGAAGATATCTGGAGTGCGATTCGCGATCGCGGTTTGAAAATCGATCCTGCGGCCGGGTTTCCTGTAGGAGCGCGCCTCGGCGCGCGATCGCGGTTCGAGAACCGCTCCTACAGCTGGATCAGCGACGGCAGCACCGGTGGCCGGTTCGGGGTGTTTGCCGACGAGGCCTCAAGCGAGCGCAGCGAGCAGCCCGGCGGTAAACACCCCGAACCGGGCACATGGCGGCAATGCTTTTCTTACTTCGGCTGCATCCGGATGGCGCCGTCGACGCGGATCGTCTCGGCGTTCACCATCGTATTGCCGTAGATGAACGCGACCGTGTCCGCGTATTCCTCGGGCAGCCCCAGGCGCGGCGGGAACGGCACCTGCCGGCCGAGCGACTCCTGTACCTCTTCGGGCATCCCGGCCATCATCGGGGTCTTGAAAATGCCCGGCGCGATGGTATTGACGCGGATGCCGAACTGCGCGAACTCGCGCGCGAGCGGCAGCATCATGCCGACGACGCCGCCCTTGGACGCGGAGTAGGCCGCCTGGCCGATCTGGCCCTCGAAGGCGGCGATCGAGGCGGTGCCGATGACGACGCCGCGTTCGCCGCCCTGGTCGGGATCGTTACGCTGCATGATGGCAGCCGCTTCCTTGGTCACGTTGTAGGTGCCGACGAGGTTGACCTGGATGACGCGGTTGAAGTTCTCGGTCGGCCAGGGGCCCTCGCGCCCGAGCGTGCGGCCGGCGGTGGCGATACCCGCGCAGTTCACGGCCAGCGTGATGCCGCCCATGAACTCGCTCGCGGCCTGCATCGCGGCGCGCACCGCGGCTTCGCTCGACACGTCGGTCTGGACGAATTTCGCGCGCGTGCCGAGCGAGGCGGCGCTGGGTTCGCCCTGGTCGCTGTTGACGTCGAGCAATACCGCGTAACCCCCCGCGTCCACGATGCGCTTGGCGGTTGCATAGCCCAGCCCTGAGGCGCCGCCGGAAACGACGGCCCTGGCGGTCGATAGATCCACGTTTGCTCCTAGTCGATTTCGAGCGCAACGGCGGTCGCTTCGCCGCCGCCGATGCACTGCGTTGCTATCCCGCGCTTCAGGTTACGCGCCCGCATCGCGTGCAGCAACGTCGTCGTGATGCGCGCACCGGTCGCCCCGATGGGGTGGCCGAGGGCGCACGCGCCGCCGTTGACGTTCACCTTGGCGTGATCGATGCCGCAATCCTTCATCGCGGCCATCGTTACGCAGGCGAACGCCTCGTTGATCTCGTAGAGGTCCACGTCGTCGGGCGTCCAGCCCAGCCTTTCGTGCAGGGTCTTCAGCGCATAGACCGGCGCCGTCGTGAACCACGCCGGCTCGTGTGCGAACGCCGAATGACCGACGATGCGAGCCAGCGGCTGCAGGCCGCGTTTCGCAGCTTCCGACGCCCGCATGATGACCAGCGCCGCCGCGCCGTCCGAGATCGACGACGAACTGGCCGCGGTCACCGTACCGTCCTTGGCGAATGCCGGCCGCAGGTTGGGGATCTTGTCGACGCTGACCGTGCCCGGCACTTCGTCCACGCTCACCGTCACGTCGCCCTTGCGCGACTTGACGGTCACCGGCGTGATCTCGGCGTCGAAAGAGCCGTCGCCGGCAGCGCGGGTCGCGCGCGTCACCGACTCGATCGCAAACGCGTCCTGGTCTTCGCGCGTGAAGCCGTACTTCTGCGACGTCTGTTCGGCGAAGTGGCCCATCATGTGGCCTTCGTAGATGTCCTGCAGGCCGTCGTAGAACATGTGGTCGAGGACTTCCTGGTGGCCCATCCGGTAACCGCTGCGGGCCTTGGGCATGAGATACGGCGCATTCGTCATGGATTCCAGTCCGCCGGCGACGACCACGCCCGAGCTGCCCGCGGCGATGAGATCGTGGCCGAGCACGAGCGCCTCCATGCCGGACCCGCACATCTTGTTGACGGTCGCGCACGGCACGCCTTTCGGCAGTCCGGCGCCCAGCGCCGCCTGGCGCGCCGGCGCCTGGCCGAGCCCGGCGGGGAGTACGCAACCCATTATCACGCGGCCGACGTCCCCCGGCTCGACGCCCGACTCGGCGACGGCGGCGGCAATGGCAGCGGCGCCCAGGTCGGTCGCACTGATGTCCGAGAAGACACCCTGGAAGGCGCCGATGGGCGTGCGCTTTGCGGCGACGATGACAACAGGATCGGTACTCATTGGTTTTCTCCGGGCTCTTTTTTTAAGGGGCTTCCTACTTTGGCGGGATTTTTTTTGCAGCGCAACAAGAATCCCGCCGGGTTAGCCTAAAGTCGCAAGCAAATCCGGCTCGTCGAGCGCCGCGAGTATGCGCTGGCGCGCCGTTTCTGCGAGCGTGTGATGATTACAGTAAGCGGCGTCGTCAGGCAAGATCGGCGGCAGGATATCCACCCGGATTTTCGCGGGCCGCGGCAGCGCGCGGCCGGCGGCCAGCATCTCGCGGGTCCCCGAAATGGCGATCGGCACCACGGGCATGCCGCCCTTGATCGCCGCCATGAAAGCGCCCGCGCGGAAGCGGCCGATGCCCGGCTGTTCCAGGAACGTGCCCTCGGGAAAGAAGCCCAGCGACTCACCGCTGCGCGCGGCTTTCACGATCTGGCGGGCATCGCGGGCACTCGCGGAGGAATTGAAGCGTTCGACGAAGCGCGCCCCGGAACGCCGCATCAGGAAGTGAGCGATCGGCACGTTGCGCATCTCGCCCTTGATGACGAACGAGAAGCGCGCCGGCAGGAAGCCCTTGAGGAGGATGCCGTCGAGGTAGCTCGCGTGATTGGCGACGATGACACATGACCCGGCCGGCAGGTTACCCAGGCCGTTGATCTCGGGTCGTATTCCGGACAACAGGAACGAGGCGCGCGCCGCACCGGCGACGAGCCGCCGCCGGCGCTCGAGGCCGGGCACGAGGACGGCGACGAAAAGTGAGAACAGGACACACAACGCGAACACGAAGATCGCGTACAGTCCGAACAATGCGTGCAGCAGACGTATCAACGGTCAGTCACGGAACGGGCCCGGCGCACGCAACATAGTGTGACGCGCATCACTTATGTTAATGCCTTCCTTAATCTGTGAAGCCGGTCACGCCGGTCGGGCGCCATCGTTATCATACTCAAAACCTTGAAAAATCCGTCGCTTGGCGATACGCCGATGAAAACGCCAGGCGGACCTGGACACGACGCCGGATTCTGCAACCGGCGTATGCTACCAGCTGCTCCGCCGGAATGTTCGCTGGCAACTCGCGTGAAGACGCGGCGACACTAACCGGGCAATGGATTGCTGGACGACCAGATGGACACTATGGCTAGCAGTGAACTGACGCAGGAACAGACGCAACTTCTCGCTCGCTCCGAGGAGCTCGTCGATCGCTTCCTGGACGCAATCTGGATGGAACGCGGCTTGTCGCAGAATACGCTCGGAGCCTACCGGGCCGACCTGATGACCCTGTGCCGCGAACTCGCCGCCCAGGAGCAGGCGATCGACAAGGCCGGGAAGGCCGAGCTGCTGGACTTCATCGCCGGCCGCGTCGAGGGCGGTGCCAAGCCGCGTTCGACGGCACGCCAGCTGTCGAGTTTCCGCCGTTTCTTCCGCTACATCATGCGCGAAGGCCTGCGCAGCGACGACCCGACGGCGGACATCGAGATGCCGCGTATCGGCCGCTCGCTGCCGAAGACGCTCAGCGAGGATGAAGTCGATTCACTGCTGAACGCCCCGAACACCGACGAACCCCTCGGTCATCGCGACCGCGCCATGCTCGAGCTCTTGTATGCCACCGGCCTGCGCGTCTCCGAGCTGATCAACCTCAAGCAGTCCCAGGTCAATTTCAACCAGGGCGTGCTGCGGATCGTCGGCAAGGGCGATCGCGAACGCCTGATCCCGCTCGGCGAGGAATCCCAGCGCTGGCTCAAGGATTTCATCGAAGGCTCGCGCATGGAGATCCTGCTCGAGCGCCAGACCGACTACCTGTTCCCGACCCGCCGCGGCGACCGCATGACGCGGCAGGCGTTCTGGCACATCATCAAGCGCTATGCCGAGAAGGCCAGCATCCGCAAGAAGCTGTCGCCGCACAGCCTGCGGCATGCCTTTGCGACCCACCTGCTGAACCGCGGCGCCGACTTGCGCGTCGTCCAGTTGCTGCTGGGCCACAGCGACCTCTCGACAACCCAGATCTACACCCACGTGGCCCGGGAGCGCCTGAAGGACCTCCACAGCCGACATCACCCACGCGGGTAATCGGTTTGCTACACTTGCCGCCCCGGAACCGACGGCTCACGGCCCTGTCCAACAGCTGCACGTAGCCGCTCGACGGCCTGGTCAGTTCGTAGCACTGGAAGCATCTTTTTATGACACACACCAATTTCAGGAAAGGCGTCGCCCTGCTGGCGTCACTCTTTGTCATGTCGGCCGCATGGTCGGCGGACGGCGGCGAGGTTCCCGCGGCGGAGCGCGAGCGGCTGGCCGGGTTATTCGAGACCATCGCGCCGGAAGATATCAAGCCGAGCCCCATCGACGGCTGGTACATGATCCAGAAGGGATCGGTCCTTGCCTACATTTCGAAGGACGGCCGCTACCTGCTGCAGGGCGACCTCATCGATCTCGAAAGCCAGGTCAACCTGAGCGAGGAGAGCCGCACAGACGCGCGCCGCGATCTCATGGCGCAACTCGGCGACGACGAGGTCATCCTGTTCTCGCCGGACGACGTGAAATACACGGTCTCCGTGTTCACGGACGTCGATTGCACCTATTGCCGTCGTCTCCACAACCAGATCGAGGAATACCTCGCGAACGGTATCGAGGTTCGTTACCTGCTGTATCCGCGCGGCGGGCCCGCTTCCGCGGCCTGGAATACGTCCGAGGCGGTCTGGTGCGCGAAGGATCGCGGCGCAGCGCTCACCCTTGCGAAGCTCGATCGCGAATTCGATTCGGCAAAGTGTGATGCATCGATCGTGCAGCAGCACTACATTCTCGGCCAGGAGGTCGGGTTGTCCGGAACGCCCGCGATCGTGCTCGAAGACGGCGAGTTGATCGCCGGCTACCTGCCGCCCGATGCATTGAAGGCGCGCCTGCAGCAGAAGGCCGCCGTGCCCGAAAAGGTCTCCGCCAGCCAGTAATCGCGGTTCCCCAACCGCGATTACGCTGCAGGAGCGGTTCTCGAACCGCGATCGGCGCCCGGGATGTTTCTGTAGGAGCGGTTCTCGAACCGCGATCGCGGGCCCAGGCCCGCTCCTACAGGGGAACAACCACAGGCCCGGACCTGTCCCTACCCGCGGATGCGGCGTAACTCGTGGAAGTGCACGCCGTTATCCTCGCCACGGTCCTCGAAATACTTCTTCAGCGCGAACGTGCCGCTGCGGAAGGCGATCTCGTCCCAGGGGATCTCGTCCTCGGCGAACAGGCGCGCCTCGAGGCTCTCGTGCCCGGCGCCGTAGTCACCGACGAGCCTGCCGGTGAAAAAGAAATGCACCTGGCCGGCGTCGACGACGTCGACGGAGGCAAACAGGCGGCCGATCTCGACCGTGGCGCAGGCTTCCTCGAGTGTCTCGCGGGCCGCTCCCCCGGCGAGCGTTTCGCCGAGTTCCATGAAGCCGGCGGGTACCGTCCAGTATCCGTAGCGTGGCTCGATCGAGCGCTTGCACAGCAATACCTTGCCGTCCCGTTCGGCGACACAGCCGACGACGATCAGCGGGTTCTGGTAGTGCACGGTGTCGCACCGCTCGCAGACCCAGCGTTCACGGTTGTCGTCGGCCGGGATCCTGCGAGCGACGCCGGCGCCGCATGTGGAGCAATATTTCATAGCTGCTTCGAAGGTGTGGTGCCGGGAGGGGGAATCGAACCCCCACTCTGTCTCCAGAACCGGATTTTGAGTCCGGCGCGTCTACCAGTTCCGCCATCCCGGCTTGCACGGCCGGGGTAGAATCAGGGCCCCCGGGCCGGAAGCCGCACAGTATACGAATATTTCGCGGTTCTGCGACCATTCGCAGCGTCCGGGCATCTAGGTTCCGAGACATGAGCAAGTTCGCCGATATCCAGATCGATCCTGCGATCATCAAGCGTGCCGCGCGAGGCGACGTGCGGGCGCACGAGATCCTGTATCGGGCATTCGCGTCCCCCGTGTACTCGCTGTGCCTCCGCTTCACCCGGGTACCGGCGCACGCGGAAGACCTGGTCCAGGAGACCTTCATCGAGGTCATGCGCTCGATAAAGCAGTTCCGCGGCGAGGCGGCCATCGGCAGCTGGATACGGCGGATCGCGGTGACCAAGGCGCTGATGTTGCTGCGCTCGGCCTGGACGGCGCGCGGCCAGTCGCTGGGCGAGGACTGGGACGACATGACGCCGGGCGATGCGGCCAGCCACGGGATTTCACGGCACCCGGACGACGCGCTCGACCTGGATGCCGCGCTTGCGAACCTGCCGGCGGTCAGCCGCGTAGTGGTGTGGTTGCACGATGTCGAAGGATTCACGCACAAGGAGATCGCGGCGGCGATGGGCAAGACCGAGAGCTTTTCCAAGTCGCAACTCTCGCGCGCTTATCAACGCCTGCGGCCGATGCTCGAGTCCGGCGGCGACCCCGCAACGGCGGGCGCCACGGTGAGGGGTTTTTGAGAATGACGAAAGACGTAAAGGACGAAGACATGATTTGCGCTTTGACGGCGGACGAACGAGACGCGCTGCGCGACGGACTGCTTGGTCTGCCGCAGACGATGCCGCCGCGTGCCGTGTGGCACCGCATCCGCGAGCAGGCGCAGGCGGAAGGGCTGATCCGCACGCCCGTCGCGCGGCGGCCGTCGACCTGGTACCTCGGCGGCAGCCTGGCGGCCGCGATACTGGTCGCGGTGCTCGTCGTGCCGCGCATGCCGGGGAGCGAGCCGGAGGTCTACCCGACCATCCCGGCAACCGTGGGCAGCCGCTCGCCGATCAGGCTCAACACGCTGCAGACGCTGATGACCGAATCGCGCGAACTCGAGAGCAACCTGCGCGATCTGCCCGCCCAGCCGCGCGTGATGCGCGCTGGCACCGCGGCGACGATCGCGAGTCTCGAGGATCGCATCGCGGCGATCGACTACCAGCTCAATGACACCGAATCCCGGCTCAGCCCGGAAGACGAGGAAATATTCTGGCGCGAACGCGTCAGGTTGATGAAGTTGCTGGTCGGCATGCGCTATGCGCAGGCGCAGCGGACCGCATTTTGATCCTTTCAGGAGGACCGTTTCGATGAAGACGAAGACTGTATTGATACCTGCCGTGGCGGCGTTGCTGCTCGCCGGGCAGGCGGCTGCGCAGGGTACGGAGGCCGAACAGGCCCGCCTGGAGGCGGAACAGGGCCGGGCGCAGGCACAGCTCGAGCGAGAAGAGGCGCAGCGGCAGATGCGCGAGGCCGAGCGGCAGCTCGAGGAGGCGGCACGGCGCATCGCCGAACTCAGCCAGCAGAACCTGCCGCAGGTGCTGGAAATCGAGAAATCGGTGTTGGCCCTGATGGACAAGCCGAGGCTCGGCGTGACGGTCGGCGGCAACGAAGGCCAGGGGCCCGTAGAAGGCGTGAACATCCTCGGCGTTTCGCCAGGCAGTGCGGCGGACGACGCCGGCCTGCGCGCGGGCGACGTGATCACGGCGGTGAACGGCGAGTCGATGACGGCCGACGACGGCGCGGCAGCGAATCGCAAGCTCCTCGACTTCATGGAAGCCGTCGAAGAGGGCGACAAGCTGTCCGTGGAGTACATCCGCGACGGCAACATCGGCAAGGTCGAGGTCGAGCCCCGCATCATGAGCGTCCACGAGTACAGGCTGCCGGGCAAGAGCGAGAAGTTCGCTTTCAGGATGCCGGCAGCGCCGGGCGCGCCCGGCGAAAAGCACGAATTCCGATTCGTCGCGCCGCTATTCGGCAGCAGCTGGGGCGACATGGAACTCGTCGAGCTCAACAAGGACCTGGGCCGTTACTTCGGCACCGACAGCGGGCTGCTCGTCGTGAGCGCGCCGAAATCGGATGCGCTCAAGCTGCAGGCCGGCGACGTGATCCAGAGCATCGACGGGCGCGAGCCGACGTCGGTTGGCCACGCGATGCGCATCCTCGGCTCCTACCAGGCGGGCGAGACGCTGGAGTTGCAGATCATGCGCGACAAGCGCGGGCAGAAGCTGGCCATCACGATGCCCGACGATCGCACCAGCAGGCTCGCGCCGCTGCCGCCGTTGCCGATCCGGCCCGCGGAGGCCGACATCCGGGTGCTGCGGGCGCCCCGTCCCGACCGCAGGACCTGAACCGGCATTTGCCCGCACGTGGGCGCGCACGGCTCTGATACCATGCGCGCCCATGCAAATCGCCGACTTCGACTACGCACTGCCCGACGAGCTGATTGCCCGCTACCCCGCGGCCGAGCGGCGCGGCAGTCGTTTGCTCGAAGTCGGGGCGCGGCTCGCGGACCGGCAGTTCGCGGAGCTGCCGGAACTGCTCGGCCCGGGCGACCTGCTGGTGTTCAACGACACGCGCGTAATCCCCGCCCGTCTCGCCGCGGTGAAGGACACGGGCGGCCGCGTCGAGATCCTGGTCGAGCGCATCGAGAGCGAGTGCTGCGCCCTCGCGCAGGTGCGTGCGAGCAAGTCGCCGAAGAAAGGCGGCCGCCTGCTGCTCGCGTCCGGTGAGGAGATCGTCGTCGCCGGACGCGACGACGAGTTTTTCATCCTGGATTTCCCGGGCCCGGTGCTGGCGTTACTCGAGTCGGCGGGCGAGGTGCCGCTGCCGCCGTACCTGGGCAGGGACGCGGAGCCCGGGGACACCGAGCGCTACCAGACGGTGTACGCGAAAGACCCCGGCGCGGTCGCGGCACCGACGGCGGGGCTGCACTTCGACCGGCAGATGCTCGATGAGACCCTCGCGTCCGGGGTGCGTCATGCCTACATCACGCTGCACGTCGGCGCGGGCACGTTCCAGGCGCTGCGCCGCGAGCACATCGAGGAGAATCGCCTGCACAGCGAACGGCTGCGGGTGAGCGCGGCGTGTTGCGAGGCGGTACGCGAGACGCGCGCGGCCGGCGGCCGCGTAATCGCGGTGGGCACCACGGCCGTGCGCGCGCTGGAAAGCGCAGCGCAGGGCGGCGAGCTACGGCCCTTCGACGGCGAAACCGACCTCTTCATCCTGCCCGGCTACGGTTTCCGCAGCGTGGACGCGATGATCACCAACTTCCACCTGCCGCGGTCCTCGCTGCTGATGCTCGTGGCCGCGTTCGCGGGCCGCGAGCGCATCCTGCGCGCCTACGAACACGCCGTGCGGTCCGGGTACCGGTTCTTCAGCTACGGGGACTCGATGTTCGTGACCCCGGGGGCGGACGAATGAAATTCGCTGTCCTGGCGCAGAGCGGCGCCGCGCGGACCGGTATCCTGACGTTTCGCCGCGGCTCGGTCAGGACACCGGCGTTCATGCCCGTCGGGACCTACGGCTCGGTAAAGAGCGTCACGCCCGAGGAGGTCGCCGCCGACGGCGCCGAGATCATCCTCGGCAACACCTTCCACCTCATGCTGCGCCCCGGCACGGCGGTGATCCGCAAGCACGGCGGGCTGCACGAGTTCATGCACTGGCGCGGGCCGATCCTCACGGATTCCGGCGGTTTCCAGGTGTTCTCGCTCGCGAACATGCGCAAGCTCTCCGAGGACGGCGTGCGTTTCCAGTCGCCCGTGAATGGCGACGAGGTCTTCCTGACGCCGGAGCGCTCCATGGACGTGCAGCACGACCTGAATGCGGACGTCACGATGATCTTCGACGACTGCACGCCTTACCCGGCGACCGAGCGCGAGGCCCGCGAGTCCATGTCGTTGTCGCTGCGCTGGGCGCAACGCTGCCGGCGCCGGTTCGACGAACTCAAGCGTGCCGAGCCCGATCGGGGCGAGGCCCTGTTCGGCATCGTGCAGGGCGGCGTCTATGACTCGCTGCGGCTCGAGTCGCTCGCGGGTCTGCAGGCGATCGGCTTCGACGGCTACGCCATCGGCGGGCTCGCGGTGGGCGAGCCGGAGGCGGAGCGCCTGGCGGTGCTCGATGCGCTGGTGCCCGCCATGCCCGGCGACCGGCCCCGCTACCTGATGGGCGTGGGTACGCCGCTCGACATTGCCGAGGCGGTCATGCGCGGCGTCGACATGTTCGACTGCGTGATCCCGACACGCCACGCGCGCAACGGGCAGCTGTTCACCTCGCGCGGCGTGGTGAAGTTCCGGCACGCCCGCTACGCCGACGATACCTCGGCGCCGGACCCGGACTGCGACTGCTACACGTGCAGCAACTACAGCCTGGCGTACCTCCGGCACCTGGGCAAATGCGGGGAAATCCTCGGGCCGCGCCTGGCGACGATGCACAATCTTCATTATTATCAAAAACTTATGGCCGACCTGCGGGCGGCCATCGATGCCGGGACGGTGCCGCAACTGGTGGCGTCACTGCGCGCCGCGTACGCGTAGCGCCGATTTCGCCTTGGCTTTCAGAATCGCATCCCCACGTCTCGCGCTCTATGCCATAATACCGCGCTGATTTTGCGGCCCCAGTAACGAGAAGAACTTACGCCATGGACTTTTTTATCAGCAACGCTTACGCGCAACAGGCGGCACCACAGGGAAGCCTCATCGATTTGTGGCCGCTGGCCGTCATTTTCATCGCGTTCTATTTCCTGTTGATCAGGCCACAGCAGAAAAAGCAGAAAGCGCACAACGAGATGGTTTCTGCGCTGCAGGTCGGCGACGAGATCATGACCGCCGGCGGCATCCTCGGCCGGATCACGGGCGTCAGCGACCACTACGCAGTCGTGCAGATCAGCGACAACACCGAGATCAAGATCCAGAAGAGCAGCGTCGCGCAGGTGGTGCCCAAGGGCACTTTCGAAGAAGCCTGATCCGCGACGCGCCGTTTCCGTGAACAAGTATCCCGCCTGGCTCAATGTCCTGGTGCTCGTCGTACTGCTGACGGGTATCCTGCTCGCCCTGCCCAACATCTACGGCAGCGCGCCGGCCATCCAGCTGGCCGATCGCCTCGGTGAGCCGATTACCGAAACGCAGCTCGAGGAGTTCACACGGGCGGCGGCGGAGGCGGGTCTCGAACCCGAGGCCGCCTACCTCAAGGACGAACGGGCGGTCCTGCGCTTCGCCACGCCCCGCGCGCAGAACGCGGCCGGCGAAACGCTGCGCGAGCGCTACGGCCGGGATCTCAACATTGCACTGACGCTGGCGCCGAAGCTGCCCGCGTGGGTACGCGGCCTGGGCCTCAACCCGATGAGCCTCGGCCTGGACCTGCGCGGCGGCGTTTACGTGCTGCTCGAGGTCGACATGGAGTCGGCCATCCAGAAGCGGCTCGAGTCCTACGAGCAGGACTTCAGCGATCGCCTGCGCGAGGCACGCATCCGCAACCGCGTCGACCTGGACGGCGGCACCATTACCGTCCGTCTTGCGGACAGTGCCGATTACGACGCTGCCAGGACCATCGTGCGCGACGCCGATTCCGAAGTGCTCATCGACGACGGTGACGACGACAAGTCGTTCACGGTGCGGATGTCCGAAGCGCAGATCCGCGCCCGCCAGGACTTCGCGATCGAGCAGAACATCACGACGCTCAGGAACCGCGTCGACGAACTGGGCGTGGCCGAACCGCTGGTGCAGCGGCAGGGTGTCGACCGTATCGTCGTGCAGCTCCCCGGCGTGCAGGACCCCACCGAGCTGGACAAGATCCTGACGGCCACGGCGACCGTGGAATTCCGCCTCGTCGACCAGTCCGGCAACGCCCCGGGCTCGCGGCGTTATCCGGGCCGCGGCCAGGAGCCGGCACAGATACTGAAACGCGAGGTGATCGCGTCCGGCGACGAGATCGTCAATGCGTCGGCCGGCTTCAGTGCCGAAGGACAGCCTGCCGTCAACATCACGCTGGACGCGGCCGGCGGCGAGCGCATGCTCGCCACCACCCAGGAAAACCTCAACAAGCCGATGTCCACCGTGTTCATCGAGTGGCGCGAGGAAGAGGTGACCCGCGGCGGCAAGACCGAAACGCGTCGCGTGAAGTCCGAGGAGATCATCAATACGGCGACGATCCGCGGCGTGTTCAAGAACAACTTCCAGATCACCGGCCTGAACCCGATGGAAGCCAGCGACCTCGCCAAGCTGCTCCGTGCCGGCGCCCTGGCGGCGCCGGTGTACAAGGTGGACGACCGCACGATCGGCCCGACGCTCGGGCAGGACAACATCGACCGCGGCTTCCGGGCGATCCAGATCGGTTTCCTCGCGGTGATCGTCTTCATGATCGTGTACTACCGCGTGTTCGGGCTCATCGCCAACGTCGCGCTGCTGTCGAACCTGATATTCATCGTCGCGGTGCTGTCGCTGCTCGGCGCGTCGCTGACGCTGCCCGGCATCGCCGGCATCGTCCTTACCGTCGGTATGGCGGTGGACGCCAACGTGCTCATCTTCGAGCGAATACGCGAGGAACTGGCGGCGGGCTCGTCGCCGCAGCAGGCCATTCATTCAGGCTACGACAAGGCGCTTTCATCGATTGCCGACGCCAACATCACGACGCTGATTGCGGCCATCGTGCTGCTCGGTTTCGGCACCGGGCCCATCAAGGGCTTCGCGATTACGCTGATGATCGGCATCCTGACGTCGATGTTCACGGCGATCGTCGGGACCCGGGTGATCATCAACCTCGCGTACGGCGGCCGCAAGCTCGAGAGCATCCCGGTTTAGGAAGCGACCATGCAGTTTCTCAAAGACAAGACCAACATCGATTTCCTGAGCAAGCCGCGCCGCCGGATAGCGCTCGGTATCTCGGTCATCGTCATCATCGTATCGATCGTGGAACTCGGCATGCAGGGCCTGAATTTCGGCATCGACTTCACGGGCGGCATCCTGCTCGAGCTCGGCTACACCGAAGACGCGGACGTCGAGGGCATCCGCAGCGAACTCTTCGCGGCCGGGTTCGAGGATGCACAGGTGCAGTTGTTCGGCGCGGCCAACGATGTGCTGGTTCGCCTGCCGCCGCAGGAGGGCACCAACCAGGACGCCATCCGCGCGCAGTTGCAGGCGACCCTGACCGCCGGCGGCAAGGAGGTCGACGTGCGCCGCATCGAGGCGGTCAGCCCCCAGGTGGGCAGCGAGCTGGCCGAGCAGGGCGGCCTGGCAATGATCATCGCGCTGCTGATGATCTTCGCTTACGTGATGTTCCGCTTCCAGTGGAAGTTTGCCGCGGGCGCGGTTGCAGCCCTCGCGCATGACGTCATCATCACCATCGGTTTTTTCGCGGTGTTCGGCTTGCCGTTCGACCTTACGGTCGTGGCCGCCGTCCTCGCGGTAATCGGTTACTCGCTGAACGACACGGTCGTGGTGTTCGACAGGATTCGTGAGAACTTCTTCAAGCTGCGCGGCGTCGAGTCGGAAGAGTCGATGAACATCTCCATCAACGAGACCCTCGCGCGCACGGTGATTACGGGGTTGACGACCCTGCTCGTGCTCGTTGCGCTGCTGCTGCTCGGCGGCGAGTCGATCGGGCCGTTCTCGATCGCGCTGATCGTCGGCATCGTCGTCGGTACCTACTCGTCGATCTACGTCGCCAGCGCCACCGCGCTGCTGCTCGGCGTCAACGCGCAGGACCTGATCGAGCCGGTCAAGGACCCCGAACTCGTCGACGACCTGCCGTAGGCACGGTCCTGCCGGAGCGGCTGCCGAACCGTGAGTGGATCGGGGCCGACATCGATCGCGGGCCGAGGCCCGCTCCTACAGGTGATCCTGCTGTAGGAGCGGTTCTCGAACCGCGATCGCGGGCCGAAGCCCGCTCCTACACGTGATTCTGCGGCAGGTGCGCTCCTACAGGTGATCCTGCTGTAGGAGCGGTTCTCGAACCGCGACGGATTCGACCCCGGATCGTGCGCCGGCAGGCTCAGCCCAGGATCGCCCTGATGTCGGACGCGCAGAGTTTCGCCAGCGCTGCGTAGATCTTCGGCGTGCCGGTGAGGACGTGCCCGGTCTCGAGGTAGTCCTCGCTGCCGTCCAGGCCGCTGACGATGCCGCCGGCTTCGCGGATCATGAGGCCGCCTGCCGCGAGGTCCCAGGCCGACAGTCCCACTTCCCAGAAGCCGTCGAGGCGGCCGGCGGCGACGTAGCAGAGATCGAGCGCGGCGGCGCCGGGGCGGCGTACCCCGGAGGTGTTCCTGATGACCTTGCCGAGCATCGCGAGGTAGGGCCCCATCTCGACGTCCGCGTGCCGGAACGGGAAGCCGGTGCCGATCAGGGCGCGTTCGAGGTTCTTCTGCCCGCTGACGCGGATGCGGCGGCCGTCAAGCTGTGCGCCGGCGCCGCGCGAAGCGGTGAACAGTTCCTGGCGCATCGGATCGTACACGACGCCGTGTTCCATGCGGCCGTTGACCTGCACGCCGATGGATACCGCGAAAACGGGGAACCCGTGCAGGAAATTGGTGGTGCCGTCGAGCGGGTCGATGATCCAGACCGTGTCCGAGTCGCCGCTGGCACCCGACTCCTCGGCGAGGATGGCGTGGTCGGGATAGTGCTTGTGTATGGTCTCGATGACCTCACGTTCGGCGGCCCGGTCCGCCTCGCTCACGTAATCGTTGTGGCCCTTCACCTCGACCTTCAGCTTGTCGAGCTTGACGAGGCTCCGTATCAGCGAATTGCCGGCGCGACGCGCGGCCATCACGGCCACATTCAGTAGTGCGTGCATGTAACGATTCCGTCGATGTCAAAGAGCTGCGCTGGTCCGGCCCGGGAATTGCCGCTGCCCGGGGCCGACCGGGGCGGTAGAATACCGGACTTTGACGGCCACTCGCCAGAACATTGTCATGTCGATACGCATCGTACTCGTCGGTACCACGCACCCGGGCAACATCGGTGCGGTCGCCCGCGCCATGAAGAACATGGGACTCTCGGACCTGGTGCTGGTCGAGCCACGCTATTTCCCGGACAAGGAGGCGACGGCACGCGCTTCCGGCGCCGAGGACCTGCTCGAGAACGCCAGGGTCGTCGAGACGCTGCCCGAGGCAATCGCCGACTGCGTGTACGTAGCCGGCGCGAGCGCGCGGTCCCGTGCCATCGGCTGGCCCTGCCTCGACGCGCGCGACTGCGCGGTCCGACTCCTCGACGAGTGCCGCAAAGGACCGGTCGCGGCCGTGTTCGGGCCGGAGAAGTCGGGCCTGTCCAACGCCGATCTCGACCATTGCGACACGCTGCTCACGATCCCGACAAACCCGGACTTCAGTTCCCTCAACCTCGCGATGGCCGTGCAGGTGGTCACCTACGAGATATGCGCCGCGCAGGCAGCCAAGCCGGCGGAATACGAGGCCGACGCGCCGCTCGCCACGAGTGCGGACATGGAGCGCTTTTACGAACACCTCGAACGCGTCCTGGCCGACGTGCAGTTCCTCGACCCGGACAATCCGCGCCACCTGATGCGGCGCCTGCGGCGCCTGTTCCTGCGGGCGCGGCCGGACCAGAACGAGGTCAACATCCTGCGCGGCATCCTTGCGGCCGTGGAGCGGCAAAGGCAGCCGGGCTCGTGAGCACCACCGGCATCGTCTACCTGGACTACGCGGCGACGACCCCGGTCGACCCGCGCGTCGTCGAGGTGATGACGCCGTTGTTCGGCGCCGGGGGCGATTTCGGCAACCCGTCGTCGGGGCATGCCGCCGGCCGCCGCGCCATGGCGCACGTCGAGCGCGCCACCGCGCAGCTTGCGGCGCTCCTCGGCTGCCGGGAGCGCGAACTGGTATGGACCTCCGGCGCGACCGAATCGGACAACCTGGCCATCGCGGGCGCCGCGCATTACCGCGCCGACCGCGGCCGCCACCTCGTCACCATGCCCACGGAACACAAGGCCGTGGCCGACACGTTCCGTCGCCTCGAAAAGCAGGGCTTCGAGGTGAGCTGGCTGTACCCGGATACGGGCGGCGTGCTGGATCCTGCGGAACTCGAGGCGGCAATCCGGCCCGATACGCAACTCGTGTCGATCATGCACGTCAACAACGAAACCGGCGTGATCCAGGACATCGCGGCGCTCGGTGCCGTCTGCCGCGAGCGGGACGTGCTGTTCCACGTCGATGCCGCGCAGTCGGTCGGCAAGCTGCCGCTGGACCTCGCGTCGTTGCCCGTCGACCTGCTGTCCACCACGGCGCACAAGGTCTACGGGCCCAAGGGCGTCGGCGCGCTGTTCGTCGCCGAGCGCCCGGGCTGCCACGTCGAGCCGCTGATTTTCGGCGGCGGGCAGCAGGGAGGGCGGCGCCCGGGGACGCTGGCGGTGCCGCTGATCGCGGGTTTCGGTGCGGCCGCGGCCATCGCGATGGCGGAAATGCAGGGCAACCGCGAGCATCTGCAGGCGCTGAACGACAGGCTGTGGCGGGCCATCGGCGATCTCGACGGCGTCGCCAGGAACGGCGCCGCAAGCCATACCTTCCCGGGCATCCTCAACGTCAGCATCGCCGACGTCGAAGGCGAGAGCCTGCTGCTGGCGCTCGAACCGCTGTGCGTGGCTACGGGATCGGCCTGCAATTCGACGAGCCAGGAGCCTTCGCCGGTGCTGCGCGCCCTCGGCCGCAGCGACATGCAGGCGCAGAGCGCCATACGCTTCAGTTTCGGGCGCCCGACGACGGCCGCGGAGGTCGATTTCGCGGCCGCCCGCTACCGGGAGGCCGTCGCACGCCTGCGCGACATCGCGGCGGGGCTTGCGGCGTGACCGGGGACCCCTACAGCGAGCGGGTGCGGGCGCTGTTCCAGGCTCCACGGCACGCGGGCGACCTTGAAAACCCGGCGGCCCGGGTGCAGATCAGTGAGCAGGGCGTGCGGCTTGCCCTTGCAGCGGCGCTGGACGGCGATATCATCGTAAGCCTGCGCTTTCGCGCGTGGGGCTGCCCACACCTGCTCGCGGCGGCGGAAGCGTTCTGTCGCGCATACGAGGGCCGGCCCGCCTCGGCGCTCGCGGCGTTCGGGGCGGCGGAAATTATGCGAACTCTGCCTGTACCCAGAGAGAAACTGGGCCGTATACTGGTACTCGAAGATGCGGTGCGGTCGCTTGGGCAGGGCGCTCGCGTGAGCCCGGATGCGGGCAAGGACACGGATTAGACATGGCAATATCGTTGACAGAGTCGGCAGCAACCCGCGTGCGCAGTTACCTCGAGGCCCGGGGCGAGGGCATCGGCCTGCGTCTCGGCGTGACCAAAACCGGCTGCTCCGGCTATTCCTACGTGATCAATTACGCGGAAGGCGTCACCGACGCCGACGTCGTGTTCGAGGACAAGGGCGTCAAGGTCGTGGTCGACGCAGGCGCGCTGCCGCTGATCGACGGCACCGAGGTCGATTTCGTGAAAAGCGGCCTCAACGAGGCATTCAGCTTCAGGAACCCGAACGTCACCGGGGAATGCGGCTGCGGGGAAAGCTTCAACGTCTGACGCACGGCCGTTGCCGGGCTCTCATATGCCAAGTAAAATCGAGGGTTTACGTCCGCCCGGCCGAATTCTGGCCGGCGCGGGTTTCTCCACTTATTCGAAAAGGAACATCGCATGGCCGTTGAGCAGACGCTCTCTATTATCAAACCGGATGGCGTTCAGAAAAACCTGATCGGCGAAATCTACAAGCGTTTCGAAGACGCCGGCCTCGAGATCGTTGCCGCGAAGATGAAGCATCTGTCCGACAAGGACGCGCAGGGTTTCTACGCCGTCCACCGCGAACGGCCGTTCTTCAACGACCTGGTGTCCTACATGACGTCGGGTCCGGTCATGATCCAGGTCCTGCAGGGCGAGGGCGCGATCGCGAAGAATCGTGACATCATGGGCGCGACCAACCCGGCCAATGCGGCTCCGGGCACCATCCGCGCCGACTTTGCCGCGAGCATCGAGGAAAATGTCGTCCACGGCTCGGACGGTGCGGATACGGCCGCCGCCGAGATCGCGTTCTTCTTCGGTGAAGAAGGCATCTGCCCGAGGACCCGCTGAGGCCGGTAGCCGTGATTCGTGACGCTGACAAAGTGAACCTGCTCGGCATGCCGCAAGGCGAGCTCGAGGCGTTTTTCGCCGGCATCGGCGAGAAACCCTATCGTGCGCGGCAGTTGTTGCAGTGGGTGCACCAGCGCGGCGTCACCGACTTCGAAACGATGACCGACCTGTCGAAGTCATTGCGCGCGAAACTCGCCGAGCATGCGGCAATCGCGCTGCCGCGGGTCGATTCGCAGCACGAATCCGCCGACGGCACGGTCAAGTGGCTGTTCGCCAGCGGCGCGGGGCAGCGCGTCGAGGCGGTCTACATCCCCGAGCCCGCGCGCGGCACCCTGTGCATCTCGTCGCAGGTCGGCTGTGCGCTGGACTGCGCGTTCTGCGCCACGGGTGCGCAGGGCTTCAATCGCAACCTGACGGCCGCGGAGATCGTGGGCCAGGTGTGGCATGCGAATACCGTGCTGCCGCCGCGCCCGAGCGGCGAGCCCGCGGTGACGAACGTGGTCTTCATGGGCATGGGCGAACCGCTCGCCAACTACCGCCACGTCGTGCCGGTGCTCGAGATACTCATCTCCGATTACGCTTACGGCCTGTCGCGCCGCCGCGTGACCGTCAGCACGTCGGGCATCGTGCCGCACATCGACAGGCTCGGCGACGACTGCAACGTGTCGCTCGCGGTGTCGCTGCATGCGCCGAACGATGAGCTGCGCAACCGCATCGTGCCGATCAACAAGCTGCACCCGATCGATGAACTGCTGGAGGCATGCTGGCGGTATGCGGCGAAGCGCGCGAACCGCTTCATCACGTTCGAGTACGTGATGCTGCGCAATGTCAACGACTCGCTACAGCATGCGGACCAGCTGGCAGACCTGCTTGGCGGTAAACCGGCCAAGGTGAACCTCATTCCTTTCAACCCGTTCCCGGGAACCGAGTTCAAGCGCTCGGCTGCGGAGACGATCCGCTGTTTCCAGGAGCGGCTGCGCGAGCGGGGTATCGTGGCGACGACGCGCCGTACGCGCGGGGACGATATCGACGCGGCGTGCGGGCAGCTGGCGGGCAAGGTCAGCGACCGCATCCGCAGGCGCTTGGGCGATAAAAACATCAGGGTGGCGACAGCGTGAAAAAGAGCAATCTCGTGCTGGGGGTGATGGCCGCCATACTCGTTGGCAGCGGCTGCATTTCGACGACGACCGGGCCGCCGGAAAACAAGGGGGACCAGGGCGATGCGGCGGAGCTCAACTACCAGCTGGGTGCGCGTTACTACCGCAAGGGCGACTACGACCTGGCGCGCGACCGGTTGCAGCTGGCGCTGAAACAGGACCCGAAGAACGGCTTCGCCTGGTCGACGCTGGGCCTCACCTACGAGGCACTCGGCAACGTGCGGCTTGCGGAAGACGCCTACGGGAATGCCGTGCGCGTTGCGCCGCGCGACTACAAGATCCAGGAAAACTACGCGGTCTTCCTGTGCCGCCAGAACCGCTTCGACGATGCCCGCCGGTATTTCGACAAGGCGATAAAGGCACCCACGAACGATTACTCCGAGCAGACGTATACCAATGCCGGCGTGTGCATGATGCAGAAGCCGGATCACGTAGCGGCCGAGGAGTACCTGCGTGCTGCGCTGGAACGGCGCCCGAATCACGGCGAGGCGCTGTTGCAGATGTCGGTGCTGTCTTTCGAGACGGGCGACAACCTGCGGGCGCGGGCCTTCCTGCAACGCTACCTGGGCAGCAACATGCCGACACCGTCCGTGCTGTACCACGGCATCATGATCGAGGAGAAGCTCGGCGACGATACCGCGCGCCGGCAGTACACGCTGCAGTTGTTGCGAGATTTCCCGGATTCCGCGGAGGCCGAGCGCATACGCCAGGCAGGTTGAGGCTCACGCGCCAGCAGACTCATGACCGACGATAAAGACAGGCCGGACGAAGACGCGCCCGAAGCGAAGGCCGAAGGCCCGCTGGGCGGCGAGCGGCTCGCCGAGGCGCGGCGTGCAAAACAGATCAGCGTGCTCGAGATCGCCAAGGAACTGCACGTCGAGGAGTCGAAGATCCGGGCGCTGGAGAACAACGACTTCGACTTCCTGGGCGCGCCCGTGTTCGCCAAGGGCCATCTCAGGAAATATTCGCAGCTCGTCGGCGTGAACCATGCCGAGGTACTGGCCGACTACTATCGCCTGACCCGCAGCCAGGAAATGCCCCCGGTGATCGTCAGGCGGCAGAAACCCGGCCGTGATTTTTCGCCGGGAGTGTGGATCGCCCTGGTCGTGGTGCTGGCACTGCTCGGCCTGGCCTACTGGCTGCTCGTCGAGCGGCCCTTCGAGACGCGGCCGCTGCCCGCCGCGACGGGGCCCGCGAATTCCGAGGCCGCGGCGCATGACGAGCCCGGTTCTGCGGAGCCCGCAACCGCCGGCCCCGAGGCTGCGCAACCGGAGCCGGCCGAGCCGGAACCCGCCGAGCCGGAACCTGCCGGGCCCGAGCCCGCCGGCGACTCGGCGGCCGGGGAGAGCGCCGCCGCGCCGCCGCCGCAGGAAACGGCGCCCGCACGGTTGCCCGCGGAGGACACGCAGCGGACCGTGGACGCGCAGCAGGGTCAGGCGCCGGCGACCGAGCCAATGGTGCCGCCCGCTGGCGGTGACGACGACGTACGCCTGTCGGTGACGTTCGCCGGCGATTGCTGGACCGAGATTACGGATGCGGCGGGGCGCCGGCTGTTCTTCCAGCTCGGCCGCAGCGGCCGCACCGTCAACGTCAGCGGCCAGGCTCCGCTCTCCGTGCTGTTCGGCGACGCCGATAACGTCGAGCTGCGCGTCAATGGCGAAGATTTCACGATTCCCGCGTCGAGCCGTCGCGGCCAGACGGCACGGCTCAGCATCTCCGGCTCCTGAACGGCCCCGCAGCGGACAGTCACATGAAACCCAAGGCCATCAGGGGAATGAACGACATCCTGCCGGAGGTGACGGCGACGTGGCGCTACCTCGAGCAGGTCCTGCAGGCGATCGTGCACGCCTACGGCTACGAGGAAATCCGCCTGCCGATACTCGAACACACGGAACTCTTCCGGCGCTCGATCGGCGAGGTCACCGACATCGTCGAGAAAGAGATGTACACGTTCGAGGACCGCAATGGCGAGAGCCTCACCCTGCGGCCGGAAGCAACGGCGAGTGTGGTGCGTGCCGGAATCACCAACGGGTTGCTGCACAACCAGCGCCAGAAGCTGTGGACCTCGGGCCCGATGTTCCGTTACGAGAAGCCGCAGAAAGGGCGGTACCGGCAGTTCCACCAGTTCAATGTCGAGGCGCTCGGCTACGAAGGCCCCGACGTCGATGCCGAACTCATCATCATGAGCGCCCGGATGTGGCGGCGGCTGGGCATCTCGAAGCTGAGCCTCGAACTCAACTCGCTGGGCATGCCGGAGGCGCGGCAACGCTATCGCGACACGCTGGTCGAGTACTTTTCCAGCGTGAAAAGCGAGCTCGATCAGGATAGTATTCTGCGCCTCGAGCGCAACCCGCTCAGGATTCTCGACAGCAAGAACCCGGACATGCAGGGGGTCATCGAAGGCGCCCCCGTCATGCTCGACTACCTGGACACGGCGTCGGCGGAGCACTTCGAGGAATTGCGCGAGCTGCTCGACGTGGCCGGCATCGGCTACACGCTGAATCCGCGGCTCGTGCGCGGACTCGATTACTACAATCGCACCGTGTTCGAGTGGGTGACCGACGCGCTGGGTTCCCAGGGGGCGGTCTGTTCCGGCGGGCGCTACGACGGCCTGGTCGAGAAGCTGGGCGGACGGCCGACCCCCGCGGTGGGCTGGGCGATGGGTATCGAACGCTTCGTGGCGCTGTTCGAAGCCTGCGGCGGCAAGGCGCCGGACACCGCCGCCGACGTCTATATCGTTGCCGTCGGCGACGGGACGCTGCACCGCGCGGTGCAGCTGGCCGAGCAGCTGCGCGATACGATTGCGGGCATTCGCGTGGAGCTGAACCTTGGCGGCGGCAGTTTCAAGTCGCAGATGAAACGTGCGGATAACAGCAACGCTGGTTACGCACTGATACTCGGGGAGCGCGAGCTGTCCGAGGGGAGCGTCGGGCTGAAACCGATGCGTACCCACGAGGAGCAATCGAGTATCGGCCTCGACGACGTGGCAGCGGTACTCGCAAGTAAACTGGACAAGGCGGCAGCACCTGCTGGCGCCGCTGACGATTAAGGGCAGTATTCGTGGACGATCTACTTTCGGAAAAAGAACAGATTGAAAAGATGCGGGCGTGGTGGTCGGAATACGGCTGGTACGTCATCGGCGGTGTCGCGCTCGGCGCGTTCATCCTGTTCGGCATCAACTACTACCAGTCGCAGCAGGTCGAGGCCGAGGTTGCGGCGTCGGCGCTGTACGACGAGATCACGGAGCACGTGACCGCCGGCAACCTGGAGGCGGCGGAGGCAGCCGCAGGCCGGCTCGACGGCGAATACGGGAACAGTTCCTACGCCGCGCAGTCGAAACTCGCGATGGCACGCCTGTACATGGACAAGAATCGCGACCAGGACGCGGCAGAGGCCCTGAACGACCTGCTGGCGATGGGGGGATTCGAGCATCTGAAGCACGTCGCGCGCGTGCGTCTCGCGAAGATCCTGCTGTACCAGGGCAAACCCGAGGAGGTCCTGAGCCTGCTCGAAGGCAAGCAGAATGACGCGTTCGCCGCGCGCTACGCCGAAGAGATGGGCGACGCCTACGTTGCGCTCGGCCGTTACGACGAGGCGCGGGCATCCTACCAGGCGGCGCTCGGCGAAGCGCAGCCGACCGTCGACCAGGGTCTCGTCCAGCTCAAGCTCCTGGATATTCCCGCGGCTGCAGGCGAAGCCGCCGCCAGTGACGCAGTCGCCGCGCCCGGCGAGGGCAGCGACGAGTGACATCAGCCGGCCGCAATCTGCTGGCCCTGTCGGCGGCGTTCCTGCTTTCCGCCTGCGGCCTGTTCGGCGACGATGACGAGGAACTGAAACCCGCCGAGCTGATCGACTTCGAAGCGAAGGTCCAGGTCAAGCGGCAGTGGAGCACGTCGATCGGCTCCGACGCGGAGTTCCTGCGCGTCGCATTGCGACCGATGGGCGACGGCAATCGTGTCTACGCAGCGAGCGTCAACGGCAACGTCGTTGCGCTCGATCCCGAAAACGGCAAGCAGGCCTGGCGCAACAAGCTCGGCCTCACCCTGTCGTCGGGGCCGGGCGTCGGCGCAGGCCTCGTCGTGGTGGTGGCCGCCGACGGTTACGTCATCGCGCTCGCCGCGGACGACGGTAGCGAGCGCTGGCGGGCCTACGTTTCGGGAGAATCGCTGGCCACGCCGCTCGTGTACGACCAGTTCGTGGTCGTGCAGACGGTGGATAACACGCTGACGGCCCTGTCGGTCTTCGACGGCGCCGAGCGCTGGACCCTCGAACAGTCCACGCCGGCACTCACGATGCGCGGCTCCACGTCGCCGATGCAGGTCGGCAAGTCGGTCGTGACCGGTTTCGACAACGGCCGCGTCGCGGCGGTCAACCTCGAAACCGGCGACGTGGAATGGGAGAGCATGCTGGCGCCGCCCAGCGGGCGATCCGACCTCGACCGGCTTTCCGACATCGACGGCGATATTGCCGTCGTCGGGCAGGACATCTACGCCTCCGGCTACCAGGGCCGCATCGCGTCGCTGGCCGCGGAATCGGGGCAAGTGCTGTGGGCGCGCGAGCTGTCGAGCTACGCCGGCCTGAGCGCCGACTGGAACAACGTGTATTCCACGCTGCAGGATGGCGAGCTGATTGCGCTGAACCGCCGCAGCGGGACCGAGTTGTGGCGCCAGAACGCGCTGCTGCGCCGCGAGCCCACGGTGCCGGTGTCGTTCCGGACGACGGTCACCGTCGGCGACCTGGAAGGCTACCTGCACTTTTTCAGCAATGTGGACGGCGAGCCGGCGGCACGGGTGCGCGCCGGCAAGAGCGCGATCATCAGCACGCCGCTGGTCATGGCGGACCGGCTGTTCGTGCAGTCGGACGACGGCAAGGTGTCGGCATGGGTCATCGTCGAGCCGAAGCGCGATCCCCGCCGCGCGCCCGACATCGCGGAAAGTGACGACGAGGGCGCCTGACACGCGCCCGTGTCGGTGATCTCCGATGCTCCCCGTCATTGCATTGATCGGCCGGCCCAATGTCGGCAAATCCACGTTGTTCAACCGCCTGACCCGTTCGCGGGACGCGCTGGTCGCCGACTACCCGGGCCTGACGCGCGACCGCAAGTACGGCTTCGGCAAGCTCGGCCCGATTCCCTACCTGGTCATCGATACGGGCGGCGTCTCGGGTGGCGAGACCGGCATCGACGTACGCATGGCCGAACAGACGGTGCGCGCGCTCGATGAGGCGGATGCCGCCATCGTGCTGGTCGACGCGCGCGAGGGGGTGACCCCGGCGGACCAGCACGTTGCCGCGCTCGCGCGGCGCCACGCGAAGCGCGTCTGGCTGGCCGTCAACAAGGCCGAAGGCCTGGACTCGGCGATCGCTTCGAGCGAGTTTCACAGTCTCGGGATCGGCGAGCCGCTGGCGATATCGTCGGCACACGGCGATCACGTCAGCGCGCTGATCGAGGAGGTGCTCAGGGAATTCGACACCGATGCCGATGCGGACGATGAGCAGGAGGCGGACGAAGAGGAGCTGCGCATCGCGGTCATCGGGCGCCCGAACGTCGGCAAGTCGACGCTCATCAACCGCTTGCTCGGCGAGGACCGGCTGGTGGTGTTCGACCAGCCCGGCACGACGCGCGACAGCGTTGCCGTGCCGTTCGAGCGCAACGACCGCAAGTACGTCCTGGTCGATACCGCCGGTATCAGGCGGCGCGCACGCGTGCACGAGGCGATCGAGAAGTTCAGCGTCGTCAAGGCACTGCAGGCTATCGAGGAGGCGCAGGTGGTCATCGCCGTGCTGGACGCGCACGACGGCATCACCGAGCAGGACGTGAGCCTGCTGGGCCTGGTGCTGGAACGCGGCCGCGCGCTGGTGGTCGTTACCAACAAGTGGGACGGCCTGAGCGCAGCGCAGCGCAAGCAGGTCCGCGACGAACTCGAGCGGCGCCTGCCGTTCCTCGACTTCGCGGAGCGCATCACGATCTCGGCGCTGCACGGCACGGCCGTCGGAGACCTGTTGCCAGCGGTCGAGCGGGCGTACAAGGCCGCCATGCGCGACCTGCCCACGACGGAGCTGACTCGCGAGCTCGAGAGCGCGGTTACGGCACATCCGCCGCCGCTGGTCCGCGGGCGCCGGATTCGCCTGCGTTACGCGCACCAGGGCGGCCGCAACCCGCCCGTGATCGTGATCCACGGCAACCAGACGGAAAGCGTCCCCGAAGCGTACCGGCGTTACCTGATCAATCGATTCCGCAAAGCGTTTAAACTCCGGGGTACGCCGGTGCGGCTGGCGTTCAAGACGGGTGAGAATCCCTACAAGGGCCGGCGCAACAAGCTGACGCCCCGCCAGCAGCGGCGGCGCAAGCGGCTGATCAAGCACGTGAAGAAGTAACGGCGATGACCCTGGCAACCAAGTACATGACGCTCGAAGGGCGCTTCAAGATGCACCGCGGCGGCTACCTCGAGTCGCCGACGCTGGCCTACGAGACCTGGGGTGATCTCAATGCCGCGAAAGACAACGCGATCCTGATCTTCACGGGCCTGTCGCCATCCGCGCACGCGGCTTCGTCAGGCGTGGACCCGACGCCGGGCTGGTGGGAGAACATGATCGGTGAGGACCTGCCGCTCGATACCGACAAGTACTACATCATCTGCGTCAACTCGCTGGGCAGTTGCTTCGGTTCCACGGGGTCGGCCTCGACCAACCCCGAAACCGGCGAGCGCTACGGCATCTCATTTCCCACGCTGTCGCTGGAGGACGTCGCCGAGTCCGCGTACCAGGTCGTGCGGCGCCTCGGCATCAAGCGCCTGCACACGGTCGTCGGCTGCTCGATGGGCGGCATGAGCGGTCTGGCCCTGTGCGTGAAGCACCCCGACGCGGTCGCCAGCTTCATATCCATTTCCTCGTCGGCGCGGCCGCTGCCCTGGGCCATCGCGATCCGTTCCGTGCAGCGCGAGATGATCCGTTCCGACCCGAAATGGCAGAACGGCAATTACGACCCGGACGACCCACCGATCAGCGGCCAGCGCCTGGCGCGCAAGCTGGGCATGATCAGCTACCGGTCGCCGGAGGAATGGGAGAAGCGCTTCGGCCGCGAGCGCGTGACGGACGTCGGTCCGGTCGACGACCGCTTTCGCATCGAGTTCTCCGTCGAGTCCTACATGGAGAACCATGCCAACAAGTTCAGCGGCACGTTCGATGCCAACTGCTACCTGTACCTGTCGCGGGCCTCGGACCTGTTTTCGCTGGCCGAGCACGGCGGTTCGCTCGAAGCCGGGTTCCGGCGGCTGAAGCTCGAACGCGCACTGGTCATCGGCACGAAGACCGACATCCTGTTCCCGATTCACCAGCAGCACCAGCTCGCCGACGGCATCAGGACCGTCTGCAAGGACACGCACCTCGTGGAACTCGATTGCATCCAGGGCCACGACGCATTCCTCGTGGACATGGATGCGTTCCGTCCGGTGATCTGCGATTTCCTGGAACGCACCGGCCCGTTCCAGCCGTAGGACCGCTTACCGAACCGCGATCGCGGGCCCAGGCCCGCTCCTACAAGTGGCGCGAAGCATCCTGCAGGAGCGGTTCTCGAACCGCGAGTGGTTCCAGGCTGAGATCGATCGCGGGCCCGGGCCCGCTCCTACAAGTGGCGCTAAGCATCCTGTAGGAGCGGGCCTGGGCCCGCGAAACCGGCAAGGCCGATCGTGCGTGCCGGCGTCAGAACGCCCAGCCGAACTCCAGCCGCGCCGCGTTCAGTTCCGGGTCACCGCCCGCGTTTCCGACGTCGATCCAGTACTGGTTCACGCTCAGTTTCAGCGCCATTCCGCCACGCAAGATATAGCGCAGTCCGATGGCGCCGCCGTAACCGAACTCGGTCGAACTGAAGGTGCTGTAGAAGTTCTCGCAGATATAGCCCCAGTAGGGGTGCCACCAGCAGCCCGTTACCGGGGGGCCGTCGGCAACGTTGGAGTCGAAATACGACCAGCCGAAACCAACGTCCACGAAGGGCGACAGCGGGCCGCTCAGGAAGGTCATCGTGCCCTTGATGCGGTAGTTGAACTGCGACATCGTGTGATTGATCGTCCTGGTTTCCGGGTCAGGTGCATCCTCTACGAGCGTGGCCGAAAAATCCGGGCGCAGCCATTCGAAGTCGCCGCCGAGATACAGCTTGTCGGTAAAGTTGTAGCCGAAGTTGATACCAAAGCCGAGTTCATTGTCGAGCTTGAGGTTGGAGCCGCCTGCGGCGCCGCTGCTGGCCGAGTCCTGGTAGATGGCCGCGAACGACCACTCCCACGATCCGGCGCGACTGCCCTGCGCGAACGCAAGCGCCGGCAGGGTGAGCACAATTGCAGCTATCAGTATTCTTTGCATGAGTTTTCCTTTACTGCAGCAGTAATGAGGGGTCAACGGCGGTGCCGTTGAGATACGTTCCGAAATGCAGGTGCGGGCCGGTGACGCGACCCGTGGCGCCGACGGCGCCGACAGGGTCGCCCGTTTCCATTTGCTGCCCTTCGTTGACACTGATTGTGCTCAGGTGGCAGTACATGGTGACGAAGCCCTGACCGTGGTCGATGATAACGGTCTTGCCGTTGAAGAAATAGTCACCGGTCGCCGTGACGACACCGGCGCCGGGCGCAGTGATCATGGTTCCCTCGGGCGCCGCGATGTCCATGCCCTTGTGCGGCGCGCGGGGCTGGTCGTTGAAGAAGCGCCGCAGGCCGAAACTCGAGCTTCGCGGGCCGTCGACCGGGGCTGCCAGCGCCAGGGCGTCGACGTCGAAGTCGCGCCACTGACCCAGCGCGGCATCGATGATGCGGCGCTCGCGGCCGATGCGTTCGAGCTCGGCCTCGTCGGGACTGACGTACTTCTTGTTCGTGACGGTCAGCCGTTGTTCGCTGTAGGCGTGCTCGCGCACCTCGAACGCGATGTCGCGTGCTGTGTTCACCCGGATCGACCGTTCACCGGGTTCCTCATCGAGCGGTATGCCGACGGCGGCGAGCCAGCGGTCGCCCTTGCGCATAACCAGCACGCGGCGCGCGTCAAATTCGACAATGGGGCGGGGCGCCTCGGCGGGCCCGACGTCGATGACGGCGATGCCGCCCGGCCACGGCGCATGCTGCGGCGCCGCCGTGACGGCCGTCACGGGCAGCAGGCCGAGCAACAGCAGGGCGATCCTAGTCCTGGCCATCCACGATCCCGGTAATCGTCGCGAGCAACTCGCCGTGCGCGAGCCGTGCACGAACGTCAGCGCCTGTTTCGACCTGCGCCGCGCGGGTGAGTGCCTTGCCCGTGGCGGCATCGGTGACGATCGCGTAGCCGCGGTCGAGCGTGGCCAGCGGGCTCACGGCATCGAGCGCCCTCGCGGTCAGCCGCAGCCGGTGACCGGCATCCGCCACGCGCCCGCGGCCGGCAGCGGCGAGGCGCTGCTGCAACTGGGCGGCGCGGCCGACGGCACGCTGCACGCGAACGGCCGGCGATGCCTGCAGCAGCGCCCGGTTGAGCGTGAAGAGCCGGCTGCCGCGTGCGTGCAGGTCGCGGCGCATGGCCGCCGCGAGCCGGCCGGCATGCTCGCGCAGCAGATCCTGCTGCCGTGCGACGCGTGCCGCCGGGCTTGCCCGGACGAGTCGCCGGCCGAGCCAGTCGAGCGCCTGCGCCCTGTTCTCCAGCGTGCGCCGTCCCTGCCGCGCGATGCGCGTCGCGATGGTCTCGATGGCGCGCAGCCAGTCGCCGCGATCGGGCACCACGAGTTCCGCGGCGCCGGACGGCGTCGGGGCACGCACGTCGGCGACGAAATCGGCAATCGTGAAGTCCACCTCGTGGCCGACCGCGCTCACCACCGGCAGCGGGCATTCGGCGATGGCGCGCGCGAGCCGTTCGTCGTTGAACGCCCACAGATCCTCCAGCGAGCCGCCGCCGCGGGTCAGGATCAGCACGTCGCATTCGTCGCGCCGGACCGCGGCCTGCAGGGCGCCGATCAGCTCGCCGGGTGCCGCGTCGCCCTGCACGGCGGCCGGGTAGATGACGACCGGCACGGACGGGAAGCGGCGCCGCAGGACGCTCAGCACGTCGCGCACCGCCGCGCCGCTCGGCGAGGTGACGACGCCGATGCGCCGCGGCAGCGCGGGGATCGGCTGCTTGCGGTCCTCGTCGAACAGGCCTTCGGCGGCGAGCTTCTTCTTCAGCGCCTCGTAGCGGCGCTGCAGCACGCCTTCGCCGGCCGCCTCGAGGCTCTCGACGATGAGCTGGTAGTCGCCGCGCGCCTCGTACAGGCTGACCTGGCCGTAGGCGAGGACGTGATCGCCGTTCTTGAAGGCATGCGTGGGCCCGCGCTGGCGGTTGCGGAAGAAGGCGGCGCCGACCTGCGCCGACTCGTCCTTGAGCCTGAAGTAGAGATGCCCGGAGGCGGGCCGCGCGAGATTGGAGATTTCGCCTTCGATCCAGAGCCGGCCGACGCCCGTTTCGAGCAGCGCCCTGGCCCGGCGGTTCAGCTCGCTGACCGTGATCGCGGTCGCCTGACCCGAGTTTTCCATGGTCGCGAGTATAGCCGATCGGTCCAAGCTAGTGCCGGAAATTCGAGGGGCGTACAATTGCACGTTTAACTTCATCCAGAGACGCGAATCAGACCATGCGCATCGCCAAGGAAGCACTGACGTTCGACGATGTCCTCCTGCAGCCCGGCTACTCGGAGGTGCTGCCCCGCGAAGTCGATCTCAGCACCCGGTTGACGGCGGAGATATCGCTCAATATCCCGATCCTGTCCGCCGCGATGGACACCGTGACCGAGGCGCGGCTCGCCATCGCGCTCGCCCAGGAAGGCGGCATCGGCGTCATCCACAAGAACATGACGGTCGAGGAACAGGCGCGGCAGGTTCACACCGTGAAGAAATTCGAGAGCGGCATCGTGCGCAACCCGATTACCGTGACGCCCGACATGTCGGTCCGCGAGGTCATCGACCTGACGCGTGCCATGGGCATCTCGGGCGTGCCCGTCGTCCGCGAGAACCAGACCGTGGGCATCGTGACCGGCCGCGACCTGCGCTTCGAGACGAAGCTCGACGCGCCGGTGTCCGCCGTCATGACGCCGCAGGAGCGCCTGGTCACCGTGGCCGAGGGCGCCGCCGAGGAAGAGGTCGTGTCGCTGCTGCACCAGCACCGCATCGAGAAGGTCCTCGTGGTCGGCGAGAACTTCGAACTGAGGGGCATGATCACCGCCAAGGACTTCCAGAAGGCCAAGGACTACCCGCGCGCCTGCAAAGACGCGCGCGGCGCACTGCGGGTCGGTGCGGCGGTCGGCACGGGTTACGACGCCGACGAACGCGTGGCTGCGCTGGTCGAGGCCGGTGCCGACGTGCTCGTCGTCGATACCTCGCACGGTTTCTCGAAAGGCGTGCTGGACCGAGTTACGCGGATCAAGCAGATGTACCCGGACATGCAGGTCATCGGCGGCAATATCGTGACCGGCGACGCGGCGATGGCGCTGGTCGAGGCCGGCGCTGACGGCGTCAAGGTCGGTATCGGCCCCGGCTCCATTTGCACGACGCGGGTCGTGGCAGGCGTCGGTGTGCCGCAGATCTCGGCCGTCGCCGAGGTGGCCAACGCGCTGAAGAAAAAAGGCATTCCGTTGATCGCCGACGGCGGTATCCGTTACTCCGGCGATATCGCCAAGGCGCTCGTCGCCGGTGCCTACTCGGTGATGATCGGCGGCCTGTTCGCCGGCACCGAGGAATCGCCCGGGGAAGTGGAGCTCTACCAGGGGCGCTCGTACAAGTCCTACCGCGGCATGGGTTCCGTCGGCGCGATGGGGCAATCGCACGGTTCCTCCGACCGCTACTTCCAGGACACCACGCAGGAACTCGAGAAGCTGGTGCCCGAGGGCATCGAGGGGCGTGTCGCGTACAAGGGCAGCCTCGTGGCGATCGTGCACCAGCTCGTCGGCGGCGTGCGGGCGGCCATGGGCTACACGGGCAGCAGCACCATCGAGGAGATGCGCAGCAAGCCGCAGTTCGTCCGCATCACCGGCGCCGGCATGAGGGAGAGCCACGTCCACGACGTGACGATCACCAAGGAAGCCCCGAACTACCGCGCCAGCTGACCGTCGGCAGAGACTCATGAGCGAGCCCGCAAGCGTTACCAACATGCCGCGCAAGGACATCCACGCACACCGGCTGCTGATCCTCGACTTCGGCAGCCAGTACACGCAGCTCATCGCGCGACGCGTGCGCGAGCGCGGTGTCTATTCCGAGATTCATCCCTGGGACATGGACGACGAAGCCATCCGGGCATTCGCGCCGAGCGGCGTCATACTGTCCGGCGGGCCGGAGTCGGTGAACCTCGACAACCCGCCGCGCGTTTCGCACTCGGTTTTCGAACTCGGCGTGCCCGTGCTCGGCATCTGTTACGGCATGCAGACCATGGCGGCGGAACTGGGCGGCAAGGTGGAAGCGTCGGCGCACCGCGAATTCGGCTACGCCGAGATCGAGCCCGGGGATTCGGGGCTGCTCGGCGGGCTCAGCGACACCGAGAGCGGGCCGCCCCTGCTGAAGGTATGGATGAGCCACGGCGACCGCGTCGAGTCGTTGCCGCCCGGCTTCGAGGCGACCGCCAGCAGCAGGAACTCGCCGCTCGCGGCCATGGAGGATCGCGGCCGGCGCTTCTACGGCGTGCAGTTCCACCCCGAGGTCACGCACACGCTGCAGGGCCAGGCGATCATGGAACGCTTCGTGCACGACATCTGCGGCTGCCCCAGCGACTGGACGCCCGGCAACATCGTGGCGGACAGCATCGCCCGCGTGCGCGAGCAGGTCGGCGACGCCAGGGTCCTGCTGGGCCTGTCCGGCGGCGTCGATTCGTCCGTGGTCGCCGCGCTGCTCCACGAGGCGATCGGCGACCAGCTCACCTGCGTGTTCGTCGACCACGGCCTCCTGCGTCGCAACGAGGGCGACCAGGTCATGGATACGTTCGCCGACCACCTGGGCGTGCGCGTGATTCGCGTGAACGCGGCCGATCGATTCTTCGCCGCGCTCGACGGCGTGAGCGACCCGGAGGCGAAGCGCAAGGTCATCGGCGGCATGTTCATCGAGGTGTTCGACGAAGAGGCGCACAAGCTCGAGGGCATCGAGTGGCTGGCGCAGGGCACGATCTACCCGGACGTGATCGAATCGGCGGGAGCGTCCACGGGCAAGGCGCACGTCATCAAGTCGCACCACAACGTCGGCGGCCTGCCGGAAAACATGCGCCTGTCGCTGGTCGAACCGCTGCGCGAACTCTTCAAGGACGAAGTGCGCAAGATCGGCCTGGAACTCGGCCTGCCGCACGCGATGGTGTACCGGCATCCGTTCCCGGGCCCCGGGCTCGGCGTGCGCGTGCTCGGCGAAGTCAAACGCGAGTTCGTCGAAAAGCTGCAGCTCGCCGACGACATCTTCATCGACGAACTGCGCAGGCACGATCTCTACGACCAGGTCAGCCAGGCGTTCGCCGTGTTCCTGCCGGTGAAATCCGTGGGCGTGATGGGTGACGGGCGCCGCTACGACTACGTCATCGCGCTGCGTGCCGTCGAGACGATCGACTTCATGACGGCGCGCTGGGCACGGCTGCCGTACGAGTTCCTCGAGCACGTCAGCCTGCGCATCATCAACGAGGTGGACGGCATCTCGCGCGTGACCTACGACATCTCCGGCAAGCCGCCCGCCACGATCGAGTGGGAGTAGGGGGCGCAAGGCCCCCCGAGCAACGACCGCAGCGACTTATCGCCGTCTCGCAGGTGCGGGCGGCCGGCGCTGACTCACGTTCGGATCGGCTGTGTCGCCAGCCGTCGGCAGTATCCTGGGCCTGAGCGATGCTCGTGATGATCATCGCTGCGGCTGCGGCCGCCATACTGGTCTTGTTCACGAGTCAACCTCAATCAAAGTCATCGAATATGCTGGCTCGAAACCGGGCTGCCGCGACACGGCAATAGAAGACGATGAATAGCCAGGTCATCCACGGCTTACGCGCCGGGCGGCCAGGCTCTGCTTCTTGCGCGGCGACGGCCTGTTTGCAACGAACTCTGCCGGGGTGCCTGCCACCGGATGCCGAATA
>CAVQIY010000001.1:0-360015 GCA_963712755.1 uncultured Gammaproteobacteria bacterium | reverse complement strand
ATGGATTGGACGGACCGCCATTGCCGGTACTTCCTGCGGCTACTCAGTCCGAGTGCGCTGCTGTACACCGAGATGGTGACGGCAGCGGCCATCCACCACGGCGACTATGCCACCTTGCTCGAATTCGATGCCGCCGAACACCCGGTCGCGCTGCAGGTCGGCGGCAGCGAGCCGGCGCTGATGGCGGGAGCGGCACGACGCGGCGCGGAATTCGGTTACGACGAGATCAACATCAACGTCGGCTGCCCCAGCGACCGCGTGCAGAGCGGCCAGTTCGGTGCCTGTCTCATGGCGCAGCCGGCGGTGGTCGCGGACTGCCTGCGCGCCATGCAGGCCGAGACCGATGTCCCGGTGACCGTCAAGACGCGGATCGGTATCGACGACGAAGACAGTTACGCGTTCCTCAGACGCTTCGTGGACGCACAGCTCGAAGCGGGGTGCAGGAAATTCATCGTGCATGCGCGGGTGGCGATCCTCGAGGGCCTGAGTCCGAAGCAGAATCGGTCGGTGCCACCGTTGCGTTACGAGCGCGTATACCGGCTGAAAGAGGAATTGCCGGAGGTCGAGATCGTACTCAATGGCGGGATTACGACGCTGCAGCAGGTGGCCGCGGCGCTGGAGCACGTCGACGGTGTCATGATCGGGCGGCAGGCGTATCAGCACCCGTATTTTCTCGCGACGCTCGAGCAGCACCTGAACCCCGGCTGGCGGCCTCCCGACCGTCACGAGGTCGTCGCGCAGATGATCCCCTACATCGAGAGAGAACTCGCCCGCGATGAACGGCTGGGCCGGATCACGCGGCACATGCTCGGCCTGTTCACCGGTCAGCCCGGCGCACGTGCATGGCGGCGGTACATCAGCGAGAACGCGTTCCGGGATGGTGCGGGACCCGAGGTGCTGCTCGAAGCACTCGATAAGATGCCGGCTGCGGCGTAACTCCGCTACAATGACCCACCCCTAAGCCCCTCGAGCGTACGACCTACAATGAGTGTCAAGCACAAAAGAAATCGACCCACGATGGCCGAGCAGGCCGATATCCACGAACTCTACGAAGCGTCGGTGCAGAACGTCGAGAACGAAGTCGAGTTCATGCAGACAACCTTCCAGCAGTTGAGCGGGCGGCGGGCCTACCTGTTGCGGGAAGACTTCTGCGGTACGGCGAGCGCCTGTTGCGAATGGGTCAGGCAGGGCAGGGAGTACCAGGCGTTCGGGGTCGACATCGACCCGGCGGTGCTCGACTGGGGGCGCAGGAACCGGGTCGGGAGGCTGGCGGCCGAGGACCAGGCCCGCGTCAGCCTGATCGAGTCCGACGTGCTCGACGTGGAGACGCCGAAGGTCGACGTGCTGGCCGCGTTCAATTTCAGCTACTGGATCTTCGAGGAGCGTGCGACGATGGTCCGCTACATGCGGCGTTGCTTCGATGCGTTGAAGGACGACGGCGTGTTGTTCATGGACATGTTCGGCGGTCCCGAATCGTTCCAGGAGACCCGGGAAAAGACCAAGATGGACGGCTTCACGTACATCTGGGACCAGGCCGAGTACCATCCGGTCACCAACCACATGAATTGCCACATCCACTTCAAGTTCCCGGACGGCTCGAAGATCAAGCGGGCTTTCAGTTATTCCTGGCGCATGTACACGGCGCCCGAATTGCGCGACATGCTGCTCGAGGCGGGCTTCCGCAAGGCGACGGTGTACTGGGAAGGCGAGGACGAAGACGGCGAGGGCAACGGCATTTTCTCGCCCGAGGAAAAAGGCGAGGCCGATCTTGCGTGGATCGCTTATATCGTTGCCGAAAAATAATTTGTATATTAAGTAGTTGTCGATGACAGGCATGAATTGCTTTAAAGGTTGAGATGGCGCAGGACCTGGAAGTCGCAATCCTCTTCGCGGATGTCGTCGGCAGCACCCAGCTGTACGACAAGTTCGGCGATACCAAGGCGAGCGAGACCGTGGCGTTGTGTCTCGACGTGATGAAAGACGCCACGCACAACTACAACGGCACCGTGATCAAGACCATCGGCGACGAGGTCATGTCGACGTTTCCGAGCGTGGATGACGCCATGGGCGCCGCGGTCATGATGCAAACGCGGATCTCGTCCGAAAGCCGCCAGAGCGAGCGCATACCGGTGTCCATCAGGGTCGGCTGCCACTACGGGCCTGTGGTGCAGGAGCAGAACGATATCTTCGGCGCGGCCGTGCACACGGCCAACCGCATGACATCGCAGGCGAAGTCCCGGCAGATCGTCATTTCCGGCGAGACGGTCGACAAGATGAGCCCGAAGCTCCGGGAGCAGACGCGGCAGATCGACGTCGCGACCGTCCGCGGCAAGATGGACGAAGTCGCTCTTTATGAGCTCTTGTGGAATCCCGAGGAAGCGACGAGCATGCTGCCCACGATCGAGTGGGAGAATCGCGGTCGCGGTGCATCGCGGATGCTGCTCAGTTTTCGCGGCCAGACCGTGGAGGTCAGCGACAAGCGCAAGAGCGTGAATATCGGCCGCGCGGACGACAACGACCTCGTCGTCAAGGGCAACCTGATTTCACGGATTCACGCCAAGGTCGAGCTGCGCCGCGGCAAGTTCATCCTCGTCGACCAGAGCACCAACGGCACGTTCCTGCAAAACCTCCAGGGCGAAGAGACCTTCCTGCGCCGCGATTCGACGGAGCTGAAGGACGAGGGCACCATCGGCCTCGGTCGTGCCGAGGAACCGGGCGGCAGCCTGGCGATTCATTACAAGGCCCTGGACTAGGGGCAGTTCCCGGCCTGGGATCGCGGGCCGAGGCCCGCTCCTACGGGTCCGAATAGCATCGTGTAGGCGATCGGTTCGCGGGCCCAGGCCCGCTCCTACAATGCGCATGACACCCCTGTAGGAGCCGTTCTCGAACCGCGATCGCGGGCCGAGGCCCGCTCCTCGGGCCAATTCTCTAATTGCCGGCCGGCGGCCAGTCGATGGCGTCGAGCTCTGCCTTGATGCGGCGCTGCTCCTCGCGCAACGCTTGCGGCACGCGATCGCCGAAGGTGTCGAGGTATTCGCCGATGGCCGCCATTTCCTGCGACCAGCTCACCGGGTTGATCGTCGTGAGCTTGCGCATCGTCGCCGCGTCGATATCCAGTTCCGAGGTGTCGATGTCCTCGGCGTTCGGGAGCAAGCCGATCGGCGTCTCGCGGGCGTGCGCCCGGCCTTCGCAGCGATCGATGATCCAGCGCAGCACGCGCAGGTTCTCGCCGAATCCGGGCCAGATGAACGTGCCGTTCTCGTCCTGCCGGAACCAGTTGACGTGAAAGATCTTCGGCAGCTTGTCGGTGCGCTCCGGGAACGACAGCCAGTGCGCCCAGTAATCGCCGAAGTTGTAGCCGCAAAACGGCTTCATGGCCATCGGGTCCCGGCGCACGACGCCCACGTCGCCGACCATCGCGGCCGTCGTCTCCGAGGCAACGCTCGCGCCGACGAACACACCGTGCTGCCAGTCCTTCGCCTCGTAGACGAGCGGCGCCAGTTCCTTGCGGCGGCCGCCGAACACGATGGCCGAGATCGGCACGCCTTCCGGGGCGTCCGCGAGTTTCGAGTAGCTCGGGTTGTTGGTTGCGGCAACCGTGAACCGTGAATTCGGGTGCGCGGCCGGGCCGTTCTGCGGATCGTACTCGCGTCCCTGCCAGTCGTAGGCGGGCTCGCCCACTTTCTTGCCTTCCCACCACGGCTTGTTGTCGGCCGTGCGTGCCACGTTCGTGAAGATCGTGTTGTGGTGGATCATGTCGAACGCGTTCTTGTTGGTCTTCTCGTTGGTGCCGGGCACCACGCCGAAGTAGCCCGATTCCGGATTGATGGCGCGCAAAACGCCGTCCTCGTCGAGATGCAGCCACGCGATGTCGTCGCCCAGCGTCCAGACCTTCCAGCCGGGGAGCGAATGCGGCGGTATCAGCATGGCGAGATTGGTCTTGCCGCAGGCGGACGGGAACGCGCAGGCGATGTAGTGGGTCTCGCCGTCCGGGCTCTCGATGCCCATGAGCAGCATGTGCTCGGCCAGCCAGCCCTCGGTACGCGCCTGGTAGCTTGCGATGCGCAGCGCGTGGCACTTCTTGCCGAGCAGGGCGTTGCCGCCGTAGCCCGAGCCGAAGCTCTGGATGGACAGCTCCTCCGGGAAATGCACGATGAAGCGCCGCTCGGGATCGAGCTCGCCGGTGGAATGCAATCCCTTGACGAAGCTGCCTTCCCGCTCGATCCGCTCGAGCGCGGCTTTGCCCATGCGGGTCATCATCCGCATGTTGATGACGACGTAGGGGCTGTCGGTGATCTCCACGCCGCAGCGGGAATAGGGCGAATCGATCGGGCCCATGCAATACGGGATGACGAACATCGTGCGCCCGCGCATGCAGCCGTCGAACAGCGCGTCCATCTTCGCGTGCGCCTCGTCCGGGCTCATCCAGTTGTTGTTGGGGCCGGCCTCGTCCGGGCTCCGCGTGCACACGTAGGTCAGGTGCTCGACGCGCGCGACGTCGTTCGGGTCCGAGAGATGCAGGTAGCAGTTGGGGTAGCCGTCGTCGTTCAGTTCGGAGAGCGTGCCGTCTTCGATCATCTCACCGATGAGGTGGTGGTACTCGGCGGCATTGCCGCTGCACCAGTGGATGGACTCGGGTTGCGTGAGTTTGGCGACCTGGTCGACCCATTCCTTCAGGGCCGGGAGCTTTGTTGTCATGTGCTTGTGCCGGGCTGGGATCTGAGGGCCCGGCATTATACCGGGAATGACTACGATTGCAGCCCGTGATTTCCGAGGCTTGCCGGGCGCCGAAGCGGCGTATAAAGCCCCGTAAAGCGATACCCAAGGCGGGGTGGAAGCGTGTAACCTCTCTGCCGTGACCAGCCTGCCTGACTTTTTCGGCGACGACAGCCCCTTGCGGACGATGTTGCCGGGGTTCCAGCCCCGCGCCGGGCAGGCGTGGATGGCCGAGGCCGTGGCGGAAGCCATCGGCGCCTCGGACAAGCTGGTCATCGAGGCCGGCACGGGCACCGGCAAGACCTTTGCTTACCTGCTGCCGGCCCTCATGAGCGGGCGCAAGACCATCATCAGCACGGGTACCAAGGCCCTGCAGGACCAGCTCTACCACCGCGATCTGCCGCTGATCGGCAAGGCGGTCGGCCGCCCGGTGAGCACGGCGCTGCTCAAGGGGCGCGCCAACTACCTGTGCCTGCACCGGCTCGACCAGCTCGACGACATCGCGCCGTCGGTGGTCGCCGACTACGCCCGGGTGCGCGAATGGCGGCATCACACCGACAGTGGCGACCGCGCCGAGCTGACGGCCGTGGCCGAGGATTCGCCGGTCTGGCCGCTCGTGACCTCGACGACCGACAACTGTCTCGGCCAGCACTGCCCGAAATACTCGGACTGCCACGTCGTCAAGGCCAGGCGCCGCGCCCAGGAAGCCGACCTCGTGGTCGTCAACCACCATCTCCTGCTGGCCGATCTCGCCATGAAGGAAAGCGGTTTCGTCGAGTTCCTGCCCGACGCGGAGGCCGTGATCATCGACGAGGCCCACCAGCTCCCGGACCTCGCCGTACAGTTCTTCGGGGTCGCGCTGGGCAGCCGGGAATTGCAACGCGTCGCCGAAGAGGCCCGGGCGGCGACGTTGCCGTACGCGGACTCGGAACTGCAGCGCCGCCTGGACCGGCTCGACACCGCCGTCAGGGACCTGCGCCTGGCGGCGCCCCGGCAGGAGGGCCGGCACCCGCTCGACGAACTGCTGCCCGGGATGCGCGTTGCATTCGACGCGCTCGGCGCCGCGCTGGGCGAGGTGGCGCGCGGCCTGGAATCGCTGGGTAACGGCTCGGCCGACATTACGAAGCTCCACGAGCAGCTTCTCGGCATGAACGAGCGGCTCGCGCTGCTCGCGAGCGAGGACAGCTGGGACGGGCTGCGCTGGCTCGAGGTCAACCCGCGCAGCCTCCGCATCAACCTGACGCCGCTGGACGTGTCCGGCACGCTGGCGGGCCTCATCGACAACGGCCGGCAGGCCTGGATATTCACCTCGGCGACGCTCGCCATCGGCGAGGACTTCTCGCACTTCACGTCGCGGATGGGGCTCGGCGCCGTGCGCGGCCTGACCTTCCCGAGCCCTTACGCCCTTGCCGACAATGGCCTCGTCTACCTGCCGCCCGGGCTGCCGCAGCCTTCCGACCCGCGCCACACCGAGGCCGTGATGGAGGCCGTGATGCCGTTACTCGATTTCACGCGCGGCGGCCTTTTCTGCCTGTTCACGAGCCACCGCGCGCTGAACGCGGCCAGTCAATGGCTGCGCGCGCACAAGTCGAGCCTGCGCAGGCGCAAGCTGCTGGTGCAGGGCACGGCGCCGCGCGACGACCTGCTGCGCCGCTTCCGCGACTGCGGCAATGCCGTGCTGCTCGGCACCGGCAGCTTCTGGGAGGGCGTGGACGTGCGCGGCACCGCGCTGACGATCGTCGCGATCGACAAGCTGCCGTTCGCGTCGCCGGCCGACCCGCTGATGGTGGCGCGCCTCGAGTTCATCCGCCGCGAAGGCGGCAACGGTTTCGCGCAGCACCAGCTGCCGCAGGCGGCGCTGGCGCTCAAGCAGGGTGCCGGACGCCTGCTGCGCGGCGAGAACGACTACGGCGTCATCGTGCTGTGCGACCCGCGCGTGTCGTCGCGCAGTTACGGCAAGACCTTTCTCGACGTGCTCGAGCCCATGGCATCGACCGACGACATCGGCACGGTGGCGCAGTTCCTGAAACGTCACGAGCGCGCGGGGGCCGTCGCATGAAGCTGCTGGCACTCGATACCTCGTCACTGGCCTGTTCGGTGGCGCTGCAGGCCGGCGATGAGGTGGCCTGGCGCCACGAGGAGCAGGCAAGGGAGCACACCCGCATCCTCGTGCCCATGATCGAGGCCGTGCTGGCGGAGGCCGGCATGACAACGGCGGATCTCGACGCCATCGTGCTGGGCAACGGGCCCGGCTCGTTCATCGGCATGCGCATCGGCACGTCCGTTGCGCAGGGGCTGGCACACGGCGCCGGTCTCCGGATCGTGCCCGTGTCGTCGCTGCTCGCAGTGGCCGCGCAGGTGATCGCGGACGAGGGCGCAGATGCGGTCGCCGTCTGCCAGGACGCCCACATGAACGAGGTGTACCTCGGTCTGTACGCGGCCGGCCGCGGCGGTGTGCCCGTGCTCGTCGGCGCCGAGCGAATCCACGACCTGTCCGTGATCAGCGAACTGGAACTCGAGCCCGGGCGCTTCACCGCGGCGGGGTTCGGCTGGCAGCGCTACCCGGGACTGCTCGAGACCAACCGGCCACTGCTGGCGGGCGTGAGCCGTACCCGCCACCCCTCCGCCCGGCACCTGCTGGCCGCCGGCCGCGCGCTCGTCGCCGCGGGCGCCAGCGTCGACCCGCAGGACGTGGTCCCGGCGTACCTGCGGCAGACGGTCGCGCAGCCCACGCGGCCGCACGATTCGTAACAGTTCTGTAATATAGTGATGCTGTAATGCGCCGCAAACGGGCGCGGGTTGCCCGCGGTCGCGCATACGGCGGGAAAACACGATGGCAGCTGGCAAAATCCTGATTGTCGAGGACGAGGCCCCGATCCGGGAGATGATTGCATTTCACCTCGTAAGGGCCGGGTTCGAGACCCTCGAGGCCGGCGATTGCCGCAGCGCGCGGCAAATTCTCGCGGACGAGCGGCCGGATCTCGCCCTGATCGACTGGATGCTGCCCGACATGAGCGGCCTCGAACTGACGCGCACCCTGAAGCGGGAGCAGGGCAACGAGGACCTCGGCATCATCATGCTGACGGCGCGCGCCGATGAGTACGACAAGGTGGCCGGCCTCGAGGGCGGCGCGGACGACTACGTCACCAAGCCCTTTGCGCCCCGCGAACTGATCGCTCGCATCCAGGCCGTGCTGCGCAGGTCGCAATCGGTGAACGACGAGATACTGCGCAGTGGCGTGCTCGAACTGGATGCGGCCGGGCACCGCGTCGTTGCCGGCGGCGCGGAAATTCGCCTCGGGCCGACCGAGTACCGCCTGTTGCGTTTCCTGATGGCGCATCCCGATCGGGTGTACAGCCGCACCCAGCTGCTCGATCGCGTCTGGGGCGCCAACGTGTACGTGGAAGAGCGTACCGTCGACGTGCACGTGCGGCGGCTGCGCAAGGCCCTCGCAGAGCAGGGTGCCGATGCCTACATCCAGACGGTGCGCGGTGCCGGTTATCGTTTCTCGGTGCGCGACGCCTGACGCATGCCCGGGTCTTCACGAAAGTTCGTTGCGGGTGTCGCCGGGATCCTGGCGGCGGGCGGGTTGATCGGCTGGATCTACGGCCATCCGGACTGGGGCCTGCTGGTCGCGGCGCTCGCCGTGCTGTTCTGGCAGACGCGGCAATTGCTTGCTTTCAATCGCGCGCTGCATACGCGGGACTTCGAGCAGTTCCGCTACGGCGAGGGCATCTGGCAGCAGATGTTCGCGCGTTTCAACTACGAGCACGAGCGCACGCTGCGCGCGAAACGCGAATACCGGCTGTTGCTGAAAGAGATTCGTCGCTCCACGGACGCGATGCCCGACGGCGCCGTCATCCTCGACGAAAACAACCAGATCGTGATGTGCAACAAGGCCGCCAAGCACCTCGGCGGCCTGAAACGCAAGAAGGATCGCGGTCAGCGCGTGGACAACATCCTGCGCGACCCGAAACTCACGCAACTGCTGCACTCGGACCCGTACGCGCGCGAGATCGAGATCCCGTCGCCGGTCAGGGACGAGGGCTGGCTCAACTGCAGGGTGGTGCCGTACGGGGCGAACCAGAAATTGCTGTTCCTCAGGGACATTACCGAGCGCATACGGCTGACGCGGATGCGCCGCGACTTCGTCGCGAATGCGTCGCACGAACTGCGTTCGCCGCTGACCGTCATCAGCGGCTACCTCGACAGCCTCTCCGAAGACGCGGACCTCGACAAGAACTGGGGCCAGCCCATCCGCCAGATGCAGCAGCAGGCCCGCCGCATGAGCACCGTCGTGAACGAGCTGCTGGAGCTGTCGCGCCTGGAGAGTGCCGGCCGCGCCGGTAAGGACGAGGCCGTCGACGTGGGCGGGCTCCTTGCGGCGGCGAGGAAGTCGTTCCAGGGGCGTGACGGGGTCGCCGCAATAGAAGTCGACGCGCCGTCGAAGGCACAGTTGCTGGCGTCCGGCAACGAGATCGAGACGGTGATCTCCAACCTGCTGTCGAACGCGGTCCGGCATACACCTCCCGACGGCCGCATCAAGCTCGCCTGGCGGGTCGACGCGGACGGCGGCGAGATCGTCGTCACGGATACCGGCGAGGGCATCCCCGCCGACCAGATACCGAGGCTTACCGAACGGTTCTTCCGCGTGCATCGCGGGCGTGCCCGCGAGGATGGCGGCGTGGGACTGGGCCTCGCGATCGTCAAGCACGTGCTCGGCCGCCACGACGGAGAGCTGCAGGTGACCAGCGAGCTCGGCAGGGGCAGCGAATTCCGCTGCCGGTTCCCGATCGAGCGCGTGGTGGCGGAGCCGCCGGTTCCCATCGCGACCGGTGGCAAACGCGGTTGACCGGCTGCGGCGGGGCGGCGCGGCAACCTCCCCGAAACATTTTCGTCATATTCGTAACAATTCTGTAAAGAACGGGCGTCAGAATTCCGGACCAGCAGCGCTGTCGCTGCCTGCGTCATTGTCCGGAGCAACCCATGAAACGTGTATTAGTCCCGATCGTCGCCGCCAGCCTGCTGTTTTCATCCGCCGCGTTCGGCGCCGTCAGCGAGCAGGAGATCCAGGAATTGCGCGAGCAACTCGCGCTGTTGTCACAGCGCCTCGAAGCACTCGCCGCCGAAAACGCGGACCTCCGGCGCGCGCAGGACGAGTCGGCGAATGCCATCGCCGACGTCCGGACGACGGTGACCGAGGTTGCGGCCGCGAAGACGCCCGCCGCGAACGCTGGCTGGACGGACCGTGTCGGCCTGGACGGCGATTTTCGCTATCGCTACGAGCGGATCGACGCGGAAGGCAGCGACACCCGCCGCCGCAACCGGATCCGCGCCCGGTTCAACGTGACAGCCGACCTGGCCGACGATCTGGAGGTGGGTTTCGGACTGGCCACGGGTGGCGACGATCCGGTCTCGACCAACCAGACGCTCGGCGGCGGCGGCTCGTCGAAAGACGTCTCCCTGAACCTCGCGTACGCGGACTGGCAAGCCACCGACGGCACGCACCTGATCTTCGGCAAGTACAAGAGCCCGCTGTATCGACCCGGCAAGCAACCGCTGATGTGGGACGGCGACTGGACGCCGGAAGGGCTCGCGTTCACCTGGGAGCGGGACCGGTATTTCGTCAATGCGATCGGCACGTTCCTGGAAAGCGACAGCCGCCGGGGCAACGACTCCTTCAGTTGGGGCGCGCAGTTCGGTGCGACGGGCGAGTTCGCGGGCGCGAAGCTCACGGGGGGCCTTGGGTACTACTCCATCGAGACGCAGGGCAACAGCACCACCTTCGGCGATCCTTCCGACCCGGGCGACTATTTCGGCAATACGGCGGTGCAGGCCGACGGCCAGCCCTGCGGCAGCGTCGCCGGAGAGAGCTGCTTCTATCGCTACGATTACCTGCTGACGCAGGTCTTCGCGGAGGCGGCATTCGATGTCGGCGGCTGGCCGACCACCGTGTTTTTCGACTACGTGAACAACACCGACGCGGCCGACAACGATACCGGGTGGACCCTTGGCGGCAGCCTGGGCGCGGCGAAGGACAGGGGCCAGTTCCGGTTCACCTATTACTACGCTGAAAAGGAGGCGGATGCGCTGCTCGGCCTGCTGACCGACTCGGACTTCGCGGGCGGCGGCACCGACAACCGCGGCCATTTCTTCCAGCTGGACTACGGCGTAAGCAAGAACTGGACCATCGGTGCACAGTACTTTATTAACGAAACCGACATCGTTTCCGGCGCAAAGCGTGACTACAATCGGCTGATGCTCGACGCGCAATGGAAATGGAAATGATGCTGCTACAATAGTGTCGAACAGGACCTTGACGTACCGTTCAACTTAGAGTGACATTGAGTTCGCTCTGGCAAGCGTGGGATTCTCATGGAAGCTTCCAAATTCACCGACCACATATCGCGGCGTTTCAACAAGGACATCGAGGACCTGCGCAACACTGTCCTCGGCATGGGTGGCCTGGTGGAGACCCAGCTATCACGCGCGATCGCGGCGATCGTCAGCGGCGATAGCGATCTCGGACTGCAGGTCGCGCGGGACGACTACCAGGTGAACAACCTGGAGGTCGATATCGACGAGGAGTGCAGCCGGATACTCGCGACCCGCGCGCCTGCGGCAGGCGATCTGCGCCTCATCGTCGCGATCATCAAGACGATCACCGACCTCGAGCGCATTGGCGACGAAGCGGAGAAGATCGGGTTTCTCGCGTCCAAGCTCGCGGGCATGGATCGTCCGCCGGATTCCTACCGGGAACTGAAAAACCTGGGAAACCACGTGTCCCACATGTTGCGGGATGCCATGAACGCGTTTGCGCGTCTCGACGTTACCGAGGCGCTGGAGGTGGTCAGGGAGGATGAACTCGTCGACGACGAATACGACGCCATCACCCGGCAATGCATTACGTTCATGATGGAAGACCCGCGCAGCATCAAGCGCGTCATGAACGTGACCTGGGCCGCCCGCTCGCTCGAACGGATCGGCGATCACGCGAAGAACATCTGCGAATACGTCATCTACATGGTGGAAGGCAGGGATATCCGCCATACCGATATCGCCGAAGAAGGCGCCGGCGAGGAGTAAGCGCGCGTGACTCTGGACAGGTTGCCGTCGCGGCGGGTCGTCAATTTTGCGGGATTCGCGGTCTGCTGCGGGCTGATGGGCTTCGCGCTGTTCGCCCAGCACGTGCTGTTGCTGGACCCGTGCCCGCTGTGCGTCTTCCAGCGCGTCGCGGTCATCTCGATGGGCCTGATCTTCCTGGTCGCGGCGCTGCACGATCCCGCCGGCGCGGGGCGCATCGTCTACGCCTTGTTGCTCGGTCTCGCCGCTATCGGGGGTGCTTCAGTGGCGGGGCGGCACGCCTGGCTGCAGCAGCTGCCCCCCGACCAGGTACCGTCCTGTGGGCCGGGCCTCGACTACATGCTCGATACGCTGCCGTTCACCGAGGTGCTCGGCAAGGTATTCAGGGGCTCCGGGGAATGTGCCGAAATCGTGTGGCAATTCCTCGGCCTGTCGATGCCCGGCTGGGTACTGGTCTGGGTAACCGTGCTGGGCGTCACCGGTATCTGGAACAACGTCAGGCGCGCTTAGCGAGCGAGCAGCAGCTCCAGGATGCGCCGGTACATCGAGGCCAGCGCGCCGACATCCTGCATGCGCACGTGCTCGTCGATCTTGTGTATCGATGCACTGATCGGCCCGAGTTCGACGACGTCCGCGCCCGCGGGTGAAATGAACCGTCCGTCCGAGGTCCCGCCGCCGGTCGAGAGTTCCGGTGCACGGCCGGTATGTTCCTCGACCGCCTGGCTCACCGCATCGATCAGCCGCCCGGGCTGCGTGAGGAACGGTTCGCCGGACAGGTGCCAGCGGAGCTCGTAGTCGATATCGTGCGCGTCGATGATGGCCTGGACGCGCTCCTTCAGCCGGTGATGATCCCACTCGGTCGAATAGCGGAAGTTGAACCGCGCGGACAGCTGCGCGGGCGTAACGTTGGGGGCGCCCACGCCGCTCTGGATGTTGACGACCTGGAAGCTCGTCGGCGGGAAAAACTCGTTGCCCTCGTCCCAGACGATGCCGTGCAGCTCCGCCAGCACGGGTGCGAAGCGGCGGATGGGGTTGTCGGCAAGATGCGGATACGCGACGTGCCCCTGCACCCCGCGCACCTCGAGCATGCCGCTCAGGGACCCGCGCCGGCCGATGCGCACGACGTCCCCCAGCGCCGTATGGCTCGACGGTTCGCCGATGACGCACCAGTCGATCGTTTCGCCGCGTGCCGTGAGTGTCTCCATCACCTTCAGGGTGCCGTCGCGCGCACGACCTTCCTCGTCGCTGGTGACCAGGAAGGCGATGCTCCCCGCGTGGTCCGGGTGTTCCTCGAGGAATCTCTCGACGGCAACCACCATTGCCGACAGGCCGCTCTTCATGTCGGCCGAGCCCCTGCCGTAGATGTTCTCGCCGCGGATGTCGGGTTCGAAGGGATCGGACTGCCACTCGCTGTCGTCGCCCGGCGGCACGACATCCGTGTGCCCGGCAAAACACAACACGGGTGAGCCCGTACCGCGCCGCGCCCACAGGTTGGTGACGTCGCCGAAGACCATGGTCTCGCAAACGAAGCCCAGCGGCGCGAGCCGTGCGGCGATGAGGTCCTGGCAGCCGGCGTCGGCGGGCGTTACGGAGCGGCAGCGGATGAGGTCGAACAGCAAAGTCAGTGCGGGATCTTGCAAGCGCGTTGCCCCCGGGTCTTGACAGCGAATTTAAGAGTCGAGTCCATCAGCTTGATGTTAAACGAGAAAATGGGATTTTCCTGCCGTTATCGTAGTCGCTCTCGAGCGCCGTTCTGCAACAATTCGGTAACAATTCGCCGCTAAGCTGTGCGCCACAAAGCCCAAGGAACCCGGAGGATTGATTGTGGCAAAGAGAAGCACAGCAAAGGTGGTGCTGGCAAGCGTACTGATTGCAACCGTTAGCGGCGGTACCGCCGTTGCCCAGTCCGGGCGCGACTTCGTTTACGTCGTCGGCTCGTCGACGGTGTATCCCTTCTCGACCGTGGTCGCGGAGCGGTTCGGTCGCGGCACGGAATTCAAGACACCGAAGATCGAGTCGACGGGTTCCGGCGGTGGACTGAAACTGTTCTGCGACGGCGTCGGCGTGGATTATCCAGACGTCGCCAATTCCTCGCGTGCGATCAAGCAGTCCGAAGTCGACACCTGCGCGGCGAACGGCGTGACCGGGATCATCGAGGTCAAGATCGGTTACGACGGGATCGTCATCGCCAACGCGATCGACGCGCCGGCCGTGTCGCTGTCCCGCGCCGATATCTTCCGCGCACTTGCAAAACAGGTCCCGGGCGAGAAAGAAGGCGAACTCATCGACAATCCGTACAGGACCTGGGCCGACGTAAACCCGGAGCTGCCGGCAACCCGCATCGAGGTACTGGGTCCGCCGCCCACCTCCGGGACGCGTGATGCCTTCGTCGAACTGGCGATGGAGGGCGGCTGCAAGACCGTGCCCTGGATCAAGGCGCTCAAGGACACGGACAGCAATCGCTTCAAGACCGTGTGCCATACCATTCGCGAGGACGGTGCCTTCGTCGAGGCCGGCGAAAACGACAACCTGATCGTGCAGAAGCTGGAGGCCAATCCCGATGCATTCGGCATCTTCGGCTTCAGTTTCCTCGACCAGAATGCAGAGAAAGTGAAGGGCGCCGCCGTCGACGGGGTCGTTCCGACCTTCGACGCGATCGCCGACGGCAGCTACCCCGTGTCGCGGCCGCTGTATTTCTACGTGAAGAAAGCGCACGTCGACGTGATTCCCGGCCTGCGCGGCTTCCTGCGCGAGTTCACGAGCGAGCGCGCCTGGGGTGACGAAGGCTACCTGTCGGATCGCGGCCTGATCCCCATGCCGGAAGACGAGCGCGCGGAAGTCGCGGCGACGGTCCGGGAACTGAAACCGCTGGATAAGGCGAGCCACTAGCGGCAACGTTGTAGACTATCGAGCCGGCGGCCCATCGTGCGCCGCCGGCTTCGTTAGAGGACGAGAGCCAAAGCGCCAATGCAGAACACGACGCTGATACTCCTGCTCGCCGCCATGGCGTCTGCAGCGTTCTACATGGGGCGCCGTCGTTCGCTGGTCATGGTCGGCGGCCCGGCACACGGGTCCCGGCTGCATTCGCTGCCGGGCTATTACGGCTATTTCACGCTGATATCGTGCCTGCTGCCGGCGCTCGGCATCTTCCTGTTGTGGGTGCTGGTCGAGCCGAAAGTGATCGTGGCGCTGGTCGTCGGCAGCCTGCCCGACGCGCAACAGTCGCTGTCGGCGGGTGAACTGAACCTGCTGGTCAACAACATCCGCAACCTCGCGGCTGGCGATGTGGTCAGCGGCGATGCCGATGCCATCATGCGAGACGCCGCCGCGCGCTACAACGAGTATGTCGCGGCGAGCCGCAAGATGCTGGCCGCGCTGACGCTGGGTATCGCAGGTATCGGCGGGGCAATCGCGCTACGGCGTATTCGGCCCGAGTTCCGTGCGCGCAACCGCGTCGAGCAAACGGTCCTCTACCTGCTCATTGCCGCATCGAGCATCGCGATCCTGACGACGATCGGCATCGTCCTGTCCGTGCTCTTCGAGGCCGTTCGCTTCTTCCGCGAAGTACCGATGACCGAGTTCCTGTTCGGTATCACCTGGAGTCCGCAGACCGCCATCCGTGCCGACCAGGTGGGATCGTCAGGCAGTTTCGGCGCAGTGCCGTTGTTCGCCGGTACGCTGCTGATTACCACCATCGCCATGATCGTGGCCGTGCCGATCGGGCTCATGACGGCGATCTACCTGGCCGAGTATTCGTCGTCCCGCGTGCGCGCGGTGGCAAAGCCGCTGCTCGAGATACTTGCCGGCATTCCGACGGTGGTCTACGGCTTTTTCGCCGCGCTGACCGTGGCACCCTGGGTGCGCGCGGCCGGCGAGTCCGTAGGCCTTGACGTCGCATCGGAGAGCGCCATGGCGGCCGGTCTCGTGATGGGGATCATGATCATCCCGCTGGTTTCCTCCCTGTCGGACGACGCCATTCACGCGGTACCCATCGCGATGCGCGATGGCGCGCTGGGACTTGGATCGACACGCTCGGAGACCATGGTCAGGGTGATCCTGCCGGCCGCGCTTCCCGGCATCGTGGGCGGCATACTGCTGGCCGTTTCGCGGGCGATCGGCGAGACCATGATCGTCGTCATGGCTGCGGGACTGGCGGCCAACCTGACCGCGAATCCGTTCGAGGCGGTGACCACCGTTACCGTGCAGATCGTAACGCTGCTCGTGGGCGACCAGGAGTTCGACAGCGCAAAGACGCTGGCGGCTTTTGCCCTGGGCCTCGTGCTTTTCGTCGTGACCCTTTGCCTCAACGTCATCGGGCTCACGTTCGTTCGCAAGTACCGGGAACAGTACGAGTAGGACCATGGCAATCGACCGCAAGACATCGAGACAGATCGTGGAAGCAGGGCTGGCTCGCCGGCGCCGCAAGGAAAAGCTGTTTCGCGCCGCCGGGATGCTTGCGACAGCCGTGGGCGTGATATTCCTCGGCGTGTTTTTTGCGACGCTGATATTCCAGGGCGCGTCGGCTTTCCTGCAGACGTTCATCAAGCTCGACGTCGAGTTGTCGGCGAGCGTCATCGCGCCGGACGGGGAACTCGACCTGACCTATGCCGATTTCGACGGGCTGGTGCGGACTGCGCTGCGCGAGGAGTTTCCCGGCGTGACGGGTCGCAGCGAACGGCGCGAACTCTATCGTCTCGTGAGCATCGGCGCGGGCTACCAGTTGCGCGACATGGTGCGAGCCGATCCGTCGCTGGTCGGTACGACGGTATCGGTGTGGGTGCCGACGTCGTCGAACGTCGACATGCTCGTCAAGGGCAATATTGACGCGGCGCTCGACGAGTCGCTGCGCCCGATCAGCGACGCCCAGGTCGCATGGGTGGAGTCGCTGCAGGACGCCGGGCGTATCGAGCGGCACTTCAACAAGGCGCTCTTTACCAACGGTGACTCCCGCGAACCCGAGCTGGCCGGTATCAAGGGCGCCCTGATGGGCTCTTTCTACATGCTCATCGTGACCGTTGCGCTGGCTTTCCCGATCGGCGTGGCCGCGGCGATCTATCTCGAGGAATTCGCACCGCGGAGCCGCTGGTCCGACCTCATCGAGGTAAACATCAACAACCTGGCGGCGGTCCCGTCGATCGTCTTCGGGCTGCTCGGCCTCGCCGTGTTCATCAACTGGATGGCGCTGCCCCGGTCCGCGCCGCTGGTCGGCGGGCTGGTACTTTCGCTGCTGACGCTCCCCGTGATCATCATCGCGTCACGCGCGGCGATCCAGGCGGTGCCGCCGTCGATCCGGGAGGCCGCGCTCGGCCTCGGCGCATCGAAGATGCAGGTCGTTTTCCATCACGTCCTGCCGCTCGCGCTGCCGGGCATGCTGACGGGCACCATCATCGGGATGAGCCGCGCGCTCGGCGAATCGGCACCGCTACTGATGATCGGCATGGTGGCATTCATCGTGGACGTGCCCGGCGGCTTTACGGACCCGGCGACGGCCTTGCCCGTGCAGGTATACCTCTGGGCGGACAGCCCCGAGCGGGCTTTCGCCGAGCGAACGTCGGCCGCAATCATCGTGTTGCTGGGTTTCCTCCTGGTTATGAACCTGGCGGCCGTAATCATTCGGAAACGAATGGAACGCAAATGGTAGTCGAGATATTTGAGCTCGAAAGGGACCTGTATGAGAATGGCCGGCATGACTGAGACCAAGATCACTGACGACGAGGCGATGCCCGAGTCCGGGCGCGCGACGCAGCCCGTGAAGAAAAAGCCGAGGCCGGCTCCGGCGAAGGACGTGCTCGACCGGCTAACGCAACTCGGCGAGCAGACGGTCGGCGACATCCGTTGCGATGACCCGTTCATCGTGACGGAGAAGGTCAATGTTTTTTACGGCACCAACCATGCGATCCAGGACGTGACGCTGGAGATCGGCAAGGGTGAGGTCATCGCCCTCATCGGCCCGTCGGGCTGTGGTAAGTCGACCTACCTGCGGTGCCTTAATCGCATGAACGACTCGATCGAGTCGGCGCGCGTCACCGGCAAGATCACCCTCGACGGCCAGGATATCTACAGCGGCGATCTGGATCCCGTTGCGTTGCGCGCGCGCGTCGGCATGGTGTTCCAGAAACCGAATCCTTTTCCGAAGAGCATTTACGACAACGTGGCGTACGGGCCGCGCATCCACGGCCTCGCCGCGGACCGGGCGGAACTCGACGAAATCGTGCACACCAGCCTCGATCGCGCGGGACTGCTGAAGGAAGTCAAGGACCGCATGGACGAGCCGGGCACGGGGCTTTCGGGCGGCCAGCAACAGCGGCTGTGTATCGCGCGCACCATCGCGGTCAACCCTGAGGTCATCCTCATGGACGAGCCGTGTTCGGCGCTGGATCCGATCGCCACGGCGCGTATCGAGGACCTGATCGACGAGCTATCGCGGGACTATGCAATCGTCATCGTGACGCATTCGATGCAACAGGCCGCGCGCGTGTCCCGGCGCGTCGCTTATTTCCACCTGGGGCGCCTGGTCGAGGTCGACGAGACCGACAAGATTTTCACCAACCCGCAACACAAGCTGACCGAAGACTACATCACCGGCCGCATCGGCTGAGCAGGCGACGACGGTCAGCCGTTTTTTTCGAGGTACTCGGCGAAACGTTTTTCGGAAAAGCCGACCGCGAAAAAAGACGGGTGTTCGAGTACCGGCCGCTTCACGAGCGTCGGCTGGTCCAGCATCGTTACGAAGGCCCGTTCCCTGGTCATGTCGCTGCGGTCGGCCTCCGGTATCTTGCGCCAGGTCAGGCTCTTCCTGTTGAGCAGGCGTTCCCACTCGATACGCGCGGACCAGCGTTCCAGCATCTGGATGTCGAGGCCGTCTTCGCGCAGGTCGTGGAAGCGGAATTCGATGTTCCTGTCCTCGAGGAACTTCCTCGCCCGCCGGCAGGTGTCGCAGCTCTTGATGCCGTAAACGTTCAGCATTGCCTTCCTCTTATCCGGCGTCGTCCAGCAGTTCGCTCTCCGCGTTGCGCAGCAACTCGTTCAGTCCCGTCTTGGCGCGCGTCTTCGCATCCACGCGCTTGACGATGACGGCACAGTACAGCGAGTACCTGCCGTCTTTCGATGGCAGGTTGCCCGGCACCACGACGGAGCCGGCCGGTATGCGCCCGAAAGAAACCGCGCCGGTTTCGCGATCGTAAATGCGCGTGCTCTGCCCGACGTAGACGCCCATCGAGAGCACCGACCCCTGTTCCACGATGACGCCCTCGACGACCTCCGAGCGTGCGCCGATGAAGCAGTCGTCCTCGATGATCGTCGGACCGGCCTGCACGGGTTCCAGGACCCCGCCGATCCCCACGCCGCCGGAGAGGTGCACGTTGCGGCCGATCTGCGCGCAGCTGCCGACCGTCGCCCACGTGTCGACCATCGTGCCGCTGCCGATATTGGCCCCGATGTTCACGTAGCTCGGCATCAGGACGACGTCCGGAGCGACGTAGGCGCCACGCCGCACGATTGCATCCGGCACCACGCGCACGCCGTCGGCGGCGAACCGGGCGGCGTCGTAGTCCGCGTACTTGAGCGGTACCTTGTCGTAGAAGCGCGAGTGACCGCCTTCGACCAGGGCGTTGTCCTTGAGGCGGAACGAGAGCAGTACGGCTTTCTTCAGCCACTGGTGCACGTGCCAGCCCGTATCGGTCTTCTCGGCCACGCGCGCCGCGCCCGAGTCGAGCATGGCGATGGCGCTTTCCACCGCGTCCGCCAGCTCCCGGCGTTCGGCGCCGCTGTCCATTTTTCCGCCGCGCTCGAAGCCGCGCTCGACGATGGCAATGAGTTCCGTCATATCGATATCCGTTGTTGGTGTGCTCAAGGGGTCGCGCTGCCGGCGTCGATCGCGCGAATGAGTGCCTCCCGCAAGCGTGATTTTGCCTGTTCTCCGAGCGGTTTGCCCGCCTCGTCGCTGATGTAGAAAACGTCCTCGGCCCGTTCGCCGATGGTCATGATCTTCGCGGCGTCGATGTCGACGCCTTCGTCGATGAACACCTTGCCGATCTTGCTGAGCAGTCCCGGCCGGTCCGCGGCGTCCAGCTCCATGACCGTCAGGCCGCGCATCGTATCCGGGCTGAACTCGACTTCGGTTTTGGTCTTGAACATGCGCGCCTGCCGCGGCACGGCGCGCGTCACCTTGGCGACGTCGTCGTCGCTCGCCGTGAGCACCCGGGTCAGCGAACGGCGAATCTTGCCCATGCGCGACTCGTCGATATCCATGCGCTTGTCGAGTTCCATGAAGACGAAGGAATCGAGACTGTACTTGTTGCGCAGCGGCACGACCCTGGCGTCGACGATGGTCATGCCGAGCTCGTCGAGCGCCGCGGCCGCGTGGGCGAAGGTGTGCTTGCTGCGTGGCGTGTACAGCACGGCTTCGACACGGTCGCCGCCGGCCTGCCGGCGCACGTCCACCAGCCCGATATCCGAGGTCGTGTCCGAGTTGGCCAGCCACTCGGTATGCCAGGCGATCTCGTTGCTGCGGTGGCGCAGGAAATAACGGTCGTTCATGAGCTGCCACACGGCCTCGATGCGATCGTCGCTGACGCCGGCCTTCTGCAGGTGCTGGCGCGCGCGGGTCTGTTTCTCGAGGATCAGCTGATCCGCGTCGATCGGGTTCTCGAGGCCGCGCCGCAGCGCGCGCGACGTGAGTTCGTAGAGGTCGCGGAACAGCGATGCCTTCCACGAGTTCCAGAGCTTCGGGTTGGTGCCGCGCACGTCGGCCACGGTCAGCACGTACAGGTAGTCGAGGTGCATCTGGTCGCCGACCAGGGCGGCGAACTCGTTGATCACGTCGGGGTCGCCGATATCGCGCTTCTGCGCCGTCGTGGACAGCGCCAGGTGATTCAGGACCAGCCAGGCCACGGTCCCGGCTTCGTACTTGCTCATGCCGTGCTCGAGGCAGAAGGCCTCGGCGTCCATGGCGCCGAGTTCCGAGTGATCGCCACCGCGGCCCTTGGCGATGTCGTGGAACAGGCCGGACAGGTAGGCGATCTCGGGTTTTTCCAGCGACTGCATGATGTGGCTGCAGTGCGGGAACTCGTGATCGTAGCGGGAGAGGGCGAAACGCCGCAGGTTGCTGACCACGAACAGCGTGTGCTCGTCCACCGTGTAGGTATGGAACAGGTCGTACTGCATGCGGCCGACGATGCGGCCGAAGGCGGGAATGTAGAGCCCGAGTAAGCCGTACAGGTTCATGCGCCGGAGTTCATGAGTGACCCCGGCCGGCGCCCGCAGGATCGACAGGAACAGGCGGTGGTTGCGCGGGTTCTGGCGGAACTCCTCGTCGATGAGGTACAGGTTGCGGCGGATGAGGCCGATCGTCCACGCACTGACGCCGCGAATATCGGGGTGCTGCTGCAACACCAGGAACAGCTCGAGCAGTGCGCTCGGGTCGTCGTGGAAGACGTTTTCGTCCACGGTCTGCAGGTAGCCGTTCTTCACCCGGAAGCGTGCGTTCAACGGCTCCGGCGGGGCGTCGGGATCCATCAGGATCGCTTCCTCGAACAGCTGCAGCAGCATCTCGTTGAGCCGCGACAGGTCCATGACCGTGCGGTAGTAGCGCTGCATGAGCTGCTCGACGGCGAGCGTGTAGCTGGCGTCCTCGTAGCCGAGCATCTGCGCGATCTTCACCTGGTGGTCGAACAGCAGCCGGTCCTCGGCGCGCCCCGTGAGGATGTGCAGCGCGAACCGCACGCGCCACAGAAACGCCTGGCTGTCCTTGAGCCGCCGCAGCTGCCCCGGCGACAGGAAGCGGTGCGCGACCAGTTCGTCGAAGGTCCTGACGCCGAAATAGCGCTTCGCGACCCAGCCGATCATCTGGATGTCGCGCAGGCCGCCGGGGCTGCCCTTGACGTTCGGCTCGAGGTTGTAGCCGGTGTCGTGGTAGCGATGGTGCCGCTCGATCTGCTCGCGGCGCTTCTCTGCGAAAAACTCCCGTGGCGGCCAGATGTTCTCCGGACCGACCGCGGCCTGCATGGCATCGAACAGCGCCTGCGGCCCGGCGATCAGCCGCGCTTCCATCAGCGTCGTGGCGACCGTCAGGTCGGCGCTGGCCTGCTCGACGCACTGTGGCACGGTGCGCACGCTGTGGCCGATCTCGAGGCCGATGTCCCAGAGCGACGTGATGAAGTCCGACAGCGCCTGCTCGGCATCGGCGTCGATGGTCTCCGGCAGCAGCAGCATGATATCGACGTCGGAGCAGGGATGGAGCTCGCCGCGGCCGTAACCGCCGACCGCTACCAGCGCCATGTCGCCCGACAGTGCGCCGAGACGCGTCTGCCACAGGCCGCGAAGCAGGCCGTCGATGGCCGCCGCGCGCTCGTGGACGAGCTCGACGACGGAGTCGCCGGCCAGGAATCGCGCCTTCAGGTCGGCGTCGATCGCGGCCAGCGATGCCCGGCTGCTAGCGTGCGTCTGCACCGAGCGTCAGCACTTCGTGGCCCGTCTCCGTGACCAGGACCGTGTGCTCCCACTGCGCCGAGAGGCTGTGGTCCTTGGTCACGACGGTCCAGCCGTCGGGCAGGAGTTTCACCGCGGCTTTGCCGGCGTTCACCATGGGCTCCACGGTCAGGGTCATGCCGGCCCGGAGCTGCATGCCCGTGCCGCGCGTACCGTAATGCAGCACCTGCGGATCCTCGTGAAACACCCGCCCGATGCCGTGGCCGCAGTATTCGCGCACCACCGAGAAGCGGTTCTTCTCCACGTGCTGCTGGATGGCGGCGCCGACGTCGCCCAGATGCTTGCCGGGCGCCAGTTCCTCGATGCCGAGCCACATGCTCTCGAACGCAACCTCTGCGAGGCGCTGTGCCAGGACGCCGGGCTTGCCCACGAAGAACATGCGGCTGGTGTCGCCGTGGAAGCCGTCCTTGATGACGGTGACGTCGATGTTGACGGCATCCCCGGCCTTGAGGCGGCGATCGCCGGGAATACCGTGACACACCACGTGGTTGACGGAGGTGCAGATCGACTTCGGGAAGCCACGGTAGTTGAGCGGGGCGGGGATTGCGCCCTGCACCCCGGTGATGTAGTCGTGGCAGAGGGTGTCCAGCTCCCCGGTCGTGACGCCCGGTTTTACATAATCCGAGATCATGTCCAGCACGTCGGCTGCCAGGCGGCCGGCAATTCGCATCTTGTCCTGCTCGTCGGCAGTCTTGATCGTTACGGTCATAAGGATTTGGTCGTGTCAGGAATCCGCGCCGCCCGGCGCAATTTTGGTTCGCATACGCGTTGTTGGCGGCGACGGGCTATGGTATAAAGCGCGCGCCCCAGAGGCAATCAATCCACACGCATACCGTCACGTCGCACTGGGTGCCCCACCAAAAAAGGGGTTGTGTGACGGGGTATGTGGAGGCCTAACCCGGAGAATCGAAATGGCAGACGTAACCATGCGCCAGATGCTAGAGGCTGGCGTGCATTTTGGGCATCAGACCCGCTTTTGGAACCCGAAGATGGCACCCTTCATCTTCGGCGAACGCAACAAGATCCACATCATCAATCTCGAGAAGAGCCTGCCGATGGCTCGGGAAGCCTGCGCCTTCGTGAAGGCGACGGTGGCCGACGGCGGCAAGGTGCTTTTCGTGGGCACCAAGCGTGCGGCGCGCGACTCCGTCCGCAAGCACGCGATTCGCTGTGAAATGCCGTACGTCAGCCAGCGCTGGCTCGGCGGCATGCTGACGAATTACAAGACTATCCGGCAGTCGGTCAAGCGCCTGATGACGCTCGAGGAAATGGCCGCGGAAGGCGGTTTCGAGGGCCTGACCAAGAAGGAAGTTCTCGGGCTCGACCGGGAACGCGAGAAGCTCGAAAAGAGCCTCGGTGGCATCAAGGAAATGAAGTCCATCCCGGACGTCATGTTCGTCGTCGACGTCGAGCACGAGGACATCGCCATCCGCGAAGCCAGGAAGCTCGGCATTCCCGTCGTCGCTATCGTGGACACCAACTGTTCACCCGAAGGCGTCGACTACATCATCCCGGGCAACGACGACGCCATGCGCGCGATCGAGCTCTATGCCGCGCTGATCGCGGACGCGGTCATCGAGGGCAGGGCATCGCTGCCGGAGGTCGCACTCGGTGAGGACGAATTCGTCGAGCTCGACGCAGAGGGCAACGTCAAGAAGGCGGGCGATCGCAGGAAGAAAGGGGCGAAAAAGCCGGCCCGCAAAGCGGCCGTGAAGAAGAAGGCCCCGGCAAAGAAACTGGAGCAACAGGCAGAGCAGCAAGAGGCTGCACCGGCTGACGAGACGGCTGCCGCCGAGGAAACGGCGACCCCGGTCGAGGAGACAGCCGCCGCCGAAGCGCCGGCAGCGGCGGCGCCTGCGGCCGACGAGCCTGCCGCAGAGGACGCGGCCGGGGCCGATGACGACGCCGAGGATGCGCCCGCGAAAAAGGCAGCCAGGAAAAAGGTAGCCAAGAAGACGGCGAAGAAAGCGGCGAAGAAGACGGCGAAGCGGGCGGACGACGCCGAGGACGACGAGTAAGTCGTTGCGCCGCCCGAACCAACAGATAGCCAGAAATAAAGAGGTACAGAGATGTCGATCAGTGCATCCATGGTGAAAGAGCTGCGTGAGCGCACCGGCGCCGGCATGATGGAGTGCAAGAAGGCGCTCGTCGAAACGAACGGCGACATGGAGGCGGCCGCGGAGCTGCTGCGCAAGTCCGGGCAGGCCAAGGCCGACAAAAAGGCGGGCCGCGTTGCCGCGGATGGTCGCATCGTGATCAAGGCGGATGGCGGCAAGGCCGTCATGGTCGAGGTGAACTCGGAGACGGATTTCGTTGCGAAGGACGAGAATTTCGCGGCCTTCGCCGAGGCTGTCGCCGACGCGGCGCTCGCGTCCGGCACGACCGACGTCGAGGCGTTCGCGAACGAGAAACTGGCCGACGGCCGCAGCGTGGAGCAGGCGCGCACCGACCTGGTCGCGAAGATCGGCGAGAACATCTCCGTGCGGCGTATCGCGGTCATCACGTCGAACGGCCCGCTGGGCCACTACACGCACGGCACCAAGATCGGCGCCGCCGTCGCGCTCGAGGGTGGCGACGAGGACCTGGCACGCGATATCGCGATGCACGTGGCGGCGCTCAACCCGGCCTGCATCGACGAGCGCGGTGTCGCGGCGGAGACGCTGGAGCGCGAGCGCCGCATTTTCGCGGAACAGGCCGCCGAATCGGGCAAACCGGCGGACATCGTCGAGAAAATGGTATCGGGCCGCATCGCCAAGTTCCTCAAGGAAATCACCCTCGTCGGCCAGCCGTTCGTCAAGGACGACAAGATCAGCGTCGGCAAGCTGCTCGGCAAAGCCGGCGCCAGGGTCACCGCGTTCGTGCGCTTCGAGGTTGGCGAGGGCATCGAGAAGAAGCAGGAGAACTTCGCCGACGAGGTCATGAAGCAGATCGCGGACGCGAAGAAAAAGGGCTGAGACCCCGCCCGCGATTCGCTGCTAACTCCCTGATTCGAGGAGATGGCGTGCGCCTAATGCGCTAGAATCAACGGCCGCCGGACCCGGGTCCGGCAAACTGACGACGACAAGGGCTTGTACATGGGTGACTCCGCAGTTCCGTACGGTCGCGTACTGCTCAAACTGAGCGGCGAGGCGCTGATGGGCGAACTGGATTACGGCATCGAGCCCCGCACCATCAAGCGCATCGCGAACGAGATTGCGACCGCGCGGACGCACGGCATCGAGATCGCCATCGTCGTCGGCGGCGGCAACATCTTCCGCGGCGCCGGCCTCGCCGGTGCCGGCATGGATCGCGTCACGGGCGATTACATGGGCATGCTGGCCACGGTCATGAACGCACTGGCCCTGCAGGATGCACTCGAATCGCTGGGGGTCTACGCACGCGTCATGTCGGCGATCCAGATCCACGACGTCTGTGAGGACTACATCCGCCGCCGCGCGGTCCGGCACCTCGAAAAAGGACGGGTCGTGATCCTCGCCGCGGGCACCGGCAATCCGTTCTTCACGACGGACACGGCGGCGAGCCTGCGCGCGATCGAGATCGGTGCCGACATTCTTCTCAAGGCGACCAAGGTCGACGGCGTCTACGACTCGGACCCGGTGAAGAACCCGGGCGCAATCCGGTTCGAGACGGTTTCGTTCGACCAGCTGCTGTCGGACAAGCTGCTGGTCATGGACGCGACCGCCGTCGTGATGTGCCGGGACAACGAGCTGCCGCTGCGCGTTTTCGATCTGACGCGCGCGAATGCGCTGGTACAGGCCATGACGGGCGACAACGTCGGTACCCTGGTCACCGCATAGGCAGACAGGTCGGACAGAGACTGAGGGCAAACACGTGTTGGATGAAATCAAAAAGGACGCCAGCTCGCGAATGGCGAAGAGCGTGGCGGCGCTGCGCCAGGAGCTCACCAAGATCCGCACCGGACGCGCGCACACAAGCCTGCTCGACCACATCACGGTCGAGTACTACGGCAGCGAGGTGCCCCTGAACCAGGTATCGAACGTGGGCGTCGAGGACTCCCGCACGCTCACCGTGACGCCGTGGGAAAAGGACATGGTCGCGAAGATCGAGAAAGCGATCATGACGTCCGATCTCGGCCTGAATCCGGCCACCGCCGGTACCGTCATCCGCGTGCCGCTGCCGCCGCTCACCGAGGAACGCCGCAAGGACATGATCCGGGTCGTGCGCAGCGAAGCCGAAGGCGGCCGAATCGCCATTCGCAACATTCGCCGCGACGCGATTCACGACGTCAAGGAACTCCTCAAGGAAAAGATGATCGGCGAAGACGACGAGCGCCGCGCCGAGGATGAAATCCAGACCATCACGGACAAGTACATCGCGGAGATCGACAAGACGCTCGCGGAAAAAGAAAGCGAGCTCATGGAAGTCTGAGTGTCCGGATCCGACTCGACAGCACCAGCCATAGCGACGGTACCGCGGCATGTCGCCGTGATCATGGACGGCAACGGCCGCTGGGCTCGCAAGCGCTCGCTGCCCCGCCACGCGGGCCATCGCGCTGGCGTCAGGGCGGTGCGGGCGATCGTCGAGAATTCCGCGCGGCACGGCGTCGACTACCTGACGCTGTTCGCGTTCAGCAGTGAAAACTGGCGGCGCCCCGAAGAGGAAGTCGGCATGCTCATGTCCCTGTTCCTCGAGGCGCTGCGCCGCGAAGTGGCGGAACTCCACAAGAACGACGTCAGGCTCCGTTTCATTGGCGAACGGGATCGCCTCGACCGCAAGCTCGTCGACAAAATCGAAAAAGCCGAGGCGCTCACCGCCGATAATGGCGGCCTGCGCCTGCAGGTCGCGGTTGCCTACGGCGGGCGCTGGGATATCGTCGCGGCGGCGCGCCGCGTCGCGGTACGGGTCGCTGCGGGCGATCTCGACGCCGACGCCATCGACGAGGCCACATTTGCCGCCGGGCTGCAGCTCGGCACGATTCCCGACCCGGACCTCCTTATTCGCACGGGCGGCGAACAGCGCATCAGCAATTTCCTGTTGTGGAACCTGGCGTACGCCGAGCTGTGGTTTGGCGACGTTTTGTGGCCCGATTTCGGCGCGGCCGAGTTCGAGGCCGCGCTGGCGCATTATTCGCAGCGGCAGCGGCGCTACGGGCATACGGGCGAGCAACTTGAGGCCGTGAAGTGCTGAAGCAGCGCGTCATCACGGCGCTCATCGCGGTCGCCGCCCTGCTGCTGGTGTTGTTCGTGTTGCCGCAGGCCGCGGCGCAGGTCGTGGTGGCGGCCCTCATCCTGGCCGGCGCCTGGGAGTGGTCGGGTTTCCTGGGTACGCAGTCGGCCGCGGTGCGGGCGGTCTACGTGGCCTTCATTGGCGTGCTGATGGCGCTCGTCACCTGGCTGGCGCCGGATTTCAACAGCCTGGTGTTCCGCGTGGCACTGGCCTGGTGGGTGTGTGCGCTCGTGTGGACGTTGTTCTACCCGACGGCCATCCCCGGCATCGTGCGCTGGGTTGCGGGGGTGCTGGTTCTGCTGCCGCTGTACGAGGCCCTCATCGTGTTGTATCTCGCGAGCCCGGCCGTCCTGCTCGGCGCCCTGTTGATCGTGTGGGCTGCCGACACCGGGGCCTTCGTTGCCGGCAAGCTGTTCGGCCGGGTCAAGCTCGCGCCGAAGATCAGCCCCGGGAAGACCTGGGAGGGCGTCATCGGCGGCCTGTTGACGGTGGCCGTGCTGGCGGCCGTCGGGGCGTGGCTGTTCGACCTGCGCGTCGCCGTGCTGGTGCCGTTCTGCCTCGCCGTCGCCTGTGCCTCCATCGTGGGCGACCTGACGGTCAGCATGTTCAAGCGCACGGCGGGGCTCAAGGACAGCGGCAGCCTGTTCCCGGGTCACGGTGGCGTACTCGACCGTGTCGACAGCGTGGCCGCCGCGGCGCCGCTGTTCGCGCTCGGCATCGCCTGGACCGGCCTGCAATGAGGCAGCGTTCAGGGCAGGTTCATGCACGCGCCGGCACGCTCGGCGCGATACTGGCGGGAACCGGCGGCATCTGCGAAAGTCCACTATACAGGGATGTCCCGGCGGAGCCGGTCATTGACCGCCATCCCGAACTCAACCGCCTGATTTTAAACAGGAACAGTCATTCGCATGGGTAGTGCTCTCGGCAGTCTGCTGGCATTCATCGTCGCCATCAGCGTGCTCGTGGCGGTTCACGAGTACGGTCATTACATCGTGGGGCGCTGGACCGGCATGAAGGTGCTGCGGTTTTCGATCGGTTTCGGTAAGCCGATCTGGTCGCGCATCGGCGGCAAGGACCGCACCGAATACTGCATTTCCGCGATCCCGCTCGGCGGCTACGTGCGCTTCCTGGACACCCGCGAGGGCCCCATCCCCGAGGCGGACGAGGGCCGGGCGTTCAACCAGCGGCCGGTACCGCAGCGGATCGCGGTGCTGCTCGCCGGGCCTGCGTTCAATTTCCTGTTCGCCATCGTCGCGTACTGGGCGCTGTTCCTGTACGGCATCCCCACGCTGGTGCCGGCGGTCGGCGAAGTGGAGCCGGGTTCCTACGCCGCGGAGGCCGGGCTCGAGCAGGGCGACCGCATCGTCGCGGTCGGCGACGTCCGGACCGAGGACTGGGAATCGGCGCTCGTCGCGATGCTCGACCAGATGGTCTCGAACGGCCGCGTTCCGCTGACGCTCGAGGCCGAGGACGGCTGGCAGCGCGACGCCACGATCGACGTGGGCGCGGATGCGCGGCGGCTGACGGAGCCCGGCATGTTGTTCGACGGGCTCGGGTTCCGGCCGTTCGGCGTCGGCGACCTGCCGGCCGATATCGGCCGCGTCGAGGACGATGGCCCGGCGAAGGCCGCGGGCCTGCAGCCCGGCGACCGGATCGTGGGGATCGACGGTTTGCCGATTCTCGATTTCGCGGGCCTCGTCGAGGCCGTGCAGCCGCGGGCGAACCAGCGGGTTTCGGTCGATTACGTGCGGGACGGCCAGCGGCTGTCGACCACGCTCGTGATCCAGGAGACGGAAGTCGATGGCGAAGTGCGCGGCCGCCTCGGTGTCGCTCACAGCGGCGATTTCAGCGAATTCTATTACCAGCGGCGTTACGGGCCGGTGGACTCCCTCACCCAGGCCATGGCGCGAACCTGGTCGTCGACCGTGTTCACGCTGCGGATGCTCGGGCGCATGGTGACCGGTGACGTTTCCATCAAGAACATCAGCGGCCCGATCAATATCGCGCAGTTTGCGGGTGAATCGGCGGAACGCGGGCTCGATTACTTTCTCGGCTTCCTCGCGATCGTCAGCATTAGTCTCGGCGTTCTCAACCTGTTGCCGATCCCGGTACTGGACGGCGGCCAGATCGTGTACCAGTCGATAGAGGGCCTCAAAGGCAGCCCGTTGTCGGAGCGCGCCCAGATCCTGGGCCAGCAGATCGGCATCTTCGCGCTGATCTTGTTGATGAGCTTCGCTTTCTATAACGATCTTGCGAGAATCTTCGGTTGATCATGTCAATGCGCGGAATCGAGGAATGAGTTGTAAAAGGAAAACGTTGCTCGATAGCCGGCGTGGCGCGTTCTGGGCGCTGCTGCTCGCGCTCTGTTCGCTGCCGGCGCTCGCGGACTTCGAGGCGTTCGTCGTCAGGGACATGCGGGTCGAGGGCCTGCAGCGGATTTCCGAGGGTACGGTGTTCAACTACCTGCCCATCAATATCGGCGACACCGTGGACGACGTGCGGGTCGGCGAAGCCATTCGCGCGCTCTATACCCAGGGCCTGTTCGACGACATCGAGATACGCAGGGACGGCGACGTCCTGATCATCGCGGTGAAGGAGCGGCCGTCGATCGAGAGTTTCGAGATCGAGGGCAACAAGGACATCAAGACGGAGGATCTCATGGAGTCCCTCCGCGGCGTCGGTCTCGCCAAGGGACGGACGTTCGACCGCTCGACGCTCGACAACGTCGCGATGTTCATGCGTGAGCAGTACTACGACCGCGGCAAGTACGGCGTGCAGGTCGATACGACGGTCGAGGACCGGCCGAACAACACGGTGCGCATCAAGATCGACGTGAAGGAAGGCGACCGCGCCAGGATCCGCCAGGTCAACATCGTCGGCAACGAGTCCTTCGACGAGGGCGTGATACGCGAGGACTTCAATCTCGATACGGCCAACTGGCTGTCGTGGCTGCGCCAGGACGACCGTTACGAGAAGCAGGGCCTGGAGGGCGACCTCGAAACGCTGCGCTCGTTCTACATGGACCGCGGTTTTGCGAATTTCAGGATCGAGTCCACGCAGGTCGCCATCTCGCCGAACAAGAAAGACATTTTCGTCACGATCACGATCAACGAAGGCGACAAGTACACGATCTCGGACGTCAAGCTCGTTGGCGACATGGTCGTCCCGGAAGCCTACCTGCGTGCGATGGTGCTCGCGCAACCCGGCTCGACCTTCAATCTCGGCTTGCTGACGCAGTCCGCCGAATTCATGTCCTTGCGGCTGGGCGAGCAAGGGTACGCGAACGCGGAGATCGAGCCCGTGCCCGAGCTCGACCACGAGAACAAGACGGCCGAGATTACTTTCTACGTCGACCCGAAGAGCCGCGTGTACGTCCGGCGTATCAACTTCAACGGCATCGACCAGGTCGACGACGAGGTACTGCGCCGCGAGCTCCGGCAGATGGAAGGCGCGTATCTCTCGAACGTGCTGATCGACCGCTCGAAGTTCCGCCTGCAGCGACTGCCGTACATCGAGCCGACCGTGGAGACCGAGACGATTCCCGTGCCCGGCAGCCCCGACCTCGTCGACGTCGACTTCAACATGGAGTACCGGATGCCCGGGCAGTTTTCCGGTGGCATCGGCTATTCGGAGTCGCAGAAGCTGCTGTTGAACGGCAGCATCGTGCATACCAATTTCCTGGGTACCGGCAACCGCGTTGCACTCGAGTTGTCGACGGGGCGGTACTCCAAGTTCTACAACCTGTCGCATACCGATCCGTACCGGACGATGGACGGCGTGCGCCGCACGATCAGCCTCAACTACCGCGACATTACCCAGTTCACATCGGCAGCGTCGGACTTCTCGACCACGACGGCAGGCGCATCGATCGATTACGGTTACCCGATCAGCGAATTCCAGTCGCTGTCCTTCGGTCTCGCGTACCAGCGCTCGGAGCTGCTGTCGTCTACGTCGAGCACCCGGCAGTCACAGGACTGGGTGGCGAACAACGGCAACCCCTTCATCCAGGACGTCGGCGGCGGCATCGTATTCTTCGGCACCGAGTTCGACGCCTACGAACTCCTCGCCGGCTGGACCTACGACAGCCGCAACCGGGCACTGTTTGCCACGCGCGGCATGCGGCATCAGTTGTTCGTGTCGGGCACGGTTCCCGGCAGCGAGGTCGAGTATTACACCGCACGCTACAACGCGACGCTTTACTGGCCGCTCTGGCGCGGCTTCGTGTTGCGCTACAACTTCGAATCCGGGATGGGCGAGGCGCTCGGCGATACCACGGCGCTGCCGCCTTACAAGCAGTTCTTCGGCGGTGGGCCCGGTTCGGTGCGCGGCTACCGGGAGTCATGGCTCGGGCCACGCGACAGTTTCGGCAACCCCTATGGCGGAAACGTGTTGGTTGCCAGTCAGTTAGAGCTTATAATTCCGTTGCCGGACAAATGGGCCAGCCAGGCACGTGCGGCGCTGTTTTACGACGTCGGTAACGTATTCAATACAGGCGAGGTGGAATTTACCGACAAGCTCGGCAGTCCGCTCGAGTACAAGCCCGAATTCGACGAGTTACGCACTTCGGTCGGCATCGGCGTAGAGTGGCTTGCGCCTATGGGCTTGTTCAGATTCAGCTACGCTTATCCGCTCAACAACTACGCCGGCAACGACCGGTATTTCGGAGACGAGGTGGAGAGATTCCAGTTCTCCATCGGTCAGGCATTTTAAGGAATGGACACTCTATGAGTCTTATCAAGCGAAACCTTTTCAGGGCAGCCGCGGGCATTGTTCTCGCTGCAGTGATTGCATTTCCGGCTGCCGCGCAGGAAGTAAAGATCGGCGTGGTCAACGTACCCGTCCTGTTGGACCGTGCACCGCAGACCAAGGCGGTCATGGATGCGCTGCAGGAAGAGTTTGCGCCTCGCCAGCGGGAATTCGTCGCCAGGCAGAAAGAACTCGAGGACCTGACCGCGAAGATCCAGAAAGACGTCGCCGTGATGGGCGAAACCGAGCGGCGTAACGCCGAGAAGAACCTGCGCGACCTGCAACGCGACGTTGCGCGCCTGCAGCAGGAATTCCGCGAGGATCTCGAATTGCGGCAGAACGAGGAACTCGGCAACCTGCAGCGTGGGCTGCTGAAGGAAGTGCAGGATTATGCGCAGGCGCAAGGTTACGACCTTATCGTTGGCGACGGTGTGCTGTTCGCGAGCACGGCGGTGAACATCACGGAAGAGGTTCTGCGCGCGGTGGAAGCGAATTTCCAGGCACAGGGTCCGCGCTGAAGCGTTGCGGCGCAGCGCAAGCGCTTGCCAGGCTGATGCCGATCAGGCTCGGAGAACTCGCGGTCCGGTTCGACTGCAAGCTCGTCGGTGATCCCGACATCACCATCGACAACGTCGCGGGCCTGCAAAACGCAGGCCCCGGGTCGCTGAGCTTCCTTTCCAATCCGAAGTTTCGCAGGCAACTCGCCGTAACGCAGGCGGCAGCGGTCGTCCTGCGCGCGGAAGACGTCGAGGGCTCGCCGGCGGCTGCGCTCGTCAGCGCCAACCCCTACGCCGATTACGCGCGCATGGCGGCGGTGATTCATCCGGCTCCGCGTTATGCGCCGGGCGTCCACGCTTCGGCGGTCATCGCGGAGAGCGCGGCGATCTCGCCGACGGCGCACGTTGCGGCGAATGTCAGCATCGGCGAGCGGACGACGATCGGCGCCAACGCCTACATCGGTCCCGGCACCGTCATCGGGCCGGACTGCAGCGTGGGCGACGACTGCCGCCTGATCGCCAACGTGACTCTGGTGCGCAAGGTGAAGATGGGCCTGCGCGGCATCCTGCATCCGGGTGTGGTCATCGGCGCCGACGGTTTCGGCAACGCAATGACGCCCGAGGGCTGGATCAAGGTGCCGCAGCTCGGCGGCGTGCGCATCGGTGACGATGTCGAGATCGGCGCCAATACCACGGTCGATTGCGGTGCGATCGGGGACACGGTAGTCGAGGACGGCGTGCGCATCGACAACCTCTGCATGATCGCGCACAACGTGCACGTCGGTGCGCACACGGCGATGGCCGCCATGACCGGCATCTCGGGCAGCACGACGATCGGCAAGCGCTGCCTGTTCGCCGGGCAGACCGGTGTCGTGGGTCATATAGCGATCTGCGACGACGTCGTCGTCAGCGGCAAGGCGGTCGTCTCGAAAGACATCACTGAGCCCGGCGTGTACGCGGCCAGCTTCACGGCGGAACCGGCGAAGGAATGGAGCCGCAAGGTCGCGCGTTTCCGGCGCCTCGACCAGCTTATCGAGCGCGTCAGGAAGCTGGAGAAGGCGGGCGAGTAGAGAACGATGAGCAGCAGCATCCACCCCACGGCGATCGTGTCCGACAAGGCCAGCATCGATGCAGACGTTCGCATCGGTCCCTACACGATCATCGGCGATCACGTATCGATCGGCAGCGGAACGCGTATCGGCAGCCACGTCGTCATCAATGGTCCGACCGAGATCGGCCGCGACAATCACATCTACCAGTTCGCCTCGATCGGCGACGATCCGCAGGACAAGAAGTACCGCGGCGAGCCGACGCGACTCACCATCGGCGACCGCAACACGATCCGCGAGTTCTGCACCATCAGCCGCGGGACCACGCAGGACCTGGGGCACACGATCGTCGGCGACGACAACTGGATCATGGCTTACGTGCACATCGCGCACGACTGCGTCGTCGGCAACCGAACGATCATGGCCAACAACGTCACGCTCGCGGGCCACGTACACGTCGGTGACTGGGTGATCTTCGGCGGCTTCTCGGGCGCCCACCAGTTCTCGAAGGTCGGTGCACACGCATTTCTCGGCATGTACTCGGGCGTCAACCGTGACGTGCCGGCTTACACGATGGTGTCCGGGCAGCCGGGCGTGCCGCGCGGCATCAACAGCGAGGGTCTCAAACGGCGCGAATTCAGCGACGCGCAGATTCGCAACATCAAGAATGCCTATCGCCTGGTCTACCGCAAGGGGCTGAAGCTCACCGAGGCCATTGCCGAGATCGAGACACTGGTCGAGTCGCAGCCCGAGCTGGTGGTGTTTCTCGAGTCGCTGCGCGCTTCCGAGCGCGGCATCATCCGTTAGCCCGGGCCGAGTCCGTGCCCCTGCGTGTCGGACTGGTTGCTGGCGAGTCGTCGGGCGACCTGCTGGGTGCAGGGCTCATAGCGGCCGTAAGAGCGCGCATCCCCGACGCCGTGTTCGAGGGCGTCGCCGGCCCCGAGATGGTCGCGGCCGGCTGCGAGCGCTGGGCCGACGCCGAGGAACTCGCGGTCATGGGCGTCGTCGAGCCGCTGCGGCACCTGCCGCGGCTGCTGCGCTTGCGGCGGACCCTGATCTCGCGCTGGCAGGCGTCGCCACCGGACGTCTTCGTCGGCATCGACGCACCGGACTTCAACCTGGGACTCGAAGTGGCGTTGAAGGCATCCGGTATCCGCACCATGCATTACGTCAGCCCGTCGATCTGGGCCTGGCGCGCAGGCCGTGTCCGCAAGATCCGTAAAGCGGCCGACTGCGTCCTCTGCATCCTGCCGTTCGAGCCAGCGCTGTACGAGGAGCATGGCGTACGCGCCGTGTTCGTGGGCCATCCCAAGGCCGATGCGCTGTCGCCCGACATCGACGTCCCGGCCGTACGCGCGCGTCTCGGGCTCCCGGCGGAGCGCCGCATCGTCGCGGTGCTGCCCGGCAGCCGCGGCAGCGAAGTGACGCGGCTGGCACCGATTTTTGCCGCCGCCGCGGCAACGATCGCGGCACGCGAGGACCGCGTGCACTTCGTGACCGCGGTCGCGGCGGCGAAATTGCGGCCCCTCATCGAGGCGTCCCTGCGGCAGCACGGGGTGGCCGAGCGCTTCACCCTCGTCGACGGCCGTTCGATCGAGGTCATGTCCGCTGCCGATGTCGTACTGCTGGCATCGGGCACGGCCGCACTGGAATCGGCGCTGCTCGGCAAGCCCACGGTAGCCGCCTACCGGGTCGCGCCGCTCACGGCGCTGATCGTGCGGCTATTCGGGCTCATCAAGGTGAAGGCGTTCACCCTGCCCAACCTGCTCGCGGGCGAGACCCTGGTTCCCGAGTTCATCCAGGGCGACGCGCAGCCGGCCGCAATCGCGGCCGGGATCCTCGACCTGCTGCACGACCCCGAAAGGTGCGCTGCCATCCGGGAGAGATTTGCTAAACTGCGGGCCGAACTGGCGATGAATTCCGATGCGCGTGCCGCCGACGCGCTGATACGCCTCACGACACAGGGATAGCCGGGCCCGCACACCGACCATGCAGCAGCTGCAAGCAGATTTCCCGACCGGTCTCGTCGCAGGCGTCGACGAGGCGGGCCGCGGGCCGCTGGCCGGTCCGGTGGTCGCCGCGGCCGTCATTCTGCATCCCGGGCGCGCGATCGCGGGGCTGTGCGATTCCAAGAAACTGAGTGCGGCACGCCGCGAGGCGCTGGAAACCGACGTCAAGCGCCACGCCCTTTGCTGGTCGGTGGCCTGGGCGGATCGCGCGGAGATCGACGCCCTGAACATACTGGGTGCAACCCTGCTCGCGATGCGGCGCGCCATCCTGCGCCTCGCGGTCATGCCGCGGCGCGTCGAGGTCGACGGCAACCGGCTGCCGGACCTGCGGTTCCGCGACGGCTGCATCGACGGGCTGGCGATCGTCGGCGGTGATGCGCGGGTCGACGCCATCAGCGCGGCGTCGATCATCGCCAAGACCGAGCGCGATCGCATCATGCTCGCCATGCACGCACGATTTCCGGAGTACGAGTTTGCGCGTCACAAGGGCTATGGCACCGAATTGCATCGGGCCCGCCTGCGGGAACTCGGCCCGTGCCCCGAGCACCGCCGCAGTTTCTCGCCCGTGAGGGCGCTGGCGTGACCGCGGTGCCGTTCGTACACCTGCACGTGCATACCGAGTTCTCCCTCGTGGACAGCACCGTGCGCATTCCGGCGCTGGCGGCGAAGGCCGCTGCCGATGGCATGCCGGCGGTCGCCATGACGGACCGGAACAACCTGTTCGGGCTCGTGAAGTTCTACCGGCGCGCCATCGCGAGCGGCGTCAAGCCGCTCATCGGCGCGGACCTGCGCATTGCGAACCCGGACGATCCGGGCCGGCCGTACACGCTGATCGTGCTGTGCCAGGACGACCGCGGCTACCGCAACCTGTGCCGCGCGATCTCGCGCGCCTACCTGGAGGGGCGGGTGCGCGGCGAGCCCATGATCCGCCGCGAATGGCTGGACCGCGCGAGCTGCGAGGGGCTGATTGCGCTGTCCGGCGGCGTGCACGGCGACGTCGGTCACTCATTGCTGCTCGGGCACCTGGACGAAGCGCGCGAGCGGCTCGTCGCCTGGCGCGACATTTTCGGCGACCGTTACTACCTCGAACTGATCAGGACCGGGCGCAGCGACGAGGAAACCTGCGTGCAGGCGAGCCTGGTCCTGGCGAGCGAGGAAGGCGTACCGGTCGTTGCCAGCAATGACGTGCGCTTCGTCGAGCAGGACGATTTCGATGCCCACGAGGCACGCGTGTGCATTCACGACAGCCGCAGTCTCGCCGACCCGGACCGGCCAAGGCACTACAGCAACCAGCAGTACCTGCGGTCTTCCGCCGAGATGTGCGCGCTGTTCGCCGACGTCCCGGAGGCGCTCGAGAACGCGCTGGAGATCGCGCGGCGCTGCAACCTCGACCTGAAACTCGGTGAGAGCGTGCTGCCGGCGTTCCCGGTGCCGGACGGACAGACGGAAGCGCAGTTCCTGGAAGCCGAGGCGCGGCGCGGGCTCGATGCGGCACTCGAGGAGATCTACGCGGCACGGGGCGTCCCGGCAAGCCGGCGCGCGGCGTTCCGCGCGCCGTACCTGGAGCGCCTGGAGACCGAGCTCGGCGTGATCCGCAGCATGGGTTTCCCGGGCTACTTCCTGATCGTGGCCGATTTCATCCGCTGGGCGCGCGACAACGACATCCCCGTGGGCCCGGGCAGGGGCTCCGGCGCCGGTTCCCTGGTCGCGTGGGTGCTCGGCATCACCGACCTCGACCCGCTCGAGCACGATCTGCTGTTCGAGCGCTTCCTGAACCCGGAACGCGTCTCGATGCCGGACTTCGACATCGACTTTTGCATGGAAGGGCGCGATCGCGTCATCGATTACGTCGCCGAGCGTTACGGCCGCGACCGCGTGGCGCAGATCATCACGTTCGGCACGATGGCCGCGAGGGCGGTCATCCGCGACACCGGGCGCGTGCTCGGCCACCCCTACGGCTTCGTTGACCGCATCGCGAAGCTGGTGCCGTTCGAGATCGGCATGACGCTGGACAAGGCGCTGGAACAGTCTGACGAACTGGCGGCGATGTACCGCGACGACGAAGAGGTCACCGCGCTCATCGACCTCGCGAAGTCGCTCGAGGGGCTGGTCAGGAACGCCGGCAAGCATGCCGGCGGCGTCGTGATCGCGCCGCACAAGCTCACCGATTTCGCGCCGCTCTATTGCGAAGACGGCGGCAGCAGCCTGGTCACGCAGCTCGACAAGGACGACGTGGAAGCCATCGGCCTCGTCAAGTTCGACTTCCTCGGCCTGAAGACGCTCACGATCATCGACTGGGCCGAGCGTATCGTGAATGCGACCTACCCGGACGCGAAGCTCGACATCAGCCGCGTGCCCATGGACGATGCCGAGACGTTCCGGTTGTTGCAGAGCACGCAGACAGCGGCCGTGTTCCAGCTCGAATCGAGCGGCATGCGCGACCTGATCAAGCGCCTGCGGCCGGACCAGTTCGGCGATCTCGTCGCGCTGGTCGCCCTGTTCCGGCCGGGACCGCTGCAGTCCGGCATGGTCGACGACTTCATCGCGCGCAAACACTCGTCCAACCCCGCGGAGGTCGATTACCTGCACCCGGACCTGAAGCCGGTGCTCGAAGAAACCTACGGCGTGATCCTCTACCAGGAGCAGGTCATGCAGATCGCGCAGGTCCTCGCCGGCTACACGCTGGGCGGCGCCGACCTGTTACGTCGCGCGATGGGCAAGAAGAAGCCCGAGGAGATGGCCAAGCAGCGCGAGATCTTCGTCTCGGGCGCGACCGAGAGAGGGGTGGCCGAGCCGACCGCCACGCGCATCTTCGACCTCATGGAAAAGTTCGCCGGTTACGGCTTCAACAAGTCGCATTCCGCCGCGTACGCGATGCTGTCGTACCAGACCGCGTACCTCAAGGCGCATTACCCGGCCGCGTTCATGGCGGCGGTCATGAGCGCGGACCTCGACAACACCGACCGGCTGGTGACGCTCAAGGACGACTGCCGCAAGCTGGGACTCGAACTCGAGGCGCCGAGCGTCAACCGGTCGTCCTACCATTTCAGCGTTGCCGGCGACCGGGCGATCCTGTACGGGCTCGGTGCGATCAAGGGGGTCGGGCGAGGGGCGGTCGAGGCCCTGATCGCCGAGCGCGATGCCAACGGTCCGTACGGCAGCCTGGTCGAGTTCTGCCGCCGGGTCGATCACGACAAGCTGAATCGGCGCGCGCTCGAGGCGATGATCAAGTCCGGCGCCACCGACGGCTTCGGCCAGTCGCGCCGCGCCCTGATGCACCAGGTGCCGGAAGCGCTGCAGAGCGCCGACCAGCACGCGCGCGCGCTGGCGGCCGGCCAGAACGACATGTTCGGTCTCGAAGCCCCGCCGGTGGAGCGCGATGCCGCGGTGGCGGTGGACATGGACGAATGGCCCGAACGGCTGCTGCTCAGCAACGAGAAGGAAGCGCTGGGGCTGTACCTGACCGGTCACCCGTTTCACGCGGTGCGGGCCGACGCACGCTGTTTCGTCGACGGCAACCTCGCGGACCTCGCCGCCGAACCGCCGCCGCAAGCGGCTCGCGGTGAGCGCGACTACGCGCAGTCGCGGCGCGAAGTGACGGTCGCGGGACTCATCGTCGACCTGCGGAAGCGCGGCAGCCGGGTCAGCGTCGTGCTCGACGACGACAGCGGCCGCATGGAGGTGAGCCTGTTCGGCGAGACCTTCCAGGAGTTCCGCCACCTGCTGGTGAAGGACGAGATCGTCGTGGTCAGCGGGCCGCTGCGCTATGACGACTTCATCGGCGCCTGGTCACTGAACGTCAGGAACGTGCTGCACATCGATCGCGTGATCGAAAGCCGGGCCAAGAGCATGCTGTTGCGACTCGCGCCGAACGGCCAGGGCGAACAGCTGCTCACGAAACTGCACGACGTACTGCTGCCCTACCGGCAGGGGAACTGCGAGGTGGCGGTGCAGTATTTCGGCGACGGCGCGAAAGCGCGGCTCGAACTGGGCGCGGAATGGTCGGTGCGGCCGAGCCGCGAGCTGCGCGATAAGCTCAGCGAGCTCCTCGGCAGCAACAACGTGCGCCTGCTGTACGCGCCCGGCCGGGAAATCATGTAGAGTCCTGCGCCATGGATTTGAAATTCCTGGATTTTGAGCAGCCGATCGCCGAACTCGAGGCAAAAATCGAGGAGCTGCGGTTCGTCGGCGACGACTCCGAGATCAATATCAACGAGGAGGTCAGGCGGCTGCGTGCCAAGAGCGAGGCGCTCACGAAGAGCATTTTCGCGAAGCTCAGCGCCTGGCAGATCGCGCAGGTCGCGCGGCACCCCATGCGGCCCTACACGCAGGACTACCTCGAGTTGATCTCGCCGGATTTCCAGGAGCTGCACGGCGACCGCATGTATGCGGACGATCCGGCCATCATCGGCGGCGTCGGGCGCATCGACGGGCGCGCCGTCATGTTCATCGGCCACCAGAAGGGGCGCGATACCAAGGAGCGGGTGCGGCGCAATTACGGCATGCCGAAGCCCGAGGGATACCGCAAGGCGCAGCGGCTGATGCGTCTCGCGGAGAAATTCTCGCTGCCGGTCGTCACCTTCATCGACACGCCCGGCGCGTACCCCGGCGTCGGCGCCGAGGAACGCGGCCAGAGCGAGGCGATCGCGTTCAGCCTGTACCTGATGGCGAATCTCAGGACGCCGATCATCAGCGTCGTGATCGGCGAAGGCGGCTCCGGCGGCGCGCTCGCAATCGGCGTCGCCGACAAGCTGCTGATGCTGCAGTACGGCATCTATTCCGTCATCTCGCCGGAGGGCTGCGCGTCGATCCTCTGGAAGAGCGCCGACAAGGCCCAGGAGGCGGCCGAGGCGATGCGCATCACGGCGGCGAGCCTCAAGGACTTCGGCCTGGTCGACGAAGTGCTGCGCGAACCCCTGGGTGGCGCACACCGCAATCCGGAGCAGGCCGCGGAAGTCATCCGCAACGCGCTCATCAAGGCGCTGGACGAACTCGAGACCGTCCCGGCGGGGCAGTTGCTCGAGAACCGCCACAAGCGCATCGCCGGGTTCGGCGCCTTCAAAGAGGCGTGACGTTCGGCCCCGACGTGTTGCTGGAGCGTCTCGACGCGCTCGAGACCATCGCCAACAAGCCGCGCCGCTACCTGGTCGCACTGAGCGGCGGCCTCGATTCGACGGTGCTCGCGCACGCCCTCGCGGAGACGCGCGCGCGGCACGGCAAGCGGTTGCTCGCAATCCACGTCGATCATCAGTTGCAGGCCGACGCGGCGCGTTGGAGCGCGTACTGCCGGGATCTCGCCGGCCGCTTCGGGATCGAGTCCGTGACCGAGCGGGTCGCCGTCGACACGACCGGCGGCAGCGGCATCGAGGCCGCCGCGCGCGCGGCACGTTACGCGGCGCTCGCGCGGCACGTCGCTGCAGGGGACTGGCTGCTCAGCGCGCATCATCGCAACGACCAGGCCGAGACGCTGCTTCTGAACCTCATGCGGGGCAGCGGTCCGGCCGGCCTTGCCGGTATCGGCGCGGCCACGCCCTTTGCCGGCGGCTGGCTCGTTCGGCCGCTCATCGACGTCTCGCGTGCGGAGCTGGAAGGTTACGCCGCGGCGCACGGCCTCGAATGGCTGGACGATCCCTCGAACGAGGATCAGCGCTTCGATCGTAATTACCTGCGCCACGACGTGCTGCCCGCGCTGGAGCGGCGCTGGCCCGGTGCCGTCGAGCGGATCGCGCGCAGTGCCGAGCTCGCGGGTGAAGCCGCGTCCATGCTGGACGAACTCGCGGCGATCGACCTGCAAGGGCTGGGCAACCGACCAACCCGGATCGACGTGGAGGGCCTGGCAAAGCTGCCCGAGGCCCGGCAGCGGAACCTGTTGCGCCACGCGATTCGCCGCGCCGGCCTGCCGCTGCCGGGTGCGGCCCGGCTGGCGACCGTCATCGACAGCGTGCTGCAGGCGAAACCGGATGCGCAGCCGCTGGTCGAGTGGCCGGGCGGCGAATTGCGCCGTTACCGGGGCCGGCTCTACCTGCTGCCGCCGCTCGGCGAGGCCGCCTGGCCGCCGGAAGGCAAGGAACTGGCAACAACGCCCGTCGCGCTGGGCGAGGGCATGGGCACGCTGCGGCTGGTGCCCGGCGCGCCCCGTGGCCTTTCGGCCGCCACGGCAGGGCGGGGCCTTTGCGTGCGGATGCGCACCGGCGGCGAGCAGAATCAAGCCGGCCGGTCAGGCGCACACGAAGAAACTCAAGAAGCTGTTGCAGGACGCGGGGGTGGTTCCGTGGATGCGGGACCGCCTGCCGCTCGTGTTCGCAGGCGAGCAACTGGTTGCCGTGGCCGACCTCTGGGTCGCGGCCGGCGCGAGCAGCGAACCGGGCACGGCGGTGCACTGGGACGACCGGCCGGAACTGTACTGAAGGCGTCACTGCCGCGTTGTTTCGACAGGGGCGATCTGTTACCTTTTAACACCGTCTTTCATCCAACGACGGCGCGACTTTCATAAGGGTTGGAGAGAAGCACACAGGCCTCGAGCAGTGCTTTGTATCCAGCCCTTAATCTTTTCCCGCCGCAGGAGCAACCGGGCTCATCATGACATCCTATGTATTCATCACCGGCGGGGTGGTGTCGTCCCTCGGTAAGGGCATTACCTCGGCCTGCCTGGGGGCGATCCTCGAAGCGCGCGGCCTGTCGATCAGCATGATCAAGCTGGATCCCTACCTCAACGTCGACCCGGGCACCATGAGCCCGTTCCAGCACGGCGAAGTGTTCGTCACGCATGACGGCACGGAGACCGACCTCGACCTCGGTCATTACGAGCGCTTCGTGCGCACCGTTACCGGCCGCAACAGCAATTTCACCACCGGCAGGATCTACGAGAGCGTCATCGCCAAGGAGCGCCGTGGCGACTACCTGGGCGCGACCGTGCAGGTGATCCCGCACATCACGGACGAGATCAAGCAAAGTGTCCGCCGCGGGGCCGGGGATGCGGACATCTGCCTCGTCGAGATCGGCGGCACCGTGGGCGATATCGAGTCGCTGCCGTTTCTCGAGGCGATTCGCCAGATGGGCGTGGAACTCGGTCACGACCGGGTCGTCTACGTGCACCTGACGCTGGTGCCCTACATCGCGACCTCCTCGGAGATCAAGACCAAGCCGACGCAGCACTCGGTGAAGGAACTGCGTTCGATCGGTATCCAGCCGGACATCCTCGTCTGCCGCTCCGAACAGCCGCTGCCGGATGAACAGCGCAAGAAGATCGCGCTGTTCACCAACGTGCAGGAGGCCGCGGTGATTTCGGCGTACGACGTCGACGACCTCTACAAGATTCCCGAGATGATGCACGAGCAGGGGCTGGACGACATCGTCGCACGGCAGCTGCGCCTCGAGCTGCCGCCGGCCGATCTCAGTGAATGGCAGGCCATCGTCGCAGCGAAGCGCAACCCCACGGGCGTAGTCGACATCGCCATGGTCGGCAAGTACGTCGATCTCAAGGACTCGTATATCTCGCTGTCCGAGGCGCTGCTGCACGGCGGCATCCATACCAAGACGCGCGTCAACATCCATTACATCGAGTCACAGGACATCCTGGACCATGGCACCGACGGCCTGGTCGGGATGGACGGCATCGTGGTGCCGGGAGGCTTCGGCGACCGCGGCATCGAGGGCAAGATTCGCGCGGTGCGGTTCGCGCGCGAGAACGGCATCCCGTACCTCGGCATCTGCCTCGGCATGCAGCTGGCCGTCATCGAGGCGGCGCGCAACCTCGCCGGGCTCGACGGTGCCATGAGCACGGAGTTCGACAAGGCGACGCCGCACCCGGTCGTCGGCCTGATCACGGAATGGCAGACCGCGAGCGGCGGCGTCGAGCAGCGCGACGAGCAGTCCGCGCTGGGCGGCACGATGCGGCTCGGCGCACAGGAGATCCGGCTCGCCGAGGGGTCGCTGGCGGCACGCACCTACGGGACCGGCCTGATCCAGGAACGGCATCGGCACCGCTACGAAGTGAACAACAACTACCGGGCGCAGCTGGAAGCGGCCGGGCTGCGGTTCTCCGGCGTGTCGGTCGACGATCTCGTCGAGATGGTCGAACTCCCCGGTCACCCGTGGTTTCTCGCCAGCCAGTTCCACCCGGAGTTCACCTCCAACCCGCGCGACGGTCATCCCCTGTTCACGGGATTCATCGGCGCGGCGCGAAAACACCACGAGGGTGAATTGCCCAGGGCTGCCGAGGCATGAAGCTGACCCATTTCGAGGCCGGCAACGACCGGCCGATCTTCCTGATCGCCGGCACCTGCGTCGTCGAGAGCGAGGCGATGGCCGTCGACACGGCGGGCACGCTGAAGGAGATCTGCGCCCGGCTGGAGATTCCGTTCATCTACAAATCGTCCTTCGACAAGGCGAACCGCAGTTCCGCGGGCAGTTTCCGCGGCCCCGGCATGGACGAGGGCCTGCGCATCCTCGGCGAGGTGCGCGCGCAGGTCGGTGTCCCGGTCCTGACGGACGTACACGAGGATACGCCCATGGACGAGGTCGCCGCGGTGGTCGACGTCCTGCAGACGCCGGCCTTCCTGTGCCGCCAGACGAATTTCATCCTGCGCGTCGCCGCCACCGGCAAGCCCGTCAACATCAAGAAAGGGCAATTCCTGTCGCCGTGGGAAATGCAGAATGTCGTCGACAAGGCGAAGTCGACGGGCAACGAAGACATCATGGTGTGCGAGCGCGGTTTCAGCTTCGGTTACAACAACCTCGTCTCCGACATGCGCGGCCTCGCCGTCATGCGCGGCACGGGCTGCCCGGTGGTGTTCGATGCCACCCATTCCGTGCAGCTGCCCGGCGGCAGGGGCTCGGCGTCCGGCGGGCAGCGCGAGTTCATCCCGGTGCTCGCGCGTGCGGCCACCGCCGCGGGCATTGCCGGCTTGTTCATGGAGACGCACCCGAATCCGGACGAGGCCCTCTCGGACGGCCCGAACGCCATGCCGCTCGCGCACATGGCGGCGCTGCTCGAGACCCTCGTCGCCATCGACCGGAACGTTAAACAGCGCGGTTATCTCGAGACGGAGCTCGGGCTGGCCGAATAAATCCCCAAGGACACGACAATGATCAGGATCAGCGAGATTCGCGGCCGGGAAATTCTCGATTCCCGCGGCAACCCCACGGTCGAGGCGGATGTGACCCTCGACGACGGCACCATGGCGCGAGCAGCCGTGCCCTCGGGCGCCTCCACGGGCACGCGTGAAGCCGTCGAACTGCGCGACGGCGACAAGTCGCGCTACCTCGGCAAAGGCGTCACGAAGGCCGTCGCCAATGTCAACGGCGCGCTGCGCGACGCCCTCGTCGGCAGGGATTTCGCGGACCAGCGCGCGCTGGACGCACGCATGATCGAGCTCGACGGTACCGACAACAAGGGCCGGCTCGGCGCCAACGCGCTGCTCGCCGTGTCGCTGGCTACGGCCCGTGCCGCCGCGCAGTCGGCGGGCAAGCCGCTGTTCCGGCACCTCGGTGACGGCACGACCATGCCGGTGCCGATGATGAACATCATCAACGGCGGCGCGCATGCCGACAACAGCGTGGACATCCAGGAGTTCATGATCCTGCCCGTCGGTGCGCCGACGTTTTCGGAGGCGCTGCGTTACGGCACCGAGATCTTCCATGCGCTGAAAGCGGTCCTGCGCGGCAAGGGCCTGAACACCGCGGTCGGCGACGAGGGCGGATTCGCGCCCGACCTGCCGTCGAATCGCGCGGCGCTCGACACCATCATGGAGGCGATCGACGTGGCCGGCTTCTCCGCGGGCGACGATATCCTGCTCGGCCTCGACGTCGCGAGTTCGGAGTTCTACGAGGACGGCCAGTACAACCTCGCCTCCGAAGGGCGCCGCTTCGACGCGGCCGGTTTCAGCGACTTTCTCACCGAACTCGCCGATGCGTACCCGATCATCAGCATCGAGGACGGCATGGACGAGAGCGACTGGGCGGGCTGGCGCGTGCTGACCGATGCCCTCGGCGATCGCGTGCAACTCGTCGGCGACGACCTGTTCGTGACCAACACCGCGATACTGGCTCGCGGCATCGACGAAAAGATTGCAAATGCGATATTGATAAAACCCAACCAAATCGGTACCTTAACCGAAACTCTTGATGCAATTACTATGGCAGTGGAGGCGGACTACGCCGCGGTGATCTCGCACCGGTCCGGGGAGACCTCGGACAGCACGATCGCCGATATCGCGGTGGGCACCCGGGCAACGCAGATCAAGACCGGGTCGTTGTCGCGATCGGACCGCATCGCCAAGTACAACCAGCTGCTGCGCATCGAAGAGAACTGGGCGGGAGCGCGCAATACGCCGGGCGTGGCGCGTTCTCCGTGAAGGCCTGACAACGCAACCTGGGGATTCCGCTTGTCGAACCTGCGCTGGCTGCTGATCGTGCTCGGCACCGTTGCCGTGCTGCTGCAGGCGCAGCTGTGGCTGTCCGACGGCGGCTACCGCAAGACGATGAAGTTGCGCGATGCGGTCGCGGAACAACGCGCGATGAACGAGCGGCTGCGTGAGCGCAACGCCGCACTCGATGCCGAAGTCGTGAATCTCAAGCAGGGTCTCGAAGCGGCCGAGGAGCGCGCCCGCACGGACCTGGGGCTGATCGGACGCAGGGAGACCTTCTACCAGGTCGTTCCCGACGCCGCCGGCGGCGACTGAGACGGCCTTGCCGGCAACCCCCGGTGCGCTTCCGGAGTGGGCGCGTGCGCACGGCGCGGCGCTGTTTACAGCGTCGATCCGCAACGAGCCGTCCGCGTTCCGCGTCGTCGAAAATATCGGCTTCGAGCTGAGCGGCTGCCGGCGAGCACGATTACCTGTGGGTCGAGAAGGTCGCCGCGAACACCGACTGGGTGGCGCGGCAACTCGCACGATTCGCCGGCGTGCGCCCCGGGGACGTCGGTTACGCCGGCATGAAAGACCGCCATGCGATCACGCAGCAGTGGTTCAGCGTGCCGGGCCGCGGCGGCGTGGAATGGGGCGCATTCGCGGCCGAGGGAGTTTCGATCCTCGCCGTGCAGCGCCACGATCGCAAGCTGCGCCGCGGGGCGCACGCCAGCAACTCCTTCCGCATCGCGCTCTGTACGCCACACGCAGCGGCGATGCGGCCGGCCGTGGAAGAGCGCCTCGCGAGCATCGCCGCTCGCGGCGTGCCCAATTACTTCGGTCCGCAACGCTTCGGCCGCGACGGCAGCAACGTCGACCTCGCAAGGCGGCTGTTCGCGGGCGCGCGGCTCAAGCGCGACAAGCGCAGTATCGCGATTTCGGCCGCCCGCTCACTGCTGTTCAACGAGATACTCTCCGTGCGCGTCGCCGACGGCAGCTGGGAGCGCATCCTGCCGGGCGAGCTCGTGAACCTCGACGGCTCCGGCAGCGTGTTCCGCGCCGACGCGATCGACGAGACGCTCGAGCGTCGTGCGCGCGAACTGGATATTCACCCCACCGCAACGCTGTGGGGCCTGCGGAGTGGAACTTCAGCAGGGGAGATCGAGACGCTGGAGCGTGATGCACTCCAGGCTCACGAGGACCTCAAGACCGGCCTCGAACGCCTCGGCGTCAAGGCTGCGAGCCGCCCGCTTCGGTTGCGCATCCAGGACCTGTCCTGGAACTTCGACAGCGACGCGCTGTGGCTCGAGTTCACCCTGCCGCCGGGCGCGTTCGCGACCTCGGTGCTGCGCGAGATCGCCACCCTGTAGGCGCGGTTGTCGAACCGCGAGTGGTTCGTGGCTGACATCGATCGCGGGCCCAGGCCCGCTCCTACAGGTGCCCATTGGTGCGCCCTTTGCAGGCGCGGTTGTCGAACCGCGAGTGGTTCGTGGCTGACATCGATCGCGGGCCCAGGCCCGCTCCTACAGGTGCCCATTGGTGCGCCCTTTGTACGCGCGGTTGTCGAACCGCGAGTGGCTCGACGCTGATATCGAACGCGGGGCCGGCCCCGCCCCTACAGCTGCCGCAGCAGCACGTACAACGCCCCGGTGCCGCCATGGACCTGGCGCGTGGAGACGAACGCGAGCACCGTATCCGACTGCCGCAGCCAGCGGTTCACCTTCTGTTTCAGCACGGGGCCGCGCTCGCCCGAACCCAGGCCCTTGCCGTGCACGATGCGCACGCAGAGCCTGCCGTCGCGGGCGCAGCGTTCGATGAACTCGGCGAGCCGCGGTTTCGCCTCGGCGACCGTCATGCCGTGCAGGTCGATTTCGTCCTGCACGCTGAAATTGCCCCGCGCGAGCTTGCGCATGGTGCGCCTGCCGACCGACGGGCGATGAAATCGCAGGCTCTCGCCGCCGTGACGCTCGGTGTCGTCGATATCGGCTTCGAGGCTTTCGCGCAGGACCGCTTGCTCGTCGGCGCGCGAGAAACGGGCCCGGGGCGCTGGCTTGCGAACGACCTCCGCGGCGCGCCGGGTCGTACGCAACGGCTTGGCGTCCGCCAGTGCCCGGCGGAACAGTTCCTTGTCGTCGTCCGTCACGATGTCGGTTCCTGAAAGCTATGGTGCAGCGGGAACATTGAGTATAGTGAGCGCGTCGCAAGCAGCCAAACGATCAATTCCCGTCCAGCAATAATGAAAATCCTCGTAAGTAATGACGACGGTTATCTTGCGACAGGCATCAACGTACTGACCGAGGCGCTCGCCAGGGTCGCGGACGTCGTGGTGTTCGCGCCGGACCGCAATCGCTCGGCGGCCAGCAATTCACTCACCGTGCAGCATCCGCTGCGGGTGCAGAAGATCGCCGAGAACCGTTATTGCGTCGACGGCACCCCGTCGGACTGCGTGCACCTGGCGCTCACGGGGTTCCTCGACTACGAACCGGACCTCGTGGTGTCGGGCATCAATCACGGCGCCAACCTCGGCGACGACGTGATCTACTCCGGCACCGTGGCGGCTGCCATGGAGGGGCGCTTCCTCGGACTGCCCGCGATCGCCGTGTCGCTCGCCGGTTACGGGCGCCTGGAACATTTCGACACGGCGGCACGGGTCGTCACCGAGATGGTGCAGAAGCTCGAGCGCGCGTCCTTTTCCTCCAATATCACGCTGAACGTCAACGTACCGGACAGGCCTTACGAGGAGCTGAACGGCATCGTCGCCGCGCGCCTCGGGTTCCGTCACAAGTCCGAGCCGGTGGTACGGCAACAGGACCCCCACGGGCGGACCATCTACTGGGTGGGTCCGGCGGGCCGCGGCGCGGATTCCGGCGCGGGCACGGATTTCCATGTCATCGAGCAGGGGGCGGTCGCGGTGACCCCGCTCAAGGTCGATCTCACGCGCCACGAGTCCCTGCCGCAGATCAGCGACTGGCTGGCGCATGACTAGCCCGGCAGGCGGTGTCGCCGGTATCGGGATGACGTCCGCGCGCACGCGCGACCGGCTCGTCGAGCGGTTGCGCGCGCACGGCATACGCTCGGAGGCGGTGCTGAGCCGGATCCGCAACGTGCCGCGCCACCTGTTCGTCGACGAAGCCCTGGCCAGCCGTGCCTACGAGGACACGGCGCTGCCGATCGGCCACGGCCAGACGATCAGCCAGCCCTACGTCGTCGCGCGGATGACCGAGGCCCTGCTGGACGGGTTCGAAGGCGAGAAGGTGCTCGAGATCGGGACCGGCTGCGGCTACCAGACGGCGGTGCTGGCGCCGCTGGTCAGGAAGATCTATTCGGTGGAGCGCATTCCCGAACTGCTGCGCAAGGCCCGGCAGCGGCTGCGCGATCTGGATATCTACAACGTGCAGTTCCGGCCCGGCGACGGCTGGGACGGGTGGCCCAAGTACGCGCCGTACGACGGCATCATCGTCGCGGCCGCGGCGACGGTGGTGCCGGAGAAGCTGCTCGAGCAGCTCGCACCCGGCGGGCGGCTCGTGATGCCGGTCGGCGCCCCGGGCCACCAGGCGCTCACCGTGGTGACGCGCCATCGCGACCACTACGAGCAGCAGACGATCGGCGGCGTCAGCTTCGTGCCGCTCGTTAAAGATTAAAGAGTTCTATATATTAATATGTTGCGACATATTTATTACGTAAATTATTCTGTGCCGTCGGCAAAGGACAGGTAGCCAGGATGGCGTTATTCGGACCCCTCTACGAGCGCGTGATGCGCTGGTCGCGGCATCGCCACGCCGAGTGGTACCTCGGTGCGATGAGCTTCGCGGAGTCGTCGTTCTTCCCGATCCCGGTCGACGTGATGCTCGCGCCGATGTGCATGGCCAGGCCCGAGCGCTCCTGGCGCTACGCGCTCAATGCCTCGTTGCTGTCGGTCGCCGGTGGCATCGCCGGGTACGCGATCGGGCTGCTGGCATTCGAGGCCATCGAGCCCTGGTTGCGCAATTCGCATTACTGGAGTGCGTACGAGACGGCACAGAGATGGTTCGATGCCTACGGCTTCTGGACCGTCTTCGTCGCCGGGTTCTCGCCGATCCCGTACAAGGTCTTCACGATCGCGGCCGGCGTCGCGGTGCTGAATTTCCCCGCGTTCGTCCTCGCCTCGGTCATCGGCCGCGGCGCCCGCTTCTTCCTCGTGGCTGCCGTCGTCAAGTACGCGGGCGTCCGTCTCGAAGCGACACTGCTTCGCTACATCGAGCGTATCGGCTGGGGAATGGTCGTCGTCACCGTCCTCGTCATCGGGTATCTCATGGCGCGAGGGTGATGGGCATGCGTGTCGTCGCGGTCCTGCTGGCCATGCTGTTGCTCGCCGCGTGCAGCTCGAGCGGCAGCTGGCAGGCAAAGCCTGAACAGCACATCGTCCGCAAGGGCGAGACCCTGCACTCGATCGCCTGGCGCTACGGCAAGGACCCGGCGGACGTGGCGCGCTGGAACCGGCTCGGCGACGGCTCACTGATCTATCCCGGGCAGGTGATACTGCTCACGCCGCCTGCCGGGGCGAGCGCGCGCGGCGCGTCCACGCAACCCACGCGGCGCCCGTCATTGCCGTCGATTCCCACCCAGCCGCCACCCGCGTGGAGCTGGCCGACCAGCGGGCGCATCAGCGTGGAATTCGGCGGGAAACCGGGCAGCGGAACCGGCGTGCTGATCGACGGCCGCGCGGGCCAGCCCATCGTTGCCGCGGCCCCGGGCAGGGTCGTGTATGCGGGCGGTGGACTCATCGGCTACGGTCAGCTTATTATTCTGAAGCACAACGACACCTACCTGAGTGCCTACGGGCACAACGCGAAACTGCTGGTCAAGGAAGGACAGGCCGTTCGGAAGGGCCAGCAGATCGCGACAATGGGGGAGGGGCCGGAACGGAAGCCGCGACTGCACTTCGAGATCAGGCGCAACGGCGAGCCGGTTAACCCGCGACAGTATCTGCCTGCGAGGTAATTCGACGTTCACCTGATCCTGCGCAGCGCGGCTCCAGCGAGGGGGTAGCAGCGAGTGCAGAAAGCGCGAGTGCAGGTCGACGAGTCGAAAGAGGCGCGGCCGAACGGGAAGGCGGCCGCGCGGCTGCACGATGCCACGAGCCTGTACCTCACCGAGATCGGCGTACCCCCGCTGCTCACCGCCGACGAGGAGAAAAAGTTCGCGCGCCTCGCGAGGGACGGTGACGAAGCCGCCCGCCACCGCATGATCGAGAGCAACCTGCGGCTGGTGGTCAAGATCGCCCGGCGCTACGTCAATCGCGGCCTGCCGTTCCTGGACCTCATCGAGGAAGGCAATCTCGGCCTGATACATGCCGTCGAGAAATTCGATCCGGAGCGTGGCTTCCGATTCTCGACCTACGCCACCTGGTGGATCCGCCAGACCATCGAGCGCGCGATCATGAACCAGTCGGGATCGGTGCGCCTGCCGATCCACATCATCAAGGACATCCATGCCTGCCTGCGCGCGGCACGCAGCATTCGCCAGCACGACGACAGGGAGCCGACGGCGGCCGACATCGCCGAGCACCTCGAGCGTGACGTCGCGGAGGTGCAGCGGCTGATGGCTTTGCACGAGCGCGTTACGCTGCGATCGGGCAACGTCGACGAAAGCGGCGCGGGCCCCATCGACCGGCTGCGCGCGCGGCGGGATTCGGAGCCGCCGCGCTGTGCGCAGCAAGACGACGTCACCGACATCGTCGACCGCTGGGTCTGTGAGCTGAGCGCCAAGCAGCGCGAGGTCGTGGAGCGCCGCTTCGGACTGCATGGATACCATCGCGAGACGCTGGAGCACATCGGCGAGGAAATCGGCGTAACCCGCGAGCGGGTCCGGCAGATTCAGATCGAGGCGCTCAGGAACCTGCGGACAATGCTGGAGAGCAACGGCATCTCCGGCGATACGATCTTCGATTGATTCAGAGGTAGAGTACCGCTGCCAGCCGGCGGCCTTCCCCGGCCAGTACGTTGAAGGTGCGCGCGGCCGCCGCCGTGTCCATGACCTCGAGGCCGATGCGGCGCCTCGCGAACGCGAAGGTCAGTTCGCGCGGCGGAAAGACCGTGCGCTCGCCCGTGCCGAGTATGAGGAGTTCCGGTTCGTCCGCGAGGAGCGTCTCGAAATGCGCGATCGCGAGCTCGTCGAGCGGCGGCGGCGCAAAGTCCGGGACCAGGCCGCCCGGCGTCAGCGCGAGCGTCCCGGTGTAGCGCTCATTGCCGACGACGATGGCGTCGCCGGACACCCGGCGGATCGTCGTTACCGATGATATTTCGCGCGTAAACTTCAAAACCCGTTTCCGTTACCATGGTCGGCTGCCGCGCCATCATAGCGAATAGCGAGAACGGAACCAAAAGCGTGCCTGATACCCGACACAGTCCAGATGCCGTCGTGCTGTTGCCGCCGGTACGGGGGCGGCTGACCGACCGCGCGCTGCTCCGCTGGCTGTCGCGGGGCCGGCTGGAGGAGGTGCCTGCCCCCGTGGACCCGCTGGCCGAGGTCCTGCGCGCACTCGGCCGCGACTACCCCGCGGCAGGCATCGCGGCGCTGCGCATGTGGGGCCAGACGGGGGAGCGCCCCGGCACCTGGATCGCCGCCGCGGAACCCGTGTACATGGAGCCGCGGCTCGACCGCCTGTTCCTGCACGTGCTCGGCCCCGGTGACGTCAGCAAGCCCGAGCTGCGGCGCCTGTTCGACGCCCTGCAGGAAACCCTCGGCGGCGAGGGGACGCTCGGTTTTGCGCGGCTCGGCCGCTATGGTTATATCCGCTCCGAGCATCCGCTGGTGACGCCGGGCATGCCCGCGGCGGCAGTGGACGGCCGCAACCCCGGAGGCGCTTTACCGCCGGCGGATGTGGCTGCGGACACACTCAACCTGATCTCCGAGATCGAAATGACACTGCATGCGCAGCCGGTCAACGCGGAACGCGTCGCGGCCGGCCGCGCGCCCGTGAATTCGCTGTGGCTCTGGGGCGGCGGCCACGCCCCGGCGCCGTGCGCGGGCGAGCTACCGCCGCTGTACGGGGCAGAGCCGCTGTTGCGCGGCTACTGGGCCAGTGCCAGCGGCCGTGCCGCGGCATGGCCGGGCACGATCGCTGCCTGTCTCGATGCCATGCCGGGCGGCTTCGTCGCGGTCGTGCCGGCCGTGAGTGACGCGAGCGCCTCGCTCGATGCCGAACTCCGGGCAGTGCGCGATGCGCTCGAGCGGGGGCGACTGGCCGGGGCGGTGCTGGTAACCGCGGATGGCGTCCGGGCAACGCTGCGCCGGGCCGACCGGCTGCGCGTGTGGCGCCGCAGGGCCCGCTTGCTCGAGGCGCCCGCCGCATGAGCAGCAGCCGGCCCGTCGTCATGCGCGCGGCGCCCGATCCGCAGGTGCTCGCCGCGCTGTCCGCGTTCGATCCGATCAGTGCGCGGCTGTTCGCCGCGCGCGGCGTCGCGGATCCGGCACAGCTGGACTACGGCCTGGCGCGGCTGGCACCGGTCAGCCTGCTCGAGAACGTCGACGCGGCCGTCGATCTCCTCGTTGGCGAAACGCGCGAGCCGCATCACCGTCGTGGGGGATTTCGACGTCGACGGCGCCACGAGCGCGGCACTGATGCTGCGCTGCCTGCGGGAGTTCGGTTTCGAGGACGTGGACTACCTGGTACCGAACCGCTTCGAGTTCGGCTACGGGCTGACCCCGGAGATCGTGCGCATCGCGGCCGGCAACGCGCCCGGGCTGCTGGTGACCGTCGACAACGGCATCTCGAGTCTCGCCGGCGTCGCGGAGGCGAACAGGCTCGGCATGCCCGTGCTGGTCACGGACCACCACCTGCCCGGCAACGAGCTGCCCGATGCAGCCGTGATCGTGAACCCGAACCTGCCGGGCAGCCGCTTCCCGAGCCGCAACCTGGCCGGCGTGGGCGTGGCGTTCTACGTCCTGGCGGCGCTCGGGCGGCGGCTGGAACGCGACGGCCGGAAGGGCGCCGCGCGCGTGCCGTCGCGGTACCTGGACCTCGTGGCACTCGGCACGGTCGCCGACGTCGTGCCGCTCGATCACAACAATCGCGTGCTGGTGGACCAGGGTCTGCGCCGCATCCGCGCGGGCCAGACGGTACCCGGCATCGAGGCGCTGCTGCGCCAGTCGGGACGCCAGCCGGCGAGAACGGTGAGCGCCGACCTCGGGTTCGTGGCGGGACCGCGGATCAATGCCGCGGGCCGCCTGGAGGATATCTCGATCGGCATCGAATGCCTGCTGACCGACGACATGAGTACGGCGCTGCACCATGCGGCGATCCTCGACCGCATCAACGGCGAGCGCCGCGACATCGAGTCGACGATGCGCGACCAGGCCTTCGCCTACGTCGACGAGATGGATGCGCGCAACCTGCCTGCCTGCGTCTGCGTCTACGACGAGGCCTGGCACCAGGGCGTGGTCGGGCTGATCGCAGCGCGCGTGCGCGAGCGTTGTCATCGGCCGACCATCGCCTTCGCCAGGGAATCGGACACCCTGCTCAAGGGCTCGGCCCGCTCGATACCGGGGGTGCACGTGCGCGACCTGCTGGAGGCGGTACACGCCGTCGATCCCGGCCTCATCGTCAAATTCGGCGGGCACGCCATGGCAGCCGGACTGACGATCGCGGAGACGCATTACGATGCCTTCGCACGGCGCGTCGCGGAGCAGCTCGAACGGCTGTACCCGTCGGCCGACTTCAGCGGCGCGATCGTCAGTGACGGAGTGTTGCCGGAGCGGGCGCTGGATCTCGACTTCGCGCGCAAGCTGCGCGAAGCGGGGCCGTGGGGCGCGGGTTTCCCGGAGCCCGTGTGGAGCGGTGACTTCGAGGTGCTCGAACAGCGCACGGTCGGCGAGAAGCACCTGAAGCTCCGTGTCAGGCCGGCCGCCGGCGGCAACGCCATCGACGCCATCGCCTTCAACCAGGCGGGACCGGCCTGGCGCGGCTACGTGCAGCTCGCCTATCGCCTCGACGTGAACGAGTACCGCGGCTTCGAATCTGCACAGCTCGTCGTCGAACAAATCGCGCCCGTAAAATCGCGCGGTGCGTGATAATATCGCGCGTTTTCCGCGCCCCGGTGCGCCCTGGATCAAAGCAACATGGAAACGAGTCAGATCAGATATTCGCTAGCGGATCTCACCGAACGCGCCGACGCGTTGAGGGGGTATCTTTGACTACGAACAGAAGGCGGAGCGGCTGACCGAGGTCCAGCGTGAGCTGGAGCAGCCGAACGTCTGGGACGACCCGGAGCGCGCGCAGGCGCTCGGCCAGGAGCGGGCCCGGCTGGAGCAGATCGTGACCGGGCTCGACGAGATCACGAACGGCCTCAGGGACGCCGGCGAGCTGCTGGCGCTCGCGATCGAGGAAGGTGACGCGGACACGGCTGCAGAAGTCCAGCGCGACCTGCTGGGCTTCGAAACGCGCGTCGAGGGCTTCGAGTTCCGGCGCATGTTCTCCGGCGAGATGGACGCCAATAACGCCTACCTCGACATCCAGTCGGGCGCGGGCGGCACCGAGGCGCAGGACTGGGCGGAAATGCTGCTCAGGATGTACTTGCGCTGGGCCGAAGATCACGACTTCAAGGCCGAGGTGATCGAGGCGTCGGCGGGCGAAGTGGCGGGTATAAAGAGTGCCACCGTGCACGTCGTAGGCGAGTACGCCTACGGCTGGCTGCGGACCGAGACCGGCGTGCACCGGCTGGTGCGCAAGTCGCCGTTCGACTCGGGCAATCGCCGCCACACGTCGTTTGCATCGGTGTTCGTCTCCCCCGAGGTCGACGACGACATCGATATCGACATCGACCCGTCCGAGCTGCGGATCGACGTCTACCGCGCGAGCGGCGCGGGCGGGCAGCACGTCAACCGCACCGAGTCCGCGGTGCGCATCACGCACCTGCCGACCAACATCGTCGTGCAGTGCCAGAACGATCGCTCGCAGCACAAGAACAAGGCAACGGCCATGAACCAGCTGAAGGCCAAGCTCTACGAGCTCGAGTTGCAGAAGCGGCGCGCGGAGGCGTCGGCTCTCGAGGACAGCAAGGCCGACGTCGGCTGGGGCAGCCAGATCCGCTCCTACGTGCTCGACCAGAGCCGCATCAAGGATTTGCGAACCGGCATAGAAACCGGTAACACTCAGGCGGTGCTCGACGGAGCGCTGGATACGTTCATCGAGGCAAGTCTCAAACAAGGACTCTAGACCGGCGTGGCAGACAACAACCCACAGGACGAGAACAAGCTGATTGCCGAGCGGCGCCAGAAGCTCGACGCGCTGCGCGAGCAAGGCAATCCTTTCCCGAACGACTTCCACCGCAATGCGCTGGCGGACGAACTGCACCACATGTACGGGGCACACGACAACGAGACGCTCGAAAAAGAGCAGGTCCAGGTCGCCGTGGCCGGGCGCATGATGGCCAAGCGCGTCATGGGCAAGGCGAGCTTCATCAAGCTGGCCGACCGCTCCGGCCAGATCCAGGTACGCCTCGAACGGGACCGGCTGCCGGAGGGCGTGTACCAGGCGTTCAAGCGCTGGGACGTCGGCGACATCCTCGGCGCGAGCGGCGAACTGTTTCACACCAATACCGGCGAGCTCACCGTGCGTGCGGACGAGGTACGGCTGCTGACCAAGTCGCTGCGCCCGTTGCCCGAGAAGTGGGCCGGCCTGACCGACCAGGAGACGCGCTACCGGCAGCGTTACGTCGACCTGATCATCAATGAGTCGAGCCGCGAGGTCTTCCGCAAGCGTTCGCGGATCATCACGTACATGCGCGCGTTCCTCGAATCGCTCGACTTTCTCGAGGTCGAGACCCCCATGATGCAGACGACGCCCGGCGGTGCCATCGCGCGGCCGTTCAAGACGCATCACAATGCGCTGGACATGACGCTCTACCTGCGCATCGCGCCCGAACTGAACCTGAAGCGCCTGGTCGTCGGCGGCTTCGAGCGCGTCTACGAGATCAATCGCAACTTCAGGAACGAGGGCGTCTCCACGCAGCACAATCCCGAGTTCACCATGCTGGAGGCGTACCGGGCCTACGCGGACTACAACGACTGGATGGATTCGACCGAGGCCATGCTGCACGGCATGGCGGATGCCGTGAACGGTACGACGCTCATCAACTACCAGGGCGAGGAATACGATTTCGGCAAGCCGTTTGCGCGGCTGACGGTCGAGGCGGCGATCCTGCAGCACAATCCCGGCTTCGACGCCGCGAAAATCCGCGACCGCGACTACCTGGCCGCCTGGTGCAGGAAACTCGGCGCGCCGGTCAGGGACAGTTACGGTGCCGGCAAGCTGCAGACGGAGATCTTCGACGAAACCTGCGAGGCGAAGCTGCGCGAGCCGACCTTCATCACGCAGTACCCCGCGGAGGTATCGCCGCTTGCGCGCAGGAACGATGCCGACCCGTTCGTCACGGACCGCTTCGAGCTGTTTATCGCCGGCCGCGAAATCGCGAACGGCTTCTCGGAGCTGAACGATCCCGAGGACCAGGCCGAGCGCTTCCGCGCACAGGTGGCCGACCGCGAGGCGGGCGACGACGAGGCGATGGCGTTCGATCACGACTACATTCGCGCGCTCGAGTACGGCATGCCGCCGACCGCCGGTATCGGCGTCGGCATCGACCGGCTCGTCATGCTGTTCACCGATTCAGCGTCGATCCGCGACGTGTTGCTGTTCCCGCACATGCGGCCGGAAGTGTTCGAATAACTCGAGGCGCCTGCCAAAGGTTATGTCAAATTCCGGGCGCGTCCGGCTCAGGCGTACGCGAGTGGCATGTGTTCGAGCTCGATTCCGCGACGGACAGTGGCTCGTTGGCCTTTTCCGACGGGATGACGGCCAGCAGCTCGTTGCCGATCGCGTTCAGCACCTCGCCGATATCGCGCTCGCCGTCGCTGACCCTGTCGCCCGGCGCTACCGGCTGCGCGGACCGGAAACGGTGGCTGCGGCGCTTCGTCGCGCCGCGGTAGTGGGTGCGGGCGACGATCTCCTGGCCGGGATAACAGCCCTTGTCGAAGCTGACCGCGCCGAGCAGGTCGAGATTCAGCATGTGCGGCGTGAATTGTTCGGATTGCGCCTGCCAGATTTCCGGCCGGCCGGCCTTCAGGTTGTCGAGCAGCCAGTCCCGGGTATCACCCTCGATGCCGAGGTCCTCCGGCGTGGCCTGCGCTTGCTCGAACGTGACCTTCGAGCGGAAGCGGAACAGGGTGAGCCGCTGCAGCACGGAGTCCGCGAGTTCGGCGGGCAGCAACAGCACGTAACCGCCGTCGCGGCGGCGCACGCGCAGGATGCAGATGACGCGGCCCTTCGGGTTGCACCAGGCCGCCAGCAGCTCCGGGTTTTCCTGCAGCAGGCGCAGGTCGTTGGAGAGCTGCGCCTGCAGGAAATCGAACGCATCGGCGCCGGAGACGATGATCTTCGAGTACGGGAAAGCGTCCATGGACTTTCGATTGTAACTACTCGAACGGAAATTTCATCGATTCATGCAGCTTCAGAAGTTGTCTGGCATACTTCGCCCATGAGCAAGACCGACCCTCCAGGCGACGACAGTCCGACAGCGTCCGAACACGACGAGGCTGCCGACGACAAGGCGTCATCCGGGGACCGGCCGAAGGAAATCGGCGGTCGCAAGGGACCGGACCCGACGCGCTACGGCGACTGGGAGAAGGGCGGCCGTTGTATCGATTTCTGAAATAACAAGAAAGTACGCGCATGAGTAATTCCGGCAGACCCCTGTCGCCACACCTGTCTATCTATCGATGGCCGATCACCATGGTGCTGTCGATCCTGCACCGCGTGACCGGCGTGGCGATGTCCATCGGCCTCATCGTGTTTGCCGCCTGGCTGATGCAGGCCGCGGCAGGCCCGGAGGCTTACCTGAGATTCACTGCGCTGATGGGCACGATGGCCGGCAGGCTGTTGCTGGTCGGCTGGAGTTTCGCCTTCTTCTTCCATGCCGCCAATGGCATTCGCCACCTGGCCTGGGACACGGGACGCGGTTTCGACAAGCGGAGCGCCGATCGTTCGGCGTGGCTGGTGCTGGCGTTCGCGGTCGCCATGAACACGGTTTTCTGGTGGATCGCGACATGAGCCTGAAGACACCGCTGGGCCGGGTGCTCGGCCTCGGCAGCGCGAAGGAAGGCACGGATCACTGGTGGGGACAGCGGGTCTCGGCCGTCGCGCTGGTCCTGCTCGGCAGTTGGTTCGTCTATTCGCTGCTCGGCCTGCAGAGCCTCACTTATCTCGACGTCATTCGTTTCATCGGCGTGCCGCTGAACGGGGTGTTGTTGTCCTTGCTGTCGCTGACCCTCGCCTATCACTCGTACCTCGGCGTGCAGGTCGTCATTGAAGATTACGTGCACACGCCGGGCACCAAGGTCGTATCCCTGTTGCTGTCGCGTTTCGCGCACGTCTTCGTTGCGATAGCGGCCGTCTACTCGATCCTCGTCATCGGAATCGGTTCATGAGCGACTACGAATTCATCGATCACAGTTATGACGTCGTCGTCATCGGCGCCGGCGGTGCCGGGCTGCGCGCCACCTTCGGGCTGGCACAGGCCGGTTTCGACACCGCCTGTATCACCAAGGTCTTCCCGACGCGCAGCCACACGGTTGCGGCGCAGGGCGGCATCAGCGCGGCACTCGGCAACATGGGCGAGGACGACTGGCGCTGGCACATGTACGACACCATCAAGGGCTCGGACTGGCTCGGCGACCAGGACGCGATCGAGTACATGTGCAAGGAAGCGCCCGATGCCGTGATCGAGCTGGAGCACTACGGGGTGCCGTTTTCGCGTACCGAGGACGGCCGCATCTACCAGCGGCCGTTCGGCGGCATGACGACGCATTTCGGCCAGGGCACGGCGCAGCGCACCTGCGCGGCGGCCGACCGCACCGGGCACGCGATGCTGCACACCCTTTACCAGCAGTCGCTGAAACACGATGCCGAGTTCTACATCGAGTATTTCGCGGTCGACCTGATGATGGAGGACGGCGCCTGCCGCGGCGTCGTGGCGATAGACCTCGCGACGGGCCGCCTGCACCGCTTCCGTTCCCACCAGGTGATTCTCGCGACGGGCGGCTACGGGCGTACCTTCTTCTCCTGCACCTCGGCGCATACCTGCACCGGCGACGGCAACGCCATGGTGCTTCGTGCCGGCCTGCCGCTGCAGGACATGGAGTTCGTGCAGTTCCACCCGACCGGCATCTACGGCGCGGGCTGCCTCATCACGGAAGGCGTGCGCGGCGAGGGCGGCTACCTGACGAATTCCGACGGTGAGCGCTTCATGGAACGCTACGCGCCCAACGCCAAGGACCTCGCATCGCGCGACGTCGTCAGCCGTTCGATGACCATCGAGATCCGCGAGGGCAGGGGCGTCGGCAAGGATGCGGACCACATTCACCTGCATCTCGAACACCTCGGCCCGGAAGTCATCGAGGAGCGGCTGCCCGGTATCGCGGAGACGGCGAAGATCTTCGCCGGCGTCGACGTGACGAAGGAACCGATCCCGGTACTGCCGACCGTGCACTACAACATGGGCGGGATTCCCGCGATCTTCACCGGCGAAGTCGTGACCCTCCGGGACGGCAACCCCGAATCGGTCGTGCCGGGGCTGATGGCCGCGGGCGAGGCCGCCTGCGTGTCGGTCCACGGCGCCAACCGCCTCGGTTCGAATTCACTGCTCGACCTGGTCGTCTTCGGGCGCGCGGCCGCGAAGCACTGTGCCGAGACGATGCAGCCGGGGGCGCGACACAAGCCCCTGGGCGCGGAGGCGGGGCAGAACAGCGTCGCGCGCATCGACCGGCTGCGCAACGCGAAGGGCGGCCGTTCGACGGCCGAGATCCGCCTCGAGATGCAGCGCATCATGCAGAATCACGCGGCGGTGTTCCGTACCGGCGAGGTGCTGAACGAAGGCGTCGGCAAGCTGAAAGAGACCTTCGCCTCGTTTGGCGACGTGCGGGTATCCGATCGTTCGCTCATCTGGAACACGGATCTCGTCGAGACCATGGAACTCGAAAACCTGCTGCTCAATGCCGTCGCGACCATCGAGTCCGCCGCCAACCGGCTCGAGAGCCGCGGCGCGCACGCGCGCGAGGATTATCCCGATCGCGACGACGAAAACTGGATGAAGCACACCTACGCATGGGTCGACGGTGACGGCACCGTCCGTTTCGAATACCGGCCGGTGCACCAGCAAACGTTGACCGACGAAGTCGAGGCTGTGCCGCCCAAGGCACGCGTGTACTAGGAGATCCCCTTGGCCGAGTTCAGACTGCCGCCCAATTCGAGAATCAGGAAGGGCAAGCATTTTGCGGCGCCGCAAGGCACCGGCAACATCCGGCGCTTCGCCGTCTATCGCTACGACCCCGACAGCGGCGAGAACCCGCGCATCGACACTTACGAAGTCGACATGGACAGCTGCGGCCCCATGGTGCTCGACGCGCTCATCAAGATTAAGAACGAGATCGATCCGACGCTGACGTTCCGGCGTTCCTGCCGCGAGGGCATCTGCGGGTCCTGTGCCATGAATATCGACGGCGGCAATACGCTGGCGTGCACGCGCGCGATCGACGACGTGAAGGGCGACGTCAGGATCTATCCCCTGCCGCACATGCGGGTCGTCAAGGACCTGGTGCCCGACCTGACCAATTTCTATGCACAGTACGCGTCGATCAAGCCCTGGCTGCAGACCCGCACGCCGCCGCCCCCGGACCGCGAGCGGTTGCAGAGCAAGGAAGACCAGGAACTCATCAACGAGCCGGCCGCGTGCATCCTGTGTGCCTGTTGTTCGACCAGTTGCCCCAGTTACTGGTGGAACAGCGATCGCTACCTCGGCCCTGCGGCACTGCTGGCCGCCTATCGCTGGCTGGTGGACAGCCGTGACGAGGCGACCGGCGAACGCCTCGATGCGCTCGAGGACCCGTTCCGCCTGTATCGCTGCCACACCATCATGAACTGTACACAGACGTGCCCGAAGGACCTGAATCCGGCGAAAGCCATCGCCGAGACGAAGAAGATGCTCGCGGAGCGCCGGCATTAAGACGTCACAGCTGCGCTGGCAGTGCCGTCGCGGCATGAAGGAGCTCGACCAGCTGCTCACGCGCTATCTCGACGACGGCTACGACGCGGCCCCCGAAGCCGATAAAGCCGCTTTCCACGCACTTTTGGAGCTGTCCGACCCGGAACTCGCGGGGTATCTGTTGCAGCGCAGGGAGCCCGGGTCCGAGGTCATTGCACGCGGTATCGACATCCTACTTCGCCGAAATACGGCCTGATGCGCGGCTGCGCCGCCTCGTGCTGCTGAGCGGCGTCCTGTTGTTCCTGGCTGGCCTCGCATTCCTGCCCCTGCTGGCGGTCTCCGCCCCCCTGAAGGGACTGCTTGCCGCAGGCTGGACCGGCCTGTGCGGTTTCGAGTGGTTGTCGCTGCGGCAGGGATACGCCGCGGGCGGTGCGTTGCGCATCGCCGCGGGCGGGCACATCGAGCGGCAGGCGCCGGAGGGCGGCTGGGAGCCGGCGCAGCTGTGTGCCGGCAGCGTGGTGCTGGCGCGCATCGCGTGGCTGCGAATAGCAACCCCGCGGGGGCGCCCGTATGCCGAGCTCGTCAGTGCGCGTGGCCATGCAAGCGAGGACTGGCGCCGCCTCCAGGTGATCTGGCGGCACATTGGAGCCGCCTGACGAAGCTGCTACCATGCCGGGGCTGTGGAACCGGCGAGCGGGATCGCCGGTGGCAGCGGACCCGCATCACTTATTCGAACAAATTCGCAAAATGACCGCTGAACCAGCAGAACTTTCGAGGGCCGTGCCGGTCTATCCGGACATCGAGCCGCCACGCCCGACGACCCGCGGGACGCAACCGGATGTCGAGTGAATCGACGGACGCCAAGCTGGTCAAACGGGTCCAGAAGGGTGACAAAGGCGCGTTCGATCTGCTGGTCCTCAAGTACCAGCACAAGATTGTCAACCTGGTGATGCGGTATGTGCGCGACCCGGAGCAAGCGCTGGATATTACCCAGGAGGCCTTCATCAAGGCCTACCGGGCCCTGCCGCGGTTTCGCGGCGACAGCGCGTTCTACACGTGGCTGTACCGGATCGCCGTGAATACCGCCAAGAATCACCTGGCAGCGCAGCGCCGGCGGCCGATGGACGTCGAGCTCGACCTGCAGGACCCGGAGCAGTACGACCTGCACGCGCGGCTGAGGGAAACGGACACGCCCGAGGGCGTGACGCAGAGCCAGGAGTTGCAGCGCGCCGTTGAAAAGGCGATTGCGGCACTGCCGGACGACCTGCGCACGGCGATCATCCTGCGGGAACTGGATGGCATGAGTTATGAGGAAATCGCACAGACGATGGAATGTCCGGTCGGAACCGTGCGATCGAGGATTTTCAGGGCACGCGACGCCATTAGTAAAAAAGTCGGTTCCCTGATACGTTAGCAAGAGGGGCATTGCCCCGGCGGGTGGAACATGAACGAAGCAATAAGAATGCAGGTGTCGGCCTTCGTCGACGGCGAGCTGCCGGAAAACGAGGCGGAACTCCTCGTACGGCGCCTGAGCCAGGATGCGGCCCTGCGCAGGCAGGTATCCGAGTACCTGGCAATCGGCCGCATCATGCGCGGTGAGTACAGCCTGCAGGGCAGCGACGCGTTGCGCGAGCGTATTGCCGCGGAACTCGACGAGCGGCCGCTGCAGGACGCGATGGATACCGTGGTTTCGGCCCCGTCGCCGCGCTTCGTTCGGCCGGCCGCCGGCGCCGCAATCGCCGCAACCGTCGCACTCGTCGCCATATTCGGGCTCGGGCGCGTCGCCGATGTCGAGTCCCCGGTCCCCGGCACGGCCGTCGTTGCCGACGACGTCGTCTCGGAAACGGTGCCGACCATGGATGACGCCGAGCTGCGGCGCCTGCTGATTCTCCACGGTGAAGGTTCCAACAGCTTTTCGACGCGCGTGACCTCGTTGCAGATGCGGGCCGAGGAACTGGCCGAGGAAAGCGACGTGGACGAAGCCGAGGCGGCGGCAGAAGACGAATCCGCCGAGCCGGTGACCAGTCAGCCGTAATGCGCAGCCGCATGCAAACAACGAAAGCCGCAGTATGCATCGTGTCCTGCGGCTTTTTCGCTGCTGCGAGTGCGTCCGCCGACGATACTTTGACGCCACAGGACTGGATCGACCGGATGGGCAACGCCGTCCAGGTCACCAATTACGCGGGCACGGTGGTGCGCGTGCGCGACGGCAGGGTGGATACCTTCAAGGTCGTGCACACCGTGAAGGACGGCGTCGTTCGTGAGAAAGTCGTCATCCAGGACGGCAACGGCCTCGAGATCATCCGCAACGGCAACGAGGTGCATTGCATCCTGCCCGACCGGGAATCGGTACTGGTCGAGGAATGGAACAACCAGAGCACGCTGTTTTCGACGCTGCCGTCGAGCGACATCCGCTTCGGCAACGAGTACGACGTACTGATCAAGGACTTCGAGCGCGTCGCCGGGCGCCAGGCGGCGCAGCTGGCAATCCTGCCGCACGACCATTACCGCTACGGTTACCGCATCTGGCTCGATACCGAGACCGGGTTTCCCCTGCAGACGCAGCTGATCGGTGACGACAACGGCCCGCTGGAGCACGTCAAGTTTGCCGATATCAGCATCGAGCAGGACATCCGCTCCAGCGCCCTGGCTTCTTCTTACAGTATCGATAACTGGAAGTGGTATACCGAGCCCGGCCCGACGATGAAACGCGAGGTCGCGAGTGAGTGGGTTGCCGACGACGTGCCCGCCGGATTCCGCGTGGTGTCGACGCAGCAGAATATCCTGCCGGATGCGGACGACCCGCTCACGCACATCGTGTACAGCGACGGGCTGGCCAGTGTGTCCGTGTTCATCGCGCCCGTTGCCGACGAGAAGACATCGAGGCGCTCGAGCGTGGGGGCGTCCAACTCCTACAGCACGGTCATCGACGGCTACCGCGTGACCGCGGTCGGCCAGGTGCCGCAAATCACCGTCGAACAAATCGCGAAATCGATGCGGCAGAGCCCGTAGCCGCGGGTTCGGTCCCGTCCCGGGCACGGCTGGAGCGCAACGAGCTGATGACCAGTCCGCAAGGCACAATCGTCGAGATCGTCCGTGACGACCGCGGGGCTCGTGCGATCGTCGCCGTGGAGGCGGCGGCGGTGTGTGCCCGCTGCGCAGCCGGCCGCGGTTGCGGCGCCGGCATCTTCGCGGCCCGGCAAGGCCTCCGGCGGCTCGAGGTCGCGGTGGCAGCAGGCAGCCCCCTCGCCGCGGGCGACGTGGTGAGCATCGACCTGGCCCCGGGCAATGTGCTGCGTGCCGCATTGCTGGTTTACGGCCTGCCACTGGTGGGTGCGGCCGCTGGCGCAGCGCTGGCTTACGCGCTCGCCATGGGCGATGCCGCGGCCGCGGCAACGGCGCTCGCGGGGCTGGCGGCGGGCGTACTGGCCGGCCGACGCCGGTTGCGGGACGAATCCTGCCTGGCGCGATTCACGCCGACGCTGTCGCGGCACGTCGTGAACGGCCGCTGATGCCGTGAAGCCGGTGCTTTACGTTTACAGCCGCCGCGGCTGCCACCTGTGCGATGTGCTGGTCGAGCAGTTGTTGCCGCTGCTGCGCGGCCGGCTCGATGTCGAGATTCGCGACATCGACAGCCGTGACGACTGGAAGGAACGCTTCGATGTACGGATACCGGTGGTGGAATTCGAGGGCGAGGTCGTCTGCCAGTACCGCCTGGACCGGCCGTCGATAGAAGCGATACTGGCCCGCAACCCGTAACCCGGTATACTTCGCCGGTTTACGTGGCGGCCGCGAAGCCAGCTATTCATGGATCACATACGCAATTTCTCAATCATCGCCCATATCGATCACGGCAAGTCGACGCTTGCGGATCGCTTCATCCAGATTTGCGGTGGGCTCGAGGAACGCGAAATGGCCGAGCAGGTACTCGACTCGATGGATCTCGAGCGTGAGCGCGGCATCACGATCAAGGCCCACAGCGTGTCCCTGGATTACACGGCGGCCGACGGCAGGACCTACCAGCTGAACTTCATCGACACACCCGGGCACGTGGACTTCTCCTACGAGGTGTCGCGTTCGCTGGCCGCCTGCGAAGGCGCGTTGCTGGTCGTCGATGCCGCACAGGGCGTGGAAGCGCAGAGCGTCGCCAACTGCGTGACGGCCATCGACCAGGGACTCGAGGTGCTGCCCGTGCTCAACAAGATCGATCTCCCGGCCGCGGATCCCGAACGCGTCATGGGCGAGATCGAGGACATCATCGGCATCGAGGCCCACGACGCGATATGCACCAGCGCCAAGACCGGCGAAGGCGTGGCGGAACTCCTGGAAGCGCTCGTGCAGCGGATCCCGCCGCCGAAGGGGGTGCCGGAGGCGCCGCTGCAGGCGCTGATCATCGACTCCTGGTTCGACAACTACGTGGGCGTGGTGTCACTGGTGCGCGTGATGAACGGCCAGCTCGCGCGCGGCAGCAAGATAACGGTGATGTCCACCGGCGTTTCCTACAATGCCGATCGTGTCGGCAGCTTTACCCCGAAAATGAAGGACAGGGAGGCGCTGCGAACCGGGGAAGTCGGGTTCGTCATCGCCGGCATCAAGGATATCTTCGGCGCCCCGGTCGGCGACACACTGACCAACACCCGGGACCCGTGCGACAAGCCCCTGCCCGGGTTCAAGCAGGTCCAGCCGCGGGTATTCGCGGGCCTGTTCCCGATCCAGTCGGATGACTACGAGAGTTTTCGCGAAGCGCTGCAAAAGCTCCGCCTCAACGACGCGGCGCTGCATTTCGAGCCCGAGGTTTCGGCCGCGCTGGGCTTCGGCTTCCGTTGCGGTTTCCTGGGCATGCTGCACATGGAGATCGTGCAGGAGCGGCTCGAGCGAGAGTACGACATCGACCTGATCACCACGGCACCGACCGTCGTGTTCGAGGTCGTGGATACGTCGGGCAACGTCACGATGGTGGACAACCCCTCGCGGCTGCCGCCGCCGAACGAGATCGCCGAGCTGCGCGAGCCGATCATTACGGCGAACATCCTGGTCCCCGATGCCTACGTCGGCAACGTCATCAAGCTGTGCGTCGAGAAGCGCGGCGTCCAGAAGCACATTCGCTACCTCGGCGCCCAGGTTTCCATCGAATACGAGATGCCGCTCGCGGAGGTCGTGCTGGATTTCTTCGATCGCCTGAAGTCCGTCAGCCGGGGCTTCGCATCGTTCGACTATCATCTCGAGCGCTTCCAGGTCGCGCAGCTCGTGCGGCTCGATGTGCTCATCAACAAGGAGCGCGTCGACGCGCTGTCGATCATCGTGCACCGTGACAAGGCGACGTGGCGCGGTCGCGAGCTGGTCGAGAAAATGCGCGAGCTGATTCCGCGGCAGATGTTCGACGTGGCCATCCAGGCCGCCGTCGGCAGCCAGGTCATTGCGCGCAGCAACGTCAAGGCCCTGCGCAAGAACGTCACGGCGAAATGCTACGGCGGCGACGTCACGCGGAAACGCAAGTTGCTGGAGAAGCAAAAGGCCGGTAAAAGACGTATGAAGCAGGTGGGCTCGGTCGAAATACCGCAGGAAGCCTTTCTCGCCGTTCTGAAAGTCGACAAGTAAACCGAGGGTTCATTGAGCATCAACCTGGCACTGATTCTTACGCTGCTGACGGCATTGACGGGCATCGTGTACCTGCTCGACGTGTTCGTGTGGCACGACTCGAAGCGCAGCAGCGACGAGCGGCGGGGCGGGCGGCAGACGCTGGTCGAGTACTCGCGCTCGTTTTTCCCGGTTCTGCTCATCGTGCTCGTGATTCGCTCGTTCGTGTTCGAGCCGTTTCGCATTCCGTCGGGTTCGATGATGCCGACCCTGCTGCAGGGTGACTTCATATTCGTGAAGAAGTTCTCCTACGGCCTGCGCCTGCCGGTCACGGAGACCAAGATCCTCGAAACCGGTGCGCCCGAGCGCGGCGACGTCGTGGTCTTTCGCCTGCCGCAGGAGCCGAGCATCAATTACATCAAGCGCGTCGTGGGACTGCCCGGCGACACGCTCGTCTACGAAGACCACCGCCTGACGATCAACGGCCAGCTCGTGGAACTGGAGCGCAGCCCCGATGCGTCGCCGGCGGAGCCCGTGTACGTGGAGCACCTCGACGACCGCGCGCACGACATACTGATAACGAATTCGTACTCCGTGAAGGACGGTGTCTACGCGGTGCCGGAAGGCCATTATTTCGTCATGGGCGACAACCGCGACAACAGCAAGGACAGCCGTTTCATCGAGGCGATCCCCGAGTCGCACCTCGTCGGCGAGGCGGTGCGCGTCTGGATGCACATGGACGGCCTGAGCTGGCCGCGCTGGGACAGGATCGGTCTCAAGATCCAATAATGTGGTGCCAGTCACTGATTTGGCCGCTAAAATCGGGCTAGTCTTATGTCAATCGCTTGGACAAAGCGCGGCCTACGCGCTTGAGCAGGAATCGCGGAGTTTGGGTAATGTGCGCCAGTTCACACATTCAGGGCAGTAAGGGCTTCCGGCCCGCAGGCGGCCGGTCGGCGCTGCGGCGGGAGCAGGGCATGACGACCCTCGGTCTCATCATCCTCGTCGCCTTCGTCGGTATGTTCGCGTTTGCCGGCCTGCGCCTGACGCCCGTGTATCTCAATTACATGAAGGTCGCCGGCGTGCTCAACGGCGTCCACGAGGAGTTCGACGGCACCAATCCGTCCCGCAGCGCGATTCGCAGTTCCATATCCCGTCGATTCGACGTCGAGAGCGTCAGCGAGATCACGGCGCGCGAGGTCACCGTCACCTCCGTGGATCAAGGCTTCGAGGTTCGCGCCAAATACAACCATATCGCACCATTCATCTCGAACGTCTCATTTCTCGTCCATTTTGACAGAGCGGTGGTAGTGCGGCGATAACAACAGGCTGTCGATACGGCAGGAGACGCCGCGGCGCGAAGGCGCGCGGTGACAAAGAGCGAATATTTTGGATAGCGCCGAACGCTGGCTGGATAATACCCTGGGGTACCGATTCAACGACGTGCGCCTGCTGCAGCAGGCGCTGACGCACAGGAGCGCGCCCGGGAACAGCAACGAACGCCTGGAGTTTCTCGGCGACGCAGTGCTGGACGTCGTCGTTTCCGAAGTGCTGTACCACTCGCTGCCCGGCGCACCCGAGGGCGACCTGAGCCGCCTGCGCGCATCGCTGGTGCGTGACACGTCGCTCGCCGGCATCGCCGCCGATCTCGGCATGGGTGAGCAGCTGATCCTCGGCAGCGGCGAGCGCAAGACGGGCGGACACAGGCGCCAGTCGATTCTCGCCGACGCCCTGGAGGCGCTGTTCGGCGCCGTCTACCTTGACAGCGGTTTCGCTGCGGCAGCTGAACTCATTCGCCGTGTGTTCGGCGACAAACTCGACGATCTCCCGCACGCTGACGATCTGCGCGACCCGAAGACGCGGCTGCAGGAATGGCTGCAGGCGCGCGGCGAGACGCCGCCGGACTACGAACTCGTCAATGTGACCGGGAAGGCGCACCAGCAGCACTTCGAAGTGCGCTGCACGGTACCGGGCCGCGAGCCGGCAGCGGGCGAGGGTCACTCGCGGCGGAGTGCCGAGCAGAAGGCCGCGCGTCGCATGCTGGCCACGCTGACGGCAGAGCAGGGCGATGGCTGAGGAGGCATTTCGCTGCGGATTCGTCGCGGTCGTGGGCCGGCCGAACGTCGGCAAGTCGACGTTGATCAACGCGATGATGGGCAGGAAGGTCAGCATCGTGACCGCGAAGCCGCAGACGACGCGGCACCGCATACTCGCCATCCGCACCGGCGCGCACGAGCAAATCGTTTTCGTCGATACGCCCGGGCTGCACCGCAACGCCGGGCGCGCGATGAACCGGCTGATGAACAGGACGGCCGTCAGCGCTCTTGCCGACGCCGATGTCGCGCTGTTCGTCATCGAGGCGACGCGCTGGACCGAGGAAGACGATGACGTTCTGCAGCGCATCAAGGCGTCGAAGGTCCCGTGTATCGCGCTCCTCAACAAGATCGATGCGGTGCATCCGAAGCAACGGCTGCTGGAAGCGATCGATGCCGTGGCGAAACGCCACGACTTCGTCGAGATCATCCCGGTCTCGGCACGCAAGCGCGACAACCTCGATATCCTCGCCGGCAGCATTCGCCGCTGCCTGCCCGAGTCGCCGCCGCTGTTCCCGGCCGAGATGCAGACGGATCGCAGCCCGGAATTCCACGCGGCCGAGGTCATTCGCGAGCGCCTGACGATCCACCTGCGCGACGAATTGCCCTACGGCCTCACGGTGCAGATCGAGCAGTACGCGCGGGATCGCGACCGCGTGACGATTCACGCGATCATCTGGGTCGAACGCGACAGCCAGAAGGGCATCGTCGTCGGCAAGGGCGGCCAGATGCTCAAGAAGGTCGGCCAGGAGGCGCGCATGGCACTCGCCAGGCAGCTCGGGCAACCGGTACACCTCGAATGCTGGGTCAAGGTCAAAGACAACTGGGCGGACAGCGAACAGGATCTTCAGAACCTCGGCTACGAGTCGCCGTGACGCGATGACGGCCGCGCGTCGAGTCCAGCAGCAGCCGGCCTACGTGCTGCACCACCGGCCTTTCCGCGATACCAGCCAGTTGCTGGACGTGATCAGCCGCGAGCACGGCAAGGTCACGCTGGTCGCACGCGGCAGCCGCGCCGCGAAGTCCAGGCTGCGCGGCATATTGCGGCCTTTCCAGGCGCTGCGGCTGTCGTGGTTCCTGCGCTCGGACCTCGGCACGCTGACCGGCGCGGAGATCGACGCGCCGCCGTTGCCGCTCGACGGGGACGCGCTGCTGTCCGCGTATTACGTCAACGAACTGGTCCTGCACTTCCTGCATCGTCACGACCCGCAGCCCGAGATATTCGACGCCTACGCGCAGACGATCGAGGCGCTGTCGCGAAGCAACCGGGTTGCCGCCAACCTGCGCGTCTTCGAAATGGAACTGCTGCGGTTGCTGGGCTACGCGCTGAACCTTGAGTACGAGGCGCATCATCACGAGCCGGTCGACGAGCAGCGCTCTTATGAATACCGCGTGGAGCAGGGCCCCGTCGGCGTGTCGCGCAGCGAAGGGCCGATGATCTTCGCCGGCGCGCGTCTGCGTGAAATCGCTGCAGCGCGTTTCGACGACCCGGCCGTGCTGCGTGACGCCGGGCGCCTGCTGCGCGAAGTGATCCGGCACCATCTCGACGGCAGGGAACTCAAGAGCCGCAAGGTGCTGCTGGACCTGCATCGCGCTAGAATGCCCGCAAAACCGTCCCCGGAAGCAGACTGAGTGCCGCAAACCCGACCCATTCACCTGGGCGTGAACATCGATCACGTCGCAACCCTCCGCCAGGCGCGCGGCACGCCGTACCCGCGGCCTGCCGACGCGGTGGTCATCGCCGAGCGCGCCGGCGCGGACAGCATCACCGTGCACCTGCGCGAGGATCGCCGTCATATCCAGGACGCCGACCTGCCCGCGATCGCCGCGGTCATGCGGACGCACATGAACCTCGAACTCGCGGTTACGGACGAGATGCTGGGCATCGCGTGCGGGTTCGCGCCGAGCGACTGCTGCCTGGTGCCGGAACGGCGTGAAGAAGTGACGACCGAGGGCGGCCTCGACGTCAGCGGCCAGGTGCAACGCGTCCGGGCGGCCTGCACGCGGCTCGCGGACGCGGGCATCAGGGTGTCGCTGTTCATCGATCCCGAGGAACGGCAACTCGAGGCGGCCGTCGAGTGCGGCGCACCGGTCGTCGAGTTGCACACCGGGGCCTATGCCGATGCGGCCGGCGCGCGGCGCGCAGAAGAACTGCAGCGGATCGCGCACGCGGCCGAGTATGGCGACCGTCTCGGTCTCGTCATCAACGCCGGGCATGGCCTCAACTACGACAACGTCGGCGAGGTCGCCGCGATTCCGCAGATCGTCGAACTCAATATCGGCCACGCGATCGTGTCACGTGCCGTCTTCGACGGGCTGGCCGTGGCGGTGTCGGAGATGAAGCGGCTCATGACGGAGGCGCGCGGCGAGTGATTTTCGGAGTGGGGACGGACGTCGTCGAGTTGTCGCGAATTCAGGCAACCTACGATCGCTTCGGCGAGCATTTCGTGCGCCGCGTGCTCATGGACGAGGAGCGCGCAGTTGTTCCGCAAGAGCAAGTGGCCGGTGCGTTTTCTCGCCATGCGTTTCGCGGGCAAGGAAGCGACCGTCAAGGCGATGGGCACGGGGTTCGCGCATGGCGTATGGTTGCGGGACGTGGGAATCACCAACAACGACTGGGGGCGGCCACTGGTGATCTGGTCGGAACGCGGGCGGCGTGTCTGCGATCGTCTCGGTATCGGCGAGGGCCACGTCAGCCTCACCGACGATGCCGGCCTGGTCATCGCGTTCGCGGTCGTGGAGAAGGCCTGAGATGCACTGTTTTTCCTTCGATATAGAGACCATTCCCGACGTGGAATTCGGGCGCCGGATGTGGGGCCTCGAAGACCTGGGCGACGAAGACGTGGCGACGGCGATGACCTTCATGCGCCAGCAGCAGACCGGCAGCGACTTCCTGCCGTTGCACCAGCACCGCGTCGTCGCGATCTCCGTAGCGCTTCGCAGCGGCGACAGTTTCAAGGTGTGGACCCTCGGCGACGAGGATGCCGGTGAGGCGGAGATCGTCGGCCGTTTCTTCGACGGCATCGAACGTTACGCCCCTGACCTCGTGTCCTGGAACGGCAGCGGTTTCGATCTTCCCGTGTTGCACTACCGCGCGCTGCGGCACGGCATCCAGGCGCCGCGCTACTGGGAAGTCGGCGAGTCGGACCGCGACTACAAGTGGAACAACTACCTGGGCCGGTTCCACTGGCGCCACGTCGACCTCATGGACGTGCTGTCCGGCTACCAGCACCGCGGGCGGGCGAGCCTCGACCAGACGGCCGTGTTGCTGGGATTCCCGGGCAAGCTCGGCATGAGCGGCGACAAGGTGTGGGAGAAGTGGCTCGCCGGCGGAATCCGCGAGATCCGCGATTACTGCGAGACCGACGTCCTGAACACCTGGCTGATCTACCTGCGATTCGAATTCATGCGCGGCAACCTCGACGCGGCGGGACTGCAGCGCGAATTCGCACTGGTGCGGGAAACGCTGGCAGGCATGGATGCGCCGCATCTCGACGAATTCCTCGACGCCTGGCCCGAGTCCGGCTGAGCGGCGGGCATGGCGCGCGGCAAGCGGCAGCCCGAGACGGCGACGATAACCGCCGTGACCCACGACGGTCGCGGCATTGCCGACCTGGCCGGCAAGAAGGTGTTCATCGCCGGTGCGCTGGAGGGTGAGCACGTGCGGTTCGTGCGGCGCAAGTCGCGGCGCAAGTTCGACGAGGCCGAGCTGCTCGACGTCGTCACGGCCTCGCCACAGCGCGTCGAGGCGCGCTGCGCGGCTTTCGGTCGCTGCGGCGGCTGCTCGCTGCAGCACGTCAGCATCGAGCAACAGCGCGGCATCAAGGCCGCCACGCTCAGGGACAACCTGGAGCGCATCGGGCGGGTGGAGCCCGGCCGCTGGCTGGCGCCCGTCACCGGCCCGGAATGGAATTACCGGCGGCGCGCGCGGCTTGCCGTCAAGGACGTCAGCGCCAAGGGCCGGGTACTCGTCGGCTTCCGCGAGCGGCACGCGCCGTATATCACGGACATGCATCGCTGCGAGGTGCTCGCCGCGCCCGTCGACGGGCTCATCGACGCACTCAGCGACCTCGTCGGGCGCCTCTCCATCCGCGCGCGCCTGCCGCAGATCGAAGTCGCGGTGGCGGACAACGCCACGGCGCTCGTGTTCCGCGTGCTCGACGCGCCGTCCGCTCGTGACTGCGATGCATTGCGCGGTTTCGGCGTCGACCACGGCGTGCGCGTCTACCTGCAGCCGGGCGGCCTCGATTCGCTCGAGCTGTTGCATCCCGAAGGCGACCAGGAAGCGCTGTACTACACGCTGCCCGAGTTCGACGTGCGCATCGAATTCGAGCCGGTCGATTTCGTGCAGGTCAACGCCGGCATCAACCGCGCGATGGTCGGCAGGGCGCTCGAGCTGCTCGCGCCCGGCCCGGATGCGCGGGTGCTCGACCTGTTCTGCGGCATCGGCAATTTCTCGCTGCCGCTCGCGCGGCGAAGTGGCGCCGTCGTCGGCATGGAAGGCGAGGCGTCGCTCGTGGCGCGCGCCCGGCACAACGCGGCGGTCAACGGCATCGACAATGCCGAGTTCCGCCAGGCCGACCTGGCCGCCATCGGCGGTACGGAGAGCTGGCTCGGGGAGCCGTGCGACCGGCTGCTGCTGGACCCCGCCCGCAGCGGTGCAGCGGAGGTCGTCGATCATATCGGGCGGCTCGATCCGGCACGCATCGTCTACGTGTCCTGCCATCCGGGCACCCTCGCGCGCGATGCGGGCGTGCTGGTCAACGACGCCGGCTATACGCTCGAGGCGGCGGGCATTATCGACATGTTCCCGCACACGGCCCATGTCGAGTCGATTGCTGTTTTTCAAAAATAGTTAATAATTAACGATTTGGGAGCGGCGCATGTCACTCGGACCGGTGATGCTCGACATCGACGGTGTCAGCCTGACGCCGGCTGACCGTGACCTGTTGCGCGCGCCCGCCGTCGGCGGGCTGATCCTGTTCAGCCGCAATTACGAGTCCCCGGAGCAGCTGACCGCCCTCGTGGACGAGGTGCGGGCCCTGCGCAGCCCGCCGCCGATCGTCGCCGTGGACCACGAAGGCGGCCGCGTGCAGCGATTCCGCGACGGTTTCACCGCGATCCCCCCGATGCGGGTCATCGGCCGCCAGTACCGCAAGGACCCGAAAGGCGCCCTCGCGCTCGCGCGCCGGGCGGGCTGGCTGATTGCCGCCGAGTTGCGGGCATGCGGCATCGATCTCTGTTTCGCACCGTGCGTGGACCTCGACTGGGGTGTGAGCGAGATCATCGGTGACCGCGCGTTCCACGCCAAGCCGGAAGTCGTTGCCGACCTGGCGGCGGAGTTCTGCCGCGGCCTGCGCAGTGCCGGCATGGCGGCGGTCGCGAAACACTTCCCGGGCCACGGCGCCGTGGTGGCGGATTCCCACGAACAGCTGCCGGTCGATCGCCGCGAGTACGGCGACGTGCTGGACGACATGCGTCCCTACGAGAAGCTGATCGGCAACGGCCTCATCGCGGGCGTCATGATGGCGCACATCGTCTACCCGCAGATGGACCCGCTGCCGGCCGGGTTCGCGGAGTACTGGATACAGCGCGAGCTGCGTACGCGGCTCGGGTTCGGCGGCGCCGTCCTGAGCGACGACCTGAGTATGAAGGCAACCCGCCCGTATGGCACTATGCCGGAGCGGGCGCGGCGGTCCCTGGACGCCGGCTGCGACATGGTGCTGGTCTGTAACGACCGCGATGCCGCGCAGGCGACGGTGCGGGCGCTGAAAGACTACTCGGACCCGCCGTCGCTGGTGCGGCTCGCACGGCTGCATGGCACCGGGCACGCGACGCGTGACTCCCTGCTGGCCAGCGAGCCGTGGCAACAGGCTCACGAAGCGTTGTCGCAATGGACCGAGCCGCCCGAACTCGAACTGGACGCCTGAGCATGGAACCGGTCAACAGACGCATTCTCGAACAGGTCATCGCGGAATCCGCGGAGCCCGTGCTGGTCGTGCGCGTCGACCACTCGGAATGGCCGGTCGCGCTCAGCAACGGCGCTTTCGCGGCGCTGGGCGGCGAGCAGGCGGACGGCAGGCCTTTTGCCGACGTCATCGAGCACATGGTCGGCCGCGAACTCGCGCTCGAGATCAGCGAAGCGGTGCGATCGAAACAGGAAACGAGCTTTCCCGTCGAGCGGGGGGGGCGCGAGTTCCTGCTCGTGCTGAAGCCGCTCGCGTTGCCCGGGGAGAACGGCGCCAGCTTCTACGCGGCCTTCTGGCGCGGCGGGTCCGGCAGCATGACGACGGCTGGTGCGGAAATGCAGCATGCCCTGCTCAAGGCGAAGCGGCGCATCCGCGACCTGTCACGGGACGATCCGGTGACCGGGCTTCTCAACGAACGCGTGTTCCGCGAAGTCCTCGACCACGACTGGGCCGTCGCGGCACGCGAGAAGAGCGCGCTCGCGGTCGTCGTGTTCTCGCTCGACGATTTCGATGCCTATGTCGACGTGTTCGGCCGGCACGCCGCCGACTCCTGCCTGCGCCGGGTCGGCCAGGCGGTCCGGCGCTGCCTGCGGCGCGCGAGCGACGTCGTCGGGCGGCTGGACGGCGAACGGTTTGCCGTGCTGTCGCATGCGCCCGACGAGCCTGCGGTGCAGGACTTCGCCGTGCGGATTTCGAGCGCGGTGCGCGAACTGGGCCTGCATCACCCGCGTTCCCGGTCCGGGCGCTTCGTTACCGTGTCGTTTCGCGTGGGGCTGGTCCGGGTGGCGGAGGAGGCGCGGAGCGCCGGCAAATTCCTCGACGAATTACTGGCCGGGCTGGCCGACTAGCGCGGGCTCGCGCGTCTCTTCCGCGGGTCCCTCGACGCGGGTTATTTTCGCAAGCACGCCGAACTTCGGGTGGTCGAAGTAACGCAGCTCGCCGCTCTTGAAAATGCGGTCCTCGGCAATGCGGTAACGCACGGGCGCCGGCAGCACGTCGTCGTAGCCGGCGCCGCTGCGGCCGTCACCGAAGGCCGTCACGGGATCGTCGATCGCGTACGGTGCCCCGGGGCCGGCGTGCTGCGCCAGGCTCAGGTCGACGACGAGGTGCAGGTAGCGGCTCAGGTAAAGGGTGAAGCGGCCGTCGAGGCCTTCCGGCGCCGGCGCCAGGGACCGCAGTTCGATGGGCTGCGTCTGTTCCTCGGGTCGCGTAACCTGGGTCCACGCGACATGCAGCAGCGGCCTGTAGACGTCCAGCCGCTCCAGCATGCGGGCGATGTCCGTCAGGGTGAGCTCGTCTTCGCGGTGCAGTACGAATTCCGGACCCGCCGCGTGCGCATCCTGCTCATCGACGGGTACCTGTTCCGCAACCGCGGGTTCGGCAACCGTATCGCCGAACACACGCACCTGCTCGCCAGTGTCGTCCGCAGGCGGCGGGGGCTCGTCCGGCAGGAACCGCTCGGTTCCCGGCGAAACTTCCTGCGCGTACTCGAAGATGATCACTTCGACCGTGTAGCGCGGATACTCGATCGCCTCGGGATCGTCCGCGGTCTGTGCGGCCGTTACCGCCCACGCCAGTGTCATCGCGATAATTGTCGTCATTCGTCGCATCATCAAGCCTCTAACCTGCCGACCCCGGGTCCGCCTGCCCGCCGTCCACCCCCGGTGCGAGCCTGCGCATGAGGTCCTCGATCGCCCGGAAGCGCGCCTCGACCTGCTCGAGATCGAGCCTGAAACTCAGGCGGTGCGAGCCCTGCAGTCGGTAGTTGCGGGCGTCATTTTGCACCAATTTTACGAGCGCGACAGGATCAATCCGGCTGTTGCCGCCGAATACCACGTAGCCGCCGGCGGCGCCCGCGTCGATTTTCTCGATACCGAGGGCCGCGGCGCGCTGTTTCAGCGCGGCGATGCGCATGAGGTTCTTCGCCGCACCCGGCAGCAGCCCGAAGCGATCGATGAGCTCGACCTGCAGCTCGCGCAGCTCCTCCTCGTCGCGGGTGCCCGAGATGCGCTTGTAGAGCATCAGCCGCAGGTGCACGTCCGGCACGTAGTCGTCCGGAAGCAATGCAGCGACGTGCAGGTTGATGTCGACGCCGGCGTCGAGCGGCGCCTCGAGGTCCGGCTCGCGGCCCGCGCGCAGGGATTCGACGGCGCGCGCGAGCAGCTCCGTGTAGAGGGAAAAGCCGATCTCGTGGATCTGGCCGCTCTGCACGTCGCCGAGCAGTTCGCCGGCGCCGCGGATCTCGAGGTCGTGGGTGGCCAGCGTGAACCCGGAGCCGAGATCTTCCAGCGAATCGATGGCTTCGAGGCGCTTGATGGCATCGGCGGTCATCGCCGCTTTCGGCGGCGCGACCAGGTACGCGTAGGCGCGGTGGTGCGAACGGCCGACCCGGCCGCGCAGCTGGTGCAGCTGCGCCAGCCCGAAGCGGTCGGCGCGGTTGATGATGATGGTGTTCGCCGTCGGGACGTCGATGCCGCTTTCGATGATCGTCGTGCACAGCAGGAGGTTGAAGCGGCGGTGATAGAAATCGAGCATCACCTGCTCGAGGTCGCGCTCCGGCATCTGCCCGTGGCCGATGCGCAGGCTCGCCTCCGGCACGAGCTTCGCAAGCCGCTCGGCGATGCTGCCGATGTCCTCGACGCGGTTGTGCACGAAGTAAACCTGGCCGCCGCGCTTGATCTCGCGCAGGCAGGCTTCGCGGATCACGACGTCGTTCCACTCGCCGACGAACGTCTTCACCGACAGCCGCTCGGCGGGCGGCGTCGCGATCAGCGACATGTCGCGGATGCCGCCCATCGCCATGTTCAGGGTGCGCGGGATGGGTGTCGCGGTCAGCGTCAGCACGTCCACCTCGCTGCGCAGCGAACGGATGGCTTCCTTGTGGCGCACGCCGAAGCGGTGCTCTTCGTCGATGATCACCAGCCCGATGTCCTTGAACGCCCTGGTGTGCTGCAGCAGCCGGTGCGTGCCGATCACGACATCGACGGCACCGGACTCCATGCCGGCCACGATCTCGCGCACCTGTTTCGCTGACTGGAAGCGCGACAGGACCTCGATGCGGACCGGCCAGTCGGCGAAGCGGTCGCGGAAATTCTGCCCGTGTTGCTGCGCGAGCAGCGTCGTCGGCACCAGCACCGCGACCTGCTTGCCGCCGTGGATCACCGCGAACGTCGCGCGCAGCGCCACCTCGGTCTTGCCGAAGCCGACGTCGCCGCAGACGATGCGATCCATCGGTGCGTCGGACTCCAGGTCGGCGAGCACCTCGTCGATGGTCCGTGCCTGGTCGTCCGTGGGATCGAAGGGGAAGCCACTCTCGAACGCACGGTAGTCCGCTTCGGACCAGTGAAAGCGGTGGCCCGCGCGCATGGCACGGCGTGCGTAGATGTCGAGGAGTTCCGCCGCCGCGTCGCGGATCTTGCGGATGGCGCGGCGCCGCGCCTTGTCCCACTGGTCGCTGCCGAGGCGATGCAGCGGCGCGTTCTCCGGTGACGCGCCCGTGTATCGCGAGATCCGTTCGAGCGCATGTACCGGCACGTACAGCTTGTCGCCGTCGGCGTATTCGAGATGCAGGAACTCGCTTTCGATGCCACCCACGTCGAGCGTGATCAGCCCGATGTAACGGCCCACGCCGTACTCGGCGTGGACGACCGGCGAGCCCTCCTCGAGGTCGTCGAGCTGGCGGATGATCGCTTCCGGGTCCCGCTCGCTGCGCCGCCGGCGCCGGGTACGTGCGCGGTCGCCGAACAGCTGCTGCTCGCTGATGATCGCGACCCGCGCATCGGGCAACAGCACGCCGTTCTCGAGCGGTGCGACGCCGACGCCGATACGGTGGCTGCCGGACGAGAACTCGGGCCAGCCGGCGACGCGCTCGAGGTCGAGACCGCGCCCCGAGAGGAGCTCGTAGACCTGTTCACGGCGGCCCGCGGAGTCCGTGGTGAACAGCACGCGGCCGTCGAAACTCTCGAGAAACTGCAGCAGGGCACCGGCCGGGTCCTCGTAGCGTGCCTCGATCTTCAGTGCAGGCGGCATGCGCGTGGGCAGGTTGCGGACGCCCGGTCCGTCGGCGAGAGACTGTGCGGAATAGTGCACGCAACGGTAAAGATCGAGGCGCGCCGTGACCGCTTCGGTCGTCGCGAACGTCTCTTCCGGGTCGAGTACGGGCCGTTCGGGATCGAGGCTGCAGAGTTCGTGCCGCTCCCGTATCTCCGCCCAGCTCCGTTCCAGCAAACCGTGCAGGCCGTCGGGGCGGATGACGATGCAGTCCTCGGGGAGGTAGTCCGCGAGCCCGGCAGTCTGCTCGAAGAACAGCGGCAGGTAGTACTCGATGCCGCCGTGCGCGATGCCCTCGGACACGTCCTTGTACACGCGGGACCGGCCCGGCTGCCCTTCGAAACGCTCCCGATAGCGCGAGCGGAACGCGCGGATGGCGTCGTCGTCCAGCGGCACTTCGCGCGCCGGCAACAGCTCGACGGCGTCCACGCTCTCGCCGGACAGTTGCGATTCCGCCGAGAAGTAACGCAGCGACTCGATCTCGTCGTCGAAGAAATCGATGCGCACGGGCGCTTCCGAGCCCATCGGGAATACGTCGATCAGGGAACCCCGGACGGCGAACTCGCCGTGCTCGGACACCTGCGGCACCCGCAGGTAACCGGCGGCCGCCAGGGACGCCGTGAAGTCGTCATGCGGGAGTTGCTGCCCGGTGCGCAAGGACAGCGAGCGGGCAGCGACGTAGTCGAGCGGCGGCAGCCGCTGCAGGAGCGCGGGCGCCGATGCGATGATGGCGCCGCGCCGTACCGACGGCAGCTGCGCCAGGACCGAAAGGCGCTGCGAGATGATGTCCTGGTGGGGCGAGAAATTGTCCCACGGCAGGGTCTCCCACTCGACGAAATGCAGCACCGGGAAGTCGCCCCCCGAGAAGAAGCGCAGCTCGGCCTCGAGCTGGTCGGCGTGGCGCGGGTCGTCGGCCAGCACCAGCAACGGCACGCGGACCTGGCGCGCCAGCTCGGCGAACGCGAGCGAGGCGCTGGCACCGACGAGGCTGCCCCAGCCGGAATAGCGGCCGGACGCCAGGGGTGCGGCTATCAGGTAACTGGTATCGGGCACGGAAGGGGCGCATTGCGGAACGGGCCCGCGATTATAGTCGTGCCGCCTGCCTCTCACCACACGGCTTGTTTTGGCATCGCGGGCGCACCGGCACATTTCTCGACCTCATGGCTCGCTTCGCTGCGCTTTACTTCGGTCGAAAAACGCGCCGGTGCGCCCCTACCCCCGAAGGAGCGACTCGCGAATCGCGATCGCGCGGCGATACGCGTTCGGGCCCGTGCGGGTTGCCTATCCGGTAGGTGGGCCGGGCAGGGTGTTCTTCGACCGAAGTAAAGCGCAGCAAGCGAAGCGCAGCGAGCCATGAGGGAGAGGAATACCCTGTCCGGCACGCCGGAATCGGTGCTCGATGGCGGCAAACGAAAACGCCCGGGCGTGCCCGGGCGTCGGTGTGCGAGCTGGCGGTGTTCCGTCAGCGCTTGAGCACGGCGTGGATGACGCGGTCGTACTCGAAGTAGACGGTGAACTGGGGATATTCCCAGCGCGAGATCGGCGGCTCCCCGACCGCGGCTATCTTCGATGCCGGGCTGCCGAATTTCGCCTCGACCTGCGCCTGCGTCGTGCCGCGCACGGGGCGTGACCCGTCCTGGCCCGCGCTGATGCCCGAGGTGTCGAGCGTGTCCGCACCGGCGCTCGCCAGCAGGCCGAAAGCCATACCCAGGATTGTCAGTGATCGCAGCTTGTGCATGATGCCTCTCCGAATGCGTGCCGGAGCAATATAGCACCCGTGACCGGGGCAAAAAACAGGATCGATGTCCGGTTTGCGGTCACTTTCCGGGAAAAACGCCGGTATTGAGACCTGTGTCACAGTTGCGGCGCGGTGAAACGGCATGAACCGCGGGAGACCGATTGTGGTTTAATGCGTGGCGATGATAAATCCCGTCGAATTGTTTGTCGGGCTTCGCTACCTGCGGGCGAAGCGCCGCACCCGATTCGTTTCCTTCATTACGCTGATATCGCTGCTCGGCATCGCCCTGGGCGTCGCCGCGCTGATCGTTATCCTGTCCGTGATGAACGGCTTCGAGGGCGAACTGCGCAGCCGGCTGCTGAGCATGACGGCGCACGGCTCCGTGACCGGGAGCGACGGTGCGACCCACGACTGGCGCCGGCTCGTGGAGGCCGTGGAGGCTGACGAGGGCGTTGCCGCCGCGGCGCCCGTCGTCGAAGTGGAGGGCATGATCCAGTCCGGCCGGGAACTGCGCGCGGTGATCGTGCATGGCGTCGATCCCGCGTACGAAGAGCGCCTGTCCGGTGACATCGTCAACCTCGTCGAGGGCAGCCTGGCGGATCTGCAGCCCGGCAGCCGCAGCATCATCCTGGGGCGGGTGCTCGCCTACGATCTCGGCGCGCGCGTCGGCGACGGCGTCGTGCTGTTGATCCCGCGGCCGGTCGGCGACGGGACCATGGAGCCGGTACTGGAGCGCTTCGTCATGAGCGGCGTGTTCGAGGCCGGGCTGCAGGATCACGACAGCATCCTCGCCCTGGTGAACGCGCGCGACGCGGCCGGCATCCTGGGCCTGGGTGACGAAGTGACCGCGGTGCGCTACCGCGCGCACGACGTCATGGCGGCGCCGGCGATTACCGCGCGGCTGACGCAGCGGCTGGAAGGCGTGACGGGCAGCGACTGGACCGTCGAGAACGCGAGTTACTTCCGTGCCATCAGGCTCGAGAAGATGATGATGTCCCTGATCCTGTCGCTGATCATCGGCGTCGCCGCGTTCAATATCGTGGCAAGCCTCGTCATGGTCGTCACGGACAAGACCAACGACATCGCGATCCTGCGGACGCTCGGCATGGGCCCCAACGGTGTCGTGCGGGTGTTTTTCGTGCAGGGCGCGGTGATCGGCTGGGCCGGCGTGCTGGTCGGCATCTTGCTCGGCATCGTTCTGGCCATCAACGTCCCCGTCATCGTGCCGGTGCTCGAGCAGTTGTTCGGCTTCCAGGTCATGCCGGGCGATGTCTATTACGTGACACGCATACCGTCGGAACTCGAGTGGGCCGACGTCACCGTCATCTCGGTCGCGGCATTCCTGCTGACCTCGCTCGCCACCCTGTATCCGGCGCGGCGCGCGGCGCTGGTCAACCCGGCCGTCGCGCTCAGGTACGAGTAGCCGCGATGGCGCAGCGCTTCGAAACCTGGATCGGCGGCCGTTACGTGCGCTCGCGCAGCGCGAACAGCTTCGTGTCGCTGATTTCCGCGATCTCCATGCTCGGCATAGCGATCGCGGTCGCGGTGCTCATCATCGTGTTGTCGGTCGTCAACGGTTTCGAGCGGGAACTGAAGGATCGCCTGCTCGCGATGACCTCGCACGCAAGCATCGAGGGCGTGGAGGGCGAACTCGGCGGCTGGCAGGACCTGCAGGCAACCGCCGCGCGCAATCCACGGGTGACTGCGTCCGCTCCCTACGTGAGCGGCCAGGCGCTGCTGGTGTTCGGCGAACAGCTGAGTGGCGCGGAGCTGCGCGGCATCGACCCGTCCCAGGAGCAGGCCGTGTCCGGCGTTGCCGGCCTGATGCTCGAAGGCGAACTGGCGAGCCTCGAGCCCGGCGAGTTCAACATCGTGCTCGGCGTGGAGCTCGCAAAGGAGTTGCGGCTGGGCGTCGGCGACAAGGTTACCGTGACGCTTGCCGAGGGCATCGTGACGCCCGCCGGCGTGGTGCCCCGGACCAAGCGGTTCACGGTGAGCGGCATCTACCGGGTCGGCATGTACGAGTTCGACCGCCGGCTCGCCTTCATCAACCTCGGTGACGCGCAGAAACTGTATCGCAAGCGGGACACCGTGAGCGGCGTACGCCTTTCGGTTACCGACATCTTCGACGCCGGCGCGATCGTCCGCGAAGTCGCGATCGAGAACGGCGCGCTCGTGCTGATCAGCGACTGGACCCGGCGGCACGTGAATTTCTTCCGCTCCATCCAGATCACCAAGTCGATACTGTTCGTCATCCTGCTGCTGGTGATCGCGGTCGCTGCGTTCAACATCGTGTCCACCCTCGTGATGGTGGTGAAGGAGAAGCAGTCGGACATCGCCATACTGCGCACGGTGGGTGCGCGGCCGTCGAGTATTCTCAGGATCTTCGTGACGCAGGGCAGCGTCATCGGTATCGTCGGCACGCTGGCCGGCGTCCTGTTCGGCGTCCTGCTCGCCATCAACCTGGAGACCGTGGTGACGCACCTCGAAGCATTGTTCGGCATCAAGTTCCTCGCGGCGGAGGTGTATTTCATCAGCGACCTTCCCTCGGAACCGCGCGCCGGGGATGTGCTGAGGATCGCGGCTATTGCGCTGGCGCTCGCCCTGGTTTCCACGCTGTACCCGGCATGGGTCGCCGCCCGGACCGCGCCGGCGGAGGCGCTGCGCTATGACTGACGACAAGCGCAACGTGCTGGAATGCCGCGGCGTCGTGCGTCGTTTCCGCGAAGGCGGCTCGGTGCTCGAGGTCCTCAGCGGCGTCGACCTCGAGATCGCGCCGGCCGAGCGCGTCGCGATCATCGGCGCATCCGGCTCGGGCAAGACCACGCTCCTGCAGATCATGGGCGGACTGGACGATCCCGACGAGGGCGTCGTGCTCGTTGACGGGGTGGCGATGCACGGCGGCGACGAGAAAGCCAAGGGCGACCTCAGGAATCGTTACATCGGCTTCGTCTACCAGTTCCATCACCTGCTGCCGGAGTTCTCCGCCGAGGAAAACGTCGCGATGCCGCTGCTCATCCGGCGCGAGTCGAAGGCCGACGCACTGGCGCAAGCGCGCGACCTGCTCGGCCGCGTCGGGCTGGGCGCGCGCCTGACGCACAAACCGGGCGAGCTGTCGGGCGGCGAGCGGCAGCGCGCAGCGGTGGCACGCGCCCTCATCACCCGCCCGCAACTCGTGCTCGCGGACGAACCGACCGGCAATCTCGACGCCGGCAACGGTGAGCACGTCCTGAACCTGATGCTCGAATTGAACCGCGAAATGCGCACCAGCCTCGTCATCGTCACCCACGATCACTCGATCGCGAAGCGCATGGATCGCGTGCTGGTCCTCGAGGACGGCCGCCTGCAAGAGCAGGCCTAGGAAGAGCTCAGGCGTCCCTGTCGCGGCGCTGTGCACGCTTGCGCGACTTGTACTGGCCGAGGGAACTGCGCCAGACGAGATCGAGCGTCACGTACGCAACCAGCGCTGACGCCATGCCCAGCAACAGGCACCCGAGCAGCATCGGCTGCCAGATGTTCACGAAAGTATGCGTGACCCATTCGAACGACATCTCGATGGCAAACGGCTTCTGCGGGACACCGAGCAACAGCGCGCCGAGCCGGTAGGCAAAATAGTACATCGGCCCCATCGTCAACGGGTTGCTGATGAAGGTCGTCAGTGCCGCGATCGGGACGTTGATGCGCAGCGCCAGTGCCGCGAGCGAGGCCCAGATTGGGTGGCCGGGGAATGGCAGGAACGCGAAAAACGCGCCCAGAGCGACCGCCGGCACGACGTTCTTGCGTCTTACACTCCACAGGCGGTGGTCGTGCATCAGGTGGCGGAACGGCGCAAGGAACCAGCGCTCGCCGAACTGGTGGCGTTTGAGTGTGAACTTCCTGAAAAAGCGTCTTGGCATTCCGCGTCGAATCCGATGTCCTGACAGCGGGCCACACCCGTGCTCCGGGCCGATGCAACAGCACCACGATGATCAAATCCTGTTTGAGCCTGCTGGCAGGTGCTTACGTGCTGCACTTTACCAGTTTTACCTCGGGCTACGTCCTGTTTCCGGTCGCAGGCCTGGGCGCCGCCGTCGCGCTGCTTGCCGGCGGGCGCGCGGCGGCTGCGTGGTTTCTCGCCGGCCTGTGCCTGTTCGCACTGCATGCGCAGCAGGTCATCGCACAGCGGCTGCCGGCGCAGTACGAGGGCGACAGCATGTTGACGGAATTGCAGGTCGTCGATTTTCCGCGGCAGAGAGGAGACTCGATCAGTTTCCTCGCTCGGCCGCTCGACGATCCGAGAATTCCGCCGCGGCTTCGCATCAGCTGGTACGAGGCACCCGAACGGCCCGACATCGGCGACGTATGGCAGCTCGAGGTGCGGCTGCGCCGGCCGCGCGGTACCAGCAACCCGGGCGTGTTCGATTACGAGGCCTGGCTGTTCCGGCAACGCATCGGCGCGACGGGTTACGTCGTCAACGGGCCGCGCAACCGGCGCCTGGAGCAGGCGACCGGTACCCTGGTGGATCGTGTGCGGCAACGCGCCGTGGACCGGCTGGCAGCGCTCGTCGACGACCGGGACACCGCCGCGGTCCTCGCCGCGATCTCCGTCGGCGCGCGGCACGGCATCAGCGCGGAGCAATGGCTGCGCTATGCGCAGTCGGGGACGAGTCACCTGATGGCGATCTCCGGGCTGCACGTGGGTCTCGCCGCATCCTCGGCCTGGTTCCTCGCGGCAGCGATCTGCGCGCTGCTGCGCCTCGGCGGCAACCATCTGCGCATCGCGTGGCTCGCGGCGCTGGTCGTGGCGGCCGGCTATGCCGGCCTGTCGGGCTTCGCGGTGCCGGCACGGCGCGCAACGCTGATGCTGGCGTTGCTGGTGCTCGCAAACCTGCGCGGCCGTGAACCGCGCCCCGTTGCCATTCTGGCCGCCGCCTGCCTCCTGGTCACCGCCTTCGACCCCCTGGCCACGCTGGCGCCCGGGTTTCAGCTGTCGTTCGCCGCCGTCCTGCTATTGCTCTGGTTCGCACGCCGCCGCGCGCCTTTGCCCGCCGCGCGCCTGGCGCGGGGTGCAATCCAGCTCGCCGCGATACAGGTATTCCTGCTGTTCGGCCTGATGCCCCTGACGGTGACGAACTTCGGCCGCGTGTCGTTTGCCGCGCCCGTGGTCAACTTCGTCGCGGTGCCGCTGTTCAGCGTCGTAACCGTGCCGTTCGCACTCGCGGGCGTGGTGCTCGACGGGCCTGTCGCCGCAGCCGGCGACGCCGCGTTGCGGTTCGCCGCTGCCGGGATCGAGCTGTTGCACTGGCTCATCGAGCACGCCGTGTCGGTGCCGCACGCGGCACGAAGCACCGCGGCGGCAGGCGTCGTCAGCGGCATCTGCCTGTTGTCGGTGCTCGCCTGGGTCCTGCTGCCGCGCGCCTGGCCCGGGCGCCACGTCACGCTGCTGGCGGCGCTCGCGCTGGTGTCGGTGCGGGTTCCGGGGCCGCCGGCGGGCTGCGCCGACGTCCGCATGCTCGATGTCGGGCAGGGGCTCGCCGTGGTCGTGCGAACCCGGCAGCGCACCCTGCTGTACGACACGGGTGCCGCGTTCCCGGGCGGCAGCGACATGGCGAGCCGCGTCGTGCTGCCGTACCTTGCCGCGCAGGGGGTGCGGCGCATCGACCGGCTCGTCGTCTCGCATTCGGATATCGATCACGCCGGCGGTGTGGCAGCGATCCTGGCGGGCACGGACGTCGGGCAGGTACTCGCGGGCGAGCCGGACGCGCTCGCCGGGGCGGTGGCGTGCCGTGCGGGGCTGGGCTGGCGCTGGGACGGCGTCCGCTTTGCGATGCTGCATCCGCCGGCGAACGGCGGTTACGCCGGTAATGACGCTTCCTGCGTGATGCTCGTCGCGGCGGGAACCGCGCGCCTGTTGCTGACCGGGGATATCGAGTCCGGCGTCGAACGAGCGCTCGTCACGGCCGCCGTGCCGGGTACGGTCGACGCGGTCGTGGTGCCGCATCATGGCAGCGCTACATCGTCGAGCGCCGCATTCGTGCGCTTCGTGGCCGCGGATGCGGCGCTCGTGTCGGCCGGTTACAACAACCGCTGGGGACTGCCGCAGCCGGGCGTCGTGGCGCGCTGGCGAGAGGCCGGTGGCACGGTGTTGACGACCTCCCACGACGGTGCGATCGGAATCAGGCTTTGCGATCGGGCGGGAATCGTGCAAGTGTCGCGAAATCGCGAGCAGCGGCGCCGCGCCTGGCACGAGCCTCCGCCTTGATGTGCGGGGAGAATTTTCGATCCCGGCGCTGTATATTTCATTTTTCCCCCGAGTCCGACTGTATGGTTGAAATCGTCAAATCCGGTGGCTGGCTGATGGCGCCGATCATCCTGTGCGCCATCATCGCCCTGGGTATCATCCTCGAGCGGTTCTGGACGCTGCAGCAGAAGCGCGTGATCCCGGAAGACCTGACCAGCAAGGTCTGGGGATGGGTCAAGAAGGACCAGCTGGACCAGAAACAGATCCAGAGCCTGCACCAGGGTTCGCCGCTCGGGCAGATACTCGCGGCCGGGCTCATCAACCGCGACCGCGAGCGTGCGGTCATGAAGGACAGCATCGAGGATACGGGGCGCCACGTGGTGCACGAGCTGGAGCGCTACCTCGAGACACTGGGCACCATCGCGGCCATTACGCCGCTGCTCGGGCTGCTGGGTACCGTCATCGGCATGGTCAAGGTGTTCACCGCCATCACCACGCACGGCGTCGGCAACCCGACGGTGCTCGCCGGCGGCATTGCGGAGGCCCTGATCACCACCGCCGCCGGCCTGACCGTCGCGATCCCGGCGCTGATCGGCTACCGCTATTACCGCAACCGCGTCGAGGCGCTGGTCGTGACCATGGAGAAAGAGGCGATCAAGCTGGTCGAGGCACTGCACCGGCGCCAGCAGAAGGGCGGCGAATGAAGCTCAGCGTCCGGCCGAAGACCCAGCCCGAGGTCAACCTCACCTCGCTGATCGACGTCGTGTTGCTGCTGCTGATCTTCTTCATGGTGTCGACCAGTTTCGTCAAGCAGTCGCAGATCCAGTTGCGCCTGCCCGAGGCGGACAGTCCCGCGATCGTGGAAGAGACACCGGAGCAGATCGACATCATGATCACGGAGGTCGGAACCTACTTCGTGAACGGCCGTGAACTCATCAATACGCGGCCCGAAACGATCCGCAACGCGCTGCAGAAGATATCCGGCGGCAATAACCAGCTGCCGCTCACGATCAGTGCCGATGCCAACGCGAAGCACCAGGACGTCGTCACGGCAATGGACGTGGCCGGCCGACTCGGCTTCACTCAGATCAATATCGCAACCGTGAACGACACGGCCGACGACTAGTCGGGAGATCGCCCATCGCCGCAAGCCTGCCAGATGACCGTGATACCGCCGTAATCTACCGGCGGCTGTGGCGCTACGTCCTGCCGCACAAGGGGGTCGGCGTCGTCGCCGTCATCGGCATGACCGCAACGGCGCTGATCGAGGCGAGCCTCGTCTACCTGCTCGAGCCGCTGATGGACGAGGCACTGGTCGCGAAGAACCTCGATACCGCGAAATGGCTGCCGATCGCGTTCATCGCGATCTTCATCGCCCGCGGCATCGCCGGTTACGCGACCGAGGCCTCGCTCGGCTGGATCGGCCGCAGCGTCATCAGTTCCCTGCGCCGCGAGGTGTTCAACAAGTTCCTCACGCTGCCGGCGAGATTCTTCGACGACCGCACGGCCGGGCCGCTGCTGTCGCGCATGACCTACAACGTCGAGATGGTTGCCGAGTCGGTGACCAGCGTCGTCACGATAGGCATTCGCGACGTGCTGACGGTGATCGCCGCGTTCGGCGTGATGCTCATCCAGAGCCCGCGGCTGACCGTCTTCGTCCTGCTCCTGTTCCCGGTGATCGCGGTGCTCATCAGGGTGCTCGGAATTGCGTTCCGGCGTTACAGCAACCGCATCCAGGACTCGGTGGGCGAAGTCACGCAGGTGACGGAAGAGATCGTGCGCGGCAACTGGGTGGTCAAGATGTTCGGCGGCTACGAGTACGAGCGCAACCGCCTCGCCGACGTCGACGAAAGAAACCGCCGGCAAAACCTCAAACTGATCCGCGTCAGGTCGATGGGCGTTGCGGTCACGCAGACGATCTTCGGCTTCGGCGTCGCGCTGGTCATCTACATGGCGAGCCGGGAGTCTCTGGAAGGCAACCTGACGGCCGGCCAGTTCATCTCCTTCTTCAGCGCAATGATGCTCATGCTGCAGCCGGTCCGCCGCATCACCAACGTCAACGCCACGTTGCAGCGCGGCGTCGCCGGCGCATACAGCCTGTTCACGATCATGGACGAGCCGGACGAAATCGACACGGGCACCGTCGAGAAGCACGACGTTCGCGGCGACCTCGAATTTCGCAACGTCAGCTTCGGCTACGGGCCCGACGACGGCCCGGTCCTGCGCAATATCTCCGTGTCCGTCGGCGCGGGGCAGACGCTCGCCATCGTCGGTCATTCGGGCAGCGGCAAGTCGACGCTCGTCAGCCTGCTGCCGCGGTTCTACGAGGTAAGCGACGGCGACATCCTGCTCGACGGCGTTTCGATTCGCGATTACAAGTTGTCCAACCTGCGCGACAACATGAGCCTCGTCAGCCAGGACGTCGTGCTGTTCGACGACACGATCGCGAACAACCTTGCCTACGGGGAACTGCGCGTGCATTCCCGCGAGGAATTGATGAAGGCCGCCGAGGCTGCGCACGTGCTCGACTTCGCGAAAGAAATGCCGAAGGGCCTGGATACCCGGGTCGGCGATCGCGGCGCGCTGCTGTCGGGCGGCCAGAAGCAGCGGATCGCCATCGGCCGGGCATTGCTCAAGGATGCGCCTGTCCTTATCCTGGACGAGGCCACATCGGCGCTGGATTCGAAATCGGAACGCCATATCCAGGAGGGGCTGGCAGAGCTCATGAAAGACCGGACGACCCTGGTTATCGCGCACCGGCTTTCCACGGTCGAGAACGCGGACCGCATTGTCGTGCTCGACGCCGGGAAGATCATCGAATCGGGAACGCATGCGGAGCTGCTCGCGGCCAACGGCCATTACGCCGCGTTGTACCGGATGCAGTTCAGCGAACAGTGAACCTGCCGCCGTGAGGGACGCCGTGCATTCCTGGTTGCATCGTGCCTGGTACGGTGGCCATGGCTGGTACCGCGTCCTGCTGCCGCTGTCGGGTCTCTACTGGCTGCTGTCGGCACTGCGGCGATTCCTGTACCGGGCCGGCCTGTTGCCTACGCGGCGGGCGAACGTGCCGGTCGTCGTCATCGGCAATATCACCGCGGGCGGTACCGGCAAGACGCCGGTAACCGTGTGGCTCGCGACGGCGCTTGCGGAGCGCGGCTTCGCGCCGGGCATCGTGAGTCGCGGTTACGGCGGCAGCCAGTCGGGCGCGTCGATGCGCGTCGATGCCCGCAGCGACCCGGCCGTTGTCGGCGACGAACCCGTGCTCATCGCGATGCGCACCGGCCGCCCGGTCGTCGTCGACGCCGACCGGGTGCGCGGCGCGGCGATGCTCGTGCAGGACGGCGCCGACCTGGTCATCGCGGACGACGGCCTGCAGCACTACGCCCTGGCGAGGGACTACGAGATCTGTGTCGTCGACGGCGCCCGCGGGCTCGGCAACGGCATGTTGCTGCCGGCCGGACCGCTGCGCGAGCCGGTCAGCCGCATCGCGGAGGTGGACCAGGTGCTGGTCAACGGCCGCTTGCGCGAGCAGCACGGCGCGATGCCGACGGGGATGCAGAATGCCATCGAGTTCCGGCTCGTCGCGAAGGACGCCTGCCGACTGAACGGATCAGTGACCCGGCCCATCGAGCAGTTTCGCGGGCACGACGGTGCATGCCGTGGCGGCGATCGGCAATCCGGGGCGTTTCTTCGACATGTTGCGCGGGCATGGCATGCAGGTGATCGAGCACGCGTATCCGGATCATGCACCACTGCGACCCGCAGAACTCGACTTCGCCGACGACTTCGCTATCCTGATGACGGAGAAGGACGCCGTGAAATTCCCGCGCCAGGTGTCCGACCGCTTCTGGTACGTGCCCGTGGATGTCCGCATCGACCCCGTCGTTGCCGCGCCATGGCTGGAGCAGATTGAATCGCGCATGCGCAACGAGCAGTCACGTGATGGTTGATTTTGTCGTCGTCATTCCGGCGCGCTACGCGTCGACGCGCCTGCCCGGCAAGCCGCTGCGCGAAATCAACGGCAAACCCATGATCGAGCACGTTTACCGGCGTGGCCGCGAAAGCGGCGCGCGCGACGTCGTGATCGCGACGGACGATGATCGCATCGCCGCAGCCGCCGAGACGTTCGGCGCCAGGGTGTGCATGACGGGCGACCAGCATCGGTCCGGCACCGAGCGTATCGCCGAAGTGGCGGACCTGATGGACTGGCACGACGAGACCATCGTCGTCAACCTGCAGGGCGATGAGCCGGCGATGCCGCCAGCGCTGATCGGCCAGTGCGCCGCACTGCTGGACGAATCGTCTGCGGATCTCGCCACGCTGGCATCGCCGCTCCGCTCCGACGACGACTTCGGCAACCCGAACGTCGTCAAGGTCGTGCTCGACAACGACGGTTTCGCCATCTACTTCAGCCGCGCGACGATACCGTATCCGCGGGATGCGTCGAGAACTCGCGGAGGCGAGGGCGGCGGCGCTGCACCACCACGGCATTTACGCGTACCGCTGCGGGGTACTGCGCCAGCTGGTGGCCGCCGAAGCGTCGCCGCTTGAAATCGCGGAACAACTCGAACAACTGCGGGCGCTGTCGCTCGGGATGACGATCAGGGTCGGCATTCCCGGCGTCCGCCCGGGTACCGGTGTCGACACCGAGGACGACCTGGCCGCGGCGGCCCGAGCGCTCGCGGGGCTGTCGTGAAAAGCTTCAGCGCCGCCTGCCGCGAGATCTACTACGGGCTTTCGCCGCGGGCACTGCGTGCCCAGTACCTGTTCCTCGCGTTCGACCTGGCGGTGATCAGCTATTTCGTGGTCACCACGTTTCTCGAACCGTACCCCTGGATCGTTACCGTCGACATGATCATCGGCGCGATACTCGTCGTCGACTTCGCGTGCCGGCTGGCGGCACAGCGGGACCGCGGGGCGTTCCTGGTGCGGCCGATGACCATCATCGATTTCGTCGTCATCGTGTCCCTGTTCGTGCCGGCGCTGATCGGCAATTTCGCGTTCCTGCGCCTCGTAAGGTCGCTGCGGCTACTGCGTTCGTACATCCTGGTACGTGAACTCCGCAGGCATTTTCCTTTCTTCGTCAAAAACGAAGAGGTGATCTTCAGCGCGCTGAACCTGCTCGTCTTCATCTTTCTCGTCACGGCGACCGTCTACGAGTTCCAGGTGCCGGTCAACGATTCGATCAACAACTATGTCGACGCGCTGTATTTCACGATCACCACGCTCACCACGACGGGCTTCGGGGATATAACGCTGGTGGGCAGCACCGGCAGGCTGCTCGCCGTCGTCATCATGATCGTCGGCGTCGCGCTGTTCCTGCGGCTCGTGCAGACGATCTTCAGACCGAGCAAGGTGAAACACGAGTGCCCCGACTGCGGGTTGTCGCGGCACGAGCTGGATGCCATCCATTGCAAGCACTGCGGCCGCAAGCTGCGTATTCGCACCGAGGGCCTGCCCGGCTGATGCCCGCGCGGCACGCCCCAGCCTGTCTAGTTATTGTCTAGCAAATTCTCCGACACTATACTCGGTGGCGGTTCGCGCTCGCGTTCGTGCGAGCGCCTTCACACGTCTTGGGAGGCGTTCATGTCCAGGAAACCCGATGATCCCGGCCTGTACGGCATCGGTGCCGTCGTGCGGCTCACCGGCCTGACGGATCACACGATTCGCGTCTGGGAACGCCGTTATGCTGCCGTCGTCACGGCGCGCACGGCCAATGGGCGCCGCCAGTACACCGCGGCCGACGTGCAGAAACTGTCGCTTCTGAAGCTGCTGACGGATCGCGGAATCGCCATCAGTCGCGTTGCAGGCGACTCGATCGGCGAGTTGCAGAGGCAGGTGGACAGTCTCCGCGAGCTGGCCGCCGGCACCGAACCGCCGGTACCGCGAGTGGCCGTACTCGGCGACTTGCTGCCGCGCCAATTGCTCGAGGATCCGCAAGGTGCTGCCGCGCTCGAGATCTGCGTCGCGGACAGCAGCCGCGAGCGTTTCCTCGCGGACCTGCGCCAGCAGCCGGTCGACGTCATCGTGCTCGAACGGCCGGTGCTCGACGCGGATACGCTCGCGGAGATGCGGCAACTCCTCGATGGCGGCGGCGCGGGCAGGGGCGTGATCGTGTACTCGTTCGGGCGTCGCCGGGACATCGAAGCGGCCGCAAACGAGGGCTTTGTCGCGCTGCGGGCGCCGGTCGGTGCCGCCGAGCTCCGCGACGCCGCGGCGCGCCCGGCGAAGCTCCGGCGCCGTGCTGCCGCGCCGCCCGACGATACCGTCACAGCGCCGGAACTGTCCGGTCCGGTCGCGGCGCGCCGTTTCAGCCCGGCGCAGCTCGCGAACCTGTCGTCGTCCCGGGACGGCATCGACTGCGAATGTCCGCGGCACCTCGCGCAGCTGGTGTCGGACCTCAGCGCCTTCGAGATCTACAGCGACCGCTGCGCCAGTCGGGACGACGACGAGGCTGCGCTGCATCGCTACCTGCACCGGGCGACCGCCGAGGCGCGCGCGCTCATGGAACTGGCCCTGAAGCGGCTGGCGGACGCGGAAGGGCTGCGTTACTAGCGGGGGCCGGTTACAACTTGATACAAATTTGTCAATCGAAAACATAGACAAAAGATTGACAGATTGGCGGGGCGCGCTATTCTACGCAGGCGGTTTCGGGCACTCACGTGCCACCGCATAAAGAGACAGTTTTCACCTCCCCCGAACCCTCTGTCTCTGTTTGCTGCGGCCGGCGCTTGCGCCGGCCGTTTTTTGAAGCCGGAGTGCATGGACGAGCGAGCTTTCAGGCCGGCGACCCGCCAGGGCGCCTTCGAGGCACTGCAGGACTTCTTGCCGCGAGCCGGCGCGGAGTATGCCGGGCGCCGCAATTTCGACCTGGGCCCGGGCCAGCACCGCAACGTATCGCGCCTGTCGCCCCATATCCGTCACCGTCTCATCCTCGAGGTCGAAGTGCTGGCCGCCGTGCTGGAGCACCATGGTGCCGCCGCGGCATCGCGTTTCATCGAAGAAGTGTTCTGGCGCGCCTACTTCAAGGGCTGGCTGGAGCACCATCCGACCGTCTGGACGGACTACAGGGCGGCCGTGCGCGGCCTCGTGGATTCCCTCGATACGAATCCTGGGCTGCGCGAGCGTTACGACAGGGCCGTAAATGCGCGGACCGGTATCGACTGTTTCGATGCCTGGGTAGCGGAACTCGTGACGTCGGGCTACCTCCACAATCACGCGAGAATGTGGTTCGCCAGCATCTGGATCTACACGCTCGAGTTGCCCTGGCAGCTGGGCGCGGATTTCTTCTACCGCCACCTGCTGGACGGCGACCCCGCCAGTAACACCCTGGGCTGGCGCTGGGTTTGCGGGCTGCACACCCGGGGCAAGACCTACCTGGCGAGTGCAAACAACATCGTCACTTACACGGGCGGCCGGTTCCTGACCGGTGGGCAGTTGGCACGCAAGGCGCCGCCGCTGGCGGAATCCCAGGTCCATTCCCCGCGGCCGCTGCCGGGCGCGGAGGCCATACCGCCCGATGCGCGCTTCGGATTGCTGGTGACCGAGGACGACTGCGCCCTCGAGACGCTCGAGCCCGGCCGCGCGCCGGTCGCCGTCATGGGTGCGACGTCGACCGCCGCGAGGTCGCCGCTGCCGGTCGGGGCGCTGGCCTGCGACTTCGCCCAGCGAGCGGTCGCGGACGGCACGGCGCGCGTCGCCACCCGCTTCGAAGTTCCCGCGCAGAGCGTGCGCGGCGAGGATTGGGATGCCGCACTCGTGGCCTGGAGCCGTTCCTGCGGGCTCGATGCCATCGTGACCGCGTATGCGCCCACGGGGCCCGTGGCCGAGCGGCTGGCCCGGGCGCGTCGGGCGCTCGCCGGGAATGGCGTCGAATTGCTGCAGGTGAGGCGGCGTTTCGACGACTGCACGTGGCCGCACGCGACCCACGGCTATTTCCGCCTGAAGTCGCGCATCCCCGAGGTGCTCGAGCAACTCGGGCTCACCGGCGCCGGCAGGCCGTCGCGGCGTGCGTCCGGCTGACGGCGGATACGAGTTGTTACAGTAAATCGCTGGATGTAGCGGGCAACGACAGGCATGCTCACGGCACATTACCCGTGGAGATTTCGATGCGCACGATTGCCGGATTGCTGACGTTAATGGCCGCGACGGCCGCACTGTCTTCGGATGCCTCGTTGCTCGACCAGGAATTCAGGCGCCTCGCATCGGACGACGTCGTCAACCTGCAGACGGCTTACGGTGGCAAGGTCGTACTCGTCGTCAACACCGCGTCCAAGTGCGGCAACACGCCGCAGTACGAAGGGCTGGAGAAGCTGTACGACGAGTACGGGGACCGGGGGCTGGTCGTGCTCGGTTTTCCCTCCAACGATTTTTTCGGGCAGGAGCCCGGCACCGAGGAGGAGATCCAGGAATTCTGCCGGCTCACCTACGGCGTGCGGTTCCCCATGTTCGAGAAGGTGACCGTCAAGGAGGGCGAGGCACATCCGCTGTTCGAGCGGCTTGCGGCGGCCGCGGGCACCTACCCGACGTGGAACTTCCACAAGTTCCTGATCGGCAGGGACGGCCGGTTCATCGCGGAATTCAGTCCGCGCACGCAGCCTTACGATGACGCGCTGGTAGCGAGCATCGAGGACGCGCTGGCCCTCTAGGCGACGCAGGATGCCACAAGGGTCCGCAGGCGCGACCGCGGCATCGAGCTATTGATTTGCCACGTTTCTCAGGTACCTTACGGTGCTTCCACTCGAATCCCGCCAACCAACCGGAGAGAACCATCACCATGTCGTATCCGAATTCGCGCAGTCTGCTTGGAGCCGCCGTCCTGCTGTTCGCAACGCCGCTTTTTGCCGGCGATGACCCCATCCACGAGCGCCACGAACTGATGGAAGGCGTCGGTGACGCCGCCAAGCCGATCGGGCAGATGCTCAAGGGCGAACGGGAATTCGACGCCGCCGTGGTCATGGCCTCGTTCGAGACTTTCGCGGAAGCGTCGGCGCAATTCGGCGACCTGTTCCCGCCGGGCAGCGAGACGGGCCAGGATACCGAGGCGGCGCCCGCGATCTGGGAGGATCGGGCCGGATTCGAGGAAGCGCTCGCGACCTGGGCGGACGCCGTCGATGCGGCGATTGCTGCCAACCCGCAGACGCTGGAAGAAACCAAGCCGGTGGCCGGAGCAATATTCAACGCCTGCAAGGGCTGCCACGACGACTACCGCATCGAAGACGAATAGGCGTCGGCCGGCGCGCACCAGCAACCCATGCCGGGCACTCGTCATGCGCGGGCGCTTGTCGCCCTGCTCGCCGTCGTCATCGCCGCGAGCTGGTGGCTGACACGCCCGCAGCGGCTCGCGGCGGCGGACCTCCCCGAGCACGATGCCGACGCGGTGGCCGGCGAGCGGATTTTCTGGGCCGGCGGCTGCGCCTCGTGCCATGCGAGCCCTGTGAACGGCAAGCGCGCAAAGGGTGACGACAAGCTCGTGCTCGGCGGCGGGCTGGAACTCGATACCCCTTACGGCGTGTTCCGCGTGCCGAACATCTCCGGCCATGCGGATGACGGCATCGGCGCCTGGACGCCGTTGGACTTCGTCAACGCGATGCAACGCGGCGTCTCGCCGGACGGCCGTCATTACTATCCCTCGTTTCCGTACACCTCGTACGCGCGCATGCCCATCGAGGACGTGCTGGACCTGAAGGCGTTTCTCGATACGCTGCCGCCCGTGCCGGGCCGCGTAGCGCCGCACAGCCTCGGCTTTCCCTGGTCGATACGTCGCGGCATCGGTGCCTGGAAGCGGCGCTACCTGGCGGTCGAGCCGCTAACGCCCGGCACGGCGCCGGCGCCGGTCGAGCGCGGTCGCCTGCTGGTCGAAGGCGCCGGGCATTGCGGCGAATGCCACACGCCGCGCGACCGGTTCGGCGGACTCAGGCGCGATCGCTGGCTTGCCGGCGCGCCGAACCCGGAAGGCGAGGGGCGCGTGCCCAATATCACGCCCGGCGGCGAGAACCTTTCCGGGTGGTCGGCCGCCGATATCGCGTATTATCTGGAAAGCGGCTTTACACCGGAATTCGACACGGTTGGCGGCTCGATGGTTGCCGTGCAGGAAAACATGGCCCGGCTGAGCGACGAGGACAGGGCCGCCATTGCCGCTTATCTCAAGGCCTTGCCGGCCCTCGACGCATCCGATACGAGCTTTGCAGAACGATCTCGATGACTGAAAGCCACGTTTCGAGTTCCGACAAAATTCCGGTAATCACGATTCCGCCCAAGGGCAGCAATCCAGTGAATCGTTGCCAAGGGATTGAGTGCATAAAGAGAATCTCGGACGGGGTGACAGGATAGACTCGCGGCTCCGGTGCCCGGGCCGGAAACCATTTAATTATGCGCTTTTGTTTACGTATTCGTAAACAAAAGCGCATAATTAATCCGTGTTGACGGACACTCAACTCCGCGAGGTCTTTCATTTCTGCTTTCTGCAGAGGCTGCTACGCATCTCCGATCCGAACCTCTATGTTCTGAAGGGCGGCGTCAATCTGCGGTTCTTCTTTTCAAGCCCGCGCTATTCGGAGGCGATGGACCTGGACGCGCTGGCCGGCAGCGTCGCGACACTCAAGAAGAACGGGTACAAAATCCTCGAAGATGCTGCCTTCAGGCGCAGCCTGCGCATCTACGGGATCGATGGCATCGAAATCAACGACCCCGACAAGGCCAAGCACACCGGGACGACCCAGCGATTTCGGTGCGCCCTGGTAACGGAAGCCGGGCAGCGCCTGCCCACGAAGGTCGAGTTTTCCTGTCGGGCCGGGGACCCGGATGCCGCGGCGCCGCTCGAGACGATCAATACAGAGATTGCCCGCCGATATCGACAGCTGGCTTACCGGTGCCGGCATTATTCAGGGGTGGCGGCCGTCGTGCAGAAAATCGAAGCACTGGCAGGACGCGCCCTGACCCAGGCGCGGGATGTGTTCGATCTCGGCATCCTGCTGCAGGGTGGCTACCTCGATGCCGCCGCGCGTGAAGGGCTGCTGGCCGGCGCTCCGGTGCAGCAGGCAGTGGAGTGCCTGGCGGCACTGGGCTGGGAGGATTACGAGGGACAGGTTGTCGAGTTCCTCGATCCGGACAGTCGCGCCGAATTCGGCAACCAGGCGGCGTGGAAAGCGCTTCAGACCCGCGTATTCGAGGCCCTCGAAGACCATGCTTGAACGCTTGAAGCAAGCGGAATTCGTCGTGTTCACAACCCGCGACTTCGCCAATGCGAATCACTTGAGCCTGTCGGCGGCTTCCAATCGTCTTCGGCGCCTGGTCGACGAGAAATTCCTCACCCGGATTACGCGGGGAGTGTGGGCGAACGAAGGTCACCCGCATTTTCAGCCATTGGCCTGCGTGCCCTATTTGCTGGGCAAGGAGCAGGGCTATGTATCATTCCTTACCGCACTGCATCTGCACAATGTCATTTCACAGATTCCCGGGGCCATCCAGGTTGCGACGACAGGGCGCCCGCGCGTGATCCATTCACCCGTGGGACGCTTCGAGTTCCTGAGAATAAAGCCTGAACTGATGCGAGGAGGGGTCGAGTGGAGCGCGACGCATCAGCCGTACCTCATTGCGACCGGCGAGAAAGCACTGTTTGATGTCTTGTATATTTCGACACGCAAGAACCGGCGCTTCGGGAAGCTGCCGGAACTGGATTTAACCGACAGCGGATTCGACCGGCGTGAATTCGAGCGGTTCTTGAGTAACACGGCACTTCCGGTACGAATCCGCTCGGCGATGCAGGAACGTTGGCAAAAGCAGGCCGCGCTGGCTGCTGAAATTCCAGGATAGAAGCCCCGGTAAACTGCCCCTGCAAAGGCGGCCAGAATGATCAGAGAGGGCCTCGCTTTTTCGGGCAGATTTTCAGTCGTCGATAAGTGACGGGCTCTGCGGTTTCACCACCACGCTGCCGACCAGCACCGACGTAGTCGTCACACGGAAAGCGTCAAACGTTACGGCCCACCGATACAGCCCTGAGTATAATCGATTCCGCAGGACTCTATTTCAGACAAATCTTCATTTGGTCCCTCGTTGTCCACGAGTTCAAAGTCGCTGTCCACCTTGACGCAGTATCTGTTGCCCGCAGTGTAGTCGCCCCAGAAGTTGTTGACGGCAGCAACACCCCACTGGCTCGCATTGAGTGGATTGGCAGTCTTAGAGAGTACGGCATGACCGGTCGGTTGGTTCAGCGGGAAGGGCTAGCATGGATTGATTAGGGACGGACAACTGTAGATGGCGATATAAGCGTCGAACGCAGCGTCAAAGCGTTCAATGTTATCCACTCTCAAGTAGAGCTTACCCTCAACATCGCAATCACAATCCCGAAAGTTAATCGGCGCGCTTGCACTCCAACCTGCGTCAGCAGGAGCGGCGGCTGTGATCACAAGAACCCCTACAACAAACGGATACAAACGCCGACTCATTGCTCTTCCTCGCCAATGAAATTTTGAAACTGCGTGCATATCTCTTGCCGAGCTACGACGGGATCTCGGCCAGCATTATCAGCACGGTGGTCGGTCTTGACGATTATCGTGCTCTGCTTGGTTTGATCCATCCAAGCAACAAAGCGAGAATATTGGTCCGCCGTGAGTCGTGCCTCTATTCTCAGCAGAAGGCGCGCGCCTATATCTTCGGTGTTATCGTCATACGCATCCAGTTGTTTCCAGAAATCCGCCATAGTCTGCTGATCGGAACATATCTCACCTGATACAAACGCATTCTTTTCGGCATGTAGCTCGGAATCGAGCGTTTTGAAAAATTCTAGTAGTTCCGTTGCTTCGTCGTAAGAGGCAAGTTGCAGCTCGCGCTGTATTCTAAGGGCCACATGATTGTGAGGGTGATCAGATGCATCGTTGCGTGCTGAATCAACGATGTTGCTCAAAAAGACTGGGAGCATTACGTTATTGGGAATACCGGTACTCCTGTCATATCGAGCCCTGATTCCGTTGTCGCTCTGGCCGGCCGAAAGCAATGGCAACATCAGGAGACACGGTAGTAACACGCCGGTGGTTTTCAGGGTAAGTCCGAATCTCATGGGCGTCTCTCTCACCGGCAATTGCAACAATACCAATTTGTATAGACCTGCGATTTCATATAGTCAAATTTTCACATAACGCGGCGCATACTTCGCGAAAGGCTACAGGTGTCATCGAAATAATATGGCAAGACGATATTGCTCGCTCAGTTAGACCTAGTGTGCGCCTCTGTTATTGGTTCTCTTGACTGCCAGGGCGCATGTGGCTTGCTCAACCGATCCTCCTGCCACCGAGCGCGATCTTAGATTCTCGCACTTCTGACGGAGACCTAGAATTGTCAGTACGCGAGCCGAGTCGGGCCTGACGACGCGTATTGACCAGTTTAGGCAGCTGGTAATATCTGCCGCAGGAAATCGCGTGTCCGGGTACAATTCTGGCTACAACAAGGTCCGGATACCCCCGGATCTTCTCGTTAGCGATCGGATAGAAAGATTTTTTGAAACAGGAAGATATGACAGAGGAATCCAGGGTCAGCGTACTATTCGTGTGCATGGGCAATATCTGTCGTTCGCCGACCGCAGAGGGCGTGTTCCGCCACTACGTTGCCGAAGCGGGACTCACGGACCTGTTCGAGATCGATTCGGCCGGCACGCACGCTTACCACGTCGGCGAACCGCCGGACAGGCGGGCGCAACTGGCGGCCGAACGGCGTGGTTTTTCGCTAGCCGATATTCGTGCGCGGCGTATCGCGCCCGAGGATTTCGAGCGCTTCCACCACATCATCGTGATGGACCGGGACAACCTCGTCGTGCTCCACGAGCAGGCCGAAGCGGAACAGCGCGCGAAGATACGGCTGTTCCTGGAGTACACCGCCGGGCCCGAGACCGAGGTCCCGGACCCGTATTACGGCGGTGCGACGGGCTTCGAACGCGTCCTCGACCTGGTCGAAGACGCGTCGCGGGGATTGCTCGAAGCCCTCAGCAAGCGCTAGCGAACGGCAAGCGTCAGCCGCCTTCGCCGGGCGGCGAGTCGGCCCGCTTGTCGTTATCGGCCTCGCGCCGGGGTTCGGCCGGCTTGTCCTTCCTGACCTCGGCAGGCAACGGCGCCGGCTCCCACGGCAGCAGACGGCCCTCCGGCTTCGCGGCCGGTTTCGCGCCGTCCGAGCCGTTGCCGGACTTCTGCTCCGGCTGGCGCTCGGGCTTGTCGGCGGCTTTCTGTTCCGGCTGGCGCTCGGGCCTGTCGGCAGCTTTCTGCTCCGGCTGGCGCTCGGGCTTGTCCGCAGCTTTCTGCTCCGGCTGGCGCTCGGGCTTGTCGGCGGCTTTCTGTTCCGGCTGGCGCTCGGGCCTGTCGGCAGCTTTCTGCTCCGGCTGGCGCTCGGGCTTGTCGGCGGCTTTCTGCTCCGGCTGGCGCTCGGGCTTCGCGGCGGGTTGCTTTTGCGGCTCGCTCTCCACCTTGTCCGCGGGCTTCGCGTCGGCGCGGCTTTCGGGCTTGTCGGCGACCGGCCTGTCCCGCTCCGGCTGACGGTCGGCCGCCTTGTCCCTCGCTGGCCGCTCGGCGGGCGCTTCTGCGCGCTTGCCGGTGTCCGGCGCGTCCTTCGCGCGATCCTGCCCCGACGCCTGCTGCTGCTCGCCATCCTGCGCGGGCTTGTCGCCCGTACGCCGGCGCCGGCGTCCACCGCGCGAGCGGCGCGACCGCGTGCCGCGGCGGCCTTCCTCACCTGCGTCGTCCTGGACCGAATCGGCCGTCGTCTGCGCAGGCGGCTGCGCGTCGTCCCTGGGCTGCTCCGGCGTATCCCTGCCCGCAGCCTGCTTCTTGCTCTTCTTCTTGCTCTTTTTCTTGGTCTTCTTTTTCGAGCGCTGCGCCTCGTCCTTACGGGTTTCGCTGCGGCGTCCGCGTTGCGGCTTGCCGCGATCGCGATCTTCCTCGCCGCCGCTCTTCCTGCCACGACGGCCGGCCGGCGCCGCTTTCTTCTGCGCCCCGGCGTCTTTCCTGTCGGGTTCCTCTTCGCTGCCGGCGAACAGGGCCTTCAGGCGGTCCCAGAATCCCGGCTTCGACGGTGCGGGCGGCTCCGGGCGCTGCGGTGCGGGCGATGTCGGCTCGATCTTGCCGATCGCGGCCGGTTCCGCGGCCTTGCGCTCCTGGATGGACGAAGGCACTTCGAATTCCAGTTCCGCCTCCGCGAGCGCGTAGCTGGCGCCGGCGTTCTCGGGAAGATCGGCCTGGTCGTCGCGTACGCGGCGGATGTCGTAATGCGGCGTCTCGAGTGTCGGGTTGGCAATCAGCACGACCTGCGTGTCATGCCGCGTCTCGAGATTCTGCACCCAGTCGCGTTTCTCGTTGAGCAGGTAGGTCGCCACTTCGACCGGCAACTGCGCGATGACTTTGACGGTGCGTTCCTTGCGGGCTTCCTCGCCGACGATGCGCAGTATCGCCAGCGCGAGGGATTCGACACTGCGAATGGTGCCGAAGCCCGTGCAACGCGGGCACGTATGGTAGCTGGACTCGCCCAGCGACGGCCGCAGGCGCTGCCGGGACATCTCGAGCAGCCCGAAGCGGGTGATCTTGCCGATCTGTACCCGGGCGCGGTCCTGCCGCACCGCGTCGCGCAGCCGGTTCTCGACGGCACGCTGGTTCTTTTGCGGCCCCATGTCGATGAAGTCGATCACGATGAGCCCGCCCAGGTCGCGGATTCGCAACTGGCGCGCGATCTCGTCGGCGGCTTCCAGGTTGGTGTTAAGTGCGGTCGCCTCGATGTCGCCGCCCTTGGTCGACCTGGCGGAGTTGATGTCGATCGACACCAGTGCCTCGGTGTGATCGATCACGATGCTGCCGCCGGACGGCAGCGTGACCGTGTGCGCGAACGCCGACTCGATCTGGGACTCGATCTGGAACCGCGTGAACAGGGGTACCGGGTCGGAATACAGCTTCAGCTTGCGCAGGTTCTGCGGCATTACCTGCTCGACGAATTCCACGGCTTCCTTGTAGGTCGCCTCGTCGTCGATGAGGATCTCGCCGATCTCGCTGGTGAGGTAGTCGCGCAGAGCGCGCACGACGGCATTGCTTTCCCGGTAAATGAGGAATGGCGACGGGCGTTGCAGTACCACACTGAGAATCGCCTGCCAGACGGCCATCAGGTTCTCGAGATCCCAGGCCAGTTCCTCGGGGCTGCGCTCGATGCCGGCCGTGCGCAGGATGATGCTCATGCCGTCCGGCACCTCGACGCCGGACAGCGACTCCCGGGCGAGATCGCGGTCCGAGCCCACGATGCGGCGGGACACGCCGCCGGAGCGCGACTTGTTGGGTTTCAGGACGATGAAACGGCCGGCCAGGCTGACGAAGGTCGTGAGCGCTGCGCCCTTGCTGCCGCGTTCCTCCTTGTCGATCTGGACGACGATGTCCTGGCCTTCCTTCAGGACTTCGCGGATGTTCGGCTTCGAGCCGGGTTCGACGTCCTTTACGAAGTACTCGCTGGAGATTTCCTTGAGCGGCAGGAACCCGTGCCGGTCGGCGCCGTAATCGACGAACGCGGCCTCGAGGCTGGGCTCGATGCGCGTGATTTTCCCTTTGTAGATATTGGCTTTCTTGCGTTCGCTCGACGGTCCTTCGATATTCAGGTCAAAGAGGCGTTGGCCGTCGACCATCGCCATGCGCAACTCTTCTTCCTGAGTTGCATTGATTAACATTCTTTTCATAGTGCCCTACTTGTAGCGTATCTGAGGGCAGCGAATCGGAGCGGGGAGGCTGGGTGCAGGTCATGGGAGCCGGGCACATGTCTGTGCGGCGCCTCGCGGCACCGTACCCGGTATTCGAATAACGTTTGTATACGCGATCCGTGCGGATCGGGTCATGCGAAATGAAATTCATTGTTTCCCTGCGGTCCAGCCGCGCTGGCGCTTGCCGAGTTCCGTACTCGCTGCCAGTGGAAGCTGATCACGGTTAAGCGTGACCGTTTCGGATCGCGCAAGCTGCGGGATCCGTCAGTAATTGTCTGTAAAATGGCTTTCTCAAAAGGCGGCTGTTCCCGGATTGGAGGCCGCTTAAGCTTTCGGCGAGGTTCGACAGAGGTCTGCTATGCCTCGCTGGGGAGCTAATATATCACACCCCGTCAACCCATCAAGTTATTGATCATGCAGAAAAAGTCGATGAAGGAGGCCGGCGGCCGCGCCACCGGGGTCAGGAAGGTGCGCGTCGACGCCGAAACGGCGGGGCAGCGCGTGGACAACTTCCTGCGCCGGCACCTGCCGGGCGTCCCGAAAGGGCGGCTCTACCGGCTTCTGCGGCGCGGCGAAGTTCGCGTCAACGGCGGCCGGGTGCGGGCCGATCACCGCCTCGAGGCCGGCGACGAGGTGCGAATCCCGCCGGTGCGCTTGCGCGAGGAGGGTGCCGCGCCGGCGGCCGACCGGGCGCTCGCGATGCTCGAGCACGTGCTTTACGAGGACAAGCGGCTGCTGGTCATCGACAAACCGCCCGGGGTCGCCGTCCACGGCGGCAGCGGCATCAGCCACGGCGTGATCGAGCTGCTCAGGGCGGCGCGGCCCGAGCTCGCGGACCTGTCACTGGTGCACCGCCTGGACCGCGAGACCTCCGGCTGCCTGGTGATCGCCAAGAAACGCAGTGCGTTGCGGGCCCTGCACGAGAAATTCCGCGAGGGCATCGTCGAAAAGAACTACCTGGCCCTGGTGGTCGGCGACTGGCAGCTCGGCGAGCAGGTCATCGATGCGCCGCTCTTGGTGACGCATCGCCAGGGCGGCGAACGCCACGTCATCGTCAGCCCGGAAGGCAAGCCGGCAGAGACGCGCGTGCGCCTGTCACGGACCTATGGCCGGTTCAGCCTGCTCTCGTGTTCGCCACGCACGGGGCGCACGCACCAGATCCGCGTACACCTGCAGCACGCGGGCTTCCCGATCGCCGGCGACGAACGCTACGGCGACGCCGACGCGAACGAGCGCGTCAGGGCGCTGGGCCTTGCGCGGCTGTTCCTGCACGCCCAGTCGATCTCGTTTCCCGACGAGCACGGCAACGAGCTGCATTTCACGGCGCCGCTGCCCGCGGACCTCGACCGGTTCCTCGCGAAATTGTAGGAGCGCGCCGCGGCGCGCGAATTCGGTTTCAGCCGGTCGCGGTTCCAGAACCGCGCCCACGGTCTGCGACAATGCCGTAGGAGCGCTTCTCGAAGCGCGACCCCGGTCGATCACGGCTCAGGGCAGCAGGTAGCCCAGCTCGAGCAGCCGGTCGGAAATCCAGATCATCGGCAGGCCGATGAGCGCCGTCGGGTCGTCGGTCTTCACCGATTCGAACAGCAGGAACCCGGCCCCTTCGAGCTTGAAGCTGCCGGCACAATCGTAGGGCTCGTCGAGCCGCAGGTACGCCTCGGCGAGCCGGCGGTCGAATTCGCGAAAGTGCACGACGGTCTCGTCCGTGTGTTCGTAGCGCTTGCGCGTGACCGGGTCGAGCATGCAGACGGCCGTCAGGAACTTCACCGCTTTGCCGGAAGCGGCCAGCAGTTGTTCGACGGCTTTCTGGTGGCTCCCCGGCTTGCCCAGCACCTGGCCGTCGAGCACCGCGAGCTGGTCCGCGCCGATGACGAGCGCGTTGCGCGAACTGGCCGATACTGCCTCCGCCTTGGCGCGGGCGAGGTGCCGGGCCAGTTCGGCCGGCTCCAGGCCCGCATCGTTGCTCTCATCGACGTCCGGCGAGACCGCCTCGAATTCGACCAGGAAGCGGTCCAGCAGGCCGCGCCGATACGGCGACGACGAGGCCAGCAGGATGTCGGGTGCGGACGGGTTTTGCATAAAAAAATCAGGTGCTTGGGCTCGAAAACCGGATTTTACCGAGTTTGCGGCGGAACACCGACATTTTTCGCAACGGTTCTTTGACAGTCGCGCCGCGGGTCCTTATCATGCGCGCGCCATGGGCAATCCGCTGCGCCTTCGCCGACCCATAGCCGAACTGGCGGCTAAAGGCCAGGTTATTGAAATTGCTGAGAAACTTGGCAGTTTCGAACGGCTTGCCGGGATTGTCGCGGCGGACCTCGCGACGCTGGACCCGGACAAGGTGCCGCGCGACTGGCGCGAGGCCGCGGTCACCGGGTGGCTGGAATTCGGTTTTGCCGACGCGCAGCAGCAGCTGCCGAGCCTCGTGGGCAACGTGGCCGTGACCGTGGCGGCCGTGTGCCAGCGCTGCCTGGAACCGTTCCGGCTGCCGCTGGCGACCGAGTTGCGGTTGCTGCCGACGACGCTGGAGCAGGGGGTGTCCGCAGGCGCCGGGTTCGAGCCCTGGGAGCTGGACGACGACAGGATCTGCCCTGCCGATATCGTCGAAGAGGCGCTGATTATGGCAATACCGCTGTCCGCGATGCATGATACCGCGGCAGCGTGCAGGGAATTCGAGCCGGCCGGGGACGAGGTCGAGCGGACGGTCAGGCCGTTCGCGGCACTGAAGGACCGGATGGACCAGGATACTTGATGAGCCGGCGCGGTTGCCGGCGCTGACGAATACAGTGGCGGCGCGATGGCGCTGCCGTCTACAGGAGATTGCAATGGCTGTTCAGAAGAGTCGCAAGACACCTTCGCGTCGCGGTATGCGGCGTTCACACGACAAGCTGGCGAGCCCGGCTTTGTCGGTGGACCCGACGTCCGGCGAGACGCACCTGCGGCACCGTGTTTCGCCCGATGGTTTCTATCGCGGCGTGCAGGTCGTGGCGCAGCCCGAAGTCGACGACGAAGAATAACGCGCTTCCCATTCCGGCCTCGCCGTGAGTGTGGGGTCTCGCGACAGTGGGAAACCGGTCGATCATTTCACTCGATGCCATGAGCGGCGACCTCGGTGCCGAGGTCGTCGTGCGCGCGGCTGCCACGTCGCTCGAAAAATACAGCAACCTCGAACTCATTCTCGTCGGCGACGAAGTCGAACTGAACGGCCTCGTTACACGGATCATCGGCAGCGAAGGGCGGCTGCGAGTCGTTCACGCGACCGAAGTCGTCACCATGTCCGACTCGCCGCGTGACGCCGTGCGCCACAAGAAAGATTCCTCGATGCGCGTCGCGATCGACCTGGTCAAGTCGGGCGAGGCGCAGGCCTGCGTCAGCGCCGGCAATACCGGCGCGTTGATGGCGACCGCCAAGTTCGTATTGAAGATGCTCCCCGGCATCGAACGACCGGCGATCCTCGCGGAGCTGCCGGCGATCGGCGGCTCGCTGCACATGCTCGACCTGGGGGCGAACACCCTCGGCACGGCCGAGCAGCTGTTCCAGTTCGCCGTGATGGGCTCGATCGTGACGGCCGACATCAAGCGCATCGCGGAGCCGCGGGTCGCCCTGCTGAACATCGGCGCCGAGGATACCAAGGGCCACGATACCGTGAAGGATGCAGCGGCCCTGCTTAACGCGAGTTCGCTGAACTACGTCGGTTTCATCGAGGGCAGCGAGCTCTTTTCCGGCAAGGCCGACGTCGTGGTCACCGACGGCTTCACCGGCAACGTGGCGCTCAAGACGATGGAAGGCACCGTCGGTCTCGTGCGCCATTACGTGAAGCAGGGGTTTACCCGCAACTGGCTGTCGAAGCTGCAGGCGCTGCTCGCGAGTTCCACGCTCAAGCGCATTACCCGGGAAACGGATTCCCGGAACTTCAATGGAGCGACACTGGTTGGCCTTAATGGTATCGTAATCAAAAGTCACGGCAGCGCCGACAGTTATGCGTTTCAACACGCAATCGATACGGCTATTGTCGAGGTTCGCAACGGGGTGCCACAGCAGATCGGCAATCTGCTGCAACGGGAAGCCGCATGATTTACTCGAAAATCGTTGGAACCGGTCGCTACCTGCCGGAAAAGATCCTTACGAATTTTGATCTCGAAAAAATGGTCGACACGACCGACGAGTGGATTCGCACCCGCACGGGCGTCGAGCGCCGGCATGCCGTGGCGCCGGACCAGACGACGTCCGACATGTGTGTCGAGGCTGCCAGGGTGGCGATGGAGGACGCCGGTATCGAACCGGGCGACATCGACTTCATTGCCATCGGCACGACGACGCCCGACCTGATCTTCCCGAATATAGCGACGCTGGTGCAGCACCGGCTGGGCATACCGTCATGCCCGGCCATCGGCATGGAAGCGGCCTGTACCGGCTTCATCTACGCGTTGACGACCGTCGACAAGTTCATCAAGGCCGGGGAGGTCAAGTGCGCGCTGGTGATCGGCGCGGAGTGCATCACCAAGCTCGTGGACTGGAACGACCGTAACACCTGCGTGCTGTTCGGTGACGGCGCCGGTGCCGTGATCGTCAAGCCGTCCGACGAGCCCGGCATACTGACCACCCACCTCGGCGCAGACGGCCAGTACAAGGAGCTGCTCTATTACCCGGTCGGCGCATCGCACAACCTCGCCAAGGCGGGTACCGACGAAGCCTCGATCATGATGACCGGCAAGGAGGTCTTCAAGGTGGCCGTCAGCAAGCTCGGGGACGTCGCGTTGCAGGCGCTCGAGGCAGCCGGCATCAGCAAGGAAGAACTCGACTGGCTGGTTCCGCACCAGGCCAACATCCGGATCATCCAGGCGACGGCCAAGCGTCTCGGCCTGCCCATGGAGAAAGTCATCGTCACCGTGCAGGATCACGGCAACACGTCCGCCGCCTCGGTGCCGCTGGCGCTCGACGTCGCGATTCGCGACGGCCGCATCAAGCCGGGCCAGCTCGTGCTGATGGAAGCGTTCGGCGGTGGCTTTACCTGGGGCTCGATACTGATGCGGCTGTAGCCCGCCGCCCGGCGATCACCTACCAGAGATTGGCTTTCCGGAATCGTGCCGTCCGCCGACGCATTCGCTGATGCAGTTGCTGTCGCCGGCGATCGAGACGGTCGCGGCGCACGGCGGCATCGATGCCTTCCTGCGCGCGGTCGAATTCGTCGCGGTAACGGCAGTAGTCCTCGTAGGCCTCGCGCACGTGTTGCAGCTCGCGTGCCACGAGTTCCAGGATGATGACGTCGTCGAGGTAACCGATGACCGGAATCTCGTCAGGAAGAATGTCTTCGGGATCGCCGAAATACACGAATGCGGACAGGATCCGTTCCCGGTCCGCCACGGGCAACCGCCATTCGTCGTCGCCGAGCATCTGCAGCATCGATTCGAGTTCGGGCAGCCGCAACGCGACGAAGTCGGGCAGGGGTTCGCGCTTGCGGATATCGTCGATCACGCCGCGGATGGCGTCGGTGATTTCGGACTCGTCCGCGCTGCGTACGACGTCGCGCGACCGTTTCAGTGCGCTGCGAAAGAAGCGCAGGTCACTGTCGCTGAGTTCGAAGGATATTCTAAGGCTCATGTGCAAATCAGGCCGCGAGCGAAGCGACAGGCTACCGACGTCTCAGCGACCGGTCAATGAATACGTGAAATCGGACGCGACGGCCTGCATATCGATGGTTTACCATGGCGGCGGCGTGCGTCACGGGGCTTGCGGCAACTTCCTTTAGGCGAATACAGCGATGAAACCCAAACTGATTATCGGCAACAAGAACTACTCGTCGTGGTCCTTGCGGGCGTGGTTCCTGTTGCGGGAAGCCGACATCGATTTCGATGAACATCGTATCCCCCTGGATACCGAAGACACGGCGCGGCAGATCGCCGAGTTCAGTCCGGCCGGCAAGGTGCCTGCGCTGCTGCTCGACGACATCACCGTGTGGGATTCGCTCGCGATCGCGGAAACGGTGGCCGAGCGCTGGCCCGGGAAGAAGCTCTGGCCGGAGGACGCCACGGCGAGGGCGCATGCGCGGAGCATCAGTGCGGAGATGCATGCCGGTTTCGGGGAGTTGCGCTCGCGCATGCCGATGAACTGTCGCGCAATGGGTCGTCGCGTCTCGTTACCCGACGCATTGGCGCGCGACATCGACCGCGTGTTCGACATCTGGTCGGATTGCAGCCGGCGTTACGGCGACACCGGGCCCTGGCTGTTCGGCGAGTTCAGCATCGCGGACGCGATGTACGCTCCCGTGGTTCTCAGGTTCCGCACCTACGGGATCAACCTTCCGGAATCCGCCCGGCGTTTCGCGGATCGCGTGTTGCAGAGCGAAGCCATGCAGGCTTGGCTGCTCGCGTGCGAGACGGAGACCGAAGTGATCGAGCATGAAGAGGTCGGCCAATGAGTGCATTGCGTATCACGACCACCATCGTCGGTGCATTGTTCGCAGCGTCGCTGCGCGCGGAAATCTACGAGCTGCCGCCGGAAGGCTATGACGTCGTCGGTGCCGTCGCGACCGTGACGGCGAGGGAGGAAGACACCCTCATCGACATTGCGCGGCGTAACGGGCTCGGCTATCACGATATCGTGCACGCGAATCCCGGTGTCAACGCCTGGGTGCCGGGAGAGGGTACCGAAGTCGTGTTGCCCACGCGTTTCGTGTTACCGCCCGGGCCGCGCCGCGGCATCGTGCTCAATCTCGCGGAGTACCGTCTCTACTATTACCCGGAACCGGTCGATGGTGAGCCCGCGTACGTGATGACGTACCCGATCAGCATCGGGCGCATGGACTGGGAGACGCCGCTCGGCTCGACCCGCGTCGTTTCGAAGGTGAAGGATCCCAGCTGGTATCCGCCGCAGTCGGTGCTCGACGAACACGAGGCCGATGGGCGGCCGCTGCCGCGAGTCGTGCCGCCGGGGCCGGACAACCCGCTCGGCAAATACGCGATGCGGCTCGGATTGCCCGGTTACCTCATTCACAGCACCAACCGCCCCGCGGGCGTCGGCATGCGCGTGACGCACGGCTGTATCCGTATGTTCCCCGAAGACATCGAGTACCTGTTTTCGACCGTGAGTGTGAACACGCCGGTACGCATCATCAACGCCCCCGTGAAGATCGGCTGGTTCGGCGACGAACTCGTGATGGAGGTGCACCCGGTTCTCGAGAGCGCAGTAATGGACGGCAACGAGGAACTGGTTGCCGCGGACATCGACGTCGATACGGGCGAGGATGCAGGCGCAGAGGTCGAGGTGACCAAGCAGCCGAGAGACCCGCTGACCTACGTGACGGAACAGTTCATTGCCGTCACCGGCAGTCGCGCCGGTTCGCTCGACTGGGACGAGGTCGAACTGCTCATCGAGCGTTCCGACGGTATACCTGCTGCGGCCGGAACGGGCATAAAAAACGCCGCGACAAGCGCGGCGTCTGAGTAAGTCGTTAATGTCTTGTTGTAGTCTTGTGCTACTTCGACATCGATTTCTGGAACATGCGCTCCATGCTTTCGCGGTTTGCTTCGCAGCAAGCCTGTGCTTCGGTTGCTGCTGACATAGCGCGGTCTGCAGTGCTTTGAGCTGCAGCAGCAGCCTGGGCAGCACGATCAGCAGCAGCGCGGGCGGACTCGGCGGCCGCGGCAGCGGCAGATGCGTCGGCAGCAGCCTTGTTGGCAGTCGCCTCGATCTCCGCCGTGTTGGCGCAGCCCGTGACCAGTGCAGCAGCAAGCACTAGTGCGCTTACTTTGAGTGCGGTTTTCTTCATTGTCTAAGATTCCTCTGGTTGGGAAAAACTGCAGGCGGATTATTTCGCAAATAGCGGCTAGCTGCAATGAAGATCACTGTTTTTATTGTTCTTTGTCTTTCGATGGCGATATGAAAGTCGGTTGTCGTGCCGTTCGCCGGTGCGAATGATTGTCATTCGTCTGCCGCCGGCCGGCACGGCGCAGACGTCGTTAGCGTTACCCGGCGATAAACGCTTGCACTGATCAAAGTACTGTATATAATCGCAGGTACTGTGAATCCATACAGGGCATGATCAAATGCGCGAACTGACCCCCAGACAATCGCAAATTCTCGATATGATCCAGGACTTTATCAACGAGACCGGGATGCCGCCGACGCGCGCCGAGATCGCCCGCGAGCTCGGCTTCAAGTCTGCCAATGCCGCCGAGGAACATTTGCGGGCGCTGCAGAGGAAGGGCGTACTGGAACTCGTACCCGGCGCCTCGCGGGGTATCCAGCTCAAGGACTCCCTGCGTGAACAGATGGGTTTGCCGCTCGTGGGCCGGGTCGCTGCGGGCAGCCCCATCCTCGCCCAGGAGCACATCGAGGCGCATTACAAGCTCGATCCCGCGCTGTTCAATCCCAAACCGCATTACCTGCTGCGTGTCCACGGCATGAGCATGAAGAACGCCGGCATCCTCGACGGCGATCTCGTCGCCGTGCATCGCACGCCCGAAGTGCGCAGCCGGCAGATCGTCGTCGCGCGGCTCGAGGACGAGGTAACCGTGAAGCGTTATCGCCAGCAAGGTTCGGTGGTGTGGCTGTTGCCCGAGAACGAGGAGTTCGAGCCGATACAGGTGGATCTCACTCACCAGTCGCTCGTCATCGAGGGCGTGGTTGTCGGTGTCATCCGCGACGGTATCCTGCTGCACTGATGGCCGGGGCGCGCATGCCACGCGATAGCGACACGTCGTCGATCGAGAAGCTATTGGAAAATCCGCGCGTCTGGCGTGCTCGCAGTCAACCGGGGCCGGCGGATGGCCTGGCCAGTGGTTACGCACAACTGGATCGCCTGTTGCCCGGCGGCGGCTGGCCCCGGCAGGCGTTGACCGAGATACTGATCGAACAGTACGGCATCGGCGAATTGCAGCTGCTGATGCCGGCGCTCGCAAGCCTGTGTCGCGAGGTGCCCGGCATCGAACCCGTTGAACCGGGCTGGATCGCCTGGGTGGCGCCGCCGTTCCAGCCGTACCCGCCCGCCCTGCAAAAGTGCGGCATCGACCTGGCGCGCATGCTGATCGTGCGTCCCCGCAACGCTGGCGAAGTATTGTGGTCGGCCGAGCAGGCCCTGTCGTCGGGAACCTGTGCTGCCGTGTTGTTATGGCCGCCCGTACTCGATGACCAGGCCGGCCGGCGCCTGCAGCTCGCCGCCGAGAAAGGCGGTAGCTGGGGCATTGCATTTCGCCCGCTGTCGGCACGCCGCGAGCCGTCGGCCGCTGCATTGCGCCTCGAACTCTCTGTCGATCACCGGGGCACGCGGCTCGCGATCCTGAAAAGCCGTGGCGGCAGTCCTGCCGTGTTGCACGATGTGGTGTGAGCATGGCGCGGGCACGACGATCACCTGTCATCGCACGGGACAGCGCCCCGACCCCTGACGTTGTTCCCCGGTACACACAGCATGCGTTGCCGCTCGCGAAGGCAGAGCGGCTGTGGTTTTGCGTTTACCTGCCGAACCTGCCGCTCGAAGCCTGCGGGCCGGGCGACCAGGACCTGGCCGTCATCGAGGCACAGCAGGGCGTTCATCGTGTATTGATGGCCGGTGCTCACGCCAGGGCGGCGGGCGTCTTGCCCGGCCAGTCGCCGAATGCGGCGCTGGCGCTTCTGCCGGGCCTGAGGCTCGAGGAGCGCAACACGATTCGGGAACAGCAGGTGCTCGAATTGCTCGCGACCTGGCTCGAGCAGTTCAGTTCGTTTGTGTGTATCGCCGGGTCCGACGTGCTGTTGCTCGAGATCGCCGGCAGCCTGCGCTTGTTCGGTGGTTTGAAGAGCCTGCGCCGGCAGATTGCGGCGGGCCTCGAGGCGCAGGGATTCGAGGCGGCGCTGGCGATTGCGCCGACGCCGCTGGCGGCGACCTGGCTTGCGCGGGGCCGGCAGCGTGCCTGCGTCCGCGAACCGGGCAACGTCATGGCGGCATTGCGACACCTGCCGCTGTCCTGTCTCGACTGGCCACCCGCGGTGCTCGGGTCCCTTGCCGGCATGGGGGTCACCGACGTGGGTGATTGCCTGCGTTTGCCCCGGGAGGGTTTCGCGCGGCGTTTCGGTGTAAAGCGCCTGCTGGAACTGGATCGGGCACTCGGGCACCTGCCGGATCCGCGTAATGCGTGGCGGGCACCGGAGCGGTTTTGCGCCGATTTCGAGATGACGGAGGAGCAGGCAGACCGGGAGTTGTTGCTGGCGATTTGCCACGAACTGCTGCAGGCGCACGAGCAGTTCCTGCTCGCGAGGCAGCTGGGTGCGCAGCGCCTGTTGTTCACCTTTTTCCATCTCAAGGCGAAGGCGACATCGCTGCCGCTCGGCACGGCCCGCGCCGAGCGTGCAACGGCTCACTGGTACGACCTGCTGCGCCTGCGTTTCGAAAAACTGGTGTTGCCCGAGCCCGTTATCGCAATACGGTTGCGCGGCGATAGCGCCCAGGCGTTGCCCACTGCATCGGCTTGCCTGGCATTCCATGACAGGGCGCCGCGGGAGCACTACTACTCGATGTCGCAGCTTGCCGAACGGCTCGCAGCGCGTATCGGCAACGAGTCCGTGCACGGCGTGAATGCAGTGGCCGATCACCGGCCGCAGTATGCCTGGCACGCGCGGGATCTGTTCGCGGCGCAGGCGGCCGATGTGCTGGCCCGGGTACGCCAGGGTATCGAGCGGCCATTGTGGTTGTTGCCGGAACCCGAATTGCTGTCGACGGATAACGGGCACCCGTTGCACCGGGGCAAATTGCATTTCGTTGCGGGGCCCGAGCGTCTCGAAACGGGCTGGTGGGACGGGCACGGCATCGCCCGTGACTATTACACGGCGGTCAGCCCGAGCGGTGCAGGGTTGTGGATCTTTCGCAACCGCGGGCGCCAGGGTGGCGGTGAGGCGGCCTGGTATCTGCACGGCATTTTCGGATGACGCCATGCGGCGGGTTCGCTACGCGGAACTGCACGCACTCAGCAATTTCACGTTCCTGCGCGGTGCGTCACACCCCGAGGAACTCGTGGAAACGGCTGCCGCTCTCGGCTACGAAGCGCTCGCGATTACCGACGAGTGCTCGATGTCCGGCATCGTCCGCGCGCACATGGCGGCGAAGACCCTCGAGATCAAGCTCATCGTCGGGTCGGAGTTGCGATTGCAGAGCGGCCGCAAGCTGGTGGTGCTGGCCCGGAATCGAAACGGCTACGCTGCGCTCTGCCGGCTCATCACGCGGGCCCGGCGCGCCGCGGAGAAGGGCCGCTATGCACTGACGCGAAGCTTGTTCGAAGAAGGGCTGCCGGATTGCATCGTGCTGTGGGTGCCGGACGACGCGCTCGCACTCGATGTGGAAGACCACTGGATACGCGAGACTTTTCGGGACCGTTTGTGGATCGCGGTCGAACTGCTCGCCGATGGGCGGCAGCAAGCGCGGCTCGATGCATTACGGGAAGTCGGCCGGCGGCTGAAGTTGCCGCTGGTCGCCAGCGGCGACGTGCACATGCATCGTCGTTCCAGGCGTGTGCTGCAGGATACGCTGACGGCGATCCGCGAAGGCGTGACGGTCGACCAGGCCGGTTTCCTGCTGCATGCCAACGGTGAACGGCACCTGCGCTCACTCGAAGTGCTGCAGCACTGCTATCCCGCCGAATTGCTGGAGGAGACGGTGCGCATCGCGGCGAGCATCGATTTCTCGCTCGACGAGCTGCGCTACGAGTATCCCGACGAGATCGTCCCGCAAGGCGAGACCCCGGCCGGCTACCTGAGAAAGCTGACCGGGCAGGGCATGCGCAAACGCTGGCCCGGCGGCGTGCCGCGCAAGGTCGTGCGACTCGTCGAGCACGAGCTGCAGCTGATCGCCGAGCTGCGCTACGAACCGTATTTCCTGACGGTTTACGACATCGTCAGTTTCGCGCGTTCGCAAGGCATTCTTTGCCAGGGACGGGGTTCGGCCGCGAATTCCGCCGTGTGTTTCTGCCTCGGGATCACCGAGGTCGACCCGGCGCGCATGGAGACGCTGGTCGAACGGTTCATTTCGAAAGAGCGCAACGAACCGCCCGACATCGACGTCGATTTCGAGCACGAGCGGCGCGAGGAGGTGATCCAGTACATCTACGGGAAATACGGCAGGGACCGCGCCGCACTGGCCGCGACGGTGATCACCTACCGTCCGCGCAGCGCGTTACGGGACGCCGGCAGGGCGCTCGGCCTGTCGGACCTGCAGGTCGGCCGACTCGCGCGCTCGATGCAATGGTGGGACGGCAAACGCGTCGACGACAGCCGTGTCCTCGAGGCGGGGCTGGATCCCGACAGCCCGGTGATCCGGCGGCTGCTTTATCTCGTGAGGGAACTGGTCGGCTTTCCCAGGCACCTGTCGCAGCATGTCGGCGGTTTCGTCATTTCCAACGGCCCGATGTCGGAACTCGTGCCCATCGAGAATGCGGCGATGGCAGAACGTACCGTGATCCAGTGGGAGAAGAACGACCTGGAAGACCTGGGTCTGCTGAAAGTCGACGTGCTCGGGCTGGGCATGTTGACGGCGATTCGGCGCAGCTTCGACCTGATACGGGACTTCGACGGCCGGCAGTACACGCTGGCGAGCGTGCCCGCGGAAGACCCCGTCGTCTACGACATGATCTGCGAGGGCGACACGATGGGCGTGTTCCAGATCGAGTCGCGGGCGCAGATGGCGATGCTGCCGCGGCTGAAACCGCGCTGCTATTACGACCTCGTAATCGAGGTTGCGATCATCCGGCCGGGGCCGATCCAGGGCGACATGGTGCACCCCTACCTGCGGCGCCGTAACGGCGAGGAGGCCGTCGATTATCCCAGCGAAGCGGTGAAGGGCGTCCTGCAGCGTACCCTGGGCGTGCCGATTTTCCAGGAACAGGTCATGGCGCTGGCCGTCGTGGCCGCGGGTTTCACGCCGGGCGAGGCCGATCGCCTGCGGCGCGCCATGGCCGCATGGAAACGGCGCGGCGGCCTCGGGCCCTTCGAGGACAAGCTGATCGACGGCATGCGCCGGCGCGGTTACAGCGAGGAGTTTGCGCGGCAGATCTTCCGCCAGATCGAGGGCTTCGGCGAATACGGCTTCCCGGAATCGCATTCGGCCAGTTTCGCACTGCTGGTGTACGTGTCCTGCTGGCTCAAGCGCCATACGCCGGCGGCCTTCACCTGCGCGCTGCTGAACAGCCAGCCGATGGGATTCTATTCCGCCTCGCAACTCGTCCAGGACCTGCGCCGCCACGGCACCGAGGTGCGCGGCGTCGACATCAATCGCAGCGACTGGGATTGTTCGCTGGAGCGCGGCACAGACGGTGCGGCGGTGCTGCGGCTCGGTTTGCGCATGGTCAAGGGCCTGTCGGAGGAGGCCGGGCGGGGCATCGCGGCGCGGCGCGGCGCGCAGGCGTACACGAGTACCCAGCAACTCATGGAGAAAACGGGGCTCGAGCGGCGCGAACTCGAGGCGCTTGCATCGGCCGGTGCACTGAAGAGGCTCGAAGGACACCGCCACCAGGCGCGCTGGGCCGTGGCGGGGGTCGAGAAGCCCGGCGGCCTGTTCGCTTCGCTGGACCGCTTCGAGGCGGCGCCGCTCCTCAGGCGGCCCACCGAGGGCCAGAATATCGTCGCGGACTACCGCAGTGTCGGGCTGACGCTGGAGCGGCACCCGATGTACCTGGTCCGTCATCGCCTGGATCGCTATCGCTACGTGCAGGCAGCACGCCTGCGGGAGATGGCATCGGGGCAGGGCATCAGCGTGGCCGGCCTGGTCATTACCAAGCAGCGGCCGGGCACGGCCGGCGGCGTTACCTTCGTGACGCTCGAAGACGAGACCGGCCACATCAACCTGGTCGTATGGAAACACGTTGCGGAACGGGACCGCGCCGCGCTGCTCAACGCGCGCCTGCTGGGGGTGCGGGGCGAATTACAGATCGAGGCGAACGTGATTCACGTGATCGCCAGGAAGCTCATCGATCATTCATCGCTGCTGGGCGAGCTCGAGGTCAAATCGAGGGATTTTCGGTAGCAGGAGATCGCCCCGGTGCGCGATCGCGGTTCAGGAACCGCTCCTACAGGTCGTCGTCGAGATCGAAATTGAAGGTGCTGTCCAGGTCCCTGTTCGCACGCCGCATCTCTTCGAGTTCCTCGAGACGCCGACGGATTTCACGCTTGCGAGCGACATCGTCCCTGTCGCTGGCTTCTAGCTTGGCAACGAGTTCCTCGACGTTGATCTCCACGGAAATATCGCCCACGTTGTCATCTTCATCCATGTCCTCGACGTCGTCTTCTTCGTCGTCGAGATCGTCGTCCTCGATCTCTTCGTCGAGTTCGTCCACCGGTAGGTCGTCTTTGATTTTACCGATCATCGCCGAAACTCCGCGCATCTCATAGCAAGACTGGTGAATGCCTGTTCAGCCGCAAATTTTCGCCTGTATACCGCGAAAGAACACAGCGCGCAAGGACTCTAACCTCAACGAATCAGGTTATTGATTTCAAAGATGGGCAGCAGGATCGCCAGCACGATCACCATCACGATTGCGCCCATCAGGACGATGAGCAACGGCTGCAGGATGCCGAGCAACGCCGCGATCAGGCCGTCCACCTCGCGCTCCTGGCCGCTCGCCGAGCGTGCCAGCATTTCCTCCAGGCGGCCGCCTGCCTCGCCGCTGGAAACCAGGTGGATCATCATCGGCGGAAACAGTTTGCTCGCCGCGAGCGAGCGGCTGATACCGGCGCCTTCGCGCACGCGCAGCGTGGCCTCATTGACGGCGTCACGCATCGGCAGGTTCTCGATGACTTCGGCGGATATCGTCATCGCCTCGAGCACGGGGACGCCGCTGCCTGCGAGAATGCTGAAGGTCCGCGTGAATCGCGCCGTATTGATGCCCCGGGTCAGCCGGCCGGCAATGGGCATGCGCAGCAGGAATCGATGGTAGCGCCGCCTGGGCCCCTCTTTCTGCAGCAGCCACCAGAGCCCCCACAGCGCCGCGACGATGCCGATGATCAGCAGCAACCAGTGGTTGCGCATGAAGTCGCTGGTGGCGATCAGGCCGCGCGTGAGGCCCGGCAATTCGGCCGACGTGTTCTCGAAGACGTTGACGATGCGCGGTACGACCGTCGCCAGCATGAAGCTGATGATGGCCAGCGCCATCACGATCAGCGCGGCCGGGTAGATCATCGCGTTGGTGATGCGCTGGCGCAGCTCCTGCCGCGCCTCGGTGTAGTCAGCGAGCCTCTCGAGCACCACGTCCAGGTGTCCGGACTGTTCGCCCGCGGCAACGGTCGCACGGTAGAGCTCCGGGAACGCCTGCGGGAAATCGCCGAGGCCGTCCGCGAGCGTGTGCCCTTCCATCACCCTGGAACGGACGCCGAGCAATATGCTCTTGGTACGCGGGTGGTCGTTCTGCTGCGAGACCGCGAGCAGGACTTCCTCGAGCGGCAAGCCGGACTGCGACAGCGACGCCATCTGGCGCGTGATGAGCGCTAGCTCGCCGGGCGACAGCCCGCGCCGCAGCGAGAAGGTCGTCTGCCGCTTTGCCTCGCGCTGCGCCACCTCGGTGACGCGCACGGGATACATGTGGCGTTCCCGCAGCAGCTGCCTGACGTGCTTGGGCGTGTCGCCCTCGATCAGGCCTCGTGATTCCTTGCCGGACTTGTCCAGCGCGACGAATTCGTAAGCACCCACGGCCGGTTAGAACCTAGTCCTCGCGCGTCACGCGCAGCACTTCCTCGAGCGTCGTGGTGCCGCTCAGGACCAGGCGCCTGCCGTCTGCGCGGATGCTCGGTGTCATCGTTCGTGCATGGCGTTCGAGTTCCTGCTCGCTGACGCCATCATGAACCATCGCGCGCATCGCGTCGTCGACCGGAATGAGTTCGTAGATGCCCGTGCGCCCGCCGAAGCCGCCGCTGCCGGGCTCTCCCGGCTTGTACAGGGTCGGCGGGTTGGCCGGATCGACACCGAGCACGCGGCACTCGTACTCCGTTGCCGTGTACGGCACCTTGGTGTCCGGGTCGAGGACCCGCACGAGGCGTTGCGCCAGCACACCGATGAGGCTCGACGACAGCAGGAACGGCTCGACGCCCATGTCCCGGAGCCGGGTCACCGCGCCCGCGGCGGTGTTCGTATGCAGCGTCGACAGCACCAGGTGCCCGGTCAAGCTGGCCTGTACCGCGATCTCCGCCGTCTCCAGGTCGCGGATTTCGCCGACCATGACGACGTCGGGGTCCTGGCGCAGGATCGCGCGCAGTCCGCGGGCGAAGGTCATTTCGACCTTGGTGTTCACCTGGGTCTGGCCGATGCCGTCGATGAAGTACTCGATCGGGTCCTCGACGGTCATGATGTTGCGGCTGTGGTCGTTGATACGGTCGAGCGCCGCGTAGAGCGTGGTGGTCTTGCCCGAACCGGTCGGGCCGGTGACGAGTATGATGCCGTGCGGCTTGTGGATCAGCTCGTCCATCTTGAACATGGTCTGGTCGTCCATGCCGAGCGACGTCAGGTTGAGGCGGCCCGCCTGCTTGTCGAGCAGGCGCAGCACGACGCGTTCGCCGTGCCCGGAGGGCAGGGTGGAGACGCGCACGTCGACGGCGCGCCCCGCGATGCGCAGCGAAATACGGCCGTCCTGCGGCAGCCGCTTCTCGGCGATGTCGAGCTTCGACATGACCTTGATGCGGGAAACGACGAGCGGCGCAAGTGCCCGGCGCGTGTGCAGCACGTCGTGCAGCACACCGTCCACCCGGAAGCGGACGCCGAGCCGGTTCTCGTAGGGTTCGATGTGCACGTCCGACGCGTTCTCCTTGATGGCCTCGGTGAGCACGGCGTTGATGAAACGGATGATGGGCGCATCGTCGTTACTCTCGAGCAGGTCGGAGGGCTCGAGTTCCTGCGCCACCTGCGTGAGGTCGAATTCCTCGTCCAGGCCGCCGACCATTTCCATCGCCTTCTGGCCGCCCTGTTCGTAGGACGCCTGCAGCAGCGAATCGAAAATGTCCGGCGATACGCGCGTCAGCTGCAACGGCACGCCCAGGAAACGCCGGACCTCGGCGATGCTGAGCGGCGAGGCGCCGGCCCGGTACACCGCGTCCGCGCCCTCGCTGCTCATCTCGCGAATGAGCACGCCGTGGCGTTTCGCGAACGAGAAGGGCAACCCGCGTGGCTCGGCGGCGGACGCGAGAACCGCTTCGGCCGCCGGTGTCTCCAGGACGATGTCCGTCTCGTCGTCCGTAATCAAGGATCGACGCTCCATCTACTTCTCGATGTCCGACGACTCGATTGTCAACGGCGTCCTCGGCTGATTGGCCTCTTCGTAGGGCGGCAGCGTGAACGATTCCTCGCCGGGCATCAGGTTGATGCCCTTCTCGTTCGACTGGTCCAGGACGTCCTTGATCAGGTTGTATTTCGCGTTGGTCTCGGTCGAGATGCTCGCGGAATCGCGCAGGATCTTGGGCCGTATGAAGACGAGCAGGTTGGTCTTGACCTTGTCGGTCTTCTGCGCGCGGAACAGCGCGCCGAGGAACGGGATCGACCCGAGTATGGGCACGCGCTGTTCGCTCTGGCGCAGCACGTCCTCGAGCAGGCCGCCGAGCACCAGGATCTGGCCGTCGTCCACGATCACCGTGGTCTCCACGATGCGCTGGTTGGTAATCAGGTCGACCGCGCCCTCCGCCGACTGGGCGATATTCGAAATTTCCTGCGAGATATCGAGCAGCAGGGAATTGCCTTCGTTGATCTGTGGCGTGATGGTCAGTTTCACGCCCACCTGCTCGCGCTGGATCGTCTGGAACGGGTTGACAGAACCGACGTTGCCGCCGGTATTGGTGAACGAACCGGTGACGAAAGGCACCTCCTGGCCGACGTTCAGGCTGGCTTCCTCGTTGTCCGTCGTCACGATCGAGGGTGTCGAAATGATGTTGGTGTCCGCGTCACCCTCGAGCGCGCGCAGGATCGCCGCAAAGCTCACGCCGGTGTCGCTGAGGCGACCGACGCCGAACGTTATTCCCGAGCCGATCAGGGAGGACGGATCCACGGGCGTTTCGCCGCCGCCTGCCGCGGCGCCCGCGAGCTGCACGACACCGGGACCGAGGTCCGGAAAATTGGTGGCGCTGATCGGCGTCGTCGATGCCGATCCCTCGACCGCCCAGGTGATGCCGAGTTCTGCCGTCTTGTCGGCAATGACCTCGACGATGATCGCTTCGACCAGAACCTGGGCCCTGCGAATATCGAGCTTGTCGACGATCTGCATCAGCGAGCGCATCATCTTCGGCGGCGCATTCACGACGATGGCGTTGGTCTGCGTGTCGGCCCATACGCTGACCTCGCCAGTCCTGGCGGGAGCCGCGCCGCCGGCCGCCCCCTGCGCGGCCGTGACCTGCCCCTGGAAGTGCTGCTGCAGTTTCGTGGCGAGTTCTTCCGCGTCCGAGTAGCGCAGGTAACGCACCTGGGTATCGCCGCCGTCCTCGAGCGGCGTGTCGAGATGCGCGATCAACGTCCGCAGGCGCAGGCGATCGGCACGGTCGCCGCCGATCAGCACGCTGTTGGTGCGCGAGTCCGCGACGAGACTTATCGACACGGGCGCACCGTCGGCGCGCGGCTGCTGCGTGAGGGCGGTCAGCACGCGCACGGTTTCCGACGACGATGCATGCTGCAGCGGGACGACCTCGATATCGTCTTCGCTCGACAGGTCGATACGGCGAATGATGCTGACCATGCGCGCTACGTTGCCGGCACGGTCGGAGATGATGAGCATGTTGGAGCCGGGGTGGGCCGCCAGGTGACCGAACTGCGGGATCAGCGGCCGCAGGATCGGTACCAGCTGCGCGGCGCCCACGTTCTCGACCTGGATGACCTGGGTGACGATATCGTCGTCGCCGGCGGCGCGGCCGGTTCCCATCGGCGCGCCGTATTGCCGGGCGGTTGCGTTCGGGATGATCTTGATGATGTCGCCGCTCTGCATCGCCGCGAGCTGGTGCACCTCGAGAATGGCGAGGAATGCCTCGTAAAATGCCTCCGGCGTCATCGGCGTCTTCGAGAGCATCGTCACCTTGGCGTTCACACGGGGGTCGATGATGAAATTCCGGTTCGTCACGGCGCTGACGGCTTCGACGATCTGCCGAATATCCGCTTCCTTGTAGTTCGGCGTGATGGTCACCTGCTGTGCGAACAGCGCTAGCGGCACGACGACAAGCGCCAGTGCCGTTACGCCGAGCTTCCGCAGCACCTTTCCTCGTTGGTGATTCATTCGGTTTCGTCTTCCCCGAGATTGAGTTGATCGGTTTTCAGTACGATGACTTCCGGCTGGCCGTCGCGTTCGACCGTTACCGAGACCTCGCTGGCCGTACCGAGCGACTGGAAGATCTCCATCGCCTGGGTGGGATCCGTCAGTGCCTGGCCGTCGATGTCCTTGATCAGGTCGCCGGGCCGCAGGCCCAGGGCGGCGAACTGGCGCCGGTCGCGGCCGGGATACACGCGGTACCCCTCTTGCTGGCCATTGACAAAATAAGGCGTGGGCCGGATGACGTCGGCGAGGCGCGCGACATTCTGCGAGACGACCGTCTGGATACTCTCCGTTTGCGGCGCGGCAGTACGCCGCGTCGCCGCGCGCCGTATCGGCGCGCTCGCCGACTCCCGGTATTCCTCGGGGAGCCGCAGGTTCGTCAGGCGACCGCTTTCGTTGAGCACGACCCGGTCCGTGTACACGGCGTGCAACTTGGCGCCGGAAGCGACGGGATCGCCTATCAGGTAGACCTTCTCCTCGTTGCTCCCGTCGCTGATGATCGCTGCGGACATCGTCGTCTCGGGCGACGCGATAGTGCCCTTCAGTTCGAGGTTCGACAGGCGCGTGTCCTCGAGATTCTCGTCCGCGACGTCAGGCACCACGGCGGGCGCGTCGTCGGCGCCGGCTTCGCCGAAAAGGTGTGCCGCGGCGATGGCCTGGGCATCGGCGGCAACGGGCCCGGACCTGTCCGCGACGACGCGGCCCGCCGGCACGACCACGGCGTCGCCGGCTGCAGGTCCCGGGATCAGCAGCCAGATGATATTGGCGAGTTGCCAGCCGATGGCGATAACGAGCAGCAGTGCTACCCAGGGCGGCAACAACTGGCTGGCGGCGTGCGCCGTGCGGCCGACGTCAAGACTGGTGAAGTCGGACCATTTTGCTTCAGTGGCCATGCAGATTCCGGGGCTCGGTCTTTCCTGATCCAGTTAAGTTAACGCAGCGCAACGATGATACGGGTTGGTCTTTCTTACACAAGGTCGAGGTCAGGAAAATCCTATATTTCCCAATAATATACCAAGACTTGATTAACAAAAATCGATTTCTGCACCGAGTTTGGGCTACAAATTTTGCGAACCATGCTGAAATCGCCGTCAGAGGCCCATATATAATAACCCGCACGGGCCCGGGCCGGCACGAATTCCGGCCCGATTTCGCACCGGCAGACCGGACTGGAGACGGACCACCCGAGCAATGAGTGAACGACGTACCGACACCGAACGAAGCCCGAACTTCGGCCTCGCGCTCGACGAGGCGAGGCCGGAAATCAAGGAGCCGCCGCTGTATCGTGTCGTCCTGATCAACGACGATTACACGCCGATGGAATTCGTCGTCAATATCCTGGAATCCATATTCGGCATGGAACGTACGCGCGCGACGCAGGTCATGCTGGAAGTGCATACTAAAGGCAAAGGTGTCTGCGGTGTGTACAATTTCGAAATTGCGGAGACGAAAGTCGCCCAGGTAATGGGCCTGGCGCAACAGCACCAGCATCCGCTGCTGTGTACCATGGAAGAATCTTAACGGGAGTCGGCAACAGGACATGTTGAGCAGTGAACTAGAGTTTTGCCTTAACGAGGCGTTCCAGCGGGCGCGCGATCAGCGTCATGAGTTCATGACGGTCGAACACCTGTTGCTGGCGCTCCTGGATATCCCCCAGGTTCACGAAATCCTCAAGGCATGCAATTCGAACACAACCGAGTTGCGGCGGCAGCTGACCGAGTTCATCGAGGAGCAGACGCCGCTCCTGCCGCACGACGACGACACGGACGTGCAGCCCACGCTGGGTTTCCAGCGGGTGCTGCAGCGCGCGGTGTTCCACGTGCAGTCGAGCGGCAAGAAGGAAGTGACCGGCAGCAACGTGCTGGTTGCCATTTTCAGTGAAAAGCAGTCACAGGCGGTCTACTTCCTGAGCCTGCAGGACATCACGCGCCTCGACGTCGTGAACTACATCTCGCACGGCCTGCCGCAATTGCCTGGCGAGCGCAGCGAAGGGGAGCAGGAAGCCTCGATGGAAACGGTGGCGGAGGCCGAGGCGTCCCCGCTGGAGCAGTATGCGACCAATCTCAACCAGCTGGCGATCGACGGCAAGATCGATCCGTTGATCGGCCGCGAGGTCGAGATCGAGCGAACGGTGCAGATACTGTGCCGGCGCCGCAAGAACAATCCGCTGTACGTGGGTGACGCGGGTGTCGGCAAGACGGCGCTCGCCGAGGGCCTGGCACGGATGATCGTCGAGGAACGCGTCCCCGAGGTGCTCCGCGATGCGACGATCTACGCCCTCGACATGGGCACGCTGATCGCGGGCACCAAGTATCGCGGCGATTTCGAGAAGCGCCTGAAAGGGGTGATCAAGGAAGTGCAGAAAGACCCGGGCGCGATCCTGTTCATCGACGAAATCCACACCGTCATCGGCGCCGGCGCGGCGTCGGGCGGGGTCATGGATGCCAGCAACCTCATCAAGCCGGTGCTGGCGAACGGCGAAATCCGTTGCATCGGCTCGACGACCTACGAAGAGTACCGCGGCATTTTCGAAAAGGACCATGCGCTCGCCCGCCGCTTCCAGAAGATCGACGTGCCGGAGCCGAGCCTCGCGGAGACGATCGCGATCCTGCACGGGCTCAAGTCGCGCTTCGAGGAGCACCACGGGGTGCGCTACGACACGGCGGCGCTGGACGCGGCTGCGGAACTGTCGGCGCGGCACATCAACGACCGGCGGCTGCCGGACAAGGCCATCGACGTGATCGACGAGGCGGGCGCCAACCTGCGCCTGCAGCCGGTCGGCGAGCGCGGCGATCGTGTCACCGTCGAGATGGTCGAGAACATCGTTGCCAAGATGGCGCGCATCCCGGCGAAGAGCGTCTCCGCATCCGATCGCAAATCCCTGCTGACGCTCGAGCGCGACCTGAAGCTCACGATTTTCGGCCAGGACCAGGCGATCGAGGCACTCAGCTCGGCGATCAAGATGTCGCGGTCGGGCCTGCGCGAGGAAGACAAGCCGATCGGCAGCTTCCTGTTCGCCGGGCCCACCGGCGTCGGCAAGACCGAGGTTACCCGGCAACTCGCCATGATCATGGGCGTGGAGCTGATTCGTTTCGACATGTCCGAATACATGGAGCGGCATACCGTGTCGCGGCTGATCGGCGCGCCACCCGGGTACGTGGGCTTCGACCAGGGTGGACTGCTGACGGAAGCGGTTACCAGGAACCCGCACGCGGTGGTGCTGCTCGACGAAATCGAGAAGGCGCATCCGGAGGTCTTCAACCTGCTCCTGCAGGTCATGGACCATGGCACGCTCACGGACAACAACGGGCGCAGGGCGAACTTCCGCAACATCGTGCTCGTGATGACGACCAACGCGGGCGCCCAGGAGATGAGCCGCGCGTCGATCGGTTTCACGCGGCAGGATCACAGCAGCGACGGCCTGGCCGTGATCCAGAAGAGCTTCTCGCCGGAGTTTCGCAATCGCCTCGACGCGATCATCGAGTTCGCGCCGCTCGATATCGTTTCAGTCAAGCGGGTCGTCGACAAGCTGATCGTCGAGCTGGAGGCGAAGCTCGGTTCCAACAACGTCACGATCGAGCTGGACGACGCGGCCCGCGACTGGATTGCCGAGCGCGGCTACGACGAGCAGATGGGCGCACGGCCCATGGCCCGGGTCATCCAGGAATACATCAAGCGGCCGCTTGCCGACGAGTTGCTGTTCGGCAGCCTGGCCGAGGGCGGCCACGTGAGAGTGACCGTCAGCGAAGACGATGAATTGAGGTTATCGCCCGAGCCTGCCGTCAAGGAGCTCGAGCATCTCGCGGAAAAGGAATGAGCGGCGCGGCGTCAGTCAACGGCCGCGATAGACGATCCGGCCCTTGCTGAGGTCGTACGGCGTCAGTTCGACCGTGACCTTGTCGCCGGTCAGGATGCGAATGTAGTTCTTGCGCATCTTCCCTGAAATGTGCGCGGTCACGACGTGACCGTTCTCGAGTTCGACGCGAAACGTCGTATTCGGCAGCGTCTCCGTGACGATGCCTTCCATCTGAATGGCGTCTTCTTTGGCCAAGTTGTCCTGTCTCTGAGTGCTAGGGCCCGCGAATTGTGCAGAAACGGCCGCACTATTGCAACGCAGCGTCCGCGCCGATCGACTCGATTGCGCTGGCAGAGAGTGGCTCGTCGGGCCAGTCCATGAATCGCTCCGCGGGATCGCAGCCCGCCGCCAGCATGTCGGCAAACCGGGCGCGCGGCAGGAGGACCGCGCCCAGCGTGGTCAGGTGTTCGGACATCACCTGGCAGTCGATCAGCTCGAACTTCCGTTCCTTGAGGAGCTGAGACAACGCGTATAGTGCGTACTTGGAGGCGTTGCTGCGCCGGCTGAACATCGACTCGGCAAAGACGACGCGGCCGATCGCCACCCCGTACAGGCCGCCGATCAGGGCGTCCTGCTGCCATACCTCGATGCAATGCGCCCAGCCCTCGGCGTGCAGCCGCGAGTAGGCGGCCATCATCTCGGGAACGATCCAGGTGCCGTCCTGCCCCGGCCGCGGTTCGGCACACGCGGCCACCACGGTGTCGAAACAGGTGTTGAAGCGGATCTCGGCGTCGCTGCCGCGCAGCTCGCGGCGCAGCCGCCGTGACGCGTGAAACGTGCCGGGAAACAGGACGCAGCGCGGATCCGGGGACCACCACAGTATCGGCTGGCCCGGCCCGTACCACGGGAATATCCCGAGGCGGTAGGCAGCCAGCAAGCGCGGGCTGCCGAGGTCGCCGCCGGCCGCCAGCAGGCCGTCGGGTTCCCGCAGCGCACGGCCGATGTCGGGAAACGCCTGCGGCGGGTCGTCCGGCGAAATCCACGCGATGCGGTTGTTGCCGGTCACGAGCGCTCGGCGGGGTCGTCGTCGCGGTAGGGGCTGCGCGCGTCGACCGATTCGATGTAGCGGTCGACGTACCGGGCTTCTTCCTGCAGGTAATCCTCGACCGCCGACAGGAACCGGGGATGCGCCAGCCAGTGCGCGGACCACGTCGTCTGCGGAGCGAACCCGCGGCTGATCTTGTGTTCGCCCTGCGTGCCCGGCTCGAACAGCTGCAGCCCCTTCTCGATGCAATAGTCGATACCCTGGTAGTAGCAGGTCTCGAAATGCAGCGCGTTGTGGCGATCGTTGCTGCCCCAGTAGCGGCCGTACAGCGCGGTCGGACTTTCGTAGAATACGGCGGCCGCAATCGGCTCGGCATGCAATTCGGCAATGATGACGAGGATGTTGTCGGGCAGTGATGCGCCGATCCGCAGGAAGAAGTCCAGGTTGTAGTAGGGCAGCGAGCCGCGCCGCATGAAGGTGATGCTGATCAGCCGGTAGACCTGTTCCCAGGTGCGCATGTCCAGCTCGCCGCCCTTGAGGCGGCGGAATCGAATGCCGGTTTCGCTGACCCGCCGCCGGTCGCGGCGGGCTTTCTTGCGCTTCGACGCCGTGAACGTCTGCAGAAACTGCTCGAAGTCGGCATAGCCGCGATTGTGCCAGTGGAACTGGCAGTCCTTGCGCAGCTTCAGTCCCGCCTCGCGGAACACCGGTAATTCGTCTGCGGTCGGGAACAGTACGTGCAGGGACGAACAGTTCGTGCGCTCCGCGAGCGCGATGGCACCGTCGACGAGCGCGCGCGCAGCCGGCGCGTCATCGCGATCGGCGAGCAGCAGGCGCCGGCTCGGCGCGGGCGTGAACGGCACCGCCGAGACGAGCTTCGGGTAGTAGCGGAGCCCGGCCTGCTCGTAGGCGCGTGCCCAGGCCCAGTCGAAGACGAACTCGCCCCAGGAATGCTCCTTCTGGTACAGCGGCATGGCGCCGACCGGCCGGCCGTCGCGCTCGACGACGAGGTGGCGCGGCGTCCAGCCCGCATCCGCGGATACGCAGCCCGTTTGCTCGGCGGCCAGCAGGAACTCATGCCGCAGGAAAGGGCAGGCGTCGCCCGCAAGGCGGTTCCACACCTCCGGCGCGATGTCGGCAATGGCGTCGTGGACGATGAGCCGCATGCTCCGGTCGGCGTTTCAGGCGGCTGCGTCGCCGCTCGATAGCTCCTCGCCGGTTGCAGCGGCATCGAGGTACTTTTCCGTGTCCAGCGCGGCCATGCAGCCGGCGCCGGCGGACGTGATCGCCTGCCGGTACACATGGTCGGCCACGTCGCCGGCGGCGAAAACGCCCGGCACACTGGTCGCGGTCGCATCGCCGTCGAGCCCGGATTTCACGACGATGTAGCCGTCGCGCATCTCCAGTTGCCCCTCGAACAGGCCGGTGTTCGGGCTGTGGCCGATCGCGATGAATACGCCAGTAAGGTCGATGTCCTGCACCTGCGATTCGTTCGCAGTACTGCGGATACGTATGCCGGTAACTCCGGTTTCGTCGCCCAGTACCTCATCGAGCACGTGGTTCCAGCGGATGTCGACCTTGCCTTCCTTCTCGCGCTCGAACAGCCTGTCCTGCAGGATCTTCTCCGCGCGCAGCGCATCGCGCCGGTGCACGAGCGTGACCCTGGAGGCGAGATTGCTCAGGTACAGCGCCTCTTCCACGGCGGTGTTGCCACCGCCGATCACGGCGACGTCCTTGCCGCGGTAGAAGAAACCGTCACAGGTCGCGCATGCCGAAACGCCGCGGCCCTTGAAGGCATCCTCCGACGGCAGGCCGAGGTACTTGGCGGTCGCGCCGGTCGCGATGATCAGCGCATCGCAGGTGTAGCTGCCGTAATCGCCGTCGAGCCGGAACGGGCGCGACGACAGGTTCGCGGTGTGGATGTGGTCGTTGATGATCTCGGTGTCGTAGCGCTGTGCGTGCCGCAGCATGCGGTCCATCAGCTCCGGTCCCTGCAACCCCTCGACGTCGCCCGGCCAGTTGTCGACATCCGTGGTGGTCATGAGCTGGCCGCCCTGCTCGACACCGGTGATGATGACGGGATCCAGGTTGGCGCGCGCCGCGTACACGGCCGCGGAATAACCGGCGGGGCCGGAGCCCAGTATCAGAACCCGGCAATGCTTCAAATCGCTCATGTATAATTTGCCCCTGGCGAATTTCTAGAGTTTGATGACCGACCAGCGTCCCGACCTTTGGCTCACGCCGCAGGTTTTCAAGGCTGTCGACGTCGTCATCGAGTCCTTGGACTAGTGTAGGGAAATCGGAACCGATGAGCATCCATAATCGCGGCCGCACGGCGGGTTGGCGCGCACGACGGCGCTTGCAGGCGTCGTGCCGCATGCACCAGAATGGGCTTCGAGTCTGCTATAGTTCTTTGAAATCAGAATACTAAGAGCTATTCGTTACACTTTACCTTAACCATGGCAAAAGCCCTCAAATCGTCCCGGCCTGAGACCGGATTGTCCGCCCAGGTGCACAGGGCCCTGCGAGAAGGCGCGCTGTACGTTTTCGGGGCGCTGGCCTTCATCCTGTGGTTCGCACTGTTCACCTACGATCCGGCGGATCCGGGCTTCAGCCAGGCCACCGCGGACGCGGAAATCCAGAACGGCATCGGCCGGGTCGGTGCGCTGGTCGCCGACCTGCTGTTCAATTTCTTCGGGCGCCCGGCCTACCTGTTCACGGTGATGGTGTTCTACCTGGGCTGGATGCTGTACCGCGAACAAAAGACGCAACAGGCGCTCACGACGATGGACTTCGTGCTGCGATTCGGCGGCTTCCTCGCCACCCTGATCACGAGTTGCGCGCTTTCCACGTTGCATTTCTCGCCGGTCGGGTTCAACGAGACGGCCGGCGGCATCGTCGGGCAGGTCGTGGGCCACAGCCTCGAGTCGGTCATGAAGCTGCTCGGCGCCAGCACGCTGCTGTTCGTGCTCTGGGTCGCCTCGATCTCGCTGTTCCTCGGCATTTCGTGGTTCAGCATCATGGACCGTATCGGCCGCTGGTGCCTGCTCGCGTTCGAGAAGGCGCAGGCCAGGTTCGGTGAACTCCGCGACCGGGCGGAAGGCCGCCGGCAGCAGGCGGCGCGGGCCGACATCATCGAGGTGGAAAAAAAGCGCAAGGCCAGCCGCCCGCCGCCGCGGATCGAGCCCGTCATCCCGGCGCTCGAGCCCAGCGCGAGAGCGGAGCGCGAACGCCAGGTGCCGCTGTTCGAGCCGCCCGCGGCCGGCGAATTGCCGCCGCTGTCGCTGCTCGACGACCCGCCGGCGCAGAAGCAGGGCTATTCCGAGGAATCCCTGGAGGCAATGTCGCGCCTGGTGGAACTCAAGCTGCGCGATTTCGGCATCGAGGTCGAGGTCAAGTCGGTCTCGCCCGGCCCGGTGATCACGCGCTTCGAACTCGATCCGGCGCCCGGCGTGAAGGTGAGCCAGATCGTCAATCTCGCCAAGGACCTCGCGCGCTCGCTGTCCGTCGTCAGCGTGCGCGTCGTCGAAGTGATTCCCGGCAAGTCGTTCGTGGGACTCGAGATACCCAACGAGAACCGGCAGATCGTAACGCTCGGCGAGATCCTCAAATCCAAGGCGTACGACAAGGTGCTCTCGCCGCTCACGCTGGCGCTCGGCAAGGACATCGGCGGAAACTCGGTCGTGGCGGACCTCGCGCGCATGCCGCACCTGCTGATCGCGGGTACGACCGGCTCGGGCAAGTCCGTCGCGATCAACGCCATGGTGCTCAGCATCCTCTACAAGACGCAGCCCGAGCAGGTGCGCCTGATCATGATCGACCCCAAGATGCTGGAGCTGTCCGTTTACGAGGGCATACCGCATCTGCTGACGCCGGTCGTGACCGACATGCGGGAAGCGGCCAACGCGCTGCGCTGGTGTGTCGCCGAGATGGACAGGCGTTACCGGCTGATGGCCTCGCTCGGCGTGCGCAACATCGGCGGCTACAACCGCAAGGTCAGCGAAGCGATCGCCGCAGGCGAACCCATCAAGGACCCGACCTTTATGCCGCCGCCGTTCGAAGACGAGGACAAGCCGGTCGAGCACCCGACGCTGACGCCGCTGCCGTTCATCGTCGTGATCATCGACGAGCTGGCGGACATGATGATGATCGTCGGCAAGAAGGTCGAGGAACTCATTGCACGCCTCGCGCAGAAAGCGCGGGCGTCGGGCATCCACATGCTGCTCGCGACCCAGCGACCCTCCGTCGACGTCATCACCGGCCTGATCAAGGCGAACGTGCCCACGCGCATCGCGTTCCAGGTATCGGCGAAGGTCGATTCCCGTACGATTCTCGACCAGCAGGGCGCCGAGAACCTGCTCGGGCACGGCGACATGCTGTACCTGCCGCCGGGCACTTCGATGCCGGTCCGCGTGCACGGCGCGTTCGTCGCCGACCACGAGGTGCATGCCGTGGTCCGGCACCTCAAGAAGAGTGGCTCACCGCGCTATATCGATGAAATTCTCGAGGGTCCCGACAGTCCAACACCAGGACTGACCGGCATCGACCCGGCGCCGCTCGACAGCGCCGATGCGGAGCAGGACCCGCTGTACGACCAGGCGGTGCAGGTCGTCATGGAGACGCGCAAGGCGTCGATCTCGGGTGTGCAGAGACGATTGAAGATCGGCTACAACCGGGCGGCGCGGATGGTCGAATCGATGGAGGCGGCCGGTCTCGTGGGCCCGCTGCAGCCCAACGGGACGCGCGAAATCCTGGTACCGGCGGCAGCGGCAGAGGACTGATTCGAATTGAGTAAACACCGCTTATTCATAGTCGGGCTGCTGTTCATCGGCGCGGCTGGCGCCGCGCAGCCGGTCACGGACGACGGCGAAGCGCTCGTCAACGCGTTCGTCAACGACGTGGTGACGTTCTCCGCCGATTTCGAGCAATCGCTCATCGATCCCGATGGGCTCATGCTGGAGAAGACCAGTGGCACCCTCGAGATCCAGCGGCCGGGCCGCTTTCGCTGGGTGTACGAGGCGCCCTACGAGCAGTGGCTGGTGGCCGACGGCGCCAACATCTGGAGCTACGACGTCGATCTCGAACAGGTCACCGTAAAGCCGCAGGCTGAAGCGCTCGCCAACACGCCGGCGCTGCTGCTCGGCGGCTCCGGCAAGGCGATGGACCAGTTCGAGCTCGACGGCAGCGTCACGGAGAACGGCGTCACCTGGGTCAGGCTGTTGCCCGTCGATACCGAGAGCGGCTTTCGCCGGGTGGAGCTCGGGTTCGAGGATGGCCGGCTCAGCCGCATGGTGTTCTTCGACAACCTCGAGCAAACCACCGTCGTGCTGCTGAAAAACGTCGCCGTGAACGAACCGATCGACGCGTCGCGCTTCCACTTTGCCGTGCCGGATGACGTGGACGTCGTCGGCAAGCCGGTACCTGCCGACCTCACAGGCGACTGATGCTGCCCTTGCGCTATGCGCTCCGATGGCAGGCCGCGAGCGCGGCCCTGCTGCTGCTCGTGCTCGCGAGCGCCCTGATGCCCGCAATCTGGTTCTGGCCCGACCGGGTGCGGATGGAAAGCTGGCTGACGCACCTCGACAAGTGGGCCCACGTGGCGGCGTTCGCTTTTCTTGCCGTCTGGTTCGCGGGGCAGTACCGGCGCGCGGCCTACTGGCGCATCGCAGCGGGACTCGTCGGCTTCGGTGTGCTCATCGAGATTTGCCAGCGGGCCGTCGGCTACCGCACAGCGGAGTGGCTGGACATCGGCGCCGACGTCACCGGCATCGTTATCGGTCTCGTGATCGGCCTCGCAGGTGCCGGCGGCTGGAGCCAGCGTTTCGAAGAACGCTACCTGGTGCGCGGCGGGGATGCGGGTCTTGACTGACCTGTTTTGCGGCATCGATACGGCGCCGGCGGAACGGCCGCTTGCCGATCGCATGCGGCCGTTGTCGCTGCACGAGTTTTCCGGGCAACGTCACCTCCTGGACGAGGGCAAGCCCTTGCTGCGAGCCATCGGCCAGGGCCGCGTGCACTCGATGATCTTCTGGGGGCCGCCCGGTACGGGCAAGACCACGCTGGCACGCATGGTCGCGACCACGACCGATTCGCATTTCATCGCCCTGTCCGCCGTCATGGCGGGGGTCAAGGATATCCGCGCGGCCGTGGCGGAAGCCGGACAGCAACGGCAGCGGAGCAACCGCGGTACCGTTCTGTTCCTCGACGAGGTGCACCGCTTCAACAAGGCGCAGCAGGATGCGTTCCTGCCGTACGTCGAGGACGGCACGCTGACGTTCATCGGGGCGACGACCGAGAACCCGTCGTTCGAACTCAACAACGCCCTGTTGTCGCGTGCGCGGGTCTACGTACTGCGCGCCCTGACGCAGGAGGATCTCGCCGCGGTGCTGCGCCGTGCGCTGGCCGATGAAGTGCGCGGCCTCGGCGGGCGTTACACGATCGGCGACGACGCGCTGCAGCTGATTGCGCAGGCGGCGGACGGCGATGCGCGACGGGCGCTGAACCTGCTCGAACTCGCCGCGGACCTCGCCGACGACGGCATCATCAGCGATGCTATCGTCGCAGAGGTCGCCTCCGGCGGCCGCCGCCGCTTCGACAACAAGGGCGAGTACTTTTACGACCAGATCTCGGCGCTGCACAAGTCGATCCGCGGCACCGACCCGGATGCGGCGCTGTACTGGTTGTCACGCATGCTCGACGGCGGTTGCGATCCGTTGTATGTCGCGCGCCGCCTGGTCCGCGTGGCGTCCGAGGACGTGGGTAACGCGGACCCGCGTGCCCTGGAGGTGACCCTGAATGCGTGGCAAGTCTACGAGCGCCTCGGCAGTCCCGAGGGGGAGCTCGCGATTGCCCAGGCGGTCGTCTACCTGGCGTGCGCGGCCAAGAGCAACGCCGTTTACACCGCATTCGGCGCCGCGATGCGCGACGCCAGGGACAGGGGGTCGCTGGAGGTCCCGATGCACCTGCGCAATGCGCCGACCCGGCTCATGAAGGAACTCGGCTACGGCGACGCGTATCGTTACGCGCATGACGAAGAGGACGGTGTCGCACTCGGCGAAAATTACTTTCCCGAGGACATGCAGCCGGCGAAGTATTATCATCCCGTCGCGCGGGGCCTCGAAATTCGCATCAGGGAAAAACTCGAGGATATCGAGCGCCGCGCACGTGAGCGAAAGCAACAGGCAGTACGATGATCGATCCCAAACTACTCCGTCAGTCGGCCGCCGAGGTGGCCGCGAACCTCTCGCGCCGCGGCTTCGAGTTCGACGCCGACGGGTACCTGGCACTCGAGGAGCGCCGCAAGGCGCTGCAGGTCGAGACCGAGCAGCTGCAGGGCGAGCGCAATGCGAGCGCGAAGCGCATCGGCAAGGCGAAGGCGCAGGGCGAGGATATCGCCCCGCTGCTCGCCGCCGTGAAGGACCTCGGTGACCGGCTCGAGGCGAGCGAGGCGTCGCTGCAGGAAGTGCAGGGTCGGTTGCGCGACATCGAACTGGGCCTGCCGAACCTGCTCTCCGACGACGTCCCGACCGGGAACAGCGAAGACGACAACACCGAGGTGCGCCGCTGGGGCGAACCGCCGCAACTCGGCTTCGCGCCACGCGACCATATCGAGCTCGGGGAAGGCCTCGGGATGCTCGATTTCGACGCCGCGAGCAAGATCTCGGGCGCGCGTTTCGTCGTGATGAAGGGGCAGCTCGCGCGGCTGCAGCGCGCGCTCATTCAGCTCATGCTCGACACGCACACCGGCGAACACGGCTACACGGAAACCTACGTGCCGTACCTCGTCAAGACGGCGGCGCTGTTCGGCACCGGCCAGCTGCCCAAGTTCGAGCAAGACCAGTTCAAGACGATCGACGAATCGCCGTTCTACCTCATCCCCACGGCCGAGGTGCCGGTGACGAATCTCGCGGCGGACGTCATCTTCGAGGCCGACGCGCTGCCGGTTCGCTACGTCGCCCACACGCCGTGCTTCCGGTCGGAGGCGGGCTCCCATGGCCAGGACACGCGCGGCATGATTCGCCAGCACCAGTTCGAGAAGGTCGAGCTCGTGCAATTCGTCGCCCCCGATGCCTCGATGGCTGCGTTGGAGGAGCTCACCGGGCATGCCGAGGTGATCCTGCAAAAACTGGCGCTGCCGTACCGGGTCATCGTGCTGTGTTCGGGCGATATCGGCTTCGGCTCGACCAAGACTTACGACATCGAGGTGTGGCTGCCCGGGCAGGACCGCTACCGCGAGATCTCGTCCTGCAGCAACTACAACGACTTCCAGGCGCGCCGCATGAAGGCGCGGCGCCGCAATCCCGGGACGGGCAAGCCGGAACTGATCCACACCCTCAACGGTTCGGGTGTTGCGGCCGGCAGGGCGCTGATCGCCGTCATGGAGAACTACCAGCAGGAAGACGGCAGTATCCGCGTTCCAGACGTGCTGCGGCCCTACATGGGCGGGCTCGAGGTGATTTCTCCGTCCGGTTAGTAAAGTCCCACGGCGTCGCCGTAGTGGATCGAAAACACCAGGAACGCGGCGGCCAGAACCAGGATCTTGAGCATCAGCGGCCCGACGAACCGGAACCACGCGGCATAGGGCACTTTGCCCAATGCAAGTGCGCCCACGACCAGCGCGCTGGTCGGTACGATCATGTTGGTGAAACCGTCGCCGAACTGGAAGGCGAGCACCGCTGTCTGCTGCGGCACGCCGGTCAATGTCGCCAGCGGTGACATGATCGGCATCGTGACGAACGCCTGTCCCGAGCCGGAAGGGATGAAGAAATTGCAGATCGACTGCACGACGAGCATGCCGATTGCCGACACCTCGGACGGCATGCCTTCGAGGAGGCCGGCGATGGAATGGACGATCGAGTCGATGATCTGGCCGTCCTGAAGCACGACCTCGATCGTGCGGGCGAAGCCGACAATCAGTGCTGGCGCCGTCATGCTCGCCGCGCCCTCGAGGAAATTGCGGCTCGTTTCCGCGGGACCCATTCGTGCGATGACGGCGGCGGCGATGCCGATCGCGAAGAACACGGCATTCAGTTCGTTGATGTACCAGCCGAACTCCGCAGCGCCGTAGACGAAAAACGCGATGCCCAGCAGGAAGACGGCGAGAATTGCGACTCGCGCACGCGTCATGCGGATATCGGCCGGCGGCTCGAAGCCGGTGCTGTAATCGACGTCGGCAACGAGGCTTTGCGACGGGTCCTGCTGGACGCGGCGTGCATAGCGGTACAGGTGGTGGAAGCCGAGTGCCAGGAAAGCCGTCATCATGACGAGCCGGAACTCCCACCCCGAGGTCAACGGTACCCCGGCGATGTTCTGGGCAATCAACACACCGAACGGGTTGATGCCCGCACACCCCCAGCCAATGCCGTAGGGGATCCATACCATGCCCATCGCAACGACGCCGTCCATGCGCATGGCGAGCGACATCGTGACGATAATCGGGATCAGGGGCACGTATTCCTCGCCCATCCCGATCGTGAACGAGCCCAGGCTGAACATGGCGAAACAGCCGAGAATCAGTATCCAGGGGCTGTGTCCGAGCTTGTCGACGGCGCCGTGCAACGCCGCGTCGATCGCGCCGGTCCTGCGCAGCACCTCGATGACGCCGCCGACGATGAAGATCAGGAAAATGATGTCCTGTGCATTGGCGAGGCCATTGGTGATGGCGACCAGGAAATGCCAGGCGGGCAGGGTAACCGATTGTTCGGCGGTGGCCGGGGCATAGGTGCCCGGAACGACCATCATGCGATTCGGGTTTTCGGGAAATGGCGTGCGTTCGAACGTGCCCTGCGTAATGACGTAGGACATCAGCTGGGCGATGATGATGAACGAGAAGATCAGTGCCAGCGAATCGATGTTGATGCCGCGCTTCTGCATGGACCCCCCTTGTTTTTTTTGCCAGCGCACGAGACTACAACAAAAAGGGCCCGGAATCGGGCCCTTTTGCGGCGGACGTTTCGGTCCGGGTTCGGCTTAGTCGCGGCTCATGAAGAGCTGCAGCACGTACCAGAACATGAGTGCGATGGACGCGAACAGCTGCAGTGATGCGGCGACGTACTTGTCCTGCGGGTAGTGGTGCAGGATGTTGGAGGTGTCGTAGAGCACCGCGGCACCGGCAAACGCGATCATCGCCACCGAGAACCAGGTGCCGAGCGCGAAGCCGAACAGGGCACCGGCGATGATGATCGCGATGGCCACGAAGAAGCCCCAGACCAGCAGGCCGCGCAGGAAGGAGAAGTCCTTGCCGGTGATCATCGCCGTGGCGATGAGCCCGATGCAGCCGAGGACCGTTACGCCGGCGGCGCTGTCGATCGTGCCCGGTGCCTTGAGTTCGGCGACGAACAGCAGCGGCGCGAAGATGATTGCCTCGGCAAACACGAAAACGGCCAGCGCGGCGTACTGGGCACCGGTCGATTTCACGCGGTGCGCCGTGTGCGATGCGCCCCAGCCGACCAGCATGAAGGCACCGAGTACCAGCAGCCAGTTGCCGAGCATCGGTGCCGCGATGCGCTCCGAGATGCCGCTCGTGAACAGGTAGGCGGAAACCGCGGCGAATGCCAAGATCGCTCCGACGACGTGTGCGTAGCACTTCCAGATGAACTGCGAGCGGTCTTCCGCAGCCAGTTGTGCGACCGGAGCCTGGTAGCTCAAGTTGTCCTGCATGGGTGCATCTCCCTCAGAATATTGCCTGCGATTCTACCATTACCAGGGCAGGGTATAGCCCTCGGCATGCCAGAATCCCCCCGTATTCTCGAGCGTGAGCTCGTCGATACGTTCGATGAGACCGCGCGCGGACTCGGCCGGGTCGATGCCGCTGCCGCCCGTCATGTCCGTCGCGACCAGCCCCGGGTGCAGGATGCCGACCGCGATGCCGCGCGGCTCGAGCTCGTGCTTCAGGTTCGTGCCGATCATATTGACGGCCGCCTTCGAGGCCCGGTAACCGTAATTGCCGCCCGAGCCGTTGTCCGCAATGGAGCCGACACGGCTGGAAACGATGGCGACCTTCGACCCTTCGTGGAGGTTGTCCGCGAGCGCCTCGGTGACCCGCAAGGGCCCGAGCGTATTGACCCTGTATTGCTCCGTCATGGCGTCGTAGTCGATGTCGCCGAACCTGTCCCGCAGCAGTATGCCGGCATTGTTGATCAGCACGTCGATCGGCTGGTCGTCGAGTTCCTGGCGCAGCGTCTCGACGGCGGTACCGCTGCCGACGTCGATACCATCGATGACGCGGACCCCGAGCTCGGACAGCTCGTCCGTGGTCTCCCGGCAGACGGCGATCACCTCGTCGCCGCGTGCGGCGAGTTGCCTGCAAAGCTGCAGCCCGATTCCCCTGTTTGCGCCCGTTACCAGTACGGTTGTCACGATGTCCTCCGGCTAGTTGTCAAAATCGATGTCTCGGTAAGAGAGTGCACGTCCGCCGCGGTCGAGAAAGCGCCGCAGGTCCGCGGCGAGCAGCAGTTCCAGGTCGCGAGGATGAATGGCGACCCGGATCGGTCTCGACGTGCCGGCCGCTCGCGCATTGACAAAATTCCAGAGCCTGCAGGACACAGCGCGAAAAGCCGTGTCCGCCTCGAAGCCCGTCATGGCCGTGCGGCGAAACGCCCGCGCCTTCGAACTGTAGATGCCCGCGAGCGTCTCGTACTGGCAGAAGGGTAACCGGTCGAGGTCGTCCTTGCCAATCGATCCCATGGCCCACGCCGGCGGTACGTAGAGCGAGGGTTCCGGCAGGTCGTTGGCCGCAAACCACGCGAAACAACGAGTGACGAGCGTGCGAATCCCGGAGCGTGTCAGGGCCAGGTGTTCGGCCACGTTTCTCGATATCAGCAGGCTGTGCAGGCGGTGGTGCAGGCCACGGATGTCGTCGACGGTGTGCCGCCAGCCATGCCCCGCGAGTTCGGCACCGCTCCCGGTCAGCGTGCGCAGGCGCTGCAGCGAATCGGGCGTCCAGCCACTGCCGGGCACCACCAGCAGCGTTACGGTGCGGAGGCCCCGGTTCGCCAGTTCGGACACGATGTGTTCGACGTGACCGAGCGTGCCGGGCATGACGTCGTGAATGGAGAGCAGCAGCTGGCGCGGCGGGGAACTGGTGTCACGACCTGGCAACGGGCGATCCCTCCCGCGAGCGAATGACGTCGAGCCAGTGCAGCAGGCTGCCGCGATTCAGGCGCAGCGCCGCTCGTCGCGCTGCCTGCGCCGTCGCCGCGCGAGACTCGGGCGGCAGTGCGGCGACACGGTGAATGGCATCAGCCAGCGATTCGCCGTCGCGGACCTGGTAAAGGTTGTCGACGAGGTCCGGCCATTCGACGATACCGCAGGTGCTGGATACCAGCGCCAGCCGCTCGCGCGCCATGGCCTCGAGTGCGACGGTGCCGAACGATTCGACCACCGAGTTCAGCACCAGCATGTCGGCCCTGTCCATCTCGGCGAGCAGCCGCTCGCGCGACACCCAGCCGAGGAATTCGAGATTTGGTATGGCCGCGGCCTGCCGTTCGACCTCGTTCTTCAGCGGGCCGTCTCCCGCGATCGTGAAGTCGATGCCGGGCAGTTGCCGCGCTGCGTCGATGACGGTTTGCACGCGCTTCTCCGGTGCGAGCCGCCCGGCGAAAATCACGCGGCGGAATTCGCCGGTTGCGGGCGGGGACGGGTCGTGGAGCGAATCGCCCGGCAACAGCGTGCCCATGATGCCGACGTCGCGCGCCCCGAGGCTGCGTGCCAGGTCGACCATGGCTTCGGAGTTGGCGAGGACCAGGTCGCCGTAGCGGAAAAGAATCCTGTCCGCGATGCTGAAATAAAAGCGGCTGAAAGCCCGCAGGAAGCGGTTCCGGTAGAGGTCCGTGACGCCGGAGAAATGGGTGTGGAAACCGACGACGAGCCTTGCCCCGAGGCGCCGCGCCCACCATGCGCCCAGCAGGCCGTAGGGCCCGGGAGTCGCGACGATGATCGTTCGCGGCCGGTACTGTTTCATGACTCGCCGGAACCTGGACAGTGACGGTATCCAGATACGCTGGGTGGGGTCGCCCGGCAACGGAAAGCGCAGCAATGCGGGCCGCTTCTCGGACGGGCAGAGCATGGTCGCGTCGCAGCCGGCGTTTTCGAGGAGGCCGAGGAGATCCCAGTAGTACGCACCGACACCGTTTCGTTCCGGCAACGAATCCGACACGATCACGACCGCCCCGGCATCCGCGGCGGGCGCCGGATCGGGCGCATCCATGTAGGCGTCCAGGGCCCGGACCCGGTCGGTTGCGACGGCTTCGTTCACTGCGGTTCGTCTCCCGGAGCTGAGTCCCGGCGAAATTGGTACAAGGTGTACACCCGTTCGAATCGCGCGGCGATGTATTCGGCACTGAGACCGAATTGCTCCAGCGAGTACTCGTGGGCCGATCTGTGATCGCGGGAAGCTGCAGACATTACGAGCAGCCCTTCCCGGAAGTCATCGTGGATGTCCACCCCGACCGACTCGAGGGATTCGACGACGGAATCCGCGAGTTGGTTCCGCAGAGCGTCGTTGTACAGCAGCGCCATCCTGTGCGGATTGCGCGCGGCCACGGCAGCGAGGTGCTCGTAGTAGAAGCGCAGCAGGTCAATGAGACCGTCCCTGAATTCGGCCGGGCATTCCGCGAACCCGCAGGCCTCGAGGGCCGGGCGCAGGGAACTGAGTTGCGAGGGCACGACTGCGAGAGGGTCGCGGCTCGTGAACAGTATGCGGGCGTCCGGAAACTCGTCCAGCAATGCCCCGGCCATCCCGGAGAACGACGCGTTCTTGGACAGGAAGCGCTGGTCCGCACCGAAGACATACAGGTGCTTCTGGATGCAGCGCCGGTACCAGCCGAGCAATTGCCGCTTGTCGTCGTCATCGAGCGCGGCATCGAACCGCGCTACCTCCCAGAGCCACGCGGCTCTGGGAAAAGGGACCACGAGCAGGAAGCAGGCGGCCAGCGGCATCAGGCACAGGAAGTCTTCCTCGGGCTCGTTGAGCGCGAGCGGGTGTATGTCGTCCATCGGCCCGCGGAAACGTCCCCCGAGCCAGGCGCCGAGCCGTGCCGCCGGCCGTCCCAGTACGCGGTCCAGTCGCGCCAGGGTGAGCAGGAGTTTGCGCGACGATACGGACAGGCCGAACAGGCATTCCCAGGTCCGGAATGTGGTCGTGCCCGGCATCGTGGACAGCACGTGGTGCAGAAAGGTGGTCCCGCTGCGCGGCGGGCCGAGCACGAACAGCGGTTCGCGCACCGGCACGTCGCGGTAGCCGCGGTAGAAGATCTCGTCCAGCAGGAAGGTCAGCCAGTGCAGCAGCTGGACGATCAGCAGCAGCGGAAACGCGCCGAGCACCACGAGGAAACCCGTGAGCCGCCGGCCGTCGCGACGCGGCGAGAGAACCAGCTGCAGCAGCAGTGCCAGGTATCGTCGGAGGCTCTTGAAGAACAGTGTCACGGAACTGGCGGCAGGCTCGGGAGGCGGGAGTATGGCACAGGCGATGGGGCAATTATCACGACGAAACACTCCTGTAACAGTGTGCCTGATACGATTCGCGTGGACAAAAATCGACCGCTGCCAGGCGCCGGCAGCACCCCAGCCTGTTACCACGGCGAGGCCGTCAATTGGCACACGAAAACAACCCTGATCCGGCCGCCGTCGGGCCCACTCTGCCAATGTCACGAGTCTGGGCACTGATCGCAGTTTTTGTGTACCTGTTGTTGGTCGGCGTGGGTGTCATCGGTGACGGATTCAAGTGGATTTCCGGTGGGGCGGAAGGGGCGGCGAAGATATTCTCCTTCGCCAGCAATCCCGTAGTCGGCGTTATCCTTGGCACATTGGCGACGGCTCTCGTGCAGAGCTCCAGTACGGTCACGTCGGTAATTGTCGGGCTCGTCGCCGGTGGTATGCCCGTGTCGATAGCGGTCCCGATGATCATGGGTGCCAACATGGGTACGACGATCACGAATACCATCGTGAGCCTCGGCAACATCGGCGAGCGTTCGATGTTCAACAAGTCGTTCCAGGCGGCTACCGTTCACGACTTCTTCAATCTTTACAGCATTTTCATCTTTCTTCCTGTCGAGATGGTTTTCCATCCGCTCGAACGCTTGGGAGGAATCGCCGCGAACTGGTTCGTCGGCGGCGGGAGCGCATCGGTATCCGACTTCAACGTCATCGGTGCCATCACCAAACCGGTCGTCGGGCTGGTCGTCGGAGCCTTGAAATCCCTGCCTGTGACCATAGGCGCGTTGCTCGCTATCGCCATCGGCATAGGTTTCGTGATCGGCTCCGTTCTGTTCCTGGGCAAGCTGCTGCGCGCCGCTATGACCGGAAAGGCCATGGGCATCGTCTACAACGCGATCGGCGGTGGTCCGCTGAAGGGAATCGCCACCGGGACCGTGGTAACCGTTCTCGTGCAGTCCTCGTCGACGACGACCAGCCTCATCGTGCCGCTCGCCGGTGCCGGCGCGCTGACCACGCGCCAGGTGTTCCCGTTCACGATGGGCGCCAATATCGGCACCTGCATAACGGCTTTGCTGGCCGCGACCGCCATCTACGGGCCAACCCAGGTGCTGGCACTGCAGATTGCCCTGGTACACCTGCTTTACAACGTGTTCGGCGTAATGGTGTTTCTCTACACGCCGTGGCTAAGAGAGCTACCGGTGCGTTCCGCTGAGTGGCTGGGGAACAAGGTGGAACTCAACAGGGGCTGGGCTTTCGGCTATATCGGCGGCGTGTTCTTCGTGATGCCGGGGCTCGTGTTTGCGAGCGAAGTACTCAGGGGTGGGTCGGAGCCCGACATTGCGGCTGCGCGAGACGAAGACCAGGTAGTCGAAGAGGTGCGGCAGGACGTAGAGGCGGTCGAACTGCAAATAGAGTAGGGCGCTCGGCGAGAAAAACAAAAAGGGCCACAAGGGCCCTTTTCATTTTTCTGGCGGAGAGGGTGGGATTCGAACCCACGAAAGGCTACAAACCTTTGCTGGTTTTCAAGACCAGTGCATTCAACCGCTCTGCCACCTCTCCGAATTGTCGTGTGCCCCCGGGTGGGATGGATTCGCCGCCTGCGGCGGCTCACCCCTGCGGGGCGCACTTCGTGCGTCCTGACTCGCTGCGCGAGTCGGTCGAACCCACGAAAGGCTACAAACCTTTGCTGGTTTTCAAGACCAGTGCATTGACTCGCGCCATCCCTGGCACTCGCCCTGCGCGCGCCCCGACCCGCAATCCTGGCGATCGGTCAACCGCTCTGCCACCGCGCCGGTGCTGCGGGTGCGCGGGCATTGTGCTTGTAGTGCGGATGCGATTCAACACGGGGGGACGAATTGCGAGAACCCTGCCGCGCGCGGCGTGTCTCACTAGCTGAGCGCGGCCGAATATATGTCACAAGTAACATGAAAAAAGTCTATGAAATTATTGATTAGAAAGAGTTTTTGGATATTCATCGCGTTGCCTTTCTGGGCAACGGCGCAAACGACCGCGGACACCACGACCGATGGGCAGCCCGCCGCATCGCCGTGCGAGACGGACGCGCGGTTCCGGGAGTTCGATTTCTGGGTCGGCGAGTGGGACGTGCGCGACGCACAGGGGACGCTGCAGGGGGCAAACTCGATCACCCGGCAGGAGAAGGGCTGCGTGCTGGTCGAACGGTGGCAGGGCGCGCAGGGCAGCACCGGCATGAGCATCAACTACCTGGACAGGACAACCGACGAATGGGTACAGATCTGGCATGCGGCGGGTGGCTACCAGATCGATATTCGCGGCGGACTGACCGATGATGGTATGTTGCTTCGCGGTACAATCCATTACATCGGCAGCGGGCAGACGGCGCCTTTCCGCGGCTTGTGGACGCCGTTGCCGGACGGCCGCGTGAGACAGTACTTCGAGCAGTCGAATGACGACGGCGCGACCTGGGCCCCGTGGTTCGAGGGTTTCTACTCCAGGCAGTCGGCGGACTGACGCAGGGACAGGACAGGCAGTGAGATATTGGTCGTTAGAGAGGGGACTTCCCGCGGGCGGTCCGATCGCGAATGCGCTGGTCGTCATCGTCGGTTCGCTCGTCATCGCGGCGTCGATCTTCGTGGGTTTCCTTGCCTTTCTCATCCTGGGCTCGTTGCTGCTGGTGCTCGCGGCGGTCGTGAGCATCCGGCTGTGGTGGCTGCGTCGCAAGCTGGCGAAGGGGCCGGTGTCCGGACCTTCGACCAGGGCCGGTTCCCCCGGGACGCCGCGGACAATCGAGGGTGAGTACCACGTCGTGATCGAGGATAAGGAGCGCCGCCCGCGCTGATCCGGCGTGGTCAAAGCGGGAAAAACCTCGTAAAGTCGCGTTCCATGCGCAACGACCAATCGGACCAGGACCGCAAGCGCCGGCGCCGCCGGCGCCGTATCCAGGTCATCATCATCTACACCGCGATCGCGGTCGGCCTGGCGTGGTTCTTCGAATCACAGGCCACGACGACGATCATCTTCGTGCGCCATGCCGAGAAGGCCGCTACCCCGGCCAACGACCCGGGACTGAGCCCGGCCGGGCAGCGGCGCGCGGCGGAACTCGCGCGCCAGCTCGTGGACGCCGACGTGATTCGCGGCGTCGATGCCATCTACTCGACGCCGTTCAAGCGCACCAAGGAAACCGCACAGGCCGTTGCCGATGCCCTCGACCTGCCGGTCAACACCTATGATGCCGCCGATACGGAGCCGATTCTCGAGAGCATCCTCAAGAAGCACAAGGGCAAGATCATCCTCGTCGTTGCGCACAGCAACACGCTGCCGGTGCTGATCGCGAATCTCGGCGCCAGCAAGCGCGTGCCGCCGATCGCGGAAGACGAGTACGACAACATCTACATCATCTCCATTCCGTGGTTCGGCAAGACCAAGACGATACGCCTGCGCTACGGCGAACCCTACGTGCCCGACGAGGCACCGCCGTCGCAGGCGACCTGAGATCGCGCGAGGAATGCTCACCCAGCAGCAGATCCAGGTGGATACGCGCGGTCGCGGGACCCACGAGCTGACCGTGGACGTGCAGTCGATCGTGCGGCAATCCGGGATAACGTCCGGCACCTGCAACGCTTTCATCCGCCACACCAGTGCGTCCCTGGCAATCTGCGAAAATGCGGACCCCGCGGTGCTGCGCGACCTCGAGACCTTCATGGCGCGCCTGGTCCCCGATGGCGATCCCATGTTCACGCATACCGCCGAAGGGCCCGACGACATGCCGGCGCACGTGCGCAGCATCCTGACGCAGTCGGACCTGACCATGCCCGTCGTGGACGGCCGCTGCGCGCTCGGCACCTGGCAGGGGATCTACCTGTGGGAGCACCGGCACCGCGGGCACCGGCGCACCGTCATCGTCACGGTTATGGGCGAGTAATCAGCCGGCGTCTTCGCGCAGCGCGATCGCGTTCCTGATGAATTCCTCGTGGCGGCCGATGCGGAGGTCCGCCTGCACGGCGTCGTGGATCATGCCGTCCTCGCCGATGAGGTAGGTCGTGCGCCGCACGCCGACGCCGAACGGCCCGTCGACGTCGTACGCTTTCGCGGCGACCTTGTCCTCGTCGCACAGCAGCTCGAACGGCAGGTCGTGCTTCTCGCGGAAGCGCGCGTGGCTGTCGGCGTCCTGCGGGCTGACGCCCGCGACCTGCAGCCCGACCGACTGGATTTCCGCATGGATGTCGCGGATGGAGCAGGCCTCCGCGGTACAGCCCGGCGTGAAATCCGCGGGGTAGAAATACAGGATCAACGGACCGTTCTGCAGGAGCCCCTGCAGCGATATCTCCTCGCCCTTGTCGTTTTCGAGCTTGAAGTCGGGCGCTTTCCGGCCTGCCTTGAGCATCACTCTTCCCCTGCAAAGATCGTCTGCATGACCTGGTAGTCGGTCATGACCATTCCCAGCGACGCGTACGTCCGCTGCGCGCGGGTATTGCCGCGTTCGACGTACAGCCGGAGACCACACACCCGCGGGTCCTGCCGCGCGAGCGACTCGACGTGCCGGTACAGCGCGGAGAATACGCCGCCGCGCCGGTAATCGCCATGCACGTACACGCTCTGGATCCACCAGATCCTGCCGTTCCGCCAGTCACTCCACTCGTAGGTCACCATGATCTGGCCGACGACCATGCCAGCGGCTTCCGCCACCCAGTAGCGGCCCATGGAGCGGTCGGCAAGCATCGCCTGCACGCCGGGGCCGACGACCTCGGGCGCGAGCTTCATGCCCTCGCTCTCGAGGGCAAGGCGTGTGTTGTACGCCGCGATCGTCTCGGCGTCCGCCGGCGACTGCGTCGCGAATCGACAGGTCTAGCGCCGCCATCCCGTGCCTTCCCGAATCTCCTGCATCTTGGTCTCCGAACTGCGAGCGCGACGATTGTGCCATGCTATGCTTCTTCGATGACACACGCACGGAGCCGCGACGTTTCCAGGGTCCTGTCCGGCATGCCGACCTCGGACGGCGCGGGCGTGCGCATGACGCGCGTCATCGCGACTGCGGAGCTCGATCATTTCGATCCGTTCCTGCTCCTCGACGAGTTCCGCTCGGACGATCCGGGTGACTACATCGCCGGCTTCCCCGACCACCCGCATCGCGGTTTCGAGACCGTGACCTACATGCTCGCCGGCGCAATGAAGCACGCCGACAACAAGGGCAACACCGGGCTGCTCGGGCCGGGCAGCGTGCAATGGATGACGGCCGGGCGCGGCATCATCCACTCGGAGATGCCGCAACAGGAAGACGGCCTCATGTGGGGCTTCCAGCTGTGGGTCAACCTGCCGGCGGACAGGAAGATGACCGAGCCGCGCTACCAGGACATAGCGGCGAGTGACGTGCCGGATACGCGGATCGGCGAGCGTGTCACGGCTCGCATCATTGCCGGGGAACTGGGTGGCGTCGCCGGGCCGGTGACGGGCATCGTGACCGAACCCTTCTATTACGATGTGCGCCTTGACGGCCCCGCAAGCGCAGAATTTTCCACGCCGGAACAGCACAACGTATTCGCGTATGTCTATGAGGGTACGGTCGATATCGGCGCGGGGCAGGGTGGCACCGTCCGGCGTGGGCAGTTAGCGCTGTTGACGACGGGACCCAGCGTGTCTGTAAGGAGCGACCAGTCAGCGAGGTTCATTTTGGTGGGCGGCAGGCCGCTCAACGAACCGGTCGCCCGTTACGGTCCCTTCGTGATGAACACGGCGGACGAGATTCGCCAGGCGATCATGGATTTCCAGGCCGGGCGATTCTGACGATCGAACGGCCGAGCTCACGGCAAGGCACGAAAAGGGGGGGCAGATGGCTGCCTACATGGTTTTAAACTACCGCATCACCGACCAGGATGCCTACCAGCCGTACCTCGGCAAGGTCGTCGACACGCTGAAGGCGCACGGCGCGGAGATCGTGGTGGCGGATTTCGACAGCGAGATGATCGAGGGCGATCCCGGTCACGTGACCGTGGTCCTGAAGTTCGCTTCGAAGGACGCGGCGAGAGGCTGGTTCGATTCGCCCGAGTACCAGGCGATCATCGGGTTACGCACGGACAACAGTACGGGAATTGCCGTCCTGACCAACGCAGCCGGCGGCTAATAGCTGTTGCTGTGATTCAAGCTTCAACTGGTGCTACAAGCTTATCGGTGCAGATCGCCTTGGCGTGGACGCTGGCGCACGTTGAGCACGTAATGACGATTGCGGGTATGACGAAACTCGAAAACCTGAAAGTGAATCGCGGCGCATTCCGCGTCCAGCTCTCCGACGACGAGCGAGCGACACTGGATCGGCGGGCGGACCAATTGATGGGCGATCGCGACGACGAGCAGGGCATGTCGATCATCCATGCCTGACTTCGGCCGTCAGTAACCGCTGGCCGTCATCGTCTACGTGGTGCGGCTGAGAAGGCGAGCCGTCGCCGGCATCACTCGGTGGCCAGAACGGGGATCCGGGCCTCGAACGCGTTGCGACCGTCGACATACATCTGGTAGATCCAGTCGCCGGGTGGGTCGTTCGGGTCGGGTCGGTAGTAGTAGTAGGTGTAGTAACGGCCGCTGGTCGGCAACAGTGTGTTCCTGATCTGGCCGACGAGCCGGCCATTCGGATCGATGATGCGGACTTCGGTACGGTATGCGCGCATTCCCATGTGGTCCCAGTCGACATACAGGACGATTTGGTCCTGAGTGAGATAAGCGGTGTCGATCCGGTCGACGGGCACGCCATCGACAAGCCCGGACGTGAAATACGCGTTCGCGTTATAGTTGTTCGCGGTCTTGATCGTCGGCGCTGCCAGGCCGGTGACCGAGAGTGATGGCAGAAGTGCAAGAAGTATGAGGCTTCGCATGATGGTACTCCCCGTTTATTGCGCTACAAAATTGGCCTTCGGATGTAGGCTTCTCGTAGTCCGTGTCAAGAGATTACTGACCTGCAAGGGGAGCGTGTGCGCGTTCTGACATATGCCGTTTTTTGTCGCCGATCGACGACCTATCAATGAACGACATGTCGCCAGGTGACGACGCATGTATGGGTTGCCGCAGCGCTGCGTGTCGCAATATGGGAACAGTACAAATGAACTGTGCAGTGAGCGCAGGATTTGCATGGTCACACTCGGGAGTCTCAGGAGCCGCTCGGCAATCCGCCGAAGAGGACTCTGCCCACATGCTGCCAGAAGACTGAATCGAAACCGAGTTGTCGTTCGTCCCATCGGCCGCTTGAAATCCCTTCTGCTTCTTCCGAGAACATGTGGGTGAAATACCGATCCCATGTCAGCCAGTGATCTTGCGTAAGCGGTGCGTTAACGGCACCCTTTTCGCCTGATTCGTGATCGATCACGCTCCTGCTTTGTCTAAAGGAGCCTGATTTTTCCCCCAAAAAGGTAGACAAAAAGAGAGAGACTTTTCGCATAAAATTGACCAACGGGAGGTCTCAGCATGAAGGGCAAACGCTACACCGAAGAACAGATCATTGGCATTTTGAAGGAACACGAGGCCGGCGTGCCGGCGCAGGACGTGATTCGCAAGCACGGCATCGCCAACGGCACGTTTTACCGCTGGAAGTCGAAGTTCGGCGGTATGGAGGTCTCGCAAGCCAAGCGGCTACGCGAGCTTGAAGCCGAGAACGCCAGGCTGAAGAAACTGTTGGCGGAAACGATGCTGGAGAAAACGGCGCTCGAAGACGTTCTGCAGAAAAAGTGGTGAGGCCGGCGCAGCGGCGAGAGGTTGTCGCTTATCTGCAGTCGGCCCATACGATGAGCCAGCGCTGGGCATGCCGGCTCGCTCAGCTCAGCCGCAAGGCGGCCGCATACCGTCCTGTGGATCGCCAGGATGCGGCGTTGAGATCACGTCTCAAGGAACTCGGCGAACGCTATCCGTGTTACGGCTACCTGATGCTGCACGCGCTGCTGAAGTCCGAAGGACTGGTAATCAATCGCAAGCGTACGTACCGGGTTTACTCGGAACTGGGCATGCAGGTTCGCACCAATCGGCGCAAGAAACTGGTACGGCCTCGTGTACCCATGCTGGTACCAACGGCGATTAACGAGCGCTGGTCGCTGGACTTCGTGCACGATCAGCTCGCCGATGGGCGACGCATCCGCGTGCTCAACATTGTCGATGATTTCTCACGCAAGTGCGTTGGCCAGCTGGTGGATACATCGATCTCTGGCGTGCGCCTGGTTCGCTATCTCGACGAGCTGGCGCTGTCACGGCCCCGGCCAAAAGCCATTGTCATGGACAACGGCCCGGAACTGACCAGCAAAGCGATGTTTTTCTGGTCACAAAGGACCGGCGTCAAACTCTGTTTCATTCAACCCGGAAAGCCGACTCAGAACGCGTTCGTAGAAAGCTTCAACGCAGGCTTCCGGGATGGCTGTCTGAACCAGCATTGGTTTCGTTCGCTTGACGATGCCAGGCAGATCATTGCCACTTGGCGTAAGCATTACAACAACGTTCGACCGCGCAGCTCACTGGGCTACGACGCGCCTGCGGTGTTCGAAGCGAGGGCAGCCTGATACGATGTTTTATCTCTCTCCGACTGGAAACCCTTCGGGGGGAAGATCAACCGTATGTATTGAGGCCACCTTGCAGTCCGACCGGATCGGATTCTAGATACCTACCGGTCGCAGGGTCATATGTGCGGTAGTAGTTGTAAAGAACTCGGCCGTACGACGTTTGCGCGCTACGTTGTCGATTTCTCCAACGCAGTCCGCGGCTTAGGTTATTTCTGCGCCGACGCCTGCGTCGCATAACGACTTTTCGGCCCAGACGCGACTTTTCGCTTAACGCCGTGCCTTCAGGCATCGTTGATCTGGTCCAGCAAGGGTTCGAGGAGCCGTTTGCCGTGGACGACGGCAACAATGAGGACGTCTTGATGCTGGATGCGATAGATGAGTCGATAGCTGTAGACGAAGCGCTCGCGGATCGCGTCATCACCCAGCTCCGGCACGATGCGGCCGGCGTTCGGGAAGTTTTTGAGTTTGCGTGCGATATCAAGCAGCTTGCCGACCACGGCCCGGGTATAGGCCGGTGAGTCACGGTTGATGTACTCGGCAATGGCGTCAACGTCATCGAGGGCCGACGGTGACCAGCTTACTCGGTAGTCCACTTCGCAAGTCGCTGCTCGGCTTGATCCTGCGGCACGCTGCCCTGGTCGTTCGCAGCCTGGATGCCGCGCTGCACTTTCTCGATCACGTACAGGTGATACTGCACGTCCTCGAGACTGCAGTCTTCGGGGAGCTTCTCAAGCAACGCTTGTACTTCCTGCTTGGTCGCACTCATGTGGATCTCCGCTGAGTTGAGTGTTGATTGTAGCAATGTCATCGATCTTTAGCTGCTGCCACATCGTGGCAACGGCCACCCAACATAATGCGCACGTTATACGCCATCGGCAGCGAGCTCGAGGTCCTCGCTGCCGACGGTGCGCGGCCTTAGCCGCCGTATAACCCGCATTATGTGTGAATGGCCTTCGCCGGCTGTCGATCACGAAGCGCGATCGGCCGGGTGCGTCAGCGCGTGGATTTCCTTGAGTTTGGCGATCGAGACCTGGGTGTAGATCTGCGTGGTGGAGAGATCGCTGTGGCCGAGCATCGCCTGGATGAAGCGGATGTCGGCGCCGTTATCGAGCATCAGGGTGGCCATGGTGTGGCGGAAGATGTGACAGGCGCCGGGCTTGTCGACGCCGGCAGCGCGGATGTATTTCTTGACGAGATCCGTCAGGCGGTTGTGCTTGAACGGCTCGCCGCTCTCGTGCAGGAACAGATACCCGGCATCGGGTTCCACCACCAGGGAGGCTCTGACCTCGTCGCGGTAACGCTCGATCCAGTGCCCGGCACGGCTGCCCAACGGCACCATGCGGTCCTTCTTGCCCTTGCCCTCGCGGACCATCAGCGTGCCGTTGGCGATATCGACGTCGTAGAGCTTGAGGTTGGCCAGCTCGGCACGGCGGATGCCGGTCGAGTACAAGGTCTCGATGATCGCCCGGTCGCGGATGCCGAGCTCGCGGTGCACGAGCGTCTGATTGAGGATGTGCTCGACCTCAGAAGCGGTCAGGAGCTGCTTTGGCAGCCGCCGGTGCACCTTCGGCAGTTCCAGCTCGGAGGCCGGGTTGTAGAGGATGTAGTTCTCTTTGGTGAGCCACTGGAAGAACATCTTGATCGGCACCAGGCGCTGCTGTTGCGTGGCGAACGACAGCGGCTCGCCGTTGGCCTTGCGATAGTGATACAGATAGCGCCGGTAACGCTCCAGGATCGGCCGCGTGATGTCCTGCGGCCGATCCAGATCGCGCCCGTCACACCAGAGGATGAAGCGGCTCAGCATGCGCCGGCGGATCTCCACCGTGGTCTCGCTTAAGCCCTTCGCCGCCGAGGCCTCGAGGAAGCGATTGAGATAGGCAGTGATGCCGTTGCCGGCGATCGGGTAAGCCTCGGTTGTGCGGCGGCGCTTCATCGGTCAGCAGACTTGGCAACAAGGGCCGAGTCACTACTACGGTACGACGCGCGAGAAGGATTCGCCGGAACAGTGCTTTCGTCGGCAGGATCAGGCTCGATCACGTTGTGATCCTGATAGTCGTTGGGTTTGCTGCCGTGCTGCAAGCACCGACTATCCCCCGATACCGCCCCGACCTGGGCCCGACCCGTCACCGACGGGTGGGATGCCGGCCCCGACCGGTTGGATTTCGGCTTCGGCCGCTTGCCGTCGTACAGGCGCTCGAGCTCGTCGACGTCGATCAGGCCACTGAGGTGCGGCGTATCGAGCCCGGTGTCGCCGTCGTACAAGAGCTCGTAGACGAACGACTGGCCACGGCCGCCGCGATGCACCAGCAGATACTCCAGGTCCTCCAGGCGGCGCAGATGCACCTTGAGCTGGGTGTTGCCCCAGCCGGTCGCCTCGCGCACGTCGCGGCGGCTAAAGCGGAAGTCGGCACGGTTCATGGCCTGTTGGCCGCAACGCTCGGTAACCCAGGCGACGATCAGCTGCAGGAGTTTCCTCGTCTGCGGCGGCAGCTCGTCGAGGGTGCGACCGAGCACGCCGTGCGCCAGGCGATTGGCGGCGGCGATATCATCCAGCGTCACCTCGACGTAGCGGATCAGCGTATCGCCATGCTCGACGCTGCGGATCGGCCGCTGGTGTTGATGCAGAAGCGCGATCGCATCGATCAGCGTCAGGTACTTCTCATGATCGCGCTGCGTGCGCGTGCGATCGGCAACGAACGTCAGATGCTTGGCGTAGGGATTGACGACCGCCACCGGCTGGACCAGCCGTTCGGCGTTCTGGTGCAGCGCACGGATGGCCTCCCGGTCGGCCTTGGCCAGCAGACCCGCAAGCGTCCGACGCTGCCGCTGGCTCGCGTGGATCGCCTCGGTCTGTTCCCGCCCTTCATCGACGCTCAGGACGATACAGCGGTTTAAGAGCTCCTCGTCGAGATCGATCGCCGTGGTGGTCAGCATCAGCATCACCCGCCCCTCGACGTGATAGCGGTGCGTCTCGAGCTTGCCGGTCTCCGGGTCCTTGCCGGTCGAGGCGATGGTGAGCTCGCCTTCGGATTGCAGCAGGTTCAGGGCGTAGGCGGCGCTACTCGCGCCTTCTTCCTCGGCGAGTGCCAGCACCTTGTGCTTGAGATCGGTCTCGCCCATGTAGTACAGCGACTGTCCCGTCATCGCCGAGACCTGCACGCGGTCCTCGCCCGGCACAAGGCCCAGCACCGCGTCCATCAGCGCCGATTTGCCGGCCGCCGAGGTCGACTGGATGGTCACCGCCAGCGGCCGGTCGAGCTTCCTGGAGAGCGCCGCCAGGTAGGCCACCTGCTTGTTGGCGTCCTCGCCCACCAGGCCGCAGCGCGTGAGATCCTGGGCGATGCGATCCAGCAGATCGGAGGATTTCAACAGGCCCAGGGCGGCGGCCGTGTCCTCGTCGGACAGGGTGACCGTGTCGGCGTCTGCTGCATGCAATGCCCGGATGCGCTGCTCCTGCAGCGCCTCGCATTTCAACAGCAGCTTACCGAGATCGGCCTTGATCACGGTGTCCTCGACACCGAGCTCGACCGCGGCCTGCTTGACGAACGCGGCCCGCGGACGTGACTGGTAAAGATCCAGCGTATCGACGTGCACCGCCGGCTCACCAAGCGCGGTGCCGGCGACCAGCAGGTTCACCTTCATGACCTCGAAGCTCAGGTTCCTCTCCAACCCCCGGATCCGATACCGCCGATCGCCCAGGGTGACGACGATGTCGGTATCGGTCACCTCGGCCTCCACCAGTGGTTGCGGGGCGACAGGTATCACCGCGGCGGGCAGTTCTGCCTCGGGCCGTTCGGCAACGGCCGGCGACGCTGCTGCTGGTATCGGTGCCGCCGGTTCGTCGTCCGTCACACCCGGCGCGCCCTCGGCGTCGTCCGGCGCCGAGGAAGGATCAGCAGCTAAAGGAAGAACGGGCTCATCGATACCGATCGCCTCGGTCGTAATCGGTTTCGCCTGGCCCTTGCCGAGCCACAGCGCCGAACGGATCACGACACCCAGGGACTTCGTCGCAGGACTCACCTGGCATGCATACTCGTTCGCGTCCATGCCCTTCGGGAAGTGCAGGCGGTAGCAGTCGAGGCCTTCTTTTAGCAGCCGTTTCGATAGCTTCTCGGCCGCTGCCTCACCGGCGGCGTCGCGGTCATACGCGATCAGCACCCGTCGGGTGTTATTCGTCTTGAACGCCGCCAAGTGATCGGCCGTGAAGCCTTCGATACCATAACTCGCGGTGACGTTCCTAAGCCTGCACACCAGAACGTCAGCGCATCGATCAGCGACTCGCAAAGGATCACTTCATCACAAGCCTTGAGTGCCGCCGCGTTCCACACGCCCGCGTGCGGCCCCGGCAGGTACAGGTGCAGTGGCGTGCCCTTCCTGAGGTTGTCGTTGATTTTCCGGCCATAGACTTCGGTGACGCTGCCGTCCTCCGCGATCACCGGGATCACCAGCGAGCCGTTGAAGTGCTCGTGCCCCGAGGACCGCAGGATGCCGATGCGCTGCAACTGGCCCCGGAGCGCCGCGCCGTCCTTGCGGTTTTTCATCGGCAGGCGATAACCGAGCGTCCGGTTAGCAAAGCCAAGCTTGAAGCGATCGATGGCCTCGGCATTCGCGATGCCACGCTTCTCAAGATAACTGAGCGCCTCCGGCGACTGCTTCAAGGTCTCGTGGTAGTAGTCGATCACCTGGGCCAGCAGCTTCGCGTCGCCGGCTTGCGTGTCGAGTGCCGTGGGCAGCTTCTTCACCGATGAGTTGGCCGGCCGTTTGCCGGGCGCAGCAGCGGCTAAAGGTTGATAGTCGGCCAGCAACAGCTCGACCGCGTGCCGGAACGACACCCCCTCGGCCCGCATCACCCAGTCGATTACCGAACCGCCGGCCTGGCATGCGCCCAGGCAGTGCCACAGATTCGTCTTCGGACTGATGACCAAGGACGGCTCGCGATCGTCATGGAAGGGACACAGCCCCAGCAGATCCGCACCGTGGCGCTTCAGCACCACCCCCATCCCCTCGGCCAGGCGCTCGACCGACACCTCCTGCTTCAGACGATCAAGCTGCGCATCCGGGATCCGTGCCACCAACCGCTCCTTTTCCCAGAACCCTGTCAAGAGGGTTCGAGTAAAAATAACTCGGTTGCAGAGTACTCCATTATCGAGTATTGTCAACTCGACCTTCCGGAACCGGGGATATCCTCATGGCGTCAGTAAGCGACTGGATCTACAGCGTGACGCCACAGGACAAGCGGTTCTATCAGGCCCTCGGTAAACGCATTGCCGAGCAGCGCAAGGCGCAGGGCCTCACCCAGGTCGAGCTCGCCGAGCGGCTCGGCGTCTCCCAGCAGACCCTGGCGCATTACGAGGTGGGGCGGTTACGGGTCGCCGTGGCGATGCTGCCGGTACTCGCGAAGGAACTCGCGATCCCGGTCGAAGACCTCGTCGGCATGCCGGCGACCAAAGCCAAGCGGGGCCCCGCACCGAAGCTGCAGCAACAGATCGAGCAGATTCAGCAGCTGCCAAGGACCAAGCAGCGCTTCGTCATGCAAATGCTCGATACCGTGCTGCAGCAGGGAGGGTGATCGGCAACTATTTAGCCAACCGCAAACTGAGACCCTCCACCAACAAGCAACACTCGTGACCAGCGATCTGGTGCACGATCGCCGGCCGGTTTGCGGATCACTTCCGTAACTTGACGCGAGCATCGACCTCGCCGGATTTCGCTTTCACCACCGCCGCACGCCAGTCGTGCGAAAGTGCAGGATCAAATGTATTGCCATCCGGATTCAACGACATGCTGCCCAGCAGGGCGCCAATATCGTCAGACTGCGTCATGCCGTACCAGTGCTCCAGAAAGGCGAACATCGCCAAGTATGCTTCGTCTTCCGTCATCTCAGTCATTACGCGTATCCCTACAAAGTTCCAGGAAGCGGCGGCGGAGCATTGACTCCACCATTCTGCATTACTCCTCCACGAGTTTGCACCCAGACTTGGCTTCCATCTGATTGGTATCTGGACCAGATCGTGTTCCCGAACCGGTCTTGCCCAACTCGATTCGCTGGATTACTTGCTACGCGCTGAAGCAACGCCCGGTTAGCGGCTGTGCCGGCGGCGAGATGTCCAGGTGCATTCCGAAAGATGTGCTGAACCTGCGCCGGATTGGGCGGGAACGCCGGCGTGTAAGTTCGTGGCGGCAACAACCTGGACATCGGTAATCCCTGGCCAGCTGTATACAGCCCAACCGCCGCGCCCAAAATCTCGCAGGCATCCCCAATAGCGGATGACGACTCGTTGAACGGTCCCTGCTGCGGCTGATCGCAATTATTGTAGCCGGCACCTCTGCACAGCTCTTGATAGCGCTCGAAGTCTCTCTGAGTTTGTCGTTGTCTCGCTGCAGCTTCTCGGGCCATGGCCGCAGCCGCCGCACCCGGATCACCCAACACCTCGGAAACACCACCGCCCTCGTACAATCCCAACGGATCGGTAAAGCTCAGCGGATTCCCGCCGACGTATCCGTAGGTATTCAGCCCTCCGTCCAGGCCGATAGGATCTGATTCGAGATACCGTCCTGTTGTCGGATCATAGGTTCTGAAGTAGTTGTAAAGAACTCGGCCGTACGACGATCGGCGACTACGTTTTCGATTTCTCCAACGCAGTCCGCGGCTTAGGCTATTTCTGCGCCGACGCCTGCGCCGCACAACGACTTTTTGGCCCAGACGCGACTTTTTGGCTAACAGCTGCATGCGTTGCATTGTAATCGGCCATCACGATGCACGCAGGTCTTCTTTAGCCGCAGATAAACAGACGGGCGAGGGACGACTGGCCACGCGTGGCACAAGCACGCTGCCCTCAAGCGCACCGAGATCTCGCCAGTCAGGTCGACCTGCTTTTGCGTTACAACGACTCGTTACTCGCTCCCGCCGCCTTTCTCGGCTAAGTAGCCGCTCAGCGGATCAATTACGTTATTTCGACCGTCCTCCAACTTGTACTCTTGGAGCACATCTCGATGCTGAGTGTTTACAAAAACGATGTATGTACTGGTCTCTGGCAACACCCGGTATTCATACAAGACAGTGCCTGCAGGGAGTGAACCTCGGCGCTCAGGCGATTCCTGCAGTTCCATTGGCTCCGCAAGCCGCCACTTGCGAAGCTCACCGATGTGTTCTGTTTGCCAGCGCATACCGCCATAGAAGGCGACAGCCGCGACTAGGATCACGACAACGATTATAGAAAGCTTGATCATAGAATGTTGTACCCCCTAATTGCCGTACTGGTTCGTCGCATTGTGTCGACCGGCCGCACCTGCAGCAGCACCGAGGTCAAGTGGCATTCGAACACCATCGCCGTCTTTTGCCATTCGATAACCCAATTTCTGAGCAAGCGACAAACCGCGGCCTTTGTCAAATTGATTTCCATTGAGCAGATTTCTTAAGCCTGGAGCACCAGCACCAAGCCCATCAAGCGCCTGAGTTGTGCAGTTGTTATTTGCCGCATGATAATCGGCTGGCAATCTGAACTGCCGCATAAAATCACCACGAGAAACGCTTGGAGTGATTCCTTGGGAAGCCTGGTTGTAAAAGTCCATAATTGCCGCATCCTGAGCAGCAGTGGTCGAATAGACATAACCGGTCGTCGTTCTACCATAGGCATTTTGGCTAGCGATGTACTTTGAAAAGTCACTCCAAACCCGCATCATTCCTTCGCCTTCACTTCCACCCGTTCCCCACTGTTTCCCGTAACGGCCAAAGTCGTAGGTATTGTCATAGGACTCGCACCCGCAGTCGCCGCCACCATCACCGTAGACGCGAAGCGCAACATGTCCATAGCCCGTGTCACCATAGGGACCGCCGACAAGAACTTCGACATCAAGGCCTGTGGAATCAAAATAGGAATTTGGATTTTGTAATCCGTAACCGTAAGTATTCAGCCCGCCCCACAGCCCAATGGGATCGGATTCCAAGTACCTCCCCGTGGATGGGTCATAGGTTCTGAAGTAGTTGTAAAGAACTCGGCCGTACGACGATTGGCGACTACGTTTCTGATTTTCCCAACGCAGTCCGCGGCTTAGGTTATTTCTGCGCCGACGCATGCGCCGCACAACGACTTTTTGACCCAGACGCGACTTTTCGGCTAACAGATGCATGCGGTGCATTGTATTAGGCTTGCACTATGCACGCAGGCTTTCTTTAGTTGCCGATAACAGACGGGCCAGGGACGACTGGCCCCATGTGGCGCAGCCACTCCTTAACCACGAGCCGCAAGGCGCGTGGCAGCGGCCATTGACACATAATGTGGGATGTACGCAGTTGGCGGTTACCGGCGTGCACAGCACGACGGTGTTCAACCGGCTATTGCGTATATCGTGCGCATTATGTTCGGTGGGTGCTTGTCAGCCCCTCGGGGTTGGCGGCTCGATCTTCATCGCGTCATGCCCTGCGCCGCGCTCTGCGCGGTGCGTGGTATAGCGCTCATGCTCTTTCCACTGTTGTCGAGCGAACGCACAACAGGTCTGCTCACCGCAGGTGCAGCCCGGCGCGTGGCTTGCAGGCATCGTGTGCAACGCGCCGATGCCAGCTTGCAAGCCGCGTGACGGGCGGTAAAGAACGCATCACTGCGTGATCACTTGCGATCAGCGGGATGCGTCAGTGCGTGGATTTCTTTGAGCTTTACGATCGACACCTGCGTATAGATCTGCGTGGTGGACAAGTCGCTGTGACCGAGCATAGCCTGGATGAAGCGGATGTCGGCACCGTTGTCGAGCATCAGAGTGGCCATGGTGTGACGGAAGATGTGACACGCACCCGGCTTGTTCACGCCGGCGGTTTGGATGTATTTCTTGACGAGATCCGTTAAGCGATTGCCGTGGAACGGCTCGCCGTATTCGTGCAGGAACAGATAACCGGCATCGGGTTCAACGACCAAGGTGTGACGCACTTCATCGCGGTAACGCTCGATCCACTGACCGGCACGTTGACCGATCGGCACCATGCGATCCTTCTTGCCTTTGCCCTCACGCACCATCAACGTGCCGTTGCGCGTGTCAACGTCATAGAGTTTCAGGTTCGCAAGTTCCAGGCGGCGGATGCCGGTCGAGTACAGCGTCTCGATGATCGCGCGATCACGGATGCCCAGCTCACCGTGCAACAGCGTTTGATTCAAGATGCGCTCGACCTCATCCGCTGACAACAGTTGCTTCGGCAAGCGCCGATGCACCTTGGGCAGTTCCAGTTCCGAGGCCGGGTTGTAGAGGATGTAGTTCTCTTTGGTTAACCACTTAACGAACATCTTGATCGGCACCAGGCGTTGCTGCTGTGTCGCGAACGACAGTGGTTGTCCATCGGCTTTGCGGTAGTGATACAGATAGCGACGATAGCGCTCCAGGATCGGCCGCGTGATGTCCTGCGGTCGATCCAGATCGCGTTCGTCGCACCACATAATGAAGCGGCTCAGCATGCGTCGTCGGATTTGTACGGTGGTCTCGCTTAAGCCATTCACGGCCGAGGCTTCGATAAAGCGATTCAGGTATGGCGTGATGCCGTGGTGCGCGATCGGGTACGCCTCCGGCGTCGGTTTCAGTTTGCGACGCTTCTGCTTCATCCGTCCGCTGACCTCGCCACCAGTGACGGTGCGTTAGTACGATACGATGATTCCGACGTATTCGCCGGAACAGTGCGTTCCGGCACATCATCCTGCTCGATCACTTCGTGATCCCTGCTGCCGTTGGCTTTTCTGCCGTGCTGCAAGCACCGACTGTCACCCGACACCACCCCGACTTTGGGCCGACCGACCCCCGACCGGTTCGATTGCGACCCCGACTGGTTGTCGTCATAGCTGCGTTTCAGCTCAGCAACGTCGATCAAGCCGCTTAAGTGCGGTGCCGGTTGCTCGGCGTCGCCGTCGTATAGCAGCTCGTAGACGAACGACTGGCCACGACCGCCACGATGGACCAGGAGATACTCCAGTTCTTCCAGGCGACGCAGATGCACCTTGAGTTGCGTGTTACCCCAACCGGTTGCCTCGCGCACATCCCGGCGGCTAAAGCGGAAGTCGGAACGGTTCATCGCCAGTTGAGTGCAACGCATCGCCACCCAGGTGACGACGAGCTGCAGGAGCTTGCGTGTTTGCGGCGGCAGTTCATCGAGCGTACGGCCGAGCACTTCGTGTGCGAGTCGATTCGCGGCCGCGATGTCATCCAGCGTAACTTCAACGTAGCGGATCAGATCATCGCCGTGCTCGATGCTCTTGATCGGCCGTTGATGTTGATGCAACAACGCGATCGCATCGATCAGCGTTAAGTACTTGTCGTGATCGCGCCGCGTGCGCGTGCGATCAGCAACGAACGTTAAGTGCTTCGCGTAGGGATTCACAACGGCAAGCGGCTGGATCAGTCGCTCGGCGTTCTGATGCAAGGACCGGATCGCATCGCGATCCGCACGGGCCAGAAGACCAGCAAGCGTCCGGCGTTGCCGTTGGCTTTCGTGGATCGCTTCGGTCTGTTGCCGGCCTTCATCGACACTCAGGACGATGCAACGATTCAAGAGTTCTTCGTCCAGATCGATCGCCGTGGTGGTGAGCATCAGCATCACCGGCCCTTCGACATGATACTGGTGTGTTTCCAGTTTTCCGGTGACCGCGTCCTTGCCGGTCGAGGCGATCGTCAGTTCGCCTTCGGATTGCAGGAGCTTCAGCGCGTAGGAGGCGCTGCTTGCACCTTCTTCCTCAGCCAACGCAAGCACTTTGTGTTTCAGATCGGTCTCGCCCATGTAGTACAGCGATTGACCGGTCATCGCCGAGTACTGCGTGCGATCCTCGGTCGGTACGAACGCAAGCACCGCATCCATCAACGCGGACTTGCCGGCCGCCGAGGTTGACTGGATCGTCACCGCCAACGGTGCATCCAGCTTACGAGACAGCGCAGCCAGGTAGGCGATCTGTTTGTTCGCGTCTTCGCCGACCAGACCACAGCGAGTAAGGTCCGCCGCGATACGATCCAGTAGGTCCGGCGACTTCAGAAGATCGAGCGCGGCGGCCGTCTCCGGTTCCGATAACGTCACCGACTTAGTTTCCGGTGCTTGCAACGCACGGATGCGTTCTTCTTGCAGCGACTCGCACTTCAGCAGCAGCTTGCCCAGATCGGCCTTGATGACCGTCTCGGTCACACCCAGTTCGACAGCGGCTTGTTTCACGAACGCGGCTCGCGGTCGCGACTGGTACAAGTCCAGTGTATCGACGTGCACAGCAACGCCGTGCGCGGCATCGCCGTCGAACGACGGGCCAGAGACCAGGAGATTGATCTTCATCACGTCGAAGCTCAGATTCTTCTCAAGCCCTCGGATGCGGTAACGGCGATCACCTAAGGTAATGACGATATCCGTGTCGGTCACCGCTGCCTCAACCGGTGGCTGCGGTGTGTCCGGCAACACCGTTGCAGGCAGTTCTGCCTCGGGCAGTTCGGCAGCGGGTAACGCCGGTTCTTCGACCTCCGTGACAACCGGCGTGTCATCAGATTCTTCCAGCACCGACTCCAGTTCGGCGACTAAAGGAGTAATGGGATCGTCGCTGACAAGCGCCTCAGTGGTGATCGGTTTCGCTTTGCCTTTACCGAGCCAGATCGCCGAGCGGATGACGACGCTCAAGGATTTCGTCGCCGGCTGCACCTGGCAGGCGTACGCATTCGCGTCCATGCCTTTCGGGAAGTGGATGCGATACGCATCGATACCTTCTTTGATCAGCTTCTGCGCCAGTTTCTCGGCCGCCGTCTCGCCGGCGGCATCGCGGTCGTACGCGATCAGGACACGTTGTGTCTGATTCGACTTGAACGCAGCCAGGTGATCAGCCGTAAAGCCCTCGACGCCGTAGCTCGCCGTCACGTTCCTAAAGCCTGCGCACCAGAACGTCAGCGCATCGATCAGCGACTCGCACACGATGATTTCCGGACTCGATTGCAACGCGGCCACATTCCACACACCGGCATGCGGTCCTGGCAGGTACAGGTGCATCGGCGTGCCCTTGCGCAGATTGTCGTTGATCTTGCGGCCGTAGACCTCCGTCACTCGGCCGGCATCGTCGATTACCGGCATCACGAGCGAGCCATTGAAGTGCTCGTGTCCGGACGTGCGCAGGATACCGATGCGTTGCAACTGGCCACGCAGTGCCGCCCCTTCCTTGCGGTTCTTCATCGGCAAGCGATAACCGAGCGTCCGGTTGGCAAAGCCGAGCTTGAAGCGATCGATCGCCTCGGCATTCGCGATGCCACGTTTCTCCAGGTACGCCAAGGCCTCCGGCGACTGCTTCAAGGTCTCGTGGTAGTAGTCGATCACCTGGGCGAGCAGCTTCGCATCGCCGGCATCGGTCTCCAGAGCGGTCGGCAGTTTCTTCACCGTTGAGTGTGCGGCACGTTTGCCCTGCACAGCAGCGGCTAAAGGTTGATAGTCGGCCAAGAGCAGCTCGACCGCGTGCCGGAACGACACCCCTTCGGCTTGCATCACCCAGTCGATCACTGAGCCACCGGATTGACACGCACCGAGGCAGTGCCACAAGTTGGTCGCCGGACTGATGACCAGGGACGGCTCGCGATCATCGTGGAACGGACACAGACCCAGAAGATCGGCACCGTGGCGCTTCAGCACCACCCCCATTCCCTCGGCCAGGCGCTCCACCGCAACCTCGGCCTTCAGACGATCCAGTTGATCATCGGGGATGCGGGCCATAAATCGCTCCTTTTCCAAAAACCTGTCAAGGGGGGTTGCCTATAAATAACTTCGCCCGCATAATACTCCGATATGGCGTATTTACAACCACAGAACGGCATCTCTGCAAAAACCGGCGATATGCTCGTGGACAACCTCCACGCACAGTACCGGGCAATGGCAGACAGAGACGACCAGGTTTTTTTCAGGGCAATGGGCCAACGCATAGCAACTCTGCGCAAGGAACAGCACCTGACACAGACGCAGCTCGCCGATATTCTTGGGATTTCGCAACAGCTCGTCGCATCCTACGAAGTCGGTCGACGCAAAGTACCCGCATCGATGCTGCCCGTCCTGGCACAGACCTTTGCGGTCCCCGTGGAACAGCTACTCGGCATGCACAACCGGGCGGCTAAACGAGGTCCGGCACCGAAGCTCGTTCGGCAGATTGAACAGATTCAGCAACTGCCCAGGACCAAGCAGCGCTTCGTCATGCAGATGCTCGATACCGTGCTGCAACAAACGGGATAGGAGGATACCGCCATGTCATCCGTCAAAGAGGCCGCCCGCAGCATCGTCGATAACCTGCCCGAGCAGGCCACCTGGGACGATCTAATGTACGAGCTGTACGTCAAGCAGAAGATCGACGCCGGCCTCGAGGCCGCCGCTGACGGCCGCTCAGTGCCGCATGAGGAGGTCAAAGCCAGGCTGCTTGCACGCAAGTCTCAATGAGGGTTGTCTGGACCGAGCCGGCGGAGACCGACCTCGACGATCTGTTCGATTACATCGCCCGAGACTCACCGATTTATGCCGAGCGCTTCGTCGATCGCATCCTCGACGCGGTGGTCAAGCTTGCTGAGCTGCCCCGCGTTGGCCGGCAGGTTCCTGAAGCCAACGTAGACCACATCCGCGAACTCATCGTGCAGAGCCAGCGCGTCATCTACGCCATCGACGATGACCAGGACATCATCGACATCCTCGCGCTCGTGCACGTACGCCAGAACCTTGCCGGACAAGACGATCCGCCCTGGCGCTAACCTTCACCACACCGATGTATGCGTCTGTCGACAGATAATTCAGCCACTTGCCGCCGCGCGCCTATCATCGACGAAAAAGCCGTATGCGCTTTTCCCCTTGCCGCATCAACGATGTAGGCACACCAGCGTAAGCTGCGTAGGGTGTGAGTCAAAAACCGGTGAGCGAAGCGAGCTGAGGTGAAGACACCAAGGCAGTAAACACAAGCTCACAACGGTGGTGGTTTGCAACCCGGATTGATGCAGCTCCGACCGCGCCAGACAATCCGTCAGTACGCCCGCTCGTATGTACTGGTGGACACCCGAGTGGACGGGCCTAGGTGCTAAAAAGAGATTTGAAGTTCAAAGTAATGAGGTCGCCAAAAACTTTGACTAAAAATGGCGGTTCGTAATCTCGGAACGCATTTGCTAGCGGTGCAATATCAATATCCGATGGCTGTTCTTTCTCTTGCTCTGGGCCGATCCAGTATCGGCTATTGTCACCGAACGGCTCCCAGACAATGTAATCGACGCCTAGGTATTTGAAGGCCACATGTACATCTCTCGATGCGCCTAAACGCCTTCGCACCTTCACATCTGTAACGCCATCGACCGCGCTTAGGATTTCCCCTATCTTCTTCGGCCGAACGTATACGTTCTCGATCTCGAAGGCCAAGAAGTAGCCATCATCACGATGAAGCTCGTAAGTCCTCATTGACTGCACTCGCATTCGTCGCCGTTCGCGAGATCGTTTGCGCCGAGACCAGCGGCCGCAGCACCTGCTGCATTAAAATATGGGTTCGTTCTACCTGCTGCCGCGCGAAGCGCTGCATCAGTCGTGTACTGAGACAAGTTCGGCGGCCTCAAGCTGCCACCACCCCCAAAGAGGCGACGCAGCTGCGATCTGCCAGCACTTGCGGCTGCACCTGAAGATGCTGTTATCGAATATCCTTTTGCTAAGCCAGCGTAGACAAGCCTACCTCCGCCCAGAGTAAGAGATGCGACGTTGCCGGTTGTGCGGCTTCCTGAATAAGCCGATGAGCATTTATCCACTCCGCCGTCTATTCCTGCTTGATCTCTAAGCCACGCGGTTATCCCGCCCGACAAGCCGTCACCAATTCCAGCGGCTCCATCTACAACCCCTTGGGGCAGCGACGGCCAGTCGAACAAGCCGTATGGATCGTAGTATGACAACGGATTCGCAGACGCATAGACGTAGCTATTTAGTCCACCCAACAGCCCGATCGGATCGCTCTCCAGGTACCTCCCCGTACTCGGGTCATAGGTTCTGAAGTAGTTGTAGACTAATTGTCTAGTTGCTTGAAGCGGGGCCATTCAACCAGCCAGCGAGGATCGCGGCCGGCGATCAAGCGCACGATTGCCGGCCGGTTTGCGCATCGATTCTCAAGCTTGCGATCTGACCTTTGTCGTTGAGCACCAAGACTCCATCGACTGCTTTTTGGTCGACTGATTGCCCCTCTGACATCCGCAGATAAAACGCGTCGACTTCGTCATCGTAGCTATAACGCAGGGCAGTCACCGACCCTTTCAACACTTCTTCCACCACATCCAAGCAGCTGCTTCCAGCTTGATCTTTGAGGTTCAGGATTTCTACACCAAGAACGTCACCGAACTGATCAAAATCCAGAACGCAACGCACTGTGATCTCAGGTCGCGACACATCGGGCGATGAGAACACCACGTCAAGTTTCTCGTCTTCGCGCACAATATTCGGATATAGGCTCATCTTGCTCACCACTTACGGTTTGCCCTTGTGAACGCTCACGATCGACTGCCCGTCGCCAGTCACGACCGTCACATTGTTGACGGGATCATAGTGAACCCTCGTTCCGTTACGTCCCGGTACACCTTTCGTCGTGTCGATCGTGTTGTCTACAACAGACCCAGGGATATTTCGTTGCGGTCCGGTTCCCGTGGAATAGTGTGCCGTATACGGCCTTCCTCCGGGCGTCTTTCCGAAGATGTGAGTTCTCGGAACAAGCTTCATTACTGGAACACTTGTGGCTCCGTAGAGGCCTGTCGCTGCGCCGAGTATTTCACAAGCATCGCCAACAAATGATGTCGATTCGTTATACGGACCTGACTGAGGCAAATCGCAGTTCGTGCCACCTGCATTTCGACACAGCTCTTGATAACGCTCAAAGTCTTTCTGTGCTTGCCGTTGTCGTGCAGCAGCTTCTCGTGCCCGCGCAGCGGCCTGTGCAGCCGGGTCACCGAGCACCTCGGAAACACCACCACCCTCATACAACCCAAATGGATCAGCGTATGTCAGCGGATTCCCGCTCACGTAGCCGTAGGTATTCAACCCGCCGTCGAGACCTATGGGATCGGATTCGAGGTACCGTCCAGTACTCGGGTCATAGGTTCTGAAGTAGTTGTATACTAGTCGGCGACCATTGCCCTCCGTCGAAACGTGCACTCTTATGGTTCTTCAGAGTTCGGCCGCACGAGCCATATGTGCTTGACCACGTAGGCCACCGAGACGATTGGCCATAGAAAGAACAGCCCTATGGCCCATAAGAACTTCTCGCGCGCAGTAATCGCAGTCTTCCGGAAGAGCATTACCCAGAACACAATCAACGCGGCGATATGCCAATATACTCGCCAGGTAAAGACGGTATCGTCAATATCATCGATCGACTCGTATGGTAGCTGAGAGGCTGAGCCTGCGATGTTATGACTTGCAACGCTGAAGATCGTGTCAATCCACGGAACCAGCGCAAACAAGATTAGCGCTACTGATATCCAGATTCGTGACGCGCGTGACATGATCTATTGGCCCTCACAGCCGCACGAGGTCCACTCCTCCTCGAGGATCTCGGTTTCCCCGGCGATCCGGCCAAGTGATGCGTCAAATCCGCCGCGGATCATCCCCCAGTCCCATCCGTCGGTTGAAGCGTCTCCCAGGGTAACGTTGCTTGCGCCGACCAATCCAAGGCCGAGAGATTCGTAGACAAAAGAGTTGCTGCCTGTCCGACTTAAATTCGACGACGAGGGCGCTTTCCACGGGTCATAAAGAGTGATCTTTGTCTTGCCTCTACTCGAGCTCGCCCCAACACTCAGGCTGCTCAGCAGATCACTCTCGCCGCGAATTACGACTTGCAGTTTTTCCCCTTCGAAACACTCCGACTCGAGATACCAGTTGAAGAAGTTCGTCGTTATGCCGGCCCCGATACCCTCATATACGATCCAGCCGTTCCACTCAACCAGGCCAAACGGGTCAGTACGCATCGTAGGCATATTTGATACGTACGCGTACGTGTTCAGCCCGCCCTGGAGCCCTATGGGATCGGATTCAAGGTACCGTCCAGTTGAGGGGTCATAGTTTCTGAAGTAGTTGTAGACTAGTAGTGCCTCCGTTTTCTCGCGTCCTCTAACGACCTGACAATTCCTGTTTTTTCTAACCATTCTTCACGGCTGAATTTAAGAATTTGGCTCGAGACTCTCGGAAGGCACTCGGGCAACTCTGGCTGTCCAGATTCCAAGTAACTTTGTGCTAATTCGCGCCCAGCATCCCAGTCTATCTGCGCCACCGCTTGCATACTGACGCAACGTATATATCCCGGCTCTGACGTTGATTGTGCAAGAAACTCAAGGGTGGGAATAGCAGACGGATCTCCTATATTTCCCAATGCTTGAATTGCATATCGCCTTTTCACCATGTCGGTCTTTACTATTTCTTCAAGGACAAGTGGAACCACATCAGTCCCGGCCATAATCAGCGGATCCTTCAGCGTATCCTCAGCCCCGTCGTAAGCATAGAATTCGCTAAGCGCTTCCGCCGGCTCGACCTGTACCGCGGGTTCTTCGGCACTGCATCCTGCAAATATGGCAAGGCTCATCGTAACAATGAGCAATGACCGTGCCGATCGTTCCGCAATTTGCTGAATCACTGTCACATTCATCCTTCTCTCCTAGTTGACCTGCTATCGGACAGTAAGCTCTACGCGATTGTCTGGATCGGCTTGAAGGTCTTTTAGAAGCTGTTTGTGACCCCAGGGAATCGGAAATGTGTTGCCGTCAAACTGAATGCAGCCTTTCGACCCGTCGAATAAGCCACCATGCAAATAGAAGCCGGTCCGGCCGCGTCGCTCCGTTGACGGATAGGGATAAATTCGAGCTCGCCAGTCGCCCCAATCGCCTTGGGCAGGATCATCTCCGAAGTTCCGACGCCAGTCCCCTCTGAAGTTTGGATTGTCGATCTGCGTCGTATCTATGTAGTACTTTCCTCGCGGAATCGGGCCTTTGTTTTCCTCGAACTCGCATTTCGATTCATTCATGCAATCTCCGGTACCTGAGGTCGCGTCGATCGAGTACGGGTCTCTGCCATCCACTTCGGGATCTACATTGAGGATGCCTTGATCGACTAAGAATTCCAGAGTTGTCAGCCCATACGGATCAATGGCTGAAAGCGGATTTCCACCTACATAACCGTAGGTATTCAGCCCACCGTTCAGGCCTATGGGATCGGATTCGAGATAGCGTCCTGTCGACGGGTCATAGGTTCTGAAGTAGTTGTAGACCACTGCTAGTTTGTGAGCCAAAGGTATCCGAACGCTACGGCCAATCCTCCTAGGAATCCAAAAGCGATTTGTGCGGGCATTCCTTTTCGATTCACTGATAGCCCAAGAATCGTGGTAACTAGTACAACCGCAGCTGCCCGCGGCGCCCAGTATTCGAAAGCAGGTGCGTCAAACTCACCGCCTCGGACGTACATTGCCCGCAACAGAAGCCCAAAGACGGCTATGGTGCTAGAAAGTAGAACAACTAGCAGCCGCCCGTAAAGGATTTTGACGCTTTCAGTCATATCGCTATCTTGTTTCATCGAATATGTACTTGTAGAAGGGGTCTTGATTGGCGAGCTCCACCGCTTGATCCAGCATATTTTCTGGTGTGCCGTACAGATCTCTCATTTCTGGATATCGTTTCCGTTGCGCATTGAGGAAATCAAGTAACTCGTCTCGAGTTAAATTATCTCCTCGTTTATTGCGGAACCACTTGTTGTAGTTATCCTGCAACTTCGCGTCGAGAATCCCGCACTCCACGAAGTCGTCCAGCGGCCGCCTTGGACCTACCGTTGGCGTATCAATCTTTTCGAGGAGTTTACCGAGCCTATGGAGAGTCTTCTTTACTCGAAGGGCGATATCTCCTGGGCGCTCAGAGAGGGGATCGAAGTCTATGTGGTACTGTGTCTCTACGCCGCGAATGGTCTTTATGTGGTGGGCCCTGACTTCGAACAGCCCGAGAGGATCTACACGCATCGTAGGCATATTTCCGACGTACGCGTAGGTATTCAGCCCAGCAATTAAGCCTATTGGATCGCTCTCCAGGTAGCGCCCTGTCGCCGGATCGTAGGTGCGGTAGTAGTTGTAGTGCAGCCCAGTCTCCTCGTCGTAATACTGTCCGGGGAATCGTAGATTGTACGTGAACGCTATTGAATTTCCGTCGGGATCTTCGTCAGCCGCCTCCTCTCCAAATGGCCCGGATTCCCAACGCCAGACGGCCGTGGTGCCGCTCGTCACGATCCTGGGCGTGCCGAGATGGTCCGTGTGGACGTAGTACACTGCAGCCCCTGCAAGCGCAGCAACAGGAGCGCCACCGAACCACACGTGCTCCATGATCGTTGTACCGTTCGCATCGTATTCGCCGATCAGGTTTCCTGCTTCGTCGTAAACATAGAGCGCAATGGCCGTACCGTCAATCTTCTTGACACGTTGTCCCTGGCCGTTATGCACGTAGGTCACTAAACCTGAATCGACGCTCGTCAGGCGTCCACGATCATCGTACCCGTAGCTGTGGATACCGTCGCCGATGATATTTCCCGTGGCGTCGTAGGTGTAGGTCTTCGCCACCGGCCCAGTCGTGCTCGCAAGCCGATTGCTGTTGGCGTTGATTGTGTATCCGTACACGGTGGAGCTCTGTACCAATGTCTGACGATTGCTGTTTTCATCGTAGGTGTAATCCTGAGACGCAAGCGCCGACACACCTGCCGCAGCAAAGTCCGTAATCCGGCTGAGCAAATCGTAGCCGAAGTCCAGATCATGGCGGCCATCGTCGAGTGTGATCAACGCACCGACGCTGTCGTAGCTCAAGGTGCGAACATCGGTAACCATCGATTGGCTATCCATCAGACCGCGCAGGTCGAAGCTGCGACTGTGTGCACTGCCATCGCCCCAGGTCCAGCCATTAATCGGACCAAACGGCTCGTAGCTTGCGCCGGAGAGAATCGTCGTCGTGTCCACGGTTACACTTGTCGGTAGGAAGGTGTCATAGCTGAACGCAACCAACTTGCCCGACGGCAGCGTAACGGCGGTTATGCGACCACCGGGGTCGTAGGCGTAGCTCGTCGTAAAAGAGACCGCCCCGACCTTCTGAGTCTTGGAGGCGACTTCGCCGAAGTTGTTGTATGTCCAACTGGTCTCTCCGCTTGGATCCGTGATCTTGCTCAGCCGCCCGGCAGAATTCGCGCCTGTATCGTACTCGTAGGTAATAGTGTCGAGGTTGTCCAGCGTAATCCCTATGATCCTGTTCAGTGCGTCATGGGTGTAGCTGGTGGTCTTGCCTCTGGCATCGACCATCGTGGAAATGTTTCCAGCCGCGTCGTGCGTGTAGGTAATGGTGCCTCGATCCGGGCTAAATTCTTTGATCCGATTATCAAGGCCATCGTACTCGTAAGTCGTGTTCGCGCCGTTCGGCGCAGTGACCGTGGTGAGGTTATTGTGCGCGTCGTAGCTATAGTCTGTGTAGCCGAGCAAAGGATCCTGAGTTTGAATCAGGCGATTTAGCGAATCATAGCTGTGGATGGTGTGCGCTAAAGTAGCATCTGTCAGGTCCGTGAGATTGCCGACATCGTCAATTGTCAGGCTAGTGCTGTTTAACGCCCCATCCGTAATGGAGCTCAGGCGGTTGCTGAGATCATAGACATAGTCTGTTGCCTTAGCCAGCGTGCCCGTCGGATCGTAAGTTTCTTCGCCCGCGAGATTACCCATGGCGTCATAGGTATACTCGGTCGTGTTGCCGAAATTGTCCGTGACTGAAGTCAGGTAGCGTGCGTTGCTGTACGTGTACGTCAGAACGTGTCCGCTGGGCAGTGCGACAGTTGCCATCTGACCGACATTGTCGTAAGTCAATGACGTCGTGCGGGCCGCCCCGACTGTCGGGGTTTGTGTTATGGAGACTAGGTTGCCGCGAACGTCGTATGCAAGACTGGTCTCGAGCCCGTTTGAATCCGTCACTTGGGTGGGCCGACCGCTGGCATCGTAGCTGTCGAATGTGACGACCTGGCCAAGGGCGTTGGTGATTGACGCAAGCTGCCCGCAGCCGCCCCCTGTCGCGCAATCGCTGTAGGCTAAAATCGTGACGTCGGTCGTGTCCGTACGAGGACCATCAATTGTCAATACTTGGCCGCTCGGGTTGTAGGTCATTGACCAAGAGCGACTGGTGGCGCCGTCGGTGACGACGATCGACGTTAGATTTCCATTGGCATCGTAGCTGTAGTTGGTGTCATTGCGGGGCGAGCTGACAGACTCCGGCAATCGATACGTACCATGCCATGTCATGGTCGTGACTCGCTGCTCCGTCGAGCCCAGCGCGTCCGTGAGTGTCGTCACCAAGCCGTCGCTGTTGCGCTGGGTTTTCGTGACATTGCCGTTCCAGTCGGTCACCTCTTCGACAAAACCGTTGTTGTCATAGGTACGGGTCTTGACATTGCCGTCCAGGCAGCTGCTGCAAACACTCCCGGACAGGTCCGTTTCGACAAGACGCCCTTGCTCAATTCCGTAGGTGTACGTGCGGGTCGCGCCATTGCCCATCGCGAGCGTTGTCGTGCCATCTGCATTGTACGTGAACTGAACCTGTTCTTTGCCGCCAGCATGCTCAGACAGGATAGCTCTGCCCGCGGCATCGTAGTCCCAAGTCGCGAAACGATTTCCGTTCTCGTCGATGAGCCCGGTCAGGTGATTTGGCAGTTCGTAGTCTTCATACACATACTGCCGCACCGATCCGTCCGGGAACGTGACTACCGCGAGGTTCCGATTCAGATCGTATTGATAGTCGATGACGCCGTCCGGCGTTGTAACCTGAGACAGCCTGCTTTTTGCATCGTAACCAAAGGTCAGGACGTGGCCGAATGGTCCCATCACCCGGTCAAGTGTGCCGGAATCGTCATCACCGCCTTGTGCGGTTGTCAAGTTGTACTCGAGAATCTCCGATTGTCCATTGCGTCTAGTAATCGCAACTAGCTGTCCGCTGCTATTGTAGGTTTCCTGGGAATCTCCTGCATCCGTGAAAATCCAAGAGCTCCCGGATTGTTCGAGTTTCAACGCGGGATTCAGTTCATTCAGCCACGCGGAACCACTCTGAACGAATCGGTAACTGACACCACTCGGACGGGTGATAGTCTTAGTGATCGTCGACGGTGTGAACGTGACCCATGGTACAGTCGAGCGTACCGATACAAAAGCTTTCGTGATCCCGCCTTCGCCAACGGAGCAGACATCGCCACCGGAATAGGTCGCTGTCGCCGTGGACAATTGCCCGCCCCATACGGTGGTCTTTATTTCGTCCCAGCCCTGTGTACAAGCATTGGAAGCGGAGGCGTAATTGCTGGATCGGCCCACTGATGCCGAGAAGTGTGTCACTGGACCTTTGTCCGGTTGCTCGTCCAAAGCTCGAGCGTAACTATGTCGCCAACCAACAGCGGAGCCCGCGAAACTGCGATATGCGCCTTTGCTGTTGTAGTAGCGCTTGAAAGACAGTCCGCCTTCAGCCGATGAAGCGTAATCCGCCTCGACCTGGGTCTTCGTGCCATCCGCCGGGTTGCATGGATTGGACTCATTTGTCTCGCATACCTGAGGCTGCGCTGCCGGCTCAACGAAGTACGCGGGCACCTTCTCGATCTGCGTCTGTACGTTTCCAACGCACGTATTGCCGACCAGGGTGTATCCGGAATTGCAGGAAATCCCGGCTGTCTCTCGGACCTCCAAGTTCCGGAAGCCGTAGATCCGATACCATTCGCGGTTCGCTTGGCGACAGTTGTTAAAAGCCAATGAGATGAGGTCGGGTCGCGCATAGTACGGCGTCGTCTCATCGGGCGAATAAACAAAGTGAAAAGCTTTCGAGATCTTGGCCTCGGGAAACCCATCCGTGAATTGATTGCAGTATCGGTATTGGACGCTATCCGTCACGTCAACATAGGTGGCCGGCACCGGGGTATAGTTATGGCTAAAGTAATCAATGATCCGGCCTGACGAGTCTACCGTCTGCCCACGGTACGCGAGGTCGTCCGAGGCAATCTTGCCGGGTAAACGCTTCGACGGTCGCGCCGCCCGGTCAAACACAAATGCCCGTGCTTCGCCATACGTCGGAAACGCGGGACCCAGCACGGGATAGGTTTGCGACGAATAGTGTGTGCCACGCCAGCTGGTGCCCGGGAGCTTCGGTACGTTTTCCAATTCGTAATAAATGAAATTCGCGTCTTCCCCGGCTGCTACGAGCAGAGCATTGCTTGCATTAGTATCGCGCATTACGATTTCTGCATCGGTCAAATCTCGGTAGCAGACACCTGCCCATTTGTAATTGCATGGGCTTGAGGGAAACTGCGCATGCGCCGTTGTCGCCATCAGGAACAACCCGGCAATCACACCAAAAGCTGCCAATGGTGCTGCAATGCCCTGATTTTCGCGGCGGTATTGGCCTACTCCCGCGACGGAGGTCGGTCGGCCAGACAACCAAGAGTATCCCCTCATTAGGTTTTCCTTCCTAATTGTCGAGAGCTGAGACTGCGAACTTGGCCGAGTTTTCTTGTAAAGTCAAATATAGGAATAAAAGCCTATAAACGGAAATTATAGGTAGTCGAATGCGAAATCTATGGCGAAAAAGCCATCGAAGGCCTAATCAGCCGAGTTCTAGGGTCCCACTTTCGGAAAAGCGGTCAATTGGACGCGTATCGGTCCTGCTGGCATTGCGAGAATCTGGGGCTTAGCTCTCGAAATTGCCGAGGTGGTGGAACTGGTACTTCCGCTGGCTTCAGAGTGACGCTCGGCACTTGATCTGACAGGTCGCGTTAGATGGAGCCGCACTCTCAGGGTCCGCTACTTCCGAGAGCAGACTATCGCTGCAACGAGACGTGACCGACTCAGAACGGCTGATTCTGTTGAAAAACTGTGTTTTGCGAGCGGCTTGAAAATTCGCGAAGAATTTCTTTCGATCCTGTGCGCAACCGGAAGCGCTAACGATCTTGCGAGAGTAATTGTCGTTGATAACGGCTGTGCGCAAGCGCCCAGAGGTCGAGAATTCCTGATTCGTACTTTTCCCATCGCAGCACTTCAGCCGGGGACAATTCGGCGTTGCCCGCGCGCTTCTTTACCAGGATATCGGCGAGTGTCGGGTCGCTCAGAAAGTGATTTGTGCGGTCAGTGTGCCGCTCGAACAATGTATTCGCCGTCGAGGCCTGGGTTGCTTCCGTATTGCGGTGAATACTGTAGGCAACGAAGAGTAACGAAATGACGACCGCGACAGTGCCGAAATGCTCGCCAGTGTCGGCCTACTCCGTGACGGTAGTCTTCTTCACGATCGTGCCAATCTATAGGTCCGACAAACACACCATTGGGGAGGCCAAGGAAAGCAGGCAGGACGACTGCGCTGACGCGGTCCTACCCGCCGCATCGTACCAGCAGCATCAAAACGACGACCCCGGCAATCGAGCCGATGTAGGTGCGCATCGATACGGTTCTGCCTTCGGTGCTTCTCCACGCCTCGCCGGTAGCCTTTCGGATTCCTGAAAGTGGATCCGGCGACGCCGTGAAGGTCGGTCCGCTCTGAGTTGATTTCTTTTTTTCTCCAGGAGTGTCATCGACCGAACTAGGGTCAGGTGCTGCTTTGCCTTTTTCTTCGCTCACGATTGATCCCCTTTCAAGGAAGACGATATTTGACCGCAAACGGTTGCGGATTCAAACAGATTCTATCTCAACGTTCGCGTCATTGGTGGACAGCGGGCATTCAACGTGATGCTCGCACGCACCCGGCAGGATTGACCGGCAGCTTCGCTGCCTCGCCTTCGCTGCGCTCAGGCGTCCAAACCGGCTGCGCCGGTTTGTCGAACGAGGTTCGATTCCTTGGACGGGAACACACAAGTCAACAAAAAACGGGCCCGTTGGGCCCGCCTTTCGTTGACTGGCGCGCCCGGCAGGATTGACCGGCAGCTTCGCTGCCTCGCCTTCGCTGCGCTCAGGCGTCCAAACCGGCTGTGCCGGTTTGTCGAACGAGGTTCGATTCCTTGGACGGGAACACACAAGTCAACAAAAAACGGGCCCGTTGGGCCCGCCTTTCGTTGACTGGCGCGCCCGGCAGGATTGACCGGCAGCTTCGCTGCCTCGCCTTCGCTGCGCTCAGGCGTCCAAACCGGCTGCACCGGTTTGTCGAACGAGGTTCGATTCCTTGGACGGGAACACACAAGTCAACAAAAAACGGGCCCGTTGGGCCCGCCTTTCGTTGACTGGCGCGCCCGGCAGGATTCGAACCTGCGACCCCCGGATTAGGAATCCGGTGCTCTATCCGACTGAGCTACGAGCGCACGGCGGCGAATTCTAGCAGAGAATCGCCGGGTAGAGCGCCGTCGCCCGGTCAGACCTGATCCTTGCGGATGGCCCGATAGGCCGCTAGCGCGAGATCGCGTGCGTCGCCGTGGTTCACGAGCGGTTCGGGGTAGTCCTCGCCGATGATCACGTTGGCAGCTCGCTGCTCGTCGAGGCCCGCTCTCCACGGTTCCTGGATGTGTTTCGCCGGCAGCCGCGCGAGTTCCGGCACCCAGCGGCGCACGTAATCGCCCAGCGGGTCGAACTTCTTGCCCTGCAGCACCGGGTTGAAGATGCGGAAATAGGGCGCCGCATCGGTGCCGCAGCCTGCTACCCACTGCCAGCTCGCGGAGTTGTTCGCGAGATCCGCGTCGACCAGCGTATCGAGGAACCAGTCCGCGCCCGCCTGCCAGGGCACGAGCAGGTCCTTCACCAGGAACGAAGCGACGATCATGCGCACGCGATTGTGCATCCAGCCCGTTTCCCAGAGCTGCCGCATGCCCGCGTCCACGATGGGGTAGCCCGTGCGGCCGCGCTGCCAGGCCTGCAGGCCGTCCGGGTCGTGCGTCCACGGGAACTCCCTGAACTCCGCGCGCAGCGGCTCTTCGGGCAGTTTCGGGAAGTGGTACAGGAGATAGGTGCTGAAGTCGCGCCAGTAAAGCTGGCGGAGCAGGGCGTCGGCGCCCTTGCGGCCGCTCGACGGCGTGGCCGAGCGGATGTCGTGCCAGACCTGCCGCGGGCTCAGTTCCCCGAAATGCAGGTGCGGCGACAGTCGCGACGTACCGTCGAGATCCGGCCGGTCGCGGTTCTCGTCGTAGTCCGCCGCGATCTCGCAGGCAGCTTCGAGGCGCTCGAACGCGCCGTCTTCGCCGGGCGTCCAGGCCTCGCGCAGTCCGCCGGCCCAGTCGGGCCCCGTCGGCAGCAGCCCGAGCGCATCGATGTCCCCGGGCTCGAGCCCGGCCGTCGTTGTCTCGAAGCCGGCGGGTTTCGGGGCCGGTTTGCCCGGCTCGCCGTCGCCCGATGCCGCTTTCCAGAAAGGGGTGAAGACCTTGTAAGGCGTGCCGGCACCGGTCATCACGCTCTCGGGATGCCGCAGCACGGCATCGTCGAATCCCTGCAGCTCAGAGCGCCCCTCCAGCGCGTCCTCGAGCGCGCGTTCCTGCGCCCGGGCCTGCGGCTCGTAGCGGCGCGAAAAAAACACGGCCTCGGCGCCGGTCGTCTCGACGAGCCCGGGCAGCAGCGCCTCGGGCCTGCCGGCGCGGATGACGAGCCCCGCACCATGCGCCTTCAATGCCGCGTCGAGGCTCGCCAGGCTGTGGTGCAGCCACCAGCGGCTGGCGCCGCCCGCATCGAGTTCGTCCGAGATGTACACGGCAACCAGCGGGCGACCGGTGTCGGCCGCGGCACGCAGTGCCGGGTTGTCGTGCAGGCGCAGGTTCCTGCGGAACCAGAGGATGGCGGGGCGCATCGGGAGCCCTTGGAAAACAACGGAAGCGATAGTCTACGCGACCATAAGTTGCCGACATGTAAGGGAATGTAACAAACCATTTCAGGCGGTTGGCGGCCTTCGCCGCGGTTCGTATAGTCGCCCCATCGAATTCTGGAGATCACGCATGAGCAGCGTAACCGCAAGAGCCGTCGACTGGACCGAAACGGGACTGGTGCCGGACTCGGTCATCCGGGCCGGCATCCGCCGCCTCCTGGACCGCAAGTTGAAGGAAATCCACGCTACGGACGTGGAGAAGTCCGCAATCATCAAGAATCGATTCGTCCGCATGATGGGCGAATCGCCCGTGGCGCTCGTCCCCGAACTGGCCAACGAGCAGCACTACGAAGTCCCCGCGGCGTTCTTTTCCGAAGTGCTCGGCAGGCACCGCAAGTACAGCTGCTGCTACTGGCCGACCGGCGTCGACGACCTGGAGTCGGCCGAAGAGGCGGCATTGCAGGTGACGGTCGAGCGGGCTGGCATCGAGGACGGCATGAAGGTGCTGGATCTCGGTTGCGGCTGGGGATCGCTGTCGCTCTGGATCGCCGAACATTTCCCGAATGCATCCGTCACCAGCGTGTCGAATTCGCGTTCGCAGCACGACTACATCAAGAGCGCGGCCGAGAACCGGGGCCTCGACAATATCGAGGTCCACGTGGCCGACATGAACGACTTCGCGGCGCCCGGGACGTACGACCGGATTGTCTCCGTCGAGATGTTCGAGCACATGCGCAACTACCCGGAGCTGTTCCGCCGCATCAGCAACTGGCTGGAGCCCGAAGGCCGCTTCTTCATGCACATCTTCTGCCATCGCACCACCCCGTACGAGTACATCGACAGGGGGCCGAGCGACTGGATGAGCCGCCATTTCTTCTCCGGCGGCATCATGCCGAGTGCCGACCTGCCGCTGCGCGTCGGCGGCGACCTGGCCGTCGAGAAGCACTGGCAGTGGAATGGCGACCACTACGCGCGGACGCTGCGGGCCTGGCTGCAACGCATGGATTCGCGCCGCAGTGCCGTCATGCCGATTCTCGAATCGACCTACGGCAAGGAGCAGGCGGATCGCTGGCGCATGCGCTGGCGCATCTTCTTCATGGCCTGCGAGGAACTGTTCGCGTACAACGGCGGGCGCGAGTGGTACGTCGGCCATTACCTTTTGAAGCGTGTTGGAGACTGACATGAACCTCTTGATCAATGTCGCCGCGTTCAAGCTTGGCTGGCTCTCGTCGGTGTTCGGCGGGGCGCAGCAGTTACCGTGGCTCGGCCCGCTGGTCGTGTTCGCCGCCGTCGCCCTGCACCTGGCCCGTGCTGAGCGGCCGAGTTCCGAGTTCATGCTGATTCTCAGCTGCGGCCTGATCGGTGCGGTGTTCGACAGCGCACTGGTCGCGGCCGGCTGGGTCACGTTCCCGTCGGGCATGTTCAGCGAGCTGATGGCGCCTTACTGGATCGTGACGATGTGGATGCTTTTCGGCACCACCATCAACCTGTCCATGCGCTGGATGCGCGGCAAGCCCTTGCTGGCGTCGGCCTTCGGATTCATCGGCGGCCCGCTTGCCTACCTGGCGGGCCACAAGATCGGCGGCATCCAGTTCGTCGACCAGCCGGCGGCGCTCGCTATGCTGGCGATCGGCTGGGCGGTCATGATGCCGCTCCTGATGCAGCTCGGCGAGCGTCTCGATGGCGTGTCGCCGAAGTCGCCGCAGGGTGAGGTCATCGGACAGAGGATCTCCTGATGGAGTTCCAGGCCTACCTGTTTGCGCTGGCATTGATCCTCGGCATCGGCGTCGTCGCCTGGGCCGTCAGCGTCGCGATCCGCAACGTGGCGTTCGTCGACAGTCTCTGGTCGCTGTTCTTCCTGGTCGCCGCGCTCGTTTTTGCCACGGCGGCCTGGCCGTTGAGCGCGCGCGGGCTGCTCGTGACGGTGCTCGTTGCCGTCTGGGCCCTGCGCCTCAGTATTTACATCACCGCGAGGAACTGGGGCGAGCCCGAGGACTACCGGTATCAGAAGATTCGCGCCAACAACGAACCCGGATTCGCGTTCAAGAGCCTGTACATCGTATTCGGCCTGCAGGGCGTGCTCGCCTGGTTCGTCGCGATGCCGCTCGTCCCGGCGATCATGGTCCCCGGTGACATCGGTGCGCTCGAGATCGTGGCCGCGCTGCTCTGGCTGGTCGGATTCACCTTCGAGGCGGGTGGCGACTACCAGCTCTCGCGCTTCAAGCGCGACGCGTCAAACAAGGGGCGCGTACTCGACTCCGGCTTCTGGCGCTACACTCGACATCCCAACTACTTCGGCGACTTCTGCGTCTGGTGGGCGTTCTACCTGTTTGCCGTCGCAGCCGGCGGATGGTGGACGCTGCTGTCGCCGGTCCTGATGTCGCTGTTGCTCCTCAAGGTGTCGGGGGTCGCGCTTCTGGAGAAAACCATCACCGAGCGCCGCCCCAGGTACGCGGAGTACATCCGGCGCACCAATGCGTTCTTCCCGGGTTTACCGAAAAGCGCAACTGCTGCCTGAGAGAGGTCGGAACAATGACACGATTCATGCATACCCTGGCCGTATCCCTCCTGATGCTGATGGCATCCGGCGTCTCGACCGCCGACGATACGTCGAGCAAGACGCTGATGTTCGACGTCTTTCTCGACGGCAAGAAGATCGGCTACCACCGCTTCGAGATCGACGGCCCGGAGAACAACGCGGACGTCGTCAGCGAGGCGAGTTTCGACGTCAAATTCCTGTTCGTCACGGCGTTCAGTTACCGCCACAGTGCGCGTGAGAACTGGACCGGAGGCTGCCTCGAGGAAATCGAGGCGCGCACCGATTCCAACGGCAAGCAGCTGAACGTTTTCGGTGAACGCACGGGCGAATGGTTCGTCATCGACACCGGCGAGCAGGAGGTGAGGTTGCCCGAGTGCGTCATGAGCTTCGCCTACTGGAATCCCGGGTTCCTGGAGCAGCCGCGGCTGCTCAATGCGCAGACAGGTGAATACCTCGACGTGGAAGTCGAGGAACTCGGCGAAGACATAGTTCGGCTGGATGGCCGCGAAATCCCGGCCAGGTCGGTCAGGCTGACCGCGCGCCAGATGGACATTACCCTGTGGTATTCGGAGAGCGCCGAGTGGCTGGCTCTCGAGTCGGTTGCAAAAGGCGGCCGGATACTGCGCTACGAGTTGAGTTGATATGAAAGCTATCCGCAACGCGGCACTTGCCGTTACCGCATCATTGACGCTGGCCGCATGTGCCGGCAGTGGGCCAGAAATGAAAACCGTAGATTACGTAGACCTCGAACGATTCATGGGCGACTGGTACGTCATCGCCAACATTCCCACGTTTCTCGAGAAGGGCGCGCACAACGCCGTGGAAACGTACGCGATGAACGAAGACGGCACAATCGCGACGACGTTCACGTTCCTTGACGGCAGTTTCGACGGTGAGAAAAAGGAATACAACCCGAAGGGCTTCGTCCGGGACACTGGCTCGAACGCCCTCTGGGGTATGCGCTTCATCTGGCCGATAAAGGCCGATTACCGCATCGTCTATGTCGATGACGACTATTCGCAGACCATCATCGGTCGCCAGAAGCGCGATTTCGTCTGGATCATGGCGCGCGAGCCGAACATCTCCGACGCAGACTACGAGAGGCTGCTCGGGATCGTCGAGTCCCTTGGCTACGACCTCTCCAAAGTCGAGCGCGTTCCGCAGAAGTGGTGAGGTTGCAGGCATGAGGATTGCAATCGTCGGCACCGGCATCGCGGGCAATACCGCGGCGTACCAGCTCCGCAAGGAGCACGACATCACCGTCTACGAGGCGGCTTCTTACATCGGCGGGCATACCAACACGATCGATGTAGCGGAAGGCGGCAGGACCATTGCGGTCGATACCGGTTTCATCGTCTTCAACGACCGGACCTATCCGAATTTCATCGAGCTTCTCGACGAGATCGGCCAGGAATCTCAACCGAGCCTCATGAGCTTCAGCGTGAGCTCGGGCGACGGCCGCCTCGAATACAATGGCGCGGGGCTCAATGCCCTGTTCGCGCAGCGGCGCAACATCCTGCGGCCGCCGTTTTTCCGCATGATCCGCGACATCCTGCGTTTCAACCGCGAGGCGATGGCCACGTTGCCTTCCGAAGCGGAAAGCCAGACCGTGGGCCGTTACCTGCTCAGCCATGGCTACAGCCGGGAGTTCATGGACGACTACCTCGTGCCCATGGCGGCTGCCATATGGTCCGCCGAGCCGGTTGCCATCCACGACATGCCGCTGCAGTTTCTCGTCCGCTTCTTCGACAACCACGGCCTGCTGCAGCTGAAAGACCGCCCGGTATGGCGGGTCATCAAGGGCGGGTCGCGAGAGTATGTAAAGACGCTGGTGGCGGGGCATCGCGACCGGATCCGGCTTGATACGCCGGTGGAGGCCGTCATCCGGCATGAATCGGGCGTCGAGATCGTTTCTGACCGGTTCGGGCGTGAATGGTACGACGCGGTATTTCTCGCCTGTCACAGCGACCAGGCGCTCGCGCTGCTGGATGCGCCGACGGCCGTGGAGCGGGAAGTGCTCGGGGCCATCCACTTCCAGGACAACGAGGCGGTACTGCATACCGATGCGAGCGTGCTGCCCAGGCGGCGTCGCGCGTGGGCGGCCTGGAACTACCATATCCCGGAAGATCCTCACGGCCAGGTTGCAGTGACCTACAACATGAACATGCTGCAGAGCCTTGACTGCGACGAGCAATACTGCGTGACGCTGAACAACGACCGCCGTATCGACCCTTCGAAAGTGATCCGGCGTATCCAGTACCAGCACCCGGTGTATTCGCGCGAGGCCGTCGCCGCGCAGTTGCGCCAGGCGGAGGTGAATGTCGACCGCACCTATTTCTGCGGTGCCTACTGGCGCAACGGTTTCCACGAGGACGGCGTCGTCAGCGCGCTGAATGCGATCGCTCATTTCGAGGAGAGGCAGGGCCGTGGAGAGCTGCATCTACGAAGGGCGGGTTAAGCACACGCGTACGGAACCGGTATTGCACCGGTTCGGCTACCGAATGTTCATGATGTACCTCGATCTCGATGAACTGCCGGAGCTGTTCAGGAAGCGCTGGCTGTGGTCGGCGACGCGGCCGGCCCTGGCGCGTTTCCGTCGCGAGAATCATCTCGGGTCACCGGACGAGTCGCTCGCCGAGTCGATCCGCAAGCTCGTGGAACGCGAGACGGGCGAGCGGCCGGAGGGTCCCATCCGTCTGTTGACCAACCTCAGCTATTTCGGCTATTGCTTCAATCCGGTGAGCTTCTACTATTGCTACGCCGACGACGGCAGGACCGTGCAGACCATCGTCGCCGAGGTCAACAACACGCCATGGGGCGAGCGCGATACCTATGTCCTGCCCGGCTCGGCGGATGTGGGCCGGCGCGGCGTGAAGCGATTCAGGCCGAAGAAGAAGATGCACGTGTCGCCCTTCATGCCGATGGAAGTCGAATACGATTGGTGCTTCACCGACCCTGCCGAGAGGGTAACGGTGTACATGGCGAATTCGAGTAGCGGCAAGCGTCTGTTCGATGCATCCATCAACCTGAAGCGTACCGAGATAACGGGTGTTGCGTTGGCAAGTGTCCTCGCGCGATTCCCGTTGATGACGGTCAAGATCATCGCGGGAATCTACTGGCAGGCCCTGAGGTTGTGGGTCAAGCGCTGCCCGGTTTACCCGCATCCCGAAAAGCGGCAGAAGATCGCAGCGGAGGCACAATGAGAACAGTTTCAATCAACTCGCCCAAGTTCATCGAGGCCGTCAGAACGCCGACGGCGCTGGAGTCGCTCGCGCGGCGTGTCGTTCGGGCACGCCTGGAGTCGCTGCGCAACGGCCAGATCGTCCTCACGGAGAACGGCCGCCACGAGACTTTCGGCGCGGTCACGGACGATCTGCCGCTCACGGTCCAGCTCACCGTCAACGACCCGCGCTTCTACAGCGACATCGCTTTCGGCGGAGCGGTCGGCGCGGGTGAGTCGTACATTCACGGCTGCTGGTCCTGCAACGAACTCACGACCCTGGTCCGGATTCTCGTAAAGAACCGTGACGTTCTGCTGGACATGGATGCGGGCACGTCATACCTGACGAAGCCGTTGCAGAAGATTTTCCACAGGCTGAATCGCAACACCCGGGACGGCAGCCGTCGCAACATCGCCGCGCATTACGATCTCGGCAACGATTTCTATGCGCTGTGGCTCGACAGGCGGATGATGTACTCGAGCGCGATTTTCGAGAATGCGGACATGTCGCTGGACGTCGCCGCTGTCGCGAAGCTGGATCGCATCTGCCGGAAGCTGGACCTGGGGCCCGGGGATCACGTGCTCGAGATCGGCACCGGGTGGGGCGGGTTCGCGATCCATGCCGCCGAGAATTACGGCTGCCGCGTGACGACCACGACGATATCGAAACAGCAGCACGACTACGCAAGAGAGGCGATCGCCCGTGCCGGTCTCGAGGATCGCATTACCCTGCTGCAGAGCGATTATCGGGATCTCGAGGGGCAATACGACAAGCTCGTGTCCATCGAGATGATCGAAGCCGTCGGTCACGAGTTTCACGACACCTACTTCCGCAAGTGCTGCGAACTGCTCAAGCGAGACGGCCAGATGCTGCTGCAGGCGATCACCATCGCCGACCAGCATTACGAGCGAGCGAAGAAGACGGTCGACTTCATCAAGCGATACGTCTTCCCAGGCGGCTGCCTGACGTCCGTGACGGCGATGTCCGACACCCTGACGCGCGTCACCGACATGCGTATAGTGAATCTCGAGGACATCGGGCCGCATTACGCGACGACGTTGCAGCACTGGCGCGAGCGCTTCTTCGACAATCTCGACGCGGTGCGCGGCATGGGATTCTCGGAAGAGTTCATCCGCATGTGGCAGTACTACCTGTGCTACTGCGAAGGCGGCTTCCTCGAGCGCGCCATCGGTAACGTGCAGTTGCTGATGATGCGCCCCGACGCCCGGCCGGTGAGCCTGCCGGTCTGAAGGTCCTTCCTTCCGCGGCGCTCACGTCGCATAATCCCGGAATGCAGGGCATCGTATTACGAACGCTCATCATCATGCTGGGCCTCTTCCTGGCGTCCGTGCTCGTGCCGGGCGTGTCGATCTCCGGCGCCTGGACGTTCATCTTCGCGGCAGTACTGCTCGGCGTCGTCAACGCCGTCGTCAGGCCGATCGCTTTCGTACTGACGTTGCCCATCACGCTGGTCACGCTGGGATTGTTCCTGTTCGTGCTCAATGCCGCCATGTTCGCGCTGGTCGCCGCGATGCTCGACAATTTCGTTGTCGCGGGATTCTGGTCGGCGCTGTTCGGCGCAATCATCGTGAGCATCACCAGCACGATCGCGTCCTGGTACATCGGGCCGGACGGCCGCGTCGAAGTCATCGTCGTGACACGCCGCTAGCGGGCAACGGAGACTCGCGTGGGTATCGAAACGCGCCTGGTCGACTATCGGGACGGCGATCTCGTCCTGGAAGGAAGGCTGGCCTGGGATGGCACCATCGAGGGGCCGCGGCCGGGCGTGCTCGTCGCGCACACGATCCGCGGCCGCAGCAGTTTCGAAGAAGACAAAGCCCGGCGGCTCGCGGAGATGGGCTATGCCGGCTTCGCGATCGACGTCTACGGCAAGGGCGCGATCGGCGGCGCGTTCGACGATTGCCGCCGGACGATGGAGGCGCTGAGGCACGACCGCGCGACGCTGCAACGGCGACTCTTGTGCGGGGTGGAGGCGTTGCGCGGCCAGCCGGAGGTCGATGCGTCGCGCATTGCGGCAATCGGCTACTGCTTCGGCGGCCTGTGCGTGCTGGACATCGCGCGCACGGGCGAGCCGATCGCGGGCGTGGTCAGTTTCCACGGGCTGTTCGATGCGCCCGGCAACACGGCGGGCAACACGATCGAAGCCCGCGTACTGGCGCTGCACGGCTGGGACGATCCGCTGGCGACACCCGCGCAGGCCGTGGCCCTCGGCGAGGAGCTCACCGCCATGGGAGCCGACTGGCAGCTGCATAGTTACGGCCACGTCCGCCATGCGTTCACGAATCCCGCCGCGGACGCGAGCACCGGCGTAACCGTATATAATGCGGACGCAGATCGCCGCTCCTGGACAGCGGCGAAGTACTTTCTGGCCGAGCTGTTCGATACCTGAGTATCGGCCGGCACGGTTTGCGCCGCGTCACGCGGCTCCAGGCATTATCTCCCGGAGGTCAATTGTGATTCTTAGACGTCTCATCGTGGTTATCGTCGCGCCGTTCATCGTGGTTGCCTGCAGCAAGGAGCCACCGCAGCCCGCGGCAGAGGCGCCGCCCGAGCTCTCTTCCCCGGTGGCGGTCGAGGTCAGTGGCGGCAATCCTGCGGCGGAGGCGGCCGCCGGCGAGATCACGGCCGACTACATGCGCGACATCATCGTCGAGATTTCGAGCGACGACTACGAGGGGCGCGGGCCGGGTAGCCGCGGCGACGTCAAGGCGCGCAACTACCTGGCCGACGAAATGGAGCGCCTCGGGCTGCGGCCGGGCGCGGCAGACGGCAGCTGGCAGCAGAAGTTCGATCTCGTCGGCCTGAACACGGTACAGCCCGAGAGCTGGACGTTTTCGGGGCATGGCGAAGAGAAGACCCTCGACCAGTGGGAAGAATTCATCGTCTCGAGCGGCGTGCAGCAGGAGCGCGTCGAGATCAGCGATGCCGAGCTCGTGTTCGTCGGCTACGGCATCCAGGCCCCGGAATACGAGTGGGACGACTTCAAGGGCGCCGATCTCGAGGGCAAGGTGCTGCTCATCATGAACAACGACCCGGACTGGGATCCGCAGTTGTTCGAAGGCGAGACCCGCCTGTGGTACGGGCGCTGGGACTACAAGTACCTGAGCGCCGCGAAACAGGGCGCTGCCGGCGCGATCATCATCCACACCACGCCGTCGGCGGGTTATCCGTTCCAGGTCGTGCAGACGTCGTGGACCGGCGAGCAATTCGAGCTGCCGGCGGGCGACGAGCCGCGCAACCTGGTGAACGCCTGGGTGACCGAGGACGCTGCGCGCGAACTCGTCGCCATGGCGGGCCAGGACCTCGACGCCCTGCGCGAGGCCGCCTACAACAGGGACTTCGAACCGGTGCCGCTCGGTATCACGACGTCCATCGCCATGGACGTGAAGCTGAATCGCACCGAGAGTGCCAACGTCCTGGGGCTCCTTCCCGGCAGCGATCCCGAGCTTCGCGACGAGGTCGTGATCTACACCGCACACCACGACCATCTCGGTATCGGGGAGCCGAACGAGGAAGGCGACACGATCTACAACGGCGCCAGGGACAATGCGTCAGGCGTCGCCGTGGTGCTGGCAATCGCGAAGGCACTCAAAGCGCTGCCGGAAGCGCCGCGGCGTTCGTCGCTGTTCGCGCTCGTGGGCGCCGAGGAGCAGGGCCTGCTGGGCTCGCTGTATTACGCGAACCACCCGACCTTCGCGGCGGGGCGTATCGCCGCGAACATCAACTACGACAACCCGAACATCCTCGGCGACACGCACGACGTGACTTTCGTCGGGCTCGGCAAGTCCTCGATCGACCAGATACTCCAGCTGATCGCCGAGGAACAGGGCAGGGAGGTCAAGCCCGACCAGTTTGCCGACAAGGGCTACTTCTATCGCTCCGACCAGTTCAGCCTGGCGAAGATCGGCGTGCCCGCGATGTACCTGAAACCCGGCACCGATTACGTCGACCGCCCGCCGGGCTGGGGGCGCGAGCAGCAGGAGCATTACACCAACGTGCACTATCACCAGCCGTCCGACGAGTACAACGACAGCTGGGACTTCTCGGGCCTGATCGAGGACGCACTGCTCGGTTACTGGACCGGCCTCGCGGTCGCAAACGCGGACGAAATGCCGGCGTGGAAACCGGGCGACGAGTTCGAGGCGGCGCGCCTGAAAGCGATCTCCGAGCTGGCCGAGTAGCAACGGCCCTGCCCCGCGGCAGCGCGGGGCAGGGTTCGCGTGTCAATCCGCCGCGGCCGGTACCACCAGGACGTCGCAGGGCAGGTGGTCGAGCACCCGCGCGGCCGTGTTGCCGATGTAGCGCCGCGCGATGCCGCCGCGTGACAGCGCGCCCATGACCATCAGGCTGGCGCCGTGCGTCTGTGCGAACATCGGCAGCAGTTCGTGCGCGCGCCCCGGGAGCTGGTGGACCTGTTTCCCGGGTACGCCCGTTTCCTTCGCGAACGCGTCGAGCGCCTTGCGATGCTCGTCGCGAATCTTCTTGTCCAGTTCGTCAATGGGCAACTTTACCGGCTTGAAGGTCTTCATGGCCCGTGCGCCGATTTCGACGAGCCGCTGGTAGGTATGCACGAGCTCGACCCGCCCGTTGCAGGCCGTCGCCAGCGATTGCGCGGTTTCCACGATCATCCGGTCGAGGCGCGCTTCGCGGTCCTTCTCGTGGGTCGGGTCCACCGCGGCGACGATCAGAGGCTCGTCTTTCCAGGCCACGGGCTTCACGAACCAGAGCGGGTAGTCCAGCTTCTTCATGAGCTGCCAGTCGGTGTCGGCGAACGTCGCGCGTTCCGCGGGCGAGTGGTAGTGGGTTCCCTTGACGACAAACATGGGGTCGAGATCCATCGCCCGGGAGATGATGGCATCCGCAACGGGGCGCTCGTGACTGGTGTGCGTCGTCACCTCGAGGCCCGACGCCTCGGCCGTCTTCGCGAGGTCATGCAGCGCGTGCTTCTGTGCTTCCTCGATGTCTCTCGCCAGGTCCCGCACTTCGCTCGAAATGATGAACATCTCGCTGAGGAAGCTGGTCGTCGGATCGCACAGCAGCAGCTCAAGATCGCAGTCCATGAGCTTTGCCAGCCAGGTGGCTCGAGCGACAACGTCTTCAGGGTAGTTGTCGAGTTCGATGATTGTCAGAACAGTCTCGCTCATTCGATTCTCCCTCGAATCCAATACAACGCCGGCGCACAGCCGCCGCCTATCAGATGATAGGAGCGTTGCGCGAGACGCAAAATCCGTATGCGACGCGCCAAATTTCGGCGACTACTTAGGCAGGGCAAGCCGCCGGGGGCGGGCGCTTGCGACGAAAAAGGCCGGGCACCGGCCCGGCCTTGCGTCACTGCTATTGCGGCTGCTTGTCAGGAACGCCGGAAGCGGCTGAAGAAGCCGCCTTTGCGCTCGTCATCATCGTCGTCGTCATTGATGGCTGCCGGGTCCGGCTTGACCTTGAGCGCCTTCATCGTCTGCGTCAATGACGTAGTAATCTGCTCCTCGATGGGAACCGGTTTGACCGCCGGCGCGGCGGGGGTGCTGCCGGTAGCGGCTTTCGCGGAGCCGGCATTTGCCGCGCTCAGCGCGCGCACCGTGGCGAGCCGCTGCGAAGCCGAAATGTCCAGGCCGCCTTTCTGGTCCTCGAGCGTGGAATCGATCGAAACCTCGACGCCGGGCGCTTCGCCCCAGACGCTCTCGAACTCCTTCTCCAGTTCCGACTTCGGCCGGGGCGCGGCCGCAGCGGGTTTTTCACTGGCTTTCGCGGCCTCCGCCGCCGCCTCTTCGGCGACCCTGGCGGCGACCGCGGCCGCGGCCACGCTGAGTTCCTCGCCGAAGAGCGTCTCCGCCATCTTGTCGTCGACGTCCTCGATCGTCTTTGCCCTCGCCAGGCCCTGCGCGATCTTCTCGAGCTCCGCAGCAGACTTCTCCTGGCGGACACGCTCCTGCTCGGCCATTTCGGCCTTGTCGGCGGCCGTGTCTTCCTCCGCGACGATGCCTTCCTTCTCGAGCCTTTGCTTCCGTTCCAGGGCAGCAACGTCGACCTTGCGGTTGATCGAGTCGTCCAGCGTGATCTCGGGAATGTCTTCGATCGCCTTGCCGGGTGCCTTTTTCCGGCCGGGTTCGGGGACCTGCGCACCATCCTGTTCGGCGTCCGGGTCCCGGCCATGTGCAACCGCCATCGCGCGCTCCAGCGCGTCGAGATCGGGGCGCAATTCGGCGAGGGTGGGGTCGCGGTCCCAGGCAGGGGTATCGTCGTCCGCCGCCGTGTCCTTGGCCGGTGACGGAACGGCGCCGGTCGCATCGGTCAGTGTCGGAATCGCCTCGTCGCCGGCGGGCTCCGGCTGCGGGTCGAGTTCGAGCTCGGCAAACGGTTCCAGTTCGGGTTCGACCGCCCGGTCGGGCGGTGGCGCCGGCCGCGGCTCGGGTTCGAGTTCCAGCGTGATCGCGGGCGCGGGCCGCGGTTTCACCGCGGGCTTCGCTGCCGGCGGCTTGCTGGCCACGGGTTTCGTTTCCGGCTTCGCTGCCGGCGGCTTGCTGGCCACGGGTTTCGTTTCCGGCTTCGCTGCCGGCGGTTTGCCGGCCACGGGTTTCGTTTCCGGCCTCGCTGCCGGTGGCTTGCCGGCCACGGGTTTCGGTGCCGGCTCCGGTTTCGCTGCCGGTTCGGGGATCGCAGGCGCGGCGCCGAGTTCGGCGGAGATCGCCGCGATGTCGGGCAGCGTGTGCTGGCTATGCGATCGCCCTGCCGCTTTCGTTGCGGCCGGCGCATCGCTGAGTATGGCCAGTGCGGGCTGGGTGTCCTGGATCAACTCCGGGATGTCATCGTCGTTTGCATGCGCCACCGGTTCGGCTGCCGCTGCCTGTGCGGGCATGGACAGGGCGACCAGTTCCGCCGTGGCATCGTCGCTGTGCCTGGGCTCGGGCTGCCGGCTGCTGATTTCCGGCAACCGCGTGAACTTGCCCGTGAGGCCGAATTCCTCGTTGCCGATACGGCTGATGAGGTCCAGGCTGACGGTCGCCACCTTCGTCTCCGCGGCCGCTTCCAGCGAGGCTTCGACCAGGTTGTTGACGACACGCAGGATGCCGCCGCTCAGTTCGTGCAGCAGTCCGATCGTGCCGCTGGCAAATGCTTTGTCGAAATCGCCGCCGGCCTGCCGGAAGCAATGGCGCAGGTAACCGCCCAGTTCCTCCATGCTGCAGGGCTCGAGGCTGCGGCGCAGCCGGATGCGCTGCCTGAGGCGGGCGAGGGGTTTGGATGCGACCAGTTCCCTGAGATAGTCGTCGCCCATCAGGACGATGGCGGCACCGTCGGACGGCCCGGTGTCGGCCGCCGTGACGACCTCGAGTTCGGCGAGCATGTCGGGGCCGAGGAACGGGGCGTCCTCGACGAGAATGAACATGCGCGAGTCGTTCTTCGCGAGATTGAACAGCAGCGTGCGGAACAGGGCGAGTTTCTGGTTGCCGCGCTGCGGGCGCTGCTGGATTCGCATGTGATCGAACAGCAGGTCGAGGAGTTCGCCCCGCTGCAGCGGGAAGCGGCCGACCCTGACGATGGCGTTCTTGCCGCTGATCGCACCCAGCGAGTGAGCTACTGTCGTGGACTTGCCGCAACCGACCGGGCCGGTGAGCGTGACCACCGCGTCAGGCGCCGTCAGTGCTTTCTTGATGCCTTGCAGGACGTTCGCGGTCTGCGGTCCGACGAAGACGTCGGCGCCCGCCGTGTTGCCGTGAAAAATCCGCCGTTCGAGCCCGAAGTGGTTCTTGTACATAGGTCCCCGTATCCCAGTTGTTCGCTGCAGTGCACAATTTCGGACAGCAAGAAGAATTTTGCGGGCTATCCCGCCGCAATACGTGGGTTTATGTCACAAAAAGCGCATCGCTCCGGGCCGCTGGAGGCGCTGCACTGGCACACAAAACGGTGGCATTCCGCCGTGGATCGCTCAGAATACGACGCTCGGGCCAGCCGAGGAGCGATTCTTGAAAGCCAAAACGCAGCGGCTGCTACTGGGCGCCGCGATCCTGACCATTGCCGCCGGCATCGCCTTCGGGCTTGCCAGGGGCCTGCGGCAGGAGCCGCCGCAACGCGAGGTCGACGATCGCGCGCTGCTGGTCGACGTACTGCAACTGGAGACTTTGTCCGCGCAGCTCACGGTACGCAGCCAGGGCACGGTGCTGCCAAGGACACAAACCGTTCTCGGCGCGGAGGTCGGGGGCACGATCGTCGAGATTTCGCCGAAGTTCATACCGGGCGGCGTGTTCCGGGCCGGCGAGGTGCTGCTGCGCATCGATGCGACCGACTACGAGGTCGCCGTTCGCCAGGCGGAGGCGCTCGTCAGGCAACGCAGGATCGAGTTCGACGGCGCCGCGAAGCTCCGCGAGCAGGGCTATCGCGCCGAGGCCGAGTACGCGTCCGCGGCCGCGGCGCTCGCGTCCGCGGACGCCGAACTGAAGCGTGCCCGGCGCAACCTGGAACGGACTGAAATACGCCTGCCCTACGAAGGCATGGTGCTGAGCAAGGACGCCGATCTCGGGCAATTCGTCACGCCGGGCACGCGGCTCGGCATTACGTTTGCCACCGATTATGCGGAAGTCCGCCTGCCGCTGACGGACCAGGACCTGGCGTTCATAGACCTGCCGACCGCAACGGAAATTGCGGCGACCGGCGCAGCCGAGGGCCCGCCGGTAACGCTGTCGGCGACACGCATGGGTAAACCGGCGAACTGGCAGGCGCGCATCGTGCGCAGCGAAGGCGTTGTCGACGAGAAGAGTCGCGTCACGTATGCCGTCGCCCGGATCGACGACCCGTATCGCCTGCACGAACCCGGAATTCCGTTGCCCATCGGCACGTTCGTCACGGCGGATATCACGGGGCGGACGATGACGGACGTCATCCGCGTGCCGCGACCCGCGTTGCGGGCCGCCAGCCAGCTGCTGGTCGTCGATGATGACAATCGAATCCGCATCCGGGACGTCGACGTTATCCGCGCGGACGCCCGCTACGCCTATATCGGCAGCGGCGTCGAAGCCGGCGAACGCATTGCCGTTTCAGCGATCGAGACACCGTTGAACGGCATGTACGTGCGCACGACGGACAGGCCCGGGGCCGATGCGGAGCAGGGGGACCAGGTCGCTTCCAAGGACGAGGCCGGCAAGGACGGCGTGGAATGACCATGGACCACGGGCGTTCGCCGCAGCGCAAGAGCATCATCGCCTGGTTCGCGGGCAACCACGTCGCCGCGAACCTGCTGATGTTGTCGATCCTGCTCGCGGGCGCGGTATCGCTGTTCTCGATTCGCAAGCAGACGACACCGGATTTCGAGCTGAACACGATCGACGTGCGCGTGCCGTACCTCGGCGCGGCGCCCCAGGAAGTGGAAGAAGGCGTCGTGATCAAGATCGAGGAAGCCGTGCAGGACGTGCAGGGCATCGTCGAGATGCGCGGTTTCGCGCGGGAGGGCCTCGGCAGCGTCACGATCGAGGTGTCGCAGGATGCGGATATCCTCGAAGTGCTCAACGAGGTGAAGACCCGCGTCGACGCGATCTCGACCTTCCCGGCGCTCACCGAGAAGCCGGTCATCTACAAGCAGGAGGTGCCGGTTCACGTCGTGTTCCTTGCGATTCACGGCGACCTGGACGCATTCGCGCGCAAGGCCATCGCGCAGGAAGTGCGCGAAGACCTGATGCGCTTCCCCGAGGTAACGCAGGTCGAGTACCTGGGTGACCGCGACTACGAGATCAGTATCGAGGTATCGGAGCACGTGCTGCGGCAGTACGGACTGACGATGAACGAGATATCGCAGGCGGTCCGCGATACCTCGGTCGACCTGCCGGGCGGCACCATCAAGACGGCGGGCGGCGATATCCTGCTGCGCACCGAAGGCCAGGTCTATACCGGCATGGACTACGGCGACCTGGTGCTGCGGACGTTCCCCGACGGCACGCGCCTGACGCTGGCGGACATTGCCGACATCAGGGACGGATTCGTCGAAACCGAAGGCTTCGGGCACTTCGATGGCGAGCCCACGGCGACGCTGCGCGTGCTCGCAACGGGCCAGCAGAACGAACTGCACACCGCGGACGTCGTGCGCAAGTACGTCGACGAAAAGTCCGCGACGCTGCCGGACGGCGTGTCGATCGACATCTGGATCGATCGTTCCCACTACCTGCGCGGCCGCCTGGAGATGATGACCAAGAACATGCTGCAGGGAGCGCTGCTGGTGTTCATCGCCCTGTCGCTGTTCCTGCGCATGAAGATCGCGGGCTGGGTAGTGGTCGGCATTCCCGTGGCATTTCTCGGTACGCTGGCACTCATGCCGCTGGGTCCGTGGCCAGTGACGATCAACATGATGAGCCTCTTCGGCTTCATCATCGTGCTCGGCATCGTCGTCGACGACGCCATCATCATCGGCGAGAGCATCTACACGGAGATCCGCGCCAAGGGACACACGCTCGACAACGTCATTCGCGGCGCCCATCGTGTCGCGGTGCCGGCGACGTTCGGCGTGCTGACGACCATGGCGGCTTTTGCGCCGATGCTGTTCGTCGGCGGCATTGTCGCGCCGTTTTTCGAAGCTATCTCGATGGTGGTCATCCTGTGCCTGTTCTTTTCGCTGGTCGAATCGAAGCTGATTCTCCCCGCGCATCTCGCGAGAGCACGTATTACACCGATCGACGAGGACGACCTGTTTCACCCGCAGCGCGAGATCTCGACGCTGGAGTCGATACCGCGGTTTTTCACCAAGCTGCAGCGGCATGTGCAACATGGCCTGCATGGCCTGATCGAAAATCACTACCAGCCGTTGCTGGCCAGGGCGATCGAGGCTCGCGGCCTCACCGTGACGATCTTCTTCTCGCTGATGATCATCTGCGTGGGTCTCTTGTACAGCTCGCTGGTACGGGTGGTGCTGTTCCCCGAAGTGCCCAGCGATTTCGTGCGCGTGCAACTCGAGATGGAAACCGGCACCGCGCCGGAGGCGCGCAACGCCGCGCTCGAACGCATCGAGCGCGCCGTGCGCGACATGAATCGCGAATACGTGGCCGAGAATCCCGATACGCTGCCGATGCTGCGGCATGTCGGGGCGTTCACGCAGGGCGACACGGGCGGCATGATCTTCGTCGAGCTGCCCCAGGACGAAAACCGGCCGTTCAACGGCGACGACATCAGCGAACGCTGGCGCGAGCGGGTCGGCGAGATTCCCGGCGTCAAGGAGCTGACGTTCACGGACGCGGATCACCTCGGCGGCGGGCCGCCGCTGAGCTTCGAGTTCAGCGGCTCCGACAACGTCGCGCTCGAGAAAGCGGCCACGGAACTCGAGGCCAGGCTGGCCGAGTTCGAGGGCGTTTACGACATTCGTAACTCGTCGACGAGCGGCGGCGAGGAGATTCGCCTGCGCATCAGGCCGGAGGCCGAAGCGCTCGGCCTGACGATGTCGGCACTCGGCCGGCAGGTACGGCAGGCATTCTATGGCGAGGAAGCGCAACGCATACAGCGCGGCAAGGACGAACTCAAGGTGATGGTCCGGTATCCCATCGATGAGCGCAGGTCCGTCGCCGATCTCGAGAACATGCGTATCCGCACGCCAGCGGGCGACGAGGTGCCGTTCGCATCCGTTGCCGAAATGTCGTTCGGCAAAGGCTACTCGACGATCACGCGCCTGAATCGCAAGCGAACCGTAACCGTGTCGGCAGACATCGACCCGGACATCGTCGAGCCCGCGAAGGTCATCAGGTCGATCTCCGACGACTACATCCCGGGATTGCTGGCCCGGTACCCGAGCGTCCGCTACGGCCTGGAGGGCGCGAGCCGGGAGGAAGCCGACTTCGTGGGCAACCTGTCGCTTGCCGCGATCGCGGCGCTGTGTCTCATCTACGCGCTCATCGCGATCCCGTTGCGCTCCTACAGCCAGCCGATCGTCATCATGTCGGTGATACCGTTCGGCGCGATCGGTGCGGTGCTCGGCCACTTGATCATGGGCGAGGCGGTAAGCATGTTCTCGTTGTTCGGCCTCGTCGCGCTCGCGGGCGTCGTCGTCAACGACAGCCTGATCATGATCGATTTCGTGAACAACGCGCTCGAGGAAGGCACGCCGCTCAAGCAGGCCATCATCGAATCAGGCACCCGGCGTTTCCGCGCCATTGTCCTGACGTCGGTTACCACCGCCGCGGGCCTGATGCCGATCATGCTCGAAGGCAGCCTGCAGGCGCAGTACGTGATCCCGATGGCGATCTCGCTCAGTTTCGGCATCGTGTTCGCGACGGTCATCACATTGTTCCTGGTCCCGGCGCTGTACATGCTGCAGCTCGACTTTTTCGCCCAGTGCCGTCGCCTGTGGGGACTCCTGCTCGGACGCACCGGGAATCCGGAATCGTCCGTTTGACCGCTATCGCGAACGACGCCGAAGACCGTTCCTCGAACCGTGACGGCGTGTTGTCGGCGCTGATCGCCTACCTGCTGTGGGGTGTCTTCCCGGTCTATTTCAAGCTCGTGCAGACGGTGTCTGCGACCGAGGTGCTCACACACCGCATCATCTGGGCCGTGCCTTTCGGCGCGCTGATCCTGTACGTTCGCAGGCAGTGGCCCGAAGTCCGGCAGGCCTTTGCGTCGCCGTCCACGGTGTTCTGGCTGACTCTCGCGGCGCTGTTCATTTCCGCGAACTGGCTGATCTATATCTGGGCGGTACAGCAGGAAGAGGTGTTGCAGGCGAGCCTCGGGTACTACATCAACCCGCTCATGTACGTGCTCGTGGGCGTGGTGTTTCTCAAGGAACGCCTGCGGCGGCCGCAGGTGATATCCATCGTGCTGGCGGCCGTCGGTGTGTCTTACCTGACGGTCAAGGGCGGCCAGTTCCCGTTCGTCGCGGTCTCGCTGGCACTCCTGTTCACGCTGTACGGTGTGATCCGCAAGCAGGTTGCCGTCGGTGCGATGCCCGGCCTGTTCATCGAGACGCTGCTCCTGTTTCCGTTCGCGATCGCGTGGCTCGGGTGGCTGATGCTGTCCCAGCAGGCCGAGTTTGGCGCTGGCAACCTGTCCATGTCGCTGCTGCTCTCGCTCGCCGGGCCACTCACGGTGGTGCCGCTGTTGTTGTTCGCCATAGCGGCGCGACGCCTGACACTGACCGTCATCGGCTTCATGCAGTTCATCGCGCCGACGCTGCAATTCATCGTCGGTATTTTCTATGGCGAGGTACTGACGACGGCGCACCTCGTCTGTTTCGGCTGCATCTGGGCGGCCGTCGCGATCTTCAGTATCGACGCGTTCTACCAGCAAAAAAGAAAGCCCCCGCGGATCCCGTCCGCGGGGGCCTGATCGTCTTGCGCTGCGGCCGGGGCCGTTATCGCGGTTCGAGAACCGCTCCTACAAAAACGCGTCGTCCCGGGACCGAGGGCCGGCTGCAGGAGCGGGGCGAGCGGCGTTACTTCCTCGCCTTGCGCTCCTGCGCTTCCTTGATCACGACCTCGGAGACGTTCTGCGGGCACGGTGAGTAGTGCGAGAACTCCATCGAGAACTGGCCGCGGCCCGAGGTCAGTGTCCGCAGGTGGCCGATGTAGCCGAACATCTCGGCCAGCGGCGCATTCGCCTTGACGCGCACGCCCGTGGCGCCGGCGTCCTGCGACTTGATCATGGCACGGCGGCGGTTGAGGTCGCCGATGACGTCGCCGACATTGTCGTCCGGCGAGAACACGTCCACCTTCATGATCGGCTCCAGCAACTGCGGGCCCGCCTTGGGCACCGACTGCCGGTAGGCCGCCCGCGTGGCAATTTCGAAGGCGAGCGCCGACGAGTCGACCGCGTGGTAGGCACCGTCCAGCAGCGTGAACTTCACGTCCAGCAAGGGGTAGCCCGCAAGCGTGCCTTCGGACATGCAGCCCCTGAACGCCTTCTCGATCGCAGTCCAGTATTCGCGCGGCACGTTGCCACCGGTGACGAGGGACTCGAACACGTAGCCCTCGTTCGTGCCGGCAGGCTCGATGCGGTACTCGATCTTGCCGTACTGGCCCGAACCGCCGGACTGCTTCTTGTGGGTGTAGGTGTCTTCGATCATCCTGGTGATGGTCTCGCGGTAAGCGACCTGCGGCTTGCCCATCTCGACTTCCACCTTGTGGGTGCGGCGCAGGATATCCACCTTGATGTCCAGGTGCAGTTCGCCCATGCCCTTGATGAGGGTCTCGCCGGAGTCTTCGTCCGTCGCGACCTGGAAGGACGGGTCTTCCTGCACCATCTTGTTGAGTGCAACGCCCATCTTCTCGTTCGCGCCCTTGTCCTTCGGCCGGATGGCAACCGAGATCACGGGATCCGGGAACACCATCGGTTCCAGCGTTGCCGGGTTGTTCGGGTCCGCGAGCGTGTGGCCGGTGCGGGTGTTCTTCATGCCCAGCAGCGCCACGATATCGCCGGCCTGGGCGCTGTCGCGCTCTTCACGGGAATTCGCGTGCATCTCGACGATACGGCCGATGCGCTCGGTCTTGCCCGTGAACGTATTCAGCACGCTGTCGCCCTTCTTGATCTTGCCGGAATAGATGCGCGTGAAGGTCAGGGCGCCGTAGCGGTCATCCATGATCTTGAAGGCGAGGGCGCGCAGCGGCTTGTCCGGATCGACGATCGCAAAACCGCCGGTCTCGCGGCCTTCGAGATCGACCTCGGGTTGCGGCGTGACCTCCGTCGGGTTCGGCAGATAGTCAACTACTGCATTAAGAACATTCTGTATGCCCTTGTTCTTGAAGGCAGATCCACAGTAGGTCGGGAAGAAGTCAAGCTTGATCGTGCCCTTCCTGACGCAGCGCTTCAGGTCCTCGATGGAGGGCTCGTTGCCCTCGAGGTACTGCTCGAGCAGGTCGTCGTCCTGCTCGACCGCGGTCTCGATCAGCTTCTCGCGCCACTCTTCGAGCAGGTCTTTCATGTCCTCGGGTACGTCCGTGACCTGGTAGTCCTCGGGATCGTCGCGGCCGCTCCAGACCCAGGCCTTGCGCTCGAGCACGTCGACCACGCCCCTGAAGTTGTCTTCCACGCCGATCGGCAGCGTCATCACGAGCGGCTTGGCCGCAAGCACATCCTCGATCTGCTTGACGACGCGATAGAAGTCCGCGCCGATACGGTCGAGCTTGTTGACGAAAATGATGCGCGCGACTTCCGAGTCGTTGGCATAGCGCCAGTTGGTCTCGGACTGGGGCTCGACGCCGCCGGAACCGCAGAACACGCCCACGCCACCGTCGAGGACCTTGAGGGAGCGGTACACCTCGATGGTGAAGTCCACGTGCCCCGGGGTGTCGATGATGTTCAGGCGGTGCTTGTTCCACTCGCAGCTGGTCGCGGCCGACTGGATCGTGATGCCGCGCTCCTGTTCCTGCTCCATGAAGTCGGTCGTCGCTTCGCCGTCGTGCACTTCGCCCGTCCGGTGAATCTTGCCGGTGAGCTTGAGAATGCGTTCGGTCGTCGTCGTCTTGCCGGCGTCGACGTGGGCAAAAATGCCAATGTTTCTGTAGGTGCTCAGGTCTTTCATGTCAATTCTTCAGCTGTGTCCCAATTAAAACGCACCCACGCCCGTATATTCGTTAGACGTCACTCTCGGCATGCCAGAGAACATGGAGCTCAGTCGATCAGGGTGGGTGCCTGTGTTCAGTACCGTCCGGCGAATGCCTGCGGGCGTCTATCGTTGCGCCAGAGCCCGGTCCAGAGCGGCTTTCGGGCGCGGATAATAGCAGCGCTGCCGCCCGTAAACCAGTAATTTCCAAGGCTATTGCCCGCCAGGCAGGGAAATGGCGGCCGCCCCACGGTTTTCAATGGCCGGCGCGCGGAACCGGCCCCGGCGGGCGCCTAGCGGCGTACGAGGGCCCACCAGCGGGCGATGTTGAGCAGGCTCATCAGCGAGGCCGAGACGTAGGTCAGGGCGGCCGCCGTCAGCAGGCGACGGGCATGCGGGCGGTCGGCCTTTTTCAGGACCCGCTGTTCGTCGAGCAGCGGCAGGGCGCGGTTGAAGCTCGCGTCGAATTCCGTGGGCAGCGTGGCGAGGTGCACCAGGGTCGAGGTGGCCAGCGTGAGGAACCCGGCCAGGAACATGATAATGCCGATACTCGGCGCACGCGTGAGAGCGCCGACGAAAGGCGCCAGCATCAGGGCGCCGGCGCCGATGCGCTCGACGGGGCGTGCGGCGCGGACGAGGTAGGTGCGCAGCCGCAGCGGCCCGTAGCCCTGGTGGTCCTGGATGGCATGCCCCACCTCGTGGGCGGCGACCGTGATCGCGGTGAGCGAACGGCCGTCGTACTTGTCGGGCGTGAGTCGGACCGCCTTGGCCTGCGGATCGTAATGGTCGCCCTGGTCGGTGGACTCGACGGCGACGTGCTGCATGCCGAGACGGTCGAGCAGGTAGCGCGCGAGCTGCGCGCCGGTACCCGAATACCGGTCCGGCGGATTGCTGTACCGCTCGATCACCCTGCGCACCCAGATGCCGGGTCCGAAAACCAGTGCGAGCAACAGCACGACCATGACGACGAAGCCCATGGCGTGATCCTAGCGTGCCTTTCGGTGAACGAATAGCGTATCGTCACGGGGTCGTGAAGTGCATGGAAGACGATGACACCGCAGCAAGCAATCCTGTTCGTCATTCTCGTCCTCGTATTCGTGATGCTCATCTGGGGACGCTGGCGTTACGACCTGGTGGCGTTCATCGCGCTGATGGCGGCCCTGCTCACGGGCGTCGTGCCGGTCTCCGAGGCTTTTTCGGGCTTCGGGCATCCGGCCACCGTCATCATCGCACTGGTACTGATCGTGAGCCGCGGCCTGTCCAATTCGGGCGTCATAGAGCTGCTGGCGCGCTACGTGATCGACTCGTCGCGCAAGCTCTCGGCGCACATCGGCATCATGTCCGGGCTCGCGGCGTCGCTGTCGGCCGTGATGAACAACGTGGCGGCGCTCGCACTCCTGATGCCGCTCGATCTGCAGGCCGCGAAGAAGAGCGGCCGCAGCCCGTCCCTGTCGCTCATGGCGCTGTCGTTTGCGTCCATTCTCGGCGGCATGATCACGCTGATCGGCACGCCGCCGAACATCGTCATCGCGGAATTTCGCAACGATGCGCTGGGCGAGCCCTTCAAGATGTTCGACTTCACCCCCGTCGGCATCGCGTGTGCCGCGGTCGGTGTCGCTTACGTCACGCTGTTCGGCTGGCGCCTGCTGCCGGCTTCGCGGACCTCGGGCGAGGACCAGGCCGACCTGTTCGATATCTCCGACTACATTTCGGAGGTCCGGGTGCCGGAGGGCTCGGCGGTGATCGGCAAGCGCGTCCGCGACCTCGACGACCTGGCCGCGAAAAGCGACATCGAGATCATCGGCCTGACCCGGAAGGGCAGGCGCCTGCCGGGCCTCGCACGGATCGCCATTATCGAGGCCGACGACATCCTCGTCATCGAGGCGAACCCCGAGAGCCTCGACGAGGCGCTGGGTGCGCTGGAGCTCGAGTACGTCGGCAAATCCGAGGGGGTGCTGGAAGACGGCGACCTCGAATTCGCGGAGGTGGTGGTGCCGGAATCCTCGCGGCTCGCCGGCCGCTCGGCGATGTCCATCCGCCTGCTGTACCGCTACCGGGTGGCGCTGGTCGGCGTATCGCGCGCGGGCAAGCGCTTCCGCGAAAACGTCCGCAAGGTCACCCTGCGGCCCGGCGACGTGCTGTTGCTGCTGGGTCCGGAGGAGCGCCTGGCCGACGTCACGGGCCAGCTCGGGCTGCTGCCGCTCGCACACCGCGGGCAGCGGGTCGTCCAGCGCCACATGGTGTGGCAGGCGGTCGCGATATTCGTCGCAGCGATCGCGGCCGCAAGTGCCGGCCTGGTCTACCTGCCGATCGCGCTCGGCTGCGTGGTGGTGGCGTATGCGCTGCTCAATATCGTGCCGCTGCGCGAGATCTACACGGCGATCGAGTGGCCGGTGATCGTCCTGCTGGGATCCATGATCCCGATCGGCGGCGCGCTCGAGGCGACCGGGGGGTCGACGCTCATCGTCGACACGATCCTCGGCCTGACGGGCGACCTGTCGCCGGTGATGGTGCTGACGCTGCTGATCATCGTGACGATGACCCTGTCGGACGTGATGAACAACACGGCGACGGCGGTCATTGCGGCGCCCATCGCCATCGAAATCGCCGACCGGCTGGACGCCAATCCGGACGCCTTCCTGATGGGCGTGGCGGTGGCGGCATCGTGCGCGTTCCTGACCCCCATCGGTCACAAGAACAACACGCTGATCATGGGTCCCGGGGGCTACCAGTTCGGCGACTACTGGCGCATGGGACTGCCGCTCGAGATCCTGATCGTGCTCGTCTCGGTACCGATGATTCTCGTCGTGTGGCCGCTGTAAGGCGCCCGTTTTATGTCAAGCGACTGTCGCTTTTTACACGACTCCAGCGTCACATCCTGACACTCGAACGCCGGATTTTTATTACTTATTACTTTAATAGAACATCGATAACTTATTGAAAAATATAATTTTTAAAAAAATCGATACCGCGCGAAATCGGTTGGCATGCGGATTGCACCCCTGTCTGGCGACTATTGACTACACGAGCCAGATCGCTTGGCGCAACGGAGGCTACGATGGAGCGAGCGACTATCCAGGACTGGACGTTCAGCAAGGTGCCGGTACAGGTCGGCGACTACCGCGAAGTGCAATACCGTGTTTACCGCGACGGCGGCAAGCACTACCAGGAGATCCGCGAGGCCGACGGCGCGCCGGTCCATACCCTGGAACTGCCGGAAGGCATGAAGCTCGACCGCAGCAGTTACGAGGTGTTGCTGCGCTACGTGCTCGTCGACGTGGTCGCGGCGTAGTCCTCGACCGCCTGCCAGACCCGCAACAGGTTCTCGCCGAGAATCTTGCGGATGTCGGCCTCGCTGTAGCCGCGGCGCAGCAGTCCTGCAACGAGATTCGGGTAGGCCGACACGTCTTTCAGGCCGGTCGGCAGTGAATCGCCCACGCCGTCGTAATCGGAGCCGATGCCGACGTGGTCGACGCCGACCAGCGCGATGACGTGGTCGAAGTGATCGAGGACGTCGTCGAGGGAGGCGTAGGGCATGGGGCCGTGTTCCGCTTCCCAGGCGGCGGCGAATTTCGCCTGCGCCTCTTCGCGCGGCAGCTCGCTGTGTTCCTGCATGAAGGCCGTGGACGCGGGCCAGCGCTTCAGCGAGTACTGGCGGGCCTCTTCGTTGATGAACGCCGAGCCGAAATTGATCATGATGATGCCGCCTTTTTCCGCCAGCGCCTTGATCATCTCGTCGCTCATGTTGCGTTCCCAGCCCGGCGTGAAATGGCGCGCGGAGGAATGCGACGCGATCGGCGGCGCCGCGCTCACGTCGAGTACCTGCCAGAACGCTTCGTCCGACAGGTGGCTGACGTCCACCATCATGCCGAGCCGGTTCATTTCGCGGACGACCGCGACGCCGAATTCGCTGAGGCCTTTCCATTGCCGGTTCTCGTCGTACGACGAATCGGAGAGGTGGTTCGACAGGCCGTGTGCGAGCGTGACGTAGCGAATGCCGCGGGCGTAGAAATGGGCCAGGTTCGCCAGGTCGCCGTCGATCGGGGAGCCGTTCTCCATGCCCAAGGGCAGCGACATGACGCCCGCTGCGAAGTGCTTCCTGACATCCGCCGGCGAGGTGGCGATGGCGAACTTGCCGTCCGAGGTCGCCACGATGGTCTCCACCAGGTCAATGAGTGCCTCGGCCTTGTCACGCGACGTTCCCTCCGCCTCGAGCGCCGCGGGCGTGTAGATCGACATGAACGCGGCGTCGAGCCCGCCCGCCCGGGCACGCGGGTAGTCGAAGTCGCCGCTCTCGGTCCGGCGGCTCACGTCTTCGCTGGATTCGATGACGCGGTAGGGAACGTCGATGTGGGTGTCGACGATGATGGACTCGCTCGCGATGCGTTTGGCCTCGGCTGCGAGATCCGGCGGGGGCGGGGCGTCGCGGCCGCACGCGGTCAGCAGGGCGAGGGCGAGCACCAGGGCGATTGATTGATAGGTCATTGATTCGCTGCCGGCTGCTTGAAACAGGCGGGCATTGTAACCATATTGCCCGGGACAAGCCGCTGTTGCCTGCGCCCGTGACGACCACCACAGGAGAATTCGATGAGTGACGACAAGCCTCCCGCCGATCATGCCATGCCCGACGATACGGAAGCGGGTAGCCCCATCGAGGAGAACATCAAGTCCCGCTCGACGTGGCTCCGACTGCTGTTCATGTTCGTCTTCTACGTGATCGGCACGGTGACCACGGCCGTGCTCTCGGTGGTGGTCGTGCTGGGCTTCTTCTGGGTGTTGTTCACCGGCGAGAAACACGCCCAGCTGCAACACGTGGGGCAGGTGATCGCCGCCTACCTGTACGAGATCGTGCGTTACCTGACGTTCAATACCGAGGACAAGCCGTTCCCGTTCGGCAACGATCTGCCGTCGGCCGATAGCCCCGACTGACGCCCCTCAGATCAGTTGCCGCTGGCCGGGCTGCCAGTGGGTCAGGTGCACCTGGGCGGCGCCGATGCCGAGGCCCCGGACCCAGCGTGCGGCCGCGTCCAGGGAGACCCAGGTCTTGACCTTGCCCTTCAGTGTTTCGGCGGTGACGGCGCCGTTAAGCGTCCTGGCTTCGACGTGAAATCGCGCGCCGTTCGCGACAATACTGATCTTCTTGACGGCGCCGGCGGCAACCAGCGCTCTCAGCATTCGCTCATCCATTCCTTCTCCTCGAGGACAGGTCGGGTTTCTCGTAGACCGTGATGCCGGACTGGTCGCAGTGCCGGCGGATCAGCATTTCCACCATGTTCGCGACACTGCGATGCTCACGCGCGGCCGCCTCGCGGACGGCGTCCTTGAGGGCAGGGTGGATGCGCAAGTTGAGCGTCGACGTGCGGGTTTTTGCCATGCAACACAATATAACGCAATTAACTACAAAATGTAACGCATTTTGCGTCGCGCAGGCGGCGAAACTGCGGCCGGGTCGGCGCATTCGCCGCGAGACTGCGCTAAGTTCCGCCCATGACACTCGCTGATGCGCAACAACACTGGGCCCTCCTCGGCGCCGGTTTCCTCGGAGTCGCCGTACTGCTGTTCGCAGGCTGGCGGGCCTGGCTGGACTCGTCCAGGGGCCGTCTTCGCGCCGCTCGCCGGCGGCTGCGTGCCAGGCAGCGCGAGGCGGCGCGCTGCCTGCGGGCGGGCGAGCGTGCCAGGACCCGGCTCGAGAGCCTCGCACGCCGGTCCGAGTCCGTGAAGCCCAGCCGGCTGCAGGCCGCGCAGGAGGCCGTGCAGGACGCCGAGGCCCTGCTGAAGATCGCCAGCGACCAGGTGCTGATCGCGGAGAACCAGGTGCGCAGCATCATCGTCGAGGAATTCCCGCCGAAGCGCCACGAACGCATGCGCAGGCGCTACCTGCCCGGCGAAGGCGAGGACGGCAGGCCGTTCAGCTTCTGACGTGGCGCCGGCGGGCCCGGCACGGGTATGATGCCGCGGCATGCCCCACGTCACAGGAGAGCCGATGGACGACATGCGCGTCACCAGCGTCAATGTCGGGCGCGAAGAGACCATCGATCATGGCAGCCGCCGTTTCACGACGGGCATCCGCAAGCGTCCGGTCGACGGTCCCGTCTACATCGGCTCGGATGCGGTTGCCGGGGATACGATTGCCGACAAGAAGCACCATGGTGGCGCCGACCAGGTGGTCTATGCCTACAGCATGGACGACTACGAATGGTGGTCGGCCCGGCTCGACCGCGAGCTCGCTCCCGGCACCTTCGGCGACAACCTGACGATCGAGGGCCTGCCGTCGGACATGAACGTGGGCGACCGGCTGCTGATCGGCGACGTGCTGCTCGAGGCTACCGCCCCGCGTATCCCGTGCAGCACCCTCGCGGCGCAGATGCAGGACTCCGGATTTGGCATGGCATTTCGCAAGGCCGAGCGTCCCGGCATCTATTTCAGGGTGCTCAACGCAGGCGACGTGTCGGCGGGCGACGCCGTCACTTACATCGATAATCCTGCGCCCGTGGTGTCGATCCTCCAGTTGTACCGCCTCGCCTATGACCTCAGGCCGGACCCTGTCGCCATGGAGCGCTACCTCGAGGCGCCGCTCGCCGAGCGGGTGCGCACGTCGATCGAGGAGAAGCTCGCGGCGGCGCGGCGCGCGCAGGCCTAGGAGCGGTTCGGCCCGATCGTGGGCCCAGGTGCGCCCTGTAGGAGCGGTTCTCGAACCGCGACCGCGGCCCGATCGCGGGCCCAGGCCCGCTCCAACAAAACCGCGATAAAAAAAGACCCCGCCGAAGCGGGGCCCAGGGGGGAGCCAACTACAGCTCGGGGAATGTCGTCGTACGGTACTCAGGGCACTGCCGGGGTATCGTCGATCAGGATGACGCCAAGGTCGGTTGCCGCGTCGCCGGGCAGGGCGTCGCGCGCGATGATGGTGTAGATGCCGCCGTCCGCGAATTCGACGTTGGTCACCGGGCCGATGGCCGGCGTGCGCGAGCCGCTGACGGTGACGGTGACGTCATAGGTGCCGCCGGCGACCGCCAGGAAGCCGGTGTTCGCGAGGTACGGTACGTCGGCCAGGGTGGGCGCGACGCTCTCGTCGCTGATATCGGTGCCCGGTGCAGTGACGTAGATGTCCACGGTGTCCGGGGCCAGGGAGGCGGCCGTCACGGATGCGTGAATGATGCGAACCTTCGCGAACAGCGGGATGGGGCGCGGGTCGTCGCTCGCGACGGTTACCGTCAGTTCCTCGATCGTGCCTTCGGTGCCGCCGAGGCGGCCCACTGCGATGACGTCGTTCGCCGAACCCGGGGCGAGTTCGAGATCGATCGGCCCGATCGCGGCGCCTGCCACGCCGGCGCCGGCGGGCGCCACGGCGACCGAGTAGGTAGCGGCGGGGACGGGGATGGGGCCAATGACGGGCGCGAAATTCGGGAATTCCAGGTTCTGCAGCAGCGCTGCGCCGTCGGCGAATACGTCAACGGCCGGCGTGTTGTTGGACGCGTGCACGACGCGCAGCCTCGCCAGCGTGCCTTCGCTGGTGATCTCGCTTGCTCCATTGCCGTCGAGCAGCACCAGGCTGATCGGCGACTGGAAGACGGCATTGGTCTGGCCGTAGGTACTCGGTACGGCAGCGATCACGAGATCGGCGCCGTCGGCCAGCGTCACCGTGCCCGAATCGAAGGCCAGCAGGAAGTTCGCGTCGCCGGGCGTGCCGACTCCGACGCGGATCTGGTAGTCACCGGCAGGCAGTTCTGCCGGGCCATCGGCCGGGAGTGTCTCCCGGAAATTGAACGAGCCCAGTGGTGCTTCGGCGGCCAGGTCCGCGTTTGGCGCGGTTACGTACACGTCGACCGGTCCGCCGACGAGCGCCTGCACGTTCGCTGCCGCGTGCAGCACCCAGACGCGCGCAGCGCCGGCGGAGACGGGCGTGGCGGGCTGGGTCAGGACGAGCGGCTCGATATTCTGCACGTCGTTGAGCGCAACCACCGTGTTGATCGTGTCGGCGTCGAACGCCAGGTCGGCCGGGCCGATGACGGTAGCGTTGGCGCCGGGCAGGATGCCCTGTACTTCGACGGAGTAGGTGCCGGCATCAAGCTCGAGCCAGCCGGACGACTGCTTGAAATCGAGGTTGCCGAGCGCTTCGGCGCCATCGACCAGGATGTCGACGGCGGGCGCATCGGGCGACGCATGCAATATCTGCACGGTCGTAGCCGGGGCCGGCGGGTCGACCGGCGGCGTATCGTTGTTGTCGGAGTCACACGCGGCGAGCATGATCATGCTTGCGGCGATCAGGAGTTTGCTAACTGGGTTCATGGCAGAGTCCTTTCAGCGGTTGAAGTGTCGACGGGAAGTGTGCGGCAACTGCAGGTACAGTGGGTTTCAGTCGCGTATCAGGATGTATCCAATTGTTTCCCGTGCGCTCCCGGTGAGGACGAAGCCCGCACGACAGGCTATGATTCCGCCATGACAAAAGTGCTGATCATCGATGACGACCGCAAACACTCCGAGCTGTTGAAGGAGTACTTCAAGCGTTTCGGCATCAAGCTGGTAACCGCGGCCGATGCGGACGAGGGATTTCGCAGGCTGTCCGTCGAAGACCCGGACCTGTTGCTGCTCGACGTGATGTTGCCCGGCAAGGACGGTTTCGCCATCTGCCGCGAGGTGCGCAAGTCGAGCAATATCCCGATCATCATGCTGACGGCGCGCGGTGATGTGATAGACCGCGTATCGGGTCTCGAGCTGGGCGCGGACGATTACATCGGCAAACCGTTCGAGCCACGCGAACTGGTGGCGCGCGTGCAGGCCATCCTGCGCCGCAGCGATGCCGCCGGGCCGAGCGCCGGGAAGCTCGCCTTCGAGGGGCTGGAGATCGACACGGAATCCCGCTCCGTCAAGGTCGACGGCAAGGGCATCGAGTTGACGTCCATGGAATACGAGCTGCTCCTCATCCTCGCGCGGCGGCACGGCAAGAAGCTGTCGAGGGACGACATACTGGGCGAGCTGCGCGGTATCGACGCCGCAATACTGACGCGCTCCGTCGACATCATGATCTCGCGGCTGCGCCAGAAACTCGGCGATTCCGTGAAGCCGCCGCGCTTCATCCAGACCATCTGGGGCCGGGGTTATTCGTTCATCGGGGTGCCGTTGAGTGATGGCTAGGCGGCTGGCGCGATCGCTCTCGTTCCGGCTTTTGCTCATCTTCCTGCTGCTCGGCGGCCTGTTCGTTTACGGCACGCTCGTCGCGATTCGCTGGGTCTACAACAGCGATGACATCCGCGGACTGATCAGCGGCCACCTCTCGCTGCACGTCCGGTACGTCCGGGAAGACATCGGCAGTCCGCCGCGCATCGACCGGGCCATTGCGATCACCGAGCGGGTGCCCGTCGACATCCGCATCCTGGGGCCGGACATCGACTGGGCATCCGACCCCGCCTTCCCGCGACTGTCGGAGCTCGACTTCGGGCCGAGTCCCGCGTTCAGCGACGACCCGGGCGCCTGGATCGATGAACTGCTCGGCGTCGAATTCGCGCGGCAGGGCGATCACAACTTCCTGCGCATGTCCTCGGGCGAGAACGGCGAATACGACATCGTCGTCGTGACGCCGCGGATCTCGGACGTCCACACGGGCCCGGATCTCAGCTACATCATCGTCGGCCTCGGCCTGACCTTCCTGCTGCTCGGCTACGCGGCCGTGAGCTGGCTGTTCAAACCCATCCGCGCCATCCGCGCCGGTGCCGAGCACATCGGCCACGGCAATTTCGACCACCGCATCAAGACCCTGCGGCACGACCAGCTGGGCGACCTCGCCAGGGACATCAACAAGCTCGCCGCCGACGTCCAGGGCATGCTGGATGCGAAGCGGGCGTTGCTGCTCGGTATCAGCCATGAGCTGCGCACGCCGCTGTCGCGGCTGCGGCTGCTCATCGAGTTCATCGACGACGACAAGCGACAGCAGGAGATGAAGGTCGAGATCGTCGAGATGGAGAAGATCATCGTTGCCCTGCTGGAAGCCGAGCGCCTGAACAGTCGCCACGAACCCCTGGCGCGCACCGTAGTCCGGGCGCGGGCGCTGGTCGACGAACTCGTCGACGATTTCTTCGACCGGGATCGGGATCGCATTCGCGTCATCGACCACAGCGACGGTGCCATGGTCAATGTCGACGAGGCGCGCGTCACGCTGCTGTTGAAGAATCTCGTCAGCAATGCGTTGCGCTATTCGCCCGCCGACAGCGGCCCGGTGGAACTGACCCTCGCCGTGGAGCAGGGGGAACTGGTGCTGCGCGTGCGCGACCGCGGGCCCGGGATTCCGCCGCAGCATGCCGAACATATCGGCGAGCCGTTCTACCGCGGCGACCCGTCGCGCACCCGCGATACCGGCGGCACCGGGCTGGGGCTCTATCTCGCCACGCTGGTCGCGCGCGCACACGGCGGCTCGCTGCAACTTCTCGACACCGGCGGCGCGGGCGCCTGCTTCGAAGTGCGGCTGCCGGCCCGCCCCTGAGCTTTACATAATACGCCGTCCCGGCCGCGGGCCGCCGGTCGTTCCGGGGCGCCGCGCGGCTTGCTTGACCGCGTGCGCGATTGATATCAAAATGATGTCAATTTGATATTTTCCCGGCCGAGGAGAGGCCCATGTTTCGAGAAAAGGTGCGCAAGGTATCCTCCGGTTACCTGATGCTGGCCGTGCTGCTGCTGGCGCAGCTCGCAACGGCCTACTGGATTTACCGCGCCGTGCTGGTCATGTCGGTTCCGCAGCTGGTTGCCGCGGTGCTGGCGTCGGTCGTCGTGGTCGTCATGTGGGCCGGCCTGTTCATGGTCCATCCGAACGAGGCCAAGGTGCTGCAGCTGTTCGGCAGTTACGCGGGGACGGTGCACGAACCCGGCCTCAAGTGGGCGAACCCGTTCTTCCAGAAGACCGCGGTCTCGACGCGCGTGAGAAACTTCGAGAGCGGCAAGCTCAAGGTGAACGACTCCAACGGCAGCCCGATCGAGATCGCCGCGGTGGTGGTCTGGAAGGTCGTGGATACCGCCGAGGCCCTGTTCGAGGTCGACGACTACGAGGAGTTCGTGCAGATCCAGAGCGAGTCGGCGCTGCGCAACCTGTCGACGACCTTTCCCTACGAGCCGCACGAGGGCGAAGGCCTCGCACTGCGCAGCGACCCGTTGGAAATCGCGCACGCGCTGCGCGAGGAAATCCAGGATCGCCTCGAAACCGCGGGCGTCACGGTGATCGAGGCGCGCATCAGCCACCTCGCGTATGCACCCGAGATCGCCAACGCCATGCTGCGGCGGCAGCAGGCCTCGGCCATCATCGCGGCCCGCCGGCAAATCGTCAGCGGCGCGGTCGGCATGGTGCAGATGGCGCTCGACGAACTGCGCCAGAACCAGGTCATCGATCTCGACGAGGAGCGCAAGGCGGCCATGGTGAGCAACCTGCTGGTGGTCCTGTGCGGCGAGGAGGGTGCCCAGCCGGTGCTGAACACGGGCTCCCTGTACACCTGATCCGCGAGGCGACCCGGTAACGTCGATACTCATGGCTGCCCGAAAGGCATTTGCGCTGCGCATGGACGAGAAGACCCTCGCCGCGATGCAGCGCTGGGCGAACGACGATCTGCGCAGCCTCAACGCGCAGATCGAGTTCGTCCTGCGCGAGAGCCTGCGCAAGGCGGGGCGCCTGCCGAAGGACGGCAAGCCTGGCCGGGACTAGCGTGCGCTCAGTGCCGCTGGCGCCGTTCCGGGTCGCCACGCGATGACGCGCGTCGCCTGGGCTCATCCCGGCTTGCCGAGCCCTGCTTGTCACGGGAAGGCTCTGGCCGGGCCCGTTGCGGCTGTTCGAGCCTCGGGGCCGACGCCCGGCTTTGCTCCTGGCGGTACTCGGCTGCGCGGCGCTCCGGCCGGGCCGTCCTCTCGGGCTGCGACGGCTGCCGTTGCACGTAGGCCTGGCGCCGGGTGTCCGCATCGCGCTCCGCCCGTGCGACTCGCTGGGTCGCCTGTCGGGTCGGCCGCTGCTCGCTGAATTGCTCCGGCCGCGTTTCCCGGCGAGGCGCCTGCCGCGTCGCCGCGGGCACCGCCGCCTGCCGCTGCTCGCGGCGATTGTCGGCCGCGCTGCCCGTGAAAGTCCGGCGCCGCTCCGTGTTGCTGCCGGCATCGCGGTACCGTTCCGCGCTGTTGTTGACGCTCCGGCTGCGCTCGGTTTCGCGCGTCCTGGCCGTCGTGTACGAACGATGCTGCACGCGCTGCCCGCTGTAATAGTCGCTGCGCGCGATGCGCTGATCGTGCAGCCGGCGCCTCGTGTCGTAGCGCGGCCGCCAGTGGTCGCCGTGGCTGTAGCGCTGACGCGAGACGCTGTAGCGGTCGCGCGAGTAATAGTGGTTGTGCACGTGAATGGTCGGCCGCCGGTACCACCAGCCGTCCCAGTAGTGACGGCCGTAGTACGGATGGCCATGGTAGCTGTGATGGTAAACGTGCACGCTGTCGCTCACCCAGCCCACGGTGAACGCCGTGGTTACGCCCCAGAAGAAGCCGCTGTTGAATGCGTAGCCGACCGGGTACGGGTAGTAGTAGACCGGGTAGGCGCGCGGATAATAGTGGTAGACGGGCCGGGCCTGGTACACGACGACGCGTTCCGGCTCGTAGTAGGGCACGTAGATGACGTCGTCCTCGGCCGGGGTAATCTCGATCGCACCGTCGTTGCGCGCCACCGTCTGGTGCGTATCGCTGCGCAGGTTGCCGGCGGCGTAGGCGCGTTCACGGAAATTCTCCACCGCGCCGACGACAGCGGCCTGCTGGGCGACGACGGCCTCACCGAGGCGCCACGTCCAGTCCAGGTCTTCGTTGAGGAGTTCCAGGACTTCCGGGTAGTTGAGCAGTGCGACGACCGAGTCGTCCCAGGACTCATCGGGTTTCAGCGACGGGTCTGCTTCGAGGTCTTCGAGAAATCGCTGTGCCTGCACCAGCTGCAGCGGATACGTCGAGGCCGGCAGGACGATCGCGAGCAGGTCGTCCGGGTAGAGTGCGATCGGGCCGACGAGTTCCTGCAGTTCGCCCGGCGTCAACAGCGGGATGTCCTCGTTGCCGCGCGTTTCATCGGCTTCGAACGACTCGTAATCCGCGAGCGGGGCCCCGCTATCGTCAACGGGAACCTGGGCACCGGCGGGCGTCACCGCCAATGCCGCGAGCAACGACAAGAGGTTCAGTGGCAGTCTTGCACGCAAGGTTTTCATACGGCCTCCCGGTCCTGCAGTCGTGGGCCACCGGGCCCACCTTGCAGACGAGATTAGCCGTAGCTACCTTAACCGGCGCTTAACGCCGGCGGGCGCGCTAGTCGTCGGCGCCGCCGTGCCAGGTCAGGAACTTCCAGCCGTCCCCGGTGCGCACCAGCACGTCGGTGTAGCGGCCGTTGTTCATCTCCACTTCGTCGTCCTTGTTCTTGTAGGCCGAGGTATAGAGGTAATGCGCGACCGCCACGTCGTCGTGCACGACGATGGCCAGCGGGTAAAGCTCGTGGGCGACGACGGTGCCCTGCGACTCGTTGAAGCGATTCCACATCTTGGTGGACGCCTTGTTGCGCGGTGCCGGTGCGTTCTTCGGCCATCCCGTGAAGTCGTCGGCGAGTAACTCGTCCATCCACTTCTTGTCGCCGGCCTCGACCGCATTCCATTGTCTCTCGACGACGGCCCAGACACTGGCCTGGTCGGCGGCGGTGTCCTGCGCGGCCGCAATGCCGGCAAACATCAACGTCATCGCCGCGAGCGCGTACTTGTAGCTGTTCAGTCCTTGCATCCCCTGGTACCTCGATCGTGCGCAAAAGCCACGGCGAGTTTAGACCGAATGAACAGGCCTCACAATCGGGGCAGGCGGGGCGGTTACGCGGCGCTGAGGCCCAGCGTCTTCAGTTCCTCGACCTGCCGCGGCAGCAACGAGGTCCGCGCATCGACGGAAAACAGCTCCAGGAGATCGGAGCGGCGCAGGTAGTCGGGATGGTGCATCTCGATGAGCGTGGCGTAATCGATGGCCTGCTGCCCCTTCTCGAGCAACAACCGGTAGACGTGCATGGCGACGTCGGCGCTGCGATCGAGGCGCATCAAGGCGGCCACCGGGTGCGCGGCATCCTCGAGCGCGGCGGTGCCGATGTGCTGTGTCTCCTTGACGATCGTCCAGCCGCTCGCCTTGAAGATCGCACCGATGGACTGGCCGGCGAGAATCTGCGCGTGCTCGGCATCGATCACGGCACCGGGTTCGTCGACGAAACGCACCACGGCATACGTGCGGCAGGTTCGTACGCCGCTGTCGCTGCTGTAGAGATTGGAGCGCCGCAGCCCCGGCTCGCTGCTCAGGACTTCGATACCGTAGCTGCCGAAGCGCTCGGCGATGCGTTCGCTGTTGAGCCGCTCCGATTCATGAGCGCAGGCGTCGAGCGCCGCCGCCACGACCGACCGGGGGAGATTGTTGCCGTGCATAATACCTATTGCGGGCCTTTTGATGGCGCACCTTATACTCTGGCACGGGCAGGGTAAAGGAGCAGAATCATGCGTGCGATGCTGTTGACGGCGACCGGAAGTCTCGACGCCAACCCCGCCCCCCTGGAGCTCGCGGATATCGACGACCCCAGCCCGGCCGAAGACGAAATCCTGATCCGGGTCGCGGCGTGCGGGGTCTGCCACACGGAACTCGACGAGATCGAAGGCCGCACGCCGCCGCCGCGCCTGCCGGTCGTGCCCGGGCACGAAGTCGTCGGGCGAGTCGTCGCATTCGGCGCCGGGGCGAACCGCTTTCGCCGCGGCGACCGCGTGGGCGTCGGCTGGATCCATTCCTCCGACGGCACGCAGAAGGAGAACATCAGCCCGGCATTCCGCGCCACCGGGCGCGACGTCAACGGCGGCTACGCGGAATTGATGACGGTCCCGGAGCGCTACGCGGTCCCGATCCCCGCTGCCTTCACGGACGTCGAGGCGGCCCCGCTGCTGTGCGCGGGAGCCGTGGGCTACCGCTCCTTGCGGCTCACCGGGATCGAGAACGGCGACGGCCTGGGGCTCACCGGTTTCGGCGGCTCCGGGCACCTCGTGCTGCAGCTGGCGCGGCACCTGTTCCCGGACAGCCCGGTCTTCGTGTTCGCGCGCAGCGAGCGCGAACGCCGATTCGCGCTCGAGCTCGGCGCCGACTGGAGCGGCGACACGGACGCGCGGCCGCCGCAGGCTCCGCAGGCGATTATCGATACCACGCCGGCCTGGAAGCCCGTGATCGCGGCCCTCGAGTGCCTGCGTCCCGGCGGGCGGCTCGTCATCAACGCGATTCGCAAGGAGGACGCCGATCGCGAACTGCTCGCGGGGCTGCGCTACGAGGACCACCTCTGGCTCGAGAAGGAGATCAAGACGGTTGCCAATGTCACCCACCGCGACCTCGCGGAGTTCCTGCCGCTCGCGGCGCTGGTGCCGTTGCGCGTGGCGACGCAGACCTATCCGCTGGAAGCGGCCAACGATGCGCTCAACGATCTCCGGCGCGGCCACATCCGTGGCGCGAAGGTTCTCACTATAGGTAGTTGAAACAATAAGTTATCGAGTGAAATTAAAGTGATTTATTGAAAACGGCCCGGACCGCCCCGTGTGCGCCGCCGGCGGTGGGTGAACCTTTTTGCACCCTTTCGGGTCGGACGTGCATCTTTACTGATCAGAAAGGCGCGCAACGCGCCGCGAACGGAGAAAACCAATGTCCCAGGTGACTCGTGCGGCTCTGGCTGCCGCTTTCCTTTTTCTGCCTGCCCTGGCCGCGGCCGCGGACGAGCCCGGCTGGGTCGAAAAAAGCAACCGGAACGCGCAGGTCGTGCTCGAGGTGCTGGCCGAGTTCAACCCGGAGGGGGCGGCGCGCCTCGGCGTGGAGGGGCTCGACGAAGCGATCGTCGATTTCCGGCCCGGGGTCTACGAGCGCAACCGGGGCGCTTCCGAGGCGGTGCTGGCGGAATTGCGTGACCGCCTGGCCGCGGAGAAGGAGCCCCGGGTACGGCAGGACCTGGAGATCCTGATCCAGTCCGTCGAGGACGGCCTCAGGAGCGCTGCGCTGACGCGTGAGCAGCTGCTGCCCTATTACAACGTTGCCCAGACCGTGTTCGGTGGCGTCCGCGCGCTGGTGGATCCGCAGGTGCCCCGCGAACGCTACCCGGCCGCCGTCGTGCGCATGCAGAAATACGCGGGGCAACTGGGGGCGGAGAAACCGCTGACCGAACTCGCGAAAGACAGGACCCGGGAGCGCTTCGGTGTCGAGGGTCTTGTCGGCCCGTACCGGGGCGAGGTGTTGCAGGACCTCGAGCGGTCCGAAGCGTTGATCGGCGGTATCGAAGAGCTGCTCGCCGGCACCGATCTCGAGGGCTGGCAGGAACCCTACTCGGCACTCGCCGGCCAGCTCCGCGATTACAACGACTGGGTGCGCGCGGAAATACTGCCGCGCGCGCGCAAGGACTACCGCCTGCCGCCGGCCCTGTACGAGGACGCCCTCAGGAACTGGGGTGTCGACGAGAATCCGCACGACCTCATCGAGCAGGCGACCAAGGGCTACATGGACATCCGCAACGAGATGGAGGCGCTGGCACCGCTCGTCGCGCGCGAGAAGGGCTACGAGACCACCGACTACCGCGAGGTGATCGCGCTCCTGAAGCGCGATGGCGCGCTCGATGGCGACGAACTGCTCGATCACTACTACGACGTGCTGCGCGAGATCGAGGCCATCATCGTGCGCGAGGACCTCATCTCACTGCCGGAGCGCGATGCCGGCATCCGAATCGCCACCGAGGCGGAGACCGCCGTGCAACCCGCGGCGCATCTCGATATCCCGCGATTGCTCGGCAACACCGGCGAGTACCCGTATTTCGTGATCCCGAAACTCACGCAGAACGACGATGGCAGCTGGCAGCAGACCGACGACACCTACGTGGCCGGCTCCTGGACCCTGACGGCGCACGAGGCGCGGCCCGGGCACGAAATGCAGTTCTCCAGCATCATCGAATCCGGCGTCAGCATCGCGCGCGCCCTGTTCGCGTTCAACAGCGCCAACGTGGAGGGCTGGGGCCTGTATGCCGAGGCGATCGTGCGGCCCTACATGCCGCTGGATGCGCAGCTCATCAGCCTGCAATACCGCCTGATGCGCGCGGCACGCATGTTCCTCGACCCGATGCTGAACCTGGGCCTGATCACGCCGGAAGAGGCGAAGCGCCTGATCCTGGACGACATCGCGCTCGGCGAGGCCTGGGCGCAGAACGAGATCGAGCGCTACACGTACCGTATCCCGGGGCAGGCGACGGCGTATTACTACGGCTACAACAAGATGCAGGCACTGCGTGCACAGGCGGAACTGCGGCTCCGCGACCGCTTCGACCAGCGTGCCTTCCACGACTTCGTGCTGGCACAGGGCATACTGCCGCCGGACATCCTGAAAGATGCCGTCATGAACGAATTCGTGCCCGCTCAGCTGGCGCGGTGAGACGGGCGCCGGGCGCGGCGTTATACTTTTTGCATGAGTCACGCTATCGCCTGTTTTCGCTGCGGCGCGTCGCTGGCGACCCTGTCGCTGCCGTTCTCGCGCCGGGACGAGTGCCCCGAATGCACTGCGCACCTTCACGTGTGCCGGATGTGCCGCCATTTCGACCCGGCCGCCGTCAACCAGTGCCGCGAGGATGACGCCGAGGAAGTCCGGGACAAGGAACGCGTGAATTTCTGCGAGTGGTTCGCGCCGACCGAAGACGCGTTCGACGCCGGGGCGAAAGCCGAGGCGGACCGTGCGAAGCAGTCGCTGGAGGCACTGTTCGGGGACGGCAAGGACGCGCCTGCCGACGCTCCCGATTCGGCCCTCAGCGAAGCCGAGAAGCTGTTCCGGTCGTGAAGCCGGCGCCTGCGATCTCATGAGCATGGACCGGCGGCGATTCATCCGCCTGTCGGCTGCATTCGCGGCGGCGCCGCTGGCCGCCGCGTGCGGCGGTCAGGAGAAGGTCCCCGCGCCGGGAGTGCCGCGCGGCCCGTTCGACGAGGATTCCACCGCCGAAAAGGTCACCGACGGTATCGACCTCGCCGGGAAGATCGCCGTCGTCACCGGCTGCACGTCGGGTATCGGCTTCGAGACCATGCGCGTTCTCGCCCTGCGCGGAGCCTGGGTCATCGGCACCAGCCGCTCGCTGCAGCGCGCGGACGAAGCCTGCCGGCGCGTGCGCGGCAAGACGACGCCGCTCGAGCTCGAACTCGCCGATTTCGATTCGGTCGTGCGCTGCGCGGAGACGATCCGGGCGCTGAACTCGCCCATCGACATACTGGTGCTGAACGCGGGTTACCGTGGCGGCGGCAACGAGCGCGAACTCATCGACGGCATCGAGAAACACTTCCTCGTCAATCACCTCGGTCACTTCGTGCTGGTGAACCGCCTGCTCGACCGGCTGTATTTCGCCTGGCAGGGACGGATCGTCGTGGTCGCGAGCCGCGCCGCGTACCGGGGCGCGCCCGGGGAGGGCATCCGTTTCGACGACATCACGCTGCGGCGCGACTACAGTGACTCGCTGGCTTACGGTCACTCCAAGCTGGCCAACGTGTTGTTCGCCCTCGAACTCGGCAAGCTGCTGAAAGGCACGCGCATCACGGCCAATGCGTTGCACCCGGGCCTGATCGACACCGAGATCGATCGCAACGTCAATCGCTTGCTGCAGTTCGGTTTCGGGGTGCTGGCGTCGCTGCGCGGCAAGTCGGTCGAGGCCGGCGCCGCCACCTCCTGCTACGTGGCGACGAGCCGGCTGCTCGGCTCGACGAGCGGGCGCTATTTCGAGGACTGCAATGCCGTGGAGGTCCCCGGCAGCCACCTGCAGGACATGGCGATGGCCGACCGGCTCTGGTTCCTGTCCGAAGATCTGACACGCGACCATCTCGTCCGGCACGAACGGCCGGACTGGGACGAATTCGAGAACGGCCTTCGTAAGCGAGGCGGGGGCGGCACGTGACCGGCGGCAGCGAAAAAGCGCTGGTCGTATTGTCCGGCGGGCAGGACTCGACCACCTGCCTTTACTGGGCGGTCGACCGGTTCGGCCGTGACAACGTATCCAGCATTACCTTCGACTACGGCCAGAAGCACCGCATCGAACTGGATTGCGCGCGCGACGTCGCGGCGGCGGCGGGCGTAACGAACGTCTGCCTGCCCATCGACACGTTCGCCGCGCTCGGCGGCGATGCGCTCACCGACGCGTCCGTCGCGGTCAGCAACGCGACCGACGCGGAGACCGAGCTGCCGGTGACCTTCGTGGCCGGCCGCAACCTGATCTTCCTGACCTTCGCCGCCGCGTACGCCTACCGGCACGCTGCGCGGCACCTCGTGACGGGCGTTGCGCAGACGGACTACAGCGGCTATCCCGACTGCCGCGAGGAGACCATCACGGCACTGCAGAAGGCGATCAGCCTCGGCATGGACTGCACATTCACGATCCACACGCCGCTCATGCACCGCTCCAAGAAAGACACCGTGGAACTCGCAGTACGGCTCGGTGCGCTCGAGGCGATGGCGCTGACGCACACCTGTTACAACGGCCGCCGCCCGCCCTGTGGCGACTGCCAGGCCTGCCGGCTGCGCGCGAAGGGTTTCGCGGAGGCGGGCCTGGCTGACCCCCTGCTGTCGGCCACCGGATGACCTACTCGGTTCGTGAAATCTATTACACGCTGCAGGGCGAGGGCGCGCGTACCGGGCAGCCCGCCGTATTCCTGCGCTTTGCCGGCTGCAATCTCTGGTCGGGCCGCGAACAGCATCGCGCCGGGGCCGTGTGCCGCTTCTGCGACACGGCGTTCGTCGGCACCGGCGGGCCGGGCGGCGGCAAGTTCGCGAGCGCCGCAGACCTGGCGGCGGCGGTGGCGAATGCATGGCCGGCTCGCAACGCGCACCGCAGCCGCTACGTGGTCTGTACCGGCGGCGAACCGCTGCTGCAGCTCGACGCGGCCGCGATCGACGCCCTGCATTCAGCGGGATTCGAGGTCGGCGTGGAGACGAACGGCACGATCGCCGCGCCGCCGGGCATCGACTGGCTGTGCGTCAGCCCGAAAGGCAGCGCGCGGCTCGCGCAAACCTCGGGCGACGAGCTGAAGCTCGTCTACCCGCAGAGCGAGGAAGCGGCGCAACCGGAGCGCTTCGAATCACTCGAATTCGGTCATTTCTACCTGCAGCCGCTGGACGACGACCGGCGCGAGGCCAATACCCGGGCGACGATCGACTACTGCCTCGCCCATCCCCGCTGGCGGCTCAGCCTGCAGACCCACAAGCTCCTGGGCATCGACTAAGACCGCCCGGTTCAGGCGGCGACTTCTTCGTGGCTCTCGTGACGCCACTCGAAGACATTGAGCTCGATGAAGACGAACGCGACCAGCCACAGGAATGCGTCCCACCAGTCGACGAAATCGCCGGTGACCATCCAGGCCACCACGGCGAGCAGGAGGATGCCGTACAGGACGAACTTCGCCGTCGTGCTCGCGTAGAGCGCCATGCCCTCGAAGCGATTCTTCTCCTGCAGCCGTACGTCGGCTTCGAGCAGGAGCACGACGAGCAGCCAGACGCCGGCATTCACGACGTCGACCATGGCCAGGAAATGGATGCCCGCAAGCCCGGGTTCGTCGACGACCGCGGCGACATCGTCGAAGCGGACGAACGAACCGAAGCTGCTCAGGGAGGCGCAGTTGGCCGTCGTGATCTCGACGTATTCGCCGAACGTCGTGGCGTAGGACCAGCTCTGGCTGGCGAGCGCGCAAAGGTCGGTGACACCGGCGAGCGGGGAGGTCTCGAAGACGAACATCGCGTCGGTGACATAGCCGTAAAAGGCGGAGACGATGAACAGGTAACACGTGGCCCGCAGCGCGTGCAGCGACAGCCTGACGCGGCGCGTGTAGTGGCGGTCTTCGAGGACATAGGTCTCGAGCTCGAACATGAGCAGCAGCACGATCCACGCCGCCGTGTCGATGGTCGCCGCGTAGGCCTTGAACATCTCGCCGCCCGGTATGCCGTGCGGGTATTCGAGGCGCGCAGCCTGCCACTCCTCGCCGAAGAACACGAAGACGTTGACAGTCAGCAGGGTATAGATCGAGTACTTGAAAAGCTGGAACAGGATTCTGCCGTTTATTTTCAAGCAGTGGTTCCTCCGCGCTCGCCGCCCGCTACCGGGCTGCGAGCGCTGCACTGGTCCGATAGCCGCATAAGCTAGACAAAGCGGGCAGCACAAGCAATCTCCCGTGCGTGCTTGATTGCGGTCACTGTGTCGGTAAGGCTCAGTACGGCAGGTCGTCGACCACGTGATCGCCGGTATCGGCGTAATAGATCCACACGTTCTCCTCGCCGGTCAGGAGTTCGATGTACTTGGGATGGACGAAGATATTCTCACGCCCCGACTTCACTTCCTTGAGAACGCCGAGGTCGCAGAGCTGCTTCAGGTAGACCGATGCCGTCTGCCGCTTGGCAATATCGGCGTCGACCAGGTTGTTGATGCGGCAGTAGGGCTGCCGGAACAGGAGCTCGACCAGCTCCCAGGAATAGATCTTGGGGAGGTGCTTGTGCACGTATTCCGCGGTGTGGACCATGAGTTCGCGGATGGCCTTGATCTTCTCGGTCGTCCAGGTGCAGGTCTCCTCGACGCCCTCGAGGACGAAGCGGATCCAGGGCTCCCATTTCTGCTCGTGGGTGACGTCCTTCAGCAGCAGGTAGTAGGCGGCCTTGTTGCTGATGATGAAGCGGCTCAGGTAGAGGATGGGCGAGTCAAGCAGCCCCTGCTCGACGAGAAACAGGATGTTGAGGATGCGGCCGGTGCGGCCGTTGCCGTCCGCGAACGGGTGGATCGCCTCGAACTGGTAATGCTGCACCGCCATGCGCACCAGCGGGTCGATGTCGGTGCTCGTCTGCATGAACTCGGCCCAGTTGTCGAGCATCCCTTGCAGGCGCTTTTGGCCGACCGGGGGCGTGTAGATGACCTCGCCCGACGCCCGGTTCCTGAGCGTTGTTCCAGATTCTGCTCGAAGATCGAGCTCTGCACCCTTGATAATACTGACAATTTGTATCGCCATGTCGGTCGTCAGCATGCGCCGCTGCACCATCTTGGTGCCTTCGTACAGCGCCGTGCGGTAGCGCAGCGCCTCCTTGGTGGCCGGGTCGGCCTTGTCCTCGGCGACGTCGGCGAACTCGAACAGCTTGTCAGTGGTGGTGACGATGTTCTCGATCTCCGAACTGGCGCGCGCCTCGAGCAGGGGCAGGGCGTTGACCAGCACGGCCGAATTGGGGATCAGCTCGGCCGCCTGCTTGAGCTCGGCCAGGGCGACACGGGCGGAAATGCACTGCTTGAGGATGTCCCGGGTCTCGATGAGTTCCAGCGGCGGCGGCAGCGCCGGGAGGTCGTTGTACGGCAGTTTCGGGTCGAATTCCGGCATTTGGGGGCCTCCGCGGGGACCTTATGTTCAATTCGGGCCGATGTTATGACAAATATGTCGAAAAAAGTGAAAAAAATCGACATATTTCTCGAATGTGTCGATACCATCGACGGTTTTTCGGTTTATGTCGACTTTTTCGAAAAATATCGACATTTCCAGGGAACGTGTCGATTCGATCGACAGGTTCGTCGAACGTGTCGAATACACCTGAGTTTTTCGACACGTTCGCAGTATAGGTCGACAGCATCGACACGAGTGTGACCCGCGTTGCGAAAACCGCGTCGCCACACGGCGACACCGTGACAGCGCCGCGCGCGCTCCCTATCCTTGAACGACAACCAGCGGAGAGATCGCTATGGGCAAAGCACGTCTTATCGGCCGGGTTTCCTTCCTTGCACTCCTTGTCGCGGGCTGCGGCAGCAGCGGCGGCGACGGTCCGGGGGTGTCACCGCCGCCGCCACCACCACCACCACCCCCGGTGGTAGAGGTCGTGCCGACGATCGCGTTGGCACAGGTGTTCCCGTCGCTCACCTTCAGCGGGCTCGTGTCGCTGCAGCAGGCGCCCGGTGACGCGACGCGCTGGTTCGCCGTCGAGCAGGCCGGCACCATCCGCAGCTTCGCCAACGATAACGATGTGGCGGCCACGCTGACCTTCCTCGACATTACCGGGCGCGTCATTGCCGGCGGCGAGCGCGGTCTGCTCGGCCTGGCATTCCACCCCGATTTCCCAAATACGCCCGAGGTCTTCGTGTCGTACACCGGGGCACCGGACCTGACCTCGTACGTGTCGCGGTTCTCGAGCGTGAACGGCGGACAGACGCTGGACCCGGCGAGCGAGCAGGTGATCCTCTCCGTGCCGCAGGACTTCGCGAACCACAACGGCGGCAACATCGTGTTCGGGCCGGACGGCTACCTTTATATCGGTTTCGGCGACGGCGGCAGTGGCGGCGATCCGCTCGATCGTGCGCAGGACACCACCAATCTTCTCGGTACCATGGTCCGTATCGATGTCGACGGCGGTAGCCCGTACGCGATTCCGTCGGCCGACCCGGGCAACCCGTTTGCCGCCAACGCGGCCTGTCCGCAGGGTTTCACGGTGAGCGGCGAGGCGTGCCCGGAAATATTCGCGTGGGGGCTGCGCAATCCCTGGCGTTTCAGCTTCGACCGCCAGGGCGGCGCGCTGTGGGCCGGCGATGTCGGCCAGAACGCCTGGGAGGAAATCGACGTTATCGTCGCCGGCGGCGATTACGGCTGGAACGATCGTGAAGGCGCCCACTGTTTCGAGCCGCCGACGGCTGCATTACCGATTCCATCGACCCGGTCACCGAGTACGATCGTTCGCTCGGCGCTTCCGTCACGGGCGGTTTCGTGTATCGCGGCAGCGCGGTTGCCGACCTGGCCGGCTGGTACGTGTTCGGCGATTTCATCAGCGGCCGGGTGTTCGCGGTTCCGGCGGACAGCGTGCCGGGCACCGCACCCGAGGTGCTGCTCGAGAGCGGCCTCGCGATCGCGGCTTTCGCCGAGGCGGTCGACGGCGAACTCTTCATCGCGAATTACGGTGGCACGATACACCGGGTGATTGGCGCTCCCTGACGGTCTCATTCGCGCGTACTTTGCTTTAGAATCCCGCCCATTCAGGCGTAATGGTCCGACCGGGGAGCGGCATGGTGAGCGTGAAGTCAGATATCGAAATCGCAAGAGCGGCAACGATGCTTCCTATCCAGGCGATCGGGGCAAAGCTGGACATCCCGCCTGAGGCACTGATTCCCTACGGCCACGACAAGGCGAAGATCAGCGCGGACTTCATCAAGGCCAACGGCAGGAAACAGGACGGCAAGCTGATTCTCGTGACGGCCGTGTCGCCGACCCCCGCCGGCGAGGGCAAGACGACCACGACCGTCGGCCTCGGCGACGGCATGAACCTCATCGGCAAGAAGACCACGATCTGCCTGCGCGAGCCGAGCCTCGGCCCTTGCTTCGGCATGAAGGGCGGCGCCGCCGGCGGCGGTTACGCGCAGGTCGTGCCAATGACCGACATCAACCTGCACTTCACGGGCGACTTCCATGCAATCGGCGCCGCGCACAACCTGCTGGCCGCGCTGATCGACAACCACATGCACTGGGACAACGAGCTCAACATCGATCCGCGCCTCGTTACCTGGCGGCGCGTCGTGGACATGAACGACCGCGCCCTGCGCTCGATCACGTCCGGTCTCGGCGGTTACCACAACGGCGTCGTGCGCGAGGCCGGGTTCGATATCACGGTGGCCTCGGAGATCATGGCGATCTTCTGCCTCGCGACGAGCCTGGCGGACCTCGAGGCGCGGCTCGGCAACATCGTGCTCGGCTACACGCGTAACAACGAGCCGGTGACGGTGCGGCAACTCAATGCGCACGGGGCGATGACCGCCCTGCTCAAGGATGCGCTGCAGCCCAACCTCGTGCAGACCATGGAGAACAACCCGGCGCTGATGCACGGCGGCCCGTTCGCCAATATCGCCCACGGCTGTAATTCCGTGATGGCGACGCAGACGGCGCTCAAGCTATCCGACTACGTCGTCACCGAGGCCGGTTTCGGCGCCGACCTCGGCGCGGAGAAGTTCTTCAACATCAAGTGTCGCAAGGCCGGGCTGCGGCCGGACGCCGTCGTGCTCGTCGCCACCATCAGGGCGCTCAAGATGCAGGGCGGGGTGCCGAAAGACGAACTCGGCAAGGAAAACACCGAGGCGCTCACCAAGGGCTGCAAGAACCTCGGCCGCCACATCCGCAATCTCGGCAAATTCGGTGTGCCGGTCGTCGTGGCGATCAATCGTTTCACGGCGGACACCGATGCCGAGGCCGCGGTCATCAGGCACTACTGCCGGGAGTTCGGCGTGAACGCGGTCGACTGCACGCACTGGGCCGACGGCGGCAAGGGCACCGTGGAGCTGGCCGAGCAGGTCGCCGCCCTTTGTGACAGCGGCACGGCGCAATTCCGCACGCTGTACAGCGACGAGCTGAGCCTCTGGGAAAAGGCGCGGCGGGTTGCCCGCGAAATCTACGCGGCCGACGACATCATCGCGGACAAGAAAGTGCGCGAGGAATTTGCGAAGTTGGACGCGGCCGGTTACGGCCGCTACCCCGTGTGCATGGCGAAGACGCAGTACAGTTTCTCGACGGACCCGAATTTGCTGGGCGCGCCGTCGGGGCACGTCGTCCCGGTTCGCGAGATACGCCTCGCCGCCGGCGCGGAGTTCGTCGTCGTCATCTGCGGCGCGATCATGACGATGCCGGGGCTGCCGCGAAAGCCCGCGGCCGACAATATCCGCGTCAACAGCGCCGGCGAGATCGAAGGACTGTTCTAGCCGCCAAGGGGCTCAGGTTCGCTCCTCGAGGCGGTGGCTGTCCGCCGCGGTCAGCGTGCAACCGTACACCGACTTGAGCTGCTCGATGACGGCCTGCGTCTCGGGTGAAAAAGGCAGCTTGCCCTCGAAGCTGTGCAGCACGATGCCCTCGAGCAGGTCGCCGAGCGACAGGTTGGTGTATTCGGCGAGGGCCTTGAGCACCTTCAGCAGCGAAGTTTCGATGCGTACCCCGGTCTGGGTGCGATGCACGATGCGCTTTTCCATGCTTCCGGTCCCACTCGTTTCAGCTTCGGCCAGTCATCATCGTAACACTCGCCGGGCGCGTCGCTGAGTCCGCTCCCGGCGGCGCGCGCAATGCCGTACAATCGGCGCGGGCGCTTCGCCGGGGCGGGGCCAGGGGGACGCGGGATGCCGACAGAAGACGAGTTGCGACAGGGCTTCCGGGTCGGTGACTGGGAAGTGCTGCCCCTGCGCGGCGTGCTGCGCCGGGACGGCCGCGAAGAAAAGCCCGAGCCGCGCGTATTCGGCGTCCTGATCGCGCTCGCCAAGCGCGATGGCGATCTCGTGACGCGCGACGAACTGGTCGATGAACTCTGGGACGGCCGGCCGACAAGCGACGAACCGATCAACCGCTGCCTGTCGCAGCTGCGCAGGCACCTCGGCGACAAGTCCCGTCCGTATCGCTACGTCGAGACGCTGACCCGCCGCGGTTACCGCCTCATGCAGCCGGTCGAGCTGCTGGAGGCGTCCGAGACAGAACGCGCGCCACCGGCCACCTTGCCCGATCATCCGGCGGCGCCGCGCTGGAAGACGCCGGCGGCGGCAGTGCTCGTCGCGGCGCTCGCGTGGCTGGCATGGAGCCTGTGGCCGCCCGGCGACGTCGGGTCGATCGGCGTCATGCCGTTCGAAAACGCGAGCCAGGATCCGGCGAACAACTACCTGGTTGCAGGGTTCAAGGACGAATTGGTCAACACGCTGCACAATATCCCGGACTTCACGGTCAAGAGCAGCCGTGTCGCGCACACCGGCGAGGAGGTGACGTCGATCGCCAGCAGCCTGGGCGTCGACGCGGTCCTGTCGGGACGCGTGCATCGCGTGGGCGACGAGCTGCAGATCTTCTACACGGTGGAAGACGGCCGTAGTGGCGACGTCGTCGCCACCGCCGGGATCGAGGGCCCGGTCAGCGAGATTTTCCAGCTGCAGGAGGACCTGGCGCGCATGGTGCGGCGGGACCTGTTCGGCCAGTCGTCGCAGCAGCTGATCAGCAGGACGCGGCCGGCGAACTTCGGCGCGTACGATCGCTACATGCGCGGCCTGTATGCGTTCGACAAGCGCCAGGACAGCGGCAAGAGCCTCGAGGAAGCCATCGAGCTCTTCCAGCAGACGATCCGGCTGGACAAGAACTTCGGGCCTGCCTATCTCATGCTGGCGACGGCGTACGTGCTCCTGCCTACCTACCGGGATGCGCCCGCCGACGAGATGAGCCGTGCGGCGATCGCGACCGTCGAAGAGGGCATCCGTGCCGACCCGGGTATTCGCGACGCGTCGAATGCCATTTTCGGCTTCGTCTACCACCAGCAGATGCAGTGGCTGAAGTCGGAGGAGGCCTACCGCGCGGCCACGTCGTCGGCGGTAGTCGATCCGAATGCCTTCAACTGGTATTCGCGCATGCTCGCGTCGGTGGGCCGTCTCGATGAGTCGCTGGCACAGGCACTGCTGGCGCTCGAGATGGACCCGACGTCGGCCGTGATCAACAGCCGCGTCGCGCTCGCCTACCTGTGGCTCGGCGATACCGGTAACGCCGAGACGTTTTTCGAGCGTGCGGAGAAGTTCGGCGCGAGCGGTTCGACGCACACGATGGGGTATGCGCTGTTCCTGTTCCGCGAGGGACGCAGCGGCGAGGCGTACGAGCTTACGCAGCAGGCGGCGCGCATGGCGGGCGGCAGCGAAGCGTGGATCGACCCGGTGTTTGCCGCGCTCGACGACCCGGCACGCCGCGATGCCGCGGTTGCCGCGGTCGACGCGGCCGTGGAGCAGGGCGGCATCAGCCGGCAGATCGAGTTCATCACGCGCACCGTGCTCGGCGATCTCGACGGTGCGATGGGAGTCGCCCGACTGCTGCGGAGCGAGGGCGAAGTGTTCGAGATGGACCTGCTGTTCATACCGGAAGTCGCGCCGCTGCGCGAGCGCGCGGACTTCGCGGACCTGCTCGAGGCGCTCGGCATTGCCGGCTACTGGCGCGAGCGCGGCTGCACCTGGACGGATGCCGGCGCCGTCTGCGAAGCGGCTTAAGCGTCGTCGATACGCCCTCGCGACCGTTTGAGGTCGCCGCGGCGCCGTTTCCCGTCGAGGCGCTTTTGCACCGACGTGCGGCCCGGACGCGTCGCAACCCGCGGTTTCTTCTCGGCGAGGACGGACATCACGAGATCGCGCAGGCGCTCCAGCGCGGCCTCGCGGTTGCGCCTCTGCGTGCGGTGTTCCTGCGCCTTGATCGTGACGACGCCGGCCGGCGAGATGCGCCGATCGTCGAGCGCGAGCAACCGTTCGCGCACGGGAACCGGCAGCGAATTGCTGGCACGGATGTCGAATTGCAAGTGGATCGCCGTGGCGACCTTGTTGACGTTCTGCCCGCCCGCGCCGCCCGAACGCACCGCGGTCAGCACGATCTCGTCCATCGGGATGGCGATCTCGCCGTCTATGCCGAGTACGTCTGCCATGCCGTCCAGACGGGCCGCAGGTCGTCGGGCAGGGGCGGGAAGCCGCCCGGCCGCGACCAGCGGTTGCCGCCGTGATGGAAGTCGGAGCCGCAGGACGCCGCAAGGCCGGTATCCCTGGCGAGTTGCGCGAGGTGAGCCGTCGTGTTGGGCGATTGCCGCCCGCACACGACCTCGATCGCCGTTCCCCCTGCGTCGCGAAACTCGGCTGCGAGCGCGCGCAGCCGCGTGCGGGTGAGCCGGTACTTGGCGGGGTGCGCCAGCACCGCGGTGCCGCCCGCCTGCACGATCCAGCGCACCACCTCGGGCAGCGCCGCCCAGCCGTTGCGGACGTCGCCCGGCTTGCCCGGGCCGAGGTACTTGCGGAATGCCGCGCGGGTGTCCTTCGCGATCCCTGCCTGCACGAGGTGCGCGGCGAAATGCGGGCGTCCGACGGGTTCCCCGTTGGCGATGTCCAGCACGGGCCCGAGTACGTCCGGTAGCCCTGACGATCGCAGGCGTCGCGCGATCAGGCGGGCGCGTTCGGCGCGCGCACGCTGCTGCATCGCGACGCCGTTCTGCAGTGCGGCGCAGGCCGGGTCGACGCCGAGGCCGACGATGTGCACGCCGTAGCCGCGCCAGGCGGTCGAGAACTCGATGCCGGGGATGAGGCGGGTGCGCGCCACCGCGGTGTCGACGCGGTCGAACGCCGCGAGCGTGTCGTGATCGGTGATCGCGAGTGCGTCCACGCCGCATTCGGCGGCATGGACGAGCAGGGCGTCGGGATCGAGGGAGCCGTCCGAAGCATTGGTGTGGGAGTGCAGGTCGAAGATCACGTTGCCGGCATTATACGGGGTCACGGGCGGCAGCAAAGTCCGGCAGCGGATGTGTGACAATGCGCGCATTGCCTGCATGCCACCCGGCCCGAACGATGGAATCGACATGAGCGACTATTCGAAAATCATGCGCGACGCCGCCGAACGCGGTATTCGCTATCGCGAGTCGCTCGCCGAGCGGCGCGTTGCGCCTACCCCCGAGGCGATTACGGCAACCGCCGGCTTCGACGAAGCGCTGTCCGGCGAAGGGCGGGACGACGCCGAGACGCTGGCCCTGCTCGACGAGATCGGCTCCCCGGCGTCGGTGGCGATGGCCGGGCCGCGCTTCTTCGGCTTCGTGATCGGCGGCTCCATGCCGGTGACCGTCGCGGCGAACTGGCTCGCAACCGCCTGGGACCAGAACTCGGCGATGAACGAAGTCACGCCCGCGATGGCGGCGCTGGAGAACGTGTCGAGGCGCTGGCTCTGCGAACTGTTCGGCCTGCCGCAGGACTGTGCCGCGAGCTTCGTGACCGGCGCAACGATCGCCAATTTCACGGCGCTCGCCGCGGCGCGGCACAAGGTGCTCGCCGACGTGGGCTGGGACGTCGACAGGGACGGTCTCATCGGGGCGCCCGAACTGACCGTCATCGTCGGCGAGGAGGCGCACCCGACGCTCACCAAATCGCTCGGCCTGCTGGGGCTGGGGCGCGACCGCGCCGTGCGCGTGCCGGTCGACGGCCAGGGACGCATGATCGCCGCCGCCGTGCCGCCGATCGACGGGGCCCACGATCGTCTGCACGCAGGCCGGCAACATCAATACCGGCGCGTTCGATCCGGTCGCCGAGATCTGCAGCGCCGTGCGGCCCGCCGGCGCCTGGGTGCACGTCGACGGCGCGTTCGGGCTGTGGGCGGCCGCCGTACCCGGCATGCGGCACCGGGTCGCCGGCATCGAGGCGGCCGATTCCTGGGCCACGGACGCGCACAAGTGGCTCAACGTGCCCTACGACAGCGGCGTGGCGATCACGCGCGACGCGGCGGCGCTGAAATCCGCGATGGCGATCACCGCAGACTACCTGCCAACCGTCACCGAGCATCGCAACCCTTCCGATTACACGCCCGAACTCTCGCGCCGCGCCCGCGGCGTGGACATCTGGGCCGCCCTGCGGTCGCTGGGCCGCAACGGCGTCGAGGATCTCGTCGAGCGCTGCTGCGCGCACGCCCGGCGTTTCGCGGGCGGCCTGCAGGAGGCCGGCTACGAGATCCTGAACGAGGTCGTGCTCAACCAGGTCCTCGTTGCCTTCGGCGACGACGAGACCACCCGGCGCGTCATCGAGGCCATCCAGCGCGACGGTACCTGCTGGTGCGGCGGGACGGCCTGGCAGGGGCGGCGCGCGATGCGCATCAGCGTCTGCAACTGGGCGACGACGGCAGCGGACGTGGAGATGAGTCTCGCAGCCATGCTGTCGTGCGCGGAGCGCGTGACACGGGACTGACGTCGATGCGGCGCCTGTACGACGACAACCTGTACGACTTCGCCGCGCCGCAGCCCAGTTACTGGGAAGCGACGGCGCCGCCGCCGGCTGTTGCAACGGCGCCCCTCGCGCGGAACGAATCCTGCGACGTCGCGATCATCGGCGGCGGCTACACGGGTTTGTCGGCGGCCTACCACCTGGCAAAGGACCACGGTATCGACGTGCGTGTGCTGGAGGCAGGGCCCATCGGCTGGGGCGCTTCCGGCCGCAACGGCGGCTTCTGCTGCGTCGGTGGAACCGGCTTCTCGCCGCGAGGCGCGATTCGGCAATTCGGCGTCGAAGCTGCGCGGGCCTGGTATCGCGCACAGGTGCAGGCGGTCAGGCTCGTGTGCGGCCTTGCCGCGGACGAGGGCATCGATATCGAGGCATTCGGCGCGGCGGAAGTCGAGATCGCCCACTCGCGGCGCGCCTTCGCCGGCCTCGAGGCCGATCACCGGGCGCTGACCGAGGTGCTCGGCGTGGATGCCGCGCTGCTGACGCGCTACGAGGTGACCGAGCGCGTCTACAATACGCCCGACCAGCACGGCGCGCTGGTCTCGAAACCGGCTCTCGGCTTGCACCCGCTGCGTTTCTGCCGGGGCCTCGCACGGGCGGCGATCGAGCGCGGTGCGATCTTGCACTCGTCGAGCGAAGTGGTCGACTGGTCGCGCACGCCGCAAGGCGGCCACCAGCTGCACACCGCCGGCGGGACGTTGCGTGCCTCGAAAGTCCTGTTCGCGACCAACGCGTTCATGCCGGAACGGCTCCGCTCCGAGTTCTACGGCCGTACGTTGCCGGTCGTCAGCGCAATCGTGGTAACGCGCCCGTTGACCGACGACGAGCGGCTGGACCAGGGCTGGCACACCGAGCACCCGGCCATCACGTCACGGCACCTGCTCAATTACTTTCGCCTGCTGCCTGACAACCGTTTCCTGTTCGGTGCACGCGGCAGCAACCGCGGCACCCCGGAAGGGGAGCGCGCGACCTACCGCAAGATGATTGCAACGATGCGGGGCATCTGGCCGCGCTGGGCCGATGTCGAGATCGAGTATCGCTGGCACGGCCTGATCTGCATGACGGCGTCAATGCGGCCCGCCATCGGCCGGCTCACGGACGATCCGTACACGTTCTTCGGCTTCGGTTATCACGGCAACGGCGTCAATACCGCGACGTGGGCCGGCAAGCAGCTCGCCGACTGGATCGCACGGGGCCGCGCCCCCGAGGACCTGCCGAGGCTCGTGAGGGAACTGCCGCCGCGCTACCCGGTTCCGGCGCTGCGCCGTGGCTACCTGCGCGCGGGGCTCGCGATTGCGGGCTTGCTGGACCGCTTCTAGAGGAAATTGAAAACGAAGCCGAGGCTCACCACGGGCCAGGCCTTGTAGTCGCCGAGTTCGTTCTCGAGTTCGGCCCGCTCGGCGTCGAGCGCAGCTTCGAATACGGGATCGCCCGCGAGCAGGCCGTCGGTGGCCATCGACACCTGCGGGGATCCCTGCCAGAGCACGCCGAAGTCGAGGTTCATGCCGACCTTGCCGAACACGGTGAAGTCGAAGCCGACGCCGAAATACGGCGAGGTGCTGTCGAACGTCGCGGTCGCGAACAGCGTGCCCACGGCGTCGGCGGGAAACGGGTCGCCGCCGATCACGATGATGGCGCCGTTGTCGCCGCTCGACGCGTTGAATTCGTTGCCGTTGGAATACAGCCCGCCGGTGAGGCGGAACGGGCTGAGCGGGAAACTCAGGTTGCCGGTCACGTAGTAATTGTCGAGGTTGATCTCGGCGTCGTAGTTGACGCCCGTGTAGACGCCGTCGACGGTGTAGTCGTACTGGTTGGCGCCGACGCGGAAATCGAGGTACGGCAGCGGCCGCCAGGTGCCCTCGACGCCGATGCCGAGCGTACCCGCTTTGACGCCGACGCCGAAATTGTGGTCCGCGAGCGCAGTTCCGGATGCCGCGAGCGCCACGACGAGCGCGCACAGCCTGAGCGAATAAGTCTTCATGATAGGTGTCCTGTTGCCCGGGCAATTCGGTGCCTTCCAGCGTAGACAGGCAGCACGGCCGGTTCCGTGCGCCGTATCACAACCTGCCGGGCCCGGGCGCGTTGGACTATGTCAAAAACCGCATGAATTGGCGGGTTTCTGTGCGCGCTGGATTCGGCTGGTGCGGCTAGGGTGACAGTGCGCGGGAAGCGCACACACCCTGAAAATCATGATCGATAAGGAGATTGAATCATGCGCGAACTCACCATGAGCGAAATCGGATGCGTCGGCGGCGCCGCGGAACAGTGCCGGTCGGACCAGAGCGGTAACAATTACGGCGGCATTACGGATACCGGGTCAATTGGCGGCGAGATCATCGAGATCTACGAGGGCCTCGTCGAAGCGACGTCGTACATCATCGAGCGCGTCGCGAACGCGCTGGGTTAGCCGCCGCGGGCCGGGGCGCGGTCCGCCCCGGCCCTTTGATAGCGCAGCAGCAGAACAATCCCCAACATCGCGCCGACCAGCGCAAGCAGTGCGAAAGTGCCGGGGAACAGTTGCGGCAGGCTGTCCGCCGGTGGGTTCCACTGGCCGTGCAGGCAGCGCCAGTCGAACTGGGTGAGCCCGTTGTAGGTAGCATGGCTGATCATCGTTGCCCATAGCGAGCCGGTGAGCCAGAACTGGGCGCCCAGAACCAGGCCAAGGACAAACACGAACCCGTAGGACGACGGTGGGTGAAACACGCTGAAGACCAGCGCCGAGACCAGGATGGCGGGCAGGGGGCCCTTGTGCGCGAAGGCGGACTGTACAAAACCGCGATGCACCGATTCTTCCATCACCGGGATGAGGGCCGCCATCACGAACAGGCCGAGAAGCAGCGAGGGCATGGGCGGGCAGCCCCAGGAAAAGACGGGGCCGGCAATCGCCTGCGGATCGTCGTTCACGGTGATGCCGAGTGCGACGCGTGCGATCAGCTGCGACCACCATACGATGCGCATGGTTACCCCGAGCGCCACGGCGGCGAGCACCAGCCGCAGCGTCAGCGCGTTGCGCCGAAACAGCCGCGGCAAAAAGTCGCGGTGTTCGAGCAGCACGGGTGCGAGCACCAGCAGCAGGATCGGCGGCACGACGAGGTACGCGAGGTAGTGCGCCAGAGCCTGCTCGTAGCCCTGCGCCTGCAGCGCGCGCGACAGCCATGCCTGGGCCACGAGCGCGAAGGTCTGGCCGATAATGATCAGCAGCAGCTGCCGGATGGACAGGCGCAGGGTGAGTGGCTGCATGGTCGCCTTGGTATCGGCCGAAGTCCCGTGCAGGTTAACGGCCGGGCGCGCTGCCCGAACCACGACTATCCGGGCAAAACGTCTCGATTTGGCGTAGTTACGAGATTACCGGCTCCGCCATCTTGTCGCGGCCGTATTGCAGGAAGATCCGGCCGCGGGCGTCGGGATCGATGTTCACCTTGTCGAGGTCGCCGCGGATGTGGGGCAGCGCGAGCAGCCGCTTGTCCATGACGCGAAACCAGAGCCAGGGCAGGTAGGCGAGCAGGTAGGTGCCGAAGTAGCCGTTCGGCAGCTGCGGCAGGTCGTCGAAGTGCCGCAACGACTGGTAGCGCCGGAGCGGGTGGGTGTGATGATCGGAATGGCGTTCGAGATGGAACAACACGAGATTGCTGAAGACATGGTTGCTGTTCCAGGAGTGATGGGGCGCGCAGCGCTCGTACCGTCCGTTCTCGTCTTTCGTTCGCAGCAGACCGTAATGCTCCACGTAGTTTGCGCTGGTCAGCTGCCACCAGGCGAACACGGTGTGCAGGATGAGGAACGGCAGCATCACCCAGCCGAAGGCCCACGCGAGCCCGGTCCATAGCGCGGCTGTCAGCGCATAAGACTGTAATATCTGGTTGCCCGGATTCCACGCGGACCTGCCGCGCCGCTGCAGGCGGTCCTTCTCGATCTCCCACGCACGCAGCAACCCACCGGGCATCTCGCGTGCGGCGAATCTGTAGATGCTCTCGCCCATGCGCGCGCTGGCCGCGTCCTCGGGGGTCGAGACGTCGCGATGGTGGCCGCGATTGTGGTCGATGGTGAAATGGCCGTAGGCCGGCACCGCGAGCACGATCTTCGCCAGCAGTTTCTCGAGCCTCGAGTTCTTGTGGCCGAGTTCATGGCCGGTGTTGATCGCGAGGCCCGCGGTCATGCCGGCAACCACCGCCAGCGCGACAAACGCCCAGGCACTGAGGTCCTGCGTCGCTGCGTACCAGGCCGTGCCCACCAGCGTCGCGAAATGCAGCGGTACGACGATGTAGGTGAGTCGCCGGTAATAAGGGTCCCGGTCGAGCTGCATGACGACCTCTTCGGGCGGGTTGTTCTCGTCCTCGCCCAGTACCAGGTCGAGAACCGGCGCGATAACGTAGTTGAGCAGGAACGGCAGCAGCAGCCACAGCTCGTTGCCCGTTGCCGCGTGCAGCACGATGCCGGCGAAGGGCTGCAGCGGATACAGCACGGAGAGCAACCAGAAGCGGCGCTTGCGGTCGACGTAGTGGATTGCCTCGCCGCTCGGCAGCGTTGCCGTATAGCCTGTCATCGTATGCCCGTGATCGTCTCCGGAACCGGGATTATCGCCTGTTTGGCGGTGCCGCTCCAACGTGGCGGGCGAAGCGTCGGGAAATTATACATATTTCGCCGGCCAGGCCCGCGATCGGCGGGGGAAACGGCACAACGGCGCGCCCGTGGGGCGCTGGTACGCAAATTGCCTTATAGTTTTGACATTGGAAGGGACATCGAAGGGTTGGCTCGAAGTGAATCGCGATACGGTGGTTGCGCTGCTGGTTGCAGCGGGGCTCGTGGCAGCCTGTGGAGGCGGTTCGGAATCCACGCCGGGCGGCGCTGACGAGGCCGGCGCCGCGCTGACCGCGGCCACGCTCGGCGATCAGTCGGTGCTGGCGGCGGCGGACTACCTGCAACAAGCGCCCTACGCCGGGGCTGACCGGGAGAACGGCCAGCGCCTGGCGCAAATGTGCAAGGCCTGTCATACGCTCGGCAAAGGCGGAGTGCACATGATCGGTCCCAACCTGTTCGGGTTCTTCGGCAGGGCGGCGGGTTCGGCGGAGCGCTACCCGTATTCCGCCGCGTTGCAGGAGGCCGAATTCACCTGGACGCCACGGGCACTGGATGCCTGGCTCGCGCGGCCGGCGCGGTTTCTGCCCGGCAACCGCATGAGTTTTCCCGGTGTGTCCGGTGCCACGGACAGGGCGGACATGATCGCGTACCTGCTGGAGGCGACCAGCCCCCAGGATGGCGACTAGCGGCCCGGTGACCGGGCAGGGTATTCTCGACACGGTGACGGTGGATGACGGCAGGAAGCGAGATATTGGCGGAGATGGATGACGCCGTGGCAGGGAGCAGCAGCGCGGCCAACCGGCGCGCGGCGATCGACCGGCGTGCGTTTACCTGGCGGACGGTGTTGTTCGGTTTCCTGCGCTCGCGCCGGCATGCGCCGCGTCGCGGCGACGAAGGCGACCTGATTTTCCTGGACTGGCACCATCCGTGGCTGTTCTTCCTGTCGGTGGGCATCATGCTGCTGAGCACCGCCGATGCCTTCCTGACGCTCACGCTGTTGCAGAACGGCATGATCGAGGCGAACCCCTTCATGGCGAGCATGCTCGGCCAGGGCGGTGCGGCCTTCGCCGTCAGCAAGGTCGTGATGACGGCCACGGGTATCCTGATCCTGGTGTTTCTCGCCAAGTTCCGTTTCATGAACCGCTTCCGGACCGGCCTTTTCCTGACCTTTTTCTTCGTTTTCTACTGCTGCCTGGTCTGTTACGAGATCGTGCACCTGCTCGCGGTGCTTTGACTATCGTATCGTTTCCAATGCCGGTGGCTTGGGCTACACTAGCCAGCCTTTTTGGCAGCCTGAACAAATAAGCGCGCACTCGCGGCGTCATTGCCGCGAAAATCCACTCTCATGGGCAGTTCTCTCAAGGATCAATACGCAACCACGCCGCTGTTCGGCAGCAATGCCAGCGCGGTCGAGGCCCTGTACGAGCAGTACCTGGCCGACCCGGAATCGGTTCCGGCGGCGTGGCGTGGCTACTTTGAGTCCCTCGGGGATCCGCAGACCGAGGTCGCCCATTCGCCGATCCGCGAGCATTTGCTCGAGTCTGCGCGCGAGGGCGGCAGGACCCGGCAGCTCCGGCCCGGCAGCCGCAAGCTCGCCGCGTCCTCCGCGGAGAAGCAGGCCGCCGTTGCCCGCCTGATCCAGGTCTATAGCCTGCGCGGCCACCAGATCGCGGATATCGACCCGCTGGGACTGATGGAGCGCCGCGTGCCCGGCGTCCTCAAGCTCGACTACCTCGGCCTCACCGAGGCCGACATGGACACCGAGTTCTACACCGGCGGCCTGGCCAGGTCCGGCAACACCCGCATGAAGCTGCGCGACATCATCGCGCTGCTGAGGTCGATCTACTGCGGCAAGGCGACGGTCGAGTTCGCGCACATCTCGCGGGCGCGCGAGCGCCTGTGGCTGCGCGAGCATTTCGAACACGACAGGGTCAACCCGCCGCTCAGCGACGAGGAGCGGGTCGCGATCCTCGAGCAGCTGACCAGCGCCGAGGGCATCGAGCGCTACCTGCACACACGTTACGTCGGCCAGAAGCGCTTCTCGCTCGAGGGCGGCGACAGCCTCATTCCGATGCTCGACGACCTGATCCACCAGGGGGGTGCGAAGGGGATTCACGAGATCGTCATCGGCATGGCGCATCGTGGCCGCATCAACGTGCTCGTCAACATTCTCGGCAAGTCGCCCGAGGAGCTGTTCGAGGAGTTCGAGGGCAACTACGACCTCGACGAGCTGCGGGGGTCCGGCGACGTCAAGTACCACAAGGGCTTCTCCGCCGACATGAAGACCTCCGGCGGCAACGTGCACATCGCGCTCGCTTTCAATCCGTCGCATCTCGAGATCGTCAACCCGGTCGTCGAGGGGTCGGTGCGGGCGCGGCAGCAGCGCCGCGACGACCAGGAGCGCGTCGAGGTCCTGCCGGTGCTGATCCACGGCGACGCGGCGTTCTCGGGCCAGGGTGTCGTCACCGAAACCTTCCAGCTGTCGCAGACCAACGGTTTCCGCACCGGCGGCACCGTGCACATCGTGGTGAACAACCAGATCGGCTTCACGACGCATCGGCCGTCGGATGCCCGCTCAACCGATTACTGCAGTGACGTCGCGAAGATGATCGAGGCACCGATATTCCACGTCAACGGCGACGACCCGGAAGCGGTCATCGTCGTCACGCGTCTTGCGTTGCAGTATCGCCAGACCTTCAAGAAGGACGTCGTCATCGACCTCGTCTGCTACCGCCGGCATGGCCACAACGAGGCCGACGAGCCGGCGGCGACGCAGCCCGTGATGTACGGCGTAATAAGAAAGCACCGGACCACGCGCGACCTCTATGCCGAGAAGCTGGTCGAGAAAAAGCTCATCAGCAAGGAACGCGCCAGCAAGCTGCAGGACGAGTACCGCGACCGCCTGGATCGCGGCGAGCCCGTGCCGAAGGCGTCGCTGGGCATGATCGGCAACGAATTCACCGTCGACTGGACGCCGTACCTCGACGCGACCTGGGACGAGCCCGTCGACACGACGATTACGCCGAAACGCGCGGCGAGGGCGGCCGGGTACTTCACGGATATGCCCGACGACCTCAAGCTGCACGGCCGCGTGCAGCGCATCGTCGACGAGCGCAAGCGCATGGCGGCCGGCGAGATCGACATGGACTGGGGTTTCGCCGAGACCATGGCCTACGCGACGCTGATCGAGGACGGCTACGCCTGCCGCCTGGTCGGCCAGGACAGCGGGCGCGGCACGTTCTTCCACCGTCACGCCGTGCTGCACAACCAGGTCAACAACCGCGAGTACACGCCGCTGCAGCACATCGTGGATCGGCCGAACGCGTTTCGCGTCATCGATTCGCTGTTGTCCGAGGAAGCGGTGCTCGGTTTCGAATACGGCTATTCGACCACGGACCCGACGACGCTGGTCATCTGGGAAGGCCAGTTCGGCGACTTCGCGAACGGTGCGCAGGTGGTCATCGACCAGTTCATCAGTTCGGGCGACGCAAAGTGGGGCCGCCTCTGCGGCATGACCCTGTTCCTGCCGCACGGCTACGAAGGGCAGGGGCCGGAGCATTCCTCCGCGCGGCTCGAGCGGTTCCTGCAGCTGTGCGCCGAGCACAACATGCAGGTCTGCGTACCGTCCACGCCGGCGCAGATGTTCCACATGCTGCGCCGGCAGATGCTGCGCAAGTTCCGCAAGCCGCTGATCGTCATGACGCCCAAGAGCCTGTTGCGCCACAAGATGTCGGTGTCGCCGATCTCGGCGCTGTCGAACGGCCGCTTCAACCTGATCATTCCCGAGGTCGAACAGATAGCGCCGGCCGCCACGCGGCGCATCGTGTTCTGCAGCGGCAAGGTCTACTACGACCTGCTCGAGTCCCGCCAGGTGCACGGCATCGACGACATCGCCCTGATTCGCATCGAGCAGCTCTACCCGTTCCCCGTGGAGGAGTTCGCCGCGGTCATCGAGGAATACGAGCACGTCGAGGACATCGTCTGGTGCCAGGAGGAGCCGCAGAACCAGGGCGCCTGGTACCAGATCCGGCATCGCCTGCAGGAACCGCTGCGCGATCACCAGAACCTCTTCTATGCGGGGCGTCCCGCGTCGGCCGCGCCCGCGTCCGGGATATTCAAAGTTCACCTTCAACAGCAACAGGCACTGGTCGAGGCCGCGCTTGATATCGAGATCAAGGCGAGCAAATCGGCCAAGCCGCGCAAGTCGAAACGGAAGACCAAATGACGATCGAAATCAAAGTGCCGGCGCTACCGGAATCGGTGTCCGATGCAACCCTGGTCGGCTGGCACAAGAAGGCCGGCGATCGAGTGAGCCGAGACGAGAACCTCGTCGACCTCGAGACCGACAAGGTCGTGCTGGAAGTCCCGGCGCCCGCGGACGGCGTGTTGCAGGAAATCAAGGTGCAGGACGGCGCGACCGTGACGGCCGGCGACGTGCTGGCCGTGCTCGCGGAGGGCGAGGGTGCCGCCGCGGCGGAGCCCGAGGAGCCCGAAGCCGGGGAGACCGACGAGCAGGCCGAGGCCGAACCGGCGTCGTTGGGCCAGGAGCGCGCCGCGAAAGCCGGCAAGACCAGCCCGGCCGTCAGGCGGCTGCTGGACGAGCACGATCTCGATGCGGAAATGGTGAGCGGCAGCGGCAGAGGCGGCCGCATCACCAAGTCCGACGTCATGGACTTCCTGAAGGCCGACAAGAGCAGCGACGTGACGCCCGCCGATCACGCCGCGAGCGAAGAACCGGGCGACACCGTCGTCGGGCTGGAACGCACGGAGAAGCGCGTGCCGATGACGCGGCTGCGCGCGCGTATCGCCGAGCGCATGGTGCAGGCCCAGCACACGGCCGCCATGCTCACGACGTTCAACGAGGTCGATCTCACCGAGGTCATGGCGCTGCGCGCCCGCTACAAGGATGCGTTCGAGAAGAAGCACGGCGTGCGCCTGGGCTTCATGTCCTTCTTCACCAAAGCCGCGGTCGAGGGCCTGAAGAAATTCCCGGCCGTCAATGCCTCGGTCGAGGACAACGACATCGTCTATCACAACTATTACGACATCGGCATCGCGGTCTCGTCGGAACGCGGCCTGATGGTCCCGGTACTGCGCGACGTCGACCAGATGAGCTTTGCCCGCTTCGAAGCGGAGCTGGCGGCGATGGCGAAGAAGGCGCAGGACGGCACCATCGGCATGGACGACCTGACCGGCGGCACCTTCACCATCACCAACGGCGGCATCTTCGGTTCGATGATGTCGACGCCGATCCTGAACCCGCCGCAGAGCGCGATCCTCGGCATGCACAACATCCAGCAGCGGCCGATGGTCGTGGACGGTGAGATCAGGATCCGCCCGATGATGTACCTCGCGGTGACCTACGATCACAGGATCATCGACGGACGAGAAGCCGTGCAGTTTCTCGTGACGATCAAGGAGCAGCTCGAGGACCCGGGCAGGTTGCTATTGGAAGTTTGAGGAACCAGGTAAACGATGAGCAGAAAATTTGATGTCGTAGTGATCGGGGCCGGCCCCGGCGGCTACATCGCCGCGATTCGAGCCGCACAACACGGCATGACCGTCGCGTGCATCGACAAGTGGCAGAACCGGGACGGCAAGTATGCGTTCGGCGGCACCTGCCTGAACGCGGGCTGCATCCCGTCCAAGGCCCTGCTGGAGTCGTCGGAGCTGTATCATCGCGCCGCTCACGAGTTCAAGAAACACGGCATCGAGACCGGCAAGCTCGGCCTCGATCTCGGTACCATGCAAAAACGCAGGGCCGGCATCGTGCGCCAGTTGACGGGCGGCATCGCGGGACTGTTCAAGGCCAACAAGGTGGAAGGCCTCGTCGGCCACGGCAAGTTGCTGGCCGGCAAGAAAGTCGAGTTCACGCCCGTCGACGGCGACCCGGAAGTGCTCGAAGCGAAGTACGTCATCCTGGCTTCCGGTTCGGTGCCCATCGAGTTGCCGTTCGCGAAATTCGACGGCGAGAACATCATCGACTCCTGGGACGCGCTGGAACTCGAGGCTGTGCCGAAGCGACTCGGTGTCATCGGTGCGGGTGTCATCGGCCTCGAGCTCGGCAGCGTCTGGTCGCGTCTCGGCTCGGAGGTGACGATCCTCGAGGCCATGGACGACTTCCTGTTCATGGCCGATCGCGACGTCGCCAACACCGCCGCGCGCGATTTCAAGAAGCAGGGGCTCGACATCCGCCTCGGCGCGAAGGTCACGGCGGCGAAGGCCGGCAAGAAGGGCGTCAAGGTCGAGTACGACGACAAGTCGGGCTCGGGCTCCATCGAGGTCGACAAGCTCATCGTTGCGGTCGGGCGCAAGCCTTACACCGAGGGCCTGCTGGCGGACGACGCCGGCATCCAGCTCGACGAGCGCGGCTTCATCGTCGTGGACCACGAGTGCCGCACGCGCGTCAAGGGCGTGTTCGCGGTCGGCGATGCCGTGCGCGGCCCGATGCTGGCGCACAAGAGCTCGGAAGAGGGTGTCATGGCCGCCGATCTCATTGCCGGCGAGGTTGCCGAGGTCAATTACAACGTGATCCCATCGGTCATCTACACCTCACCCGAGATCGCCTGGGTGGGCAAGACCGAAGCCGAGGTCAAGGCGAGCGGTCGCGCGTACAAGAAAGGCTCTTTCCCGTTTGCCGCGAGCGGCCGCGCCAAGGCCATGGAGCAGACCACCGGCATGGTGAAGATCATTTCCGCAGAGGACGACGACGAGGTTCTCGGCGTGCACATCGTCGGGCCCATGGCCGGCGAACTGATCGCGGAAGCTGTGCTCGCGCTGGAGTTCTCGGCCAGCACCGAGGACATCCAGCGCACGATCCATGCGCATCCGAGCCTCGCGGAAGCGATTCACGAGGCCGCGCTCAACGTCGACAAGCGCGCCCTGAACTACATGAACTGATCGGCGCCCTGTCGCATTCGCGGGCCGAGGCCCGCTCCTACATGAACTGACGGGCGTCCCGTGGCATTCGCGGGCCGAGGCCCGTTCCTATATGAACTGACGGGCGTCCCGTGGCATTCGCGGGCCCAGGCCCGCTCCTACAGGAGGCTCGTGCGCGTTGTAGGAGCGGTTCTCGAACCGCGACCCGGTCGGGCCGGCCTCAGCCCTCGCGTTCCCAGAAGTCCGCGTTCCTGATGCCGAGCTTCTTCGGGTCGAAGGTGTACTTCGTCACGCCTGCCTTCATCTGCGCTTCGTAGTCGTCGAGCGCTTTCAGCGCGGGCTTGCCCATCAGGAACAGGATCAGGATGCCGACGATGTTCAGCCAGGCCATCAGGCCGACGGCCATGTCGCCGAGCGCCCAGGCGAGGTCGGCGGTACGCACGGTGCCGTAGAACACCGCGCCGAGCATCAGGAACTTGAGCACGGTGATCTCGCCGGGGACGCGTATGGTGCGGCGTATGTAGGCGACGTTGGTTTCCGCGATGTAGTAATAGGCGAGAATCGTCGTGAACGCGAAGAAGAACAGCGCGAAGGCGACGAAGGTCTTGCCGAAACCACCGACGACGCTCTCCAGCGCATACTGGGTGAATGCCGGGCTGTTCGCGAGCACGTCGTTCGACAGCATGCCGCCGCTCTCCGTCGCTTCGACACCGGTGACGTAGTACTGGTTGGTGATCAGGATCATGAAGGCGGTCGCCGAACACACGAACAGCGTATCCACGTACACCGAGAACGCCTGCACGAGCCCCTGCTGTGCGGGATGTTCCACCTCCGAAGCCGCGGCCGCGTGCGGGCCGGTTCCCTGGCCGGCTTCGTTCGAGTAGACGCCGCGCTTGACGCCCCAGCCGATCGCGGCGCCGACACCCGCCATCGGCGTGAACGCGTCCCCGACGATCAGCATGATGACGCCCGGCAGCTTGTCGATGTGCAGCAGGATGATGACGACAGCAAGCAGGACGTAACCAATCGCCATGAATGGCACGACGACCTGGGTGAAGTGCGCGATGCGCTTCACGCCGCCGAAGATGATGAAGCCGAACAGCAACACGACGAAGACGGCGGCACCCAGCTTGGTGTAGGTCACCGAGCCGAGCGACGTCTCGAGGGTGCCGGAACTGCCGAAGGCGAGGTCGGCGGCATTGCCGATGGCATTCGACTGCACGGTCGGCAACAGCAGGCCGACGGCGAAAATGGTCGAGATGGCGAAGATCCATGCGTACCACTTCTGGCCCATGGCCTTCTCGATGTAATACGCGGGGCCACCGCGGAACTGGCCCTCGTCTTCTTCCTTGTAGATCTGGCCCAGCGCGGATTCGACGTAGGCGGTCGCCGCACCCAGGAACGCCACGACCCACATCCAGAACACGGCGCCGGGCCCGCCGAAACCGATCGCCGCGGCGACGCCTGCGATGTTGCCGGTGCCGACGCGGCCCGACAACGATACCGACAACGCCTGGAAGGACGAAATGCCGCGGTCGGACTCCTTGCTCGAGAACAGCAGGTTGATCATCTCGCGGAACAGGCGCACCTGCACGAAGCGGGTGAGTACGGAAAAGAAAAGCCCCGCCGCGAGCAGCAGGTACACGAGTACCGGGCTCCAGACGTAGCTGTTGATCTGATCGATGAATTCCTGCATGCCCCTGTCCTTTCTTGTTCTGCTTCTTGCCCCCGCCCGGAATAGTAACCGAAATCAGGAGCGCCGTTGCACGGTGATCACGTTCGGCACCTGTTCCAGCCGGGCGATCGCGGTGCTGAGCGTCGGCAGGTCACGGATTTCGATGCTGATGTCCATCACCGTCTCCAGGGTCTTCTTGTCCGTCTTGCTCTTCAGGTCGGTGACGTTGGCCGCTTCGTCGGCGAGGATGGTGCTGATGTCGCGGATCAGCCCGCTGCGGTCGTAGGCGCGCAGCGTCAACTCGACCGGGTAGGTCGCCGAATCCGAGCGGCCCCAGTTCACCTCGATGATGCGTTCGCGGTGGCGGCGGTTGAGGCCGAGGAAATTGCCGCAGTCCTGGCGGTGAATGCTCACGCCGCGGCCCTGGGTGATATACCCCGAAATCGGTTCCGGCGGCACGGGCCGGCAACAGCGCGCGAAATTGCACATCAGGTCGCCCACGCCGCTGACGGCCACGCCGTCCGCTTCGCCGGTCTTGCGGTTCGCGGGCCGGCGGCGCTTCAGCGGCTTCGCGGAATCGACCCCGCGCAGCTGCTGCAGCGCCGTTGCCACCGCGGCGGGCGTGACGTCACCGGCCCCGAGCGCGACGCACAGCGCGTCGGTATTGGCGAACTTCAGCTGTGCCGCGATCGTGTCCGTCGCCACGTCGCGGACGTTCAGCCGTGCCAGTTCGCGCTCGAGGATTTCGCGCCCCTGGCGCAGATGCTGGTCCCGGTCCTGCTGGCGGAACCAGCTGCGCACCTTCGCGCGGCTGCGGCTGCCGGCCAGGTAGCCGAGCCGCGGGCTCAGCCAGTCGCGGCTCGGCTGCGCCTGGCTGCCGGTGATGATCTCGATCTTGTCGCCGTTCTGCACCGCGTAGGTCAGCGGCACGATGCGGCCATTGACCTTGGCGCCCCGGCAGCGATGGCCGACCTGGGTGTGCACGTAATACGCGAAGTCGAGCGGCGTCGCGCCGGCGGGCAGTTCCACGACGTCCCCTTTCGGGCTCACGGCGTAGACGCGGTCCTCGAAGAGGTCGTCGCGGATCTGGTCGAGCAGGTCGCCGCTGTCGTTGCCGGGGTCGAGCAATTGCCTGAGGAAGCGGATTTTCTGGTCGAATGCCGCGGGGGTGCCGCCGCCTTCCTTGTAACGCCAGTGCGCCGCGACACCGAGTTCCGCCTGGCGGTGCATGTCGAACGAGCGTATCTGCACCTCCAGCGTCTTGCCCCGCGGGCCGATGACGGCGGTGTGCAGCGAACGGTAGTCGTTCTCCTTGGGATTCGCGATGTAGTCGTCGAACTCGCCGGGGAGGTAGGACCACAGGTTGTGCACGACGCCGAGCGCGGCGTAGCAGTCCTTCACGTCGTTCACGAGGATGCGCACGGCGCGGATGTCGAACAGGCTCTCGAGGCCGCGGTCCTTGCGCTGCATTTTGCGCCAGATGCTGTAGATGTGCTTGGACCGCCCGGTGACCTGGGCGGCCACCCCCGCGTCGTGCAATTCACGGCGCAGGATGTTCTTGACCTTTTCGATGAACGCCTCGCGTTCCTCGCGCTTCTCCTTCAGGGCACGCGCGATGTCCGTGTAGGTATCGGGCTCGGTATAGCGGAACGCGAGATCCTCGAGTTCCCACTTGAGCTGCCACACACCCAGGCGGTTGGCGAGCGCGGCATAGATTTCGCGAGTCTCGGTCGACAGCGCCTGCTTCTCGGCTGCCGAGGCTACCCTGGCCTCGCGCATGCGATGCAGCTGCTCGGCGATCCGGACCAGCACCAGCCGTACGTCCGACACGACCGCGAGCAGCATCTTGCGCAGCGCCTCGGACTGCTGCACGGCCAGCGCCTCGCCGGGCTGCCAGTCGGCGGGCAGGGAGAAGCGGCCGAGCCTGACCAGGCCTCGAACGACTTGAGAAAGAGACGATAACTTACTGTTATTTAAAGTATCTTCGTCGATGAAGCCGTCCCGGACCAGGGGGTACAGGTGCACCGCGGCGACCACGTCGGGCGGCAATCCCAGCGACGCGACGATGGCGGCGATGGCCTGGCCGTCGGCAACCGCCGGCGCCAGTCCCGCGCGCGGCGGCAGGGCCGCGACGAAGGCCCTCGCCGCGGCGACGATATCCACCTGTTCGGTGCCGTTATCGTGATTTTCAGGTTTCGAAACCGCCATTTGGCAGAACTTCCCAGTGTGCCTGTGCCGTCAATAACCGTTATCATACGCGCTGATTTCGGCCCCGTGGCCCCGGCCGGATTCAGCCTTGGGCAGCGGGCATGAAATCGTATCAGGCATAGATTACCGGCGTGTGCGCGGTCCGGGGCCGTTGGCGGCTTGCAGGGGCGCACGGGAACAACAAGCGGAACAGTATGGCAGGACACAGTAAGTGGGCGAATATCCAGCACCGCAAGGGCGCCCAGGACAAGAAACGCGGCAAGCTTTTCACGAAACTGATTCGTGAGGTCACGGTGGCGGCGAAGATGGGCGGCAGCGATCCGGTTGCCAACCCGCGCCTGCGGCTGGCGATCGACAAGGCCAGGGCGCAGAGCATGCCCAAGGACAACATCGAGCGCGCCGTCAAGCGCGGCGCGGGCGAACTCGACGGCGCGGACTACCAGGAGATACGCTACGAAGGCTACGGCCCGGGCGGGACCGCCGTGATGGTGGACTGCCTGACCGACAACAGGAATCGCACGGTGGCCGAAGTGCGCCACGCCTTCTCCAAGAGTGGCGGCAACCTGGGTGCCGACGGCTCCGTCAATTACCTGTTCAACCACGTGGGCCTGTTGTTTTATCCCGAAGGCTCGGACGAGGATGCGATCATGGAAGCGGCGATCGAGGCGGGTGCCGAAGACGTTGTCGTGGACGCGGGCGGCTCGATCGAGGTGCTGACCGATCCCGGCGAATTCGAGCGGGTCCGGGATGTGATGCGCGCCGCGGGGCACGAGCCGGAGTCCGCGGAGCTGACCATGCGCGCCTCGACCAGTTCCGAGCTCGACCTGGAGGATGCGGCCTCGATGGTGAAGCTGCTCGAGACACTGGAGGATCTCGACGACGTGCAGGAAGTCTATAGCAACGCTGACATCAGTGACGACGTGCTGGCGCAGATCTGAGCATCGAATTGGCCAGTACGCGACGCATCCTGGGTATTGATCCCGGCTCCCGGAAGACCGGTTTCGGCGTGCTCGATTTCGTGGGCGACGCAGCGACGTACGTTGCCAGCGGCGTGGTGTGCAGTGCCGATGGCACGTTCCCCGATCGTCTCCGGCAGATCTTCAATGCCGTCAGTGACATCGTGCAGGAATACCGCCCCGACGTGGTCGCGGTGGAGAGCGTCTTCATGCACAAGAATGCGGGCAGCGCGCTGAAGCTCGGCCACGCGCGATCGGCGGCCCTGTGCGCGACCTTCGGTTTCGAGGTCGATGTTTACGAATATGCGCCGCGCGAGATCAAGCAGGCGATCGTCGGTACCGGCGCGGCCACCAAGCAGCAGGTGCAGCACATGGTGATATCGCTCCTCAGGCTGGATTCTGCGCCGTCGCTGGACGCGGCCGACGCGCTGGCCGCGGCGCTGTGCCACGGCCACCAGCACCGCATCAGGACGCGGCTCGCGATGCGCGAGGCAGCGGTGTTGCGGCGATGATAGGCTCGCTGCGCGGCCGGCTGACGCTCAAGCAGGCGCCGACGGTCATCATCGAGTGCCACGGCGTCGGCTACGAAGTCGAGACGCCGATGTCGACGTTTCTCGAGCTGCCGCCGATGGGCAACGAACTGTTCCTGTTCACGCACCTGGTGGTTCGCGAGGATGCGCAGATGCTCTACGGCTTCGCCACCCAGGAAGAGCGGGCGCTGTTCCGCATGCTGCTGCGGATCAGCGGAGTGGGTGCGAAGATGGGGCTTGCCGTGCTGTCGGCGATGACTGTCGAAGGCTTCAGGCGCTGCGTCGAGTACGAGGACACCGCGTCGCTGGTGAAGGTGCCCGGCATCGGCAAGAAGACCGCCGAACGCCTGATCATCGAGATGCGCGATCGCATCGACAAGCCATCCGCACAAATCGGTGCCACGAGGGTCGAAACGGAAGCGGGCGCGAAGTCGGAAGCCGTCGATGCGCTGATCTCGCTCGGCTACAAGCCGCGCGAGGTCCAGAAACTGATTGGTGAACTCGATGTTGACGGCAAGTCGGCGGAGGATATCATCCGGCTCGCATTGCGACAGGTGGCGCTCTAGACCATGACGGGAATCGAACACGATCGGCTGACCAGCGGCGAGCCGAAGCTCGAGGACCGGCAGTTCGACCGCGCCATCCGGCCGAAGCTGCTAACGGAGTACGTCGGCCAGCCGGGCGTCAAGCAACAGATGGGGATCTTCATCGAAGCGGCCCGAAAGCGCGGCGAGTCGCTCGATCACGTGCTCATTTTCGGTCCGCCCGGGCTGGGCAAGACCACGCTCGCGCATATCGTCGCCAACGAGATGCGGGTGAACCTGCGGCACACCTCCGGTCCGGTGCTGGAGCGCCCGGGCGACCTCGCAGCGATCCTCACCAACCTCGAGCCGAACGACGTGCTGTTCGTCGACGAAATCCACCGGCTGAGCCCGGTCGTCGAGGAGGTGCTGTACCCGGCGATGGAGGATTTCCAGCTCGACATCATGATCGGCGAGGGACCGGCCGCGCGTTCCATCAAGCTGGACCTGCAGCCGTTCACCCTGGTGGGGGCGACGACGCGCGCGGGACTGCTGACGTCGCCGCTGCGCGACCGCTTCGGTATCGTGCAGCGGCTGGAGTTCTATTCCGAGGACGAGCTCGAGGCCATCGCGCGGCGCTCCGCCGAGATACTGCAGCTGCCCCTCGAGGAGGAAGGCGCGCGGCAGATCGCGAAGCGTGCTCGCGGCACGCCGCGCATCGCGAATCGCCTGCTGCGGCGGGTGCGTGACTATGCCGAGGTGGAGGCGGACGGCGTCGTCACCGGTGCCGTCGCCAGCAGCGCCATGGACATGCTGCAGGTCGACCCGCACGGATTCGACGCGATGGACCGGCGCCTGTTGCGCACCATCATCGACAAGTTCGACGGCGGCCCGGTGGGCATCGACAGCCTTGCCGCGGCCATCGGCGAGGAGCGCGGCACGATCGAGGACGTCCTGGAGCCGTACCTGATCCAGCAGGGGTTCATGATGCGTACCGCGCGCGGCCGCGTCGCGACGAAAAACGCCTACCTGCACTTCGGCCTGAAGCCGCCCGCGGCCGAGGCGCCGCCCGAATTGCCATTGTTCGACAGGGAATGAAACGCCCATGGCAGATGCAACTGCGACAAAACCCTTCGCATGGCCCGTGCGCGTTTACTACGAAGACACCGACGCGCAGGGCGTCGTGTACTACGCCAACTATTTCCGCTTCATGGAGCGCGCGCGCACGGAATGGCTGCGTGCCCTGGGCGTCAACCAGGAACGCATGCTGAACGAGGAACGGCGCATGTTCGTCGTGACCCGCACGGAGCTCGACTTCATCGTGCCTGCGCGGTTCAATGACGAGTTGATCGTCACGGCACGGCTTTCGGGCCTGAGCCGCGCCACCTTCGACATCGAGCAGGTGATTTATCGCGACAGCCTCGACGGCACCGTTTGCTGCCGGGGCGGTGTTCGTGCCGCTTTTCTGAATGCCGACACGCTGAAACCGCAGCGTGTGCCGGCGTCGCTATTCGAGGAAAATCCATCATGACAGCCGACCTATCGGTCATCGGCCTGCTGCTGCAGGCCAGTATCCCGGTCAAGATCGTAATGATCCTGCTGATACTCGCGTCGCTCGTTTCGTGGACGATCATCTTCACGAAACGGCGGCTGATCCGCCGTACCCGGTCGGCCTCCGACGATTTCGAAGCGTCGTTCTGGTCGGGCGGCGACCTGAACACGCTGTACCAGAGCGCGTCCCGGAAGAAGGGCGGCACGCTCGGCATGGCGAGCATTTTCGAAAGCGGCTTCCGCGAGTTCAACCGCGGCCTGCAGGGCGGCCAGGCCAATCCCGACAAGCTGATCGAGGAGTGCCGCCGCGCGATGCACGTGTCGCAGATGCGCGAAGTCGACCGGCTGGAGCAGGGCCTCGCGCCGCTCGCGACGATCGGCTCGACGAGCCCTTACGTCGGCCTGTTCGGCACGGTCTGGGGCATCATGAACGCCTTCATGGAGATCGGCAACATGCAGTCCGCGACGCTCGCCACGGTGGCGCCGCCGATCGCCGAGGCCCTGATCGCGACGGCGATGGGGCTGTTCGCCGCGATCCCGGCCGTCATCGCCTACAACCACTACGCGGACAAGGTGGTGCGGCTCGAGTACCGCTACGACGGCTTCATGGAGGAGTTCTCGAGCATCCTGCATCGCCACGCGCGCTCCAAGCTGAGGTAAGCCGATGCCTACGCCATTGCAAAAACGCAAGCTCATGGGCGAGATCAACGTCGTGCCGTACATCGACGTCATGCTGGTGCTGCTCGTCATCTTCATGGTCACGGCGCCGCTGCTGACGCAGGGCATCGAGGTCGACCTGCCGAAAGCCGCGGCGGAGCCGATCCAGGACGTGCCGAACACGCCGCCGCTGGTGCTGAGCGTGGACAAGGAGGGCAACCTCTACATCAACGTCGGCGACGACGAGGACCAGCCGACGTCGGGCGAAGAGGTCATCCGCCGCGTCGGCATCGTGCTGCGCACGAGTCCCGAGACGCAGATACTGGTCAAGGCCGATCGCGCCGTGCCGTACGGCAACGTGGTCGGCGCGATGGTCGTGCTGCAACAGGGCGGTGCGGAGAGTATCGGCTTCGTCACGGACCCGCTGGACACCTACCCGATTCCCGAGTAGCGCGTGATCCAGGATCGCCACAATATCGTTCCCATGTTCATGGCGCTGCTGCTGCACGCCATGATCGGGGCATCCATGTTCTTCGCGTTCGACTTCACGTCGCGCAAGCCGACGCCGATGCCGCTGGTGATCAAGGGCACGCTCGTCGCCGACAGTACGGTGCTGCCGCCGCCGGTGACGAAGAAGCCGGAGCCGGAACCGCCGCCGGTCGTCGAAAAGGAACCGCCGCCGGATGTCGATACCGCGGCGGAGGAGCAGGCGCGGCTGGCCGCCGAGGAAGCCAAGCGGCAGCAGGATGCGCTCGTCGAGCAGCAGCGGCTCGAGGAGATCAGGCGGCAACAGCAGGCCGAGGAGCAGCGCAAGCGCGAGGAAGCCGAACGGCGCAAGCGCGAGGACGAGGCCCGCCGCAAGCGCGAGCAGGAGGCCGAGCTCGAGCGCAAGCGCCAGGAGGCCGAGCTCGAGCGGCAGCGCGAGATCGAACGGCAACGCGCGGAAAACGAGCGCAAGCGGCGCGAAGCGGAAGAGGCCGCGCTGCAGAGCGCCGTCGACGAGGAAGCGGCGCGCATGGCAGCCATGAATTCCACGGAAATGGCGGCCTACCAGTTCGCGCTGCAACAGAAAGTCCTGCGCAACTGGGCACGCCCGGCCAGCGCGCAGGCCGGGCTGGACTGCGTGGTCCAGGTGCGGCAGTCGGCAACGGGCGAGGTCATTTCGGCGCGGGTGGTAAGCTGCAACGGTGACGCGGCGGTCGAACGATCCATCGAGGCCGCGGTCTACAAGGCATCGCCGTTGCCGTTGCCCGATAACCGGCTGTTATTCGACCCGAACTTGCGCTTTCGCTTCATTCCTGAACAATAGCCCGCCAATGACGGAGGAAGACGTTCATCGTGCTTAGAAATGCAATTATCGCGGGATTCGCGGCGTGCCTGTTTGCGGGCAGCGCCTTTGCTGACATCACGGTCGAGATCACCCAGGGCGGCGTGGCCCGCACGCCCGTAGCGGTCGTGCCGTTCGGCTGGTCGGGCCGGGCCGGCCGACATGCCCCTCGATATCGCCGAAGTGATCGCGGCGGACCTGCAGCGGAGCGGGCGCTTCGCACCGATCCCCGAGGAAAACATGCTGCAGAAGCCGACCACGGGGGCGGAACTCGACTTCGATGACTGGTCCTTCGTCAAGGCAGAGGCCGTGGTCGTCGGCCGAGTCACCCAGACGGGGGACAATGCCTACGACGTGAGCTTCCAGCTGTTCGACGTGTTCCGCCGCGAGCAACTCGTCGGCTACCGCATCCCGGCAAGCCGCGGCACGATGCGCATCGTCGCGCACCGCGCGGCCGACATGATCTACGAGAAGCTCACGGGCATCAAAGGCGTGTTCGCGACCAAGGTGGCGTTCATCACCGCGGAGCGCAACCCGCAGGGACAGACCTACCGCCTCGTCGTTGCGGACCACGACGGCTTCAACGAGACCGTCGTCATGCAGAGCAAGGATCCGATCATGTCGCCGGCCTGGTCGCCGGACAGCCGGCGACTCGCGTACGTCTCGTTCGAGAACGACCGCTCGTCGGTGTGGGTGCAGACGCTGCGTACCGGCAACCGCATCCAGGTGTCCAACAAGCCCGGAATCAACGGCGCTCCTTCGTTTTCGCCGGATGGCCGGCAGCTGGCCCTGACCCTGGGCGGCCTCGACGGCAACCTGGACATCCACGTGCTGGACCTGTCGACGCGGCAGACGCGGCGGCTGACGACGCACCGTGCGATCGACACGGAAAGCAGCTGGTCGCCCGACGGCCGCTATATCTATTTCACCTCCGATCGCAGCGGCGGACCACAGGTTTACCGGGTCCCGGCCGCCGGCGGCACGCCCGAGCGTGTGACCTTCGAGGGGAGTTATAATGCGCGGCCACGGCTGTCGGAGGACGGCAAGCGCCTTGCAATGGTGCATCTCGATCGCGGCAACTACCGCATCGCGGTGATGGATCTCAAGAGCAAGGAGCTGCTGATCGTCTCCGCGGGACAGCAGGACGAGTCGCCCAGTTTTGCGCCGAACAGCGATACGCTGATCTATGCTACGCGCCAGGCGAAAAACGGCGTGCTCGAGACCGTGACGGCCGACGGACTGATCCGGCAGCGCGTCAGGTCCGGGCAGGGCGACGTGCGGGAACCGGTCTGGTCGCCGTTCCCGCGCTACTAGACATTGATGGGTTACTTAAGAAAAGGCCAGTAACCTATTGTTTTAATTTAATTCCGACCTAGCCGGAATCGTACACTTCGCAAAGGACGACAACATGCTCAACTACAAACTGGCTGCAACCACGCTGATGCTCGCGCTGCTCGTCGGCTGCGCGTCGAACAAGGTGCCCGATCCGGAGCCCGGCGACGCGACCTACGACCCGGCGGGCGTCGGCGCAGATACCGACGTTTACGGCGACGACCCGATGGGCGGCGGCGAGGCGCTGGACGACGACTACACGGCGGGCGAACTCGCGCACGTCATCTTCTTCGACTTCGACTCGTCCGAAGTCCGCGCGGACTTCACCGATATCGTCGCGCGCCATGCGCTGATCCTGGCCAATGACCCGGCCGTGCGCGTGCGGCTCGAGGGCCATGCCGACGAGCGCGGCTCGCGCGAATACAACATCGGCCTCGGCGAGCGCCGCGCGCAGTCGGTGCGGCGCATGCTCATGATCCAGGGCGCCTCGGCCGCGCAGATTGCGACCGTCAGCTTCGGCGAGGAGCGCCCGGTGGCGCTGGGCAGCGACGAGGAATCCTGGGAACAAAATCGCCGCGTCGAGATCAAGTACACCAACTAGAAACACGGGTGATCGAATCGTGAAAGGCAGTCGTAGCCTCGCAGTCTTACCGGCAGCCCTGGTGATGTCCGGGTGCCTGGCCGTCACGCCGCCGGGCGAAGACCCGGTGCTGATCAAGCTGGAAGAGCTGGATCAGCGCCTGCAGGCGATCGAGCGCGTCGTGCAGAACCAGAGCCTCGTGACGATGACCCAGCAGCTGGGGACGCTCGAACGGCGCGTCGATGAAATTCAGGGCACCGCCGAGGAGATCGAGTACAACGCGTCGACGACCTACGAGCGCCAGCGCGAACTGTACGCCGACCTCGACGCCCGCATCCAGGGCATCGAGAGCAAGCTGCAGGCGCGTGGCTCGGTCAGCGTGCTCGAAGGCGGGCCGCTGCCGCCGGGGCAGTTGCCGGTGCCGGGCGGTTCGGATCGTGACAACTACCAGGCGGCGTTCGAGTTGCTCAAGGAGCAGCGCTACGAACCGGCGGCGCAGGCGTTCAAGCAGTTTCTGACGACCTACCCGGACAGCGAACTGGCCGACAACGCCCAGTACTGGCTGGCCGAGTCCTACTACGTGACGCAGAAGTTCGAGCAGGCGCTGTCGTCGTTCCAGACCGTGATCAACGATTACCCGCGCTCACGCAAGGTGCCCGACGCATTGCTGAAGATGGGCTATTGCAACTACGAGCTGGAACGCTGGGATGCGGCGCGCTCGGCCCTCTCCAAGGTGCAGGCGGATTACCCGGAGACGACCGCCGCGCGGCTCGCCGGGCAGCGCCTCGAGCGCATGGGGTCCGAGGGCGTCTGACGGCGCATTGCTTGTCATTTCGCGGCTTTGCGGTATCATGCGCGGCCTCGCGGCCAGAGCCCGTGTCGCCAGCACGCCGGGGGTATAGCTCAGTCGGTAGAGCATCGGCCTTTTAAGCCGCTGGTCCTAGGTTCGAATCCTAGTGCCCCCACCATTCTCCTCGCGTCCCTTTTCGCGCGGCATTTTCGTTTCAGATAAAACAGGCGACGGCGCCGAAAACTGCCGTTATCATGCAGCGTTTTGCGTACAGGGCGCACGGGCAATTGTCGAAAGATCGCTGGAAAATTCACAAGTTCGGGGGCTCGAGCCTCGCGGACGCAGACTGCTTCAATCGCGTAGCCGGCCTCATGCTGGAGCGGCCCGCAAAGCGGCTCGGGGTCGTCGTCTCCGCCATGGGGGGCATGACCGACGCGTTGCTGAACCTCGCCAGCCAGGCCGAGCGTGACGACAGCGGCTACGAGGCCGCCCTCAACGCCATCGGCGAGCGGTATGCGCAAACCGCAAAGGCGCTGCTGCGGGGCGAGGCGCTTGTGCAGGTTCTCGATAATTGGGGGCAGGATGCCGAGGACATCCGCGACGTACTGAAGGCAGTCGCGCTCGTTCGCTCGGCGCCGCAGAGAAGCCGTGACATCGTCGCCGGCTACGGCGAGATCTGGTCCGCACGCCTGCTGGCCGCGCTGTTCGGGCAACTTGCGCCGGACCGCGGCGGCAGCTGGGTCGATGCGAGAAAGGTCATCACGGTCCGCCAGACCGAACTCGGGCCCACGGTGCTGTGGGATACCTCGCGGGAGAATTTCGCCAGGGCCGTGCCGGCCGATTTTGCCGGGATCGCGGTCATGACCGGGTTCATCGCCACGGACGAGGCGGGCCTGCAGACGACGCTCGGCCGCAATGGCAGCGATTTTTCGGCGGCGATTTTCGCGGCACTTGCCAGCGCCTGCGAGCTCAGTATCTGGACGGACGTCGACGGCGTGATGAGTGCCGATCCGAATCGCGTGCCCGAGGCGCGTGTTATCGAGCAGCTCACCTACAACGAGGCGATGGAGCTGGCGTATTTCGGCGCCAAGGTCATTCATCCGCAGACCCTGGGCCCGGTGATCGACAACGAAATCCCGGTGTTCATCCGCAACAGCCGCAACCCGGGTCATCCGGGCAGCCGCATCGCGGCGGACGCAGCGGTCGGGGACAGCATCAAGGGGATCACGGCGATCGGCGACATGGCGCTGGTCAACCTCGAAGGCGCGGGCATGATCGGCGTGCCGGGAACCGCGGATCGCCTGTTCGGAGCACTCAAGAACGCCGGCGTGTCGGTGACGCTGATCTCGCAGGCCAGTTCCGAGCATTCGATCTGCATCGCGGTGCCGCGAGTACTCGCGGAGCGGGCGCGGCAGGTCATCTCCGACGCCTTCGCGGAGGAACTGGCGAGCGGGCAGATCCACAGCGTCGACGTGACCGACTCGCAGAGCATCGTGGCCGTGGTCGGCGACGGCATGGCCGGCACGCCCGGTGTCGCGGCGCGATTCTTCGGCACGCTGGCACGCGCGGGCATCAACGTGCGCGCCATCGCGCAGGGCTCGTCGGAGCGCAACATCTCGGCCGTGGTCGATGCCGAGGAGGCGACCCGCGCGCTGCGGGCTGCGCACTCGGGCTTCTACCTGTCGAGGAAGACGGTCTCGATCGGCCTGATCGGCCCCGGCACCGTCGGCAGCGCGCTGCTGCGGCAAATCGAAAAGCAGCACGCGCGCCTGGAGAACCGCTTCAATCTCGACCTGCGCGTGCGCGGCATCGCGCGCTCTGACGGCATGCTGCTCGGCGACCGCCGCATCGATCTCGCCGACTGGCAGTCCGCGTTCGCGAACGGCGCCGTGGAACTGGACCTCGCCGCCTTCGAAGCGCACGTGAACCCGGACCACCTGCCGCACGCGATCATCATCGACTGCACGGCCAGCGAGTTCATCGCGTCGCAATACACCGGATGGCTGTCGCGCGGCGTGCACGTGATCACGCCGAACAAGAAGGCCTTCAGCGGCCCCCTGGAGAATTACAGGGCGCTGCAGGCGGCGGCCAACGAGGGCAGCGCGCATTATTTCTACGAGACCACGGTGGGCGCGGCACTGCCCGTGATCACCACGCTCTGCGACCTGGTACACACCGGCGACGACGTGCATTCCGTGCAGGGTATCTTCTCCGGCACGCTCGCGTACCTGTTCAACGTGTACGACGGCTCGCGGCCGTTCTCCGACATCGTTCGCGAGGCCCGGGAAAACGGCTTCACCGAGCCCGATCCGCGCGACGACCTGTCCGGCATGGACGTCGCCCGCAAGCTGACGATCCTGGCGCGGGAGCTCGGCGAACACATCGAGATCGGCGATTTCCCGGTCCAGAGCCTTGTTCCGGAGTCGCTCGAGGACTGCAGTATCGACGAGTTCCTGGCCCGGTTGCCGGAGTTCGACCACGAGGTCGAGGCGCTGTACCGCGACGCCGTGAAGCAGGGGCGGCAACTGCGTTACGTGGCGCGCTTCGAGGCCGGGGGCGAGGCGTCCGTCGGGCTCGAGGCCGTGGCGCCGGACCACCCGTTCTGCAACATCAACCTGACCGACAACATCGTGCAGTTCAAGTCGGATCGCTATTCCGCCAACCCGCTCGTCGTGCAGGGGCCGGGCGCCGGGCCGGAGGTGACCGCCGCCGGCGTGTTCGCCGACCTGCTGCGGCTCGCCAACTACCTCAGTACCGGGGCGGGCTATGTCTGACGCGGTAACGGCGTTCGCACCGGCATCGATCGGCAACGTCGGCGTCGGTTTCGACATGCTCGGCCTGGCGCTGGGCGGCGGCGCCGGCGACCGGGTGATTGCGGCGCGCAGTGCATCCGCGGGCATCTCGATTGACGAGGTGCGCGGCCTCGACGGCGAGATCCACCCCTACCTGTCGAATGATCCCCGCCAGAACACCGCCTCCATCGCCGCGCAGGCGCTGTGGGATGCTGCCGGTGCGACGGGCGGCGCCGCGCTCAAGGTTCACAAGGGCGTGCCGCTGCAGTCCGGCATGGGCAGTTCGGCGGCGTCCGCGGTGGCGGCGGTCGTTGCGGTCAATGCATTGCTCGACGAGCCGCTCGACCACGCCGCATTGCTGCCGTTCGCACTCGAAGGCGAGCAATACGCGAGCGGCGGGCTGCACGCGGACAACGTCGCGCCGAGCCTGCTCGGCGGCCTGGTCCTGTGCCCGACGGTGCTGCTTCCCGAGGTCGTGCGACTTCCGGTGCCTGCGGGCGTGAGCGTCGTGCTGCTGCATCCGGAACTCCAGGTCAACACGGCGCATGCGCGCCGCGGCCTGGCCAAGGGCTACTCCATGCAGCAATGGCTGCAGCAGCAGGGCTACCTGGCGGGGTTCATCGCGGGCTGCATGGCCGGGGACGTCGACCTGATCGGCCGCACGCTGCGTGACGTGGTGATCGAGCCGCAGCGCGCCGCGGCAGTGCCGTGCTTCGAGGGCGTGAAGGACGCGGCCCTGCGCGCCGGCGCCCTCGGCTGCAGCCTGTCGGGCAGCGGGCCCAGCATTTTTGCCTTGTGCGAGGAACGCAGGGCGGTCAACCTCGCGAGCGCGATGGAGCAGGCGTGCCGGGCACTCGGCATCGAGTGCCAGTCGTGGGTGAGTCCGCTCGACGCGCCGGGCGCCCGGCTGGAAAGCTGACGATGCAGTACTTCAGCACGCGCGGCGTGGGGCCGGTCACGCTCGACGAAGCGCTCGTCGGCGGCATCGCCCCGGATGGCGGACTGTTCCTGCCGCGCACGCTGCCGCGATTCGCGGCGGATGATTTCGACGGGGCCGGGGCGATCCCGGACGTCGCGGCGCGGCTGCTGGCACCGTTCTTTGCGGGCTCGACGCTCTGCGACGAGCTGCCTGCGATCCTCGGCGAGACCTTCAGCTTCCCGATCCCGGTGACGCCGCTGCCGGCGCGGCACGGCTCGGCGGGCCTGCTGGAGCTCTACCACGGCCCGACGGCCGCGTTCAAGGACGTCGGCGCCGGGTTCCTCGCCGCCTGCCTCACGCGGCTGGAGGGCGACGCAGCCGACCCGCTCACGATACTTGTGGCAACGTCGGGCGATACCGGCGGCGCCGTCGCGGCGGCCTTCAACGAGCGGCCGGGCATGCGCGTCGTCGTGCTGTTTCCGGACGGGCGGGTCTCGGACCGCCAGGCCCACCAGCTGACATGCTGGGGCGACAACGTGCTGTCGCTGCGCGTACAGGGCGCGTTCGATGACTGCCAGGCGCTCGTGAAAAGCGCACTGGCCGACCCGGGGCTCGGCAGCCGCTTCCGCTTCAGCTCGGCGAACAGCATCAACATCGGCCGGTTGCTGCCGCAAAGCACCTACTACGCGCACGCAAGTCTCGGGCATTTTGCGCGCACTGGCCGCAAGCCGGGGTTCATCGTCCCGACCGGCAACCTCGGCAACGCGCTCGCCTGCGTCATGGCTCGCGAGATGGGCCTGCCCATCGGCCCGATCATCCTGGCGACCAACGCCAACCGCACGATCAGCGATTACTTCGAGACGCTCACCTGGCTGCCGCGCCCCAGCGTGCAAACGCTCGCGTCGGCGATGGACGTGGGCGACCCGAGCAACATGGAGCGGCTGCGGAGCCTCGTCGGCGATGCCGACGTGCTGCGCGAGAAGCTCGGTGTGCTGGCCGTTACCGACGACCTTATCGAAGCGGCGATACGCCGTGACTTCGCAGAATTCGGATTTGCCACCTGCCCGCATACGGCGACGGCAACCCACACGTGGCGCGAACTCGACGATGCGCTGAAAATCGATCACGACTGGATACTGGTCGCGACGGCTCATCCGGCCAAGTTCGAGACGATCGTCGAACCGCTGATCGGCACGACCGTGCCGCTGCCGGACGGGCTGGCGGAAATCCTCGCACGCCCCAGCCGCTCGCTGGCGATCGACGCGAACCTCGCTGCGCTCGATGCCGCTCTCAGTGGGTTCTTTTCGGCGTGAGCGCTTGACGATCGCATGGTGAGTCGCCATTAATACCACTGGTCATTGGGAGCCGGCTCCAGCAAATGGCACAAATCCTCGATTCGGTTAACGCGACCTGGTTGCTGCCGGTCCTGCTCGTGCTGCTGCTCGCGGTATGGCTCGTGTACCGCCGTCGCATGGCGGGAGACCATTTGCAACGCGTCCTGAAGGACATCGCTTTTGCGCGCATCGAGGGACTCGTGGTGCCCAATTCCGATGGCGGCGAGATCCAGATCGACTACCTGCTGCTGACCTCGCAGGGGTTGCTGATACTCCACATCAAGGACGTCGAGGGCGTGGTATTCGGCAGCGACAAGATGCAGGACTGGACGGTGATCAGCAAGGATCGCCGTTTCACGTTCTCCAACCCGCAGCCCGCGCTGTACGACCGGATCGCGGCAGTGCGGCAGATCGTGCGCCAGGTCCCGGTCGAGGGACGCGTGCTGTTCCTCGATGGCGCCGAGTTCACGAAAGGCATCCCCTCGATGGTCTGTACCGTCGATGAATTGCACGAGCAGTTCGGCGAGAAGGACAAGGCCGCGGCGCAACGCAAGGTCGAAGCGTTCAAACCGCACTGGGAGTTGTTGCAGAAGCACGCGCTCGGGAGCGCATGAGCCCGGCGGTTCGACTGGTCGCTGCGAGCGGCGCTGATGCCGACGCCCTCTCGGAAGCCGGGGAGCGCCTGTTCGTGCAGGCTTATGGCAGCTACTCGCCGGCAGCCGACCTTGCCGTGCACGTCCGCGAGTATTTCGGCCGCGACAGCGTGGCAGCCGAACTGCAGAAACCCGACGTCCGCTACACGATCGCCCGCGGCGGCGACGCTATTGCCGGCTTCGTGAAGATTCGCCGCGGCGCCGCGCCGGACACCGTACCGGCCGCCGACGCAATCGAGGTGCAGCAACTCTACGTGGACGCGGCATGGCAGCGCATGGGCGTTGGCCGGGCATTGATGGACTGGGCCGTTGCGGTTGCGCGCGAGGAGGGTGGCGCGGGACTCTGGCTCAGCGTCTGGCAGGACGCGGACTGGGCTACGGCGTTCTACGAAGGGTATGGCTTCCGCTGCGTGGGCACCGCCGAGTTCCGGCTCGGGCAGACATGCTTCGACGACTACGTAATGTGGCTCAGCTTGGGTCGGACCGAGACAAACCGCTGAACTCAGCTTGGGTCGGACCGAGACAAACCGCTGATTACAAGGGAATTCGCGCCGAATATCGGCCCACTCGAGGCGTTAATAGGCCGATTTTTGAGCGCAAATCGGCGGTGCTGCAATATCGCTATCGGAAAGCGGGCGTGATAAACGGCGATTTCTCGCCACAAAATGTGCGGATCAAGCCATTGATAGGCCCATTTCTGGTCCAAAAAGCGCCAGTAAACATTGACTTACCGTGGTCCGACCCCAGCAGCCCCCTCCGACCCCAGCAGCAGCCGTGATCCTGCCCCGGCAGGTTATTTGCCTTTCATCAGTGACTGCAGGGCAGCGCGATCCTCGAGCCAGATGCGGCCGCGGCCGAGCTTGAGCGCTCCCATGCGCTCCAGGTCGTGCAGTTTGCGATTGACGACCTCGCGAGCGGTGCCGATCGCGAGTGCGAGATCATCGTTGGTCATCTCGACCGTCGGCCGCGGCAGCTGCGAGTTGTCGAATTCCTCGAGCAGCAGATCGACGAGGCGATGATCGACGCTGCGCGTCGTGATATCGCTGATGCGCAGGATGATCTCTTCAAAACGATCGGCAACCGACTGCTGCACGAACTGGTGGAATTCACCGAAACGGGCCGAAAGGTCGCGCACGCCCGCGCGGTTGAGGGACACCGCCTCGAGGTCCGGCGATGCATCGGCATGCGCCAGGGCAACCGTCCCCGCGAGTACCATGCGCATGTTGATCGGGCAGATTTCGCCGGCACGCACGTTGTAGAGCAGTACGCCACGGCCTGACGAGCCGGATGCGTAGACACGGATCTTGCCGCTGCCGAGGAGGCAGATGGCGTCGCTGCGATCCCCGACCCGGAACAGGTGACCGTCCCTCAGGTCTTTCGTGTCGAAGAGCCGCACGTGCTCGAGCACGCCTTTGCGCAACTCCGGGGTTCCGTCGCGGTAGAACGAATACTGTCTGAGTATTCTGTCAGCTTTGTTGCGCATGCCTGCTTGTCGGCTCCCGGGCCTGCCCTGGCGTGCCGCGCATGGTAACCAGCGCGGAAGTCGTCAATCTATCACGGAATACCGAAGCAATGGCGCGGCCGGGCGCCAGGACTGCTAAACTGCGGGGCATTGCACTGCCGGATTCGGGGAGGCAGCGATTTGCAACAGGTAGGTGACCTGCTCAACGACAAGGGCAGCGACGTATTCAGTATCGCGCCAGATGCGACCGTGGCCGAAGCCGTCGACCTGATGGCAGAACGGGGCGTCGGCTCGCTGCTGGTGATGGTCGACGGTTTGCTGCGCGGCATCGTCACCGAACGCGACTACACGCGCAAGGTCGTGGCTGGCGGCCTGTCGAAAGAGGGCAGCCGTGTCGCGGACATCATGACGGCGGACGTTTATACCACCGGTGTCGAACAGAACATCGACGAATGCATGATGCTGATGACGGAGAAACGCATCCGCCACCTGCCCGTCGTCGACGGCGAGACGGTTCTCGGGATTATTTCGATCGGCGATCTCATAAAGGCGATCATATCCGACAACCAGCGTGCGCTCGGCACGCTCGACCGGCCCGCGGACTGACCGCCGAACCGGTCAGCTCAGTCCGAAGAACCGCTCGGCATTGCGGGTCGTGATGCGGGCGACATGTTCCTCGGTCTGGCCGCGCGCCGCGGCCACTACGCGCAGGACCTCGGGCAGGTACATCGGTTCGTTGCGACGCGTCTGCGGTTTCGGCCGGATCGTGCGCGGCAGCAGGTAAGGTGCGTCGGTCTCGATCATGATGCGGTCGTCGGGAATGGCCGACACGATCTCTTGCAGGTGTGTCCCGCGGCGCTCGTCGCAAATCCAGCCCGTCACACCGATGTACAAACCCATCGCCAGGTATTCGCGCAGCGACTCGTGCTCGCCGGTGAAGCAGTGCGCGACGGCGCGTGAGAGCGTCGGCAACGCGGGTTCCAGCACCTCGACGAAATCATCGTGCGCGTCTCGCTGGTGCAGGAACACGGGCAGGCCGGTTTCAGCAGCGATGTCGAGTTGCGAGCGGAACGCGGCGAGCTGGGCGTCACGCGGCGAGAAATTGCGAAAGTAATCAAGACCGCATTCGCCGACGGCCACGATGCGGCCCGCGGTGGCCAGCCTGCGGATCATCGCGTCGCTCGCGGCCGTGTAGTCGGCCGCATGATGCGGATGCACGCCGGCGGTGGACCAGAGCACGCCCGGGTGGTCCTGCGCCAGTCGCGCCGCTTTCTCGTTGCTGTCGTCGCTGCTGCCGGTCACGACGATACGGGCGACGCCCGCGACCGCGGCCCGCTGCAGCACGTCGTCGCGATCGTCGTCGAAGGTGTCGTGGGCCAGGTTCGCGCCTATGTCGACCAGTGATTCCATCGTCTCAGTCCGGGCCCCAGCGGAAGAATCTTGCGCCGAGGGCCAAAAACGCCAGGCTCAATACTGTCAGCATGATCATGTTCGGTGCAATGTCGGCAAGCGTCGCGCCGTCCAGCATGACGGCCCGCGCCGAATCCAGGACGTGCGTCAGCGGGAAGATCTTCGCGAGTGCCTGCACCGCCGGCCCGGCCCCCTCGAGCGAAAACCAGACGCCGGACAGGATCATCATCGGCCACGAGATCATGTTCAGCAGGCCCCCGGCGAGTTCTTCCGACGTCACCCTGGCCGCGATCAACAGGCCGAGCGAAACCATGGAAATGCTGCCGACCACCGCGACAAGCAACAGCGTGAGATAACTGCCCTCCATGCGCGTGTCGAGGATGAAGTGCGTGGCGAGATAGACGAACGCGGTGACGACCAGCACGAGCAACAGTCGCGACGCCACCTGCGCCACGATGAACTCGGCCGGCCGCAACGGTGTCGCACGCAGGCGCTTCAGGAAGCCGTTCTTGCGGTAGCGCACGACGACGTAGCCGACACCGAACAGGCAGCTGAACATCATGTTCATGCCGAGTATGCCCGGCAGCACCCAGTCCACGTAGCGGATCGGTTCGCCGCTGATCTGTGCCTTCTGCATGCGCCCGCCGGCCGCCGCGTCGGCCTGCAGCAGCAGCCGTTCGGCGAAGTAACCGCGCGGCGATTCCGGGTTGACCCAGTAGCGCTGCTCGGCGTCGAAACGGACGAGGAGGTCGAGCCGGTGGCGCGCGACCTTGCGAAATCCATCGGCCTCGTCCGCAACCGGCACGAACTCGATGAAGCGCGTTGCGAGGAACGGGTGCAAGCCGGCGTCGATTTCGCTCGCCACCTGCAGCACGCCCACGGTGTACTGGTTGCGGCCCTCGCCACCGAAGACGAACGCGAGGCCGAACACCAGGATGACCGGCATCAGGATGTTCCATGCCAGCGTGCCGCGGTCGCGAAGGAATTCGCGGTTGCGGGCGACGAACACGGCCTGGATTCGTTTCAGCATTGCGGGGTCTCGTTCAGGAACGCAGCGAATGGCCGGTCAGGTCGAGGAACAGGTCCTCGAGATTCGGCTGCCGGATCCTGATGCGGTTCAGGTTCACGACCCGGGGCTTGAGGGCCTCGAGGCTCCTGGAGACGTCCGTGGACAGGATCTCGACGATCCCCTGGGTGTCGTACACGACGTGCTCGATGCCGTCGAGATCTGCGCACAGATCCTCGATCGGCAGCTCGATGACGAGGCCCTCGTAGCGGCTCCTGAGCAGGTCGTCCGGAGCGCCGCTCGCAATGATCCTGCCGGCGTCCATGATCGCGATTTCATCGCACAGGACGTGGGCCTCGTCCATGTAATGCGTGGTGAGGATGATGGTCGTGCCGTTCGCCTGGATGCGCTGCACCAGCGTCCAGAAGTTGCGCCGGGCCTGCGGATCGAGGCCGGTCGTCGGTTCGTCGAGAAACACCAGCCGGGGCTCGTTGACGAGCGCAACGGCGAGGAACAGCCGCTGGCGCTGGCCGCCCGACAGCTTGCGATTGTCCCGCTCCAGGAGGTCACCGAGCGAGCACGCCTCGATGACCCGGTCCAGGTCGGCGTGCCGGTCGTAGAGCTTCTGGAACATCTCCAGGGTCTCCCGTACGGTGAGGAAATCCTGCAGCGCCGTGTTCTGGAACTGGATGCCCGCTTCCTCGCGGAAGCGCCGGCCGGCGGGCTCGCCGAAGTAGTAGACCTCGCCGGCTGTCGCGGGGGTGACGCCCTCGATGATCTCCACCGTCGTCGTCTTGCCCGCGCCGTTCGGTCCCAACAGGCCGAAACAGATGCCTTCGGCGACCTCGAAGCTGACGTCGTTCACGGCGACGACACCGGGATATCGCTTGACGAGATTCCTGGCCTCGAGAGCGGTTGGCATCGGGAGAGTGTCCGGCAAAGTGCGTAAGGTTAGCGGAAGGGTCACACCGCAGCCAGCCCGGCATCCCGCGCGCGTTGCAACCGGATCGCGGCGAACGGCATCTAACGGGTACATCAACAACCATGGACGTAGAAACATGACGAGAATGTTAGGCAGGTATGCGGCCCTGACGGCGCTGGCAACGTTGCTGCTGGTCTTGCCGGCCCACGCCAGCGTGAACAAGAGCATCACGATCGAGGCCGGGGCGACCGCGGACGGCGCGTCGACGGTGAACGGCAGGGTGACGGTCGGTGCCGGCGCCACGGTGACCGGCGAGGTCAGCAGCGTCAACGGCTCGGTGCGGATCGAGGAGGGCGCAACCGTCGCCGACGTGGAAACGGTCAACGGCGGCCTGCGCGTGGCCGACAAGGTGAGGAGCCGCAGCCTCGGCACGGTCAATGGCTCCATCGACATCGCGAGCGACGTCGTGGTCGACGGCGGGGTGTCCGCGGTCAACGGCCGCATCTCGGTCGGCGGCGGCAGCAAGGTCGCGAACGATCTCGGCAACGTCAACGGCGAGATCGAACTCGAGGGCAGCGAGGTCGGCGGGGACGTAGTTACCGTCAATGGCGATATCGAGCTGGCGGAAGGCGCCGTCGTCCTGGGTGACGTGATCGTCGAGAAGCCCGGGACCCGCGACAAAAGCAAGGGTACGCCGCGTATCGTCATCGGGCCGGGGTCACGCGTCGCAGGGGTCATTCGCCTCGAGCGCGAGGTCAAGCTCTACGTTAGCGAGTCTGCCGAAGTCGGCGGTGTCGAGGGCGTGATGACGCTGGACGACGCCGTCCGTTTCAGCGGCAAACGGCCCTGATTCACAGTAAACTCCGGCTGTGCCTGGCGCAGCCCGACAACTGAGACTCTTTGCCGATACCGAAAAGCCCGGCGATTCGCCGGGCTTTTCGGTACGCGAGAGCGGCCGCGCGAAACGCCTGTCCATCAAGGTCTATCCCCGCGGCCGGGTCGAGGTCGTGGTGCCGAAAAGGACGCGCGCGCGGGACGTGCAGTCGTTCGTGGACGAGCACCGCGACTGGATCGAAAAGACCCGCGCCTCGTTCGCGGCCAGGCACCCCCCGGAACCGTTCCTGCTGCCGGAACGCATCAAGCTCCAGGCCATCGACCGCGACTACGGCGTCGCGTACCGGCCGCGGCGCGATGCCGATAGCGTAGGCTACCGCCGGCACGGGGACCTGGTGGTGCTGTCGGGCGCCACCGCCGACGAGGCGCAGTGCGTCGCGGCGCTGAAGCGCTGGCTTGCGGGGGTCGCGAAACAGGAACTCGAGCCCTGGCTGCGAAGGCTCTCCGTGCGCACCGGCGATGCTTTCAAGCGCATGCAGGTTCGCGGACAGAAGACCTGCTGGGGCAGTCATTCGTCGACGGGCACCATCAGTGTCAACTACTGCCTGCTGTTCCTGGAACCCGCCCTGGTGCGCTACCTGATGATCCACGAGCTGTGTCATGCACGGCACATGAATCACTCGCGGCGCTTCTGGCGCGCCGTGGCCCGTCACGAGCCCGACTACGAACGGCTGGATCGTGAACTGGGCGAGTCCTGGTCGAAGGTACCGGGCTGGTTATGCCTTTATTAACAAATATTTAATCAATATTTATAAGACAAATTCGAGAATTAGCCCGGGTCTGTCAACCGACGCCGGTCGGGCGCGTTGAGCAGACAATGTGACGACGAAACCGACACGGAGGTGCGACGATGAACACAGGACGTGTGGCCGCGGCTTTCCTGGCCGCGGCGCTCTCGGGTCTCGGCGGCTGCGCCGCTAACGAGCCGCCGGCGATACTGAGCGCCGCTGAACTGGCGGCAATGATCCGGGTCGAGGTCGAGCAACTCGAACCGGCAGCTGCGGACGATGCGGTCGTCGCGGCGCTTCAGCCCTGATCGAGCAGTTCGCGCAGGTTGATGACCGCGGCGTTGGCGCGCGCGAGGTAGTTCGCCATGACCAGCGAGTGATTGGCGGTCAGGCCGTAGCCGCCGCCGTTCAGGACTACCGGCCAGCGCATCGGTTCGAGGCTTGCCTCGAGTTCCCGGATGATCTGTCGCACGCTGGCTTCGGCGTTCTTGTCGGCGAGTACCTGCGAGAAGTCGAATTCCACGGCGCGGAAGAAATGCAGCAGCGCCCAGGCGGTGCCGCGCGCCTCGAAAAAGACGTCGTCCAGCTGCAGCCACGGGGTCCTCACGTCGATCGTGTCGGGCTGACGCTGCGCGGCCTCGGCCGACGGATCGCCGGCCAGTCCCTCGTTGATGACGTCGGCAGCAACGCTGTTGCCGAGGCGTCGCGACGTGCTGCCAAGGCGCTTCTCCACCTCCGCAAGCCATTCGCGCAGGTTGTCGGCGCGCGCATAGAACTGCGCTTCGGGCTCGGCGGCGCCGGTAAGCCGGCTCTGGTAGCGGGACAGCGCCTTGATGCCTTCCCGGTAGCGCCGCTCCGTGGGCGGGAACATCCACGAGTTGCTCTCGGAGAAGAACTTCTCGACCGCCTCGACGACGTCGGGATCTTCCTTCGACTGTGACTGGCTGCGGCTGAAATCGTTGCGAATCGCCCGGGACAGGTCGCGCATCTGCGTGACGATGCCTTTCTCCCAGTTCGGCATGTTGTCGAGCCACAGGCCGGGCGGAAACCTGTCGTTGGTGATGTAGCCGCCGGGCTTGTCCAGCAGCGTCTCGGCGACGCGGATCAGCGTATCCGTCGTGGAGAACCCGACCACGCTGCGCTTGTCGTCCACGTACTCGTTGACCCAGAACAGCCTGGGCATGGGCGACCAGTACATCCCGAGCATCACCAGCAACAGGAACACGACGCCGAGGGATACGGCGACGATCTTGGTCCAGCGGAACCGGGACAGGAGACTTGCGGCGGATTTCTGATTCACGACGGGCTCGTAACGGCTGTTTATCGGGCCAGCGATTCTACCAGTTTCGGCAGCACGACCCCCGCATTGCCGCGCAGGCTTGCCGTGAAGGTGTCTGACCGGTCCGTCGGGCTCGGGTTCACCTCGAGCGTCACCGCGCCGGATTCCACCGCGATATCGGCCAGTCCCGCCGCCGGATACACGAGCGACGACGTGCCGACGGACAGGAATACGTCGCAGTCCGCGGCTGCCGCGAACGATGGGTTCAGGGCGTCATCCGGGATCGGCTCGCCGAACCAGACCACGCCCGGGCGCAGGTAATCGCCGCAATCCGGGCATCGCGGCACGGGCGTGTCGTCCGCGCCCGCCGCGACGATGCGGCCGTCCGCGAAGCAACGATTGGCGAACAGGTTGCCGTGGAACTCGATGACGTCGCGGCTGCCGGCGCGCTGGTGCAGGCCGTCGACGTTCTGGGTGACCAGCGTCAGCCGGGGGACCAGCGACTGCAGCGTCGCAAGGGCGCGGTGGCCGGCGTTCGGTGCGGCGCTGGCGACGAGTTCACGCCGCCACCGGTACCAGCGCCACACCAGCGCCGGGTCGCGGACGAAAGCGTCCGGCGTGGCGAGTTGCAGCGGGTCGTACTGCTCCCACAGGCCGGTCTGCGCCTCCCGAAACGTCGGCACGCCGCTTTCCGCGGAGATGCCGGCCCCCGTCAGGACGCAGACGTGGCGTGCGTCCCGCAGCGACTGCAGCAGCGATTCCGGCAGGTCAGGCAGCGAGTTGCCTCAGTACGTAGTGCAGGATGCCGCCGTGCTCGAAATAATCGCGCTCCTTCGGCGTGTCGATGCGGATTTTCGCCGTGAACCTGATCGCATCGCCGTCCGCCGGCGTGGCCGTGACCGTCACCGTCTTCGCGGCCGGGTCCGTGTGGCCCTCGATAGCGAAGACTTCCGTGCCGCTGAGACCCAGCGACGCGGCATCCTGGCCATCCTCGAACTGCAGGGGCAGTACGCCCATGCCGATCAGGTTGGAGCGGTGGATGCGCTCGAAGCTCTTCGCGATGACGGCCCTGACGCCGAGCAGGGCCGTGCCCTTGGCGGCCCAGTCGCGCGAAGAGCCCGTGCCGTATTCGCTGCCTGCGAGGACGACCAGCGGCGTATCTTCACCGCGGTACCTGACCGAGGCGTCGTAGATCGACATCTGCTCGCCGCTCGGCTGGTGCCGCGTCCAGCCGCCCTCGGTGCCCGGCGCCAGCCGGTTGCGCAGGCGAATGTTCGCGAACGTGCCGCGCATCATGACCTCGTGGTTGCCGCGCCGCGAGCCGTAGGAGTTGAAGTCGGCCGGCTTCACGCCGTGGGATTCCAGGTAGCGTGCCGCCGGGCTGTCCTTGGCGATCGAACCGGCCGGTGAAATGTGATCGGTGGTAACCGAGTCGCCGAGCAGCGCCAGGACGCGTGCGCCCCTGATGTCGCCGACCGCGTCGGGTTGCTTCGACATACCCTCGAAGTAGGGCGGGTTGCGCACGTAGGTCGAGTCCGGATCCCACTGGTAGATATCGCCGGTCGTCGACGCGATGCGCTTCCAGTTGTCGTCACCCTCGAACACCGTCCCGTAGCTCGACTTGAACATGTGGGAGTCGATGCTCGCGGCAACGACGTCGTGGATTTCCTGCTGCGTCGGCCAGATGTCGCGCATGTAGACGTCGTTACCCTCCCGGTCCTGGCCGAGCGGGTCGTTGTACAGGTCGACCTTCATGTTGCCGGCCAGTGCGTAAGCGACCACGAGCGGCGGCGAGGCGAGGAAGTTGTGCTGTACCAGCGGGTGGATGCGGCCTTCGAAGTTGCGGTTGCCCGACAGCACGCTCGTGCCGACGATGTTGCCGCTGGTGACGGCATCCGCGATCGCGGGCTTCAGCGGTCCGGAATTGCCGATGCAGGTCGTGCAGCCGTAACCGACCGTGTAGAAGCCGACGGCCTCGAGGTCGTCGATGAGCCCGGCCTTCTCGAGGTAATCCGAAACGACGCGCGAGCCCGGTGCGAGACTCGTCTTGACCCAGGGCATGGCCTTCAGGCCTTTCGCCGCGGCATTGCGCGCGAGCAGGCCGGCGGCCAGCATGACGGCCGGGTTCGACGTGTTCGTGCAGCTGGTGATGGCGGCGATCAGGATCGAGCCGTCGTCGATCTCGACGTCCGCGCCGTCGAGTTTCGCCACGGTGCTGCCGCCGTCGTCGCGGCTCGCAACCGTGTCCGCGAGAATCTTCCGGTAGGTCGTGGCCGCGCTGCTCAGCGCAATACGGTCCTGCGGGCGCTTCGGACCGGCGATGCTGGGCTCGACGTCGCCGAGGTCCAGCGCCAGGACGTCCGTGTAGAGTGCGTCGGGCTGGCCGTCTTCGCGCCACAGGCCCTGCGCCTTCGCGTACGCCTCGACGAGGTCGCACTGGGCAGCGTCGCGGCCGGACAGCTGCATGTAACGGATCGTCTCGCCGTCGATCGGGAAGATGCCGCAGGTGGAGCCGAATTCCGGCGCCATGTTGCCCAGCGTGGCCCGGTCGGCCAGCGGCATCGCCGCGAGGCCGTCGCCGAAGAACTCGACGAACTTGCCGACGACGCCCTTCTTGCGCAGCATCTCGGTGCAGGTCAGCACCAGGTCGGTCGCCGTCGTGCCTTCCTTGAGCTTGCCCGTCAGCTTGAAGCCGATGACGTGCGGGATAAGCATCGTGATCGGCTGGCCGAGCATCGCCGCTTCGGCCTCGATGCCGCCGACGCCCCAGCCGAGGACGCCGATGCCGTTGATCATCGTCGTGTGCGAGTCGGTGCCGACTACGGTATCCGGATAGGCCTTGAAGCCGTCTTTCGCCTCAACACCGAACACGACCCGGGCCAGGTACTCCAGGTTGACCTGGTGAACGATGCCGGTGCTCGGCGGAACGACCTTGAAATTGTCGAAGGCCTGCTGGCCCCACTTCAGGAACGAGTAGCGTTCCTTGTTGCGCTGGAATTCGATCTTCGTGTTGAGATCGAGCGAGTTTGCCGCGCCGTAGTGGTCGATCTGGACCGAGTGGTCGATGACCAGTTCGGCCGGCGACAGCGGGTTGATGTCCTCGGCGGAACCGCCGAGCTTGACGACGGCATCGCGCATCGCGGCAAGGTCCACGACGGCCGGCACCCCGGTGAAGTCCTGCAGGATGACGCGGCTCGGCGTGAAGGAGATCTCGGTGCTCGGCTCTGCCCTGGGATCCCAGTTCGCCAGCGCCAGGATGTCGTCCCGCGTGACGTCGCGGCCGTCTTCGTGACGCAGCAGGTTTTCGAGCAGGATCTTGAGCGAGTAGGGCAGTTTCGCGACGTGGCCGTCCTTGACGGCATCGAGCCGGAAAATTTCGTAGTCTTTGCCGCCCACTGTCAGTGTCGAGCGCGCACCGAAGGTATCCTTCATGTGTGTGTCTCCGGAGTCTTGTTTTTCGTACGGGGCTCGCACCCCGTGGGGTCGCGGATTATAGCGAATGCTGCATAGCAGCGCTCAGGAAAATGCCGCCTCGGCCGCGTCCTCCACGCGCCGGCGGCGCTTGTCCACGGCCTCGATGACGGCGCCGCCGAGACACCGATCATCTTGATAGAAAACGATAAATTGGCCGGGGGCGGCGGCGCGTTGCGGCGCGTCGAACGCCACCATTAGACGATCGTCGAGTGCGCGCCGCACCGTGCAGTCCTGGTCGCGCTGCCGGTAGCGGATCCTGGCCGTGCAGCGCAGCCCGGCGTCCAGGCAGCCCGGCTCGCGGCCGATCCAGGACGGCGCGCCCGCGACCAATGCATCGCAGAACAGCAGCGGCGTGTCGCCCTGGTCGACGATGAGCGCGTTCTGCGCGGTGTCCTTGTCCACCACGTACCACGGCGCGTCGCCCGCGTCACGGCGGCCGCCGATGCCGAGGCCCTGCCGCTGCCCGAGGGTGTAGTACATCAGGCCGTGGTGGCGGCCGACCTCGGTGCCGTCCGGCGCCAGGATGGGGCCGGGCCGGGCCGGCAGAAAGCTCTGCCAGGAACTCGCGGAACGGCCGCTCGCCGATGAAGCAGATGCCGGTGCTGTCCTTCTTGTCGTGCACGGCCAGGCCCTGCGCCCTGGCGATCCGGCGCACCTCGGCCTTGTCGAGGTCGCCCAGCGGGAAAACGGTTTCCGCGAGTGCCTCGGCGCTCACCGCGTGCAGGAAATAGCTCTGGTCCTTGTTGCCGTCCCTCGCCTTCAGCAGTGCAGCCGTGCCGTCCACGCTCGCGACGCGGGCGTAATGGCCGGTGGCCAGCAGTTCGCCGCCGAGGCGCTTCGCATAGTCGCGGAACACGCCGAACTTGATTTCACGGTTGCAGAGCACGTCCGGGTTGGGCGTGCGGCCGCTGCGGTACTCGTCGAGGAAGTACTCGAACACCCGCTCGCGGTACTGTTTCGCGAAGTTGACGTGGTGCAGGGGAATGCCGAGCCGGTCGCAGACGCGGCGCGCGTCCTGCAGGTCCAGGGCGGCCGAGCAGTAGCCGTCATCGTCTTCCCAGTTGGTCATGTGCAGGGCTTCGACGTCGGCGCCCGCTTCGCTGAGCAGGAACGCGGCCACGGCCGAATCGACCCCGCCCGAAAGGCCGAGGATGACTTTGCGTCCGGCGATGTTGGTCAGGTCGTGCGCCATAGGCGGCGCATTCTACCATCGCCGCTGCAGGAGCGGGCCCGGGACCGCGATCGACGCCTCAGACCAGGTCCGCGCTGGCCAGCACCGCGTGCACGTTGTGCTGCAGCGGCAGCATGCCGGAGAACAGGGAATCCGACTGGCGCCGTCCCGCTTCGAAGTCCTGGATGCAACGCTGCACGACCGGCGACCGCAGGCTGCGGCGCCGGTACTCGATATCCGCGCGACTCAGCCAGCGCCTCGCGACGATGACGTCATCGAGCGGTCGCGCACGGTCTTCCTTGACGAGGGTCGCGACGTAGACGATCCGCAGGAACTGCTGGCGGGTCTGGGGGTGAATCCAGAGGTACACACCGATGAGTTCGCCGCAGGTGACGTCGCAGCCGGTCTCCTCGCGGACCTCGCGTACGACGGCTTGCTCGGGCGATTCGCCGGCTTCGAGGTGCCCGCCGGGCTGGTTCAGCACGACGGCGCCCGCGGCGATTTCCTCCACCATCAGGTACAGGCCGTCACGCTGGACGACGGCAGATACAGTCAGATCCGTTGGTTGCATCCCTGGCTTCTTGGTCTTGTCTAGATGCCCAGCTGCCTGAATTCCAGTTCCACTTCGCTCGCCAGCCAGATCTCGTCGAACATCTTGCCGTAGAGCCTGGCGACCGCCGGCTCGTGGGTGTCGGCGATGCCCTCCCAGCGGCTCGCCTGCAAGCGGTACACGAGCGCCGTTTCGTCCGCGATGCAGAACGACTCGGCATGCGTGCGCAGGTCCTCGCGCACGTGGCGGAATTCGATATAGGTGTTGAGGCGGCGCCCCAGGTGAACGAAGTTGTTGCCGTTCTTGATCGCGCGCGCGGGGTCGGCGATCAGCACGCGGATTCTCGCGTACGCCTGCGACAGCACCAGCCGCTTGATGACCTCCAGGAATTCGGGGTCGTCGTAGATGCCGGGCTCGAGGTCGTGGGTGAAAATGGACACTCGTCGCGTTGCCTCGCGGGCAACGTCGACGACGGCCTGGCGCATCTCCTCGCGCGTGGAGATCACCCAGCGTCTGCCTTTCTCCCGTACTTCTTCCATCGCTTGCGGCTGCCGTACCCTTGTCGTGGCTGCGCTACCGAAACCGGTCGCAGGGTATTCATCTTACCGATCGTACAACGGGCACCGTGCCAACTGCGTCACGTTTTACAAGCCTCGCGGCCGTTTGCGAATCGTTCGCAATCCTCACCGGGTATGGGTTTCAGACCGATCGGCGGCATTTTTCCGCGGCCGCGGGGAGTTCACATATCACGCTGCATGGCCAAGAGTGGGAATCCGGGCGCAATTGCGCCGCCCGATTCAGCAATCGCGCGCCAGTTCCGCGGCAAGTCCCAGGTAGGATTCCGGCGTCAGCGCCAGCAGGCGGGCTTTTTCCGGCGCGGGGATATCGAGCGTGCGGATGAAGTCCCGGATCAGGTCCTCGGTGACAGCCCGGCCGCGCGTCAGTGCCTTGAGTTTCTCGTAGGGTTCGGGAATACCGTGGCGCCGCATGACGGTCTGCACGGCCTCGGCGAGCAGTTCCCAGGCGTCGGCGATGTCCGCCCGGATCGCTTCGGGGTTGACCTGCAGCTTGTCGATGCCTTTCAGCGCGGAGCGCATCGCAATCACCACGTAACCGAGCGCGACACCGAAGTTGCGCTGCACCGTCGAGTCGGTGAGGTCGCGCTGCCAGCGCGACACGGGCAGCTTGTCCGCGAAATGCCCGAGCAGCGCGTTCGCCATGCCGAGGTTGCCCTCCGCATTTTCGAAATCGATCGGGTTGACCTTGTGCGGCATCGTCGACGAACCGACTTCGTCGCGCGCGACTCGCTGCCTGAAGTAACCGAGCGAGATGTAGCTCCAGATATCCCGGCACAGGTCGATGAGAATCGTGTCGTAGCGCGCGACCGCGTGCGCGTATTCCGCGGTCCAGTCGTGCGGCTCGATTTGCGTCGTGTGCGAATTGGGTTCCAGCCCCAGCGACTCGATGAAGCGCGTGCTGATGGCGCGCCAGTCCGCGTCGGGGTACGCGATCACGTGCGCGTTGAAGTTGCCGACCGCGCCGTTGAACTTGGCGCGAATCCCGACGCTGCCGAATTGCCGCTGCGCCGTTTCCAGCCGCTTCACGAAATTGGCGATTTCCTTGCCGAGCGTCGTGGGGCTCGCCGGCTGCCCGTGGGTCCGGGACAGCATGGCAAGGTCGGCGTGCTGGCGCGCCATGGACTGCAGTTTCGCTTTCAATTCGCGCATCAGCGGGACGAGCACCTGGCTGCGCGCGGTGCGCAGCATCAGCGCGTAGGCGACGTTGTTGATGTCTTCCGACGTACAGCCGAAATGCAGGAAATCCCTGAGCGCCGCGGTGTCGGTGCCGTCGCCGAGCTTCTCGCGGATGAAATACTCGACGGCCTTGACGTCGTGGTTCGTCGTTGCCTCGATCTTCTTGACGCGCTCCGCATCGTCGAGCGAGAAGTCGTCCACGATGCTGTTGAGCAGGTCTTTCAGCAGCGGGCCCGGCGTGCCGACTTCGGTGATGGCCTTTTCGTCCGCGAGCGCCTGCAGCCAGCGGACTTCGACAAGCACGCGGAAGCGGATCAGGCCGTATTCCGAGAAGATGTCGCGCAGGTCGCCGACCTTGTCCGCGTAGCGGCCGTCGGCTGGCGACAGGGCCTTGAGTGTCGAGACTTTCATGAGACCGAAACCAGTGTAGACTTGCGCGCGCAAAGCGCGAATCATACACGATTGTTACCGTAGCCCAGACCCGAATTTCTACGAACCACGCCGGGATATCAAGACGATGAACGACAAAAAATACCGCATAGAACACGACAGCATGGGTGAACTCCAGGTGCCCGAGGACGCGTTGTGGGGCGCACAGACACAGCGCGCTGTGGACAATTTCCCGATCAGCGGCCTCACCATGCCGCGGCAGTTCATCGCGGCGCTCGGGCTGGTCAAGTGGGCGGCCGCCGGCGCCAATGCGGAGCTCGGCCTGATGAAGAGCGAAGTTGCCGTGGCCGTGCAGAAGGCTGCGCTGGAGGTCGCCGAAGGCCAGTACGACGCGCACTTCCCGATCGACGTGTTCCAGACCGGTTCCGGCACGAGCTCCAATATGAACGCGAACGAGGTCATCGCGCATCTCGCCACCGGGAAGCTCGGTGCCGCGGTGCATCCCAACGATCACGTCAACATGAGCCAGTCGAGCAACGACGTGATCCCGACCTGCGTTCACGTGAGTGCCGCGATCGCCATCCAGCAGCAGTTGCTGCCTGCACTCGAACACCTCGGCGGCGTGCTCGAGACCAGGGCGGACGAGTTGCGCGACGTCGTGAAGACCGGCCGCACCCACCTGATGGATGCCATGCCCGTGACGCTCGGCCAGGAACTTGACGGCTGGCGATCGCAGATCGAGCATGGCGGCGAACGCATCCGCGGCTCGCTGAAGCGCCTCGTGTGCCTCGCGCAGGGCGGTACCGCCGTCGGCACGGGTATCAACGCACACCCGAAATTCGGCGAAAAAGTGGCCGTGCTGCTCTCGGAGCATACCGGCGTCAAGTTCGCCCCGGCAACGTCGAAGTTCGAGGCGCTGAGCAGCCAGGACGCGGCGGTCGAGATGTCGGGCCAGCTGCGGGTGCTCGCGGTCAGCCTGACCAAGATCGCCAACGACCTGCGCTGGATGAACTCCGGGCCGCTGGCCGGCATCGGCGAGATCGAATTGCCGGCGCTGCAGCCGGGCTCCAGCATCATGCCCGGCAAGGTCAACCCGGTCATCCCGGAAGCGGTCGCCATGGTCTGCGCGCAGGTCATCGGCAACGACGCAACGATCGCCATCGGCGGACAGTCGGGTAATTTCCAGCTCAACGTGATGCTGCCCGTCGTTGCCTACAACCTGCTGCAGAGCATCGAGTTGCTCGCCAACGCATCGACCTGCCTCGCCGACAAGGCGATCCGGGGCTTCACGGTCAACGAGGCCAATATCAACCGCGCGCTGGGGCGGAATCCCATCCTCGTGACGGCGCTCAACCCCGTGATCGGCTACGAACTGGGTGCGGCCGTCGCCAAGAAAGCCTACGCGGAAGGGCGGGCCGTGAAAGAGGTTGCGAAGGAGATGACCGACCTGACCGACGAGGAACTGGATCGCCTGCTGGACCCGGCCGCGCTGACCAGGGGCGGCATCCAGCACTAGCGCCGGTTTTGCCCAGTCCCGACGCACTCACCGCGGCACTGCTCCAGGAGCGGCTGGCCGGGACCCGTGCGCCGGACGACCCCTTCGACGTCGTGATGCCGGCGGGCAGCGAGCGCTGGCCGGAGCTCGTGCGCGAGCGCGTGGCGCGCACGCTGCGGCCCGCGGGGGTACTGGTCCCGGTGATCGAACGGCTCGACGGGCTGTCCGTCCTGCTCACGCAGCGATCCGCCGAACTCAAACACCATGCGGGGCAGGTCAGCTTCCCCGGGGGGCGCATGGAAGCGCACGATGCGGACGTCGTGCAGGCCGCGTTGCGGGAGACCCACGAGGAGGTCGGTATCCCGCCGCAGGCCATCGCCGTCGTCGGCTACCTGCCGCCGATGCCGACGGTCACGGGCTATGCCGTCACGGCCGTGGTCGGCCTGGTCAGCGACGATATCCCGCTGCGGATCGATCGCACCGAGGTCGAATACGCCTTCGAGGTGCCGCTGGCGTTCCTGCTCGATGCGCGCAACGAGCGCGCGCTGGAGCGCGAGTACCGCGGCCGGCGGATACCCACGGTGGAGTTCCACTACGGCGGCGAGCGCATCTGGGGGGCCACGGCCCACATTCTTGTTGAGCTTAGAAAACTATTGATAAAATAATAATATATGAGTGATATCAAGAAACTACTCGACATAATGGACAGCCTCCGCGATCCCGACACGGGCTGTCCGTGGGACCTCGAGCAGGATTTCGCGACGATCGCGCCGCACACCATCGAAGAGGCGTACGAAGTGGCCGACGCGATCGAGCGGCAGGACATGCCGGGCCTCTGCGACGAGCTGGGCGACCTGTTGTTCCAGGTGGTCTTCCATGCGCGCATGGGCAAGGAGGCCGGTGCGTTCGAGTTCGGCGATGTCGTCGATGCCATCTGCGACAAGTTGCTGCGCCGGCACCCCCACGTGTTCGGCTCGGCGGCCGAGCGGGCCGCGGGCCTCACGGCGGGCAGCTGGGAACGCATCAAGGCGGACGAGCGCGGCGGCAGCGAGGAGCGCGTGCTCGCGGGCGTCGCCAGGGCGCTGCCGGCGCTGAAGCGGGCACAGAAGCTCGGCAAGCGGGCGGCCACCGTCGGTTTCGACTGGCCCGACGCCGACGGCGTGCGCGCGAAGATCGCGGAGGAGTTCGAGGAACTCGGAGAGGCCCTGGGCACACGGGACCCGGCGCGGGTCGAGGAGGAGTTCGGCGACCTGCTGTTCGCGGTCGTCAATCTCGCGCGGCACCTCGATGTCGACGCCGAAAAGGCCCTGGCGGCCGCCAACGGCAAGTTCGAGCGGCGCTTCGGCGAGATGGAGCGCGCGATCCGCGAATCGGGCGGCCGGTTCCGGGATCACAACCTGGAGTCGCTGGAGCGGGAGTGGCGCGCCGCCAAGAAGCGACGCACCTGAACGGCCCGCCGCGGGCATTCATAAAGCATTCAGTTTTCAGCCTTTTTTTGCCGATCTCCGTTCAGGCTTCGTTCATTGCCCTGGCCGTAATCTTGTCTCCAGGCTGGCAACGGGGCCGGTCGCAAGCGAAAAGGTCAGGAACCATGAATACCAAGGCAATGAACGTACGACGAGTAATGACAGGTCTGGCTGCAGTGTCGCTGCTCTCGGCGCTTTCCGCGCAGGCGGCGGCTGCCCAGTACGACTACGCCCGCGTGATCAGCTCCGAGCCGATCGTCCGCTACGTCACCGTGACGACGCCGGTGCGGGAATGCTGGCAGGAAACCGAGTACTACACCGTCGAGCGGCCCGTGCCGGGCACCGGCGTGCGCACCCTCGTGGGCGCCGTCGTGGGCGGCGTGATCGGGCACCAGTTCGGCAGCGGCCGCGGTAACGATGCCGCCACCGTCGCCGGGAGCATCATCGGCGCCGCGATCGGCAACGACAGCGCGAAGCGCCGTTACGGTGCCAGCCACGCCGCCACCGAGTACGCACGGCCCGTCGAGCGCTGCGAAACCCGCATGACCTCGCGCGAGGAGGAACGCATCGACGGTTACCGGGTCGTGTACCGGTATCACGGCCAGAAGTACGAGACGCGCATGCCGTACGACCCGGGCCGCGAAATCCGCGTGCGGGTCGATATCCGCCCGGCCGGCTGAGTCCGGGCGGCCAGCGGATCACTGTGATGCACTTCGTTGCAATCGGCTCGCCGGCAGAGGACACTGTCGGCGAGCCGCTTGCGGGCCCTGATTCGCGCCAGATACCGGAATGCCAGTGACAAGATCAATATTCATCGCCATCGTCGCCGCGCTGTTCCTCGTACCGGCGGCTGCGAGCGCCTTCGATCTCGAAGAGTCGCTGCGGCAGCTGCACCCGCAGTACGACGCCGCCGAACGGCCTGACCTGCGGGTCGCGAAGGACGGCATGTCGCTGGACGAGGCGATCGAGAAGGTGCGCGGGCGCGGCGACGTCGACCGTATCCTGAGTGCCGAGACGCGGCGCGAGGGCGACCGCGAGGTGCATTACATCCGCTACCTGACCAGGGACGGCAAGGTGAAGACCGAGAAGATCCGCGGCCGGTCGCTGCGTTAACGAGGAACATGCCGATGCGTTTGCTGGTCATCGAAGACGACGCCACCCTGCGCGAATCCCTGTCGGCACAGCTTGCCGACGCTGGCTACGCGGTCGAGCAGGCCGCGGACGGCCGCGAGGGCCTGTATTTCGCGATGGAATACCCGGTGGACCTCGCGATCATCGATCTCGGCTTGCCCGAGGTGTCGGGCCTCGACATCATTCGCGAGGCGCGCGACAAGGGCAAGACCTACCCGATACTGATCCTCACCGCCCGCGACCGCTGGCAGGACAAGGTCGACGGGCTCAGTGCGGGCGCCGACGACTACGTCGTCAAGCCGTTTCACTTCGAGGAAGTCAGCGCCCGGGTGCATGCGCTGTTGCGACGGAGCGGCGGCTGGGCGTCCTCCGTCATGACCGCCGGACCGGTCGTGCTGGACATGTCGCGGCAGGAAGTCAGGGTCGACGACGCGCCCATCGAACTCACCAGCTTCGAATACAAGATCATCGAGTACCTGATGCTGCGAGCGGGCCAGGTCATCTCCAAGACAGAGCTCACCGAGCGCCTCTACGACCAGGACTTCGAACGCGACAGCAACGTCATCGAAGTGTTCATCGGCCGGCTGCGCAAGAAGCTCGACCCCGACAACGCGCTGAAGCCGATCGAGACGCTGCGCGGCCGTGGCTACCGGTTCGCGCTGGAACGCAACTCGTCCGGGTAATCGCAGTCAGTCCGCGGCGGTCGTCATGTCATCGTTAAGCGCACGCCTGCTGGTATCGGTCAGCGTGCTGCTCCTGCTGTTCTTCGGCGCCACCGTGATCGTCCTCGACACGGCGTTTCGCACCGCCGGCGAGCAGGCGCGGCGCGACATCCTCGACGGCCACCTGATGCAGCTGCTGGCGGCCGCCAACCCCAATGACGAAGGCGCGCTGAGTTTTCCCCCGGACCTGCACGAGGAGCGCTTCAACACGATCGGCTCGGGCCTGTACGGGGAGCTGCGCGACGACAACGGCGAGCTGGCGTGGCGATCGCGCTCCGCGCTGGGTCTCGAGATTCCGCAGGGCGGCTTCCCGCAGCTCGGCGCCCGCGTATTCGAGCGCGAGTCGCTCGACGACGGCACGCCGCTCCTGACGCTGAGCCTGGCCGTGCAATGGGAGTTCCCGGACGGCGAACTCAAGCCCTACGTCTTCAAGGTGGCCGAGAGCCTCGATTCGTTCAACGCGCAGGTCGCCGAATTCCGGCGCCAGCTCATCGGCTGGTTTGCCGCGATTGCGCTGATCATGCTGCTGTCCATATCCGTGCTGATGCGCGGCCTGCTGCGGCCACTGCGGCAGATCGAGGCCGAGATCGGCGAGATCGAGGAGGGCAAGCGCGCCTCGCTCTCGGAGAAGTTCCCGACCGAGCTCACCGGCGTCGCACGCAATATGAACCTCCTGATCGACAACGAGCGCGCGCGCTCGGACCGCTATCGGCACACGCTCGGCAACCTCGCGCACAGCCTGAAAACCCCGCTGGCGGCGATGCGGGCGCTGACGGCGGACAGCGGTGCGTCAGCCGCGCTGCGCGGGCGCTTCGACGAGCAGATCGAGCGCATGGACGAGATCGTGCGCTACCAGCTCAGAAAACCCGCGGCGTCGGCGGCTGACAACCTGGTCCTCGGCCCCGTGCCGGTGGCGCAGGAAGTGGAACGGCTGGTGAGCGGCCTGCGCAAGGTCTACCACGACAAGCGCCCGGTGATCGAAACCGACGTCGCGCCGGACATCCGCTTCCGCGGCGACACGGGCGACTTCCTGGAACTGGCCGGCAACCTGCTCGACAACGCCTGCAAGTGGTGCAAGGGCAGGGTGTCGATCACGGTGCGGCACTCGGAAAATTCCGGGGACCGCCCGGGCGGCATGTACCTGGCCGTGGACGATGACGGTCCGGGCATTCCGGCAGAGGCGGCCGACGCGCTGCTGGAACGCGGCATGCGCCTCGACGAGGCAACCCCGGGACACGGCATCGGCCTCGCGATCGTGCGCGACCTCGCGAAGTCCTACGGCGGCACGCTCACGATCGGACGCTCCACGCTGGGCGGCGCGCGGTTCACGGTGGATATCCCGCCCGCGGCCACGCGGCACTGACCGCTCGCGCGGCGGTATCAGCTGCCCGAGCGGTCCTTGCTCCAGGCCTTGGCCGCAGCACCCATCTTTTCGACCAGGTCGATCGGGAACACGATCGTGTTGGTCTTCTCGTTGGCGATTTCCTTGAGCGTCTGCAGGTAGCGAAGCGTCAGCGCCGATTCTTCCTTGGCCAGCATGTTCGCCGCTTCGGCGAGCATGGTCGCCGCCTGCTTTTCGCCCTCGGCATTGATGACCTTGGCGCGCCGCGCACGCTCGGCTTCGGCCTGCTGCGCGATCGCCCGGATCATGCTCTCGTCGAGGTCCACGTGCTTGATCTCGACGTTGGCGACCTTGATGCCCCAGTTGTCGGTGCGCTGGTCCAGGATTTCCTGGATATCGGCATTGAGCCGGTCGCGCTCGGCGAGCATGTCGTCGAGCTCGTGCTGGCCGAGCACCGAGCGCAGCGTCGTCTGCGACAGCTGGCTCGTTGCCTCGAACACGTTGGCGACGCGGATGACCGCTTTCTCCGGGTCGACGATGCGGAAGTAGATGACCGCGTTGACCCGCACCGACACGTTGTCCCGCGAGATGACGTCCTGCGTCGGCACGTCGAGCACGATGACGCGCAGGTCGACCTTGACCATTTTTTGCAGCCCGGGGATCAGGATGATGAGGCCCGGCCCCTTGACCTTCTGGAAACGGCCAAGAAAGAACACCACGCCGCGCTCGTATTCCTTGAGAATCTTGAACGTGTTGTAGACGACGACAATGACGAACGCAGCGATCAGGCCGATTGTTGCAAGTTCCATCGTTATTTCCTCGTTTGTAAGTCTGAAGTCCCGCGTCAGGTCTGCAGCTGCGCGTCGCCCGCATCCGTTTGCGAGGCCGGCTCGACTTCGAGCGTCAGGCCCTGCATCGCGCGCACCACGACTTGCTGGTCTTTACGTATCGGTACCTTGCTGTGCGCGGCCCAGGCTTCGCCCTCGAGCCAGACCTTGCCGTCGCCGGTGAAGTCCTGCATCGCGGTTCCGGTGCCGCCGATGATCGAGCCGCGGCCGGAGACGGCGCCGCGCCTGCGCAGCTTGAGCGCGTAGCCGACGAGCCAGATGATTGCCAGCGCCGCGAGTACCGCGAGCCCGATCACGAATCCCACCGAGATACCGAATCCTGGAACGCCACTGTCGAACATCATTATGGCACCGAAAACGAAGGCGGCTATGCCGCCCAACCCGAGCGCGCCGAAACTCGGCGCGAACGCTTCTGCAACCATGAGGGCGATACCCACGATGATCAAGGCCAGCCCCGCGTAATTCACGGGCAGGACCTGCAGCGCATAGGCGGCAAGCAGCAGGCAGATCACGCCGACAACCCCCGGAACGATGGCACCCGGGTTCCAGCCCTCGTACATGAGGCCGTAGAGCCCGATGATGCCGAGCAGCAGCACGATTTCCGGGTTCGCGATGGCCGACAGGATCCGGATGCGCCAGTTCGGCTCGAACGTCTCGATGGTCGCGTCCGCGGTGGCGAGCACCACCTGCTGCGAATCCAGCTTGACCTCGTGGCCGTCGAGCTGCGCGAGGAGGTCGGCATGGTCCGTGGCAATGAACTCGATGACGTTCTGCTCGAGCGCTTCCGTCGCGGTGAGTGTCGCGGCCTCGGTAACGGCTCGCTCCGCCCACTCGGCGTTGCGGCCATGGCGTTCGGCCAGCCCGCGAATGTAGGCGATGGCGTCGTTCAGCACCTTGCGCTCCATCGCGCTGCCGGGCGGTGCGGGCGCGGTCTGCTTGTCGTCGCCCTCGCTTTCGCCGTCCACGGCTTCCTCCGCGGGTTCGCGAGTCGGCTCGGCCGGTGTCACGTCTTCGCCGTTCAGCGACACGGGTGTGGCGGCGCCGATGTGCGTGGTCGGCGCCATGGCCGCGACATGGCTGGCGAGCAGGATATAGGTACCGGCGCTGTCCGCGCGGGCGCCCGCCGGGGTGACGTAGGTGACGACCGGCACCGACGAGCCGAGGATGTCCTGGACCATGTCGCGCATCGGCTTGACGAGGCCGCCCGGCGTGTCGATGTCGATGATGACGAGCTCCGCGTTACGCTCCGCGGCGTGGCGCAGGCCGCTCGCCAGGTAGTCGGCGGTGGCGACGCCGATGCCGCCGTCGATTTCGAGGACGACAACCGTCGTCTCCGCAACACTCGCGGTGCAGGCCGCGAGGCCGAGGAGGGTGGTAATGAAAGCGTTTCGGATAGTCGATTTCATGGCGTCATGATAGCAGGGCTGGCGGCTGTTGATCGGGCGCTTTTGGTGGCATGCTTCGCTCCATGTTCATTCGTTTCATTACGACCGGCGGTACCATCGACAAGATCTACTTCGATGCGCTGAGCCAGTTCGAGGTCGGCGAGTCGCAGGTCGAGCACATTCTGAAGGAAGGCCTCGTCCAGTTCGACTACGAGATCGTGCCATTGTTGCAGAAAGACAGCCTGGAAATGACCGACGCCGATCGTGCGCAGCTGCGTGCCTACATCGAGCAGGACGACGCGCGCCTGTACGTCGTCACGCACGGCACCGACACCATGGCCGCAACGGCGGACGCGCTGCAGGGCCTCGAGGGCAAGACGATCGTGCTCACGGGCGCGCTGACCCCGGCGCGGTTTCGCACCACCGACGCGATCTTCAACGTCGGCATGGCCGTCGCCGCGGTGCAGGTGGCGGCCCCGGGCGTGTATATCGCGATGAGCGGGCAGGTGTTCGCCGCCGGCGAGGTGCGCAAGAACCGCGCCGAAAACCGCTTCGAGGCCGTGTAGGAGCGCTTCTGGCAGCGCGACCGGGTTCGATGCTGATGCCGGATCGCGGGCCGAGGCCCGCTCCTACAGGTTCGGCGCGAGGCCGAAAGCGTCTGTAGGAGCGGTTCTTGAACCGCGAACGATCGCGGGCCGAGGCCCGCTCCTGCGGGTCGAGCGCTGCGTCGTTAGCGCCTGTAGGAGCGGTTCTCGAACCGCGACCTGTTGCAGCCAGGGGCGCGCGCCTACAGGTCGAAATTGATGCCCTGCGCGAGCGGCAGTTGCTTACCCCAGTTGATGGTGTTGGTCTGGCGCCGCATGTAGGCCTGCCACGCGTCCGAGCCGGCCTCGCGGCCGCCGCCGGTTTCCTTCTCGCCGCCGAATGCGCCGCCGATCTCGGCGCCGGACGTGCCGATGTTGACGTTGGCGATGCCGCAGTCCGAGCCGGCCTGCGACAGGAAATACTCCGCGTTCTGCAGGTTGTCCGTGAAGATCGCGGACGACAGTCCCTGCACGACGCCGTTCTGCATCTCCACCGCCTCGTCGAGCGTGCCATAGGGCAGCAGGTAGAGCAGCGGCCCGAAGGTTTCGGTCTGCACGATATCCCAGTCGTTCCGCGCGACCGCGATCGCCGGCGTGATGAAATGGCCCGGCCCGTCGATGCGCTCGCCGCCGCACAGAATCTCGCCGCCCGCCTCGCGGACGGTTTCGATAGCGGCTTCCACGCGCGCGACGGCGGCTTCGTCGATCAGCGGACCCATCAGCGTCTTCGGATCGAGCGGGTCGCCGATGCGCACCTGCCCGTACGCCTTGACCAGCGCGGCCTTCAGTTCGTCCAGGCGCGATTCGTGCACGATGATGCGCCGGGTCGTGGTGCAGCGCTGGCCGGCGGTACCCACGGCGCCGAACACGATCGCCGGCACGACGAGTTCCATGTTGGCGTGCTCGTCGACGATGATGGCGTTGTTGCCGCCCAGTTCGAGCAGGACCTTGCCCATGCGCTTCGCGACCTGCACACCGACCTGGCGGCCGACCGCCGAAGAGCCCGTGAACGACACGAGATTGATGCGCCGGTCGTCGACGAACTGCCCTGCGAGTTCGTTGCTGCCATCGTTGATGAGGCAGGAGAATGTCGGCAGGCCGAGATCGGCGACGGCCTCGTTGACGATTTTCTGCACGGCGACGCCGCACAGCGGCGTCTTCGGCGACGGCTTCCAGATGCTCACGTTGCCGCAGATCGAGGCGAGGCTCGTGTTCCACGACCACACGGCGACCGGGAAATTGAACGCGGTGATCGTGCCGACGAGGCCCAGCGGGTGCCATTGCTCGTACATGCGATGCTGCGGGCGTTCGGAATGCATCATCTTGCCGTAGAGCATGCGCGACTGGCCGACCGCGAAATCGAAGATATCGATCATCTCCTGGACTTCGCCGTCACCCTCGGCCTTGATCTTGCCCATCTCGAGGGATACGAGGCTGCCGAGCGCGTCCTTGTGGTCGCGCAGCGCATTGCCGATGCGCCGCGCCGCTTCGCCGCGCACGGGCGCCGGCACCTTGCGCCACTCGCGGAACGCGTCCTGCGCCAGGTTGACGAGGCGGTCGTATTCCACCGGCGTCGTCGAGCGAACGCTGGCGATCGGTTTGCCGGTCGCCGGGTTGGTCGATTCGATGAGCGGTGCCGAGGTGTCCTCGCTGTCGTCGCTGCCGAACCAGGTGCCCGGGTTGCTCTGCGCGAGCCCGAGCGAATCGAGAATCTTTTTCATGGCGTTATCCTCCGGCGCTGCTGCGCTGGTGTCCCGTTTCGCCGCGGGCGATCATCGCCGCCGATTCGCGGTTGTCGCCGCCGTGCGCGAAATAGCGGCCGAAACGATTTTCGAGTACGTCGGCAAGGCGGAACTGCTCCTGCGCGACAAATCCATGATAGTTATCGGGGTTCGCCAGCACGATATCAATGATCGCGCAGATACCCGCCGCGGTCGTGACCTGGATGGCCGACCAGAGTCGCCCCGCGACGACCTGCGGGTAGACCTTGTTCACGTAGTTCTCCTCGCGGAACTCACCGTCCTGGATGCCGGTCACCGCCGCGTAGATGATGACGACGTCCTGCAGCGTCTGCGGCACCGATTTCTCGAGGATGCGCTTCAGCGTGTCGCGGTCGTCGTTCAGCTTCAATCCGTACATGAGCAGCCGCATCTGTTCGCAGTGTCCCGGGTAACGGATCGTCTTGTAGTTCATGGTTTTCACGCGGTCGCCGTACGTTTCCGCGAGCGACCCGAGTCCGCCGGACGTGTTGAACGCTTCGTAGAGCTTGCCGTCGATCTCGATCGACTCGAGGCCTTCGAGCGGCAGGACGTCGACCTCCTTGCCGTCCACGATGGCGTTGCAGAGATTGCCGTACTCGTTGATCACGCCGTCGGTCGACCACGTGAGCGAGTACTTGAGTACGTTGTTGGGATGCTGCGGCAGCGCGCCCACGCGCAGTTTCACCGAGCGCAGCTCGTCGAAATGCTGGATGAGTTCGTTCGCCGCGATGCTGATGAAGCCCGGCGCCAGCCCGCATTGCGGCACGAACGCGGCCGACGCGCCTGCGGCGATCGAACGTACTGCCGCGGTGACCGCAACGTCCTCCGTCAGGTCGAAGTAGTGCAGGCCCTCGGCGCGCGCCACCTCGGCAACGGTCACGTTGCAGAAATAGGGCAGGCTCGACACGAGCGCGGCCGGCTTGTGCTCGCGCACGTGCTGCGCAAGCGCTTCCTTGTCGCCCGCGTCGAGGTCGAAGGCCGTGAGCGTGTCGAGACGATGCGCTTTCGCGACCGAGCGCGCCACGCCGGGCACGGCGTCGGCGAGCTGGACCCGGTAGCTGCCGCTTTCGGCAAGCAGGCCGGAGATGAGGGCACCGATCTTGCCGGCGCCGAGTACGAGAATGTCTTGCATTGGGGGGCTCCCGAAAACCACGCCGCCTCGGAAGGGCGGCACGCAGATGGCGCGCATTGTGCCAATCTCCGCGAAACCTTTCCAGATGAAAGCTTTGCAGCATTGCGATGCAGCATGGCATAGTCCCGCGGATGAAGCAGACCCCGCCAATGACGCGCTCCGCAGCCGTATCCGACTGGCATCCGGCGAGCTGGCAGGCGCTGCAGGCAGCCCAGCAGCCGACCTATCCGGACCCGGCGGCGCTCGATCGCGCGGTCGCGGAGCTGAGCCGGCTGCCGCCGCTCGTGACCTCCTGGGAGATCGACGCGCTCAAGGAGGAATTCGCGCGCGCAGGGCGCGGCGAAGCGTTCATCCTGCAGGGGGGCGACTGTGCCGAGACCTTCGACGAGTGCACCTCCGAGAACATCGTCGCGAAGCTCAAGATCCTGCTGCAGATGAGTCTCGTCATCCTCTACGGGCTCAAGAAGCCCGTGATCCGCGTCGGGCGCATGGCCGGCCAGTACGCCAAGCCGCGTTCCGCCGACACCGAGACGCGTGAAGGGCAGTCGCTGCCGAGTTTTCGCGGCGACCTCGTGAATCGCAACCCGTTCACGGCGGCCGACCGCGTGCCCGACCCGCAGCTCATCCTGCGCGGCTACGAGCGGGCGGCCCTGACGCTGAATTTCGTGCGTTCGCTCATCGACGGCGGGTTCGCCGATCTGCATCACCCGGAGTACTGGGATCTCAACTGGGTCGGGCATTCGCACATGGCGGACGAGTACCACGCGATCGTCGCGTCCATCTCGGATTCGCTGGATTTCCTGGAGACCATCGCCGGCCAGCCCGTGCACAAGACCCGGCGGGCGGACATCTACGCGGCCCACGAGGGCCTGCACCTGCTGTACGAGCAGGCGCAGACGCGTTTCCTGGACCGGCGCGGGCGCTGGTACAACCTGACCACCCATTTCCCGTGGATCGGCATGCGCACGGCCGCGACCGACGGCGCGCACGTCGAGTTCTTCCGCGGCATCGCGAACCCGGTCGGCATCAAGATCGGTCCCGGCATGACGCGGGAATGGATCCAGGAACTGGTCGCGATACTGAACCCCAACAACGAGCCGGGCCGCCTGACGTTCATTCACCGTTTCGGTGCAGGCGCGATCGAGGAGCACCTGCCGGACCTGATCACGGCGGTGCGCGAGACGGGCTCGCCGGTGCTGTGGGTCTGCGACCCCATGCACGGCAACACCGAGAGCACCGCGAACGGCGTCAAGACGCGGCGTTTCGACAAGATCGTCGCGGAGCTGGAGTCCGCTTTCCGGGTGCACCGGTCCATGGGCAGTATCCTGGGCGGGGTGCACCTCGAACTCACGGGCGAGAACGTCACCGAGTGCACCGGCGGCGCGCGCGGCCTGACGGACGGGGACCTCGCGCGGGCCTACAAGTCGACCGTCGACCCGCGCCTCAACTACGAGCAGGCGATGGAAATCGCCATGCGCATCGCGGGCCTGCACAAGTAGTCGCGAGATCGCAGCGCGATCTCGCGACTACTGTAGGAGCGGGCCTCGGCCCGCGATTGTTCGCGGTTCGGGAACCGCTCCTACGTATGGCTAATTGAGGTCTCGGGCCGGGCAGGTACAATGCACGCCCACCCAGCCGAGAGAGACCATGCATTACGACTTTATCGAGGTGCCCGCCGGCGGCGAGGCCATCACCGCCAATCCCGATCACACGCTGAACGTCCCCGACCGGCCGGTCATCCCGTTCATCGAGGGTGACGGCATCGGCGTCGACGTCACGCCGGTCATGCTCGACGTCGTCAACGCGGCGGTACAGAAGTCCTACGGGGACGCCCGCAAGATCGAGTGGATGCAGGTCTATGCCGGGCAGAAAGCGACCGAGATATACGGCGGCGAGGTGTACATGCCGGACGAGACCCTGCACGCGCTGGAGAAGTTCGTCGTGTCGATCAAGGGGCCGCTGGCGACGCCCATCGGCGGCGGCATCCGCTCGCTGAACGTCTCCATCCGGCAAGCGCTCGACCTGTATGCGTGCGTGCGGCCGATCCGCTATTTCCCGGGCGTCATCACGCCGATGAAGGACTCCAACCTGGTGGACATGACGGTGTTCCGCGAGAACACCGAGGACATCTACGCCGGCATCGAGTACCCGACCGGGTCGCAGGAAGTGCAGAAACTCATCCACTTCCTGCAGACCGAGCTCGGCACCAAGAAGATCCGCTTCCCCGCCAGCTCGGGCATCGGCATCAAGCCGGTGTCGCGCGAAGGCTCGGAGCGCCTCGTGCGCAAGGCGATCCAGTACTGCATCGACCGCGACCAGAGTTCCGTGACCCTCGTGCACAAGGGCAACATCATGAAGTTCACCGAGGGCGCGTTCTGCCACTGGGGCTACGAGGTCGCCCGCGAGGAATTCGGCGCGACCGAGAAGGACGGCGGGCCATGGCTCAGCTTCCCCAACCCGATCACGGGCAACGAGATCATCATCAAGGACGTGATCGCGGACAACTTCCTGCAGCAGATCCTGATGCGGCCGGAGGAGTACGACATCATCGCGACCCTGAACCTGAACGGCGACTACATTTCCGATGCGCTGGCCGCGCAGGTGGGCGGCATCGGCATTGCGCCGGGGGCCAACATCGGCGACGCCGTGGGCGTGTTCGAGGCGACGCACGGCACCGCACCCGGATTCGCCGGCAAGGACCGCGTCAACCCGGGCTCGCTGATCCTGTCGGCCGAGATGATGCTGCGCTACATCGGCTGGACCGAGGCGGCGGACCTGATCATGAAGGGCGTCGCGAACACGATCGCGAACGGCGAACTCACCTTCGACCTGGCGCGCCTGCGCGAAGCCATCCACCGGCCGATCCGCAAGGAACGCCCGCACGACCGCAAGGAAGTCGAGGAGGAGCTCGAGGAGCTGATCCCGGGCGCCACGCTCGTCGGCTGCAGCGAGTTCGGCCGCGCCGTGATCCGCCACATGGATGACGACTAGGGTCCGATCGGTGCAAAAAGCGATCTTCGACCGGGACTGCCGGGACTGCCCGCGGCTGGCCGGCTTCCTCGACGAGGTGAATGCGCGTTACCCGGATTACTACTGCCGGCCGGTGCCGCCGTTCGGGGATGCGTCGGCGCGGCTGCTGGTCGTCGGTCTCGCCCCGGGCATGCACGGGGCGAACCGGACGGGCCGGCCGTTCACGGGCGACCATGCCGGTATCCTGCTGTACGAGACGTTGCACAGGTTCGGTTTCAGCTCGGCAGCTGCGAGCCTGTCGGCCGACGACGGCCTCGAACTGCTCGACTGCCGCATCACCAACGCGGTGAAGTGCCTGCCGCCGGACAACAAGCCCGTCGGTGCGGAGATCAACACCTGCAACCGGTTTCTCGCGAACGAGCTGGAGACGCTGGCGCCGGGCTCGGTGGTGCTGGCGCTCGGCGGGATCGCGCACCGCGCCGTCGTCAGGGCACGCGGCCTGCGGCAGGCCGACTTCAGGTTCGCGCACGCGGCCGACCACGACCTGGAAGGCTTCCATATGCTCGACTCGTATCACTGCAGCCGTTACAACACGAACACGGGGCGCCTGACGCCCGCGATGTTCGATGCCGTGTTCGAGCGCGCTCATGCGTTGTTGCGACTTTCTTAGGAACGAGCTCCTGTAGGAGCGGGCCTCGGCCCGCGATCGCGGTTCGAGAACCGCTCCTACAGTGAATACGTGGCATATTTAACTGCAGATGAACGACCAGTCCGCCTTCGACCACAAATCCTTCCTGCGCACGCTCACCCACAGGCCGGGCGTGTACCGCATGCTCGACGGCCAGCACAAGGTCATCTACGTCGGCAAGGCGCGCGACCTGAAGAAACGCGTGTCGAGCTATTTCCAGCGCACGCAGGCGTCGCCGAAGACGGCGGCAATGATGCAGCTCGCGGCGCGCGTCGAGGTAACCGTGACCAATACGGAAGCGGAGGCGCTGCTGCTCGAGTACAACCTCATCAAGCAGCACAAACCGAAGTTCAACGTCCTGCTGCGTGACGACAAGAGTTACCCCTACATCTACGTTTCCACCGACCACCCGTTCCCGCGGCTGCGCTTCCACCGCGGACCCCGCACGGGGAAAGGGCGTTATTTCGGCCCGTACCCGAGCACCAGCGCCGTGCGCCAGACGCTCAACGACCTGCAGAAGCTGTTCCTGATCCGCAACTGCCGCGACACGTTCTTCAGGAACCGCACGCGGCCCTGCCTGCAGTACCAGATCCGGCGCTGCACCGCGCCCTGCGTCGGGCTGGTCAGCGCGCAGGACTACGCTCGCGACATCAATGCTGCGATCCAGTTCCTGGAAGGACGCAACCAGGGCGTGATCGATACGTTCGTGACGCGCATGGAGGCGGCGTCGGCGGCGCAGGAATACGAACTGGCCGCGCGCTTCCGCGACCAGGTCGCGAAACTCAAGGAAATCGAGGCGCGCCAGCTGGTCGCGCGCAGCGCGGGCAAGGACCTCGACGTGATCGGGTTCGCGTCGAGCGGCGGCACGCATTGCGTGACCGTGCTGTTCATAAGGAACGGCACCGTGGTCGGCAGCCGCGATCACTTTCCGCGCGCCCGGGGCGGCGCCGACAAGGCGACGATCCTCAACAGCTTCGTCGCCCAGTATTACCTGGGCCGCGACGTGCCTGCCGAGATCGTCCTCGATACCGGCATCGAGGACCGCGACCTGCTCGAGGCGGAGCTGGGCGCTCGCATGGGGCGCAAAGTCGCGATCAAGAGCAACGTCCGCGGCGACCGCAGGCGCTGGCTCGAGATGGCGCAGACCAACGCAGAGCAGGGGTTGAATCTCAGGCTGGCGAGCAACGCGACCATTCGCAGGCAGTTTGCGGCGCTCGCCGAAGCCCTGGAGCTCGACGAGGTTCCCGGGCGCGTCGAGTGTTTCGACGTGAGCCACACCTCGGGCGAGGCGACGGTGGCTTCGTGCGTGGTGTTCAACGCGGCCGGGCCCGTGAAAAGCGATTACCGCCGCTTCAACCTCAGTCCCGCATCGGCGGGCGACGACTACGCGGCGATGGCGGAAGCACTCAACCGTCGCTATGCGCGCGTCAGGAAAGGCGAGGTACCGATGCCCGACGTGCTGTTCGTGGACGGTGGCAAGGGGCAGCTGGCCGCGGCGCTCGCGGTGCTGGGCGACCTCGAACTCGACTGGCTGCAGGTCGTCGCGGTGGCCAAGGGCAGGGCGCGCCGGCCGGGGGCGGAGCGCCTGTTCCTGCCCGGCCGCAAGACGGCGCTGCAGCTGCCGCCCGATTCGCCGGCATTGTTGCTGGTGCAGCAGGTGCGCGACGAGGCGCATCGCTTCGCGATCACCGGCCACAGGCAGCGGCGTGCGAAAGCTCGAAGCACCTCGCGGCTCGAACAGATACCGGGTCTGGGGCCCAAGAAGCGCCGCGAACTGCTGCGGCAGTTCGGCGGCCTGCAGGGCGTCCTGGGCGCTGGCGTCGACGATCTTGCCAAAGTGCGCGGCATCAGTCGTACTTTGGCGGAAACCATATACAATGACCTGCACATCGACGGCCAACACTGAAGGCTATCGCGGACGTGAAACTCAACCTCGCCATCATCCTCACCCTGTTTCGTATCGCGGCTATCCCGGCGGTAGTCATCTGTTTTTACAGCCCGTTGCCGAACGCCAGGCCGATCGCGGCGATCCTGTTCGGGATCGCGGCCGTCACGGATTTCATCGACGGCTGGGTGGCGCGCCGCTACGGCCAGTCGTCGCGCTTCGGCGAATTCCTGGATCCGGTCGCGGACAAGCTGATGGTGGCAACCGCACTGGTGATGCTGGTGCAGGCCCAGTCGCACTGGTTCGAGGACATCATCGCCATGATCATCATCGGCCGCGAAATCACGATCTCGGCGCTCAGGGAGTGGATGGCGACCATCGGCGAGCGTGCCAACGTCAAGGTGTCGTTCTCGGGCAAGGTCAAAACGACCCTGCAGATGTTCGGTATCGCCTTCATGGTCTACGAGCACGACCTGTTCGGAATCCCGATCTACACGGTGGGTTTCGTGCTGTTGCTGGGGGCCGCGGTGATGACGATCTGGTCGATGTTCTTTTACCTGAAAGCCGCGTGGCCGTTCATCATGGCGGACCAGGAGGGTGGCAGTAACGGCTGACGGCGCCTGATTTGCCTTGACAGAAGGCAATCAGGGGCTACAATTTCCGGCCTTCCGCGGGAATAGCTCAGTTGGTAGAGCGCAACCTTGCCAAGGTTGAGGTCGCGAGTTCGAGCCTCGTTTCCCGCTCCAGATACAAAAACGCCCCTCCTCGGAGGGGCGTTTTTGTATCTGGAGAAGGCTCGGCTAACACGTTGCGACGCAGCCAGTGCCTGGCACGTTCGTCGCGCCGTGAATTCGCCTTGCAGGTTGGATGTGTGCCGGCGCGCCGCGTTTCCCGCTCCAGATACGAAAACGCCCCTCCGAGGAGGGGCTTTTTCATTGCTTCTGTAGGAGCGGTTCTCGAACCGCGATCGCGGGCCGAGGCCCGCTCCTGCGATTGCCGTTCGCCCTTCCTGCGGGCGTCTCAATCGGCGGTGATCGATTCGATCGAGATTTTGGCGCTCATTACCTGTTTTGCATCTTCCCGGGCTTCCGTCCAGACGAGGACCAGGTCGTCACCGGCAATAGCCATCTGCGGTACCGAGCGCGCGGGCGCGCTGCTCGCAACGGGCACCACGGGCCCCATTTCGCCTTGTGCCGTCACCCGCCGCAGCACGAGGTTCCCAAGCCCGCTCGCATCGGCCTGCAGCCAGCTGACGACGGCCGAGCCGTCCGCGAGCAATACGGTATCGACGTGGCCGAGCGCGCCGTCCGTGGTCAGCCGCAACGCGGGACCGAAACTCGCTCCGCCGTCGGCCGAGAACTTGAGTTGCACGGCAGGCGCCTGGCCCGGGGCCGAGAACCACGCCGCCGCGACGTGCGGCCCGCGTGCCGCGATGGCGGGGCCGTTCACCGGGCAGCCGGCGATCTGCCAGTTGTCTGCGTGCAGCGGCACGCCGGGCTGCCAGCGGCCATCGACCTGGCGGGCGACATAGATGTCGCGGATCTCGTCGGCGGTGCGGTCGCGATACACCGCGACGGGCCCGGCGGCCGTCATCGCGACGTCGGTCTGGCAGCAGTCGCAGATGAGGCCGTCGATTTCCTGTTCGTCGTGGAGCGCATTGTCGGCGTCGATGACGGCGCCGCGCAGGGTCATGCCGGACTCGCCCGGGGTGCTGCCGTGATCGCCCGAATGTCCGCCCCCCGTCTTGCGGCCGTCGAGCCAGATCGCCGCGGCCTTGCCGTCGAAGGGGTAAACCGAGACGAAGCCGTGTTCCGTCGGCGTGCCGTCCGTGTGCGGCGTGAAGGCCGCCGACCAGCTCCGGCCACCGTCGAAGGACTGCGCCATCACGACGTGGTAGGCGTAGGTCGCGGTACCGGCCATCTGCAGCCAGTGCGCCGCCCAGTGGTCGCCGCCGACTGGCGTGACCGACGGCAGGTCGGCCCAGTTGACGAACATGTCCTTGCCGGCAACGACCGGCTGCGGCGGGCTCCAGCCGGCGTCGCCGAGCACGGAATACCAGAGTGTCGTGCCGTTATCGTCCGGCTCCATCCAGCTCAGGACGAGTGGCCGGTCACCACCGCCTGACAGGCGCGGACCCGCGGCCTCTGCCCCGGCGGGCACGGCAAGCGACCGCACGCCGGGCTCGTAACCCGGCGAGTCCGGTGCCGAGCAGGCGGCGATGAGCAGCAGGAAGGCAGGCAGGAGTCTCGGCATGCCGCGATTATGCAGCTTCGTGACGCAAAGGTCCCGGTTCGGCGGGACGCCAGGTGAATCCGGTAAATTGATTCTGCCCGGTGGGCCTGTATACTGCGACGCCTGCTCGACCTGTGGTAGTTTCTATCCCGAGGCTAGGTGGCAGAGTGGTTATGCAGCGGCCTGCAAAGCCGTGGACGCCGGTTCGATTCCGACCCTAGCCTCCATTTTCCCTTATCCGCCCGTCGCCGATATCCGATCGGCATGCGCTCCCGAGTCGTGACATAATCGAGCGGGCATTCGCTCGCAAGGCGGAAAAGAGGGTAAACCGTTGCGTAAAACGGCTCTTGTCGTTGACGACTCCAAAACGGCGCGGAACGTGCTGAAGAAAATCCTCGAGGCCCACGATCTCGAGGTCGCCACCGCGGAATCCGCCGAAGAGGCGATCGAGTACCTGAGCGAGTCGCGGCCCGACATCATCTTCATGGACCACGAGATGCCCGGCATGGACGGCCTCGAAGCCGTGTCCGCGATCAAGGACAACCCGGCCACCGCGACGATCCCGATCATGATGTACACCGCGCAGCAGGGCGAGCTGTACGTCGGGCAGGCGCGGGCGCTCGGTGCGATCGGCGTGTTGCCGAAGCAGCTGGAGCCGGTCGAGGTGTCGAAGGTTCTCGAGTCGCTGCGCATCATCGGCGAGGATGCCGAGTCGCGCGAGGAGCGCGACCGGGCCGGCCGCAAGGTGCGGACGGGGGAGTACCCCAGCCTCGAGCACTTCGACGAGGACCTCCGGGACATGATCCAGACCCTGTTCGACCAGCAGCGCGAGATCCTGCGGCGGGAGATCGAAGACAGCCAGGAACTGGTCGCGCGGCGTGTCGCCGACCGGGTGCGTACCCAGCCTCACGACGAGGCGATCGGCGAGGCGGCGGCCCACAAGAAGGAACCGAAGTACGTTCTGAATGCGGTTGCTGCCGCGTTCGGCGTCCTTGCCGTCATTTTTGCCGTGCTGTTCTGGTACCGCGAGGACAGCTGGCGGGCGTTGCAGCAACAGAATGCCGAGCTGAAACAGGCGCTCGAGTTGCGCCGCGCGAACGCGTCGCAGGACTCGTTCGAGGTACAGCAGCAAATCGACCTGTATCGGCAGTCGCTCGACGAGGCAACGATGGTCGCGCTGGACTCGCTGGAGTGGGCGGCGAACCAGGCATCGCAGTACGGCTTCGCGGAGATTCCACTGGGTGATTTCCGCCTCTCGGTCCTGCAGGAGCTGACGAATCATCTCATCGCGCTCGACTTCCAGGGCGTGGTGAGGATCGAGTCGCACGTCGGCAACTACTGCATGGCATTCGGCGGCCCGGACGGCTACGGGCTCGCGGCAGCGGCAACGCCCGCGGACGAGTGCGACCAGATCGGGTTCGGCCCCAGCGAAGCCTACGAGATGGGGCTGCGGCAATCCGCCGCGTTCGCGAATTTCATCAATACCGCCCGTGCGCGCACGGAGGGTGCCGTGCGTTACGAGATCATCTCCTACGGTAACGCGAGCCCGCTGCTGGATTATCCGCCGACGCCGGTGGGACAAACGGCGGCGGCGTGGAACGAGATCGCTGCAAGCAACAACCGCGTCGATATATCGCTGTATCCGGAGTGATGCGACGCCGTCTTTGTTGAGGCGGCAGGGGCGATGCCCGATAATCCCGATCGATGCCCGGGTGGCGGAACTGGTAGACGCAGCGGACTTAAAATCCGCTGGCCGCAAGGCCGTGTGGGTTCGAGTCCCGCCCCGGGCACCATTGCACGGATGAATCTCTAGCCGGGACCGTCTGCGGCGCCGTCACGTGCCGCGAGGATTCGGGCGGCCTTACGGCCGCGTTGCGCGGCGACCAGCCGCGTCCACGGCCCGCCGTGTTCGTGATCCTTGTAGTCCGGGTACATGTGGGTCTTGTCCCACGGCGTCCACCAGCGTCGTGGTAGCAGGCCGGCGGCGATCTCGGGTGTCAGGAATGGCCCGAGCACATCCTGGTAAATCTCCGCCCACCAGCGGGCGTTGCCTTCGATGATGGTCGGGCCGGTCGGGGTTACCCCGATATCCCAGCCGATGGTGCCCATGAAGCCGAAGACCTTCGAGGCCTGCATCGCGAGTTCGCGCGCTTCCCGGTAATAGGGGACCGTCTTGCCCCGCATCGGCACATGGGTGTCCGGGTGGGTATCGAACACCTCGCCGCTTTCCGAGTAGGTCGCGGTGATGACGCCGTCGTCGTCCAGGGACGACAGCATGCCACCCGAAGAAATATTGTCGATGTGCGACTGTCCCCGCCCGATCTTCAGGCAGGGCCGGAGATGGTGCCATTCGCCATCCACGGTCTTCACCATGTTCAGGCGCAGCGTATTCAGCGAAGACGGGTGAATCTCGGCCAGTAGCGGGTGATTCTCCACCTTTTCCTCGACGAGAAAGCCGGCGCCGAGGACCGGCTCATAGCGTTTCCAGATATCACTTGCGCGACGAGACCGCCCGCGCCCCGGTACCTGCCTTGTTCGGGCTCGAACATCATGTTCATCAGGCCGCCGCCGCCGCCGTCGAGCTTGGTGACGAACGGCTGCTCGATTTTCGCCAGCTCGGCTGCAAACTTGTCGGCAGAATTGATCGGGTACAGGTGACCCGCCTTCATCAGTATTCTCGAGGTGGGCAGCCCTTCGTAGTCGAGTACCGCCTTGTGCAGGGTCTTGCGAATGAAGAGGCGGTCGAATTTCAGCGAGTTGAATTCCCAGGGCCAGTAGTAGGAACTGTAGTCGCCCAGGTACAGCGCCTTCTCGGACCAGGGCATGTCTCTTCGATAAAAGCCGAACCGGTAATAGTCCTCCCAATACGTATTGAGCCTCAACTTGTGTGTGACGAGGTCGACGATCTGCATCGGGACGCTGCGATGCTTGCACGCCGCGCGGAAGTTACGAAGGATGCGGTGGCGTCGCCGTTGTATGAAGGCGGATTTCAAAGGCGGGCTGCTGTCACGTCGACTTGGGAATCTCGAACAGCTTGAAGGTCGAGCCCGGTTCGCCGTGCACGACGAGCGCGCAGTCGCCCCAGCTCTCGGGGATGTTCCAGGTGACGCCTTCGCGCGCCTGGTCGACAAACCGCTGCCATTCGCAGCGTAATTCCAGGTCGCCCAGTTCGCCGTCGACCTCGGCGATCTCTATGGAGCGGCGCAGCGGCCGATACTGCCATTGCGACCCGCAGGTCTCGCAGTTCGGGTTGTCGCCGATGCGCGCGTCGGCGAAAAACAGGTCGTCGCTTGCCACGAGCGCGTTGACCTGTTCGATGAAGGGGTCGAGCTGGGACGTGTCGGCCGAGCCGATCGACTTCAGCTCCGCGTAGCTCTGCATCGCAGCCGAGAAATCGCCGGTTTCGAGCTCCAGCGCCGTCTTCGTCGTGAGCAGGCCGGTCAGCAGGTCCTCCGTGACCCATTGCGAAGAGCCCGCCGTCGCCCGGCGCAGGGCGGCGAGCTGCTGCTCCTTGTCGCCCTTGAGACCGGCAATCCTGGCCTCGAGCGCCCACAGCCACGACATCTCCGCGAGCGTCAGGCCCTCGCTCTGCAGGGCCGTCTCGAGTTCGGCGCTGGCCGTTTCGATGTCGCCCTCGTCGAGGGCGCTCTCCATCTTGCGGTAGCGCACGTAAAACTGCCGGGAGACCTTGTCCTGCGCGCCCATGATCGCGAACGCGATCCGCACCTTGGTCTTGCATTGCTGCACCGGCTCGCCGTCCAGGCGCGCCGGCTCGTAACGCCAGTCCTCGACGGTCTGGATTGCGGCGCGCTCGAACGCCGGCGAGCCGCTCGATTCTTCGATGACCGGCTCGATCACGCGGCCGTCATCGGTGACCACGTAGTTGAGCACGACCCAGCCCTGCTGGTTGCGGCGGAGTTCGTGCATCGGGTAGCGGGGCGGTGAGCGTTCGATGGGCTTGGCGAGGACGCGGTGTTGCGCCGAATCATCAGCGAACGCGCCGGGTGTGACGAGCGAGAGGAGGACCAGGTACAGGCAGGCTCGCATATCGGGATTCCTTGTCGCTAGCGAGCCGACATGATGCGAAATGCCGGCCGGATCGGCAAGTCGCGCAGCTCGCCTGCCTGCGATGCGAATCAGGGCTTCGCGACGCCCCAGTAGTTGTACGACAGGATCCTCGGGCCGGGGATGTACATGCGTTCGTCGCTGGTGATGCGAAAGCCCGTGCTCTCGATGAGCTGCGGGATGTCGCGGTTCATGTTGCAGCCGCCCGAGAAGCGCTTCCATGCCGGGTTCAACCGATGCTGCCAGCGGCGCACGCCGTGGTCGGGTGCCGCGCCGTGCTCGCAGTACAGCAATTTGCCACCGGGTTTCAGGACGCGCCTCATGCCCTGGAGTGCGATGGCCGCGTCGTCGATGGAACACAGTGTGAACGTGACGAGCACGGTGTCGACGCTCTTCGATTCGAGCGGGATCTGCTCGCCGGGCAGGTCGATGAATTCGATCTCCAGCCCCGATGCGTCGACATTGGGCTGCGCCTTGCGCCGCATGCCTTCCGATGGCTCGAGTGCGAAGATCCTGCGCACCTTGTCGACGTCGTAGTAGGGCAGGTTCAGGCCGCTGCCGAAGCCGATCTCGAGCACGTCGCCCTCGGCGAGGTGAACGATCTTCTCGCGCTGCTTGCGCGCCGGCTTCGTCGAACAGGCGAGATCGATCAGGTGCGGCAGCACCTTGTCGTCATAGAAGCTCATGGCAATCCCCCCGCCGCGCAACCCGGTTGCATTCTACGACAGCCGGCGAACCGCGATGTTCGCGACGAGGTGTCGGGGCCGAGCGCCTGGCGTGTCGCCCGGGAGCGGCGGGGTGCTAGCGGCTGGCGCTATTGAGGCGCTCGTCGCGGCTGAGTTCCTTCGGGTGGCGGACCTTGCGGAACCCGTCGAGCTGGTGCCGGATCGTCAGGTAGGGGTGGCGCAGCAGCATCCTCGGACCCGCGTAGCGCATGATCATCTTCGCGCGTGCCCGCGGGCCGGGCTTGTAGCAGTGCACCGGGCAGTTCGCGCAGGTGGGCTTTTCCAGCCCGTAAGGGCACTTCTGCAGCCGGACTTCGGCGTAGTCGAGGAATTCCTGGCACTCATCGCACAACGGCGCGCCGGCAGGCGTATGGCGGGCGTTGCAGTAGATTTCGACCATCTTCGCCATGGTCTTCCGTTCCCGGCCGAGACGCTTTTTCAACGGGTTCATTGTTCTTGTTGCTCCCGATGCTGGATCCGCTGCTTCATTCGAGGTCATTCAACGACAGGCCCGACTGCGATTTATATACGTAAATATCCCATGGTGCGCGGCCGCCGTTCACAATTCCGGGCCAGCGGTTGCCAATTGCGCGACAATGCCGGTATCCGTGGGGGAGATGGGGGGTGCTCAGGGTGATCCGCGGCAGGTTGTTCCCGCTATTGCTGGTGCTGCTCGGGGCGGCGGGTTGTGCGCCGCAGCAATCGAAGCCGGACCCGACGCACGACGAACTGCGTGTGCTGCCCGGGCGCTTCGCCGACGAACCGGTGACCAAGCCGCTCGTCGCCGTGGAAGCGTATATCGGCGAGCACGAGTTCTTCGTCGCCTACGCGGGCGAAGACGGTGTCGTCTACTCGGGCGGCAACTGGTCGAACCGCGTCGATATCACGGCCCTGCGGCAGGGTCCCGGCGGGGACTACGCCGGTCCTTTCATCCTGCCGCTCGAATACCACAGCAGGAAGCGCTGGGAAAATCTGCCGGAAAAGCCGATCGTCCCGCGACTGCTCGGCAGCAAGTACTGGAACCGCTTCATCGACGAGGTGTTCGATACCGTGCTGCCGACAGCGGAGATGACCGGCATCGTGATGCATTTCGGCGAAGAGGACTATTTTCTCTTCAACAACGACATCAACAACTTCGAGGCGCGGCTGATCATCGACAAGCCTGCCAACTACGTCGTGGCCGAGACGATCGACTTCATGGACTTCATCGAACGCGCGCAGCCGGTGCTCGACCGCTTCCTTGAAGAGGAAGGCATCGGGGACCGCCGCATCGTGTTCAGCACGGGCGATACCGGGACCTACTCGCTGCCGTTCATCTTCATCGACCGCGACATCCCGATCGGCATCTTCGTGCGCTACGCGCCGGCACCGCCGGAGGGCCCGGCGGCGAGCAAAGCCGCGCAGATTGCGCAGTCGACCGGACACGTCGCGCAAAGCCATCTCGGCGGGCTCGTGTCGCGGCCGGTGTCGTCCGTGTACCGCCTGCTGTTTGTCGCCAGGGACGTGGCGGTCGAGACCGTGACGCCGAGCTGGATGGTGACGCTCGAAGCGGAGCCGATCCCGCCGCTCAATGACGGGCCCGGCATGGATCTCGACGCCTGGGAGGAGCAACTGACGCGCATCACCGGGCACGAGGCAACGCGCGGTACGGTCGATTACCTGGTCGACGGCGAAGCATTCTTCGTGCGCTACATCGACGCGATCTCGACCGCGACGCGATCCGTCGATATCCGCACCTACATCTTCGACAACGACGATTTCGCGTCGCGCATCCGGGACCTGCTTCGCCGGCGTTCGGAGGAGGGCGTCGCGATACGCGTCCTGCTCGACGGGCTCGGCACCATCGTCGCCACCGGCGCGGACGACGAATCGATGCCCGCCGACTACGCGGCGCCGCAATCGGTGCGCGAGTCGCTGGAGTCCGGTGCGGACATCGACGTCCGGCAGTCGAAGAACCCGTGGCTCGTCGCCGGCGACCACGTCAAGACGACGATCATCGACAACCGGATCGCCTTCGCCGGCGGCATGAACATCGGCCGCGAGTACCGCTACGTGTGGCACGACCTGATGATGGAACTGCACGGCCCGGTCGTGGACGTGCTGCGCGACGAATTCGAGCAGGCCTGGGCGCATGCCGGGCCATTCGGCGATGCGGGTCTCGTGTTGTCGACCTTGAAGCCGCGCGATCGCAACAGCGAGGACGTCGGTTACCCGGTGCGGGTATTGCACACGCGGCCGGGCGATGCGGAGATCTTTCGTGCGCAACGCGCGGCGATTCGCAATGCACGCAAGTTCATCTACATCCAGAACGCATACTTCACCGACGACGCGATGCTGTACGAACTGGCGAAGGCGCGGAAACGGGGCGTGGACGTACGCGTCATCCTGCCGCTGGTCGGCAACCACGGCCCGATCAACCAGAGCAACGCGCTCGCCGCGAACGCGATGCTCGAACACGGCGTGCGGGTGTTCGTTTACCCCGGCATGTCGCACGTGAAAGCCGCGGTGTTCGACGGCTGGGCGTGTATGGGCTCCGCAAACTGGGACAAGCTGAGTTTTCGCACCAACAAGGAACTCAATATCGCGACTTCGCACCCGCCCTACGTTGATGCCTTGCTCGAGGCGATCTTCGTGCCCGACTTCGCGCAGTCGGTCGAGCTGACCGAGCCCTTCCCGGTGCGCTGGTCGGACCACCTGATGGAGGTTGTTGCGGACTACCTGTTGTAGGAGCGGTTCTCGAACCGCGACCGATCGCGGGCCGAGGCCCGCTCCTACAGACCGGAGCAGGACTGCAGGAGCGCTTCTCGAAGCGCGACCTATCGCAGCGCGGGGCGCGCTGCTACTGACGCGCCTGGTAGGCCTCGATCGCCTAGCGGAAATGGGGTCGAACCGATTTTTGTTTCCGATGAGACCTGTGCAGAAATCGGTTCGACCCCCTAAAAGGCCCGGCTAGTCCTGTTGCACAGACCGGCTGGCGGCTGACTGCTCCAGTCGTTCGGCGAGCCATACCTTGATGATCGATTGCCGGGTTACGCCAAGACGATTGGCTTCCCTGTCGAGCATATCGATCATCCAGGTGGGGAAATCAACGTTCACGCGCTTCTGTGCCTGCTTCGGCCTGCGCGCCTTCGCCAAATCCAGCGCGTCGGAGACGTCCTTGCCCTGGTCGAAGTCGCGATCGAACTTCTTAGCTTTCATACAAATCCACCTCTTCGGAACGAGAGCGACGAACCGAGATAATTCGAATAACGTCGCCTCGATAGGTAATGACACCTGACCAGTGCTGGCTATCTATCCGGCCAACGACGAGAAATCTCGGTTCATCCTCGGTTCGAGCGGGTATTTCCAACAAGTTCGGGTCGTCCCAGAGCCGCTGAGCGTTCTCGAAGTCCATGCCGTGTTTGGCAAGATTCCGGGCGCTTTTCTCTGCGTCGAACTCGAAACTCATAATGGTATAAAAATTATACTTTTTTTCCTCAACTAGCAAGCGCCAGGCCAATATCCTACGACAACCCCGCCAGCAACAAGGGCCTGGGGCTCCTGGACTACGAGGACAGCCAGCCGGGCACGAACGGCACGGGGCTCCGCAAGAGCTACACCTACAGCGCGGCGAGCAGCGGCCGCAAGGCCCTCGAGCAGGTGGTGCACAACGTCTACACCAGCACCCCGGGCACGGGTGCGAGCTACACGGTGGATTACTACACCGACGGCTTCTACGGCCGCCCCAAGGGCCTGCGCTACCCGGGCGGGGTGGGGGTGGCGTTCCTGTACAACGGCAACGGTTATCTCGTGCAGGAGAAGGATGCGTCGAGCAGTTATGTGATTCGGAGCGTGTCGGCGCGGGATTCCCGTAACCAGGTGATCCAGGCGAGCCTCGCGAACGGCGCGCTCAGCCAGGCCAGCAGCTACTACGCCGCCACCGGGCAGCTCCAGGGCATCACGGTGACCGGTGCCACGGGCACCGTGCACGACCTCGACTACGAGTACGACGGCTACGGCAACCTCAACTACCAGCAGACCATCGTCAACGGGGCGACCTCCACCGAGGGCTTCTTCTACGATCCCCTGCAGCGCCTGACACTCAGCAGCCGCTCGTACCCGGGCGGCAGTGACACGGTGAGCTACGGCTACGACGCGGCCGGCAACCTCATCCTCAAGGACGACTACGCGCAGAGCTACACGTACAACAGCAACCGGCCCAACGCGGCGGAAATGGGGTCGAACCGATTTTTGTTTCCGATGATACCTGTGCTGAAATCGGTTCAACCCTCTTTACTCTTTGGTTCGACCCCTTTTACTTTTAATTATGTGGCCGCAGTCGGACCTTTTTCTTCTTCCTGCAACAGGCGTACGGTCCGGTCCGGGAAACGGGCAACGAGTTCGAGTTTCCCGCCGAAAGCTTCGATGTATTTTCGCAAGGTCGATATGTGCCAGTCGGGCCTCCTGAATTGTTTGGATACGGCAGCCTGCTGAATTCCGAGGATACCCGCGAGATCTTCCTGCGCGATGTTGAGGTCGAGACGCAGTTCGTCGAGTGTCATCTCTGTCAGCAGCGCCTCCGTTAGCGCCTTGCTCTCAGCGCGTTGCTCGGCGGACATCCTGTCCCGCAATTCCTTGAATTTTCTGGCCATCATTCCTGCTCCTTGTCGAGCGCTCGAATGTGCTCGTCGTACAACCGATCGGCAATCGGCACGTGTTTTTCATACCAGCGGTCATCGCCGCCCTTGCAGCCGCCGATCAACAGCAGCGCAATCCGGCGAGTATCGAACGCATACAGCACCCGGTAGGGATCGCCGCGATACTGAATCCGCAGCTCGCGCAAGTGCGGGTGCCTCGACCTCGCTATGCCGGAACTGTAGGGGAACGGGAGCTGCGGTCCCCGCGCCTCCAGCAGTCCGACTACGGCGCTGACGGCAATCTGTTCGCCCGGTGAAAGCCGGTCCCACCAGCTGCCGAACTCGTCCGTGTATTCGACGTCCCAGGGCATTGCTATCGTCCGTGATATGCCCTAGACGGAATATAACTCTTATGGAATACCTGGTCAATGTGCGAATCTGCCGGAGTGTGCGAGAAATGTTTCGGTAGGACGGTTCGATCGCGGGCCCAGGCCCTCCTACAGGTCAGGGCTGGCGGCCGCCCGTGCCGCCGCCTTCGAACAGTTTCGCCGAGCGACTGGCGAGGCCCTTGAGGCCGGCCATGAAGACCCACAGGAACAGCAGTGGCAACAGGATCGTCTGCAGCACGAAGATGGCGATCAGGTTCACGATGTGCTCGGCGGCGTTGGAGGCGCTCTCTTTCAGTGCCTTCATGCGCTCGCCGACCCGCATGGACTGCAAGGACTCGTCGATCATCTCGCCGAGACGGTCCATGAACGACTGCTCGACGGGTGAGACCGGCTGCGCCGCCTCGTTGATGCGCTCGATGTCCTCGGTGGTGTCCCTGAGGATCGCCGTTGCCGCTTCCTGCTCCGGCGCGAGGAACGCATCGGAGATCACCGTGGTGCCGACGATGAGCACCGGCACCGCGAAGCGGACGAACAGCAGGATCAGCAATATCCGCAGCGCCGGCCCGGCGTATCGAGCCGCGGTGGAGCGGGGCGCCCAGATCACCACGAGGAAGGCGGCCGCCGCCGCAATGAGGAACCCGCTGACACCCCACCAGCTGGTGATCTTCAGCAGCAACATCTGCAGCCCGAGCGAACTCGAGGCGATGAGCATGACGGACGAGAACCGCTCGATCAGGTCGTTGATCGGGTCGAGGACCTCGCCCACCGACAGCACCACGCCGACGCCGCCCGGTTCGAGCGCGACCTCGGTGCCCTGGGCCGCGGAGATCACGCCGTTCAGCGTGCGTGCGACCGCAAAGGTCACCAGGGCGTTCTTGAGCGCCGCCTCGGCCTGTTGTTCCGAGGCCCTGTCGATGTGGCCCGTCACGGCGCCGGCGACGGCGAGTGCGATGACGGCGGTCCAGAAGAGGCGCTTCTTCAGCATGGTGGGTTGGTCCGGGTTGACGGCGTTCCCCGCATTATAAGGGTCCGGCCGATGCGCAGCGCGTCACACGCGAAATGACGACCAGTTAACAGTTCCGGCAAATTCCGCGCGCCGTCGCTGGTCATCCGCCGGTCCGGGTGCGAAAAAACGGCCATGGACACGCGGAGCTCGCCTATGGCCACGCACAGCAAGGACAACGTCGACTACCGGCTGCTGAACCGGCTCAACAAACTCGTGATCTGCAGCCGCTGCCTGCGGCAGGGGAAGGTCACGCCGATCCCGCAGGTTTTCTCGTCGTATCACCGACCGCGCAACGTCTGCGACACGTGCCGCGACGAGGCCGGCATCGACCGCCGCGCCGGTCGTCACGACCACCGCCGCAAGCTCGCGCAAGTCATCCAGTTCCGGCCCTGACCCGTCCCGCGGATGCACGGCCCTGCATCCGGTGCCACAATAGCGGGACTCTGCGTGCAACGGGTTCCCGATGGCAAAACTGTACTTTTATTACTCGTCGATGAATGCCGGCAAATCGACGTCGCTGCTGCAATCCAGTTACAACTACCGCGAACGCGGCATGAATACCCTGGTGCTGGCGCCGGCCGTCGACGACCGCTTCGGTGTCGGCAAGGTGGCGTCGCGCATCGGCCTCGAGTCGGAAGCGACGACCTTCGGCCAGGATGACGATCTCTTCGCGCTCGTGCAGTCGATGGTGGCGGAGGCGCCGCTGCACTGCGTCCTCATCGACGAGGCGCAGTTCCTGACACGGGACCAGGTGTTCCAGCTCAGCGACGTAACCGACCGCCTGAACATCCCCGTGCTGGCCTACGGGCTGCGCACGGACTTCCAGGGCGAGCCGTTCGAGGGCAGCAAGTACCTGCTCGCCTGGTCGGACAATCTCAAGGAGCTGAAGGCCATCTGCCACTGCGGCACCAAGGCGACGATGGTGTTGCGCATGGACGCGGAGGGCAACGCGGTGCGCGAGGGCTCGCAGGTCGAGATCGGCGGCAACGACCGCTACGTCTCGATGTGCCGCAAGCACTTCAAGAAAGCCTATTTCGGCTGATCAGTTCGTCTTGTTGCCGTAGGTCGGCAGGTTCTCGCTCGGTATCGGCAGCATCGCCGTGTTCTCCTGCGCCAGCAGGTTCCGCATGTCGTCGAGCGTCTTCATGATCGCGGTATCGGTGAATTCGTGGCCCGTGATCGCGCCGCGGTTGGTCGCAAACGGGTCGCAGAACTTGATGCGGTGATTGCCCACGGTGATGATGTCGTTGTCGATCAGCACGTGGTTCGACACGCGCTTCGAGTTCACGAAGGTGCCGTTGCTGCTGTTCAGGTCCATCATGAACGTGGTGCTGCCGTGCCGCACCAGCAGCAGGTGATGGCGGCTCACGAAACGGCTCGGTATCGCGATGTCGTTGTGCTCGGAGCGGCCGATCAGCAATCGCGGCTGGTTGAACGTGAGTTCCTTGAGCGTCTCGCCGTCCCTGGTGACGAACAGCTTCGGCGGCTCCGGCTGCACGCCCACGGCGTGCTCGAGTGCGGCGATGGACTGCTCGCTCCATTCCGCGTGCGGCAATGCGGGCCGCTCGACCGCCGATATGCTCACCGGCAGCGACTCGGCGCGCGACAGCGCGAGCTGCGCAATTCGGTCGAGTATGCCGGGCCAGCCGCCCGAGGCGTCCCACAGCTCCACGCACACCGAATTCGGGAACACGTACTCCGGTATCGGGCTGCCGGCCCTGCGGAGTTTCTCGCGCAGGTACTCCTTGGCGTCGTCGCAGGACATCGGCCGCATCTGCAGGTTGACGGCGATCCGGCCGGCAATGGGCTGCATCGCGGGCGCTTCGACAATCGAATCCAGCGCGCGGTCGCTGACGAGCACGATCTTCAGCGCGCTGACCAGCCGGTTGTCCTTCCTCGCCCGCAACTCGGCCAGGCTGCACAGGGCGCGCAGGGCGCTCGGGTTCAGGCGGTGGGTGTTCTCGATGACCAGCAATGGCGGCTGGTAATTCGTCGCCTGGTGTATCGCGAACACGCGCAGCATCGCGAGGAGTTCGTTGTCGCTGTCGAATTCCGCCTCGTAGCCGAACTCGCGCAGCACCGACTCGAGCAGGGTCGTGTTATTGAGGCCGGTGCCGTCGATGACGGCGTGCTCCTGGTCGTCGTCGAGCGAGGCGACGAGGTGGCGGATCAGGGTGGACTTGCCGGACAACGGCGGGCCCTGCAGCAAGGCGAGCCCGTGCGGCTTCCTGCAAGCCGCGCGAAGGGTTTCGAGCGCCTCGAGGTGCGAGGCATACGGTACAATCGATTCCGGCGTGCCCTGGTTAAGGAACGGCTGTTCCGTCAGGCCTGCCGCGGCTAAGTCCATACGCTAGAATTCGCTCCGGTCTTTGTTGGCTAATGCACGGTTATCGTTGCCCGGCGCGCATTATTTATGTACAAATCGGGCCCGGTCCACCAGTCTACGGTCGTGCGGCGAGCCGTGCAAACCAAAATTGGTGAACTCTTTACGCATCAAACAGACGCAGACGCGTTCTCGAAAGTTCTTTAGGAAAGAAAACTAAGACAATGAATAAAAGGGATTTTTCGCCTATGCGAAACCGCGTCTGCTGCCCATCACGGGGCCCGGAACGCTGATGGCACAACTAACGGCCAAAGGCCTGACGCTGTTCCGCGGCGACCGCTGCCTGTTTCGCGACGTCAGTTTCGCGGTGACGTCGGGCGAACTCCTGATTCTCGAGGGCTCGAACGGCAGCGGCAAGACGAGCCTGATGAAGGCGCTCGTCGGCATGCTCGACCTCGAAAGCGGCGTCGTCAGCTGGAACGGCGAGCCGGTCTCGGAGCAGCGCCAGGTGTTCCACGGCGCGCTGGTCTGGACGGCGCACCGCGTCGGTCTCAAGGCGGACCTCACGCCGGTCGAGAACCTGCGCTACGAGGCGGCACTGCGCCCGCAGGGCCAGGATGGCCTGGACAAGGTGTTCGATCGCCTCGGGATCACGCGCCTGAAACCGCTGCCGCTGCGTTCGCTGTCGGCCGGCCAGCAGCGCCGCGTGGCGCTCGCGCGCATGCTGCTCGCCGACGTGCCGCTGTGGCTGATGGACGAGCCGTTCACGAACCTCGACCGCGAAGGCCGCTTGCTGGTAATGCAGCTGGTGAAGGAACACCTGGACAAGGGCGGCCTGTGCGTGATGGCGGCCCACCAGGACGTCGAGATCGACGCGCCGGTCACCAAGGTGGTGCTGCAATGACGGCGCACGAGGGGCGCATGCCCGGCTTGCTGGACGGGCTCATCGCGGTTGCGCGGCGCGACCTGTTGCTGGCGTGGAAGCGCCCCGGCGACGTGCTCAACCCGTTGTTTTTCTTTGCGATGGTGTGCACGCTGTTCCCGCTCGCCGTCGGCCCGAGTGCCGAGCAGCTCACATTCAGCGGCCCCGGTGTATTGTGGGTTGCCGCATTGCTGGCCATGCTGATATCGCTGAACAGCCTGTTCATTTCGGACTTCGACGACGGCAGCCTCGAGCAGCTGCTGGTGAGCCCGCAGCCGTTGCCGCTGGTGGGCCTCGGCAAGACCGTCGCCCACTGGCTCACCAGCGGCTTGCCGCTGGTACTGGTTTCTCCTATCGTGGCTATCACTTATCGAATGCCGGGCGATGTTGTCCTAGTGTTGATGCTGACCCTGACGCTGGGCACGATGAGCCTGAGCCTGCTGGGGTCGATAGGGGCGGCGCTGACGGTCGGCCTGCACCGCGGCACCGCGTTGCTGAGCCTGCTGATCCTGCCGTTGTCGATGCCGGTGCTGATCATCGGTGCCAACACCGTGTCGCTCGCGGCCGGTAACGAGACCTATTCAGCCGGAATCTGGGCGCTGTCGGCTTACGCCATCGGCACCCTGAGCCTGGCGCCTTATGCAACAGCCGCCGCATTACGTATCAGTAACGAGTAGAATCCCCGCCCATGTGGAAATGGTTTCACCAGTTGGCCTCGCCGCCACACTTCTACAGGATTGCCCCGATCTTCAGCACCTTGCTGCTGCTGCCGGGGCTCCTCCTCATTGCCTACGGCGTCTACGCCGGCCTGTTCCTCGCGCCGGCCGACTACCAGCAGGGTGACGCTTTCCGGATCATCTATATCCATGTACCTTCGGCGTACCTGTCGATGATGGCGTACATGATCATGGCCGTGGCCGGGGGCATCGGGCTCATCTGGCGCATGAAGCTGGCCCATGCCGTCGCCGCGTCCGCGGCGCCGCTCGGCGCCTGGTTCACGTTCCTCGCGCTCGCCACGGGCTCCATCTGGGGCAGGCCGATGTGGGGAACCTGGTGGGAGTGGGCCGATCCAAGGATGATGTCGGAGTTGATCCTGCTGTTCTTCTACTTCGGCTACATGGCCCTCAGGGCCGCGATCGACGACACCGCCAAGGCGGACAAGGCGAGCGCGGTGCTGGCGCTCGTCGGTGTCGTCAACGTCATCATCGTGCATTACTCGGTGGAGTGGTGGAGCTCGTTGCACCAGGGGCAGACGATCATGGCCAAGGACGGTCCGGCGATGGATCCGGGCATGCTGTACCCGCTGCTGGCGAACATCTTCGGGTTCACGCTGCTGTTCGGCTCCCTGCTGCTGCGCCGCACCCGCACCGAGGTGCTGTTCCGCGAGCGGCGCACGCGTTGGGTCAGGGAAATGATTCTGGCTCCGGAGGGTCAAAAGTGATGGACAATCTTGCGATGGGCGGTTACGGCGCATACGTCTGGACCTGTTTCGGCCTGGCCGCGGCGGTCGTGCTCATCAACGAATGGCGGGTGCGCGCCCGCCAGGCAGCGGTGTACAAGGAAATCGAAGTGCGCATCAAGGCGCTGGAGGAAAGTGCATGAAACCGAGGCAACAGCGAATGCTGGCCCTTGGCCTCGTTGCGGTCGGACTCGCGATCGCGGCGACGTTCACGTTGCGGGCATTCGAAGACAACATGATGTTCTTCGTCGAGGTCTCCGATGTCATGGCGGGAAATTATCCCAAGGAACGCAATTTCCGCATCGGCGGGCTCGTGGTCGCCGGCACCGTCGAGCGCGAGGAAGGCTCGCTGGATATGTCGTTCAAGGTGACGGATACGCGCTGTGCGCTGCCGGTAACCTACAGCGGTGTCGTTCCCGACCTGTTCCGCGAAGGCCAGGGCGTGGTCGCACACGGGCGCATGGGCGATGGCGGCACCTTTATCGCCGACAAGATCATGGCGAAACACGACGAAGAGTACATGGCGCCGGAGGTGGCGGACTCGATCGCCAAGCACGTCCAGGACCAGACGGTTTCCGTGCAGCACCTGTCGACGGAGTGCAATCCCAGTGATTCCTGAAATCGGTCATTTCGCGCTGATCCTGGGCCTGTCGCTCGCGATCTGCCAGGGCGTCATCCCGCTGCTCGGCGCGCAGCGTAACGACGCGGCGATGATGGGTGTCGCGCGCACGGCGGCCAACGGTCAGCTGTTCTTCGTCGCCTTCGCCTTCGGCTGCCTCGTGTGGGCGTTCGTGCAGAGCGACTTCTCCGTGCTGTACGTCGCCAACCATTCGCAGCTGTCGCTGCCGACGATCTACAAGGTGTCGGCGGTGTGGGGCGCACACGAGGGTTCGCTCTTGATGTGGATCCTGATCCTCGCGCTCTGGACCGTGGCGGTCAGCTACTTCAGCAAGAACCTGCCGCAGGTATTTTCGGCGCGCGTCATCGGCGTGCTCGGCCTGCTGTCGACGGGCTTCCTGCTGTTCACGCTGCTGACGTCGAACCCCTTCGAGCGGCTCATGCCGGCGCCGGCCGACGGCGCGGACCTCAACCCGCTGCTGCAGGACCCGGGCCTCGCGATCCACCCGCCCATCCTCTATGCGGGCTACGTGGGCTTTTCGGTGGCGTTCGCCTTCGCGATCGCCGCGATGATCAGCGGCAATCTCGACCAGAAATGGGCGAAATGGACCCGGCCGTGGACGACCGTGGCCTGGCTGTTCCTGACGATCGGCATCGCGCTCGGCAGCTGGTGGGCCTACTACGAGCTCGGCTGGGGCGGCTGGTGGTTCTGGGACCCGGTCGAGAACGCCTCGTTCATGCCGTGGCTGGTCGGCACGGCGCTGATCCACTCGCTGGCGGTCACCGAGAAGCGCGGCCTGTTCAAGAGCTGGACGCTGCTGCTCGCGATCTCGGCATTCTCGTTGAGCCTGCTGGGCACGTTCCTGGTGCGCTCGGGCATCCTCGTGTCCGTGCACGCCTTTGCGACCGACCCGGCGCGCGGTTTCTTCATTCTCGGTTTCCTCGGCGTGGTCATCCTGAGTGCGCTCATCCTGTATGCCTGGCGGGCGCCGGCGCTCGACTCGGCGGCCGGCTTCAAGCCGCTGTCGCGCGAGACCTTCCTGTTGCTGAACAACGTGCTGCTGGTCATCGCGGCCGTGCTGGTGTTCATCGGCACGCTCGCGCCGCTGGTCGTCGAAGTGCTCAACGCCGGCAAGATCTCGGTGGGCGCGCCCTGGTTCAACGTCGCGTTCGCGATCCCGATGCTGCCGCTGGTATTATTGATGGGGCTCGGCATGCACGCGGCGTGGCGCTATCAGCCCGTGGAACCCTGGCTGCGCATCCTGCGCGTCCCGGCGCTGATCGCGCTCATCGTCGGCATCGCGATCCCGGTCGTGCACGGCGGCGCATTCGGCGCGCTGGCGGTCGTCGGCACTATTGCCGGCAGCTGGATCATCGTCGTGTCGCTGCTGCAGCCGCTGCGCGCCTGGCGCAACAAGGTGAAGCTCACGCCCGCCGTGCTCGGCATGTCCGTCGCCCACATCGGCGTCGGCCTGTTCGTGCTCGGCGTGACCATGGTGAACACCTTCGGCATCGAGACGGACCGCGCGCTGCGGCCCGGGGAGTCGGTCGACATCGGCAACTACCATTACGAGATGCGCGAACTGCGGGACGTGCAGGGCCCGAATTACACCGCGCGCGAGGCAGTCATCGAGATTCGCCGTAACGGCGAGTTCGTGGGCGTTGTGCGCCCGCAGAAGCGCCAGTACCTGGTGCAGAAGAGCCCGATGACGGAGGCCGGCATCGACGCCGGCCTGATGCGCGACCTGTTCATCGCCCTGGGCGACCCGATCGGTCAGGACACCTGGAGCGTGCGGCTGCAATACAAGCCGATGATCCGCTTCATCTGGCTGGGCTGCCTCGTCATGGCGCTCGGCGGCCTGATCGCGGCCAGCGACCGCCGGTACCGCACGGCGGCGGTGGCAAGCCCGGCCCTGGGCAAGGTGGCAGCGGAGACGGCGTAATGCGATTCGCGATCCCGATTGTCGTCTTCCTGTTGCTGGTCGTGATTTTCTCGTTCGGCCTGTTCAACGACCCGCGCGAACTGCCGTCGCCGTTCCTGGGTGAACCGGCGCCGGCGTTCGAGGTCGAGTCGCTGACGGAGCCGGGCGTGATGGTCGGCTCGACGGACTACGCGGGCAAGATGGCGCTCGTCAACGTCTGGGCCACCTGGTGCGGCGGCTGCCGCCAGGAACACGGCTTCCTGATGCAGCTGGCCCGCTCGGGCGAGATTCCCATCTTCGGCATCAACTGGCGCGACGAGCGCCAGGAAGCGCTGCGCTGGCTCAAGCAGCTCGGCGACCCCTACCAGTTCTCGGCGTACGACGCCGACGGCCGTGTCGGGATCGACTGGGGCGTCTACGGCGCGCCGGAAACGTTCCTCGTCAGCCCGGAGGGCATCGTCCTGCACAAGCACCTCGGTCCGCTCGACGCGGCGATCTGGCAAAAGGACTTCGTGCCGCTCATCGAGGCGGGAGGGCCGGCGTCGTGAAGCAGCTCGCGCTATTCGTACTGTTGTTGACGTTCGTGTCGACGGCGCTGGCCATCGACACGGACAAGGCGTTCGACGATCCGGCGCTGCAGGCGCGCTACGAACACATCATCGAGGAAGTCCGCTGCCTCAAGTGCCAGAACCAGAGCATCAAGGACTCGAATGCGTTCCTCGCCGGTGACCTGCGGCGCGAGATCCGGCGCATGCTGACCGAGGGCAAGTCGGACGACGAGATCTACGAATTCCTGGTGGCCCGCTACGGCGAGTTCGCCCTTTACCGCCCACGCATGTCGGGCAAGACGCTGGTGCTGTGGATTGCACCGATCGCACTGCTGCTGGCCGGCGGCCTGGTGCTCGTGAACATTTTGCGGCGCCGTATGGCCATGCCCGTCGACGGCGAAGCGGCGGCCGAGGAGTAGAACCGCCATGCTGTGGTTAGCGTTGGGTGTGATGAGTTTTGCGGGCGTGCTGTTCGCTGTATGGCCGTTCCTGCGCGACAACTCGCGAAATTTTGCCGTCACGGGCGGCGCGGTGCTGTTCGTTGTCGCCTCGTCTGCCGGGCTGTATGCGTCGATCGGCAGCCCGGGGCTCGAGAACGAGCGGCTGACGCACGGCGGCGGCGTGGGCGCGGACATGATCGAGGTGGTCGAGGGGCTCGCGAAGCGCCTCGCTGACAACCCCGGGGATGTCAACGGCTGGCGCATGCTGGGCCGCTCGTACATGTCGCTCAACAACTACCCGCAGGCGGTTGCGGCGTTCGAGCGCGTCGTGGAGCTGGAGGACGGCCGCAGCGCCCAGGGCCTCGTCGAGCTGGCCGAGGCGCTGCTCGCGGCCGAAGGCGGGCAGACGATGCCGCCGCGCGCGATGTCGCTGTTCGAAAATGCCCTCGCCGTGGAACCCAACAGCCAGGCGGCGTTGTTCTGGAGCGGTCTCGGCGCGTTCAATCGCGGCGATACCGATACCGCTGCCGACCGCTGGGAACGGCTGCTGGCCACCAACCCGCCGCCCGACATCCGCGACGTCATCGAGCAGCGCGTGGCCGAATGGCGCGGCGAGGCGCCGCCGGCAGTCGCAGCCACCGAGCAGGCGGCTCCGGCGCAGGCGGCACCCGACCCCGTGCCGCTGGCAGACGGTGCGATCGTGAGCGCCAGCATCGCGCTGTCCGAGGCGGCGCGCAGCGCACTGCCGCCGGACGCGGTCGTGTTCGTCATCGCGCGCGACCCGGCACAGCCGTCGCCGCCGATTGCCGTGACACGGCGCCGGCTCGCCGAGTTGCCGGCCGTCGTGCAACTCGGTGACGGGGAATCGATGGTCGCCGGCCGCGAGCTGTCCGGGTTCGACGAATTCGAGCTGGTCGCGAGAGTGTCGCTGTCCGGGCAACCGGTCAGCCAGCCGGGCGACTGGTTCGGCAGCGTCATCGTGAAGCCGGCGGAGAACGGTTCGATAGCACTGTCGATCGACACGCCCGTGCAATAACCCGCAGGCCGTGGCGCTACCCGACATCCTCGCCCGCAACCTGCGCATCCCGCTCATCGGCGCACCGATGTTCATCGTCTCGGTGCCCGACCTGGTCGTGGCGCAGTGCACGGCGGGCATCGTCGGTTCGTTCCCGGCGCTGAATGCCCGTCCGCAGGAACGCCTCGAAGACTGGATCGTCGACATCAAGGCGCGGCTCGCCGCGTTCGCGGCAGCCAATCCCGCTGCCCCGGTCGCACCGTTCGCCGTGAACCAGATCGTGCACGGCAGCAACACCCGCCTCATGGCCGACATGGAAACCTGCGTGCGCCACGAGGTGCCGATCGTCATAACCAGCCTGCGGCCGCCCGGCGACGTCGTCGCGGCGGTGCACAGTTACGGTGGCCTCGTGTTTCACGACGTTATCAGCCTGCGGCACGCCCACAAGGCGATGGAGCAGGGCGTGGACGGCATCATCGCCGTGTGCGCCGGTGCCGGCGGACACGCAGGCCCGCTGAGCCCGTTCGCGCTGGTGAAGGAGATCCGCCGCGATTTCGACGGCGTCGTGATCCTCTCCGGCGCGATGTCGAGCGGCGGCGACATCCTCGCGGCGCGGGCGATGGGCGCCGACCTGGCCTACATCGGCACGCGTTTCATCGCCACCCACGAGGCGAACGCCTCTGCCGCCTACAAGCAGATGATCGTGTCGAGCAAGTCCGCCGACATCGTCTACACGCCGGTGTTCACCGGCGTGCACGGCAGCTACCTGCGAGGCAGCATCGAGAACGCGGGCCTGGACCCGGACAAGCTGCCCGACGTCGACCCGGCCGCGATGGATTTCGCCAGTTCGGCCAAATCGGACGCCAAAGCCTGGCGCGACATCTGGGGGGCCGGCCAGGGCGTGGGCAGCATCGACGACATCCTGCCGACCCGGGAACTCGTGCTGCGCATCGAGGCCGAGTACGAGGCGGCACGCGCGCGCGTTGCCGGCAACTGGCGGGAATCGTCTTGAAGACGGTGCTGCTGTCCTACCTGTTCGTCGCGGCCGGCGGCGCACTCGGCGCGATGGCGCGCTTCGCACTGAATGTCTTCCTGCAACGGGATACGCCGTTCCCCTGGGGTACGCTCGCCGCGAATCTGCTCGGCTGCCTCGTGATGGGCGTCATCGCCTGCCTGGTCGCCGCGTCGTCCTGGTTCAACGAAGCGGGCGTGATCCCGGACCAGTACCGCCTGCTGTTCGCGGTGGGCTTCTGCGGCAGTTTCACGACGTTGTCCGCGCTCGTCATGGAGCTGCACACCATGCTGCAGCGGGGCGAGCTGTTCGCGTCGTTTTCCTACATGGCCGTCACGATGGTGGGCGGCTTCGCCTTCTTCTACCTGGGTTTCATCGTTACCCGGGCGCTGGCGCCGCTGCCAGGCGCCTGACGCCGCCCTCGAGGATCGCCATGATCCGCTCGAGCCATTCGCCATGCTCGGGCTTCATCAGTACCGATCGCAGGCAGGTGACCGTGTCCGTGGTGGTACGTATCTGCGGTGCATGGGCCTGCAGCATCGCGGCGGGCAGTTCGATCAGCGCGAGATGCAGGTTGTCTTCGGCCGCCAGCCGGAAGAGCTGCTTCGCGCGCGCCGACGCCGTCCCGGTATCGGGCGCGTCGACCGCGTACACGACGATGTCGAGTTGCGGCCGCATCAGCGGCCGGAAGGACGGGCTCGCGTCGAGCCGCGACCAGAAGTCGCGCGCGGCCGCCAGGCAGCGATCGAGGTCGCGGGCAAAGGCGCCGTCCCTGGCGGGCGGCAGCAGCCGGTGCGTCGCCCACAACGCGACGGCCGCGGCGCCCGGGCGCGAGCACTCGAGGCTGATCTCGCCGAGATGCAATTCCTCCGAGCTGAAGTAGGTGTACGGCGAGTCGTGCTGGTAGAAGCGGCCGTCGGCCGGGTCGCGGAACAGCACGCAGCCGCAGCCGTAGGGCTGCAGCCCGTGCTTGTGCGGGTCGACCACGATCGAATCGGCGCCGCCGAGGCTGTCGAACGCCGCGCGCGCCCGTGCGCCCAGGGTGCCGGCCAGCGTGAAGTAACCGCCGTAGGCCGCGTCGGCGTGGACCCGCGCGCCCGCGCGTGCGGCGCGCTCGAGGATTTCAGGCAGGGGATCGACGTCGCCGAAGCCGGTGGTGCCCATCGTCGCCACGACGGCGCCGACGTCGCCCTGGGCGAGGAGTTCGTCCAGGTGAGCGAGATCCATGGACCCCGCCGGCGTGCAACGCACGGCCGAGAACGGGATGCCGAGGACTTCGCAGAGGCGGCGGTGCGTGTAGTGCGCCTGCGCGGAGGCGACGATGCGTTTCCCCGGATGCAGGCGGCCTGCGATCCACAGGGCCTCGAGATTGGCCATCGTGCCGCCGCCCGCGAGGTGGCCGAGCGGTGTCGCCCAGCCGAACATGCGGCCCAGTTCGGCGATGCACTCTTTCTCCATCGCCGAGCTGGCGCGGCCGCCGTCGAGCGCGTGGTTGTTCGGGTTGACCCACAACGACAGCGCGTAGGCGATGCGCGCGACCGGGTGCGGCGGCTTCAGCATCTGCCCGGCGTACAGCGGGTGGTAGTAGGGATAGTTGTCCTGCATGCGCCCGGCAACCTGGCCGAGGACGTCCGCGACCGCAGCGACGTCGAATTCCGGCGTGAAACGCGGCAGGTCCGAGAATCCCGCTTCGAGCTTTTGCAGCGCGGCACGCAGCACGTCGAGTTCGGCGGGGTTGATCATGCGTCGGGTCCCGTTGCTTCGAGGCGGCGAGCTTACCGTAAAAACGCCCGTGCCGGCACGCCGCGAGCGGTTACAATCCGCGCATGGACCTGATCGCAATGGCCGTGCCGTTCTTCCTGCTGGCGCTGCTCGGGGAGCTGGTGATCGACCGCCGCCGCGGCACCGGGCTGTATCGCGCCAACGATGCCATCAACAGCCTGAGTGCCGGCACGCTGAGCACCACGATCGGCTATTTCACCAAGCTCGTGCCGCTCATCGCGTGGGGCTTCGTGCTCGAGCATTTCGCGATCGTCGACATGCCGCTCGCCTGGTTCGACGCCTCGCCGCGGGGCGTGGCGCTCTGGATCGCGGCGGCGCTCGCCTGGGACTTCTGCTACTACTGGTTCCACCGCTTCAGCCACGAGATCTCCGTGCTGTGGGCTGCGCATGCCGTGCACCACCAGAGCGAGGACTACAACCTGTCGACGGCACTGCGGCAGACGAGCACCGGGTTCGTCTTCGGCTGGATCTTCTACCTGCCGCTGTTCGTGATCGGCTTTCCGCTCGAGGTTCTCGTCACCGTCAACGCCGTCAACCTCATCTACCAGTTCTGGGTACATACGCAGGTGATCGGCCGCATGGGCGTGCTGGACCGCATCCTCGTGACGCCGTCGAACCACCGCGTGCACCATGCGCAGAACGAGCGCTACATCGACAAGAACTACGGCGGCATGCTGATTCTCTGGGACCGGCTGTTCGGTACCTTCGAGGACGAACGCGACGACGACCCCGTGATCTTCGGCGTGCGCAAGCCATTGGCCAGCTGGAACCCGTTCTGGGCCAACCTGCAGGTCTACGACTACCTGCTGTTCGACGCACGCCACACGCGCCGCTGGCGCGACAAGCTGGGCGTCTGGTTCCGCCGCACGGGCTGGCGGCCGGCCGACGTGGCGCAGCGCTTCCCGAAGCGCAGTAGCGATCTGGCGGCGTTCGAGAAGTTCGATCCGCCGCTGCCGCGTGCCGTGACGCGCTACGTGCTGGCGCAGTTCGGCGTCGCGGTCGCGGCGACCCTCGGCATCGCCGTGCTGTTCGCGCAAGCGGGCGCGATGGCCGTGCTGCTGCCGTGCATCCTGCTGTGGGCGCTGCTGTACACGCTGGGGCTTCTCAACGAGGGCCGGCCGCGCGCCGCGCGCCTGGAGCGCGCCAGGCTGCTCGCCGTCGTGCCCGCCGGCGTGCTCGGCATCGTGCTCTCGGAGACGCTGGCCGTGCCGGCGGCGTGGCTCTGGGCGGGTGCGGGGCTGTACGTCACGGCATCGCTGGCGGCGCTCCACCGGGTTGGTTTAGTGAGTGACAAAAGTATTTTAAATCAAGAAGTAATATTGGATAAGTAAAGTCAATTCTTGGATTGTGACGTGACGGAATTCAAACGCAGCAACCTGCAATCGGGCGCGCCCTGGGAAGCGAAGGTGGGCTATTCGCGGGCGGTCCGGGTGGGGCGCTTCATCGCCGTGTCCGGCTCGGCGGCGATCGACGCAGACGGGCAGCTGGTCGGCGAGGGCGACATGTACGCGCAGGCGAAGCAGTGCATCGACGTCATCGCGGCCGCGCTGGAACGCGCCGGGGGCCGCCTGTCCGACGTCGTCCGCACCCGCCTGTTCGTGACGGACATCGGGCGCTGGGACGAAGCCGGCCGCGCCCACCGGGAGGCCTTCGGCGACGTCATGCCGGCGACCTCGATGGTCGAGGTGTCGCGCCTGATCGACCCGCGGATGCTCGTGGAAATCGAGGCCGACGCCATCATCGGCGACGACTAGCGGCGCCGCGCCTCAGTCGGGCACGCGCGTCCAGGTCTCGGTGCGCCCCAGCATCGGCACGCCCACGTAGCCGCGGACTTTCAGCGTGTTCTCGTCCACCCAGGTGATGATGCAGCGGTAGGTCTTGCCGCTGTTGGGGTCGTAGATCGTGCCGCCGGTCCAGCGGCCGTCGCCGTCCCAGGAGAAGTCCGCGAACAGTTCCAGGCCGATCAGCGGCCGGCGGCGCAGCGCGGGATCGGGGTTCTTCCCGTCCGTATCGGGGCGGTCGTCGGCGCTGTTCGGCGAGCCCCTGACGACCCCGCTGAGGCCGGCGCCCACCCGCGAGATCTCGATCCAGCCGTCGCCGTCGCCGCTGAGCCAGGTGCCGTCGACGGGCGGCACGTCCGCGCCCCGGCTCGCTGCGGCGAGGCACAGGAGCGTGACGAGTGCGGCGCATTGGCCGATTGCTGGATTCATTCCGGGTCCCCGGTATGATGCCGTGTCCTGCGATTCTAACCGAGCAGCCGGGAGGCCATGTGCTGAGGCGAAATTTCCTGCGTTCGATCGTCGCCGCCTTCGTCGCGTCGCTGGCCGGCCTGCGTGCCGCTCCGGCGCGGGCGGCCGGGACGCTGCGATTCGACCACGGGGTTGCCAGCGGCGACCCCCTCAGCGACGGCATCGTCCTGTGGACGCGCGTGAGCGGTGCGGGCGGCGGCTCGCTGCCGGTGCGCTGGCTGCTGGCGAGCGATGCCGGGATGCGGCAGGTCGTGCGCCACGGCATCGCCTGGACGGACGACTGGTCGGATTACACGGTCAAGGCGGACGTGCGCGGCCTGGCGCCGGGCACCTCGTACCACTACTGCTTCGAGATCGATGGCGTGCGCTCGCCCGTCGGCCGCACGCGGACGCTGCCGGAGGGCGCCGTGGCAAGCGCGCGTTTCGCGGTAGTGAGCTGCTCGAACCATCCGGCGGGCTATTTCAACGTGTACCGCGACATCGCGCTCGAGGACGACCTGGATGCCGTCATTCACCTCGGCGACTACCTCTACGAGTACGGCATGGGCGAATACGCCACCGAGCATGCGGAACGGCTCGGCCGGATCCCCGAACCGGCGCACGAGGTGACGACCCTCGACGGCTACCGGCGGCGCCACGCGCAGTACAAGGCCGATACGGACTCGATCGCGATGCACGCGCGGCATCCGCTGATCGCGGTGTGGGACGACCACGAGATCGCGAACGACGCCTGGCGCGGCGGGGCGCAGAACCACCAGGACGACGAAGGACGCTGGGCCGGGCGCCGCGACGCCGCGCTGCGCGCGTACTTCGAGTGGATGCCGCTGCGCGGCGCGCCGGACGGCGCCGATACCCGCATCTTCCGCCGCTTTCGCTACGGCGACCTGATGTCGCTGATCATGCTCGATACGCGCCTTTACGGCCGCGACCGCCAGCCCGACGTCGGGGATGAAGTCACCCGGGAGTCCGTGGCGGCGGCGCTCGCCGACCCGGAACGGCGACTGCTGGGCCGCCGCCAGGAAGGCTGGCTCAGGCGCACGCTCGCGGCCGACACGGACACGACCTGGCAGGTCATCGGACAGCAGGTCATGCTGGCGCCGGTGCTCGCGCCGGAACTCGGTCCGCTGCTCGACCTCGAGCGGCCGTCGCTGTTGCCGCGCGAGCAACTGGATCATTACGTCGCCCTGAGCCAGGGCAATCCGCCGATGGTGCTCGACACCTGGAACGGCTACCCGCACGCGCGCGAGGCGTTGCTCGCCGACCTGCAGGAATTCGCCCGCAACCCGGTGGTACTCAGCGGCGATCTGCACACGTCGATGGCCAGCAACGTGCACCGGCAAGGCGCCGGGCAGCCGGTGACGGTGGAGATCATGCCGCCGGCGGTGTCGTCGCCGGGGTTCGACGAATACCTGCCGCTGCGCGAGCCCGCGGCGCTGCGCGAGGCGACGATGGCGGTCAACCCGGCCGTGCGCTACATGGATACCCGTCACCGCGGCTGGGTACGCCTCGAGGTCACGAGCGATGCGTGCACGGCCGAGTGGCGGCTGCTCGACACGGTGCATTCGCGCGACTACCGGGTCTCGGTGGGCGCCCGTTTCGCGGTCACGGCCGGTGAGATCGCCGCGGGGCTGCGCGCCGTCGGCGGAGAATGAGGCGGCGAGTCCGGCTTGCGGCGGGCGAGGCGCGCCGCATCGCGCTCGCCGCGCAGGACCTGCACCGCGACCGCCCGGCGGTCGCGCCCGATGCGCGCCACTTCCGCCGCGCGCTGCAGGCGCTCAGGGTGCTGCAACTCGATTTCGTCAACGTCCTGGTGCCCGCGCACTACCTCATCCTCTGGTCGCGGCTGGGCGCCTTCGACCGCGATCGTTTCGACCGCTTCGTGTACGGCAGCGGCGACTACACGGAACAGTGGGCGCACGAGGCGTCGATCGTACCGGGCGACGCCTGGCCGTTGCTCGCGCACCGCCGGGCGGCCTACGAGCCGTCCAGGAACAACCCGTTGCACCGGCTCCGCAATCGCGCGCGCTACCTCGATGCGGTCCTCGAACAGGTGCAGCGCGACGGTGCGCTGACCTCGGCCGACCTGCCGCCGATGCCGGGACCGAAGCGCCGGCCCGGCGACTGGCATCGCTCGGTGCCGCGCTGGGCGCTGGAGTACCACTTCGCGCGCGGCGACCTGGCCGTGGCCCGCCGGCTGGGCAATTTCCAACGCGTTTACGACCTGCCCGAGCGCCTCATCCCGCGCCGCCACCTCGACGCGGCGGTCGACCGGCAGAGCGCCGATCGCGAGATGCTGCGGCGGGCGTCCGAGGCGCTCGGCGTTGCAACGCTGCAGGACCTGGCCGACTACTTCCGCATGTCGCCCCGGGAAGCCGCGCCGCGCATCGACGAACTGGTCGAGGCGGGCGCGCTGTCCCGCGTCGCCGTCGAGAACTGGCCCGAGCCGGCCTACCTGTCGGCCGCCGCGCAGCTGCCCCGCGCCATCGAGGGCGCGTCGCTGCTGTCGCCGTTCGATCCGGTCGTCTGGTACCGGCCGCGCGCGGAGCGACTGTTCGACTTTCACTACCGCATCGAGATCTACGTGCCCGCGGCCAGGCGCAAGTGGGGCTACTACGTGCTGCCGTTCCGGCTCGGCGAGCGCATCGTCGCGCGGGTCGACCTGAAAGCCGACCGCAGGCAGGGCCGATTGCTGGTCCTCGCGGTGCACGGGGAACCCGGCGTTGCGGCCGGGGAATGCGCGGATGCCCTCGCCGGCGAATTGCAGGCCTTGCGCGAGTGGCTCGCGCTCGACACCATTCGCGTGACGCGGAGCGGCGATTTCGCGCGCGCGCTTGCCGCAGCGGTCGGCAACTGACCCGGGAAGCCGGAATGCCAGGACAAAACGTGATCGACCTGCTCATCGAACCGAAGACCCGTGACATCGGCGATTTCACCGTGCGCCGGGCGCTGCCCGACCGGCGCCGCCAGCGGGTCGGGCCGTTCATCTTTTTCGATCACATGGGACCGGCGACGTTTCCGCCCGGTAGCGGCGTCAACGTGCGCGCGCACCCGCACATCGGGCTGGCGACGATCACCTACCTGTTCGAGGGCGAGATCCTGCATCGCGACAGCCTGGGCTACGTGCAGCCGATCCGTCCCGGCGCCGTCAACTGGATGACGGCGGGCCGCGGTATCGTGCACTCGGAGAAGGTCACGGCAGAGGTGCGGGCAAGCGGCCAGCGCCTGCACGGCCTGCAGACCTGGGTCGCGCTGCCGGCCGATGCCGAAGAGATCGAGCCGTGCTTCGAGCACTACGCCGCCGCGGACATCCCCGCGATCGATAGCGGCGGTGCGGCCATTCGCGTCGTGCTCGGCTCGGCGTTCGGCCTCTCGTCACCGGTCACGACGCACAGCGAGACGCTGTATGTCGAGGCGGTTCTCGAGCCCGGGCAGTCGGTGGCCATTCCGCCGGCCGAGGAACTGGCGGTCTACGTCGTGGAAGGCAGCGTTGCCATCGGCGGGCAACTCGTCGGCGCGGGCGTGCTGGCCGTGCTGGCGGCGGGCGCAAGCGGAACCGTGACCGCGGAATCCGCGGCCAGGATCATGTTCGCGGGCGGCGACGCGCTCGACGGCAAGCGCTACATCTGGTGGAACTTCGTCAGCAGCTCGCGCGAGCGCATCGAGAGGGCGAAGCAGGACTGGCGCGAGCAGCGCTTCGCCAACGTGCCCGGCGAGGACGACGTCATGCCGCTGCCCGAGCGCTAGTCCGTCGCTGGCCTCATTCCTTGCCGCGCCCGCCGTGGTGACGGCTGCCGCGTTGCTCACGCAGGGCCGCGCGCTCTTCCGGGTTCATCGAGTCCCACATCGCGCGACGCTCGTCGCGGTGCGCGCGCATCGCTTCGCGCCGGGCCTGCTTTTCTTCCTCGGAGAGTTCGTTCCAGCGGGCGCGCATTTCCTCGCGGCGAGCCATGCGCTCGGCGTGCATCGCGGCCCGTTCTTCGTCGCTCATCGCGTCGCGCTCGGCGCGCCATTGCTCGCGCTTCGCCTGGCGCTGCTGCTCCGAAAGGCCGTCCATGTAGGCGCGCTTCTGTTCCGGGCTCATGTCGTGGAACTCGGCAAAAGACTGCGCCTGGAGCCCGAGTGGCAGCGCCAGCAGGGCGGTGGAAAGGGCGACGGCGAGGAAACGGGTGGGGGGTTCGTGCCTCATGGGGAGACTCCTTGCGTTCGAATGGTGAATCACCGCAGGCCGCTGTTTGCGGCATCTTCTGCTATAACGCAGGGCGCGGCGAACGGTTGACCGCGACCGGCCGGGAGCCGTGCCGCAACAGCCCGCCCTGTCTAAGTCACGGAATTTTGTGTATTTTGCGTCCGGTCATTACCGAGGTAGCGGTGCTCGATGGCGAGAGTCGCCGGCATAATCACGTTCCTGTTGTTCCTGCTCCCGGCCTGCGCCGGGTCCGGGCCGCCGCAGCTGGCGCCGGTCGGCGACGTGATCCCGGCCGGGGTGAGTCTCGCGGGCCGCTGGAAACTGCAGGACGGCGCCGCGGCGGCGGACAAACGCATTCGCAGTGCGCAGTACCGCTCGAGCGGCGGACAGCGCGGCGCCGACGGGCCCTCCGTCTTCGTGTTCCTGAGATCCGGCGAGCGGCTCAAGATCAGCCAGACGCCTTACGCATTGTTCGTGAGCTTCGACCGCTCGGTGGTCGAGGAGTACCGCTTCAGGGAGCACCGCCCCGTCAACGTCGGCCCGATCGCAGCGGATCGCGCGTCCGGCTGGGCCGACGGCAGGTACGTCATCCGGACGCTGGACAGCGAGGGTGCATTGCTGGAAGAGACCTATGCGCTCGAAGCCGGCGGCGACGTGCTCGTCCGCACGGTCACCGTTACCTATCGCAAGGAGACCGTCCTCGCGCTGCAACAGGCTTACGATCGCCTGGATTAGGGCGGGCGGCGCCGCCGCCGCGCGCCGGCCGCAAATCAGCCCTTCAGTTCGGAGTAGCGCCTGAGCTCGGCGCGCATCCGCAGCTTGCCGTTACGGTGCTGCTCGATGACGACGGGCAGGTAGCCGAGATCCTGCACGCACCACAACGTCGTGACGCGCGATGAATTCTCCGCCTGGTGCTGGATGCCGACCGCGGTGAAGTCGCCGGCCGGCGTGCTGACCCGGCGCTCGCCGACGTTGCTGACGACGAGCGTCTTGAACTCGTCGATATCGAACAGGACGTAGCGCTCGTCCGGACCGCCGTTCAGCAGGTCGTGCATGAGCTGGTACTGGATGGCGACGCGGTCGTGGATGACACCGTCGAACGGGATGCGAACGGCGGCGTCGTTGACGCTGCCGGACATCTCGCTCGCGGACCAGTCGAACGTCACCTCGGCGTGTGTCTGGTCGCTCGACAGCGTATCTTCGGAACGGTACCAGCTGGCGCGGACGCCGTCGGGCTGCGCCGCGAAGCGCGACTGTTCGCTGATCCGGCCGCTCCTGAGCATGCCCGCGAGCCCCCGCGGCTCGATGACGTGGGTGGCCTCGTAACCGTCGGCGCGGGGCCGCAGTTCCGCCGTGAGCTGGCCGCTGAGCACGCTGATACTGACCGTGTACTCGGCGGAATACGGCGTCAGGGCCTGCTCGGCGAGTAGCGGCGGGGCCGCCAGTGCCGCGAGGCAGGCGAGGGCGATTTGCAGCAGTCGTCGTCTGGTTGGCGTGGTGTTCAAGCAGCGTTACCCCGGTCGTTGGCCAATGCCTGTTGGCATTGTTCCATCAGGGACATGACTCTACGCTGAACGGTCAGCCGATGCGGCTCCATTTCGTCGAGTTTGACCTCGCGCGAGACGAGGTACGGCTCGCCGACGGCGACGACGACGCGGGCGAACGGCTTCGGGATCATGAAATCGTCCCAGCGGTTGAGGTACCAGGCGCGGTCGGCCGCGCAGGCGATCGGCACGATCGGCACGCCGGCGATCCTGGCCATCAGCATCGTGCCCGGCTTGAATTCGTACTTCGGGCCGCGCGGACCGTCGGCGGTGGTGACGATCGAGTAACCCGACTTCAGCATGCGCTGCTGGTCGCGAAGCGCGAGCGCGCCGCTCTGGTTCGCAGAACCGCGGATGACTTGCGCACCCCAGGAACGCGCAATGCGCTCCGGCACGTCGCCATCGACCGAGCCGGATATGAGGAAGCACAGCTTGTAGCCGCGCCGCAGCCAGCTGCGCATGTAGGCCGAACAGACGACATGGTGCTGGTGCCAGTAACACGGCGCGGACACTGTGCTTGACTGCAGCAGTGCCTCGGCATGTTCGGCACCGATGAGCGGCTGGAAACGGTAGCTCTTCAGCAACGACCAGTTGATGAGGCGTAACAGCGGCAGTCCGAGGAAGTAGTACAGCCGCCGTGCAGGCGTCATACGGCGCATCGACGCGCTGCTGCGGCGCGATTCGACGGAATCGAAATCGACGGGTTTCTGCTCGTTCAAAGGGCTTTCCGGAAATCGGGCGTCGCCAGTTTGCAGTATCGGTCGCGCGCCGGTCAATGTAGAATGCGCCTGCTTTCCGACAGGCCGGAGGCCGTCTCCCGTTCGATGATTGATAGCCGCTCAGCAGTTCGCAGGCCGCCGGGGCCGTCGGATCAGGTCCACCTGGGTATCGATCCGGAAACGCTCGTCACGCTGACGCAGGTCCGCGACGCGTACGGCGACATCGTCAGCATGCGCCGGCGCAACGGCCGCCTCGCGTATTTCATCAACGATCCCGGCGAGGTGCGGCGCATTCTCACGCGCAGGCACAGCCGTTACGTGAAGGGGCCGGGCTTCGAGCGCGTGAAGATGCTGCTCGGCAACGGCCTGATCGTCAGCGATGGCGACGCATGGCGTCGCTCGCGCACGATGATACAGCCGGCTTTCAGCCGCCAGAACGTGCATCGCCTCATCGACGTGATGGTGCAATGCTGCGACAACCGGGCCGTGCGCTGGGCGGCCGCGGCGCAGGCGGGCGAGCCGGTCAACATCACGGCGGAGACCAGCGACTTCGCGCTCGAGCTGATACTGGTCAGCATCTTCGGCGACGACTACGAAACGAAGCTGCTTGCGCAGGGCGAGAACCCGTTCGCGTTCCTCGCGAGCGATTCGACGCGGGACCTCGGCGTGGTCATGAAAGCGCGCAACCTCAGGCGCCTGCTGCTGGAGATCATCGCAGCGCGGCACGACGCCGGCAACGTCGAAACCTACGACTTCCTGTCGATGTACATGCATGCAACCGACAAGCAGGGCAACGCGTTCAGCGACGGCGAGTTGCTCGATGAACTCATAACGCTGATCGTCGCCGGGTTCGAGACGTCGGCGAATACGCTCAACTGGGTGTGGTACCTGCTCGCCGGTCATCCCGATGTCGAGGCGAAGGTCATCGACGAAAGCCGCCGCCTGGTGCCGACGGTATCGGCGGTGTCCGCGGAGTCTCTTGGAGAAATGCAATACACGCAGCAGGTGCTCGAAGAAACCCTGCGGCTGTATCCGCCGGTGTGGCTGTTCACGCGGCGCTCGTGCGCGGAGGACGAGCTCGATGCGTTCGACGTCCCAAGCGACACCGACATCTACCTGTCGCCGTTCATCCTGCATCGCACGGCGGCATTCTGGCCCGATCCCGATCGATTCGATCCCGACAGGTTCGCCGAAGGGGGGCAGTCGAAGAACGAGCGGCCGTATTTCCCGTTCTCGCTGGGGCCGCGCCGCTGCCTGGGCGAATATTTCTCGTTCCTCGAGATGAAAGTCCATCTCGGCCTTTTGCTGCCGAGATTTCGTATGATGCGCGTGGACGACGAAGACCCCGGGCTCGAGCTCGCGGTGAACCTGCGCTCGGCGTCCGACATCTTGCTGCAACCGGCGATAAGGACGGCATGAAACTCTACGCAACATTGACAGAACTGCTCGACGACGTGCGCGGCAGGGATCGCGAGATCCGCTTCATCGACGGCGAGGACGACGAGACCGTCCTGGGTTTCGCGGCACTGTGGGAGCGCGCGCTGGCTATGCTGGGCTCGCTGCAGGCCCGCGGCATGAAGCCCGGTGACGAACTGGTGATCTTCTCGAAGTCGAACCTGGATTTCATGGTCGCGTACTGGGCGGCGATGCTGGGCGGGATCGTGCCGGTGCCGGTGGCCGTCGGTATCAGCGACGAGCATCGTTTCAAGCTGTTCCGTATTTTGTCGCAGCTCGAGCGCGGCACGCTGTTCACAGAGATGGACCTGCTGCAGCGCCTGCTCGACTTTTCGAAGGCGCAGGAGCTGGACGACGTCACGGCGCTCCTCGAGTCGCGCACCGTGCTGATGAACGACGTGACGCCGGGCGACCGCGGCGTCGTCCACGACGCCTCGCCGAAAGACGTCGCCTTCATCCAGTATTCGTCCGGCTCCACCAGCGATCCCAAGGGCGTGTGCCTCACCCACGAGAACCTGTGCGTCAACATCCGCGCGATCATCGAGGGCACGCACTGGACCGAGGACGATACGAGCCTCAGCTGGATGCCGCTGACGCACGACATGGGCCTGATCGGTTATCACCTGAGCGTGCTTGCCGCGGGCATGAACCATGCCGTCATGGACACCAGCGTGTTCGTGCGGCGGCCGCTCCTGTGGATGCTCAAGGCATCCGAGTTGCGGGCCACGCAGCTGTGTTCGCCGAACTTCGGCTACAAGCATTTTCTCAAGCTGTTCGAACGCAAGGGACTGCCCGAGGGCACCGACCTGTCGCGCGTGCGGCTGATACTGAACGGCGCCGAGCCGATTTCCTACGATCTCTGCGAGGAGTTCCTGGCTGCGCTCGAACCGTACGGGCTCGCCCGCACCGCGATGTTCCCGGTGTACGGGCTCGCCGAGGCAACGGTGGGCGTGACCATGGGCACGCCGGGCGACCCGTACTCGCGCGTCGTCGTGCACCGCCACAGCCTGCGCATCGGCGAACCGTTCGACGTCGCCGAGCCCGGCGATGCGGATGCCGTGAGTTTCGTCCGGGTCGGCAGGCCGATCCGCGACTGCGAAATGCGCCTCGCGGACGACGCCGATCGCGTGCTCGAGCCGGGGCGCGTCGGCAACATCCAGCTGCGCGGCGCGAGCGTGACGGAGCGGATCTACGGCGACGACGATGCGACCGCGGCACTGTTCACGGCTGACGGCTGGCTGCGGACGGGCGATTGCGGCGTGCTGGTCGACGGCGACCTCGTGATCACGGGCCGGCAGAAGGACATCATCATCGTCAACGGCCAGAATTATTACCCGCACGACATCGAGGAGATCGTCGCGCAGGTCGACGGCCTCGATCTCGGCAAGGTCGTCGTTGCGGGCGCGACGCCGGCGCGCGGCCAGACGGAAGAACTGCTGGTGTTCGTGTTGTATCGCCAGGACCTCGACAGCTTCGTGCCGCTCGCCGACCAGGTGCGCGCGGTGATCGGCGAACACGTGGGGCTCGAAGTGGACCACGTCGTGCCGGTGCCGAAGATCCCGAAGACGACCAGCGGCAAGGTGCAGCGCGTGCACCTGCTCAATGCCTACCTCGACGGCGAGTACGACGACGTCATCGCGCGGCTGGCGCCGCGCGACGACGCAGCGGCGGCTTTCGACGAAGACCCGCTGGTTGCGGAGCTCGAGGCGATCTGCCGCGAGTTTTCCAAGGAGCGCCGGATCGGGCCGGACGACAACCTGTTCGAAGTCGGTGTAAGCTCGCTGACTCTGACGGAGATCGTTCTCGCTATCGACGAAAAATATCCGGGCAAACTCGACATCAGCGACCTGTTCGATTACCCGACCTTGCGTGACATTGCCGATTTCATGAGGCGGTGACGGCCCGCCCGCAGACGGATCCAGACTATGACCTATTCGCGTATTGCCGGCACGGGTAGCTATTTGCCCGAAAAAATCGTGACGAACCACGATCTCGAGCAAATGATGGATACCTCGGACGAGTGGATCCAGGAGCGAACCGGCATCAAGCGCCGGCACCTGGCCGGCGACGGCGAGAAGACCTCCGACCTCGCGCTGGCCGCCGCCAGATCCGCGATGGAAATGGCGGGCATCAGTGCCGACGACATCGGCCTGATCATCATCGCGACGACGACCCCGGACAAGGTGTTCCCGGGCACGGCCTGCATCGTGCAGCGGCGCCTCGGCATCGGCGGCTGCGGCGCGTTCGACGTGCAGGCGGCCTGCAGCGGTTTCGTCTACGGGCTCGACCTCGGCGACCGCTATATCCGCACGGGTGCAGCGAAGAACGTGCTCGTCATCGGCGCGGAGACGCTGTCACGCCTGACCAACTGGGAAGACCGCACGACCGCGGTGCTTTTCGGCGACGGCGCGGGCGCCGTCGTGCTGCAGGCATCCGACGAGCCGGGCATCATCTCGACGCACATCCACGCGGACGGCCAGTACGAGGACCTGCTGCAGGTGCCGCAGGGCGTGTCGAGCGGCTACGACGTGACACGCGCCGGCGAGGCTTTCATCCAGATGAACGGCAACGCCGTGTTCCGGCGCGCCGTTGCGACGCTGGACTCGATCGCGCGTGAAACGCTGGACAGGAACAACATCGACAAGCACGACATCGACTGGTTCGTGCCGCACCAGGCAAACATGCGGATCATCACGGCGGCCGCGAAGAAACTCGACATGCCCATGGAGCGTGTCATTGTCACGGTGGACGAACATGCGAACACGTCGGCGGCGTCGATCCCGCTGGCGCTCGATGTCGCCGTGCGCGACGGCCGTATCAAGCGGGGCGAGCTGCTCCTGTTCGAAGCGTTCGGCGCCGGCTTCACCTGGGGTTCGGCGCTGGTTCGCTTCTGAGGGCGTAGAAACGGCGGCGGCCGGGCGGCTGTCCCGGCAGGTTTGCGGACGCGGGAGCCGCCGCGATCGGCGGCGAAATCGGCCGAGTTGCAGGAATTGAACATAACGACCGAAAAAACAAATTCGGGCCGAATTTAGTGTGATCCGCTTCACACTTCAGTCAAAAAGCGGCCTCTATACTGCTTCTCAGGAACTGTCGCCAATCGCCGACAGCGGCAACCGGAAGACCGACATGGACTGGGATCTCAAAGACGAGCCATTATCCGCCTCCAACGTCTCGCTGCGCCTCGCCGAAATCCAGAAGCGTTGCAGCGACCTGTTGAGCGAGCCGGACTCCCTCGGCGAGCTGACGCTCGAGGGGGAGGAAATCGCGGCCGCGGATCACAGCGGCTTCAATCCGTACAATCACGGCTAGCGCCCGCGCTCCCGTGCACGGCCCGCTCGTGCAGCCCGCGCAACAACCGCAATCGCCAGATCCAGCCCCCGATAACCAGTAACGCCGCAAGCGGCAGCGCGTTCAGTGTCTGCTGCAGCACGATGAAGTCGTACAGGCCGTGCAGGCCGGCGGCCAGCAGGAAGCCGCGCGCCAGCGCCGGCAGCAGCGGCTCGCCGCGCAGGTGCGCGCAACCGATCGTGTAACCCCAGATCGACGCGAACAGCATGTGCACGACCGGCCCGGCGAAGCCGCGTGCCATCGACTCGGCCGGGGTGAGGTACTGCAGGTACATGAGGTTCTCGACCGCGGCGTAGCCGAGTGCGACGAACGACGCGTAGATGATGCCGTCGATGGGCTCGTCCAGTTCCGGGAGTCTCAGCAGCAGCAGGAACGGCAGCAGCTTCGCGAGTTCCTCCACCGGCCCGATCGCGAGCATCGAGTAGGCGAACAGGCCCGGCAAATTGCCGTGCGCGAGCGCGAGCGCGTCGTAGCGCAGCGAGGCCCAGCCGAGGGCGATGTAGAGCGCCTTCGAGATCCCCGCGGACAGCAATCCCAGGACGAAGGCCAGCGCCAGGCGGCCGACGGGCTCGGGCAGGTGCCGGTCCTTGTGATAGTGATACGCGGCCCAGAACAGGACCGGCAGCAGGACGGGCAACAGCAGCAGTGCGTGGGACATCCGCAGATTATCCCGCTCTGCGGCACGCGCATCCTCTGCGCCGTTCACAGAATGACAATCGCATGCTGCCGCGAAACGGTGCTGCTATTATTGGCCCTTCCGGCCCGTACGCGAGCGAGGTACCCCGATGGCTATCGAATTCACCCTGAACGGCAAACCCCAGTCGGTCGACGTCGACCCGCAGATGCCCCTCCTGTGGGTCATCAGGGACATCGCCGGCCTGACGGGCACCAAGTACGGCTGCGGCAAGGCGCTGTGCGGGTCCTGCACCGTGCACGTGGACGGCGACCCGGTCCGCTCCTGCGCCTTCCCGGTCTCGGCCGTTGCCGGCCTGGCCGTGACGACCATCGAGGGATTGTCCGCCGACGGCAACCACCCCGTGCAGGCGGCCTGGCGCGAGATCAACGTGCCGCAGTGCGGTTATTGTCAGCCGGGGCAGATCATGTCCGCGGCGGCCCTGCTGTCGCGCAATTCGAATCCCAGCGACGAGGAGATCGACGCCGCGATGAGCGGCAACATCTGCCGCTGCGGCACCTACACGCGGATACGCAAAGCCATCCATCGTGCGGCCGGAGGTGAGTCATGAGCGGCCTGCGCAAACTCAGCCGCCGCGAGTTCCTGCAGACGACCGGTGTCGCGAGCGGCGGTCTCGTGTTCGCAATGACGCTCGGTGCGCCGCGCGGCGCCATGGCGTCCGCCGCCACAAGCGTCGCGCCGAACGTCTACGTCAATATTCGTGACGACGACGTCGTCGAGATCTATTGCCACCGCTCGGAGATGGGGCAGGGCATACGGACCTCGCTGCCGCAGGTGATCGCGGACGAACTCGAGGCCGACTGGGACCGCATCGAACTGCTGCAGGCCCTGGGCGATGCGAAATACGGCGACCAGAACACCGATGGATCGACGAGCATCCGTAAGCAGTTCGACCTGCTGCGGCTGGCCGGCGCGTCCGCGCGCGAGATGCTGATCCTGGCCGCGGCGATGGAGTGGGGCGTGCCGGCGGGCGAGCTCGTCGCGCGCAACCACGCCGTGCACCACGAGGCCAGCGGGCGGTCCGCCGCTTACGGCGACCTGGTCGCGACCGCGGCCGAACTCGAGGTGCCCGAGGACGTCAGGTTCAAGGACCCGGCGGACTATCGCTACATCGGCAAGCCCGTGGACCTCATCGACGGCGTACCCATGACGACGGGTACCGCGATGTACGGTACCGACACCGTGTTGCCCGGCATGCTGTATGCCGCCATCGAGCGCTGCCCGGTGTTCGGCGGCAAGGTAAAGTCGGTTGACGACGCGAAGGCATTGAAGGTCGCCGGCGTCGTGCAGGTCATCCGGATGCCGGATGGTACTTCGCCGCCCGGCTACAACCCGCTCGGCGGCGTCGCGGTGCTCGCGAGCAACACCTGGTCGGCGGAGCAGGGACGCAAGGCGCTCGAGATCGACTGGGATACGGGCTTCAACGCCGAGTACGACTCCCGGAGTTACAGGCAGCAGCTCGTGGCAACGTCGCACAAGGACGGCAATACGGTGCTGAATCGTGGCGACGTGAATGCGGCCTTCGAGAATGCCGCCCGCGTCGTCGAGGCCGATTACTACGCCCCGCACCTGTCGCATGCGCCGATGGAGCCCCCGGCCGCCGCGGCCATGATGCACGGCGACGGCAGCGTCGAGATCTGGGCCGCCACGCAGGACCCGCAGTCGGTGCAGGGCACGGTTGCCGCGCTGCTCGGCATCGACGGCGCGAAGGTGAAGGTCAACGTCACCCTGCTCGGCGGCGCCTTCGGCCGCAAGTCGAAGGCGGATTTCTCGGCGGAAGCCGCGTGGCTCGCGAAGCAGACCGGCAAGCCGGTGAAAGTCTCCTGGTCGCGCGAAGACGACCTTCGTCACGGCTACTACCACTCGGTCAGCGCGCAGTACCTCAAGGGTGCGCTGGACGAGGACGGCAACGCGACGGCGTGGCTGCACCGCAGCGTGTTCCCGTCCATCGGCTCCACGTTCAGCGCGGAAGTGACCGGCCCGGGGAACAACGAGCTCGGTCTCGGCATGATCGACAATCCCTACGCGATCCCGAACATGCGCCTCGAGTCGGGCGACGCCAAAGCGCACGTGCGCATCGGCTGGCTGCGGTCCGTCTGCAACATCTACCACGCCTTCGCGGTGTGCGGCTTTGCCGACGAACTCGCGCACGCCGCGGGCGCCGATCCGCGCGACTACCTGCTGCGCCTGGCCGGCCCGTCGCGCAAGGTCAACCCGGCCGACGACGGCGCCGAGTATTCCAACTATGGCCAGTCGCTGGACGTGCACCCGATCGACACCGGGCGTTACAAGGCGGTCGTCGAGAAGGTCTCGGCGATGGCCGGCTGGGGCAGGGAACTGCCGGACGGCCATGCGCTCGGGATCGCGGTGCATCGCTCGTTCCTCAGCACGGTCGGCGCGGTCGCCGAAGTGCGCGTCGATGACAAGGGCAAGGTCCGCGTGGAAGAGCTGTGGATCGCCATCGATGCCGGTCTCGTCGTGAATCCCGATCGCGTCGTCTCGCAGATGGAGGGCGCCGGCATCTTCGGCATGAGTCTCGCGCTGCACGGCGAGATCACGGCAAAGGACGGCGTCATCGAGCAGGGCAACTACGATACCTACCCGGTGGTCCGCATGAGCGAGGTGCCGAAGGCGATCAACGTGCACATCATGCAGGTCGACGCGCCGCCGGGCGGTGTCGGCGAACCCGGCGTGCCGCCGGTCGCGCCCGCCATCGTCAATGCCTATTTCGCCGCCACCGGCAAGCGCGTGCGCGAGTTGCCGCTGAAGAAGGTCGGCGCGGTCTAGGCGGGCCGGGACGCGAGCTCGGTGACGCGCTGGCCCAGCCAGCGCATCGCGTCGTCCGTGCGCGCGCTCCACGGGTGGCCGTAGCTCAGCCGCAGGAAATTCGTGTAACAGCTGCACGGCGAGAAGATGTGCCCGGGCGTGATGCTGATGCCCGCTTCGATGGCTTCGTCGAACAGTGACTCGGAGTCCACGTTGCCGGGCAGCTCCAGCCACAGCACCGCGCCGCCGACCGGCTTCGAGATGCGCGTGTCGGCCGGGAAATGTTCGGCAACCAGTGCCGTCATGCGCTCGGCGTTCTGCCGCAGCACCGGCCGCAGTGCCTTGAGGTGGCGGGCGTAGTCGCCGGTCGCGAGGAAGTCCGCCAGCGTGAGCTGCTGCAGCAGGCCGGAGGTGCAGGAGAAGGCGCGTTTCAGGCGTTTGATGCGGTCGATGTAGTCGCCGGTCACCACCCAGCCGATGCGGTAGCCGGGCGCGGCGGTCTTGGAGAACGAGCCGCAGGTGATGATGCGCGCGCGCCCGCCGAGAAATTGCGCGGGCACCGGCCGGGTGCCGTCGAAGCGCAGGTCGCCGTAAACGTCGTCCTCGATCAGCACCGTGTCGTAGCGTTCCAGCAGCGCGACCAGGCGGCGCCGGTCCTTCTCCGGCATGGTCACGCCGAGCGGGTTGGACAGCGTCGTCGAGAACATGCACGCGCGGACGTCGTGGCTCTGCAGCGTGCGCTCGAGTTCGGCGATCACGACGCCTTCCTCGGGGCAGGTCTCGACCTCGACGGCCAGCATGCCGAGGCTGTCGATCAGTTCGAGCAGACCGTGGTAGGTGGGCGTTTCCACGGCGATGACGTCGCCCTCCGATGCCACCGCTTTCAATGCGAGCAGCAGTGCCTCCTGGCCGCCGTTGGTGATGCCGATGTGGTCGGGGTCCACCTGCGTGCCGGTCGTGTCGAGGTAGTGATACGCGATCTGGCGCCTGAGCGCCGCCTCGCCGAGCGTGGAGGCGTAGCCGATCGAGCGATCCTCGGCGCGGGACATGACGCGTTTCATGGCACGGTGCAGCGCCTTGGCCGCCGGCCGCGCCATCGTCGGGTTGGCGATGCCGAGCGGCACGAGAGCCGGGTCGTTGATGCCGTTGTAGACGCGTTCCATGAGCGTGCGGCAGCTGAGCGGCGCAGGATCGCCCTCGAACGACGGCGTGGGCCGCACGATCGCGTTCGACGGGATGTGGCGCACGTAGAAGCCCGACTGCGGCCGCGATTCCACCCGTCGCTGCCGCTCCAGCTCGACATAGGCCTGGCGCACGGTCGGGACACTGACGCCGGCCTGGCGGCTCATCTTGCGTAGCGAGGGCAGGCGGTCGCCGGGGCGCAGGGTGCCCGATTCGATGTTCTCGTTGATCACCTCGATGACCTGGCGGTACAGGAAGGTGTCGTCGTGCCTGGAGACCTGGAGCATAACTGTATAGGTTGGATTTCTCAAAAACTGTGTCTGTTATATCTACAAAATGGCCGTATAGTCAAGCGCACGTTCCAACCCACCGGAGGGCAAGGCCATGAGACAGCCAACTGAACAGCGCGATCGTCCCGCAAACGTCGCCGCCCCCCGCTGGCGTTCCGCCCTGGATGCGATGATCGGTGCGCCGGTGCGCCTGCACCGCTACCGTCACCTGCATGCCGAGGTCATCGAAGACGCGCTGCGCGCCTTCGACGGCGGGACGCGGCGGGGCCCGAGGCCGTGAGCAACGCCCTGCTGTATGCGATCACCGTGCTGGTGTGGGGATCCACCTGGCTCGCGATCGAATTCCAGCTGGGCGTCGTGGCGCCGGAGGTATCGGTGGTCTACCGCTACGCCGGCGCCTCCCTGTTGCTGTTCGCCTGGAGCCACATCCGCGGGCTGAATCTCGCCTTCGGGCTGCGCGACCACGGCCGCTTCTTCCTGCTCGGCCTGCTGCTGTTCGGCCTCAACTACATCCTGACCTACCGGGCGCAGATCTACATTTCGTCCGCGTTGACAGCGATCGTGTTCACCTCCATCGTGTGGCTTAACATCGTCAACGCGCGCCTGTTCTTCGGCGTCCGGGCCGGCCCGCGTGTGATCATCGGTGCGTTGCTCGGCGTTGCGGGCATCGTGACGCTGTTCGCGCCGCAGGTGGCCGAGCTGACGATGTCGGACACGGTCCTGTACGGCTCCATGCTCGCGATGCTCGGCGCGCTCGTAGCGTCGTTCGGCAACATGGTGTCGCAGGCCGCGCAAAAGGGCGGTCTGCCGGTCGTGCAGTCGAATGCCTGGGGCATGCTCTACGGCACGGCCATCACCGCGCTGATTGCGATTGTCCAGGGCCACGAATTCGTGTTCGACGGGTCGACGCTGTACATCGGCTCGCTGCTCTATCTCACCGTGTTCGGCTCCGTCGTCGCGTTCGGCGCCTACCTGACGCTGCTCGGCCGGATCGGCGCGCACAAGGCGGGCTACGCCATGGTGATGTTCCCGGTCGTCGCGCTCGCCCTGTCGGCGATCTTCGAAGGGCTGGAAATCGACGCCACCGTGATCGCGGGGACGCTGCTGGTGCTGGCGGGCAACGTTTTCGTCATCAACACCAGGGTGCGGCGAGTGCGCAACGAGGCGTGCGTGCGTGCGGGAGCGCTGCCGCAAACGGCGCGCGCGCTGGACATGGAATAGGGATAGACCACGGTTGACACTGCCCGGGAGAGGGCGTGTAGTGCCCGTCATCCAGACGGATGACAGGCAGGGTCATGGAGAAGTTCGAACTCATCAGGACATCGCAAGGCGACAAGGTCCGCGTCAACCTGAGCGGCACCGAGTTGCTGCGTGCACCCATCTACAACAAGGGCGTCGGCTTCACCCCGGAGGAGCGCCGCCGTTTCGGCATCGAAGGCATGCTGCCGCCGCAGTACAACGACATCGAAACGCAGGTCGACCGGACCTATCACACGATCTGCTTCAACAAGGACCCGATCGGCAGGAACATCGACCTGGGCCTGCTGCAAAACCGCAACGAAGTCCTGTTCTACAAGCTGCTGCGCACCCATCTCGAGGAACTGATGCCGGTGGTCTACACGCCGACCGTCGGCGCGGCCTCGCACTTTTTCTCGCACGTCTACCGGCGTGCGCGCGGCATCTTCATTACCCCCGATTACGCGGGCCGGATCGAGCAGGTCCTGCGCGACTCGGCACTGTTCAGCGATGTCGAACTCATGGTCGTCACGGACAACGAGGCCGTGCTCGGTATCGGCGACCAGGGCATCGGCGGCATGGCGATCAGTATCGGCAAGCTGGCGCTGTATTGCGTCGGCGCCGGCATTCATCCGGCGCGTACCCTGCCGATCAGCCTGGACGTCGGTACCGACAACGAGGAATTGCTCGCTGATCCGGTGTACCTCGGCTGGCGGCAGCACCGGCTGCGCGGCGACGCCTATCTCGCGATCATCGACGAATTCGTGGAGGCGGTCCGCAAGGTCTTCCCCAAAGCCGTCATCCAGTGGGAAGACTTTCACAAGGACATCGCCTTCCAGGTCCTGGACCGTCACCGCAACCACCTGCCGTCGTTCAATGACGACATCCAGGGCACCGGCGCGGTTGCGGCGGCCGGCCTGCACGCAGCCGCGCGAATCAGCGGCGAGGATTTCTGCAACAGCCGAACCGTCATCCACGGCGCCGGTGCCGCGGGGGTCGGCATCGCCCGGCAGATTCGCCGGCAGTTGCAGCAGGAAGGCGTCAGCGGCGACGCACTCAGGCGCGCCATCATTACGCTCGACAGCCGCGGCGTGGTCAGCGAGGACCGCCCGGATCTCGACAAGAACAAGCGCGAATTCGCATGGCCCGCCGAGTGGCTCGACGAGATCGGGCTGCGCGGCGACGACCGCCGCAGCCTCGCCAGGGTCGTCGATGCCTTCAAGGGCAACGTGCTGATCGGCACGTCCGGGCAGGGCGGCAGTTTCACCGAAGAGGTCGTGCGCAATGCCGCGCGCCACTCGGAGCACCCCGTCATACTGCCGATGTCCAATCCGACGGATATCAGCGAGGCCACGCCCGCCGACATCATGAAATGGACCGACGGCAAGGCGCTCGTGGCGACGGGCAGCCCGTTCGCCCCGGTCGAGATCGGCGGCGAGAAACGCCGCATCGGCCAGGCCAACAACGTGTTCGTGTTCCCGGGTATCGGCCTCGGCGCCATCGTCAGCGGTGCGACGGAGATTACCGGTTCGATGATCGGTGCTTCGTCTACCGCCCTGGCGCACGCACTGGCGGAGTCGACGATCGAGGAGCGCTGCCTGATGCCCAGGGTGGACGAGCTGTGGAACATCTGCGGCATCGTCGGCCTCGCGGTGGCGAAGCAGGCCGTCGCCGACGGCGTCGCGACCTTCACCGACGTCGACGCACTCGAGCAGCGCATCAGCGAGTATCGCTGGGAGCCGCGTTACCCCGAGGTCCTCAAGGCCGGCGGCTGAAGCCCGCACCGCGGCCGCGGAACGGCAGGCGCAAACGGCCCGGGCTCATTGGATGCACTTCCTGGTCATCAGGCGATCGACCCGGCGCGGGTCGTCGGCGATAGCGTAGAACTGCTGCACGTAGTCCGCTAGCAGGTCGCGAACCCGGCGCGTCAGGCCGTCCTGGGTCTCGATCAGCGCGAAAATGTTGTTGCGCACGGCCTTGAAACGGTCGATCGATTCAGCGACGTGGTCGTTGTTCTGGCAGCGCCCGCGGTACACGCGCTGCCGCACCGAGCGGATGTCGAACTGGTGGCCGGGCTCGGCATAGGGCGCGCTGACCAGACCCGACTGGTCGAAGTCATAGGGGATCGCGACCAGCAGGTCCCTGTCGTTCGAGAACAGCACGTAGTTGTGGCAGCACTCGTTGTACTCGGGCTTCGCGATGGGCGAGAAGTCGGTATTGCCGATCAGGAACTGGAACACCGAGGTCAGGTTCAGGTGAGCGGGATCCAGCGCGGCGACCGAGGTCTCCTCGATCTCGAGGTGCTTGCGGTCTATGCGCTTCGCGAGCCGCTCCTTGTGCTCGAGCAGGAATGCAAAGCGAACCTGTTGCTCGCGCTCGCCTTCGGTATCCATCCAGGTGATGCGCAACAGCCGTACCTGGAAGCTCAGCGGCGTCACGAGGTTCAGAATCCTGTAGGCCGTGTATTCGCGCAGCACCGTCTGTTCGTAGCGCTCGGAATCGCCGCAGTGCACCGCGAGCTTCAGCTTGTCCTGGTTGTCGAACAGCGTGTCCTTCACCTGCGACTTCCTGAAATTCAGCCACAAGGGCGGGAGGTCGCAGATCCGGTGACGGGAATGACCGCGGGCACGGATCTTGATGTCGAGTGACACGGTTTCGCCGCCGGGGCCCGTGTAGCTGAACGTGCCGGCCAGTTCTTCGTCGGTGGCGCGGTCGGCGACCAGGGTCGTCAGCGGCGCCGCGATCGTGGCATGCAGGGTTTCGCGGGTTTCGAACAGCGGGTCCGGGCTGCCGGGCTTAGCCGCAGCAGACGACGCGAATCCCAGCAGGATGAGCGAGCTGAGAAGCCCCGGACGCATGCAATACGCGAGTCAGCCTGTGACCGGCGCTACGGTCGATACCGGGAGCACGTGCCAGATGACGGCGAGAAAGTGACAGATACCGCCAAGCAGGACGAAGACGTGCCATATCGCGTGGCCGAACGCGAGGCGCTTCGCGGCGTAGAAGCCGGCGCCGATCGTGTAGCTCAGCCCGCCGGCGACGAGCCAGGCCATGCCGTCCGGCCCGACCGCGTCGACCACCTGCGGCAGGGCGATGACCACCAGCCAGCCCATCACGAGGTAGCCCGCGAGCGCGAAGCGCGGAAAGCGGTCGCGGAACCAGAGCTTGGTGAGAATGCCCGCCGTGGCCAGCGCCCAGATTGCGCCGAACAGCCACCAACCGGTCGTCGACCGCATGGCCACCAGCAGGAACGGCGTGTACGTTCCGGCGATCAGCACATAGATCGCGCAGTGGTCGAGCAGCTTGAACAACGGCCGGTGCCGCGACTGGAAGAGAGCGTGATAAAGCGTCGAGGCGAGGAACAGGGTGATGAGGCTGACGCCGTAGACGATGCTCGCCGAGATGCGCCACGGGTCGGCCGCCTCGATGGACACGTACAGCATCCATGACAGGCCGGCAATGCTGAGTATCACGCCGGCCCCGTGGCTGATGGCATGAAACAGTTCTTCGGCGAGTGAGTATTCGGGGTGGGTCGTGTGCATAGACCCCTAGGTTAACCCAGATTCCCCGGGTTGCCTAAGACTCGGTACTTTCGACGGCTTCCGCCACGGACCGCGCCTCGGCCCGGCGGTTGCGGCGGCGTGCGAGGGAGGTCCAGGCCGCGTGCGAGAAGCAGAACGTCGCGAACAGGAAGTAGGCGGCGCGCAGGGCGTCGGGAAAGTCGAGGTAGATGCCGCCGGCGACAAACAGGACCCCGAGCAGGAGCCAGAACGACGGCGCGTGATCGTAGATCGGTTTGGGTACCCACATGGCCTCGTTCCCCTGTTACGCCTGGTTCCCGGCCGCTTCGCTGGCCATTTCGGTCGCCTGTTGCATCGCGCGCCGGTAGCCCTGGCGCATGCGCCAGACGTGCACGCTGCGCACGCCGCAGACGATCCCGAGCAGGACGTAAAAATAGGTCAGCACGTAGTCGAAGCCGATGTAGGCGCCCAGTACGACGAACAGTACGGCCATCAGCAGCCACAATTGGGGCGTTCTCTCGTAGATCGGTGTCGGCAGCCACATGAGTTTGACCCGTCCCTGGATGGAAGCAGCGTCCGATGATGCCGCACGAGGGCGGCGCATGACCGACCCGACGTCACAATTTCAGCATCCGGGCAGGGCACCGGGCGCAAAATTGGGACCTGTCTCAAAACCGGCCGCCATAATATGACAAATAGCCTGATAAAAAAGCGATAACGCGATGTAATTTAACAGAATAATATTACTCGCCGAATAGCTGCTCATGGCGTTCGCGGATCCTCGGCCAGCAGTCGGCGACCTCCGGAACGTCGAGCCCGAACACGCCCGCGAGGGTCTGCACCAGCTGGTCGGCCGAACCGAGCCTGGTAGCGCGTTCGCCGGCGGCGTCGATGTGGGTCAGGACGCGGCCGCGCAGCGTGGTGTGGCGGCGCGGCGTGCGGGCCTGGGCCACGAGGTTGAGCACGAAGTGCGACTCGGGGTCGTCCTGCAGGTAGGCGCAGCGGCGGGCGAGTGCGTCCTCGCTGGCGGGCTCGGCACGAAAATCGTAGCGAAACTCGCCGTCGCCGGCGTCTTCCCAGAACTGCCAGTAACCGTCGTCGAGGCGCCTGAGGCCGAGGCGGAAGGGATCGTGACGGTGCGCGCGCTCCTCGAGGCGGATCGGCTCCAGCAGGCTGCCACCGAAACCGACGTCGGCGAGCCAGGTATCGTCCGCGTCCGGCGTGCGAACCAGCAATGCCAGGTGGTTGGCCGCGGAGACCTCGCCACGCTCGGCCCGCATCACGGCGGCCGCGACCCGGGTGACCTCGAAGCCGATCTCGGAAAGTGCCCAGCCGAACAGCCCGTTCTGCTCGTAACACCAGCCGCCGCGGCGCCGCAGCACGATCTTCTCGTAAGCGTGGCCGACATCGGTCGTCAGCGGCCGGCCGAGCTGAACGTCGAGGTTCTCGAACGGGACCGCAAGGGTGTGCGCGCGCTGCAGCAGGCGCAGCGTAACGACGTTGGGCCGCGGCGTGCGGCGAAAACCGATGCGTGCGAGGTACGAGGCGAGGTTCACCGACTACGCCGGTGCACCGAATTCCCCGACCGCTCTGCGCGCCTCGTCGATGGCGACGTGGGTATAGGCGTCAGCGGCTGCGTCGGCATTCGCGATCGTGATGTTGCCGAAAGGCCGTCGCGCGATCTCGTGCGGCGCTTCGCCCTCGGGCCATTCCGGGTCCCACAGGTCGAGGTAGCCGTACGCGTAACCGTGCGGCCAGCGGTTGACCGTGATGGCCAGGATGTCGTCCTCGACGTCGAACCCGGCCGGCCCCAGCATGCCGTCGAGCACGGTGCGTACCTCGCGTTCGAAATCGTCGAAGGTCATCGACAGCAGCAGGGCGCGGGAGGCGCGATGCTGCTCCTTCACCGGCACGCTCGAATCGGGCGGCGCAATGGAGCCCCAGAACATCACCGGCACGGTGCCGGTATCGTCCCAGTCGTGGCGGTAGCCCACCGTGTCCACGCCCTTCACGACCCACACCGCGCCGTGCAGGCGGCCCGGGCAGTAGGCGCCCGAGAGGCCCAGCGTGTCGATGGCCTTGCTGTCACGCAGCAGCACGTTGGTCACGAGCAGCGGGCGCTTCACCTGGTACTTCTGCGCGGCTTTCTGCGCGTCGGGCAGTTCCGGGCACAGGTGCGGGATGACGGCGTGCCAGCAGGCGAGCACCGTGTGCTTCGCCCTGACGCGCAGCACGCGGCCGTCGTTGACGTAGGTCACTTCGGTGCCGCCCTTGCTGTTCACGGCATTGATGACGGTCGATTCGAGGCGCAGCCTGACAGGCGCATTTGCCGCGTCGAGTTGCGCATAGTCGAAGCGGGCGAGGGCGAGGTTCGCGGCGTTCGCATCCGGCGCCACGGCAGGGATCAGGGCGCGGACGAGCAGCCGCGCAATCGAGGCGTTGCCGTCGGGGAACATGGCGACGTCGCCGCCCGCGTCGGTGGCGCCCGAGCCGCTCAGGTGCGGCGAGCCGAGCAGGTGCGTGATCGGCACGCTGGCGCCGATGCACTCGGCGGCCGACAGGCTGTCGGCGCCCACGCCCGCGTAGCCGTGCGTGACGCGGACGAACAGCTTGGCCGCTTCGTCGGTCAGCCCGCCGTATTGCTTCAGGAAGTCCGTGTAGCTGATGCTGCGCAGCCGCTGCTTGACCTCCGCCTCCGACTTGCCGGCGAACACGTTGTCGCGTCGCGCATAGAATTTCTTCAGCGACTCGCGCGATTGCTCGCTGATCGGGAAACGGTCGATCGCGTCGTCGAGGTCGGTCTCACGCCCGGCGCGGAAACTGAAATCCGGCACCAGCACGTCGCGGCCGAAGGTCTCGGCGTCGAAGAACATCGCGTGCTTGCCCTTGGGGCCGCTGCCGTAGCGGAAGCGGTAGCCCTCGAGCAGGGTCTCGATGTCTACGCCGAGTTCCGCCAGCAGTGCGTTGACCTCGTCGCTGAACAGCGGGTACTCGAGGTTCATGGTGCCGCCCCACGACAGCCGCATCCGGCCGCCCTGGTGGAATTCGTTGCGCTTCGCGTGGCCGCCAAAGTCGTCGTGGTTCTCGAGAATGAGGATGCGGGTGTCCGGCCCGAAGCGCTTGCGGTAGTAGTAAGCGGCCGCGAGTCCGCTGATGCCGCCGCCGACGACCACGAGGTCGTAGGTCTCGTCGAGGTCGACCGGGGCCGCGAAGGCCTTGCCCTCGCGCGCCAGGGCGTGCGCGACTTCGAAGGCACCGGGGTGCGAGCCACGCAGCCCGGTGCGGACCGGCGGGTAGCTCCCGGCTGCCGGCGCTGCCGCGACACCTGCCGCATGAGCGGCGAGGCCGCCGGGCAGCGCGAAGCCGAGCGACGCGAGCGAGAGGTCGTGGATGAAGTCGCGCCGGGTGATGTCCCGGGCCATGCCGAGCTGGCGATCTGTCTTTTTCATCCGCCCGAGTATATAGGAAGCAGCCGGGGGTCCCGCTAGCTCGGCCCGATCATCTGCGCGAGCAGTTGCTCCAGCGCCGCCTGCCACTTCAACGGCTGTCCCGCGAGGTCGTCGCGACGCTCACTCTTGACGAGGTTATCGATCGCGTCCGTGTCGATGTCTTTCCCGGCCTCGAACACCTGCACCCAGAACGGCGCGTCGTAGCCCGCGATGCCTTCGCCGCCCACGCGGAGCATGTTGCCGTCCGCGTCGAGCAGAACGCCGGTCAGGGCGACAACCTCGATGGGACCATCCACCGCGGAGAAGAACCGCACGGGCACCTCGTAGTCGGTGCCGAGGACGACCTTCTTGCCGAAGAAACCGCGGTCGGCTTTCGGAAACTGCGTGAATGCCAGCTGGATGAACAGGATGCGCGCGGCACCGTGCTGTGCGGCCAGCGCCGCAGCGGCCGTCCGCCATTCGGGAGCCGGTTTCAGCGAGTGAAGAATCAGCGGCGAGTACTCTTCGTGGACCGCCTGCTCGATGCCGGTACCGTCCGGAGCCGTCTCGCCATCGAGCATGCCGAGATAGACTGTCGGGGCGCCGCGGGCGGGGAGGGCATGGCTTGCGACGAAGCGACAGCACTGTTCGGCGGCGAGTGACGCGTTCAGCGCATCGAGCAGCGGCTGCAGCGCCTGGCCGCGTCCCGCGAGATTGAAAGGCTCGCCGGACACCGGGTCGAGAACGACCGGCAGGACGACGACCGGTCGCTCAGCGGTATGCGGCGCGTAGTTCACGTAAAACGGCGCTTCGAATACGCGGTCGGTGCGGCCGACGGCGGCGTTGTCCAGGGCCGCGCAGCCCCAGAGGCCGGGCAACAACGTCACCAGCAACGGCATGGCTGGCTGGCGGCGGATCAACGTCGTGAAGTGGATCATGTGTCGAGTCTCTCAATTCGGAAGACGTGGTTTGGCGAAAACGTGTCTCAGGGGGTTCAATAGCGCCGGTAATCGGTCCCGCCGGCGCGGTATTTTGCTCGTTCCGGCGCACGTTGCAACTGGATAAATCGCATGGGTTTCAACAAATTGCATAGCTGCTGCGGGCGACAGGGAGCGTCGCGCGCCATGGGCGGGCCAGGCGGAGAGAACACATGAAAGAACGCACAGACGGGTTTACGCGCGCACTGGGGTGGCTACTGTTCATCGCCGGGGTACTCGGCATCAGCGGCGTCGCGGTCTACCAGTTCGTCATCGACACGTCCATGCCGACCTACATCAAGGTGCTCACGGGGCTCATGTGGATCGGGCTGGGCGTCCTGCTGGTTTCCGTGTTGCGGCAGCGGCTGGTGGAGCGCAAAACGGACAGGTACAAAGACGTGGAGATCTGATCATGATGGTAGTCACCAGCGAGACGATCGCAGGCAAACGGATCGTCAGGACACTCGGGCTGGTTCGCGGCAACACGGTGCGCGCGCGGCACCTCGGCCGGGACATAATGGCGGGGTTGCGCAATATCGTCGGCGGCGAAATTCACGAGTACGCGAAGCTCGTCGCGGAGAGCCGGGAACAAAGCCTCGACCGGATGATGGCGGAGGCGGAGGAGCTCGGTGCGAACGCCGTGATCGCCACGCGATTCACGACGTCGGTACTGATGGGCGGTGCGGCCGAGCTGCTGGCGATCGGGACGGCGGTCATCGTCGAGGACGAATAAGCGGGATACTCGCCCGGGTCCTCTCACGAAGGCTCTGCGTTGCGGGGCGTCGTGAACACGGTAGCCAGCCCGCCGCCGGTCGTGCGGAAGTTCGTCGTTTGTCCCTGGTACATCCGTGCGCCCAGCAACTGGATCGCGCCGCGGTAGACGTAACACCGCAGGTCGACCTTGAATGAATGCATGGCGCCGTCCGTGACCAGCAGGCGCTCGCCCGGCGGAACCAGTTCCTGCGCGACGTAATCGGATTCCAGGATCGACAGCCAGGTCTTCTTCGTGAGTTTGGCGCCTTTGTAAGTCCCGCGGCTGCCATAGCCCCACACGGGTTTGAAGAACAGGCGGCGCCGCCCGGCCCAGAGTTCGTCGGCGTTGTCGGCAGTCACGAGCACGGTGCGCGGGACTGCCACGGACAGGGTTCGAACGACGTCGTTCGGGACACCCATTGCGCGCAACGCGTCCGCATCGCTCAGCAAGGTCAGGTTGCGCTTGTTGGCGTACAGGGCATGCGCCCGCGGGCCCGGCGTAAAAACCGCCGCGCCGCTCTCGAAAGCCTCGCGCAACGTCGCGCATGCCGGCGACTGCAGGTAGAAATCGGTCAGGCGGTTGTAGACGAGATCGACGGTCTTGCCCTCTGCGATCAACCGGTTGCCGCTTGACGTGAAGTCGCGCGGGTCCGCGATGATCGCATCGATCCCGTGGCCGGCGAACATCTCGCGGAACAGCTCGAACTCGGGCCTGAGGTATTGCGTTTCGGGGTCTTCGTCGACGATCGCGACGCAGCCGAGCTCGTCGCCGGGCCGCTGTGCGCGGAACTCCTCCCGGAACATGTCGATGAACACCTGCTCCGTGTCATCGATGCTTTTTGGGCCGGGAAAGAAGTCCCCGACTTCGCGGCAACAGGCCTGCTGGGCCGATGCGACATGCTGCAGGAGCAAAGCGCCGCCCGCGTTCGTGTTGACCTCGATCAGCCGCGGACCGTCCGTCGTCAGGTGGAAGTCGTAGCCGAAGAACACGCCGTGGGAGGCGCTGGCGTGCCTGGCAATGTCTGGCGCCCACGCGAGGACAATTTCCCGGTAGGGGGCGAGGGCGACGACGTGCTCGATCGCGTCGATGACCGCCTGCATTGCCGCGATGTGCTCGTGCGCGACGAATATCGGGAAATCGGCCAGCAGGTTCGGGTGCGACTCTCGCAGGCGCGCGTAAGACCCCGGCTCGCCGAAGCCGATTGCCAACGAGCGCTCGAGCTTCCGCTGATCGATGGCGATGCACTGGCAGCTTCGATTCAGTGCGTCGGCGAGCGTCACGTCAGGCATGCGCGGATGTTACGCTGCGCGTGAACGGACGGGCAAGCAGGCGAGAAATCGACTGACGCGCCATTGATCCATCACGGCTCGGCCTCATATGGATCGAGGAGGATCGTGAAATGACCTACAAGAACATCCTGGTAGCCGTCGACATGACGGACGAGGCCGAGGACGTCATCAGGGCAGCGCGGGAAATTGCGGGCGAGAAGTCCTCTAAGATCTCTGCCGTGACCGTGATCCGGCCCATGGCCGACTTTTATATCAACCTGTATGCGACGCTCGAAAACGGCGCGGACACCGGGATCGAGGCGCGCGCCGCTGAGCGCGCAACGGAATGGCTGTCAGACCTCGGGAAGCGCTTCGACATCGACGCCGGCGCAGTGAACGTGATAATCGGCACGCCCGCTGTCGAAATTCGCAAGCTGGCCGAGAAGAGCGGCGCCGATCTGATCGTCCTGGGCACGCACGGGCGGCATGGCCTGGGGCTGATGCTCGGGTCCACCGCAAACGCGGTGCTCCATGGGGCGCCGTGCGACGTGCTTGCGGTCAAGGTGCGCCGCGAGGTCTCGCAGTAGGCTAGTGGCGTGACCCGGCAGTCCTCGAGGAGTGCCGCTTTCCAGGCGGATTGAAAGCCATTCTGCGTCTGAAAGCTTCGCGATTGATGCTGTCCACAATGTCGACCCCGGTTGCGGTTCGCTGTGTCTCCGCTGCCGGGGACGCATCCGGGAAAGTCTCCGACATCCCCAGCTCGTCGATAGCGTCCTCTTTGTTATTCACGTGCGCTCGCAAATTCAGGCTTATGGGACGAAGTCGAAGGCTACCTCAACCGAGTCGCTTTGGAAAATATTGCGGAAACGTTATTAATGTTTAGCCTTTATCGCGAAAGTACCTTCAAAGATCTGAAAAATAGAAGCTTTACGTTCTGGTGGCCGGTTTTCGGCGATGCAAAGCGGCCTTTCGGTTAAGATTGTTCCGAGCATCTGCATCCGGAGCCGATGCAGACAAGCGGAAGCCTGGTCGATTTTCAGTCCATTTTGCAAAGAGGCACATGTTAATGCGATTAGCCGCGCGATTTTGTCGAAGGCACGTTGTTGGAAGTCTCGTTTTTGCTGTCTGTGTGCTCGCAATGACGCCATCCCTTAGCTCGTCGAAGGAAGCGTTACCTTCGCCGGGTCAACGCGTAATCCTGGTCACGGGTTCGACAGGCGGCCTGGGCCGGGAGACGGCGCTGGCATTAGCTCGAGCGGGCGATCATGTGATCATCCACGGCCGCAACGCCGAGCGCGCAAGGGAAGTCATTCGGCAGATAGAGGAGGACGGCCGAGGTAGTGCAAGATTCTACCAGGCGGATCTGGCGAGCCTGGAAGCGACACGAGACCTGGCCAACGCAATTCTGGCGGACTACGAGCGCCTGGATGTCCTGGTCAATAACGCAGGCGTCCTGGTGCCGGACCAGCAGGAACGTCGACTGTCCGAAGACGGTTACGAACTGCATTTCCATGTGAATTACCTGGCTGGCTATGTTCTCACCAACATGCTGCTGCCGCTTCTCGAAGCCAGCGCTCCCAGCCGGGTGGTGAACGTCGCGTCAGGACAGCGGCCGTTGGATTTCGACGACCTGATGTTCGAAAAGGAATACAACGGCCTCGATGCCTACCTGCGGAGCAAGAACGCCCAGATCATGATGACCTTTGCGATGGCGCCTTACCTGTCGAGTCGCAACATCTCTACCACCGCGCTTTTCCCGTCTGGATTAATGAACACCGATATGGTGATCGAAGCGGGATTCGAACCGCAGTCCTCGGTCGAGACCGGACGGGATGCGCTCCTGCAACTCATCAATGACGACGTGGGAACGGGGCACTTTTTCAATGTTTTCGAGGTTGGCGAGGCGATTCCCCAGGCATCCGACCCGGGCGCTCAGCAAAAGCTCATGGATGCGAGCGAGGATCTGACATCGATTCGCTTCCCGGGGGCCGCTAAACAGGATTGATACATTGCCGGGCTGACCTTCCGGTATGCTCTTGAAAGCCACCCCCGGTTCGAATACTAGCCGGGACCTCGAGGATGCAGGCATGTCTCCGAAGAAAACACGTCACGACACCAGCGCCGGGGATCGGATTGTCGAGATGGCTCGGCGCCAGAGCGCAGAGCGCGAGAAGAGCTACCGGGCGCAGGCTCTAAAGCTGTACCCGAAGATATGCGCACGTTGTGGCCGCGAATTTAGCGGCGAAAATCTGCGCGAGCTCACGGTTCATCACAAGGACCACAATCATGACAATAATCCGACGGACGGCAGTAACTGGGAGCTGCTCTGTCTTTATTGCCATGACAATGAGCATGCTCGATATCAGTTTGCCGAGGGAGGCAATGCAGTTGTGCCAGGCGAAGGATCGGAGCCACCATCGACCCATACGCCATTCGCTGGCCTGCGGACATTACTGAAACGGGAGCCGTGACGATCGGCCTCGAATGAAACGACCGCGCCTGGCCGCTCTGATCCGGCGATCTCGAGGGTCTCCGAATACCTGACCCGTGTTTGCCGCTAGCTCGGAGTAGGGCGCTAAGAACTACGAAGAGCTTGAGCCCCAACTTCGTGTCAGAAGTTAAGGCAGTCGCACACTACTCAGCGGAATAGAGTCGCCTCTCGCGTCCATTGACGCGCCGTCGGTATGGCGCCAGTGCACTGAGCAACAACCAATCGGGAAATGACGAAACCAGGTGCTTTGGACCGGACAAGCGTATCTTTCCGGTACGAATTTCCTGCCGCAGATCGCGGAAACCACGCCACGCCTCGACAAAGCATCGCATGTCGGACCGGACGTGAAGATTGGTTTCGTAGCCCGGGTCTTTCAGGCACATGTCGACTTTGCCGTCATTATTGACCAGCCAGAATCTTCGAAACTCAGTGGGTGTCCCTGAGAATTCGAACTCAACGACAGTTCGGCCCGAGGGCATTGCATCGGTATTCATTCTGAGCGACATGCTCCACGCCAGGAACGCAGGGTCCAGGTCGTCCATACCCATATCGCGCGACCACTGTTGCCCCCAGATCGCCATCTGGTCGATCAAGCCCGCCAGGTCCAGGGCTGCTTCAGTCGGTTCGTAGCGGTAGCGATTCTCGTTGCGTAGCTTGCGCCGCTTTACGAGTCCGGCGTGTTGAAGTTCAGATAGTCGCGTGGAGAGCAGGCTCGGCGAGATCTTCGGAATGCCCTTGTGAATTTCGTTGAACGTCCTGCAGCCATCGACGAGCCGGCTGATGACGAGAATGGTCCAGCGCCGACATAGCAGTTCGGCGGCCAGCGCCAGTGGGCAGTATTGACCGTAAGTCGATGATTTTCTGTCCATATTTGTCATGGTCTTGGCGATTGCATGCACTACAAAAATAAGAGTAGTCCATGAATCGAGTCGACGATAGGGTTATTGCACACCAAGTGTAGGCAGGAGGATGCAAGTGAACGCCAATAAGATCATTGCCGGTCTGGCCATCATGGCCCTGAGCCTACCGAGCGCAAGCGCGCGTGCAGGCGATGCAGCTCTTGCGACCGAGTGGAATGAGACCGTGCTCGAAATCGCCGAGGCCGAGGACGGTTTCCTGACGTTAAAGGGGCTCCGGACGGTCACAATGATGCATATCGCAATGCATGATGCGCTGAGCTCGATTAATGGCGAATATGAGATCTATGCGTATGGGGGCGTCGTGCCAGAGGCAAACCCGATTGTCGCAGTCTCGCAAGCCGCGTTCGTCATAGCGGCAGACCAATATCCGGATCAGCAGGAGAAGTTTGCGACATTACGCGACCGATGGTTGCGTGACATCGATGCGAGCGAGTCGCAGCAAACTGGCAAGCAACTGGGAAATGCGGCGGCGCATGCCATTCTCGCCAATCGAAAGGGTGATGGATGGGATGCAAAGGCCGAGTATCGCTGGCATCCGATGGCGCCGGGTGTGTATGCCGAATTTCAGGAACACAGCGGAACGCCTCAGGGGTTTATCTTTGGTGCGGGCTGGGCCAAAGCACGAGGGTTTGCGCTGGAGCGCCCGGACCAATTTCGAGCGCCTCCGCCACCAGAGATATCGAGTGACGACTACACGCAGGCCTTCAATGAAGTCAAAGACGTAGGCCGTTTCCAGAGCATGCGCCGCACGCCCGACCAGACGCACATTGCTTTGTGGTGGAAGGACTTTGCCGAGAATTCGCACAACCGTCTCGCGCGTGATCTCATCGAGAAGGAAGGCCTCCCGTTGTACGAAGCCGTCCGCTTGTTTGCATTGCTGAATATGGCCATTTTCGACGGTTACGTCAGTAGCTTCGACAACAAGTTCCACTACAACCATTGGCGGCCTTACACGGCTATACGTTGGGCCGAAAACGACGGCAATCCGAATACGCTGCCCGAAGAAACCTGGACAAACACGCACCGGCATACCTATGCGTTTCCGTCCTATCCTTCCGCGCACGGAATGGCGTGCGCTGCGGCTATGACAGCCTTTGAAGACGTTCTGGGAGAGGAATACGCATTCACAATGCGAATCCCGATGGTTGATGTGGCGGGCCCATCTTCCGGAAAAATTGAGATGCATCCGTCGACCCGAGAGTTCGAGAGCTTCGCCGAAGCTGCCATGCAGTGCGGGCTATCCAGGATTTACCTCGGAATTCACTTCAGATATGACTCAATTGAAGGCGTGCGTCTTGGCGAGGAAGTTGGTAGCAACGTCGTCGACAATTATCTGAGACCCAAAGACTGAGACGCAAGCGGGCAGGGCGCCAACTTTTCGGCAATAGTTAAGGTCTGCCAGATGGGGCAGGGGGCAAGATTGGATTAGACCTCGGCGTTGCGAGCGACTGAAAGCTTTTCGAATAGATCCGCCTGAGTGTTTTGATTGTTGCAACCGAAACTTTCCCAAACCACAAAGCAGAAGTTTGATCAGGGACGACGGATTAGCGAGCGAAATCCATAGCAGCTGGATCCGCTTTGTCGTTTGACTCGCCACCGTCAGTACAACCCATAATTGACTGAGTCCGACATTGGCCGAGAATTGCAATGAGGTCGATGTCCATGAGAATCATTCATTACCTGTACAACGCGTTTCTGGTCGAAGACGGCAATGCAAAAGTCGCAATAGACCCGGGCCAGAATCTCTGGATTCTAGCTCTCAAGAGTTTGATCCCGAAGGAGGAGTGGCCGACAGTTACTCATATCGTGATCACGCACGGTGACCCGGACCATCACTGGCAATCGGACCGTGTTGCGGCCGCGTCGGGCGCCCACGTCGTGTGCGGTACCGGTCTGACGAAGGTTCAGGATGGGCAAACGCTCGTTGTCGATCCGAGAGGTCGGGGACTTTCGTCCTGGGTGCACTTTGACAACCTTCACCCGCTCGACGTTGGAGAGTCCATTGAGCTTGATGGCGTCAGTGTTGAGGCGATTAGGGCAGTGCATGGGCCCATCGCTGTGCCACTCCTTGGATACACAGTCAGGCAGAAACCGGGCCCAGGCGAACGCGTCGGCCTCGGTTCGATGGCCTTCCGGATCACAATCGGGAACAAATCGATTCTGAATCTCGGCGACTCGCTGCTTCTGGCCGATTGGGAGAGCCTGCGGCCAACTGTACTAATGCTCCCGATCGGGGGGCTCGGCCATAACACCTGGACGATGGATGTCGACGACGCAATTGAAGCTGTCGAGCTGATCGATCCGGAACTGGTCATTCCGTGTCACTACAGTGTTCCGTTTCTTTGGAAAAGGAAGTTTGCGATTGCGGATGACGCGAGATTTAAACGCGAGGTAGAGGCGCTCGGGAAGAAATGCAAAATTCTCGGGGCCGGTGACGTTGCCCTAATGTAGATCTGGATGCATTGGTATGAAGAATCAATCAGACGACAACGGATTTGACGTCATTGTCATAGGTTCCGGCATGGGTGGTATGACTACGGCTGCCGCCCTTTCGCGCCTGGATCACAGGGTATTGCTGTTGGAGCAGGCGCAGACGATCGGCGGACTCACGCACACATTCTCCAGAAACGGGTTCACGTGGGATGTCGGACTCCATTACTGCGGCTTGTTCGGTCATGATCAGTTCGCCGGGCGGATCCTCGACTGGCTCAGCGGCAGCACCATCGAGTTTCACTCGGTCGGCACCGTCTATGACGTGCTTCACTTCCCCGATGAACTGGACATCTCTGTCGGACGTCCGGCCAACGCCTACAAGACGGAGCTCAAGGAGCGATTCCCCGATCACGCTGCAGATATCGACACGTATTTCGAAGCATTACATTCGGCAGAGGAAGCGATGCGCATCGTCAGCACCGAGCGGGCAATGCCTGAACCGTTCCGCTCAGCGCACAGATGGTGGAACAGAAACAAGATTCAGCGATGGTGCGGCAGAACGACCCACGAAGTAATCGGCGACATCGTGTCCGATCCGCGGCTGGCCGCTGTGTTGTCGGCGCAATGGGGCACCTATGGTGGCAAACCGACGGAGGCAAGCTTTGCTATGCACGGACTCATTATGGGCCACTACCTCGAAGGGGCCCGCTATCCCGTGGGCGGGGCCTCTGCGATTGCCGCGGGCCTGGTCCCTGTGATCGAGGCAGCCGGCGGCAGCGCCCGCGCCAGCACACCAGTTAGCGCGATCATGGTCGAAGATGGCAAAGCCGTCGGTGTGCGCACAAGTTCAGGTGAGGAGTTTCGTGCGCCGGTTATCGTCTCGGCTGTTGGAGCCGATGGGACCATCAGGCATCTGCTGCCGAAGGAGATTTGTCAGCAGGACTGGGCCCAAGAGATAAGCACGTTTAAACCGTCGATGTGTCACTTCGAAATCTTTCTCGGCTTCGAGGGTGATATTGCCCGACTTGGCGCAACGCGTGCCAACCACTGGTTCTACGAGAGCTGGAATACGAACGACATTATCTGGTCACCTGCCGGCGACGAGCCGATTCCCTGGATGTTCATCTCATTCCCGTCGCTAAAGGACCCTATGCACGACCCGGGACCGTCGAAGCGGCATACCGGCGAGGCATTCGTCTGGGCGGACTGGTCCGATGTGGCTCCGTTTTCCGCCGGCGGGGCCGAAACCCGCGCCGACGAGTGGCGTTCGCTCAAGCAGCACGTCGAAGCGAAACTCATGGCATTCTTTTCAGCGAAGTTCCCGGCGCTCGAACAATTCATCGTCCATTGTGAGCTCGGCACGCCGCTCGCTACGGCATCTTTCACCGGTCATGAGAAAGGCGGATTCTACGGGATCGAAACCACACCGCGCCGTCTACTTTCCGATGCCCTCAGCGCGCGGACCCCGGTGCCGGGCCTGTTTCTCTCGGGTCAGGACGTTGCGACGCCAGGCATCGCCGGAGCCTTGTTGGGTGGCATGCTTGGCGCTGCCGCGATAGATCCCCGTGTCTTTCAGAAATTCAAATAAGCGCTGGTAATTGGCGTATAGGTATCGAATTCTTAGAATGTCTGTTCACGGCTCAAAACGGAAAGTCTCGCAACTCACGATCACATTGTTCAGATCTTCTCTGTTCCTATTCGCTATCGTTGGCCTCGGTTTGTTCTTGTTGGGCTGCCTCTACTTGTCGCTGGACGAGTTTATGCCTTACCACGCCGAAGCCCTGCAAAAAGAGTGGGGCGCCCTGGACGCGAACTCTCAGGGCTTGATCTTGGGCCTTTTAAAGGGCTTTGGAAGCGGTGCTTGCATATCCGGATTCGCGATTCTGTTCATGATCGCCAGTTCGATTCGAAAAACGCCAAGACCATTCATTGTGCTATTGCCGCTTACGGCGGTCGGCTACCCTGCGCTTCTATGTTACGCAACGTTTACGGTGTACGTGAGAACACCGGGCAACCCGCCACTTCTGCTGACTGTAGCGCTCTTCGCAGCTGGCGTTTTGGCTTCTCTTACGCTTGCGATTTCGCAGCGCAATAGCACCACCTGCTAGTTTCACTAACCGCGTGGATCATCCTCCACTGGCTGATTAGCAGATCTTCACGATAACCTGAAAGCGGCCGCTTGAGCGGCGGGTACCGGCAAGGTAGCAGGCGGCGAGGCGTCCAGTCCCGGCTCGTCCTTGCCTTTGAGCTCGGAATAGAACGTCAAGATTTACGGAAAAGTCGGGGAGGCAGATGAAGGAATCCACTTCGAAGTGTCTAGCTGCCAGTAAACAGGAAATCCAGCGCCGAGATCACCTCGTGTCGTTTACTCTCGGCTGAAGCGACCGGATCGCCAATGATAGATGCTGGGACGCCCGCGAGTTCGGCCATGGAAACGACGTACTCGTTCTTTCCGACGTGAACGGTCGGATTCAACCAATCAAGTCGCGGCCCGTAGCGATCGGCAGAAATCAATGGAGCTACAACGCGCGTTTCCAGTTCGCTGAACAGGTCTGCCTGCAAAAGCAGTAAATAGGGCACCTGGTCGCTGGTGTCGGGGCTTTTGTTTTCGACTACGTCAAATTGACGCATCAGAAGCGACGGATCTTGTCACTGAATACGCCGTGACTCGCCACTCGGGTGTTGTACGCATAAATAGCCTCTTTGTTTCGTTCACGCCACTTATTCTGCGTGAGTGTCTGCAACTCGGCACGAAGCGTTTCCTCGAGAATCCTGGACAAATTGAGTTTGTGCTCTCGAGCAGCGACGAGAACGTCCTGATCGATAGTCAGGTTGACGGCTTTGCGGCGAGACGGCTGGCGTGGACCTGGCATTTGTGGACCGATGGGGGTCGATAGTGATGCGCATAGCGTATACGCATAGATGGTAAGGGTCCAGATCCAAGTATGCGTATAATGTATATTATGTTAAATACGGTATCTGGCTGTGCGAAGGGTCCACGGGGATAGCCCCCTACGCAGTGACCTGTGAAATAAATTCGACAACAAATTGATGAATCGTCAGATCCTGGTGAGCTTGAAACGTACCGAACCTCTCCGCTCCATTAAAAACCGTACCAACGATCTATGGAACATACATCTATGGAATCTGCCGCCCACGAGAGTGCCCTGAAATCATTTTGCGAGTCCGTAGATACCAACCAGAGCACGTTTCAGAACCAACTGAATCGCCATTCGCCACAAATCGGGTGAATCTGGCGACCCGTTAGGCACGTTTCACTTTTTCTTGACATCCAGCGGTCAATATCCACTTTATTGGTCAACTGCTACTCCCCAACTATTACACAACAGTTGGGGAAGTATGCATGACCATTACCTATTGTTTTTATTAGTTTTTTTACTTCTTTTTGTTGCCTGAGACGAGTAATCGCCATATGATTCTCGCCAACTATTCTTTTTGAAACGAAAAACTTGGCGTGTCTGACGAGCAGCGAGAACACAGTCAGAAATGGAACCATCCTGCCCGTGGGTCGACTATCAAGGTTGAACCCATCAGGTCCATTCAAGGGATCAACAAGATCAAAGAAGCCCTCGCCGACAAGCCGAGAGACTACTGTCTCTTCGTTTTGGGGATTAATACGGCGCTTGGCCACTCGACGCAACGGCAAACCATGGAGTACCTGTGTATTCAAGAGAAGGAAATCGAGAATGTGTATACAGCCATGGAGCTTTGAAGGCGACAGGCCAAATCCCGGGCGCACACTGCGAGTTACTTGTGGCAGTCGCCCTCCTCCTTCGCGATCGATGTCGACTTCAGCGTGCTATCCGGAGGAACGAGTGACCCGATGGCTGCCCCTGTTTCTGCTCTGGGCCGTGCTCGGCGCTGCCGGTTGCAGCCGCACCGACGAAACGGAGCCGGAAACGAACGCCCCGTCGGAATGCGTCGTGTTCGACATCGATGGGACCCTGACGCCGAAAGTCTCGGCCATTGGCACTGCCCGGGAGGGCGCCGCAACCGCTGTGCACACCTTCGCTGATGCAGGCTACCTGATCATCTACCTCAGCGCCCGGGTTCGTCTGTTGCAGGGCGGCATTCCAGACTGGCTCGAGGAGAACGGATTCCCACGCGGCAGGCTGCACTTGACCGAGTCCCGCAATGAGCGGAAAGATCACGCCGCCTTCAAGGCAAGCGTGCTGGACGCCTACCGGGCAGATGGCTGGCGCTGCGTCGCCGCCTACGGCGATTCCAGCTCGGACTTCGAAGCGTATGCAAGCGCCGGTATCAGCCCGCAACGGATCTACGCGCTGAAGCGCGAGGGCGCGGAAAGCTGCCAGGCCGGTCCCTGGAGCGGATGTTACGAGACCTGGGAAGAACAGATGGGCATCATCCGCGACATCATTCGGGCGCGGGACTGACCGCCGACGGCCTGCACTACGGTTGCCGCAGCCGCCAACAAAGCGCCGATCGCGTCAGGCGGACTTTTTCTTTGACGCCTTTTTCTTCGCAACCTTTTTGGCTGATTTCTTTGCGGTCTTTTTCTTAGTGACCTTTTTCTTTGCTGTTTTCTTGGGCGACGCCTTCCTGGCTGCAGTCTTCTTTTTCGCAGCCTTCTTGCGAGTAGCCTTTTTCTTCTTCTTGCTGCCGCGCTTCTCGAGTTCCTTCTTGATTTTCGCCATCGCCTTGTCCAGCTTCAGGGCGTGAGCAAGATGGTCGCGTGCACTGGCGAGGTCCCGCGCCACAGGCTTCAGCTCGTCACGAAACTTCGCAGCGTCCGCCCGGGCTTCGTCGTAGGTTTTCTCGAGATTGTTGATCTGTTTCTTCAGTTCGCGCTTGGTCTTGGCGCTGGTGGTACTTGCCAGTCGCTCGGCTTTCTTCTGTAGCTGCTCTCGGCTTCGCTTGGCGCGAGCAGTGGCGCGATTGATCTCGGTTCTGACCTTCTTGCGCTGGCGATCCAGCTCGCGTTTGGTCTTCTTGGCGTTGCTGACGAACTGCGTTTTCGCGGCTTGCATATTTTTCTCGAGATCAGTTAATTCCTTGCTCATTCTATTGTCTCCGAATTCATTTAGGGTAGCTCACGCTTACAGTTTATCAGCTTATTAGCTTATCGATCATCTTGGTCCGACAACACGGACTCGGGTCCGGGTCAAACAGCCCTCGCTGGCCCGTCGGACCATTGCTAACCGAGGACCCGTCATCGATTCTCCAATCGACCGAAATCCAGGATGCCGTATTCAATCGGAGCCGCGCGTTGCCACGCCGCGTGCAAGGCGTCGCTATGTTGCCAGAAGAGGGGGTCGGTTCGGCGCACACCATACTCGTCAACAAAGCGTTCGTAGTCCGCACTGTTCTCGATCGATGCAAGCGAGGCGGTGAAACGCATTAGTTTTGACGCTTCGACTCGCCAAAGCGCATTGGGGTAGGAGCCCAGCAGGCCGCTGACAACAGAGAGCGTATCCTCTTCCGGTGCGCGATACTTTTGCTCCGCAAACATCGAAGTAATATTCAGATGTGCATTGTTGCGCAGGATAGTGATGTAACGACTCGTCTCCTCGCTCCGTATTTCGACGAATACAGTTTGCGGCAGCTGGCCTACCGATGCACCCTCGAGGTCCCGGAGGGGCGCCAGAGCCTCACTGATCGCGGCATCGCCGAGTGACGACAGGTCGCGCTCGGCCGGTAGTACAGGCTGCAGCCGCCGCCGTAGCAAGGAAAACAGTTCGCTTTTCTCGTCGTTGGTCTGGTAGTCGATATTCAGAGTCAGGCGGTTCTCAAATCTCGGCAGAACCATGAAATCCTGTACCTCCTTCTCGGCTTCGCGATACCAGTTTGCGCGTTCCCGGTCCCGGGCCTCTTCCGGCAGCAGCAACAGGAAGGCGGCCTCACCCTCCATTCTAAGGAAGTCCATGTAAATGCGGGAAAACAGCTGGTGCCCGACATTGCCAAATACGTCATAACCCGCGACCAGTAAATAGTGAATCCGTTCCAGCAGCGAGTACCCGATGAGCCAGGCCGTCTGCGGCTCCTCGCCGACCAGGCCCTTTTCAACTGTCGCGCTGTCGAAGTGACGAAACACCGTCAACGCAGCATTGTCATTGGTACCGTCGCCATCCCAGACAAGATTTAGAGACAGGTCTTGCTGCACGCTCGCGCGCTCACTGAGATATTGGTCGGCCGCTGCAATGAACCTCTTCTGTTGCTTCGAGTAGCGGCGCCAGTGTGCGATCGGCCGGTAAATGTTCCCCTCGCTGGCCGGCAATTCGATTCCCTCGAGTTGTGCGGCCAGAAACTCCTCCATCGTATCGAGCCCGGGATTGTCCGGGTCAATAAAGAAGACCCAAAAACGATCCTTGATGACATTCAAGGCAACCTGGCCGCGGCAGACCGGACCCTTGATAAACGCATTGATTGTATTTCGAGCTTCGTCGAGCAAGAACCGATAGCGACTCTGTACCGGGATCGCGTCAAAACTGCGGAATGGGTTCGAAGCAATTTCCGGATCGTACGAAGGAAGTTCGTTAACTTCGTAATCCGCATCCCGGAACCAGGTCTTCCACTGCGCCTGCCGTTCCGCTGTCAATGCATACGGCATGTGTGTCTTCGCAACAATCGTGGCCAGCTCCGGCGTCAGGCGGTAATAGACTCGCGAGACGCCCGGTTCATCATAGGGTCTTCGCGTCGCGATCAAGTCGATAGGCTTGCCCGGCGGCGTCGACGAGCGAACGATACGGAAGAACCGGAGGTCATCGAGCTCGGGGAAATACAGGTGCGTGAGAAACAGGTGTTCGTAGATGTATCGTGACGACAGCTGCGCCTTGAGTGAATCCTCGTTGAGGAATGCTTCCCATTGTCTGATTTCCGCATTGAAGTCCTCGCCGAGCGATGCACGCGGTGTGTACTTCGCCCCCTGCTCCAGCCAGCGCAGCAACAGCGACTGCTCGCTGTCATCCAGCGCGGGCAATGCGAAAGGCATGCCCGATTCCGGGGAATCCTTCGCGAATTTGTCGAAGGTCGCAGGCGACGGGCAGGCGTTGCGTCGATTCAGGTCCAGGTCAAAACTGTCGGGCAACAGTTTGTCATCCGGGAGCGGATGTTCATCCTTGAGTTTGAGTATGCGCCAGATCACGCTGGCGTGTTGGTTAGCATCTGCCGCATCACCATATTCGTTCAATACCGGATGAAAACCCAGCGCGCGCCATTCTTCGATGGACTGCGCATCTTCGAATAAACGGGTCGGTTGTGCGCTCTTCAAGCGCGACTGCTGGTAGACGACTTGCGGTGACGCGCCGCGCTCTATGCCCTCGATAGAGCTGAGCTTTAGCTGGCAGGGGGCATCGTAACAAGCGTGGCATACGACGCAACGGCTTTCCAATACCGGCTTTATGTCGGTCCAGTAGTCCACATCGTTGGGAGGCATCTGCATAACCACACGTTGACGT